>OZ241892.1:0-1510000 GCA_965203485.1 Longimicrobiales bacterium
AACGGAACAAATTCGTACACGGGGCGCACGAACCACCCCCACCATGCGATCAGGGTCCCCTGTGCAAGGATCTGAATGCCGTGCGGACGCCGCCAGGCCAGCTCGAGCGCCGAGCCGCGTCCCCTCGCCAAGAGCGCGAGAGTCCACGCCGTCACGCCTCCGGCCGCCGCCAAGAACGTCCAGCGCATCGCCGGAATGCCCCACACCACCGGGAGGAAGAGGTAGCCGGCCAACGCCGCTCCCAATACCGCAGGAAACGCCAGCGGCAGAGCCGAAGGCCGTCGCTTGCCCGGCTCGCGCTTGCCCGCGGCGGGCGTCACCGCCCCGGCGACGAATTCAGCCGCGCCGCGCGGCGACGCGCTCCCATTGGCGGGAACTTCGGAGCCGCGATGCACCTGTGAACTTGCTCGAATAGTCGAACCGCCCCCCGGCCGCGAATGGGCCGGGGGGCGGTCGCACAGATCAGGCGCACCTGCAATCGCGTCACCGCGTGATGCAGAAGTCCTTGACCTTCTCGTTCACCTGGCATTCCTGGTCCGAGACGGGCATGCAAGCGGCCCGTCTCGCCACCGTCGCTTCGTATCCCCCGACTCCGCCGCCGTTCAAGTGCGGATGGTCCCACCGGCGCAGGTCCCACAGACGCCGGCCCTCGAGCCAGAGCGTCAAGTGGCGTTCGCGGTCCAAGATGTCCCAGAAAGACATCGACGTCGGGTTTGCGCCACCGCCTTCGCCGCCGGTGATCTCGCCTACGCCGTCCGCCTCCAAGGCGTCCAGGCCGTGAAACGCCCGGACCTCGTTGATCTTGGCCATGGCGGCGTCCAGGTCGCTGTCGGCGACCATCGCCTTCTCGGCTTCGATCAGGCGCATCTCGGTGCCCTTGACCAAGGGAATGCCGTCTTCTCTCGTCGGATACTTCTCCTGCCTCAAGTGCGGCGTGACGCCGTCGGCGCCGTTGACGTTCGCGCATCCGGCTCCGGACTTCGTGCAGTCGGTCCAAGGCGTCCTGGGGTCTCCCTCGCCGACCGTGCCCGCGAGCGTCTGCCAGGCCGACACCTCCTGCCGCCCGTGCGTCTCGTTCCACAATTGGCTCGTCTCGCGGCCTGAATTGGACGAATAGTTGGCCTCGTACACGAAGTCCGTCGGCACCTTGGCCGCGTGGCCCGCAGCTTCGGCCAGCCGTCCCAGGCCCATCTTCACCTGCGCCAGCACGCCCTCCGCCCCCATGACGATGTCGGACGAGCCCGCCATGGCTCCATGCCGCACCGCCTCGTTGAGCACGGGTATTGCGCGCTCGAGCGCGGCGCTGTGATCCAACCGGTCGCCGGTGTCGGACTCGCCGCCCGGGCCGGTCACGTCGCCCGCATACGGCTGGGTGAACACGGCGTCGCAGAAGTTCTCTCCCAGCCAGCGATTGGAGAGCCCGGCGAACAGGTACGCCCTCGCCGTCAAGGCGTTGCCCTCGAAAGTGTAGCCCTCGATGTTCTTCATGCGAAGAAGGCCGGCTTCGGCCACCCAACGAGCCTCGTGCACGGCGGCCCAGAAGCCGTTGGAATCGTCCGAGTCGAAGAGCCCGCGCCGGTAGCGGCCGGTGGAAAAGTAGCTTCCCGAGCCCACGATCTCGTCGGACAGAATCGCTGTGGCGAACGTCAGGTTGTCGTATCCGTTCGAGAAGTCGGACGACATGCCCACGACCATCGGCGCCACCGCGCGGGGAATGTTCAGGTCCGAGTCGAGAATTCTGCCCGGGTTCTCGACCTCGAACAAGTCGCCTTCGCATCCCGCCAATCCGAACGCCGCCAAGACGGCGCACAGCGACGAGACGTGCATCTTCATCGTCTTCACGTTCTTGACTTTCACGTTCTAGCCCCCTTCCTCTAGAAGTCGACCTTGACCGACAGCTGCATGCTGCGGAAAGGCGGCAAGTTGTAGTATTCCTGGCGGAACAGCACTTCGGCGGAACCGTCCTCGAACGCTTCGGGGTCCACGCCTTCGTAGTCCGTGAAGGTCAGCAGGTTGCGCCCCTGCAACCTCACCGTTGCCGCGCGAAGCTGTCCCGGCAACCAATCCTCGGGCAGGCGGAAGCTCAACGACGCGGAACGCAGCTTCACGAAGTCCGCAGGTTGCGTCCACATGCCGTAGCGCGTCCGGCCGGGGTCGCACAGCGCGCGTTCCCGAGCCGTGAGCTGGTTCGTCTCGCCGGCCCTGATGCGGGCCACCGTCTCGCGGCACGTGGGCCAGACCCGGCGGCGAGCGTTCTGGTATGCCGTGCCCGACGACAGCCAATGACCGCCCTGGGCCTCCCACACCATGTCCATCGTGAGGCGGTCGGCGAACGTGACGGCGGCGTTCCAGCCGATCGTCCGCGTAGGCGACGTGTTGCCCAGGCACTGGTCGGCATACACTGGAGCCGCCACCTCGTCCGGATTCTGCACTCGGTCCTCGCAGAAGACCGGCAACGGGTAGTACACCATTTCCCCGATCGTGCAACCCTGCCCGATGAACCCGTTCCCGTCGAAGGAGACCGCGTTGGACATCGCCTCCGTGCATTCCTGGGGCGCGTGCACGTAGTTCCGCCAACCGTATGGGAGCCTGGTGAGACCGCCCAGATCGAGCACCTTCGAGTTGTTCGTGGAAAGCCTGGCGCCGGCGTCCACGACGAACCGGTCGGTCGTCAGCACCGTCGCGTTGACTCCGAGCTCGTGGCCGGTGGTCTGGATTTCGCCGACGTTGCTGAACTGCGCGTTGGCAAATCCCTGGCTGGCCGGTTGCGTAACCGGAATCAGCGCGTCGAAGGTGTTCTGGTTGAAGTAGTTGTACTCGTACGAGACGCGGCCATCGACCATCGAGCCCTCAAATCCGACTTCCCACTCGCGCGTGCGTTCGGGGCCGAGTTCCGAATTGCCCAAGTTGCTCGGCGAAAGGCCGGGCCTGCCGTCGTCTCCCGCCACCGAGGCCCATGTCCTGACCGCGTCGAAGAGGCCCGGGGCCTTTCCGGACTCTCCGAGGGCCGTGCGGAGCTTAAGCGTCCCGAGGTATTCGGGGAAGAAGGTCTCGTCGGAAATCACATAGGAAACCGATGCCTTCGGATACGGTTGCAGACCGAAATCGGATCCGAAAGCCGAGTGCCCGTCGACTCGGAGGCCGACGGTGACGAACAGGCGGTCGGCCATGCCCACCCTCTCCTGGAAGAAGAAGCCGCCGGTCGTCACTCGTTGGTTGGTCTCGAACGCTTCCGTTATGGCCCCGGAGTTGACGACCTTCGCGCCTGGACCAGAAAAGTCTTCCCCGAAGCCGTTGTTGCCCGTGACGAAGTCGTTGTAGAGCTGAGCCCCCCAAGAAAACTCCGACGACACGCCGAACAGATCCGCCAACCACGCGCCGGAATAGTCCAGCGTCAGCTTCCGGAAGGTCTCTTCGTCCGACTCGCGATCCCCCAACGCGACGCGGAAGTAGCCCCAAGGACGCTCCTCGAGATACGTGTTGCGCACCCAATCGATGCCCGTGTTGAGGCGGTGGGTGATGCCGTGGTCCGCGTTCCAGAGGATGTTCATGCCGGTAATGAAGTGGTCGTTGACGTTCGTGATGTCCATGTCGAGGAGCTTGCCGTCCTCGTCGTTCGTGTAGTCGTTGCCGCCTCTGAAGACGTTGAGCAGCAAGCCCTCGGCGTTGTTGCCGTCGGGGACCCAAGTCACGTCGCGATGAGCGTAGTACGTGTTGAGCCGAACATCCACGCCTTCTGCCGGCGAGAACGCGAAGTTGCCGCGAAGGTTCCAGCTCTCC
Source organism: Longimicrobiales bacterium (assembly GCA_965203485.1). Classification (GTDB taxonomy): domain Bacteria; phylum Gemmatimonadota; class Gemmatimonadetes; order Longimicrobiales; family Gaopeijiaceae. The sequence goes on from OZ241892.1 coordinate 3,781, forward strand.
TGTCCTTGTTCGGGCCGCTTCGCCCCCCGCTTCTCGCCGGTTTCCGGGTAATAGCCCGTGTCGAACACGCCGCCCTCCGAACCCCATCGCGCGGACATGTAGTAATTCATTCGCTCCGTGCCGCCGCGCACCGACAGGTTGTAGTTCTGAACGTGGCCGTTCTTGAGCCATGAACCGCTGGCAGGACAGGACGGATCGGCGGGAAACTGGTCATCGCCGTTCGGGAAGTCGGCGTTGCCCGTGAAGTTGCAGTTGTTGAGTCCGAGGCCGGTCGGGTTGACGGACGCGTCCGGCCCGATGTGGCCGAGACTGTTGATGCCCTGATCGACCACCAAGGACCAAGCCGGGGCGCCGGCCGCGCCGCGCTTCGTGAAGAGCTGGATCACGCCGCCCGACGCCTCGGTGCCGTAGAGCGTCGTGGCCGCCGCTCCCTTGATCACCTCCATGCGCTCGACGTCGTGCCAGTTGATGTCGTCGAACGGATTGGTCTGCTGGTTGGCCTCGTCCGAGTGAATGAGTCCGCGCTCGCGCATCCGCACGCCGTCCACGTAAATGAGCGGCGAGTTGCTGAAGGACACCGAGTTGTTCCCCCGCAACTTGATCGTCGAGCCGGCGCCGACCTGCCCGCCGTTCGACAGCGCCACCACGCCCAGCGTCCGGCCCTGAAGAGCGTCCGCCACGCGCGTGATGGGCTGCGACTCGAAGACGTCTCCGGTCAGTTGCGCCACCGAGTTGCCGATCTCGCGCCTGCGTGCCGCGCCCGCCGTCCCGGTGACCACGACGCCTTCCAAGCTGATCGCGTCGGACTCCAGGAGGAAGTCCGCCGTCGCGGCGCCGCCCGCGGCCACGGTGATCTCCATCGTCTGGCTCTCGTAGCCGATGTAGATCACCTCGAGCGTGTGCGTCCCGCTCGGGATGCCCGGCAGCAGGTAGCGCCCCACGTTGTTGGTGACTTGCCCCATGCCCAGCGCCGGGATGGCGACCCGGGCCTCGACGAGGGGGGAGTTGTTGGCCGCGTTTCGAACGGTGCCGGTGATCGTGCCGGTCTGTGCCGCCAAGGGGGGGGGTGCCGCGAGCGCGAGCGCGGCAACCGCGATCGTCGGCCATCGTCCGAGAGACGACGGTCCAAATCGAACGTTCCTAATGGTCATCTTGCCTCCGTGTGCGTGATGAGACTGGACGCAGGAGTGGCGTCCGGCGGCGCGGTCGCCCGGCGGGCGGGTGCGCCGCGTGAAGCGGCTACGACGATACTACGAAGATGGCGGTGCGCGCAAGCGAGCGCGAGTCCGATCCGAGAGGTCCGGGAGGCTCCCTCGGTCACCTGCCGAACGGGAAGGAGATGAAGAAAAGCGGCGTCAACGCCTCCGGCCCGCCCGTGTCGGGGTCGCCGCCCTGCCCGCCGCCCTCGAACCCCAGGTAGGCCAGCACGCCCACACCCCCCACGATCGCGCCGGAAAGGAGCAGGCTCCTGGCCAGCTCGGGCTTGCGGCGCTCCAAGAAGACCACCGACGCCGGCGCGAGGGTCACCGTGCGGTAGCCGGTGGCGTTCTGCAGCTGAAAGGTCGCCGAGTCTCCGGCCATGCCGACGAAGCGGCCCGCCAAGCGGCCCCTAGGGCCCTCGGCGAACGCGACCAGCGCGGGCAACTCCGAATCGTCCACTTCGAGCCGCACGCGGTCGCGGGGCGACAGGTCGTCGACGACGGCATGCTGGTACGTGGCGCACCCGGCAAGCTGGACGGCGGCCGTCGTCGCGACAATCAGACCCGTGCGGCGATGGTTTCGCCGAGCGCGCGGGCGAGCCGCGCGACGACGTTGCGCTGCCGCCGGAATCAGCCCGGCCCGTTGGTGGCCTCGGCCAAGCGTTCGCGCCTGTGCCCGGACGGCGGGCGTCTTCGCACCCGTCTTGCTCTGGTCGTTCACGTCCGCCATCCGCAATTGGTCATCGGGTCGCCTCGGCTTCGACATGATCGCCCACGTAGCACCTAGCTTCGCCCAAGAGTACCGCGAACGGCTAGGCCAAGTCAAGCGGCTTCCTTTGGGGGAGACGTCAAGCCAATGTAGAATGTCCGAAATCGGCGAGAGTAGAAATGCCCGCCCCTAGGGATGAGCCCCCCCCCACGGCCCGGGGGCGTCACCTCCCGCGTCGCATCTGTCCGCCCGGATAGGCTACCGGACTCTCGTTGCCGTCGCGGCCCACGGCCGCCACGCCGAAGAGATAGTTGTCGATTACCAGCCCATCCAGCGTGAAGGAGGTGGCGTCGCCGACCCAGCGCGAACGTTGCCAGCGCGGAGCAGTGGTGTCGCGCCAGTAAACCTTGTAGCCGGCCAAGCGCGCATCGTCGACGGCGTCCCAGGCCAGCGTCGTCGAAGGCCGGACGGCTCCCCCGATCAGCACGTTGGACGGGGCGGGGGGCGCCCACGCGAGCTGGGCCAGCACGGCCGCGTTGAGCGCTGTGAGCTTGGCGGCGTAGTCGAAGTTCACCCCCTCCACGACGTCTCCGTATTCGATGCCGTTCTCGGTTCGGATGTCCTGGTGCTGGCGGACGTAGTTCTCGTGCGTCTCCATGATGCGGACCGCCGCGAATCCCTCGTCGTTGAAGGGCCGGTGATGACCGCCCCGCCCGAACCGGTCCAGCCGGTAGATCATGATCGGGTCCAGGTTCGGGACGTAGCGGTCGGCGGTGCGGGCCACATAGCGTGCCAGCTGGCGCGACGGACCGTCCACCTCGCCGCCGAACACGCGGTAGCGGGCGCGGTCGCGCTCGGTGTCTGTCGCCGGTGTGGGCTCGGAGAAGACGCGAAACGTGTTGTTCTCGATCACCCCGTCCACGCCCTCGATGTTGCCGATCATGTCGTTGTTGAGGACGCCGGCGATCTCCCAACCCTCTTCCTGCGCCACTCGCGCCATGTGGCGGCCGCCCCAGAGGCCCTGCTCCTCGCCCGAGAGCCCGGCCAGCACGACGGTGCTCCCGAACTCGTAGTCCGCCAGCAACCGGGCCGCCTCGATCGCTCCGGCCATTCCGGACGCGTTGTCGTTGGCGCCGGGCGCGTCGGACTCGCCGTCGGATCCGTCGGACGCCCGCGAGTCGATGTCGCCCGACATGATCACGTACCGGTTCGGGGCCGTTGTCCCGCGCTTGATCGCCAGCACGTTGACGACCCACGTGTCCTGCGGGATGCGTGGGCTGTCCTCCGCAGTGACCAGATTGCGCTGGTAGACGACCTCGTAGCACCCTCCGCAAGCCGCCGAAACGCGCTCGAACTCCGCCTTGATCCACCTCCGGGCGGCTCCGATGCCGCGAGATTCGGACAACGTGTCCGAGAACGTGTTGCGCGTGCCGAAGGCCGCCAGCGCCTGGATGTCCGCCTCGACCCGCGCGGCGGAAGCCGATGCGACGATGTCGTGGATGCGCGGGTCGGCCTGGGGCGGCGGAAGCTGCACGGCATGCGCGCGCAACGCCGCGGGGGCCAGCGAGAGAATGGCCGACGCCACTACGGCCAAGGCGGCGCCTTTGGCGGTCTTGGTTCGGATTCCTGCGTGGGCTCTGCTCATTCCACCTCGTGCTCCGCGTTGGGTTGGGTTGACTGGCGACCCAAACTTGCCGCCGCCTCAGCCGGACCGGCAACCTCGCGCGTCGGTCCTGCACGTCCCGGCGGAGCCCGGCCCGCCGCGATCAGTCCCCCTCCGCCAGCGCAGCCACGAAGACCCGGTCGACGCCCATGGCGTCCCTCTCGTGCAGCAGGACATGGGAGCCCGCAGCATCGAGCAGTTCCAATGTGGACTGACCAACCACGACGAACCGCGCCTCGGTCAGGTCGTCGGGTTCCCATACCTGCCAGCGCGCATCGCCGTCGTCCGGCATCGCGTACGCACGCAACCAGAGTCGGCCGTCGAAGTCGACAAACAGCTTGTCGATCGCGGGAGCCGTTCGGTTGGCGGCCACATTCGCCACGTTCTCCAGCTTGACCTTCGCGCTCTGCCTGAAGGCTTCACCGGCCGGGCCCCCGCTACGACGGGCCATGCGACGGCGCAAACGCTCGCGCGCGTGCTCTCGCGCCATTTCGACTTGCTTGGCGGACGCCTCCTTCCCCTGGGCCAGCGAGAGTTCGCCGGCCGTCTCGCCGTCGCGGTCGACCATCCTGACCTTTCCCCGATCGGTCTGCGCGATGGCGATCCGATCGCCGAGCTGGGCCTCGAGAAGCAGGTGCCCCAGCACTACCGCCTGAGTGCCGCCGCCGTGTCCCCAGTATTCCGGCCCGTCGGCCTCAGCGACCACACCGGCGACCCCGTCCTTCGTGACCGCCAAGTATCGCACCTTCTCCCTGTAGCGCCCGTGGGGGTCTCCCGGAACATCCCCATCCCGAAAGATGACGACGCCGTCCGAGAGCACCGCGACGGGCGAGGCTATGGGCTTGTTGAACCACAGGAAACTGTATGCCCAGCTGTTGGTGAGTTCACCAGTTGCGGAGAACATCGTGATGCGTGCCTGCTGAGGGTCCCAGGTCGCAAACCCGTCTGACGTGCGCACTGCATCCATCAGCAACCGGAATTCGCCGGGCCCGTCGCCCTGCCTCCCAATTGTCCTCAAGTCTCCCGTCGGCAAGTCGACCAAATGAATTTCCGCGTTCATTCGGTCGGCCATCATCAAGCGTTGAGCGTCCACGAACATCGCGGCGGCCAATTGCCCGAGTTCCGCCACCGCCGTGTCCCAGTGCAACGACGAATCGAACACATCGGCTTCCCCGATGCGCAACGAACGTGGGGCGACATCTTTTCTCGCCGTACGTTGTTTCGTCGGCAGGCTGGCCAGCGCTTCGGCCAATCCTGCTGTTCCGACGAAGATGCCGCTTCTTGCCACGAAAGCAGGCGTGCCCGCTACTTGAAGCGTCCTTCCCATCTGAATATCCTCTTCTATCCGCTCGTTCGTTTCGGGTTGCTGCATGCACTGCTCAAAGTCGCCAATGTCGCGTACGCTTGCTCGTCTCGCCAATGCACTCCAGTCGGGATTCTCGATCCATGCGTCGTCGGCAAGCAACAATGCATGGATCTCCGCGAACGAGCCCTGTGCCGTCGCGCAGACCGCCGCCGCGGCCGCTGCATAGGCGTTCGGATGCAGGTCGCTCAGTGGAAAGTGCCGAATTGCAATCTTAGCCCGTCCGGAACTGGCCACTGCTGACACCGCATGCGATAGTTGACGGCAGGATGGACAAGCGTAATCGACAAATTCGACGATGATGGAGGCGTTGCTTTCGGCCACACCATCCGCACCGAGAATGGCCGGAGTGTCGACCATGTCGGACCATGCCGCCTCTATTCGCTGACGGTCTTTCCAGGCGTCGTAGCTTCGCGCAATCGTCCGCCCGACGGGGCCGGACGGACCAACGAGCAACAGGCCAACCGCCGTTAATATGACGATGTTCACGATGAAGTTGAGACGATCTTTCATTTCGCGTCCTCGTTCTAGGTCCCTTCTCGGATGCCTTTTCCGGCCAGCTGCCCGTTCTGGTCACATCATCTGGGTACCACAGACTAGCTCTTGTGCAACTTCGATTTCGTTTCTTCTACTCGAAGCTGCAGTCTGTATGGATGTGGTCGGCGCAAAAGAGGATCTCGCAATCCTGGTTCGCAACCTCGCACAGGATGCACCCTGCCGCCCAGCGGCAGGGACCGTCGGCGGCCGCATCGTTGGTCGCCTCGACGTCGCTGGCCAGGATTCCGATCAGCAGCAGTCCGAGCAAGCGGATGATGAGAGTATCTTCGGTTTCACGGCTTTCCCTCCTCTTGTGTGGAGTGATGTTTGATTCGAACGCGACCTGAAGCGGGCAGCTGGCCATGTTCGCGATAGCGAATCATTGAAGTGACGAGCAATCGATCTTGCCCCATGAGGCTCGTTGTGCGCAACAAGACACGATCATTGTATGCGTCTACAACATCAACCTGTCGATGTACCTTAACACGAAAAGCTACTTCTTGCTGACCAACATCCCGAACATGCCAATAGACACTGTCGTCCGCGGGCATTGGAAGCAATCTGAACCAAATGCGATCGGAGGCATCGACGAACAACTCGTCAACAGGAGGGGCCACGTCGTTGGCCGGCACCGGCAACATGTCGGCGGCAACGAGATCGGGAAAGAAGATTTGCAGGCCGGTGGTCTTCGCAAGATAGCTGTACCGTCGTCGCTCGATACGGCTGTATCGATGGTCCGCCAACACGACTAGCCGCCGCTCGGCATCGATTTGACCAAGAGACACGGAACGTCGATAGCCGGGCAAAGGCGACTGGAATATAGTGTCGCCGGTGCGATCTACGAAAACTGCCGCATCGTTGTTGGTCTGAACGATGACAAAATAATTGCGCGAGCAGGCCGTGAGCGTCTTGTGACCGAAGATCACAGGCACGGATCGAAGGCTCCGCCACTGGCCGTTCTGCATCGGCAACCGTACGGTCTCATCTCCTGCCACGACCGCGATCGGCCGGAGGTGCTCGTTTCTAGTTCTGGCCGAGTAACGCGCAGTATCGCGACGGATCCGGGCTTCGAGGTCGAGTGAGCCAGGCGGTATCGGAAGAGATCTAGATCGGCCGATGAGGGTGCCGTCAGCCAACGAGCATGTCGGTTGCCAGGACCTTGGATCGTACTTTCCGGCGTCAACCATCCCGTCGTCCGTGATCTCGCCGAGCGACCCGCTATCGTCGTCTGCGGTGATGATCCCGCCCGTCGACAACCGGCCAATGAGGCGAATTGTAGATGGGAGATCCGACGCCGTGGCCGTCAATGGCCTAGTTTGGCCTGTTTCGTCCGACTCGTATGCCTGTCTAGTGGAGTCGTCGACGAATACGTACTTGCCTTCGTTCACGAGCATGGCCGCTCCCAGCCATGCAACCCGGACGCCGGCGTGCTCGCCGCTCCCGTGAAGCGGGAAGAGCGGGTCATCGGACGGCCGAACGATTCGGGTGTCCTGATTGACGCTGACGGACAGCAACAGCAAAAATGAAGTTGTTGTCATTGGTGGTCTGTTGTGAGTCGGCTGAATACTGGGCCGCGCATGGCCGCTCCTTGCCCTGGATGTTCTGAAGATGCACGACGACCGCAAAACTGGATGTCAAAAACGATCAGGCCGCAACCGGTCCGGCATGGGGCGGTCGGCAGTCCACCGCTGCCGGAGCTGCTCGGCGACGTAGGCGGCGCCACCCCGCCGGCGGAGTTCAGACGGTCGGTAGCCCAGCTCGTGGCGGGTTGAGCGGACGCAGTTGGCGTAGTCGGACCAGCCCAGCGCCAGCGCGACGGTCCGTAGCGGCTTGCCGCTCCACTCGGCCAACCGCTGCACGTGGAACAAGCGCGCAAGGGCGACGAGCCTCCGCGGAGTCGGCAACCCCCATGCCGCGCATCTCCGACGGAGCGTGGGAGGGCTGACGTGCAGGGAGCGCGCCAAATCGGAGACCCGGCGACGCTGGACCGTGACGGCCAGAAGACGCGCGATAAAGGGGTGGGCGGCAATGGGCGCGGCGCGCTTCAGCGCCCCCGCCAACGCCTCGACCTCGTGCTTGGCGGCCGTCTGGAGAACCGTCCAGCCGATCGCGTTCAGCTGGTCGGTGGAGCCGGGGATCAAGCAAGCGGCGAACACGACGCCGGCGTCCTCGAGGCTACGGCGCCGGTCGGCGTCGAGGTCGCCATAGAAGATCATTGGTGACGCGGGGTGCGCTCGCTGGAACGCCGCCGCGTCTTCGGGCAGGCCTTCGTCGGCGCGAAACGGATCCACGAAGACCGGCGAGCCCGGCCGCCGTCCGGCAAGCTCCGCGAGCTCCTGCCATCCGGCGGCGAACCGCACCCCGCCCACGAGCTCCAAGGAGCCACCCGCTCGTACGCCGGCCCGAATGCGGCTCCGAAGGCGCGGGCTTTCTTCCAAGGCGAGCGTGGAAGGCACCGCCCGCCCTCAGTCCAACGCCAGTTCGAGCACGTCCTCCATGCTCCTGAGCTTGCGGCAGGCGCGGCGAATCACCTTGTCCGCCGTCTTCGGGGACACCTCCATCTTCCGGGCCACCTCCGCCAACGGCAGATCGTCCACGTGCCGGGCAAGCAACGCGTCGCGCTCCTTCCTGCCAAGGCGCTTCAAGGCCGCGCGCACGACACGCGCCCGGCGCTTGGCCCGGCGATCGGCCTCCACGTCGATCCGCCGGTCTACGACCTCCCCGACCTCATCCAGCGACACCGCACCGTCCCGGCGCGAGCGCCGCAGCTCCATCTTCCAGATGTTGCGCATGACGGCCACGGCCCAAGCCCGGTACGACCCCTTGCCCGAGTAGCTGTCTCGCCGCTCCCACATGCGGATCAGCGTGTTCTGCACCAGTTCGTCGGCCGCGTTGGCGTCCTTGGCCAGCGACAGCGCGAACGTCCGCAACGAGCCCTCCAGGCCGCGGACGCGACGGTCGAAGCAGGCCCGCTCCGAGTCGTTGCGGCCGTCTCCGGTCCTTGACGGCGGCTTGTCTCCTCCCATGTCGTCCTCCGTTCCATCGCCGAGCTGCCCGGACATCGCTCGGTCCTCGTCCACGCACGCGGTCCTGCGCGCCGTGCCGGGCAGATGCTTGCGGGCAAGCAGTTCCTGCCCCGTTTCCTTGCTACACCGCGGTGCCGCGAAATGTTCCCGGCGGCCCGTACCCTCCATTCCTTGGGGCCGGAGGCAGGCGGGCTCGGCGACGCCTCGACGAGGGCATCCGCCCTTGCCGAGGGACTGCGACTGCCTGCCTCCCATCGGAGACGACGCGCACGGCGCACGCGCTTAATGAAGACGCTCGCGCGATCCGAACCGGAGTGTCGGAATTCGTCACGCCCGGATGGGCAGGCCCCCGGCGACTCCCGGCCTAGCAGTCCGTGGACAAAGTCCCGGCGCGCCGGCGATTTGGTGGGGAGTAGATTGGAGGGACGGAACGATTCCCTTGAAGGAGGACGGCGATGGCGTTGGGCAAGCGTCGGAGCGAGCGGCAGCAGGCGTTGTTCGTGGCGACGAGCAAGATCAGCGCGTCCGAGCACCCGTTCTACCGCGCGCTGGACAGGCTGTTGCGGGAGGACGGCTTCGACGAGTTCGCGGAGGAGGTGTGCGCCGAGTTCTACGCGGGCAACGTGGGCCGTCCGGGGATTCCTCCGGGGGTGTACTTTCGGGCGCTGATGGTGGGGTACCTGGAGGGCATCTCGTCGGAGCGGGGCATCGCCTGGCGGTGCAGGGACTCGTTTTCGTTGCGTGCGTTCCTGGGGTACGAGCTGACGAGGAACCCGCCGGACCATTCGAGCCTGTCGAAGACGCGCAAGCGGCTGAGCGTGGAGGCGCACGTCGCAGTGTTCGCGCGCGTGTTGCGGCTGCTGGACGACTCGGGGCTGTTGGGAGGCGGGACGCTGGGCGTGGACTCGACGACGCTGGAGGCGAACGCGGCGATGCGCTCGATCGTGCGGCGGGACGGGGGCGCGGGCTACGAGGCGTGGCTGCGGGAGCTGGCGCGGTCGTCGGGGATCGAGACGCCGACGCGCGAGGAGTTGGCGAAGCTGGACCGAAAGCGTCCGAAGAAGGGGTCGAACGCGGAGTGGGTGCATCCGGGGGACCCGGAGGCGCGGATCACGAAGATGAAGGACGGGCGCACGCGGCTGGGTCACAAGCTGGAGCAGGCGGTGGACCTGGAGTCGGGCGCGGTGGTGGGCATGACGGTGCAGACGACGGACGGGGGCGACGCGGCGTCGTTGCCGGAGACGCTGGACGAGGCGGAGCGGCGGCTGGCGGAGCTGGGGGCTGGGGCGGCGGAAGTGGTGTGCGACAAGGGCTATCACTCGAACAAGACGATGACGGAGTTGGAGGACCGGGGGCTGCGCGGCTACGTGAGCGAGCCCGCGCGCGGTCGGCGGAGCTGGAAGCAGAACAAGGAAGCCCAGAAGCCGGTCTACGCGAACCGGCGGCGGATTCGGGGCGAGCGCGGCAAGGCGCTGCTGAGGATGCGGGGCGAGAAGCTCGAGCGCTCGTTCGCGCACCTGCTGGGGACGGGCGGACTTCGCCGCGTGCACGTGCGTGGCCACGAGGACATCCGCAAGCGGATGCTGATTCACGTCGCCGCCTTCAACCTCGGGCTGCTCATGCGAAGACGCTTCGGCGTCGGCACGCCACGAGGCCTGCAGGGCCGCCCCGCCGCAGCGCAAGCTGTGCTCGATTCCTGCGCGACGGGCGCCGCAGGCTCCGTTTTGCGCCGATTTTGCCGCCAAATCGCCGCTCTCGAGCCGCTTCGACGCCTCTCGGGGCCGCTCCAAGCCCTATTGCGCGACTTCCGCGCGTTCGCGCCTTCGAGAGCCCGGTAAACCGCCGTGTCCCACCAAGTTTCGTCGCGGACGCGCCAAGCCCGTTTGTCCACGGGCTGCTAGGCGATCCTCCCAAGGCGGCGTCGGCCGGACGCCGAGCGCCGAGCGTGCGGCCTGCGCCGCTCATGTCATGGGTTGCCACGAACCCCACGCAATGTTGCAGCGTGAGACCCCGGCGATACCAGCGGCGACAGGAGCGCTCGCTCGCCGATCGCGCTGAAACGTGTCGCCGAACGCACCTCGCCGCCGCCGCAATCGGGGAAGTCGGCGGTCCGGCCGCGGCATTTCGGGCGGCTCCGGGGGGCGACGGCGGCCCGCCGACCTGCCTCGCGACGGCCCATGGACTATCATCAGTCAATCAGTCAAGACGCCGGGCGCAGGCGCGTCCCTTGGCCCGAAGCCAGCCGACCGCGGTCCGGCCGCTTCGTTTCCCATCCCCGACATGAAGCTTCCCTTCAAGCTTGACCGGCCCATCGTCTTCTTCGACGTGGAGACGACCGGTCTCAGCCTGTCCGACGACCGCATCGTCGAGCTCGCGATCGTCAAAGTGTCGCCCAATGGGGACATGCTGGAACGGGAACGCCGCTACAACCCCGAACGGCCCATCCCCCCCGAGGTTACGGCCATTCACGGGATAACGGACGCGGACGTCGCCGGAGAGCACCCGTTTCGGCGGCGCGCCAAGGCGGTTGCCGGGATGATGGAGGGTTGCGACCTGGGCGGATTCAACATCCGCCGGTTCGACTTGCCGGTTCTGATGGCGGAGTTCAAGCGGGCCGGAGTGCCGTTCGCGATCGGCGACCGCCGACTCGTGGACATGAAGATGATCTTCCACCGGCAGGAGCCCCGCGACCTCTCCGCGGCGGCCCGGTTCTACCTCGGACGCGACCACCAGGACGCCCACTCGGCCGTCGGCGACATCCGCACGGCCGTCGCGGTCCTGTCGGCCCAGCTCGACCGCTACGACCTGCCCCGCAACATGGCCGGACTCCATGCCTACTGCGACGATATCGCCCCCTTCAAGAGCGAATTCAACCGCTGGTTCGCGAAAGAGCCGCTCGGCCTCGTCTTCGACCGCGGCAAGCACAAGGGCGCGCCTCTGGCCGAGGTCGCCGCAACCGCTCCCGACTACCTGGAGTGGATGCTGGACGACGCCCAGGACTTCGGCGACGAGGTGAAGGACGCCGTGCGGGCGGCGCTGCGGGCCAGGTAGGCGATCCAAAGTCGCGCCCGTCCGTGCGACGCCTGAACCGCTCGCCATTGTGTTGCCGCGGTCGGATTTCGCCCCCGATACGTCAGAAGATGGATTTGGGCCAGTTCACCTCAAACATCTTGATGATCCGCTCGATTTCCTCCGTGCGATCATTCAGATCGTTGCGAGAGAGTCGCCTCGGTTGATCGAAGGACCGCAAGGGATTGATGTCGTTGGCGTGGAAAGGGACTTGATTGGTAGATCGCTCTCTGAACCACCGGCCCTGCCAGTTGTAGAGTATTGTATTGCCAAACAAAGTGTCATGCCTGCGATAAGGATCGTTCCTATTCCACCACGCTCCTGCAAAGGCCCACGCTCTCGTAAGCAATCCCCTGATAGCTGACGGCTTCAGACAATAGACAGAAAGGATATCTGTGCCATTTGCATTTGATTGAACGATTTCCTGCCAAATCGAAAGCGTCCAGTTTGTACGTATCTCGATGATGATATCAGAACAAGTCGAATCACCATCCCCAATCTGCCTAGAACCTATCTCAAAAGGCCGAGATGGTTGAAGAAGATGCAGATGGCGGACAGTTGGACGAACGCCAGGAAGTTCTCGGGATGATATTCCCAACGGACCAACAGCCGGCGCTTCCACTGCATCCACCCGAAGAACCGCTCGACAATCCATCGTCGCTTCGCCCGCCGAAGCCGACGACCGTCCTGCGTCCGCGGCCGCGTTCGATTGCGCCGGTGCGGCGCGATCATCTCGATGCCTCGCGCACGCAAGGCCGCGTCCAGCGGGTCGCTGTCGTACGCCTTGTCGCCGATCAAGTTTGCCGGCGTGTCGTCCGTGAACGCCAAGTCCAGCGACAACTGGACGAGCGTCGCCTCGTGAGGATTCGCAGGATGCGTGCTCAACGACAGCGGAAGACCGCAACGGTCCACGACCGCCATGATATTCACGCCCTTGCCCGCCTTGGTGTTTCCCACGCCCGCCCCGCCTTCCCTTCGCCCGCGCGAACGACGCGTCCACGTATGCCTCCGCGCCGTCGAAGAGACCCCGTTGCCTCGCTTCCCCCGCCAAGTCCCTCAGCACCCGTTCGAGCACGCCCGTCCGGACCCAAGTCTGGAACCTCCGGTGCACGGTCTTGTAGTTCGGATAGCAGTCCGGCAGAAAGCTCCACTGGGCGCCCGTGTGCAGAATCCACAGCACAGCCTCGAACACGCGCCGGGCGGGCACCGGCGGCCGCCCCAGCCGCTTCCCCTTTTGCGCTTCCTCGGGAAAGTGGTGGCGAATCCGCTCCCACTGCTCGTCGCTCAGCTTCACCGTCGTCATGCCTCGAAGATAAACAACTCCCCGGCCCATCGCAACCCATCATGCTTTTTGAGATAGGTTCTAAGCTTAAGGCCATGTTTGTCTGAACTAGCGTCACTCCTGCAGTGATAGGCAAATATAGGCGAATCTCCGACGTGTGCCATTTCCAGGACAGATCGTTTGTAATCTTCACTGATCACGTCGAGCGCGTCCATGACTTCGCCGACACGTGCCGTGGTCCAGAGTGATTGGATACATGCATTGCCGTTGCTTCCGTTTGGAGGACATTCAATCATTGCCTCCAAGCGCGATGTCGCTCTCGATGTTCTATCCGTCATATCGCCATATCTTTCTGCATCATTCATGGCCTTAGCAACGAGTTGTGCAAGACTGAGCGGATCAGAAAAACACGCTCGATGATGACCTGTCACATAATCTTCCACTCCAGCGATGAACTTCTGTTGGTGCTCGTCTGGACATATGCCTTCCTGTCGGAACGCGTATATGGGCTTGTGCAGTCTCTTCGCTTCTTCGTATTCTTCTTCGGTTGCCGACTTGCCGGACGGGGTAACGAATCCGTAGCGTTCGCCTAAGAGCAACACCAGCACATCCGCGCTCTTGACGCCGTCGAGGCAGCTATTGCGGGGCGACGCCGGGCGGGATGGGAAGTCCTCCGCGCAGACGGGCAGGTGGCCTGCGTCGTGGACTCCCTGGCACGTAGCAACGCGGTAGACGTTGTAGCCCTTCATCGGAGAGCTTGCGAAGGCACGAAGAGGTTGCGGTAGCGTCATGGCTTGGATCAAGGGGCGCCGCCGCGCTCGCCGGCGATGGAGAGGGCGGAGATGACGAGCGACGTCAAATCTAGCCATGCCGCGGCTGGCCGAGGTACGCGTTGCGATCCGGCGTCAGGACGGGCGACGGTGGGGAGAACGCGCTAGATTGGAGCAACCGGCGCAGAACCCGCCTGTCCCCCTGCCTTTCTCCGGCGCTTCCATGAGCCTCCCGTTCGACCTCGACCGTCCGCTCGTCTTCTTCGACTTGGAGACCACGGGCACTAATCGCGTTCGCGACCGGATCGTCGAGATGGCGGCGGTCAAGGTGCATCCGGACGGGAGCCGGGACGAGCGCGTCCGGCGGTTCCATCCGGGGATTCCGATCCCGGAGGATGCGACGAGCGTGCACGGCATCTCGGACGAGGACGTGGCCAACGAGCCGCCGTTCGCCAGCCGGGCCAAGTCGCTTGCCGAGTTCTTGGGGACGTGCGACTTGGCGGGCTTCAACATCCGCCGCTTCGATCTGCCGATGCTCTTGGCGGAGTTTCGGCGGGCGGCAGTCCTGTTCGAAGTGGGCGACCGGCGCCTGGTGGACGTCCAGACGGTCTTTCATCGCGAAGAGCCGCGCGACTTGACGGCGGCGGCGAAGTTCTACTTGGGCCGCGCGCCCGAGCGAGCGCATTCGGGAGAAGGCGACGTCCGCACTACGATCGCCGTCATGGCGGCGCAGTTGGAGAAGTACGACGACTTGCCCCGCACCGTCCAGGGACTGCATGCGTACTGCGACGAGTTCGCGCCCTTCGAATCCGAGTTCGCCCGCTGGTTCTCGAAGACGCCGGCCGGTGTGCTCGTCTTCCGCCGGGGCAAGCACCGGGGCGCGCCGCTCGACGAGGTGGCCCAGACTGCGCCCGACTACCTGGAATGGATGCTTCGCGCCGACGACATGGACTCGGACGTGCGCGACGCCGCAACGGCCGCCTTGGCCCGCTTCGACCCCAGCCAAACCAGGCTGGCGCTCCCGCAACAACAACCGGAACGCGACTCATGAACCCATCGCTGCGCGCGCCGTGCCTCCGCCCGGCCACCCTCTTCTCTTCCGTTGCCCTGGCCGCCTTGGCGACGCTCGCGTTCCATGCCCCACCGCTCGGCGCCCAGCAGGCCGTCACCGAGGCTGATCTTGCCGCGTTTCCGCCCCGCCACGTCGGCCCGGCCGTCACCGGGGGGCGCATCCACGACGTCGAAGCCTTGCCCGGCGATCCTTCCACGATCTACGTGGCCACGGCCTCCGGCGGCCTCTGGAAGAGCACGAACCGGGGCATTACCTGGACCAATCTCTGGGAGCACATGCCCACGAGCACCTTCGGGGACGTGGCAATAGCGCCGTCGGACACTCGAATCGTCTACGCGGGCACCGGCGAGCAGCAGAACCGGCAGAGCACGTCGTGGGGCAACGGCGTCTACCGGTCCGACGACGGCGGCGCCACGTGGACCCACTTGGGACTGGACGAGACGCGCCACACCGGGCGTGTTCAGGTCCACCCGGGCAACCCGGACGTGGTGTACGTGGCGGCCCTGGGCAACTTGTGGCGTTCGTCGCCGGAGCGCGGCGTGTACCGCTCCGCGGACGGCGGCCGCACCTGGGACAAGGTCCTCTTCGTGGACGAGCACACCGGGGCCGTGGACCTCGTCGTCGACCCGGCGAGTCCCAGCGTTCTCTACGCGGCCATGTACCAGCGCCAGCGGCGCGCGTGGGGCTTCAACGGAGGCGGCCCGGGCAGCGGCATCTACAAGACGGAGGACGGCGGCGAGACGTGGCGGGAGCTGACCAACGGCATCCCGGACGGCGACAAGGGCAGGATCGGGCTCGCCATCGCGCCGACCAACCCCAGCGTCCTCAACGCGCTGGTGCAGCACGAGACCGAGTCCGGGGGCTACCGAAGCGAGGACGGCGGCGAGACTTGGGAGAAGGTGAGCGAACAGAACATTCGGCCCATGTACTACTCGCACGTCTTCATCGATCCCACGAACGAGAACCGCGTCTACACGCTGGCCACGTCGTCGCACCGGAGCGAGGACGGCGGGCGCACCTTCGCCGAGATCGCGGCCCGGCCCACCTACGACGTTGGCGTCCACGCCGACCATCACTCGATGTGGATCGACCCCGGCGACCCCGAGCACTTCTACTTGGCGGGAGACGCCGGGTTGCACGAGACCTACGACGGGGGCGCAACGTTTCGCCGCATCAACAACCTGCCGATCGGACAGTTCTACGGCATCGACGTGGACGACCGCGATCCCTACTGGATATACGGGGGGATGCAGGACAACCACTCTTGGATGGGGCCGTCGGCGACGCGCTCGTGGGAGGGCATCGTCGACGACGATTGGCGCCAAACGGGGTTCGGAGACGGGATGTACCAGCAGGCCGCGCCGGACGGGCGCACCGTGTACATCAACTCGCAGAACGGCAACTGGACGCGCTTCGACAACGTCACGGGCGACGTGACGAGCCTGCGCTTGGCCGCTCCGCCGGGCGAAGAGCCGTACCGGTGGGACTGGGTGTCGCCGAGCTTGCTGTCGCGCCACGATCCGAACGTGGTGTACCTGGGCGGCAACCGGCTGTTCGTGTCGCGAGACCGGGGCGACAGCTTCGAGCGCACCGAGGACCTGACGCGCCGGGTGGACCGCGACGCGCTGGAGATCATGGGCGTGGCGGGGGCGGACACCCGGCTGTCGCGCAACGACGGGACGTCGTCGTACGGCGAGATCGTGACGATCGCGGAGTCGCCGCTGAACCCGGCGGTGCTGTGGGTGGGCGCCGACGACGGGACCGTGCAGGTTTCGAGGGACGGTGGGCGGAGCTGGCGCGAAGTGTCGGGCGGCGCGAGCGGCGGGGGCGGAGCAGGCCGCGTCGGCGCGCCACCGGCGCCTGCGGGCGCCTACGTCAGCCGAGTGGTGGCCTCGGCGGAGTCGCCGGGGACGGCGTACGTGACGTTCGACGCGCATCGCGACGGCGATTTCGCGCCCTACGTGTACCGTGCCGAAGAGTTCGGGGAGCGGTGGACGCCGCTCCACGGCGGGTTGCCCTCGGGGTCGGTCAACGTGATCGCCGAGCATCCGGACAATCCCGGCGTGCTCTTCGTGGGCACCGAGCACCATGTGTTCGCGAGCACCGACCGCGGCGCGACGTGGGCGCGGTTGCCGGGCCTTCCGACCACGGCCTACGACGACATGGTGGTGCATCCCAGGGAGAAGGACCTGGTGCTGGGCACGCACGGACGCTCGATCATCGTCGTGGACGACGTTGCGCCGCTGGCGGAGTACGCGGCCTCTGCGGGCCGGGCCGTCTTCCTCTTCGCGGTACGCCGAGGAACGATCCGGTACTACTGGAAGGACACGTCGTACCGCGCGCAGGCCGTCTTCATGGGCGAGAATCCCGCCGACGGCACGCCGATCACGTACCGGCTGGGCCGCGGCGCGGAAGCCGCCAGGGTCGTCGTCGTCAGCGCGGCGGGCGACACGGTGCGTAGCTTTGCGGCGCCGGGAGAGGCCGGAGTGCACCGGGTGACGTGGGATCTCCGGCACGGGTTGCCGGGCGAAGCGGGCGAGGCGGAGACGTGGACGGCCCACGATCCGGCCGAAGTGCCGCGCACGCTGGAGCGCCGAGGGCCGTTCGTGTCGCCGGGGATCTACGCCGTCGAGGTCTCGGCAGGGGGCGCGTCGCACCGGCGCGCGGTGGCCGTTCGCGGCGATCCGGAGCTTCCGCTGACCGTTGCCGACTATCGCGAAAGGGAGGCGTTCCTGTTGGAGGTCCTCGCGCTCGCCAGCCGGCTGTCCGACATGCCCGGCGAGGCTGGAGCGCACCGGGGGCGCCTTTTGCAGCTGTACGCCGCCGTCGAGGGGGCCGGGGTGCGCCAGGGCACGCTCCATCCGCCCACGAAGACGCAACGGTCGGCGCTCGCGAGCGTCAAGGCCGCGTTGCAGGATGCGGGGATCGGACTGCCGTAGGAGCGTTGCCGGCCCGACTTGTCCAGCCGTTTGTCGAAAGCGAAAGCGGCGAGCCCTATCCCGACCGGAACGGGAGCCCTACGAGCACCTCGACCGAATCGCCGGAGCCGACTGGGAGGCGCCCGTCGCGCCGCCAGCGAGCCTCGATCATGAAGGTGAGTCGGCCGACCTGCGGCGATATTCCACCGCCGCCGCCAAAAGTGTACCGGCGGTAGCGGCGGTCCTGCTGCGATGCGGTGGGATTGAAGCGGTCGGCCGACGCTGGGAAGGCCCTGCCCACGTAGCCGACAAGGTAGGGTTCGCCCGGAAGGCCCAGGATCAGGCCCACCTCCCCCGTGGCGACGAAGTCAGCGGTGAAGCGAGTCCCGGCCGGGCACTCGGCTCGTTCACCGCACTCCGTGACCAAGATTCCGGTAGCCGCGCCCCCCATGAACATGCCGATGTCGAACCCGTTGATGTCGTTCCAAGTCTCGACGCTCAATCGCGCGAAGCCGACGGGCGACACCGGCAAGCGCGTCTCTCGCTCGTTGAACGAGCCGCCGGCCGCCGCGGTGACGACGAGCCGCAGGGAGGCGCGCTCGTCCTGCGGTTGCACGGGCGGAGTCTGGGCCTCGGTGGCCGCGAAGGCGCCCAGCAAGACCGCGCCCGCCATGGCCGGTGCGCGCAACGGCGCGGCGGGCCAAGCGCTAGAAGAACGTTCCCCGGAAGCGGTTGTTGACGACGTTGTTGTAGATTGAGCCGAACTGGAACCCAAGGCCCGCCTCCATGCTGTAGTTAAAGTGCTGGCTTCGTTGCTGGAGGTTGAGGAGCGCTTCCTCGTCCGTCACGCCCCGCGCCGAAAGATACACCTGGTCGTTGACCCACGAAACACGGCCGTCGGCGTAGACGTCAAGACCCCGCGCCAGCCGGAAGCGCAGATTTCCCCTGAACGAGACGTTGTAGAGGGCCGCGTCGTGCAGGAAATGCGATCCCCGCAAGCGCACGGACGCGTCTCCCCACTGCTGCCGCTGGGCGAACTCCAGATCGAGCGCCTGCTCCCAGCGCGTTTCCTTGTCCTGGCCGAAGACCGTCCTCTCCACGTAGTTGCGGTAAGCTGGACCGACGCGATAGAACGCGGTCAGCGAGCGGCGCGTGGCCTCTTCGTAGGGAAAGAAGCTGTACTCGAGCGCCGGCGTCAACTCGGCCCGGAACTCTTGGTTGAAGCGTCGGATGCGCCGCAGCTCGCCCTGCAGGCCCATCGACCAGTGCTCGGCGAACGCGTAGGCGATCAGCTCCGAGAAGCCCCAGTCCGTTCGTTCGTCGACAAACTTGTTTCCCTCCGCGAGGTCGATTTCGCGGCGGTTGAAGTTCACGTTGCCGCGGAAGTTCATCTTCCACGCCGACGTGACCCGCGAGGCGTTGAAGTTGCCGTTGACGCTCGTCGTGCGGCGCGTCTGCTCGCCGTCGAACTCGGCGTTTCCGCCCACGCGGTAGACCCAGAAGTTCCACGGGTCCGCAACCTCCTCGCGGCTGACGACGAGCGCTTCCGCGTCCCGGGCGTCCTGCGCAACCACCACGGCCGTCCGCCCGAAGCCGTTGGACGAGGCGAAGTGGAGAAGACCGACGGCCAGCGTGTGCGCGATGCCGTCGAGCTGCTCGCGCCTGGTGCTCGTCGGCAGGGCGCTGTGCCGCAACAGCTCCTGGTACTCCCACTGGTCCGACCCGCTGAACTCGATCACGTACTCGCGGCCCCCGGATCCCGTGTCCTGGCTCGTCATGATGACGTGCACGTCGGCGTCCTGGGGCTGGCGCACCCAATCGACCCAGGCAATCTCGGTGCGCAGGTAGTTGAAGTCGCAGCCGCGCGTCTTGCAGTCGAAGAAGACGCGCGGCCGATCCGCGCCGCCCTGTTGCTGGGCGGCCGCCGGGGCGCAGGCCAGCCCCATCGCCAGCGCGGCGACGGCCGCGGACCGGACCGCCGTCCACGGCGCTCCGCCGCCTCGAATCGCGGCATGTCGTATGGGCATCGCGCTACTCGGCGATTGCGGGGGGGCCAGCGTCGGCGGGCTCCGCGGCCGTTGCCGGGAAGGTGCTGGGCGAACCGTCATGCGAAGCGTCGCCCCATGCAAGGACAATCTTGCCGAAGTTTCTGTTGCGCTCCATGCGGGCATGGGCATCCGCCGCCTGTTCGGGCGGGTAGACCGAGTCCACGACGGGGCGCAGGGAGCCGTCGGTGAACCCAGGGGCGGCGCGGGCTTGGAACTCTTGGGCCAGCGCGGCCTTCTCGGCGTCCGAGCGCGCGCGCAACACCGTCCCCAGCAGCCGGGCTCGTTGCGTCATGAGGGCGCGCAGGTCGATTTGGGCCGAGTGCCCGGCGGGCAGGCCGACCACCACGTGGCGTCCGCCAAGAGCCGCCGCTCGCTGGTTGCCGGCCAGATACGCGCCCCCGGCCAGATCGACGATCACGTCGGCGCCCCTGCCGTCAGTGGCATCCAACGCGGCCGTTGCCCAATCTCCCCGGCCGTCGAGGGCCACATCCAGTCCCAGCTCTTCGGCGCGGGCCAGCTTGGCCGGCGTGCGCGACGTCCCCAGGGTGCGCGCACCCTCGCGTCGCGCCAGCTGAAGCGCCGCCGTCCCCACGCCGCTCCCCACCGCGTGAATCAGCACGGTCTCGCCGGCGCGGAGCCCGGCCTGTCCCAGCATCGCGTCGAACGCGGTCATGAACACTTCGGGCACTGCCCCGGCGGCCACGGCGTCCATTTCGGCCGGCACCGGCACCGCCACGTCTTCGCGGACGACCACCCGCTCCGCGCAGCCGCCTCCGGCAACGATGCCCATTGCGCGCTCGCCCGCTCTCCACCGGGTCACGTCGGCTCCCACCGCCTCCACCACGCCCGCGAACTCCAAGCCCAAGATCTCCGGCGCTCCCGGCGGAGGCGGGTAGAGCCCCCGGCGCTGAAGCAGGTCGGCCCGGTTGACCCCCGACGACTGCACCCGCACGAGGATGTCGCGAGCCGACGGCCGCGGCGTCGGCGCCGTCCCTATCTTCAATACCTCCGGGCCGCCGGCGCCCTCCGCCACGACAGCCCTCACGGCGCGAGGGCGCTTGCTGGCACGGCCACGCGACGGCCGAGCGGCCCCTTCGCGCCGTCGATCCCGCGCTTCGGCGCCAACGCCTCGTTCGGAGGACCCCGCCCATGCTCTTCGCCGCGCACTCCGGCGTCCGCTTTCTCGTCCTCGCCGCAGGGCTTGTCGTATTGGCCTGGGCCCTGGCCGGCCATCTCGGCAAGAAGCGCTACACGCCCGCCATGGGGAAGGCGGCGGCAGGCTTCGCCGGACTGCTCCACCTGCAGATCGCGCTCGGCGCGGCCGTGCTCTTCGCGCGCCCCTTCCACACCCAGGTGCTGGGGCACGTCTTCATGATGGCCGGGGCCGCCCTGGTCGCCCAGGCGACCGCCTCGGTAGTGAAGCGGCGCTCGGCGGAGGCGCGAGGCTACGGCCCCCACCTGGTGGGGACCGCGCTCGCGTTGCTCTTCATCGCGATGGGCATCTTGGCGATCGGACGGGGCGTCTTCGAGAGCACGGCGTAGGCCCTGGACCCGGGCGCTCGCGCCTTCACCGGTGGCGGACGGGCGGCACGAACTGTCACGCGGTCACGGCGGTCGGCGATCCGCGCCGCAACGGGGCCGCTACGAAATGTTGTCGTTCGTCTCGATCTCGCCTCGCGAGATGGGGAAGCACAGGTCCTGCTGCACCAGGTGCGAGCCCACGCTCGCGTTGCCGGACGGCATCTCAAGCGGGTGGAAGTCGCGCGTTCCCGAGTGTCCCGGCTGGGACCAGCGCCAGAAGTCTCCCAGGCGGCGCCCCTCCAGCCATAGCACCACTCCGCGTTCAAAGTAGAGCGCTTTCCAAGCTTCGTCGGCGTCGGAAGCCTCCGCCTCGGGCAGGTCGCGGCTGGTGCGAAGCGCGTTGATCTTCGTCATCGCCCCTTGCCAGTCGCCCGAGATCAGCATCGCCTCGGCTTCGATCAGGCGCATTTCCGGCCCCTTGGACAGTGGAATGTCCGCGCCGGAGTCCTCGTACTTGGTTTGGGGCCACCACGGAACTTGGCCGCAGCACTGCACTGCGGCGTCCCCGGTCTCGTCGGTGACCCTGAACGGCACGCGGGGGTCGCCCTCGGGGCGGTTTTCGCTAAGGCCGTAGTCTTCGTACTTGGTGAACTTCACCGTGTGCGCCTTGTACGGCTCGGCTTGGCTCGCCCACTGAATGCGGTTGCGGGTCGCGTCGCCCTCGTTGGCGAAGTAGGGCATGTACCACACGAAGCCGTCCGGTATCCTGGCGGCGTCGGCGACCGCCCCCGCCCAGTCCCCGGTGAACACCTTCACGGATGCGCGCGCCGCCGTCGCGGCCGTCGCGATGTCGCCGCTTCCCAACGTCGAAGCCTGGGTGAAGCGCTCGATGGCCCTGTCCCAGTAGACGCTCCGCGCGCCCGGCGCTTGGCCGTCTATCACCGATTCGCAGAAGTTCTCGCCCAACAACCGATACGCGTATCCCGTCCACAAATAGGCTTCGGCGAGCAAATCCTGATCGTCGGTGCCCGTCTCCGTGATCTTCGCTATGCCGTCGTCGCCCCACCAGCGCGCGCGCTGCGAATGGTTCCAGTGCGTGTCGATCGTCTCGTAGTCGAGCTCGCCGTTCTGCCACTCGACCTGGATGCCGAAGCTGCCGGTGGAACCCGAAGGATGTATCTCGCGCGTAATGGCGGCGCCGGTGTAGGCCACGTAGTTCAGCGCCTCGGCGTCGGCCCGGCCGATTCCCTTGACGATGGCTTCGTGCGCGGCGGCTTCCAACAGGAAGCTCTCTTGAACCCTGCCGGGATTGACCACCTCGGTGTCGCACGCGGCCGAGGCGAGGACCAAGCCGGCGGCGGCAAGCGCGCGCCGTTGCGCCGGGCTGGAAGACGTGAGTCGTCGTGTTCTCGTTCGCATGGTCATCCCTCCTAGAAGACGACTTGCATGGAGAAGGTGTAGTAGGCCGGCGGCGGGACGTGTTCCGTCATGGAACGCACGCGGGTGTTGTACCCGACGTTGGCGCCGACTTCCGGATCCAGCGTCCGCATGAGCGGATGGACCCAGCGGAAGAAGTTGCGCGCCGAGAGCGTGACGCTGGCGCTGGACGCGCCCATGCCGCTGGCCCAGTTGCTGGGTAGCGGCGCGTGCAGGCTCAGCTCGCGAATCTTGAAGAAGTCGGCCGGCTGCACCGCGAAGTCGGTCTGGTAGTGATTGACGTTGCAACGAGCCCGCTCCTCTGCGGTCAGCGCGTCGTAGCCCCGCGTCTCCCACGTGTTGTACGCCTCGAAGCATCCCGCCCAACGAACCGACCGGCGGGTGGCCGCGGCCTGCGGGCCGTTGAGCATGTACGCGCCTCCCTGGTACTCGCCGCGCGCGGCGAGCGTCACGCCCCAGGGCAGGCCGAAGCTAGTGCTGAAGCCCATGATGACGGGCGCTTGGTTCGGGCCGTGAATGCAGTCGTCCTCTATCACGGGCTCCGCCCGCTGGTCCGCGTTGGAGACGCACTTGGAGCGGATGACCGGCGCGGGCTGTCCTTCGATGACCCAGCCGAACCCGCCGATCGAGAACTCGGGCGCGCCGCCCAGCGACTTGATCTCGGAATCCGTGAACGACATCGTCGTGCCCACGTCCCAGGCCCAGGTGTCGTTGCGCACGATGGAGTAGTTGAGGCCCAGCTCCACCCCGCTGTTCGCCAGTTCGCCCACGTTGGCCAACTGCGAACTCGTGAAGCCCAGCGAGGGCACTTGGCGAACGCTGAACAGCGCTTCCGACGTGGTGCGCGTGAAGTAGGTCATGTTGGCCAGCAGGCGGTCGGAAAGAAACGAGCCCTCGAAGCCGAACTCCAGTTCCGACGTGGTCTCGGGGCCGACGTCGGGGTTGCCCACGTTGCCGGGCAGGAACGCCGGCACCCCGCCCCATCCGACGGCGTTGAACGTCCGCACGGCGTCGAACGCGCCGGGCGCGCGCCCTGCCTGTCCCCAGGCGGCGCGGAGCTTGAGCGTGCCCCAGTCGCTGTGCCAGAAGTCCTCGTCGGACACGACGTACGAGCCCGACACCTTCGGGTAGAGCTGAAGCCCGAAGTCCTCGCCGAACGCCGAGTTTCCGTCCACGCGCAGGCCGGCAGTGACGAAGTACTTGTTCGAGATGTCGAAGACGTTCTGCACGAACAGGCCGGCGTTGACGACCCGCTCGCGGTCCTCGAATCCCAGCGTGTTGCCGGCGTTGTCGACGTCGGGATCGCCCGGGCCGGGGAAGTTGTCTCCGTAGGCGATCGTCTGCTCACGGCGCGTGGTGACGCTTTGTCCGCCGAACGACAGCGTGGAGCGGATGTCGCCGGTAAGCTCCAAGTTGAAGGAGCCCACGTACTCGACCGTCAGCGTGCTGAATTCGTGGCGCGACGTGGACAGGATGCCGGTCGGCGCGCGGATGAATCCGAAGGGACGCAGGTTGCGGTTGTCCTGCTGGGCCAAGTCGAACCCGACGCTGAGCTGGTTGTTGAAGTAGGCCAGCGGCGAATAGGTGGCGGTGACCCCGGTGACGATATGGTCCACCTGGGTCGTGAGCTCCTGGTTGAGGAACGGATCGATGGCGTTGAACGATTCGTCGTTCAAGTAGTTGCGATCGCGCCTGAACGTGTTGAGCGTCATGCCGTGGGCGTTGTTGCCGCCGGCGGTGTGCGACAGCTGGTCGTTGGTGTACGACGTGTTCCACTGGAGCTGGAGCTGGTCGGCCGGATTGAACGTGAAGTTGCCCCGGAGAATGATCTTCTTCTCGGCGTCGTTGGGCAGCACCCCGTCGTCGTTCTCGTACGAGCCCGAGACGAAGTACCTGATGTTCTCGGTTCCGCCGCCGACGTTCGCCGCGTACTTCTGCTGATGGGCTCCCAGGTCGCTGAAGAGGCCGTCGTCGCAGGGTTGGTCCGGCACCACCACGGCGTCGCTGCACATGGGCTTGTGCCCGCGCAGCCACGGGTTGATGAAGAGGAAGTCGGAGCGCCCGCCGGACAGCGACGTCGGGTTCTCCGACGGCGGCCTCAGCGACGGGTCGGGACCGAAGGTGAGGTTGCGCGCCAAGCCCTGCTCCACCTGGACGGTCCACCGCGTGGCGCCCGACGTGCCGCGCTTGGTGAAGATCTGGATCACGCCCGCCGACGCCTCGGTGCCGTAGAGCGTCGTGGCCGCCGCGCCCTTGATCACCTCGATGCGCTCGATGTCCATCGGGTTGATGCTGTTGAGCGGACTGGACACGTCGTTGTTGCTGCGTCCCGAGTAGCCGATCGGCGGAACGTTCTTCGCGAAGCCCTCGCTGCGCATCCGAACCCCGTCCACGTAGACCAGCGGCTGGTTCGACTGCGTCATGGAGACGTTGCCCCGCAGCCGAATCATCGCTCCGCCGCCCACGCTGGCCGAACTCTGGGTGACCGACATGCCGGGCACGCGGGCCTGCAGCAAGGCGTCCACGTTGACGGGCGGCTCGACCACGTCCTGCGCGATGTTGAGCTGGGCCACCGTGTTGCCGATCTCGCGCCGCCGCGCCGCCCCCGCCGTGCCCGTCACGACGATCCCGTCGAGACCCAGGCCCTCCGTCTCCAGCGCGAAGTCGTGCTGCACGGTGGCGCCCGGAGACACGGTGACCTGGACCTCCGCTGTCGCGTAGCCGATGAGCTCGGCGCGCAGCGTGTATTCGCCCGGGGGCACGTTCAGGATCGCGAACCTCCCGTTGTCGCGCGAAAAGGCCCCGAGCGACGTGTCGAGCAGGTGCACTTGGACGGACGCGAGCGGGCGCTCGCTGGCCGCCTCGGCGACGAGCCCGGTGATGCTCCCAGTCTGGGCGCGCGCCGCCGCCGGCGCGGCCAAGGCCGCCGCCACCAGGACCGTGGCCACGAACCCGCGCAGATTGCGCCCGGAAGCCCAACCCGAACGGTGACGACGCGCATCGCCGCCACGAGCCCGCGCACCCCCCCCCCCCCCACGGCGTTGCGGATTCGCTTGGTTGCCGCCCAGGAGGGGCCTGCGCGGCGTGGAAGTTCCGTTGGACATCGCTCCATCCTGTCTGCTTGAGGTTCTCATTCGAACTCCGGCCATTTTGGCGACCCGCTCCTAGTATGCAACACCGACCATCGCGCCGCCAGGACGCCGACGCCGTGGGTCCGAGGAGGCGCGGCGGACAACGATGTCGGCTTCCGCGACCTTCACGCCCTCCTCGGCGTCCTCCGCCCTGGCCCGAATCGTGAAGAGGCCGCCCGGCGCCTCGTAGACGTGGTCCACCGATCCCGCCGCCGTCTGGGCGCCGGCCGTGGCCACCGAATCCACGGTCCCGTCGCCCCACGAGAAGACGATGCCCAGGAGGCGCCGGCCCGCGGCGTCGTAGCCGACGGAAACGGACTGGCCCGGCGCCGCCTCGGAAGGCGCGTCGATCGTCAGCGACAGCGGGGAGCCGATCGGATCGTCGTCGCATCCGGCGCCGGCCCACAGAAGGACAGCCGCAACCGGAAGACGCCGCCGGCGGCGAGCCGGGCTCCTCCACGGCCGCGATCCGGACGCGCTCAAGGCAAGCCGAGCCGAACGCGGAGGCCGAAGCGCGGGTTCTCCGAGGGGGGACCCGTCGGCGGCTCGCCTCCCCGCCTGCCCCGGGACCGAACCTGATTCCAGATGACGAAGCCGACCACTCCGGCCGCGGCGCCGATCACGGCGTACGTGCGGCCCCGGTGCAGCGCGCGGCGCTCCAAGTCGGCGACGCCGGCCGCCGGAACGCGCACGCGCTGGTGCAGCGACTCGACCCGGATGCCGTCCACGCCGGTGTGCACCGGCACCTCCAGCAACAACTCGGTCGCGCCCGCTTCGACGACCTCTCCTCTCAAGAGGCGGCCGTCCAAGGCCACCGCTTCGCCGATCGCCTCGGCCTGAGGCGGCGTGAGGAGGGCGCGCACTTGGTCGCCGCGGTCCAGGTCGCTCCAGGCCGCGTGCGCGTAGGCGTGGCATCCGGCCAGCCAAGGCGCCAGCACGAGCAGGGCCAGCCAGCGGAGCGGCGCGGAGCGCTCGGGGCCGCGGGCGGGATGCAGGGCGGCATCTCCGGGCCGGCGGCGGCAGGGAAGCGGGCCGGCGCCGACCCGCGCGGACGTGAAATGCGCCATGAGCGCAATCTAACGCGCCAACGTGCAGGAACCGCCGAGGCGCCCCTCGCTACGTTTTCGCATGGCCGCCGAACCGAACGCCGCCGCTCTTCCGCCGGTCGCAGACGGCGATCCGGCGGCCCAAGGCGCCCTCGCCTTCGTCATGGGCGGCGGCGGTGCGCGGGCGGCCTACCAAGTGGGAGTGCTCCGGGGCATCGCCAAGCGGTTCCCGGACGCGCGCGTTCCCATCGTGACCGGGGTGAGCGCCGGCGCCATCAACGCGGCCATGCTGGCGGCCCACCACGGCACCTTCGCGCAGGCCGCCGAGGAGCTGCGGCACCTCTGGGCCGAACTGTCGCCGGAGCGCGTGTTCCGCACCGACTTCGGGTCCTTGGCCAGGAGCGCGACGGGGTGGTTGTGGCAACTGGCGTCGGGCGGAGCGAGCAGCGGACCCCGGGTGCGCGGCCTGGTGGACACGAGCCCGCTCCGCGGGTACCTCGCCGAGGCGTTGCATGCGATAGACGGCGAGCTCACCGGCATCCGGGCCAATCTGGCCACCGGCAGGCTCAAGGCGGCGGCCATCAGCACCACCAACTACTCCACGGGCCAGTCCGTGCTCTGGGTGCAGGGACAAGGCGCGCGCGCCTGGGAGCGGCCGAACCGCCGCTCGGCGCCCACCGTGCTGTCCGTGGAGCACGTCATGGCCTCGGCCGCGCTCCCCATCCTCTTCCCCGCCGTTCGTCTGGGCCCTCATTGGTTCGGCGACGGCGGCATCCGGCTGACCGCGCCTCTTTCGCCGGCCCTCCACCTCGGCGCGGACCGCATTCTTGCCGTCAGCACCCGGCGGCGGCGCACGGGCAAGGAGGCCGACATGGAGACCGTCGAGGGATACCCGCCGCCGGCGCAGGTCGCCGGACTGCTGCTGAATTCCGTCTTCTTGGACGTGCTGGACCAGGACGCGCACCGGCTCGACGCCGTCAACCGGCTTCTGGCGCGCGTCGGCCCGGAGGCCCGCCAAGGCATGAGGTTCGTGCGCCTCGTGACGATGCGCCCGTCGGTCGACCTGGGAAGGCTCGCCGACGAACACGAGCCCCAGCTGCCGAGGATGTTCCGCTTCTTGACGCGCGGACTTGGCACGAAGCAGGTGCGGGCACCAGACTTCTTGAGCCTCGTCATGTTCCAGTCGGACTACATCAAGGAGCTGATCGAGGTAGGCGAAGCAGACGCAGAAGCGCGCGCAGGCGAGATTGCCGAGCTTCTGAGGCCGCCCCGCCAAGAGAGCGAACCAACGAGCGGCCCTCGTTCGCGGCGGGCGCCGTCGCCCAGCGCGAACCCGGGGCCGGAGCGGCAAAGGAGCGGATCATGAGCAAGTCCGGCCCGGACCCGGCCGTCCGCGCCAGCGGCGCCGACGAGTCCCGCGAGGTAGCGGAAAGCGCCCGCCAGGAGCGCTGGGAGAAGCGCAGCTTCATGAAGGAGCTGTTCGACGGCAGGCTCTCGCTGGACTTGGTGCACCCCCACCCGAAGCAGGACCCGGCCGAGGCGGCACGCGCCAAGCCGTTCTTGGAGCGTCTAGCGCAGTTCGTCGAGGAGCATGTGGACGGCGACGCGGTGGACCGCGACGGGTGGGTGCCGGAGTCCGTCCTCGAAGGCTTGGCGGCCCTGGGCGCCTTCGGAGTCAAGATTCCCGAGGGCTACGGCGGCCTGGGGCTGTCGCAGCTCTCCTACAACCGCGCGCTCGCGTTGGTGGCGAGCCGGTGCGGCTCCACGGGAGCGTTCCTGTCGGCGCACCAGTCGATCGGCGTTCCCACGCCTCTCATGCTGTTCGGCACCGAGGAGCAGAAGCGGAAGTACCTGCCGCGCGCGGCCGGCGGCGAACTCTCGGCGTTCGCGCTGACCGAGCCGATGGTCGGCTCCGACCCGGCCAACATGAGCACGACGGCGACGCTCTCGGAAGACGGCTCGCACTACCTCCTCAACGGCGAGAAGCTTTGGACGACCAACGGCCCCCGCGCCAAGCTGATCGTGGTGATGGCTCGCACGCCGCCGCGCGAAGGCGCCAGGGGGAAGAGGCCGATCAGCGCGTTCATCGTCGAGAGCGACTGGCCGGGCGTCGATGTGGTGCAGGAATGCCGCTTCATGGGACTCAAGGGACTCTCCAACGGCGTCCTGCGCTTCCGCGACGTCAAGGTGCCGCGCGAGAACCTGCTGTGGGGAGAGGGACTGGGACTCAAGCTGGCGCTGGTGACGCTCAACACGGGGCGCCTGGCGCTGCCCGCGTTCTGCACCGCGGCGGCCAAGGGCCACCTGCGGGCCTGCCGCAAGTGGGCGGGCGAGCGGGTGCAGTGGGGACGCGCGATCGGCAAGCACGACGCGGTCGCGCAGATGCTGGGACGCATGGCGGCGGACACGTACGCGATGGAGGCCGCGGTCGACTTGGCGGCCGGATTGGCGGACGGCAAGCGAGTGGACATCCGCATGGAGGCCGCGGCCGCGAAGCTGTGGCACACGGAGAAGTCGTGGCGGATGGTGGACGACGCCGTGCAGATCCGCGGCGGACGAGGGTACGAGACCGCGGACTCGCTGCGTAGCCGGGGCGAGGACCCGGAGCCGCTGGAGCGCGCGATGCGGGACTCGCGGATCAACCGCATCTTCGAGGGCTCGAGCGAGATCATGCGCCTGTTCATTGCCCGCGAGGCGGTGGACGAGCACCTGAAGGCGGCGGGCGCCGCGATCGACGCCGGCGCTCCCTTGGGCAGGCGCGCCGCGGCGGTCCTGCGGGCTGGAGCGCGCTACGCGGCGTGGTACCCCCTGCGGCGACTGGGCTGGGGGTGGTGGCCGAGGCATCGCCGTTTCGGTCCCCTTGCGGGCCACGTGCGCTTCGTCGACCGGTCCGCGAGGCGGCTCGCGCGCGCGACGTTCCACTGCATGATCCGCTTCGGGCCGAAGCTCGAGCAGCGCCAAGCCGTGCTGGGCCGGCTGGTGGACGTCGGCGCGGACCTGTTCGTGATGGTCGCCGCCTGCGTGCGCGCGCGCGAAGCGGCGGCGGCCGGCCAAGGCTCCGGCGCGGCCCGGCAGGCTGGAGACGGGAAGGCGCAACGGGCGGCCGGCGAGTTCGAGCTGGCCGACCAGGCGTGCAGGCTCGCCCGGCGGCGGGTGCGCGCGGCCTTCGCCTCGCTGTTCCGCAACGACGACGTGACGACCTACCGGCTCGCTCGGCGAGTCCTGGACGACCGCTACGCGTGGCTGGAAGAGGGCATCGTTGCGGCGGGCGGGCCCGGGACCCAGGCCCCGGGCGGCGTCGGGGGACCCGGGGCCGAAGCGGTTGCAGGCGACGGCGGCGGGGCCGGGAGCGGCGACGCGCTTCATGGCGGAATCGCCGGCCGTGCCGGGGAGGATGCGGCTCCCGCCGGCGCGTCCCTTGGGCGACACCGCAGCGGAGCCGCCCGGGCGGCCGGCTAGCGCCAGCCCTTCTTCGCTCGCGCTCTTGCCGAATTCTGCCGTGCGGCGCCTCTTCGGGTTCGTCCTCGCGTGGACGCTGGCGCTCCTGGCGCTGGGGAGCATCGTGCATGCCACGGAGTCGAGCTTGGCGTGCCCCGACTGGCCGACTTGCTTCGGCACGCTGACCCCCGAGATGACGGGCGGCGTCTTCTGGGAGCACCTCCACCGCCTGTGGGCCGGCGCCCTCGTCTTGCTGTTCACCGCCGCCGTCGTCCTTCTGCGCCGCCGCCGCCCGGAACTGCGGACGGTCTTCAGGCTGGGCTTGGCGGGGGTCGCCGCGTTGCTGGTCCAGTCCGTCCTCGGAGGACTAACCGTCATCTACGGGCTGCCCGACGCGATTTCGGTGTCCCACCTCACGCTCGCTCTCGCCTTCGTGGTTCTGCTCACGGTCATGACCGCGCGAGTCGGCGAACCGTGGACGTACCGCACCGAGGAGTCCCGGAAGAGAGTGCGGCGCGCCGGAACGTCGAGCGTGCGCGTCATCTTCATCCAATCGTTCGTCGGCGGCCTCGTGCGCCATCAGGACGCGGGGATGGCGTGCCCCGACATTCCTCTGTGCCTGGGCAGTCTCGTGCCGCCGCTGGGCCACCCGCTGGTCCGCATCCACTACATGCACCGCGTGCTCGGCGTGCTGGCGATGGTCATCGTGCTGCGACACGCATGGCTCGTCCTGCGGCGGTCCAGCGAGACGGCGCCGCGCCGCGCCGTGGCGGCGCTGGCGGGCGGGGCCGTGCTCCAAGTCGCGTTCGGCTTCGCCTCGGTGGCGTTCAGCCTCGATCCGCCCTACGTCGTGGTCCACACGGCGATCGCCGGCGTCCTCCTCGTTCTCGCGGCGACGCTGGTCGGCCAAGCCCGCCCCGGCGCGACCGTCGCCGAAGAGAGCGGACCCTCGCGCTCGGGCAGGGTCGCCGCCGCCGAACGCCCGCCAGCTGCGGGCGCCACGTGAGCGCCGAGGCTCTCGGCAACGCGCTGGCGCCCGTCAACGCAATCCTCAATCTGACGGCGGCCGCGTTCCTTCTCGCCGGATTCCGGGCCGTCCGCCGCGGGCGGATCGAGGCGCACCGCCGCCGAATGCTGGGCGCCGCCGCGGCGTCCGGCGTCTTCCTCGCGTCCTACGTCGCGCGCTTCTCGCTCACGGGCACTCACGAGTTCGCCGGCCCCGACGCGCTCCGGCCCTTCTACTTGGCGGTTCTCTTCAGCCACATGACCCTGGCGGTCGTCGTGCTGCCGCTGGCGCTCCGCCTTCTCGTCCTGGCCCGCCGCGAGCGCTTCGACGCCCACCGCCGCCTGGCCCGTTGGACCTTCCCGGCCTGGCTCTACGTCTCCATCACCGGCTTCGCCGTCTACGTGATGCTGTACCACATGTAGGCGCCCCTTTCGCGGGCGCACCGCCGCCCCGAGTCAGTCCGATCCCACCCAGCGGCACGTCGGATCGCCCTTCGTCTCGCAACGGTGCTCGGCGACCGTCCACTGGGCCGACACCCCTTCGCGCAGCGCCTGCTGGCAGAAGCCGGAGATGAACTGGCAGGCGTCGCCGCTCTTGTCCAGCTGCACGAACGGCGAGGCGGACACCTCCAGCGTGAACGGTCCCGAGATGAAGCCGCCCATCCGGCGCCCGAACAGCTTGGCGAGCTGCCGCTGGATGCGCTTCTTCACAAGCCGCAAGCGAAGGCGGCGCGGAAACAGCCGGCCTCGGGCGCTCACTTGGCGCTTCGCCAGCCTCGCTCCGGCCCTGAAGAAGATCTCGCGCGAGTCGGGCCGCCTCATGACCAGCTGAATCAGCCCGGAGACCTCGTCCGGGGGCAACCGGTCGCCCCGGCGGGCGCGGTCGCGCTGAAGCTTGATCTGCGTTTCGATGACGCCGCTGATGCCGAAGCGTCGCGGCAGGGTCCGGGAGATGTCTTCGTCCATGAGGACTTCGGCGGGCTGGTCCACTTGGCGCAGCGTCTCCAGAAGCTCCACCACGATATCTGCCGCCACGCCTCGCTTGCGCACCTGTCTCGGCATGGCGGTTCTCCGGTGGGATAGCGGGGTCCGCGCACGGCCGACCCCCGGGGGCGCCCCATGCGCCGCGCAAGACCTTCGGGCCTCGGCCGCGCGGCGCGGCAGGGAATGCGAGCCGCCCCCTCGAAGACGAGCTTGCCCGCCGCAGTGGCGACGCCCAAACTTACACGGCCCGGGCCGTTCCGCCAGTTTTCTGCCCGCGCCGCCCGGTAGTCGCCGTCGCCGCGCCGAAGGCGCCCGAAGGGTTGGTCCGCCGGGGTTCGCGCCCCGCGCCGGCGCTCCGTCGGCGGCCTCCGCGAGCGTCTCCCGGCCCTCGATCCTCTCCGTGGCGCCCGTCGCGCCGGGACAACTCGCCGCCCGGCCCTCCACCGTGAAACGCTTTCCGGCCTTCGATCCTCCCGAGTACCACCGCTGGACCCCCGGCGCCGACGCGGTTCGGCGGTACCGCAAGACGTTCCGCGAGTCCCCGTCTCGGGCCGAAGTCGTGGACCAGCTGGACGAATCGGGTCTTCTCGGCATCTATCGCGGCCTGCTGACGACGCGCTTGCAGGACATCGCGCTCAAGCGTTGGGTGCGGCAAGGCGTCGTCAGCAAGGCTTGGCTGGGAACCGGCGAGGAGGCCGTCACCGTGGGCGCAGTGAGCGCGCTGGACCGCAAGCGCGACGTGGTCAGCCCCATGATCCGCAACGCGGGCGCGTGCCACTTGATGGGAATGCCGCTCGAAGACGGGTTCACGACGTACCTCGCGACGACCGCGAGCCCGAGCGGGGGACGCGACCTTCATGCCGGCGACGTGTCGAGGGGCGTCGTTCAACCGATCAGCCACATGGGCGCCAGCGCGACGATCGTCGCCGGGGCGGCGCTCGCCTTCAAGAACCGGGGCGAGGCCCGAGTCGCGCTGACCTGGATCGGCGACGGGGCGACTCGCACGGCGGCCGCTCACGAAGGGATGGTCTTCGCGGCAGGGGCCCGCGTGCCCGCCATCTTCGTCGTCCAGAACAATCAGGTCGCGCTGGGGACGCCGTTGGCGCAGCACGCCGGCGGAAGGATGGAAGACGTGCCGCGGGCCTACGGGATGGACGCGCTGGTCTGCGACGGCAACAACGTCCTGGACGTCCACGCGGCCACGGCCGTCGCCAGGAGGCGTTGCGTGGAGGGACGCGGACCGGCCGGGGTCGTGGCCGGGACCTTCAGGATGGGGGGGCACGCCACGCACGACGAGCGCGAGGCGAGGGAGACGCTCGACGCGCGTCTGTTCGAGGAGTGGGGACGGCGCGATCCCGTCGGACTGTTCGAGGCGTTTCTGCTGGAGGAGGGAATCGCCTCCGCCGCGCTCGAGGAGATCGAGGACGAGGCGTCCCGCGCGGTCGAAGACGCGGCCGAACGCGCGCTGGCATCCCGCGGCGACGCGCCGCCCCCGGAACGCGCCATCTACGACGGTTTCTCCGAGGGAGGAGTCCTGCACCCCTTGCGCCACCGGCTGGCCGGCGGGCGCGAGCCGCGCACCGAGCGTTCGGTCGTGGTCGGCGGCCCGCGCGCCTCGCGCCACTGGCCGGCCGGCGGGCAGGCTTGCGCCGAACCTCGGTCGGCGGCCGGACGCCCGGGCACGCCGGCCGACGACGCGGCCGACCACGCCCGTTGAAGGGTGCTCCCGCCGCCGTATATTGCTTAACGACCATGTTCGACGACCTGCGAAGGGCCTTCAAGGAAGCCGTGGACAACTTCCACCAGGAGCTCGGCCGCGACTCGGTGGCGGAAACGGTGGACGGCCTGCTCAAGCGGATGGAGCGCGAGGCCGTGGACGCCAAGGCGGCCGTGGCGCTGGCGAAGGAGCAGCTCGCAAAGGCGCGAAAGCAGGCCGAGGCCGAGGCCGGGGAAGAGGCGGTCTGCCGCCGCCGCGAGGGCTTGGCGCGCAAGATCGGCGACGCCGAGACGGCGGAGATCGCCGCCGAGTACGCCGAGAAGCACGCCGAACGAGGCCGCGTGCTCGCCCGCAAGGCGGACGCGATCGAGGCCGAGATCCGCCTTCAGGAGGCGGAATACGAGGCCATGCTGGGCAAGATCAGGGAAGCGCGCGCCAGCCGCGACGGACTCTCCGCCCAGGCGGGACGCGCCAGGGCGCGCGATTCGCTGGGAAGCGTCTCCGATCTGCTGAACGACTTGGACCGCATGGAAGAGGACGCGCAGGACGGACGCCCGGGGCCGAGCGCGGCGGAGTTCGACGAAGCCGTCGGCAGGGCGCGCGACGAAGCGATCGACGAGCGTCTCGACGCCTTGAAGCGGCGCATGGGAAAGAAGTAGATTCCGCTCATGGAGAACTGGATCGGGGCGGCAGTCTGGGTGATCATGGGCGGCGCGATAGGCTTGGCCATGAAGCTGGTGGTCAAGAACCCGCGCGAGACTCGCGGGCATTCGACGCTCCTCGTGGTCCTGGGCGGATTCGCGGCGGCCATCGGCGGGATGCTGGGCGTGGGCATCTTCGAGTTCTACGACCCGGTGGCCCTCAGTCCGGGCGGCATGGCGGGAGCCGCCGTGTTCGCGGCGCTGATGACGTGGGTCTACCGGTGGGGCGTCAAGGGCCTCACGTGACGCCCCCGGCGGACGCCGCCGCCGGTCCCCTTGGCTTCGCCCGCGAGGCGCGACCGCGGTTTCAGGACGAACTGTCCGACTTCCTGCGCATCCCGTCGGTCTCGGCCAAGAGCGAGCGGGACGGGGACACGGCTCGGGCCGCCGCGTGGCTGTGCCGTTGCATGCGCCAGGCCGGACTCCAAGCGGAGACGTTCTCCACCGCCCGCCACCCGGTGGTCCTGGGCGAATGGCGCGGGGCGCCTCGGGATGCGCCGACGCTCCTCGTCTACGGCCACTACGACGTCCAGCCGCCCGAGCCGCTGGAGCCTTGGGAGTCGCCGCCGTTCGAGCCCACGGTGCGGGAAGGGCGCATCTACGCGCGCGGCGCGGCCGACGACAAGGGACAGCTGTTCATGCACGTCAAGGCGCTGGAGAGCCACTTGGCGACGCGCGGGCGCCTGCCGGTCAACGTCGTGATGCTCGCCGAGGGCGAAGAGGAGATAGGGTCGCCGAACCTGCTTCCGTTCGTTCGGCGCCACAGGGCGAGGTTGCAGGCGGATACGGTAGTGATCTCCGACTCGGCGATGTTCGCGCCCGGACAGCCGTCGCTGCTCTGCTCGCTGCGGGGCCTCGCGTACTTCGAGCTGCACGCCACCGGCCCGCCGGGCGACCTCCATTCGGGGGCCTACGGCGGGGCCGCGCGCAACCCCGCGAACGCGCTGGCCGGGCTGATCGGCGGCCTTCACGGCCCGGACGGCACGATCGCCGTCGCCGGCTTCTACGACGACGTCGCGCCGCCGGAACAGGAGGAGACCGACCGCATCCGCGCCCTTCCGTTCGACGCGGGCGCCTTCGCCCGCGAGGCCGGCGGCGCCGCGCTGGAGGGAGGCGAAACGGCCTATTCTCCGCTGGAGCGCCTTTGGGTGCGTCCTTCTTGCGACGTCAACGGAATCGCGGCGGGCTACGCGGGAGAGGGCGCCAAGACGGTCCTCCCGTCGCGCGCGATGGCCAAGGTCAGCTTCCGGCTGGTGCCGAACCAGACGCCCGAGCGGGTGACGGCGCTTTTCGAGCAGCACGTGCGCGATCATGCGCCGCCGGGCGTGGACGTGCGGGTGACGGCGCTCCACGGAGCGCGTCCTTGGCGCGCCAAGCCGGCCGGACCCGTCTTCGAGGCCGCGGCGCGCGCGCTGGAGGCGTCGTTCGGGACGCGTCCGTTGCTGGTCGGCGAGGGAGGCACGATTCCAATCGTCGTCGAACTCGAGGAGACGCTCGGAGCCGACACGCTTCTCATGGGGTTCGCGCTGCCCGGCGCCAACATGCACGCGCCCAACGAATGGCTCGCGCTGGATTGCTTCGAGCGGGGCCTCGACGCGCTTGTCCGTCTCTACGACGAGCTCGGGACCGAGTAGCGGGACTCAGCGCGTTGCCCGCCGAGCGGTCCGACGGCCGCCACGGCCCGGAGCAGCGCGCGGGCCTTGCTCATCGTTTCCTCGTACTCCCGCTCGGGATCCGAGTCGGCCACCACGCCGGCGCCGGCCTGCACGTGAGCCCGCCCGTCGCGGACCACCATCGTGCGGATCGTGATCGCAGTGTCCATTTGCCGTCCCCCCCAGCCGAGGTGTCCCACCGCGCCCGCGTACGGACCTCGCGCCGTCGGCTCCAGCTCGTCGATGATCTCCATCGCGCGCACCTTGGGCGCCCCGGTGACCGTCCCGGCCGGAAAGCACGCCGCCAGCACGTCGAGCGCCGACAGCCCGCTCCTGGCCCGGCCCTCGACCCGGCTGCACAGGTGCATGACGTGCGAGTAGCGCTCCACTTCCATGAGTTCGGGGACCGCGACGCTCCCGTATTCGGATACGCGGCCGACGTCGTTGCGGCCCAGATCCACGAGCATCCGGTGCTCCGCGAGCTCCTTCTCGTCGCGCGTCAGCTCCTCCGCGATCGCCTGGTCCTCCGCCGCCGTCTTGCCGCGGGGACGCGTGCCGGCGATGGGCCGCACGGTCAC
Source organism: Longimicrobiales bacterium (assembly GCA_965203485.1). Lineage (GTDB taxonomy): Bacteria > Gemmatimonadota > Gemmatimonadetes > Longimicrobiales > Gaopeijiaceae. The sequence goes on from OZ241892.1 coordinate 40,647, forward strand.
CACGCCGTCCTCCAGCCGCACGAGCACTTCGGGCGAGGAGCCGACGATGCTGAAGTCGTCGAGGTCGAGGTGGTAGAGATAGGGCGACGGGTTGATCGTCCGCAGCGCGCGGTAGAGATCGAAAGGCGGCCCGTCGAAGCGCGTCGCCAGGCGCTGGCTCAGCACGACCTGAAACGCGTCGCCCGCCGCGATGTATTCCTTGATGCGCCGCACTCCCGCGCAAAACGCCGCGCGTCCGAGGTTGCTCGCGCATGCCGGGTCTTCGGCGCCGGCCGCCAGTCCGAGCGGCGAAGGCCCGCCCTTCGAGCGCAGGCGGCCCACCGCTTCCTCGAGGCGGGCGCCGGCGCCGCCGTAGAGACGCGCCAGCGATTCGCGAGTCGGCGCGTCGCCCACGTCCACCGTGGCGATTGCCTTGGCGCGGCCGTTGAGGTTGTCGACCGCGACGACCACGTCGGGGAACATGACGAGCGCCTGCGGAAGGCCCTGGTCGTCCGGCGGGCCGGGACCGAGACGTTCGAGGCTCCGCACCACGTCGTAGCCGAAGTAGCCCACTGCGCCGCCCCAGAAGCGCGGCAGCCGTTCGTCGGGCCTCGGCACGGCTCCCGCCAGCCGCCGGTTCAGATCCTCCCAGGCGTCGACGGGCCCGACGTCCGACCAGCCCTGGGCCGGCTCCCATGCCGACACCCGTCCTGCCTCCAACTTCCAGGCGCTGCGCGGGCGGCTGCCCAGGAAGCTGTAGCGCGCCCAGCGCTCGCCGCCGACCACGGATTCCAGCAGAAAGCCGAAGGGCCCGTCCTTGAGCTTGTGGTACGCCGTGACGGCCGTGTCGGCGTCGAAGAGGAACTCGCACCAAACCGGCACGCGAGAGCCGGGTTGGGCTCGGCCCAGGAAGGAATCGAGCGACGGACGGAGGTTCACTTGGATCGCGGTCGAGCGGCGTGAGGGGGCGGCGGGCCTTGGCCGACGGCAAGGGGAAGTCTACGAAGGAGACGCGCGGCGACGCACCCGAGGCGATGCGCGGCCCGGGAATCCCGGCCGAGCAGGCGGCTTCGGGCAAGCGGGACCCTCGGCGCGACGCGGGCTCGCCCCCCGTGCTGGTCGCCGTCGACACCGGCGGCACGTTCACCGATCTGCTCGCGCTGGACGACGGCGCGCTGCGGCGCCTGAAGATCCCGTCCACGCCCGACGATCCGAGCCGCGCGGTGCTCGACGGACTCCGGCGGCTGCTCGGCGGCCGGGACAGGTCCTTCGCGTTGCTGCACGGCACGACGGTCGCGACCAACGCGTTGCTGGAGCGGAAGGGCGCGAGAGTCGGGTTGGTCACCAACCGGGGCTTCGAGGACGTCCTGGAGATCGGCCGGCAGAACCGTCCTCAGCTCTACGCGCTGGTGGGCGCTCGCAAGCCTCCGTTGGCGGCCCGCGGCGACCGCGTGGGCGTGCGCGGGCGGCTCGATCCGAAGGGCGCCGAGCTTGAGCCGGTGGACGAGGCCGAGCTCCGGGCGCTCGCCGCCTGGGCCGCCGAGTTCGAATCGCTCGCCGTCTGCCTGCTGCACTCCTATGCCGATCCGGTTCACGAAGAGGCCGTGGCCGACGCCCTCGCTCCCCAAGGCAAGCCGGTCTCGGTGTCTTCGCGCATCCTTCCCGAGTTCAGGGAGTACGAGCGGACGTCCACGACGGTCGTCAACGCGTACGTGGCGCCGCTGGTGGCGGGATATCTGGCCAGGATCGAGGAGCAGGCCGGAGCGGAGCGGGTGCGCATCATGGGGTCCAACGGCGGGGCGGTTCCGGTGGCCCGCGCCGCGGAGGAGCCGGTGCGGACGGTGCTGTCGGGGCCGGCCGGAGGAGTCGTGGGGGCCGCGGACGCCGCTCGCCGCTCGGGGTTCGAGCGGATCGTGGCGTTCGACATGGGAGGCACTTCGACCGACGTGTCCATCTGTCCGGGCGAGATGCTCGCGACGCGCGAGTTCGCCGTGGACGGGCAGCCCGTGGCGATTCCGGTCCTGGACATCCACACGGTCGGCGCGGGCGGAGGCAGCATCGCGCGCCTGGACGCGGGGGGAGCTCTGAAGGTGGGGCCGGAGAGCGCAGGCGCCGTGCCGGGACCCGCATGCTACGGACGCGGGGGCACGGCGCTCACCGTCACCGACGCGCACGTGTGGCTGGGCCGTTTGCCCGCCGAGCGCTTTCTCGGAGGGGCCGAGCGCCTGGACCGCGGCGCGATCGGGCCCGTCCTGGACCACATCGCGGACGGGCTCGGCGCGAGCCGGGAAGAGACCGCCGAGGGGGTGGTGGCCGTCGCCAACAGCGCCATGGAGCGGGCGCTGCGCGTGATCTCGGTGGAGCGGGGCTACGATCCCAAGGACTTCTGCCTGGTCGCCTTCGGGGGCGCCGGCGGCCTTCACGTGGCGGAGCTGGCGTCCCGAATCGGCGTGGCCGCGGCCTTGGTCCCGCCCGATCCGGGGCTCCTCTCGGCCTACGGCATGCTCGTGGCTCCGGTGGCGCGCGAGGCGTCCCGGACCGTTCTCGGCCGCCGGATCGAATCGATGGGGCCGCTCTTCGCCGAACTCCGCCGGACCGCTGTCGAGGACCTCCTGGCCGAAGGCTGTCCGCCGGACGCCGTTCGCGTCTCCGAGACGGTGGACGCGCGCTACGCGGGCCAGAGCTTCGAGCTTCGGGTGCCGGCAAAGGGATGGAAAGACGCCTTCCACGCCGCCCACGCCCAGCGCTACGGCTACGAGAGGAGGGACGCCCGCGTCGAAGCGGTCACGTTGCGGGTTGCCGCCGAGGCGCCGCCCCCCGAAGTGACGCTGGCCGGACCCCGGCGCGGGAGCGCGCCCACGCCGTCGCCGACAACCATTCGGGGCCCGAACGGATCAACTACGGCCAGCCTCCACGCGCGCGCTTCCCTGCGAGCCGGGGGCGAGTTCGCCGGACCGGCAGTGGTTGCCGAGTACTCCGGAACCACCTGGATACCTGACGGCTGGACTTGTACTGTAATGGACACCGGCAGCCTGCTTCTGCGCGACGCGACGCGAGCGAGCCCACCCGTGGCGCGATGACGTCGCCCGGCAGAGCGAGGCCCCTGCTCCCGCGGGGCGCGAACATGAGCGCACCCACTCCCCACGTCCCGGCTACGGCCATGCGAACGGCGACATGACCGCGAACGGCAGGCTCGCGTCCCGGCGCACCTCGGCCGGCGTCGGCGAGTTCGCAGCGAACGGCGAGGCTTGGCCGTACAAGTGGGCACTCGTCGCAACCGCGGCCGTGGCGGCCACGTACATCGCCACGCTGGCCCCGACGGCGGCCTTTTGGGACGCCAGCGAGTACATCGCCACGGCGCGCATCCTCGGAATCCCGCACCCGCCCGGGAATCCGCTGTTCGTGCTCATGGCCCGCGCTTGGCACATTCTGCTCGAGCCGCTGGGCTGGTCCACGGCAGTCCGCGTGAACTTGTTCTCGGCCATGGCGAGCGCTTCCGCGCACGGTCTGTGGTTTCTCGTCGTCCACCGCATCCTGGGCTTCTGCGGCGGCTCGCGGCCGTTTCGCCTCGTCGGCGCCTTCGCCGCGGTGCTGGTGAGCGCCACGGCGTTCACCGTCTGGAACCAGTCCAACGTCAACGAGAAGGTCTATTCGGTCTCGTTCTTCACCATCGCCCTGCTGTCATGGCTCGCGTTGCGGTGGCGCGACAGCCTGGGACGCGGCAAGGACGACAACCTGCTGTTGCTGATGACGTTCGTGCTGGCGCTCTCGGTGGGCAATCACCTGATGGCTTTCCTGGCGGCGCCTGCGCTGTTCCTCTTCGTGTGCTTGGTTCGGCCGCGCGCGCTCCTCCATTGGCGGCTGTATCCCGCCGTCCTGCTGGCCGGCATCCTGGGACTGTCGGTTCACCTGTTCCTCCCTCTGCGCGCCGCGCAGGACCCCGTCATCAACGAGGCTCAGCCCACGTGCGAGAGCTTCGGCGAAGCCGTGACGAGCGTGGTCACCTACGGGTACGCGGGGTGCCCCGAGTTGTCGTCGGCTCTGAAGCGGGAACAGTACGTGAAGCCGCCGGAATCGATCCGCTTGGCGCCGTTGCGGGCGCAACTCCAGAACTGGTTCCAGTACTTCGACTGGCAATGGTCGCGCGGGCTCGACGGGAACGACGTCTTGTTCGGTCGTGGACGAGCGCCCTTCACGGCGCTGTTCGTCGTGCTGGGTTTGCTGGGGATGGCCGAGATGATCCGGCGAGATCCGAAGAGCGGCATCTACATGGCTTCGCTCTTCGTCATCTTGTCGGCCGGGTTGGTCTACTACATGAACTTCAAGTACGGCTACTCGATTCCGGCGCCGGAACCGGACACGCTCGATCTGCACGAGGTGCGCGAGCGGGACTACTTCTTCATCGTCGGCTTCTCGATCTGGGGACTGGCGGCCGGCGTCGGCATCGCCACGCTGTGGAGACGCGCCTGGGGCTTCTTGAGCGGGCGCGGATGGCCCGGGCGGTGGGCGGCGGCGACCGTCGCTCCGATCCTGGGCGTCGCCTTCGTTCCGCTGGCGCTCAACTACGAGCGCGCCAGGCGCGACTACGACTACTCGGCCCGGGACTGGGCGCACAACATCCTCATGAGCGTCGAGCCCTACGGCTTGATCTTCACCAACGGGGACAACGACACCTTCCCCCTGTGGTACTTGCAGGAAGTGGAAGGAATTCGCCGCGACGTGACCGTCGCCGTGACTTCCTATCTCGCCACGCCGTGGTACGTGACCCAGCTCGCCAAGCTCACGCGGCCCTGCGAGCCCGGCCAAGACCCGGATGCGGACCCAACGCGGATCGTCTGCCAGCGTCCGTACACTGCCGAGAACACCGGCGCCATGTACACCCACGACCCCGAGCTGGCCCTCGCTGCCGGCAAGACGCCCATCCTGCTGTCCGAACCCGTCCGCTTGCCCACCAAGTCCATATTCCCGCCGACGCTGACCGACGAGGTCGTCGACCGGATCGCGTTCGGCCAGCCCCCGTTCCTGGACACTGCCGTCACCGTGCAGCTTGGGCCGCTGTCCGCCCGGCTGGAAGGCCAACGGCCCATTGCGGCTCCGCAGCAGTTCCAGCTGCTCGCGATCAGGACGGCCATCGACGATCGTCCAGTGTACTTCGCCGGAAGCGGCGGCGTCGCCTTGCGGGTTCAGGGCGCCACGACGGCCAGCGGACTCCGCGCCCACGTCATTCGCGAGGGCGTGGCGTTCCGGCTGTGGCCGGGCGAACCGGCGGCCATTGCCGATCGCGACCTTCACCGCATCGACAACGAGGGCTGGGTGCTCGCCACCGCCAGGTGGGTCGACGTGGAGAAGACGCGCCTGCTGCTGGACGAGGTCTTCGTGCACAGCGCCGGCCTGCCGGACGAATGGGAGTTCTGGCCCGACCTGCCGTCCGTGGGCATAGCGAGCTACTACGGCTGGGCCCACTTGGCCTTGTACGCCGCGGCCGCGTCCCGAGGCGACGAGGCCACGGCCACTCAGATGGCGAACCGCTACGAAGCCTGGGAGCGGTTGCGGGATCCCGAGAATCCCGAGGGATAGGCGGACCGCCCGTCGCGGACCCGGCCGCGATCAGGGCTGGACCAAGCGCGCCGGGGCGGGGCGCAGGCGGCGAGCGGTCGGGCTCGGCCGTCCGTCGAGGCCGTCGTTCGCCCACAGAAGGAAGTCGAAGGACTCGGGCGCGGCGGCCACCACGCGGCGCGGCGCCCCGACCAGCACCAGCGCAACCCGCTGGGCCAGTGCCGCCAGCGCCGCCAGCGCGCGGGCCACGTCCTCGCCCCGTAGCGCGCCCAGCGTCCTCGGCAGGAGCACCGATCCCAGCGGCGCGTCCGCTTCGACGGCCAGTTCCGCCAGCGCGATCCGGGCGGCCAGCTCCAGGGCGGCCGCGTCGCTTCCATTGCGCAGGCCGCCTTCGGCCCACCCCGCGAAGAGCTCGGGAAACGCGCCCGCGACGCGGCCTCCCGTGATCGTCACCGCTTTCGCATGAACGCGCTCGCGGAAGCGTTCGGCCGCCCCCGAAGGCGGATCGTCGGCGCTCCCGGAACCCGGCGTTCCGGGCGGCGCGATCCTTGCTCCGGCCCCCTGCAGATCGTGCAGGCGCCGTTGCGCGTACTTGAGTTCCCGGGCCTGGACGCGCCGTCTCTCGATGTCTTCCGACAGGGAGTCGATCTCGGATTCCGTCTCCAGCTTGCGCGTCTCGGCCGCCTTGATCTCCGGAGGCTTGTCCTCCAGCTGGTCGCGCCGCCGCCGCCACCACTGTCCGTCCCGTACCACGCTGTCCCATTCGTCGCGGCGCGCCTTCATGGCGTCCGCAAGCCCGCCGGCCGGTTCCGCGCCTCCTGCCGCGTCCCGGCCGGCCCGCTCCATCTCCTTCAGCTTCTCCTTGAGTTCGCGCGCCCTGTCGCGATGCAGCAGGAGCCGCGTCTCCGCGTCCTGGCGCGCCCGCACCCAGTTCATCGTCGCCGCCTCGAGATCGCCCTGTATCTCCGCCGCGTCCTCGCGCAACCGGGCGAGCCGCGCCTTCATCTCGTCCGTGCCCGCCTGCGATTCCTCGAGCCGGGCCACGTCCCTTTCCGTCTCGCGGACCAAGCGCCGAAACCACCTCGCGAGCGCTGCCGGCGGGCGGCCGCTCCGCCGTCCGCCGCTCTCGTTCGCCGCCGGTTCAGCGATCTGCTCGCCGTCCGCCGAGCCCGGCTCGCGGGCCAACGCGGCGCCCGCCGACAGCCAAGTCTCCGCCGGCCCCGCCCCGAACCAAACGGCCGCGTACTCGGGACCGCCGAGTCCGGCGCCGGCCAGGGCCTCGGCCGCCAAGCGCTTCAGCGGCGTCCCCCGCCACGCGGCCTCGAGCCGTTCGGCCGTCCGGTCCACCGGCAACGATCCGCGGCCGGATCCTCGGTTGCCCGGCGTCGCGAGCGCCGCGCACAACCAGTCGGCGACCGCGTTCCACGGCGACTCGCCGCCGCCCACCAGGGCGACCAACCCCCTTGCGCCGCCCAAGTCGACAGGGGGGCCCCCGAAGCCCAGGGCCTGCAGGTCGGCCAGCGTGGGCGGATCGGTTGCTGCCATGGGCGCGGCTCCGGCGTCCGTGGCGTTGCGGGCCTGCGGGGCGACCGCCTTGGCCGCGCCGGATCGCCCGGCCCCGGCCTTCGGCGCCCGGCCCCGGCCCGCCGCCGGCACAGCGTCCCCCGGCTCCGCCGGCCCGCCTCGACGCGCCGCCGCCTTGCCCTGCGCCGCCGGCAACGCGTCGACCCGCAACCCGGCCGTTCGCCTTCGGAGCGGCGCCAGGGCGTCGTGGTCGAACGCCGCAAAGTCGTCCGGCCCCAGCCCCCGCACGGGCACGCGAACGAGCCTGTCCTCGACGCCGCCGGGTACGCCCGCCACGGCTTCGGCCAGTCGTCGCGCGACGGCCACGGGGCCGCCCGATCCAGCGTCGACCGGCGCCAAGCTCACCACGGCGCGCGTGGGCACAGGACGGAAGTCGACCGAACCGGACCGCAAGTCGGCCACCAGGAATCCCTTTTCGTCGACGGCTTCCGCCCACGGGTCCGCCCCGATCCGCTCCAGCGATCCGCTGTAGTGGACGCGCTCGGCCACTTGCTCCCGCGCATGGCGCGACCCCAGCGCCACGTAGTCCCACTGGCCCGGCCGAACGGCAACCGCGGCCGCGCGCCCGTTGGCGGCTAGGTCGGCGTAGCCCACGAGCACGTTCCACTTCGCGTCCGGGTCCGGCTCGGCAACGAGTTCACCAGCGCCCGAGCCGGCCCACGCCAGGTGCGGCGCGAGCGTCACCGACGCGTCGTGCTCCTCGAGGCGGAGGCGCCGAGCGGCCGAGATTGCGACCTCGACCCCGTCCAGCGCGCTCACGACCTCCAGCGGTCCCTGCCTGCCGGATTCGACCGGAGTGTCCCGCAACCCCGCCACGACGCCGATCACGACGCCCGGCGCCCGGCCCCTCAAGTCTCGCACGCCTCGGACGAAGGCCGCCAGCGCAGGCGCGCCGGCAAGGGGATCGTCGAAGACGTCGCCGGCCACGACCACGAGCGCCGGCGCCTCGTCGCCGATCCGCGACGCGGCCTCGCCGAACGCGCGGAGCACGTCGCGCCCGCGCCTCCGGCCGGGCCCGGCGGCGCCGTGACCCAGGTGCAGGTCGGAGAGATGGGCCACCCTCACGGCGCGAGCCGCCAGTTTAGGCTCGTCAGGCCGGCCGCGCCCACTTGCGCGCCCGCCGCCTCACAGGTCGCCCAGGATGGTTCGGTAGCTGTGGTGGCGGGTCTCGCGGATCTGCCCCGCTGCCACGGCCCGCAGGACTGCGCATCCCGGTTCGTGCAGGTGCATGCAGTCGCGAAACCGGCACAGCTCCAGGAAGGGCCGAAAGTCGGCGAAGCACGCCGCCAGTCCGGGAGCGGTCACGTCGACCCCCGTCACGTCCGAGAAGCCGGGCGTGTCCGCCACGCGTCCGCCGGACGGCAAGGTCACCAGGCGGCTTGCCACCGTCGTGTGCGTCCCGCGCAGCGACTTTCGCCCCACGGCCCCCGTGCGGAGGCCCAAGGACGGGTCCAGCCAGTTGAGAAGCGACGACTTGCCCACCCCGGAGGGCCCCGCGAGCGCCGACGAGCCGGAACCGGCCAACCGTCCGAAGTCGTCCATCCCGCGACCCGTCAAGACCGACGTGCACACGGACCGGTACCCGGCCTGGCGGTACGAGCCGGCCAGAGCGCGAGCGCGGGCGCGGCCTCCGGGCAGGTCGGTCTTCGTGAACACGAGGAAGACGTCGAGGCCCCCCGCCTCGCCCATCACCAGCATTCGGTCCACGACGATCGTGGACGGCGCCGGCTGTGCCACCGATGCCACCACGAACAGCCGGTCGAGGTTTGCGGCCAGCACCTTGGAGACGCGCGCTCCCCGCGTTCGCCGGACGAGCTCCGTCTCGCGGGAGCGCACCGCGTCGATCACGTAGCGGCCTTCCGAGACCCGGTGCACGCCGACCCGGTCGCCGATCACCACCGCGGCCGCCCGCCGGCCCTGCTTGAGCTTGCCGCGCAACGTCGCCCGGACGTGGCCGCCCGGCGTGAACACCCGGTAGACGCCGCCCGCGACCTCTACGACCTGCCCGTCCGTCACCGCCTCCGCGAGCGCGCCAAGTCGTCGGCGCCGCAAGCGCCGCGAACGACCCGGGGCGGCCCACACTCCGTCAAGCGGCGCAAACCCCGCGCCGCCGCGGGCGAACGCCGGCTTCGCGTCGCGTCCCAGGCCCCCACCCCGTCAAGCGGCGTAGACCTTGCGCCTGTCCTTGCCCCGGCGCGGCTCGGCCGCCGACTTGTTGAGGACCACTCCCGGTATCTCCCCGAACAGCGTGCGGAGGACCTCGCTCTCGCTGCCTTCCTTCAGATTCTTCAGCGCGCGGTCCCTGAGTTGCCGGATGCGCTCGCGGGTCACCCCCAAGCGGTTGCCGATCTCTTCGAGCGTGTGCTCCTTGCGGTCGCCCAGCCCGAAGCAGAGCGTCAGCACCTGCGCGTCCCGCGGGCTCAAGCGGCTCAGCGCCCGGTTGACCACCTCCGTGCGACGGCGCTTTTCGACCTCCAGCTCGGGGTCGGCCACCTCGTCCGTCGCGAAGCGCTCGACGAGCTGGGAGTCCTCGCTGTCGCCCACCGGCGCGTCCAGCCTGACCTCGGCGTGGTTGAGCGTCTGGAGCGATTCCACCATCTCCGGCGTCAGACGGGCGGCCCGGCCCACTTCCTCGCTGGACGGCTCGCGGCCCAGTTCCTGCTTGAGCCGCTCCTTCTCGCGAAAAATCCTCGCCAAGTCCGACGAGCGGTTCAGCGGGACCCGGACGGGACGGCCCTGGTTGGCCAAGGCCGCCAGGATGGCCTGCCTGATCCACCACACGGCGTAGCTGATGAACTTGACCCCCTGTTCCGGATCGAACTTCCGGGCCGCGGTGACCAAGCCGACGTTGCCCTCCTGAATCAGGTCGTCCAGCGCGACGCCGCGGTTCTGATACTTCTTGGCGACGCTGATCACGAAGCGCAGGTTGGCCTTGGCCAGGGCGCGAATCGCCTCCTCGTCGCCTTGGCGGGCCAGCGCTCCCAGGCGCTTTTCCTCTTCGGGCGTGATGAGCTCGTGGCGGTTCACGTCCGCCAGGTACTGGTTGAGCCCCGTGGGCCCGTCCATGTCCCGCATCGCGTCGCCGGGCGACGCCGGGGAGGCGTCGCGGCGGTTCTTGGTCTTCCCGGCCATCGGTCTCCTCCTCTAGGGGCCGGAGGCCCCGTGTTGGGCAGCGCCGGCGAAGGCTCCCGAAGCCGCGGTCATGCCGCGAACGACTTCAGGGCTTCGCCCATGCCGCCTTCCTTCAGCCGCCGCAACGCCCGGTCGCGCAACTGGCGAATCCGCTCGCGGGTCACGCCCAGGTCGTTGCCGATCTCTTCCAGGGTATGCTCGCGTCCCCCTTCGAGGCCGAAGTACAGCTTCAGCACGCGCGCGTCGCGCGGCTCGAGGGCGGCCAACGCCTTGGCCACGGCCTCGCTGCGGAGACGAGTCTCCACTTCCAGCTCCGGTTCCGACGCTTCCTCGGCGATGAACCGCTCGACGAGCTTCGAGTCCTCGCTCTCCCCGACTGCCGCGTCCAGCCTGATCTCCGCGGCGTTCAGGGTTTGCAGGAACTCGACCACTTCGGGCGTCAAGCGCGCGGCCCGGCCCACTTCCTGGACCGACGGCTCGCGCTCGAGCTCCTGCTTGAGCCGCTCCCGCTCGCGAAAGATCCTCGACAGGTCGGACGCCCGGTTGAGCGGGACGCGCACGGGTCTGCCCTGGTTGGCAAGGGCCGCGAGAATGGCCTGTCGAATCCACCAGACGGCGTAGCTGATGAACTTCACCCCCTGGGTCGGGTCGAACTTCCGCGCGGCGGTGACCAAGCCGACGTTGCCTTCCTGGATCAGATCGGTGAGCGCGACTCCCCGGTTCTGGTAGTTCTTGGCGACGCTGATGACGAAGCGCAGGTTGGCCTTGGCCAGGGCCTGGATGGCTTCCTCGTCGCCCTGCTGCGCCAACGCGCCCAGGCGCTTCTCCTCCTCGGGCGTGATCAGCTCCTCCCGGCTGACGTCGCGCAGGTACTGGTCCAGCGAACTCTGCTCGTCCAGCCCGGCGTCGAACGAAATGCTCTTTGCCGTGCGCTTCTTCTGGCTTTTCTTCTTGGCGGCCATTGGTCACTCCCTGCCCCTTCGTTTCCACTAGCGTCCGCGGCCGGGGCCGCGGCTGACGCATAGCCCTACAAGGTGTCCTCTTGCTTCGCGCTCGTCAACCTCGGCCAACTAGCACCGCCGTGCGCGCCGGGCAAGCCGAACTCGGCCCGGCCGTCCCCTTGCGGCCACCGTCCGCGCTGGCGGCTTCCGGGGTTGGCACGACCGTCGTTCCTCATCTCCTATAGACGCGCGAAGGCGGCTTTTGGTTTACGTCGCCGCACGGCCGCTTCCCCCCGGCGCGCCCGGCGGCCGCCTGCGGCTTCTCGTCCGGCCCCCGGCGGGCCGCCCCTGCCCCCCTGGTTCGGCGCTCGCCAGACGGTCCAGCAACCAGGCGGGGCCGACCTCCCTCCGCTCCATCGTGAACAGCCGCAGCACGCTCGCGGTTCGCTGGAGCTGGGCCGCCATTCGCGGCAAGTCGATCAGGCCCCGCATCCCTTGGCTGCCCAAGCGGACCACGCCCTTCGCATGCGCCACGAGGAAGTCCATCTGGAACATGGCCTTCTTGACGGGGAGATCGAGCATCGCTTCGCCGGGACCGAGGCCCAGCTCGGCCGCCACCGCGTCTTCCCAGCGGCGCTTCTCCGGAGTGTCGCCCGCGACCCAGTTCGGCAGGCGCGCGCCTTCGAGGTCGCTGGCGGCGATCTTGGCGGCGCGCTTCGGCAACCGCCGCGTCCGCAACGCCGGAAGCCACTTGGCCGCCAGTCGTCGCGCGGCCGTGCGCTCGGAGCCTTCGGCGCGCCGCTCCAAACGGTGGAGGAGTTGCTCGTCGGCTGGGCCCACCAGTTCGTCCGGGCGCAGCAGCCCCTCCTCCACGGCCGTCTCCACGATGCGCTTGAAGAAGCATGTGGCGGCTCGGACCGCGTGATGCCAGTACACGGTCCGAAACATCTGATACTTCGAGAAGAGCAGCGACTCCAGCGCGCTCGCCGCCTTCTCGTGGACCCCCACTTCCCAAGCGCCCGTGTCCGGGTCCTGCAGAAGCTCCAGGCCGTGAAGCAGCCGGTCCACGTCGGCGGCGCCGTAGGGCACACCGCAGAAGCGGGCGTCCCTGCACAGGTACTCCATCTTGTCGAGGTCCAGGCTGCCGCTGACCAAGCCGCGCAGCGGCGTGGCGCCCTCTCCGCGAATGATGCCGAAGATCGCCCTGGCCGCGTCCGGTCCCAGCGGCGACAGGGCATCGCGAAGCTCCGCGGACTCGAAGAAGCGTTCCGCCATCGCCTCGTGGCCGCCCGGAATGCGGGCCGGTTCGAGTTCCTCGAGCGCGTGCGAGAAGGCGTAGTGGCCGATGTCGTGCAGCAGCGCCGCGTAGGGGACGAGCCGGGCGCCTGCCCACGCCTCCTCGGGTCCAGGCTGCTTTTCGCGCAGGACGGCGAGCGCCCGAAGGGCCAGGTGGTAGACGCCCAGCGCGTGGTCGAAGCGCGTGTGCGTGGCTCCGGGGTAGACCAAGTGCGCCAGCCCCAATTGCCGGATGTAGCGCAACCGCTGGAACGCGGGCGTGTCGACGATCGCCACAGCCACGGAATCCAGCCGGATCGTGTTCCACAGCGGATCCCGAACGACGACGGACGTGCGGTGTCCAGGCGTGGCGTACGCGCTCATGAGCAGCCAACGTACGTGGCTGGAGGCTACGCTGCAATGCGGCTTGGGCAACTTGCGAAGGCTGGACCGGGGCGAGCCCGCGCGGACTACGATCCCCGCTCCTGACAGATTCCTAGTGGATTTTGTCGCAGGGCCTGCATTGGCGTCTCGGCGGCGACCTGGGCAGGACGGAACGGACTCCGCTTCCGACGGATTCCTGGTGGATTTTGTCGCGGAATCTGTCGGGCGTCTCGGCCGCGGCCTTTGGCCCGGGGCGAGGCGGGACTGCCGTCATGGGCTATCTTGCGACGGGTCGCGAAGGGTAGCCGGGCACGCGGCCGGGCGGCAAGTGGGCGACTGGCGCGACGAGCAAGGGAGACTGCGAGGAAATGGACGCGAAGTCCGGCGCCGGAGAAGGGGGCGCCGCGCCCCGGAACTCGTCCGGCGAATTGGCGCGGCCGTGCCCCGCCCGCCCCAACTGCGTGTGCAGCCGCCCCGACGCGCCTGCGCGCAACCGGGTCGATCCCCTGGCAGTGTCCGGCGATCCGTGGGCCGCGTTCGCGGCGCTCCGGGAGATCGTCTCCGCTCTTCCACGGACCACGCTCGTTTCGGCGACGCGCGACCGGCTTCATGCCGTGTGCCGCAGCCGCCTGGGGTTCGCGGACGACCTGGAGGCATGCCTGGACGCCGGGGCGGGAGTGATCCACGTGCGCTCGGCGGCCCGCGTCGGCTATCACGACCTCGGGGTCAACCGCAAGCGCGTGGAGAGGTTGCGCAGGAAGCTCGCCGAACGGGCGGCGCGATAGCGGCAGGAGCTTGACGCGATACCGAACAAAAGGCGAATACTGTTCGGCATGGAGCGGTCGCGGCTGAAGGAGCACGTGCTGGCTCGGGCAGAGAACCGGCCCGGAGTGTACCGTTGGCTGGACGCCGACGGGCGCATTCTCTACGTGGGCAAGTCGGTGCGGACGCGGGCGCGGCTGCTGTCCTACTTCGGCGCCCTTCAGGGCCGCGACCGCCGCAACGGGGCGAAGCACGCCCGGCTGATGAGGGAGGCGGCGAGCGTGGCGTGGGACTACGTGCCCAACGAGTTCGCGGCTCTCTTCCGCGAGATGCGGCTCATTCGGGCCTGGCAGCCGGCCTACAACGTCGAGCACAAGCGGGGCCGTCCCGTCGCGTTCGCCAAGGTGACGCGCGAGCCCGCTCCCCGGATCGTGGCCACGACGAGCGTGGCGCGCGACGGAGCCCGGTACTACGGTCCGTTCAGCCGGGCCGGGTGGCTGGCCGAGGCGACCAACGACCTCGCGCGCGTGCTGGGACTGCGCGATTGTCCCGCCGACACGCCGACTCGGTTCGGCGGCCAGCTGGAGATGTTCTCGGCGAAGCGGGCGCCCATGTGCCTGCGGGGAGACGTGGGCGGCTGCTTGGCGCCCTGCGCGGGCCGTTGCACGCGTGCGGAGTACATGGTGCGGGTAGCCGCCGCCCGGGCGTTCTTGGAGGGACGAAGCCGGGCGCCTCTGGACATGGTGGCGAGCGCCATGGCGGCGTCGGCGCAGCGCATGGCCTTCGAGGAGGCGGCGAGGATGCGCGACCGCTTGGCCCGCCTGGAGAAGCTGCGCCGGCGCCTGTCGGTGTTTCCGGGCGGCGGCCTGGACATGAACTTGGTGTACTCGGTTCCGGGCTTCGGGGGCGACGATCGCTTGTACCTGATTCGGCGGGGCCGGTTGCACGGCGATCTGCCCATGCCGAAGTCGGGGCCGGACTACCGCCGGGCGGCCGAGTTCGTCGTGGAAGCGTTTCGCCCCGTGGCGGAGGACGGTGAGCGCGGCCTCGACGCCGACGCCGCGGCGGACGCGATGCTCGCGGCCAGATGGTTTTCGCGCCGCCGCAGCGAGCGCCGCCGCGCCTTGCCGCCGCAGCAATGGCTGGCCCGAGCCGCGGGCAACTTCAAGGCGGGGACGCCTGCCGCTTCGCCCAGCGCATGGGGGGAACCGGCTCCTGCTTGGCGCTCGACCGGATGAGCGTCTCCAGGCGGCGCAGCCTCGTCTCTTCGCGCTTGGCGCTGACGATCCACCAAGTCGTCTGCTTGCGGTAGGACGGGCTGGCCGTCCGGAAGTAGCTCCAGGCCGCGCGATCCGCCTTCAGCCTGCGTTCGTATTCGGGCGGCAACGTTACGTCTTCGTCCGCCTGTTCGTAGGACGCTCGCCGTTCCTTGGCCGGGTTGCGGCTGCGGTATGCGGCCACGCCGGGCTCCACGACCAGCCCCGCCTTCAAGAGATGCTGGATGCGGTCCAAGTTGCGCGCGCTCCAATGGCTTCCGGGCCGGCGGGGCGTGAACCGGATCTTGTAGCGCTTCTCGTCGATCGACTTGCGGATTCCGTCGATCCACCCGAAGCACAGCGCCACGTCCACCGACTCGGGCCAAGTCATGCTGGGCTCGCCGGTCGCCTTCTTGAAGTAGCCCACCCAGAGTTCGGAGCGCTCGTCGTGGCGGCGCTCCAGCCAAGCGCGGAATTCCTTCGGCCCGCGGAAGAACAGGGCCGCCTGCTGGGCGTCCACGTTCTCAGGCCTCGTGGGTCGTTCGGCCGCCGGCAACGGTTCGCAGCACGGGAATGTGCTTGATGGCTTCCGGGTCCATGTCGCCCGGATCGTCGGCCAGCACGACGAAGTCGGCCAGCTTGCCCGCGGCGATGGAGCCTTTGTCCTGCTCCTCGAACGACGCGTAGGCGCCGCCCATCGTGCATATGCGCAACGCCTCGTCGACGGAGATGCGCTGGCTGGCGCCCCAGACCCTCCCGTCGAAGTCCTTTCGCGTCACCATGCTCTGCAGCGCCATCAGCGGTTCGTAGGGACCAGGCGTGTAGTCGGACGCCGGAGCGACGGGTATGCCGTGGTCCAGGAACGAGCGGTGCGCGAACATCCATTCCATTTTCTCGGCGCCGTACTCGACCCACTTGTTGCCGTGGTAGTGAACGTAAGTGTAGAAGGGCGTTGGCACGGCGCCCGCCGCCTTGATGCGGCGAAGCAGCTCCGGATTGACGAGCGAACAGTGCTCGATGCGGTGGCGGACGCCGGGACGCGGCCACGTCTCCTGCACGCGCTCGTAGGCGCCGAGGACCATGTCGATCGCGACGTCGCCGTTGGCGTGGATGCCCACTTGCCATCCCGAACGGTGGGCGCGCTCGACGACTTCATGGATTTCCTCCTGGCTCATGACGAGGATGCCGTAGTCGTCGGGACGTCCCACATAGGGCGTGCTCATGCGCATCGTGCGCTCCGAAGCCGAGCCGTCGGCGCTGTACTTGACGCCGCCCACCCGCAGCCATTCGTCGCCGAATCCGGTCGAGACGCCGGCCTCGCGGAGACTCTCGTACGGTCCGCGCATCATCATGTAGACCCGGCAACTCAGCTGGCCCGCCGCGTACGCGGCCTGGTAGGCGGCCAAGCTTGCGGACGACGTGCCCGCGTCGTGGATCGACGTGAGGCCGGCTTCGGCCATCAGGCGCGTGATCAGCGCGACCCCGGCCTGCCGGTCCGCGTCCGTGTGCGTGCTGGGAATCAGGGCGCGCAGCACGTAGTTGGCGCGTTCCGCAACCAAGCCCGTCAATTCGCCGGCTTCGCGGTAGAACCGGCCGCCGGGAGGATCGGGCGTCTCCGCCGTGACCCCGGCCAGCTCGAAGGCGCGCGAGTTGTAGACGCTGGTGTGCCCGCCGCGGTGGCCGACCGCCACGGGGTGGCCCGGAACCGCCTCGTCCAGGTCGGGCCGGCTCAGCGGGCGCCCCTCGGCCAGCTTCGTGTCGTCGTACTTGAAGCCGACGACCCATTCGCCGGGCGGAGTCTCGCTGGCGCGCGTCGCAAGCCTGTTCTTGATCTCGGCGATGCTGCGCGCGTCCACGTTGACGTCCTTGAGTTCGCGAACGCCGGCGCCTGCCGGATGACTGTGCGCATCGACGAAGCCGGGGACGATCACGGCGTCGCCGTAGTCCATCACCGCTGTGCCGGGCCCGCGCAGATTGTCGACCTCGCGCCTGGCGCCAACGGCCAGAAAGCGTCCGTCCTTGACCGCGAACGACTCGGCCACAGGACTGTCGTCGTCCATGGTGCGGACGCGCAACCCGTGCACGACGAGGTCCGGCGCCGTCGAGGCCGTTCCGCCGCCCAGGGTCGCGTCGCAACCGCCGGCGAGTCCGGCGCCCGCCACCCCTGCCGCGGCGGTCAGGAACTGGCCGCGCGTCACTGCGTCTCCGCTCGTTCTCATTGCTTTTCTCCTTGTCGACGGAGATCAACCTACGCAAGCGGGATCGAGTACGCAGGCCTCCGGTCGATTTCCGAAGCCTTGGTCCTTCGGGCGGAAGGAGCATACGTTCAGAAGGGGGCCTCTTCGGATCTTCGGATGACGCAACACTCGAGCTTGACTACGCCGAGTTCTCGGCCCTCTTGAAGACCGGCACGAGCGGTACGCCGTCGATTCACGTGTTCGGCGGACCCGCCGTCGGAATCAACACGAGTTGCCGGATAAGCGCACACGTGATTGCCGACATCGTGGATCGCCTGTTTGGGTCCAGCGGCATCGAAGAGGGGCCGTGCGACGCGCCGAGCGAAGAGATCGTTGTCGAGACGTTCGACTTCGGAGCCAAGGTCGGAATGGAGTTCGCCATGCGTGCCGGCGAATCAACCAGGCTTTCGTTGGAGCTGGCGTACGCGCTGGGGCTCGCCGACCTGGGCGGGGGCGCCAAGAATCGAACGTTCCTGATCCAAGCCGGGGCGGCCATACCGGTAGGCTGACCCGGCGAGCGACGGTCTGCCGGGCCAAGCGAGCAAGCCGGCGAAACGGCGGCGGGCGGGGGCGACGAGAGAGCGGACGAACTCGGGCGAGTCACCCAACCCCGGCCTTGAAGGCGGTCCCAGCGCGCCGCCGCGCCGCCGCAACTTCGGCCGCCGCTCCCTCCGGCGGCCGGGTCGCCAAGCTCGCTGCGACGGTGACCAGCAACCCCACCGCGCATCCGGGAATCATCTCGTAGAGGTCGTAGACGCGGCTCTTGAACGCGGTGGCCCAAACCATCGCGGCCGCAAAGCCGGCGATCATGCCGCACACGGCGCCGGCCCGCGTCGTGCGCGCCCAGAACAGCGAGCAGAGCACCACAGGCGTAAACGCCGAAGCCAGTCCGGCCCAGGCGAAGAGCACGAACCAGAAGATCGTCCGGCTCTCGGACAGCGCGGTCCAGAGCGCCGCCGCGCCGATCGCCGCCGTGAGCAGGCGCCCGGCCCAGGACAGCCAGCGGTCCGAGAGGCCGGGCATGAGCACCTTCTGCAACAAGTCGCGCACGACCGCCGACGAGGCCAGGATGAGCAGCGAGTCCACCGTCGACATGATGGCCGCGAGGACCACGACGAGGAACACGCCGGCCACGATTGCCGGAAACAGCTCGGCGGCCATGACGGGCAGCACCGTCTCGCTGTCGGCCAGCCCAGGGAACAGGACGCGCCCAGCGGCGCCCGCCAGCACCGCGCCCATGTCGAACACGATCATGCAGATCACGGCGATCACGCCGCCGCCCGCCATCTCGCTCCGGCCGCGTGCGGCCACGAACCGGGTCAGCAGCTGCGGTGCGCCCAGGAACGCCAGCCCGATCCCCGCCAGGCTGAGCGCGCTGACGACGCCCGCCGCGGTCAGGCCGTGCGATCCCATCGGCAGCAGGAGCGCCGGGTCCGCCGCCCGCAGCCCGTCCACCAGGGCGCCCCAGCCGCCCACGTGCCAGATCGCCGCGACCGGCAGCACGAGCAGGCACAGGAACATCAGCACCCCCTGCACGAAGTCGCTGTACGCGACCGCCTTGAAGCCGCCGATGCTCGTGTACAGCAGGACGATCGCGGCGCCCGCGACGACGCCTCCTTCGTAGCTCGTCCCCAGGAACGACGAGAACGCCTTGCCCGAAGCGGTGAGTTGCGCGGCGGCGTACGCCAGGACCATCGCGAAGACGATTGCCGCGCTCACGATTCGAAGCACGTGCGCCGAGTCCCTGAACCGCACGGCCAAGTAGTCCGGCACCGTGATCGCGTCGTAGCGGTCGGTGAGCTCCTTGAACGGCCGGGCGACGACCGTCCAGGCCAGGGCCACGCCGAGCACCTCGCCCAGCACTACCCAGAGCGCGTGAAAGCCGATCAGCCACCCCATCCCCGTGAGGCCCAGCAACAGCCATCCGCTCTCGCCCGTCGCGTTGGCCGAGAACGCGATCACCCACGACGGCAGCTTCTTGCCCGCGACGTAGAAGCCGGCCAAGGAGCGGCTCTCGCGCCGCGCCCACCAGGCGATCCCGGCCAGGACCGCCAAGTAGGCGGCCACGACGGCGATCACGGCTCCCGATTCAGGCACGGCGGCCCGGCGAGTCGGAGGCGTCCGAGTTGCCCGAAGCGCCGCCTTCGCCCCCCTCCGCACCCTCGCGGCGGTGCGCCCGAAACGAGATCAGCACGACGGCGAGCCCGGGCGCCGTGGCCGCGACCATCAGAGCCCAGGTCGCGGCCGGGAGCCCGGCGATCATCGGCGCCGCGCCGTGCCGTGCCCGGCAGGCTGGCGAGATGCGGGCGAGGGCTTCGGCGGCCTGGTCGTCGTCGTGCGGTGCAACAGGTCGGATCGACGGGCGGGGCCAGGGCTCGATGGCGGGGCGGGTGCGCGCATGTGCTGGCGTGAGTGTCGAAGTTCCCCGGGTCGGCGACGCCGAAATGCCGCTTGCGTGGTCAAGAGATAGCATCTCCTCGGGGTGCACGCCACCCGGGCCGTGCGGCCGCAGGGCATGGTCCGGCGCACTGGGTTGGCGCGCAAAGACCGTGCTGGCCAGCCTCGTGATCGGTTCCCCTGTCGGCGCGCCACGGACGATGCCCTTGCCGTCGTTCAGCGCCGCGCTTCCATTGAGATTGTGGCCCGCCAGTTCCTCAGTTCCTCGCTCAGCCCGGCCGTCCCATGCGCCCTGTCCTCGCCGTCCTTTCCGCCACAGTGCTCTCCACCAGCCCCGCGCCTGCGCCGCCGCTGGCCGCTCAGCAGGACATTGCGGTCGAGCGCATCAGGCGCGCCGCCGCCGGACTTCGTCTGCGCGAGTTGGGCCCGGCGCTGATGGGGGGCCGCATCGCCGACATCGCCGTTCATCCGTCGGACCCGGCCACGTGGTACGTCGCGGTCGGATCGGGAGGCGTCTGGAAGACCACGAACGCGGGCACGACCTGGACGCCGCTCTTCGACGGCCAGCCGTCCTATTCGATCGGGGCCGTGGCGATAGATCCGTCGAGCCCGAACATCGTTTGGGTGGGGACCGGGGAGAACGTGAGCGGCAGGCACGTGGGGTGGGGAGACGGCGTGTACCGGAGCCTGGACGGCGGCCGCGCATGGGAGCGAATGGGGTTGGCCGGCTCCGAGCACATTGGCAAGATTCTCGTCGACCCGCGGGACGGCGCCACGGTGTTCGTGGCGGCGGAAGGACCTCTGTGGTCGGCGGGCGGCGAGCGCGGGTTGTACAAGACGACGGACGGCGGCGCGAGCTGGCGGGCCGTGCTTCAGGTGGACGAAGGCACGGGCGTGACGGACGTCGAGTTCGATCCGAAGAATCCGGACGTCTTGTACGCGGCCACCTACGAACGCAGGCGCAGCGTGTGGGCGTTGTTGGCCGGGGGGCCGGGATCCGGCATTCACAAGTCGGTGGACGGCGGCGAGACGTGGCGGGAAGCGACCGCCGGCTTGCCCAGCGGAGACATGGGCAAGATCGGCTTGGACGTCTCGGAGGCGAACCCGGACGTCTTGTACGCTACGATCGAGGCCGGCCCGGACGAGCGCGGGTTCTATCGCTCCGTGGACCGAGGCGAGAGCTGGGAGCGCCGCAATTCCTACATCTCGGGCGGCACCGGCCCGCACTACTACCAAGAGATCGAGGCGTCGCCGCACGACGTGGACGTCGTCTATCAGATGGACGTGTTCGTGCACGTCACTCGCGACGGCGGCGCCACCTTCGCCGAACTCGGCACGGGCCGGGAGAAGCACAGTGACAATCATGCGTTCTGGATCGATCCGAAGAACCCGCGGCACATCCTGGCGGGCACCGACGCGGGCCTCTACGAGACCTTCGACGAGGGCACGACCTGGCGTCACTTCCCCAACCTGCCGATCTCGCAGTTCTACAAGCTGGCGCTCGACGACGCGGAGCCGTTCTACAACATCCTGGGCGGGGCGCAGGACCTCGGCACGCTGCTCGGACCGTCGCGCACGCTCAACGTCGAGGGCGTGCGCAACCGCGACTGGAGCGTGCCCCTGGGCGCCGACGGCTATGCCTCCGCATTCGATCCGTTCGACCCGAACATCGCGTACATACAGTCGCAACAGGGCAATCTTCAACGCCTCGACCTGCGCACGATGGAGCTGATCGGCATCCGGCCGTTGCCCGCGCCGGGCGATCCGCCGGAACGATGGAACTGGGACTCGCCCGTAATCGCGAGCCCGCACGCCGCCGGCCGCATCTACTATGCGTCGCAGCGTTTGTGGCGAAGCGACGACCACGGCAATTCCTGGCGCGCCGCCAGCGGCGACCTGACCCGCAACCTCAACCGCTACGAGCTCGAGATGGCCGGGCGCGTGCGCAGCGTGGACGCGCTCTACGGCAACACTGCCATGTCGTGGTATTCGACGATCACGACGATCTCGGAGTCGCCGGTGGCCGAAGGTGTCTTGTACGCGGGCACCGACGACGGTCTGATCCAGGTCAGCCAGGACGGAGGCGCAACTTGGAGGACCGCGGCGCCGTTGCCGGGAGTGCCGGAGCGCGCGTTCATGAACGACGTGAAGGCTTCGCAGTTCGACGCGGGCGCCGTTTTCGTCGCGGCGGACGCGCACAAGGAGGGCGACTACCGGCCTCTCCTGTTCGGGAGCGCCGACTTCGGACGCAGTTGGCAGGAGATCGGGAGCGGCTTGCCCGGCGGCGCAGTCGTTTGGTCCGTGGAGCAGGACCACGTGAACGCCGACCTGCTGTTCGCGGGCACCGAGTTCGGCGTTCAGTTCACTCCCAACGGCGGCGCCGACTGGATCGCGCTGGACGCCGGCGTCCCCACGATCGCGTTCAGGGACCTGGAGATTCAGCGCCGCGACGACGACCTGGTGGGCGCGACGTTCGGGCGCGGCTTCTACGTGCTGGACGACTATGCGCCGTTGCGCGCCATGGCGGCCGGAGCGCTGGGCGACGAGGCCATGGCCGACTGGGCGGCGGGCGGAGAAGGAGCCGCGGCGCCGCGGCCGGCGAACGAGACGGGCGAGGCCGCAAGTCCGTCCGCCGTCGGCAGCGGCGTTCTGCTGCCTGTGCGCGACGCGTGGTGGTACGTCCCCAACGTGCCGATGCAGGCCCGGGGCCGGCCGACTCTGGGCTCCACCGCCTACGTGGCCCCCAATCCGGACTTCGGCGCCGTGTTCACGTACTACGTCCAGGCGGCGCCCGAGACGCGGCGCGACCAACGCCTCCGCGCCGAATCCGAGCTCCGGGAGCGGGGCGAAGACGTGCCCTTCCCTGGCTACGAGCGCTTGGCCGCGGAGGCGGGCGAACGCGACGCCCGCGTCGTGCTCTTGGTTCGCGACTCGGCCGGCAACCCGGTGAGCCGCATCGCCGCGCCGGCCTCCGAGGGCCTGCACCGCGCCAGCTGGGACTTGCGCCGTCCGCCCCCCGACCCCGTGGACCTGTCTCCGCCCGGCTTCACGCCCCCGTGGGCCGGAGTGCGCCGCGGGGCCCTGGCGCCGCCCGGCAACTACACCGTGGAAATGGCGTTTGCGGACGCTGCCGGCCTGCACCCGCTGGGCGGCCCCCGGCCCTTCGTCGTCAAGCCCGTGCCCGTCGCGCACGCCAATGCGGACTTCCCGGCCGCGACGGCCTTCCAGGAAGAGACCAGCGAGGTGTTGCGCAGAGCCCGCGCCGCATCCGCCGAGATTGCCCGCGCCCGCGACCGCCTGCGCCACATGCGGGCCGCCCTCGACGACACGCCGGCGGCGAGCCCCGCCCTCTACCGCCGTCTGGAAGAGATTGCGGCTCGCGCCACCTCCCTTGCCGCGGAGTTGCAGGGCGACCCCGTTCGCCGCCGCCTGAACGAGCCCTCCGAGCCCTCGATCGCCGGGCGCGCCGGCCAGATCGCAGGCGGCCACTGGAACACCCGCCAAGCTCCGACCCGGACCCAGCGCGCCAGCCTCCGCATTGCGGAAGCGCAACTGGCCGAGGCGACCGCGGCCATCGCCACGCTCCTCGACGAAGACCTGGCCCGGCTGGAGCAGGACATGGAAGCCGCAGGCGCCCCCTGGACGCCCGGGCGAAGACTGGGGCGGTGACGTTTGCGGGCGCCGCCGCCGGGCGAAAGAACCCGGCCGGCGCCCGCCTCCGCCCTCGCAGGCCGCGCCGCCGCGCCGATCGCGAACGCCGCGAAATGCGCCCGCGCCTACGAAGGCGGCCGGCGCCGCGAAGCCGGCTGTCCCCCCGGCACGCCCGGCTCGGTCATGCTCCGCACGTCGAGCGCCGCGTCGAGCTGCCCGGGCGCGACCAAGCCCGTCTCCTCGGCCACGTCGCGCACCGAACGCCCTTCGCGGGCCGCCTTCTTCGCAATCTCGGCCGCCCGGTCGTATCCCAGCGCCGCGTTGAGCGCCGTGGCAATGGCCGGATTGCGCTCCAGGAGCTCCTTGGCCCGCTCCGGCCGCGCCCGGATCCCGTCCACGCAACGCTCCGCGAAGGCCGCCGAAGCGTTCGCCAGTAGCGCCACCGACTCGAGCAGCGCGTCGGCGATGACCGGCATCATGACGTTCAGTTCGAAGTTGCTCCTGTGCCCCGCGAACGTCACCGTCGCCGCATTGCCGGCCACGCGCGCGCACGCCATCATCAACGCCTCCGCCATCACGGGGTTGACCTTTCCCGGCATGATCGAGCTGCCCGGCTGGACCGCCGGCAGTTGGATCTCGGCGATGCCGGAGGTGGGACCGCTCGCCAGCCAGCGCACGTCGTTGGCGATCTTGGTCAGGCTGGCGGCGACGGTGTTGAGCGCGCCGGCGAGCGACACGCAGGCGTCCTTGGCGCCTTGCGCCTCGAAGTGATCCTCGGCCTCGCGAAAGTCGAAGCCGTAGCGGGCCGACAGCCTGGCGATGGTGCGCCCGGCGAACTCCGGGTGCGCGTTGATGCCCGTGCCCGTGGCCGTCCCGCCCAGCGGCAGCTCGGCCAAGTCGGCGCACGCGGCGTGAAGCCGGCCCGTCCCCTTTTCCATCTGCCGGGCGTAGCCCCCGAACTCTTGGCCGAGGCGAACCGGCGTGGCGTCCATGAGGTGCGTCCGCCCCGACTTGACGACGTGGTCGAAGTCGCGCGCCTTCTTCGCGAGAGCGTCGCGCAGGCGGGCCATCGCCGGCAGCAGCTCGCCGCGCACGGCCGCGACGCTGGCGAGGTGGATGGCCGTGGGAATCGTGTCGTTCGACGACTGGCCGTAGTTGACGTCGTCGTTGGGATGGACGGGCGGTCCCGCGCCGTCGCCGAGGCGCCGGTTCGCGAGCGCCGCGATCACCTCGTTGGCGTTCATGTTGGTGGACGTGCCCGAGCCCGTCTGGAAGACGTCCAGGGGGAACTCGGCGTCCCAATCTCCGCGCCCGACTTCGGCGGCCGCTTCCGCAATCGCGGCAGCCCGCTCCGGCGCCAGCAACCCTAGTTCGCCGTTCGTCTCGGCGGCCGCCTGCTTCAAGCGTCCCACGGCCTCGATGAAGCGTCTGCCGAAGCGCCGCCCGCTGATGGGAAAGTTCTCGACTGCCCTCTGCGTCTGCGCCCCGTACAGCGCATCCGCCGGCACCCTGACTTCGCCCAGGGAGTCCCGCTCGGTTCGGAACGATTCGCTCATGCGGCCGCCTTCGTTCGGTGGTGGCAGTGTCCGGCAAGGAAGCGCAAATTCTCTTGATGCGCCACGCCATGCAAGTTGCTGAACCGGCGCGGCGGCGAGACTCCCGAAGCCGGCGTTCGCCGCCGCCCGGGCGCCGCTCGACGACATCCCCGTCCTACGCGCCGGGCGCCCGCGTCGTGGTCCGGGACGCGGAGTGGATCGTGCGGCGCGTGGACGCGACGCCGGACGGCGGCCAGCAACTGACTTGCGACGGCGTTTCCGAACTCGTGCGCGAGCGCGAGGCGGTGTTCTTGACGCGGCTGGAGCCGCAGATCGAGGTACTGGACCCGGCGCGGACGCGGCTGGTGCCCGACGATTCGCCGCAGTTCGCCGACAGCCGCTTGTACATGGAGAGCCTGTTGCGCCAGGCCGTCCCCAGCGACGCGCGCGTCCATGTGGGCCACCTCGGCGCCATGGACTCGGTGGACTACCAGCTGGACCCGGCGCGGCAAGCGCTTCGGCAGCCCCGCCAACGCATTCTCATTGCGGACTCGGTGGGGCTCGGCAAGACGCTCGAAGCGGGCGTCCTCGTCAGCGAGCTGATCGCTCGCGGACGGGGCCGCAGAATTCTCGTGCTGGCGCTCAAGAGCATGCTGACGCAGTTCCAAAAGGAGTTCTGGAACCGGTTCACAATTCCGCTCACGCGGCTGGATTCGGTCGGCATTCAGCGCGTGCGGCGGCGGATTCCCACCAGCCACAACCCGTTCCACTACTACGACAAGTCGATCATCTCCATCGACACGCTCAAGCAGGACAGGGAATACCGGACGTACTTGGAGCAGGCGTACTGGGACGTGATCGTCATCGACGAAGCGCACAACGTGGCCGACCGCGGCACCGGGTCGCTTCGGAGCCGGCTGGCCCGCTTGCTGGCTCGGCGCTCCGACACCCTGATCATGCTCACGGCGACGCCGCACGACGGAAAGGCGCGCAGCTTCGCCAGCCTCGTGAACATGCTGGACGCCACCGCCATCACCGACCCGGAGGACTTTCGGCCCGAGGACTTTCGCGACAAGGGGCTGGTGATTCGGCGCTTCAAGAAGGACATCCGCGCGGACGTGCGCGAGGCGTTTCGGGACCGCGAAGTGCATCGCATAAGGTTCCCCGCCTCGGCGAAGGAGGAACGGGCCTACGCGGCGCTCTTGGCGGTGAAGGTGGCGAGGGCGGGCGGGGCGCGGGCTTCGGCGGGCTCGGGAGAGAAGGCAGGCGGCGGGGTCTTGACGGGCTCGGGAGCAAAGGCAGGCGACTCGATGGCGAACGCCGGCGGCCAAGTCCATCGCGACCTCTTCTTGGTCACACTCGAGAAGGCCATCTTCTCCAGTCCGGCCGCGTGCTTGGCCACGGTGAACAAGCGCATTCGGCGGCGCGAAAAGGAACTCGACGAAAGGGAGCCGGACCAAAGCGCGGCTGACGGGACCGGCGCGGCGCCTGCCGTTGCGGTGGCTGCCGAAGTTGGCGCCGAAGTGGCCTCCTTGCGCGCGCTGCAGGAGGCATTGGCCGTGATCGAGCCGGGCGACTACGCCAAGTACCAGGCTCTGCTGGACGCAATTCGGGGCGGACGGCCGTTCAAGTGGAAGGCCAGAGGCCCTGGGGCGGAGGAGGATCGGCTGGTCGTGTTCACCGAGCGGATCGAGACGTTGCATTGGTTGCGCAAGCATCTTGCGCAAGACCTTGGGCTCGGCAATGACCAAGTGGCCGTTCTGCACGGGACCATGAGCGACGTGGATCAGCAACGCGTGGTGGAGGACTTCGGCAACGCCAAGCGTCCCGTCCGGCTATTGCTTTGCTCGGACGTCGCTTCCGAGGGCATCAATCTGCACTACCACTGCCACCGCCTGATTCACTTCGACATGCCGTGGTCGCTGATGGTCTTTCAGCAGCGCAACGGGCGCGTGGACCGCTACGGCCAGAAGCGTCGGCCGCAGATCGTCTACTTGGTCGCCGAGAGCACGAACGAGAGGATCCAGGGCGACACGCGCATCCTCGAAATCCTGGAAGCAAAGGACGAACAGGCGTACAAGAACATCGGCGACCCGGCGACCTTCATGAACGTTCACGACGTCTCCGCTGAAGAGGAGATCACGGCCAAGGCAATGTCGGACGGGGAAGAGGCCGACGACTTCGACGCCCGCCTCCAGCCCAAGTCGAACGAGGGAGAGGACTTGCTGGCGCTGTTCCTGGGGACGGCGGGCGGCGCGGGCGAGCCAGGACCGACAACCGACTCCCTGGAACCGTCGCCGGAGCTTGGACCGCCTGCCCCGCCGCTGTCGCTGTTCGCCGACGACTTGGCGTACTGCGAACAAGCGCTTCACCGCCTTCGGACGCGGAACCACGCATGGCGCTTCGAGGCGGCCGCCGACTCGGGTTCGCTGACGCTCGACGCCCCGGACGACCTGCTCCACCGCTTCGATCCGTTCCCTCGGGAGGTGATCCCGCAGGACGGACGCTTTCGCCTGACGACGGATCGCGAGCGCATCGGCGAGGCCATCGTCGAGAGCCGCCGCGACGAGCACGCCTGGCCGAAGCTCCACTACCTCTGGCGGCTGAACCCGGTGGTCGGATGGCTGAACGACCGAATGCTGGCCGCCTTCGGCCGACACCAAGCGCCCGTCATGGCCGGAACGCCGCAGTTGGCCGACGACGAGGCCGTGTTCGTGCTGTCCGGGATGGTGCCGAACCGCAAGAGCCATCCGCTGGTGCACGAGTGGGTCGCCGTGACGTTCCGAGGCGGGGAGCGGGCCGGGATCGAGACCTTCCAAGCACTGCTGGACCGGACGGGCCTGAAGGAGCGGGCGGCGCCGAACAGGAACATTCCGCCCGACTTGGATGCGTTGCAGAAGCTGTTGCCGGACGCCGTCCAGCGGGCGAAGGAATGGCTCGACGGGCAACGGCAGGCGTTCGAGGAACGAATGGACGCGCAGCTCAACCGGGAGCTTGCGGCGCTGGAAGACCTCAAGGCGCGCCGCATCGAACAGCTTGCCATCAAGCTGGAACGGTCGCAGAGAACCGAGGCGTTCAAGGCGCACCAGCGCTCCACCGGCGAGCAGGAGATCAAGCAGATGTTCGACGACTACCTGGAGTGGGTTGAAGACACGATGACACTGGAGCGCCAGCCGTACATCAAGGTCGTCTGCGTGATGGCGGGCGGGCGTTGAAGACACATGCCGCACGAAGCTGGCCGTGCGGTCCCCGCTTCGCCCCACGCCCAACCCCTCGCCTTGACCCGCTTCCACCTCCGGCGCCATCGTTCCTGTCGCGATCCCGGACGTCTCATCTTGATTGTCGCCAGGGTCTCATCCTGACTGTCGCTCTACACCACAACGAGAACGAGTTCTAACAGCCACCACATCACGAATCCACACAAGGAGGCGTTCATGAACCGCTTCATCCTCAACCTGCTGGCCGGCGCGACCGCCGCTGTTGTCCGCCGCGCGGCTCCGTCCGCTCTTGCCGCCGCCTGCGTCTTGACCGACGCCGTGCCCGCCCGCGCGCATCAACTGGAGCTGTGGGCCTTGGCCGACCCTCCGCTCTTCGAAGTGGGGCGGGGCGGGGGCGACGGCGTGCTCTTTGAGTACGTGGGAGACGCCGCTGTCATGGCCGACGGGAGCGTGCTGGTGGCGGACGCCGGGCCGCGCCGAATCCTTCGGTTTTCCCCGGGCGGAGAGGCGATGGCCGTCTTGGGCGGGACGGGGCGGGGACCGGGCGAGTTCGGGTGGCTCCAGCATGTTTTCGCGCACGGCGACACGATCATTGCCTACGATTCGTCCTTGCGGCGCGTGACCGCATGGCGCCCCGGCGTGGACGATCCGGAAGTCCATTCGCTGCCTCAGATGGACGGCGTTCCTGCGACGTTGAAGGCGGTTGTCTCGTCAAGGACATGGCTTCTCGAGCGCAACAGATACCCGTCGCTGGGTGGGACCGGCGGCTTGAAGGAACGTCGGCGCGAACTCTTGTCCTTCGATTCCTTCGCGGACGAGTCGGCGTCGCTCGGATCCCGGCTCGTGGCCTACGACTACGCACACCAGATCGAAGGCGGGTCCATGACGAACAGCGTACCGTTCCTTGGCCGCGCGCATGTCGTGGCGGTCGCGGGGAAGTGGGTGTTCGCGCCGATGGAAGAGGCGGTGCTCGAGATATGGACATCGCAAGGCCGCTCGCCCGAGCGCCGCATGGCCTTGCCCGTCGAGCGGCCCCGGTACGACCGGGCGGCGATTCGAGCGTTGCGAGACGAGGAGGCGTCGGCACGGTCCGGCGAGGACGCGCAGCAGGTCCAGAGGGAGTTCGACGGCGTGCTCGGCGAACTCCCTCCGCTTGCGCCCGCCGTCCACCGGATGGTGCGGATGGGGAGCGACGTGTGGGTTCAGCCGTTCTCGCCCGGCTTGGACGGCGAACCGGAATGGTTGGTGGTGGACGTCGCCGCGGGAACGGTGCGGGCCACCGTCTCCGTGGACCCAGACCTGACGTTGCTGGCCGGTTCGGACGAGGTTGCTGTGCTCCTGGGCCAGACGGCGGCGTTGGAGCAGCAGTTCGTCCAAGTGCGCAGGGTCGTGCGAGCGCCAAGCCCGTGAGCGGCTGGTCCACTGCCGCCGAAGCCGCGGATGTGGCCTTGCGGGCCCGGGGCGGGCAACTGGTCCTCACCCACGTGTCGGCCCGTTGCTCGGACGCGCCCCGACTTCTCGAACGGCAAGCGCGCAAGGTGCTCTCGGCCTCGATAGTGGCTCCCGACGGCCTCTTGGTGGAGCTTGGCTACGGGATTATTGGCCGGGTTGCGGCGTGTTCTTGCTTGAGCGGATTGGCAACCGCGTTGGATATTGCGTCTTTGGCGCGGCAGATGTTCCACACTACCTTAGGAGGGCGGGGACGGACGGCGTGCCGGACGCCCTGGCCGACCGCGTGTTCCGCTTGCAACTGCGATCCGCCGAGTTGCAGATGCGTCGAAATCTCGCCCGGTCAATGACGTTTCCGACGGCTGGCGTCGCGTGTGCGCTGGGTCTTGTCGCGTGTGCTCAGGGTGCGAATGCCTTGTGGCTCGCCCAGCTTCCGCAGTGGCGCTTGGCCGATCCGCCCATCGCGGAGGTCGGCCTGGGCGACGGCGTTTTGTTCGGCAACGTTGAGGGCGCTGCGGCCATGGCCGATGGAAGCGTGTTGATCAGGGACTGGCAATCGTCCGAAATCGTGCGACTGTCCCCGGTCGGCGACGTCATGGAAGTCTTGGGCGGACCTGGAGACGGGCCGGGCGAGTTTCGGGCTCTCCGAAGGGTGTTCGCGCTGGGCGACACGATCGTGGCTTACGACTCCAATTTGTCTCGGGTGACGGTTTGGCGGCCTGGAGGCGGAGCACCGGAGATCCATTCGTTGCCCCAGCTCGACGGATCTCCGGCGGATCTGAAGGCGGTGCTGTCGTCGAACACATGGATTCTCGAGGAAAATCTTGGTGTGTCGAGGGACGACGAGGCAGGACTGAAGGAGCGGCGAAGCGAACTGTGGTTCTTCGACGTCGAGACGGGAGATTCCGAGTCCATGGGCACGCGGCATGTGGCTTATGACTTCGTGCACCACCTTGAATTCGGAATTGCGTCGTACAGCGTCCCGTTTCTTGGAACGGCTCACGTTGCATCCGTAGCCGGAATGGGGCTCTTCATTGGCATGGACGACGTCTCTCTCGAGGTGTGGTCGCTCGAACGCGGTGAGCCGGAGCGGCGCGTCTTGTTGCCGATCGGTCGATCTCGATACAGCCGCGACGCGATTCGTGCTGCGCGAGACGAGGCGTTGTCTGGAGTCTCCGGCGAGCATGCGGCTTTGGTCCGAGAACGGTTCAATGGCGTGCTCGGAGACCTGCCGCCCCTGGCTCCGCCGGTGCAGAGGATTGTGCGGGTAGGCGAAGATGCGTGGATCCAGCCCTTCGCTACGGACACTGGAGTCGCCGAATGGATCGTCGTGCGTCCGCTCTCGGCGAGCGTGGTGGCCACTGCGGCCGTCGATCCGAGCATGAGACTCCTTGCCGGCTCCGGTGACGTGGCCGTGCTCCTGGGCGAGACAGAGGGCCTCGGGGAGCAGTTTGTGCAGTTGCGACGGATCGTTCGAGACCCGCCCGATTGACCCGCGCAGGCATCGCAGTGGCGTACTTCAGGCAGGAAGTCGTGGATCGTGCGGGGGTTCGCTATCCAGCATCAGTGTCGGGCAACTGACGCGTCCAGATACGACCGCCGTAGTCACGACGGCTTCCTGACGCTCGGGTGCCGGCAACCTCCGATTCTCCGTGTGAAAGTCGTGAGCTTCCACGAGATGTGCGAAGACTTCCTCCAGGCCTTCATGCGGCATGCTGGCGATCAGCAGGCCGCAGGCATGGCGCAAGAAGGCGTCACGCTCGCTATCGACAGGTCGCCAAGTCGCTGACATGATGTCCGTCTCCCCCGGAGATGGTGGCGTGGAAGTCCGCATCCAAGAAGTCCTGACCGTCTATGACAGGCACCGTTGCGTCAAGCTCCGCCTCGGAAGGTGCCGGGAAATCCCGACCGTCGGCGTCCGGACACCACTCTGGACATCACCACTTGCGAAACGGGACATTCGCCTGTACATTTCAAACATGCGAAATCGATGCTTCCCATGACCCCACGCGCCTACCAGACCAGCCACCCCTGGATCCGCTTCTCGATCGACCTGGGCCGGGCGTCGCCGCGGCTCTGGGCTCTGCTGGGGCAGGCCGTGGCCTTCTGCGAGCAGGTTTCGGGGGCCGTCTTGCCGCCGCGCGCCGCCCAGGAGCTCTACCGGACGTACCTCGTCAAGGGCGCCAGGGCGACCACCGCCATCGAGAACAACACGCTGACCGAGGAGCAGGTGGGCCGGGCGCTGGACGGCGCTCTCGACTGCCGCCGTCGCAGGAGTACTTGGGACGGGAAGTGCGCAACATCTTGGACGCCTGCAATAGCATCTGCGACCAGATCAGGGGCGGTAGCCCTCCGCGGCTCACGCGAGAGTGGATCGCCGACGCCAACCGGGCCGTGCTCGATGGACTGGAGGAGGTGCTGGGAGAGGGGGTCGTTCCGGGGGAGGTTCCCGCCTTTCGGGTCGGGGTCGGTCGGTATCGAGCCGCGCCGAGGGAGGACTGCGACTACCTGCTGGACCGCCTTTGCCGGTGGCTGGACGAGGACGACGTGCCGGGTCCGAGTTGACTGCTTCAGTATCAACGCTGGATCGGAAGGAGCCTTCATGCCAATCTGGAGCGACATACTTAAGGAATTAGCTGAGGCAACTCCACAAGGGGAGCCTCTGGCCTTTGACGTAGTCCGCAGGAGATATCTCGCACAGTTGCACAAGCATTCCGAGCGCAACGTTATTCTGTACGCATCCGCGTGGCTCCAGACCTACATGTTTAGAGAAGAGAACGATTCGTCCCAAAGAGCTGAATCGATTGCGGAGAGGCTTGCCGATCACAGGGGAGTTCGGGAGCCATAGCAGACATCTGTCAGTTAGGCTTTAGTGTCGGGCAACACGGCCCGGCACCACCACACCCCAAGGCCTCTGGACCAGAAAGGCGATGCGATGACTGGCGGTCCAACGAAGAAGGTTCGGGGCCGAACACTCGTGTCAGCAGTAACGACAACTACTATTGATGCGACGATTCAAGCGGCATCTGCACATCTCGGTTTTCCTCTAGAGTCGGGCATATCTCAGCTGGCAACAACATTCTGTGGAAACCTGATGAAGGAAAACCTGATAGCAGTGCTGACAAAGGCACTAGATTACTGCAACAGAGATCCCCACCGGAAAGCAGACACGATAGGCGATCCAATGACCACTCGGGAGCTTATCGAGGGGGCGGCGAGGGCTGGATCAGAATCAGAGCAAGAACTGTTTGCACGGGTTCTGGCAGGCGAATTCGAAAATCCAGGCACAACACAAAAACGACTTGTTGCAACGATTAAAGAACTAGACAAGTCAGAAGCCCAACTGTTTATCGACAGCATGGAGACTGCTGTCAATGGCGTCTTCTACTGCCGTGACATAAAAGAAGCACCATCCTTCCAGGACTTAGAGTGCCTCCACGAGGCTGGACTGTTGACAACCCCACATCGAGGGCTTGGAAGTTCATTCTTTCACCCCACGGCGGAGGTCACACGAATGCCCGGAACGTATGACCTAATACCAATGTTTGCGTGGGCAGCCAGTATACCCATGAAACAGCTGGTTCTTGAAGAGGTTCACCGCCTATCACTCATGGGACACCAGCTCCGCAAGTGCTTAAAAAGAGGACCGTCGATGGCCACAACAAAAAGCTTGGTAGAGAGCTTGGCGGCGAAAAACGTCGATGTGTACCTTTGCTACCCTGTAACTCAAGAAGAACTCATTGGCCACCCCCTGGCAACAAAGATTGCAGGCCAACCAAACCATCTGGCATTCAGGTGCCGTCGTGCCCAACAGGTTCTTGCCGAGATGGAAAACCCAGAAGACAACCAAACCAAGGAGACCGAGTGACGAAGACGCTGTGGGGTGCCGACCGGCCACCTGTCCAGGCCCGGGCTATCGCCTACTTCGCGTTCTTCCGGCGGCATCCCGACTGGAGTGCGGCTTGGCCCGCATCTTCGGTGGACGCCGGGTCGATCTGCGGACCCGAAGACCTGAATCCCTACTTCAGGCAGGAGGTCATGGACCGTGCGGAGGTTCGCTATCCAGCACCCGTGTCGGACGACTAGCGAAAACGGACAAGGCGCCCGGACATTTTGAACCCGCGAAATCTGACGTGTCCGGCGGCGGCGGTTCTGGCTGGACATCGAGACTTGCGAAATTGGACAGCCATATGGACATTTTGGACATGCGAAATCGACGGCGAGCGCGGACCGACGGCTGGCCGGCTGTTCGGCCCTTCTGTCCCCGACGCTTCCTCCCATGAACCCACACGCTTACCAGACCAGCCACCCCTGGATCAACTTCTCGATCAACCTGGACCGGGCTTCGCCCCGGCTGTGGGCCTTGCTGGGGCAAGCCGTGGCCTTCTGCGAACAGGTCTCGGGGGCGGTCTTGACGCCGCGCGCCGCTGGGGGACTCTACCGGACGTACCTCGTCAAGGGCGCCAGGGCGACCACCGCCATCGAGAACAATCCGCTGACGGAGGAGCAGGTAGGCCAGGCGCTCGACGGGACCCTCGACCTGCCGCCGTCGCGGGCGTATTTGGGACAGGAAGTGCGCAACATCTTGGACGCCTGCGAGGACATTCGGGACCAGATTCTGGCCGGAGCCGCCCCGCGGCTCACGCGAAAGTGGATCGCCGACGCGAACCGGGCCGTGCTCGGGGGGATGGAGGAGGCGCTGGGAGAGGGAGTCGTTCCGGGGGAGGTGCCCGCGTTCGAGGTCGGGGTCGGCCGGTATCGGGCCGCGCCGAGGGAGGATTGCGACTACCTGCTGGACCGCCTCTGCCGGTGGCTGGACGAGGACGACGTGCCGGGTCCGAGGACGGGGACGGCCGAGGGGACAGGGACGGCCGCAGTGGACATGCCCCAAGCAGAGCCGTCCAGCGCGTCGGACAACGGAATCCCCGCCGACGTGGCCGCCTCGACGGATTCCCCGGCGCCCGCCGGTAACGTCTTCCAGGACGCCCGCCGCCGGCGCATGGCGGAGGGCGTCCTTAAGGCGACGCTGGCTCATCTGTACATTGCGTGGATTCACCCGTACGGAGACGGCAACGGGCGGACGGCGCGGCTGGTCGAGTTCATGCTGCTGGCGCGGGCCGGAGTGCCGTTCCCGTCGGCACACTTGATGAGCAATCACTTCAACCTCACGCGCAACCGCTACTACCGTGAGCTGGACCGGT
Source organism: Longimicrobiales bacterium (assembly GCA_965203485.1). Classification (GTDB taxonomy): domain Bacteria; phylum Gemmatimonadota; class Gemmatimonadetes; order Longimicrobiales; family Gaopeijiaceae. Next base: position 75,204 of record OZ241892.1, read on the forward strand.
CCAGCCGCGCGGGCGGCCACGGACGCGACGCCGACCGGGGAGATGCGCTCGGATTCGTGGAGTACGCCGTCCGAGGGTTCGTGGACGGGCTCGCCGATCAGTGCCGGTACATCGAGCAAGTGCAGTTGGGGTTGGCGTGGGAGCACTTCGTGTTCCACACCTTTCGGCAGACCAAGCAGACGCCGGCGACTCGGCGGCGAAGAGAAGTCGTGCTGGCGTTGTCTCCGCCGGACGAGCCGGTCCGGAAGCGGGACGTGCCGTCGCTCACGTCGCAGGTGGCGCGCATGTACGCCGACAAGACCGCCAAGACGCTGACTCGCGACCTCAACTGGCTGGTCGGCGCGGGCCTGATCGAGCGGGGGTCGGAGGGCTACCGGGCGCGCATGGAGCAGATGAAGGCGTTCCGGGCCTGGAGGGACTGACCGATGGCGCTCGAAGCCGACGCGACCTTCGCCGGAATCCACAACGAGAACGAGTTCTACAGCCACCACTACCTGTCGGAGATCTTCGCCGGCGACATCAAGGAGACGATCAAGCGGTGGCAGGACGAGGCGGGGCGAAGAGGGGCGTCGGAGGACGAGAGGCGGACCCGGACGGCCCCAAGGGACGCGCCGCCGGCGAATCCGTCGGGCGCCCGCCGAACCGCTACGCAACGCCCCGTGCCCCACGCGGCCCTCCGCGCCTTGGCGACCGACTACGCCCGGTTTCGGGACGCCTTCGAGCGACGGGCATCTCGGCGGACGGGCGTTCGGCAGACCGCCCACCAAGTCCACGCCGACCAGATTGCCGCCCAGCGCCAGTGGTTTCGCCGCTTCCTCGGCGCTCTTGGCTACGAGGCCGACTGGGGACCAGCCAACCTCCCGCTGGACGACGGCATCGAACTTCCCGTGTTGTGCGCCGCCGGCCGTAGCAGCGCGGGCGCACCCCAGCTGCTGGTCCTGGAGGCCTACGACGCCAGCGCGGAAGGCGACGACCCGCTGTCCGTCAGGCCCCATCCCGCCCAGTTCCACGGCGAGGCGCCTCCGCCGCCGGCGCTGCTGGACGAGCGTTGGGAAGACGTGGCGACGCGCCGCGCATTCGGCCAGAAGCACCCGCCCCGCTGGCTCCTCCTGCTGTCGTTCGGCCAAGTGCTGCTGCTCGAACGAAGCAAGTGGACCCACAACCGGTTGTTGCGCTTCGACTTCGCCGAGATCCTGGGCCGCCGCGACGACCCCACGCTCAAGGCGGCCGCCGTCCTGCTCCACCGCGACAGCCTGTTGCCCCCGGACGGGCAAAGCCATGGCCTGCTGGACCGCTTGGACGAGAACAGCCACCAGCACGCCTTCGCCGTCTCCGAGGACTTGAAGTACGCGCTCCGCGAGTCGATCGAGCTGGTCGGCAACGAGGTCGTCCGGTACATGCGCGAGGTGCGCCACGACAAGCTCTTCGGCCTGGACGACGACGCCATGGCGGGCCAGCTGGGCCTGGAATGCTTGCGCTACATGTACCGCCTGCTCTTCCTCTTCTACATCGAGGCGCGCCCGGAGCTCGGCTACGCGCCCGTGGCCTCCGACGCCTACCGCAAGGGATACAGCCTGGAGCACCTGCGCGACCTGGAGATGGTGCGGCTCGACACGCCCGAGTCCCGCGACGGCCACTACATCCACCACAGCGTGGAGCGGTTGTTCCGGCTGGTGCGCGACGGCTTCGACGGCAGCAACTGGGGCGGCAGCGAGGACCTGCTGGCGGGCGTGGACGAGGGGCGCTCCAACGGCTCCGAGCCCGCGCTGCGCTTCGGCTTTCGCGTGCGGCCGCTGGACAGCCGGCTGTTCCGCGAGGGATCGACGCCGCTGATCGACAAGGTGAAGCTGCGCAACGAGGCGCTGCAGAAGGTGATCCGGCTGATGTCGCTGACGCGGGCGGCGAGCGGACGCAGCGGCAAGGGCGGCGCCGGCAAGGGTCGCGGACGCGGCGCGGGCAAGCGTCGGCGCAGGGGGCGCATCTCCTACGCGCAACTGGGCATCAACCAGCTGGGCGCGGTGTACGAGGCGTTGCTGTCGTACCGGGGATTCTTCGCCGAAGAGGACTTGTACGAGGTCAAGAAGGCCGGGACCGCGCACGACGACCTGGACGCCGCGTTCTTCGTCGGCGCCAAGGACCTGGAACAGTACTCGGAAGACGAGCGCGTCCACGACCGGGACGAGGACGGCCGCCTCAAGCTCCGCGTCCACCGCAAGGGCACGTTCGTCTACCGCCTGGCCGGCCGCGACCGCCAGAAGTCGGCCAGCTACTACACGCCCGAGTCGCTCACCCGCTGCGTGGTCAAGTACTCCTTGCGCGAGCTCGTCACCGACGACATGCCCGCCGACGACATCCTGCGCCTGACCGTGTGCGAGCCCGCCATGGGCTCGGCGGCGTTCCTGAACGAGGCCGTCAACCAGCTCTCCGAGAAGTACCTGGACCGCAAGCAGCGCGAGCTGGGCCAGCGCATCCCCCACGACCAGTACGCCGACGAGTTGCAGAGGGTCCGCCACTTCGTCACCGACCGCAACGTCTACGGCGTGGACCTGAACCCGGTCGCCATCGAGCTGGCCGAAGTGTCGCTGTGGCTCAACTGCATCCACGAGGACGGCCACGTGCCCTGGTTCGGCTATCAGCTGGCCTGCGGCAACTCGCTGGTGGGCGCGCGCCGGCAAGTGTATCCGACGGAGAAGGTGCGCAAGGCGAAGGGCCAGAAGAAGGCGGACCTGTGGTTCAACGAAGCGCCGGAGCGCGTGGAGCCGGGGCCGGAGGCGCGCCGTCCGCCGGGCGCCGTCTACCACTTCTTGCTGCCGGACCCGGGGATGGTCGGGTACAAAGACAAGGCCGCGAAGGCGATGGAGGCGGCCAACTTCGAGCGCATCGCGGCGTGGCGCCGCTCGTTCTTCAAGGCGTTCTCCCCCGAGGAGACGGCCGATCTCGAACGGCTCTCCGACAAGGTCGACGAACTCTGGGCGATGCACGCCGAGCAGCTGGGCCGCGACCACAGGGAGACCGAAGACACCCTGCCCGTGTGGGGCCAGCCCGCCTCCGCGCGTCCGCGCCGCACCACCAACACCTGGAAGGACCGCATTCGCACCCAAGGCATCTTCGGCGACGGCGACGGCGTGCGGACCGCCAGTCCCTATCGCCGCCTGAAGCTGGTGATGGACTACTGGTGCGCGCTGTGGTTCTGGCCGATCCGCGAGGCTGACCGCCTGCCCAGCCGCGACGAGTTCCTGGCCGAGATCAGCTTGGTGCTGAAGGGCGACGTCCAGCAACCCGGCGTCGGCCCCGACCAGATCGGCGACCTCTTCGGTGCCGAATACGCCCAGCACGCCGAAGAGATGGCCCGCCGGATCACCAACGAGACCGGGATGCTGGACTTGCGGAAGCTCTTCGCCGAGTTCCCCCGGCTGCGGTTCGTGAACGAGCTGGCGCAACGGCGCCGGTTCCACCACTGGGAGCTGGCGTTCGCGGACTTGTTCGCCGAGCGGGGCGGATTCGACTTGGTGCTGGGGAACCCGCCGTGGGTGAAGGTGGAGTGGGAGGAGAAGGGCGTGCTGGGGGAGAAGAATCCGGCACTGGTGTTGCGGAAGGTGTCGGCGAAGGACGTGACCGAGTTGCGAGGGGAAGCGTTCGAGCGGTACGCAGGGTTGCAGGGGGCGTGGCTTTTTGAGATGGAGGAGGCCGACGCGACGCAGGCCTTCTTGAACGGAGTGCAGAACTATCCGTTGCTGAAAGGCCAGCAGACGAACCTGTACAAGTGCTTTCTGCCGCAGGCGTGGATGGCGGCCCGACAGGACGGCGGGGTGACGGGGCTCCTGCATCCAGACGGCGTGTACGACGATCCGAAGGGCGGTGCGTTTAGGGAAGCGTTGTATCCCAGGTTGCGGGCGCACTTTCAGTTCCAGAACGAAAAGCGGCTGTTCCCGGAAGTAGACCACCACACCGAGTTCAGCGTCAACGTGTACGGAGGCTTGCGCCGACAACCGGCGTTTCAGCACATCGCGAACCTGTTCCAGCCGCAGACCGTGGACGCCTGCATGGAGCACGACGGCCACGGCCCGGTGCCCGGCATCAAGGACGACAAGGGGAAGTGGAACGTGGCCGGGCATGCCCAGCGCGTGCTTGAAGTGGACCTGGACGCTCTGGGCAACTTCGCCAAGCTCTACGACAAAGGCGGAACCCCACCCATCAGGGCCAGACTTCCCGCGCTTCACGCCAAGACGTTGCTCGGTGTCCTGACGAAGCTGGCGGCCCATTCAAAGCGGCTGGGGGACTTGGGAGACGACGTTTTCTTTACCGGCCATTGGCACGAGACCATGGCCCAACGCGAAGGCATGATTCGTCGCGAGACGCGGTTTCCGACAACGACGAGCGAGCTAGTGCTGTCTGGTCCGCACTTCTTCGTCGGGAATCCGCTCCACAAGACGCCGCGCCGTGAATGCAAGCTGAACAGCCACTACGATGTGCTGGATCTGACTACCTTGCCGGAGAACTACCTGCCGCGGACGAACTACGTGTCAGCGTGCTCTTCGGAAGAGTATCGGAAGCGAACGCCGAGTGTGCCGTGGAGCATAACCGGAAGGGAACGCGTGACAGAGCACTATCGCGTGATCAGCCGCGAGATGGTAGGGTCCACCGCCGAGCGGACGCTGATCACGGCCATCATCCCCGAGAGCGTAGCGTTGATACACACTAACGTCGCTACCGCCTTCCACAACATCTGCGACATGCTCGACTTCGCCGCACTCTCCATGTCTGTCGCGCTCGACTTCTTCATCAAGACTACGGGCACCGCCCACGTCAGCCCTTCTTGGCTTGCCCGCCACGCCATCCTGCCCGACACCTGTCACCCGTCAATTCAATCGGCACTCCGCCTCCGAGTCCTGCGACTTTCTTGCTTGACCAGCCACTACGCCGCTCTTTGGCAGCAAGCCTGCGGCGGATACATCCGCTTCCATTCCGGCAACAACGTGATCCCTGCCATTGATGCATTCCGCGCGGACTCCTGGGCCACTGACGACCCCCGCCTCCCAAACGACTTCTCGACCCTCGATCCCACCTGGTCCCGAGACCGCGCTCTCCGCACCGATTACGCCCGCCGCCAAGCCCTCATTGAGATCGACGTGTTGACCGCGATGGCCCTCGGCCTTACTTTGGACGAACTCCTCACCATCTACCGGGTCCAGTTCCCCGTCATGCGCCAATACGAAGCCGACACATGGTACGACGCCAACGGCCGCGTCGTCTTCACGTCGTCGAAGGGCCTCCCCGGCGTCGGCCTGCCCCGCATGGCCGTCAAGAACGACACCACCTGGGCGATCCGCACCCCCAACGACGACCGATCCGCAATCGCCCTGGGATGGAACGACATCCGTGACTTCGACGAGGGCGTCGTCACCCGCACAGTCGCCGCCGACACCCTGCCCGGCGGCCCAGTCGAGTGCGTCATCGAATACAAAGCACCGTTTTTGCGTCCGAATCGGGAGAAGGACTACCACCAAGCGTGGGTGGCGTTTTCAAGTCGGATGGATGAGGGCCAACGGCCGGAGCAAGTCACGTGAACTGGTCACTGGAGCACTACAACTTCATCTGTTACGGAAGTGCCGACGATTCAATATTTGAGAAAGCTACTGGCAGAAGTTCGTTTCCGGCGGAACGATTGTTCGAGTACACAGACGATAGCGTGAAAGATCGGTACGCTGATAAGACAAAACAGCTCGCAGCTTTGCCTACGGCCGTGGTGGCGGAGGTGCAACAGCCCACCACGACGCCACCAGCCTTACTGACCAAGATCGGTAACATAAAGATTGGCAAGGAGATACACTTCGACTATCAACATTACGTATCCGGCAAGTTCACTTCTAGGCGTCTTTTTGAAACACTGAAAGATGTCGAAGAACGGGAACGCTACCGAACGCACTGGGCGGTCAAGCAGGGCAACCTAGTTGAAGAAGTATTCCAGATCATGAAATCGTTACCGGTGTATCCGAAAATGTTCAATGTGTCTGGATTGCTTCAACAACGACAAGCAATTGCTGTCATGATGCCTTTCTGTACCACCTTTGATCCAGTACATGATGCCATCAAGAATGCTTGTGAAGATATGATCAAGCCCGTTCGAGTCGATGATCTCTATGGCCCCGACGTGATCGTAGATAGCATATTCAGAACTATCGAAGAGGCGCAGTTAGTTGTAGCGGACGTGACCAACCAAAACGCAAACGTGCTTTACGAGACGGGCTTGGCTCACGGTCGAAATCGGGATGTCGTATTCCTGACTCAGAATCCAGATCACGTACCATTCGATCTTAACAGGATTCGCTATATCAAGTATGAATCTAACGACGAGGGATTAAAGAAGCTTACAGACGACTTGAAACAGACAATCGTCGAATGTTTGCGGAAGCATGACTAGATCTAATTGTGTCATCGGGCCAGAGTTGTCGGCGATTGATGGTCCTTGGGGGCTGGTTGCCTCACATCACTGCGGCAGTCGCGCGCGAACGACGCGTCCACGTATGCGTCGAAGAGACCCCGTTGCCTTGCTTCCCCCGCCAAGTCCCTCAGCACCCGTTCGAGCACGCCCGTCCGGACCCAAGTCTGGAACGTCCGGTGCACGGTCTTGTAGTTCGGATAGCACTCCGGCAGAAAGCTCCACTGGGCGCCCGTGTGCAGAATCCACAGTACTGCCTCGAACACGTGGCGGGCGGGCACCGGCGGCCGCCCCCGCCGCTTCCCCTTTTGCGCTTCCTCGGGAAAGTGGTGGCGAATCCGCTCCCACTGCTCGTCGCTCAGCTTCACCGTCGTCATGCCTCGATGATAAAGCAACTCCCCGGCCCATCGCAACCCATCATGCTTTTTGAGATAGGTTCTAACGAGGATCCGATGAGCCTTGGGGAGAAGATCCGTGCGACCCGATTGGAACGAGGCATGTCGCTTAAGCAGCTCGCGGCCAAGGTTGGGTGCTCGCCGCCGTTTGTGTCGGACATTGAGTTGGGCCGCCGATTTCCGTCGGAGGCTACATTGGCGTCGATTGCCAAGGCTCGAGAGCGGGACATGTCTGTGGACATTTTGAGCCATCGAAATCGCGGGCCCGTCGCCACCCCAAGGGTATCCGGCGTCGGCATTGCGGGTCCCTCAAAGGTCGTAGAATCGGCCCTTTGGGGAGACTACGAGGCCCGAAGGGCAAGCAATCCAGCCATGTAGGCGTCCCGTCCGATGTGCGAAGTTGATCTGTGGGAGCCGGGACTCGGCCGCCCCATCATGGGCAGATCAGCCGATCAGGGGGAGATGGCGGACATGACGCTCGTGGAAGCAACCGAAGGGAATCCGGCCCCGGTCGCGGCTTCCCGGTGGCGGAGCACGGCAATGGTGACCGGCACATGCGGCTGAGCGCCTCGCTCGAGTACCGCCAGACGATGGGCCGGGTACGGTGGGAGGGTCACGCGGTCCAGGACGCGGAGAAGTTCCAGGAGTACGTGCGTCGCGTCGTCGCTCCCCGACTGACCGCGGACGACTCGAAGTTGGCCACCGTGCTGCAAGGTCTGGCGTCGACGGAAATGGCCACCGACGCCATCGGGCGACTGCTGGCCTCCGTACGACCCTTGAAAGGCTGGGAAGTCGGAGAGACCTTCGCTGAATGCGTTCTTCGCGACGGTGTGGGCTGGCAGGTGCACTGGCCCTGGAGGACGTCCCGAGACCTCCGGAGTCCCAACGCGGGCCTTCAGGGTGCCGATTTGGTAGGGTTCGTCCAACGAGACGGCGAGATCTTTCTCTTGTTCGGCGAAGTGAAGACTTCAGGCGAGGCTCGGACTCCGCCCACGGTCATGACGGGTCCGGGCGGCTTGCCTTCCCAGCTTGAGAGGATTTCCCTCCGCCCCGATGTGCAACACGCGTTGCTGTCGTGGCTTCGCGTGCGCTGTCGATCCCAGTTCCAGCGGGATCTCTTCGAGAAGGCGACACGTCGGTACCTGGAGTCTGGATGCCAGAGCTTCGTGCTGGCCGGAGTCCTGTTGCGGGACACCACCCCGGACGAACGCGACCTTCGCCGTCCCGCCGAAGCCCTCTCCCGCCAGCTGGCCACAGCCCCAGGCTCCGTCGATCTTGTCGCATGGTACCTGCCGACCCCGATCGAGCGTTGGCCCGCGCTGGTGGGAGAGCCGACATGAGCGACCATTCCTGGATCGTCGACAGCCTGGGGACCGACAGGCTCCAGGAGGCTAGCACCGAGGCGGCTCGGCGGCGGCTTTGGTCGGCCCTTCGCGACACACCGCCCGAGGCCGAGCACGCCGACGACCGCCTTCGATTCGCGGCAAACGCGCTGGAGCTCGACGTGCTCGACGCCATCGGAGACGACGACCTGCCCAGACTGAGACGCTCGGCGGCTTCGGCGTTCCAGATAGCACGGGTGCTCCGTCTTCCCGACTCGCCCACGGAGAGAGCCGAAGCCCTCGTCAGGCTCGGGTGCCTGGGCATCCTTGGCGACCGGGGCGCCGACGTGCAGCGAGTCCTCCGCGACGAGGACATGGCCGGGCTTCGTCCACGTGCCGCCCACTGGGGAGACCGCGTGTGGGCGACCGTGCTGCATGTCTGGCTGCTGCTCTTTCGCAAGAATGGGTGGGACGACCTCAACGCGGTGCAGGAGCACGTTGCCGCCTTGCGTCGCGACCAGACCGACATGGAGCCGGGGTTCCTGCAGGACGCCGCCGCCAACAATGACGCCGCTCCGGCGTGGACCCTGATTTGGTGCTATCACGTGGCGAAGGCCGCGGAGATCGTGGGAATGCACCAAACGCAGGGAAGCGCCGACGGCCACTACGACGTGGGCGAACAACTCGACGCGCAGTTCGACCGGGCCGTGGCCGCCGCCTCGCACGGGGGACTCGCGCGGCAGGAAGCCTTGGTGCGCTTGCTCGCCCGCACCGCCCGCTCCCTAGTGGACAGCTCCATTTGGTCGGTCGCCCGCGCCGTGAACAGCCGGGTCGAAGAGTTCGTCGCCGCAATGACTTCCAAGGACCGGCCGCGGCCGATCTTCGAAGTCCTGCCGCTCCAGCGTCGGGCGCTTCGCGAGGAGGGGCTCCTGGGCTCGGGACACCGTGCAGTCGTCGTGAACCTGCCAACGTCGAGCGGGAAGACTTTGCTTGCCCAGTTCAGAATGCTGCAAGCCCTGAACCAGTTCGACCGCGAGCGCGGGTGGGTGGCGTATCTGGCGCCCACCAGGGCCTTGGTCGGCCAGCTGGCCCGCAGGTTGCGTCGCGACTTCGCGGACCTTGGCATCGTGGTGGAGAAGGTCAGTCCCGCGCTGGAGGTCGACGGGGTCGAGTCCGAGATGCTGTCGGAGGCGGACGCGGCGCGCCAGTTTCGAGTCCTCGTCTCGACTCCCGAGAAGCTCGACCTGATGCTGCGAGGCGGGTGGGAGGAGAAGACAGGACGGCCTCTGACGCTGGTTGTGGTGGACGAAGCTCACGGCATCGGCGCCAGCGAGCGCGGCCTTCGGCTCGAGTTGCTGCTGGCGACCATCAACAGGGAATGCAAGTACGCGCAGTTCTTGTTGCTCACGCCCTTCGTCCCCAACGCGGAGAAGATCGCCCAGTGGCTTGCGCCCGACAGCGCGACGAGCATCGACTTCGGTGTCGATTGGATTCCCAACGATCGCGTGATCGCCATCGCGCAGCCCCGGAGAGGCGAAGCCCGCGGGAACTTCACGATTGACTTCACGACGCAGCACACGACTGCGAAGACCATCGAAATCCCGGACACTCTCAATGTCGGCAAGCGGCGGCCGCTGGGGTTGTCGTGGTCCGCAGTCTCCCGGTCGCCCGGCAAGCTGGCTGCGGCCGCCGCCCATCTCCTGGAGCGCCGAGGCACCGTGATCGTCCTGACCGCTCAGCCGGCACATTGCTGGGGGATTGCCGAGACGTTGAAGCAGGCGGAGAATGTCCCGACGGCGACGAGCAACCGCATACGCCAGCTGTGTGGGTTCCTGGAAGATGAAATGGGTTCCGATTTTCCCTTGGTGTCGTTGCTGGAACGCGGAATCGGCGTGCACCATTCGGGGCTCTCCGAGGATGCCCGGGCGATCGTGGAATGGCTGGCCGAGCAGGGCGACCTCCGGGCGATGGTGGCGACCACGACCATTGCGCAAGGCGTGAACTTTCCAGTGTCGGGCGTCGTGTTCCAAAGTCACCAGTATCCGTACGGCCATGAAATGCCGCCCGAGGACTTCTGGAACATTTGCGGACGCGCGGGCCGCGTGGATCAGGACGACCTGGGAATCATCGCGCTGGTCGGCCGCAACGATGCCAAGGTCGCACAGCTTCGCGAATACGTTAGCCGGTCGGTTGGAGAACTCAACTCGACATTGATCGACATGGTCAAGGAGATCGAAGACAAGACCGACCTCTTGCACCTTGAACGGCTGGCATGGCGCCCCGAATGGTCGGCCTTCTTGCAGTACCTTGCCCACACCTACCGGCAAGTCGGCGATCACGACAGGTTTGCGATGCAGGTCGAGCAGGTGCTTCGCGGAACTCTCGGGTTCCGGGCCCTGCGCGCGAGCCACGAGGGCTGGGCCGACAAGCTGGTTTCGGGAGTCCAGCGATATTCGGAGCAGATCAAGGGAAAGCCGCTGGGCCTTGTCGATGCGACGGGATTCTCGTGGGAGTCCGTGGCCCGGACCTTGGCTGGCCTGAACCGGTCGGGGGTGCGCGAGTCGGCTTGGACGCCGGACCTGTTCGGCGCACGCCGGAACGACTTGGAGCGGATGGTCGGACTGCTGCTCGACGTTCCGGAGCTGAAGGGATCGCTGGGCAGAGTCGCGGCGGAGGCGGCCCTTGGACCGGACGCCGTGGCCCGGGTCATTCGCGATTGGGTTCGCGAGCGCCCGCTGGCCGAGATGGCTCGGGCGCACTTCGCGGCCCGTTCCGGCTCCGCTGGTCGGGACGACGCCAGCACGGATGCGACCAAGGCCATGACGCGGTGCTGCCAAACCGTCTTCGGCAAGCTGGCTCAATCGGCATCCTGGGGCTTGGCCGCCCTCCAGTCGCTCACCATGCGCGATCTGGACGAACTCTCCCCGGACGAACAGCGGACGTTGCGCAACCTCCCCGCCCGAGTCTACTACGGGGTCAACTCCGACGAGGCCGTCGCCATGCGCCTCCTCGGCGTGCCGCGAACGGCGGCCACTCCTCTCGCTCGGGAACTCAACGTGCAACCATCCGATCCGTTGCACTCGACACGCAAGAAGCTACGCGAAACGGGCGCTAGCGCGTGGCGATCCGCCCTGGGAAATCGCGGCCCCAGCTATCACCGCGTGTGGGCCCTCATGGAGGGGTTGGAATGAGTGAGCAGCCAGGATTTGCTGGTGCGCATGGCGAGGAGCCGCATTCCCACCGAGCAACCAAGGCCATCGAAACCGAGGAAGGAGCATTCTTTATGCCATTGCCCAAGACGCAGGATGTCGAGCATGAGTGACGCACCGGGAACGGATCGGCTTTCGGAGGCGCAGGAGCGTTGCGACCGCATCCAGAAGCGCATCAAACCGTTTCTCGCGCCAGAGGAGGAGAAGCGTCCTCCAGAACCCGGAACGTGGCGACGCGGAATCGACCTGCCCGACGATTCCAACGAACGCTTTCGGTTCGAGTACTACGGTCGAACGTCGTAGAGCTTCCGGCCAGCCAAGGCGACGCGGTCGGGCTAAACCCTAGAAACCGGCGTCCACGGCGCGGACATGGCCCTGCTGGGCATACGCCAGGATGGCGCGATCCGCCGTAACCAGGGGCACGCCGTGGTGCCGGGCCGTGGCGACGATGAGACGGTCGGCGGGATCGGAGTGGAAGTCTCCCGGCAGGCGCACGCTGGCCACGGCGATGGGCGGGTCAATGGCCATCAGGCGCACGCCCGGCAGAGAGAGGGCGCCGTCAAGCCAAGTCGTGACTTCGCATGCCAGCCGCAACCGGCCCCTTTCGGCCAAGAGCGCAATTTCCCAGCACGTGATGGCCGAGATGCCGATTCCGCCCGCGCGGGCGGCTCCCTCAACCTCTTCGCGTGCCGCCGCTCCCAATCGGTCGCTTCCGTCCACCACCCACACGAGCGCATGGGTGTCGAGGACGATCAACGAAGCGCAGACCAGTCCGCGGAATCGGCAGCTGGCCCGAACGGTTCGTCGTAGCCGAGCACCGACCCGCGCATGGCGCCCACCACGAGGTCGCGCCCGGCGTCGGCCGGCACCGGCGACACGACGGCGACAGGCCGCCCGTGCTTCGTGACCACGACAGGCTCGCGGTCCCGATTCATCTGCTTGATGACCCGCAGGCAGGTTGCTTTGAATGCGGCCGCTCCGATGCGCTTGCTCATCTCCCCCGCTCCGATCCCGGTTGAATGAAGAAAAATGGACATAACAAAGGTACGCAATCGGGATCGGGAGTCAAGAGGCGCCCGTGCCGAGTCCACGCGGATGCCCGAGCCACCGACTTTGCTAAGCCGCGACCGGAACCGCTCGATGCCCAGTAGTTCCACGGACATTCGCGACGTGGAAAACCGGACATCAGAGCGGACATTCTGGGGCCTCGAAATCGCACGAAGGTGGAATCGTTGGGGGATTTGTCCCCAATCCAACCACCGGCGGTTGCGCTACCCTAGTCGTCGTGCCCACCTTCAGGAAGGGCGTTCGCGAACCCTGCTAGCTGCCACAGCAGGGCGGGAGCGGAAATTCCATGACCAGGCGGCGGGTCACGGTACCGGGACGACCGGCGGGCGGATGGCCGAGCCGTCGGGCCGACCGGCTGTAGAGCAGCAGGAGGGAACCAAGTGCGAATCGAACAGATCGACATCAAGAACTACCGCCTGTTCAAGGACGTTACCCTCTCCGGCCTGCCACAGCTGGTGGTTGTGGTCGGTGCGAACGGGACAGGGAAGAGCACTCTATTCGACGTGTTCTCGTTCCTCAAGGACGCGCTCACTCAAAACGTCGCCTCCGCCGTTGCCAAGCGTGGCGGCTTTCGGACTCTCGTGAGCCGCGGCCGCACCGGCCCTATCGAGATCGCCATCAAATTTCGAGAGAGCCGAGGAAGACTGGCAACCTACATGCTGTCCGTAGGACTTGACGAATCCAAGAGAACAGTCGTGGACCGAGAAGTGCTTCGCTATCGAAGAGGCCAGCACGGCAAGCCATGGCACTTCGTCGACTTCCGTCGCGGCTCCGGTGCCGCCATCACGAACGAGGCGGCCTACGGCCACGAAGGGGTCCAGCAGGAACGGGAAGAGTACACTCTCGAGAGCCCCGATGTCCTGGCAATCAAGGGCCTCGGACAATTCGAAAAGTTTCGCGTGGTCGCCGAGTTTCGACGCTTGATCGAGAACTGGCACATATCGGACTTCCACATATCGGAGGCCCGTCCGAGCGTCGAAGCCGGGTTCGCGGAGCACCTATCGACGCGGGGAGACAACGTGGCTCAAGTTGCGCAGTACATGCACGAACAGCATCGAGATCGATTTGACCGCGTGCTCCGGGCCATGCGCGAGCGAGTGCCGGGCATCCGCAACGTGGAAGCGAAGTCCACCGAAGACGGGCGGCTTGTCCTGCGGTTCCGAGACGGCGGCTTCGAGGATCCGTTCATTGCTCGCTACGTGTCCGACGGAACCATCAAGATGTTCGCGTACCTGATACTGCTCAACGATCCGAAGCCGCATCCACTGCTAGCCGTGGAAGAACCCGAGAACCAGCTGTACCCTGAACTATTGCGCGAGCTGTCGGAAGAATTTCGCTTGTACGCAAGACACGGGGGGCAGGTCCTCATTTCGACGCATTCGCCGGATTTTCTCAATGGCGTGGAGCTTGACGAAGTGTACTGGCTGGTCAAGAGCGAAGGGTTCTCTGTTGCCCACGCAGCGGGCAAGTCTCAACTGCTGCGCGATTTGATCAAGCATGGAGATTCGCTGGGCGCACTGTGGAAGCAAGGTTTGCTGGGGAAGCGACCACCACTATGATGCATTATTTGACGCCTATGGAAGTTTGCGCTCGAAGCTCTCGGCGGTGAAACGGCGGGCGCCGGATGACGTGCCGTCGCCGTCGCGGGAGGTCCAGCGCCTCTTGCCCAAGCGGCTGTCATGTTCCCTTGAGGCTCCGTAGCACCTCTCCATGATTCCCTCCGTCGTCGCGTCCGAAGCCCTCGACGCCCTGCACGACTTCCTGAAGACCGGCTTCGGCCCCTCGAACCCGGAACTTTCCGGGGTCGTGGACGACTTTCTGGCGGACCCGGACAACTTGGCCAAGGGGCCGTACCTGTCGATCTCGCTTCCGTTCGAGCACGCGACGGAGGGCGGCGAGCCGTTCCCGCGCATTCCACTGGGGTTCACGCCCTACAAGCACCAGCGCGCGGCGATGGAACGGCTGTCGCCGGACGCGGGGTGCTCCACCGTGATCGCCACGGGCACCGGCTCCGGCAAGACCGAGTGCTTCCTGTATCCGGTGCTGGAGCACTGTCGTCGGCAGACGGGAAAGCCGGGCGTCAAGGCGGTCGTCGTCTACCCCATGAACGCGCTGGCGTCGGACCAGGCGCGGCGCGTCGCGCGGATCGTTCACGGCACGCCGTCGTTGCGCGGCAGGGTGACGGCAGGGCTGTTCATCGGGCAAGCCGTGGGGTCGCCCCGCGACCGGATGGGAGCGCACGCCGCGATTACGGATCGCTCGGCCATGCGCGAGCGCCCCCCGGACATCCTGCTCACGAACTACAAGATGCTGGACTATCTGATGATCCGGCCTCGGGACCGGCGGCTTTGGCGCCACAACGATCCCGACACGTTGCGGTACTTGGTAGTGGACGAGCTCCACACCTTCGACGGCGCCCAGGGCACGGACTTGGCGTGTCTGATTCGTCGCCTGCGAATGCGGCTGGGCACGTCGGCGGGGAAGCTGGTGTGCGCTGGCACCTCGGCGACGCTGGGCGGCGACCCTCGCGAGTACGCGTCGCGCATCTTCGACCAGGAGTTCGACGCGGACTCGATCGTCGGCGAGACGCGCCAAACGATCGACGCCTTCCTGGGCGACGCGCTGATCCGCCGCCACCTGTTGCCCACGCAGGACTTGGCCAAGGTCGTGGATCCCCGCCGGCACGACACGGCCGAGGCGTACCTTCGCGCCCAGCACGAACTCTTTCTGGGAGCGCCGATCGACGGGGACTTCGAGGCCGCGGAGTGGCGGGTGGCGCTGGGCGAAGGGCTTCGGCAGCATGTCGTCTTCGTGAACTTGCTGCGCGCGCTGGACGGACGCCCCCAGCCGTTGCCCGAGCTGGCGAAACGATTGCAAGGCAGCTTGCCCGTCTCCAACGACAAGGAAGCGCTCGGCGTGCTGAACGGGTTGTGCGCGTTGATCTCGGCGTCTCGCCGGCGACGGGCGTCGAGCGACAACGGCGGCAACGACGAGCCGCTGCCCTTCCTGCATGTCGGCGTGCATCTGTGGGTGCGCGAGTTGCGGCGCATGGTGTGCGGCTTGGGCAGCCACAGCGACGTCGGCGGCAAGAACGAATCGCGGTTCCGCCTGCGCCACTCCGGCGACCTGAAGGCCGGCGAGCCGTTCGTGCACCTGCCGCTGGTCCAGTGCAGGGAGTGCCACGTCACGGGGTGGGTCACCAAGCTTCTCGCGGCGGGCGGTAGCAGACCCAAGGTCTTGTCGCACCGAGTGATGGACGGCTTGCAGGACATCTACGGCGCGTTCTTCGGCGGCGACGTCGATACCGTCTTCCTATTTCCGAGGGACCGCGGCGCGGACCCTGGCAAGAGCGTGCACCCCGACAAGAGCGTGCACTCGCTCGTGTGCGGAACGTGCGGCGTCTTGGCGAATGACGAATCGAACGATGTCTGCGCCTGCCCCGGCAACGCGCTGGTAGAGGTGGTCAGGCCAGTAGTCGTGACGCAGCGGGGCCGATCCTCCGCACGCGCCAAGTCTCGGCTCTCCAAGGACTGTCCGTACTGCAACGCTCGGGACGCCATGGTCGTCTTGGGCGCCCGCGCCGCCAGCCTTCTCGCCGTTGCGCTCAATCAGACGGTCTCGTCGCGCCACAACGACGACCCCAAGGTGATCGCATTCTCCGACAACGTGCAGGACGCCGCTCACCGCGCCGGCTACGTGTCGGTCCGAACGTGGAGTGCCAACATGCGGGCGGCGATCGCGCAGACAGTGGCCGCAAACGACGGCTCGTCGCTGGAGGAACTGTCCGAGCAGGTCGCGGCTCGCTGGCGCAACCACTGGCGGAATGGCGGCGACGATGACGACACACCGGACTTGGCCCGCTTCGTGGGCGAGTTCATTGCTCCGGACCGCCGGTGGCTGAACGACTTTCGCGAGTTGGAAGAAACCGGCCGCTTGCCCCGGAACTCGAACCTGCCGACGCTTGTGGAGCGGCGAATGCGCTGGAACACGTTCGCCGAGTTCGGCCAGCGCTCCGCCATCGGGCGAACGCTCGAGAATACGCGAACGGCCGCCGTGGGCGTGGACCGCGCCACGCTGGACGAAGTCTGCGAAACCGCGACGGCCCGACTTCGCGAAGAGCTCGAGGGCATGCGCACTGCCCCCGACGACCTGGCCCGCCCGCTGGTGCTCGGCATCGTCCGGCGCATGAAGGACCGGGGGGCGATTCTGACCGACTTGGTGACGAGCTACTTGGCCAAGGGCGGCAACCCCTTCGTGCTGCGATACGATCTCGCTTTGCCCGACCTCGGAACGGACCGATCCGCGGTGCCCGTCTTCCCAGGAACCAAGGCCACCGGAAAGTCGGGCGTGGAAGCGTTGCTTGGGTCCGGCGGGAAAGGCAAGTCCTGGTATCAGAACTGGACGCGCAAGGTTCTGGACCACGCCGGCTTGGCCCTGGCGGTCCACGATTCCGACGTCGTGCTCGGCATCGTCTTCCGGGCGATGGACGTCACGGGACTTGTGCGCAAGGCGGACATCGGCAAGGGACAACATGCATGGGGCTTGGTGCCCGACCGCCTGTACGTCAGTACGGAGGTCGCCGAGATGCGGAGCGGCGCGGGCCGTCCCCTGGTCGTCCCTCGTCGGGAGGCAAAGCTGTGGCGGGGCGTGCCGAGCCTGGACTTGCCAACCCGAGCCGCATACGACCGCCGCGAAGTCGCACGCCCCACTTGGTTCGGGCGCCTCTACCGCGACATGAAGGTCCGCCGCATCGTCGCCGCCGAGCACACGGCCCTGTTGCCGCGCGAACAGCGCGAGCGCCTGGAAAAGCGGTTCGCGACGAAAGGCCACCGTCCCTGGCACCCCAACGTCCTGTCGGCGACGCCCACGCTGGAGCTGGGAATCGACATCGGCGACCTGTCCACGGTCATGCTGTGCTCGGTCCCCCCGGAGCCCGCCAACTACATGCAGCGGACGGGCCGAGCGGGACGGCGCGACGGCAACGCCTTCAACTTGTCCCTGGCGACCGGACAGCCGCACGACCTCTACTACTACGAGCGGCCCTTGGACATGCTGGCCGGCAAGGTCGATCCGCCCGGCGTCTTCCTGAACGCGACCGCCGTGCTGGAACGGCAGATGATCGCGTACTGCCTGGACAGCTGGGTGGCCTCGGGCGTGGACGAGCGGGCCGTGCCCATGACGATGCGCGAGGTGCTCGCCAACGTGGAACGGAGGCGGCTGTCCCGGTTCCCGTATCCGTTCTTCGACTTCGTGGGCGAACATGCCCGCGAGCTTGCCGCGTCGTTCTTGGCGGCGTTCGACAAGGACCTGAGCGAAGACAACAAGAGGATGCTATCGGAGTTCATGCTCGGCGACGACGCAATAGCCGACACCGGCTCGCGGCTCCACCGCCAGCCGCTGGTTCACCGCCTTCTCGATCGCTTCGCCGAGGTGGCTAGGGAGCGCAAGTCGATTCGCCGCGAGGCGCAGGCGTTGCAGAGGCGCGCCGAGGCGTTGAGCCGGGGTCCGCAGGACGAGAGCGTCCAGGCCGAGATCGACGAGATCGTCGCCGAGCGGCGCGGGCTTCAAGGCGTCCTGCGCAAGATCAATGGTCGGGAGACGTACAACTTCCTCACGGACGAGGGCTTGGTTCCCAACTACGCCTTCCCGGAGAAGGGCGTCATGCTCCGCTCGGTGATCCTGCGAAAGGGCGACGCGACCGCCGGGAGCGACGGCAAGGCGGACCAGCGGTTCGACCACGAGGTGTTCGAGTACGAACGGCCGGCGGCGGCCGCATTGAGCGAGCTAGCTCCGGAGAACAGCTTCTACGCCGGCGCGCGCAGAGTGCAGATAGACCGCGTGGACTTGGAGACGTCGAAGCTGGAGCAGTGGAGGCTGTGCCCGGCTTGCGTCTACTGCGAGCGCGTGGACTCGGTGGACGAACACGCGGCGTGCCCTCGTTGCGGCGAATCCCGATGGGGCGACGTGGGGCAACGCAGGGAGATGCTTCCGTTGCGCATGGTGCACGCCACGACGCAAGACAGGAGGAGCCGCATCGGCGACGAGAGCGACCAGCGGCAGCCGAAGTTCTACGCCCGTCACCTGGTGGCCGACTTCGATCCCGACGCGGCCCGGACCGCCTTCGTCGCCACAGGGACCCCGTTCGGCTTCGAGTACATCCCGTCGGCGACCTTCCGGGAGATGAACTTCGGCCACCGCTCGGACCAGACCGAGCCGACGCTGGTGGCCGGCCTGCAGCTTCCCCGGGGTGGTTTCCGCATCTGCACGCGATGCGGCAAGGTGCAGCCGCCGTCCGCGGACAACGACGCGACGGTGCACACACGAACCTGCCCGCTGGCGCGACGGCGAGCAGGCGGTTCGGGCGCCGACGCAACCGCCGAGTGCATCTACCTGTACCGGGAGTTCGAGTCGGAGGCGATTCGGATGCTTGTGCCCGGGGTCGGCGGAGCGGGGGCGGACTTGTACATGCACTCGTTCGTGGCTGCGCTGGATCTGGGTCTTCGGCGCAAGTTCGGCGGCGAGATCGGACACCTGCGCACCATGGAGTGCGAGTATCCGATTCCACAAACAAGTCGAAGGCGCAAGTACCTGCTGTTGTGCGACACCGTGCCAGGCGGCACCGGCTACCTGAAGGACCGCATGACCGATCCCGACAAGTTGCGCTCGATCTTCGATGCGGCCCACGCCGGGTTGCGCGAGTGCGCCTGCGTCCAAGACCCGGAGAAGGACGGTTGCTACCGTTGCGTCTTCGCCTACCGCAGGAGCCGCGACATGCCCACCACGTCGCGCAAAGTGGCCGAACGGCTGGTGGCGGCGACTCTGAAGCGGTGGTCGGAGCTGGAGGTCGTGAAGGGGCTGACCGGCGTTGCCGCCAACGTCCTGACCGAGAGCGAACTGGAGGAGAGGTTCGTCGAGGCGTTGCGACAGCGGGCCGCGGACTCGTCGGTCGAGATTCGCAGTGCGCAGGTGCGGGGCAAGCCCGGCTACGCCCTTTCGGTCGGGGGCAACAAGTATCGCGTGGAACCGCAGGCCGACTTCGACATCGCCGACGGCGTGGCCGTTCCCAGCAGGCCCGACTTTGCGATCTGGCCGGATTGGCGGCCGAGCGCCGGGCCGTCGGAGGGCGCGGGATTGCCGCAAGACGCCCCCGCCGTCGCCGTCTTCCTCGACGGCTTCGAGCACCATCGGGACCAGACCGGCAAAGACTCGGCGAAGCGGATGAGCTTGGCTCGGGCGGGGCGCCTGGTGTGGTCGCTGACGTGGGACGACCTGGAGGGCGCCTTCGGGGGCGTGCCCCGCGCACCGAACTTCTTGGCGGACCATGGCACGACCCAGACCGCCGTCCAAGAGGCCCTGAGCGAGCGCTGGGACGCGCAGTGGGACACGCGGAAGCTGCGCTCGCGGCTGACGGCGCCCTCGTTCGACATGCTCCTGCACTACCTGGCCAACCCCAATCCCGCAAAGTGGCGCCGAGCCGTCTTCGTCAAGCTGCTCGGAGTCTTCGACCAGGAGCAGATGACAAGTTCCGCGTTGCGCGCCCGCTTCGACGCCGCCGCCAGCGACGCCTTGCCCGGCCAAGCGCTCGATGCCGTCGCCGACCTTGCCCAGCCCGTCGTGGTCGGCGGCTTCGGACCGTGGGTCTCGGGGGCGGCCAGCGGCAAGCGCACCGCAACCGATCGTGACGCCGCGACGCCCGGAGGTCCTCGGCCGACCGCCTCTCTCTTCGCCGCGTTGCCCCTCGCCGCCGTCCAGGAGCCGGACCCCGCCGGCGTTGTCGCAGTCGTCCACTTCGACGACGGGGGCGCGGACGCCAGCGACGGAGCCGGGGCCAGCACCGACTCCAAAGAGAAGCAGTACCGTAGCGACTGGAACGGCGTCCTGCGTCTCTACAACATTCTCCAGTTCCTGCCCCAGGCCTGGTGGACCACGCGAACAGGCGTTTCCGGCGGCCTCTACCCCGAGTTCGCGCCGACCGACGCGCTTCATGGCCGCGCCGCGGAGCCTGCGGGGAACGATGCCCACGTTGTCCGGGACGCCGAGTCCGGTCAGGACGACGCTCACCGCTTCGTCGCCCCGCAACTCCAGCCCCGGCTCCGCCAGCTTGCCCGCCGCGATCTGCCTGCTCCCGAATCCGGCCACGAGCTGGCCGACGGCACCGGGAAAGTCGTGGCCCACGCGGAACTGGCTTGGCCCGGTCGGCAGGTCGCGGTGTTGCTCCCGAACCAGGAACATCACAGGATGCACTACGAGAGATCGGGCTGGCACGTCTTGACAGCGGGGCCGGACGGACTGGCCGGCGCCCTCGTCGACACGCTCGCCCAAGCCCTCGCCGGCCCCCCACCGTCCATGAAAGGCGCGCCACGATGATCCGCCGCGTCACCGTCCGCAACTTCAAGCGCTTCGACGAGCAGACGTTCGAGCTTGCCGACTCGGTGGTGCTGGCGGGACCCAACAACGCCGGAAAGTCCACACTGCTTCAAGCGATTGCGACCTGGAAGATGGGCATCGCCCGATGGACCGCCCGACGCGGGGCGGGCAGCGCCAGCAGCGCGGTCAAGCGGTCCGGCGTCTCGATCACGCGAGGCGAGCTGACGGCGACGCCCCTTCGGGAGATGAACCTGCTTTGGCGGGACCGCCGAGTCACGCGCACGACAAGGGAAGGAAGGCCGCCCGGCACGCCCAGGCTGATCGAGATCGTGATCGAGGGGGCCAGGGCTGGCGGTCGCGGCCGCGCTGGCGGCTCTTCCGAGGCCGCCGGAGCCCCCTGGAAGTGCGGCCTGGAGTTCCAATACGCGAACCCGGAGATGGTCTACGTTCGGCCCCAGGGCGCAAAGCAACTCGACAGCGACAGCATTCGCGACTTTCCGCCGCGCCAAGCCGCCGACCTGGAAGTCGTGCACGTTCCGCCGCTGGTCGGCGTGCAGCGAGACGAGCCCCGCCTGGACAAGGGGATGCAGGACCTGCTTGTCGGACAGGGACAGGCCGGCGGCATCTTGCGCAACCTCTTGCTGGAGGCGGCCGAAAAGAAGAACGACGACTGGGACGCGCTGGCCGGACATGTCCGCATCCTGTTCGGGATCCGCTTGCGAAAGCCCGTCTACTCGCCGGCCCAGCCGTACATATTGTGCGAATACGACGAACCAACAGGATCGGACCGCCCTCTGGACTTGGCCAACGCCGGCAGCGGCACCCTCCAAGTCATCCTCCTGCTGGCATTCCTCTATGCGCGCCCGGCGTCGGTGATCCTGCTGGACGAACCCGACGCGCACCAGCACGTCGTCCTGCAGAAACAAGTTTATGGCTTGCTCCGCAAGGTGGCTCGGGAGCGCGGCGGGCAAGTCGTCCTCGCCACGCACTCCGAGGTCGTCTTGGACGCGACAGCCCCGGAACGCGTGCTGAGCTTCTACGGCGACGAGTACCGAGCGCTGGCAACGCCCGCAGAACGCGACCAGCTCCGCGAGGCCCTCAAGCGACTGACGACCACCGATCTGTTGCTGGGACGGGAGGTCGGCGCCGTCTTGTACGTCGAGAACGAGTCGGACGAACGCATCTTGAAGGAGTGGGCGGACATCTTGGGCCATCCCGCCCGTCGCTTCCTTGCACGGCCGTTCGTGCACCATTTGGCGGGCAGCAACATCGGGGACGCCAAGAACCACTTCTTCGCTCTACGGGCGGCGTTTCCGGATATCAGGGCGGCGTGTCTTCTGGACGGCGACAACAGGAACAAGCCGGACGCCGAGACGACCGGAGCCGGCATGAAGGTGCTTCGCTGGCGGCGCTACGAGATCGAAAACTACCTGCTCCATCCAGAGACCGTCGAGCGCTTCCTCGGCCTTCCTCATCGGGAGCTTGTGCGAAATGCCTTCGACAGGCAGGTTCCCGTCGGCACCGACTACTTTGGCGATCATCCGGCGCTGTCGCGGGTCAAGGCAAGCAACGAGTTTCTGGTGCCGCTGCTGGATGACGTCGGCGCGCCCACCCCCAAGCGCGACCTCTTCCTGCTGGCCGCCGCCATGAGACCCGAGGAGATTCACCCCGAGGTGATCGAGAAGCTGAACGCCATCGAAGAGGCGCTCAACCCGCGCACCGGGGACGTCCGTGAGGGATGCCCGTAGTGCAACCACCCTACACTATGGAGAGCGAAGCATGAAAGAGCTAGAGCGAAGCATGAAAGAGCTTCTGACCGACGCGGCGTTCATTCGGGCGCGTGCCAAACTCCAACCCGCCGCGGGCAAGGGGGAACCCGTGATCCCCGCTCGATACCCCGAAGCCAAGAGATGGGACGCCGTTACCAGGAAGATGGTGGACACGCCTTTCTGCTGGGCTGAGCGGGACGGCGCACGAACCGTCGTGCTGTCATCTTGGGGAGCCGAGGCCCACGCAATGGCCGACGCGCTCGACGGGGCCAGCGTGTCCGTTCCGCAGCTGGTCGTGGACTTCAAGGACCACGCCTATACCTCGCGCCTCGGCCTGAATACTCTCGGTTCCCGACAGCTCCCTCACCGCTACGCGAGTGCCGAGATTCGCGATTCCTTCTTGGGAGGCAGTAGCTTCGCAGAGAGCGCGCAAGGCAAGGCCATCCTGGAGGCCCGGCCGGAGTCGGACTGCCGGGCGCTCTACAGGCATGACCCGTTCGCGATTCTGTGTGGCGGATGGAACAGCCACTCAGACATGTCTCCCGAAATGGCTCCGAAGTTCGGGCGAATGATCGTCGCCGCCGTTCGGGCGCACGGCGCGGAGCCGTTCTTGGCCGCGCCAGTCAAGACGGACGTCCTGCGGATACCCAGAGATATCAATATGCACTGCCTTGGCTATCCAAGGAATCGCAAGGACGGCAAGAGGAAGAAGAGTCTGAGGAACAAGCCGAGCACCTATGGGTACGGTAGCGTCACCCAGGAAGAAGGACCATCGGACGCAGCAGTTACCATGTCGCATGCGGTCTTCACCTGGACATTGTCGTTGCAGGCCCTGCGGAATCTTCGGTTCGGCGACTGGGACGACGAACAAGCCAAGGCGGCGCGCACGGCTCTGATGGGCCTGGCATTGCTCGTGCTGGCCAGACGGTTCGAGCGCGGGTTCCACCTCCGATCCACATGCGACCTGAAAGTGGTCAAGGTCGACATGGAGCGCATCGACAGGGCGACGCTGGGTAACGAGGTGCCACGCACGTCGCCGTTGTCCTTGAGTTCGAGCGAAGCCAAGTTGTTTCTGCGCACGGCGGTGAAAACGGCCAAGGAACTGGACGCTGCTTGGTCGGACGAAGATATCGTCCTCGACCCCGCCCCGTCGTCCGAGGAGCAGAAGCCGAATAGGCCGTCGCTCGAGAAGATGCTGGACAAGGCCGAACAGCGGCAATCGTGAGCACCATCGGCATCAGAGTGCGGTTCGTGGCAGACACCTTCGCTGCCACCGACGCTTCCGGCCGAGCCGAGTGGCCTCCACATCCCGCGCGGTTGCTGTACGCGGCCGTGGACGCCGCCGGAGCCGATGTCACTGAACCGGAAAAACGCGCCCTGCGGTGGCTCGCCAAGCAGTCGGCGCCGTCGATCTCCTGCCCCAAACCCTTCGTCCGGACCGGGGAACCCAAACCCTACATGCCCTACGTTCCGGAGCGGCTCAATGGCCTGACGCCAAGAACTAACGATCGGCCGTTCCCCGAAGTCGTGTTGCCCGACGGTCGGGAAGACATCGTCTTCGGCTTCGACAAACACTGGCCGGAAGTTCTGGTCGCGGACCTTGACCGGTTACTGGCCAGAGTTCGGCGCTTGGGCACCCACCGCAGTCCCTGCGTCGTGGACCTCGTGCGACCGGTTCCGCGACCCGCGTGGGTTCGCAAGCCTAGCCACGTTCCCGACGACCACCCCGAGGTCCGCTGGCTTCGCTGGGGCTACGAAGGCATCGTCGACGACCTGCGCCAGGAGTGGCAGAAGCGTTGCGGACGGGGCCGCCGACAGGCGGACTTCGCACGCGAACCCATGAAGGCCAGCCAAGTTGCTTACGTCCCCGCGAAGCGCGCTCGTGAGCCGCAACGCCGAGAAGGGGCTATCGAGACCTTTCGCCTGGCTGGCGACCGTTTCTACGCACGCGACGCTGTCCATGTCGTCACGGCCGTGCGCGTCGCCTTGAACGAGACGACGGGCGGTGCCCTCGCAAGCGTTCACGGTCACGCCCCGGATGGGCGACCGGCCAAGAACGAGCAGCGCGTCGGCGTGATTCCGTTGATCGACGCCGGGTACGAGTGGTCCGACGGACGCATCATCGGCGTCGGCTTTGTGATCCCGCCCGCCCTCGAGTACGACGACGATCTTCTGCGAGGCTTGGGAGTGCTTCACAGACGCCCGATCCGGGTGCCGGGACGCTCGGCTGCGCGCTTGGCCACGCTCGAAGAGCGGGACGACACATGGGCACTGAACCCCGAGAGATGGACCCGTCCTAGTCGGCGATGGGCAACGGTGACGCCGATCGTGAACGATGGCTTCCCGGGTGGGAGCGGCTCCCGCCTCCGCCCATCCGGAAGCGGCAAGGTGGCGAAGAAGGTTGGGAAAATGTTGATGCAGGCGGCGCCAACTGCTAGCGGGTTTGAGATTAAGATGTCGCGAAGACCGCTGATGCGCGGCCTGTCTCCGTCCTGGGAATTCACCGCCCCCGAGCATCGCCGATGGTCGTGGCGGATGCATCTGCAGGTCGTCTTCGACGAGCCGGTCGCCGGACCGCTCCTCGTCGGCCCGGGACGATGGCAGGGCTGGGGACTGCTGGCCCCGGTACCGAATCGTGAGTAGCGAATCCGACTTTCGGGAAGTCGTGCGCGCCGTCTTTGCCGCGATGTACGGAGCCCCGCCCTACGCTTGGCAGGAGAGGATGGCGGTGCGGCTTCTACGTCGCGATCTCCCCAGGAGGGTCCGCCTTCCGACAGGCTCGGGCAAGAGCAGCATCGCCATTCTGGCATTGGTGGCCAGAGCCTACGAACCGTCGCTTCCGCGGCGCGTCTGGTTCGTCGTGGACCGCCAAGTCGTCGTGCACCAAGCCTCCGAGTCTGCACGCAAGTTCCTGGAACTGCTGAACAACGCCGAGAGCGGCGCCCTGGCCGACCTCCGCGATCGACTGAAGGCGATTGGTGGCACGGGCGAGCCGTTTCTGATCTCTGAGTTGCGCGGCGGCATACCGCCCGAACAAGAATGGCGCAAGAACCTGCTGGTACCGCAGATCATCGTGTCCACCGTGAATCAGCACGGATCGCGGATCATGCTGCGAGGCTATCGGTCCAGAGCCCGCAACCGTCCAGTCGAAACGACTTTTGCCGAGCGCGACTCGCTCGTGATCCTGGACGAAGCGCACATCTCTAGCGTCTACGCGACCACATTGCGCGCGGCCAAGGAGCGCCTGGACGACGAGCCGGGAGCGGCGACAGGACCGGCGAATCTGGAAACGCTGGAAATGTCGGCCACGCTGGAAGCTTCCGACTTTGAGGACGACGGCGGATGTCCGGGGCTAGCGTCCCTTGCGAGCGTCGAGAAGACCGTCGTCAAGACGGTGCACAAGACCGAATTCGAGGAAGATCCCGTGCGCGTGATCGACGAACTGGATGCAACCCGCGTTATCGTGGCATGCAACACCGTGCGCGATGCATTGGCCGTCTACGACAAGTTGCGCCGGCAGCAGCAGAACACGACGCATCTGCTGACCGGCCGCATGCGCGGCATCGACAAGACGGAAAAGTTGGGAGCCGTGCAAGCCGTCTTCGGCGATGCCGAACCGGCTGAATGCCATGTTCTCGTCGCCACGCAAGCCATCGAGGTCGGAGCCGATTTCACCTGCAACGCCATGGTGTCGTATGCGGCTCCGTCCGACATCATGGCGCAGCGATGCGGCAGGCTCGCTCGCAGAGTCGGCGACGGTCCCGGTAAGCTAGTCGTCGTGAAGGGAGCCACATGGTACGACGAGTTGTCTGAGGACGAGCCCGCGAAGGCCACGATCGCACGTCTGCCCGTCGGTGCCGACGTCTCGACGTCCGCATGGCAGTCGGACAAGTGGGCTCCCGAGACCAGAATGCCCCGACCGCGCCCGCCCGTGATGTTGCCCTCGGATTGGGAAGTGCTCGAGCTCACCAATCCGGAAGCGAAATGGAGCCCTGCGCCGGAAGCGTATCTCCACGGAGAGCGCGAGAAAACGTCGCGCGTCGCCGTTGCATGGCGCCGAGACGCCAGAGACGCCATTGCCGACGGGCTCGCCCGGTACTTGGAAGCCTGCCCGTTCGTCGCCGCCGAATGCGCCGAAGTCCCGGTTTCGGAAATTCGGCCGTGGCTGAAGAGCTTGCGCGACGATCTGTGGACGGCGGTCGATGACCGTGACATCGTACCCGCCGTCTCCTGGGACCAGGTAGGGCCACAGCATACCGTGCTGGTCGACTCCGATGTCGGCGGCCTTCGCGACGGCACTTTCGACAAGGGCGCGTGCGGCACGATCGACGACGTGTGGGAAAAGGCCTACGAGGCCGCGATCGGACGGCGGGTCGTCAGAATCCGCAACCGGTTGCGAGAAGAGCATCGCCACCGTATTCGCCGCGTGGTTGAACGCGACAACGGCTTCCGACCCGCTAGTCTTGCGCTCGTC
Source organism: Longimicrobiales bacterium (assembly GCA_965203485.1). Taxonomy (GTDB): domain Bacteria; phylum Gemmatimonadota; class Gemmatimonadetes; order Longimicrobiales; family Gaopeijiaceae. The sequence continues at coordinate 102,247 of OZ241892.1, forward strand.
GAACTCGGAAACAACGAGCCGAGAAAGGGGTTCTGGCTGGCCGTGGCCGCTAGCGACTCCACACTGTCCGGCGATGCCGAGCCCCCGCTGTTGACCGAACACGCTACCGCAGTGGAAGACCGGGTGCGTCGCATCTGCCGCGCGCTGGACATGCCCGACGACCTGACGGGATCAATGTGTCTGGCCGCGCGCCACCACGACGGCGGAAAGCAGGACATCCGGTTCCAGGCGATGCTGAGAGGCGACAACCGACTGCGGGCCGCCGTTGGACCACCGATCGCACGCTCCACGCCCAAGCATCGCAACGTCAGGTGTCCCTATCCGTCGGGCAAGCGCCACGAGTTCGCTTCGGCCGCAAAGTTGTTGCACAAGGCCGACAAGCTCGCCGTGCACCTCGTCATGGCCCACCATGGCCACGCGCGTGTCGGCGCAATCGAGCCGGACGCCGAACCGCCCAACCCTTCAACCACATTCGCTTCCACCGCAGACTTGGAACTGGTCAAGGCGGAACAGCCGCGACGCTTCGCCGAACTGCTCGAGCACCACGGCGGTGGACTGCTCCGACTGCTGGAAGCCATACTGGTCACCGCCGACCGCCAAGTTGCCGACAAGGAGGACGAACGATGGAGATGACTATGACGACTCTCGACGGCACATGCCCCATGCACTTCATGGCGGCCGCCGGGCTCCTGCGACTTGCCCCCGCGCACAGCCGGGGTGCCTGGGGAAAAGACAAGCGACTGAGCATCTCGGCAGGCATCGAAGACGCTGTTGCCGAGCATCTGGTCAACGAAGGCACTCAGCTCGAGGATTGGATAAAGGTTGTGGAGAACGCGAACCAGGACCGCCCGAGAAAGGACAAGAGTAAGGTGTCGGGATCGACGCTTACGCTAGCCGAGCAGGATAAGGATCTTCTGGACACGGCGCCACCGTCGATGATCGCGCTCCAGCATCCGTCGTGGACCGATGGCAACAAGCTCCGCCAGTCGCACTGGGTGTTCACCGCCGGGAACCAACGGTTTCTGCCCACGATCGCGTGCGCCATGTCCTCCGCCACGCCGGACGGCATTAAGGCGCTCCTGGCTGGCAATGGCCAGCTAAGAAAAGGTGCCGCGATCTGGGACTACGAACGCCAGACGCTGGCCCGTGCCCGCAGTACGAACGACTCTGCCAAGTGGCGGCGCCCACTGTTGGACGCGCTGGCCTTTGCCGGTCTTCGGACCTGGCCGATACACGTGCCCCTCGGGCCCGCAGGGTGGACGCGACGCCAGCGAGAGCTGTGGTTCGAGTGGGCGTTGTGGCGTGGCGCACTTCCATACGCCGCCGCCGCGCTATGCATCAAGAGCCTTCTCGGCGAACGATGGACCGCCCGCTGTGCCCGGCCAAAGGGGTACTATCGGTACTTCGGTCATTCCCGCCGGGCCTGACTCTCCGGACTGGATTTCCCGGCATTGCAGGCATTTAACAATCAAGGTTTGCACCCTCAAGGCCGTTACCTGCGCCGAATGCGGAGCGGTCGAATACCAACGCACAAGTCGGCATGAGATATGAATTTGTATGATGGCCGTGGATTCCCCGGCCCAGCCGGGGGTCAACTGAAGGTGCGATCTCGACACGCCGGAGGCGATGCGCGCCTCCGCGTGGATTCCCCGGCCCAGCCGGGGGTCAACTGAAGGTCCAGCTTGGCGAGCACGGCGCGCCGCGTCTCGCGCCGTGGATTCCCCGGCCCAGCCGGGGGTCAACTGAAGGAGCGGGATCAGGTCCTCGATCGGCGACCGGCCGAACGGCGTGGATTCCCCGGCCCAGCCGGGGGTCAACTGAAGGCATTCACGGCGCCAACACCCTCAGCGCCGGCGGCGCCAGTGGATTCCCCGGCCCAGCCGGGGGTCAACTGAAGGGAGCTGGCGAAGATGAAGCTCGAGGGCGAGCAGCGCGTGGATTCCCCGGCCCAGCCGGGGGTCAACTGAAGGTCCCTCGGTGTCGATGTCTTCGGTGTTGCGGCCGCTGGTGGATTCCCCGGCCCAGCCGGGGGTCAACTGAAGTAAGTCGCCGCGCCGGACGCCCGACAGCAGTGCCCGCGGTGGATTCCCCGGGGTCCAGCCGGGGGTCAACTGAAGTGCCACCACCTTCCGAACGCGGCGCCGCACCACTTCGGCATCTGGAGCGAGTGAAGTTGCCTGGTACGGTGGACACGTACGTGGCGGCCACTCGCGCCAAGAGGGAGTCGGCTACGGACAGCGGAGCGAATTCCCGGGACAGGACGACTACGCCAGCGACCTGTTCGGCTAGGTGCAGCGCACGGTCGCGAGAGCGTAGACGCGCGGCCGGACAGCTTGGCGTCCAAGTCTGGACATCGCGACGGACATTTCAGGGAGTAGAAATCCGTCGAAGCGTTGTCTGGACCGCCTCACCCGACGGACGCGCCCCAGAGTTCCGTTCGCGCCCGGCCACCAGTTTGTTCGTGTCGGAGGCGCAAGAGGAGCGAGAGATCGAGTGCGGGGCGACGGCGCGAGGGCGGTGCTGAAGTTGTGCTACGCGGCGAACAGCTTCGAGTTTGGGGAGGCGTTGCCGACGTTGAGGGCGTTGCTGCCCGCGACAGCGCGGCCGCGTGAGGGGCGGGTGGTGTGGGTGCGGAGTCTGATTGATGATCGACCAAAGAGCAAGGAGGAGGACATGGCAAAGGGTGAAGCAGCTGGACGGCCTGACGTCCGAATCGGACCACGTCTCCCGCGGACGCGCCCTTCACGCATCGCTACGAGTTGTGGCAACTGCGGCTGGCGGTCCCGGGAGAGGCGGGGCTTGGTTGACGTCGATCTACAAGCAGGTCGTCGGCGCGACGCCGATGCCCGCGGACCGGCTCGTGCGGGAAGACCCATGAGTCCGCCGGGTGCCGATAAGCCTCCCGACGGTCTAGAGCGCGAAGCCGCCCTCGTCACCGGCGGCGCAACCCGCGTCGGCCGCGCCGTGGCCCTGGGACTGGCCGAAGCGGGCTACGACATCGCGATCAGCTACTGGTCCTCCGGTGTCGAGGCCGCCGAAGTCGAAGCGCGCGCCGTGGCTTTGGGACGCCGGTGCGTTGCCGTCGAGGCCGACTTGTCGGACGCCGACGGCCCGGCCAAAGTGGCCCAGGCGGTGGCCGCCGAGTTCGGTGCCCTGAGCCTGCTCGTCAACTCGGCCTCTTCGTTCGCGGCGGCCGACCTTCTCGCCGTGACCCGCAAGGAATGGGACGACGTCATGGCATTGAACCTCCGAGCGCCGTTCCTGCTTGTGCGCCACACCGCCGACCTGCTGCGTCAAGCCGGCGGCTCCGTCGTCAACATCGTGGACTTGTCGGCCTTCCAGGCATGGGCCGACTATCCGCATCACTCCGTCTCGAAAGCAGGGCTCCTCCATCTCACGAAGGTGATGGCCGTGTCGCTCGCCCCCCATGTCCGCGTCAACGCCGTAGCGCCGGGCCACGTGCTTGCTCCGGCGGACGCCGGCCCGGCGGAGTCCGGGGCCGCGCAACGGCAGGCCCTGCTGGACCGCCCCGGCCGCCCCGAAGACGTCGTTCGCGCCGTGCTCTACCTGGCCCGCGCCCCGTTCGTCACCGGCGAAGTCATGGTATGCGACGGCGGTCGGCTGGCGCGTCCATAGCGCTCGCGGCGATATTCCCAGCCAAGCTTCCGTTGGGCGCCCGGCCTTGGCGGGGCGGACATTTGGAGCGCTGAAGCGGGTAGGCGCTGGAGGAGAAGACCCATGATCGACAAGCAACTGAGAGACGTTTGGCCCCGCCTTCAGGCGAAGAAGCGCCAGATGCGGGACTTCCTTTCGGAGATATCCCTCACGGGCCTTCGCGGGATGGACGGCCTTCGCGTGATCTTCGACTACCCGGTCAGCGTCATCGCCGGCGGCAATGCCAGCGGCAAGTCCACCGTCTTGTTTGCGGCGGCGTGCGCCTACAAGGTGCCCGGGGCGGGCGTCAGGGACTTCGTGCCTTCCACGTTGTTCCCCGACTATCGCGCGAAGGCCGGCAACCGCCGGGACGAACGAAGCGAAGTCGTCATGGACTTCGAATATTCCACGCCTCGGGGCAGGCGCTCCATGCGTTGGCGACGGTCGAAGAGCTGGAACCGGAGCTTCTTCGGCCGCAAGAACGCCCGGCAACCGGAACGATCCGTCTATTTGCGGACGCTGGCCAATCTGACCAACCCCGCCGAAGTTCGGGGCGTGCTGGCCATGTCGCATCTTCATGTCCCGCCCGAGGAGACCGCCCTCACGCCGTGGGAGAGCGATTTCGCACAGCGCATGTTTCCGTTCCGGTACGCGGAAGTGGTGAATCTTTCGAGCGAACGCAAGAGCCTTCTCTTTGCCGTCCAGGAAGGCGGAGTGAGATATTCCGAGTTGCATATGGCCGCCGGAGAGCGGGCCATCCTTCGGTTGGCGCAAGAGATCGCGCACATGAAGGACGGCTTGATTCTCATAGATGAAGTGGAGGCGGGACTGCATCCGTGGGTGCAACAACTGCTGATGCTGCAACTGCAAAAGCTGGCATTGCGGAACAGCCTGCAAGTCATCGTGACTTCGCACAGTCCGGTCGTGCTGAACGCGGTTCCAGCGACGGGCCGCATTTTCTTGGAGCGCGACGAGAAGGGGCGCGTCTCGGTCGTGGACGCCTACCGAGACATCGTGCAGAGTGCGCTCTATGGCCGCGCCGCGCACACGCTAAACGTGCTGTGCGAAGACGAAGCCGCCGAAGCAATCTTGAGGGGCGTGTTGGACGACATCGCATCGCGCGAGGGACTCAACCGGGAATCGATCAAGATCGGCCGGGACACGGGGGCCAGCGAGTTTCCGGGCCATGCGAGCGCCCTCCGGAAGTTCGGCCAAGTCGAAAACGTGATCTTCGTCCTGGACGGGGACAGGAAAGGCAAGCGCGACGAGGAAGCCATCCGCCGAGCGGCCGGCAGAGACGTCCCGGTCTTGTTCTTGCCGGGCGCGGCCGGCCCCGAGGCCTGGATCTGGGAACAACTTCGGAAGAACGCCGGCCAGAGCGCCGCCGCGTTCGGCCTCGGCGCCAACGAACTCGCGCAGAAGATGAGACGTCTCGCCGCGGTCTTCGACGGCACGGACGGCCGTCCGCCGGAGATTGCGAAGCTCAAGATGGTTCGGCTGGCCGAATCCCTTGATCGCACGGTCGCCGACCTCTGCCGCACGGCAATCGTCATCGAGGCAAGGCGGAAGGAGAGCGACATTCAGCCGTTGATCGCGGACCTGGCGGAAGCCGTTCACCGCTGGCGTACGGAGATCTGACGCGCCGCTCGGGCGCCGGTGCCTTCGAGCGCCTCGAAACCTATCCGTGCGCCAGGAACCGCTCCGCCTCCAGGGCGGCCATGCACCCCGTGCCCGCCGCCGAGACGGCCTGCCGGTAGAAGTCGTCCATCACGTCGCCTGCCGCGAAGACGCCGGGCACGTTCGTCTCCGTTCGCCACGAGACCGGCAGGCGCACGTAGCCGTTGTCCTTGAGGTCGACCTGGCCCTCCAGGAATGCGGTGTTGGGCGTGTGGCCGATCGCCACGAAGAGGCCGCCGACATCCAAGTTGCTTTCCTCGCCGGTCTCCGTGTCGCGCAGGCGCACGCCCGCGATCTCTTCTTCTCCCAGCACCTCCACCACGACCTTGTTCCACAAGAAGCGGATCGCCGGATTGGCCATCGCCCTGTCCTGCATGATCCGCGATGCTCGCAGTTCGGCTCGGCGGTGCACCACAAGCACCTCGCCCGCGAACTTGGTCATGTAGAGGGCGTCCTCCATGGCGCTGTCGCCCCCTCCCACGACGGCGATCGTCCGTCCGCGAAAGAAGGGCAGCGCCCCGTCGCACACGGCGCACGCCGACACTCCCCCGCCGCTCCTGGCCAGCCGCTCCTCGCCCGGAGCCCCTAGCCAGCGCGCATTGGCTCCCGTGGCCACGACGACCGCCTTCGCCCGCACTTCCTTTCCTTCGGACGAGCGCAACACGAAGGGCCGCGCCGACAAGTCCATCCGAACCACGTCCTCGGTCAGCACGCGCGTGTCGAAGCGCAACGCCTGCTTGCGGAAGTCCGTCATCATGTCGATGCCGCCGACGCCGTCGGGAAAGCCGGGGTAGTTCTCCACGTCGGTGGTGAACATGAGCTGTCCGCCGGGCACCATCGTCCGGCTGGGCGCGCCCTCGAAGACGAGCGGGGCCAAGTTGGCGCGGGCCGCGTAGATGGCGGCGGTCCAGCCGGCCGGCCCGGACCCCACGACGACAAGCGACTCCGGGTCGGCGATCTCCGTCTTCGAGGACGACACCTAGCCGTCTAGATCCGCGCTAGACCCATCCCTTGGCCCGGAAGTCCCGCAACGTGTCGCAGAAGCGTCCCATGTCCTCGGGCAGGCCGAACGAGAGCCGGCTCCAGTCGAGCATGGGCGGGAAGTCGCGTCCGACGAGGAACCCGGCTTCGGCCATGCGGTTCCGGTACGTCGCCTGGTCGCCGCTGATCCGGTGCATGAGGAAGTTGGTCTGGGTAGGCATGCGCTCGAGCCCCAGCTCGTCCAGCGTGGCCTCGACCATCGCGCGGGACTTGCCGTTCACCTCGCGACTCTTCTTTACGAGGGCCTCGTCCCGGAACGACGCGGAGGCCGCCGCCAGCGCGAACTGGTTGATGTTGTTGCGCGACGCGAAGTCCGAAATGCGGGCGGCCGTGTCCGGATGGGCGACGCCGTAGCCGAGGCGAAGGCCGGCCATGCCGTATATCTTGGAGAACGTCTTGACGACGAGGACGTTGCGCTTCTCCTCGATCCAGCGCAGCGAGCTCCACATCCGCTCGTCTTCCACGTACTCGATGTACGCCTCGTCCGAGAGGAAGAAGACGTGCTCCGGCGCGTCGGCGATCCATGCGTCGATGTCGGCGCTGGGCGTGATCGTCGCGGTCGGGTTGTTGGGGTTGCACAGGTAGACCAGCGCGGGCCGGCCCGAACTCTCGGCGGCTTCGCGCATCCGGCCCAGGTCGTGCTCGTGCTTGGCGTTGATCGGCACCTTGACGAGTTCGTAGGACTCGGTGCGCTGGTAGTTCGTGACGGCCTCGTAGGTGGGGTCCGCCATGACCAGCCGGGCGCGCGGCGCCGCGAACGCCTGCACGGCCATCTGCAGCACCTCCGCCGACCCCGTGCCGAGGACGATCTGGCCCTCGGAGACTCCATGGCCCGCCGCCACCTTCGAGACGACGTCGGCGTGCTGGTCCGACGGATAGCGGTTCGCGAGCTCCATCGCATCGAGCACCGCGTCCTTGGCCGCCGGAGCGATGCCCAGCGGATTCTCGTTCGAGTTGAGCCGCACGCCCCCGCCGGGCATGCGCCGTCCGCCCCAGACCGAAAGGCCCGCCATTGGCCGCGCCGAGCCGGCCAGCGTTCCGGCCGTGCCCGCTGCGATGCCGGAGAACGCCCCGGCCCTGATGAAGTCGCGACGCCGCATCCTGTCTTCTCCCGCCTAATGGTGAGTGGTTGATCCCGCGCCGCACAATGTGCAAGGCCGGCGGCCCGCGGGCAAGCTCGGGCCGAGCGGGGCGCGCATTGGGATGCTTCGAGCCGCGCTTCGTCTCGCCGCCTCAGTTCCGCAGCAGATCGTCCCGCTTGCCGGTCATCTCCCACCGTACGAGCGTCACCGGAACGACGCCGCTGGCGAAGAATTCGTCGAAGAAGCGCCCGACCGAGAACGCGGCGCCTTCCTGGATGGCCCACTCCGCCATCAGCTCCTCGATCTGGACCTTGCCCGTCAGGTAGCTGGTGCCGTAGCCGGGCTGCTGCAGATAGAGATGCTGCTCGTTGCGCACCAAGTCGGCGTCGGGCAGCCAGCCCCTGGGCGTCCAGGCGGTGGCGTGCGCAACGGCCTCCTCCATGTCGAAGACGCCCCCGTGGAGGTAGAGGCCGCTGAGCGCGCGCGCCGCTCGTTGCGCCAGCATGATCCACACCAGCTCCCGCGAGCGCGGACTCTCGGCGAAGAGGCCCGCGTGCATCATCATCTCCTCCATGCCGGTCGCCAGCCCTTCCGAGCGGCCGTCCCAGATGTTGAAGAGCAGGGGCTCGCTGCGCACCCTGCTGGGGTGGGGCGTCTCGGCCATCGCGGCGAGTTCGATCCAGTGGTGCAGGTGCGTCCGCATCACCAGGGGATCGCGGTAGTTGACCTCGCTGAAGAAGTTGCGAATCTCGCCCGGGGCGGCGGGCGTGAAGGCGCCGTTCTTGGCGCGCAGCGCGGGCGCCATCCACGGCTGCACCGTCTGTATGCGGTCCTCGTCCAGGAAGCGCACGTACTCGTCGACGGCGGCGTTCAGGCGGCGGTCGTACTCGTCAGGAGCGGCGATTCGGGCAAGGGGCGGCAGGTTCCGGTTGCGATGCTCTTCGAGCCGCAGCGAGGAGTGGGCGCGTGCCAGCTCGCGCCGCATCAGGGTCACCTGCTCCTCCCAGGAGAACGGCGACAAGTGCACGTTGCGCATGTACCAGGTGTAGTTGTCGCGGCCCACGCCGGACGCCCCCTGCTTGGACTCGGCTCGCTCGGCGATCCAGTCGTGGAACTCCATCGTCGCCTGCCGGGCGGCGGCGACGGCGTCGTCCAGCGCCGCGCTCGTGCCCGCGACGCGCTCCGCGAACGCGTCGAGGTCGGACGCTTGGCGGCGGAAGGGCCGCAGTCCGGCCAGCCAGAGGTCGCGCGCGTCTCCGGAGAGGCTGGTCTTGGCCTGGTCGAGCAACGCCGGAACCAGTGCGATCCGCGAGGCGAGTTCCGCTGCGTCGCTGGGCGGCAACGGATAGCTGTACGTCCACAGATCGATCCAGTCGTGGACGACGGGCCCCTCGTGCGCCGGCACGTCGCTCTGCGCCGGGAAGATCGAAACGTAGAACGCCGGGTTGCGCTCCCAAGGGCGGCGTATTCGGTGATCGAAGTCGAGGCCGTTCATCTCCGCCCGGACGAGGTGCCAGTCGATCTGGTGCGCGACCGGCCACGTTTCCGGGTCGAGCGACGCAAGGCGCGCCTGCCACGCCGGCAGCTCCGCGAACTGGGCCGCCATTGCGTCCCGAGAGTAGTCCGGCACGCCGCCCGCAAGGCGAGGCGCCGCGAACTCGCGCCATTCGGCGAACAGCGCCTCCAGCGCCTCGTGCCCGCCGCCGCCGTCCGGTTGGCTTGTCGCGCCGCCGCCGCGCGATCCGTCCGCGCAGGCCAAGCTCAAGCTCGACAGCAGGGCAACGAGCGGAGAAGCCGTGCGCGCCGCCGCGCCCGCCCGCGCGGAAGCGCAACGCCGGCTGGGCGGGAGACGACAACGTCTGCGAGCGAGCAAGTGCGGCACGGCACGGACTCCGGGCGAGAAGGGGGAACGAAAGAATTCTTCGGCGATTCTCGATTCTTCGGCGGGAATCGTTGCCGCGCAAGCCGCCGGGCGCCCCATCCGCGGCGCGGCGCGCCCGGGCCGACTGGCGCGTCGTCTCTTGTGCCCGGCATCTTCCAAGTTTGCCTGCGGCCCGCGTGCGGCGTCCGACCTGGGGGCCGCGGGCTCGTTGCCCGCTCACGCCCGAATCTCCGAGTACGCCTTGCCCGCAGACCCGCCCCCGCGGCTCCCAGGCCCGTCGGTGTCGGCCGACTGGCTGGCGGCCCGCCTGTCCATGCCCGGGCTGGTGGTGCTGGACGGCTCCTGGCATCTCCCGACGTTCAGCGGCGGCGACCGGAAGGGGCGGCGGCGCACGGCCGCGACTGCGAGGGACGCGCACGAGGAGTTCTTGAAGCGCCGCATTCCGGGTGCGCGCTTTTTCGACATCGACGCCTGCGGCGACGACGCCTCCGGCTTGCCGCACATGCTGCCCTCCCCGAAGAGGTTTCGCGAATGCACCGCCGAGGTGGGAGCGTCCGACGACTCGGTCGTGGTGGTCTACGACTCGTCGGGGACCAACCTCAGCGCTGCCCGCGTGTGGTGGATGTTCCGCTGCTTCGGCCACTCGGCCGCAGCCGTGCTGGACGGGGGCCTGGGGCGCTGGCGCCGCTCGGGCTTCCCTACCGAATCGGGCGATCCCGGCCCCGTGTCCGCTGGGCGGGGAGGCGTCGGCGGCCCGCTCCGTCGCGAGCTGGTGTGCGGCGTGGACGAAGTTGCGCGGGCGGTCGGCGACCCGGACGTTCAAGTCGTGGACATGCGGCCCGCCGCGCGCTTCTCGGGCGCCGCGCCGGAGCCGAGGAAGGGACTGCGCCGAGGTCACGTGCCGGGGAGCCGCAACGTCCCCCACGCCGCGCTGGTGGACCGGCAGAGCGGACTGGCCGTCGGGGCTCGGGAGCTCCGGCAGATCCTGGAGGCGGCGGGCGTCGATCCGGCCAAGCGCCTGCTGTGCACGTGCGGGTCGGGCACGAGCGCCTGCGCCTTCGCGTGGACGCTGGCCCGCGCCGGCTACGGCGACGTCGCGATCTTCGACGGCTCTTGGGCCGAGTGGGGCGCCCGCCGCGACTTGCCGGTAGAGACGGGACCGGCCGGGCCGAGCGGCTAGGCTGGACTGGACGGTCGGGCGCCTCGCCGGCCCGGATAGCCGTCCACCCGCGAACCGGGCGGGTCGGCCCGCGCCGGTCCGGATCGCGATCCAGCCGCGCCCCGGGCGCCGTCCGCCCCCGGGGCCTGCTTGATCGCGTTCACCCCGCCGCGCATCGCGCCGAAGAACCATTCGCCCGACAGCAGGTCGTCGTCCACGGCGAAGCGGAGGACGATCGTCTCGCCCGCGTCATCTCCGGGCGCGGTCGCGGCCCTCACGGTCAGCCGGCCCTGCTCCACCTGCACGTTGCGGATGCTCGCGGACAGGCTTCCCGCCGAGAGCTGCCCGCCGTAGCGGCCCGGCTCGCCGCGGACGACCATTCGTCCCTCCTGGACGCCGCCCTCCCAAGAAAGCACGAGATCGTAGCTTCCCACCGGGTCGAAAGCGGCGCCGGAGGGGGACGGAGGGCGTCCAAGGGCCGCGCTGCAGCTCGCGCCCCAAACGGCCGCCGCCGCAACGATCAATGCGGACGCCGGCGCCATGGCGGCAAGCCGCCTCAGGCGGAGACGGTCGTCGTCGCCACCCAGTCGGCCAAGTCGCGAATGCCGCCCATGACAGTGTCGCCGATGGCGGCGAGCGCCCTTTCCACCATGGTCTGCTCCAGCAGGCCCAGCCACACGGCGACCGCCACGACCAGCCCCACCGGCACGAGCACCTTGATCGCCGCGCGCGCCACCTCGCGGAACACGGCGGCCACCACCGCCACGATCACGACCAGCACCACCAATTCCCCGATCATCGCCGGGACCGCCAAGTCAGTCATTTCCACACCTCCCCGTGGTCTCCTCCGCAAGCCTCGCCCGGACAGGCCCCCCGTCGCGCGCGCCGACGGCGAAGCGCCGGCACGCAAGAAGCCGACCTGGCGACGCGGCCGGGCAAGGCGCATGAGCTGCCCGCCCGGACGAGAGCATTGCGATTCCTAATGCGACGACGGCCCACCGCCGCCGCTCCAGCCGACCGGAATCAGGAAGCGACTACGTCCTTCAGCCCCTTCGCGGCCTTGAACGCGGGCACGTCCTTCGCGGGCACGTCGATCGTCGCGCCGGTCTGCGGATTCCGTGCCGTTCCGGCCTTCCGGTGCCTCGCCATGAACGTTCCGAAGCCTCCGATGGTCACGCGCCCGCCGCTGCACATCGCGTTGGCGATGATGCCGTCCTGCGGGTTGAACACGGCGTCCACGGCGCGGGCGGCGTCCGCTTGGCTCAAGTCGGTCCGCTCCGCGAGCTCTTTGCCCAGTTCGGTCTTGTTCACTCAGCCTGCTCCTGTCGGTTGATCCCGGACGGCGCCGGGAGCGTCATGAGTTGCTGGCCCGCCGATCGGACGGGTCGCGCCGCGGGCCAGCGTGCGAACAGCATGCCTAGTAATGTTGCAGAGTTGCGCCGCTTCGCAAGTGCGCGTCGAAATTCGGAGTCCGTGGATGCCGCGTTCGCGCGGCAAGGTCCGCGCCGGCCGCCCCAACCTCTAGCGTCCGATGGAGGAAGCCGCCACGTGAAGGCCGCCGTCTACCACGAGTTCGGAGGTCCGGTCGCGGTTGCGACTCTGCCCGACCCGGTTCCCGAGCCCGGCGGCGCCGTGTTGCGGGTGCGGGCCAATGGCGTCTGTCGCAGCGACTGGCACGGATGGAAGGGCCACGATCCCGACATCGTCCTGCCGCACGTGCCGGGCCACGAGATTGCGGGGGTGGTCGAAGAGGTGGGCGGCGGCGTGGTTCGCTGGCGGCCGGGCGACCGCGTGACGGTGCCCTTCATCGCCGGTTGCGGGCGATGCGGCTCCTGCAGAAGGGGCCAGCAGCAGGTCTGCCGCCGCCAGCACCAACCCGGATTTCACGGGTGGGGCGGGTTCGCCGAGCTGGTGGCCGTGCGGCACGCCGACCTGACGCTGGTCGCGATCCCCGAGGCGTTGGACTTCGTCGCGGCTGCCGGGCTGGGTTGCCGCTTCGCGACGGCGTTTCGCGCGGTGCGGTTGCAGGGACGCGCGAGCGGGGGCGACTGGGTGGCGGTTCACGGTTGCGGAGGCGTGGGATTGGCCGCGGTGATGATCGCGCGGGCGCTGGGCGCGAACCCGGTGGCCGTGGACGTTCGGCCGGAGGCGCTGGCGATGGCCCGGCGCGTGGGAGCCGAAGCGGTCGTGGACGCGGGCGCCGTGGACGACGTGGCCGGGGCGGTCCGCGACGCGACCGGCGGCGGCGCGCACGTGTCGGTGGACGCGGTCGGCGGGCCGGACGCCTGCTTCGCTTCGGTGGCCGGCCTGCGCCGGCGCGGCAGGCACGTGCAGGTCGGGCTCATGGGAAGCGAGGGACGAGCGGCCGTGCCGATGGACCGCATCATCGCCTGGGAGCTGGAGATTCTCGGCAGCCACGGCCTGCAGGCCCACGAATACGGCCGCGTCCTGCGGATGGTCGCCGCAGGCGTGGTGGACCCGGGAGCGTTGGTGACCCGCACCGTCTCGCTGGCCGAGGGCGCGCGCGTCCTGGAGGGGATGGACGAGTACAACGTCGTCGGGCTGGCGGTCATCGACCGCTTCGAGTAGGGGGGGACGCAGGCGTTGCGGGCGATTGCGGCGGCTGGCCGGCGGGCGCAATTCCGAAGGGCGTCCAGGTCGTGCCGTTGCGGCGCGTCTCGCGGCGGATCGAGCGGTTCTGCGCCAGGACGGCGGGGTCGGCGTAGCTCCGCGCGTGGTCGAGGTGCAGGCACACGGCGCGGTAGCGCACCTGAAGGCCCCGCACGCCCAGGTTCTCCAAGCGCTCGCCCAGCTCGCGGTCCAAGCCGCCGTAGCCCATGCGCTCGTCGAATCCGTTCACGGCCAGCACGTCCCGCCGCCAAGCCGACGCGTTGTGTCCATTCCACGTCGGCCGGGTGGTCGTGAGACGGTCCGCCGCCCGGCACACCCAGCGCGGGGTTCGCAGCTTGGCGGCCCGGCCGGCGCCGGGCACGGCTCCCCGTCCGAGCCACCGCGGCGAGAAGGCGCGCCCGGAGTCCACGCTGGCGCGGTCGATGCGCCGGCTGGCGGCGGCGGACAGCTTGACGTAGCCGCCCGAGAGGAAGCGGCCGGGCCTAGCGAGCGTCGCGTGCACGGCCAGGAAGTCGTGGCGCGGCACGCAGTCGCCGTCCGAGAAGACGATGTAGTCCCCGCTTGCCGCCGCGACGGCCTTGTTGAGCACGCGGCACTTGCGAAAGCCCTTGTCTTCCTGCCATACGTGCCGGAGGTCGAAGCCGCCGCCCCGGCGTCCGTCGATCACCGCGGCGGTCTCGGAGGTCGAGCCGTCGTCCGCCACGATCAGCTCGAAGTCCCGGAGCCGCTGGCGCGCCCATCCCCAGAGCGTCTTCTCCAGCCATTCCGGTTGTTGGTACGTCGTGAGCACGACCGTGATCCGCACGATCTACGGTCCCGAGCCGGTGGACCGCGCGCACTCGTCGCGGGCGGCGCCGTCGCTTGCCCGCAACTTGGCCTCGAGCGCGTCCAGCACGGCGTCCACCGACAGGTCGCGCATGCAGTCGATGCGGCCGTCGCACGTGAGCTTGCCCCGGCACGGAGAGCAGGCGCGGCCCGAATGCAGGATGGCGGCTTGCGGCCCGGGCGGATCCAAGTACGGCGTGTTGGAGCCGAAGAGCGCCACGGCCGGGCGGCGGTAGGCGTGCGCCATGTGCGTCATGCCCGTGTCCACGCCGACTAGCGCGGTGCATCGCTCCACGAGGGCCGCCGCTTCGCCCAGCGTCGTGCGGCCCACGAAGTCGGCGACCCTGCCGTCCACGCCCGCCAAGATGCGGTCGGCCGCGGACCGGTCCGACGGACCGCCCAACAGCGCCACCGGCAACCCCGTTCTGCCGGGCACGCGCTCGATCAGTGCCGACCACCGATCCTCGAACCAGTGCTTGTAGAAGCGCGTCGTGAACGGGCAGGCCGCCACGAACCCGCCCTCCAGTCCCTCGCGCGCCGACAGACGTTCGGCGGCGACCCGCTCGTCCGGTCCTCGCGGAATCTCCAGCGTGAACTCCGATGCGTCCAAGCCCAGCGCCTCGGCGAAGCGCGCGTTCGCCGCCGCCATGACCCGCGAATCGTCCGCCTTCACGACCCGCGTCATCAGCAAGCCCGATCCTTCCTTCGAGTTCAGTCCGATCCGGGCGCCCGCGCCCGAAAGGAACGCGACGGCGCCGCTGCGCAGCAGGCCCTGCGCGTCCAGCGCCACGTCGAATCGGGCCGCTCGCAGGCCGTCGGCGAAGTCGAGCGCCGCATGGACGAGCGCGACCCACCGTCCCTTTCGGAGCATTTGTTTCCAGGACGCGCGTTCCCAAACGATCACCGTGTCGAGATGGGGATTGTGCCGGATCATCTCGGCAGTTCGCTCTTCGGCGATCCAGGCCAGGTGCGCGCGGGGGAAGGCGCGTCGCAACGCCCCGGCCAACGGGGACGCGAGCACGACGTCGCCCCGGGCCGACAGGCGCACGACGAGGATCTTCTGGGCGGAGCGGGGGATCATCGTTCTCCGCCGCCGGGCGCGGGTGGAAGGCGGGCGGCTTCGCTTCGCGCGGGCGGGCGACCGTGGCGAGGGCCGGCTTCGCGGGCGGGCGCTGGAGGACGCCTCAGGACGGCGAGGCCCGACGCGGCGCGGTGGCCGGCTCCGCGGGCGGACGCAACCGAAACGGGGGTTGCGGGTGGCGGCGGACCGCGCAGTCCAGTTGCGTCTTGTGCGCGCGCAAGCTGGAGGATCGGCGTCATGAGGACTAGAGTATACGAAGCCCGGCGGCGGCGGCAACGCGGCTTGGCCACGATGCGCGCCGGGTTCTTCGCGGCGCGCGTGGCCGGTCGGCCCGAAGCGCGGGAAGCGTCGGCCGGTCCCATTAGCCGGAGGCGACTCGTGGGACAGGAAGATGCGACGGGCGGACGGCGGGTGCGCCCTCGGGCGGACGGCTTGCGGCGCTTCGCCGGCGACGCGATGCGCGACTTGGCGTTCGCCGCGGGACTGGCGGGCTACGCTGCCAAGCGGCGGCTGGAGGGCGGCGGTGCAAGGGGGCGGCGGAACGGCCTGCGGGCGCGCGACGGGACGGCCGCCCAAGTGGCCAGGCGAGCCCCGGGACCGCGCATCCTTCTCCACGGAGTCAGCGTGGGCGAGGTGGACGCGCTCGTTCCTCTGGCGAGGGGGCTGGCCGGTGCGCCCCAGCGGCCCGACCTCGTGGTGAGCGCCGGGACCGCCACCGGGGTCCGCCGGGCTCGGGACCTGTACGTGGACTTGGCGCCTGTAGTGCGGTTTCCGCTCGACTTCAGTTGGATGGTGCGGCGCTTTCTGGAATCCGTTCGGCCTGACCTCGTGCTCCTCGGCGAGCTCGAGCTGTGGCCCTCCTTCATGGCGGAGTGTCGGCGAAGGGGCGTTGCG
Source organism: Longimicrobiales bacterium (assembly GCA_965203485.1). Lineage (GTDB taxonomy): Bacteria > Gemmatimonadota > Gemmatimonadetes > Longimicrobiales > Gaopeijiaceae. Next base: position 118,173 of record OZ241892.1, read on the forward strand.
GTCGGCGTCGTGAACGGTCGGCTCTCGGAAAAGAGCTTTCGCTCCTACAGGCGGATTCGGCCTCTAGTGCGGCGGATGTTCGCAGATCTGGCCGTTGCGTCGGCCCAGACGGCCCTCTACCGCGAGCGCTTCGTGGCCTTGGGCGCGGCGCCGGAGCGGACCGTCGTGGGCGGCAGCCTCAAGTGGGACGCGGCGCGGCGGAGGCCGGACCGGGAGGCCGCCGAAGCGCTCGCGCGCGACCTGGGGATCGACGGGGGACGGCCGCTGGTCGTGGCCGGCTCCACCGGTCCGGGAGAAGAGGAGGCGATCGTGCGCAGTCGTCCGCCCGGGTGCCAGCTGCTCCTGGCGCCCCGCAGCCAAGACCGCTGGGACGAGGTCGCCGCGCGGATTCCGGGCGTGATCCGGCGCAGCCGTCCCGGAAACCGCCGGCCCGGCTCCGGCAGTTCGCATGTCTTCCTTCTGGACACGATTGGAGAGCTGTCGCTGGCCTACTTGCTGGCCGACGCGGCGTTCGTGGGGCGAAGCCTGGGGCCGATGGGCGGCTCGAATCCGTTGGAGCCGGTGGCGCTGGGGACGCCCACGGTGACCGGACCGCACCACGAGAACTTCGACGAGATCGTAGCGCGTTTGGTGGCCGGCGGCGGCCTGGCGGTGAGCCGGGAGCCGATGACCGTCGTGGCCCGTTGGCTTGCCGATCCAGTTGCGGCCGACCGGGCCGCGAGGGCCGGCATGGAAGTGGTGAAGCGGAACCGCGGCGTCGCGGAGAGCACCGCGCGCATGGCCCTGGATCTCGTGGGCGAGTGCGGTCGACCCGTTGCGGAGCCGGGACCGGCCGGTCCGCTTCCTCTGGCGTCGGCGTCTCGGGCGCCCGGTTGACCCGACGCGGAGGCGATCGCTACCGTGCTGCCGGGCGGTTCGATCGATCCCGACCGAGCCGCGAAGCGTGGACGCGAACCCTGGAAGGCGCCTTCGCCGTAGTTGCGACCGAGTGCGGCAGTCACGAGCGCTCGCCGCGGCTGGCGCAGGCCCGTTCGTGTGCGAATCGATTCCAGAGAAGGGAGGCCCCGCCGATGAGCTTGATCCTCCGACGCGTTCTGCGGCTGGTCTTGGACTGGCTCCGGTCCAAGATATAGTTGTCGGCTTGCGGCGCGGCCGGCCTAGCGCGGGGTTCCGGGGCGGCGGACGTCTGGCCGCCGCCGCGGGGTCCCACCGGCCTCGAGCGACGGTCGGCCTAGCGGTTCTCCTGCTCGGCGCCGTGCTCGCGGCCTTCGCGCTGGGCGCCGTGCTCGTCGGCCTCGCCTTCGGCGCCGTGTTCGTCGGCCTCGTGCTCCGTCCCATGTTCGCCTTCGCCCACTTCGGCGTGCGCGCTCCACGTCTCGAACGCATCCTCGGAGCCCGGCAGGTTCACGTCCGCCTTCTCCCCCGGGGCCAAGTCCACGGGAGCGGTCGGCCCGAGTTCCGTGCCGTTCGACAGGTGCACCTCGACGCGCACCTGGGACAGAACCGTATCGATCACGTTCTCGACGGTTCCCACGAAGGCGTTGGCCTGCACGTCGTAGGACAGGATCAAGCGCGAGCCCGCCCGCTCTTGGTCGTACGCGTCGTCCTGCGACAGGCGGAGCGTCTCCTCCTCGCCTTCCGTCGTGTTCTCGGCCTCGTTCGGCTGCGCCTGCTCGGCTTGCTGGGCGTTGCAGGCGGCGAGCAGCGAGATCGTCAAGCCGGCCAGCAGGGTCTTGGTCATGTTGGGAAGCTCCCGCGTTCAATGGTGGACGGCCAGCATCTTCGGGCCATGCCGGCTCTGGCGTCAACCAAAGGAAGGGCCCGCGCCGCGCATCGGTCAAGTCCTCGGCCGTCCGGGCGGACATGCGGCCGCCGACCGCTGCGGGGATCGCCATCCTCGCGCGCGAAACTGCATACTTGCCTCCAAAACGCATATATTGCGTAGTCGTTGACGGTGGCCAATAGTCGGCACATCGATCGAAGGAGAAGGCTCGCCGCTTGGCCGGCGCCGGAGAGGCGAGCATCCGTGACCGTGACCGGCGCCGGACCTGACCAGCGGCCCGTTGACGCTGGCCGAGAGCGTCGGACAGGCGAGCGACCATGATCAAGACCGCCCTCCCGCCAGTGCTGGTGCTGAGCACGGGACGATGCGGCTCCACCATGCTTTCGGAGATTCTGAACACCCACCCGCGCGTGCTCAGCTTGTCCGAGACCTTCACGACGGTGGGGCAGGGGCCGTTCCGTCGCCGCCGGTGCGGTGGACAGCGCATTTGGCGGGCGTTCAGCCGCCAATCGAAGTGGCTGCACGAGGGACTGCAGGCCGGCTACGAGGAGGTGCTGTATCCTTTCGGCTCGCCCGGCGCGCGCTACACGCGGAGCGACGTCCCTCCGCTGGCGTGCACCATGTTGCCTCACCTCACGAACGAGTGCGACGCCCTGTTCGACGAGTTGGCGCAGGTTGTGCCGGCATGGCCGCGGCGACGCCCCAGCGAGCACTTCCGCGAACTCTTCGAATGGTTGCGCCGACGGTTCGATCGAGACGTGTGGGTGGAGCGGTCCGGCGCGTCGCTGCTGCTGGCGTCCCGGCTCAGGCGCGACTACCCGGACGCCCGCATCGTCCATATGTATCGGGACGGACGGGACACGGCGCTTTCGATGCGCAACCATTACGTCTTCTCCACGTTGGTGGCCACCACTCGCGCAGTGCGGTCAGCGGGCATCGATGCCGCGCGTTCGATCGCGAGGAGCCGGCACTGGAACCGCGTCAGCCCTTGGATCGAGTGGCTCGGCGGCGCCCTCCTGCCGCCCAAGCGATTGCCCTACGGCAAGTTGACGCTCGGCGACTACGGGCGTTTTTGGAGCGCGATGGTCGAGCGCAGCCGCTGGGTGCTGGCGGACTTGCCCCCCGAAGCGCTTCTGAACGTGAAGCTGGAGGACGTGCAGGCCGAGCCGGAGGCGCAGGTCCGCCGCCTGATCCGCTTCGTGGCTCCGGAGCTGGAGGACGACGAATGGGTGCGCGCCGCGTCCGCGATTCCCCGGCCCACCGTCTCTCGGTTCGGCGACCTGGACCCGGCGGAACAAGCGGAGCTGGCCCAAGCCTGCCGTCCCGGACTGGAAATCCTGGGTTATCCGCTGTGAGACCGATTCCGGCGCAGCGAGGAGAAGCAACCCTGTCCATGCCTACGGCCTACGAGCCGGGATACGACAAGGCCCGCCTTCTGAACAAACGTCTGGCCGACAACTACGTCCGTCACACGGTCATTGGCGACCCCTTGGCGGACGCCGCCGTGGAGGCGCTCGCCCAATATGACCAACAAGAGGCGCACCGCGTGATCGCCGCGGGAATGGAGCAGCGCGACGACGTGCTTTCCGCCGCTCCGCCTGCGGTGCAGGAATTCTTCGCGAAAGTGTCGCCGCCGCCGCCGTGGCTGGACCTGCGGGCCTTGGTTCCGGGAATGCGCGCGTACCACCAGTACTCGGACTTGTTCATCGCCGTGCACGTCACGGCCGTGCTCGTCAGCGGCTTCTCAACAATGATCAGCAAGTCCTTTTTCAGGACCGGCAGGCTCACGGACTACGGCGTTCGGCGCCTTCAGCAGAACAATCGCCACCTGATCGAGATCTGCCTGCCGGGCGGCTTGGAGCGGCAGGGAGACGGTTGGAAGCTCTCGGTTCGCATTCGCCTCGTGCACGCGCAGATCCGGCGGCTTCTGCGCCAGCCGGGCGAATGGGACGAACATCGTGACGGCGTTCCCGTCAGCGCCGCGCACATGGCGTTCGCGTCCGCCGCCTTCTCGTCGTTGCTCGTGGACCAAGTTCGCCGAGTCGGTGCTCGAATCAGCCAAGAGGAAGCGGAGAGCTTCGTCCAGATATGGCGCTACGTCGCCTGGCTGTTCGGGGTGCCGGAGACGATTCTGTTTCGCGACTTCGACGACGGGCTCGAGCTCTGCCGCATCGGCTTTCTGTGCGAACCGGAGCCCGACGAGGAATCTGTTCTCATGGCCAACGCCCTGATCAATTCGGCGCCGCTGATCACCGGAGCCACCGATCCGGAGAAGCGGCAGGCCGTGGCGAAGTTCGTGTATCGCGTCTCCCGGGCGCTCGTCGGCGACGATCTGGCCGACAAGCTTCGCTTCCCGCCGCAACGGACCACGGGCGTTCTCTTCTTGCTGAAGTGGCAGCACCGTTCGGCGGGCTTCCTGGGCCGCTTGCTGCCCGGCGGCCTGGCTCGCCGTCGCAACAGCAACTTCATCACGCTGCTCGAACGCAGTTTCTTCGAGCAAGCCGGCATCCCCTACAGATTGCCGGACGCTCTGGACGCCGATCGCGCCTCGCAATGGTAGGCCAGAGCCGAGCGAAGCGCTTTCACGATCTGGACGCCCTCCGCGCTTTTGCCATGATGCTGGGCGTCGTCCTGCACGCCGCCTTGTTTCTGCTGCCCGACCCGAAGCCCGACAACGACGTGCCAGCTTGGCCCGCCTACCATCCCTACGCCCACGACACGCCGCCGGTCGCGAATCCGTATTCCTACCTGCTGTTGCTGATTCATGGCTTCAGGATGCCTCTCTTCTTCATGCTCAGCGGCTTCTTCACGGCCATGCTCTGGCGCAAGCGGGGGCCGCGCGCGCTGGCCGTGCACCGGCTGAAGCGCATCGTCGTCCCCTTGGTCGTGGGCATGGTCACGGTTGTTCCGACAGTTTCGCTGTTCTACCCCGACAGCCCCTCGAGCTTCGTCGAGTGGACGACCGCTTGGTCGCGGGACCTCTATCACCTGTGGTTCCTCCTGTACCTGTTGCTGATGGCGGCGGGCTTCCTGGCCTTGGTGCGGTTGGGCGCGCGATTCCAAAGTCGCCTCTGGTGGTTGCTCATCCCGATGGTGCTGGTTCCCCAGTACGCCATGAGGGAGACCTTCGGCGCCGATGTCCCCTCCGGGTTCCTGCCGATGCCCGACGCGTTCCTCTACTATGCCTTCTTCTTCCTGTTCGGGGCCGTCTTCCACGAACGCGGCATGACCGTGCGCCGCCGGTGGACGGCGGTGTTGCCGGTCGCGCTTCTGTTGTTCGCCCCTGGTGTGGCCTTTGCATACCCCGACCAGATCGACGCGCTGAGCGCACATGTCGACACAGCTTGGTTTCAGGTCGCGTCGGCGGGAATCCAGGCGTCGTTCGCTTGGCTCGCGAGCTTCGGCATGATGGGACTCTTCCAGTGGGTCGCGGGACGCGAGCGCTATTGGGTGCGCTACATGTCGGACGCCTCCTACTGGATATATCTGTGGCACCTCCCCCTGATCATCGGAGGCCAGCTCCTCACGACAGCTTGGCGAGTGGGACCCCACGCGGCCTACCTGCTGACCTGCGGGGGCGCCACTGGCGTGCTTCTGGTCGCCTACCAGCTAGGCGTGCGCTACACCTTCATCGGCGCCACGCTGAACGGCCCCCGCCAGCGACGAGGCACGCGGGACGCAGGGTAGGGCCGGCGCGGACGTGGGCTTGCCGGGCGCAGGCGAGGACCTGGGCCGTCCAGCTCCGGCCGGCCGTCGGCGAGGGCTCCCGGCCACCCCGCGGCGGCGACCGCAGCGGCTCTCGCCCCTGTCGTCGTCGGCGAAACGCCGGCTTGCAACGCGCTGGCCGGTTTCTGCGTATTGTTTCTGGCGAACGGCGCCGAAGCGCGAAGGTGGCCCGGAGCCGCTGGCGGTCCGGCCGAACAGGAGAACGAGGATGAAGATCAAGGAAGAGTTTCACAAGTACTTGCCCGAGCAGGAGCAACGGTGCGCGGCGATCATTCATGGGGCGTCGGTGGCCGCTGGAGGCGCAGCCGCGGTGGCAGTGGTGCCTGGGTCCGACTTCGTTGCGATTGCGCCGATTCAGGTTGGGATGATCGTCGCGCTGGCGGACGAGTTCGGAGTGCCCTTCTCGGACTCCGGCGTCAAGTCGGCCCTCTACGCTGGTCTGGGTCGGATCGTCGGCCGCGGCGGCGTCGGCCTGCTGCTGCGGTGGTTGCCGGGCTACGGGAGCGTGGTGCGGGCCGGGGTGGCGGCGAGCGTCACGGAGGCGCTGGGGTGGACGGTGGTCAAGAAGCTGAAGTCCCAAGGCAAGGTGCTGTAGCGCGCGCGGACGGACGCATTACGACGCGCCCGCGGGGTGCGTTCAGTGCGCCGCGTACGCCAGCCCGGCCATGAAGACTACGGCCTCGCCGGCGTCGGACTTGCGCCAGCCGCCGGAGACCGAAGCTTCCACCGCCCCCAGCGACACGATGCCGCCGCCGCCGAACTCGAAGCCGCCGGAGACCGCTGCGCCCCCGAGGTTCAGGCTCACGGCCGGCGAGGCCAGCCATTCGGCGCCGCCGCCCGCCGAGAACTTGGGGCCCGCGCGCATTCCGTCTCCGAGGTGCCCTCGCGCGTCCGCCGACAAGCGAACGCTGGGACTGATGCGGTACGCGGCCGCGGCCGAGACGCTGGGCATGAAGGTCATGTCCGCCCAGCGTCGGGCCAGGGCCGCGGGCGCCAGCGGCACGGCCGCGACCGCCAGGTCGGTGTCGAACTCGCCGCCCCGCAGCTCGGCGACGACCGGGCGGTACTTCGCCGCGCCGTCGTCCCAGGCGAACGTGTTGAAGACGTTCTGCACCGCCACGCCCCCGGCGAACGAACCGGACTCGTACTGGAAGCCGAGGTCCAGGCCGAAACCGGCGCCCACGTTGCCGCCCGTCGCGTAGGCGATCGGAGACCTCACGGACACGACCAGCGGCGACGCGGACGACTGGGCACGGTCGGCGTCGAGCAGCAAGCCCGCGTGTCCCATGGAGTACTTGACCGCGGCGCCGAAGGCGGCGTCGCCGTTGCCCGCGGCGAAGGGGAGCGCGTAGGCCAAGCCCGCCGTCGAGACGGCCCATGCGTCGGCCTCCGACGGCTCCGCGCGGATGTCGCTCGGCGACCCGGTTCGGCCCGCGTTGCCGTAGAGGGCCAGTTCGAGCAGGCTCGGATCCACATCCATCCGCGACGCCCCCTGCGTCGAGACTTGGAAGCCGAACTGTCCCACCGAGAACGCGGCCCACGTCACCGCCGCGCCCAGCGGGCCGCTCTGGCCGCCGTCCGCCGAGACGCGCTCCAGCCAGTCCTCCTTCGTGCTTGCGGCCAATGTCTTGCCACCGGCGCGGGCCAAGTCCGCGAGCCCGATGGGGCCGATACCGTTCTCGATCACGAGAGGCGCGATCGACAGGGACCACCTCGGCGCTCCCGGCATTGCCAGCCCGGCCGGATTGGCGGCGACCGCCGCGAACCCGCGCACCAAGGCCGCCCCGCCGCCTCCCACGAAGTGCGCCCGGCCGCCGGCCGCCGCCAACTGCGCACCCGCCGCCTGTCCCGCCGTCGGCCCGGCCAAGGCCATGGCGGCGAAGCACGCAATCCTCGCCCAGGCCGCCGGACAGGCCCGCCGCTCCGTTCCGCCCGGCCCCCGGCGCATTGCCGCGCATCTCCGCATCGCCCGCCCGGCCAGGGCCACGCGGGCCCCGGTCCCGCGCACCCGCCGAACCGCTGCCGCGCATCTCCGCATCGCCCGCCCCGTCATCCTCCGACCCTCAGCGTCAGGTCCACCTTGCCATTGATCTCGACTTCCATGCCCGGAGCAACCACGATGCCGCCGACGGGCGAAGTCACGATTCCCGATCCCGAAAGCCGGACGCCGGACTGTCCCAGGAACGACCGAAACTCTTCGGGAGTCAGCTCCAGCGACACGGTGGAGTTCTCGGCTTCGCCAATCGTGAAGCCCTTGCTGACCACGATCTCGCCGTACTTGAGGATCCGCATCGTCGCCTGGAGGCCGGTGCGGAACGAATTGGCGACGTCGAGCACGATCGCGCCCGACTGAATCCGGTCCACGATGCCGCCGTCGACCCCTTCGACGCCGATCTCCGCGGGCACGATCCGCACGCGCCGCCCGACGACGTCGACGTGGGCGGACGACATCCTCACGTCCACCGGACGAACCGTCGCCAAGAACCGGTCCGAGCGCTGGAGCGGCACTCGGTGCTCGGTGTCCCGTCCACCGGCCGGCGACTCGATTTCAATGGCCATGGTGAGCTGGTCCGCGATCGTCCCCGGGGCGAGCGCGATCGTGCGTCGGGCCAAGCGCACCGGCGGGAGCGAATCCGTCGCTCCGTTCAGCGTCAAACGGCCGACTTCGCGCCCGCCCGCCTCGGCAAGCGTGGCCGTCAGCCGCCCCGGGGAGCCTCCGGGCGGCCGCAGCGGGTCGAACCCGAAGTTGTGCTGCATCCGCAACTCTACGCTGCCCGATGCCAGCTCGGCGTTGCCCAGGTCGGGCGGCAACTCGGCGGCGGCCGTGATGGAGCCGGTGAACGCCGGTTTGGGCGCTGGCGTGCCGTCCGTGGCGGGGCACTCGGGGCACAAGGCGGCCAAGCTCGACTCTTCGGTCACCGGGTCGATCTCGACGACGAAGGCGTCCCCGCTGGCCGTGACGCCTGGCGGCAAGAGACCGTCGACGCCGATGGTGGTGGACTTCACCTCCAGGATCCAGCGGCTGTCCACGACCGGCAAGTCGGTCGGCACGGAGCACGCGCCCAAGAGTCCGCAGGCCAGGACGGATGTCGCGGTTCTCGTGTTCATGTCGCCTCGTATTGCTGCTTGAGCTGGTCGACCACGGCCGGGTCGGCCAGCGTCGTGGTGTCTCCGAGCGCGCGGCCGCCCGCAATGTCGCCCAGCAACCTGCGCATGATCTTGCCCGACCGCGTCTTCGGCAAGGCCGCGGCGAAGAAGACGGCGTCGGGGCGCGCGATCCCGCCGATGCCGTCGGCCACGTGCGCCTTGAGTTCGGCGGCCAGCTCGTCCCCGCCATGCGCTCCTTCCATCAGCGTGACGAAGGCCGCGATCGCCTGTCCCTTGACGGCGTGGCTCCTGCCGACGACGGCCGCTTCGGCCACCGCCGGATGCTCCACCAGCGCGCTCTCCACCTCCATCGTTCCGATGCGGTGCCCCGCCACGTTGAGCACGTCGTCCACGCGCCCGAGTATCCACAGGTAGCCGTCTTCGTCCCGCTTGGCGCCGTCGCCCGCAAAGTAGACGCCGTCCCACTTGGACCAGTACTGCCGCCGGAACCGCTCGTCGTCGCCGTAGATGGTCCGCAGCATGGAAGGCCACGGGCGGGTGACTGCGAGGTAGCCGGCGTCCACGGGCGCGCCCGCGTCGTCGAGGATGGCCGCCTCGACGCCGGGAAAGGGCCTGCAAGCGCTGCCTGGTCGCGTGTGGGTGATTCCCGGCAACGGCGTGATCATGATGGCGCCGGTCTCGGTCTGCCACCACGTGTCCACGATCGGGCACCGCTCGCCGCCGATCACCCGATGGTACCACGTCCACGCCTCGGGATTGATGGGCTCGCCCACGCTGCCGAGGAGCCGCAACCGCGAGAGGTCGTGCCGGGCCGGCCACTCCTCGCCCCACTGCATGAACGCTCGAACGGCCGTCGGAGCGGTGTAGAAGATGGTGACCCCGTAGCGCTCGCAGATGCGCCAGAAGCGGTCCTGGGCGGGCCAGTCCGGCGCTCCTTCGTACATGACCACCGTGGCTCCTGCTGCGAGCGGTCCGTAGACGACGTAGCTGTGGCCGGTGACCCAGCCCACGTCCGCGGTGCACCAGTAGACGTCGTCCTCCTTCAGGTCGAACACGACCTTCGTCGTGGCGTGGACCTGGGTCAGGTAGCCGCCCGTCGTGTGGACCACGCCCTTGGGCTTCCCCGTGGTGCCCGACGTGTAGAGGATGTAGAGCAGGTCCTCCGAGTCCATGGGTTCCGGTTCGCACTCGGCGCTCGCGGCGGCGGCCATTTCGTGGTACCAGCGGTCGCGGCCCGGCGTCATCGGGGTCGCGCCGGCGCCGGGCGCGTCGTCCGGGAGCTTGCCGGCACGGTTGGCGGCGGCCTGGCTCGAGTCGGGCGGCGGCGAGTCCGGGCCGCCTCGCGCGACTACCAGGACGTGGGCGATCGACGGGCAACGGGCGACCGCCCGGTCCGCGTTGCGCTTGAGCGGCGCCATGCGGCCGCGCCGCCAGCCGACGTCGGCCGTCACGAGCGCCTTGGCTTGCGCGTCGTTGATCCTGTCGGCGAGCGAGGCCGCGCTGAAGCCGCCGAACACCACCGAATGCGGCGCCCCGATTCTTGCGCAGGCCAGCATGGCGAAGGCGGCCTCCGGGATCATCGGCAGATAGATGGCCACGCGGTCGCCCTTCTTCACGCCGAGCGCCTTCAGGACGTTGGCGAAGCGCCCCACCTCCTCGGCGAGCTGCGCGTACGTGAACGCGCGCCGGTCTCCCGGCTCGCCCTCCCAGAGCAAGGCGGGCTTGTCCGCCCGGGGACCGTTCAGGTGACGGTCCACGCAGTTGTAGGCGACGTTGAGCGTGCCGCCGACGAACCACTTGGCATGGGGCGGGTTCCACTCCAGTACCTTGTTCCAGCCGCGAAACCAGTGGAGTTCGCGGGCCTGCTCGGCCCAGAATGCCCCGGGGTCGCGGCCCCGGTCGTAGATGGACGAGTCGCGCGCGGCGGCCGCGGCCGCGAACTCGGGCGGCGGCGGGAACCTGCGCTTCTCGTCCAGCAGGGCCTGCATCGTGGCGTCTTCTTGGGACGTTCCTCGGCCGGGCATCCTGGGTTCGCTCTGGCGGGAATGGCGGGTGGGACGCCAGTATGGGGGCATTCCGAGGCCGCGTCAAAGAGCGGGCGCCGCGGACGTCGTGCCTCCGGACGGAAAGGAGGCGCGCCGGGGATGAACGGACGGTTGCCGGTGGTGGGCGTGATGGGTTCGGGCACCAGCGAGCACGCGGGTCTCGCCGAGCCGTTGGGCGAAGCGTTGGCCCGGATGGGCGTGCACTTGCTGACCGGCGGAGGCGGAGGGGTGATGGCGGCGGCGTCGCGGGCGTTCGCGTCCGTCGAGGGGCGCGCCGGCTTGGTGATCGGCGTGTTGCCGGGCGTCGCCGGGGGGATGCGGCGAGCGGGCGGATCCGGGGAGTCTCCCCGGGGCTACCCGAACCCCTGGGTTGAACTGGAGGTCCGGACGCACCTGGGAGCCCGCGGCGCGAGCGGAGACGCGTGGGACTCGCGGAACCACGTCAACGTCCTGTCCTCGGACGTGGTCGTGGCCCTGCCGGGAGGCGCCGGCACCGCGTCCGAGATCGCGCTGGCTCTTTGCTACGGGCGGCCCGTCGTGCTCTTCGGCCGTGGCGAGCGCTCCGGGAGGCCGCCCGGCGGCGCCGAAGACGTGGCCGCGGCGTCCGCGCTGGAAGACGTGCTGGCCTTTGTGCGCCGCCGCTTGCCGGGCGGAAACGGCGAGGCTGCGGGAGACCGGCGGCCGCCCGGCGATTCCGGCCCCGGCCCGGCGCCGCGAGGCGCCTTGTGACTCTCCTGCCGCCGACTCCGCCGCTTCCGGCCTTGGTGAAGGCGCCCGAGCTTCGCGGATGGGTGCGGCTGGCGGTGGGGTTCGGGCCCGTTTCCCGAATCGTCGGGCCTGTGGCGTTTGCGCGTGGATGGGACGAGTTGCGGGTGCTCTTGAGGCGTTCCCCCGGGGCGCCCGCCGTCGTGGAGCGAGGCGCGGCGCCCGACGAACGCTGGGCCGAGCTCGGAGCGCCGATCGTCCCAGTTTCGGAAACGGCGAGGGCGCGGGACGCCAAGGCGCTCGAGTCAGCCGTGCTTCGGTCCATCGACCCGGCGGGCGCTCTTGGGGTGCTCGAGGGCGTGGAGCGCCGGGCCGGCCGCGAGGCGCGGCGAATAGCGGCCCGAATCCTTTCGATGGCGCATCGCCGGTGCGCGGTGCCCGAGGTGGCGGCAGGTCTCGGGTATTCGCAGGCGACGCTCGCCCGCCGGTGCGCCGTCTTGGGCCTTCCCCGCGCGAAGCGTCTGATTTCGCTCGCCCGCGTCTTCACGGTGGAGCGCTTGGCGGAATGGAGCCGCCAGCCGTCGGGCGTCGTGGCCGTTGCGCTCGGATTCTCGAACCCCTCGAATTACCGTCGGCTGGTGCGCGGGATGTTCGGCGCGCCGCCGTCCGTGGTGCGCGAGCGTGGCGGGGCGCGCTACGTCGCCCGTGTGGTCTCAGGGACGCACAGTGCGGCGGGCTCGGCGCGGAGCCAAGACGCGCGTGACGAAAAATGACACTCCCGGATTCGGCCTCCCTGCGTATTGAAATCTACAGAGCGGCATTCCGATCCTTGCCGCGCTTCTTCCCGTCCGCGCACGAATCGGAGAAGAAAATGAGAAACGCTATTGAGGGATCCGAGGTCCATTTTGGTATTCCGGGACCATGGCGTAGTCCGCCCTTCCGGTTCGCGCCGTCTATGATCCTCCCCTTTCTGCTCACTTTTACGATTCATTTGGATCTGTTCGCAATTTCTTCAGACCAGCAAGAGCGGTTTCCGGTTTTTCGTCTGTCGAGCACCTTCCTTTCCGTCTCTGATCAGCGTACTCATCATGGCGACGTCCGCGCCGCTTGGTTGGGATCGGCCATGTTTACGAGCGAAGGCGGATACGTCTTCGTGGACGATTCCACAAGACAGGCATACGGAGCTCTTGGAACCGGCCGAATTCAGCCTCTGACCGACGCCGAGCCCGATCTTCCGTCCACCCTTCGCTTGATCGGACGATTGTCCTCGGGCGAGATCGTTGCGGCCGATGATCACCGCGGCTCCATTAGCGCTGTCACCGCCGATGACATGACGGCGATAGGGGAATACGACGCGGTGCGCTGGCAACCTGCATGCGTCTTCGGCGACGGGACCGTAGTCGTACGGCCCAGCGTTCGAGCAAGGTTTGGCGTCCCGCAGGGATCGAAGGATGGGATCCATCGCTACTCTGTGGAATATTCCGCGATGGATCGCCAAGGAATCGTACGGCCACTCGCAACAGTAGCGGGCGACGAAGCCACGTGGCTGACGACGCAAAGCAACGGCTGGCAATCTCGTCGTGCCACGTCCGTGATTTTCGGTCACAAGACGTTAGTGGCATGTTCGCACAACTACCTTGTTGTTGCACAAACCGATCTTGACGTCGTGACTCTTGTCGATCGCGATGCCGACACTGTATTGCAATTTCCCTTGCCTGGTCGACGCCACTCCGTGTCTGCAACCCAAATCGACGCTCAAAGGCGCTTAAGCACGGCCACAGCCGGGCGCCGTAGTCGTATCGAGCGGCGCCGATACGAATACATGGCTTCAAAAACTGCAATACGGATCGTCCACCGTGACCTCACGCCTGACGACATGGCGGCGGTTCCTTCCAACGACATTGCCCCGCCCGTCGATCAACTCTTTGTAGACGCTTCCGATCGCATTTGGATCAGAATGCTTCCATTGCCAAACGACGAAACGATCCACTGGCACGTCTGGAGCGTCGACCAGCGGGCAACGTCGTTTCTATTTAAGCTTCCTCGGCAAGCTAATGTTGCCGATGCATACGATGACCGCGTCTTGTTGCGCGTCGAAGAACCAGGGAGGCACGATCGTTTGATCGTTGCCCCGATGATCCGAAGTCCCGACAGTGGCCAGTTGCCCGCATTCTGACCCCAATCACGCTTCGGAACGACACACTTTAGCTTCAGGAAAAGGAGAAAGCCGTGAAATCGAATACACTCATCATTCGTTTGCTCGGATTGTTGCTGATCGCAATCCTGGCGGGCGATGCCGAGGCGGCCGGAGAAATGGACGTTGCTGGACCATGCGTGCCGTTTCTCGGGTGTACTCTCTGCAAAGCAGACAATCAAGACTGTCTAGTCATGTTTTGCGGCGATCACATTCACACCAACTGTGATTTCAACTGAGACAGGATGGGTTACACGACGATGTTGCAGGAGCTGAAGAAGTAAAGGCGTGACATGATCAGAAACGGGCAACTGGCCACGGGATCGCAAATGACAACGGTCGGCATGCATGAGGAAGGGGACGGCCAATGACACTAGAAAGGCCAAGAAGCAAAAGACGTCTGGATCTTGTCGTAAACATTTCGATTCTGGCGACGCTCGCCTTTCTGCTCGCTGGGCCTTCCGGGCCTTTGGGTCGGATCATCGGGCGAACGTATAATGAATGGCAGGAACACCGTCGCATTGCGGCGACTTGGCCCGAACTCCTCAACAGCTCGGCGACGCTTGGCAGGAACGTTGACGACAACACTTGGAATGGGCCGGTGTTGGTAGAGTTTGTCGATTATCAATGTGCATCTTGCAGAAGGTTGGCGAATTCAGTATCGGACGTGGCGGCATCTGGTCGAGCGAGGGTTGTGATTCGCCATTTTCCGATGGATGAACTGCATGGATGGGCTCGTGATGCCGCAAGGGCGGCGATCTGCGCGACGAAGCAAGGTGCGTTTCCGCGAGTGCACGAGATGTTGCTGACCGAGACGGCGTGGATCGAGCAGAGGGACTGGACCAGTTTGGCAGGCAAGGCGAAAGTGCCGGAAATCGGCAACTTCGCGCGGTGCATGAGCGACCCCAGCACCGACCAGCAGATTGAGAACGACATTCGGACGGCAGAGCGATTGCGGGTTCGGGGGACGCCGACGTTCGTGACGAAGTCTGGCCTTTTTGAAGGCGCGTCGGGCTTGGCTGAAGCGCTGGCGACGATGCGACCGCCCGGGCAGACGGTACAGGAAGATGAGCGTGTTGGAACCTTGCATGTTGGAAAGGCCGCCATCTTCGATTCGTTTCTGCACCCGGAATCGTCCGTCTCTCGGCTGGGCCGGCTGGCAGGAGCATTGTTCGTTGACGAGCAACGATTGTTGATAGGTGACCAGATGAACGCCGAGCTTCACTTGGTCGACTTGCCGACGGGCGACGTGACGACGATTGGGAGACGGGGCGATGGACCCGGGGAATTCCATCTGCTCTTGGACGTCATGCGGACACGCGACGGATTTGCGGCATGGGATGCTGGACTGGCGAGGATCACGATGTTTTCCAAGACGGGCGATGTCGCCGAGAGTTGGTCTTATAATCGCATGTGGTTCAATCAGCCCATTGCGGCTCCTATCGCCGTGTTGTCGGATGGCGCCGTGGTCTTTCGCGACGGCGCGGAGCCGGCGGAGCGGCAAGGGCGCTTCAGGGACGAAACGCGATATGTGGAGGTAGCGAGAGACGGCATCGCCGGCATGGTGACGGAGGCGCTGGGACGGGAGTACTGGAGCGGCAAGGGCGGATTCCAGCCGGTGATGTTCGGCCACCTCCTCTTGGAAGCACAGATTGGCGATCAGATCGCGGTCTCGCAAACCGACCTCGGCACGGTCAGGATAGTGAGCCGTGACGGAGAGGTCTCTGCGGAGCTCCGATTGGGACAGGAAAAACGGCCGTCCGCGTCGCAGGTGGAGACGACCCGGGAGAATGCGCGCAAGCAGTTGCGCCTCCGCATAGAGCGGGACGGACGACGTCCAAACGGAGCCGTTTTTCGACAAATCAACGAAGCGAAATTGGCGGATGTCGACGACGTGCCGATGAACGAGACGTCGCCGCCCATCGACGCCATGTTCGTGGACATGGACGGGCGGCTTTGGTTGCGTGCCTACGCGATGCCAGACGACGACGGCAGCCGCTGGCAAGTGTGGAACCCGAACAACTTGAGTCGGCCGCAGGCGGTCTTGGTCGTTCAAGCCGACAAGGAGTTGCTCGATGCAAGCGGCGCTTATGTCGTCTTGCACGAGAGGAACGCCATGGGAATCGACCGCGTCCTCGTAGCCGCACTGGTGGAGGAGGATTGAGCGTCGCGGTGCAACTCTTCGTCGCCGGGAGCACTCAGGCCCTTTGAGTGCGATCCCTGTTGCGATGGAGCCGCCCAGCCGTCGGACGTCGTGGCCGTCGCGCTCGGATTTTCGAACCCCTCGAATTACCGTCGGCTGGTGCGCGGGACGTTCGGCGCGCCGCCGTCCGTGGTACGCGAGCGCGGCGGGGCGCGCTACGTCGCCCGAGTGGTCTCGGGGACGCACGGCGCGGCGGGCCTGGCGCGGAGCCAAGACGCGCGTGACGAAAAATGACACTCCCGGATTCGGCCTCCCTGCGTATTGAATCTACAGAGCGGCATTCCGATCCTTTGCCGCGCTTCTTCCCATCTACGCACGAATCAAATGAGAAACGCATTGAGGGACCCGAGGTAGGTGGCAACGTGAAGAATCCGGCTCGCGTCCGCTCGGCCCTCGCGGTCTTCGCCTTGGCCGCGGGATGCGGAGACGCAACAAATCAGGAACGCCTGGTGTTGCCCGAGCCGACGGGCGAAGCCGGGGTCCCAGCCAGCGAGAACGGCAACGTCGCGCTTGTCGGCGAATCCACCGCGTGCGTGGTGGACTCGTACTTTGTCCAGATCCATTGCGTGACTCGCGACGAACGGACAGTCGCGGCCTGGGGGAGCGAAGGCGAAGGTCCCGGAGAGTTCGGCAACATTGCCGCCCTAGTGCGCGGGCCCGAAGAAACGGTGGCCGTCGTGGACCACCAACTGAGCCGGATCACCACGTTCCGGCTTTCCGGCGAGCCCGTGTCCGAGACGCCCCTCCCGTCTCTCTTCGGCACGAGGGGCCCCTGGGCGTCACATTGCAGGGCCACTACATGGAGATCGGCCTCCCCTTGGACATCCGGCAAGTGGAGATCGACGCCGCGTCGGGCGAGCTGGAGTGGGAGCGCCGTTCCCTGTTTCCTATCCGCGGTGCGACGATGCAAATGAGAACGCCGAAGCGAGAGGCTCCGCTTTCGGGTCCCCTGCATCCGGTGGCGGAATGGTTTTCCCGGCATGCGACGGCCAGCTGATCCTGTTCCCCGACCGAGACGGCGACGCTACGGTGACGATTCCGCGCCCCGGGTTTGCCACCGAGTTCCCCAACGAGCGCGAAGTCGTCAAGTTCGCGGAGTCCCGGCGGCGGACGACGCCGTGGAGGTCCAACGCCGACAACGATGTCGAGGCCGACGTCGCCGCTTTTCGCCAAGAACCGAAGCAGTGGCTCCATCTCGGCCCCAAGCTGGACGACGCGGGGCGGCTGTGGCTGTTGACGAGCCGCGACCGCGACGAATTCTCGTACATCGAACTGGTTGTCGGCGCCGAATACGCCGGCACCGTGAGGGTGGCGGACCGCGTGGTCGGCCTTGACGTCCTCGGCAATTCCCTCGCCGTCCTCGTCGAACTCCCGGCAGGCCCCGGCGACTCCGACGGCATGGAAGATCGAACGGTGGTATGGTACGACATCTCCGGATTGCCCAGCTCATGACGAGCGGTGGGGTCTATAAGGACGATTTGCGGGCGGCGGCTCCACCACCAATCCACATCCACATGCAAGGCCTTTAGCGATTCATGACTGGTCGGGCCATTCGATTGCTGGCGGCGTGCGCCGCGGGATTGGCCATCTGCTGCGCCCCCGAGCAGGAGGCGGCCAGCGGGGACGAGGCCGGCAGGCTCCGTCCGCTGGCGTCCACGCTCGCAAGAGACATCGACCTGGAGGCCGGCGGAGGTCCTCCGGTGGTCGGACTTGACTACCTTGCGGCCGATTCGGTCGGCAACCTGTTCGTGCTGGACGCAAGCGCAGGGCACCTCCACAAGTACACGGCGGCGGGTCGGCATGTCGGCACCCTGGCAGGTGCGGACGGCGAACCGGTGTTTCTCCGCCAGCCCGCTGGTCCGTCGCCAGGGGGCGTCGTGGTGGGCCGCGACGGCAACGTCTACGTGGCGGCTGCTCCGCACGGCATGTTCGACCCGGAGTTGACCGAGAACTGGGTCAAGGGGGCCGTCACGCGTGTCTCGCCCGCCTTGGCGGTCGACACGGTCTTCACGATTCGAGGCCCGGAGGTCGTCGGTGGACTGTCCGCGTCGCCCCGCGAACTGGCGGTCGTGCTAGGACGTCCGAGGGACGCCGTGGAGCGGAGGTTCGGGTTGACCGAAGAAGAAGTCCTCGCGCGCGAAGAAGTTCTCCTCTTGACCTACGACGGCGTGCCGACGACAGCCTTCATCCCGCAGACGAACGAAGGCACGGAGTGCCCTATTGGGGAGGATGGTTCAGAACCTACACAGCCGCCGCGGGCAACGAACTCTTGGTCGTCAGCTCCCTTTATCCGATTCATCGTTACCGGCCGGGAGGAGAACTGGCAGGAACCTTCGGGAGCGCGTCGGCTTCTTTCCGGCAACCGAGCCGGCCGGAGCCTCGGTCGTTCCCTACGGCGGATGCGCGATACTACGAGTGGCGGAGTTCGTTCACGACCATAGGAGGCATGCATGTCGTGGCGGACTCGTTGGTGGTGGTCGTCTTGGAGGATCGCAACGCCGACGAGCTTGCCGCGGCGCAGTGGTCGTATCGGGCGGACGTCTACGACTTGCGCTCCGGCACTCCAGTGGCGCGAGACGTCGGCCTCGAGGGCCCAGTGCTGCACGCCGACACTTTGTTGCACGTGGCTTGGCGGCCGACCGGCGACGGTTGGCATGTCGGCCTCTTCGACTTGTCGGAGGGCCGATGACGAAGCACATGCCAGAGGCAATTCACCGTTGGCGGCACCTTTCGGTGGCATGCCAGCGTCTGGGACCAGGACGGATCGCTGTTCTTGCCTTGGCAGTCGTGTCGGCCAGTTGTGCCGACGCGGATCCGCCGCCAACGACGATGGCGACGGTGAACGTCGCCGACGCCCCACAGTGGAGCGTGGCGTCAAGCTTCGAGGTGGAACAGGACGAAGACGAACCCCTGGGTCGGGTGACCGGGGGATTGCTCCCGTCTGCCAACCTCATTGCAATCGCGGACGGTCTCAACTATCGCGTCGTTGTGGCGGATTCGTTGGGACGGCGCCTGCGGACGGTCGGCCGGGCCGGAATGGGACCGCTCGAGTTCGTGGAGATTGAGTGGATGGCCCGGTGGCCAGGAGATTCGGTGTTCGTCTGGGATTCTCGGTCAAGACGCTATTCGGTGTTTTCGCCGGAGACCGGCGAGGGCCGGACGGTTCTCCCGCAAGGAATGGAGACCCCGGTTTCCCGGGCGTTGCCGGGCGACGGCGGAGGCTTATGGGTGCTCGGCGTGGTGTTGGTCCCCAAGGAAGCTTCGCTCCCCCGCGGCCCGCACCGGTTCCGTCACGACTTGGGCTACTGGCAAGGGACGGGCCGCGTGAAGAAGGTGCATTCTCTGGCAGGACAAGGGCGCGTGGGACGGGGGCGGCCATGGCTGGGGGCCCCGATCACGGCGACCACGACGGGCGACGGCCTTTTCTACTTCACCGAGGGAGAGAGCCCCACGGTTGCCGTGCTCGATTCCACTGGCGTCGTGTTGCGGGAGATCAACGTGCGCGGCATGGCCGTTCAACTCACGGACGCGCGGCGCCAGAAGCTTGTTGAATGGCTGTACGAGTCGTCCGGCTATTCCGTCGCCGCCGTGAACCGGTCGCTCGATGCCGTGCCTTTGCCGGAGCAGTTCGACGCGATCTCCCGGATGGTCTTCGGCCGCGACGGAACGCTGTGGCTAGGCCAGCGGCCGGTGCCGGAGACGGAACGGCTCTGGCTCAACGTGACCACGGAGGGCGAGCCGATAAGGCAGGTGGCGATGCCCGCGGGAAGCGGCGTCATGCTGGACGCCGCCGGAGATCGTCTGCTCTTCCTGACGCGCGACGAACTGGACTTGGACCACATTCACGTGCACGTGATCGTTGCGGGAGGCCGGGGAAGACTGAGGTAAGACGGCCGTTGCTGAGGCGTCGACTTGTCGGGCCGCTATCGCGCATCGGCGCTGTTGCCGGACAGGGTTGAAGTGATCGGCGCATGGAGGAACAGGTCGATCGGGATCGAGCATGCCACAAAGCCGTTTGACCCGGTTCTCAAGTCGTGTCAATTGCGGGAAGCGATTCCGATGTAGCGCGTCTCGCCAATGGCATCGAACCCGGGAGCCTTGCGAAATCGGCAGCGGGGAGTTCTTGCGTTGCCTTCATGCCCGGAATCCCTACGCGCCGGCCGAGTCGGCGGAGAACGCGGGACCCCGAGGCTCTTCCCCTGTTTCGGTGGGCGTCGTAGGATGGACGGGGGTACGGCATGGCTCTTGGAGCGAGGAGAGCGGATGGAGATGCGGGAGTGGGTGGAGCGGCTGATGGGTCTGGGGCCGGAGTGGCGGATCGAGCGGGTGGACGAGGATTCGGAGCGCCAGGAGGCGCGGGTGGTGTTTGGCGCGCAGGGCGGGCCCGCCGTTGCGGTGCCCGGAGTGCGGGCGCGCGTGTCCGGGCTGCGACGTGCGACGCCGGGAGTGGCGGGGATTGGACGCATGGGGATACAAGACGTTCGTGGTCTGCGACGTGCCCCGGGTGGAGTGTCCCGAGCACGGGGTGGCGACGACGCGGGCGGCCGTGGGCGGAGGGGGCGGTCGAGGTACACGGCGGCGTTCGAGTTGCTGGCGATTGGCTGGTTGCGCGAGGCGAGCGTGCTTGCGGTGTCGCGGCTGCTGCGCTTGAGCTGGACGGCGGTCGCCGGGATCATGGAGCGGGCGGTGCGCCGGGGCTTGGCGCGGCGCGGCGGCTGAGCGTGGACGATGACGTCGTTCAAGCGAGGCCACGCCTACGTGACGGTGGTGTCGGACGCGGAGACGCAGGACGTGCTGCACGTGGCGCCGGGGCGCCGGCAAGAAGACGCACGCCGAGAAGCTGGCGTTCGCCGAGTTGCGCAAACTCGGCGTGGCTGCGCTGGTTGCAACGGGCGTCGGCGTCCGGCTCGGGCCGGTCGAGAAGGCGGCGGCGATGGGTCCCGGACGCGCCTGTGAGGCATCGTCAACGCCGTCGTGCTGAACGCGACCAACGGCCCGGCCGAGGGCGTCGCCAGCCGCATCCAAGCGATCGGGGCTCGGTGTCGCGGCTTCCGCAACCAGGAGCGCTTCGCCGCGGCCATTCTCTTCCACCTCGGCGGCCTCGACCTATGTCCGCCCCCCGCCCAGCGCTGACCGCCGTGCCCCTTTGCCACCTCCGCTCCGTCTTTTCCCCTCCCGCCACATCAGGGGAAGAGCCGAATTTGTCCAGTTACGCCGCTCCTCGAAGCACGTGACGAAAAATGACACTCCGGAATTCCGCCTACCTGCGTATCCACTCATGTAAGCGGCGGTTCCACCACGAATCCACAAAGGAGGTTTCATGAACCGCTTCATCCTGAACCTGCTGGCCGGCGCGACGATTCTGGTCGGCGGGTGGGTGCTCCTGTTCCCGGCGTCGGCGTCGGCGGACCCCGACGAGGCCTGTTGCAAGGTCACCATCACGAACGCCGACGGTAGCAAGGTCGAGCGCAAGTGTTGCGGGGACCGGTGCGACATCGACAGCGCCAACCAATGCAATGCGTGCACGGGGCTGGAATGCCTGCACTAGCCTGCGGTCTCAGGCCCGTCGGTCGTGGGAGGGAGGCGCATGCCTCCCTCCCACTGGCTGGCGCAGTCGCCGTGGGGCAATTCTTGCTCGCGGCTTGCTCCGCCGACGCTCCCGCGGACGGGCGGCCATGGGCTTCGGCTCCGGACGGCGCCTGGATCGACGTGCGGATGGAAGTCGTCTCCGGCGCCGACCTGTCCCTCGGCGGCGTGGGCAACGTCGCCTTCGGCCGGCTGGGCGTCGTTTACGTTGAAGACTACACGGGACCGGAGTTGCTGGTCTTGGACTCCCTGCTGAGACCGGTGGCAAGCGTCGGGCGACGAGGCGAAGGGCCGGGAGAATTTCTCTCGATAAGCACGCTTCAGGTTCTTCCTGGCGACAGCCTCATGGTGTTCGACTCCCGCCTCAGCCGCATGACCATCTTCTCGGAAGAACGTCTCGACTCCGGCCGGACCACCGCCGTCCCCCCGCTCCTTTCCGTTTCGAGGCTTTGGCGATTGCCTGGCCCGGAGCGAAGACACATGGCCTACGATGTCCAACCGTTCTATGCCCGCGACAGCGGCGAGACGGACGACGAACGCTTCGACGTGCTTTCCATCCTCGACGGGTCGGCGCAGGAGACGGCATTCGACTCCGTTCTGCTGGTGCCACAACCCAGATCATTAGTTGTCAGATCTGGCGGTAGCATCACGACAGGGCCTCATCCCTACGGGAGCGCCAACTTCTTCGGAGTGTTGCCCGGCGGCGGCTTTGCCCACGTGACAACGCGCGCCCTGGCGGTGACGATCGTCGGCGCAGACGGCAAGCAGACCGAGTTTTCTCATCCGACGATTCCGATTCCCGTGTCGTCGGAGCACCTCGATTCCACTCTGGCAGCGTTGAATTCGGATCAAGCCCGAGTTCTCCGTGACGGCGCACCCTACACGTGGCCTCCCGTCAGAACCATGATCGTCGACGACCAGGACCGGATATGGCTTGCACTGCGAAGACAGCCCGGCGAGACGCATCGAGAGTGGGCTGCGTTCACGCGCGACGGCCGCCACGTCGCGTCGGTGCGCCTCGCGACCAGCCTATGGGCTCGTGCCATCAGCGGGGACAAGCTCTTGGCCTTGGCCCTCGACGACCTCGACGTGCCAACGCTTCGTCTCTACCGCATCTTGTGGGATAGATAAGTGAAGAAAATCGTCTCCAACGTCGTGACCGCCGTGCTGGTCGTCGGTGCTCTGCTGGTGACGGTTGCCGTCGCTCGTCGGGAGTTCACGGCGTCGTCCGCGACGCCGGCCTCGGAGCCCCGCCCAGCAGAGCCACGTCCAGTAGACGACTGGCAAGCGCTGGCGACCGAGGGTGTCCGGATAGGGTCCCGCGACGCCCCCCTCGTGTTGATCGAGTTTGCCGATTTTCAGTGCCCGTTTTGCGCTGTGGCGGCCAACAACCTGCGCGAGGCCCTGTCGCACTACGGAGATGACGTTGCCGTCGTGTTTCGGCATTTTCCCCTTGAACACATTCACCCGCACGCCTACGCTGCTGCCGTGGCGGCGGAGTGCGCCGCCTCGCAAGATCGCTTCGAAGCGTTCCACGACTTGCTTTTCGCCAGGCAGGACGAGATCGGCGAGACGCCATGGGCGCAGTTCGCGGCGGCGGCGGCGGTGGACACCGTTCCCTTTGCCAGGTGCATGGAGGCGACATGGCCTCGCGACAGGGTGTTCGAGGACGCTCGCGCCGCGAGAAAAATCGGCCTTACGGGGACCCCGTCCATCGTCGTCGGCGGCCTTCTGCTGTCTGGCACGCCCAGCGTGGCGACGTTGCGAGAACACATTGGTCGGGCGTTGGCGGAAATCACGAAGGACTCGGCGGGACGCGCCTTGGTCGTTGATCGAGCCGCTGGCTCCGACCGCTTGCGACCATGGGCGTCGGGACCATGGCTTGAAATCGAAGCTGAACGGACGAAATCGACGCCGGGGGGGTTTCTGGACTATCTCGGTATCGTTGCAGTTGGTCCGAGCGGGCGAATATATGCCGTGGAGCGGGGGAGCCGTCAAGTCTTGGTGTTCGATTCGAACCTGGAGTACGAGCACGCCCTGCCCAGTTCAATGGGGCGCAACCCCGTTTCCGCTCGCGAAGTGGACGGCGACAGCATCGTCTTCTTCGACTACGATTCCAAGACGACCCTTGTTTGGTCCGGCTACCACGCCGACCCAGGCCGCCGATCGAGCGTTCCCGGATTGGAGGGCTACGATCCATATGATGTCTGGAGGCTCGGAAACACGGCGGATTTCGTCGTGGCGTACCGTCGCCGCTCTTACTCGCAGGACGACCTCGATGAACAGCGCTCGGATGTTGTTGGCCTAGCTAGGCGCGGGGCGCTCCGTGTCGATTCGATATTGTCTTTTCCGTCTCGCGAAGTGCTGGTTGTGACGCCCGAAGACGGGGGATTCTCGGTGGGGCCGCATCCGTTCGGGCGACGGCCGTACCTTCGTCTGGTGGCCGGCGACAAGATCGTCTATGCTCTTTCGGACGAGTTCAAGGTCACGATATTGAATCTGGCGGCCGGAACCGAGAGTCGGTGGTCGTACGAGGCGGAGGTGACGCAGGTCGAGGACGACGAAGTGGAGCGAGCGGCGGCGTCCATGCGGTCGGCATCCAGGGCAGATGCCCTGCTCGAAAACGCTCCGTACTTTCGTTCAGTGCTCGCGGGCTTGGCGGTGGACGACGATCGGGAACTCATTTGGGTCGGCTTGAGAGCTCAGGCGGATTCGTTGGAGTGGGCGGCGTTCGACCTGTCGGGCCGCCATCGAGCGTCGTTGCTGTTGCCGGACAAGGTTGAAGTGGTTGGCGCGTGGAGGGACAGGTTGATTGGAATCGAATACGACAGAAAGCCCTTTGGCCCGGTTCTCAAGTCGTATTATTTGCGAGAATCGGGTACGATGTAGACGGCCTCTTGCAAATGGAATTGGGCGGTGAGCCGCTGTTCCGCCGTGGCGAAATCGGCAGCGGGGAGTTCTTGCGCCGCCTTCATGCCCGAGATCCAGACGCATTGGCCGACTTGGCCGAGGAAGCGGGTCCGCGAATGCTCGGACGCATTCGTTCGCTGATTTCCGACGAAGAAGACGCCAACGAACTATACCAGGAATGCTGGTTGCACCTCATGAAGCAGTTGGACAAGTGCACGAAACCGCGCAGCGTGGTGGGATGGGCGGTCGTGATCAGCGCGAATCACTGCAAGTCGTTGTTGCGCCGAAAGAAGGGCGGTCCCGTCCTCGTTCCCTTGGAGGAGGCAGAGGACATCGCCGACACGGCGCCGAATCCGGAAACGAAGTTGCAACGAATCACCGTGGAAGAAGCCGTGTGGGCTGCATTGGACCTGTTGCCCGAGCGGCAGCGAGAAGCGGTGATCTCGACGCTGATGGAAGGACGAAGCAACGCCGAAACAGCCGTAGAGATGGACGTAAGCCCGCGGACGGTCAGCTCGTTGGTTGCCGCCGCTGTTCGGAAGCTTCAGGAGCGACGGGAGCTTCGACAACTATTTCAGGACATGTTCCACTGACGCGCAGGGAGGCGGAGAAGACATGCACAGGGTACGAGAGAGGAATCGTGGGATCGACGACCAGAATCTGCCGAAAAGTGCACGAACGCCGACTAGCTAGGAGAGCTCAAGAATGAAGACAATGACGAGATGGATCATGTTGGGGACGTTGATCAGCGTCGCTTTGGCGCCGACGACGTTCTTGGCGACGCGACGGCCGACGGAATGCTCCAGCTCCGGCGTCCGCCTGTTTGACTGTTGCCGGACGGCCAAGGACGGCGAGACCGGCTGTTGCACCAGATGCTGCTGGTGGCCTCGTGGGTGTGGTGATTGCCCCGATCCGGCAGTCGGGGCGACTGGCGCATCATGAAAGACCGTTCGGTGGTGTCGTCAATGATCGAGAGCGTCTTCGCGCGTCATGCGGCCGGAAACGTCGTAAAATTGTCGGGAATCTATTTGTTGTACGCTCTCTGGTTCACTCTCACTTTCCATGCAGGCATGCCCTACTTGGAACGCATCTTGTTGACCGGCGCCGGCGCAAGCTTTCAGATGGCAATTCTGGCAGGCGCGGCGGTCTTCATGTCTGCCACCGACCACTTCGACGTGTTCGGAGACAAAGCGCCGGAGACTCGCAAGAGGGACTGGGGATGCTTGGCGCTTTTCGGCATCGCCGCCTGTTTGTTGATGGAGGTGGGGCTTCCCCTGACGGATTGGTTGCTGGAGGTGGTGGTTGGAATGCCGGAGGCGGACACCGAGACGCCGTGGAGCTGGACGATGCGCTACTTGGTTCCCGTATCCGTGGCCGCGTTCGTCGTCGCATCCGGCGTTGCGGGGGCGGCGGTGGGTCGCATGACCGATTGGTCGTCGCCCGGACGCCGTCGCTTGGTGCGATGGCTGGGAGCGTTGGGGTTCACGGTGTTGTTCGCGGGCTCGCTGGTCGTCTGGACCGAAGTCGTGATCGTTAACGGATTTCCCTTCGCTGTCATCCCCGTTGTGCCGCTGCTACTGCCGCTCGTGGCCGCTTGTTGGTTGGTCCGGTCCCAACGCTATGGCGTGCTGGAGGTGTTGGGCTTGAGGCGGAGCGGCGGCCTCGCTCCCGAGGTGGTCGACCGGCTTGTGCAGGTGGTCGTAGACGCAGACGAGGAAGGCGCTTCGAGCATCGAGAAAGCGGCGAGGACCCCGGAAGAACTGGAGATGGCTCGCTTCCTGAAATGGCTCCGGCACGCGGCAGCGCCTTCATTAGCGGTGAGCAAGGCGGAAGCGGAGGATATGGTGGCCTTTGCGCTGAAGATGGCCTCAGTGCCGCCGACGAAGCGGTCGCCCCACCGAGCATGGCGGCCGGTCTGGAGCAAAATCGGCGAGTTCGGATCGTCTTGGGCGATCTTGTCGGTCGGCTTGGCGACGGCAGGTTTGTCGGGTGGCCTGATTCCCAGTCCAGTGCCCGCACTGGCGGTTGGCGGATTCGGAGCGACCGTCAGCATGTTCCAAAGACTCCGCGATGCAAACAGCCCGCCGAAGGCATAGGGAACCGAACGCGCGCGCCGACCAGCGAGACGCACCGGCTCAAGAAATCCCTTTCTTGCTCGCTTCCTTCAGATCGGTGCCCAGGGTCTTGCCCTTGTCCACCGCCGGAATGCCGTCTTCCATCCAGACGGGGGCGGGAGCGTCCTTGAGGTAGTGGTCGAAGAACTGCTGCATGCGCACGGCCCAGTCCCTGCGGTTGGGTTCTCTGCGCAGTCCGTGTGCCTCGCCGTTGTAGTTGAGCATCCACACCGGCTTCTGCAGACGGCGCATCGCGACGAACATCTCAATCCCTTGATACCATGGTACTGCCCCGTCTTCGTCGTTGTGCATCATGAGGAGCGGCGTCTCGATCTTGTCCGCATAGAAGACCGGCGAGTTGTGCAAGTACTCGCTGGTCGATTCCCACAACGTGCCGCCGATGCGGCTCTGCGTGCGCTCGTACTGGAACATTCGGCTCATGCCCGACTGCCACCGAATGCCGCCGTAGGCGCTGGTCATGTTGCTGACCGGAGCGCCGGCCTCCGCGGCGGCGAAGAGATGCGTCTTGGTGATCATGTAGGCGATCTGGTAGCCGCCCCAAGAATGTCCCTGCACGCCGATGCGCTCTTTGTCCACGAATCCGTCCGCGAGCACTCGCAGCACGCCGGGCACCACGGCGTCGAGGGCGCTCTCGCCCGGATAGCCGATCTCGTAGGGGATGTCGGGGACGAAGACCACGTATCCCCGGCTCACGTAGAAGGGCACCGAAATTGACGAGCCGCCCGGACGCGGCGAGCGGTACGAGTGGACTCCGTCCGACATGCGCTCGTAGAAGTACACCATCATTGGGTGCTTGCGCCCCGGGTCGAAGCCGTCGGGCTTGAACAAGATGCCTTGGAGCGGGACGCCGTCGTTGGACGTCCATTCCACGATCTCCGCCGAGCCCCAAGCGTACTCGGCCTGCTGCGGGTTGGCTTCCGACATCTTGGCCATGTCGGTGATGTCGCCGTCGGTGACCCAAAGGTTGGGAAACTCGCGGAAGTCCTCGCGGCTGACGAGCCAGCGCTCCGCGTCCTCGGCCTTGCCGCGTAGCCGGAATCGCTTGTCGGCCATGACGACCTCCCGGGGCTGGGCCGGGCGGTCCGCGCGTCCCCGGAAGAACCCGGAGCGCTTGTTCGCGTAGTGAAACGACGCCCAGAGAACGTCGCCGGGGACATGGTCCAGCTCGGGGTCCAAGCGCGCGTAGCGGAAACGGATTCCCGCTTCGCGGCCGGCGCCGTCGGTCAGGTTGGCCAAAGTGGCGGTGTTGGGATCGAACGCCCAGACGTCGTAGCGGTCGTAGAACACGAACGCGTCGTCGTCCTCGGTCCAGCCGGCCGAGCCGTAGGGCGGGGGCAAGTCGGGATGATCGTCGAGCTCGTTCCAGACGGGGTGCGGAACGAGCTCGCTGGCGGCCAGGAGGTCGCCGGTCGCGAGCCGCTCCACCATCCAATGGCGAGCGGCGCCGTCCCACCAAACGGCGTACTCGCCGCCGGGCGAAATCGACGCCCCGCCGAAGCCCTTGACCTTCTCGGCGACGCGCCGCCGCGAACCGGTGGCCAGATCGATGGCGTAGAGGTCGTTGTAGCGGCCGTCCCACGACAGCATCTGGCGATACGGCACGTCGGTCGTCCCCAGGGCGAAGTCCGCGTCGCCCTGCGCGGCGAACCGAACTGCGGGCACCTCCGGCGACGCGAGCTGGACCACCGGGCCTCCGTCCACCGGCACGGCGGCGACGTAGGTGCGGTTCCGTTCCTGCTCCGCTTGCACCAGCTGCATGGGTTGCAGGTAGGGATCCTTCCAGTTCCAGACGTCCAGGGTCACCTTGTCTTCCTCGAGCGGCGCGTCGTCTTCGTCCGGTTCCGGGTCAGGCCGGGGCGCGGCGCCGAAGAGGATGCGCGACCCGCCCTCGGAGAAGCGGACCTCGCCGTGCTCGCTGGCCCACCAGCCTTCGGGCACGCCCTCGGCGGCCGAACTGGCCATGGCGACGGCCTGCCAGTCCGGGGCGGCGGCCTGGAACAGCACGAACTCGGGCTGGTCCGCCTCGTAGTTGTCCCGGTCGGACAGAAGCGCGGCCCGGCTCCCGTCCTTGGCGACCGCGAGCTGGGTGTAGTTGCCCTCGCCTTCCAGCAGCGCGTGGCGGGCGCCGCTGGGCAGGTCCACGACGTAGGCGCCGTCCCCGGTCCCGTCCTTGGTCGAGGTGGAAAAGACGAGCACGGGCGCTTCCTCCGCGAAGAAGTAGGTTGCGACGTCCTCGTAGCGGGTCTCTTCTCCCGTGGCCAAGTCCAGCACGACCAGCGGCGAACCCGCCTCCTTCTCCTTGCGGGGTTCCTCGCCGTCTTCGCCGGCTTCCTCTTCCGCCGGGGCGCCGGGAGCGGCGGCCTCCGTCTCGCCCTCCGCCTCCTCTTCCGCCTTGTCTTCTTCCTCTTCGGACGGGACGTACGCCACCCATCCGCCTTCGGACGCCACCTTGTGACTTTCCACGGCGCCGAGCGCGCGCACGCCGTCCAGGCCCGGCTCGTCGTCGGCGAAAACCTCGGCCAAGCGGGCGACCGCGAGCGAGTCGCCCGGCAGATCGTCGCCCGTCTTGCCTTCCCGCTTCAAGGAATCGATCGCCGCCTCGACGGGCGGCACCTCGTACACAAGGAAGCGCGAACCGGACGTGAAGACGGGATTCGTCCCGCGCGCCACGAGGACGGGGCCTCCTTCCCTCGCGGCGCGCACCGTGAGCGACGGGTCGCCCTCCATGGCGGTCAGGACGAAGGCCAGCCAGGCGCCGTCGGGCGACAGGGAAGGGCTCGCGATTGCGTTCCACCGCAGGACGTCGTCGTGGTCCAAGGGCCGGCGTTGCGCGGCGGACGGGAACGGCAATGCGGCAAGAACGGTCGCGGAGACCGCGGCGAGAGCCGGCAGGAGCGCCGGACAACGGGAATGCTTGGCAGAGCGTGTCATCTCGGTTGGGAGTCTCCGTCGTGCGTTGTCGCCGGTGTGGACGAGAGGGATGGGCCGGGCGAGGAGTCCGATGGACAGGCCGGCGCCGCCCGCGCGGAAAGTGATGCGGTCGCCGCTTGCCGGGCAACCCTTACCCGAACAGCGATTCCAGCAACGCCTGGCTGTAGCCCACGGCCACCACCGGACCGGTTCGCAAGGCGGGCGCCCGCAACTTGCCGGAGCGGCCCAGCATCATGGCGAGCAGCTCGGCGTCGGACGGCCGGTTCGCGGCGAGGCCGGCGCGCTCGACGCGTCGTCCCCTCGCCACGCGGAGTTCCGTTGCTCCTTCGAGCAACGCCAGGGCGGCGGCGCCCACCACTGGGTCCTTGCCTGCGTGGCGCACCTCGCCGTCGCGGACGCCCCTCTGCGCAAGGAACTCTTGCGTGCGTTTGCAGCTGGTTCAGCCGGGGCGGTGATACCGCCACTCCACGGCTTGGCTCATGCTTCCTCGCTGGTGCGGCCAGGCCGGCGCAGGATTCCCGAACGCGGCGGCGGTCCAGCCGCCGGGCCGGAAGGGCAACCCGGAGCCGACCCGCGAACGCGCCCGGTGGCTCTTGCAGGCGGACGGCGGAATTCGTACCGTGCTGGCGTCCGGTCCGGCTACCGCTTGCCGTGTGCCGGCCGACCCAGCGCATCGACAGCTTCCCTCCCAAGGCAAGGTAACGTCTCCCATGAGCCCGACGACGGCAAGGCGCGCGCTTCCCTTCTTCTTCTTCCTCGCGGTTCCTCCGTTCCTCCTCCAGGCCGGTTGCACTCCGGCTCCAGCGAACGGAGATGCCGCCGCGGCGGACGCGCAGCCGCCGGCCCGCGAGTACGTGGGCGCGCGTTCGGCCGACGACTCCGGCGCGCTCCCGTTCAGCGGCGCCGTCTGGGTCGGCAACACTCTGTACCTGTCGGGCCAGCTGGGGCTCGACAACGGGCAAGTTCCCGAGACCGCAGAGGCCGAAGCGGCCAACGTCCTGGACAACGTGCGCGAGCTGCTGGCGGAGGCGGGCCTGACGATGGACGACTTGGTGTCCGTCCAGGTGTTCGCGTCCGACGTCGGCGACTACCAAGCGTTCAACGGCGTCTACCGCGCGTACTTCACCAAGGAGTATCCGGCCCGCGCGTTCATAGGCGCCGGGACGTTGCTCTTCGGGGCCCGCTTCGAGGTCCAGGGCGTCGCGGCGAGGCGCTAGCTAGAAGCCGGAGCTTGGCCCCGGCAGGCGCCGCCGGCCTGCTCGGCCCCCGGCAGGGGGAGGAATCGTTGCGAGATCAGTCCGTAGCGCGCCGAATGGCCCTTCTGGGCACCGAGAACGCGTTCAAGCTGGGCGACGACATCCAGCGTTGCGTGGAGCGCGGCATGGATGTCGTCCGCTTCAACTTGGGCGCTCCCGACTTTCGCTCGGCGCAGCATCTCAACGAAGTGGCTGTGCGAGCGCTCCGCGCGGGACGGTCGGGGTATTGCGACCCTGCGGGCATCTTGCCGTTTCGCGAGGCGATCGCGCGCCACGTGTCCGCCACGCGCGGCATCGGCGCAAGTCCGGATCGCGTGGTGGTGACGCCGGGCGCCAAGCCGCCGATCGCCTACGCGTTCATGACCTATGTGGACCCAGGAGACGAGGTCGTCTATCCGAGCCCGGGGTTCCCGATCTACGAGTCGTGGGCGCGCTTCACGGGCGCCGTGCCGGTGCCCTTGCATCTCTCGGAGGACCAGGGCTTCGCGTTCACGGCGGACGACTTGGCGCCGTTGCTCAACGAGCGGACCAAGCTGGTCGTGCTGTGCTCGCCGTCCAATCCGACGGGCGGCGTGCTGCCGCGCGAGGAGCTGGCCGAGATTGCGCGCGCGGTTCGCGACCGGTGCGGCCCCGGCGTGCGCGTCTACTCCGACGAGATATACGAGCACGTCCTGTTCGACGGCCTCGAGCACGCGAGCATCGCGTCTCATCCAGGCATGGAGGACTGTACCGTGATGGCTAGCGGCCACTCCAAGGGCTTTGCGATGACGGGATGGCGCCTCGGCTGGGCGGTTCTGCCCACGGCCAGGGAAGCGGCGCTGTTCACGCAGATCAACATCAACATCGTGTCGTGCGTGCCTCCGTTCCTGCAGGAGGCGGGAGCGGCCGCGTACGACGATCCGGCGTCGGCGGACGTCGTGCAGGCCATGGTGGCCGAGTTCCAGCAGCGGCGGGACTGGATCGTGCCCGCCCTGAACCGTTTGCCGGGAGTCCGGTGCAACATTCCGAAGGGAGCGTTCTACGTCTTCCCCAACGTCGAAGGACTGTGCCGCCGGCTGGGGATATTGGATGCGTGCGCGCGGCTGCCCGAGGGGGTGCGCGAGAGGACGACGCCGGCGGCGATGCTTCAGATGTTTTTGCTGTACCGGCACGGAGTGGCGACGATGGACCGGGCTTCGTTCGGCGAGATCGGGGCCGAGGGACAGCACTTCCTGCGCCTGTCGATCGCCAACAGCATGGAGGACATCCGCCGGGGCGTCGCTCGCATCGAGAAGGCAGGGCGGGACCGGGCCGGCTTCGAGGCGTTCGCAGCGGGCGAGGGCCTGCGGGTGTGGACCGGCGAAAGCTTGTAGAGTCCCCGGCCGACGGCCTTCCGTCCGACGCGAACGGCGCGGACGAACCAGCGCGCCGGGCGCGGGCCCGTCCACCCGGCGGCGACTCGGATCCCCTCCCCATCCTGCATCGGGCGGCGATCGCATACCTCGCGGTGCCGCTCGCGATCTGGGCGCTGGGCTGGTTCAAGCCCTGGATCGGCGTCCCCGCGACGGCGTTGCTTGCGGCCGCGCTGTGGCGCGCGCTGTCCGGTTCTCGGATGCCTCGGCCGTCGCGGCCGGCCGTGGCCGCCGCGGCCGTTGCGCTCGCCGTGGTGATCCCCGGTCCGACCAGCGGCCTCTTCCTCGGCGCATCCGACTGGCACGCCTACCCCGACTGGCACATCCACCGGGCCGTCCTGATGGACATGGCCCAAGGCGCCTGGCCGACGACGCTGGCTGGCTATCTGGACGGCGAAGCGCCCCTCCTGCGCTATTACCTGGGATGGCACCTCGTTCCAGCGCTCGCGGCGCGGACGGCGGGCGCCGCAGCCCTGGACTGGGCGGTTCCCGCGTGGACGTGGTGCGGAACGGCCTTGGCGGCCATGCTCTTCGCCCGCGGCCTCTCGACTGCGCGCTCGGCGGCGCTGGCGGCGGCCGGGCTGTTCCTGTTCAGCGGCATGGACGCGATGGACGCGCTGCTGCTGCGGACGGCGCCCGGCATGGAGTACTCGGCGCCGGCCGGCATGGTCCTGGAGTACCAGCCGCACCTGGAAACGCTGCACGTGACGCCTCAGCACTTTCTTCCTGCGGCGCTGGGGACGCTGCTTCTCCTGCAGCTTCGGCGCAGCAGGCGCTTCTGGTCCGTCGCCGGCGTGGTCTTGGCGGCGTGCCTGTTCTGGTCGTCGCTTCTGTCGGTCGGGTTGCTTGTTCTGGGAGCCGCCGCCGCCGGCGTTCGGCGACTCGCCTGGACACTGAGCTGGCAAAACTTGGCGGCCGTGCCGCTGGCGTTGTTGGCGGCGCTTTACATGGCCGCGGGCACGATCGAGTTTCCGCACGGGTGGCTCTGGGATCTGTGGGAGAGTCCGTGGCGGATGTGGATGCGCCTCTTCGTGCTGTACGCGACCGAGTTTCTCGTGCTGGCCGTGCTGGTTTGGCGGCTCTCCCCAAGCGTCGCGCGCGACCCGCTGTTCCTGGCGTCGTGCGCCGTGTTGTTGGCCGCGCCGCTGTACTACTACGGGTCGCCGACCGTGAACGAGTTGGGGCTTCGTCTTCCGGTGCCCCCGCTCGTCGTCCTGTCCTACTATGCGATTCGGGGAGCCGCGGGGCGGCTGGGGACAGGGGTTGCGCCCGGCCTTCGCTCCGAAAAGGCATTGCGGGGCGGAGCGCGCAACGACGGCGAGGCCGGGAGCGCGCGACGGCTCGCCGGTTCCGCAGGGTCCTGGCTGGTGGCGTCGGTCCTGCTTGTGGGCGCGGTTCCCGTAATGGCCCATGTCGCCGGACTGCGTCCCGCCGTTCCTGGTCACGCGCGGGCGGGCATGTCCGTGCGCGCGGACATCGCTTGGTGGGACGTGCGGAGGTTGCAGGCCGACCGGCGGCCGGGGTCGCTCCTCGACGCTCTGTTGCGCGACAGCCTCGGCGGGGAACGCTCTCGGGCCCCGGGCCGCTTGGTCGTTCGGTCTGCTTGGGACGTGTACCTGGAGCAGGGGAATCGCCTGGTCTACGTCAAGCGAGACTGCGACCTCGAGGTCGAGCCGGACAGCTGGCTCTTCTTGGAGGTCCGGCCCCAGGAGGCGCAACGCCAGTTCGGGCCGCCCGCGAGCCGGCGGGAACGGGCGCGCTGGATTGAACGGCCCAACGACTTGGGCGGTCGGACGCTCTGGCTACGTGTGGCCCGAGGCGCCCACTACGTGGCGGGGCGAGGCGGTTGCGTCGCCGTCGCGGACTTGGCAAGTCGCTCCGCGGAACGCTTTCGGACGGGGCAGCTGGACGGCGCGGGCCGGTTGATGTGGGAGGCCGAGGTGGAGCTTCGCCGGTGACCGCCTGCGCAACAGTGCGGTCATGAAATGAGAAACGAGACGGACTGCCACGCCGCCGCGGACCGGAGCCCGGCAAAGCCTGCCAGGGCCGACGCCGACCTGCTTTCGCCGCCCGCGTCCTCCGCGACGGTGCCGCTTCTGGAGAGGATCGCGCTCGCGTATCTCGCGGCGCCTCTGGCCATTTGGTTGCTCGGTTGGTTCAAGCCGTGGGTAGGCATTCCCGCTGTCGCGTTGCTCGTCGTCGGCCTTCGTGGGCCGCTGTCGGGGCCCTGGAGGGTTCCCAAGCCCTCGCGAACCATCGTCGCTGCGGCACTCTGTGCTCTGGTGGCGACATTGCTGAGCCCGGCCGGCGGCTTCCTATTGGTCGCGGGCGACTGGGAAGCTCACCGTGCCGTCTTTCTCGAGTTGGCTACGGGCGGCTGGCCTACCTATCTCGCCGACTACTTGGACGGCGAACCGCTGCTGCTGCGCTACTACCTGGGTTGGCACTTGGTGCCGGCGCTGGTCGCCCGGATCGTGGGCGTCGCGTCCCTGAACTGGACGATCCCCCTCTGGACATGGTGCGGCACGGCGTTGCTCGCGGCGCTGTTCGTCCGGCGTTTCCTTACCTTGCGGGCGGCGGCGCTGGCCCTGGCCGTTCTGTCTTTGTTCAGCGGCGCCGACGTGGCCGACGTCGTGCTGTCCAATTTGCTCCAGCAAGTCGCACAGAGTCCGGCAGGAGCGGTTTGGCTCGATTATCAGCCGTCCATGCGGACTTTCCGGCTCACGCCCCAGCACTTCATTCCCGCCGGGATCGGGTCGTTGCTGGTGATTCGCCTGAGGACCCACCCGCGCTTCGTAGCGGCGATGGGCGTCGTTGTGACAGCATGCTTGTTCTGGTCGCCGTTCGTCGCGGCCGGCCTGTTGCCGCTCGCAGCGGCGGCGCTGGCCGGGTCCGCCCGGCGCCGGTCGCCGCTGGGTTGGCGAAGCGCGTTAGCGGTAGTTCCCGTCGGCGGCTTGGCGGCGCTCTACTTGTTGGCCGGGGAGCTGAACTTCCAGCGTGGCTGGATTTGGGAGCTGTGGGAAAGCCGGTGGCACTTGGCCGCGAGGCTGGCCATCCTGTACGCGACGGAGTTTCTGTTGCTGGTGTTTCTGGTGATGCGAATCGATGCTCGGCGTGGCCGCGATCCCCTCTTGTGCGCTTGTGTCGTTGTGCTGGTCTTGGTTCCTGTATATGTCTATGGCCTGCCTTTGAACGAGTGGGGCATTCGCGTGCAGACACCCTCGTTGGCGCTCCTGTCGTACTATGTTGCCGGGGCCGTCGCGAGCCGCCTTCCGGAAATGGCCGGCGGGCGGCCGCGGCCGCCTCGAGCCGCGTGGGGGGCCCTGGTCGCGATGTTGGTCGTGGGAGCCGGGACTCCAGTGCGCGAGATGCTGAACACCACCCGCATTGGCCCGTTCGCCTATGAGCGTACGGGCGAGTCCCTGCTTGCAGACGTCGATTGGCGATTCGTCCGACAGCGGATTGCTCCGAAGCCTCCGGCGCACCTGACCGCGTTGCTGATGGAGCCCGGACGGGCAAGCCGCCAACCTTCAGCGTTGTTGATCCGGTCCGGCTACGACGTGTATTACGAGAACGGCGGCCGTCTAGTGTACGCGAAGCCGAACTGCGACTGGGAAGCGGAACACGAGTCGTCTCTGTTTCTGGAGATTCGCTACGGCGCCGGGACGAACTTGTCCGCTCCAGGATCCCGCAGGCCGCCTTGGGACTATTGGGTCGTGCACAGCAGCGGAGACCGCCGAGAATTCCTTCGCATTATGCTCCGGCATGTTCGCCACTACGCGGAGGGCAGAGGCTGCACGGTTTCGGCGCGCCTGTCTCCCGGATCGGTCACGAGCATCCGGACCGGCCAAGTCTCGTCCGACGGACGCCTGCTGTGGGCGGTCGAGCGCAGCATGGTCGGCGATCCTGGCGTGCCCAGCGCGCGTCCTCTTGCGCGACGGTAGCGTCGCTATGTCGCTTCGCCGGTGCCGATTTCGGGGGACTGGGCCACGCTCCAGGGCGGAGTTCGCCGGTGCCCGTCCGTCGGCTCCGAACTCGCGGGGCCGGTTTGCAGGCGAAGGGTGCGGTCCCGCTCGCCCCGAGCCCGGCGGACCGGAGCCGGCGCGCGCGGATGCCGCGGGGGGGCGTCTCGTGGCCGACGGGCCGTTGCCTCTCCTGCACCGCGCCGCGATCGCGTACTTGGCGGCGCCGCTCGGCTTGTGGCTTCTGGGGTGGCTTCGCCTCGAGGTCGCCGTCCCTGCCGCGGCGTTGCTCGCGGCAGGCCTCTGGCGAACTTTGTCCGGCCCCTGGAGGACGGCGCGGCCCTCCCGGACCGCCGCCGTCTTGGTTCTCGCGTCCCTAGCGCTGGTGGCGTTGACGCCGGCCGGCGGGATTCTGGTCGACGCGACGTTCCTCAACTGGCCGACGCACCGTGGGGTCCTGCTGGACTTGGTCCGAGGACGATGGCCCGCCTATCTGCCGGACTACTTGGGCAACGGCCCCTTGCTGCTTCGCTACTACCTGGGATGGTACCTCCCGCCTGCGCTTGCGGCTCGGGCAACGGGAGTCGCCTCGCTGGACTGGGCCGTGCCGCTGTGGACCTGGCTCGGCCTCGCTTTGTTCGCGCTGTTGGCTGCGCGCCCGTACCAGACTCTTCGCGCTGCGCTGATCGCCGTCGCCGTCTTGTTCTTCTTCAACGGCTTGGACCCGTTGGACGACCGGTTGGCGGCGTTGCTGGAAGCGTTTGCGGACGCGCCGGCTCCGGCCGAGTCGCTTCACTACGACTCCTTCTATTGGATGTTCCATTCTGGTCCGCAGCACGCCGCGACCGCGGGATTGGGCACGCTCCTTCTTCTTCAGCTCAGGAATCATCCACGCTTCCTTGGGGCGGGCGGAGTCGTCTGGACGACATGCGCGTTTTGGTCGCCGATCGCGGCGCTCGGATTGGCTCCCCTGGCGGCGGCCTCGCTCGTCCGCCGCGGACGGCTTCGCGCAACGCTCAGCTGGCAGAACGCGGCGGCGTTGCCGCTGGCCGGTCTCGTGGCGCTGTACCTGGCTGGCGGGGAAGTCGGCTTCCCGCGGGCCTGGGTCTGGAACCTGTGGGAAGATCCGTGGCACCTCGCCGCGCGCTTGGCGCTTCTTTACGCGACGGAGTTTCTCGTGGTCGCCGTTCTCGTCTGGCGCGCCGCGCCGGCGACGGCCCGCGAGCCCTGCTTCGTTGCGGCGCTCGTCGCGCTGCTGGCGGCTCCTCTCTTCTTCTACGGAACGAATCCGTACAGCGAGTGGACCGTGAAGTTTTCCCTTGCAGCGCAGGTCGCCGTGGCTTATTGCGCCGCCTGGGTCCTGGCCGGCCGCTCGCCGAAAGCGTTGGGCGCCACCACAGCGCCGACGCATGGAGGAGCGGGCCTCCTCGCGGCCGTTCCGGCGCAGGCGTTGGGGATGCGGCCGCGGCGCGGCCGTTCCGTCGCGTACTGGTTGCTGGCAGGAGCGCTGGTGGTTGGGGCTGTTCCGATGTTGCGGACCATGGCGCGCTCGCGTTTTCATCCCGTGGCCCACGAGTGGACAGGCGAGTCGTTGATCACCGACGTCCGCTGGGACTTCGTGCGGCAACGGACCGCTTCGAAACTTCCCCGTCTCTTGGCAGTCGTGCTGCGCGGCCCGCACTCGGCGGCCGGCGGCTTGGGCGCCCGGGTGATTGAAGCGAGGTACGACCTGCATCTCGATGGCCGGAGTCGTCTTGTCTACGCGCGGCGGGATTGCGACCTGGAATCGGAGTTGCGCACGTGGCTGTTTCTCGAAGTGCACTACGACGACGCCGACCGGTTGCCGTGGCGGTCGAACCGTCCGCCGTGGGACGAATGGACGGTGCGGGCGAGCCACGACGGACGAGAGCGTCTGCTGATGCGCTTGGAGCCCCGGCACTTCAAGGACGGGGGTTGCATCGCCGGAGCGCGCCTGCGCAGCGACGGTCCCATCCGCATCCGAACCGGCCAGCTCGGGGTTGGAGGGCGGACGCTGTGGGAGGCCGAGGCTCGGCTGAACGAGTGACGGACGGACGTGGCCGGCGTATCTTGGAAGCACGGGCGGCGCGACCGACGGGACGCTGCTCGCGAGGCGCCCCCCGAACGGAGGCAACCCAGTGAGAAGGCGAGCCGCATCCACCTTCGAAGTGACCCGGTGGGAACCCAAGTCCAGCGAGGAGTCCGGCGATCGTCCGGTGTTCGGCGAGGTCCTCGTGACGAAGCGCTATTCGGGCGACTTGGCCGGCGAGGGACGCGCCCGGCTCCTGACGTGCCAAGCCGACCCCGCCGACCGGAGTCTCGGGGCGGGCTATGTCGCGTCCGAGCGGATCTCCGCGACGCTCGACGGCAGGGAAGGGACCTTCGTCCTGCACCACTGGGGCGCGGTGGCGCCGGGCGTGCCGCCCCGGACCGGCGGTCATGTCGTGCCGGGGTCGGGGACCGGCGGCTTGGCCGGTTTGGCGGGCGAAATCGAGATCGCGGTTGCCCCCGGCGGAACGCACACGTTGCGACTGGACTACGCGATCGGATAGTGCGCCCGCCCGCGCCCGCCCGGGCGACGCAGCCGTCGGCCGGGAACCTCGCCCGCCGGTCTATGCGGGACGCCGGTCCGGTAGCGCGACCCCCGGCGAAGCGAGCCCGCCCATCCGTGCTTGCCGCCGAAGCCGGCGGCGCCTTGGTCCCGCTGGGATGGCCGATGGCCGAGCGAGTCCCGCCCCCTACTCGCCGTTGCTGTCGGCCGCCCCGCCGCCGGCCGGCTTCGGAAAGAACTGGTCTACGAGAACCGGATTGCCGTCCGGGTCTTTGAAGGCGATCGAAGCCGGCCCGTCTCCAGCGGGGTCGGCGTCGCTTGTCAGTTCGACGCCGGCCGCCAGCAACGACTCGCGAATCTCGCGAACGTCCCTGAACGTCTCGAGCCGCTTGCCGTCCTGCGTCAAGCCCGGATTGAACGTGAGCACGTTCTTCTCGAACATGCCTTCGAAGAGCCCGACGACCGAAGCGCCGTTGACCATGATCGCGTACCCCTCGCCGCCGCCCGTGCGCGAGAATCCCAGCTTTTCGTAGAACGCCTGAGAAGCGCCGAGGTCCTTGACCGCCAAGCTGATCGAGAACGCGCCGAGCTGCATGTCCACCCCCTGTTGCAACGGTGCCGCGGAAGACTTTCGCCCTCGGCCTCCGTTCGTTGTCCTCCTGTGCGAAGGCCGGACGGACAAGTTGCGCTTCGGGCGCTCGGCGCGACAGCTTTCCTCCGCATTCCGGCGCCGTCGGCCGGGAACGAACCGAAAGATCGGCCATGTATCCGAGCGCGACCAAACCCGCGGCGTCCCGACTCGCCGGAGGTTGCGTGGCTTGCGCGGTCGCTTTGTCGGGGGCTTGCTCGCTCGCGCCGAGTCCGCGCGTGGCGGCGCCGGTGGACGACGTGCCCGCGGCGTTTGCCGCCGCCGAGTCGCCGGACCATCCGGACGCCCTCCCCCGCCTGCTGGGCGACGGGGCGACCCGCTGGTGGGCCGCCTTCCAAGACCCGGCCCTCGAAGCGGTCGTCGACTCGGTCCTGGCGTCCAACTTCGATCTGGCCGAGGCGGTGGCCCGCGTCCGCCAAGCGCGGGCGCAGGCGCGCATCGCCAAGGCGCCGTTGTTGCCTTCGGTCGGCATCTCCGGAGGCGTCGTCGACCAGGACACGCCGGCGAACGCGGGACTGGGCGCGCAGTTTCGCGCCTTGGGAATCGGGACCGGCGAGGCCGGCTCGGACTCGGTCGCGCCGCTGTTCGAGCGGCTGGCCTTCACCACGTATTCCGCCAGCCTCGACTTCTCTTACGAACTCGACTTCTGGGGACGGGCCCGCAACGACGCGCGCGCCGCCGCCGGCGAATACCTGGCGTCGGAATCCGACTTGCTCGCGGCCCGCATCGCTGTCGTCTCCGAGGCCATCTCCACGTACTTCGAGATCGCCGACCTGCGCACGCGGGTCGCGCTGGCTCGTAGGGCCGTGGGCGTGTCGAGCGAACGCGCGACCTTGGCGGAGGCCCGCTACGAAAGAGGATTGATCCCGTCCTTCCGGCTCTACCAAGTCCGGCAGGACCTGCTGGCGACGCGCGCGGCCCTGCCGGCGTTGGAGACGGCGCTTGCCTCCGCCGAAGGACGCTTGGCCGTGCTGGCCGGCCGCTACGTGGGCGACCTCGACGCCGTGTTGCCCGACTCGCTCGCGCCGAGTCTGCCTCGCGGCGCGCCGTCGCCGGGCGCACCGGCGGCCTTGCTCCTGC
This sequence comes from Longimicrobiales bacterium, assembly GCA_965203485.1. Classification (GTDB taxonomy): domain Bacteria; phylum Gemmatimonadota; class Gemmatimonadetes; order Longimicrobiales; family Gaopeijiaceae. Next base: position 158,406 of record OZ241892.1, read on the forward strand.
AACGTCCCGACGTGCGCTCGGCGGCCCAGCGCGCCGAGGCCGCCCGCCTTCGCCTCGCCGCGCGCCGGGCGGACCTGCTGCCGTCGCTGTCTCTCGCGGGCTCGATTGGGTACCAGAGCGCCGACGCGGGGGGACTCTTCGACGCGAGCCAGTGGTTTCGCAACTTGGTGGCCAACCTTGCGGCCCCGCTGTTCATGGGCGGGCGCTTGCGGGGCGCCGTGGCCGTCGCCGAAGCGCAGTTCGATCAGGCCGCGGCGGCGTTCGGGCGGGCGGTCGTCGTCGCCGTCGCCGAGGTCGAAGCGGCCCTGGTGCGGTTTCGCAACGACGAACGCCGCCGTGCCTTCCTGCAATCGGAAGTGGAGGAGGCTCGAGCGTCGGCGGAGCTTCAGGCGCGCCGGTACGCCGGGGGCGCAGGAGGCTACGCCGACTACTTGGACGCCGAGAGGAACCTGCTGAACGTGGAGCTGGCCCTGGCGACCTCCCGCCGCGACGTGGCGGTGGCGCGCTTGGCCGTGCACCGTGCGCTGGGCGGCACATGGTTCCAGCCGGCCGGAGAGACGGAGCCGGCCGGGGACGAGGCAGCGCTCGCCGGGACCGAGCCTCTTCCACCCGCCATCCCCAACCAGGGCCGGGCCCGGTGAGCGACCGCCGAGACTGGGCGCTTGCGGGCGGCATTCTCCTGGCCGCCGTCGTCGTGGTCGTCGCCATGGTTGCATTGCGTCCCGAAGTTCCTCCCAGAGCCGTGCCGTCGCGAGTTCCTGTGGTGACGGTGGTGGCCGCCGAGCCTGGGCACGGGGCGATCGGGGTCCTCGCTTCCGGCTCCGTGCGCCCACGCGCGGAGATCGAGGTGGCGGCCGAAGTCGCGGGGAAGGTCGCGTGGGTGAACCCCGCCTTCCGCAGCGGCGGACGCGTTCGCGAAGGCGATGCGCTGTTTCGGGTCGACGACGCGGACTACCGCAACAGGGTCCGCCAAGCGCGCGCCAACGTGGCCGCCCAGCAGGTCGCGTTGTTGCGCGCCGAGGAGGAAGCGCGCGTGGCCCGGATGGAGTACGAGCGGTTCCGGCAGCGCAGAGGCGAGGGCGCGGACGTCGTGGCGACGCCGCTGGCGCTGCACCAGCCGCAGATGGAGGCGGCGCGGGCCGCGCTGGCCCGCGACAGCGCCGCGTTGGCGAGCGCCGAACTGGCTTTGGCCCGCACGCATGTTCGCGCGCCCTTCGACGCGTTCGTCAGGTCCGAGTCGGTGGACGAAGGCCGGTTCGTTGCGATCGGCCAAGGCGTCGGCCGCCTCTACGCCGAAGACGCGTACGAAGTGGCGCTCGCGCTGACGGACGCCGACGCGGCCCTCCTGCCCGGGCTCTGGCGAATGGGCGCCGGCGCCCGCCGGGACAGGACGCCCGCCGAGGTGGTCGCCAGATACGGATCCGCCCGGTACGCTTGGAGCGGCTACGTGGACAGAGCCGAAACGGCGCTCAGCGAGCGGACGCGCGCGATCACCGTGGTCGTCAGAGTGCCCCGCCCGTTCTCGCCGGGCACGCGAGTGGGCGCCGTCCCGGGGGCGCTTTTTGAAGTGGACGGCGAGCCGGAGGCGGGAGACGCCGAACGCGGAGCCGCAGGCCCGCCCCTCTTGGTCGGGCAGTTCGTAGACGTGCGGATCGACGGCGTCGCGCCGGAGCGTTGGTGGGCGATGCCGCGCAGGGCGTTGCGGGCCGGCGACGAGGTCTGGGCTCTCGCCGACGACAGCACGCTGACGATCGTTCCAGTGCGCGTGCTCCAGCACGCCGAGGAGATGGTGTACTTGACCGGCGAGTTGCCGCCCGGGCACCGCGTGGTGACGGAGGGAATCGCCGTTGCCACGGAGGGGATGCGCGTCTCGGTCTCCGTCGGCTCCGGCGACCTGCCCGCGCCCGCCGTCGTCCGTTGACCCCGCGCCCGCGGGCCCGCGGCGCCGTCGCCTACATGGCGCGAAACGGCGTGGCCGCGAACCTCCTCATGTGCTTCATCCTGGCGGCGGGCGTGCTCTCCGTCGGTGGGCTGGTGCAGGAAGTCTTCCCGTCGTTTTCGCTGGACCAAGTCCGCGTGTTCGTCGCCTACCCCGGCGCCACGCCCGACGAGGTGGAGGAATCGGTCGTCCGCAAGATCGAAGAACAGATCAGAAGCGTGGACGACGTCAGCCAGATCACTTCGACGGCGGCCGAGGGCTACGGTTTCGTGCTCGCCGAACTCAGGCTGGGAACCGACGCCGCGCGGGTCCTCGCCGACATCAAGGCGCAGGTCGACCGCATTCAGACGTTCCCCGTCGGCGCGCAGCGCCCGGAGGTGTCAGAAGTCGCGATCCGCAAGAGCGTCTTGCGCTTGGCCCTGTACGGCGACGTGCCGGAGCGCGCCCTGAAGGAGATCGCCTATCGCACGGAGGACCAGTTGGCCGCCCTGCCCAGCGTCTCCGTTGTGGAGACCAGCGGGGTTCGCGCCTATGAAATCTCGATCGAGGTCTCTCTCCGCCGGCTTCGAGCGCTCGGCTTGACCTTGGCCGACGTGTCGGAGGCCGTTCGGAGGGGCTCGTTGGACCTGTCGGCGGGCAGCATCGACGCGCGCGGCGAGCAGGTGCGGGTCCGCACCGTCGGCCGCAACTACGAGCAGCAGGACTTCGAGGAGATCGTCGTGCTGGGCGGCCCCGGCGGCGCCACGGTGCGCTTGGGCGACATCGCCGAAGTGAGCGACGGATTTCGCGACGTGGACCTCGTTACCCGCTATCGAGGACAGCGGGCGGCGTTCCTGGAAGTCTTCCGCACGTCCGACGAGCAGGTCCTCGAAGTCGCCGGGGCGGTCATTGACCATCTTGACCACGTCGTAGCGCCGTCGTTGCCGGCCGGCGTGCAAATCGAGGTTTGGAGCAACGACGCGAGCGTGTTCGAAGACAGGCTGGCCCTGCTGCGCAAGAACGCGTTCATCGGCCTTCTTCTGGTGTTGGCCGCCCTGGCGCTCTTCCTGGAGGCCAGCTTGGCATTCTGGGTGGCCGTTGGAATCGGCGTGTCGTTCGTCGGCACGTTCGCGGTGATGCTGGCGCTGGACGTTTCCGTCAACATGCTGTCGATGTTCGCGTTCATCCTGGCCGTCGGCATCGTCGTCGACGACGCCATCGTGGTGGGAGAGAACATCCATGCCGCGCGCGAGCAGGGCTTTTCCGGAACGGAAGCCGCCATACGCGGAACAGAACGGATCAAGAAGTTGGTCGTCTTCGCGGTGCTGACGACCGTGGTCGCCTTTTCGCCGCTCCTTTTCCTGCCCGGCATCACGGGCAAGTTCCTCAAGACGATTCCGGTGATCGTCATTTCGGTCCTGCTTCTCTCTCTAGTGGAGTCTCTGCTTGTTCTCCCCAACCATCTCGCGCGCTCCGGGGCGAAGGGCGGCGCACCGCGGTTCTTTGCCGGCCGCCTCCTTGCGCGCGCCCGGCGAGGCGTCGGCGACGCCTTGGCCCGCTTCACCGAGGGGCCGCTCGACAAGGCGTTGCGCGTTGCCACCGGCCGGCCTCAAGTGGTAGTGGCCGCCAGCGTTTCGATGCTCGTCCTTTGCTTGGCGATGGTGTCGGCAGGCATCGTCAAGATGGAATACGTTCCGGGCACGGAGGCGGACGTGGTGCGCGCCAGCCTCGAAATGCCCGCTGGCACGCCGGGCGAGCGTACCGCCGAGGTGGCCGCCGAACTGGAGGCGGCGGGCCACCGCGCGGCGGAACGGCTGTCGGAGCGTCGTGGCGAGGGAGCCCCGCCGTTGGTCGAGGCGGTGAACTTGACGGTCGGAGAAGGTGCGCGCCTGCCCAACCCGCTCGCGCTGGATCCCATCGGCGACCCGAGGGGCAACGTGGGCGCGGTCGAGTTCAAGCTCCTCGAGGCCGAACGCCGCACGACGTCGGCAGCGCTCTTCCGCGACGTCTGGCGCGAAGAGGCGAATGTCGTGCGCGGCGCGCGGGCGCTTTCGTTCAACTCGGAGCTGATCGCCTTCGAGGCGCCCGTCCAGGTCGAGCTGTCGCACGCCGACCCGCAGGCCTTGGCGGCGGCCAGCGAGGACTTGGCGGGACTCTTGCGCGCCTCCACGGGCGTCTTCGACGTGCGGAGCGACTACGACGAGGGATTCGCCGAACTCCAGATCGAGCTCAGAGAAGAGGGCCGCGCTCTGGGCGTCGAGCTCGACCGGCTGGCCCGGCAGGTTCGGGCGGCGTTCTTCGGAGACGAGGCGTTGCGCGTGCAGCGGGGCAGGGAGGACGTTCCCGTCTACGTCCGGTTGCCGGAGGACGACCGCAATGCAGTCGCGGACGTGGAGCGCTTTCTGGTGCGGACGCCGGACGGCGGCGAAGCGCCGTTGGACAGGGTCGCTTCGGTTCGGCTGGCCAGCTCCCCGGCCGCGATCCAGAGAAAGAACGGGAGGCGCATAGCGACGGTGCGTGCCGACGTGGACGCGGCGGTGACCACCGGCGGAGAAGTCTCGGACGCCCTCGCCGCGTCGGTTCTCCCGGAACTGGGCCGGAGGCACCCCGGCCTCGAGCACGCGTTCGCGGGGCAGCAGCAGGAACAGGCCGGCTTCTTGGCCGACCTTCGTCGCGGCTTCCTGCTCGCAAGCGTCGGCATCTTTGCCTTGCTGGCCGTTCCGTTTGCCTCGTACGCCAAGCCGCTGATAGTGATGGCGGCGATTCCATTCGGAATGATCGGGGCCATTTTGGGACACATGCTGCTGGGCCTCAACCTGAGCATCATGTCGGTCGCGGGCATCGTCGGCTTGAGCGGCGTGGTGGTCAACGACTCGCTTGTGATGATCGACTTCATCCAGGAACGCTTGCGCCAAGGCATGTCCGCCCGCGAAGCGGTCGTCGACGGAGCGAAGGCTCGCTTTCGCCCGATCTTCCTCACGTCGCTGACGACTTTTCTGGGCGTGTCGCCGCTCGTGTTCGAGCGTAGCCTCCAGGCGCAGTTTCTTGTGCCGATCGCTGCGTCGCTGGGCTTCGGAATCGTCTTCGGCACGGCCGTCTTGATGGTATTCGTGCCTGCCTTGGCCATGATGCACCTCGACTTCGAGACGTGGCGATCGGCCCGACGAGCCCCGGCGTAGACCAGTGCCCGCAACGCGAGTTGCCGCTTCTTCACCGGGCGGCAATCGTCTACCTGGTGTTGCCGCTGGCCGTTTGGCTGCTGGGATGGTTCCGCCCGTGGGTGGGCCTGCCCGCCGTTGCGCTTCTCGCGGCGGGACTTTGGCGCGCGCTCTCCGGGCGGTGGAGGATCCGCGTTTCTTCGCGCGCCGTCGTGGCGGCGCTGTTCGCGGCCGCCGTGCTGACGATGCTGACCGAGGCGGGCGGCGTGCTGCGCTATTCGGAGGACTGGCGGGGCTACCGCGCGATGTTCCTGGACTTGTCGTGGGGCGAATGGCCGACGTGGCTGACGAACTACCTGGGCGCGCCGGAGTTGCTGCGCTACTACCTGGGCTACTTCATGATGCCGTCGCTGGCGGCGCGGCTGTTCGGGGCCGGGGCGCTGGACTGGGCGGTGCCGCTGTGGACGTGGTGCGGCACGGCGCTGGCGCTGCTGCTGTGGACGCGCGGCCTCCGGAGCCTGCGCGCGGCGGCGCTGGCGGTTGCGGCGCTCTTCTTGTTCGGCGGAATGGATGTGCTGGACCATTTCCTGGCACAGGGGCTGGCCGCCGCCGAGGACGCTCCAGCCGACAGGCACGGCGTCTACTTCAGTCTCATCTGGTTCTTCCGCGCGGTGCCCCATCACTTCATCGCGAACGTTCTGGCGGTTGCGCTGTTGCTCCAGCTCAAGGACAACCCGCGCTTCCTGGCGGCGGGCGCGATCGTATTGGCGGCGTGCTTCTTCTGGGCGGCGTTGTCGGCCACCGGCTTGGTCCCGCTGGCGGTCGCGGCCGTGATCGGCAGGAAGCGCGCGCTGGCGGCGCTGAGCTGGCAGAACCTGTGCGTGGCGTTGCCATTGGGTGCGCTTGTGGCGTTGTACCTGGCGAGCGGCAAGATGGACTTCGAGTCCGGATGGGTATCGAGTCGGTGGGAAAGCGCTTGGCGCTTCGGCGCTCGCCTGGGCGTCTTGTACGCGACGGAGTTTGCCGCCTTGGCCTTCGTTCTGTGGCGCGTCGGAGGAGGACTTGCACGCGGACGGTTCTTCGCCGCCGCGGTGACTGCGCTGCCGTTGGCGCAGGTGTGGTACTACGGACATAACGAGTTCAACGAGTGGGGCGTCAAGTTCGCGGTGCCGTTGCTCCTTGTGCTCGCCTACTGCGCGTCGCGGGCCGTCACGGGCCGCTTGCCCGAGATGCGGTCGGCGGCCGGTGCAGCCGCGGCCGGTCGGCCCATCGCGTTCTGGACGCTGGCAGGAATGCTGGTGGTCGGGGCGCGTTCGTGGTTGGGAGTCGGCCCCATGGCCGGCATGGCGATTGCACCTGTCTCCTATGCTTGGTCCGGCGAGTCCGTGATGACGGACATGGACGTCTACGCAATCGAGCAACGGACCGCGCGTCACCCTCCCCGTATGCTAAGGGCGCTGCTGCGCCACGCCGAAGCTGGGGGAGGCCGCGAAGGCGACCTGGTCGCGGCCCGCGATGGAATCGAAGTGCATCTGGAGGGACGCAACCGGCTCGTGTACGTGAGACGCGACTGCCGCGCGGAGTCCAACGTCCGGACATGGTTGTTCCTCGAGACCGAGGCCGGGACCGCGCCCGCGCGGCGGACCGGCGTCGGCGCGGACTGGCCGCCCTACGACGTGGCGGCCGCCCCACGGCCCGCGAGGCACTTTCGCTGGATCCTCCGCTCCCGGGACTCGGACAGCGATCTTCTCTGGCGGCGCTTGCAGACTCCGTTGGCCGGGCACCGCGACGGCGGCTGCGTTTGGGTCGCCGTGTTGCCGCGCCATGCGGTGGCGCGGGTACGCACTGGCCAACTGGACCCCGCAGGCCGCGCGATGTGGGAAGCCGCGTTGCAGCTCCCGTGAGCGCCGGCTCGCGCCGCGCCGACCACCGACGATCGGCCAACCCGGGGCCACTGAGTGGGTCCCGCTTCCCGCTCGGGCGCGCCAGGACGAGCCGCCATGACGATGTCCCGTGCGCGGGCCAAGACGCCCCTTGGCTTCATGGCCGGGCGTACGCGCCGGGGCAAGCGCCAGGACTTGGCGCGACGGGCGCCGGCACGTGTCGGCGCGGCCTCGAAACCGGGCGAACGGCTTGGCGAGCCCGCCGAGTACCTGGCGTGGCACGCGCCTGCGATTGGGAGCTGGACCTCGAGACAAAGCGCGCTACCCGGTGAGCGGGCCGAGTCCCGGCGCGGACGAGTTCCGGGAGCGCGAGTTGCCGCTTCTCCACCGGGCGGCGATCGTCTACCTGGCGGCGCCGCTGGCCGTCTGGCTGCTGGGATGGTTCCGTCCCTGGGTCGGTCTGCCCGCCGTTGCGATTCTCGCGGCGGGACTCTGGCGCGCGCTTTCGGGGCGGTGGCGGATCCGCGCTTCTTCGCGCGCTGTCGTGGCGGCGCTGTTCGCGGCCGTCGTGCTGACGATGCTGACCGAGGCGGGCGGCGTGCTGCGCTATTCGGAGGACTGGCGCACGTACCGCGCCGTCTTCCTGGACTTGGCGTGGGGCGAATGGCCGACGTGGCTGACGAACTACTTGGGCGCGCCGGAGCTGTTGCGCTACTACCTGGGCTACTTCATGATGCCGTCGCTGGCGGCGCGGCTGTTCGGGGCCGGGGCGCTGGACTGGGCCGTGCCGCTGTGGACGTGGTGCGGCACGGCGCTGGCGCTGTCGCTGTGGACGCGCGGCCTCGGGAGCCTGCGCGCGGCGGCGCTGGCGGTTGCGGCGCTCTTCTTGTTCGGCGGAATGGACGTGCTGGACCATTGGCTGGCGCAGGGGCTGGCCGCCGTGGCCGACACCCCGGCCGGCTTGCAGATCGCGTACCGCAGTCCCTGGTGGTTCTTCCGCGTGGCGCCGCAGCACTTCCTCGCGAGCGTTCTGGCCGTCACATTGCTGCTCCAGCTCAAGGACAACCCGCGCTTTCTGGCGGCGGGCGGGATCGTATTGGCGGCGTGCTTCTTCTGGTCGGCGTTGTCGGCCACGGGCTTGGTCCCGCTGGCGGTCGCGGCCGTGGTCGGCAGGAAGCGCCTGCTGGCGGCGCTGAGCTGGCAGAATCTGTGCGTGGCGTTGCCATTGGCCGCGCTGGTGGCGTTGTACCTGGCGAGCGGCAAGATGGACTTCGATTCGGGGTGGGTATCGAGTCGGTGGGAAAGCACATGGCACTTCGGCGCTCGCCTGGCCATATTGTACGCGACGGAGTTTGCCGCCTTGGCCTTCGTGCTGCGGCGCGTCGGTGGAGATGAGGGCCTCGCGCGTGGCCGGTTCTTCGCCGTCGCGGTGGCGATGTTGCCGCTCACGCAGGTGTGGTTCTACGGCGAGTGGGGCGAGAAGTTCGCGCCGCCCTTGCTCCTCGTGCTGGCCTACTGCGCGTCGCGGGCCGTCGCCGCGCGGTTGCCCGAGATGCGGCCGGCGGCCGCCGCGCCCGGTCGGCCGGTCGTGTTCGGAGCGCTCCTTGCGATGCTGGTCGCCGGGGCGTCCTCGTGGGCTGGAATAGGCGGCTTGCCGGGCATGGCGATTGCACCCGTATCCTATGCGAGGTCCGGCGAGTCGACGATGACGGACGCGGAAGCGTACGCGATCGAGCAAAGGACCGTGCGCCGCCTCCCGCCGTTGCTCCGGGCGTTGTTGCGGGACGCCGAGGTCAGGGGAGGCCGCGAAGGCGATTTGGTTGCGGCTTCCGACGGGACCGAAGTGTATCTGGAGGAAAGCAGTCGGCTCGTGTACGTACGACGCGATTGCAACACGGAGGAGAACGTCCGGACGTGGCTGTTCCTCGAGACCGAGGTCGGGACCACGCCCGTGCGGCGGCTGGGCGCCGACTGGGCGCCCTACGAAGTGACGGCCGGCGCGCGGCCCGCAAGACACGTTCGCTGGATCCTCCGCTCCCGGAACCCGGACGGCGACCTTCTCTATTGGCACCTGCGCATTCCGTTGCTGGGATATCGCGGCGGCGGTTGCGTGTGGGTTGCAAAGCTGCCGGGCTATCCGGCGGCGCGGGTGCGGACGGGCCAGCTGGATCCTGCCGCCCGCCCGATGTGGGAAGCCACTTTGCAGCTCCCGTGAGCGTCCGCCCCCGCCGCGCCGACCGGCGACGACCGCCTAACAAGGGCAATGAGCTCGTACTCTGCGCGCAGGCGCGTCTGGGTCGGACGTCTCTTGACGACAAATGACCGCGCCCGCCCACGACCAGTCGGCCGCGCCGAGTCCCGGGGCGGACGAGTTCCGGGAGCGCGAGTTGCCGCTTCTCCAGCGGGCGGCGATCGTCTACTTGGTGTCGCCGTTGGCCGTCTGGTTGCTGGGATGGTTTCGTCCGTGGGTGGGCCTGCCCGCCGTTGCGCTTCTCGCGGCGGGACTCTGGCGCGCGCTTTCGGGGCGGTGGCGGATCCGCGCTCCTTCGCGCACGGCCGCGGCGCTGCTGTTCGCGGCGCTAGCGCTGACAATGTTGACCGAGGCGGGCGGCGTGTTGCGCTATTCGCCGGACTGGCGCGGCTTCAGCGCGATGTTCCTGGACTTGTCGTGGGGCGAATGGCCGACATGGCTGACGAACTACCTGGGCGCGCCGGAGTTGCTGCGCTTCTACCTGGGCTACTTCATGGCGCCGTCGTTGGCGGCGCGACTGTTCGGCGCCGGGGCGCTGGACTGGGCGGTGCCGCTGTGGACGTGGTGCGGCACGGCGTTGGCGCTGCTGCTGTGGACGCGGGGCCTCGGGAGCCTGCGCGCTGCGGCGCTGGCGGTTGCGGCGCTCTTCTTGTTCGGCGGATTGGACGTGCTGGACCATTTGCTGACGCAACGGCTGGCCGCCGCGGCCCACACTCCGCCCGACGGATACGGCGTCTACTTTGCCCTCATCTGGTTCTTCCGCGGGTCGCCCTATCACTTCTTCGCGAACGTTCTGGCGGTTGCGCTGCTGCTGCAGCTCAAGGACAACCCCCGCTTCCTGGCGATGGGCGGGATCGTAGTGGTGGCGTGCTTCTTCTGGGCGGCGTTGTCGGCCACCGGCTTGGTCCCGCTCGCGGTCGCGGCCGTGATCGGCAGGAAGCGCGTGCTGGCGGCGCTGAGCTGGCAGAACCTTTGCGTGGCGTTGCCATTGGGTGCGCTGGTGGCGTTGTACCTGGCGAGCGGCAAGATGGACTTCGAGTCAGGGTGGATATCGAGCGAATGGGACAGCAGATGGCGCTTCGGCGCCCGCCTGGCCGTCTTGTACGCGACGGAGTTTGCCGCCTTGGCCTTCGTGCTGTGGCGTATCGGGAGCAGGGGGTACGGACGGTTCCTAGGCGTTGCGGTCGTAGCGTTGCCGTTTGCGCAGGTGTGGCACTACGGATATGACGGATTCAACGAGTGGGGCGTCAAGTTCGCGGTGCCGCTTCTCCTCGTGCTGGCCTACTGCGCGTCGCGGGCCGTCACATCGCAGTTGCCCGAGGTGCGGTCGGCGCCTCGAATCGCCCGGCCCGTTGCGTTCTGGGCCCTCGTGGCGATGCTGGTCGTCGGGACGGCTCCCGTGGTCCGGCATCTCGGCGACGCGACGATTGCACCCATCTCCTACACGTGGTCCGGCGAGTCGGCGATGACGGACTTGAACACCGTCCAAGTCGAGCAACGCGCGACCTCCCGCGTCCCCCCGCTGCTCCGGGCGTTGTTGCGCAGCGTCGAGGCCGGGGGGGGGCGGGAAGGCGACCTGGTCGCGTCCCCCGACGGCGTCGAAGTATATCTGGAGGGAGGCAGTCGGCTGGTGCACGTAAGACGCGTCTGCAACGCGGAGACGAACGTCCGAACGTGGTTGTTTCTCGAGATCGAGGCCGAGGCCACGCGCCCGCGACGGACGGGAGCGGACTGGCCGCCCTACGATGTGGAGGCGCGGCCCGCGGGGCACACTCGTTGGATCGTCCGCTCCCGGGGCCCGGACGGCGATCTCCTCTACTGGCGCTTGGGGCATCCTCTTCGCGAGAAGCGCGCCGGCGGCTGCATTTGGGTTGCCAAGCTGCCGCGCTATCCGGTGGCGACGGTGCGCACTGGGCAACTGGACTTCGCAGGCCGTCCAATGTGGGAAGCGGTGTTGCCGCTCGGCCGGATCCGCCATTCGCGGCCGTGAGCCAGCCAACTGCACGGTCGCTGCGCACGGCGATGCCGAGGCGTCGTGGTGCAATCCCGGAACCTTCGAACCGTCGCGCCCGGGGCTCCATCCCGACCCTTCCGGCCGGCGGACGGCCGCGCGGACGCCGGCATCCCTCGCGATGGGACATCAGGATGGACATTTCAGATACCAGAAATCTCTGCCCCGCTTGTCCGAGCCCTGCGGTCTGCCTCGCGGCCGGACCGTCACGTCCCTTCCTGCCGCGTCGCGGCCAGCGCCTGGTCCAGGTCCTCGACGATGTCGTCCACGTGCTCGATGCCGATCGACAGGCGCACCAAGTCCTCGGACACGCCGGAAGCCTCCAACTCTTCGGCCGACAGCTGGCGGTGCGTGGTCGTGGCCGGATGAGTCGCGAGCGACTTGGCGTCGCCGATGTTGACCAAGCGCGTGACCAAGCCGAGGGCATCGATGAAGCGCGCACCTGCCTCGCGTCCGCCCTTGATGCCGAAGCTGAGGATGCCCGCCGCCCGCCCGCCGCAGTACTTGTCCAGCAGCGGCTTTTCGGGACTGTCTTCGAGCGCCGCGTAGCGCACCCATTCGACCAGCGCATGCCGCCGCAGGTGTTCCGCAACCGCTAGCGCATTGTCGCAGATGCGCTCCATCCGCAGCGGTAGCGTCTCGAGCCCCTGAAGGGCGAGGAACGCGGTGTGGGGCGAGATGGCGGCCCCGATGTTGCGAAGGGGCACGACGCGGGCCCGGACGATGTAGGCGAGGTTGCCCACTGCTTCGGTGTAGACCACGCCGTGGTAGGACACGTCGGGCTCGTTCAGCCGGGGAAAGCGTTCGCTGTTGGCGACCCAGTCGAAGTTGCCCGAATCGACGATGGCGCCGCCGATGATGGTGCCGTGGCCGCCGATGTACTTCGTGACCGAGTGCACCACGATGTCGGCTCCATGTTCGATGGGCCGGCACAGATAGGGGCTGGGCACCGTGTTGTCGACGATTACCGGCACGCCCTGGGCGTGGGCCGCTTCGACGATGCCGGCGACGTCGGCCACGTTGCCGGCCGGATTGCCGATCGATTCGCAGTACACGGCCTTCGTCCCGGCGTCGATCCGGTCCGCGACGGCGCCGAGGTCGTTTGGCGGCACGAAGCGCGTCTCGATGCCGATTTGCGGCAGCGTGTGGGCGAAGAGGTTGTATGTCCCGCCGTAGAGCGTAGAGGCGCTGACGATGTTGTCGCCCGCCTCGGCGATGGTGAGGATTGCGTAAGTCGTGGCGGCCTGGCCGGAAGAAAGCGCGAGGGCGCCCACGCCGCCTTCCATTGCAGCCAGACGATGCTCGAGCACCGCCTGGGTCGGATTCATGATCCGCGTATAGATGTTCCCCTCGACCTTGAGGTCGAACAAGTCCGCTCCGTGCTGAGTGTCGTCGAAGGCGTATGCGGTGGTCTGGTAGATCGGCACCGCCACGGCCTTGGTGGTGGGGTCCGGCTCGTAGCCGGCGTGAACTGCCTGCGTCTCGATTCGCATCGGTCTTCTCTCGGCGTTGCGAGGATGGAATGCACGGCCGGGCCCAGCGCCAAGCCGCGGAAAGGGGACGCGAAACGAACGGTCTCGCGACGAAGGGGGCGGGCCGGACGGCTCCGCCGGGAGGGCGCCGCCCCCGGAGGACGGCTGCGTCTTTCGGCCTCGCAGAGTCCGCTGCAAGCGTCCGGCCGACTCCCCCCGTGCCGACTCCCTTCTCGGAGCACGATCCAGGCGAAAGCCGAAGCCGGGCGCTTCGACGGCCGGGCGTAGTTCTCGCACCGCCCGCGAGGTCGGTGAAGTCTACAACGTTTTTTCCGCGGGCCAAGGGGAGCCCATGGGGCGCCTTCGGCCCGGCGCGCGTCTCCGAATGCGAGGCCCAATGCAAGTCGGCCGCGTGACGACAGGATGCCTTCGGCCCGGCGCGTCTCCGTCTGCGAGCGTCGATTCCGGTATCCCTGGCGGCATCCAGCGCCGTAGGCTCCTCCCGGCGCGACGGACGCCTCCGAAGCTCCGGCCCGCGTTTGCCGGGCTGGCCCCGCTATGACCGTCTCTTTCCGTCCATCCGTGCCGCGGACGACTCCCCTGCCGCCGTTCGCGGCCGCCGGCCCGCTACGGCAGTCCCCTACGTTCGTGGGCGCAGTCAGCGCGGGCCCGCCGCCGGCCCGCGTGCTACGGCGGTCCCTCTCCCCCCGGCAGCGGGTCGAAGCCCGCGGCCGCCAGTGCGCGCCGGTAGGCTTCGACCGGGCCGCTCATGACGTCGGCGAGGGCGGCCTCCAGCTCGGCGAGCGCCTCGGCGGCCTGAGCCATGGCCAAGCGGTCGGTGGCGGACGGGGCGCCGTGCGCGCTGTTGAGCTTGCGCAGAGGAGCGCGGACCCGCGCGGCCAGCGTGGCGCCGCGGCAGATGCCTTGGCACTCGGGGCCGGCGAAGAGGCGCCGGTTCAGGTCCGCCAGCTCGCGGCTCAGGTCTTCCCCCTGCCGGCGCAGCTCCGCCGTGTCGTCTCCCGGCGAGAGCGACGCAAGGACGCGCTCCACGGCCGCCGTCATGTCGGACAGGCGGCGGGACGCGCGCGCGACGGCCCGGCTCCACCGGGCCGCCTCGAGTTGCGCATCGAGCCGCAAGCGGCGGTCGGCGCCGGAAACATCGAGCCGCGGGTCGGCCACGACCTCAACGATCCCCTCGGCGGACCGGTCCGCGACTTCGACCCGCACTCGGTACGAGCCCGGCAGGACCCAAGGTCCGGGCGGCGACTCCGGCCCCGGTCCAACTTGCATGGGCTCGGCGGCTCCCCCCCGCGCGGCGACGTCGCCGGGCATGGCCATGCGCAGGTCCCACACCACGCGGTTGAGCCCTCTGTCTGCGCTTCCCCGCAGGACGCGCAACTCCGCGCCCGAGGCGTCGAGGACGACGACTCGCGCTCGCGCGCCTGCCCCTGGCAGTTCGTCCTCTACGGCGCCCAGCGACGCTCGATCCGCATCCGGCCCTGCCGTCGCTCCGCCTGTTGCGCCGCCGCTCTCCTCTCTCCCGTCTCCGCCCTCCGCCATCCAGTAATGGATCAGCGCCCCGAATGGTCGCAGGTCGCCCATGAACATTGCGTGTCCGGTCGATCTGTAGCCCTGCGCCTCGGCCTCGACGTACTGAACTGCCGGGGCTGCCGGAAAGATCCGCAGGGGGTCCGCGGCCACCGAGGGATCCGCGGCCAGCGCGCGCAAAGGGCGCACGTCGTCGATCACGTAGGCCGCGCGTCCGTGCGTGCCGACGACCAAGTCGTGATCGCGGGGATGCACGACCAAAGCGCGAACCGGCGCCGGAGGGACGCCGTTGGCCCACGCCGCCCACGATGCGCCCCGGTCCAAGCTCGCGAAGAGGCCGAACTCCGTGCCCAGGAAGAGCAGATTGGGTTCCACGGGATCTTCCTCGATCACGTGCACGAACCCGCGGACGTCCCCGGTGGCCAGCGAACGCCAGCTCCGTCCGTAGTCCTCCGTGCGGTAGACGTACGGCGTCCAGTTGCCGCGGCGGTGGTCGTCGTAGATCAAGTAGGCGGACGCCGGATCGTGCTTCGACGGCTCCACGTGGGGCGCCCACGTGGCGGGAGGCACGTCCGGCACGCGGTCGCCCACGTTGGTCCAGGTCGCTCCGTCGTCGCGCGTCACCTGAATGTTGCCGTCGTCGGTGGAGACCCAGATGAGCCCGCGCTCGACCGGGCTCGGCGCGATGCTCAGAATGGTCGTGTGGTTCTCAGCCCCGGTCGCGTCCAGCGACAGGCCGCCGCTCTGTTCTTGCCGCTGCTTTTCCGGGTCGTCGGTCGTGAGGTCCGGGGAGACGATCTCCCAAGTGGCTCCGTCGTCGCGCGACCGGTGCACGAATTGCGAGCCCAGATAGATGGTGGCGGAATCGAAGGGATCGACGTTGAGAGCCGCGTTCCAGCTGAAGCGCAACGTCGTGCCGGCTGGGTGGACGGGCTTGATGTCGCGCCTTGCGCCCGTGGTCTTGTCGAAGCGCATCAGGTTGCCCTGCTGCGACATGGAGTAGCCGTAGCGCTCGTCGCGGAAGTCCGGCAGGGTGGCGAAGCCGTCGCCGCTGCCCACCCGCGTCCAGTGCAGGTTCATGATGCCGCGCTGAGCCCACACGGTGCTGGGGCCGAACCAGGAGCCGTTGTCCTGGAGCCCTCCGTAGACGTTGAAGGGCATGGCCATGTCCACGTTGACGTGGTAGAACTGGGCCAGCGGCAGGTTCTCGACGAAGCGCCAGCTCGCGCCGCGGTCGCGGGTCACCGCGATGCCGCCGTCCTCGCCCAGAATCATGAAGCGGCCGTCGTCCGGGTGAATCCAGAGCTCGTGGATGTCCCCGTGCACGATCCGGCTCGGCACCACAGTGCGGAACGACCGCCCGGCGTCTTCGCTGACCTGAATCGTGCCGTGCAGGCTGTAGATGCGGTTCTCGTTCGCTGGATCGACGCGAATGTCCGCGTAGTAGAACGGCCTCGGGGCGATGCCCCGCCTGTCGTTGGCGGTGCGCCAGCTCGCGCCCCCGTCGTCCGAACGCAGGAGTTCGCTGCGCTCCGCCTCCACGAGCGCGTAGACGACGTCCGGGTCGGAGCGGGACACGGCGACGCCGATGCGGCCCAGATCGCCCTCCGGCAACCCGTGCTCGGGGCCCAGCCGGGTCCAAGCGCCGCCGCCGTCGCGGGTTGCGAACAGACCGCTTCCCGGCCCGCCCGAGCGAAAGAACCAGGGCCAGCGCCGGAACGACCACATCGCCGCAAACAGCTTGTCCGGGTTGGAGGGGTCCATGACCAGATCGGCCGCTCCGGTTCCCTCGTCCACGTAGAGCACGCGGTCCCACGTCTCGCCCCCGTCCGTCGTCTTGTACACGCCGCGCTGGTCTCCGTCGCTCCACGCCGGCCCCATCGCGCCCACGTACACGGTGCGCGGATCCTGCGGGTGAATCAGCACCCGGTGAATCCGCTCCGACTCGGCGAGCCCCATGTGGCGCCAGGTGTCGCCCCCGTCCAGGCTCCGGTAGACCCCGGCGCCCACGCCGGCGGAGTTGCGCGGGTTTCCCTCTCCCGTCCCGACCCAGACGACGTCCGGGTTCGACTCCGACACGGCCACCGCGCCGATTCCCAGCACCGGTTGGTCGTCGAACACCGGTTGCCATTCCAGCCCGCCGTCCCGCGAGCGCCAGACGCCTCCCGTGGCCGCGCCGACGTACATGATCGTCGGGTCCTTCAGGTTGACGGCGACGGCCGACACGCGCCCGCTCATCCCCGCCGGTCCGATGCTGCGCGCCCTCATCGGTCCGAAGTCCGACGCGGAGACCTGTCGTTGGGCCGGAGCCCGAATCACGGAGGCCGCGGAGGCCGAGCCGAGCGTGGCGGGGACGTTGCTGGTCGCGGCCGCGGCCCACTGAGGCGTCGCCAAGAGGACCGCAAGGAGCGACGGCCAGAGGACGCGGCGACGGGATGCGGCGGGGAGTGCGAGGCGTTGGTGCGGCGAGGTGTTCGCGTTGGTCATGTCGGGGCGGGCGTGTTTGCGTATCGGAAGCTGGGTCGCGAGGCGTTTCGGCGAGCCTCCGTGCTCGGGGTGCGTCGCGCGGGCGGCGGCGGAATGGCTGGAATAGGCGGGCGGGTTCCTTGGCGGTCAAGCCGTGCGCGCCAGGGCGGCGGCCGCCCGGAGGTGCGTCTCCGGGGCCGTCGGGCGGTCAAGTGGTGCGCCGGCCGGGCGGCGGCAGGCGTGCTGGCGGCGGTCGGCCGGGAGCGTGGTCGAGCCGTGCGCGCGCAGGCCGCCCAGGCCGCCCTGACGGGTCAAGCGGTGCGCGCCAAGGCCGGCGGTTGCCCTTGACGGCGCGAGTCCAGCGCGGCGTGGGCGAGGCTGTCGGCGGGGCGTCGTCGTCGGCGCTTGGGAGGCCTGGGAACCTTTCGGGGGCCTGCGGTGTATCACAGTACGGCGGGCGGCGGCGCGGAGCCGCTGTCCGCGCAAGAGTCCGGGACGGGAGCCGGCGCACGCGGCGCCGGACAGCGCCTCCCGGCGAGCCTCATCGAGGAGAGAGACGGATGAAGTGCACGACAGGCGGTACTGGACGGGTCGGCGCCTGGATCGCGGCGGCGGCGGTGGCGGTCGCCGCGCCGCTGGGCGCGCAGGAAGGCGGGTCCGCGCGGATCGCCGACATCGAGAAGATCGAGGCGGCGGCCGCCAAGCAGCTGGCGAGCGACGGCGACTGGAGCCGCGCCGCGGCGCTGTTCCGCGAGGCGGCCGGGTTGCGGCCTGCGGGCGACGCGACGGCGGTGGCGGACCTGCTGCGGGCGGGGCGGATCGCGTTCTACGAGGGCCGCGAGCGGCAGGCGGTGCGCGACTTCGAGGCGGCGGGCGAGCGGGCGCTCGAGCGCGGCGACGTGATCGGGGCGGCCGACGCGTTCACCGACGCGGCATGGGTGGCGCGGGCCGACGGCCGGCGCGCCGAGGCGAACGCGTTGCTGGCGAGGGCGCAGCTGCTCGCGAACTCGCCGTTGCTCGAGCGCGGCGCGCGCGACCGGTTGCGGGCGAGATGGGGGGTGGCCGGCGCGCTGTAGAGGGCCGGGAGCGCCGCGGGCGGGCGGGCGAAACTCTTGCGGCGCTTGCGGCGTAGTTCTTCGGCAGGCGGAGCGGCCCGGCTCCTCGAGGGGCCGGGCGGCCCGCCGGCTTCCGGGCAGGCGAGCCGACCAACAAGGCGCTCGGGAGACACTGATCATGCATTCCGAGGAGAAGCACACCGATGAAGAGCACCACTGGATGGATTCGCGCCGGGCTGGCCGTGCTGGCGCTGACGGTCGCGGCGCCGCTGGCGGCGCAGAACGGCGGGACGCCGGCGGGCGAGATCGAGAAGATCGAGGCGAAGGCGGCGAAGGAGCTGGACGAGGGGGGCAACTGGGGCCGGGCGGCGTCGTTGTTCCGGCGGGCGGCCGAGTTGCGGCCTGCGGGCGACGCGACGGCGGTGTCGGACTTGCTGCGGGCCGGGCGGCTCGCGTTCTACGAGGGGCACGAGCGGCAGGCGGTGCGCGACTTCGAGGCGGCGGGCGAGCGGGCGCTCGAGCGCGGCGACGTGATCGCGGCGGCCAACGCGTTCGCCGACGCGGCGTGGGTGGCCGAGGCGGACGGGGACGGCGCGAAGGCCGGCGAGCTGCTGGCGCGCGCGCGGCTCTTGGCGAACTCGCCGTTGCTGGGCGAGGGCGCCCGCAACCAGCTGAGGACGAGGTGGGAGGTGGCCGGCATCCAGTAGGAGGCCGGGGGGAGGGGCCGCCGGGCCGCGGCCCTCGGGCCCGGCCCGGCGGATTCCCGTTCGGCGGGGCGTCTCCCCAGCGGAGGCGCCCCGCCTTCTTCTTTGTCGCGAGCGCGGCGGGGCCCGCGCCTGGAGCGCGCAGGCGGCCGACGACTGCGAGACGACCGCGCGGCGGCGTGCACGGGCTACCCGCAGCTGCCTTGGCAGAAGCAGGCCGGCCAGCGTCCCGCCCAGCCCCGCTCCGCGCCAGGAAGCGTCGTCCAGCTCGGCGATCCTTGGCCGTCCAGCCGCCTGCGGCGTATCTTTGCCAATCTCCACGCGCATCGTGCGCAAAGCGCAACGATTAGGAACGACTCCGAAGGGAGCGACAGACCAGATGTCCGACACGCCGAATGGGCGGTTCTGCTGGTACGAGCTGATGACAACGGATCCGGAAGCGGCTCAGGCATTCTACACGCGGGTGGCCGGCTGGACCACCGAGCTCTGGGAGGGAAGCGAGAAGCCCTACACGATGTGGATGAACGGCGAGACGCCGGTGGGCGGCGTGATGGCCCTCCCCGACGAAGCGGCCGAGGACGGTGCGCCGCCGTGCTGGCTGGGATACGTCTCCACGCCGGGAGCGGACGCCGCCGTCGAGAAGGCGAAGGGCATGGACGGCAAGCTCCTCCATTCGATGGACATCCCGCAGGTCGGGCGCATCGCCGTCCTGGCCGACCCCACCGGCGGGGTGCTTTCGCTCCTCCAGCCGAAGGCCGACACGCCGGGCCACGACGATTTCGCGCGGGTCGGCGAGTTCTCGTGGCACGAGCTGGCCACCCGCGACTGGAAGGCGGCCTGGTCGTTCTACTCCGACATGTTCGGCTGGCAGGAAGCCCATCAGATGGACATGGGCGAGATGGGCACGTATCAGATGTTCGGGCGCGGCGCCCATCCGCTGGGCGGGATGTTCAACGGCCCGGAGGAGATGCCGGTGGGATGGTTGTTCTACATCCGCGTGCCGGACGCGAACGCGACGGCGAAGCTCGTGGAGGAGTTGGGCGGAACCGTGCTGAACGGTCCCATGACAGTGCCGGGAGGCGATCTCGTGGCGCAGTGCAAGGACCCGCAGGGCGTCGCCTTCGCTGTCCATTCGACCGCGCCGGAGCAGGCGGACGCGAGCGAGGATTGCGCGAACGGCAAGCCGTCGTAGCCGTCAGGCCACGTCGATCGACTCGTCCAGGAAGACGTCCTGGACGAGGTTGAGCAGCTGCACGCCCTCGGCCATGGGGCGCTGAAACGCCTTGCGGCCCGAGATCAGTCCCATCCCCCCGGCCCGCTTGTTGATCACGGCAGTGCGCGCCGCCTGGGCGAAGTCGTCGGCCCCGCTCGATCCGCCCGAGTTGATGAGGCCGGCCCTTCCCATGTAGCAGTTGGCCACTTGGTAGCGCGTCATCTCGATGGGATGCGCTCCGGGCGTCAGTTCCTCGTAAACGCGGGGGTGCGTTCGGCCGAACCCCAGCGCTCCGAATCCGCCGTCCACTTCGGGTTGCTTCTGCTTGATGATGTCGGCCTGGATGGTGGCGCCCAGGTGATTGGCTTGGCCGGTCAGGTCCGCGGCGGCGTGGTAGTCCGTTCCGTCCTTCTTGAACGCACTGTTGCGCAGATAGCACCACAGCACCGTGACCATGCCCAGCTCGTGGGCCATCTGGAACGCCTCCGAGACCTCCTGCAGCTGCCGCGATCCCTCCTCCGATCCGAAGTAGATCGTGGCGCCGACCGCGGCCGCTCCCAGGTCCCATGCCTGCCGCACTCCGGCGAACATGACTTGGTCGTAGCGGTTGGGGTGCGTGAGCAGCTCGTTGTGGTTGAGCTTGACCAGGAAGGGAATCCTGTGCGCGTACGCCCGCGAGCACGCCCCGAGGACGCCAACCGTAGACGCGACCGCGTTGCATCCGCCCTCGATCGCCAGTTCGACGATCTTGGCCGGATCGAAGTAGGCCGGATTCGGAGCGAACGACGCGCCGGCGGAGTGCTCGATCCCCTGGTCCACGGGCAGGACCGACACGTAGCCGGTGCCGCCCAGCCGCCCGTGGCCGAGGATCTGCTGAAGGCTCCGCAACACCTGCGGACTGCGGTCCGTTGCGGCCACGATGCGGTCCACGAAGTCGGGCCCGGGAAGATGCAGGTCCTCCTTGGGGAATCCACGCGCGCGGTATTCGAGAAGATCGCCGGCCTCGTCGCCGAGCAGCGTCCGCACGCGGTCCGCGGTGGCGGTCATCGGGCGCTGCCGCCGATGGGATCGCCTGCCGGCAACGGCAACACCTGCGCCGGAACCGTGTTCTCGATCCGAACCTGCCACCGCCGGATGTCGGCGTGCACGAGACGTTCGTGCGGAGACCGGTCCAGCCGGTCGCCGGCGATCCGTCCGGTCAGGCGTCCAGCCAAGCGGCCGATGCCCGAGTTCATGCCTTCGGTGATCCCCTCGAGAGCACCGGCCAACCGGTCCAGCCTGTCCGACAGCACCGCCCGCACTTCGGGCGCGGACGCCTCGCTGGACGCGCGTTCCATCATTCGGTCCACCACGGCCCGCTGGATTGCATGCAGCACCTGCAGCTCGTATTCGTCGTCGGGCTTGTCCGCGTCCCAGGTGGCCTCGACCAGCTGGTCCGTCACCTCCTCCAAGTTCGGATAGCCCTCGTCGAGGCTGCCGTAGGCGACGAGCCGGGCCATGCGCTGCGGATGGAGGACCTCGCCCACGGAGAAGTCCGCCGCCGCCGCCGCCGCCGCGATCGGATCGAACAGCAGCTCGGTGCGCCCGGGAAACGCCTCGCCCTCTTGGTGGCGGTAGGCCGGCGGCGGCATCGCCGTCACCAAGTCCTCCGGAAGCTTGAGGAAGTCCACGGTCAAGGTGGACAGGATGGCCTCGAGCGCCCGGCGCTGCTCGTCGCCGGGCACGATCTCGACCGGGACTTGACCGTCGCCCTTGACGGCGTAGCGGTAGTTGGCGCCTCCCAGGCTCTGCGCCGCCGACCGCAGCTGGAAGCGGTGGTGCATGTAGAGGGGCAGGAGAACGTACTCCAGGTCCGACAGCGGCCGGCCCTCGCGGATCATGTCTTCGCCGAAGCGCGCCATGCCGATCTCGCGCACGCGCAACTCGTGCTCCAGGTGGTCCACCAAGTTGGCGCCGTTGTCCCAGACGCTGGCGTACTGGTGCGCCGCGCCGACGAAGTTGTTGTTGCTGTGCGCCATGAATTCCAGCCCGTCGTCGATTCCCCGCATTACGATGGCCTCGAGCGCGGCGGCTTCGTCGGTTCCTTCGGGGAACTCCCGGTACAGCCATTCCACCGACAGCTTGTCGTACTCGCCGATGCGCTGCACGTAGGCGTTGGAAAGGTCCAGCTGGCCGCCCCTGATCTCGACGAGCGGCGCCGGATAGTCCATCACGCTCTCGCGGCCGTAGGCGCTGGCCAGGAAGTTGTGCGGAAAGCCCAGCGTGTGGCCGACTTCGTGCGCGGACAGCTGGCGAACCCGGGCCAGGGCCATCTCCACCGCGTCGCCGTTGCTGGCCGCTTCGGCCAAGTACTCGAAGACGGGCGCGGCCGCCAAGCAGGCGCCGTCGTGCATCGGGCCGCCGCCGTGCATGGACGCGCCGTTCGTTCCCCACGCCGCCCCGAAGCCGTCGCCCGCCGCCCGGCTCGATCCGCCCGGCGACGCGCTGCCGTCCGGGAACGGCGCCGTCATTCCTTGCGCGAGCAGATAGTCCTGCCGCAATCGCAAGCTGCCCAGGTTCACGACGCCGCGGATGATCTCGCCCGTGCGCGGATCGGTGACGGTGTTCCCGTAGGAGTAGCCGCGCGTCCTGCGGTGCGTCCAGTGGATCATGTTGTAGCGGATGTCCTGCGGGTCCACGCCGTCGGGCAACGCTTCGACTTGGAAGGCGTTCACGAACCCGGCGGCTTCGAAGGCGTCCGCCCACCAGCGCGCCCCCTCGATCAGCGCGCTGCGCACGGGCTCGGGCGTTCCCGGGTCCACATAGTACACGATCGGCTCGACGGGCTCCGACGGGGCGGGGCCGGGGTTGCGCTTCTGGAGCCGGTGCCGGGCGGCCAGGCGAATTCGCAGGTCCTGGTCGATGGGCTTGGCGTAGTCGTAGATGGTGGGTCCGTTGACGCCTATGCGCGGGTCCGCGACCCGTGGCCTGTAGCCGTCGTCCGGCAGGCGGATGAACGAATGGTGCTGGCGAAGCGTGACCGCACTGGGGTTGACGGCGACGCCGCGAACCAAGCCGCCCGGGTTGGCGCTGGTGAAGGTGAGCAGGGCCTCGACCTCGGTGTTCTCGGGAAACGACCGGGTCGCGGGCGTGTGAATGGCGGAGCGGGACCGGTCGAGCTGGAAGTTCCCCTGCCCGCGTTGCGCCATTTGGGCCGCCGCTCCGCGGGCGTCGCGTATGAAGAAGGGCGTGGCGTCCACGAGCGCCCGTCCGCCCGACTCGGCGACGACGTCGAAGCCCCAGTAGACCGAAGGCGCGAAGGCGTCGCGCACGGCCTGCACCTCGGTCGCGTTGTCGCTGCGCGCCTGGAACCGGTAGTTCGGCTCCATGAGCAGAAGCCGCGGCCCGACCCGCTTCGGCTCGAGCACGTGCGTGCCCCGCAACTGCCCGCGGTCGATGCCCACGGGATTGGACCCCAGCCCCGACCCCATCGACACCTGATAGAGGAATTCGCCCGCTCCCGGGTCGATCTCCCAGTAAAGAACCCCCTTGGCTTCGTCCCAGTAGAGGTCGAAGAAGCCCTCCATGGCCGTCGCGCCCTCGGTCTTCTCGGCGATGGAGGGCAGGCCCTCCCTGACGTCCTGCGCGGCAATGGGCCCGATTGCGCCGAAGGTCGTGGCGAAGGCGAGGACGGCGGCCGCGGGCGGCCCGGCGAGCGGACGAGCGGGTCCGGAGGAACAGACCGCGAAGCGTGTGGTGGACATTGAGGGTGCCTCCTGCGTCATGCGGTGAGTGGACGGGCCCGCAACAAGCGGAGGGCGGGCCAAGACGGCCCCGGCACGGCGGCCGGGCGAGCACCGTCGGGACCGTAAGGTATCCGCCTCTTCCGCCGGAGCAAGGCGGCCCGCCGATCCGACTGCCCCATGGCGTCCCCCGCGATGGCTGTCTCGGCGTTCCGGGCGCGTTGCTCCAGAAGCCGAGCCCGGCGGGCCCAATCGCCCCCGTCAGCGCCGCGCGCACGATTTCGGGTTCGCTAAGAGCCCTCCGTCATCCGCCCCACAGCCGGGGTCGGCGACGACCGGAACCCCTCGCATGTCGGATCGGCCACCGCGTAGCCGACTTGCCAAGCACGACCAGTGAAGCTACCTTTGCGGCCTGTCCCCCAACTCTCCCGGCGCAGTTCCGACGGCACTGGAGCAAGAAGATGAGCGACAACAGGGAGTTGCCCTCCGTTTCGATCGTATCCAACGGAGATCAATTGGATGGAGATGCCATTGATGAACAAGACGAATCTGGAGGCGCCATTCGCTATTTGATCATGAGCTATGGATCTGACATCCCGGTAGATACGATAGTGACTAGACTGAAGAGAGAAGACATATTCGTGCCATCGTTTCAAAGGGATTTTATTTGGACGCTCTCGCAAGCTTCCCGCTTCATCGAGTCGCTGTTGTTGGGATTGCCGGTCCCTGGCGTTTTCCTGTTCAAGGATCCCGATACCGAGAAACTGATGGTCGTGGATGGCCAACAACGCCTTCGCACACTGGAGGCTTTTCATGATGGCTCATTTGGCGAACGACGTTTTCGCCTAACCAACGTATCACCGGAATTCGACGGAAAGACGTACGACGACCTAACGCAGACCGACCGTCGCCGTCTTGATCATTCCATCATTCATGCGACCGTGTTTCATCAGGGAGAGCCAAGCGACGACCGGAGCTCCATCTACTCGGTTTTTGAACGTCTGAACACAGGAGGAAGTCCGCTTCATCCGCAGGAAATTCGAGCGTCCGTGTTTCGCGGACGTCTCAACGATCTGTTGTCCGACTTGTCGGTCAATGACCAGTGGAAAGAACTATATGGATCGCACGGCAAGAGAAAGAAAGACGAAGAGCTAATCCTCAGATTCTTGGCATTGAATGAATCGCTTCAGAAGTATGAGCGTCCCATGAAGAGATTCTTGAACAACTTCATGGAAGCGAACAGGAATCCCGACGTGCGAACGCTAGCCAAGTATCGTCGCGTTTTCGAAGACACGGTGGATATTGTTTCACGAATGCTGGGACGAAGGGTTTTGCGACCAGAACGGAATCTCAACGTATCTGTGGTCGACGCGGTCTTTGTTGGCCTTGCTCGGCGGCTTGAACATGGCCCCGTGGTCGACGAAAAATCATTGCAACATGCTACCGACAGCATACTGGAGACTCTCAAGAACGAAGATCTGTACAAGGTAGGCACTACAAACAAGGATCGAGTAGCAAAGAGAATCGAGATTGCAGTCTGCGCATACAGAGGTGTTGATTGAATTTCCATAACAGAGACAGCGCCCGCTTGAGATTTGCGATCGATGCAGTGCGAAGAGAATGCCGTACAGAAGATATGTCGGAAGTGCAACGAGATCGATTGGCGCAGTTGGCGACCATTTGGGCATCTGGATATTTGGAAATCACGTGCCGGGAATTGATACTGTCTTATGCAAAACAGAGATGCGACGCCAGTGTGTCCAAATACGTCGGTTGGAATTTAGCGCGGCTTCGCAATCCCAAGGTAAAGCGAATTACGGAGGAGATTCGGAAGTTTGATGTTGATATTGCAAAGGAACTCATGCGTTCGTGCTCCGGGCGCATCAGCGAGAGCGTCGACAGCATTGTGAGTCTTCGTAACGTTGTAGCGCACGGCGGAGCGGCAAGCATTACGCTGGATGGAATATTGGATCATTTTGAGAATGCGTTGCAGTTTACTGCGAAGATCCAAGAACTCCTTGCCAAATGATGGCGGTGTTATTTTCGGTGCTCCGTGCGGGCGTGCCGACGATGTGGTTTATAGGCTTATGAAGACGAAGAAAACGGCGATTGCCCGGCGGAGGACGATTGCGAACCAGATGTTCGTGAGTTTGCCGGTGAAGGACCTGCGGCGGTCGCGAGCCTTCTTTGCGACGCTGGGGTTCGGATTCGACGAACTCCTCAGCGACCAATCGGCGGCGTGCGTGGCGCTCGGGGCCGGGAAGCATGCGATGTTGGCGACGGAGGAGTTCTTTTCCGGCTTTGCGCCGGGACGACAAATCGCGGACGCGTCTCGGCACGTCGAGGTCGTCGTCGGGCTGGCGGTGAGCAGTCGCGAGGAAGTGGACGTGTTGGCCGACAAGGCGCTGTCGGCAGGCGGGAAGGCGTACCGAGAGGCGATGGACTACGGTTGGATGTATGGAGTTGCCCCGGCATGGTGGACACGTTCAATCTTTCGGGACGAGGAGGAGTCCACGATGCCGAAGAAACGCAAGCAGTACCCGCTGGAGTACCGGCGGCGAATGGTGGATCTGGCGCGTTCGGGCCGGTCGCCGGAGGCGCTGGCGCGTGAGTTCGAGCCGTCGGCGCCGACGATCCGCAACTGGGTCGAGCAGGCCGATCTCGACGAGGGCCGTCGCGACGACGGGACGACGACGCGCGAGCGGGACGAGTTGCGCCGCCTGAAGCGGGAGAACAAGCAGTTGCGCCTCGAGCGCGACATTCTAAAAAAAGCCGCGGCCTGGTTCGCTCGGGAGAGCGGCTCGATTCCCGGAGAGGGTTCGAGTTCGTGAAAGCGCACCGGGCCGTGTTTCCCGTGCGCGCGATGTGCCGCGTCCTCGGTCTCTCCCCGAGCGGCTTCTATGCATGGCTGAAGCGTCCCCGATCGGCGAGCGCGTTGCGCGACGACGCGTTGCGCGTCTTGGTGCGCCGCAGCTGGGAAGCGAGCCGGCGGACGTACGGGCGACCGCGCATCCACGCCGATCTCGCGGCCTGGGGCGAGCGCGTCGGTCCGAAGCGCGTCGCCCGCCTCATGCGCGAGGAGGGCATCGAAGGCGCGAGCCGCAGGCGCCGCAAGGTGGCGCTGACGGTGCGCGACGCCCACGCGCGCCCGGCTCCGGACTTGGTCGAGCGCGACTTCAGCGCCGAAGGCCCCGACCAGCTCTGGGTCGCCGACATCACGTACGTGCCGGCCGGGGCCGGATGGCTCTACCTGGCGGTCGTCGTCGACGCCTGGAGCCGCCGCGTCGTCGGCTGGGCCATGGAGACGCACCTGCGCGGCGAACTCGTCGAGCGCGCGCTCGCCATGGCCGTCGAGAACCGCAGTCCAGAGACCGTGATCCATCACTCGGACCAGGGGTCGCAGTACACGTCCTGGGCGTTCGGCGAGCGGTGCAGGAAGGCCGGCGTGCGTCGCTCGACGGGCTCGGTGGGCGACGCCTACGACAACGCGATGTGCGAGAGCTTCTTCGCCACGTTGGAATGCGAGTTGCTGGACCGTTGCCAGTTCACAAGTCCGGCCGAAGCCCGGCGCGCCGTCTTCGCCTTCATCGAAGGCTTCTACAACTCGCGGCGCCGACACTCGGCGCTCGGCTACGAATCCCCCGCCGGCTTCGAGCGCAAGCGTGCGGTCGCGTAAAGTGCACCGACCCCCTCGACACGAGACCGTTCGGCGCCCTTGCGCCTCCGTCCTTCCTAAAGTCATGTTTCACATTGCACCATCTGAACCCAAGATCCTTGCCCGTCCACCATACCGGGGCAACTCCATTGCACATGGACGAGAGAAAAATGGACGAAGAGAGGACGGCGACGCCGGGGGCGCGCGCGCAACAAGGAGAGCACGCGGAATGACCGCGGTCCGGGGGCTCAAATACGCTCCGGTTGCCCGTTTGGATTGAGGATGGGAATCCCGGCGGTGGACGAAAGGGCAGGACCTTGGACATCGATCTGCGGGAAGCGGCCAAGAAGGGACTCGGAGCCCGGCGCCTGGCAAGCCCGAAGACGCCGTCGGGGTCAGCCCCAGCGCGTCCACTTCATTCTGGGCCGTTCTCCCAGAGAAGGCGATAGACATGGATCTGGGGCATGTCCAGGTCGTCAGTGGCGAAGCCCAGAAGCTTTTCGTCTGTTGCGTCAAGGACCCGAAAATTCGACGGCAGGCGAACGGAGGCGATGTGGCGGCCTCGTCGCGTGAACGCCGCCCATTCCCACAGAATCTCGCCGGGCTGGCCTCTTAGTCCAATCCAGAGTCTGTCCCGGTCGTCGACGGCCATTCCGACGACGGGAGCCCACGTGTACGGAGCTCCGTCCCGGAGAATGCTTGCAATGGCTGGGCTCTGGTTGGCGACCACGGAATCGAAATGCTCGGACGACACGGGGATTGGGCGTGTCGGATAGAAGAACGACGCCGAGTCCGTCGCGTCGGTGTCGAACACGGTTACCGACAGGGCATTCGAGTTCACGTATGCGAAGCCGCCACCAGGCAGTACGCGAACGAACCCTTGGCGTCCGTAAGGATGGTCTGCGACCGACACGCGGCCCGGCGATCTGACGACCAACTGCTCGCGCGACGGTGCCAGAAAGACGGAATCAAGCAGTTCCACCTCGGCAGACGCGTCGAGGATGGAGAACACGTCGTGGTGGACTGCGTCCGTCCTGGCGTCGGCGCCAGCGTGGAAGGCGGGCATGGACACAGCCAAGTAATTCCTCGCCGCCCCAGCCAAGCGCCACAGATTCTCGACGTATGCGGGGACCCCGGTCAAACGGCTGGAGTCGGGACGTTGGCCGGCGAACACGGTCGCGCGCTTGATGGCGGGGTCGAACACGAACAGGCTGTCGTCGGGGAGCGCTTGTATGTTGGCCTTCACCACGAACTCGCCTGGTCCCTCGCCTTCCCGGCCGAAGATCGCCAAGGGTCGCAGAAGGGAATCGAGCGCGAGCACGCCGGGTTGCCCCGGGTCGTTGACGTACACCGCGTGCCGGTGCCCAAATTCGAGACCCAAGACCACCGACAAAAGCACGTCCGCACCGGAGGAGGCTGCCCGCTCCACGCCGATCCAAGAGTCTTCCGACGCCCACGGGCGGGCGCCTTGATTCCGGGGCGAGCTCTCGGAACACGAGACAAGCGTAGAGAACAGCAAGGCGAACGCGACCCGCGCACCGCAGTTCGACGGGAAGGGGGCCGCGGCCCCCCTCCCACCGCGTCTGGCACGATCGTGCCGGACGCCCACTACATCAGGCATCCGATGCCCGAGCACGCCTCGCACTGTCCGTGCTTGTCAATCGAGCATCGGTCGCCGCAGCACTTCTTCTCGCCGTTGTGATAGCAGCAGGCTTGGCTGTTGGCGGCCGATGCCGAAGACGGCGACAGGAGCATCCATCCTCCGACCAGGATGGTCGCCCCGGCTAGCAGGTTGAGGATGAAGCGGTTCATGCGACCTCCTTGTTGGGTTGTGGAACCACCGCTTGCATAGGGAGGATACGCAGGGAGGCCGAATCGGGGAGTGTCATTTTTCGTCGGCAAGCGCCGCTGCGGCCGCGCACGGCGCCCTCCCCAGCGTCTTGCCAGCAGCCGTCGGCAGTTGGGCGCGCGTGCAGGGCTGATCGGGCGGGGGCGTGGTGGGTTCGCAGCGCTTGGGGGCGAGAACGGCCGCTGCGGCGCCGATGCCCGAGGCCGACGGGGGGCCGGCTGGCGGGAATGGATATATTCACGCGTCCGGCGTCCGTCCGGGGCGCGGCAATCCGATCACGACTCAGGCAGCGATGCCGAACGTGCACCACCAGAGTCGGCAGAGGCTGATGCGCGCGTCTCCGGCGGTCTTCTTGGCGATGGCCGAGGGCGGCGCCAGGGGCTTTTGGGCCTTTGGGGAGCGGTGGGTCGCCCACGCGGGCGTCGTGGACGACTTGGTGGTGCGTTGCGGGGACGGAAAGGGCAGTTCGGGCCGAGCGGCCGAGCGGGCGCGCTTCGGCATCGTCGAGCAGAGCTTGGGGAACGCGTTCGCCGGGAAGGGCGCAACGGAAGCCGTGCGCGCATTCGGGGGCTTTGCGTTCTCCGGGCGTCACCGGGCCAGGGGGGCATGGGCCGCGTTCCCGAGCGCGCGGTTTCACGTGCCGGTCGTCGAGATGGAGTTTCGGGCCGGGGGGGAGGGAGCGTGGCTGGCTGCGCGCGACGCGGACCCGGAACGGGCGGCGGCGATTTCCAAGCGGTGGGCGGCGGCGGTGGAGGCGGCAACGGTGGGCGGCGGCGCGTGGGGCGGGCTGGAAGCGTCGGGAGCGCGCGCGGCGGGGCACATTGGGCTGGGGGAGGGCACGGAAAGGGCCGCGTGGGACGAGATGGTGGGCTCGGCGTTGCGGAGAATCCGGGCGGGCGAGGCCGAGAAGGTCGTGCTGGCCCGCAGCGTGGAAGCGGAGACCGAAGCGGCGGTCGGACCGGCGGGGCTGGCGTTGGCTCTGTGGCGGGAGAACCGGGGGAGCTACGTGTTCCTGTTCGAGCCGGAGCCGGGCCACGCCTTGGTCGGGGCGGCGCCGGAGACGATTGCGACGCTGAGTGGCCGCGCCTTTCGGGCGACGGCGGTCGCCGGAAGCGTGGGCGTGGGGACGGACTCGGTGGAGGCGGCGCGCTTGGGGCAGCGGTTGTTCAACAGCGCGAAGGACCGCGCCGAGCACGACTTCGTGGTGGACGACGTGGTGGCGCGCCTCGAGGCGCTGGGTTGCGACGTTCGCCGCGATGTTGAGCCGCACATCCTCGCGCTGGCTCACATCCAGCACTTGGAGACGAAGATCGCCGCCGAAGCGGCGCCCGGACTGTCGTTGCTGGACGCGCTCGCGTCGCTGCATCCGACGCCGGCCGTCTGCGGGATTCCCCGCGAAGTGGCGCTGCGGGTCCTCATCGAGAGCGAGACGTTCGACCGGGGCTGGTACGCCGGGCCCGTGGGGTGGCTGGACTCGGAGGGCCGGGGAGTCTTCGTGCCTGCGCTCCGTTCGGCGGCGCTGTCGGCGGGGCGCTGGAGGCTGTTCGCGGGCGCGGGCATCGTGCCGGGGTCCGATCCGGCGTCGGAGTGGGAGGAGACGGAGATGAAGCTGCGTCCCGTTCTTCGGGCAATGGCTTCGGCCGCCCGGGGCGCGGACGCGGCGGCCGCCGTTCGGTGAAGGCGGGCGAACTCAACCTCGAGTGGGCGCGCCGGATCGTGGCGGCGCTGGTCGAATCTGGGCTGGCGGAGGCGGAGGTTGCGCCGGGTTCGCGGTCGGCGCCGCTCGTGCTGGCGATGGCGGGCTTCCCCGGATTGCGCGTGCGAGTGCACCTGGACGAGCGGTCGGCGGGCTTCTTCGCGCTGGGGTACGGACGACGGGCTCGGCGTCCGGCCGCGGTGGTGACCACGTCGGGCACGGCGGTGGCCAATTTGCTGCCGTCGGTCGTGGAGGCGGCGGCGGCGGATGTGCCGGTGATCCTCTTGACGGCCGACCGCCCGCGCGAACTCCGCGGCGCGGACGCGAACCAGACGATCGACCAGGTGGGCATCTTCGGGCCGAGGCTGCGCTGGGAGGCTGACTTGCCGGCAGCGTCGGAGGCTGGTTTGGCCGCTGTCGGCGAAGCCGCCGGCACAGCCTTCGCGTACGCGACCGGACCGCCGGCGGGGCCGGTTCACTTGAACATCCCCTTCGAGAAGCCCTTGGAACCCGAATCGGTGGGATCGTGGAGACGCGGGCTGGAGTTGCGGAACGGGATCGAGGGTCGCCGCGACTTAGCCGTTGGCGGCCGCATGGAGCGCGATCTCGGCGCGGTTGACGGCGGATGCGGCGCTCGTCGCCGCCTGGCGGTGGACCGGGACGGCTTGGACCCGGGGGGCTTCGGCGTAGCGGTCGAGGCGGCGGCGGAACTGGTGAGGGGCGAGCTCGCGGAGGCCCGCCGTCCCGTGCTCGTGGCCGGTCCGTCGCCGGACCCCGACGCGGAGGGACCGGCGTTGAGCGCTTTCTCGGCACGGCTCGGCGTCCCCTTGCTGGCTGACCCGCTGTCGGGCGCCCGCTTCGCCGCGGCCGGCGCCCGGGGGACTCCAAGGCTGATTGGCGGCTACGACCACTTTCTGCGCGTGCCCGGGGTGTCGGACAGGCTGGCCCCGGATCTCGTGCTGCGCACCGGACGCACGCCCACCTCCGTCGTCCTGGAGGGCGCGCTGGCGGGCTGGAGGGCCGGACGGCAGGTCGTGATCGACGCGGGCAGCCTGCCGAAGGACCATCAGGGCTTGGCCGACGCCTATCTGCGCGCGCCCGCCGGGCCCGTGCTGGACCTGGTGGGGAGGTCGGAGAGTTGCGGGGGCCTCGCGCTGGACGACGGTTGGGCGCAGGAATGGAGCGGGGTCGAGGCGGCAGCGTGGGACGCCGTCGAAGACGGTCTCGCCGCCGACGCCGCCAACGAGGGCGCCTACGCCGCCGCGGTCCTGGCGAGCCTTCCCGCCGGCTCCACCCTCTTCGTGTCGAGTTCGATGCCGGTGCGCGACGTGGACGCGTTCGGGCGCCCCGCGCCGCTGGGGATCCGCGTGCTGGGCAACCGGGGCGCGAGCGGCATCGACGGGATCGTCTCCTCGGCGTTGGGTTGTGCGGCCGCCGGGGAGGAGCCGGTGGCGTGTCTCCTGGGCGACATGGCGCTGTACCACGACCTCAACGGCCTCCTGGCGGCTCGCGACCCGGAGCTCGGCGTAGTGTTCGTGGTGATCGACAACGACGGCGGGGGCATCTTCCACATGTTGCCGATCCGCGAGTTCGAGCCCGCGTTCACGCCATGCTTCGCCACGCCGCACGGCCTCGACTTCCAGCACGCGGCGAAGCTCCACGGCGTGGCCTTCGCGGAGGCGGACGGCCCGGCCCAGCTGGCGCAGGTCGTGAGGAGCGCGGCAGCTGGCCGGTCGACGCGGATCGTGCGGGTGCGGACCGAGGCAGACGCCAACCGGCGCAGGCACGAAGCGGTCCGTCGACGGGTGGCGCGAGCCCTGGCCGGATTCGGCGAGGGGGCGCCGCCCGCGGCTCCTCCGGCATGAGGCCGCCTGCGCGGGAATGGGCGCGCCGCCGCCTTTGCCGGCCGCTTGCTCGCCGTCTCGGCGGGGCTAGGATTGAAATCGGCGCCGGGAGCCCCGGACCGCTCCAAGCCTCTCCCAACAGCCCCTACGGAATCCGCCCATGAGCGCCACAGCTTGGCAGACGGCCAAGGACTACCAGGACATCACCTACAAGAAGCGCGACGGCGTGGCGCGCATTGCGATCAACCGGCCCGAGGTGCGAAACGCCTTTCGCCCGGAGACGCTGTTCGAGCTGCTCGACGCGTTCCACGACGCGCAGGACGACTCGGCGGTCGGCGTCGTGCTGCTGACGGGCGAGGGGCCGGCCGGGGACGGGAAGTACGCGTTCTGCTCGGGCGGAGACCAGCGCGTGCGCGGCGACGCGGGCTACGTGGGCGGCGACGGCGTGCCGCGCCTCAACGTGCTGGTCCTGCAGCGCCTGATCCGCTCGATGCCGAAGCCGGTGATCGCGCTCGTGGCGGGGTACGCCATCGGCGGCGGCCACGTGCTTCACGTCGTCTGCGACCTCACCATCGCGGCGGACAACGCGGTGTTCGGCCAGACGGGGCCGAAGGTGGGCAGCTTCGACGGCGGGTTCGGGTCGTCGTACTTGGCGCGCATCGTCGGCCAGAAGAAAGCGCGCGAGATATGGTATCTGTGCCGCCAGTACGGCGCCGAGGAGGCGCGGGCGATGGGACTCGTCAACGCCGTCGTGCCGGTGGAACGCCTCGAGGAGGAAGGCTTCGAGTGGGCGCAGCGCATCCTCGAGCACAGTCCGCTCGCGATTCGGCTGCTCAAGTCGGCCTTCAACGCCGACGTGGACGGCCAGGCGGGACTCCAAGAGCTCGCCGGCAACGCCACGCTTCTGTTCTACATGACCGAGCAGGGACAGGAAGGCCGGGACGCCTACCTGCAGAAGCGCAAGCCCGACTTCCGCAAGTATCCGTGGTTGCCGTGGTAGCCTGGACGGGCAGGGGCTTGGGTCCGGTTGGCGCCGGGCGGCGTCCGGCATGGTAGCGGAAGTCCGGCGGGCATACGGCCTTCGCCGCCCCGGCGGGGCCGGATTGGGGCGGTGGCGCGCGTGGGCGCTGGCGGCCCGGCCCCGCACGCTGTCGGCCGCGGCGGCTCCGGTAGTTGCCGGTTGCGGCATCGCCGTGGCCGACGGGGCGTTCGCGCGCGGGCCCGCGCTGGCTGCGCTCGTGGGCGCGTTGCTCGTGCAGGTCGCGACCAACTTCGCCAACGACTACTACGACTTCGTGAAGGGATGCGACACCGAGGACCGGATCGGCCCGGTGCGCGCCGCGCAGGCCGGGTTGCTGGCGCCGGCGGCCGTCAAGCGCGGAATCTTCGTGGCGATGGCTTTGGCGGCGATGGCCGGCGCGTACTTGGCGGTGGTGGCGGGGTGGCCGGTCGTCGTGATCGGAGCCGCGTCGCTGGTCTGCGCCGTGGCCTACACGGGCGGCCCGTTCCCGTTGGCGTACCACGGTCTGGGCGACGTGTTCGTGTTCGTGTTCTTCGGGCCGGTGGCGGTGGCGGGGGCATACTACGTGCAGGCGTTGTCGTGGTCGCCGGACGCGCTTCTGGCGGGTGTGGGAGTGGGTGCTTTCAGCACGGCGATTCTCGTCGCCAACAACGTGCGCGACCGCGAGACGGACGCCGCTGCGGGCAAGCGGACGCTGGCGGTCCGCCTGGGCGACAAGGTCGCGGCGGCGGAGTACGCGGCGTGCCTGGGCGTGGCGGCGGCGGTTCCGGCGGCGGGCTGGGCGTGGGCGGGCTGGCCGGCGTGGTCGCTGGCGGGAGCGGCCGGCGTGGTCGCTTGCCTGCCCGCGGCCGCCGTAGTGCTGCGGTTCGCGGGAGGGCAGGCTGGGAAGGGCGGACCGGGAAGGGCGGACGGAGACGGCGCCGACCGGCGGGCGCTGGCGCCGGTGCTCGGCCGCACTGCGCGGGGGGTGGCGATGTACGGCGTGGGACTGGCGGCCGGTTTCGTCGCGGGGACCAGCTGAGGGAGGGGGACTCGCGGGTGGCGCGCGCGGGGTCGGCGGGAAGGCTCGGGCGACGGACGCCTTCGCGTTCCGGCCTCGGTGCGCTGTTCGGCGACGGCGACCAGCTTCGGGCTGCCGCGGAGGAGGATCCCGGCGGGCCCGCGCTCGCGTGGGACGGCGGACGCTGGACCTGGCGGGAGCTGGACGCGGCGGCCGCCGCGGCGGCCGAGCGGTGCCGGAGCGCGGGCGCGCGGCCCGGGACCGTAGGCGCGATTCACTTGCCTGCGGGCCCGGACGCGGCCGCGGCCGTCTTCGGCCTGTGGCGGGCGGGCCTTGTTGCGTCGCCCATGCACGAGCGGCTCTCCGAGACGGAACTGGACTACGCCGCGCGGCTCGTGCGCCCGGCCCTTCGCCTCTTGCCGGGCGCCGAGGGCGCTCCCCCGGCGCTTCGGGGTCCGGCCGCCCAGGCGCGCGCGCCGCTGCACCTCGGGCGCTTCCCCGGCGTCGCGGTCCTGCTGCTCACGTCGGGCACGTCGGGCGGGCCGAGGGCCGTGGGGCTTTCGCGCGCCGCGTTCGCCGCCAGCGCGGCGGCGGCGGCCCGGCGGCTGTCGCTCGGCAGGGGCGACCGCTGGGGCCTCTGTCTGTCGCTGGCCCACGTCGGGGGCTTGGCCCTCCTTCTCCGCGCGGTCGCCCTCCGCTGCTCCGTGCGGTCCTGGGTCCGCTTCGACGCCGGCGCGGTGGCGGACGCCATGGCGGCGGGCGAGCTGACGCACGTTTCCTTGGTGCCCGTCATGCTGAAGCGCGTGCTGGAGCAGCTGGGGGGGCGCGCGCCGCCGGCCAGCCTCCGGTGCGTGCTGGTCGGGGGCGGCGCGTTGTCTCCCGCCTTGCTTGCGCGGGCCGCCGCCGCTGGACTGCCCGTCGCTCCGACTTGGGGCATGACCGAGACCGCGTCGCAGGCGGCCACGGCCCCGCCCGCCCTGGCGCGCCGGGCGCCCGGCACGGTGGGGCGACCGCTTGCGGGCCTTGAGGCGCGGGCCGGCCGCGCAACGGGCGTCCGCTTGGGAGGCGGGCGCCGGGATGCGCGGCGGGGCGTCGCAGGCCCGGCGCGCCGGGACGGCCCTGCGCGCGTCCTCTGCGTGCGTGGTCCAACCCTCGCGTCGGCCGTGGTCGGGCGGCCCGGCGGCGAGCCCGAGCCTCTGCCCGTCGACGCAGACGGCTGGTACCACACGCCCGACGCGGGCCGCATCGACGAAGACGGTTGCGTGTGGGTGCAGGGAAGGGCCGACGACGCGATCGTCACGGGGGGCGCCACGGTTGCTCCAGCCGAAGTGGAGCGAGTCATCGAGGGGATGCCCGGCGTGTTGGAGGCCGTGGTGTTCGGCGTGCCGGACGGCGAGTGGGGCCAGCGAGTGGAGGCCGTCGTCGAGGCGGAGGGCGGCGCGGTGCGCGAGGCCGACGTGGACCGCCATTGCCGCGCCCGGCTTTCCCGGGCCCGTTGCCCGTCGAGAATAAGCATCGTCGACTCGCTCCCGCGCACTCCGACCGGCAAGGCCGACCGGGCCGCGATCGCTCGAGACCGCGGCGGCGCCCGCCGCCGTGCGCGGACGTCCGTCCCGGCGAGTCCGGAATAAGGCCGGCCAAGCAGGAACTGGTTCGGCCGCCTCTTGGACCGGTGCCCCCGCGGAGAAGCGGTGCGGTCCCGCGGCCGGCGATGCGCGGGGCCGCGTTAGCTTCGACCCCATGATCGAGGAACTCCGCTGGCGGGGCTTGCTCGCCGACGCCACCGAGCATGCCGCGCGGGCTCTGGCGCAGGGCCGGATCTCCGGCTACGTCGGCTTCGATCCGACGGCGCCGTCTCTCCACGTGGGCTCTCTGGTCCCGATCATGGGCCTCGTCCACCTGCAACGGGCGGGCCACACGCCCATCGCGCTGGTCGGCGGCGGCACGGGGCTGGTCGGCGACCCGTCCGGAAAGAGCAGCGAGCGCCCGTTGCTGGACCGCGCCGAGATGGAGGCCAACGCCGAAGCGCTGCGCAAGCAGCTGGCTTGGTTCTTGGACTTCGAAGCGAGCGACAACGCGGCGCGGATGGCGAACAACATCGATTGGCTGGACGGACTCAAGCTGGTGGACTTCCTGCGCGACGTGGGCAAGCACTTCTCGGTCAACGCGATGTTGCGCAAGGACTCCGTGAAGCGCCGCCTCGAGGACGAAGAAGCGGGGATATCGTTCACCGAGTTCAGCTACCAGCTGCTTCAGGCCTACGACTTCCTCGAGCTCTCCAAGCGCTTCGGATGCACGTTGCAGATGGGCGGCTCCGACCAGTGGGGCAACATCACCGCCGGCATCGACTTGGTCCGCCGCATGGGCGGGCCGCAGTGCCACGGCGTGGTCTTTCCGCTGCTCGAGACGGCACGCGGCGCGAAGTTCGGCAAGTCGGAAGCCGGCGAAGCCGTCTGGCTCGACCCGGACCGCACTTCTCCCTACCGCTTCTACCAGTTCTGGCTCAACGTCGGCGACGCCGACGTGATTCGTTGCCTGAAGTTCTTCACGTTGCTGGGACGCGACGAAGTGGGAGAACTGGACAAGGCCGCGCGCGCGGCTCCGCAGCGGCGCGAAGCGCAGAAGCGGCTGGCCGCCGAAGTCACGCGAACCGTTCACGGCCAGACGGGACTCGATGCCGCAGTTGGGGCGTCGCGCGTGCTGTTCGGCGGCGACCCCAAGGGCCTGTCGGCTTCCGAGATCGAGGAGGTATTCGCCGACGTGCCGTCCACCGCGTTGCCGCGAGACCGCCTCGAGGGCGCCGGCGTCGGCCTCGTCGCCGTGATGACCGAGTCCGCCGTGGTTCCGTCGCGAAGCGAGGCGCGCCGCCTGTTGCGCGCCGGAGGCGTATACGTGAACGGCGACCGCGTTTCGGCGCCCGAAGCCGTCCTGTCGGCGGCCGACTTGCTGGACGGTCGCTTCGTGGTCGTGCGCCTTGGCAAGAAGCGGTACTTCGTGGTGGACGCCAAGTAGGCCGCGCCTGCGGGCGCCTCCACCGTTCCTCGGGGCGGGCGCCGGGCTCTCGCGACGCGTCGCTCCCTCCGGCTTGACAATGGCGGCCCGGAGCCGCAGGCTGCGCACGATGAGCAGGCCAACGGTGGGAGTCGTCATGGGCTCCCGAAGCGACTGGAAGACGATGGAACCCGCGGCGGCGACGCTGGACGCGGTCGGGGTTCCGCACGAGGTGCGGGTCGTGTCGGCGCACCGGACGCCGGACCTGCTCCACGAATACGCGTCGTCGGCCGAGGCACGGGGCTTGCGCGTGATCGTCGCCGGAGCCGGCGGCGCGGCGCACCTGCCGGGCATGATCGCGTCCATGACGGTGTTGCCGGTCTTGGGCGTGCCGGTGCAGTCGAAGGCGCTGCGGGGACTCGACTCGCTCCTGTCGATCGCGCAGATGCCCGGCGGCGTTCCCGTCGGGACGCTGGCGATCGGCGTCGCGGGAGCGGTCAACGCGGCGTTGCTCGCCGCGCGCATCCTGGGCCTGGACGACGCCGAAGTCCGCGAAGCCGTCCGAGCCCACGCGCGTGCGCGGGCCGAGGAGGTCCTCGCCGGGCCGGACCCGCGGCGGCCCGCAAGGCGGTGAAGGGGCCGCGCCGTGACGATCGGGGTCCTCGGCGGCGGGCAGCTGGCGCGGATGCTTGCCTTGGCCGGCGTTCCGCTCGGGCAGCGGTTCGTTTTCCTGGAGCCGTCCGCCGACCCTCCCGCGGGCGCGTTGGGGAGCGTGGTGCGCGGCGCCTACGACGACCCCGCCTCGCTGAACCGCGTAGCCGCGGCCGCCGACGTCGTCACGTTCGAGTTCGAGTCGGTGCCCGCCGAAGCCGTCCGCGCCCTGGCGGCGAAGATCCCGGTCCGACCTTCTCCGGACGCGCTTGCGGCGGCGCAGGACCGCTTGGCGGAGAAGCGCCTGTTCCGGGAACTCGGCATCGCCACGCCCCGCTTTCGGGCGGTGAATCCGGGCGACGGCATGGAGGATGCGCTGGCGGCGACCGGCCTGCCGGCCGTGGTGAAGACGCGCCGGGGCGGTTACGACGGCAAGGGCCAAGCCGTGGTGCGCTCGCGGGACGAGGCCGCGGTGGCGGCGCAGGCGCTCGGCGACGGGCTGATCGTCGAGTCGTTCGTCGCCTTCGAGCGCGAGCTGAGCATCGTGGCGGCAAGGGGCGTGGACGGCGCCTCCGTCTTCTATCCGTTGACCGAGAACCACCATCGCGAAGGCATCCTCCGAGCCAGCTACGCTCCGGCGCCGAACACGCAGCCGCGCCTCCAGGCCGAGGCCGAGGCGCTGGCGGGCAGGATATTGGAGCGCTTCGACTACGTCGGGACGCTCGCGGTGGAGCTGTTCGAGAGCGGGGGACGCCTGCTGGCCAACGAGATGGCCCCGCGCGTCCACAACTCAGGGCACTGGACGCTGGACGGCGCCGCCGCGAGCCAGTTCGAGAACCACGTCCGCGCCGTGGCGGGACTCGCGTTGGCTCCGGCGGCCCCGCGCGGCCCCTCCGCGATGCTCAACGTCGTGGGCGAACTGCCGTCCCTGCCGGCGCTGGCCGCCGTGCAGGATGCGCGCGTGCACCTCTACGACAAGACTCCCCGGCCCGGGAGGAAGCTCGGCCACGTGAACGTGACGGGGACGAACGCCGCCGCGGCGGCCGTCGCCGCCGAACAGGTGTGGCGCTTGTTGCCGGGCGCGGGGCCGTTGCCGGGTCCGTCCGTCGCGCGACCGCAGCGCGCCGTCGCAGTCTGACGAGGCCGTGCAGCCGGCGTGGCCCCGGAACAAGCGCTGTGGCCCCCCGGGGTCAGCGGGCTAGCGCAGAGCTTCGTCGGAGTAGAAGACCCCGGCGTTGGCGAACCTCGCGACGACGCCCGCGGCGCCGAACGAGGGGTGTCCCGCCATCCTGTGCAAGTGATCGAACTGGGCCAGCACGGCCCCGTCTTCGACGCGCACCTCCACGGCCCGCCCCACGCCCCTGAACGACGCGATCAGCCGCGTTCTGTCCGGCGAGATCGATATGCGGCCGCCGTCTCGGGCGCGCCAACCGAAGCGCTCGGGGTCCCTTGGAAAGACGACGGTCTCCGCGCCGCTCTCGACGTCCACCAGGAGCACGCGCGAGTGAAAGCGGAGGTCGCCGCGAGCGCGCGTCATGCCCCCTCGGCCGTCGAACACGACGAACTCCGGCCCTCGCCAATGCTTCACGCTGTGCGGGCGCTGGAACGTGCCTCGCACGTAGCGCTTCATCTCGTACGTCTCGCGGTCCAGGATAGCCAGCGCGTCGAGATCCCGGAACGACAGGACCAGGTCTCCCGGGCGCGCACCGTCCAGCCCGGCGACGTCGTCGCCCACCAGAGACACCGAGCTCACGTGGACGGGCCGGCACGGATTCGCACGCTGCAACTCCGGCGCCCAGCGCGACGCCAGAAGCGCACCCGCCGCAGAGACCTGCTCGACGAGCCGCCCCTGGCCGTCCAGGATCTGCACCACGTCGAGCGTCGCCTCGCCGCCCTCGCAAGCTCGGCCCGGAATCCCCTGCGTCTGCGCCGCCCAGCCGCCGGTGCGCCGCGTGCCCACGACCAGCGCGGTGTCGCCCGCCGCAACGAGGGGCTCGCCCCGGCTGTAGTCGCGGCGGTACCAGAGCGCGTGCCCCGATCCTCCGATCCGCGCCACGCCCGCGTCCGCCGGGAAGTGAAAGTCGAGGTAGCGGAAGACGACCAGCAGATCGCCGTTCGAGTAGCGGGCGACATGGGCCGCGTCCATCGCCTCTTCGCCGTCGATGCCGAACGTGCCTTCCACCTGCGCCGCGGGCATCGCCTCTGCCACGGGCGGCGGCCGAAACGGCCACGACCGCACCACTTCGCCCCCGGGCGAGTACTCGACCGCCAAGCATCCGCGCGCGGCCGGACAGTGCTCCCCGAAGTGCCAGCCGCCTCCCGTCGCCGTCGCGGCGCCGGCCAGCTCGCTTCCTTCCGCCAGAACGAGGTGCCGCCCGTCGACCGCTCCGGAGGCCACGTTGGCGCGTTCCCAGTCCTGCAGGAGGGGCTTGTCCGCCCGGACCGCCCGGACCATGTCGCGCGCAACGCTCGCGCCTTGCGAGAAGCGCCCCCACGGAAACACGCCGGCCCACGCGACGTACAGTCCGCCTCCGAACGCCAAGAGGACCACCGCCGCCCGGACGAAGAACCGCCAGAACCACCCGTTTCGCCTAGCCAATCAACGGGACTCCGCGTTGCGTGGCCCGAGCCTGTGCCGACTCAAGAACCCGAACATAACGCGCCGTCCGCCTCCGCGGCCGCCCCCGCCCTTTGGCCTCGGGCGCAACAGCGACGCCCCCCGGCCCGAACTACCCTGCCTCCGCCGGCCGCGCCCCGCGAACCGACCGCCGGCCGGCCACCAGCCAATCGAAGGTCGCCATCTGCGAGGGCGTCGGGTCGCGCGGCAAGGCCACCACGAAGGTCGGCGCGCGTCCCTCCGGCAGATGCAGAATCATGTCGGCGGTGTCCCCGGGGGGCTCGTAGGGCCGCCGCCGGCCCGTCGCGTCCACGGCCCACACGCGGCCTGGAGCGCAGATTTCCGCTAGGCGCGCGCCGAAGTCCGTCCACGCCTGGATCGGATCGGCGCGTCCCTCGGCAATGGACGGGACGGTCTCGGCTTCGTAGTATTGGACCGCTTTCCCGTAGCCCGGCGGATTCGCCTTCCTGAGCTCCTTGAGGCGCTTGCGGTAGTGTTCGCGAGGGTCTCTCGCGCCCGAAGCGGCAAGGGCTTCGTCGAAGCGGGCGTCGGCCGCTTGCTTCAGGTCGGGGTCCATTGGGCTGGGTGCGCTCCGCGGCAACGGGCCGGCGAGTCTCGGGGCGTTAGGGAGTTGGGGAACGCCGGTACAGTCTTGGGCCTCCACCGGGAGAAGGCAATGTTGTCCACGCGCGCCGAACCGTCGGAAGAAGTCTTCGACCTCTCCTGGGAGATGTTCGGCGAGCTTTGCCGCGCGCTGGCCCTCAAGGTGGCGCGCGACTACGACCCCGACATCGTGGTCGGGATCGCCAAGGCGGGCGTCATCCCCGGCGCCGTCGTCGCGTCGATGCTCCAGCGCGACTTCCATTCGCTCAAGGTGTCCCGGCGCGAGGGCGCCGAGATTGTTCGCCAGCGCCCGGCCGTGCTGTCCGCGGCCCCCCCGGAGGCGCGCGGCAAGCGCGTCCTGATCGTGGACGAGATCACCACCTCCGGCGACACCCTGCGACTTGCGCTGGCGGCTGTTCGCGCCGTGGCGCCCGCCGAAGTCCGCACCGCCACGAACTTCGTGCGTCCCGGCGGGCACCAGCCCGGCTTCTTCGCGCTCTCCACGTCGGCCAAGCTGGTCTACCCGTGGAACCGCAAGATCTTCGAGGACGGCAGGCTGGTCGTCAATCCGCGCTACCACGGGCTCGACGGCTAGGCAGGAGCCGCGCGCCTCCGCTGCGCCGGACGCGCCGTCGGCGGCGGGCATCCCGTCCGCGGCGGTTGCCAGGCTCGCCGGCGCCCCGGCGGCCGGCCTCTTCCTCCGCTGCCTACTCGCCCGCGGCCATGGCGTCCAGGAACTCCGCGTTGGTGTCGTGGCGCGCCAAGCGCTGCGAGAGAAACTCCACGGCGTCGGCGGGCGGCATGTCGGCCACGAAGTTGCGCAGCAGGAAGGTGCGGTTCAGCTCGGTCTTGGTGAGCAACAGCTCCTCGCGGCGCGTGCCCGAGCGGGCCAGGTCGATGGCGGGAAATACGCGCTGGTCGGCGATGCGGCGGTCCAGGAGGAGCTCCATGTTCCCGGTCCCCTTGAACTCCTCGAAGATCACCTGGTCCATGCGGC
Source organism: Longimicrobiales bacterium (assembly GCA_965203485.1). Classification (GTDB taxonomy): domain Bacteria; phylum Gemmatimonadota; class Gemmatimonadetes; order Longimicrobiales; family Gaopeijiaceae. Next base: position 200,731 of record OZ241892.1, read on the forward strand.
TCCCGGTGTCGACCAAGGCGGTCGCCACGACCGTCAGCGATCCGCCGCCGGGAATGTTGCGGGCCGATCCGAAGAAGCGCTTCGGATGCTGCAGGACCTTCGCGTCGAGCCCGCCCGACAAGATCCGCCCGGAATGCCGGGCAAGCGTGTTGTAGGCGCGGGCCAGCCGCGTGATCGAGTCGAGCAGAATCACTACGTCTCGGCCGTGCTCCACTTGGCGCTTCGCCTTCGCCAGCGCCATTTCGGCGACTTGGCGGTGGCGCTTGGCCGGCTCGTCGAAGGTGGACGCCAGGACGTCGCCGACGACGCATTCCTCCATTTCGGTGACTTCTTCCGGGCGTTCGTCGATCAGCAGCACGATGAGTTGGACGGCGGGATGATTGACCGATATCGCCTGTGCCATCTCGCGCAGAATCGTCGTCTTGCCCGCCTTGGGCGGAGAGACGATTAGACCGCGCTGTCCCATGCCCACTGGCGCGATCAGGTCCATGATCCGCATGGCGATGCTCCCGCCGGGCGACTCCAGCCCGAGGCGGCCGTCGGGGTAGCCGGGGCGGAGCGAATCGAACGTGGCGCGCTGGCCCAGCCCTTCGGCTCGTTCGCCGTTGACGCGCTCCACCGTCGCCAACGCCAAGTACCGTTCGGCGCGCCGCGGCGGCCGCACGCGTCCCGCCAGCGTGTCGCCCGTGCGCAACGCCAAGCGCCGAATGTGACCCGGGCTCACGTAGACGTCGTCGGGGCCGTACAGATACTGCCATTGTCCAGACCGCAGGAAGCCGTAGCCCTCTGGGCGGATGTCGAGCACGCCCTCGGCCGTGGGAACGGCGTCCGCCGGCGCCATGCCCTGGTGAATCCGGAAAACGAGTTCCGGCTTGCGCAGGGATGCGTAGTACGGAATGTTGAGCGTCTCGGCGTACTCGTGGAGTTCGGCCACCGAGCTGTTCGATAGTTCGGCTATGTCCATCTAGGTGCTGGAGGAAGCCTAGGGACTGGTGGAAGGCGGCGACGGCGAGGCGTCCCGCAACCGCGAACGGACGGCGTGACCGGAAGGTTGTTGCCGGGAGCCGGGATGCTGGCCGGGGCGGCCCGTTGAACTACCTCTGCCTGCGACCGCGCCGCGGAGACCCGAACGGCGCTTTCAAGAAGACGACGATGGCGCTACGACTAACGATTGCGAACGATGCCACGGATGTCAAGGCTCGCGCGGGGGCGGAGACGCGTTGCCGTGGCTCGGCATAACCGGCAGGGCGGAGGCGAGGACCAGCGCGGATTCGCTTATGAAGTCAGCTACGCTCCCGACTGGCTGGACCAGATTCGCGTGACGCGCGTCCTTCCTTCCGGCCGCCGCTCCACCAAGACGCTCTTCCGCAACCCTGCGCGCGCGCCCCGAGGCGAACCCGGCTCCGTGGCGAGGACGCGCATCGACAGTCCGGTCCAGGGCCTCTCCGTCGAGGTCGCGGTCGGGACGCGGGGATGCGTGCGCGCGGTCGATGTCCACTGGAACAAGCCGAACAGCTTGCGGCCCGCTCTCGACCGCGTGTCCTTCACTCTGAAGGCGTTTCCGCGGCCGCGCTGACAGGGGGCGCGCGCGGGCGCCGGGCCGGCCGTGCTCCTTGGCGTTTGCGGCAACCTCGGGGCGCCGGTCTCCGTGTCCGTCCCAGGAACGGCCATCCGTTATGATTCCGCCATGCCCGAACTGTTCGCCGAGGGTCTCGCAGCGGTCGGACGCGCCGCGACGAACGGGCTGGCCGCGGTGGGCCGCGCATCGCGCTTGGCGGCGGCGGCGGGCCGGGCGCTCGGCAAGACGAGCACGTGGTGGCCGCAACTGTCGCCGCAGATGGCCCGCGTGGGCGTGGCGTCGGCGCCGATCGCGCTCTTCATCGCAACGTTCACCGGCATCGTGATGTCGCTCCAGGCGTCCTACACGCTGACCGGGGCGATCCCGCTGTACTTCGTGGGCGTGCTGGTGAGCAAGACGATGATCCTGGAGCTGGGACCGGTGCTCACCGCGCTCACGCTGGCCGGCCGCGTCGGCGCCGGCATTGCGGCCGAGCTGGGCACGATGAAGGTGACCGAGCAAGTGGACGCCCTCGAGACGCTGGCCTACGACCCGGTCGCCTATCTGGTTGTTCCGCGCGTGCTGGCCGGGACGCTCATGTTCCCCGTCGTGGCGCTTCTGGCGGTGACGGCCGGCATCGGCTCGGGCTGGGTGGCCGCGCTCCAGTTGCTGGACATGTCGTCGGCGGAGTTCGTCAAGGGACTGCGCCTTTTCTTCGCGCCTTGGGACGTGTGGTTCTGCGTCGTCAAGTCGGTGTCGTTCGGGCTCGTGGTGACCGGTGTCGGCTGCGGCTTCGGTCTGGGCGCCGCGGGCGGGGCCGAAGGCGTGGGCCGTTGCGCTACCCGCTCGGTGGTGGCGTCGAGCATGATCATCCTCTTCCTGGACGCGGTATGGGCGGCCACGCTGCTGTAGGCCGGTGAGCATCCGCATCCGCGGACTCGCGAAGTCGTTCGGGACGAAGGCCGTGCTGAGCGGCTTCGACCTGGATGCCGGCGAGCACGAGACGGTGGTCATCGTGGGTCCGTCGGGCGCGGGCAAGTCGGTGCTGCTCAAGCACGTCGTCGGCCTGTTGCGGCCCGACGCGGGATCGGTCGAGGTGGACGGGGCGGACGTTGGGGCGCTCGGCGGGGGCGGGCTCGCGGAGCTGCGTCGCAAGATCGGCTACGTGTTCCAGTTCGCCGCGCTCTTCGATTCGATGACGGTCGCGGACAACGTGGGCATGGCGCTGCGCAGAGCCGGAGGGCGCACTCCGGCTCGTGTGCGCGCCCGCGTCGAGGAGTGCTTGGCCCTGGTCGGCCTCGACGGCATGGGCGGCCGTCGTCCTGCGGACCTGTCCGGCGGACAACGCAAGCGCGCCGGCTTGGCCAGGGCGATTGCCGCCTCGCCCAAGTACCTGCTCTACGACGAGCCCACTACGGGCCTCGACCCCGTGACGACCACCTCGATCGACCGCCTGATGCTGCGCATGAGGGACGAACTGGGAGTCGCCGCGCTCATGGTCACGCACGACATGACCAGCGCTTTTCGCGTGGCCGACCGGATCGCGCTGCTTCACGCGGGCCGCGTCTGGTTCTCGGGCACGCCCGCGGAGGTGAAGTCGGCCGACGATCCCGTGGTCCGGGGTTTCGTCGAGGGCGACCCGAGCCTGTACTATGGATGAGGAGACCGCAAGGGGCGGAGGCGGCGGCGGGCGGGTGGCGAGCAGGCCTGGGGCTGGGCCGGTCCGCGCCGGGCCTGCTGAAGTCGCGGCTCTGCGCGGAGGGGAGACCGAACGCATGGACAGACGACGAGACGCGCTGGTCGGAGCCGTGGTGCTCCTGGGGATCGCGGCGGGCATCGGCGGCGGCTTGTGGCTCAAGGGCGGGTGGGGAAGCGACGGCCGCACCCTGAGGGCGGTTGCGGCGGACGCGGGCCAGACTATGGCGGGCGCGTCGGTCAAGTTCCGGGGGGTGGAGGTGGGACGCGTGGACCGCGTCGGCATCGCCCCCGGCGGCGAAGCCGTCCTGATCGAGATGACGGTGCGCCCCGAGATCGCGCTCCCGGAAGGCGCGGCGGTGCTCTTGGCGCCCGAGTCCATGTTCGGCGACTGGCAGGCCGAGATCGTCGCCCGCGCGGACTTTCCGGAGCGGCCCTTCCTCGACCGGCCGGGCTTGGACGCCCTGCCGGGAGCGGCGTTGCCGGACGTCTCCCGGCTCACGGCCACTGCGGACGAGATCGCCCGCAACCTCACGATCATCTCGGACCGCTTCCGCATCGCCTTCACCGAGGAGACCGCCGAGAACCTGCGCCGCGCCATCGACAACATTTCGGCGGTCAGCGACGGCCTTGCCGAAGTGATCGACCAGCAGGCGGCCCGTTTCGACGACTTGGCCGACGGCGTGGGCCGGTCCGCCGAAGACCTCGGCGCCGCCGCTCGGGCGGCCCGGCTCTCGTTCGAACGCATCGACGCCATCGTTCAGGAGGGCGAGGTCGAGACGATGGTCGCGGACGCCGGCGCCGCGGTGGCCAACGCGCGCGGCGTCACCGAAGACGCCGGGGCCTTCCTGGACGAACTGCGGTCCGCGGTGCAGCGCGCCGACTCCACGTTCGCGCGCCTGGACCGGCTGGCGGCGGCCGCCGAGGAGGGCGACGGCTCCCTGGGCCGCTTGCTGACGGACCCGGCCCTCGCCGACGGCGCCGTCGAAGCGATGCAGGAGATCAAGTCGCTACTGGCCGACATCCGCGAGAATCCGGGCCGGTACCTTCGATTCTCCGTCTTCTAGCCCTGCCGTGCGCGCTTCCCGAGCCACCGTCCCGGCCGTCGTCGAGCGAAGCGCCGGCGGCGTGCTCGTGCGATCTCTTGCGGGAGATTGGCAGGCGCTGCTGATCCGCACCGCGGACGGACGCTGGTCGCTCCCGAAGGGCCACGTGGAAGCCGGCGAGTCGTTGCGCGAGGCGGCTGCGCGCGAGGTGGAAGAGGAGACCGGCCTGCGGCCGAGGACGGTCGGTCCGAAGGTGGGCACGGCCGACTGGTTCTTCAGCAAGGATGGCGCAACCGTGCACAAGTACTGCACCTACTTCCTCATGCGGGCCGCCGTCGGCCGGCCGGTCCCTCGAGCGGACGAAGGAATCATCGACTGCCGCTGGATGCCGGTGGAGGACGCGGCCGCGAGAGTGTCTTTCGCCAATACGCGTCAAGTCGTCGAGGACTCCCTCGCGACGATCGAGAGGGCGGGATGGTAGAGCGAGGCGGCCGCGGGCGCGACGGGAGCTCTCGGCCGCGAGCGGCTCGAGCGCGCGGGACGGAGGAGCCGCCCCGGCGCGACGACGGCGCCGGAGAGGCGCCCCGGCGGTCCCGCGGACCAAGGCGCCGCCGACCCCGGCGGCGAGGAAGCCCCCCCGGCGCAGGCGAATCGCGTCGGCCGGACGCCGGCCCGCCGCTTCCGGGGGCGGCCGCGCCGACGCCTTGGCGGCTCTTCCAGGCGGCCGTGCTGGCGATCGTGGCGGCGCTCTTCCTGACCAGCATCGGTGACCTCCTCAACCCGTTCCTGCTGTACTGCGCCCTCGTGGCGCTGCTTGCGCCCTTCCGATCGGTCCGGGGCTACGCCCACGTCATGGTCGTGGCCACCGTCCTGGCGCTGCTTTGGCTGCTCAAGACGACCGGGTCGCTGATGGCGCCGTTCTTCTTGGCCTTCGTCCTCGCCTACATCCTGGACCCGCTCGTCGACCGGCTGTCCGCCCGCCCTCGCATCGGCCGGCAGACCGCGATCTTCCTGATTCTCGCGCCGGCGCTCGCGGCGGTCGGGCTTGTTGCGATGGTCGGCGTGCCCGCCATGCTTCGCCAAGCCGGCCGGCTCATGCTCGACGCGCCCGCGGCCTTGGCGGCGGCCCACCGCTGGGCCGTCGGCCTGGCCGCCAAGGCCGTCGAGGCCGATCTCCCCTTCGTGGACGACGCCCAGCTCCTGGCGCGCGTGCAAGCCTTCGACGGACAGGCGGCGGCCGACCTGCTGGCCAGCCAAGCCTCGCGGATCGCGAGCGGCGCCTGGGCGGCCTTCCTGGGCCTTGGCCGCGGACTCGGCACGCTGGTCACCGTGGCGAGCTACGTCGTCCTGACGCCGGTCCTCACCGTCTACCTGCTGCGCGACTACGACCACATCGTGGCTCGGGCCGGACGGCTCGTTCCCGTGCGCTACCAAGCCTCGACCCGCGGCTGCTTCCGCGAGTACGACGCCATTCTGTCGCGCTACCTGCGCGGCCAGATATCGGTCGCCGCAATCGTGGGAGGGTTGACGTGGCTGGGCTTGGCCGCCACGGGGTTTCCGCACGCCTTCTTCCTGGGGGCGACGGTGGCCGTGCTGGGCGTGGTTCCGTACTTGGGCTTGGTCCTCTCGCTGATTCCGGCCCTCGTCATCGCGTTGGCCGGCGGCGATCCCGGCGCCGGACTGCTCAAGGTCGTGGTCGTCTACGGCGTCGCGCAGACGCTCGAAGGCACGGTCGTCAGCCCCAGGATCGTGGGCGGATCAGTGGGCCTGCACCCCGTGTGGATTGTGCTCGCGCTTGCGCTGGGGGGTCTCTACTTCGGATTCGCGGGCCTGTTGCTGGCCGTCCCGGCGGCCGCGGGAATCAAGCTGCTCGCGGTGCGCGCCGAGGCCAGCTACCGAGCGTCCGCCTTCTACGGCAGGAAGAACTAAGGCCGAGCTGATGGCGCGGGCCGGCCTCGGCAGCACGGACGCCGAGCCGGGCCTGCCTCCGGAGGTTGCGGCCCGGAACAACAAAGCGAGGCCGCTCGGCCCGCTCGGCCGCCACTTGCCGCGCTCGGTCTCGGCAGGCTTATTTGTTCTTGAACGCTCCGACCGCGCGCATGCTGTTTCGCCTCCTCCTCCGGCGCTCGCGGCTTCCCTTGCCATTTGCCGTCCAGGAAGGCTTCGCCATGGCGGTCATCGAGGCGCGCGCCCTGAGCAAGCGCTACAAGGAAGTCGTCGCGGTCGACCAAGCCACGTTCGATGTCGAACCGGGCCAAGTGTTCGGGTTCCTCGGGCCCAACGGAAGCGGCAAGACGACGACCATCGGCATGTTGCTGGGGATCATTCGGCCCACGTCGGGCGCGTTTCGGCTCCTCGGCGCATCGGCTCCTGCGGAGCTCGTCGCCGTCCGAAGGCGCGTCGGGGCGACGCTCGAGGTCCCGAACTTCTATCCGTACCTGAGCGGCCGCGACAATCTCCGCATCACGGCGCGGGTCAAGGGCGCCGGCCCGGAGCGCATCGAGGAGTGCCTGGGCCTGGTCGGCTTGACCGCTCGCGCAAGGCATCGCTTCAAGACGTACTCCCTGGGCATGAAGCAGCGCCTGGCCCTGGCCGCCGCCATGCTGAACGACCCGGAGCTGGTGATCTTGGACGAGCCCGCCAACGGCCTCGATCCGCAGGGCATGATCGAGATCCGCCAGCTCATTGGCGACTTGGCGGGACGCGGCAAGACGATATTCCTGTCGAGCCACCTGCTCTGGGAAGTCGAGCGGACGTGCACGCACGTGGCCATCATCCGCAACGGCAGGGTCATGACGACCGGGGCCGTGGAGGACATCGTGGCGGGCGACCCGCACGTCGTGGTCAAGTCCGACGACTTGGAGCGCCTCCGGCAGGCCCTGGAGGAGTATCCCGGCGTCTCGGCCGCGCGCGTCGAGGGCGACGGCGTCGTGGCGCGGCTTGCTGCCGGCGACATCGGGCGCCTGAACGGCCACCTGGCAAGCCGCGGCATCCACCCGTCCCATTTGGCCGCGAAGGAACGCTCGCTCGAGGACGTGTTCATGCAGATCACGGGCTCCGCCGCGCCGGATGCCGGAGAGAGCTCGTGAACGAACGGATCGGCGGCGAGCAGGACGGCATGTTGCGCGTCGTCCTCGCCAACGAAGCGCTGAAGACGGCGAGGCGTCCCGCCTTCTGGGTCCTCATCGGCGTCTTCGCCGGATGCATCGCGTTCGTGGCCGTCGTCAGCGAGCTGCTCGCGAGAGCGGATGGCGTGCGCCTAGTCAGCAGGAGCTGGACTGTCGTCCCAGCGGGTGCGGCTGCGGTTGGACCGATATGCGCAGGACTGGCGCTCGCGTTGCTGTTCGTGCCCGAGTTCAAGTGGCGCACCGCCAGACAGAACGTGATCGACGGCGTCAGCAAAGACTCCTTCTTCGCGGGCAAGTTGTTGCTGGTGCCGGCGCTCATCGTTGCGTTTCTGGCGTTGGCGTGGGCGCTGGGCGCGGCCGCCGCGCTGATCTTCCCGCCTCCGGACGGACTCCAGGCGCCTGCGCTCGCCGACCTTCAGGCATGGACCGGTCTCGCATTGGCGATGGGCGTGTGGGCGGGGGCCGCCTTCTTGCTGGCCGCGGTCCTGCGGGCGGGCGGCGCCACCGTCGGCGTCCTGCTCGGCTACTTTGTCGTCGAGGGCGTTGCCGCGAGCCTTGGGAAGGCCACGGCGGCGATGCGCGGGTTGGAATTCCTTTTCACCGCGCTCGACTACCTGCCGGGCCGGGTCTCCGAGGCGCTCGGCGGCTATAGGCTTCACTACGGCTCGACGGCGCCGGTGGAGTGGAACGGGGTCGTCTTTGGGGAGCCGCCGGGCTTTTGGCCGCTTGCCGGGATTGCCTGCGCGTACGTTGCGGCGTTCGTCGCGCTGGCGTATGCGAACTTCCGCAGGCGGGATCTCTAGGCGTGCCGCGCAACCCAGGCGCCGGGCCCACGCGTGCCGGCGCATTCTGCTGACGAGGACGACGACATGAGATCAAGCCGCAGGCGATTCCTCAAGGTCGCCGCAACCGCGGGCAGCGGGCTGGCGGCCGGCGCGGCGCTTCGCGCGGAGCCGAGCACGCCGGGCGCCGAGGACGGAGAATCCGGGGCGCGTCGCGCGCCTGGGCTGGCGAAGAAGCTGCTGTTCCTCGGCGGCACCAACTTCATCGGGCCGCACCAAGTTCGGTACGCGCTGCGGCGCGGGCACGAAGTCACCCTGTTCAACCGGGGTCGCACGAACCCGCACCTCTTTCCGGACCTGGAGAAGCTGGTGGGCGACCGCGAAAGCGACCTGAGCGCGCTCGAAGGACGCCGGTGGGACGTGGTCGTGGACACGTCGGCGACCAACCCAGCCTGGGTCGAGCGCAGCGCGCGCATGCTCGAGGACGCGTGCGAGCGCTACGTCTTCGTGTCGACGCGGTCCGTCTATGCGGACACGAGCCGGGTGCCGATGTCCACGGCCGCCCCTGTGTGGACCTACGAGTCCGCCGGGGTCGAACCGGGTGCGGGGCGGTTGCCCTACGGCCTCAGCAAGGCGCTGGCCGAACGGATCGTCCGCGAGAAGTTCGGCCGGGAACGCAGCTTGGTGTTCCGCCCCGGCCTGATCGTCGGCCCGGGCGATCCGACCGACCGGTTCACCTATTGGCCCGTCCGCATTCACCGAGGCGGCGAGGTGCTCGCTCCCGGCGACGGCTCGGACCCCGTGCAGGTGATCGACGTGCGCGACTTCGCCGAGTGGCTGGTCGAGATGGTGGAGGCGGACGAGTCGGGCACCTACAACGTGGTGGGACCGCGCACGCCGCGCCCGATGGCCGAGCTGCTGTACGGCATCCGCGCCGTGACCACGGCCGAGACCACCTTCACGTGGGTGGATGCGGACTTCGCGGTCAATGCGGGCCTGCGGCCCTACGCCGAGATGCCCGTGTGGCGGCCGGCGCGCGGCCGCTTCGCCGGCTTCGCCCGCTTCGATCTCACGCCCGAGGTGGAGAAGGGCCTCGCGTTCCGGTCCTTGGCGGACACCGCAGCGGCAACGTTGGAGCACCACTTCTCCCGCCCCGCGGACCGGCAGGCGGCGTTGCGCTCCGGCGTCGGCGCCGAACGCGAACGCGAGGTGCTCGACCTTTGGCGAGCCTTTCAGCGGGCCGGATAGCCCCTTCACCGAACGAGACCGACCATGGCGCCCGGAAGACAGCTGCACCGATCTCGCCCGCTGTTCTTCCTCCTGCTTGCCGCGGCCTGCGGCCGGGACGGCGGCGGACCCCGCGAAGCCGGCCTCGTGCTGCGGGGCGGCATCGTGGCCACCATGGACGCGCGGAACTCCACGGCGGAGGCCGTCGCCGTCGACGACGGGCGGATCGTGGCGGTCGGCAGCGACGCCGACGTGGCGTCGTTCATAGGCGGCGACACGAAGGTGATCGAACTCGGCGGACGCTTGGCCGTGCCCGGCTTCATCGAGGGACACGGCCACTTCATGGCTCTAGGCGACGCGCGCGCGATCCTCGACCTGACCCGCGCCGCCAGTTGGGAGGAGATTGTGGCCATGGTCGCCGAAGCCGTTGCCGAAGCCGCTCCGGGCGCTTGGATCCGGGGGCGCGGCTGGCACCAGGAGAAGTGGGACGTCCCGCCACATCCCGTGGTTGAAGGCGGGCCGACGCACGCCACGCTCTCGGCGGCGGCGCCCGGCAACCCGGTCCTGCTCACCCATGCGTCCGGCCATGCGGCCTTCGCGAACGCCGCCGCCCTAGCGGCCGCGGGCTTGAGTCGCGGTTCCGAGCCTCCTCCGGGCGGCGAGTTCGTTCGCGACGAGAACGGCGAGCTCACGGGCCTGCTTCGCGAGACGGCCCAGCGCCCGGTCGCGGCGGCCTTCGCGCGCGTCCAGGCCGCGCGTTCGCCGGACGAAATCGACGCCGACTTCCGTCGCCAAGTTCACCTTGCAGGAGAGGAAGCCCTGTCCAAGGGCGTGACCTCCTTCCAGGACGCGGGCGCCAGCTTCGCGACGATCGACCGCTTCAGGGAACTCGAAGCGGAGGGCGCGTTGCCGGTGAGGTTGTACGTCATGGTGCGCCCGGAGTCCAACGCCGAGATGGACGCCCGCCTGGCCGACTACTACATGCCGTCCGAGGGCGACGACTATCTCGCCGTGCGGTCGGTCAAGCGCCAGATCGACGGTGCCCTGGGATCGCACGGCGCGTGGTTGCTCGAGCCCTACGACGACATGCCGGAGTCCACCGGACTCGTGCTGGAGACCGTCGAAGAGATCACGGGAACGGCCCACGTCGCCCTCAAGCACGGCTTCCAAGTCAACACCCACGCCATCGGCGACCGGGCGAACCGGGAGACGCTGGACATCTACGAAGCAGTCTTCGACTCGGCCGGCATCGCCGAGAGCGGCCTGCTTCGCTGGCGCATCGAACATGCTCAGCACGTCCATCCCGACGACGTGGAACGGTTCGCCTCGCTGGGCGTCGTCGCGTCGATGCAGGGCGTCCACGCCACCTCCGACGCCCCTTGGGTGTACGTCCGCCTGGGAGCCGGCCGGGCCGAATCCGGAGCGTATCTGTGGCGCTCGTTCCTGGACGCCGGAGTCGTCGTCAGCAACGGCACCGACGCTCCGGTCGAGGACGTCGATCCCTTGGCCAACTTCCGGGCATCGGTGCTGCGTTCGACTGCGGAGGGCCAGGAGTTTTTTCCGGCGCAGCGCATGACCCGCATCGAGGCGTTGCGCAGCTACACGATCAGCGCCGCCTTCGCGGCGTTCGAAGACGAGTTCAAGGGGTCGGTGGAGGTCGGCAAGCTGGGCGACATCGTGGTGCTCGACCGCGACATTCTGACCGTGCCCGACGACGAACTCGCCGGCGCCAAGGTGGACATGACGATAGTGGGAGGGGTCGTGCGCTACGCCGCGTCCCGCTGAACCGAGCGGGGAATCGAGCCCGGCGAAAGGCTTCGGACCGGTCATTGCGAGAACTTAGGGCGCGGGCGACCGACGGGTGGGCCGCCGGCTGTTTCGGCTTCGATCGTGGCGCTCGCGTTCGGCGTCGGCATGTACTTGGCGTGGGCGCGCGTGTTCCCGTGGGGAGTGGTCTCCAATGGCGCCAAGACGGGCTGTCGGTCGTGGCCGCGTGGAGGACCGACATGCCCTGGTTGCGTCGCGGACGTGCCGCCGGACAGCGCGAAGGCGCGCAGGGTGCGACCCGTGAAGGGAACGGAATTGCAGGATGCCGTCGTCCTGGTGGGCGGACGGTGGGGCATTGGCGAGCGCTGTCCCGGCGCGGACGGTTGCATGGCCGTCGAGTACACCGGTCGCGCGCAACCGCGCCGGACGTGCCCGTTCCGGACGGATGTTCTCGATGCTGTGCTGAGGGCGAACTCGCGCACGCTGGAGAAGTTTCCGGGCGTCGCCGCCATGGACTTCCTTCGGCCGCACTACGTGTCGCCGTACGCCAACGGCGACCTGCTGGTCAGCTTCGTGTGCACGGACCCGGAGCGGCTGGAGCAGTGGCGCACGCACCGCGAAGGCCGACTGTCGATCCCGACCGAACGCGCGTCGTCGCGTCGTTCACGGAGTCGGGCCGAGCGGCGGAGGTGCGAATTGCGGACGGCGCGGTACTAGCGGATTTCGACTTCGTTCACGACACGCGGGGCTTCGAGCGCTTCCCCGCCGGCCGGAGCGTGATCCGCTTCGGAACGGGCGAAGCCTTCTACGCTCACGAGGCGCGATAGGCGGGGCTAGTCCTTGTTCCCGGATCCGCGAATGCGATACAGGCCGGGCGACTGCCGAACCATCAGCGGGCCCACGAGTATCTGGCGAGCGCGAGCGAGCGAGTATCCCTCGGCGAGCATGCGCGCCGAGAACTCGGTGCTGGCGATTACGTTCCCCGCGGCCCGCGCCAGCCGCATCCCGGCAGCCTCCGCCTCCGACAGCGGTTGTGCGTGGCGGGCGCCTTCGGCCAAGCGGACCAACTTGCCGGACACGTCGAAGTCCGGATGGCTCGAGAGCAGCAACCGCACCACCGGAGGCGGTGGCGAGACGCCGCACCTCCGAGCGACCGCCACGGCCAGCTCGGCCGCGCTCAGCGCCTCCGCAACCGACAGCACCTTGCGCGCGGTCCGCACCAACACGTTCTCGCGGGCGGGCAGGGCCACGAGCCACCCGCTCCGCTCCCGCAACCGCCTTCCCTCGGGGGTCAACGCGGTCACGACGTCGTCGGAGCGGATGCCGTCGTCCGCTCCACCCCAGAACTTCGCCACTGCGCCCACGCGGCCGAGTTCCCTTCGCGCCACGCTCACGCGCGCCTTGAAGCGCACCGCGTACACTGCGGCGTCCGCCTCGGACCCGGGCACGACCCACTGCATGATGTCGCCGTGCCAAGCGATCTCCGGCATGAGCCGCAACCGTGCCAGGGAGGGCAGCACGCACAAGTCGGCCTCGTTCACCGACAGTCCGCGCTCGCGGCACGTCGCCACGATCGTCGCGGGCCCCGCCATGCCTCCGGCTCGCTTCACCACGGCCGCGACCGCGCAAGCGATGGGCAACCGAAGGCCGGACGAGGTCAGCAACGCGGCGTGCTGGGCGCATACTTGCCGGACGCGTTCGCGCGTCACGCCGAACTCCGCTCCCAGCGCCTCGAGCGTCGGCACGGGGCCGTGACCGGCGCCCAGCCGGCGCAGGAAGGCATCGGCGTCCCTGGCGCGCAGACCCGCCACCAAGCCGCGCACCTCCGCCGAAAGCGTCTTCGCCGAAGCGACGGCGACGACGATCGCGGCGGGCAGCAAGCGCCACGGACTGTCGGCGCCGGGGCGGGCCAGCGCCGCTATCTGCTTCGGGGACAGCGAGGCCAGCGCGCCGACCAGCTCTTGGATGCGCGCCAGATCGCTGGGGGCCATTTCAGGCACGCTTCGGATGCGGCGCTGGCCCGCGCCCAGCACGTCGCCGAACGTGGCGTAGCCGGCCCGGGCCAGCGCGGCCGAGGCGCGGGAGCTCAAGCCGAGCGACGATACGGGCAGACCGGCGAGTTCGCGCGGCAGTCCCCTGTTGCCGCTCCGCCCCGGCGGCGTCTTGCCCTTCTCCCGCCGCCCGCCGTTCGCCACCATCGCGGCCGTGCGTCCGGACCCGCCGGACAAGCTCCTGTTCTGCGGGGTCAAGATCCGGCGGGGTCGAGGACGGCGTCGATGCGGGCTGCCGCGTCGCGGAAGTGCAAGCGGGTCGCACGGTCCCGCAACCGGTCCCTGGCGCCGTCCAGCTCGCCGCGCAGCAATTCCAGCTGTTCTCGAACGAACGCAGCGACGTCCGTCTCGATCGCGTCCTCGTCCTCCAGCAGCGCCTTGGCCCGCGCGAGGTAGGCGCGTTGCAAGTTGCGGCGATAGGCGTCCGTTGCCTCGCCGCGGGCCGCCTCCGACCAAACCGTCTCCCGCAGGTCGTCGAGCATCTCGGCGAGGGCGTAGGCGTCCGACCCGTGGAACGCCTCCTGCTCGATCAACCGCTTCATCCGGCTCACGTCGAGCACCCGGCCGAGGGCGGCGGCCTGCCGCCCACCCACTAGGTCCAGCGCTCCGTCTCCCTGAAACAGGTTGAGCAGTCCGTCGTCCAGCAACCACTGCGGCGTGGAAAACACTTGGCGGCCGAGGTACTCCATCGCGCGCTCCTGCTTTTCCTTTGACACCATCGCGTACTGGGGACCGTCCTGTCCTTGCCGCTTGCGCGTACGAACGACTCCGCCGATGTTCGCGGTGACGTGACCCGTGTAGCGGCTCCACTGCGAAAGCACGTTGCCGTAAAGCTCCTGGAGTTGCGAGTAGTCTTCGCCTTCCTCGTAGGTCCAGTCGGCCAGCCTGTCCACGATCCGCTTCAGGTTCTCGACGCCGTAGTCCGAGGCCCGCATGGCGTCGTCGCCGATCGCTTCCGTCAGTGCGGTAGGATCGGCGCCCGTGGGGCTCGAGAAGCGATACACCGGGTCTTTCTGCATCTCCTGCACCATCTTGCGCAAGTCGTCCTGTTCCGCAACGGCGTCCTTGCCGGGGAACGGCCGGTAGCCCCATTCGACGGCAAACTCGTCGTACGGGCCGACGACGGGCATCACGCAGGTGTCGTCGCCCGGCTGCGCGACGTAGTTGAAGCGCGCATAGTCCATGATCGACGGCGCCACGCCCATCTCGCAGACGAAGCGCGTGCGCAGCCGCTCGACCGGGTACGCCGCCGAAGCTTGCATGTTGTGTTGCAGACCGATCGTGTGTCCCACCTCGTGGGCCGACACGAACCGTACCAGCTCTCCCATTACGTCGTCGTCGAACTTGACGCCGCGCGCATCCTCGTTGACGGCCGCAGTCTGCACGAAGAACCAGTTGCGCAACAAGTTCATGACGTTGTGGTACCACTGAATGTCGCTCTCCAAGATCTCGCCGGTGCGCGGGTCGTGCACGTGCGGACCCGACGCGTTCTGGACCGGCGACGCCAAATAGCGGATGACGGAATAGCGAGCGTCCTCCGGATGCCAGTCCGGGTCGTCCGGCGCGTCTCGGGCCACGACGGCGTTGCTGAAGCCGGCGCGCTCGAAGGCCGGTTGCCAGTCTTCGACGCCCTGCTTGAGATAGGGCACCCACTTGGGAGGCGTGGCGGGGTCGATGTAGTAGACGATCGGCTTGACCGGATCGACGAGTTCGCCGCGGGCAAAGGCATCGGGATCGCTGGGCTCGAGGCGCCAGCGGGTCACCAAGCAGCGCGTCACCGCTCGCTGCTCGTCGAGTCCGTAGTCGGTCATGCGCGTGCTGAAGAAGCCGACCCGCTCGTCGCACAGCCGCGGTTGCATCGGATCGCCGGGCAGGACGAGCATCGAGTGATGCATCTCCATCGACAGCGTGTGGCTTGCCGCGTTCGAAGGCGCTTCGGTTGCCACGTACGTGAGCACTCGCCGCACTTCCACGTTGGTGGGGAAGGCGCTGGCGCGCACGATGTAGGTGCGGTCTCCGTCGACGCGGCGCACGCCGTATTGCTCGCGGCGAAAGCCCGGCAGGCCCAGCATCGGCACGTCTTCGGTGAACAAGCCGGTCACGTCGACGACGACCGCGGACGAATCCTCCGGCATCGCTTCGACGTCGAAGGCCATCAGAATCGGATCGAAGTTCGAGTTCCTGACCGCGTCCGCGACGGCGGTCGTGTCGTCGGCCACGTTGTCGTAGCTTACTAGACGAAGCAGGATGCGGTCGTCCAGCCGCTCCCAACGGACCGTGGCCGTGTTGGCCTTGGAACCGCCGTAGCCGGCGCCGTCGGCTGTGCGCGCGATGCGGGTGAGCAACAGCATTTCGCGGCCCATCATGTCCAGCGGGATCTCGTAGAACAGGTCGCCGTCGATCATGTGCGCGTCGAAGAGGCCCTCGCTGGTCACCGCCTCGTCGGTGATCACGTCGGCGTAGGACTTCGCGTCTCCCTTGTCCTCTTCCTCTTCCTGGGCTTCCTCCTCCTGGAACCACGCCGCCGCGGCAGGACGTGCCGGAGACGCGAGCGGCCCGGGCCGGGGAGCGTCTGCGCCGACTAGCGACGATGCGTTCGCAGCCAGCCCCGCCTTGGCCGGTTCGGGCGCCTCGGCGTCTCCCGGCGGCAAGGCGCCGGCCGCGGACGATACGGGCGCCGACAAGGCGGCTCCCGTTGCGGCGACGGCGAAAAGAAGCGAGCGGCGCCACGTCCGCGCCGGTCGTGTCCCCGCTGCCGCGGCGACGGCGAACCACAATGAACGACAGTCCATCGCATTCTCCTTGCGAGTTTTTGGTGAGCAGTGAATCTAGGCGACAGGCGTTGGGCCGGGCAATTGGACGCCCGTGCTCATCCCCGGCGGCGGGACCGCCTCTGATCGAGGCGGGAGTCCGGCGCTCGACACGTTGGTCGCGCTCTTGTCCGCGCGCGCCGCTCGAACCGTTGCGTCCGCATGTGCCCTCGGCGCGTGGACGCGGGCTTTGCGGTCACGGGCGCGGCGGGATCAGCCATCGCACCACGCGCCCGTCTGCGCCGAGCACGCCCAAGGGACCCTTGCGGACGTCTCCGTCCAGCGAGACGATCCGCCGCGGCCCCGACGCCCGCCCGGACGAGGCGGCCGACAGGCGGAACGCGTCCGCCGCCGCGTAGGCGACTTCGGCGTAGCCCAAGTCCTCCATCGCGGCGATCGTCACGGCACTGAGCGGGTTCGGTTTGCCGGCGTCGATCAGCCCCGTTAGGAGTTCATCGCCGAAGACGGACTCGCGCCAGTGCACGTTCCGGGTGCCGACGCCGTACCGGTTTTCCACCGGCACCTTGCTGCCGGCATGGTCCGTGCCTCCGGCCGCGTCGAACTCGCGGACGGCAATCGCTCCCGCGAAGTGCGTGTCGGCGGTCCCCGATGCGTCTTCGGCGGCTCCGCGCAACAGCCCGTGGTAGCGCCAGAGCGTGCCGAAGCCCAGCACGTGGGCCACCTCGTGCAGCAACGTCCCGAACAGATGACCGGACTCGTTCAGCCCGGCGACGTCCGCCTCGTCCAACGACAGCACGCCGACCGCGGGCAGACCGTTGCTCTCGCGCAGAAAGCACGGACCCGCCGACGCGATGACGCCGCCCGGCCCGTCGGCTTCCTCGACGACGGCGAAGACGAGCACGTCGTCCACCTTCCGAACCGGCGGATGCTCCATCGCGTCGGTGCACCGCGCCAAGTCCGCGCCGCCGACGGCCACGGGCGCCAAGTTGCCCCGGATCGCCGCCTCCCAGCGCGCCTCGGCGGCCTCGAACGCTTGGCGCAGCTCGGGCGCAAGCCGGGACGGACGCGCGTGCACCAGGCGCACGTCGAACGAAGGAGGGATGCCCACTGCCGAGAACATCACCCGCGTGCCGGCGAATTCCGCGCCGCCGGTTGCCGCGGTCGCCTCGAGAGCGTGCTGCGGACCCAGCTCGTGCCCGACGGTCCACTCGTCCGGCTCGGCCTGTCCGGCGCTGTCCGTGACCTGCTCGGCCCCGGTAACGCGGCCGCTCCCCTTGGCGACGGCGAACGCCACGCGCACGCCGGGCACGCCGTTGCCGTACGCGTCGTCCACTCTCACGCGCGGGGCCACCAGCGCGGGCGAACCGGCTTCGACTTCCTGGCCGTCCCCGGCCGCCGCCGCCATCGACGTGGGCGGCCCCGGCGCGGCAATGGCGCGCACCGTGGCTGGATTGCCGGCGATTCCGCCGCCCGGCACGGCCGCCAACAGCTCCTGGGGGCCCGCGACCGGGCCCAGCGTCCACGCGCCCGGCGACGCCTCGCCCCGCCCGGAAGTCACCGCCTGCGCCCCCTCGACCGCGCCGTTGCGCGCAATGAACGCCACCGCGACGCCCTCCAACGGAGCCCCGTCTGCGTCCAGCACGCGCACGGCCGGCCGAACCCGCACCGGCTGGCCCACCATTCCGGCTTGGCCGTCGCCCGCAACGATGCGCACGGCGGCGGGCGCTCCGGTCGCGACGGCGGCGAACACCGCCGGCGACAAGCCGTCCACGATCGCCTCGAGGCGCTGGGCGCCCACGGCTTCGCCCAGCGTCCACGCGCCTGCCGACGCTCTTCCGCCCGTCGCCGTCTTGACTTGCCCGAACTCCACTTCTCCCGACCCGGACGCCGGACGAAACGTCACGTCCACGCCCGCGACCCCGTCGCCGTCCGCGCCGACGACCCTGACCACCAGTTCCACCGGCAACGCGCGTCCGGCTCGTCCCTTCTGCCCGCCGCCGGACTCGGCCAGCACGGCCACCGGAGCCGCGGGAGCGGCCGTGCCCGAGCCGCCGTCGCATCCGAGAACGGGCGCCGCGAGCCCCGTCGCGACGATCCGCCAGGAGGCTCGGAGGCGCGCGGCGCTCACCGCGACTCCCTCCGGGCGGCGGCCGGCTTGGCGCTCGGCGACGCCCGTGGAAGCGCGGCGGGGTCGTTCGCCGGGGACGTCCCGCTGGCGGCGGCGACCGCCCAAGGCGCCAAGGTCGGCCGGTCCGGACCGCCGGCGCGGCTCACTGCGCCGGTCTTGGCGTCCAGCACGCGCCGGGGCAGGGCCAGCCCGTCGTCCCCCAGCCAGAGCCAGCGGGTCGCCGCTTCCGTCGGCAGCCCGGCGCCGCCCGCGCTCGGGCCGGGCAATGCGTAGTCGTCCGCCACGCTCAAGTCCACGTCGCGATAGCCGGCGTCGCGCATCGTGGCCAGCGTCACGACGCTGAGTGGGTTGGGACCGCCCGCCCGCACGACCTCCGTGAGAAGCTCCGGTCCGAACACCGACGCTCGCCAGTGAAGGTTCCCTTCCGCCTCCGAGACTGGATCAAGGGGGGTGCCGGCGCCCGCAACGACGCTTCCTCCGAGCGACTTGAACGCGGACAGCGCCTCCGAGCCCGTGAAGTAGAGGCCCGACGGCGCACCGACGGCGCCTCCCAGCAAGTCCTTGCCCCGCCACAGCGTCGTGCCGAAGCCGAGCGCGTGGGCCAGCTGGTGCCGCGCCAAGTCGGCCAGGGTCGCCGCCGACAGCGTCGGGACGTCGGCGGCATCGAACACGACCACCGAGATCGCCGGCCAGACTTCGCCCTCGTCCGTCAAGGCCCAGCACCACCCGGACCGCGCCAACGTGCCGCCCGGCCCGTCCAGAGGCGCCGCCACCGAAAAGACCAGGTGGTCGTCGATCACGAACCGGGCCGGGAGGCCCATCCAGGCCGCTTCGTCGTCGGAAAAGCAGCGCGCGACGGTCTCACGGCGCCAGAAGAGGCCCAGCACGTCCGCTTCGACGACGGACTGCCAAGTCGCTCGCGCGTCGTCAAGCGCGGCCACGAGCGCGGGGACGGGTTCGGGGAGGTGGAGAACTTCGATGTCGAAGTCGGCGGCTTCGGGTGCGGCCGCGATCGTGGCGGAAGCGCCGGTCACGGCCGAGCCCACCGACAAGATCGTGGCCGTGAGCGCGTTGCGCGCGCCTGCGGTCGGGCCCATCACCCAGCGGTCCACGACCGCCACGCCGCGCCCGTCCGTGTATACGACCGAGTCCATGACCCGTCCGCCGCCCGAAGCCTCGACGCCCACTGCCACCCAGGGCACCCCGTTGCCGTGAACGTCCGTGACCCGCAGCGTCGCCGGGGGCCAGTAGTAGCGGTCCACTTCCGGTTCCGCCGCACCCGGCCGCAACGCGAACTGCGCCGGCAGCGCAGGCGTGGCGGTGGCGCGAAAGACCACCGGGTTGTTCGCGATGCCGCTCCCCGCGACGCCCGCGAGCAGCCGTTGCGGCCCCGCGGCCGGACCCAGCCTCCAGACGCCTGGGGACGCGCGCCCGGCGTCGTCCGTGTAGACTTGTCCCTGTCCGACGCTTCCCTGGTCGGCGGCGAACGTCACGAGCACGAACGGCGCCGGCTCCCCGTCCGCTTCAAGGACCCGCACCGCGGGCGCCGTCGGCGTCGCCGATGCGACCTCCGCCGCCTGTCCGTCGCCCGCAACGACGACGATTGCGGCCGGATCGCCCGCCGCCCCGGCGCTGAAGAACACCGGATCGAGCCCGGCCGCGGCCGCTTCCAGGCGCTGTCTTCCCTTGGCGCCCAGCGTCCAGCGGCCCGCCGCCGCCGTTCCGTCCGCGCCGGTGGCCGCCGACTGGGATGCGACGCTCCCGCCGCCCTGCACGACTCGGAACGTCACGGCGACGCCGGCGACGCCCGCTCCCGAGGCGGCCACCGCCTTCACCGACGGCTCCACCGCGACGGGCTCGCCAGCGGCCGCCACTTGCTCGGCGCCCGCCTCGACCACAAGCGCGACAGGAGCCTCCGAGTCCGGTCCCGTTCCCGAGTCGCACGCGCCCAGGCCCAGCACGAGCAACGCGCGGGCGCGACGGGCGCAACGCGCGCGCAAGTTCCTTCCGCTTCCCGTGTCGCCGCAGGAAAGGTCCGGCCCAGGTTGCTCGTCGGCGCGACGGGCGTGCAGTCTCCGCCCGCCGCCCTGTCCGCCGCCGCCGGGACGCGTTTGGTGCGGCGGGCGGCTCATGCGCCGCTTGCTCCCGCCCGGGGCGCTGCGGCGCCGGGAGGCCGTTGGGCGCGCCGGCGACCTCCGTCGGCCGGGGGTTCCGTCCGATCCTGCGCCTTGGCGATCAGGTCGTCGTAGACGTAGCGCCGGTTGCGGCGGCCGCCGGTGATCTCGCGGACGATCCCGCAACCGGCCAGCGCGTCCATGGCGGAGTCCGCGGTCTGGAACGCGAGGCCAGTGGCCCGGCAAGCCGCGGGAATCGACAGGTAGGGGCGCACGATCAACGCTTCGTAGAGGCGAAGTGCCGTCGGCGTCCGCCGGCCGGCATCGGCCGCGATCCGCGCCCGCGCGCCCGCGAAAGTCTCGACCAAGCGAGCCGCGACGGAAGCGGCATGCGCGGCGGCCGCCTCCACCGCTTCCAGGAAGTACCCCAGCCACGCCTCCCAGTCGCCAGTTTGGTGCACGCCTCTGAGCGCTTGGTAGTACGACGGACGGCGCCACGCCAAGCGGAGGCTCCAGGGCAGCAGAGGCCGGCGCAGCACGCCGGTTTCGAGCAGGATGCACGTCGCAAGGAGCCGGCCCACGCGCCCGTTGCCGTCCACGAAGGGATGGATCGTCTCGAACTGGGCGTGGGCCAACCCGGCCCGGAGGAGCACCGGCATGCCGTGGCCGCCCCGTTGCACGAAGCGCTCGAGCGTCCGCATGCATCCGGCCACGGCGCCGTGGGGCGGGGGAACGAAGGCCGCGACGCTCGGCCGCCGGCCGCCGATCCAGTTCTGGACGCGCCGGAACTCGCCCGGACAGGCTGTCCTTCCGTGGGGACCCTGCATCAGCTCTCCGTGCATCTCGCGGAGCAGCCGGTTCGACAGGCGGACACCCTCGTTCATCCGCCGGAGCCCGTGGTCCAGGGCCGCCACGCAGTTGGCCGTCTGGGCGGCGGCCGCGTCGGCGGGCTCCTCCGCGTCGCCGTCCAAGTCGAAGCGCAGAAGCTCCAGGAGCGAGCAACGGATGCCCTCGATCCTCGACGAAAGCATGGCCTCCTCGCGGACGAGCGTCCGGATCACCGCGGCCGCGTCGGCGCTTCCATGCGCCGCTCCTTCCAGCCGTCCCACCGCGAGGGCCGCCGCCTCCATCTTCCCCTGCAACGCTTCGTCCACGACCAGTCCCGGTCTCGGCGGCAACGGCGCCGGCACCAAGGCTTGGACCCGCTCCCCTGCGACGGCCACGACCTCGTACCTGCCGGTTTGGTCGCGTCTTATTGCAAGTTCCCTTGGTTTCGTGGAATAACGAGACGTCTTATTACGTTTTCGGTACTGAAAACGTAACACGTTGCGGCGTGGCGGCCACGGATGGCCGCGAGCCGCGGTCACGCCCGGTGGGTGTCACCCGGCGCGACGGCGCCGCCCGGCATTCCCGGCCGCCTGCGCAGCCGAGACCGGCGGGCGGGGTTCGGCCCCCACGCCTGCGCTGGGCGCGCCGGCCTTGGCGGCGGCATCTTCCTTCGAAGCGGCCGGGTGGGCCACGTACAGCTCGCCGCCCGCGTCGCGGAACTCGCGGGCCTTCTCGTCCATCCCGGCCGCCACCGCCTCTTCGGCGCGGAGTCCGCGTTGCTCGGCAAAGCGGCGGATGTCGTCGCTGATCCTCATCGAGCAGAACTTGGGGCCGCACATGGAGCAGAAGTGGGCCACCTTGGCTCCCTCGGCGGGCAACGTCTCGTCGTGGAACTCGCGAGCCGTCACCGGGTCCAGCGACAGGTTGAACTGGTCGCGCCAGCGGAACTCGAAGCGCGCCTTCGATATGGCGTCGTCCCAGGCCCGTGCGCCGGGGCGCCCCTTGGCCAAGTCGGCGGCGTGGGCTGCGATCTTGTATGCGATCACGCCGGCCTTCACGTCGTCCTTGTTGGGCAGGCCCAAGTGCTCCTTTGGCGTCACGTAGCAGAGCATGGCGGTGCCGTGCCAGCCGATCGTCGCCGCGCCCACGGCGCTGGTTATGTGATCGTATCCGGGCGCGATGTCGGTGGTCAGCGGGCCCAGAGTATAGAACGGAGCCTCGTCGCACCAGTCCAGCTGCTTGTCCATGTTCTCCTTGATGAGGTGCATGGGCACGTGGCCGGGGCCTTCGTTCATCACTTGCACGTCGTGTTCCCAAGCTATGCGGGTGAGTTCGCCCTGCGTGCGGAGTTCGGCGAACTGGGCCTCGTCGTTGGCGTCGGCGATCGACCCTGGGCGCAGGCCGTCTCCCAAAGAGAAGGACACGTCGTACTCCCGCATGATCTCGCATAGTTCGCGGAAGTGCGTGTACAAGAAGTTTTCCTTGTGGTGGGCCATGCACCACTTGGCGAGTATGGAGCCGCCGCGGCTCACAATTCCCGTGACGCGGCTCGCGGTCATGGGCACGTAGCGCAACAGCACGGCCGCATGAACCGTGAAGTAGTCCACCCCCTGCTCGCACTGCTCGACGATCGTGTCGCGATAAGCGTTCCAAGTCAGGTCCTCGGGCGCGCCGCCGACCTCTTCGAGCGCTTGGTAGATCGGCACGGTGCCGATGGGGACCGGCGAGTTGCGGAGAATCCACTCGCGGGTTTCGTGGATGTTCTTGCCCGTGGACAGGTCCATGACCGTGTCGGCGCCCCACAGCGTGGCCCAGCGCAGCTTCTCGACCTCTTCGTCTATCGACGAGGCCACCACGGAGTTGCCGATGTTGGCGTTGATCTTGACCTTGAACGCCCGGCCGATGATCATCGGTTCCAGCTCGGGGTGGTTGACGTTGGCGGGAACAATGGCTCTCCCGCGCGCCACTTCGTCGCGAACGAACGCCGGGTCCATGCCCTCGCGCACGGCGGCGAACTCCATTTCCGGCGTGATCTCGCCGCGGCGGGCATAGTGCATTTGGGTGACGGGACCGGCGCCCCGCCGAGTGGTCCGCGCCCGGCCCGGCGGCAACTCGGGCGAGTCGTCCGCCCGCCCGCCCCGGCGCGGCGCAGAGCCGGGCGATCCGTTCGGCGGGCGCGCGGCGGCGTCCCGGACGTCGAAGGCCGCCGACCGTGCCGACTCCCGCACGTTCCGGGCGCGAATCCACTCCTCCCGCAGCAACGGCAACCCCTCCTTGGGATCGCATCCGGCCGGGCCGGCCGTGTCGTAGACTCGCAGGGGCGGCTCGCCTCCCGAAAGGATGATTTCGCGCATTGGAACGCCCACGCCGCCGGGGCCTTCGACGAACACGCGGCGCGACGAGGGGAAGGCGTCCCCGTACGTGGATGCTTCGCCGTCCGCCACCGGGTTGCCGGCCGCCGGACCGTCGGTTGCGGAACGGGCGCTTCTGGGCTTGATCATCGTGCAACGGTCCCTTCGGCCGTAGGCCACGCCGCCGCGCGATGCGTCGGCGCCGCCGGTTGGTGGGCCGGGCCGTCGCGCTCCCTGGGCCGCTGGGTCTGCGGAGCCCGACGCGATCGCCGACGAAGCGGCCCGGCGACCCGGCCAAGTTAGGGCCGTCGACTGCGAGAGGCGAACAAGGCCGCGGGGCGGACCCGGCACGGCGGGCCGGCGCGAACGCTCGTTCAGCGGGAGACGGCCGACTTGTTCTTGATCGAGCAGGAAGCCGATTGCCGAGCAAGCAGTCGCGGCCGTGGGCGAGTCGAGACGGCGGACTCGAGAAGATCGAGGCGCGTTGTTTCGAGCGTTCTCGTTCGCCGCGCGGCCAAGGTGGGCGAGTCGCGCTCGCGGGCGGCCCCACACCTCGGCGGGCGGCTCTTCGCTGGTTCGTTTGGGCAGGTCCGGCCTGGCTAGCGCGCGCCGCCGGCGACGGCCAAGCCGGCGCGGACGAACGCCCACTGCAGCCGCATCTGGTCGGCAACGGGCATTGGCGCCAGCCCCGCTTCGGCGGCCTCGCGGCTCACGGACCTTGTCGCGGCGCAGGGCTGGCCGCCGCCACGACCCTTGCGACCGGGTCCCTCGGCGCCGGTTGCTTCTCGGCGGCCCGCGTCGGCGGCCGCGATGCGGGCATCCCATTCGGCGATGCGTTCCTTCCACCGCTCCAACGCCGGATCCGGCGGTCCCAGAGTCTCGCCCACGCCGGGGAGCAAGAACAGCGGCATCTCGGTCACCAGCGTGAGCGTATCGCCGCCGAGCGCTCGAATCGCTTCCATGGAACTCGGCCTGAAGCGATCCGCCGTGCCGAACTCGCCCCTGGCCGAGAAGTGGCGCCTCATCGCCTCCGAATCGGGCCGGCAGCAGAAGCCGGGCGCCAAGCGATGGAAGCCCTTCTCGCCCCGCCTGTCCACGTCGTGGAGCACGTATCCCATCCGACGCACCAAGCCTGCCAGCCGGCGGCCCGCTCCAGCGAAGCGGTCCCACCAGGAGGGCTCCAGCAGGAAGTACGGTCCCGCCGCCACGCTCATGCCGTGGAAGCTGGCGTGGAGATCGAACGGGCCGGCGGTTCTCCACCACGCGGCCGCTGCCCGGTTCTCCGGCCGGGCGCCGACGTCGCCGGTGGACCTGGGAAAGCCGAACTCGACGTCGTCTCCCGGAAGCTCGCGGACCCTGTGGCGGAGGTAGGACGCGAAGTCGTACCGGCTCGCGTTCGTCCTTTGCCACGGCGCGTTTCGTGCTGCGCCGTCCGGGTTGACGTGAGGGACGACGTGCCACGTCGCCGCGCGCCGCAAGGAGGCCCCGTCGGCGCTCGCCAAGTAGCCGGCCAGACGCCGCAGAAAGCGAGGGCCTACGGGTTCGTCGGCGTGGCAACCGCCCAACAGGCTGACGCGCAAGCGTCCCCCGCCGACGCGCAATGCCTCGATGGGCCGCCCTTCGCGCGAGCGCCCTATCACGTCCATGGGCGGCCGGGGCCTGCCGCTTGCCAGAATGGAATCGGCTTCCCGACTATACGCCTCCATTGAGTTCGGAACCTTCGTCACCGGCCTCACGCTCCCAGCTTCGACGACATGCGCGCCCTGTGCCACGCCATGCTGCACCATAGGACGACGGCTCCAAGCGTGGAAGCGCGCGGGCTAGGCCGCTTGGCCGGGACGGGGCCCAGGCCGCGTTCCCGGAGCGTCGGTTGCGGCCACGGATGTCCCGTGCGCAACGCCGCGCTGGACCCGCGAGCGACGGGCGCAGGCGCGAAGGGGCCGCTGTTGCGCCGGCGGGCGCTGGAGGGAGTGGTTGGATGGCACGGTCCGTGACGGCGGCAGGCGCGAGGGCGCCGCTGTTGCGCTTGTCTTCGGAAGAGGCCGCGATGCTCGACGGCGGCGCCGGGCCGGCGGTCCAGCTGGCGATGCGGATCGTGGTGCGAATGGCCGGCATCCTGGGCGCGCGCGACCTGGCGAGGATCGCGTCCGCCCACATCGACGGTTGCCTGCACCACGGCGACGGCGGAGTGGAGTTCGCCGAGCGGCTGGTGGAACTCGGGGGAGCTTCGGCGGTGCCGGCCACGCTGAACGTGGGCGCCCTGGACCTGCTGCATCCTGGGCGCGTGCGGGTTGGCGCGCACAGGCGGCAGATGGCGCTTCGGCAAATGAGAGCGTACGAGGCGCTCGGCTGCCGTCCCACGTGGACCTGCGCCCCCTACCAAGCCGGACACAGGCCGCGCCTGGGCGAAGACGTGGCTTGGGGCGAGAGCAATGCCGTGGCCTTCGCCAACTCGGTGCTTGGAGCCCGGACGAACCGGTACGGCGACTTCATGGACATCTGCTGCGCGCTGGCCGGGCGCGCGCCGCGCACGGGTCTCCACCTCGCCGAGAACCGCCGGGCGACCGTCCTCGTCGAAACGGCCGCCTTGGCGCCCGAGCTCAAGGAGCGCGACGTGTTCTTTCCGGTCCTGGGGACTTGGCTGGGCCGGGCGGTGGGCGACCGCGTAGCCGTGGTGACGGGGTTGCCCGAGACGACGACGGAGGACCAGCTGAAGGCCATGGGCGCGGCGGCCGCTTCTTCGGGCGCCGTGGGGCTGTTTCACGTGGAGGCCGTGACGCCCGAGGCGCCGGACGCGACGACGGCCATGGGCGGTGGCCCGGCCGAGACCGTGCTGGCCGCGGCTCCCCCGACTCTCCGGCGCGTCCGCGACGGCCTGAGCACGGTTCCCGCCGGCCGAATCGACGCCGTCGCCGTCGGCAGCCCGCACTTCTCCCTTCGCGAGTTCGCCCACTTGGACGCTCTCCTGCCCGCGGCGCCGTTCGCCGTTCCGTTTTATGCGTGCACGGGCAGGCACGAGCACGGGAGCCTGTCCAAGGCCGGGCGCCTGCGGCGCCTTGAAGACGCGGGCGTGCAGGTCGTCGTGGACACGTGCGTCGTCGTCACCCCCGTGCTGCCGGCGCGCGGCGGCGTGCTCATGACCAACTCGGGCAAGTTCGCCCACTACACTCCCGCCAACACGGGCTACGGCGTCGTCTACGGCAGCCTGGAGGACTGCGTCGCCTCCGCGAAGCAGGGACGCGTGGTTCGCGACGAGACGCTGTGGAGCTGAAGGGCCGGATCGGGACCGTCGCGAGCGGCGATCCGCTTCCGAATGGTCCCGTCGCGTTCACGGGGTTCCGCCTCGGGCACGGCTGGGACGCTCGCGGGCAGCGATCTGCTTCCGGGTGGGTCCCATCCGGCCATGGGAGCGTCCCGAGGGCCGCCTCATCTTTCTTCCGGGGGCGCCGAGGCCCGCGGCTCGGGCGGGACGACTCGCCGCGCGCTACTTTCTTGACCGAACCAATCCGCCGGAAGGAACGATCATGGAGTACTGGGCCGCAACGTTGACGACGACGGTGATCGTCGGGGGAGCGACGCTCAGCCTGGGACGTTGGTTCGGCAGTCGCCTTGCGGAGATGAGGGAGGACATGGACCGTCGTTTCCGCGAAGCGGGGGAGGACATGGACCGCCGCTTCGCCGAGGTCGACCGCCGCTTTGGCGAGGTCGACCGCCGCTTCGGCGAAGTTGACCTCCGCTTCGGCGCAGCCGGAAGAGATGCCGACCGCCGTTTCCGGGAGACGATGGGACTCATTCAGCGTCATGCCGAGGAAAACAGGGAGGCGCACGCGGCGATCGGGCGGAGCATCAAGGATTCCGAGACGCGCATCGTCACGGTCATGAACCAGCGTTTCGAGGACGCCGGCAAGCGGGTCGACGAGATGAGCAAGCGGATCGACGATCTGCGGTCCACGGAACTGATTCAGGACCTGAGAAAGCACTTCGGTTCTTCCGGCGGCTGAGGCGCCCAGACTGGTGCGGGAGGGGCGAGAAACGAATGCCGTGGAGCTGACCGGCCGGCCGGTCAGCGGCGGCAAGGCCCAAGCGCGGCTGCTCGTGCTGAGCGAGCCTCTGAGCTTCTGGGGCGGCGTCGATCCTCGCTCAGGGCTCGTCGCGGACCCGCGCCATCCGCATCACGGCGAGAGCCTGCAGGGCCGCATCCTGGTGATGGAACGCACCATCGGCTCCAGCTCGTCGAGCGCGATCATGCTGGAAATGCTCCGCTCGAGCACCGCGCCGTCCGGGATCGTGGTGGGTGCGCCCGACGCCATTCTGGTGCTGGGCGTCCTGGTCGCCGAAGAGCTCGGCTATCCCACGATACCGTGTCTCGAAATCGGAACTGGCGCCGCCCGGCGGTTGCGGCGACAAAGCGGATCCTGGGCGGAATTGCGGGACGACCGCCTGAGCATCCGGCCGAGAGCGAACCGAACCGGCCGAGTTGCGGACAACGGGGCGGAAGTTGCGCAGACGCAGCCTGCGCACCCCCGACTTAGCGGCCGATGGAGTCCAGCGGAAGGCTGACGTTCACCCCGCAGAAATCGCCCGCGACCGTTCCCGAGAGAACGAGTTCTCCGTCGGTTCCGATCTCGCCGCGACCGGTCAAGTCCATGTCGAGTGGGCACGAACCGGCCCGGGACGGGTTCGCGACCCGCCAGTCGAAGCCGCCCGTGATCTCGTAGGCCAAGTCTATGGACTCGAAGAAGCCGTGAACGATGGTCGTCCCTTGCTGGTTCACGCCGGGGGCGCCGTCCAACGTGAAGACGACATCGTCGACATCCATGCCGCATTGCGTGAGACCCATGACAAGGTTTACCGCGAGGATGCTGTCGGCGAGGGGATCGGGAGCGACGGACCCGGATACGGCGGCAGTTCCTCCGCGGGGGCATGCGAACGTCGTGTCGGACACAGGGGGGCCGACTGCCGTCAATCTCGCAATTCCGTACGCCAACCCCGTGGCCTCGGCTGGGGAAAGCGAGTCCTCGGCAGCAGGTTCGGCGTTGTTCCCGCACGCCGACAGCGCGGTCGCGCAGGCAAACGCGGCGATGGCGCCGGTCTTCTTCCGGTCGGGAGCGGGCGCAGTGCAGCGAATCATGGAGTCCTCTCGTCTCGAGTTGGGGCAGACCGCGACATCAGGGCAGAACGTAGCGCTCCAAATGCTGCATTCCGAGTTCGTCCGTGTGCACTACGTAGGCCCTGCCGGGGCCGAAGGCCGCGACCCGGCGGCCCGGACGCAGGTGAACCCGGGCCTCGCGCTCGCCCGACGGGCCGAACAGGTCGTAGGCCGACGCGGCGTCGGCTCCCGTGTGCACGCGCACCCAAGCGCGGCCGACGGAGTCGACCCTGATCGGCGAATCGTAGAAGGGGGGCAGCGCGTCGGGCCAAGGCTGGGCGTCGAGATCGGTGTTGGACGGTCCGCCTCGCGACGCCTGCACCGACATCCCGCCGTCGCTCGACTCCGAAATGCCTATGCTGAGGGAACTCCCGGAGCTGGTTGCCAGCCATTCCTCCTTCTCTTCTCGGCCGATGGGGAGCGGATCGTATTCGACCGGCGGGCCGTGCACGATCGAACCCTCGAGCATGACCCACTCGACGCTGTAGTCTTCGGCGCGCGCGATCACCAACCTGCCGTCCTCCGCGACGCCCCACGCGTCGGCCGGCGACAACGGAACCTGCCGCACGGACGCTCTCCGGTTGTTCTCGGGGCCGGACGAGGTCCGAATTGTCGAGGGCGTCTTGATGCGCGCCAGCGAATCGACGGTCCCGGTGGCCAGGTCCACGCGCAGCACGTAGGCGGAGTCCACGCCCGTCCGCATTCCGCCAAAACCGCGGAGATAGACGCGGCCGTCGCGGTCCACTGCGTTCGGCAACGCCAAGATGAGCGGCCGGCCCGGCGTCATGCCGCCGACCACGAAGGAGCGGGAGTCCTCGAACGCCAGGTCGGGCCCGAGTTCCGTGAGCCTCGAGTTGCCCAGGTCCACCAGCAGCGTCTTGCCGCCGGGCAGCGGCCACACGGCGTCCGGCTGCATGTACTCGTCCGGGCCGGGGCCGACCCCCCCGAGCGTGTCCGCCGTGCCGGCCTCCATGTCCGCGAGCGCCAGGACCTGGCCCAGCGGATCGGCCACGAGGACTTTGCCGTCCGGCATCTCGCGCACTGTGCGCACGAGCGCGAACGCCTCCGGGAAGACGGCGTCCGGATCGTCCATTTCCAGATGGCTCGCGCCGCCCCCGTCCATCGGCCCTCCGTCGGCGCAACCGGTTGCCAAGATGGCCGACGCAACCAGCGCCCGTCCCGTCCTCTTCGTCATCTTCTCTCCGTTCTTCGCTTGTGTCGAGCCTTCTCTCCGCCCGTTGCCGCTACTTGACGAACAACATATCGCGGTAGTTGGGCAAGGGCCACATGTCGTCGGGGATCACGGCCTCCAAGCGGTCGACGACGTCGCGGACCGCGTTCATGGCCGGAATCACGTTGTCCCTCATGTGGATCGTCTTGGACGCCATGTCGGCGCCCCCCAGCTCGGCGTTCTGCATGTCCAGCGCGTCGAGCGCGGCCACCAGTTCGTCCACGAGTGCCCCGGTGCGCCGGGCGGAGGCGGCGAGTCCCTCGGTCGCGAGCCCGGCCCGGTCGGCCTTGTCGCAGGCCGACAGCAACTGGTCGAAGTACCGCACCGCGGCGGGAAGAATCATGGTGCGGCCCATGCTGGCCGCGGTCTCGCCCTCGATGTTGACCCGGATGAAGTACTGCTCCAGGCGCACTTCGAGGCGCGACTCCAGCTCGCGCGGGCTCAGCACGCCGAACTTCTCGAACAGCGTTCGGTTCTTGGGCGACGCCATGGCCGGAAGGGCGTCCACGGCGGTGCGCAGGTTGAGCAGGCCTCGCCCCTCGGCCTCGGCGACCCATTCGGACGAATAGTTGTCGCCGTTGAAGACGATGCGCTTGAACGACTTGGCCTCGCGCGAAAGGAGCTTCCGCAGTGCGTCCTTGCGGTCGGCGCCCGAGTTGGCGGCTTCCTCCAGCTGCTCGGCCAGCTCGTCGATGGATTCGGCCACGACCGCGTTCAGGACCGTCGCTGGAAACGACACGCTGATCGACGACCCCAGGGCCCGGAACTCGAACTTGTTGCCGGTGAACGCGAACGGCGACGTGCGGTTGCGGTCGCCGGAGTGCTTGGGCAGCACCGGCAGCACGTCCACTCCCAGGCCCAGCAGTCCTTCGCGGCGTTCCGCCTGGGCGGACCCGGCCCGCTCGAGCTGCTCGAATACGTCCTGTAGCTGGTCGCCCAGGAACACCGAGATGATCGACGGCGGCGCTTCGTTGGCGCCGAGGCGATGGTCGTTGCCGGCGCTGGCGATCGAGGCGCGGAGCAGGTCTTGGTGGCGCTCGACCGCGCGCAGGACCGCGGTGCAGAAGAAGAGGAACTTCTCGTTGTCGTGCGGCGTGTCGCCCGGCTCGAGCAGGTTGCGGTCGGCAGTGCCGAAGGACCAGTTGAGGTGCTTGCCGCTCCCGTTGAGGCCCGCGAACGGCTTTTCGTGCAGCAGGCAGACGAAGCCGTACTTGCGGGCGTTCTTCTCCAGGATGCGCATCATCAGCTGCTGGTGGTCCGACGCCACGTTGGCGTTCTCGTGCACGGGGGCCATCTCGAACTGGTGCGGCGCGACCTCGTTGTGGCGCGTCTTCATCGGAACGCCGAGGCGGTAGAGGGCGACTTCCACCGACTGCATGAACGCGAGCACGCGGTCGTGAATGGAGCCGAAGTAGTGGTCGTCGAGCTCCTGTCCGCGCGGGGGCTCCGCTCCGAACAGCGTGCGGCCGGCGGTCATCATGTCGGGCCGCCGGTAGTAGAACTCCTGGTCGATCAGGAAGAACTCCTGCTCGGGCCCCAGACTGGCCGTGATCCGTCCGCTCTCCTCGCCGAAGAAGCGCAACGCGCGGCGGGCGGCGCGATCCAGCGCATCCATCGACCGCAACAGCGGAATCTTCTTGTCCAGGCTGTCGCCGGCCCAGCTGGAGAAGGCCGTCGGGATGCACAGGAAGGTCGCGGCCTCGCCCTCGAGGATGAACGCGGGCGACGTCGGGTCCCAGGCGGTGTATCCCCTCGCCTCGAAGGTGGCGCGCAGGCCGCCGGACGGAAACGACGAGGCGTCGGGCTCTCCCTGCACCAGCTCGGTGCCGCCGAACGCGGTGAGCGCCCTGCCCTCCTCGCCGACCTTGAGGAACGAGTCGTGCTTCTCGGCCGTGTTGCCGGTGAGCGGCTGGAACCAGTGCGTGTAGTGGGTCGCGCCGCGCGCGAGCGCCCACTTCTTCATGGCGTCGGCCACCGTCTCGGCGATGGAGGCGTCGAGCGGGCTGCCGTCGCGGATCGTCGCGGTCAGCCGGTCGAAGACGTCGCCCGGCAGGAAGGCTCGCATTTGGGGGACGCCGAAGGCGTTCTCGCCGAACAGTCGCTCCAGGTAGCCCGGATCGGCGGGGCGGGAGGTCTCGGGATCGGGTCGCCAAGTCTTCGCGGCCCTCAAGGAGTCGAAGCGTCCTTGGGTGGTGATCATTGTCTCCGTGGCTCTTGGGGGTGGGGTGGATGGAGGCCGGGGTCGGCGGGCGGGGTGCGCGCGTCGGTGCGCGGACGACGGCGGCTGACTAGGCCGCGTCCATGACGTAGTGAGGACTGGCGCCTTGCTCGTGCTCGCGCGGGCCGTTCGTTTGGATAAAAGATGGGGCCCGGCGGACGGAAGCGGAAGCACTTTTGGCAGTATTTCATTTAAGTTATTTTTGATTATGATATTCGACTTGGCCAAGGATCGGCTTCGGGGGCTGGCCCGGCGGGCAGGGCCCGTCCTGGCCTCGGTGGAAGGGCGTCCTGGCCTCTCGCCTCTGCCGTTCGTGCTGGAGGCGACGCAGTCGTTCCGCCGGGTCGTGTTCGAGCCGCCGGGGCTGAGCGACCGAGCCAATCTGGCGGCCTTCGCGGAGCAGGTCCGTCCCCTCGTGAGCGATGCCCGGGCGGCCTCGCCGCGACGGCGGACGGACGTCTGGAACCTGCCTGCGTGGGACCCGTGGTCGTCTGCGCCTGCGGCGTCGGCGCTTCCCCGAGAGTGGCCCGGCCTGCTGGCCCTCCTGCCGCGGTCGGCGCCGCTCACGCTGGTGATCAACGAGCCGGACGGGCTCGCGGCGGTCAACCGGAGGTTCTGGCGGCTCTTGGGCGACGCGTGGCTGGCCGCTCGCCGCCGGGGCCAGCGCGTCCACGTCTTCCTCGTTCGGGCCGAACGCGGGCTCGGCCGCCGGCTGAACGCGCCCGGATCTCCCTTTCGCGAGCCCAGCGCGGCCTTGGGATCCCGGCCGGTCGCCGATCCGGCCGAAGTCATGGAGGTCGGCGTCGGCAGCCACTACGACTTGGCGAGCGCGTTCCCCGAGTGGCGCGGCCGGCATCTGCTGCTGGGCTGGGCTCTCTTCGGCGGCCTTCCGAGCACGTGGGCGGCGGTACGGAGCGTCGCGGAGCCGAACGCGAACCCGCCCTTCGGCCCGGCGGACGCGCTGCGCGCCTGCTTGGCCCGCGCGGACAGCCCGCTCGCGTCGGCGCCCAGGGACCGCCTCGAACGGCGAGTCCAGAAGGTGTCCCGCTACGCGTCGATCCTGAGCGCGGTGGCCCAAGGCGCCGCCAGCTGGGGCCAAGTGTCGGCGGCTCTCGGCGCCAGCGCGCCCGGCGCGGCGGGCCCGTACCTGCACCGGCTTCGGCGCTTGGGCCTGATCGACGCCGAGCGGCCCTTGGGAGCGTCTCGCTCCGGCCGGCGCACGCGCTACCGCTTGGCCGACCCCTTCGAGGCTCTCTGGTGGTCCGCGCTGCACCCGTTGCGCTCGGCGCTCCTGACCCCGGGCGGCGCCGAACGCGCTTGGGCCGACCGCCTGGAACCCGCCCTGCAGGCGGTTCTCGCTGCCGCCCTGCCGGCGATCTGCCGCAACTTCCTCCGCTTCGGATGCGGGGCTCTGCTGGGCGCCACGGCGCGGCGCGCAGGGCCGTTGTGGGGAGACGACTTCGACTTCCCGGCTGCCGCGACGCTCGAGAACGGCGCCGTTTGCCATGCCCACGTCCATGCGGGTCCGGGACCCGTGGAATCCTCCGCCCTTGAGGCGCTGGAAGGCGAAGTGCGCAGGTGCCCCTACGGTCGCGGCCGCCAATCCCGCTTTCGCCTTCTCGTGTCGCTCGGCGGCTTCGCGGAGCCGCTCCGCCGAGAAGCCGCCCGCAATCCCCTCGTCCGCCTAGTCGGCGCCGAAGTTCTCGGGGCGCCCCCCACCTCGGTTGCGCCGGAAGTGTTGCGCTCGACCAGGGGGGCATGACTCGATTCGCGCTGCTTGCAAGCCTGCCGGTCGGCGCCGGCGCCCGCTTCGCGTCCTGGACGTTGCCGATGCCCGTCGTCAGCCTTCCACGGCAAAGTGCGTCATCATTCCCGCGTGCAAGTGCTCCGCGATGTGGCAGTGCAGCATCCAAGCGCCCGGGTTCGACATCTCGACGAGAATGTCCATCGTGGACCCTACCGGGACGATCGCCGTGTCCTTCCACGCGAGGTTGTCGTTGGGCACGTCGTCGCGGGCGAGGACGACGAAGCGCTGCCCGTGCACGTGCACGGGGTGGTTCATGGGGTGAAACGAGTTGGGCGAGTTGAAGACGCGAATCTTCACTAGGTCGCCCAGCTTGAACCGCCACTGAATCTCTTCGTTCTCCCGGCCCGTCTCGGCGTCGCGAAGAATCCACTTCACCTGCGTGCCCGTCGACAGCCAGTTCATCATCGGCATGGCGTCGTTCCATTCGACGGGGGGCACGTAGAGCGTGTCCGCTTCCATCGAGCGCACGATCGGCAACGGGAGACCCTGCACGCGGACGTCTGCGACCAGGGTGTGATCGGGCGGGCGGGCCACGTGTGCGCGCAGCGGAGCGAGCTCGGCGGCGACGGCCTCGTTGCGGCGCAAGACGGCGTGCGCTTCGGCGACGGCGTCGCGGACGGGCGGGCCGGAGACTTCGACCAGTGCGAGCGTGTCCACGCGCGGATAGAACTCGCCGCGGAAGTGGTTGACGGCCTGGATCGTGTTGGCGATCGCGACGCGCCCCGCCTCGGGGAACGAGACGTCCACCACGTAGCGCTCGGCGGGAGCGACCACGACGCTCCGCACCCAGGTCTCCCTCTCGAACAGGCCCACGTCGGACGCCACCAGCTTCACGCTCGCCGAGCCGAAGGTGACGTTGAAGGTGCGCGTGTTGGCCACGTTGGTGATGAAGAAGCGAATCACCTCGCCGGGGGCCGCGTCCAGCGAATGGCCGGTCGCGCCGTTGACCAGCATCACGTTGCCGAACCGGCCCATGAGCGCGTGCGTGGGAGCTTCCTTGCCCCACGGCGCCAACCCCTGCTCGTCCATCAGGATGTCGTCGAGCGCCAGCAGCTCGTCGCGGTGGGCCGGCCCGTAGTGCTCCGGGTCGGGCGACGAAACAAGGAGGTTGCCGTACAGGCCCAGGTCCTGCTGCACGTCCTCGCGCACGTGCGGATGATACCAGAACATGCCCGCGTCGGGGACCTTGAGTTCGTAGGTGAAGGACTCGCCGGGCTGGATCGGCGCTTGCGTGAGGCCGGGCACGCCGTCGAAGCGGTTGTCGAGGCGAAGGCCGTGCCAGTGAACCGTCGTCGGACCCTCGATCCGGTTGGTGACCCGCACCACGACGGTCGATCCCTGCGCCGCATGGATGAAGGGGCCGGGGTGCTGGCCGTTGTATCCGTACATCGCGGCGACGTGTCCGCCCAACGCGCGGCGCACGATCGACACGTCCACGTCCAGCGTGTCGCCATGCGCCATCCGCACGACTTCGCTGGGACGCGCTTCGGGCAAGTCGGCCAAGTCGACGCCCTCTCCCGCCAGGAATGCGCCCACCGGCGGCTGCGCTCCCGCCAGTCCCGGCAACATGGGCATGTTCGGGTCCATCGGCGGCATCCTCCACCCGGTCGCGGCCGTGTCGTGCCCGGCGTGCGCTCCATGTTCCATCTGCTGGGCTGCGACGGGGAAAGGAAGCGTCCCTGCCGCGACGAGCCCTGCGCAAGCGAGCCCGCGCGTCTTCGCGCGACCTGTCATCGGAGTCGTGCCGTGCCTGGAGCGCGCGCTATTCGTAGCCGTAGGCGGCGCAGTTCTCCTGCTCGAACGCGCCGTGCCCCGCCATCGTGTGCATCATCCCGGAACGCGACATGCCGCGAACGACGACCGGGCCCGTCCAGGCCGTGGCGCCGGGGTCGAATTCGGGCTCCAGCGTGATCACGACCAGGAACTTGTTCCATGCGACGCTGCCCTTGAAGATGCCGGGATCCTCCAACGGGCCCGCGACGGCCACTTGGTCCAGCGCCGGCGTGGCGGTCCAGACGACGAACACGCCCTGCGGCGGCAGCCTCAGCCGCTCGAAGCGCAGCGCGAAGTCGTACTCGTAGCTTCCGTCCTCGCCCAGCGCGACGCCGAAGGGAGAAGCCGAGAAGGCGACCTCGCCGGTGCCCGTCGCTGCGGCGGTGCCCGGAACGCGCCTCGTGGAGACCATCGGAAAGCGATAGTACTCGGGCCCGCGAATGTTCGTCGCGCCGCACGGCCCCGGGACGGCCGTCGCCGCCGGTTCCGCCGCGTCGCCACCCGGCGTCGCCCCCGAAATCGCGGCGGCTCCGAAGCCCAGCGCCCCCAGCGCGACGAGCCGTCTCGCCCGGGCGCCGGCGCGCCGCCGTGCCGCACTCGTGCCGGCCGCGGCCGCAGGAAGCTCCTGCCGCGACGCCGTCTTGCCGCCGGCCGTCAACTGATCGGACGCCTGACCGGGCCGTTGTCCCAGTCCTGCACCGACGAGATGTTGGGCATCCCCCAGCGCTCGCCGTTCCATCCGCTGAAGCCCTCCATCTTGAAGGTCCACAGGCCAGTGGTCATGTCGCTCACCACGATCAGGCCGTCGGCGTTGCGCACGTCCACGCCGAAGGCTCCGTTGAACATCGGGTAGCGGTCCTTGTTGGGCGGGCCGACGTACGTGTCGTAGTAGCCCACCGTGACGGGATTCTCCGGGTCCATCAGCGAGAAGACCTGCAGGCCGTCCAGGTAGCCGGACGCAAAGACGTAGGGCCAACGGACTTCGTGGTTGTGCACGAGGTTCTCCCAGTCCGCGGTCCAAGCCGAGATCGGTCGGCTGATGTTGGTCGTCTCGCCGTCGAGCGCGGGCTGGAGGTCGAAGATGCGGATCGGGGCGTACTGGTACTCGGTCTCGGCGATCACGTAGCGGCCGTCGGGGCTGGGCGTGAAGGTGTGGCCGTAGCGGACGCCGCTGATCCCCGCGAGCGAGACGCGCAGCTCCGGATTGTCCAGATCGCTCACGTCGTACACGTAGTAGCCGCCCGTGCCGCCGCCGTAGAAGCGGTCTTCTCCGGTGTCCGGATGATAGCCGACGTAGAAGTCGTGGTAGCCGCGCCCCGCGCCGCTTCCCTCGGCGGACTCCGGCACGGGCACCTTCCCGGCCAGCGCGTTCTCCATGTCGCCCGCCACAACGCTGGCCATGTCGTAGACGTGGGCGAAGGGGCCGCGCACGGTGGCGAAGAGCAACACGCGGCCGTCCGAATGCTTGTAGACGAAGATGTTGTGGAAGCCGCCGGGCAGACCGGGCTCGCGGATGCGCGCCACCTCGCGGACGGTGGACGGATCGGGAAGGCCGGTCACGTCGAGGACCACGGCGCCGAGGTCCGGGTTGGGGCCGCCTTGGCCGAACTGCAGGGACTGCACCACGTAGTAGCGCCCGGCCAGCTTGAAGTGCTTCACGTCCATGCCGCCGGTCCGCATGTGCAGGTCCTGGTTCTCGATCCGCCACTCGTACAGCACTTCGGGACTCTCGGGGTCGGCTATGGACACGATGTCCAAGCCCTTGGGGCCGACGTCGCCGTACACCATGCGGCCGACGTAGGCGTAGGGCCGGTCCAGCTCCTGCTCCAGGTCCAGGTCGGAAACCGACAGCCGCGGGCCGAGCGGGGCGTGGCCGAGGACGTCCATGTTGTCGCTGCCCGGCGCCGAGGGCGTCCACTGCTGGGCGTGGGCGGCGGGGGCGGGGAGCGCGAGGAGGAGGGCGACGGCGAGCGCGGCGACGGAACGCCCGGCGCCGAGGTGACGGCAAGCGAGTACGTGCATGGTTTGGGGCTCCTGCTGCTTGGGGACTTCGCGGCTTCGGGAGATGCTTCCTCAAGATGGCGAGTCGGCGCGTCTTCCGAAACCTTGGGTTGCCGGACAGCCGACCGGGGCGCATTCTGGGCAACGGCGCATTCCGATTCGGGAACGACATCACTTGGCGTATGGAGGCAAACGATGGACCGGACGGCAACCGGCGCTTCGGCGGAGATTCGATGCTACTCGGCAGGGCCGAAACAAGTCTACGCCACCGAGCTGGTGCGCTCCGGCGAGGCTGGGCGGCCGGGCCGCAGGTGGGTGGGACACAGCGCCGAGGGCGAGACGGCGGACACGGTCGAGGCGCTGCCGGGGGCGGGGGAACCGGGGCGTCATGTGCGAGTGGGGCGAAGGCATGATCGGCTTCTTCGAGGTTCCGTTTGGCGCGAGGCGCGTCCAGCACCCGGGCCCGGACGGCTTGCGGTACTCGGCCATGACCGACGAGTACAAGATCGTCGCGACCCGCGGAGCCGACACCGTGCGGGTGATCTAGCGCGTATTGCCCGCGGAGCAGGTGAGCGACGCGGAATGGAGCGCCGTGGAAGAGGAATGGGACCAGTGGATCGCGGAGCGTCCCGGCGCATCCTGCGATCCTCGGCGTTCGGTCCGCCCAGTCGCAAAGCCCGTCGTGGTCGATCTCTTTTTGGGACCTCGGCGGCACGATGTTCGTCGAGGTTGAGCACGACGGCGGGAACTACTGGGAAGCCTTCGACCCCCGGCGCGCTGGTGGGCCGCCTGCCGGCGCCGCGCCGAAAAGAGGGCATCGGAACCTCGTCGCTCGTGCCCCCCGCCTTCGGAGACGATCTCGTCGCGGCGATCCGACAGGACAGCCTCGACCTGGACCACATGGACGTCTTCGGGATCGGAGGGAGACGCTGACGGCCGCCGAGTCAGCGTCGACTGCGCCGCGGCCGCGTGTCCGCCCCCCGACCTCGGCCGCTCTCCTTGCAGCGTGGGCCGCTCGATCGTAGATTCCTGCATTGTGCGTGCGTCCGTGCAACTCCAACCCACTCGCTCCGGCCGTGTTCCGGCGAGATGATGGACAACCCTAACGCCGAGGCTGCAATGTTCCTCCACGAGGTTATTCTCAGCAATGTTCTGTCGTTCGGTTCTGAGACTACCCTAGGGATGAAGCCCCTGAACGTCCTCGTCGGACCAAACGGCTCTGGCAAGTCTAACTTCATCGAGGCCCTTGGGTTGGTACGCGCCGCGCCAACCGACATTCGCGTACCAATCCGAGAAGGGGGAGGCATTGTGGATTGGCTGTGGAGAGGGAAGTGCCGACCCTCGTCGGCTCGCCTGGAAGTCGTGGTGGACAACCCTGGAAGGCAACAGTCGCTCCGCTATAGTCTGGAGTTTGGGGCAAGCGCCGGGCGCTTCGAGCTATTGACCGAAAAACTCGAGAATCAACACCCATATCCTGGCAAGAACGACCCGTACATTTACCTGACCTCCACCGGCGGACGGGCCACGTTGAACTACCGTGACCCCCACAATGAGCAGCAACGTCGACAACTCCGACCGGAAGATGTCGATTTCGATCAATCCATCCTAGCGCAGAGGAAGGATCCAGATCACTATCCAGAGATCACATACTTGGGACGCCAGCTAGGCAAGATGCGTCTGTATCGTGAGTGGACCTTTGGGCGCAACACGCCTCCGAGACTGCCGCAGAAGCCCGACCTTCCCAACGACTTTCTCTTGGAAGACGGCAGCAATCTTGGACTCATCCTCAGCCGCTTGGCGTTGGATGTCGAGACGAAGCAAGCCGTGCTGGAGGCGTTGCATCAGCTATACGACGGCATATCTAACTTTCACGTCGTTGTCCAAAATAACGCCGCCCAGTTGTTCTTGCAGGAAGGCAACATGATGATTCCCGCGACGAGATTGTCAGACGGCACTCTGAGGTACCTGTGCTTGTTGACCGTGTTGTGCGACCCCGAGCCGCCCCCGCTAGTGTGCTTGGAGGAGCCGGAGCTGGGTCTTCACCCGGACGTGTTGCCGCAGTTGGCCGACCTTCTGCGCGACGCTTCCCGGCGATGTCAGTTGGTCGTCACCACGCATTCGGACACGTTGGTCGATGCGCTCACTGAAGACGCGGACGTGGTCGTGGTGTGCGAGAAGCATGACGGCAAGACAACTATGAAGCGGCTGGATCCGGCAAAACTGTCCGATTGGCTGAAGGAATACCGCTTGGGCCAACTGTGGAGTGCAGGAAAGATCGGGGGGAACAGATGGTGACGGTGTTTGTCGAAGGAGGAGGAGATACACGCGAACTGAAAAGCCGTTGCCGCAAAGGGTTTAGCGAGTTCTTTCGCCACGCCGGCCTTAAGAACCGAATGCCTCGCGTTGTAGCGTGCGGTGGGCGGGGCAACGCCTACGACAAATTCTGCCGTAGCTTGGACATTCCGGTGGACGGCCATGTTGCCATCCTGCTCGTCGACAGTGAGGAGCAAGTCAGCCAAGAAGTTGGGCCATGGTCCCACTTGCGAAAGCGGGATGGGTGGCAGAAGCCGCCGGGTGCCACTGACGACCAGGCGCAACTGATGGTTCAGTGCATGGAGGCGTGGTTCTTGGCGGACAGGGAATGCTTGGCGAAGGTCTTTGGCAAGGATTTTCGAGCAAAAGCGCTTCCGGGCAGTAAAGACATCGAAGGAATCGCGAAGGAAGACGTGATGGCCGGCCTCAAGAAAGCGACACGCCGTGGCGGAAAGCTGTACCACAAGGGCCGTCATTCATTCGTCTTGTTGGCGAAGATCGACCCGAAGAAGGTTGCCGACGCCTCGCCACACGTAAAGCGACTGCTTGACTGCCTCGACCGGGTGTCGTGCGCGACGTGAGCGTTACGCGACTTGACGGATTGACACAGTAATCTGGCGGAGAATCTGTCAACGACGCCTCTGCACGGCAGAAAGCGCCGGAGCCGAGATCAGGAAAGTTAGTTGGTGACCAAGGGCACGCCTTCTGCCGAAGCCGCACTTCGGAGTCGGTTGTCCAGGGTAGCCAGCGGGAGCCGTCGTCGGCCAGCGAGCGCCAAATAGGCGGCGTCATAGGCCGACAGCTTCCGGCGGCGCGCTACTTCCAGGATGTCCGCGTCCTCGTCGCCTTCGTCGACTGTGATCGGAAGTTGGGCCAAAAAGGCCAGCGTATCGGCTACCTCCCGGGAGTTCTATTCGCCCTCGTCGCTCGGCAACCAGCAGTGCGTTCAGCATCTCGTATCGCCATATCCTGGGAACGACAGCGCCGGTCCGCACGACTTGTCGCATCACTTCCTCGGTTTCCGGGGTGCCCTCGTC
Source organism: Longimicrobiales bacterium (assembly GCA_965203485.1). Taxonomy (GTDB): domain Bacteria; phylum Gemmatimonadota; class Gemmatimonadetes; order Longimicrobiales; family Gaopeijiaceae. The sequence continues at coordinate 241,706 of OZ241892.1, forward strand.
GGCCAGGACCCAGGACAGCGCGACCGAAGCGTCCAGAACGATCAACGGCGACGCCCCTCGTGAATCCAGCGCACCAGTTCGGCAAGCGGAACGGTCCGCAGGCGCGCGCGCCGTGTTTCGAATCCGCCCTGCGGCTTGGGAAGCTCTCCGCCTTGCGTCGTCTTCCACGGGCACTAGCCGGGCGATGGGGCATCCGTGTCTCGTAGTCGGCACGGCTGGCCTCCTTCTGGCCGCATAAATCGACTGGTCGTTTAAGACTGGACGGTTCTGACGGTACTGGCTCCTCTCGGATTCGATCAAGCCCGCGACCTGTGCGCCAAGGTCCCGGAACCATACCTTGGTCCCCGTGACCGCCCCCGACCTCATCCGCCGCCTGGTGCGCGAAGCCGTGGCGCGCCCGCTGACCGCCCCCGGCGCCGAAGCGCTCCCCCGCGCCACCATCGGCGACATCGACCTTGCGGCTTCCGCCTCAACCACCGACGCCGCCATGCGAGCCGAATGGCGCGTGCTGTCCGCAGCCGTCGCCCGGCGTTGCCTGCTGCTGGCCGACGACCCCAAGCGCCCCGGCCGCCTCCGCGTCCTGGGCCCGGTCACGCACCAAGGCCCAGTGCGCTCCGTGGACGCCAGCCACCTGGCCAAGTCGCTCGAATCGCTGGCGGACCTGTCGCCCCTGGAAGCGGTGCGCCGGCTGACGGCCGAGCTGAACCGCGCCGCGGGGAACGGGCTGGCCTTCAACGGCCTCCTCACCCGTCACACGCTGGAATCCCGCTGTCGGCGCGACCCTGCCCGATGGGAGCGCGCCCGCCGCGCGGTGGCCGACCTCCCGCCCGCGCCGAGCTCGTGGCGCCAGACGTTGTCGGCGCTGGGCTACCGCCTGGACCGCCTTCCGCGACGGGGATACTTGGCCGTCCACGAAGGCCGGCCGGTGGCGGTCGTGCATCCCAAGAAGACGAGCGCGCTGGCCCGCTTGGACAGCGACGGCCGCCCGCCCGAGGGACTGCTGGCGGCGGACTGCAAGCAACGAGGCGCTCGCTACGGCATTCTGGCGTTTCGCGGCTACTTCCGTCTGTTCGACATGGAGTCCCCCGGCGGAACCCGTCACTGGCTCGAACTGGACGACGACCTGCTGGACGACGACCGGCGCGCCTTCCTGGCGTTGCTGGCGCCCCCGTCCCTGGTCGGCGACGGCTTCGCCAACCTGCAACAGGAGGCGATCAACTTCGGCGTCCGGCTGCGTGCCCGGCTGGACCGCACGATCCGTCAGGAGGCCCTTCCCGCGCTGGCCGCCGACATGGAGCACTGGGCCAAGGAGCACGGCCTGGACCTGCACGACGACGCCCAGCGCGACAAGCTGGAGAAGGCCGCGATGACGCTGGGCTTCCGCGCCGTCTTCATCCTCTTTGCGGAAGCCGCCGACCATCTGCCGATGAACAACGAATCCTACCGCAAGGCGTCGCTGTCGGAGCTTGTAACCGAGGCCCACGCGACCAAGGGCAAGCTGAGCCCGGCGTCGTCCGCGCTGTGGAACGGGTTCACGCGGCTGGTCAAGGCGATGCGATCCGGCAACCCGGCGTGGGACGTGCCCGCCTACAACGGCGCACTCTTCGCGGCCAAGGACTTCGCGGGCGCCGAGCTGCTGGAGCGGATGGAGCTGCGCGCCCCCGAGTTCGGGCGCGTGCTGTCGGCCGTCGGCCACGACGCCGAGCAAGGGAGGGGAGTGGACTTCTCGACGCTGGAGATCGCCCACATCGGCCATACCTACGAGTCCCTGCTGGGCCTGCGCCTGTCGCTGGCCGCCCGCCCGCTCCGCTACGACGCCGCCCGTAGCGACGCCCCCGTCAGTGGCCGCTCCTCCGCTCTCCGTGCCGAGGACGCCTTCCCGAGGCTCCACTGGGTGATCGTCCGGGGCGAGAGCGGCCACGATGCCCGTCAGATGGCCCCTGAGTGGGCGCGCACCGTCCGGGACCATTGTGCCGCTAGCGGCGTACCGTTCTTCTTCAAGCAGTGGGGCGGTCGGACCCCGAAGGCGGGTGGCCGGGAACTGGACGGTACGACCCGGGACGGCTTTCCCGTCCCCGACAACACGGTCCTGCTCGTCGGCAACGCAGCGTTTCCGTAGCGCCCCTCCCGGCCATGCCGCTTGTTGATCCCAGGTGGTGATGTTATCGTGTAGGATACGATGAGTACCATTGGGGAGAGCGAATGTCACACGAGGTGGCACACACAATCCAAGGGACATTCCAACAGGAGTCGACGAATGAAACGACGAGTATTCTACAGCTTCCACTACCAGCCGGACAGCTGGCGTGCGAGCCAAGTGCGCAACATGGGTGTCGTTGAGGGCAACCAGCCCGCATCCGACAATGATTGGGAGGCGATCACCGAGGGGGGTGAAAACGAAATCGAGGACTGGATCGACGATCAGATGCACGGTAGGTCCTGCGTTGTCGTATTGGTCGGCACCAACACGGCAGAGCGAAAATGGATCGACTACGAGATCAGAAAGGGATGGAAGGACGGCAAGGGCGTGGTCGGGATTCGCGTCCACGGGCTTAGGGACCAGGACCGCCAAGTATCAAGGCCAGGCAAGAATCCTTTCGCTCACATGTCGATAGGCGACAAATCTTTTTCGTCCATCGTAAAGTGTTACAATCCCGCCGGTTCGACCAGTCAGGATCGCTATGCCTGGATCAATGAAGACCTTGTATCGACAATCGAGGAAGCGATACAGATACGCAACGACTACAGCTAACAGGAAGAACTCCAATGTCGTGCTCCTATGAAGTTGTTCTTCTGCACCGTGGTCTCGACCAGTTTGCCGATGAGGTTGCTAATGATGTGAATCAGGCGGCAGACGGGGTCTTGGGACGTTCCGGTGTTTTGCGATGTAGCACGGCACTCCCTCAAGCAAACAACACGGCCCACGTCGTGGTTGTCTACCTGGGCAACAAAGCTGGCCAACGGGATGATGCCATTCGCAGAGCACTGAGTCGAGCACTCAAGTCACATTTCCCGATTCTTCCAATCGTGCGACGAGAAGATTTTGGTGATATCCATGAGAAGCTTCCGTCAGCTATCTCGCAAGTCAATACGATCAACTGGAACGACACCCCGGATCGAGCGGTGACAACTATTCTGGGGATGCTTGGGCTTGTGACGCAAGAGCGCAGGGTGTTTCTGTCATACGTTCGACGCGATTCAGGCCCAGTGGCGGAACAGCTACACGGGTTGCTCGTGCAGTCCGGCTTCGACGTGTTTTTAGATCGATTCACCGTTCCACCGGGAAGTGACTTCAGCGAACGAATCGACGACGAGCTGGCCGACAAAGCTTTTGTGGTTCTTTTGGAGAGTCCTGGACTAGCGGAATCCAAGTGGGTCGAACACGAGATTTCATACGCTCTACAACATCGAATCGAAATACTGGCTGTCGCATTGCCCAGTGCGAGCGAACCGACTCCATTGATTGACGATGCCTTCCGCATTGACCTTGGGGAACAAGATTTCTCGGGTGGCAAGCTCACCGAGAGTGCATCGAATGCGCTTATCGGGAAGATTGAATTTGCCCACGCACGCGCAATTCGGAGACGTCGTGAGCAGATACTTGGCACGCTTACCGGGAGGCTCGATGAATTTGACCACACTTGGACTCCGATTGGGACATGGACGATTCAGGCTTTGTCGCCTGACAGCGTTTCCTCGGTGTACCGCGTCACGCCCCGTCGCCCACGATCGCATGATATGTATGCACTTGACATCGAACGGACCAAGGTCAGTTCGCCTAATGCTACCAGCACGCGGGCATCCGTCGTGCATGGTGGGGGACGCATCGACGAGCGAAAGCAAGCTGTATTGGAGTGGATTGGCCAGGCAACTCACATGGCGGTCAGGTCGATCGACACATGGACTCAGGATGTGGCGGCTTAGCGATGGATTCCCTTGGGGGGCGCCACGTCTTTCTGTCGGCGAGCTTTCCTTCCGGCGAAAGGGGAGAAGCAGTGCGGCCGTACGATCCATCAGCCGTCGCCGATGCCGTAACGGCCCTGGTGCGGGCTGTACTATCCCGCGACGGCAGGTTGCTGTTCGGAGGGCATCCTACCATTACGCCGCTGGTGCTCGCGATCGCCATGGAGCATCGCTCCAAGCACTCGGTGGACGTCTTCCAGTCGGAATGGTTTCGGGGGCGGGTTACATCGGAAACCAAGAGGCTGGCAAGCCTTGGCTATGGAGACGTCCATTGGACAGAGAGGCGTGGTGACCTGGATCGCACACTGAGGACGATGCGGCGGCGGATGCTGAGTTTTGGACAGATCGCCGGGGCGGTGTTCGTGGGTGGGATGGATGGTATCGAAGAGGAGCACCGAATGCTTGGGCACATGCTGCCGGGTGTTCCGAGGATACCCGTGCGTGGCCCAGGCGGAGCGGCGGCACGGTTGCAGACGATGGAGGCTGAGGTTCCAGAATACTTGGCGCGACAACTCGATTCGAGAGCCTATCCGCTCCTTTCGTCGAAGATCGTGGAATACCTGATTGCCTCTGATTCGAGGCCTCGCTAGCTACCGCCGCCCCCCGGGTTCGTCGGCGGGCACTTGCGCAGGGAATTCAACGAGGCATGGCGGGCTCCGTGACTTGCTAGGAGGCTGGCGGCGGAGGCGAGGCCGCCCCCGAAACGCGACGTGTCTTGGGAATGTACAGCGGGCGAGCGAGCCGGGCACGTCCTGCAGACGGCTCAAGTCCGGGTCGAAGGCACCGGCGGCTTCCCGAAGCGGCAAATCGGCAAATGGGACTTGGCGCGGCCAAGGCGCGGAAGCGGGAAGACGGAATGGACGTGCTTCACCACGAAATCGTCGCGGTGCCAGGGGCGACCCGCGTCCGGAGCGGACGCTGATCGTGCCGCACGGCATCTTCGGCCATGGGCGCAACTGGAAGTCCGTCGCTACGCGCCTCGTCCGCGACCGGCCGCGACTGGGCTGTGGCGCTGGTGGGACCTGCGAGGGCACGGACGATCGCCCGGCTGGCCGGAGACGCCGACGGTCGAGGCGTGCGCCCGCGACGTGCAACGGCGGCCACTGGTTGCACGTCGACAATCCGGACGCGCTGCACCGGCTCCTCATTCGACGCCTGCCCGGCAATCGCAGGCGGTCCTCGCACGAAGCCTTCGGCCGGCACCGTCCGACCAAACTGAACGGCCCAAGCGGCCCGGCCGGATCACGTCGTCGCGCCCCGGCCGGCCGCCTTGGTCGTACTCGCGTCAGTGGAAGATCTGGAAGCCGAAGTTGAACGACCGCGGGTATCCGAGGAAGATCTCTGCGTCGTCGGCCTTGTGGCTCGGTCGGCCGCGGGCCCTCTCGGCGTCGTCGCGGTAGGCGTTGAATCTGGAGTTGTCGGTCGCGTCCTGCACGTACACTGCGTCCGTGACGTTGAAGATGTTCATGAACAGCCTCACGTTGCCTCCGAAGGCCGCCGCCACGTCGGACGCCAATCGGTAGGACATGTGGACGTCGAAGACCGTGTATCCGGGAGGACTCCACGACTGCACGCCTTCGTCCGCGCCGTCCGTCCGATCGAAGGGATTGTAGTTTGCATAGTGCTTGCCGAAGGTCTTGCCGACGCCTTGCACGTACAGCCCGCCGGTGGGGAACAGAGACAGCGCGTACGCGACTTGGAACTGCGGCGCGTCGCCTACGTACAGGTCCCTGACGTAGAAGGTGTACTGCTCCGTCTCCGATCGCCGGTCGTCGGGCCGGTACTCGCCCTCGGCGTTGGCGGTGTGCTTCCAGTCGCCCCAGGAGAGCGCGGCGTCGAAGCGCATGTAGTCCGTCGGCTGAAACGCGCCTTCCAGCTCCACGCCCATGTGGCGGGCGTCCAGGCCCAGCAGGTTGATCAAGCCTTCGGTGTCCTCGTCGAGACGGATGTTGCGCGTGCGCGTCCGGTCGTTCCACTGCGTGAAGTAGATGTTCCCGTCGAGAGAGAAGCGGCGATCCAGCGAGCGGAACCGAGCGCCCGCCTCGAACGACAGGAAGGTCTCGTTCCTGGGATTGGCGTTGAGAAGGCCGTTGTTGTCGTCGATCACGCCGTCGAAGATCGGAACCTTGGACACGTACCCGGCGTTGCCGTAGACGGACCACTCGGAGTTGACGTTGCGCATTGCGCCGCCCTTGAGCTGGTAGCCGGTCAGTCCGCCGCTGCTGAGCTCAAGGAATCCCCCGCCCATGCCCCTCCTGAAGAAGTCGGTGTAGTCGTAGGAGATGCGCGAGACGCCCATCATGCCGTAGAGGGAACCGGCCAGCGTGGACCGCTCGGCCTGCACGTGGGCGCCGATCCAGTTCACGTCGTTCTCGTTGTGGTAGTGAATCTTGTCGCCCAGACCCCGGTCGCCTTCGGCCTCCGTCCAGAACTCGGAACTGCAACCGCGGAAGCAGTCGTTGTAGAACGAGCCGCCCAACAAGTCCCGGACTTCGCGGTAGTGCTCGATCGTGGCGGTGCGCCAGTCGACGCCGAGCTCGGCGGCCCAATCCCCGCCGAAGTCCTTGTGCATCTTGGCGATGGCGCCGTACGTGTCCTGGTTGTTGACCGAGTTGCGGAGAATGCCGCGCGACGCGCCTTCGTCGCTGCCGCCGTTGCGCGCAATCGTCGCATTCCAGTTGGGGAACCTCTGGCCGTAGGTGTTGTCCCAGACAAGCGATCCGTACGTTCCTGTTCCGCCGCCTTGGCCGCCCGAGTAGTAGGCCACCGTGTTGAGCGTCCATCCGCCGCCGAAGGCCGAGTACCAGTTGAGGTTGACCTGCGGCTTGTGGAAGTAGTTCTCGCGCTCGTTGATGAAGTTGGCGCTGTGCCTGCTGAAGACGCCGGCGCCGGGCCCGGTGCTGGTGAACTGGCGCCCCCTGTAGCTCGGGTCGACACCTCCGAAGTTTGGGCTCCAATAGCGGCCGGCCTCCGTGGAAAACCTCTCCAAGCCGCCCGGGTCGTAGCCTTCGAGGCCGGCGGCAAAGTCGCGGTTCAGAGTGGCGGCGTTGAGCTTGTACAGATTCTGCCCGTGCCGCTGGGGCGCGCCGACCGCGTAGAGTTCGACGCGGTTGTGGTCGCTGATCCTGTACTGCGAGGCCAGATAGTACGACCACGCGTCGGTCCACGTGCCGTCGATCAAGCCGTCGCCCGTCTTGCGCACGCCCGAGGCCGTCAGGGCGAACTTGCCGATCTGCCCGGTGGACGCCGTCATCGTCGTCTTGCGGAAGTTCCCGCTTCCAAACTCTTGCTTGAGGTTGTAGCCGGCCGACTGCTGGCTCGGGTCGGTGATCACGTTGAGCGTGCCGCCGATCGACGGCGTGGCCAGGTTGACCGCGCTCAGGCCGCGTTGCAACTGAATGCTCGTGGCGGCGTCGCCGAGTCCGTCCCAGTTCGACCAGTAGACCCAGCCGTTCTCCATGTCGTTGACGGGCACGCCGTTGATCATGACGGCCGTGTTGCGCTGGCTGAACCCGCGCACGTTGATGCGGGCGTCGCCTGCCCCGCCGCCTTGGGCCGTCGAGTACACGGACGGCGTGACGCTCAGCACCAGCGGCAGGTCGCGCGAGCCCAGCTGGCGCTGGATCTGCGGCTTGGCCACGTCGGTGAACGCCACCGGCGTCCGGCGCTCTTCGGCCCGCTCGGCGAGCACATCGATGCTTCCGAGCGCCACCGCGTTCGACGTCATCGCGAAGTCCACGACCGTGGCGCCGCCCGATTCGACCGCGACGTCCCGGCTCTCGGACACGAAGCCGATCATGCGCGCCGTCACGTGGTACGCGCCGGCGGGCACGCCCATCACGTTGAAGCGCCCGTTGGCGTTCGTGATGCCGCCGTACTCGGCGCCGGTCTCGGTCTGCGCGACCACCACGTGCACGCCTTCCAACCCTCCCCCCTCCGCGGTGACCGCCCCGGTCACCGATCCCGTCTCCTGGGCGGTCGCGGGCATCGCGACCAGCCACAGGAGCCCCACAGCGCACATCGACTTCATCGTGCCGTCCTCTCCTTATGGAATGCTGGGTTTGCGCTCCCCGAGCCGGACGCGCCCGAACCCTCGCGGCGGTTGCCTGACCGAGCGCGCGGCTTCGCGGCAAGCGACGGATGGGCACGGACGGACCCTCGAGGTCAAGGAGCAATCTACGGACTTCAGCTTATGGTGCGCGCAACGTTTCGGCAACGACTTCGCTACGCGGGAAGAGGGCGGGCGGGGCGAGGCCGGCGCCGGATGCTCGGCGAGCCGCGCGCCCCGGCCCCTGCGGACCGGCGGCAACCTGGACACGCTCCGCCGCGTCTCGTATAATCGGTGCCCGCAAGAACGGCTTCGAGGCGTGGCCTTGCCCGGATTGCCCGGTGATCGCGATGGACCGGACGCAATGAGCCGGGGGGCCGAACGCGCTTGCGGCCCAGCGGCTTCGCAGGACTGGGAATGGCCGGCCCGACCGTGCGCCGACGGCGGCGCGGGCCCGGTTGCGAGCAAGGAGAGCATCAAGAGGAGGAGGCGAATGATCTCGGTCGAGGGCGCTACCAAGCGGTTCGGCCCGATCGCGGCGGTGAACCAAGCCAGCTTCGAGGTGGGCCGGGGAGAGGTGGTCGGCTTCCTGGGACCGAACGGGGCGGGCAAGACCACGACGATGCGGTTGATCACGGGCACGCTTCAGCCGGACGAGGGCCAGATCCGGTTCGACGGCGCCCCGATCGGCGACGACCTGACGGCGGCCAAGGCCCGCATCGGCTATCTGCCCGAAGCGAACCCGCTCTACGACGAGATGCTGGTTTGCGAGTACTTGGAGTTCGTGGCGCGGCTCCGCGGCTTGGGGGGCGCGGAGGCGCGCTCGGCGATCTCGGCGGCGGTCGACGAGACGGGCCTGGACGCCGTCTTCTTCCGGCCCATCAGCCAGATCTCGAAGGGCTACCGGCAACGGACGGGGATGGCCGGAGCGATCCTGCACCGGCCGGAAATCCTCGTCCTCGATGAACCCACCGAGGGCCTCGATCCCAACCAGCGAGTCGAGATCCGCAAGCTGGTGAGTTCGCTGGGCAGCGAGCGGACCGTGATCCTGAGCACGCACGTCATGCAGGAAGTCGAGGCCACTTGCGGGCGGCTCCTGGTGATCTCGCAAGGGGCGATCGTGGCGGACGGGACCGTCGCGCAGCTGCTCGAAGGCGGCCGAGGCCGGGCGCGGTACCACGTCGAAGTCGAGGGCGAAGGAGCGGCCGAGGCGTTGCGGGCGTTGCCGGGGGCCGTGAGTTGCGAGGCCAAGGCGGTCAACGGGCGGACGCGGGCGTGGATCGAGGGTGCGGAAGGGCACGAGCTTCGACCGGAGATATTCAAGCTGGCGGCGGCCCAGGGCTGGGTGCTCTGGGAACTCGGGCGCGAACAGGCGTCGCTGGAGCAGGTCTTCCACCAGCTTACCGCGACCGCCGGGGAAGAGACCGCGGAAGCGGACGAAGGAGCCGCGCCCTCCGGGAGGGCGGAAACGGCAACGGCGGCTCGAGACGCCGGCGAAGGGACCGCCGCAGGAGATACCCGATGACGGCGCGCCAGACCTTCCTCGTGGCCCGCAAGGAATTGCGGAGCTTCTTCGACCAGCCCACCGCCTACGTGCTGGCGGTGGCGTTCCTCGGGCTCAGCCTGTACTTGACGTTCCGCTCTCTCTACGCCATGGAGAGGGCCACGCTGCGGCCCTTCTTCGACCTGCTGCCCTGGCTCCTCGTGGTCTTCGTGCCCGCCGCGGCGATGAAGGCTCTCGCGGAGGAGCGGCGCAGCCGGACGCTCGAATGGCTCGTGGCGCAGCCGCTCACCGAGACCGACATCGTGCTGGGCAAGTTTCTGGGCACGTGGGCGTTCGTGGGGCTGACGCTGGCGGGCACGCTCCCGGCGGCGGCGGGCGTGCTGGCGGCCTCGGAGGCCGACCCCGGGATCATGGCGGCCCAGTACGCGGGCGCCGCGCTTCTCGCCGCGCAGATGATCGCGATCGGATTGTGGGCCTCGGCGATGACCGGCAACCAGATCACCGCCTTCATCCTCGGCGCGTTCACGTGCTTCGGCCTCGTGCTGGCCGGGACGCCGGTCGTGCAGATCGGTCTGCCGCAGCCGGTGGGGGGATGGGTGTCCCAACTGGCGGTCCTCGGCCACTTCGAGAACGTGGCGCGCGGCGTGGTCGATCTGAGGGACCTGCTCTACTTCGCATCGACGAGCGGCCTGTTTCTGCTGCTGGCGACGGCGGTGCTCAGCCGCAACCGCCTGAGCCTGCGCGACCCGGCGTACCGGCGGCTCCGCATCGGGGTGGGGGTGATCGCGGCGACCGTGCTGCTCGCCAACTTGGCCGGCGAACGCGTGCGCGGACGGCTCGACCTGACCCGCGACAACCTCTTCACGCTTTCCGCGGGAAGCCGCGACATCCTCGGCGGGCTCGACGACATCGTGAACCTGAGCCTCTTCGCGAGCGACGACCTGCCCCAGCAGATCGAGGTCACGATCCGCGACGTGAGGGACTTGGTGGCGGACATGGCAGACGCGTCCGACGACATGCTCGCAGTGCGCGAACTGAACCCGGACGACGACGAAGACGCCGCCGCCGAAGCCTCCTCGCTCGGAATCTCCCCGATCGAGTTCAACGTCCTGCGCGAGGACGAACTGCAGGTCAAGCGCGGCTACTTCGGCCTCGCGTTGACGTACGCCGACGAACAGGAGGTCATCCCCGTCATCGACCGCGTGCACGACCTGGAGTTCCGGCTGGTGTCGGCGGTCGCCCAGATGACCAGCGACGAGATGCCCACGGTGGCCTTCATGAGCGGCTTCCAGGCCAAGGAGGCGTACCAGTACGGCCAGTTCCGCGAGAGCATCTCCGACCGGTACCGCATCACGTCGATCGACGTCGCCAACGACAGCGCCGGCGCGCTTCGCCCGGACTCGATCGGCGTGCTCGTGGTCGCGGCTCCGGCGGAGCCCGTGTCGCCAGCGGTTGCGGACGCCGTCGGCGCCTACGTGGACGCGGGCGGCAAGGCGTTCTTCCTGATGGAGCGTCACTTGCCCGATCCCCAGAGTCCCATCGCGAGGCCCGTCGTGACCGGCCTCGAGAGCGTCTTGGCGCGCTACGGCGTGGAGGCGCCGGGCGACATGGTCTTCGACCTCGTCTCTTCGCAGGCGGTGTCGATGCGGCGCGGATTCTTCGATGTCGTGCAGCCCTACCCGCTGTGGCCGATCGCCATGCGGGGCGACGAGCATGCCACCAACCGCGACCTCGGCAACGTGACCTTCGGCTGGGCGGCGCCGTTCACGTGGGACGACTCGGTGCGGGCAACCGCCCTGTGGACGACGACGGAAGGCGGAGGCACCAGGCCGGGCGGCGGGATGATCGATCCGTCGATGCAGCTGGCCTCCAGCGAGGACGAGCTGGGCGTGCACGTGCTGGCGGTGGCCGTGGAGACGGGGGCGGGCGCGGATGCCGGCGATGCCGGGGATGCCGGGGAAGGCGACGGCGAAGAAGACGCGGCGGCGGGCGGGCGGATCGTCGCGGTGGGCGACGCCGACTTCCTCGAGGACCGGTTTGCGCAGGCCAGTCCGCAGAACCTGATCTTCGCGGCCAACGCGATCGACTGGCTGGCCCAGGACGAGTCGTTGATCGCGATCCGGTCGAAGGACCGCACGCCGCCGGCGCTGGTCTTCGAGTCGGAGTTCAGCAAGTCCGCCCTCAAGTGGGGGATGCTGGCAGGCGTGCCGCTGGTCTTCGTGGCCGTGGGCTTCGCGCGGGTGACGGGCCGGGCGGCGCGGGCCGAGCGGCGATGGACGGAGGCAGGCGGGGGCGAAGCCGCAAAGGGGAGAGCGGCGGGAGGACCGAAGGGAGGAGATGTCTCGTGACCGAGAAGACGTTGCGCGGATCGCTCTACGCCCTGGTGGGCGTGGCGGCGCTGTACGTGGTGATCACGCTGAGCGGCGGCCGGGGCGGAGACGGTCCGTCCGGAAGTTCGCGGCTGGCGGAGGCGCTGGAGGACATCGATCGCGCGGAGGTCGGGCGCGCCGACGTCGAGGGCCCGAGCGACACCGTCCGCCTGGCTCGCGAAGGCGACGCGTGGGTCGTCAACGGCTTTCCCGCGGACTCTGCCGCCGTGGAGCGGTTCCTGCGCGCCTTGGACGAGACGTCGGTGAGTTCGGTCGCGTCCACCAACGCCGACAATCACGCGCGCTTGGGCGTGGACGCCGACAGCGCGTGGACGCTCTCGGTGGACGGCGCGCCGCCGATCCTGCTGGGCAAGTCCGGCGCCCGCTACCGAACCGCGTTTGCGCGCATGCCCGGCGAGGACGTGGTAAGCCTGCTCTCGGGCGACCTGCGCTCGGCGGCGGCGCGCCCGCTCCTGGACTGGCGCGACAAGACGATCCTGCGCGTGGACACGGCCGCGGCGGCCGCCATCCGCATCACCCGGGACGGCGGCCGCACCGACTACGAGCGCGGCGACTCGGCTTGGACCGCGGGCGGCGCGATGGCCGAGGACGCCACCATCCGCGGCATCCTGCAGGAACTCGCCCATCTGCGGGCGAGCCGTTTTGCGCCCCCGGACTACGAGATGCCCGCGAGCCCGGAACGGGCCGTTCAGGTCTTGGACGCGGAGGGCGCCGAGATCGCCTCGCTCTCGTTGGCCGAAGCGGACGGCGACTTCCACGTGGTCACGCCGGCCAGCCCCTACGTGTTCGTGGTGGCGGCCTTCCGGGCGAACCGGGTCGCGCCCGGGCCGCCGGACGAGGAGGGGAGCTAAGTCCGCGTGGGCCGCCGCCAGGAACGCTACGACGCGGTCGTAGTCGGGTCGGGGGCGGCGGGCGGCATGACGGCGTTCGTTCTCGCCGTGTCGGGGTTGCGGGTGCTCTTGCTGGAGGCGGGACGCCACTACGACCCCCTGCGCGAGACGCCCATGTTCCAGTTGCCGCGCGAGGCGCCGTTGCGGGCGGCGGGCACGCGCCACAAGCCGTTCGGCTTCTACGACGCCACCGTGGACGGCGGCTGGGAGGTGCCGGGCGAGCCGTACTCGGTGGCCGAGGGATCCGAGTTCTTGTGGTGGCGCTCGCGAATGCTGGGCGGGCGCACCAATCACTGGGGCCGCATCTCGTTGCGCATGGGCGAGTACGACTTCAAGCCGAAGAGCCGGGACGGGCTCGGCTTCGACTGGCCGATGAGCTATGGGGACTTGGCGCCCTACTACGACAAGACCGAGGCGCTGATCGGCGTCTACGGCTCGAACGAGGGCCTGGAGAACACGCCCGACTCCTCTCCCGGCGTGCTCCAGCCGCCGCCCAAGCCGCGCGCCTACGAGTTGCTGACCCGCAAGGCGTGCCGCCGCATGGGGATTCCGGTCGTCCCGGCGCACTTGGCCATCCTCACCGAGATGCAGGACGCGGACCGGCTCCCGGCTCGGCTCTTCCCGGGAAATCCGCTGGCCCAGCGCGTGACCGCGGATTCGATGCGCGGCCGCGCCGCCTGCTACTGGGCGACGCCTTGCGGCCGAGGCTGCTCGATCCGGGCCAACTTCCAGTCCACGACCGTGCTGCTGCCGCCCGCGCTGGCCACGGGGAACCTCGACGTGCGGAGCGGCGCCATGGTTCGCGAGGTCGCCGTGGACGCGAGCGGGCGAGCCAGCGGCGTCCATTACGTGGACAAGGAGACGTTGCGCGACGAGTTCGCTGGCGCGCGCGTCGTGGTGTTGGCGGCGAGCGCCTGCGAGTCCGCGCGCATCCTCCTCAATTCCAAGAGCGCCCTCTTTCCGGACGGCTTGGCCAACTCGTCGGGGCTCGTGGGCAAGTACGTCATGGACACCGTGGGCGCCGGCGTGCAGGCCCACATTCCGGCGCTGGAGGGACTGCCGCCCCACAACGAGGACGGGGCGTCGGGCATGCACATGTACATGCCCTGGTGGCTGTACGGCGAACAACGCGGAGGCGCATTGGATTTCGCTCGGGGATACCACGTGGAGTTCGGCGGAGGCCGCGGGATGCCCGGCTTCGGCGCGTTCTCCGGCGTCGAGCCGCTGACGGAGGGCAGCTACGGCCGGCAGTTCAAGGACGACTGCCGCCGCTTCTACGGTAGCTTCCTTCACTTCGACGGACGCGGCGAGATGATTCCCAACGAGGACTGCTACTGCGAGATCGACCCCGAAAAGGTGGACCGCTACGGAATTCCCGTCCTCAAGTTCCACTGGAAGTGGTCCGAGCACGAGACCAGACAAGCCGCGCACATGCACGGCGCCTTCGCCGAGATCGTCGACGAAATGGGCGGACGGGTGCTGACGCCGTTGCAGACCGACGGCGCCAAGGCCATCGCCGCGGGCGGCCAGATCATCCACGAAGTCGGCGGCGCGCGCATGGGCGAGACGTCGAACGATTCGGTGCTCAACCAGTATTGCCAGTCTTGGGACGTGTCCAACCTGTTCGTGACCGACGGGGCCTGCTTCGTCTCGAACGCCGACAAGAACCCGACCCTTTCGATCCTGGCCATCGCGTGGCGGGCGGCCGACTACATCGTGGACCAGCTGACGACCCGGAGCATCGGATGAGCGCCGGCGGGCGAGGGTCGGCGCCGGCGGTGGGGTCGGGCGACGCGCCGGAGCGGGCATTGGGCGACAGCTCCGCAGGAGGCATGACGCGGCGCACCGCGCTCAAGGTGATGGCGACCACCACGGCGCTGGGCGGAGCTGGCGGTGTTGCCTGCGCGCCCGAGGCCGAGCCGTCGGCCCACGAGTCGCTATCTGGTTTCCAGCCGCTCCCGCCGCGCAACCCCTTGGCGGCGGGAACCCCCACGGATCCCGACTTGCTGGCCCCGTCCGTCCCTTGGGAGTTCGTGCTGACCGCCGAAGAGCGCCGCCTCGCCTCGGTCCTGGCCGACGTGATCCTGCCCGGCGACGACCGTTCCCCGTCGGCCAGCGCCGTCGGCGTGGTGGACTACGTGGACGAGTTCGTCTCCGCGCCCGGCCACGAGGAACTGCTCGCGATGGTGCGTGGCGGCTTGGTCTGGCTCAACCGGACGGCCCAGGAGCGCTTCGGCGCAGGCTTCGCCGAGATATTGGCCGGCCAGCAACGCGAGATCTGCGACGAAATCTGCTTCGAGCCCGCCGCTCCGCCGCTTCTGAAGCCCCAGGCGCGTTTCTTCGACCTCTTCCGCGACGTCGTCTCAACCGGCTTCTGGACCACCGACGAGGGCATGCGCGACCTCGGCTACGTCGGCAACGTGCCGTTGCCCAGCTTCGACGGCCCGCCCCCCGAAGTGCTGGAGCCGCTGGGACTGTCGGGGGAGGACTTGGAGTAGGCCCAGGTGGCACGCCGTTGCCGGCTTGCGAAAGACTTGTTTTAGCTTGGGGCCTTAAAGTTTAATAGCGCGATTCGCCATTCAAGCCGCCTTTACTAAAGGAGGCTCGGGGCCATGAGCCGAAGGAAGACTGGTCGGTACGAGACCACGGCGGCCGGGGGCGAGCGAGTCCGCGCCTTCGTCCCGGCGCCGTTGCCGCCGAAGCCCCGTCTGCTCCTCGACGGGCCGCTCCTGAGACGGCTGGAATCGGCAACTCTTGCGCTAGGCCGGTTGGACAGCGTCTCGGCCCTTCTCCCCGACGAGGCCCTCTTCATCTACTCGTACGTCCGCAAGGAAGCCGTCCTCTCCTCCCAGATCGAAGGCACCCAGTCCTCCCTCTCCGACCTCTTGCTCTTCGAGTCGGGAGAGACGCCGGGAATCCCACGCGACGACGTCCTTGAAGTTTCCAACTACGTTGCCGCCCTCGACCACGGCCTGCGTCGCCTGAAAGAGGGCTTCCCCTTGTCCAACCGCTTGATCCGGGAGGCTCACGGCGTCCTTCTGTCCACGGGCGGGCAAGCCCGGGCGACTCCCGGCGAGTTCCGGCGCTCGCAAAACTGGGTCGGGGGTTCCAGACCGGGAAACGCCGTGTTCGTGCCCCCGCCTCACACCGCGGTGCAGGACTGCATGGCGGACCTGGAGCGCTTCCTTCACGCCGAAGACGACGGCCTCCCCACACTGGTCCGGGCGGGGCTTGCCCATGTCCAGTTCGAGACGATCCACCCCTTCCTCGACGGCAACGGGCGCGTGGGGCGCCTCCTCGTCACCCTCCTGCTGAGCCACGCCGGCGTGCTGCGCCAACCGCTTCTCTACCTGAGCCTCTTCCTGAAGCGGCATCGCCAAGAGTACTACAGACTGCTCGACCACGTGCGGCAAACGGGCGACTGGGAGGCGTGGCTCGCGTTCTTCCTGGAAGGAGTCGAGACCACGGCGGAGGGCGCCGTCGAGACGGCCCGGCAACTTCACGGAATCTTCCGGCGCGACTACGACCGCATCAGCGCCGTCGCGGGGCGTCGAACCGGATCGACCCTGCAAGTGCACGAAGTCCTCAAGGCCAAGTTGGTCGTGTCGATCAGGGGTGCTGCGAACATCACCGGCCTGACGTTTCCCACGGTCTCTCGGGCGATGCAGCTTCTGGTCGAGCGCGGCATCGCCCGAGAGGTGACCGGAGCGCCGCGCAATCGTCTGTACGTCTACGGGGAGTACATGGAGGCGCTGAACGAGGGGGTGGACGAGCCGCCGGCGTGAGCTGGGTTGCGACTGTTTGCGGGACGCGGCTGGCGGAGCCGCCCGAAATGGTTGACGGAGTCCCACCATCCCATTAAGTTGAATGCCTTGATCATCGGACACACGGCCCGCCCAAGGGCACCCGACGCAAGCATGAAGAAAGACATCGAGAGCTACGCGCACCGCGACAAGGAGCGCGCCAACAAACCGCCGGTCGGCCTGGTGACGCCCGCCACGGACAAGGACGCCGGCAAGAAGACCTACGCCCACGACCCCCACATCGATCCCGAACTCTCGTGGGCGGGCAAGGCCGAGCACATGTCGTTCGAGGTCCCGACCGTCTCGCTCCATGTCCACGAGCGGATCGACCCGCGCACCATCGTGGAAGCGGTCCGCAAGCGCAACGGCGACACGGCTCGCAGAACTCCCTGTTCGAGGACCCCGCCAAGAACCCCCCGATCCGGCAGGCCATCGACTTCTACCGCCACCGACACAACTGGACCAACCGCCTCGTCGCCGGCGACAGCCTGCTGGTCATGAACAGCCTGCTGGAGAAGGAAGGCCTGGGCGGCAAGGTGCAGATGGTGTACATGGACTCGCCCTACGGGATTCGGTACGGGTCCTTCTGGTGGATCGGTTTCGCGACAGTAGCCCGGACGCCCGAGAATCTCGATCTTTCGGCTCCCCGAGCTCCTTTCCCTCGATTGCCGGGCGTTGACGGACGAGCAGATCGACCGGGCGAACGCCATGTTCGACGAGTTCGTGCAGATCGACCTGCTCCCCGCAAGCCTACCGAGACGACAGGAACTCCACGTCGCCATCCTCTGCGACCTGCTCGGCATGCTTGAGAGCATCTTGGAGCCGCTTGCGACCGTGCGCCTCGCATGGTGCTCGGAGCCGACAGTGCACGGCGGTGAGAGTACGAGACCATGAGTGCAGAATCTACCACCGCGGAACAACACATCGAAACGTTGATGAACATGCTGTTGGGCCTGCGCCAGCCGGGGGAGCCACCCGATCACAGAGATGCCAAATTTTGGATTTGCCTTTCCCTTACCAACTACGCATGGGTTGTTTTTCCCGAAGAATCACACTTCATGTGTGCTTTACATATTCCACAATCCGATGATTTTTCGATTTTCTGCTCTGATGAAACTGCCGATGATGCCAAGCAAAGAATCAACAACTTGGTCCCCACCGAAATGCAGAAATGGTACCCATGCAGTAGTCGAGATCACGCGGTTGCACTATTGCATTTTTTCGAGCTGACACGATATCACTTGAGATGGGGCGGAGTTCATCGTGGATTATGGAAAAATGCTCCATTTACAGGAAAGACTACCCCGCCCGGCACCTCTAATAAACTTGGCCTCCGATATGGTCATCCCACCGAAAAGTGGCCAGCAAGTGAAACTATATCGATTTGGGCCGGTGCTACGCATGTTTTAGATACAGCAATCAACGATCCAACACTCGCCAACAACACTAATCTTCTAGACAACCCACACGTCAAAGAAAGCATCAGCATGTTTTGTCGACCACTGATCGGACGGGATCGACCTCAAGGTCTACTGACATATCTGAACACCAGCTTTAGGGAACATCAGCCTCTGCTCGAACTGTGGATGAAAATCATCCGCAAAATACGAAACAACTGCATAGCTCATCTCCCAAACAAGAGTTTCGTACTCGACCGATTTGGCATTCAGGAATGTATAGCCACCCGCACCTTGATCTCACAGGCAAAGGTTGCATGGGAACAAGCGAATGTACCCATCCCGGAACAAGTATATGATATATCCCCGGACGATGTGGTAAATCTGGGTTTTGCTGTAGCGATAAACACGAAAAGACCGGATCTAACAACAACCCTTGGAGACACATTCCAGGATGCTATTAGCATTCTTAATGTGCGCAAGTGCTTTGAGAATGGAAACCACACAGAAATGTACAAGGAGTTGGCGAGACTTGGCGCACGATATGTCTTGAAATACAACCGTCGTGTGGAACATTCTCAAGATGCGGTACGCTAAATATTGCATGGTGAGAAGCAAGATGCATTCATACGAGCATACCAGCATTACAAACAGGCCGGAGATTCAAATCCAATCCAAAGTGCATTAAAGACGACTACCCCAGCCCCACGGAGAAGCGGTACATCGGGGTCGAGTCGCGCAGGCGCATGAACATCCGGCCGTAGAGGCTACGCGAGAAGAAGACCTTCGATCCGCACCGTCGGTGCCGATCCCCATGCTCGTAGAACCTATCTCAAAAAGCCGAGATGGTTGAAGAAGATGCAGATGGCGGACAGTTGAACGAACGCCAGGAAGTTCTCGGGATGATATTCCCAACGGACCAACAGCCGGCGCTTCCACTGCATCCACCCGAAGAACCGCTCGACAATCCATCGTCGCTTCGCCCGCCGACGCCGACGACCGTCCTGCGTCCGCGGCCGCGTTCGATTGCGCCGGTGCGGCGCGACCATCTCGATGCCTCGCGCACGCAAGGCCGCGTCCAGCGGGTCGCTGTCGTACGCCTTGTCGCCGATCAAGTTTGCCGGCGTGTCGTCCGTGAACGCCAAGTCCAGCGACAACTGGACGAGCGTCGCCTCGTGAGGATTCGCAGGATGCGTGCTCAACGACAGCGGAAGACCGCAACGGTCCACGACCGCCATGATCTTCACGCCCTTGCCCGCCTTGGTGTTTCCCACGCCCGCCCCGCCTCCCTTCGCCCGCGCGAACGACGCGTCCACGCATGCCTCCGTGCCGTCGAAGAGACCCCGTTGCCTCGCTTCCCCCGCCAAGTCCCTCAGCACCCGTTCGAGCACTCCCGTCCGGACCCAAGTCTGGACCCTCCGGTGCACGGTCTTGTAGTTCGGATAGTGTTGCGGCAGAAAGCTCCACTGGGCGCCCGTGTGCAGAATCCACAGCACAGCCTCGAACACGCGCCGGGCGGGCACCGGCGGCCGCCCCAGCCGCTTCCCCTTTTGCGCTTCCTCGGGAAAGTGGTGGCGAATCCGCTCCCACTGCTCGTCGCTCAGCTTCACCGTCGTCATGCCTCGAAGATGAACAACTCCCCGGCCCATCGCAACCCATCATGCTTTTTGAGATAGGCTCTAGGCATAGTCCTCGGCGAGGCCAAGCCACCGGTTCACTGCCGCATCATTCCAGTCCGACATCGCAAACTCCGGGAAGTCGGACCGAAATGACGCTAGCAGCTCATGGTCCTCCATGTGCTACTTCTTCGGAGGTGGCGTTGGCTCCGGCGTCGACCGTCTTCGCCGCGCTGGAGTCCGGCGGTCACGACAAGATCGCCACTTGGATGCTCGACCCAGACTACGACGGACGAAGCCTCTTGCCCCGCCAAGTGTTCTTCCCGGCCGGCAACGCCCGCCACGACTGGAATCGCCTGGCGAAGAACCTCAAGGCCAAGATTGACCCGAGCCTGATCGAAACCTACCGCGGCACCGTTTCCCTGTCGTTCAAGGACGGCAAGTACGGCCACTGCGCCGTCAAGATTGTGGCCGATCGTGGCATGCCCACCGAGGGTCCTTCTGGACAGCAAGACGCTGGAGGACATGGCAAGATCACATCCGAGAGCACCCTGCTGACGGCTGGAGGGCGAATTGAGCGCTGCGCATCGTGAGGAAGTCCTCCAACGAAGCCACGGCGCGCCTCGGGTCCGACATGTCGGGCTGGTAGGCCTGCAAGTGCGGCCACGCAGGGGAATCGACACCGGGCAACAACTCCTCGTCCACGGCGATGCCGAACGCCACGGACATCACGCTCTTGGTGACGGACTGTAGCGTGTGAAGGCCGGTGTCGCGGTAGAAGGGGTGCCAAGCGGGGTGGTCGTAGTTGTACCGGTGGTTGGCCGTGTCCTCTTGCGCGGTCAGGAGCGCAAACGTACCGGGCGGCGTGGTCCCAGTTGCGGTCGACGATGACGCGGCCGTGGCGGACGAGGAGGAAGTGATCGATCAGGCCGTAGCACCCAGCGTTGATGTCGACCAAGAGCGAATCGACGGCGGCCGGGTCTACGCCCTCGGCTTCGGGGGTAGCGCCGGGCCACTGGCTCGCTGGTTGCTGGTCCGCGTCGGAGGGATGGCATGCGAGTGCCACTGCCGCGAGGCGAGAGCGAGAGCATAGGCGGGGACGAAGGACGGCGGGCCGGGCCGGACGGGACTCGGGTTTGGCTTGCTCATGGCGAATCCCTTTGGATGTGGAGGGGTTCCGGCCGACGTGACCGCCGGCCAAGTGCGTGAAGTCTGAGACGAAATCTGTTGCGAGCCGACCGCCTCGCCGTAGCTTGGAGGCAACAGGTGCGGAGGCTACCTTCGCACGTCGCCGTCCATGCGGGTAGCGTCCCTCGGTCAACCCCCTTGCCCCTGGAGATTACGGAGCGAGAGCTGATGTTGACCAGACTCACGTCCGACAACCAACTTACGTTGCCCGAGGCCGTAGCCGACAGACTTTGAGGGTACGGAGCACCTTGAGGTAGCCCTGGAGGCCGACCGCCTCGTCTTGACGCCTGTGCAGGTTGTTCGCGCCGTTGCGGTTCGTGCCAATCTGGCCGAGATGGGCATCACCGAAGAGGATGTTGCCGACGCCGTGAAGTGGGCGCGCAGTTCCGTTGCTGAACCGACTCTAGACGTCGCTCCATCAGGTCGCCGCCCGTAGCATCACCACCTCCGTGTCCAGCCCATGGTGCGCCACGTCCAGCTGGGGCGACTCGGCGGCAAGGCCCCGGGCCGTCACGTAGGACACCCGGAAGGGGAAAAGGCCGGGTTGCCCGAGCAGCTCCCGGACGGGCCCGGCAGGCTCGCCGTCTCGGATGTGAAGAGCGGCCTCCGCCAGCCAAGCGACCAACGCTGGGGCGTGGACCCAGCATGGCTCGCCGGCAACGTATCGACCCTGCGTCTCGGTGTCGGCCAGGATTCCCCAGTCCACGAACGACCGCACGACGCGTTGCGTGGCCCGGACGACGGTGGGGCGCTCGCCGTACTGCTCCTGGACGCGGCGGTGGACCTGGGCGGCGGTGGCGACGCCCTGCAGACGGAGGAGCCGGCCGACCTGGGTTGCAACGGCGTTCCAGAAGGGGTAGGCCGCCATCGTCATGCCCCAGTGCACGGCCAAGCGCCCGGTGGACTCCGTGGTGCCCGCCGGTTCGGTGGTCACCGCCGGTTCCGTGAGCCCGGCTGACTCCATGACCTCCGCTGGCTTGGTGGCCCTCGCCAGCCTCATGCCGTCCAGAAGGCGTAGGCCGGCGTCGCGCAACGGGAGGAGTCGCGGGGGCGGTCCGCACCAGATTCGCATCAGGATGGTGATCGTCTTTTCGCGGTTGCCGCGAGGGCTGGTTCCACCCACCGACACCTTCTCTTCAAGCATCTCCGCCAGGGCCGACCAAGCCTGCGCGCGGTCGCGTCCGGCGCGCGCCAACCCCGCCGCCTCGTCCAGCCACTCCAGTCGGAGGCGCTGGCTGAGCCCGACCGCTTGCGACGCCGGGCCGCTCACGGCTCCGCCCGCTCGATGCCGACCAGCGGCACGACGACCTCCTCCAACGACGCGCCGCCGTGGGCGACCACTCGCTTCCCCTTGCGAACGAACGCGGAGCGCCCGGGAGCCAGCAGGGGCAGGTAGTCCTGGGGCAGGCCCGCCGTCGGCCACGGCCGGGCGTCCGGGAACTCGGCGGCGGCCCGCGTGCGCAACGTCGCGCTGGGATAGACGTGGACACGCTTGCCCCGAAGGTCGGCGACTCCTCCGGTGGCTGGAAGGCCGCAACCCGTCGCTTCGACGTTGCCGTGGTCGGAGGCGAGCCAGACTCGGAAGCCGTTGTCCAGGAGCAGGTCGAGGAGCGTGGCCAAGTAGGGCTCCCGCGCCCACTGACGGACTTGGCCGTGCATTCCGCGGGCGCCGAGCTCCATGCCGTGCATGATCTTGTCCACCGTGTCCACGACCAGTCCTGCGGCCCGCACTCGCGGACGAGAGATCAGGTCGGCGACGGCCTCCGGCGAACCGGCGCCCAGGTTCTTCCGGTAGACGGCGGCGTCGGCGGCCAGGCCGCGCCCGGTCCAGTACTGACGCCACAGCGCCGGCTCTCGATCCGTGGAGTCGATGCTGCCCGGCGGGAAGTAGAAGGGCGGCTTCCCGGCGAACGCGGCTTGGCGCGACACGGACGTGATCGTGGGAATCCAGGCGAAGACGGCCCCTTCCCGGAAGCGGTAGGCGGGCCGACGGCGGGCCAGCTCCTCGCGCACCACGACCCATTGGTCCATTGACAGGCCGTCCACGACCAGCAGGGCGGCCTTGTGCTCCGGCGCGTCGTCCAAGTGTCGCGCAAGTACGCGCGGCACGTGGTGCAGCATGACGGGCGGAGAAGGCGGCAGGTTGGCCAAGCCCGCATAGCGACGCCCCAGCCACTCGGCGAAGGCGGCGTCGACGCGGTCGTGGAGCGCGGCAAGGTTCGGCTCGGTCGTGTCGGCGGCTTCGCGTTCCGGGGACAGGGCGAGTGCCCGAGCTTCCGCCCATGTGCGGGCGAAGCGTAGCCAATCGCCGTAGCGCGCGTCCGGGTCGGGCAGGGCGTCGGCCGCCGCGTCGAGCAGGCGTTCCAGGTGCTGCGCGTCGGCGTCGTCGCCCGAGGTCCGCACTCCGGACGCAACCCAACTATCGGCGAAGGTGTCGGCGGCCGCGTGATCGACCGGTCGCAGAAACCCCTCCCGGAACAGGTTGTCGATGTAGACGCGAACGTCGTCGTGGTCGAAGGGCAGATTCGCCGGCCCTGGGTAGGCGAAGTTGTGGTCGTGCTCCTCCGGCGTTGTCTGGGACTCGGCGGCACGGCCGAGGAAGCGAAGCCAGCGTTCTTGAAGGAACGCGAAAAAAGCGTCCGGGTCCGGCACGATCTGCTCCAGGGGCCAGTCCTCGAAGTGGCCGTCCCGGCGGAGAATCCAAACCAGGCGCTCGCCCAGCGGTGGCGGAATCGACTGGCCGCCGTGATGGATGCGGAGCAGAGCGCGAAGCAGACTCGGAGGTTCGCGCACGAGTTCGGAGGCGATCCCGAAGACATGGCGAAGAATGAAGTCCTTGGTCGCATTGTCGCCCAGAACGCCCGGCGGCTTGCCTTCCACGGCGTCGTAGAGTGCATCGAGTTGCGTGGGATCGAGTGTCGCCACGACCGTCCGGCTCAGGGCGGGGAACAGCGCGTCGAGTCCGAGGGTCAGCGATCTCCCGGCTTGGACTACGTCGTAGGGCAGATTGGCGGCATCAAGAACGTCCATCCTCGCCACGACGACGGCCTCGATCGGCTTGCCGTCGTCCCAGTAGCGTCGGCATCTCGACTCGTAGGCGTATCGAAACGCCACGGGTTCATCGAAGACCAGCACCTCGAAGCCCCGGTGCCGAAGCTCGGCAAGGACGGCCTCGTCCAGCACCAAGCCGTCGGGGTCGGATACGACGGTCAGCCGGGAAGCTCCCGGTGGGAACTCCTTGAGGACACGGTCGCGCCAGTTGTTCACAACCCTCGAGTGCTACCAGTCACGAAGTTTCCAGAATCCGACGAGGATGATCCATCAGACTATTCGCGCCATGGGCAAGATCTGCAGTCGAAATCCCGCCTACGCCTATCCGGGGCGGTCAGTGCTTTGGTGTTCTGCACGGAAGTTCCTTGACGTGCTACCGTAGCCTGGGCAACGCCGTCAACCGCTTGCGCGCCCAATCCTCCACCTCTGCCCTTCGGCCGCCTTCCAGGTAGCCGTCCGGCCCGCCTTTGAGCAATCGTGCTCGATCGAGCACGATGGCGTGATCCATGCGTCGAAAATACCGGATGTACTCTCCGTCCCTCGCCCACCACCAGGGAACCGCAAATGCCGGCACAGGTCTGGCGTTCCACTGAACGAGTTCGTTCCATCTATCGACCGGCACTCTGTCCTTTGCCATCCAGTTCCTCCCGGTTGCGCACTGGATCAGGAATACGACGGACCCTGCGGCACTCCCGCCCACTGCATGGCGCGCGGCGACGTCTAATCCGATGTCCTTGTCGTACGGTTCCACCCTTTTGCCGAGATTATGAGGTTTCAGTCCCAACTCTTGCGCAAAATGCTCAATTCTGTCGCGAACGCTAGACGGCGTGCCTTCGTCAGGCGGCCAGCCGAACCGTGCTGCCCTCCCTCCCAGAAGCCCCGTAGCCGACGCGGCGACAACATGCTCAAACAACTTCGCCAACTCTTCTCCCTCGCCGCGCCCGTAATGGCCTGCCGTCGCCGCAAGCAAGAGAAAGGCGAAACTCGGACACGACTTCAAGTCGCTGATCGTTTCCAAGGTGCTGTTGTGGACGGCTAACGGATACTGATCGCCAAGAAACGTCTTGCGGCTCCTCAGTTCGGCCCATGTGTCTTCTTCGAGTCGATTCAGGTCGTTGGCGTCACCCGAGTCGGTGTAGTCGTACAACCCGGCATCACGATACGCCGTTGCAACATGCTCGCGAGAGAGGACCTCGCCGTCTGCCAACGCGCACAACTCGACCCAGTCCGCAATGACATTGACGGAGTTCGTGTCTCTGCCCGGAAGGTTGGATGGAAGTTCAATCATCTCCGAAATACTTGTTTCTGACGTTGGGAAAATGCTCAAGTATCTGACTCATGAAGCGTGCACACCGCCGAGCACCTTCCACAACATCCTCGTTGGTCTTGTGTTCGGAAACAAGTGCCACAATCTCTTCGAGCTTGTAGGCGGCAGTGTGCATAGAATCACCCACGGACTGCGCTTCTCCACCGGATTTTTGCCATGCTCGGTCAAAGCTCGGTTTCTCAGCATTGCGCAAGTAACGGACTGCAGTAGGTGATTCAAGGATCTGGCCCCACTTGCTCAGCTGTCTGGAATCACTGACAACCGGTTTGAGTTCGTCGGTCCCGAAAGTCCATTCAACGAACTCACGAAAACGATCTTCATCGGCTTGCACTGGATTGCGTTGTGGTGCGCCTGTATATTCGACAGCGAGAAATCGGTTGATTCCAGGCGAATTGAGCGCACGAAGCAGAACCCCAAATCTGCTGTCCATCCGAGTGCTTCCAGGCACGCCCCGAGCGTGGGCTTGGCGCACTATCGTGTAGGCAACGTGATGTCGCTCCACGTGCTTCGCATAGGAGCCCAATCGATCTGCCACTCTCTTGAAGTCCCAATCATGATCCTCGACTAAAGCGGATATGAATCCAGCTTTTTCGTAAGCCGGCCACTTCAAGACGCCTGTAACGTGACGAAAGCCAATGAACGCGGAGAGTTTGTGATCGTCCCTGGCATCGAACACCTCAACAGGCACCTGGCTGATCTGCCGTCTCTGGTCACGGGAGAGACGATTCGCGAAGTTCTTCCACTTGGCGTATTGCTTATGATCCTTCGCCAAGTCGGGGTCGAGCAGCAACTTCAGAGTTGCGACCCGGCGATTGCCCTCTGCGATCACGACTTTCGCCGCGTCGGCGTCGGACGGAAACCCGACCAACGGATCAAACGTCAAGTATCCGCTCGACAGAATGGACTCGGCCAGTTCCTCGAGCTTGAATCGGTCGATCAGCAATCGGAGCGTCTCCGCCTGGGGCTTGCCTCGTTCCGACGTTGCGAACCGGGGGTTTTGGGGGTCGAGTTGGAGGTCGACGGGAGAATGGTCTTGGAGCCTTGGAGTATTTGGAGTCATGCGGATGCGAGCCTGGGAGAAAGGGGCCGGGGGCCCCGGCCGGGTCCGGGGTGAGCACGATGGTCCATCTCGAGGCGAAGGTAGCCGCGAGGCACGGGATGTGTCGGCTCCGGCAAGGGCACGGTTGGTTTGCGGGGAATGGCTAGGGCGGGGGTGCCCGAGTAGGTCATGGCCCAGAGCTGGCGTCCGAGGGCGCGACCAAGGACTTCGGCCAGGAGCGGAGGCGTGGCGTTTCCGATCTGCTGGACTTGCTGGCGATAGCCGCCTGTCAGTCGCCAGTTCCCCGGAAAGCTCTGGAGCCGCAACAACTCTGACGGCGCGAGACGACGGCTGGTCCAGTGAAATGGGCCCGTGCCGGGTCCCGGAGTAGCGGGCAATGTCCACGAAGGAGAGTTCTTCGCGAGCTTCAGGAGAAACGACCAGTACCGAGTCCGATATCCGAAGAGATTTCGGCCGTCGCCCCTAGAGGTGTGCCATAGGTAGTTCTGGCCTTCCGGTATGGAGGGCAACAGATCCGCCCAACAGCCCGTCGCGGCCGGCCGTGCGCGAGGACGAAGGTGTCCGATGGCGTCCCAAGCACGGACGGGCAAATCGGCGTGGGTCTTGTCGGGCCACGCGAACGACTTCGGGCCTCGAACCGCAAGCAGGAAACCTCGCCGACGAGCTTGCGGCACGCCGTAGTCGGCGGCATTGAGGATCGTGGAGTGAACGTGGTACGAGTCCCTACGGTTGCCGACGGCCTCCAGCGCATGTTGCAGAACGGGCAACATGGACGTGCGTCCCTTGATCAAGCCGGGCACGTTTTCCAGCAGAACCGCCCGGGGACGGAATGCATCCACGATTCGCAACAAGGCTTGCAGAGAACCTGCACGTGGATCCTCGCGGCCCCTGCGTCCGTTCTTCGTCCACTGCGCCGCCATCGAGAACGGTTGGCACGGTGGGCCAGCAGCAATCAGGTCGAGTTCTCCGCAAGCCATTTCGAGCGCAGCGGGCTTCAGTTCCCTGGCGGCGTCCTCGACCCTCCTGCAACCCGACAGAGTCCAGTTCGGCCGATTCCGGCGCAAGGTGGCACGGACCACAGGGTCCTGCTCCACACAGTGCACGGTGCGGAAGCCAGCGTTTTCCAACCCGAGATCCAGCCCGCCCATCCCCGTAAATAGAGACAGGACTCGTGGCCCACCTGCGTTCCTCCCGGTACGTCGGCTCTCCCTGCCAGGGAAAGCTACGGTACGCCTCGGGTCGCTCTGGGCCACGGTCTGCTTCAGGTCCGCCCGGAGGTCGGACTGGCAGGGGCGCAGGCGGCCAACGCGACGGCGGAACTCATGGCTGGCCTCCTCTTGTGGGGCTTTGGCGACTGAACGGAACATCGCCCGTGACGGTATCGTGGTCCGACGGAGCCTGGCCCCGCGTCCTCGGGCCGCGCCGTCTTCTCCACAAGATGAGCATGGCGAGGCAGACTGGGCAACCCTCCCTATTGGGCCGAGTCGGGCCTGCGGAGAGCATTCGGGCGGCACTACGGCCTGGAGTCGTCAGGAGATGCGCGTCCATGACGCCCTCCATCATGCTCCACGAAGGCATCGTCCCCTGCAGGCTAGTAGCCCCGTGGCAAAAGTCCCTTTGCCGGCGCTCCAGTTTGGGTAGGTTCGAGGGAGACGAGGAACCTCTCGAAGGAGGACGGCGATGGCGATGGGCAGGTAGCGTCGCGGGCCGGAGCAAGCGCTGTTCTTGGCGACCAGCGCGGCGGAGAATCCGTTCTATCGGGCCCTGAACGAGTTGCTGGACGAGAACGGCGTCGGCCCGTTCGCCGAGGACCTGTGCGAGGAGTTCTACGCGCTGTCGAGCGACAACCAAGATGAGACGGTAGCGGCAACCAAGATGAGACTGCCGGAGGCGGCCGTGATCTGAGGTCGAGGGATTCGGACGCGGGTTCGGTCCTGTCGTTCGGAGGCCGGCCGTCGGTGATCGTGGAACGAGGTCCAGCTACGTCAGTGCCTTCCCCAACGAGGAGGAGCGCTGATGGCGGGCCTGCACGTGACCGATGGCCAGGCGAGGCAGTACATGAGGCACCGGAAGGACGGGCTTGCCGTCGAGACGGCGGCGGCGAAGGCGGGGTTCAGCAGGGCGACGGGGTACAGGCTGGAGGCGGACCGTCGCCTGCCGTCGGAGAAGCGGAAGCGGCGCGGGAGCAGGCGGCCGGACCCGCTGGGCGGGTTGTTCGAGCGGGTGGCGGTGCCGCTGCTCGAGCGGAACCCGAAGCTGCGGGCGGTGGCGGTCTTCGAGGAGCTGCGCAGGCTGCATCCCGAGCTGCCGGCGAGCACGCGGCGGACGGTCGAGCGGCGGGTGCGGGAGTGGAAGGCGCTGCACGGTCCGGAGCGGGAGGTCGTGTTCGTGCAGCAGCACCGTCCGGGTCGTCGGGGCTACTCGGACTTCACCGCCATGGCGAAGCTGGGGGTGACGGTCGCCGGCGAGCCGCTGCGGCACATGCTCTACCGCTTCCGGCTGCCGTACTCGGGCTTCGAGCACGCTCGCGTCGTGCTGGGCGGCGAGAGCTGGACGGCGCTGGCCGAGGGGCTGCAGGAGGCGCTGTGGACGCTGGGCGGGGCGCCGGCAGAGCATCGGACGGACAGCCTGTCGGCGGCGTTCAGGAACCTGTCGCAGGAAGCGGCGGAGGACCAGACCAGGCGCTACGAGGCGCTGTGCGCCCACTACCGGATGACGCCGACGCGCAACAACCGGGGCCGTGCGCACGAGAACGGCGTGGTCGAGAGCAGCCACGGCCACTTCAAGCGGGCGCTCGTCGACGCGCTGATGCTGAGGGGCTCGCGCGAGTTCGAGTCGGTCGAGGCGTACCGCGCCTTCGTGGCCGGCGTGGTCGCTCGCCGCAACGCGCGCCGGAGCACGGAGCGGGTCGAGAAGGAAGGCAAGGCGCTGCGGCCGCTGCCGCGCGAGCGGATGCAGGAGTGCCGCGAGACGCGGGTGCGGGTCACGCGGTCGGGCGGCTTCACGCTGGGCAAGGTGTTCTACACGTTGCCGTCGCGGATGATCGGCCACATGCTGACGGCGCGCGTCTACGACGACCGCATCGAGCTGTACTTGGGCGCGAAGCGCTACGACGTGCTGGCCCGGGTGCGGCCGGGCAAGGGGAAGCGGGCGCGCGGCGTCGACTACCGCCACGTGATCCGGTCGCTCCAGCGCAAGCCGATGGCGTTGAAGGACTGGGTCCACCGCGACCAGCTCTTCCCCCGCGACGCCTACCGCAGAGCCTACGACGAGGTCGTGGCCAAGCACGGCGACCGCAGGGCGTGCCGCGTCGCCGTCGCCCTGCTCGCGCTCGCCCACGAACAGGGCTGCGAGCGAGCGCTGGCCGAGCGCATCGACGACGTTCTCGACGCCGGCGGCATCCCCGACCCGAAGGCGCTCGCACGCGAGTTCGCCGAGCCCGAGCCCGGCGTCCTCGACATCGCGCCTGCCGTGCGCGAAGGCTCGCTGGACCGCTACGACGGCCTCTTCGGCGCCCGCAACGGCGACGGCCCCGCCGACGGGCCGGCCCTCGACGGCGCCGCCCGCCGTATGGAAGGAGACGCTCGATGAGCCCCAAGCAGCCCTTCGTCGTGGACGACGCCGAGGTGGACCGGATGCTCAAGGAACTGCGCATGCCCACCATGAAGGACATGTGGCGCCCGTTCGCCGACCGGGCACAGCGCGAAGGCTGGTCCCACGACCGGTACCTCGCACAGCTGGCCGAGCAGGAACTCGCCGACCGGGCGCGCCGACGCTTCGAGCGCCACCGCGCCGAGGCCAAGCTGCCGCCCGGCAAGACGCTCGACAACTTCGACTTCGGCCGCCTGCCCGGACTGTCCGAACCGCTCGTCCGCGTCCTCGCCAAGGGAGGCGACTGGATCGACGACGGCCACAACATCGTCGTCCTCGGCCCGCCCGGCACTGGCAAGAGCCATCTCGCCGCCGGGATCGGCCTCGCCCTCGTCGAGCGCGGCTACCGCGTCCTCTACGCCCGAGCCACCGACTTGGTGCAGAAGCTCCAGGCGGCGCGCCGCGACCTGGCCCTCGAAGCGGCGATCCGGCGGCTTCACAAGTTCCACCTCGTCGTCCTCGACGACATCGCCTACGTCGACAAGGACCGCAACGAGACCAGCGCGCTCTTCGAGCTCGTCGGCACGCGCTACGAGTACCGCTCGCTCATGGTCACTACCAACCAGCCGTTCAGCGCCTGGGAGCGCATCTTCGCCGACAAGGCCATGACGATCGCCGCCGTCGACCGGCTCGTCCACCACGCCCACATCCTCACACTCGAAGGCGAGAGCTATCGCCGACAAGCCGCCTTCGAACGCGCCGCCAACGCCGCCGGAGCCGACGACAAGAAGTAGCCGCCCGGCTGCCCGGCCCAACGCCCGCGCCGACGACCGACCACCTGATCGGCGCCCGGGCTCGCTTCCACAACCGCCTCCGACTCGCAACCCCGGCGCCGGCGCTCGTGCGGAAGTCCCATGAAACAACCCGAATTCAGGGGTATCCCAGGTCGGGTCCGTGCGAGACCTCGCGTTAGACGGCCAGCAGCGGCCTCGAATTCCGGCAAGACCAGCCAACTCTCCGCGATCAAGCGCTTTGGGTCGGACGGGTGCCTGCTCCAGGGCCTCACTTGCCCCATGCCCAACCCCCTCGTCTTGACCCGTTCCACCTCCGTTGCCATCGTTCCTGTCACGATCCTGGACGTCTCATCCTGATTGTCGCCGGGGTCTTATCCTGATTGTCGCTCTACAACTGGGGAAATCGTGCGAAGATCAGAGCTGGTAACGGAATGGCCCGTAGCTTTCCCCCGTCTGGAAAAGAGGAGCGGCACGATCCGTTCAATAGGACCGGCCCATGTTCGGCTGAAGCCGTTCGCGGGGCCGGGGTCCGATCTCCGTTGCCGTAGCCGGTCGGCCTCGGCCAAGACCATCTCCAGCATGATCTGGCCATGTGCTCCCGTTGAGGCCTCGTTCTCGAACCCGTGGGACAGTTCGGTGCATCCGTGGCTTGAGGACCGCGGCCCGGCTTGCCCTGATGCTGATCGCGTCGCCACGATGCGACCAACGAGCTCATGTGCGTACGTGGGGCCGGGGCGGGCACTTCGGCCAGTGCTTCGGCCCGGAGGGCAAGCCGACTCGGACGATCATCGGCATCGCGCTGGACAAGCTGGGCGTCAAGGTGATCCTGGCGCACTCGCCGCAGGCAAAAAGACGGGTCGACCGAACGTTCGGTCCGGCACAGGAC
The DNA here is from genome assembly GCA_965203485.1 of Longimicrobiales bacterium. GTDB lineage: Bacteria > Gemmatimonadota > Gemmatimonadetes > Longimicrobiales > Gaopeijiaceae. The sequence continues at coordinate 273,214 of OZ241892.1, forward strand.
CGGCTGGTCAAGGAGATGCGCCTAGCGCGGACCACACGCTCGAGGCGGTGCTCCGCTACCTGGTGGAGCGGTGCATGCCGTTCTGGACGAGTGCTTCGCGGTGGCGTCGAGTTCATCGGCACCAACCCGACCCCGCCAGAATCTGAGCCAGCCACATGAAATACTAACCCACGCTATCCACGCCCATACGATTTCGTTCGGAACCGTCAATTCGAATGGAATCGTCATTGCTTCTCTTCCTGTCCATCCACCACCTACAGACAAACTCTCGTTTGCTCTTCTGTAGGCCTCATCCAAGGCCCTCCCCTTGACGACCAGCATCGAATGTTTAGGATGAACCCATGAACTACCCGGCCTCTACGAGAATGACGCCAAGCTCTCTTCCGCCTTCCCACAATCCATGATCGAAAGGACCACCAACCGTGCTTGAGCTTTTCTTCCAGCACCTTCTTGCCCCGCTTTCCGTCTTGGCCGTCGCCACGGCCTTTCCGTGGTTGAGGAAGAAGGCGCGAGATGGGGCGACGGTCGCATGGCGATCCGCTGGCAGTCTGTTGCACCGCTTTGCTCACTTGGCGACTGCCGGAACCAAAGAGCGACGCGATCAGCGATTCGTTGCGCGCGTGAAGGCTGCCCACCAGGCCGACACCGAGATGCTCGGCGAGATTATCGACGCGCACGGCCTGGCACTGTCTGCCCTGCATACGGTCGTCGCCACCATGCTCTTGCCCGAAGAGGCAAGCAACGGCAAGAAGCATCTTCCGAACAGCGCAAAGATGCTGTGCTGGTTCATGCTCTATCGGTACCTGTATCCCGGTGCTCTCGACCTTGGCGACACGAAGACGATAGCCGCATACCGAAAACAACATGCCGAAGAAGGCCCTGGCAGGTGGACGACGTCCCTGCAAGGCCACTGCACCGACAAGAGCAAACTTCTAGACGAGTTCATTGACGTCATGGACGGAGGTCCGCGCCTGTTCAGCCGCGACATGAACAACGGCATACTCAACATAAGGATCGTTCACGCGTTCTACGGATTCCCTGGTCTTGTCATCAAGTGTTACGTCTGGGTCGGCGACTCGTGGTCCGGCGACAAAGGACCAAAGCTCGACCACAAGCAAGCATATTCGGCCGCCAAGGATAAGTTGGCCGCAGGTGGTGGATGGAAGGAAGAACAGGAATGACCGCATTTTTGCAAGGTGCCCTGGGCACGCTCTTTGGTGGTGCCGTACTTGCGTGGGCCATCTGGGTTACCAAGGTGTGCGTAGCCAACAGCAGTCTGCCCAAAAATAGGGCGATAATCAACAAGGAGCCCAGTGCTAGCGAGACCACAACCCCGTCACCAGATGGTCTTGCTGCCAACCCGCAACGACCAAAGAAGTTGGCCGAGTCCGGTAGTAGCAAGCCTGAAAACGAGGGGCCGGGAACGACGGCCCCGACGAGAACGGCGACAGTGACGCCACGGATGAAAAGAAGAGCACCTGATGTATCCGAAGAGATCTGATCGGGGAAGTGATCAATGTGCAGATGTATTCTCCGAAAATCGTGACCGGCTACGTAGTGGTGTTCAACGTAGCCGACCGTGCACCGGAGATTTCAGGCCTGGGCATGCACGGGCGTGCTCGAAGCGGTGCTCGAGGACTTGGCGGGCGAAGCGAAGCAGCGGGGTCTGTTCGACGGCTCGGAGGCGTACGTCGACACGTCGTTCGCGCGGGCGTGGGAAACACCAAGGCGGGCAAGGGCGTGAAGATCATGGCGATCGTGGACCGTTGCGGGCTTCCGCTGTCGTTGAGCACGCACTCCTGCGAACCCGCACGAGGCGACGCTGGTGCAGCTGTCGCTGGACTTGGCGTTCGGGAAGGCCGAGCCTGCGAATTTGATCGGCGACGAGGCGTACGACAGCGATCCGCTGGACGCGGCACTGCGGGTAGCGGGGCGTGGAGATGATCGCGCCGCACCGCCGCAACCGCCGTCGGCCGCGGACGCAGGACGGGCGTCGCCTGCGCCGCGCGAAGCGCCGGTGGATCGTCGAGCGGTTCTTCGGCTGGATGCAATGGAAACGCCGGCTTCTGGTCCGCTGGGAGTATCATCCGGAGAGCTTTCTGGTGTAGAGCGACAATCAGGATAAGACCCCGGCGACAATCAGGATGAGACGTCCAGGATCGTGACAGGAACGATGGCAACGGAGGTGGAACGGGTCAAGACGAGGGGGTTGGGCATGGGGCAAGTGAGGCCCTGGAGCAGGCACCCGTCCGACCCAAAGCGCTTGATCGCGGAGAGTTGGCTGGTCTTGCCGGAATTCGAGGCCGCTGCTGGCCGTCTAACGCGAGGTCTCGCACGGACCCGACCTGGGATACCCCTGAATTCGGGTTGTTTCATGGGACTTCCGCACGAGCGCCGGCGCCGGGGTTGCGAGTCGGAGGCGGTTGTGGAAGCGAGCCCGGGCGCCGATCAGGTGGTCGGTCGTCGGCGCGGGCGTTGGGCCGGGCAGCCGGGCGGCTACTTCTTGTCGTCGGCTCCGGCGGCGTTGGCGGCGCGTTCGAAGGCGGCTTGTCGGCGATAGCTCTCGCCTTCGAGTGTGAGGATGTGGGCGTGGTGGACGAGCCGGTCGACGGCGGCGATCGTCATGGCCTTGTCGGCGAAGATGCGCTCCCAGGCGCTGAACGGCTGGTTGGTAGTGACCATGAGCGAGCGGTACTCGTAGCGCGTGCCGACGAGCTCGAAGAGCGCGCTGGTCTCGTTGCGGTCCTTGTCGACGTAGGCGATGTCGTCGAGGACGACGAGGTGGAACTTGTGAAGCCGCCGGATCGCCGCTTCGAGGGCCAGGTCGCGGCGCGCCGCCTGGAGCTTCTGCACCAAGTCGGTGGCTCGGGCGTAGAGGACGCGGTAGCCGCGCTCGACGAGGGCGAGGCCGATCCCGGCGGCGAGATGGCTCTTGCCAGTGCCGGGCGGGCCGAGGACGACGATGTTGTGGCCGTCGTCGATCCAGTCGCCTCCCTTGGCGAGGACGCGGACGAGCGGTTCGGACAGTCCGGGCAGGCGGCCGAAGTCGAAGTTGTCGAGCGTCTTGCCGGGCGGCAGCTTGGCCTCGGCGCGGTGGCGCTCGAAGCGTCGGCGCGCCCGGTCGGCGAGTTCCTGCTCGGCCAGCTGTGCGAGGTACCGGTCGTGGGACCAGCCTTCGCGCTGTGCCCGGTCGGCGAACGGGCGCCACATGTCCTTCATGGTGGGCATGCGCAGTTCCTTGAGCATCCGGTCCACCTCGGCGTCGTCCACGACGAAGGGCTGCTTGGGGCTCATCGAGCGTCTCCTTCCATACGGCGGGCGGCGCCGTCGAGGGCCGGCCCGTCGGCGGGGCCGTCGCCGTTGCGGGCGCCGAAGAGGCCGTCGTAGCGGTCCAGCGAGCCTTCGCGCACGGCAGGCGCGATGTCGAGGACGCCGGGCTCGGGCTCGGCGAACTCGCGTGCGAGCGCCTTCGGGTCGGGGATGCCGCCGGCGTCGAGAACGTCGTCGATGCGCTCGGCCAGCGCTCGCTCGCAGCCCTGTTCGTGGGCGAGCGCGAGCAGGGCGACGGCGACGCGGCACGCCCTGCGGTCGCCGTGCTTGGCCACGACCTCGTCGTAGGCTCTGCGGTAGGCGTCGCGGGGGAAGAGCTGGTCGCGGTGGACCCAGTCCTTCAACGCCATCGGCTTGCGCTGGAGCGACCGGATCACGTGGCGGTAGTCGACGCCGCGCGCCCGCTTCCCCTTGCCCGGCCGCACCCGGGCCAGCACGTCGTAGCGCTTCGCGCCCAAGTACAGCTCGATGCGGTCGTCGTAGACGCGCGCCGTCAGCATGTGGCCGATCATCCGCGACGGCAACGTGTAGAACACCTTGCCCAGCGTGAAGCCGCCCGACCGCGTGACCCGCACCCGCGTCTCGCGGCACTCCTGCATCCGCTCGCGCGGCAGCGGCCGCAGCGCCTTGCCTTCCTTCTCGACCCGCTCCGTGCTCCGGCGCGCGTTGCGGCGAGCGACCACGCCGGCCACGAAGGCGCGGTACGCCTCGACCGACTCGAACTCGCGCGAGCCCCTCAGCATCAGCGCGTCGACGAGCGCCCGCTTGAAGTGGCCGTGGCTGCTCTCGACCACGCCGTTCTCGTGCGCACGGCCCCGGTTGTTGCGCGTCGGCGTCATCCGGTAGTGGGCGCACAGCGCCTCGTAGCGCCTGGTCTGGTCCTCCGCCGCTTCCTGCGACAGGTTCCTGAACGCCGCCGACAGGCTGTCCGTCCGATGCTCTGCCGGCGCCCCGCCCAGCGTCCACAGCGCCTCCTGCAGCCCCTCGGCCAGCGCCGTCCAGCTCTCGCCGCCCAGCACGACGCGAGCGTGCTCGAAGCCCGAGTACGGCAGCCGGAAGCGGTAGAGCATGTGCCGCAGCGGCTCGCCGGCGACCGTCACCCCCAGCTTCGCCATGGCGGTGAAGTCCGAGTAGCCCCGACGACCCGGACGGTGCTGCTGCACGAACACGACCTCCCGCTCCGGACCGTGCAGCGCCTTCCACTCCCGCACCCGCCGCTCGACCGTCCGCCGCGTGCTCGCCGGCAGCTCGGGATGCAGCCTGCGCAGCTCCTCGAAGACCGCCACCGCCCGCAGCTTCGGGTTCCGCTCGAGCAGCGGCACCGCCACCCGCTCGAACAACCCGCCCAGCGGGTCCGGCCGCCTGCTCCCGCGCCGCTTCCGCTTCTCCGACGGCAGGCGACGGTCCGCCTCCAGCCTGTACCCCGTCGCCCTGCTGAACCCCGCCTTCGCCGCCGCCGTCTCGACGGCAAGCCCGTCCTTCCGGTGCCTCATGTACTGCCTCGCCTGGCCATCGGTCACGTGCAGGCCCGCCATCAGCGCTCCTCCTCGTTGGGGAAGGCACTGACGTAGCTGGACCTCGTTCCACGATCACCGACGGCCGGCCTCCGAACGACAGGACCGAACCCGCGTCCGAATCCCTCGACCTCAGATCACGGCCGCCTCCGGCAGTCTCATCTTGGTTGCCGCTACCGTCTCATCTTGGTTGTCGCTCGACATTCTGGCGTTCGTCCAACTGTCCGCGATCTGCATCTTCTTCAGGAACCTCGGTTTTTGAGACAGGTTCTAGTCAATCGTGGCAAAACTGGAGAAGTTGACCATTAGCGGGTCGCTTTCGGCGGAGATTCTTGGAGGACGCAATCGCGCCAGTTGCGCACTGTCCCCACCTGTAGTCTCCCAGCGTTACCAGCATCTCAACCATTATCACCAAGCCAGGGAGGTGCTGCCGAGAAAGGCGGCAGGGATCGTTGGACCTTGACAAGTTGCTTCGACAAGTAGTGCACATACTCTGCCATGCATCCATCAAACCACCATAGGTCTTGCATCTTTTTTAGTTCTGCCAAAGCGGCAGTGGGCAAAACCAATCCGGCCTTCCATATCCTAAACAATAGTAAATCTAATCGTGCTTCCATGTCAATAAATTCATCAAATGTTTCACGATTTATTGACCAAACCTCTTGAACTAATTGTGGTAGTTGTTCTCCCCAAGATGCGTCAATATCTACCAATACATCAGTGGTGACTGTGGCTGGAAACTTATGGAAATCGTATTGATGGCTAATAAACGGAACCAATCCGTCTCCATCAATCCATACGATTCTTTCAACTAAATAAACCACATGGTTTTCAGACCAGTATTGAACCTCTGGCTCTGCTTCACTGCTAGTATATAGCCAATGAATCTTCGGAGGAATATGATGCAAGGTTTGCTGGCCAAGAGACAAACCCGATGCTTGCCACCGGTCACCAAGCCATACCGGTAAACATCCAAAAGATTCAATCACTACAAGAGATCGTCCAACGATCCAGTTAGACATACCTAGATGGTGATCGTCATTCATCATCTTGTCTGCTATAGTGGCCTCATGAGCTTCCTTCATCGCAAACAATCTATCAGTAGTATAGGAGAGCGGTTTTTGATCGATCAATCTATGGTGAGTGGGGCACAAGAGGATAATATTTTTGTGTGAGTTAACGCTATCCCATCGCTGTACGTTCTTGCCGCGTGGACCATCCGGTCGTCTTGCTACAATGTGAGCTTCTTGTCCAATAACCACATTGCCATCACGACAAGTATCCTTTTCAACTAGGGCTTGACCACATCCCGGAAAAGCACACTGATTTCCCGACCTAACCCACAGAATCTTTCTGTCTCGATCTCTAATCGCCATCTAGCAGTCCGTGGCAAAAAGGCTTTGCGTGGAGCGCGGGAATACAAGGTTGAGACGGGCGTTCAGAGGTCCCGACAGCGTGAATGCGGGGAAATTGGGTCCGGAAAAGGTCCCCGAGGCCGCAGAACGCCCTGAGAGCGGCAAAACGACTGCGAATTCGGCGCAAGACAGCGGATGCAACCCCTGCCCAGCAGGAGTCGAGCACAACTTGCGCGGCGGCGGGGCGGCCCTGCAGGCTCCGAGGCGTGCCGACTCCGAAGCGTTGTCGCATCAGCAACCCCAGATTGAAGGCGGCGACGTGAATCAGCATCCGCTTTCGGACTTCCTCCTGGCCTCGAACGTGCACACGCCGCATCCCACCCGTCACCAGCAAGTGCGCGAACGTCCGCTCCAGCTTCTCGCCCCGCAACCGCAACAACCACTTGCCGCGCTCCCCTCGAATCCGCCTCCGGTTCGCGTAGACCGGCTTCTGAGCGTCCTTCGCCTGCTTCCAGTTCCGGCGACCCCGGGCGGGCTCGCTCACGTAGCTGCGCAACCCCCGACCCGCGACCTCCTTCATCGTCTCGTTCGAGTGGTACCCCTTGTCGCACACCACTTCCGCCGCCGCCCCGCCGCTTCGTCCAGCGTCTCCCCCAGCGACGCCACGTCGCCCCCGTCCATCGTCTGCACCGTCACGCCCACCACGGCGCCCGACTCCAGGTCCACCGCCTGCTCCAGCTTGTGCGCCAAGTGCGTGCGGCCGTCCTTCATCTTTGCGATCAGTGCTTCCGGGTCGCCCGGATGCACCCACTGCGCGTTCGATCCCTTCTTCGACCGCTTCCGGTCCAGCTTCGCCAACTCCTCGCGCGTCGGCGTCTCGATCCCCGACGCCCGCGCCAACTCCCGCAACCACTCCTCGTAGCCCCTGCCCCCGTCGCGCCGCACGATCGAGCGCATCGCCGCGTTCGCCTCCAGCGTCGTCGAGCCCACCCCCAGCGTGCCGCCGCCCAGCAACCCCGAGTCGTCCAACAGGAACCCCACCATCATCATGCGAAAGTACACCTCGGGGGGGATGCCGAGCCTGCCCACGTTGCCTGCGTAGAACTCCTCGCACAGGTCCTCGGCGAACCGGTCGAAGCCGTTCTCGTCCAGCAACTCGTTCAAGGCCCGATAGAACGGATTCTCCGCCGCGCTGATCTCGCTGATCGCCACGAACAGCACTTGCTCCGCCGCGCCGCTGCCTGCCCATCGCCATCGCCGTCCTCCTTCGAGAGGTTCGTCGTCTCCCTCTAATCTACTACCCAACTGGAACGCCGACACAGGGACTTTTGCCACGGACTGATAGCGGCCCCCGGAACTCGCTTCCGCAATCGACTTCGACTCGCAACCCCGCCTCCGGTGCCGGTGCGACAGTCCCCTGAACAATCCGAATTCGGGGGGTATCCTAGGCCGGGTCCACTCGAGATATCGCGTCAGACGGCCACCAGCGGCCTCGAACTCCGGCAAGACTGGCCAACTCTCCGCGATCAAGCACCTCGGCCGGCTGGGCGCCTGCTCCGCGGGCCCCCGCTTCGCTCCATGCCCAAGCCCTCGCCCTTGACCGGCTCCACCTCCGCTGACATCGTTCCCGTCGCGATCCCGGACGTCTCATCTTGATTGTCGCCGGGGTCTCATACTGATTGTCACTCTACAGCCCGAGTCGCCAGCCGACAGGTTCCCTCCAAGCCGCCTCGGCCAGCAAGTGGCGAACCCTACGCATGCTCTCCTCATCGTCGATCCGCCTGCTCATCCAACGGCACCCCCCCGGGTGCGTAGCACCTGGCCGCGCGGCCACCCATCCGTGTCGCCTTTCGACCCGTTGGACCAAATTTCAACCCGCATCTACCCATTGCACCAATACGAAGCACACATTATCTTCCCGTTTCTGTTGCGTGCGGCAGGTCGCTACCCTTTAGCCCGGTCACCATGAGCTTCATCGAACGCCTTTCTTCCAAGTGGTTTTTCGATAGCACTAGAAATAGATGGTGTCGAACCAATGATCTGTTGGTTTTCGAGAAACAGGTTGATGTGGAGTATGACAGTAGCGACTTGCCGAAACGACGTAATCTTGTATCGATGCCGAACGGTGATTTCCAAATTGACATTCGGCTGTCCAATGCTCATCGCATTGTGGCTACGCTATTCGTCGACAGATTCGATCTCGGAAGCGAAGAATACCATTATAAATTCCCGAATGGAGAACAATTTCGATGGGGTGCGAAATGGGGTTTCGGAGACGACAGACCGTGTCATGGGTTCGGGGGCCACAATCCATCGTATCGCATTATGTTTCCAGATCGTCTTAAAATTGACGAATGGCAATCGAAATATGATATCCTGGTATTGGGGAGAATCGGAGATATTGAACTTGCTCAAGGTGATTGGACGTGTCAAATAGTCACCACGCCTGGCGGTATGGTCCATGGTACCGTTTTGGGTCCAGCAGAAGATCCTGAAGATTTCGTGTCATTGGTTGAGTTGTACCTTACTGCAGTGCAATCGACGCCAGTAGTTATACCATGGATGGGAATGCACAGAGGTGGTCGCATGGTACGTAAAGGCTATGATACCAGCGACACGGTGTACATACGAACCGTTATAGACAGTAAATCGCACTTACACCGCGTCAAGGTTCACGAGCACGGATTCAGAAAATACATGGACAATTCCAAAAACCCCGAAGAATACTTCCCAGTGTTCTGCCGTGCTCTGGAAAGACATGATCGACTGAAAAGTCTCATAGTGGAATGGATGCGATTGAGAACAATTTCGCATTCTATTCCAACTATTATTGAGGGGTTCACGATCCTTCGATCGATCGTGGTGGCCCTCAAGAAATGGCCGCATGGAAGGAGTCGTACGAAGAAGAAAGAACAGTATGACCTCATGAACAATACGACTTCCCAGTGGAGTATTCCAAGTGAGGTGAGCAACTGGATTGAGAAAAACAAACCGAGAGCGCAAGTTGATGGTTGGTATGATGCACTTAAAATTCTACGAAACACTGCCGCGCATCGAGAAGCCATAGATGTCAATTGGGACACATTGCGGGTCATGCAAATAATGTCTCGAGATGTCATCAACCACGTGTGCGAACTCTTGTGGCGACAGATCGAGAAAGTCGGCAAGGAGAACTAACGAGCACCATTTTAATGCAATAACGCTATCGATATTTCGTAGCTTAACATCATTGACCTCACCTCTCCGCCTCCTTCCGCCTCTTCGCCTGGTCGTACCACATCAGCAGCTGGAGGTCCTCCCGCAGCACCTTGTCGGGGACCTTCCGGGCGATATCGAGGATCGTGTCGTAGTCGCCCTTTCCCCAGGCGTGGCGGAAGCCGGCGCGAACGGCCTCCAGGCGGAACTTTGTCAGGCGTCGTAGCGACGGCTCCCGGTAGGTCTGGAACTCCCGGAGCAGCGTGCGCTCCCGGAGCCGTTCCAGGTCGGTGGCCTTGTTGACGTCCGGCACGTACCAGCGGTCGCAGGCGCGCTTCCGCAAGGTGGAGTCGTCCTTGGGCAGGTTCCGGGCGTCCTTGTAGTTGCTGGACAAGTAGCCGTGAATCTGGCAGGGGACCTCGCCCTCGCCGTCGTAGCAGAGGAAGTTCTGCTCAAGGAGGGCGGACAGCTCCAGAAGCTGCTCGTGCCTCTGCCAGCCGCCGAGTTCGCGGATGAAGTCGGGATGGATCGCCGAGAAGGTCCGGGGGCGGGCCTTCAGCTGGAAGCGTAGCCACTCGATGGCGGACTTTTCGTCGATCACAAGCAGGGCCAGCTGTTCGATGCGCTGGACCGTGAGGCGCTTTCGGTCGTGCTCGGCGGCTTGCTCCGGGAGGAAGTACATGCCGTTGCGGGCCGCGAACCGCTGCTTCAGGCCTTCGTAGAACTCGGCGGCCGAGAGGGGGATGATGACGCCTCGCTGGACATGGAACGCCACCATTCGGTCGAAGAGGAGGTAGTCGAGGCGCTCGGCCACGATCTCCGCCACATCCCCCTTGGCCACGAACACCGGCAGGTTCCTGAGGTGATTGTGGACGAAATCCCAGACGCCGTCCTCGCTTCCGGCCGTTAGCTTGAAGCGCGCCTCCAGGTCGCGGGATGGCTTGTAGCACGAAATGACCAGGTCTTGCTTCACGGCGCCGCTGGCAACGGCTTGGTTGTAGGAGCCCACCTTCTTGTCCAGCGTACGCACGTCGGCCACGACCAAGCCGGCGGCGGACAGGCTCTCCTGAATGGTGTTCCAGACTGAGTTCTGGGAGTTGTGGAACACGACGGTCATCCACCGTCCCGGCTTGAGAACACTGGCGTACTCGCCGAAGCAACGTCCCATGAGCACTTGGTATTCGTCCAGTTGCTTGCGTTGAGTCGGGCTGACGATCGCTTCCGGGGCTTGGTTCGTGAAGACGCCGTGGAACGCCTCGACGACGAAGTTGAGTTCGCCGTAGGCCAAGTTGTCGCCGAAGGGCGGGTCAGTGAAGATGTAGTCAACGGAATCCGCCGGAATCGGGATGCGTCCGCAGTCCACGGCCGATACGACAGCATGGCCACGACGCGAAGGCATGGGCGTGAACGCCTTGGGCAATCGGCCAGTGCGTCCCGTTAGGTTGTAGCGCAGGGAGCATTCCGAGATCTGGGAACTGACGTAGTACACGCCGGACATCGCACGGTTCACCTGGGAGCCGCCGGGGCGTCCGTGCTGGATCGGCTGGTACCGATTCAAGATGGACATGCCGAGGATCGCCTGCTCCGCCAAGAACATGAGCATGTTGCGCAACCGCAGGTCGTCCTGTTGGCGAACCAAGCCCCACAAGCAAGCCAGAGTACGCGCGGCTCGAGGCAAGAACAAGTGGTGCACATGCTGAAACGAGGCCGACCCGGCCCGCCACTTGTCGCCCCACTTCGTCACGCCGTCGGAGACGTGCATCATGCGGTCCAGCGGCACGCCTTGGAGGGGCTCGATGGTTGCGATTCGCTCGAGAAGTTGAAGATCCGCGCTGTCCGGCTCCTTGTCGTGCCTGTCGTTGCCGATCTGATAGTTGATCAGGACGGGCACTCGCTTGGGTTCGTCGACGCTCCGTTCAAGGGCTTGATCCCAGCGGGCGGAAGAACTCCGCACGAGCCGTATCTTCGTCAGCACCACCCCGCACTCCGGGCACGGAAATTCCTTCTTCACTTTCTTGGTCTGGACGTCCACGGCCTCCCTCCCGAACACCACCTCCCCGCCGCAGTCCGGGCACGAGAACACCTCGCTCCATACCGTGTAGTTGATGCGGCCCTTGGTCTTGCCGTCGGTGTGGAGCGTCTCGTACATCCAGCCGATGTCCTTCTCCACGTCGTCCAGCAGTTGCTTGGCCGCTTCGGCGAACTCGTCCACGTCGAAGGGGATGTTGTAGTTGGCGGCGATGAACGTGGCCGCGGGGGACAGGTCGCCCAGGACGGTCTGCCTCGCACCCCACTTGGGCGGCTCCCGGCCTTGGTCCTTCCATTCCTTCTCGAGCTTGCGGCGGTACTCTTCCGGCGCCGCGCCGCACCACTGGGCGGCCACGCCGGTCATTCCCGAGCCGCAGAAGCCGTCCAGCACGATGTCGCCGGGTTCGGTGTAGTGCAGGATCGACGGGACGATTGCCAGGTGGGGCACCTTGGTGTGATAGCCGTGCGCCCGGTAGAGGGGATCGGTCTTGCCCACGCTCACGTCCACGGCGAACGGCTCGCGGTGGTACTCCTCGGCGGGGTCGTGGGGCGTGCCGCAACGCTCGACGAACTCGGCCAGGAACGGGTTCGGGCAGGCGGTGTAGTACGGCGGGTCCGACATGCGCAGGATGTTCTCGTCTTCCCCCTTGGGAAAGTCGGGACGCTTGCGCAGCTCGGGGAGCTTCTCGCGCAGCCGTTGCAGGAAGTGCTTGCGCCGGGCGTCGTCGGACTCGAAGGTCATGCCCAGGCACTCGACCTTGTTGGTCTTCGGGGCGGCCTTCCGCTCGAAGAGCCTGCTCGGCGAGTCGGTCATGAGGTGAGTGCCGTCAAGTTGGTCACTCCGACAGTGACCAACCCCCCTTTAGGCACGGCAACTTGGTCAGTGACCAACCCCGTTCTGCGGCGGTACGTTCCTCTGTCCACCCTGTCCCGCGTCATTCGTCTTCCAGCACGATCCTGACCTTGCCCGGATCCCTCCCCCCAACCTGTTCCTCCAACCAGCCGGCCAGCCGCTTCACCATGTCGGACGGCGTCGAGGGCGCACCGTCGGGAGCCAGGGCGGCGCACAGCTCGGCCGGCCTCACCGACACCTTCTCGAGCCTCGCCAGCGCCTCGGCCAGGGCGTCGATCAGCTCCTGCTTCGGGTCCTGCGCCAGCCGGCCGCTGGCCACGAACCGATCCACGAGCGCCTTGGCCGCCGGCTCCAGCAGCTTCAAGCTCTCCTGGGCGGTGGGGTCGGCCAGGTTCTCCAACAGCGTGTCGGCCCAACGCGCCAGCATTCGGTCCGCCTCCTGGTCGAGAGCGTCCAGCACGGATTGCGCCGACGGCCCTGTCGAGTCCTCGACGCCCAGGCGGAAGCCGCAGTGGCCGCACGCCGGCGCGGCGCGCAGTTCGGACTCCATGAGAGCCGTGCACGAGGCCAGCCCCTCCAGCCGCTCCCGGTAGTCGTCCAGTTGCCGCTTGGGCAGGATGTCGATTGCGCACAACTTGGCCAGCCCCTTGAGCCGGGCGCTCGCCAGCAGACGCCGCCTCTGCTCCTCGCCGGCCGCTCCCAGGCGGTGCTTCGCATGGGCCGCCAAGTAGATGCGCGTGTACTCGCCCTTGAGGTCGCGCAGGTCTCGGTCGGCTTTGCGACGGAACTCGGCGGAACGACGCATCTTGGGATCGGCGAAGCGGGCCAACACGTCCCGCCGGACCTTCCCCGCCCGAACAGCCCATCCGTGCTCCGACGGCAGTCCCGCCAGCGCGGCCGTCAAGTAGGACGCCAGCGGGTCCAAGCTGGTCCGCAGCTTGTTCAGCGCGTCGACCTCCTCCAAGCACGCGATGCCCGCACCGTGGGACTCCACCTCGTCGGCGGAGTGGCGGAAGTTCTTCAGCTTGCCGGGCGTCGTGTACGCCTGAAGGGACTCCAGGAACGCCTTCGTCCCCTTCATGCCTTCGCGGAGCCGCTGGGCTTCGTCGTCCGCCAGCAGGGGCGCGCCCCAGAACGGAAGCCCCTCTTGAACCAAGTGCGCGCCCTTGGCCAGCCGCTGCACCACCTCCGTCAGCTTCTCCTGCAGTTGCTGGACCGCCGCCTGCTGGCCCTGCGTCGCCAACCGAGCCGTACCGGGCTGCAAGCCGACCAGCTCGCACAAGGCGGTCAACGCCGGCAGGTTCCACTCCTTCGGCGCCTTGTAGTGCTTGAAGTCGACCAGCTCCTTGATCGGGCGCTTCGCCATCTCGGGAAGGCCGACCGCGTCGAACACCGCTCCCGGCACCGCCACCACGACATGGCCAGAGTGCACAAGGGCCGCCAGCACGACCACCACCCACTCGGGCTCCAACCGCTGGTCGTTCTTGTCCATGTACTCCACGCCGCGATCCACTTCGACGATCTCGCTCCGGTTCACGACCTGCCCGTGCCCCTTCCGCTCCAGCAGATCCAGCACGTGTCCGGCGTAGGGCGAGCCGGAGGGCTCGATGCGGTCGCCGTCCAGCAGCCCCAGCGCGTCCAGCACGGCGGTGGCCTGGGCGGTCGGGCGCTTGCCGGCCACGACCTGCAGGGCGTCTCGGGCCGCCTGCTCCCGGCTCTGGTCCGTCACCACCACCGAGAAGCGGGGGTACCCAGGCGCTTGGTCCGCAAAGCGAGGCGAAAGGCAGAGGCCCGCCACCGCGTTGACGAACCCGCGGAAGTCGACCACTTCGTCGGGGCGAAGGCCCGCGACCTCGCGCACCGACTTCTCCTTGCTCCACTCGACCAGCCTTCGAGCGCGGCCCCGGTACGTGCCCTGGAAGGCGTCGATCATGTTCTCGCGAAGCCACTTCACGATCTCGCGCAGGAAGCCGTCCGCCTTCTCCTGGTAGGTCTTCTTGGCGTGCCCCGACGATGTCAGCGCCAAGTCCGCCGCTGCGGCGTAGCTTGTCAACGCCTCGTCGAACGTCTTGTCGCGGCGGTTCAGTCGCACGAACACCTCGTCGGGCTTCTGCTCGTCCTTGAACCGGGGCGGCTCGTAGGGCTGGATGAAGTACAGGTAGAAGTCCCTCGGAGGCACGGCGGTGGAACGCTCGTTGGGCGCCCCGAAGAACAAGTAGCCCCGCCTCGACGCCTTCCGGTCCGGCCAGACCAGCTCGTGTTCCCAAATCTGGTAGCCGGTGACGTAGGTTTGGTCGGTGCACTCCATGATCCGGCGGAGCGCGTCGTAGTAGTAGCGGTCCAGCTTGGAGGCGTCCAACGTCTCGGCGCGCGCCTCGATCAAGGCGTCGTAGTCGTCGGTCTTCTTCAGGTCCAGGTAGTACTGGCCGTTGTCGGGGTTCGACGAGACGAACTGGCCGCTCACCGTCTTGTATATCTCGTGCAGGACGGCTTCGACCTGGGTCAGGAGGTCGTCGGCCGGGTCGCCCCCCAGGTTCTCGACGCCGGGCTGGTGCAGGCACAAGGAGTCCCGCAGCTCCTTCCCCGTGGCACCCAGCTTCGAGTGTATGTCGCCGGTCGTGAGCCTGTGGACCGAGAGCGCGTGTATGATCCGCAGCGCCATCGCCATGTACTGGGGCCGCGTGTACGCCTGCCGGATCCGCGCCTCCAGCACTTCGCTGCACTGAACGACGGCGCGGATGTCTGGCACGGCGCGGAATGCGGGGTTGTCGCGCAACGTGTTCCAGTAGCTGTCGTAGGTGACGAGTCCCGGGTGATCCGCGGGAAGCTCTTGTTCGAGCATCTTGTGCATCGCTCGGGAGAGCGTCTTGAGGATCTCCCGCTTCTCGGCCTGGGCCACTTGGTCGAAGGTGTCGATATAGGCGGGGTGCACGGGGAATAGATGCACGTACTCGTCCATGCCCTCGTTCATGCGCTCGTAGAACTTGGCAAAGGGCGCCAAGTGCTCGCGTATCTTGGCCTTCTGGTCCGCCGTCTTCTTCAGCAGGCGCTCGGCCACCACGAACTTCACGTCGCTCTTGGCGATGAGCACTTGCTCGAAGCGGTCCTTGACCCGCCGAAGCGCCTGGGCCGCGAACGCCAGCGAGGGAGCGCCGAAGATCGTTTCCTGCACGCCGGCCATGAAGCGGAAGCGCAAGTCGCGGCACACTTCGCCCACTTCGCGCATGAAGTTCAGGTCGTACACCAGCTCCTGGTCCTTCCGCGACCGCAAGTAGTCCAGGAGCTCGTCCACCACCAGCAAGAGGCCGTGGTCGGGGAAGACGCCGTGGAACGCCGTCATCATCTCCTCGAAGCAGTGCTTGTTGCTGCGCACTTCGTCGGCGGGCGGGAAGGCGTAGCGGACGCCCATGGCGGCCGTTTCTTCCTCCAGCTCGTTCGCCACGATGTCCCGCAAGGGCATCTGCGACGCCCCGATCTCCACCCGGATCACCTTGAAGCGGCCCGCCACGGCCCTGGCTGCCTCGGCCAGCTTCGGATGCGTGAGGCGCTCGGCCAACTCCGCGTGCTCGGCGACCCCGGCCAGCACCGCCATCAGGTGCGACTTGCCCGTGCCGTAGTTGCCCACTACCAGAAGGCCCCGGTTGTCGGCCGCAGCGTCGTACTGAAGCTGGGGAATCACGACCGCCGACAGCTTCTCCGCCATCTCGTCGGACACTACGTAGGACTCCACCAGCTTCCGAGCCTCGTCCGCCTTCGCCGCGTTGCGAAGCTGCACGACGGACTCGATGGGATCGAAGCGGATCAGGTCGCGGTACTTCATCGGCGGGGCTCCATGGCGTCGCGTCCTTGGGCGTCCACTACGATCGCATCGTCGGCCAAGTCCGCCATCGGGTAGCTTCGGTGCTCCGGGTGACCGGGAGCCGCGTACGTCAGCCGCCCCTCGGCCACCGCCCCGGGCCACGCCGCGACGACCACCTGGTGGCGCGCCAGCCCTTGGAGCAGCTTGAGTGGGTTCTGCCGGAACGCCGGGTCGAAGGCGATCTCGATGTTGTCCAGCAGGACCATGCGGCCGGGCGACGGTTCGGCGGCCGGCTCCTGGCGCTGGGCGTGGGCGGCTTCCAGTATCATGCGGTCGGATGCCGACGCCGACGCCGCTTCAACGCGCTTCGCGTGGGCTTCGTCCACGATCTCGCCCAGCAGCCCGGCCAAGCGGAGCGCGCGCTGTCGTTCCGTGAGCTCCAGCATTCGGCTGGACAGCTCCAGGCCGACGTTCACGAGGGGCGCGCCGGTGCGGTCGCGGAGCGTCCGCAGGGCCGTCGTCTTGCCCGAGCCGGGCGGACCCGCGACGAGCACGAGTCGATGGCGGAGCGACGCGGCTTTCTGGGCGCAACGCTCGATCCGGTCGGCAAGGGATTCCATTCCGTACAGTATATCACGCCCGGGGGACGGAGACGCCGGCGGCGCGGAGCCTGCCGGCGCTTCCGCCGCCGAGCTTGCCGCCGCCGATGCCGCGTCTGCCGGTTGCCGGGCCCGCCCCTACGAACCCCGTCGCAGCCGATGAACGCGCGGATGCTCGACTCCGAGCGTGTCCGTCCAGACGCCGGCCAGCGCCTCCCTCCCCACGCTCATGATCCGAAAGTTCTTCATCACGTCTACGCTTCCAAGCCATGTCCCGGCGGAGTCCACCACCTGCCAAGCCTCCGGTCTTCCCTGCTCGCTCTGGCCCAGGAACGGACGCAACCAAATCGCGCCCTCCGCATCCACCAGAATCTGCGAATATGCGGGACGGCTTTCCGGGTCCGGCAATCGATCCTCTATCTGGCGAACGATGGGGTGTGGATCGACGCCCAAACGTGCGGCGCGCTCGGCAGCGATTATGTCGGCCGTCAGATCCAAGGGATAGTCGACCAAACGGAACACTTGCAACAGTTGGCCCGATGGAGACAACATTTCGATCTGCATCGAATTCGCGTTGCCGCGAAAAATCGTGTTGCCGCGGGTAGCTATGCGCGCAAACTTGCCGAACAGGGGCGCGGCTGACGCGAGATTGCCCTCCACGGCGAGCATGTATGCCTGGTGGCCGGCGGTTTGGCCGATGCTGTCGAGCCGCTCGCCAGCGATGTTGTAGCGCCAGAGCGCGTTGGGTTGCCGAATCATTCCCCCAGAGCCTTGATAACTGCTCATCGACGGATAGCCCACCGCCACGACGACC
Organism: Longimicrobiales bacterium; assembly: GCA_965203485.1. Lineage (GTDB taxonomy): Bacteria > Gemmatimonadota > Gemmatimonadetes > Longimicrobiales > Gaopeijiaceae. The sequence continues at coordinate 290,701 of OZ241892.1, forward strand.
TCGGAGGCTCCCAGCGCGTGAATGGAGGTCACGTATTCCGCAAAGCGGACGACTCGCACCAAGGTTCCGTCGGCGTCGAGGACCGTCATGCGACGGTTGTAGTCAAACACGAGCAGAGTGTCCGACGTGGTCAGCGAAACGCTCCGAATGACCATGAACTCGCCAGGTCCTTCGCCTTCTCGGCCCGTGGCCGTGCGAAACTCGCCCTCTGGAGAATAAAAGCGGATCTCGTGCGATCCGCCGTTCGCAATTGCGTAGGAGCCGTCCGCGAAACGAACCATTCCGCTCACCCGGTAGAACAGGTGTTCGTCGCCCGTGCCAGACGCGAAATCGACAAGAGGAGCAGGATCGATGCGCCACCTGCTGGAATCTTCCCATGCAGGGCGATTCGCCTCCACGATGCGAACGCCGACGCTGTCCCGCCGCTCGACCGCGGGCGCGGCGTCTTCCATGCGGCTGGAGCAGGACGAAAGGACCAAGCCGAACGGCAACGCCCAGAAAATCCGTAGAGCAGAGCACCGGGTCTGCTTCGTTGTCATGGATTCCTCCGTTGTCATGGATTCCTCGCGGACATGCCCGCGAAACCGGGGCATCCAAGCGTGTCCACGAATGAGGCAACCCCGCTGTCGAAGCTGCGTCAGCAAGAAGCTGCGTCAACAAAGGGGGGGGGGGGGGGGGCGCAAGATGATGGGCGCAAGGTCGCGCCCATGGTCAGGCTGGTCCAGCGTCGGCCGGGGATCATCGACCACTGTCGGGCGCGAGCGGGGTGGGCCGTCGTCCGTCGCCAGGGTGGCCGCTTGGTAGTCCGTCCGTCCGTCGGACGGTTCCCGTGGCGGCCATGCGCGGACGGCTGCAGTACATGCTGGCGCGACCCGGTTGCGCCGACTTGCGGCTGTAGCCGTTGGGGCCTTGGAGCACTGCGGGGCCGGTGCGTGCATGGGTCGTGTACAGCGGCGCAGCAAGGAGAACGGCTTCTTGCGATTCGGCGGTCGCGATGCGAACTTGCCATGACGCCTGCAACCCGAAGGGAAATCGCTCGTGTTCGCTCGCCCAGCGCCGATCCTCGTTTCCTGGTCGTCCGGCAAGGACTCGGCATGGGCGCTCCATGTGTTGCGCCGGCAACGGGAACGATGGAGCGTGCGGGGCGTCTTCACCTTCCTGCACGCCAGCGAGCAACGCGCTTGGCCTTCGGCGACCTCTTCCTGGAAGACGTCCGCGACTACCGTTGCAATCTGCTGGCCGACACGGGCTTCGCGGCGGTCTTTCCCCTCTGGGGTCTCCAGACCCGCGAGCTTGCGGAGACGCCGCATCGCCGCTTTGGGGGCGCTCGCCTTTGCGGGCGCCTTCTTGTGCGCACCTGTCCCGTCCGCCGCATCGCCCGTCGGCGGCGCCGCCACGCCGAGCGTCGCGCAGGGACCGCCGCCGTCTGCTCGTTGCGTCGTGCCCCCGGGCCAACGGGGGGCCCCGTTCGACGAAGCCGGCCGAGCCGAGACGTACGCCACCCACGGCGACGAACGCTTGGCGGCCCTGATCGAAGAGGGACTGGCGAACAACCCGCAGGTGCAAGCGGCGCGGTCGGCGTGGCACGCGTCGCGCCATCGCGTTCGGCAAGCGACCGCCCGACCCGATCCGGCATTCATGCTCACGCAACACGTCCGGCCGCCGGAGACGCGAGTGGGTCCCCAGATCGCCGTGCTGTCGGTGAGCCAGCGCTTGCCGGGCTTCGGCAAGTTGCGTCTGCGGGGGCAGGTGGCGACGGCGTCGTCGGTCGAGCAGGCGGAACTTCTTCAAGGCCGCCGCGCCGAGGTCGTCCGTTCGATCAAGCGGGCGTGGCACGACATGGCGTTCGTCGACCGGGCGCTGGCGATCAACCAGGAAAGCCAAGAGCTGCTCGAACGCTACGAGGCTCTGACCCGCGCCCGATACGCGCAAGGATTCGGGCTGCAGGCCGACGTGGTGCGGATGCAGGCCGAGTACACCCGCGCCCTGGGCCGCCGGGACGACCTGGAGCGCCGGCGCATCGACGCCGAAGCGACGCTCAATGCGTTGCTGGCTCGCCCCGTCGACGCAGCCCACGCGACCGTCGAGTCCGCAACCCTGCCCCCGGCGCCCGCCGACGCCGAAGTCCTTGCCGAGACCGGACGGCGCGCCCGTCCCGAAATCCGAGCGGCGGCACGACGCGTCGAGAGCCGGGAACACGCCGTGGCGCTGGCCCGACGGTCGCGCTGGCCCGACTTCAGCGTGGGCGTCGCGTGGGGAGCGCTGCTGGGCCGGGGCGACCCTGCCGGACGAGCCATGCCGCCGCCCGACAACGGCCGGGACGTCCTCAGTCTCACCGCGGGCTTCAATCTGCCGATCTTCGGACAGCGCCACGACGCAGGCGTCCGCGAAGCCGCCGAATCGGTGGTGCAAGCGTGCGCCCTGTACGAGGGTGCGGTGCACGACATGGAGCGGGCGTTGCGTTCCATCCTGTCCAGCATACGCTCCACGCAACGCCAGCTCGCTCTCTTCGAGGACGCATTGCTGCCGCAGACCGAGCAGGCGATGTACTCCACGGAGGCCGCCTACGCCACGGGCACGGTCGGCGTTCTCGACCTTCTCGACGGAGAGCGCCGGCTTCTGGACGTCCGGCTGGGGCTCGCCGGCCTCCGCACCGACTACATGAAGGCGCTGGCCGACCTGGAGCGCGCCGTCGGATCGCCCGTCGAGTTTGCTGCCGCCCAAGGGGATCCGCCGCCAGGAGGCGACACGCCATGAAGAACACGCGCCCGCGTTGGATCGCTGGGCTTCTGATCGTCGCGGTCCTCGTTGCCGCCGCGACCGTCTGGGACCCCATGGGCTGGACGGCCGACCCCGCCGACGAGGCGGAAGGCCACCTGCACACGTGCCCCATGCATCCCCATGTCCTGCAGCACGGTCCCGGCGTCTGCCCCATTTGCGGGATGGACTTGGTGCCGGTCGAGCAGGATCCGCCCGCCCACGAAGCGGGCATGGACTCCGGCGAAGACGCGGGGGCGGCCCACCACGGAGCCGGCCCGCCGGGCGAATCGGCGAGCGCCCCGGCGTCCGTGCGCGTCGACCCGGCGTTCCTCCAGAACTTCGGAGTGCGCACGGCGCGCGTCGAGGAAGGCTCGCTGGACCTCGAAATCCGCACGGTGGGCTACCTCGCCCACGACGACGAGGCCGTCTTCTCGGTCAACACCAAGTTCGGCGGCTGGATCGAAGAGGCCCACGTGGCCACGGTCGGCGAACGGGTGTCGAAGGGCGACGTGCTCTTCGAGATATACAGCCCCGAGCTCGTCGCGTCCCAGTGGGAGTACATCTCCGCGATCGAGTACGCGGAGCGGCTTCGGGAGGGAGGCGCCCACGAGGACGCCGTGCGCCAAGCCGAGTCGCTCACGTCCGCGGCGCGGGAGCGACTGCGTTCCTGGGACATGACGCCTCGCCAGATCGCGGCGTTGGAGACGACGCGGGAGCCGACCCGAACCGTCGAGTTCGTGTCGCCGGTCTCGGGCTTCCTGGTCGCCAAGACGGGCGACTCGCTGGAAGGGTTGCGGCTTTCGCCGGGCATGACCGTGCTCAAGTTCGCGGACCACCGAACCCTCTGGGTCGAAGTCGAGTTTCACGAGCACGACGTTCGCCATCTTCGGGAAGGCCAGAGCGTGCTCGTCACCATCGACGCCTTCCCGGAGCGGCGCTGGGACGGGACGATCCTCTTCTTCCGGCCTGCCCTGAACCCGGCCACTCGCACGCTGACGGCGTTCGTCAAGGTGGACAACCCGGACTTGCAGCTTCGCCCCAAGATGTTCGCCACCGTGGTCGCGCGGGCCCCGGGCGCCGCCGGCGCCGTGCTGGTTCCGTCCGACGCCGTGTTGCGCACGGGCGGACGCTCCGTGGTGATCGTGGCCGAGGGCGGCGGGCGCTTCGCTCCCCGTGCGGTTCGCCTGGGCCTGTCGGCCGGAGGACGGCAGCAGGTTCTGGAGGGCTTGGCCGCAGGCGAAACGATCGTCACCACGTCCCAGTTCCTCTTCGATTCGGAAAGCAACCTGCGGGCCGCGATCGCCCGACTCGCCGCCGAAGCTCGCAACGGCGAATCGTGAAGTCTTGAGCCGGCTCGTCGACTGGTCGCTCGCCAACAGGTCCGTCGTCCTGCTGGGAGCGCTGGCGCTGGCCGTCTCCGGCGGCGTCTCGCTCTCGCGGCACTCGATGGACGCCATCCCCGACATGTCGGACGTGCAGGTCGTGGTCCTCACCGAGTACCCGGGCCAAGCGCCGCGGATCGTCGAGGACCAAGTCACCTATCCCCTGACCACGCAGCTGCTCTCCGTCCCGGGAGCCCGCGACGTGCGTGGCTACTCCTTCTTCGGGCGCTCGCTGGTTTACATAGTCTTCGAAGACGGCGTAGACCTGTACTGGGCGCGAAGCCGGGTCCTGGAGTTGCTCAGCACGGCGGCGGCCGGCCTGCCGCCCGGGCTCTCGCCCGCCTTGGGTCCCGACGCGACCGGCGTGGGGTGGGCCTTCATGTACGGGCTCAAGTCGGACCGCCACGACTTGGGCGAACTCCGCTCCCTCCAGGACTGGTTCCTCAAGTACGAGCTGGGCTCCGTGCCTGGAGTCGCGGAGGTGGCCAGCGTGGGCGGCTTCGTGCGCCAGTACCAGATCACCATGGACCCGAACCGGTTGCGAGCCTACGACGTGACGCCGCAGCGGATAGCAGACGCCGTGCGCCGGAGCAACGCCGACGCGGGCGGACGCCTGCTGGAGATCGCCGGCAAGGAATTCATGATTCGGGGCCGCGGCTACCTGCGCGGGCCGGAGGAGATCGGCAAGATCGTGCTGGGCGTGAACCCGAACGGCACGCCCTTGCTGCTGGAGAACGTGGCCCGCGTCGGCGTCGGCCCCGACATCCGGCGGGGCGTGGCCGAGTGGGACGGAGAGGGGGAGATCGTCGGCGGCATCGTGGTGGTGCGCTTCGGCGCCGACACCCGTCAAGTCGTGCAGGCGGTCAAGGCGCGCCTCCGGGAACTCGAGCCGCAGCTGCCCGAAGGCGTGGAAGTCGTGGTGGGGTACGACCGCACCCATCTGATCGACGACGCCGTGGGGAATCTGCGCAACGCGTTGCTCCAGCAGTTCCTGATCATCGGCGTGGTGTGCTTGGCGTTCCTTCTTCACGCGGGCAGCGGGCTGGTGGCGGTGGCGTCCCTGCCCGCCGGCTTCTTCGTCGCCTGCATCTTCACCAACTGGATCGGCGTGCAGCTCAACATCATGTCGCTCGGCGGCGTGGCCGTCGCCATCGGCACCATGGTGGACGCCGCCATCGTCATGGTGGAGAACGCTCACCGGCATTTGGCCCGCAAGCGCGACGGACAGACCCACTGGGAGGTCGTCGGCGCGGCCTGCCGAGAAGTGGGGCCTGCGCTCTTTGCGTCGTTGCTGGTGATCACGGTGTCGTTTCTGCCCGTCTTCATGCTGGACGAACAGCAGGGCCGCCTCTTTCGGCCGCTGGCGATCACGAAGACCACGTCGATGGCGGCCGCGGCGCTGTTGTCCGTCACGCTGGTTCCCGTGCTGGTGGGATGCTTCGTGCGGGGCCGGATTCGGTCCGAGCGCCGAAATCCCGCCCGCAGACTGCTGGCTCGCCTGTACCTTCCGGTGCTCCGGCGCGCGTTGCGCAGTCCTCTGCTGGCGCTCGGCGTCATGGCGGCGCTGCTGTCCGCGGCGGCGGCGGCGTACGACCGCCTCGGCTCCGAATTCATGCCGCCTCTCTGGGAAGGCGACCTGCTGTACATGCCCACGACGTTGCCCGGCATCTCCGTCACCGAGGCCCGGGACCTGTTGCAGCGCACCGACCGGATCATCAAGACCTTTCCCGAAGTGGACCACGTCTTCGGCAAGGTGGGACGAGCGGAGACCGCCACGGACCCTGCGCCGCTCTCAATGATCGAGACCACGATCCAGCTCAAGCCGAGGGATCGATGGCGGGAAGGCATGACGCGGGAGCGCCTGGTGGCCGAACTGGAGCGCGCCGTGCAGGTTCCCGGCCTCACCAACGCCTGGACGATGCCCATCAAGACCCGCATCGACATGCTGTCCACGGGCATCAAGACGCCGGTGGGCGTGAAGCTGGCGGGGCCGGACTTGGCGGTGCTCGAGCGACTGGGCCAAGAGGTCGAGCGGGCGGTGCGCGACCTGCCCGGCACGTCCAGCGTCTACGCCGAGCGCGTCATGGGCGGCAACTACCTGGACATCGCGATCGACCGGGACGCCATCGCGCGCTACGGCCTGACGGTGGAGGACGTGCAGTGGACGATCGGCACGGCGATCGGCGGCATGCAGGTCACCACGACGGTGGAGGGTCTGCAGCGCTACCCCGTGAACCTGCGCTACGAAAGGGACTTCCGGGACGACCTGCAGGCGTTGCAGGGCGTGCTCGTGCCGACGCCGACCGGCGTGCAGGTTCCCTTGGCTCAGCTGGCGGCGATGGACTTCGTCGTCGGCCCGCCCGTCATCAAGAGCGAGAATGCGCGCCCCAACGCCTGGGTGTACATCGACATCGACACGTCGGACCTGGGAGGCTACGTGGAAGCGGCGCGCGAGGCCGTGGAGGCCGGCGTCGTCGTGCCGCCCGGCTATTCCATCGCCTGGAGCGGCCAGTACGAGTCGATGCAACGGGCCGAGCGGCGCCTGCGCTTCGTCGTCCCGCTGACGGTGATGGTGATCTTCGTCGTGATCAGCTTCAGCACCAAGTCCTTCGCCAAGGCGGGCGCGATCCTGCTGGGCGTCCCCTTCGCCCTGAGCGGCTCGTTCCTGCTGCTCCACTTGCTGGACTACAACTTGAGCGTCGCGGTGTGGGTGGGGCTGATCGCCGTGGCCGGGCTGTACGCCGAGACTGCCATCGTGTTCATGCTCTACCTGGACATCGCCTATTCCGAAGCGGTGGCCGAAGGCGGCATGAACGACCGAAGGGACTTGATGCAGGCCATCTGCAACGGCGCCGTCAACCGCGTGCGCCCCATCGTCATGACCGTGGCCACCGACGTGATCGGGCTTGCCCCCATCATGCTCAGCGCCGGCACCGGCGCCGACATGATGAAGCGCATCGCAACGCCCCTTTTCGGCGGCGTGGCCACCTCCGCGCTGGTGGTTCTGGTCGTTTTCCCCACATTGTTCTTCCTGTACAGAGGCCGCAATCTTCCCGGCGGCCCCGCAGACCTGCGGCGAAGTTGACGCGATGCGCTTCTTCAACACGACGGGACCCGTGAAGCCGGCGCGCCACTACCACATTCCGCCGCTGGACCGCCTCGACCTTGCCGAGTTCCGGCGGCTCGTGGACGAAGAGCGATACTTCGTGCTCCACGCGCCCCGTCAGACGGGAAAGACGTCGGTGCTGCTGGCGCTCCAGGAACTGTTGCACGGCGAAGGCCGCTACCGCTGCGTCTACGCGAACGTGGAGGCCGCCCAGGCGATGCGCGAAGACGTCGGGGCGGCGACCAAGGCGATCCTGAGCCAGATGGCTCGCCAGGCGAGACGGGCGGGCGACCATTATCTGGCCAAGACGTGGTCCGGGATATTCGCCGAGCATGGCCCCGGCGCATTGGGCGAGGCGTTGTCGTCCTGGGCGGAGGCGGACGAGAAGCCGCTCGTGCTGCTGATCGACGAGATCGACGCGCTTGTGGGCGACACGCTCGTGTCCGTGTTGCGCCAGCTCCGGGCGGACCATCCCCACCGGCCGAAGAGGTTCCCCCAGAGCGTCGTCTTGTGCGGGGTGCGGGACGTGCGGGACTACCGCATCCACTCCAGTTCGGCCAACATGCTGGTGGCGGGCGGCAGCGCGTTCAACGTCAAGGCGGAATCGTTGCGCTTGGGCGACTTTTCGCGAGCGGACGTATGCGCCCTGCTGGGCCAGCATGCCGAGGAGACCGGCCAAGCGTTCGCCGCCGAAGCATTGGAGGCGGTCTGGACCCAGACGCGCGGCCAGCCGTGGCTGGTCAACGCGCTGGCCTACCAGACCTGCTTCAAGGGGGACAAGGCGGCGGATCGGACGCGGCGGATCGAGGAAGCCGACGTCATGGACGCCAGAGAGGCGCTGATCCTGCGCCGCGACACGCACCTGGACCAGCTGGCGGACAAGCTCCAGGAAGAGCGGGTGCGACGAGTGGTCGAGCCGTTGCTGGCGGGCGCGGACGAGACGGAGTTCTCGGGGCGCGATCTGGAGTACGCGCGGGACCTGGGTCTGGTCGCCCACGACAAGCCGCTCCGCATCGCCAACCCGATCTACGCCGAAGTGGTGCCCCGGGAGCTGACGTGGACGACGCAGGAGGGCCTTCCGCAGGACGTTGCTTGGTACGCGAGTCCGTCGGGCGGCCTGGAGATGGACAAGCTCTTCGGCGCGTTCCAAGAATTCTTCCGAGAACATTCGGAGCACTGGGTGGAACGATTCCAATACAAGGAAGCGGGGCCGCAGTTGCTGCTGCAGGCCTTCCTGCAACGGATCGTGAACAGCGGGGGCCGCATCGAGCGGGAGTACGGACTGGGACGCGGGCGAACGGACCTTCTGGTGCTCTGGCCGGAAAGCGAAGGCGCCGAGCGGAAAGGCGGAGCGGCTGGGCAAGGCGCTTCGACGCGCAAGTACGTGGTGGAGTGCAAGGTGTTGCACAAGGGCCTGGACCGCACGGTTGCCGAAGGCGTCGAGCAGACGGCCGGCTACATGGACCGATGCGGCGCCGAAGAGGGTCACTTGGTCGTGTTCGACCTGCGAAAGGGGCGAAGCTGGGAGGAGAAGCTGTTTCGCGAGGTCCGAACGGCGCGGAGCGGGGCCGAGGTTCGCGTCTGGGGAAGTTGAGTCCGTCTTTCTGGGTTCTGTGCCAAAAAGCGGGACATTTCTCTGGACATTTTGGCGAATCGAAATCCGTAGAAGCTGAAAATCTAGCAGTCTTTGATCTGCGCCAGCTCCAGCCGACCGCGACCGCCGACTGCCAACTTGTCGGCGAGGGCTCCTCAATGGCCTGGGTTGACGAGGTCGGCGGCGTGGAGGAGTCCTGCTGGTAAAGGTACGGGCGGCTTGCCGCGGATTGGGGAGGGCGGACGGTGGCGTGTGGGTCGTTTGGCGGGCCAAGACCAGTGGCCGCGAGGATGGAGCCCTGCCCGAAACGCCTCGCGTCGCAACGGAAATTGACGAATTGCCTCCCCTTGGCAGAGCGGTTCGGCCCGGTCTGGATTTGCCATTCCCTGGCGCATCGTAATACCTTGCTCGACGAGTTCTCCGCGTTTGGCGAGTGCTGGAGAGCTCAGCCTGGGGGTTGGCGGTATGGAGACAAGGACTAGCCGTTGCTAAGGTTCGATGCCACCGTTCTGCTGTCGTTGGCGGCCGTCTGTCTGTCTTCGTTCTACGGCAGTGGCCCGCTCGAAGCGCAAGTCGTGGACAGCGCGGGAGTGGAGATCATATGGGCAGCCCCAGCGTCGGACGGGCCAGGAGCGGTGGGGCAGTGCGTGCTTGGAGAGGAGCCGTCGGCCGTCATTGGAGGGCCCGCAGGCGAAGAAGGCGCGTTGCACGAGGTCGAGAGCGTCGTTCAGTTGCCGGACGGAAGGATTGCGGTCGCGAACGCGGGTTCGGGGCAGATCAAGGTGTTTAGCGAGACGGGTGAGCATCTTTACTTGGTCGGCCAGCTCGGCGACGGGCCGGGCGATTTTCGGAGCTTGGCGATGTTGGGCGTCCACGGGAATCGCATCCTCGCATACGACTCGATGCCGTCGAGGATCACGATGCTGGATTTTGAGGGAAAGCTCGTGGATACGACGCAAGTGGAGTTTGGTTCTCGCTTGTACGACGAGACGGGCGGATGGGTTTCCGGCATTGAGGTGGCAAGGGGGATGCCCGCTGTCGGCTGGTTGGGCTCGGGCATCTTGGTCCTGAAGGAAACGGAAAGCGCATGTCGCAACTGCGACGGGCTCGTATATGGCAAATCGGTTCAACAAATGGAATCCGTTGCCGACTTGATGTTGGTTGGTTTGGACGGGAGCTTGGTCGCGCGACTGGAGGACTTTCCGGGCGACGACTGGGCCGTGCTTAAGGAAGTCAGTGAGTTGAGCTCCGCCGAGCTTCCACAACGACTCCGCGATTCTTTCCCCGTTGCCGAGGGATTCTCCATCGTATGGGGGGACGGCGGGTTCCGCACTGAAAGCGAGTCCGTGACGACGCCGTACTCGAGGAGTTTCCAGGCGGCTGTCGGGAGAACCTTGGTCGTGGCGGGGCACACGGCCACGGCCGAAGTCCGCTACTTCGACGCGGACGGACGGCTGGTGCGGATTCTTCGTCGTTCGACTCCGCCGCGGAGGGTGGGCGGCACAACGAAGGAAGCGTGGATTCTGGAGCAGACGGAAGGACTTGATCCGCCGCAGCGCGAGCGCCGCAGAGCGGAGCTGGCATCCGTCGAGTTTCCCGAGTTCGCGCCGGCCTTCAAGTCGTTGGCGCTCGACGGCCGCGAGAGGCTGTGGGTGGAGGAATTCTCCGGTTCGGGCACGAGCGCTGCCGGTCGTTGGACGGTGTACGGCGAGGACGGGGCATCCTTCGGCGTGGTTGCGACGCCGCCGGGATTCCGTCCGGCCAGCTTCGGGGCCGACTATGTCCTGGGCGTGTGGGAGGACGATCTGGGCGTGGAATACGTGCAGAAGTACGATTTTGCTTGTACGACGCCGCCGGCGAACGGGGCAACGGTCGCAAGGTCCGACGGGGGACTGGAGCCATGAAGAGCAAGTGGAGAGTGGCGTGTCGGGACGGCCGGGTCGTTCTGGCGCTGGCGGGGGCCGGCCCGTTGGTCCTGCCGTGCGTCGGGTTCGGTGCTCTGCTCAATGCCCAAGCGGTGGACAGCGCCGGCGTGGAGATTGTTCAGGTGGGTCCGGCGGACGACGGCTGGGCGGTGTCGGGGCCGTGCGTGCTGGGAGACGAGCCGTCGGTGCAGATCGGGTCGCTGGCAGGCGAAGAGAGCGCATTGTTCCGGGTGGAGGCTGCCGTGCAGTTGCCGGACGGAAGGATTGCGGTCGCGAACGCCGGCTCGGGCGAGATCAAGGTGTTTGGCGAGGCCGGCGAGCACGTTTGGTCGGTCGGTCGGCTCGGGGACGGACCGGGCGATTTTCGCGATTTGGCGGCGCTGGGCGTCCACGACGATCGCATTCTCGCGTACGATTCGGAGCCGTCGCGGATCACGGCGATCGATTTCGGCGGACAGATCATGGGGGCGACGCAGGTGGAGTTCGCTTCTCGACAGTACGAAAGGACGGGCGGCGTGGCCGGCGGCCTTGCAATGGCAAGGGGAATGCCCGCGGTCGGCTGGTTGGGTCGGGGCGTTCTGATCTTGCACGAGGAGCGAAGCCAAAGTCGCGGACGGGTAGTGTTGGGAGAAACCGTCGAGTTGCTGGAATCCACGGAAGACTTGGTGTTTGTCGGTTCGGACGGCAGTCTGGTCGCACGGATCGAGGGCTTGCCGGGCGACGAATCGGTGAGGCGCCGGAACATCACGCCGAGTTCTCAAGGGATGGCCATAACGCTCACGCGGATGACGACGCCGTACTCCAAGACGTTCCAGGCGGCGGTTGGGCAAAGCCGCATCGTGGCGGGACACACGGCCACCGACGAGGTCCGCTTCTTTGACGCGAATGGCCAGCTGGTGCGCATTCTTCGCCGTCTGAACCGGCCGCGCCGGGTGGGCGACGGGGCGAAGGACGCGTGGATTCGGGCGCAAACCGAGAGATTTGATCCGCCACAGCGCCGCAGTTTCAGGGAACGACTGTCGGCCGTGGAGTTTCCAGAGTACATGCCGGCCTTCGAATCGCTGGCCCTTGACGCTCGCGACCGGTTGTGGGTGCAGGAGTTCGTCGGTCCGGAAGCCGTCGGCGGCAGTCGTTGGACGGTGTACGACGCAGGGGGCGCGCCCGCCGGCATGGTTGCCATGCCGCCTCGGTTCCGTCCGGCCAGTTTCGGGCCGGACCACGTCCTGGGCGTGTGGGAGGACGACCTGGACGTGGAGTACGTGCAGAGATACGATCTCTCCGAGGGATGCAAGACGCTCTGACCTGCCAGAACGGCGAGGCCGCGACCGGCGAGACGGCGGCGGGTGCACCGACTGCCGCCCAACAGATTATGGAGGTGGACACGAACGCCGGCCCGCGGACGTTGTTGAACGCGCCGATCCGGTCCCTTTTCCGAGGTGTCCAGGCCGCTCGGCCGACGTCAGCCGGGGTTGAGGCCCCGGCCTTCGTTGAGCGCTGATGCATGTCTACACGGGCTCCGTGCCGATCGAGCACTGACGATCACGCCACCGTGTATTGACGGAGCCTGGTGTGCGTCGATAACTGTTCAATCTGGGACAACGTGAAAACCAATCCGCGCGTAGCCAGCAACAACGACTTCATGTCGCTCTTTCGCACGCCGAAGCCTCGGCCTGCAATGCACGCAATGACGTCGAATCCGGGTTGTCCTTGTCGTTCGCGGCTGTTCCTCATTTCGGTCAAGCGCAGGACCCGAGCTGCTTTGTCCCTGGCGGTACCGTCGTCCTGAGTCATCTTCGCTTCGATCACAGCGATGGGCGCCGTCGGACTCGGGCAGAAGAAATCTGGATTCTGTTCCCATCCCGCCAGCGCTTCTGCTCGCTTCGTCCGAAAGAACGGAATCCCTGATGCAACCAACTGCCGCTCGATCCTGTCTTCAAGTGCACCACCCACAATTTCACTGACGGAATCGCGATGCGAAGCGAAAGGCCGTCCGAGAAACCGTTCGTACAGTAGTGCAGGGTACTCCACGCCTCTTGATGCTACCGCCACGAGGCTTTCCTGGCCTTGAACGGAATCTATCTTGTCCAAGCGATGGATGCGGCCCGCGCCCGCCTTCGGAGCCGGTTTCTCCAGCATTCCACAAGCGGCCTGCACGAGGGCGCGAACCCGTTCTTCTTGAAGAGGCGTATGGCCAATTTCAGCTTCGGGATTCTTTCTGATCGCACGATCCAAGGTTCGTGCAAAGCCTTGGCCAATTCTGACGCCGGTTGTCAAGGTCGCGACATCGGACCACTCGGGGGGAGACAAGCCAAGGACGGCTCGGAGAACTACAAGGCCCATGGGGACGCGGCGAATGGCCTGGAATAGGCGATCGGCGTCCATTCGCTTGAACCCCTCGGTTGCGTTGTGGATCGCCCGATATCCCTCGGCAAAGGAATCGAACGCGACAAAGCCCACGCCAAGAGGCATGACGAGGAAGTCGCTTTCCAAGGCCGTGAACACTCGCTCGACGTACTCGTCGATTCCAGTTTCCAAGCAATCGAACGAGACTTCAAACGGAAGCGGGCCGTCAGACGCCACTGATGTCTTCCAAGAAATCGCCCTGCACCTCCGTGCCCGGAGTGACGCTGGTGGACTGCAGGACTTCCATGATTCCCTCGACGCTGGCCAAGTCGTCCGTCGCGTTGCGCACTTCGTGGAGTTTGGTTGTCGTTGCCCATTTCCGGTTCCATGCGGGCCGGAGCGTCCATGCCGTCATGCGGACGAGATGACCAAGGGCGATGCAACGAGTGTCGCCTGCGCTGGGTCGGACACCACCGGCTCGAAGCTGAGCCAAGTCGAATGCCACCAAACGAGCGAAGTCCTCGGGGCCGAACGCTAGGTCGTCGTCGGGGACGGCGGCGTCCTTCCGACAAACGAACACCGTGTCCACGATCGACGAGCGGGTGCCGTTGATGTGAATCGACCCACTCATCTCGGCGGGGCAGGGCAATGTCGCGGTGGCCACCAGTCCAGCGTCTAGGATCGCCACGGCCACGGGGTGGTACGCGCTTTGTTGGTTGTGGTGATAGGTAAACACGAAGGGCGCCCCGGGCCTCAAGGCATCTGCCATGCGCACGTAAACCTGCGCCAGGCCTTCGGTAAAGTGCTCGATGCCTCGCCGTTCGGTTCGATTGCCCGTCAGTTCGCCCGGAGTTCGTGTCGAGGGTGGATTGAAGACGCCGTTGGTCCGCGCCAAGCGTCGAAGCCATACGTAGCAAAAATCCATAAGCTCGGCATACTGAACGCTGTCGTAGTACGGCGGATCTGTAAGGACAGCGTCAAGAGAATTGGGCGCAAGGGATGCCGTCGTAGCGCTGCCGCAGATGAGCATCACGTTGCGACCGTTGGCACGGACCGGAACGCCGTCGTGGGTCGCATCTCCGCGATTGGCGCCGATTCGTTCTCCTGTCGTGTACACGCGAGTTCGCACTCCGGGCGGCACTTCGAAGGGCCGATCGCAGTAGTCCTTGGCGACTTTGTACTTGTGAAGGATGTTGACCCAGCCTCCGCTACCGACGGGCTTGCCGCGGTCCCGTATGCCAAGCAAGTTGACTTCGCATCGCACGAGCCCCGTGGGAAAGCCGTGCACAGAGAAGAGGTCGAGCGCCTTCAGCGTGCTTGTGTCGTAGCGAACGAGCAAGTTGTTGTAGCGCAGCAAGTCCGACAGGTTCGTGGCGAGCGCGCGGTTGACGACCGGATCGGACTGTGTGGCCACTAGATGGCAACTCAGTTCCAATCCCAGAAGTTGCCGGTCGTTGAACATTTGCCGGTAGCGGCTGTATCCCCAACGGTGAAGCCGGGTCGATTCGTCACCGGGCGGGATGGGATCGTCGGGAACGTACCGTGTAGGGGCGAGTTCCCCTAATCGGCGCGCGGCGGCGGCGTACTTGGCAAGATCTTCGTCGGTCGGGCTCTTGAAGAACCGGCCTCGGTGGGTTCGTCGACATCTGCGGCAGTGGTACTCGATAGCGAACATTCGGTGGGGTAGTGGCCCATCTGCGGTCGCCGGGTACCGGTTCGGAGTCGTGCAATGGGGGCATGGAACCAGGCCGCGCCGGGCTGGCCCTTCGCTACGCAAGGCCGCGGCACACTGGGAACAAGCTCCGGGCGACTTTCGGTCGGACACTTCGGCAAGATTGCCGCACGCGGCGCACACCAGGACGTTCTTTGCGTGTCTGGCATTCGTCGCTACCAAATAGCCGGGAAAGAGGTCGATCCGCCGCCGACATGCCGTGCACGCCTGCGTCTTCACCCACAGAAAGCATTTGACGGGGGCCGACTCGCCGCACCGTGTGCACGAAGTCTCGTATAGAACGCCGATCTGGCGTCGCAATTCCCGAATCAGAGTTTTCCCGGCTTCCTCGTAGACCGCGACGTCCAAGTCTTCCAGTTCGCGCCCGACGATCCACCAAGCCATCGGGTTGACGTCCCATCCCGCAATCCCTGCGCCCAGCCGGTTTGCCTCGATAAGCGGCGTGCCCCCTCCCATGAAGGGATCGGCAACCCTCTTGCCTTGAAGCGTGTTGGACCGGAAGTAGCTGTCCTGCAACGCAGCATCGACGAATTCGGAAAGAAGAAGGCCGCGAAACAGCGCCCCGGGGCGTCGGGCGAACCACTTGTGCACGGCAATTACGGGTCGATAGTTCTGCTGAATCGACTTTTCGCGCAAAGCCAGGGCCGAAATGAACGGCACGTCGAAGCGACGCTCGATGCTCATGACGTGGCGCACCGCTTCGGCGCCGCCACCAACACCTCTTCGTCGCAAACCAGCGAGGCGCAACCTGCCGCCGACATGCGATCGACCGTGTTCGGCGACGGCTTGACCGCGACGACTCGCCCCCCCGGCGCGAGGACTCGAACCGACTCGCGCCACCGATCCGCATCGTCGGCATCCGCAATGACGGTGCCGCGTGCGGCCCGGTCGGCAAACGGCAACGCAGGCCCCACCGCCATCGCGCTAACGCCCTGCCAAGCAAAGTCGCGCGCTCCCCAGCCCGTCGCCACGACCTCGACGCTGGGCGCCATCTTGGACAGGCCGATCACGACCTCCGCTCGCCCGTCCCAGACGATCACGATCCCGGGCCCGTCGGCCACGCCTAGGGCGGCGGCCAGTCGCAACGCGGCGCTCGGCTCACCGCGCAGCCCATGTCCAGCCTCCTGCGCGCTCGAGACGGCAAGCTCGCTCGCGCGACCGTGCGGACCCGGAGACCGTTGTCGCCCGGGCGTCTCCCCGGAACCCGCGAAGTCGGAGTCGCGCCCCGCCGCCGATCCCGCATCCGGCCGGCGCTCCCGCGGCGGCGCTGGGCTTCTCGGTTGCGGCCGCATGTCGGCGAATCCGTCCTCCACGGGGAAGCTGTCGCGGCAGTTGGCGCAACCGAACTCGCCTTGCCGGACGCGGCGGTCGACGACTTCGCGCGCCACGAGGACCAGCCCGAACGGCGGGCCGCAGCGCGGGCAGACCATGTGGTCCGTCAGGAGGACGTTCACCGGTCCGGTCCGGCGTACTCCACCCAGTGACGCGGGGTCTCCCAAAGCACCAGCTTGTCGAGGACGGCGGGGGGCGGGACATGCGGGGCAAGCCGGTCCCAGATGCGCATCACCAGGTTCTCGGTGGACGGCAGGACGCCGTCGAGCCAGGGAACGTCCAAGTTCAGGTTGCGGTGATCGAGGTCGGCGACGACTTCGCGCTGGACGAGCTCCTTGAGGTCCTTCAGGTCCATCACGTAGCCCGAGGCGGGGTCGGGCGGGCCGGCCACGGTGACGTCGAGCTCGTAGTTGTGGCCGTGCCAGTTGGGGTTGGCGCATGCGCCGAACGCGCGCTCGTTGCGCTCGTCGCTCCACTCGGGACGGGCGAGGCGGTGCGCGGCGGAGAAGTGCAGCCGGCGCGTGATCTTCACGATGGGCATGGCCCCAAAAGGTAAGAGCCGACACCCCCGAGGGGGCGCCGACTCTTGTTGTGCCGAGAGGCGTGTTTGAAGCCCGGGTTCAACTTCTGGTGACGCCACCGCGGTCTTCGCCGTCCCCCCGGAAGGGGCATGACGTCCGCCGCGATAGACGATCCCGGCTCTTCCAGTGTTGGCTCAAATAGCGATCCTCCCGACACTCCGTTCAATATGGGGACCGGACCGGCGCATGGCAAGCAAGCCGTCGCGGGGAGGCCGACGGAGCGCGGGCGCGGACGGCCGCGAGAGCGCCGACTGCCCGGCACCGCTGCAGCGCTGTCGCTGGAGGCGTCCGAAGCGCGGGCGCAGACGGCCGCTTGGAGGTACCTTGGCCGGATGGCCCGTCCGTCCGCCGCCGCCGTGGTCCGCCAAGCGCTCAAGCGCGCCCTCCTGCCTCGCCACGTGGCCCGCTGGATGCGCCGTCGTCGCGAGCCCGGCCTGCCCACCGCCGCCGCCAACGCGCAGTTGCGGCTCTACAGCCGGATGTTGCCGGGCGACTTCCTCCACTACGGCTACTTCGACGATCCCGAGACGCCGGCCGAGGCCGTGAGCTTCGCCGACCTCCACGAGGCGCAGCTCCGCTACGCGCGCCTGCTCGTCGGCATGGTCGGACGCCCGCGCGGTCCCGTGCTGGACGCGGGCTCCGGCATGGGCGGAATGCTGGCCCTTCTGCGCGAGGCGGGGCACGATCCGACCGGACTCACGCCCGACCGCTTTCAGGTGGACCACATCCGGCGGGCCTATCCGGGCGTTCCCGTGCTCCATTGCCGCTTCGAGGACTTGCCGGCTCGCGAGCGCCGGGGCCGCTTCGGCGCTGTCGTGCACTCCGAGTCCCTTCAGTACATGGACCCGTCCCGGGCCCTCGCCGTAGTCGAGGAGGCGCTGGCTCCCGGCGGCAAGTGGATCGTCGCCGACTACTTCCGCGTGGCGGACGGCGGAGAGCGCTCCGGCTGGCCCGCGGAGGCGTTTCGGGAGCGGGTCGCCGGGGCGGGATTTCGGATCGCGAGCGAACGGGACGTGACCCCCAACGTCGTGCCGACGTTGCGGTTCGCGCAGATGCTGGGCGAGCGGCTGGGCCTGCCGTTGCTGGACTTTGCGCGCGACAAGCTTCGGGCGAAGAATCCCGTCGTCCATTACGTTCTCGAGGACGCCGCGGGGCAGGTTCGGAACGCGGCGGCCGACGCGCTGGCCGCGCTGGACCCGGAGGACTTCGCGGCGCGGAAGCGATACTTGCTCCTGGAGATGCGCCGAAGGGACTAGGAGTTGGGAGATGGGCGGGCGGTGCCAGCAGATGCCGACGGGGCTGGCCGGTCTCGTCCAGGGCGTGGCCTGGTGAACGACCGAAAGGACGGTGGCAACGATGTTGCAGGCACGGAAGGGTGCAGCGGGCGTGGCCATGGCGTGCGTGGTGGACGCGGCGATCGGCCTCCTGGTCGGTTGGCCGGCGGGACCCGCCGATTGCGGTTGGGGTGCGTTGGGCGCCGCGCCGGCGCGGGCCCAGGAGATGACCGTCGAGGAGTACGAGCCGAGAACGACGCTGGTCGTGCCGGGAAACCCGCTGACGCGGGCGCGCTTTCCGTTCGTGGACGTCCACGGGCATCAGCGCGCGGCCCGGATGTCCGCCGCCGACGTGGACCGCTTGGTGGCGGACATGGACGAACTCAACATGGCGGTCATGGTGAACTTGTCGGGCGGCAACGGCGCGGCGCTGGCCGACGGCTTGGCCAAGATGGCCGGACGCCACCCCGGCCGGTTCGTCTTCTTCGCCAATACGGACTTTCGCGGCGTGGGCGACCCCGGATGGGGCGAACGAGCGGCGGCTCAGCTGGCGGACGACGTGGCCCGCGGCGCCGTCGGCCTCAAGATCTTCAAGGGCCTTGGAATGTCCTACCGGGACACCGACGGCCAGCGCATCGCCGTCGACGACCCCCGGCTGGCGCCGCTCTGGGACAAGGCCGGCGAGCTGGGCGTCCCCGTGCTCATCCACACGGCGGACCCGGCCGAGTTCTGGCAGGCCCACGACCGCTTCAACGAACGCTGGCTGGAACTCAAGCTGCGCCCGCGCCGCATCCGCCCGCCCGGCGAGCATCCGTCCTTCGAAGAGCTCATCGCCGAGCAGCACGACCTCTTCCGCGCCCATCCGGGCACCAACTTCATCTCGGCGCACCTGGGCTGGCTGGGCCACGACCTCGCCCGCCTGGGCCGCCTGCTCGACGAGCTGCCCAACATGTACGTCGGCCTGGGCGCCGTCCTCTACGAAATCGGGCGGCAGCCCCGCTTCGCCCGCGATTGGCTGATCGAATACCAGGACCGCGTCCTCATGGGCAAGGACTCCTACAACAAGGAGGAGTTCCACACCTACTTCCGCGTCTTCGAGACCACGGACGACTACTTCGACTACTACCGGCGCTATCACGCCTTCTGGAAGATGTACGGCCTGGGCCTGCCCGACGAAGTCCTGCGCAAGATCTACTACGAGAACGCGCTGAAGATCGTCCCTGGCATCGACCGGTCGCTGTTCTAGGGAGCGGGGACAACGCTTCGTCCCGCCATGGCGCGGTCCGTCCAAGGTCCACGAAAGGGAGAGCCATGAAGATTCTTGCCACGGCGGCGTTGTCTTGCGTGGCGGGTCTGGCGGCGGCCGGGAGACCGGCCGCCGCCGTCCAGCACGCGTCGTCGCATCCGTTGGAGGTCGAGGTCCGCGAGGTGTGGAGCACGTACGGAGACCCGGGCTTCGGATATCCGCAGGGCATGTTCCAGTGGCCTGACGGCACGGTCTGGATTGGCGACGACCAGGCGTCGGAGGTATGGGAACTCTCGGCTGACGGAACGGAGTCGAAACGGGTTCTCCGCGAGGGCGAGGGCCCGGGCGAACTCGCTCGCGTGTTTCGAATCGTGCCGTACCGGGACGGCGGAGTTGTCGTGCAAGACAATCGGGGCTTCCTGTTCTTCGGCGCGGACAAACGGTTCGTTCGACAGATGAAGTGGGGCGGCCCGATTTGGTCGGACGACGTGATGGCGGCTCCGAACGGCGACTTGATCGTCATCGGCGGCTTCGCTTACGAAGATCACGAGCTGGCGCGCTACGCCGTTCACCGAATCGACAGGAGGCGCGGATGGCCCGTGAAGAGCTGGCACCCGGCCGCCGCCCACCGGCGGTGGCAGACCGTTCGCGAGACCACGGGCGGATCGGTTGCCCTCCCCAGGGACGGAGGGCTCCTGGTGTCCGACGCGGCGCCGTTCAGGATCACCCGCTATGCCGACCTGATGGGCAGCGGCGCGCAACTCGTGATCGAAGACGAGGACGTGGTGTCCGCGTCGGAGCTGGACCGTGCGGTGACGTACCTGCCCGACGGCGGCTTCCGAACCACGACGGCCTGGACGCGGTCGGTCTTCGTCCACGAGCTGGAGGACGGCAACATTCTGAACGTCGTGATGGTGAACCCCCCGGAACCCGCGGACGCCAAGACGAGCACCGAATGGCTGGTCGTTTCGCCGGACGGACGCATCTTGGCCCGGGTGCCCGTCGCGAAGGGATACAAGGTCTGGAGCGCGACGCCCGACGGCCACTATTTGGCGACGTGCTGGGACTACGACTCCTTGCAGTTCGCGGTGGTGAAGCTGGAAGCGGTGGTGTCGCCAAGCCCGTGAGCCGAAACGCGCGCCTTTCGTCGCGAGACCGAACGGGACTGCGTTGTTCTGGCCAAGGGACGGAGGCGGGCCCTACCGGCCGCCCGGCCGCGTGATTCGGTACACGTCCACATAGTCGAGGTCGAGGCTGTCGCGCCGGATCGTCACGACGTGCTCCGCGCCGAACGCCGGAACGCCGATCCTGGCGGGGGCCTGGACACGGGCCAGCGGCCGTCCGTCCGGGTCGAAGACGTCCCAGCGGTCTCCGCCGGCCGCCGCAACTTCGATCCACACGCGACCGTCCGGAGCGACGAACAGCGCCTTGAGGATGGGCTTCGCCGACGGCTTGCCCGGCAGGTCCGGCTCGCACGCGCCTGGATTCTCCGCCTTCGCGGACCGGATCGGCTCGGTTCTCCTCTCCCACTCGGCGTCGGTCACGGGGGCCGCGTCCGCTTGGCCTTCGATGACGCGCACGGTGTCTGCGCCTTGGGTCGCGACGATTCTGTAGGCGCCGGTCATGGCCGAGTACAACAGGCCGCCGGGCCCCGGATGCTGAATCAGCCTGGGCGCGAACGGAATCTGGTAGAACGCCATGACTTCGCCCCGGTCGCACACGATGTGGGAGCTCGGTCCCTCCGGTTGAGGCGACACAGGGATCGCAACGCCCGTCGGGCCGACGGGACCGTGGCCGGCGTAGACGTGACGCCAGTCGTCTTCGGCGTCGAAGTCGTCCACGTAAGCTTCGGTCGCCCCGACGCTGTACAGCCGCAGTCCCGACCCCGAGATGCCGCTGGCCGTCTCGCGCTGGCCCAGGTGATCGCCCGCCGCGGAGAACTCGCTGATGCGCCTGTTGCCGTAGTCGAGCGCAAACAGCCGGTCCCCGACCCACGCGATCGAATAGAGGGACTCGAACTCGCCCGGTCCTTCGCCCCGGCGCCCGAAGCTGCGGCGATGCGAGCCGTCCAGTCCGAAGACGCGCACTTCGAAGTTCAGGCCGTCGGCGACGAACACTTCGCCGTCCGGTCCTAGAGCGACGCCCGACACCCGGCCGAATTCCTCCGGGCCCGGCTCGTCCGAGAGAGCCCCCGCGCCAATGCTTGCAACGAGCGTCAAGTCCCATTCGGCCGGGGCCGCGAACTCACCGGCATCGCCGCCGCCGGTTTCACAAGCCGTTGCGAGCAGGGCGGCGACCAACCAACCGGCGGTCTTGGGGATCGGTCGCCCGGTTGCGGTCCGTGCTGTCGAGTTCTTGCGGCTGGGCTTGGTCATTTGCAGGGGTCCCGTCGTTGTGGGCTACGCAGTGGCGGGTCGAAGATCCAATCAATCAATCAGGAATCTAATGACGTTCGATGGCGCCGAAGTCGATTGCGACGACCAGCGTGTCGGCCGCCGGGTCGTGCTCGAAGCGGATGAATCCGAACTTGTCCAAGCGTTCGAGTTCCCGCACGAAGGTGCGGCGCGTGACGTGGCGGTAGACCTCCATCACGAACGGCGACTGCAAGAGTTCCGCCAGCCGGACCTGCCGCGAGGGTTCGGCCGCGAAGGGGTCCTCCGGCTCCGTCTCTTCCAGCAGATAAAGGAGCAGGCTGTATTCCCGGCGGTTGAGGAGCTTGCGGCGCTTCCCGACTCTCTCGCTGGTCGCTCTCGTCATCATGTCGCGGTAGACCACGCGGTTCAGCTTCGTCTGGATGAAGTTGTTGATGCCGTGAAGTTCGTGGGCGAAGCCTTCGAGGCCGAACTCCACGAACGGCCCGAGGTCGAACGGTTGCCGGCAACGGCATTCCTGCAGCAGCATCTTGTACTTGTCGCCGTGGACGTAGAAGAAGTTGGAGAGGCCGTAGAAGCCGTGCACGTTGTAGCCGCCCTGGTAGAGCACGGCGGCCTCCACGAGGCGCGACACGCGGCCGTTTCCGTCGCCGAACGGATGGATGGTGACCAGAAAGAAGTGCGCGAGCAACGCGCGGACGACCGGATGTTCGGAGCGCATCCGGGGCGACCTGAGGAATTCCACGAACTCGGCCGTCAGCCGCTCGATCCGGGGATGAGGGGCGCCGCGATGGACCCCGCCCAAGGCCGTGGTTCCCACCTGCACGTCGTGGGTCCGAAGCCGGCCCGGGAGGTTGTTGATTTCGTCGGACTCGATCGTCATGCGCCGGTGCATGTGGAGGATGTCGTTCGTGGACAGCGGCGGGGCGCCGTGGCCGAACCGCGACCGCACCCACTCCTGGGCGTCCGCGGCGTTGCGCACCTGCTGCCGCTCCACCGTGCGAGCGGCCTCCCGGGCCTCGCCGTCCAGGACCCGGGCGACCTGCTGTTCGGAGAGCGGGTTGCCTTCGAGTCCGGTCGTGCCGCGGATCGCCCGGATGCGGTTGAGCCGGTCGAGCCGCTCCTTCCAAGCCGGCGGAAGGACGAGAACGCGCGCCGCCTCCCGGTACGCCTCGATCTGCACCAGCAAGCGTCGGAGCTTGGGGGCCGCCGTGTCGAGGCGGTAGTCGAACCGAAAGCAGTCCCAGTCCATCGAGTGCTCCTTCTTTGACACGTTCTTTGGGATCGTAAGTCCTTATTGTAGCGCAAGTTACGATTCTACACCATCGATACGCGGCGTGTTTCTTGACCAGCTTCTTGCCCGCCGACCATCGGCCTCGGGCTCGATTCCCAGCCAGCAGATCAGCTCTACTTCGCTCGGCTCGATGACAGGCAGCAGCGGGGGCGGCCGCAGGGGCTCCAGTCCCGTGCTCAGGACTTGGTTGATCAAGCGCTGCGACAGTGCGGGCCCGCGAAGGTCCCTGCGTGAGCCGGATGCGGACGGGTCACCGTCTTCCGGCGGCTGATCGGCCGAGCCGAACCACTTTCGCAGCATCATCTCTTCCCGCCGTGGCCAGGGCGACTCCAGCACTTCGACGGCATGGCGCACGCGGTCGTCCGGCGCGTCGGGCGGCGGATTGTCCCGGATGAAGGCCGCGACCCGCCGGTTCAGAGGCCGAAGCCTGGGCTGGAGGTTGGCGGGGTCGGTCTCGCGCATCCACCGTTCCCAGATGTCCTGGCGGGCCAACTCCCAGAAGTCGAAGGCGCGTTCCTGGACTACCGGGGGGAACCAAGTCGGCGTGTCCTCTTCGCACTCGACGAGACGAAGGCAGGCGCCAACCTCGGCTTCGACGGGAGCGGAGCGGTCGGGCGACCAGTCGGCGGTGGCCGGAACAAAGCGCAGATAGGTTCGCTCCAGCTTGGCGCCATGGCCGACGACGGCACAGAAGAAGATGCCCCGGCGCGCTCCCCTCGTCATCCCGGAGCCGGTCTTCCAAGGCATCTCCACGATGCGACGGCGGTTGGTGTGGAGCGCCTTGCGCAACGTCTGGCGGTACTCTTCGCCAGTCTGGGCCGCCCCTGCCGTCCCGCCGCGCTCGAACAGCGAGGCGTCCTCTCGCAATAGCTTCTCGATTTCTTCCCGAGTCTCCGTGAAGACTTGGCCGCCGTGGGCCGCTCCTTCAATGGGAGCCGCCACGCCCACGCTGGCCGCCGCCATCGCAAGCTTCGCGAGGATGCGTTGCTCGAGGTTGAGCAACCGGTCGAGCCGATCCACGGGAAAGATCGTGCGGAGGAAGACGCGACGATGCGGGCTGCCGATCCGGTCGATGCGGCCGTGCCGCTGGACGAGACGCATCGGGTTCCACGGCATGTCGAAGTTGACTACGTGACGGCACTGCTGAAGGTTGACGCCCTCGGCCAGCACGTCGGTGGAGACCAGGATGTCGAAGCGGTCTGCATCGCTCCCGGCCGGGGCACCCATGGACAGAGGAGCGAACCCCTGGACCGCTTGCAGGCGGGACTCGGCTTCGTGGCTGGAGCCCGTTGCCGTCGCGACGCGGCCGCGGTAGGGCTCCAATCCGGGGTGCTCTTCTACGGCGTCCGCCAAGTAGCGGCGTATCCAGTCCACCGTGTCTGCGAAGGACGAGAACACCAGGACCTTGCGCTTCTGGCGCTCGTCGCCGGAGTGACTGGCCTCGGCCTCCGCCTGCGCGGCGATATCCGCCAAGGCGCCTGCCAGGGCCCTCAGCTTCGGGTCTTGCTCGATCGTGATCTTGGCCGCGTCGGCGACTAGCGCCCGGAGAAGACTGCGATCCCGCTCCACTTGGCGCCGAAGTCGTGCAGCATCGTATAGGGCTGCGTCAGCGTAGAGTCGTTCGTCGGGGTCGCCGTCCGCCAACGCCAGCAACTCCTTGATGCCGGTCTCGTCGTCGGCCGAGAGTTCGCTGAGGAAGGTGGTGGTCACCACGTATCCGGCGTCCAACGCATCCAAGAACCTGTCGTGGGTGGCGGCCATGCGCTCAGCGGTCGTTCTGAAGGCGTGCGCCGAGGACTCGAAGCGCTTCAGCAGGCCCGATCGCAGCAGTCCCACCACGGCGCGAGCGCGGGCGTTCTCTTCCGGGTCGCCGGTGTCCCGCAAGTATGCGGCAGGCGTGTAGCGTGCAAAGGCGATCGCTTTCCCGCCGTCGGGGTCCAGCGCCGCCTCCAAACGGTCGAAGAAGCCGGGCAGGCGCTTGTCCAGCGCATAGCGAACCGTGACCGCTCGGGGCGATGGAAACTCGATGTGGCGGGGCTGGCCGTCGGGTCCCGGTATCGTGTCGCCTGCGTAATGCTTGCGCACGAACTGGCGGGTGCGCTTGACGGTCGTGGCGTCGATGATCGGGTACAGGAGATCCGGACTCAAGTTGGACGGATCCTCGCGCATGGCCGCCTCGAACCGGCCGCGAATCGAGAGAATCCCCCGATCCGCCAGATGCGCGTCTTGGCGAAGGAAGAAGCGGACCAGGTGGTACAGGTCCCAAAGTGAGTTGTTGACCGGCGTTGCCGTGAGCAACAGCAAGTCGCGTCGGCGTCCGAAGAGAAGACGCCTCAGCGTGGCGGCCCGCGTCGGCGCGTCCGGATTGCGGTAGTTGTGAGCTTCGTCCACGACGACGAGCTGGTACTCGTCCAACGGGCGCTGCAGATGTTGGCGGCCGGGGCGGTCGGCGTCCGGCGTCAACAGTTGCGCGTCGTTGGCCAGCTGCTCGTACGACAGGGACTCGGCGAAGAGCTGGTATTGGGACAGGAACTTCTTCCAGGTCGTGTCGCGCAACGCGGCAGGGCAGATCAAGAGCACGCGTTGCCGCCGGTCGCGGTAGAGCTGAAGG
Organism: Longimicrobiales bacterium; assembly: GCA_965203485.1. Classification (GTDB taxonomy): domain Bacteria; phylum Gemmatimonadota; class Gemmatimonadetes; order Longimicrobiales; family Gaopeijiaceae. Next base: position 316,253 of record OZ241892.1, read on the forward strand.
ACCTCGCCTGCGATGAAGGTCTTGCCCAGCCCTACTTCGTCGGCGACGATCGCCCCGCCCGTTGCATTGATCAAACGTAGCGCCCGCGCCACGCCGTGCTTCTGGAAGCTCGTCAGCGGCAGATTGTCGTCGGCCTCCGCGTCCTTGTCGACTTCGTCGCCGTACAGTTGCCAGAGCACGCGAAGGAACACGTCCCAAGGCGTGCGCGGCAACAAGAGTTCCTCGAAGAGGTCGACCAGGTCGTAGGGGTCGGCGTCGTCCCAGAGGTCGTCGAACCAGTGCTTGGCCTTTTCTACGGTGGCGGTGTCGTCGCGACCCAGGCTCAGTTCGCGGTTGGCGGTCAGGCCGGCGGCGGTCAGGTTGGAAGAACCGGCAAGGACGCCTCCCGTCAGGATGTACGCCTTGGCGTGAAGGAACGCCTTCTCGTACCGGCGAACCTCGACGTTGCCGGACTTCAGCGCCCCGACCAGCGTGGCCAAGCTGGCCCGTCCGGCGTAGGTGAACGGCAACCGGTCCCGCTCTCGCCGAAGTTCCGTCGTCATACGGGCAAGGCACTCGCCGACGCAACGCCGGTCGAAGACGGCCTTTGGTTCGCCTAGTTGTCGTCGGCAAGGGGGGCGGCCTTGCGCCGCCAAGTCGGCGCCGAGCAAGAGGCGTACCATAGGGACTGCGGCCAGCCCGTCCGCGATCTGCGCGAAGCCCGCCGGGCTGAAGTAGGCGGTGGCGATCCGCGCCTCGCTGGGCGCCGCGGTCTCCGGCGCGCTGGAGGACTCGGGAACAGGGGTTGCCACGCCCAACAACGCTCCGAGAGCGTGCGCGAGGGTGTTGCCGTCAAGGTTGTCGACGAAGGTCGGAAACTGTTCCGCCGACGCCGATGCCGTCATGATCCAGCCAGGACGAACCGGGCACCGGCGCGTTCCAACATGTCGAAGGGTCTGTACCACTCGACGTTAAAGGCTTCGCACGCGTTGGGGATGGGGACGCGCCTCTTGGCCATCTTGGCAGGCTTCTCCATCGTGACGACGGCATGTCCGTGAGCCATTGCGTGAGCCACCAGGAGCGAGTCGGCCCCCGCCAGGAACGTACCTACCGCTTTGTCGAGGTACTGCTGACCTCCAGCCCATGCTCGGACTCGCGAGTGAGTTCGCTCAACCAACGGATCGGCATCCAAGAACATCTTCCTGCCCAATCGCTTGGCCCATTGCGCCAGCTGATCGTCCCCGATCGTGAGCTCCCCGAGCACGGCGCCGACGCTGTACACGAGTCCCTCGGCGTTGCCGTGCTCCAACCACTCCCAGAACCCCGGGCAGACGTTTGGTCGATAATAGTCGTTTGTAGCCGAAATGAAGACGCTTGTGTCAAGCAGATAACGCATCAACGCAGCCCAAGCTCGGTCTTGATCTTGTCGAACGTCTGCTGCTTCTTGATGGCCAGCAGTCGAAACGCCTCCGTATACAGCGTCCGCCCCGAAAGGGTGTCCGCAATCAGGTCGTACGCGAAACGCTCTCCAATCCGCGTCATCTGTGTTCGAAAGAAATTGCCTCCCGAACTGGACCGTGCCTGGGCGTGCCTTCTCAATTCTCCAACGTAGGCTTCTCTAAAGATGTTGGCCGACAAGTATCCGGCATCGCGGAGACGCCGCAGAACGACCAGCGAACTGACTTTGAAGTGGGTTGCGAGGCGTTGCAATTTTCGTTGCATCTCTTCGCTCTTCTCGTATTGCTGGCGCAAGGCGTCCAAGGGAACTAGCAGTTCCGCCGCTACCTGGTTGCACCATTTCTCGGTTCGATGGCTTGTAGCAGACTTTAGCGTAGTGTTCGATAGACCCGTGTTGCCCAGCCAGATGTGAGCCAGTTCGTGAGCGAGGGTGAACATCTGGGCCGCCTTGGCGTCGGCGCCGTTGACGAAGACGAGGGGCGCCAGTTCGTCGGATAGCGCGAAGCCCCGGAACTCGTCCACGTCCAGTGGCCGCGACGTGTTGTTTCCCACGACGCCGCTGATCATGACCAGCACGCCCTTGGCGTCGGCGCGGTCGGCGAAGCGACGGACGGCCAAGGTCCAGTTGGCGACGTCGCGCCGGTCCTCTACGCGGAAGTCCAGCGTGGACGACATCTGCCGGGCGACCTCGGCGGGGTCGTCGTCCAAGCTGGCCGAGCCCACAAAATCGACGGGATCGTGTTCCTCTTCCAGGGCGTACTCGTGGTACCAGTCTTGCCTGTCTTGGCACAGGTGGATCGTGTCCAGCAGGTGCAGACTAGGCTTCCTGGGCTGCTTGCTGCCGACCGTGCGGAAGTCGGCGATGTCCAGCTCGTCCTTCAGGGGACCGCCGGAGAAGAGCGCTCCGAACGGCGTGTAGGTCGCCCTGGCGAAGCGCTCGAGCTGCCGGTACGTGGGCTTGAGCGTGCCGGCCTCCCACTCCCGGTACTTGGGAAAGCGCCGCTCGATCGTCTCCACGTCCTTCCCCGAGCGTTCCTGCGCCCATCGGAGCGTCGCCGGTTCTACCGAGACTCGGTAGGGACCGCGTTGCGGCGATTCGTTGATGGGCGTAGTCATCTTGGGCAGACTCTGGTGGACGGTTGGTTTGGGCGAGCCTTCAAGGTAACCGGCCGGGAGGGCGGAGAAAGTGCTTCAGGACGGCCTCCAGCCGGTCGTGGTAGTCCCAGCCCTCGTGGAAGGTCTCGAAGATGTGGACCAGCTGGCGCTCGGTCAGGCTGTAGCAGTGGGCGACGACAGCGTCGAGTTGGTGGATCAGGTCCTGCTTCTCGTCCTCTGCGAGCGGTCCCCAGTCCACGCCGACCGCCTTGGCCCATTCGGCGAAGCGGTCGTCCGGGCAGGCGAGGCGGCCGGCGAGTTCGACAGTGCGCTTCCAAAGGGGGTCGTTCCGACCTGGACGGGGGATAGGGAAGGGGTTGATGACGAAGTAGGTGACGCCTGTCTCGACGAACCGGCGGGCGTACCAGTCGAGGGGGATGGAGCATAAGACGCCCAGCAGAAACGCTTGGTCCTTCTCGTCGCCGCGAGGCCAAAGGAAGTAGGGTGCCTTGTGCGCGACGAACACCTTGGGCGGAAGGAGGCAGGCGATGATGGTGCGTGGGTCCGTTGCACGCGCCACGTCTCGGAAGGCGATTCTCGGCCGGTAAACGGGCAGTGTTGATTGATCCCGAAGGTGGCCTATTGAAAATTCCTTATGCGCGCTGTCGCGTCGGTTCTTCGCGGCCCTAATCCGCTTCTTCTGCAACCAATCCAGAACGGGAGTTGGCTTGGCCCAGGCGTAGGGCGCACCCTTGTCCGGGTCCCACAAGTCGAAGGACGCGCCCTTGTACACGGGCCAGTATTCCAACTCCAACTCGAAGCTCGTCATGTGCTTCTGTGCCGTCGCGTGGAGTTCCGTGATCGGTCGGGCACGCCATCGGACGGTTTCTCGAACACCATGAATGCCTTCTGGTTCGTGGCGTCCATCTCGCGGTCGGGACGAGCGCGCCAGCCTCTTGTGTCTGTCCCCCCTCCCCCCCCCCCCCCCCCCCCCCGCCTATAATCATGTCCTCGCGTGTGTCAAGACGCGGCGCTGCGGACATTTGGGCGAACACGCTCGCCGATTCGTCGGTCGGTAGCAGGGGCAGCGATGCAACATCGTTCCATTGCTCGATGTCGTGTCGATAGAACACTAGAGGCTCCCTGGCCACACCGGCTCTGAACGCGTGTAGGTCCGGATAAGGCCCGCTCATGCGCAACCGAGATTCTCCTTCATCTCCACGTCGGGCTATTGCCACGAGCACAATCGTCCACTGGGGCGTGACACTCTCGAATACCCAGCCCGCACGGTTCTTGAGGGCGACCGCGTCCATAGTGCTCGCCTCGCCAAACACGGCCTTTCGAAACTCCTGCGATCCCTTGGCTTGCAACGCGCTCCTCGGCAACACGACGCCGATTCTTCCGTCATCCTCGGCTGTCAGTCGCCAGAATCGCCAGCAGAACGCCTTGTACACGTCGGCGTCGCCGGTTCCCATGCCGGGGAAGTCGCCTCCCAGCAGTGCCCTTCGCACGTCGGCGTTCTCCTTGACCTCGGCGTCCAATGCGGCGACCAAGTCGGGGCGTTCCCGGCGGAACCGCGCCTTCTCGGCCTCCTGGTCGCGCTGGGACATGCCGCGCAACCCGGGGAAATGTCGAGCCCAGAACCCATGTTCCTCCACCTTCGGCTTCTTCCACGGCGGATTGCCCAAAATCACGTCGAAGCCGGAGCGGTCGCGCAAGAAGACTTCCGGAAACGCCACCGGGAAATGCAACGCGACGAGGTCGGCCAGCTCTTGCGCCGCCACGGCCGCTTCGGGCACCGCTTCCAGGTTCTCGATGCGATCCTCCAAGTCCTGGAACTGAAATCCCGTGATCATCTTCCTGTCCGAGATGGGCTGGGCGGTGATCAGGTCGCACAGCGCCTTGGCGGCCGCTACCGCTTCGTTGGCCTCCTGCTGCGCCTCCCGTGCCTGGCGAACTTCGGCCACCGTGGCGTCGTTCAGGTTGGCGAGCCGGCGCAACGGCTTGGCGGCCTTGCCGAGCAACGACTCGGCGTCGCATGGAAACAGCGGAGTGTTTGTGGCGTCGAGCTTGGCCTTGATCTCGCCCACCGTTCCAATGCCGACGAGCGAGTTGCCGCGAACCAAATTGCGGTCGAGAAACGAGAGCGGGAGACCGGGCACGAACGTGTGAATCCAGACGGCCAAGCGCGCCAGCTGGACGGAAATGTTGTTCAGGTCCACGCCGTAAACGCACCGCCGGGCGATCAGGCGGCGCAACAGCTGGCCGTCTTCAATCAGTGACGCGCCCACCGCATCGTCGTCGTCCAATGCTGTTCGAGCGGCTTGGCGAAGCCCAGCCAGTTCGTTGCGCACGCCCGGCAGATCGCGACCGACTAGGAAGTCGGCCATGCCCTTCTCGATGCGGTCGATGGCACCGACCAGGAAATGGCCCGATCCCATGGCGATGTCGGCGACCCGGAAGTCGAAGAAGCTCTCGGCGGCGGTGGCGTCGTCCATGGCGTCCAAGCGTCGGAAGTGGTCCTTCAGCGCGGGCGCCAGCGCCTTGTCCAGCAAGTGCTCCACGGCGAAGGACTTCGTGTAGTAGCTGCCCGTGAACTTGCGAACGCCGGAACGGTTGTGGAGGTAGGTCTCTCCCCTCTTGACAACGACTCGCGCATTCGGCTTGGCGGGCATGTAGGTGCCCTTGGCGTCCACCGTCAAGTCCGCGGTTGCAACGGCCAGCTCGGATTCCAGCAAGCCCTCGTAAATCGTGCCGAACTCGCGCACGCCCAGAGATCTGAAGTCCACCGGACCTAGTCCGCCTTCGTGCGTCTCGATGATCAGGAGGTGACGCAAGGCGGGCTCGAAGGACTCGTTGGACAGCGAGACGCTGGCGAGTTCCGCGCCCACATCCGACACTTCGGGATCATTGGCGAAGAGTGCGCCGTCGTATTCGGGCACACCCCACTCGGGATTGCCGGCGGCCACTGCTTCGCACAAGCGGGCCACTTCCTGCCAATGAGCGTGGCCCGGAGCCACGGGCGTGTTGTCCCGCGCTTGCTTGGCCAGCTCCTGCGCCTTCTGCTTGAGCGACCGGCGACGGTAGGCGTCGTTGGTTCGATAGGGAAGCAGGTCGCAATCCTCCGCGTACGCGATGAAGAGAAGGCGAAACAGCACCGTCAGAGCCATGTCGTAGGTACGGGCCAGCTCCTGCGCCGTCGTGGAGCCGAGCGGCCTTGCGTCAGCGATGCCCCGGGCGAGCTTGGGCACCACTTGGTCGTAGATGCGTTCGCGCAACCGCTCGGCCAAGTCGCCGGCGAAGCGCCGAGACTCGTCGAGGATTTGGTCCAAGCTGCCGTTTGGCGCCAGCGCGTCGGCCGAGAAGATCAGCCACAAGTACGCCAAGTCGGAGTCGGCCAACAGCGGCGCTTGGCACTCCACGTAGGTTTCGGTGCGGCCGCGCCTGCCGACGCCGCGGTCGGTGGCCGTCGAGTAGAGGCGCAAGCGGTTGCCTTGGACCATCACCACCCAGGACAGGTCTTCGTCGTCGGCCTTCTTGAGCGCGTAGGTGACCGGCGACAGGCTGTTGAAGCGCGGATTGCCGGCCTCGGCCGATTCACGATCGCGCAAGAGGACGGCCAAGGCCGTGCGTCGTCGGCCGTCGTCGCCGCTCGTAAGGAGGTGCGTCAGGTTGTCCAGCGGGACGACGTGGAAGCCCAGCGCGCCCAGCAGGCCGTGCGCGTGTGCGCCGACCGCCTTCTTGGCCTTCTTGCCGGCGGCGGCCCAGTCGGTTCGGTTGCGAACGCCGTGACGCAGGTTGTGGAGGGCCAGCAGGCCCTCGTTGTGGATGCCCGGCAGATCCGTCTCCAGCGACGGCAGGGCTTGCGAGAGGAAGCGCAGAGCCGAGTGACGGTCGGGTTGTGCCAGAGCTTCGCGGCAAATCCGCTCGACCCGTTCGGCGTCCAAGCGAAGTCGGACGGCGGGCTTCTCGCCGGACGGGCCGCAGAGGGCGGCGCCCTCGGGGTGAAGAACCACCAGGAGCACGGGCGCGGCACGTCCCGCACGCCGGATCTTGTGAGCACCGGCGACGGCTGATCGGGACGGGATGGTGGGTGTGCGGGCGACCACCACTTCCAAGCCGTGGTCGCCCGGCCCGACGAATAGGCCGCCGAATCGAGAGCCGAGACGCGGGTCCGGCGACCAGGGACGCCGGACGAATTCAGGGAGGAAGTCCAAGGATGAGGCGTTCACGGTGCCATCATCCGGTCTCTTCTGAATTATTGTTGACAAGCCCCATCTCCTTCTTGGCCCATGAGGAGCAGCTGGCCGTCGTCCCGCCGCCGCGTCACGCCGATGAACGCGTTCAGCTTGGACGCGCTCGGAAACACCCACTTGCCGAGCCCCCACGATCCGCCCGCGTCTTGTCCCTTGGGCGAGATGCCGACGCTTCTGAACAAGCCCCAGAAGTGGTTGTTCTTGGCCCGCGGGTCGTTGGCGCGGACATCGCCTCGCAAGCCTATTGTGCCGAAGTCCTCCACGATCAGAAACGGCATGGCGCGGTCGAACAGCGACTTGCGCTCCTCAAGATCGCTATTGTCTCCGCGCGCGGTGCGCTGGGCATCCACCACTGCGCAGAGGTGCGGCTTCAGGCCCGTCAAGTAGCACGTTGCCCGACTGGGTTCCAGCGCGTCGTCCGAGCCGCTGATCACAAAGCGGACCCGCACGGGTCCGTCCCCAGCTCTGGCGTCCAGCGAATTCTGAATCGACTCCCTGACGAAGCGCTTGGGCAGGTCGGGACTGAAGAACTCGCCTTGCACGGGGTTCTCGTTGATCTCCGACGGCGACATGACGCGGAAGCGCCAATGGGGCGCGCGCTGGGCCTCGGACGGCTTACGACGATCGAGAGGCGCCCGGGACTGAGGCATCATGTATCGGCGGTCGCGCATTCGGTCTTGTCTCCCATGCATTCGGCCGTTGGCAAGCGAGAGACGACCGGGTTCCACGGGCCGCATCTTCCCGGCGGCAAGATCACATCCCCCAAACGGCAATCTCTGCGCCCGTCCGGGTGCTTCGCCGCTCGCGGAACACCTTGTCGTCCCAGTTGCGATCCTCGCTCCGGTCGAAGACGACCAAATGGCCCCCCTCCGCACCGTAGCGGTCCATGTAGGCCGCCGTCTGCTCTACACCGTCGGCCACCGTGCGCTCCAAGCCCCGTCTCTCGTGGTGGACCTTGCACTCCACCACGTACTTGCGCACCCGCTCGCCCTGCGGCCACGCGACCAGCACGTCGGTGCGCCCGCCGCCCAGCGCGTACTCGCGGTCGATCCGCCCGCCGCTGTTGACGACCCGCTGCAGGAACGCCTGCAAGAGCAACTGCGGTCCCGCCTCCCTGAACCCGTAGCGTTCCGTCCAGTGCTCGGAGTTCTCGCGGTAGAACTCCTGGAACGCTCCCAACAACTTGTCCAAGCGCAGAGCGCCATCGGCGTCCACGTACCAAGCCGGGTCGTGCGGCAGATCGTCTTGGGCAAGCCACGTCAGCTCCCTGGGGACGACTTCGGCGTAGATCGGGTTCGCCATGCGGATCGGGGGATCGCGGGCGATCAGCCCCAGGTCCCGGACGTACTCCACGTCGCGCGCGGTGTAGCTGGACTCGGGGGCGCCGGCGAGGATCGGCTCGACCACTCGCCACACCCGGTCCTCCTGAAGCTTGTCCGTCAGCTGGTCCAGGTGAGTGTCGCGGCGCCGGATCAGCGCTTCGCGGGCGTCCATCACGTCGTCCTCGGCCACCGGCCGCGACCGGTCCGCCGCCAAGTCGCCGCGGAAGCAGGTCTCGTAGGCGAGCGCGTTGACCAGCCAGGGCTGGCCCTGGGTCTGCGTCCAAACCGCCTCCAGCGCGCCGTCGGCGAACGGTTGCCCCGTCTCGTCGGTGTGCTGACCAAGGAGCTCGTGCACCTCGTCCCGAGAAAAGTCGCCCAGGCGCAGCGACTCCGCCTTGACGTTGAACGCGCTGCCGCCGGCCACCATGGTATTGGCGGAGGCAGAATGAATGCGGTAGTCCCGCACGTCCCGCACGCCGCACAGGACCACGCTCTGCGGGAAGCCTTGGGGACGCATGTCGTAGCCGGCCCGCAACTGCCGCAGCACGGCCAGCAGCGAGTCGCCCACCAGCGCGTCGATCTCGTCGATCAGCAGCACCAGCGGATCCGGCGCGGCGCGGGCCCAGCGGCCGAGCGCGTCGCGCAGGGCGCTGTGGCCGCCCGCCTTGGCCAGAACGGCCGGCCATGCCTCTTCCAGGTAGTCGTCCCCAAGCGTGTCCCGCGCCCGTCCGGCCAGCTCGTTGAGCACTGTGCGGATCGCTGCTTCGACGTCTTCGCGCGCCGTCTGCGCCCCCTCCACGTTGACGTATACGCAACGGCAACCGCCCTCCGCGTTCAGCAGGTCCTTGAGCGCGAGGAGAGCGGACGTCTTGCCTGTCTGCCGGGGCGCGTGAAGCACAAAGTACTGCTTGCGGTCGATCAGTTGCCGGAGTTCGGCGAGACCGAGCCTGGCCAGCGGCGGAATGCGGTAGTGGTCCTCCGCCACCACGGGGCCGGACGTGTTGAAGCGGCGCATTCCCAACGATAACCCAGCGGCCCTGCTCGGCCCCGCTTCTGCTGGCGCTGGCGACGATCGAGGGAGGCGCTAGGCCGGGGCTCCGTTGCTCGCGCCCGCGCAGTGCGCTTGGTGGGCGGGCAGAACGACCGTGAAGTAAGTGCGCCCCTCGTCGAACTCGAAGCGGGGCGGGGGCGAGCCGTTGCGGGCCATGGCCTCGTGGATCTTGTCGAGGCCGGTCAGGCGGGCTTCCGCCAGCTCCAGGTCCTTCAGGAACTCGCCGACGCGCCGGTTGCGGGCGGGGATGTTTGGCTTGGGCGCTCCTGGCTCGAAGTGCTCCGGCTCGATGCCCGGCAACGGGCCCGGATAGCTGGTGACCGTCATGCGTTCGGGGTAGACGTAGACCTTGACGGGTTCCGGCGCATCGGCCTCGTAGCTGCGGTGGTAGACGGCGTTGACGAGGGCCTCGCGAACCGCCGCGGCCGGCCAGCGGGCGGTGCGCCCGGCGTAGGGCGTGTCGGCGCGCTTTTCCACGCGAACGTCCGACAGGCTCTCCAGGTGCGCGAGGCAGCGCCGCACTTGGTCGGCCAAGCCGCCGCGAAAGACGGTTTCGGCCAACGTGTCGCCGGCCGGGCCGTCGGGGAAGTGGGCCAGCTCGGTCGTCGCGCCGCGAAACCATCGCGAGGGGTCGTTCGAGAAGAAGAGAATTCCCACGTTGCGGGGCGTGTCGTGGTCGTTCGCGCGGGCGGCGATGCGCATTCGGCGGAAGATTTCGCGCGGGTCGGCCAGCTCTCGCAAGCCGCTCCCCACGTCCCGGAGGAACTCGCGCACCAGGGCTTCGCGGAGATCGTCCATGCTGGCGCCGAGCGCGCGGCGGTCGTCCCAGGGCGTTCTCGCGGTTTGGCGCATCAGGGCCGGCAGAAGACCGTTGGCCGCGGCGTCCACCGTCTCGGCGCCCAGGCGAATCCAGAACTTCCGCCCGCGCTTTCGTCCGGCGGGCGCGCTGTGCGGCCGCGTCTCGCTCGCCGGCGCCCAAATCACGAGCACGTTGCGCCCGTCGGCCGTCTCGGGCGACACCACGGGCTGGTAGGCCGGGTCGATTCGGTTGCAGGCGCCTCGAATCCACTTGGCCGCCGCTTGCATCTCGCAGTCCGAGAGGCCGCGCGGGGGCAGCACGGCGCGTCCGCCCTGCTCGGCCACGCCCAGCACGAGGTAGCCGCCGTTCAGGTGAAGATGGTCGTTCGCAAAGGCGCAGATGGTGGCCAGCGCTTGCAGGCCCGTCGTCTCCGGGTCCCACCGCGCCTTCAGCTCGAGGCGGGCCGACTCGGTCCGGCGTCCGCCCAGCAGAGCGTGCAAGTTGGTGGGGAGAAGCGCGCTCACTTCGGCCGGCCGGCCCGGGCCACCTGGGCGGAACCGGTTGCCATGGCGGCCGGCCGCACGGCGCCGACGAGCAACACGGCGCCCAAGCTGGCGGCGAGCGGACGAAGTCCTGCTTCTCGGGGCATCTCGGGAGCCTTTGGTGCGCCACGGGCGGCGGGCCGGGGGTGGACGCGGCCTTCGGACGGACTGAACGGGGCGGCGGGACCCCCGAACGCTACTGCTCCGGATTGCCCGTTGCCAGACCGGCCAGCCGGCGCGCGATGTCGCGGACCCGGCGCCGCAAGTCCTCCGGCCCTTCCACGACGGCTTCTCCTCCGTAGCGAAGCACGTGGCGGGCCAGCCAATCGGGGTCTGCGACGCTGTGGCACACGGTTACGCTGCCGTCGCCGTTGTCTTCCATGGAAATGCTGCGGTACGACGCCCTCTCTCTGATCCAGCGACCGACGCGGGGCGAATAGCGCACGTAGGCCCGGCGGCTCACCGACGCGAAGAGCAGCTCGTCGAGCCCGCCGTCCAGGTATGGGCCGGGGTCGAAGTCGCTCGGGATGTCGAACGTCCCCTCGTCCAGCGACGCGTGAAGAATCCTGTCCATCCTGAAGATTCGCATGCCTTGCGATACGACGCAGTGGCCGACGACGTACCAAGTCTCGTCCGAGAAGACGACCAGGTAAGGATGGACGACGCGGCGCGACTCCTCGCCGGCGGCCAGCTTCAGATAGCCCATGACGCATGGACGGCGAGCGTAGGCGGCGGCCACGACCGTCCTGTGCACCTCCGTGCGGCCCATGCGACGGTCGGAGAGCGTCAGGCCCGGAGCCGAGCCCAGAGCCTCGCCGGGGTCCCGGCCGCCGGCAACGAGAGACGGGCCGAGGCGAAGCAGGTCCTCCGCGTCCGGCGCCCGCGATCCTTGGGCGGGCTCGCCCCGCAAGGCCAGCGCGAGGCAAAGGTGTTCGTGCCCCGATAGGCGAAGGGGGCGGTCCAGAAAGCTGGTGTGCTCTACCCGGACGCGGTCGTTGTCGAGGAACACGAGAATGTCTCCCGGCCAGCCGCCGGGCCGGTAGTCTCCTCTCGTGGTGAGTTCCCGGAGGTCGTCGAGGACGCCCGCTTCGCAGGTCCCGAGGTTGCGGGCCAACGACGCGACCTCCGCGCCGCCCTCCCGGCTTGCCGCCGCGATGATGTGCGCCAGCCGCTCGAAGCGGGTGCGGGCGGAGGCGGCCTCAGCCACTGCGGGAAGCGGAAGTTCCGCCGTGAGCTTCGGCGACGGCGGCGGCCATCTCTTGGAAGCGCCGCCGAAAGGGACCGGGCTTCTCGATTCGGGCCTGTCCCGCGAGACCCAGCGTCCAGCGCGCGAGCCGGTCGCGGTCCCGCACGCGAAACCGGCGCAGCGAAGAGCCGTCGTCGCGCTCCAGCACGAGTTCGCCGTGGCCGTTGCGGTCCGCCCACTCGGAGCACGGGAAGTCGAAGTGCACGATCGCTTCTTCTTCGGCCGCCTCGGGTCCCATCTCCCAGACCTGCCTGTTCGCGTAGCCGCTCAGGTCGAAGTCGGCGGGAAGCTCGAAGTCGGGCGCACCGGGCGATTTCTGGTTGGCGCGCACGGTGCTCATTCGGCCGACGCGAAACACGCGCACGTCGTCGCGGACTTCGTCGTGTCCCACCAAGTACCAACGTCCGAGCTCGAAGAGGAGCCCGTAGGGCCGAACCCGCCGCTCGATCTCGCCGGCGCGCGTCATCGCCTTGTAGCTGAAGGACAGCTTCTTCTTGCGCGAAACCGCGTCGAAGAGACGAGCGAGCGCCCTCGATGCGCGTTCGGCTTCGGCCGATGCCGCATACCGCACCGGAGAGTCGCCCGATCCGCCGGGCATGAGGTCGAACGACAGCTTCCGAAAGGCCGACTCCGCATGGCTGGCCAGGGGAAAGCCGGGCAACGTCGCGAGTTCGCGAAGCCCGCCCAAGGCCTGGAACGCCTCGTCGGGCGACACCACGGCGGTTCCGGGCGCTCTGCAGGCCGGGTGGCCCCGCGGCTTGGGCCCGCGCTTGGCGACTCGCAGCCGGGGCAGGTAGAAGTCGCGGGCCAGCCGATAGCCGGCCGCGTCGCTCGATTCGCCGCGAACGGGACCGACGACCGTTTCGATGGCTATCCCCATGGCCCGCAACTCGTCCTTGTCCCGCTCGAACATGCGGCTCGCCGCGGCCCTTTCTTGCGGCGCTCCGTTCAGTCCACGCGAGTAGGCCGGGAGTTCCCGCCAAAGAACTTCCTTGCTCACCGGAAATCTCCGGGAGGCGAGGAAGGCCACGAGATCGATCCAGCGCTGAAGCTTGGTTGGTTCCATGTGGGCGGTGCGTCTCGCGGAGGTGGTGCGCCTCCGGGCAAAGCCATTGCAGGCAGGGCAACCTTCAAAGATAAGGACCGCCTGTGACACCCGTCCGGCGGACGCGGCCTCACGCAGGAGGAGGCGGGCCGGCGCCCGTGCAGCTCCCGGACGCAACTCGAGAACACGGCCTCACGCGGGAGGAGGCGGGACTGGTCCGTGTCCACGGTCCGCCGAGCCCGGCGTGCGTTGGCCGCTTCACGCGGAGACAGCCTTAAGGCGCGCAACCGCGTTGGACGGTCGAGACTCCGCTTCATGTAGGCGGGTGTCCCGTGCGCGACCAGCTTCACCGCCGCGTCGCCTCCGCTTCATGAGCGCGGGGATGCCGGACTCGGCCTCGCCGCGACCAACCCGGGCCGACCGCGGCTTCGCACGTGCGGGTCTCGCCCCGTCTCCGCGCCGCGCGTGCCAAGTGGCCGTGCCGGCCCGGCTCCTGGGCCCCGAGTCGTGCGGGACCAAGACCCGCTGTCATACCCCCCCGATACGTTGCCTGCCGCGTTTTCGCGACCGGTGCGCCTCCCGGCCCCGGTTCGCCTCGTTCGGTGTTGCGCAGCCGTTTGCGGAGGCCGAGCGGATGCGGGACCGCCGAGCGGAGCCCGGTCGCGAGCAACTCCATCCCAACACATCCCAAGGAGGGAAAGGGAATTGAACAGGCTTGCTAGAATCAGAATCGTTTCCAGGATGTGCGCGCTGGGCGCCGCCGTGGCGCTGGCCGGATGCTGGGACGAAGCCGAAGTGCGGGGCCGGTGGACGGGAGCCGACGAGCGCCCCAACATCGGAGTCCGGGTCGTGGACAGCGGGGAAGTGCACGAGATCAGATACGTCGACGACGAGGGCCGCTTCAGCTTCAAGATCGCGTGCCCGGGCCACTACTCGTTCGTGGTGCACACCAACCCGCCGATTGTCGCGTTCCTTTGGACCGAACGCACGTTCACGGGCTGCAAGGCCAACGGAGCCGAGAAGCTGAAGTCGCTGCCCGAGTCGGCCGGGTAGGCCCCGTCGATCACGCCGTGCTTCTATCGGTTGCAGGTGCGGCGGCGCGATCTCGCCTTCCGGCAACCATGTCCGGGCGCGCCCTGGTCCAGACGTGGCAACAGATCCCGACGGGGCACGAGGAGACGCAAACATGAAGGCAACTGGCAGGTCGGCCGGCTTGGCCGCCGCCGCGTTCCTTGCCGGGTGCGCTGGCGCGATGTACAAGCCAATGGCGGTGGCGGACAGGGCAATCGAGCAACGCATCCTGACCGAGCGCAACAGCGACTACTGGGCGATGCTGGCCCGTCTCGACGGCATTTCTTGGCAGGTGCGCCGCGCGAACCGCCATCTCTGCACCGGGAAGATCGCGCACGAAGTGGGCGTGCGCGTCGCCGACCTCGGCGGATACGTCCGCAACGAACCCCTGTTGCACTTGCCACGCGACGAGCGGGGAACATACACGGTTCAATCCGTGACTCCCGGTTCTCCCGGCCACCGAGACGGCATCCAGCCCGGCGATGTGCTCACGAAGGAGGAGCTGGAGGGCCATGCGCGCCAAGAAGTGTGCATGGGTAGCGTGCTCCTTCTCCGACCGCGGGATGTTGAAGCCGCCGGCTCGCTGGAAGCATACACGAACGGCCAGCAAGTCGCACTTACGACGGCTGTGGTGGAGTGGCTCGACACGGACGACAGAATCGCGGCGGTAGTGGCGCACGAGACGGCTCACATTGCCATGAGGCACATCGACAAGCGCCGGAACAACGCGGCCGCCGGAGCCGTTCTGGGCGCGGTGACCGATGGGCTCTTGTGCGGAGCGCTGGGTGGTCTCTCGTGCTATACCGCGTCGAACGCTGGAGCTGGTGCGCGGGCCGGTGCGGCGGCGTACTCGGTGGACTTCGAACGCGAGGCGGACTACGTGGGGATGTACATGGCGTTCAACGCGGGCTTCGACACGTCGGTGTGGTCCGACCTTTTCTTGGACATTGGGGTGCGCTTCGGCCAGGGATTCGGCTCGACGCACCCCTCCAACCCCGATCGGGCGGCGAGCATGGTGGTTTGGCATGAGAACATCCAGGCCGAACGCGAGGCCGCCGATGCTCGCGGGCTGGCGGAGGAACCACTCTTTCCCAAGCCGAATCGGTGAGTGGTCGGCCGCCGGGCGCCGCGGCCCGGCGGCCGGTTCCCAGGGGCGTTTCGGCGCAGGGCGCACGCGGTGCCGGGCAGCCGAGCCAAGCGCGGCCGCGTCGAGAGGCCGCGTGGGAGCGCGCCGCTCCGGCGTCCGGGTGCGGTTCGCTGGGGCGCCCACTTGCGCGGCTCGGGCTTGTCGGCCACCTTAACGAAGCCGTCGTCGAGCCGGCGGGAGCGAGGCGCCACCTAAGCGGCGTCTCCACGCGCACGCTCTGCCGACGGCCACGCGCTTGGCTGGCGCAAGGATCGGCGACCGGGCGGGCGCACTGAATCGCCGCAATGCGGCCATGCTTCGAGACTGGCGTTGTGGCGAGGCGCGCCCCGGTCTCGGCGCATGACCCCGCCGGAGTGCGCATGGCCGCGCACACGAACCCTTTGAAGCGAGAACAGAACATGCCGACCCGACGCGAATGGATTCAGTCCGCCGCCGCCACGAGCGCCCTGCTCGCGCTCGATCCGCGCTCGATCCGCGCTCTGGGACCGCAGGAACTCCTGATCAGACAGATCCCCGGCGCCGACGAGCACCTGCCGATCATCGGCCTGGGGAGTTCCGCCTCGTTCCGCAGGATGGCGGCCGACGGCGACTTGAGCCGCCTGACCGAGGTCATCCGCGTCTTCGTCGAGAACGGCGCGCGAGTGTTCGACACGGCGCCCAGCTACGGGCCGTCGGAGGAAGCGGCGGGCGCCATCGCGGCCGACCTTGGGGTCTCCGAGGAGATCTTCTGGGCCACCAAGGTCAACGTCGCGGGTCGCAGGGGGGGCGCGGCCGATCCCGCCGCGGCGCGAGCGCAGATCGAGCGCTCCTTCGAGCGCTTGCAGGTTCCTGTCGTGGACTTGATTCAAGTGCACAATCTCGGGGACCCGCCGACGCAGGTCGGCATTCTGCAGGAACTCAAGGCCGAGGGACGCGTCCGCTACATCGGCATCACGAGCACCAGCGCGCGGCAGTACGACGCGCTGGCCCAGGCCATGCGCGACTATCCCTTGGACTTCATAGGGATCGACTACGCGGTGGACGACCGGGCGTCGGCGGAGACGATTCTGCCCTTGGCGGCCGAGCGCGGCATCGGCGTCCTCGTCTACGTTCCGTTCGGGCGCACGCGGCTGTTCCAGCGGGTCGGCGACCGAGAGGTCCCCGACTGGGCGGCGGACTTCGGCGCGGACACGTGGGCGCGCTTCTTCCTCAAGTTCGCGGCGGCCCACCCGGCCGTCACGGTCGTGACGCCGGCGACCAGCAACCCGGAGCACATGCTGGACAACATCGGCGCGGCGCACGGCCGGTTGCCGGACGAGGACGAGCAGGCGCGCATGATCGAGCTGGTGGACGGCCTGCCCCAAGCGGGCTGACTGCAAGCGGCGCCTGGGACAACGGGGAGGCGGTCGAGCATGATGAGGAAAATCGGTGGCGCGGCGCTGGGCTTCTGGAACTTGGCGACCTTCGCATGCTTCTCGCTCTTGTGGTTCGCGCTCGGGGCCGACGGGTCGTTCCAGCCGGGCAGCTGGGAAGTCTCTGGAGCGTGGGCGGCCGCGGCCCTTGCCGTCTACCTCCTTTCGGGCGGGTCGGCCGGATTCACGGCGGCCAAGGTAGGGCGGGGGCTCCTGGGGCCCGCCATCTTGCTCGTGCTCGTGGCGGCCATGGGCGTGTACGCGGCGGTCGTCGGAGGCGCGGGAGTCGACCCGCGCCCCGACGACGTGTCGATCTTCGATGCCGGCGGAGATGCGCGGTATCCCGCGTGGGCGGCTTGGCTCAACGCGTTCGTTGGGCCCTTGGGAGTTCTGTGCGGCGCGTGCAAGGCGCGGCGCCGAGCCGAGGCAGAAGGAGACGCATCCTACAGCGGCGCCGAGTGATGGGCGGCGAGGCGTTGGCTCTGGCCTACATGGGTCCGGGAGCTGGCATTGCCGCCGTCGGAGCGCTGATCGGCTTGGTGTGGGTCGTCGTCAACGTGATCGTCGGCTTGGTCTGGCATCCCGTTCGCCAGTTGCGGAGGTGGTGGAGAGAGCGCCGCTTCGCGGGACGGGGCGCCTCTTCCGCCGACAACGAGAGGACCGGGACGGCGAGTTAGGGCGAAACGCAACGCCCTCGTACGCCTCGGCATCGAAGCTGACCGAGGGCGTTCTAGACCGAAGTTCCGGGCGGTGCGTAGGGCTCGTCATCCTTCTGCCTCCTTGCTCGGTGCCATTGGGCAGATCGGATGCGGCCATCGTTACCGTCCCAACACGCCACATGATTTCTTCCGAAATAGTGCCTTCCACAGGTAGCGCACCGGCGGAACGCTCCCTGCCTTGACAATGTCCACAAATCCACCATCGCCGCCGTCCTCGACCTGCCTCGATACCGGCCCCGAGTAGAAATCTTCCGGAACCGTTCGCAGAACGCCCGACTCGTCCGGCACATCATCATATCCAATGGACAGAATGTTCACTTCATTCGATCGCTCGGCTGCATACGCCTCCAAATCGAGACCGGTCGTAGTCGAAATGTAGTCGGCCAATAAGTCCTGCAAGATCCAAATAGTCTTCGCATTCCATGCCGTCGCAACCTGAGACTTCACAATCAGTTGGCTTGCCATGCGCGCCCACACCTGCCTATAGTTGATTCCGGGGCCTTCATGTCTCTCTCCTTTCAACAGTGCATCCTCAAAAGCCATGCTGATCCGCGTCCGTTTCCTTTTGTTGCCACCGGACGTCGATGACGACATCACTTCGACAATCACGAGCGGCACCGATGGCCAGTCGTCGATCCATACTTCGCCGTCACGTCTAACGATCTCGAGACCATTGCCTTGTGCTATGCGCAGACATCTGTCCTCTGACATATCCAACGCACTTGATATCCTTGACGCCGGCATCGCTGTCTTGTCCGCGAGGACATAATCGAAAGTATAGTTGAACAAATGCGTCTTTTCAGATCGATCAGTCATTGGCACTGTCATCTTGACCTCCGACCATGCGCGATATGGAGTTGCCCCGGTATGGTGGACGGGCAAGGATCTTGGGTTCAGATGGTGCAATGTGAAACATGACTTTAGGAAGGACGGAGGCGCAAGGGCGCCGAACGGTCTCGTGTCGAGGGGGTCGGTGCACTTTACGCGACCGCACGCTTGCGCTCGAAGCCGGCGGGGGATTCGTAGCCGAGCGCCGAGTGTCGGCGCCGCGAGTTGTAGAAGCCTTCGATGAAGGCGAAGACGGCGCGCCGGGCTTCGGCCGGACTTGTGAACTGGCAACGGTCCAGCAACTCGCATTCCAACGTGGCGAAGAAGCTCTCGCACATCGCGTTGTCGTAGGCGTCGCCCACCGAGCCCGTCGAGCGACGCACGCCGGCCTTCCTGCACCGCTCGCCGAACGCCCAGGACGTGTACTGCGACCCCTGGTCCGAGTGATGGATCACGGTCTCTGGACTGCGGTTCTCGACGGCCATGGCGAGCGCGCGCTCGACGAGTTCGCCGCGCAGGTGCGTCTCCATGGCCCAGCCGACGACGCGGCGGCTCCAGGCGTCGACGACGACCGCCAGGTAGAGCCATCCGGCCCCGGCCGGCACGTACGTGATGTCGGCGACCCAGAGCTGGTCGGGGCCTTCGGCGCTGAAGTCGCGCTCGACCAAGTCCGGAGCCGGGCGCGCGTGGGCGTCGCGCACCGTCAGCGCCACCTTGCGGCGCCTGCGGCTCGCGCCTTCGATGCCCTCCTCGCGCATGAGGCGGGCGACGCGCTTCGGACCGACGCGCTCGCCCCAGGCCGCGAGATCGGCGTGGATGCGCGGTCGCCCGTACGTCCGCCGGCTCGCTTCCCAGCTGCGGCGCACCAAGACGCGCAACGCGTCGTCGCGCAACGCGCTCGCCGATCGGGGACGCTTCAGCCATGCATAGAAGCCGCTCGGGGAGAGACCGAGGACGCGGCACATCGCGCGCACGGGAAACACGGCCCGGTGCGCTTTCACGAACTCGAACCCTCTCCGGGAATCGAGCCGCTCTCCCGAGCGAACCAGGCCGCGGCTTTTTTTAGAATGTCGCGCTCGAGGCGCAACTGCTTGTTCTCCCGCTTCAGGCGGCGCAACTCGTCCCGCTCGCGCGTCGTCGTCCCGTCGTCGCGACGGCCCTCGTCGAGATCGGCCTGCTCGACCCAGTTGCGGATCGTCGGCGCCGACGGCTCGAACTCACGCGCCAGCGCCTCCGGCGACCGGCCCGAACGCGCCAGATCCACCATTCGCCGCCGGTACTCCAGCGGGTACTGCTTGCGTTTCTTCGGCATCGTGGACTCCTCCTCGTCCCGAAAGATTGAACGTGTCCACCATGCCGGGGCAACTCCAATATTCCTTGGTCGGCGACAGACCGCCGTATCGCACGATACGGTCTCTAACTGCCCCTTGCAGAGGCGACAGCTTCCTCCCGTGCAACGCCAATAGGCGTCGCGGGCACACGATCCACGGCTTCTGCCCTACCATGAGAGAACATACACCCGCTTGGACGGTTGGCTTCCTGAAGAAATATTCAAACAGCTCATCTCCTTCCTTCAAATGCAATGCCGATGCATGTCGATTGCCACCGCCGTCGCACTCCGCGTTCATGAATGGACACCGTGCACGCCTTCTGCTTTCGTTTACATCTACTCCAGAAGCCTCAAGGGGATATCCTAGCAGTTCGTATATTTTGCTCATTTCAAGCCACCTGAGCCAAGCTGTCTCGAATTTTTTCGGCAATACCCATGGCAACCGGCGGAGGGACCGAATTGGCCACTTGCCTATGCTGGTCAAGGTTCTTCACCGATCCCGTTCTGCTTCGAATCGGCCCCTTTAGAACGTAGGAATCCGGGTAGCCATGAATTCTCATGTATTCCCGCGGCGTGAGATACCTATCTTCCGTCGGATGATAGAAAATCTCGCCGCATCGAAGAGTGTTCGCCGGCTTGCGCCGATGCAATCGCAAGAATTTGGTCGTGTCCTTCCTGGTCAATCCCCTTATCACACTTTCGCTCAAATGCGTCTGTGCGGCCAAGTAGGATCCTTCGGGCACTTGGGCAATGCGTTCTCGGTCTCTTTCCGGCGTCACGTCTACATGACTGTCTTCTCTGGGATGGAAGGTCGTCCCCTTTATTTTTGGTGCAGGCCTTCCCAAGTCGAAAATGACGTCCCCAACACCAGTATACGGTTTCATCGGAAAGAGATCATTGCAATCTCTTTTTGGGATGTGAGTGCGGCCAGGGAAAACAAAATTGCCGCCACTTCGTTCTGCAACGACAAACAGACGTTCTCGTAGCTGGGGTACGCCAAGGTCAGCAGCACAGACAACCTGCCACTTGACAACATAACCCGTTTCTTCAAGATCCGCCAGAAAGGCCGAGAACACTTCTCCTCGTTCTTGCCGTGGCCCCTTCGACGACAACAAGCCCTTCACCTGTTCAACGAGTACGACTCTAGGCTGGAATTCTCGTGCAAACCGCACGACCTGGAACAAGAGCAATCCGCGTTCGTCCCTTATGCCCAGTTGCTTTCCCGCCAGAGAGAACGATTGACACGGAGGTCCGCCAAAGAGCAGATCGAGATCGCCATTCGCTATCCCCAAAGTCTGGCGCAAGGTTTGTGCGTCGACGTGACGGATGTCTGCATTGACTATTCGAGTCGATCGAGTGTTTCGCTGCTTTGCCGCCCGTAGCGTACTGCAACAGTGTTCGTCGATCTCCAATTGTGCCAAGATATCGAAGCCTGCCGCTTCGACACCGATGTCCATCCCTCCAGCACCAGAGAAGAGGCTGAGTGCTTGCAAGTCGTTCTCGTCTTGCATTTCTATCCTCCAGGAGACGTTGGGCGATCAGATCGGGAATCTTCGAAGGTAGTGATGGAAGTGCACGCCGTCAACGAGGCCCGACCATGTGCCCGGGGCTCGTCGGGCGGTGGTGCCGGATCGTCGTTTTTGCCGTGGCCAGCGTCCCCTCGGTGCCCCAGGTCGATCGGCTTCTTGGGCGGGAGCGACGTAACTCCTTGCCACGAAACAACTTGCGAGCCTCATGGCCGCAAATCCTTCGGAACTTCGGGCTAGACCGACTTCAAGACGCGCGCCAGGCCCGGTGCGTCGGGATTGTATCCCGGCGCGGGAGCCTCGAACGTCGCCGACGACACGACTACGGCCTCGATCTTGGCCAAGTTGAAGTTCCGCCAACCCGCGCTCCGCTTGGTTCCGGCCCCGTGTTGCCACGCCAGCAGCGTGGGATTGCCCCGGTCGCTGATGCCCAGCGCGTGCGGCCAGACGAGCCGCACGCTCACCGCGGAGCCGTAGACGAGCCTGACTTCGCGGCGGCAGTCGATGGCGCTGGCCAGCCTCGCTACGAGGTCATCGGGCTTCATCGCTCCCCGGCCCGGGGTCCGCCACGCGCTCTTCGCCGTTCGTCGCGAGGTTGTCGTGGTGCATGAGGACGTTGAACAGAAGTGCGTAGGATCCGTGCGTGTGCGAGCGCCAGAACGGATTGAACGAGAAGAGGACCACGTGGCCGTCGCCCAGCGGCACATCCACCAGGGCGGGCGCGCCTGCAAGAGCGGCGCCGTTCTGCAATCCCCCGCTGACGAGCAGCTCCTCGGCCTTCGCCGCAAAGCGCATGACGATCCGAACGTGGTCCGTTCGCGGCGCGGCCGACGGCCCGCTGCTGTTCGGGGCCCCGGCCCCCTCCTCTCGGCGCGCCTCCCTGAACTCCGAGACGCCGGCCTGGCCCAGATCGCGGGCCCGCCCCTGGACGATGTCCTCCTCGTCGGCCCCGCCCCTGCCGGTTCGGCGCTCCGTCGTGTCGCCGGGCCCGCGCCCGCTTGTCGCGCCGCCCCCTCGTCTTCCACCGAAAGGGCCGCCTCCGCCGATCCCGAAGACGGGGCCGGTGTTGAACGCCACCCCGAGGTCGTCGTAGCCGTAGGCGATCGGGCTGCTCGCGTCCGTCACCCGCGTGGCGAACACGCCGCCGCGCGCCCACAGGCCGGGCGTGCTGCGGATCGAGACGCCCTCGGCCAAGCCGAAGTGGACGGGCAACCGCGACGCGCCCGCCATCGCCACGAACACCCCGCCCTCTTCGACGAACCGCTTCAGGTGCAGCACGCCCTCGATCCCCAGCCCGCCCCGCATGTCGTCCGTCGAGTCCTGCCGCCCTATGTTTGGCGTCAGCTCCGTCGCCTTCCAAGGAACCGGCTTGTCGCCGCGCAGGCCGCGAACCAGCGACATCGCGTCGCCCCGTTGCTGTCCCATCACCAGCACGTCGTAGTCGCGCCGCAGCTCGGGGTTGTCGCGAACCTCGTGCACGGAGACGTAGTCGTAGGGAATGCCGTACTCGTCCAGCCCCACGCGCAGCCAGCCTTCGTCCTGCGTGTTCGTCCAGGCGTGCACGACCGCGATCCTCGGCGTGCGCACGGCGTGCACGGGCGCGGACGGCTCTTCGCGAACGCGATGGGCAGTGAAGCCGAATTCCCGTCCAGCCTCCTCGAGGAGCGCGTGCAGGTCCATGCCGGGGTTGTCCGTCTCGCGAATCACGAACGATCCGGGGCCGAAGGACTGGTCCGCGACTGAGAACGCCGTCTCGGCGGCCATGACCGCCAGCGAGTCGTGCGCGAAGCGAAACGCCGCGAGCGCGTTGTCCGCATTGTACCCGACCACGTAAGCGCCGCCCGTTCGTCCTTCGACTCCGCCCGGCGCCGCGACCGCGCCGACCAGGGTCATCTTGGCGTCCAGGATGGCCGTGTCCTCAACGCGCGCGGTCTGCGCGTTGAACAATGGACCCAGCGTCCAGCCCACGTCGTCGTAGGGACGCGGGTCGTTGGGATTGTAGTACTGCTTGTCGAGAAGCATGTCCGCGCCGCGCGAGAAGGGCTGGTCCATGCGGACGACGTAGCTGCCTCGCTCGAACTCGGCGTCGCCCAGCTTGACGTCTTCGTCGGTCCTGTGCACTTCGAACGCGTGCGCGGCCATGAGTTGCAGCAGCCGCGCCTGCTGGCCGGGCCGGGGGTCGCTTGCGGGCAGGACGTAGGCCGCGGGCCCCTCGTCGCGGGCCTTGGCGACCGAGCGCTGCGACTTGCGATAGAAGTTGAGAAGGAACTCCTCGCGGTTCGTCGCCACCTCGTGCATTGCGATCAGCACTGCGCTTTGCTGAAGGTTGACGTTGTTGCGAATGCTCCAGACGACTTCTCCGAGAGGCGTGCTGGGCCGGTGCCATTGGCGCTGAACGTTGGACCTCACGATGCGCGTGGACGCGTCGCCCGCGCCTTGCGTCTCGTAGAAGCGGCCGATGGAATTGCGCATGTGCGCCACCCACATCATGTAGTTCGCGCCCCAGCCGTCGTAGAAGTCGTAGGTGTAGACGCCGGGCACGCCGAAGGCGGTCATGTCCTGGACCTCCTTGTACGCCAACCGGTTCCATTCGTTTATCACGATGGGGTCGAGCCACGCGTTGTACGGTCCTCGGCCCGTGGACGTGTAGAGGTGCGAAGCGGATTCGTGGTGGTCGTGGAAGACGGTCGGACGATGCTCCAGGTACGTGCGGGTCACGGCGCGAGACAGGGCCAGAGACAAGCCGATGTTGTCGCGGTTGTTGTCGTGGGCGACGTACTTGCCCCAGTACAGCGGCCGCGTGGGAAGGTTGGCGCCCGGGTCCTTGCGCTTGCCCATGTGCAGGTCCACGACCTTGGCGCGGCCGTCCACTTCCACGACCGGCGTGATCATGTAGATCAGTCCGTCGCGAATCTCCCTCAGGAAGTCGCTTTCGCCTACCGCGAGCCGGTACGCGAGCTCCATGAACATCTCGGGCGAGCCCGTTTCGGGCGAATGAATGGCGCCCACGGACCAGTAGGCCGCCTTCGCGGATCGGACGATTCTCTGCGCCTCCTCCGGTGCAGTCTCGCGCGGGTCCGCCAGGGCGCGCAGCGCCGCCTTGTTCGCCTCGAGTTCGGCGACGGACTCCTCCGAGCCCACCACGACGAGAATCATCTCGCGCCCTTCTTCCGACTCGCCGATGGTGAACACCTCGACGCGAGGAGAAGCTGCGGCCAGGGCCCGCATGTAGGAGTGGACCTCCTCCGGATAGCTCAGCACGTCCGGCGCTCCCGCAATGCGCCCGAGATGGTCCAGCGGAGTCGGCGCCGTTTCGCTGGCCGGCAGATGATCCACCAGAGGCGTGGTGAAGAACGGTTCCGTCGTGGCTTCCGCGATGAGCGAGGTGTAGGTCGTGTCGATCGCCTGTTGCGCCGAAGCGGCTCCGTCGCCGGCGACCGCCGCCGCCAGTGCAATGCCGAGCGTCCGGCCTGCCGAAAGCGCTCGCCGCCGTTGGCCGTCCTGGGCCGGGCGGCCGAGAATCGTGCGAGGGGGCGCGGGCGGAACGGGCGCCCGCCGACTGGAGGACATCATTCTCTTCATCTCCTTGAAGTGCGGACGACGCGCCCGGTCTCGTCCAGGACCAGCACGGGCGACCGGGCGATGTCGTTCTTCATGTGCACAGCTTGGCCGCGCCGCACGGCGGCCATGGCGTCCGGCACCGCACCGGCCGTGAACGTCCAGGCGTCCGCCGCGGCCGCATTGACGGTGTAGCCCAGGTCGGCAAGCGATTCGAGCGTGACCGCGCTCAGAGGATTCGCGGCGTTGTAGTAGATGAAGGCGTTCATCAGTTCGTTGCCGAACACGCCTTGCCGCCAATGGACGTCGCTGGAGCCCGGGATGGCGCGATTGTCCACGGGCACCTTCGCACCTGCCGTGTACGCCGTGCCCCCAGCCGAATCGAACGCCGCTCGTGCCCGCGCGCCGGTGAAGTGCGTGTCGGCGTGCGCGCCCGCCGACAGAGAAGGGTTGGCGATAAGGCCGTGCCACATATGGCTGCCGATTCCCAGCACATGGCCGATTTCGTGCAAGGTCACGTCGTGCAGGACATCAGCCTGCACGCGATCCAGATCCGCGGAGTCGTAGTAGAAGTAGCCGAAGAGGGGCAACCCGGTGTCCTCCGGACGACGCACGGCGCACAAGTTGGCTTGAGCCAGCGTTCCGCCGGGCCCGTCGATGTCGCGAACGGTGACGAATGCGACCAAGTCGTCCAAGTCGGCGAAGACGCGAAAGCGTTGCAAGCAGGCGTCGAACACGAAATCGCTTCTCACCAGCTGGTTCGGGAGGTCGCTCGCGATCGCTTGCTCCCAGCGCGCGACGGCTTGGCCGAACGATGGGTTGGCGCTGATGCCCATTCCGGTGAAGTCGGCAATGTCTATGTCGTAGCCCGAATCGTCCGGTACGGCCAGCACGGTCGCCCAAAACGTCTGGGACGCGGTTGCGCCGTCGGCGTCGGATGCGCTGATCCGGATCCTGGCCGATCCCGTCGCCGCCGGATCGACGACGATCGTGTCCCGCCGCACGGAAACCCGCGCGACCGTCTGATCGCTGGTTGCGCCCGAGAAGTCGAGCGCATCGCCCTCGGGATCGCTGAACAGGGAGTCGCCCGCAAGCGCAACCGACGTTCCGCCCACTTGGAGCAGCAGCGTGGGGACGGCCGCGTCCACGCTGGGCGGCTGGTTTACGACCGGCCTCTCGAACGCAGTCGCCGTGACTTGCACGGACGGGCCGTCGGCGGCGGTCGCGACGAGGCGCTGCTGGCCGAGCGGCTCGCCGAGTATCCAGCGTGTCTGCGCCCGCCCCTCGGCGCGGGTGCGGTCCGACCCGGGGAACGCCTGGCCGTGGCCGGGCGCCGCCGCGAACGAGACCCGGATGCCCGGGACCGGGCGGCGCGCCGCGTCGAGGACCACCACCACGACGGGGGCGGGGAGCGAGCCGCCGCGGGGGCCGCCCTGCCGGTCGCCGGACACCACTTCGACGGCGGCGACGGCTTGCTCGGGCGTGAGCGCGGTGGCGGCGGCGAGGGCGGAGGGGCCGTCGGCGCGGGCGACGGCGGCGGCGAGGGACTGTGGGCCGGGCTGGTCGCCGAGGGTCCAGGCGGTTCGGGCGATGCCGTCGGCGCCGGTGGCGGCGGAGTCGGGGTCGGCGGAGCCGTGGCCGTCGGCGGTCGCGAAGGCGACGCGGACGCCGGGGACGGGCAGGCCGGCGTCGTCGAGGACGCGGAAGGCGACGGACAGGGGGAGCGCGGTTCCTTGGCGAGCGCGTTGCTGGTTTCCGGAAGCGACTTCGACGGAGTCGGCGGTCTGCTCGGGCGTGAGCGCGGTGGCGGCGGCGAGGGCGGAGGGGCCGTCGGCGCGGGCGACGGCGGCGGCGAGGGACTGTGGGCCGGGCTGGTCGCCGAGGGTCCAGGCGGTTCGGGCGATGCCGTCGGCGCCGGTGGCGGCGGAGTCGGGGTCGGCGGAGCCGTGGCCGTCGGCGGTCGCGAAGGCGACGCGGGCGCCGGGGACGGGCAGGCCGGCGTCGTCGAGGACGCGGAAGGCGACGGGCAGGGGGAGCGCGGTTCCTTGGCGAGCGCGTTGCTGGTTTCCGGAAGCGACTTCGACGGAGTCGGCGGTCTGCTCGGGCGTGAGCGCGGTGGCGGCGGCGAGGGCGGAGGGGCCGTCGGCGCGGGCGACGGCGGCGGCGAGGGACTGTGGGCCGGGCTGGTCGCCGAGGGTCCAGGCGGTTCGGGCGATGCCGTCGGCGCCGGTGGCGGCGGAGTCGGGGTCGGCGGAGCCGTGGCCGTCGGCGGTCGCGAAGGCGACGCGGGCGCCGGGGACGGGCAGGCCGGCGTCGTCGAGGACTCGGAAGGCGACGGGCAGGGGGAGCGCGGTTCCTTGGCGAGCGCGTTGCTGGTTTCCGGAAGCGACTTCGACGGAGTCGGCGGTCTGCTCGGGCGTGAGCGCGGTGGCGGCGGCGAGGGCGGAGGGGCCGTCGGCGCGGGCGACGGCGGCGGCGAGGGACTGTGGGCCGGGCTGGTCGCCGAGGGTCCAGGCGGTTCGGGCGATGCCGTCGGCGCCGGTGGCGGCGGAGTCGGGGTCGGCGGAGCCGTGGCCGTCGGCGGTCGCGAAGGCGACGCGGACGCCCTCGACCGGCGAGCCTCGGGCGTCGGCCACGCGCACGGCGACCGAATCGGGAAGCGTCGTGCCCTGGCGCGCCGACTGTCCGTCGCCCGACGCCACGTCCAGCGACGCGGCCACTTGCACGACCGCGACGGCCGCCGTGGCGGCCAAGCCCTGGAACGACGCCGTGAGAACCGCCGACCCGTTCCCGACGGCCGTGACCACGCCGCCCGCCGACACCGCGAAGACCGACGGGTCGCCGCTCGCCCACGCGGCCGAACCAGCAAAGGCCGCCCCGTACTGGTCCACGATCGTCGCGCGAAACACGGCCGTGTCGCCGATCGACGACAGGCTCGCCGTGGCGGGCTCGACGGCCAGCGACTCGGCGCGCGGAGGATCCGGCTCGGCGGCCCCGTCTCCGCACGACGCGAGGCCGGCCGGCGCCAGCGCCGCGGCCCAGCGGACACGGGCAAGCCGCCGGCGCCGCAAACAGCCGCATCGCGGAACTGAGCCCGCCATCGGTGAAGCCCGCCCGGCGCGGATGGCCCTTCCGCACCGAGACCAGCCGTTTCTGCTGCCGGGGGGCCGCCGTTGCTCGTGGAGCGCCTCCGTGCCGTCGTCGCCGTCGTCGCGGGTGCGGTTCGGCCGCGTCATTGCCGGACCAAGCGAACGATTCGGCCGGCGTCGTCCACGACCAAAATCGGCCCCGAAGCGATGTGGGCGCCCAGCGGGATCGCTTCGCCCCGGCGAATCGCCGCGGCCGCGTCGAAGGATCGGCCGGACCAAGTCCAGGAATCCGCTTGGCCGGCGTCCACGGGATACCCGAGGTCCGCAAGCGACTGGATTGTGACGGCGCTCAGCGGCTGCGCTCTGTTCGGGTAGAGGTAGGGACCCATCAACTCGCCACGAAACACAGAATCCCTCCAATGACTGTTTCTGCCTCCTCCCGCGCCGTTCTGCACAGGCACCTTGGCGCCGGCGTACGCCGTGCCTCCCGCGGCGTCGAAAGCGGCGCGCGCGGCCGGGCCGGTGAAGTGCGTGTCCGCGTTTGGATTGCTTTCGCTGGACGGATCGACCAAGAAGCCCTTGTAGGCCCACAGCGTCCCGATCCCCAGGACGTGGCCCAATTCGTGCAACGCCGTGGCATATAGGTCGTCGTGGTCGAGATCCGCCACGTCGAACTCCACCGAGCCAACCAGGGCCAGGCCGCCGTTGCTGCGTATCAGGCACGGCCCTGCGCGAGCCAGGACGTTCTGCGGCCCGTCGATGTCGCCGACGTAGACGAACACGGCCAAGTCGTCCAACTCCGCAAAGACGGCAAAGCGTTGTCCGCAAGCGTCGTACGTCTGGTTCCACACGGCAACGTTCTGCAGATCCCTGGTTACGATCTGCTCCCACCGCCGATTCGAGTCCAGCGCGACTTTCGGCAGGTTGCGAGCCGGACCCGAAAAGTCCAGAAAGTCGATGTCGTAGCCGGTGTTGTCCGGGGCCGGCAGCACGGCCACCCAGAAGCTCTGCGACACGGCTTCTCCGCTGGGGTCGGAGGCCGACACGACGACCCGGACGGTGCCTCGAGACACAGGCCGAATTGCGATTTCGCTTCCTTGCACGGATGCGCGTGCGCGTGCCGGGTCGCTCGAGACCGCCGAGTAGCGAAGCACGTCGCCGTCCGCGTCGCTGAAGTGGGCGCTGCCCGCGAGTTCCACCGTCGCCGCCCCCGTCTGCAGAATCAGCGTCGGAATCTCTTCGCTGGCCACGGGCGGCGTGTTGACCGGCCGCCGAAGCGCGGTGGCCGTCGCATCGACCGACGGGCCGCCGGCGACTGAAGCCGTCATGCGCTGCGTGCCCAGCGGTTCGCCGAGAGTCCAGGAGGTCTGAGCGCGGCCCTGGGCGTTGCTGGTAGCGGTGCGCGGGTCGGCGCGCCCGTGGCCCGAAGCCGTCGCGAAGGACACTTCGGCGTTCGCTGCCGGGTCGCCTGCGCTGTCGAGCAACTGGACCACCACGGGCGCGGGAAGCGGCTCGCCCCGGATCGCGCGCTGTTGGTCGCCGGCCGCCACCGAAATGGTCGCCACGGTCTGTTCCGGCGTGAGGGCGGTGGCCGAGGCCGACGCGGATGGGCCGCCGGCAACGGCAACGGCCGCCGTCAGGCGTTGCGTGCCCGGGCGGTTGCCGAGCGTCCATGTGGTTTGGGCGCGGCCGTCCGCATCCGTGGTTGCGGTGTCGGGATCGGCGGCGCCGTCGCCTTGGGCCGGCGTGAATGCGACGCGGGCGCCCTCGACCGGTTCGCCGGCGTCGTCGAGCACCAGCGCCGCGACGGGGTTCGCAAGCGCCCGCGCTTGCAGCCCGCTCTGCCGGTCGCCGGAGACGATTCGGAGCGCGGCGGCGACCTCTTCGGGAGCTAGCGCGGTCGCGGCAGCCTGGACCGAAGGGCCGTCGGCCACGACCACGGCGCCCGCGAGGCTTTGGGCGCCTGCGTGGTTGCCGAGCGTCCACATAGTCTGGGCACGCCCGTCGGCGTCCGTGGTTGCGGTGTCGGGATCGGCGGCGCCGTCGCCTTGGGCGGGCGTGAATGCGACGCGGGCGCCCTCGACCGGTTCGCCGGCGTCGTCGAGCACCAGCGCCACGACGGGGTTCGCAAGCGCCCGCCCTTGCAGCCCGCTCTGCCGGTCGCCGGAGACGATCCGCACGGAGTCCGCGGTCTCCTCCGGCGTCAAGGCGGTGGCGGCGACGCGGGCGGATGGCCGTCCGGCGCCTGCGACCGAGGCCGTGAGGCTCTGTGCGCCCGGACGGTCCCCGAGCGTCCACGTGGTCCGGGCGCGGCCGCCGGAGTCCGTGGCCACGGAATCGGGATCGACCACCCCGTTCCCGGCGGCCGGAGCGAAGACCACCATCACGTCCTCGACCGGAGTCCCTCCGGCGTCGGTCACCTCGACGACCACCGCTTCGGCCAGCGCGAGCCCCTGGCGCGCGGCCTGCCCGTCGCCCGACGCCACGTCCATCGCCGCCGGCTCCTGCGCCACCACGACGGCGGCCGTGGCACTCAGCCCGGCGAACGAGGCCGTCAGCGTTCCCTGTCCGTTCGCGACCGCCTTCACCACGCCGGCGCCCGTCGCCGTGAACACGGAAGGTCGGCTGGTCCGCCACTCGACCGCGCCCGCGAACGCGTCCCCGTACTGATCGGTGATGGTCGCCGTGAACACCGCCGTGTCGCCGATCGAAGCCAACGCGACCGACGACGGCGCGACCGCCAACGACATGGCCTCCGGCGCGGCGGGGCCGTCGTCGCAGGAACCCAGCGACATGGCCAGCAGAGGTGCCGCACAGCGCCGGGCGACCCGGCGGCGGCTCCCGATTCCACAGCAAGCGAGCATTCCGATATCTTATCCGCTGGCCCGTCGGCACGCGAGACGGCCGGTTTGCTCGAAGCGCCTCGGCGGCGAGTGTGGCAAAGGAGGGCGCGGCAATGCAGCTTGCGATATGGCTGGGTTGCGTCGCGGTGATCGCCCTGGCGTCGTGCGAGGACGATCCCCCGCCCGCGGCCCAAGAGTCCGTGGTGCTGGTTCACGGCCTCGGGCGCACCGAACGCTCCATGGCCGTGCTCGCCCAACGCCTTCGCTGGGCCGGCTACGACGTCACCGCGTTCGGCTACGATTCGCGCATGGCCCCTGTCGCGCGCCAAGCCGAAGCCCTTGCGGAGACCGTCGCCCACTGTTGCCGGGAAGCCGGCCGCTTGCACTTCGTCGGACACTCGCTCGGCGGCATCGTCATTCGGACCTTTCTTGCCGCCAGCCCGCCGGAGTCGCTCGGCCGGGTCGTCCTCCTGGTGCCGCCCAGCCGAGGCAGCGAGCTGGCCGACTGGCTGCGCGACGTTCCGGTGGCCTCGCACGCGCTGGGCCCCGCCGGCCGCGCCTTGGGCACGGGAGAGTCCGACGTTCCGGCCACGTTGCCGCCCCCGGCCTACGAAATGGGCATCGTGGCAGGCGACCGAAGCGTCAACCCAATCGGCTCCGTCTTCATAGAGGGCCCCGACGACGGCATGGTCGCGCTCGACCGAACACGCGTGGACGGCGCGCCCATGATCGTCTTGCCCCGGTCGCACGCCTTCATCATGAACAGCCGCCATGCCGCGCGGGCCGTGGTCCAGTTTCTCCGGACGGGGGCGTTCGAGACCACACCCGTGACCGCGCCGCCCGACGACCTGTGACCGCGGAGCGCCGCACGGTCCGGCTTCGTCCCATGACGCCGGAGGACTGGCCTTCGGTGGCCGCGATCTACGGCGAGGGCATCGCGACCGGCGACGCCACGTTCGAGACGGAGGTTCCGGATTGGGCCGCATGGGACCGCGCGCGCCGCCGCGATTGCAGGATCGTGGCCGAGTTCGGCCGACTCGAAGCGCCGCAACCCAAGGCTTGGGCCACCAGAGGAGATTCGGGAGTGATGCCCGCTGCGGCGCCATCGAGCCGCGGTGCGGGAAAGGAGCCGGGAGCCGCGGGGCCGGAGAAGCGTCCAGCGCCCGGGTCGCCGCGAGTCCTCGTCGGCTTTGCGTGCCTGAGCCCGGTCTCGGAGCGGCCCGCGTACGCAGGGGTAGCGGAAGTCATGGTCTACGTGACGGCTCTGTGCCGTAGACGGGGGATCGGCGGCAGCCTCCTTCGCGCTCTGGTTCGCGAGGCGGACGGCGCGGGCATATGGACGTTGCAGGCCCACGTCTTCCCCGAGAACGAGGCGTCCGTCCGGCTGCACGAGCGCGCCGGCTTCCGCGTGGCGGGCGTTCGCGAGCGCATTGGCCGCGCTTCCGGCGGCCGTTGGCGGGACACGGTCCTTTTGGAGCGTCGCAGCGATGCGGTCGGCTCGGAGTGAAGTGACGCCTTGCGACGACAGTACTGGTGTCGGCTTGAGTTGGTTGCTTCGCTTCGACTGGGGCCATGGACTGGACTGAAGTACAGCGTGCTCGTGCGTTGTCCCGCGGGCTACTTGCTGGCCGAGAACGCTGCCGGCCCGCTCGCCGTCGGCGCCGTCGCCGCCGCCGACGAGGACGAGGGCGACGTGCTGTCGTACAGCCTCGTCTCGGGCGGCGGCGGCCTGTTCGAGCTGGACGCTGCGAGCGGCGCCGTGCGCTACGTCGGCACCGGCGAGGACTACGAGACGGGTCCGCGCGAGCACGCGCTCGTCGTCGCCGCGACGGACAGGGGCGGCCTGGCGGCGACGGCGAACGCGACCGTCGTCGTGACCGACGTCAACGAGGCGCCCGAAGCGACCGCGCAGATCGCGGTGGCGGCGCTCGACGCGCACGGCGCGGCCGTGCAGGAGACGCTGGACGCGTACTTCCGGGACCCGGACGGCGACGCGCTCGCGTACGCCGCCGAGTCGTCGGACACGGCGGTGGCGGCGGCGAGCGTTGCGGGCGGCGTGCTGACCATCCGGCCGTTCGCGATCGGCACGGCGAGCGTGACGGTGACGGCGACCGATCCCGGCGGGCTGGCCGCCGAGCAGACCGTCGCCGTCGTCGTCGAGGCGTCGCGCTCCGAGCGAGCGCGCGTGCTCGAGGGCGCGCTGGCCGCGTTCGGGCGCTCGCTCGGCGCCGAGGCCGTCGACGTGATCGGCGGCCGGCTCGGGCTCGAGTCGGCCGGCGGACTCGGACGCTCGCACCTCCAGCTCGGCGGGCGCTCGATCGCCTGCGGCGACGGAGCGGGTGCAGGCGACGGGTGCGGCTGGCGGGCGCTGGCGCGCACGGCGTCCGGCCTGCTCGGCGTCCAAGTCGCGTTGCCGAGCGCCGGCGGCCTGGGTGGCGCGCCGTCCGCCGACGCGCTCAATCCGGCCGCGTTGCTGTTCGGCGGCCCGGGCGCGGGAGCAGGCGGATTCGGCGGCCCGGTCGGCGGCGCCGCTACCGGACTCGGCGTTGCCGGCGACTACCGGGGCCAGCAGGAGCCGGCGGCGGCCGCGCCGGGCGGCGTGACGTTCAATCCGCTGTCGGGCGGCGACCTGCTCGAGCGCAGCTCGTTCCAGCTCTCGCTCGGCGGCGGCGCGGCCAGCGACTCGGGCGCGTTCGGCGCGCAGGACGCCGCCGGCCTGCGTCCCGGCTGGACCGTCTGGGGCCGCGCGGGCATGGGCGGCTACGAGGGCCGCCCGGCCGACGGCCTGCGCTTCGACGGCGGGCGCGCGCGCTCGGCGCACCTCGGCGCCGACTACCGCTTCGCGTCCGGCCTGCTCGTCGGCGTCGCCGGCGCGCGCAGCAGCTTCGAGACCGAGTTCGAGAGCGCCGTCAACGGCGCGGGCTCCGTCGCCGCGAGCTTGACCAGCGTGCATCCCTACGTGCACTGGTCGCCCACCGGCGGGCTCGGCCTCTGGGCCCTCGCAGGCGCAGGAACCGGCGACGCGACGCTCGAGGAGACGGCCGGCGGCCGGTTCGGCGCCGACATCGCGATGCTGATGGGCGCGCTCGGCGCGCGCCGCGAGCTGGCGGGCGGCATCGCGCTCAAGGCCGACGCGTTCTCCGTGCGCGTCCGCTCCGACGACGCGGCCGACCTGGCCGGCGTGACCGCGCGCGCGCACCGCAGTCCGGCTCGCGCCCGAAGTCGCGAAGACCTGGGCGCTCGGCGGCGAAGCGTCGCTGCGCACGCTGCTCGCGCTCGGCGCGCGCCTCGACGCCGGCGACGCCGAGACTGGGCTGGGCGCCGAGGCGGGCGGCGAGGCGTCGTTCGACCACGCGCCCACCGGCCTGTCCGTCGCGATGCGCGGGCGCGCGCTGCTCGCGCACCAGGCCAGGGGCTGCGCGAATGGGGCGCCGGCGTCTCGCTCCGGCTCCAGCCCGGCGGCGGCGCCGAGACCGGCCTGTCGCTCTCCGTCGAGCCGGCATGGGGCGCCGCCACCGACGCCACCGGCGAACTCTGGCGCCAAGGCCCCGGCACGCTCGAACCCGCTGTGCAGACAGCGCAAACGGCGCCGACGACTGCGCCGTCCGGCTGGGCGCCCGGGCGCATGGCCATGGAACTCGGCTGGGGCGTCGCGCTCGACAACGGCGCCACGATCACGCCCTTCGGACGCTGGAGCCAAGACGCCGGCGCCGGCCAGCGCTTCAACGCCGGCGCGCGCTTCTCGCTGCTCGGCCAGTCCGCCCAGTCCGGCACGGGCGCGCACTCGCCCGCCGCCGAGAGCCCGCGCTTCATCCTCCACCTCTACGGCGAGCACGCCTCTTCGCCGCTCGAACCTCCGCAACGCCGCCTCGGCCTAGCAGGCGCCATCCAGCTCAAGCAGTAGCGCCCGAGGACGACCGCTTTCCTTGGACGCTCCGGGGGGCCGGCGCGCAACAACCGCTACGCCGGCCCCCTTCGGCGCGTTTCCCTTTACATGCCGACAAGTCCTCCTGTGTGACCGTTTAAGGTGACGGCCAACGCTTCAGCCCGTACTTTGGCCGCAGTCCGCTGTCCCCAAGCCCCAATCCCACGGAGAACAGCCTCGTGCGCACGCGCAACGACGCTCATCGGCGCCTGCCAACCTCGCGTCCTCGCCCAACGGCCTTCCCCGTCCCTCCCCGTCGGCAATTCATACGCCGAAGAACGACCGTGGACACGTCGCCAAGCACGGTCGTTGCGCCGCCGCCTGGCAAGTCGGGGCTCCTTGACACCTGCGGCGGCCGATCCCTCGCCCAGTTGCGTTCGCTCTTGCGTCCGCTCCTCCCGATCTTCGCCGACGGGTCGGCGGCGGCGTCCTGGGCGTGAGCTTGGGACGCCGCGGCGCGGAAAGGGAGCCGGGAGCCGCGGAGCCAGAGAAGCGTCCAGCCCCCGGGTCGCCGCGAGTCCTCGTCGGCTTTGCGTGCCTGAGCCCGGTCTCGGAGCGGCCCGGCGTACGCAGGGGTGGCGGAAGTCATGGTCTATGTGACGGCTCTGTGCCGTAGACGGGGGATCGGTGGTCGCCTCCTTCGCGGCTCTGGTTCGCGAAACGGACGGCGCGGGCACATGGACGTTGCAGGCCCATGTTTTCCCGAGAACGAGGCGTCCGTCCGGGGTGCACCAGCGCGCGGCTCTCCGCGTGGCGGCGTTCGCGAGCGCATTGGCCGCGCTTCCGGCGGCCGCTGGCGGGACAAGGGTCCTTTTGGAGCGTCGCAGCGATACGGTCGGATTGGAGTGAGGAAGCGGGCGAGCCTTGATCGATGCCTCCTCGTCCCGTGCTTGCTCGGCCTTTGAAGCGAGCACGAGGAGGAAACGCTGGTAGCGATCCATGAGATGGTCGAAGCTACTGGCCTCCTCGCCACTCGCCCTCCTTTACGCACGCTTCCGATGGATCAAGGACGGGTTGACTCCGCTGTCGCAAACGACCATTGTGACGACAGTGTTGGCGTGAGCTGGCTGCTCTGCTTCGAATGGAACCCAGCCAAGGCCGCCGCCAACCGCCGCAAGCACGGCATTGCGTTCGATCTGGCAGCTACCGTGTTCCAGGACCCCGGCGCCATGTCGATTCCCGACGACGACCACAGCGAACACGAGGAAAGGTGGGCGACCATGGGCCGGGCGCGAGACGGACAGGTGCTGATTGTGATCCACACCGAACGCGACTCCGGTCCTGACGAGACCACCTTGCGACTCATCTCCGCCCGCCGCTCCACGCGCTCCGAACGTCGGCAGTACGAGGGAGTCTCGACATGAAGTCGGAATACGACTTCTCCCGGGCGAGCATCGGGAAGTTCTACCGGGAGAGGGCCAGCGTTCGCCTGCCGGACGGGGGTCCCGACCAACGCCCGGATGACCGCCGGACCCCGCAGTTCGACAAGCTGATCGCCCTCCTGAAGGAACTATTCCAGCTAGACCGACCCGACTTGGACTTCGGGTTCTACCGCATCATGCACGCCAAGAGCGCCGAGATCACGAAGTTCCTGGAACAGGACCTGCTGCCGCAGGTGCGCGACGCGCTATCTCAGTACCAGTCAGCGGACAAGGCCGTACTGGAACGAGAATTGACCGACGCCTTGCGAAGTGCCGAAGCCCTCGGCGTGAACCCCGACGACTCCACCACCGTCAAGGATCTCAGGGCCCGACTCGACCACGCCGTGGACGTAAAAACGCTCGAAGCCGAGGTCTACGACCATCTCTACGGATTCTTCCGTCGCTACTACTCCGACGGGGACTTCATCAGCAAGCGCGTGTACAAGCCCGGCGTGTACGCCATTCCCTACGCAGGCGAGGAAGTCAAGCTCCACTGGGCGAATGCGGACCAGTACTACATCAAGACGACGGAGTACCTGCGCGACTACGCGTTTCGCTTGCAACCGGCCAGCGACGCCGATCCCATGCGCGTCCATTTCCGCCTTGCCGATGCGACCGAGGGCGAACACGGCAACATTAAGGAAGCTACGGCCAAAAAACGTGTCTTCGTGCTCCGGAACAGAGACTTCCTATCTGAGGAGAAAGGCGAACGAGGCAATGAGCTGGTGATCCGGTTTGAGTATCGTCCAGCGACGTTGGCCGACTGGCCAGAAGACCGACGAGCACACCAAAGAAAGCCGCCCACCCAGAAGGATCTGCTCCGTCTTGCCGAGGTCCGCCTATTGCAGGCAAGTGATCCAGGACTGGTCCGCTGGACCAAAGCTCTGGCCGCACCACACGTCAGTGCCACTGGTGAGCCGACCGGCAATTCACGGTTTGGCACACACCTAGATCGCTATACGGCACGCAATACCTTTGACTACTTCATCCACAAGAACCTGGACGGGTTTCTTCGCCGAGAGTTGGATTTCTATATCAAGAATGAAGTCATGTATCTGGATGACATCGATAACAGGGCCGCATTGGCCGTCGAGCAGTATTTCTCCAAGATCAAGGCAGTGCGGCACATCGGCTCAAAAATCATCAATTTCTTGGCACAGCTGGAAGATTTCCAGAAAAGGATGTGGCTGAAGAAAAAATTCGTAGTGGAAACTTCATACTGCGTTCGTTTGGACTGTGTACCAAAGAAATACTGGCCTAATGTCATGGCAAATCACGCCCAGCGTCACGAATGGACAACTCTATTGTCACATGACGGACACGATCGCGACTCGACTGGCATCGATTTCAACGGTTCCGGAGCCCTCGGTGATCATCCTGGCCTACTTGTCGATACATGCCATTATGATAGTCAGTTTCGCGATCAACTATTGAGTGAATTCCAGAATATCGACAAACTAGTGGACGGAATTCTTATACACGGTGACAACTGGCAAGCACTTCGTATGCTCGATCACAAGTATGACCGTAGCATCAAGCATGTCTACATCGACCCTCCGTACAACACAGACGCGACGGCGATTCCATACAAGAACGATTACAAGCACTCCTCGTGGCTATCTCTCCTGGACAGTCGTCTTCGTCTATGTGCTAGGCTGTTGGAAGACGATGGCATCTTGGTGGTAGCAATAGACGAGAACGAACAGGAAAGGCTTGGCCTCTTGCTGAATGACCTATTCCCTAGCCACGCGCGCACGTGCGTGACAGTTGTCCACAACCCTGGCGGAATCCAGGGCGACAATTTCTCCTACAACAACGAGTTCGCGTACTTCATTTACCCGGCCAAAGGTCGTTCTATCGGACTCTGGAATCGTGAGGAAGCTCCGGACATCCGGCCGCTGAGGGATGTTTCAACCGGGCAGCACATGAGAACAGACGCCCGGAATTGCTTCTATCCGATCTTGGTACGAGAGAACGACGTAGTAGGATTCGGCGACGTCTGTGATGACGATTATCACCCGGAAGCTGCTAATGTTGTAGGTGCTGATGGTACTATTGAAGTATACCCAATAGATGCAAGAGGAAATGAACGCAAGTGGGTCTTTAGTCGGCAGACTGTAGAATCGATCAAAGGAGAACTCGCACCGAAATGGAATACGTCTAGAAAAATTGTCGACATCATCCGACGCAAGACTATGTTCAATTACAAAACGGTATGGACCGACAAACGCTATAACGCAAACAGCTACGGATCAAAGTTGCTCAAGGACATCTTGGGCAAGCACTCAGCTTCGTTTATGTTTCCTAAGTCTTTGCATACCGTCTCAGATTGCATTGGTGCAGCGACTGACTCTGGAACCGACGGCCACCAGGTCGTGCTGGATTTTTTCGCAGGATCTGGAACCACTGCTCACGCTGTCATGAAGCTGAACCGTGAGGATGGAGGCAGGCGGAAATTTGTGCTGGTGGAGATGGGCGACTATTTTGACTCGGTCCTGGTGCCACGCATCAAAAAGATCAGTATTGCACCAGAATGGAAGGGTGGAAGGCCGAAGCGCGGTGCGACATCGGCGGAGAACGAGAGGTCGCCGCGCGTTATCAAGGTGGTCAGACTCGAGTCGTACGAGGATGCCATAGGCAATTTGCGTACACGAAGGGGCAATACGGCAGATCGGTCAGCACTCGACTTATTCTCGCGGGGGGACTCGGGGGAAGCTCGGGAACGGTACTTGCTCAACTACATGCTTGACGTGGAATCACAGGGTAGTGCGTCGTTGTTGAGCATTTCGGCATTCCACGACCCGACTTCCTACCGACTCAAGGTGAAGCGGCCGGGTACGGACGAGAGTCGGGAGGTCACTGTTGACCTGCTTGAGACGTTCAACTGGCTCATTGGACTAACGGTACATCGCATGACCGCGCCGCGAGCCTACTCGGCCGACACGGAACGAGATGCGGAAGGTCGGATGCAACTTGTCGGTGGATTGAGCGATCAGGACGATGGCCCATGGTGGTTCCGCACGGTCACCGGTACGACGCCCGACGGTCGGCGCGTCCTCGTGATCTGGCGCAAGCGGCCGGGTGGCGAGTCGCCAGATGGCATTGAGGGAGACAACCTCGTGCTCGACGAGTGGTTCAAGCTTGCGAGCTCGTTTCGGGACGATGATGCGTACGACCTCATCTACGTCAACGGCAGCAACAATCTTGAGAACCTCAAGTCGCCGTCGGATACATGGACCGTTCGGCTCATCGAGGACGACTTCCATCGACTGATGTGGGAGCAGTGACCATGGCGACACAGTATCGCGAAGGGAGCTTTCCGCCAGAAGACCGCATGGGGCAGGTGGGAGCGCTACATCCACGAGGACGCGGCCGATCGGCTGCGTCCAGCTTGCTGTCGTTCATGCCGAATTCGAGGCTCTTCACCCGTTCCTGGACGCTTGTTGGAGCACGGCGTGATCAGCCAACCCCTCTTCTCCATCAGTGCCTACCTCGAGGCTCGTCGAGCCGAATACTACGAAGGACTGCTCGCCGTCTCCCGCGACGACGAATGGACGGGATGTTGGTCTTCTTGAAGGCGGTGCTGGCCCATGCCATGGACCACCTGTCAAAGGCGAGAGCGCTCCTCGGCCTCTACGAGACGATGAAAGAGCGGGTGGCAGACGTTACCCGGTCCCAGTATGCCATTCCTGCGCTTGATTGGGTTCAACAGCGCCTGGTTCTCAGTCCATGCGGGCGTCCCAACCTGCACGGCCCGACGGCTCTTGGCGAAACTGGTCGACCATGGCGTACTGCGGGTCCTCCAGGACCCCAGCGGCCATCGGGGATCCATCCTGGTGCTCCCGGACCTCCTGCACGTTGCCGAGGGAAGGGATGTCTTCCGACGGTCACGGATGGCCGTCAAACTCGTTCGGTGGCCACTTCCGGCACTTGGTGGCCGTTGCTTTGTCCTCTTGGCGGTCATTTCTGGCACTATATGGCCGTCCTGCCTGCTTGGCGGTCACGGGCGAAATCGGTTTGGCGGTCACATTCGGCGTTCTGTGGCCGCTTGGTCATCTTTGCGGTCACGCGTGTCCGCGAAGCCAGGTCGGCGGCCATACTTCCGGTTACGTGGCTGCCAAGACCACTTTGACGCTTCCCTTCTCCAAGCGACTGGTACTGAACCAGTGGCTTTTGGACCTCTTGGGCGTCGACCGCTTCGACGACCTCGCTAGGCACCTGCGGGACGAATCCCTTGAAGGACTGGACGAAGACAACGTCCACCGCTTCCACCGAGCACTGTGCGTGCACCTGCCGGCGGGGGGCCGAGCGAGCCTGCCGGACGACGTGCTCCTGGCGCACGACCAAGCGATCACGTCGGTGACCCGGTGCCTCAACGAGCATCGCATCATGCGGGGTCGGCGTCCGATCTCGTGGAAGTACTTTCAGTACCTCGCGCTTCTCTTCACGGAGATATACCTGGACTGGTACTTCAACCGCCCTCGGGAACTGCTGGAAGCAGTGAACGAGCACGTCGCCAAGTTCAACGGAAGCGTCCAGCAACGAGATCGCGTGGAGTCCCTGGACGAAGCCGCCGACGCCCGGCAGCAGCTGAACAAGGTGGCGTTCTGGATGGCCACCGGAAGCGGCAAGACGCTCCTCATGCACGCTCACGTGCTTCGGTATCTGGAGTTGCTTGAAGTACACGGTCGCGCGTGCGACCTCAACCGCATCATCTTGCTGACGCCGAACGAGGGATTGTCGCGTCAGCACTTGCGCGAGTTCGAGACGGCGGGAATCTCGGCCCGCATCTTCGACAAGAACAACGCTTCCGGGCTCTTCACGGGGCAGACAGTCGACATCCTGGAAGTCACCAAGCTGAAGGACGAGATGGGAGACAAGACTGTCGCCGTCGACGCCTTCGAGGGTAACAACTTGGTGCTGGTCGACGAGGGGCATCGCGGCGCCGCGACCGCCGCGAGCAGCAAGGGCGGCACTTGGATGCGCTACCGGGAACGCCTCTGCGAAGAGGGATTCTCCTTCGAGTACTCGGCAACCTTCGGACAGGCCGTCAAGGGAACGAACCGTGCGAAACTCGCCAACCTGTACGCCCGCAGCACGTTGTTCGACTACTCCTACCGTTGGTTCTACGGCGACGGGTTCGGCAAGGACTACCGGATTCTCAACCTGGAGGACGACCACGACGCCGAGTGGCGAGCGGGCTACCTGACCGCCTGCCTGCTCGTGTTCTTTCAGCAGCAACGGCTCTGGCACAGGCAGGAACCGACGCTCGGGCGCTTCAACTTGGAGCGGCCGCTGTTGGTGTTCGTGGGCGGGAGCGTCACCAAGGGTCTGTCCAAGCGGGAGGCGCCGGACGTCGTGGCGATTCTGCGCTTTCTGGCGGACTACGTGTCCGACCGCGCAGCGAGCGTCCGCCGCATCCGGGAGGTGCTGGACGAGGGCCTCGGCGACCCTGCGCAGCAGGAAATCTTCACCGGGCGCTTCGCCCACCTGCACGACGCCGACCTGTCGGCCGAGCAAGTGTTTGACGAGACGCTGGAGGTGCTTTTCAACGCCCCGAACGGCGGGCTACTGCATGTGGAGAACCTCAAGGGGGCCGCCGGTGAAGTGGCGTTGCGCGTGGGCGACAACGACCCCTTCGGCGTGGTCAACGTGGGCGACGACGCCAAGCTCGTGAAGCTTTGCGGCCAGAGCGGGTTCGCCGTCGCCGAGCGGGAGTTCGGGGACTCTCTCTTTCATGACTTGGCCCACCCCGGCTCGACCGTGAACCTGCTCATCGGCTCCCGCAAGTTCACCGAAGGATGGAACAGCTGGCGCGTCAGCACGATGGGGCTGATGCACATCGGCAAGTCGGAAGGGGCGCAGATCATCCAGCTCTTCGGGCGTGGCGTGCGGCTCAAGGGATGCGACATGAGCCTCAAGCGGAGCGCGCGGGCACGGCTGCCGGAGGGGCTGAAACGGCCCGACTTCGTCGAGACGCTGGAGACGCTGCACGTGTTCGGAGTTCGCGCCGACTACATGGCGCAGTTCCGGGACTTTCTCGCCGAGGAAGGACTGTCGGTCGACAACGAGCAAGAGGACTTCTGGTTCCCAGTGGTCAAGAACCTGGGAATGCAGCCGCTCAAGACGATCCGGCTCAAGAGGGTCATCAACGGCGTCAGGGTCGAGTCGGGCAACGCCTTCCGCAAGCTGGGCCCGATGCCGGTTCTGCGAAGCCTGGGCGGCATGGCGTCGGACGATCCGGCCAGGAGCTACCTGCACGAACGAGTCGTCCTGGACTGGTATCCGAAGATCAAGGCGATGAAGTCGGAGGAGCTGGCCGACGTGGAGGCCGTCGCCGAGAAGCACGAGGCCAAGCTGGAGGAAGTGCACACCGCCTTCCTCGACCTGGACCGCCTCTACTTCGAACTGGAGCGCTTCAAGAGCGAGCGCGGCTGGCACAACCTGTCCGTGTCGCGCACAGCCATTCGCGAGCTGCTTGAAGACGGCGACTGGTATCGCCTGTTGATCCCCAAGTCCCAGATGGCCGCGGATTCGTTCGACAAGGTTCGGCTTTGGGACCAGATCGCCCTTGCGCTGCTCAAGAAGTACGTCGAGCGCTACTACACCTTCCGCAAGAACGACTGGGAGCGACGCCATCTGGAGTACGCCGAAGTGACCCCCAGCGACGCCAACTTCCCCATGGTCCGGGAAGGAAGTGGCAACGAGTACCGAATCGCCGTGGACAAGTCGAAGGAGGAGATCGTAGCGACGCTCAAGAAAGTGGAGGATGCGATTAGAAGGGGCGACCTCAAGCCTTGGGCCTTCCCCGGCCTCGGTCTTCGCGCGCTGTCCTTCGACCGGCACCTCTACACGCCCTTGCTCGCCGTTGACGGCGCGGGAGTAGTCGAGGTCGAGCCGGCGCCGCTCAATAAGGGCGAGCGCCGCTTCGTCGAAGACTTGAAGGCGTACTGCGAAGGCAACCCGAACTTCTTCAAGGACAGGGAACTCTACCTGCTGCGCAACTTGAGCAGAGGCCGCGGAATCGGCTTCTTCGAAGCGGGGAACTTCCACCCGGACTTCATCCTCTGGTTGCTGACCGGTGGTCGGCAGTACGTCACGTTCGTCGACCCGAAAGGACTCGTCCAGCTGGGCGTGGAGAACAACGAGAAGATCGAATTCTACAAGACGATCAAGGAGATCGAGCAACGCCTCGGCGACCCGGACATGGTGCTGAACTCATACATCGTGTCGGTTTCGTCCTCCCGGGAAGTCAAGAAGCGCTGGGATCACGACAAGCCGTACCTGACGAAGCGCAACGTCGTCTTCCAGAACGAGGACCGCGACACCTACGTTGCCACGATGCTGTCGCGAGTGGTCCGCGACGGCATCGGTACAGCCAAGCCCGGGTCCGACCAAGCTGTCCCGTTTGCGCGAGCTTGCCCGTGACGGCCAAGGCCTCGGCCCGTAACTTTGGGTGGAAGTTCGCCGCTCCACGCCCCAATTCAACGGAGAACAACCTCGTGCGCACGCGCAACGACGCTTACCGGCGCTCCCCCGCCTCGCATCCTCGCCCAACCGCCTCCCTTCGTGCTCGTCCGTCGGCCGTCCCATCGCCGAAGACGAGCCGCCGACCCGTCGCCGAGCCGGCTTCATTGCGGCCTCTGCTCCTCCCGGTCCTCGTCGCCGGCCTGCTCGCGGCCTCCGCCGCCGTGCAGTCCCAGGCCCACGCCCAGGACGCCGCCGCCGCCCCCGCCGATCCGCTCGCGCTCGCCACCGCGGCCCTCGAGTTCCGCGCCGTCGGCCCCACCATAATGGGCGGGCGCGTGGCCGACTTGGCCGTCGTCGAGTCCGATCCGCGCGTCTTCTACGTCGGCGTGGCCACGGGAGGCGTCTGGAAGACCGAGAACGCGGGCATCACCTTCGAGCACGTCTTCAAGGACGAAGCCACTGCTTCGGTGGGCGACGTGACGGTGGCGCCGTCCAACCCGAACGTCGTCTGGGTGGGAACCGGCGAGCCGCAGAACCGGCAGAGTTCGCCGTGGGGCGCCGGCGTGTACCGGTCGACCGACGCGGGCCGCACGTGGACGCATCTCGGACTCGAGAACACGCACCACATTGCGCGCATTCAAGTCCACCCGCACGATCCCGACGTGGCCTACGTGGCCGCCGTGGGCCACCTGTGGGGCGCCAACCCCGAACGCGGCGTGTACCGAACCCGCGACGGCGGCGAGACCTGGGAGCGCGTGCTCTTCGTGGACGAGGACACGGGTGCCATCGACCTGGTCATGGACCCGTCCGATCCGCGCACGCTGTTCGCCGCGACGTACCAGCGGCGGCGCCGGGCCTGGGGATTCAACGGCGGCGGGCCTGGGAGCGGCATCCACCGCACCACCGACGGCGGAGACGAATGGACCGAACTCACCCACGGGTTGCCGGAAGGCGACAAG
Source organism: Longimicrobiales bacterium (assembly GCA_965203485.1). Lineage (GTDB taxonomy): Bacteria > Gemmatimonadota > Gemmatimonadetes > Longimicrobiales > Gaopeijiaceae. The sequence continues at coordinate 360,323 of OZ241892.1, forward strand.
GGGCGGATCGGGCTTGCCGTCCACCGCGGAGACGGCAACATGGTGTTCGCGCTGGTGGAAGCCGACGCGCGCGCGCCCGGCCAGGGCTTCGGCGCGGGACAGCAGGAGGGACCGCGCCGCAACGGCGTCTACCGCTCGCTGGACCGGGGCGAGACGTGGGAGCACCTGAGCACCACCAACAACCGGCCCATGTACTACAGCCAGATATGGGTGGATCCCAACGATCCCGAGCGCGTTTACCTGGGCGGCTCCAGCATGTACCGCTCGTCCGACGGGGGACGCAGCTTCACGCCCGACGCGGCGTCCGGCGTCCACCTCGACCACCACGTCCTCTGGATCGACCCTGCCGACTCGGACCACCTGATCCTGGGCGGCGACGGCGGCGTGTCGGTCAGCTGGGACCGCTCCGACAACTGGTACCAGCTGCGCAACCTGCCCATCGCCCAGTTCTACGAGATAGGCGTGGACATGCGCGATCCCTACCACGTGTGCGGCGGCCTCCAGGACAACGGGTCGTGGTGCGCACCCTCCGACACGTGGTCCAACCAGGGGATTCGCGCGCGCGACTGGTACAACGTGGGGTCGGGCGACGGCTTCTTCACGGTGATGCATCCGGCGAACCCGAAACTGATGTTTGCCGAATCGCAGGGCGGCAACCTGATGCGGGTCGACTTGGCCACCGGCGAACGGGCCAGGATTCGTCCCCTCGCCAGACCCGCGGACGACGACGAGGAGCGGCGGTTTCGGTGGAACTGGAACACGCCCATGCTCCTCTCGGCGCACGACGACCAAGTCGTCTACGCGGGCGCCAACGTCGTCTTCCGATCCCCCGATCTGGGCCAGACTTGGCAAGAGATCAGTCCCGACCTGACCCACGCGATCGACCGCGACACGCTGGAGCTCATGGGCGTGCCCGGCAGCGAGCCGCAGATGTCGCGCAACGACGGCCAGTCCACCTACGGAAACCTGACCGCCCTCGCCGAGTCGCCGCTGGACCCCGCCGTCATCTATGCGGGCAGCGACGACGGACGCGTGCACGTCACCCGCGACGGCGGCGCCGCATGGCAGGACCTGACGCCCAACTTGGACGGCCTGCCGCCCCACACCTACGTCACGCGCATCGTGGCGTCCCACGGCGAGCCGGGCGCCGTCTTCGCGGCCTTCGACGGCCACCGCAACGACGACTTCGCCCCCTACGTCTACGCCAGCGCGGACTTCGGCGAGAGCTGGGAGCGCGTCACCGACGGGTTGCCCCAGACCTCTCTCAACGCGCTTGCCCAGCATCCCGCCGCTCCGAACCTGCTCTTTGCGGGTAGCGAGACGGGCGTCCACTTCTCCATCGACGCGGGCCGGAGCTGGTCGCGCTTGGACGGAGGACTGCCGACGGTTCCGGTGGACGACATTGTGGTGCATCCGCGGGACAACGACTTGGTCGTCGGCACGCACGGGCTGGGCATCTGGATCATGGACGACATTGCGCCCTTGGCGGAGCTGTCGGACGAGGTGCTGGCGTCCGACGCGCACTTGTTCTCGGTGCGCCGGGCCACGTCGTACAACCCGTACCGGCCGCAGGGCTGGACGCCGGGCGTCTACGCCGCGCCGAACCCCGAGGCGGGTGCCCGGATTCGGTACTGGCTGGGCGAGCAGGCGGGCGGCGGCGTGAGGCTGGAGGTGAGCGACGAGAGCGGGACCGTGGTGCGCGAGCTGCGGGGTGGCGGACGAGCCGGACTCACGGAAGTCGTGTGGGACTTGCGTTTGGCGGAGCGGACCGAGACTGCAACGGGAAACGAGACGACCGCGGCGGCAGGCCGGGAAGGCGAGTCCGCGAGCCCCTCGCCGCGGCGCAACCCTGCGATTCCCGGCCCGCGCGTCCTGCCCGGCCGGTACTCGGTGACGTTGCGTGCAGGCGCGGACACGCTCGAGACGTCCTTCGACGTGCGAATGGACCCGCGCACGTCGCTCTCGCGGGCCGACCTGGAGGCCCGGCATGCCGCGATGCTGGATTCCTACCGCCTCGCCCGCCCGGTGCAGGAGGCCCGCCGCCGGCTCCGGTCGATGGGCGAGCAGCTCGAGGCCGCCCAGGAGCGGGTGGACGCCGCGGCGGACAGCGTGCCGGAGGAGCTCTCCGACGAACTGGAAGCCTTCGGAGAGGCGCTGGACGAGGCCCGCGAAGCCCTCCAAGAGGCCGCCGCCGGCGCCGCCGCTTGGCGTACGATCGAAGGCTCCACCACCCTTCCCACCGCCGACCAGCTCTGGACGATCGACCGCTCGTGGGACGACGTGCCGCCGGTGATCGAGTCCGTCAACGCGTTGCTGGAACGGCTCTCGGCGCTCCACGACATGCTGGCGGAGGCGGACGTGCGGCCGGACGCGGGCGACCCGGTGCCCGTGCCCAAGCGGGGGAGCTGAGGACCCTCGGCGGCTTCCGATGGCCCTGGTGCTTCGCGGCCCCTTGGACGAACAATCTTGACAGCGTGGAAAGTGCTCGTCCTTCGCGAAAAGCACGGAGCCTCGAGCTCGACCGTGGCCCTGACGGCTGCTAGCCCGCGTTGCGCTGTCGCTGCCGTCGTGCTTGCCGGTGCGGTTTCCGCGTGCGGCGGGGAGTCGGCGCGACCGTCCGAAGAGTTGCTGGAGGCGGTGGACTGGTACACGGGCGTGGCCGGGACCGTGGACGACGAGCGGGCGCGGGAGTTGTTGGGCGTGGCCGTCCGAGACGGCAATCCGCTGGCCGTGATGTGGATGGCGCGGGTGTACTCGCGCGGACGGATGGGCTACGAGCGGAACGAAGCGCGCGCGCGGTCGTTGGCGAGCGGCGTCGTCGGCGAAGTGCAGCGGGCCGCGGACGCCGGGGTGCTGGAAGCGGTCTTCTTGATGGGGACGGCCTACGACGAAGGCTTGGGAAAGTCGGTCGACGCGTACGAGGCGGCGAAGTGGCATCGCCGGGCGGCGGAAGAAGGACACGTGCTGGCGGCGCACAACCTTGGCAACGCGTACGCAGCGGGCCGGGGCGTGCCGCGTGATCCGCAGGAGGCCGTCAAGTGGTGGACGCTCGCGGCGGAAGCGGGCGACGCCATTCCGCAGCTGCGCTTGGGCGAGGCATACGAAGGCGGCGTCGGCGCGGACCGCGACGTCGAGCGGGCGGCCGAGTGGTACCGGCGAGCGGCGGCAGCCGGCAACGAGTCCGCTCAAGCCGCCTTGAGGCGACTGGAAGCGGGGCCGTCGAGCCACTAGAGGCGCGCCCGACCCGCCGCCGTCTTTGCACGACCCATCCGGCCATGTTCCCGGCCCGGCAGTCGGGCCATCGTAATGGGGCTAGGCTGGCGCGCGGCCCGGCCGCGCCCGTTTGACGACTCCCGTTCGCGGCGCCCAAGTTGCTGTTACGTTACGATTCATTCTCCCTCGTTCTGGGACGCGATGAGACCCACCGGCGGCGCCAACACCACGACCGAGGCGCAATGCCGCCGGACTGGGCCGTGACGGGCCGCCCCGAAGTCTACCTGGACAACAACGCCACCACCCGCGTCCTGCCGGAGGTGGCGGAGGCCGTCGCCCGGACAATGCGGGACGGTTGCGGCAATCCTTCGAGCGTGCACGCCGCCGGCGCGCGAGCCAGGAAGCGGCTGTGGTTGGCCCGGGAGCAGGTCGCGGCCCTCGTTGCGGCCGATCCGGCCGCCGTGGTGTTCACCGGAGGGGCCACCGAAGCCAACAACTTGGCGCTCCAGAGCCTCCTCGGCGGGCCGATGGACGGCTACCGCCTGGTCACGACGGCCGTGGAGCACCCGTCGGTGCTGGCCGTTGCCGGTGCGCTCGCGCGGCTGGATCGCGAGGTCGTGACGTTGCCGGTGGATTCGAACGGTATCGTCTGCGAAGAGGAGATGGCCCGGGCGATCGCGCCGGAACGGACGCTGGTCTCCGTCCAGTGGGCGAACAACGAGACGGGCGTGGTCCAGCCGATCGCGCGGTTGGCGACGCGGGCGCGGGCGCTTGGGGCGCGCTTCCACGCGGACGCGGTCCAAGCCGTCGGCAAGCTGCCGGTGGACTTGAACGCCGTCCCCGTCGATTTCCTTTCCCTGTCCGGCCACAAGCTGCACGGCCCGCTCGGCGCGGGGGCGTTGGTGGCGCGAGACCGAAGCCTGTTGCGGCCGTTGATGTTCGGGGGAGACCAAGAGGCGGCCTTGCGCCCTGGCACCGAGAACGTCCCGGCGATCGTTGGCCTCGGCGTTGCCTTGGCGCACCGGGCGGACCGCTTCGAGGCGGTAGCAACGGCCACGCGCGACATGCGGGACGCATTCGAGTCCGGCGTCGCCAGACGGGGACTCGCGCGAGCGGTGAACGGCTCGGGCGCCCCCCGCTTGCCCAACACGTCCAACGTCCACTTTCTGGACATGGACGGCGAGGCGCTCGTCGTCCGGCTCGACCAGGCGGGCGTTCGGTGTTCCCAGAGTTCGGCCTGCACCAACCAGCGCCCCGAGCCGTCCTACGTGCTCCGCGCCATGGGCCTATCCGAACGCCAAGCGTACGCCAGCGCGCGGTTTGCCTTCTCCGAACTCAACCGCATGGCCGACGCGAACGCCGCCGTCGAGGCCATTGCCGCCGTCCACGCGAAGCTGCTTCCCTTCGCCGTCGCCTGAAGGAGAACTCGTTGCGCTTCGGGGGACACCAGACGTTCGCGATCCGCGGCGGCTGGCTCTACAAGGGCCTTCGCATGGTCGTGCAGAATCCGGAACGCATGGACGATCCGGACGTGGCGGACTGGCTGGGCGTGGGGCGTAACATGGCCAAGTCCATTCACCACTGGCTTCTGGCCACTGGCTTGGCCGAGAAGGAGTTGACCGGCGGCGGCCGCACCAGGGCGCTTCGCCCGACGGACCTCGGCAAGACGGTCTGGGAGCGCGACCGCTATTTCCTGCTGCCGGGGACTTGGTGGGCCGTCCACGTCCAGTTGATCGACCGGCCCGCGTTCGCGTTCACGTGGAACTGGTTCTTCAACGTGTTCAGCTCCGCGCGGTTCGAGCGTCCGGTGTGCGCAGAGGCGTTGCGGCGCCACTTGGCTGCCGGCGGCGGCCGGACGCCCAGTCCGCGCACGCTCGACCGGGACGTGGCTTGCCTCCTCCGCTCCTATTCGGTGAGCGTGCCGCGCCCGGAAGAGGACCCGGAAGACGCGATGGAGTGCCCGCTGAGCGAGCTGGGCATCATGCTCCATTCCCGCCAGACGGGGTTCTACCATGTAAACCGCGGACTCAAGCCCATTCCGTTCGAGCTCTTCGGGTACGCTCTAGCTGTCGGCCGGAAGCGTCTTCTCGGACGGCAGGCCGCTGGTCGAGCTGCCGGCGGACAACGGCCCGGCGATGGGCTCCGCGTGAACGGAGACCGGTCGCTTGCCGAGCTTGTCCATGAAGCCGGCGCCCCCGGACGGGTCTTCGCGATGACCGCGGAATCCTTGTACGAACTGGTGGCGGGCTACGAGGCGGAAGGACGGGTACGGCTGGACGGCCAAGCCGGAGAAAGGATCGTCCGCGTTCGGACAAGCGGGCCCGGGCCGGAATGGATGGCGCGCTACTACGACTCGGCGGACCGAGCCGCGGAGCAGGCTGCCTAGGCCATGGTCCAGACCGCCTTCCTCCGCTCCATCAACATCCAGCTCGACGCCGGGCATCCCGAGCGCTTCGAGCACTTTCGACCAACGTCCAAGTCCGTGCGCTTGGTCTCGTCGCTGCTCCAAGGCGAGACGGGGAACGCGGTCTTCGTCGTTGCGCCGTACGGGTCCGGCAAGTCCGTCACGGCGGGATACGTAGGGCACTTGGTGGAAAACCGCCCCGAGGCCGCGGCGATGTTGCGCTTGGTCGAGGATCGGTTGGCGGGAATCGGCCCGGATCTGCGCAACCAAGTGGCGCGTAGGCGGACGGCGCCGCGACGGGGGCTGTTCGTCCCCCTCTACGGCCATGTGGACTCCGCGCCGGCCGCTCTGCGGAAGGGGTTGCTGGACGCGATGCGCCGAACGTCTTTGGGCAGGGAAGCGCGATCCGTCGCCGCGTTGGACGCGACGCGCGCCAACGACGTCCCCGCCCTGGTGAACGCATGCCTCTGCAAGCTCGAACAAAGCGGACGGGATCGCTTGGTGATCGTTTGGGACGAGTTCGGACGCCACCTTCAAGGCTTGGTCTCGGAGGGCAGGCCGGAGGAGCTGGACGTGCTGCAGGCGTTGGCCGAGGTGGCCAGCCGCAGCGCCGGCGTTCCCGTGTCGCTCGTGCTGCTCCTGCACCGGTCCCTTCTCGGCTACGCAACCGGATTGCCGCCGGGCTTGCGGCGAGAGTGGGCCAAGATCGAAGGCCGGTTCGAGACCCTCCAGTACGTGGACGACTCCACGGAGTTGTACGAACTGGTGAGCTCGCTCGTTGCCGAGAACCGAGCCGTAGCAACGCCGAAAGCGGACTTCGCGCGCTTGGCGGCCGAAGCGAGAGACGCCGGGATGTTCCCGGACGTCGCCGAGGACCGCTTGGCCGGCATTCTGGCGGCGGCCCACCCGCTGTCCCCGGCAACGGTCTACCTGCTGCCTCGCGCAGCAGCCCGCGTCGCCCAGAACGAGCGCACTCTGTTCTCGTTTCTGCAGTGGGCGTCCTTGGACGCGCCGGTCTCGCCCGGAGCCTTGTACGACTACTTCCGAGGCGACTTCCGCACGGACGGAGGCGCCGGCGGAACGCAACGCCCGTGGCTGGAGACCGAGAGCGCCTTGGGCAAGGTGGCGGACGGCTCGCTGGAGGCGGAAGCGCTCAAGAGCGCGTTTCTCCTGGGCCTGGGCCTGAGCGGGGAGCGGGGCCACGCAACCCGCAAGCAGCTGGCCTTCGCGTTGAAGGATGCTTGCGAAGAGACCGAATCCGGCGCGGACGGCGCAAGCCTCCCCGCTCTGCGTCTTGAGCCGGGGGTTGCTGGTGAAGATCAAGCGACGGGGCCCGGCCGCGCGGTCGACGAACTCGTGAAGCGGAACCTTCTCGTGCACCGGCGCCATTCGGACCAAGTCGTCGTTTGGCACGGGACCGACGTGGACTTGCGCGGCCGCTTGGAGGACGAGAAGAAGCGCCACGCGGGCGACTTCGATCTGGTCTCCTTCCTGGGGCGGGAGTTGCGCCCCCCCGTGTGGAGGCCCGTGGAATACAACGCAAGGCACGGAATAAGGCGCTACTTGGAGGCCGAATACGCCACCTTCGCGGGGTTGGAGGCATTTTGGGATCGAATTCGGCTGGAGGGCTGGACGCCCGGGACGGACGGCCGCGTGCTGCACGTGCTGCCGCAAGACGCGGACGAACTTGTCCAGGCCGAGGACATGGCCGCCGGCATCGGCGATCCGAGATTGTTCGTCGCGGTGGCGCGTGAAGTCTCGGCCCTCCGCAACGCCGCCGTCGATCTGTGGTGCCTGTTGCGGATGCACGCCGACCAGGACATGATTGGCGCCGATCCCATGATTGGCGCCGAACTCAACCATCTCACCGACGACGCCCGAGCTGGGTTGCAGTCGCTTGCGGACCGTGTGCTGCGCCCCCAGCCCAACGGCAGCCGCTGGTTCCGCAAGGGCCGTCCGGTCGAGGCGGCCGACTTGCCGCAGTTGCGCCGGGCGCTGTCGCAAGCCATGGAGGAGGTGTTTGCCCTCACGCCCGAGATCGATTCGGAAATGGTGGTCCGGCGGTCGCCGTCGCCGGTGATCGTGAACGCCCGCAAGAAGGTCGAACTCGGCTTGTTGGAACGGTACGGCCGGGAGGACCTCGGCATCGAGGGCAACTCCGCCGACAAGGCGATCTTCAGGAGCGTGTTCCTGAGGACGGGTCTGTACTGCCCAAACGGCAACTCCGCCGGTTCCCCGCGCGCGGGCGAGACCTGCCAAAATGGCAGAACTCGGGTCTCGGAGGCCGAAGAAACCTGCCAAAATGGCAGTATGCTGAGGGCCAGAAAAGACGAAACCTGCCAAAATGGCAGAACCTGGTTCCTGGCCGCTCCCGAGGACATGACCGGTCGTCCTGGCTTGAAGGCCGTCTGGGGTCGCGTCCGGGACTTCTTCGCGGAGCCCGGCAGGTCCAAGCCCTTCGGTGTTCTGCTCGACGAACTGAAGGAGCCGCCCTTCGGCGTGCGAGAAGGTCTCCTGCCGTTGCTTCTCGCCGCCGGCTTCCGAGCATTTCCCTCCGCAGCAACAATCCGCAAGGGCCGCGTGTTAGTGGACGACGTGTTGCCCTCGACGGTCGAGGACATCGCAAAGCACCCTGACCAATACGTCCTGGACGTAGTGGACCTCGGGTCGGCCGAGAGGGCGTACCTGAACGCGTTGTCCGGTTTGTTCGGCATTACTTCGGGGGGGGGGGGGGGGGGGGGGGGGAGAGGCCCCATTACGCGGTTGCATAGCGGGTCTCCGAGAGTGGAGCCAACGGCTTCCGCGTAGCGCCGCGACGTCGCGTTTCCTCTCGCAGGAGGCGCGGACATTTGCCAGGGAACTCGAGTCGGCCGACGCCGTCGCATTCCTCTTGGACCACCTGCCGCGTCTCGCGGGCGGATCCGTCGGCTCGCCCGAGTTGCTGGACGGAATCGCAGGGATCAAGTCCGAGCTCGAGCGCGTAGGCACGACATTTCGGGACGAGGCCGTCCGTGCACTGCGCGAGGCCCTCGTGGCGCGTGGCGTCGCCGACGGCTTCGGCGGGTTGCCGAGTTGCCCTGCCGTGCGTGACGACGACCGCGCCACCGGTTGCGTTGTACCCAGTGCAACCAAAATTAACAACGCCGACTCGCACCCACCGGCGGTGGCTTTCACGTCTTGCGCCAGCGCCAACGCGCGCGATCACGCCGCGGCCTGGGCGGCGTGCTTCCCCGAGTCCTTCGTTGCCCACCTCGCGGACCGAGTGGCCAAGGGGGTCCTGACCCTTCTCGCCAAGCCGCACGACGACGACGGCGCGCTCGCAAACGCCCTGTCCACGCTGTTGCTGGGCCTGCCGCTCCATCAGTGGAACGACGCCTCTCCGTCTTCGTTCCGCCGACAGCTGCACAGCGTGCTCGAGACGATCGAGGGCGCCGCGTTCGATCTGGCCCGCCGTCGCGGCCCGGATTCCGAGATCAGATCCGGGCTGGCCAAGCTGGCCGACGCCCGAACGCGCCAACTGGCCTCCCGTCTCGCCGAGTTGCTCGGCCGCGAAGAGGCCGCGCGCACGCTGGAAGCGGTCGCGGCACGCTTGCACGCGTCGGCCGGCGTCACCGCAGGCCGCCCATGACGACCACCGACCAAGCCGCCGCGCTCGGCGCCGACGGCGGGCACCGTCACATCGTCAACGTCTCGGGCGGCAAGGACTCGGCCGCCCTCGCCCTGTTCATGCAGGACCGCTACCCCTCCTTGGCCGTCGAGTACGTCTTCTGCGACACCGGTTGCGAGTTGCCCGAGACCTACCAGTACCTGACCCGCCTCGAAGCCGTCTTGGGACAGAAGATCGCGCGCCTGAACGCCCTCGACCTGCTCGGCATCGCCAAGAAGCCCGGCCGAAACCCGTTCGACATCTGGTTGCACGAGGTCTACGGCGGCTTCCTCCCCAGCCCGCGCGCCCGCTGGTGCACCCGCGTACTGAAGATCAAGCCGTTCGAACACCATGTCGGCGACGACAAGGCGTTCAGCTACATCGGCATCCGCGGCGACGAGCACCGCGAAGGCTACGCCTCCTCCAAGCCCCCCGTCTTCTCCGAGCAGCCGAACATCGTCCCCGTCTACCCATTCAAGGACCACGCCTTGGGACTCAACGACATCCACATGATCCTGGAGACCTCGGGACTCGGCCTGCCGAGCTACTACGAGTGGCGCTCTCGCTCAGGCTGCTACTTCTGCTTCTACCAGCAGGTGGGCGAATGGCAGGGGCTCAAGGAACGCCATCCCGAATGGTTCGAGCGGGCGAAGGAATACGAGGCGGCTGGCTTCACGTGGGTGGACGGTCGGACCTTGGAGGACATCGCCGCGCAGCCGAAGCGAGAACCGATTTCGGCGGCGGATGGCGGCGGCGGATGCGCGATATGCCATCTGTGACGCAGACCTTGCCGCGAGGATGGAGCCTGGATACCAAGCACTGGCGCATGCTCGCCGACAGCGATCTCGGCTGCGGTTGGAAGGTCGTACCCTTCGTCGAACAATGGCGAAGGGACCCGCCGGAGACATCTGGCGTGTACGTGATCAGCGGCTCTCCTCCGATTGAAGGACCGCTGTCGTCGTCCTGGTGTCCGCTCTATGTCGGGCAGACGCAGAATCTACGCGCCCGTTTCGCAGATCATCTGGGCAACAAGACGAACGTGCGCCGCATTCGCTTCTTTTCGTCTTTGAGATTTCACTTCTTTACGGTTCCCGGCGACACGCGCAGGCGCCGGATCGTAGAACAACTACTCCTGGACGCCTTTGGCCCGGCTGCGAACGCAAGGCGATCTCTCGGCGTCACCGTCGGTCCAGAAATAAAGGGCATCGTCAAGCGTGGCCTTGCCTTAGCCAAGACAACATCCATCAAGAAAGCCGAATCGACATGAATCTTTATCCTGCAATTCACGCGACGATGGGCAGCTGGACCTATTACATCGTAAAGCTCACGATGAGAGAGGTACAGGAACACATAAAATTCGCTCATGACATCCACGATGATCACACTCTCGATGATGCGATTCAGCGCACCATCAACGAATCCAGAGTAAAGAAGGAAATCGTCTCGTATTTGCAGCGCCAGCACGATCGGTTCTTTTCTTCTCTTGTCGTCGCAGCTCTTGAAGGAAACCCCATCTGGTATCCAATTTCTATCGCCGACGACGAAAAATTTGCGATCTTCAAGGACGATTCCCGTCTTGCTTCTGCGTTCGGCGTCCTTAAGTTCGACGGGATGTCGAGCGACAACCAAGATGAGACGGTAGCGGCAACCAAGATGAGACTGCCGGAGGCGGCCGTGATCTGAGGTCGAGGGATTCGGACGCGGGTTCGGTCCTGTCGTTCGGAGGCCGGCCGTCGGTGATCGTGGAACGAGGTCCAGCTACGTCAGTGCCTTCCCCAACGAGGAGGAGCGCTGATGGCGGGCCTGCACGTGACCGATGGCCAGGCGAGGCAGTACATGAGGCACCGGAAGGACGGGCTTGCCGTCGAGACGGCGGCGGCGAAGGCGGGGTTCAGCAGGGCGACGGGGTACAGGCTGGAGGCGGACCGTCGCCTGCCGTCGGAGAAGCGGAAGCGGCGCGGGAGCAGGCGGCCGGACCCGCTGGGCGGGTTGTTCGAGCGGGTGGCGGTGCCGCTGCTCGAGCGGAACCCGAAGCTGCGGGCGGTGGCGGTCTTCGAGGAGCTGCGCAGGCTGCATCCCGAGCTGCCGGCGAGCACGCGGCGGACGGTCGAGCGGCGGGTGCGGGAGTGGAAGGCGCTGCACGGTCCGGAGCGGGAGGTCGTGTTCGTGCAGCAGCACCGTCCGGGTCGTCGGGGCTACTCGGACTTCACCGCCATGGCGAAGCTGGGGGTGACGGTCGCCGGCGAGCCGCTGCGGCACATGCTCTACCGCTTCCGGCTGCCGTACTCGGGCTTCGAGCACGCTCGCGTCGTGCTGGGCGGCGAGAGCTGGACGGCGCTGGCCGAGGGGCTGCAGGAGGCGCTGTGGACGCTGGGCGGGGCGCCGGCAGAGCATCGGACGGACAGCCTGTCGGCGGCGTTCAGGAACCTGTCGCAGGAAGCGGCGGAGGACCAGACCAGGCGCTACGAGGCGCTGTGCGCCCACTACCGGATGACGCCGACGCGCAACAACCGGGGCCGTGCGCACGAGAACGGCGTGGTCGAGAGCAGCCACGGCCACTTCAAGCGGGCGCTCGTCGACGCGCTGATGCTGAGGGGCTCGCGCGAGTTCGAGTCGGTCGAGGCGTACCGCGCCTTCGTGGCCGGCGTGGTCGCTCGCCGCAACGCGCGCCGGAGCACGGAGCGGGTCGAGAAGGAAGGCAAGGCGCTGCGGCCGCTGCCGCGCGAGCGGATGCAGGAGTGCCGCGAGACGCGGGTGCGGGTCACGCGGTCGGGCGGCTTCACGCTGGGCAAGGTGTTCTACACGTTGCCGTCGCGGATGATCGGCCACATGCTGACGGCGCGCGTCTACGACGACCGCATCGAGCTGTACTTGGGCGCGAAGCGCTACGACGTGCTGGCCCGGGTGCGGCCGGGCAAGGGGAAGCGGGCGCGCGGCGTCGACTACCGCCACGTGATCCGGTCGCTCCAGCGCAAGCCGATGGCGTTGAAGGACTGGGTCCACCGCGACCAGCTCTTCCCCCGCGACGCCTACCGCAGAGCCTACGACGAGGTCGTGGCCAAGCACGGCGACCGCAGGGCGTGCCGCGTCGCCGTCGCCCTGCTCGCGCTCGCCCACGAACAGGGCTGCGAGCGAGCGCTGGCCGAGCGCATCGACGACGTTCTCGACGCCGGCGGCATCCCCGACCCGAAGGCGCTCGCACGCGAGTTCGCCGAGCCCGAGCCCGGCGTCCTCGACATCGCGCCTGCCGTGCGCGAAGGCTCGCTGGACCGCTACGACGGCCTCTTCGGCGCCCGCAACGGCGACGGCCCCGCCGACGGGCCGGCCCTCGACGGCGCCGCCCGCCGTATGGAAGGAGACGCTCGATGAGCCCCAAGCAGCCCTTCGTCGTGGACGACGCCGAGGTGGACCGGATGCTCAAGGAACTGCGCATGCCCACCATGAAGGACATGTGGCGCCCGTTCGCCGACCGGGCACAGCGCGAAGGCTGGTCCCACGACCGGTACCTCGCACAGCTGGCCGAGCAGGAACTCGCCGACCGGGCGCGCCGACGCTTCGAGCGCCACCGCGCCGAGGCCAAGCTGCCGCCCGGCAAGACGCTCGACAACTTCGACTTCGGCCGCCTGCCCGGACTGTCCGAACCGCTCGTCCGCGTCCTCGCCAAGGGAGGCGACTGGATCGACGACGGCCACAACATCGTCGTCCTCGGCCCGCCCGGCACTGGCAAGAGCCATCTCGCCGCCGGGATCGGCCTCGCCCTCGTCGAGCGCGGCTACCGCGTCCTCTACGCCCGAGCCACCGACTTGGTGCAGAAGCTCCAGGCGGCGCGCCGCGACCTGGCCCTCGAAGCGGCGATCCGGCGGCTTCACAAGTTCCACCTCGTCGTCCTCGACGACATCGCCTACGTCGACAAGGACCGCAACGAGACCAGCGCGCTCTTCGAGCTCGTCGGCACGCGCTACGAGTACCGCTCGCTCATGGTCACTACCAACCAGCCGTTCAGCGCCTGGGAGCGCATCTTCGCCGACAAGGCCATGACGATCGCCGCCGTCGACCGGCTCGTCCACCACGCCCACATCCTCACACTCGAAGGCGAGAGCTATCGCCGACAAGCCGCCTTCGAACGCGCCGCCAACGCCGCCGGAGCCGACGACAAGAAGTAGCCGCCCGGCTGCCCGGCCCAACGCCCGCGCCGACGACCGACCACCTGATCGGCGCCCGGGCTCGCTTCCACAACCGCCTCCGACTCGCAACCCCGGCGCCGGCGCTCGTGCGGAAGTCCCATGAAACAACCCGAATTCAGGGGTATCCCAGGTCGGGTCCGTGCGAGACCTCGCGTTAGACGGCCAGCAGCGGCCTCGAATTCCGGCAAGACCAGCCAACTCTCCGCGATCAAGCGCTTTGGGTCGGACGGGTGCCTGCTCCAGGGCCTCACTTGCCCCATGCCCAACCCCCTCGTCTTGACCCGTTCCACCTCCGTTGCCATCGTTCCTGTCACGATCCTGGACGTCTCATCCTGATTGTCGCCGGGGTCTTATCCTGATTGTCGCTCTACAACGGGACGCAAAAATATTATGCATTGGACGGCCAGCACCGCCTCTCGGCAATCAGAACGCTCCTCGATTCTTCGGGAGACGAATGGAAGAACGCGCCGAAGGACTTCGCCAACGAAGAAATCTCCGTAATCATAGTGATGCCACCACAGGGGGATTCGTCGAACGACTTCTTCAAGCGATATCGGCGATTGTTCGGCAACCTTAATCGATATGCCAAACCGACTTCCCACTTTACCAACATCGTGATGGACGAGGACGACACATTTGCGATTCTCACGCGACGATTGATCACCGAGCATGACTTCTTCAAGGCAAAAGAGGTGCCATACAAGGATTCACCCCGAATCAAGATGAAAAAAGGAAAAAACGTTGTCGGCAGGAGTACCGTATTCACAAGCCTGGAGACGCTCTACGCGATGAATGAACATCTTCTCAAGTCGCCGACGCGGCTCAATGCGGGATGGACGGACCGGACCTTCAAGGCATTTCGTCCGGATGACGACGAGCTGGACGACCTCTTCGGAGAATTGCGAAGACTCTGGGATGCTCTACTCGCGGTGTTGCCTGGCTTGCGCATGGACCCCGTCGTCATGCGATGTCATTCCAAAGAAAGCGACAAAGACTGCCTCCACAAGACCGAGAACATTGAGTGCGACGATTCCGCGCTCTTTTGGCCCGTCACGCAGGAAATTCTTGCGAAGATGGCCCGAAAGTTAGTTGATGAAGACAACGTGGACGTCGATGGGACGTCGAGCTTCGAGAAGCGCTTGGAGCCATTGGCCCGGATCAAGTGGTCTCTTTGGATGCCTCCGTGGCGCAATTTGATTTTGATTCAGGACGGCAGCGGGTCCTGGAAGATGAGAAACGAGGAACGAGCGAAGGCGGTAGAGGTCGCCGAGCGCATTCTCCTGTGGCAGCTGGGCATTGCATCTCTCGACCGCGACGGCCTGAGGGATCTCCGGGATGCTTGGCAACAATACCTGTTGCCCGACTTGGCGCCGCATAGGAAGGACGACATGTGGGAGGAGATCGAGTCGGCTCGCGCCCTTGGGTGATCGGCTTCGGCGAATCAGTTGTCGTCACCGAACGCTCGGCGTCGCCGTGGCGCGATATCAAATGACTGGACCAGGAAGGTCGACGACAGGCGACGCCCTTCCCTCTCGAACATATATCCACGCACGGCGAGTGGTTGCCGTTGGCGATTGCGGGCGTCGGCATTTGGTCGCCTGCGAGCGGCGTGGGAACGCCGGACGCCTTACGGTGTCGCCGACGGCGGTGGAACCGCATCGAGGTGTTGTTGCCGGACGGTTTGCGAAAGCAGTGGAATGGAGTAGCCGGGCTGACGGTTGGGTCGCCGATCGCTTGGACGGAGGTCTGGAGTTGCCCCGGTATGGTGGACGGGCAAGGATCTTGGGTTCAGATGGTGCAATGTGAAACATGACTTTAGGAAGGACGGAGGCGCAAGGGCGCCGAACGGTCTCGTGTCGAGGGGGTCGGTGCACTTTACGCGACCGCACGCTTGCGCTCGAAGCCGGCGGGGGATTCGTAGCCGAGCGCCGAGTGTCGGCGCCGCGAGTTGTAGAAGCCTTCGATGAAGGCGAAGACGGCGCGCCGGGCTTCGGCCGGACTTGTGAACTGGCAACGGTCCAGCAACTCGCATTCCAACGTGGCGAAGAAGCTCTCGCACATCGCGTTGTCGTAGGCGTCGCCCACCGAGCCCGTCGAGCGACGCACGCCGGCCTTCCTGCACCGCTCGCCGAACGCCCAGGACGTGTACTGCGACCCCTGGTCCGAGTGATGGATCACGGTCTCTGGACTGCGGTTCTCGACGGCCATGGCGAGCGCGCGCTCGACGAGTTCGCCGCGCAGGTGCGTCTCCATGGCCCAGCCGACGACGCGGCGGCTCCAGGCGTCGACGACGACCGCCAGGTAGAGCCATCCGGCCCCGGCCGGCACGTACGTGATGTCGGCGACCCAGAGCTGGTCGGGGCCTTCGGCGCTGAAGTCGCGCTCGACCAAGTCCGGAGCCGGGCGCGCGTGGGCGTCGCGCACCGTCAGCGCCACCTTGCGGCGCCTGCGGCTCGCGCCTTCGATGCCCTCCTCGCGCATGAGGCGGGCGACGCGCTTCGGACCGACGCGCTCGCCCCAGGCCGCGAGATCGGCGTGGATGCGCGGTCGCCCGTACGTCCGCCGGCTCGCTTCCCAGCTGCGGCGCACCAAGACGCGCAACGCGTCGTCGCGCAACGCGCTCGCCGATCGGGGACGCTTCAGCCATGCATAGAAGCCGCTCGGGGAGAGACCGAGGACGCGGCACATCGCGCGCACGGGAAACACGGCCCGGTGCGCTTTCACGAACTCGAACCCTCTCCGGGAATCGAGCCGCTCTCCCGAGCGAACCAGGCCGCGGCTTTTTTTAGAATGTCGCGCTCGAGGCGCAACTGCTTGTTCTCCCGCTTCAGGCGGCGCAACTCGTCCCGCTCGCGCGTCGTCGTCCCGTCGTCGCGACGGCCCTCGTCGAGATCGGCCTGCTCGACCCAGTTGCGGATCGTCGGCGCCGACGGCTCGAACTCACGCGCCAGCGCCTCCGGCGACCGGCCCGAACGCGCCAGATCCACCATTCGCCGCCGGTACTCCAGCGGGTACTGCTTGCGTTTCTTCGGCATCGTGGACTCCTCCTCGTCCCGAAAGATTGAACGTGTCCACCATGCCGGGGCAACTCCAGGTCGTCTGGTTGAGATCAGGCTTCCGGCGATCCGCGAGGGCTGGTCAAGTTACGAGGGCAGGTCGACGGTCGGCAGAATCATCATGCCGATGTTGACAACCGATCGACGGCGGCTTCCACTGTATGCGTACCAAAGAGAAGGACTCCGCAGGCTCATACGATCTCCCCGGTTTCTGCTTGCCGACGACATGGGGCTCGGAAAGACCATCCAGGCCGTAGTGGGCGCAAAACGATTGTTGGAAAGGGGACTCGTGCGCAGAATCTTGGTTGTGGCCCCGGTATCCGTCTTGCGCAATTGGGCCGTCGAGTTCGGGCGGTGGGCGCCAGAAGCATGCGTTCGAATTGCCATGGGGGCGTCGGCGCATGTCGCCTTTGAGGACTGCTGGAAGAACACTCATGTAATGGTGACGAACTACGAACAAATGCGTACGCCCGCTGCTGCGGTCTTGGAGCATCCGCCGGGATTGTTAGTGTTGGATGAAGCCCACAAGGTGAAGAAGTGGCGGTCGCAGAGGACGGAAGGAATTAGGAGAATTGACGCGCGTTGCATATGGGCGCTGACGGGAACGCCGCTCGAGAAGGGCGAATTGGACCTTATTGGACTCATGAGTCTCCTGTTGCCGTCGAAGTTCAGTTTGCTGGATCGCGATCTTCCTCCGTCGATGTTGCGGGCACGAATCGAACCGTACGTGTGTAGACGAGAGAAGGCTGATGTACTCCGCGACTTGCCGCCAATACAATATAGGAAGGAGAGTATACAGCTAACACCGAGGCAACGAGAAGCATACCAGAAGCTTGAATCGGAGATGAACACTACGGACGAACCTCTCGCCGTCTTTAGTCGGCTTCGCGAAGCCTGCGACTATGATCGCGCGACCGGCGACAGCGCGAAGATCGAGCGAGCATCAGAGCTCTTGGAGCGGATGTGCAGTAGCAGTGGGGCGAAGGCCGTTGTGTTCTCATACTTGCTGAAGCCGCTTAGACTTCTTCGAGCACGCTTGGAGGACATGAAACTGCCGTTCTGCGGCATCTATGATGGTAGCTTGGAGGCATCGGAACGCCAGGCGCTCCTTGACGAGTTCTCGGCGCTCGAAAACGGAGCATTGCTGGCGTCGATGAGGGCGGCGGGAGAGGGCTTGACGCTTGTGGAGGCGAATCATGTGGTGCTGATCAATCGATGGTGGAACCCTTCGGCGAACCAACAAGCGATAGATCGCGTCCATCGCATTGGGCAACGGAAGCCCGTGACCGTCCATTGGCTGGAGGCGGTGAACACCCTGGACGAACGTTTGACCAAGATGTTGGGGAACAAGGAAGAGCGTTTTGAAGAGGTGATCGGACGTCTTCGACAAGGGCTGGCGACGCCGAAGGGGAGTCAGCCGAAGGCTTGAGGGCCGCTTCGGTCCTTGCGATCCGCTGGGTCCGAGCGAGCCGTCAGCGACTTCTGGCCGCCTGGGCCAGGAAGTCGCGTCCGGTGGCGCAGTCGATAAGCAGGTCGGCAATCTCGGCGAAGCGCTCCGCATCGGCGCGGTCGTCCAGCAACGCGGCAAGCTGGTCGGCGGTCTTTGGACCGAACTTCCGATGGGTTACGCGCAGCAAGGTGGCCCGTCTGCCCTCCCGCCGTCCGGCGCTCTGACCTTCCGCGCGGCCTTTCGTGCGGCCTTCTTCAAGGCCTTTCGCGCGGCCTTCTTCAAGGCCCTCCTCGAGGCCCTTGGTGCGAGCCTCTCGGCGCTCCTTCGCCCACCATGTCTCGTAAACGGGGTTCTTGAGGTCTTCCAGCTCGTTCAGTCGCGCCATGGTCTCCTCCTTGGCTCCTTCGTTGATCATCGAACTGCGCACCCAGTCCAGCAACGGCCGCCGGGCCGGGCTGTCCGGGGGCAACAGGCTCTTGAGCGTCGCCAGCGCCTCTCTAAACTCGTTGCGGCTCTGGGCGTAGCGCAACTGCAGACCCGCCGTTCGGGGCGTGTCGGCCGCCGCCAGCGACCTCGCCTCCGTTGCCTCCGACACTAACAGGAACTGTTGCCCGAGAGCGAACGGCAGGAACGCCTCGGCTTCGGTGGCCAGCATGTCCTGCAGGCGGGTAGGCGCGGTCCACGGGTCTGTGCCGACGTGCACGACGATGGGTAGCACGGGCGGTAGCTTGCCCGCCTTGCGCACCTCCGGCTCGTTGCAGATCTGGTCGTAGGCCAGTGCGGCTTCGAGCAGCATGCGCACGGGCATGCGCCGGTCTACGGTGGACTGGACCTCGAAGAGGAAGACGACATGGAGCCACGATTCGCGAAGGGGCACCTTCCAAACGAGGTCTGTGTGGCGAACGGTCCTGGACTTGGGATCGATGTGTTCGGTCGGGGCCTTCCAGAGTCGGCGGAGATCGACGCCCAGGGTGGCTTCGTCCGGGACGATCTTGCCGAAGACGTGCTTGCGGAGAAACTCCTCGACCATCCCCCTGTCGCTGTAGAGGCGCTTGGCGGCCTTGTCCTTCGGCTGATGGACCGCCTTGCGGTGCAGCTCGTCCGGACGGGGGGCATCGGCGGGGGGATCCTTCCGGGGTGGCTGTTGGCGAGGCGGCCCCCGCTTGGGGTCACGGTCTCGGGGGTCGGCGGGGACCATGGACGCTTCCTGGGTCGCTGGGGTTCCGGTGGTCTCCGGTCGAGCGGGCCATCGGCGGAGATCGTGGGGCGGGGCACGGAGCGCAACTGCAGTCGGCCCCTTAACCGTGGTGATTTCGTTGGGACACCGGAATGGTTGAATGGGACGAGGCGCGGCACACTCGGACGACGGGCGGGAGGGCATCGGAGGACTCCTTGCCTTCCCGGCCGCCGTGCCTCACTTTGCCCGACTCCGCCGAGCGGTCTCCAAGCGCCGCAGGCGCGCCGTCCCACGAGAGAGTCGCTCCCAACGCCCGCACCATCATGAAGCTCAACTTCCATCCGCTCCTTTCCCGGTCGGTCCCTGCCGTCGCGCTCGCAGTCCTCCCGGCCGCGCCCGCCACCGCCCAGACCGGCTACCGCGAGCCCCCGCCCGCCGTCGTCGACATTCTCGACGCGCCGGCCGCGCCCTTCGTCTCGACGAGTCCGGACCGGCGGTGGCTGGCCCTCGCGCACCGAAAGAACATGCCGAGCATCGAGCAGCAGTCGCAGCCGATGTTGCGGCTGGCGGGCAGGAGGCTCAATCCGGTGACCAACGGGCCGTTCGGGGTGTCGCTGGTCACCGGCATCGGGTTGCTGGAGGTGGAGAGCGGGACCAAGTGGACGGTGGCGCTGCCCGGCGACGAGGGCTGGTCGACGCCGGTGTTCTCGGACGACGGCGAGCGGCTGGCGGTGGAACGGGCCACGTCGCAAGGCACGGAGCTGTGGGTCGTGGACGTCGCGACGCGCGAGGCGATTCGTCTCGTCGGGCCGCGGCTGAACGGGACGATGGGGCGTCCGTGCCAGTGGATGCCTTCGGGGGACGAAGTGCTCTGCCGGCTGGTGCCGGAGGGCCGGGGCGCTCCGCCCGAGAGGCCGGCGACGCCGGGAGAGCCGGTGATCCAAGAGTCGGAAGGCCGGAGTGCGCCGGTGCGGACGTACCAGGACTTGCTGAGGGGGCCGCACGACGTGGCGCTCTACGAGCACTTCGCGACGGCTCAGCTGGCCCTCGTGGACGCCGAGGACGGGCAGGTGCGGGCGCTGGGAGAATCGGCCGCGTACGGGTCGGTTCAGGTGTCGCCCAGCGGCGAGTTGATTCTAGTTGAGCGAATCAAGAAGCCGTTCTCGTACTTGGTGCCGGACCGGCTGTTCCCACGGTCCGTGGAGGTCTGGGACCGAGCGGGGAACCGGGTCGCCGAGGTGCACGAGGTCCCGCTGGGCGAGGGCATCCCCATCGGGGGCGTTCGGGACGGCCCGCGGAACCACCGCTGGATGGACGGCGCGGACCATGTCCTGCTCTACACCGAGGCGCTGGACGGGGGCGATCCGCGTGCGCAGGTGGCCGAACGGGACAGGCTCATGGCGTTGCACGCCCCCTTCGACGGGGCCCCGGAGGAGCTGGCGCGCACGGAGTTCCGCTTCGCCGGGCTCGTCCGTGGCGCGGGGGACTTCGCCTTCCTCTCCGAATACGACCGGCCCACCCGCACGCGGCGCACGTGGAAGGCCGACACGGGCGCCCGTCCCTTCGCCACCGAGCTGCTCTGGGAGCTGAACTCCGAGGACCGCTACTCCGACCCGGGCGCTCCGGTCATGGATGCGACGGGAGAGCGAATGGTCCAAACCGGCGACTGGATTTTCCTGCGGGGCGCCGGGGCCTCCGACGAAGGCGACCGTCCCTTCCTGGACCGCATGAACGTGGAGACGGGCGAGACGGAGCGGCTTTTCCAGTCCGGTCCCGCGTCGTACGAGAGCGTGGTCGCGTTGCTGGACGACGAGGGCCGCCGCGTGCTGACGCGCCACGAGTCCAAGACGGAGCCGCCGAACTACTTCGTGCGCGTCCTGGGCAGCGACGACCGGCGCGCGCTCACGGAGTTCGCCGATCCCGCGCCGCAGCTGGCGGGCGTCGAGCGCGAGTTCCTGGTCTACGAGCGCGAGGACGGGGTGCAGCTGTCGGGCACGCTCTACCTGCCCGCGGACCACGGCGGCGGCCCGCTCCCGGCGATCGTGTGGGCCTACCCGCGCGAATACGCGAACGCGCGGACGGCGGGCCAAGTGAGGGGATCGCCGCACCGGTTCAACCGCATCGGCGGCGCGTCGCACATGTTCTTCCTCACGCAGGGCTACGCGGTCTTCGACGGACCCACCATGCCCATCGTCGGCGGCGACACGGCCAACGACCGCTACGTCGAGCAGCTCGTCTCATCGGCGAAGGCGGCGGTGGACTTGCTGGTGGAGATGGGCGTGGCGGACCCGGACCGGATAGGAATCGGCGGCCATTCCTACGGCGCCTTCATGACGGCGAACTTGCTGGCGCACTCCGACCTCTTCCAAGCGGGCATCGCGCGCAGCGGCGCGTACAACCGCACGCTCACGCCCTTTGGCTTCCAATCGGAGCGGCGCACCTTCTGGGAAGCGCCCGACCTCTACTTCGCGATGTCGCCCTTCATGCACGCGAACGACATCGACGAACCCATGCTGATGATCCACGGCGCCGCCGACAACAACTCGGGCACGTTCCCCGTGCAGTCGGAGCGCATGTACCACGCCATGAAGGGCCTCGGCGGCAAGGCGCGCTTGGTGATGCTGCCCAACGAGAGCCACGGGTACCGGGCCCGCGAGTCCGTGTTGCACGCCTTGGCCGAAATGATCGAGTGGTTCGACCGCTACGTGAAGAAGGAAAAGGACAAGGCGTGATGTCGACAGCCCCAACGTGGCGGATGGGGCTTGTGTTGCAACAGTGCGTAGCACGCAGAAGTCCCTACTTTGGCTTGGCGGGCGACGGCGCCCGGGGGCGCGATCGCCGTGCCGGGCGAGCGAGGCGTTGCACGCGGCTGGCCGAGGCGGCCAACGGGTAGCGCGAACAGGAGAAGAGCAAGACCTGCACGATGAAGATGATGTTTGCGGTGGGGCGCGTGACGCGCGGTTCGACCCGCGTGTTCGTGGCGCGGCAGGTAGCCGGGACGGCGGCCGGCCAGTTGGCTCCGGACGCGGACGCGAGCCCGGAGAAGCGGCCGGAGCCCGGGGACTTCCGCGCGGAAGTCGCGTCTCCCGGCACCGTCCACTGATCCCGGCCGCGCCGCCCGCGCTCCGTGCTCGGCTCGGCGCGTCAGGCGAACAGGGCCGGGTGTCCGCCGGTGTGCAGGAACACCCAGTGCTCCTCGGGCGCCGGGGCTTCGGTAGCTAGGGCGGCGATCATGGCCGCCGCCGCCTTGGCCGTGTAGACCGGATCCAGGACGACGCCCGCGGACCGGGCGAACGCGGCCAACGCGGACTCGCCCGCGGGCGTGGGGACCCCGTAGCCGGGACCGACGAACTCGTCGGTGACGTGCATGTCGCGGGCGGCGCGGTCCACCCGGCGGAGCAGGGTATGCAGTGCAGCGCCGCCCACCAGCGCCGCCGCGTCCGCCGCTAGCCCGGCCACCTTCGCGCGGAGCGTGGTCGCGGATTCGTCGGCGCTGACCGCCGCCAAGCGCGCCGTCCATCCCGCCAGCGCGCACCCCAGCGCCAGTCCGGCCATGGTGCCGCCCGACGAAGCGGCGCAGAAGACTCGGGCCGGCGCGCCGTCCAGCTGTTGCCGCATCTCCAGTGCCGCGTGCGCGTAGCCCAGCGTGCCCAGCGGCGTGGACGCTCCCGCCGGCACCACGAGCGCCCTTCCCCCGGCGGCGTCGGCGCGGGCCGCCGCCTCTGCCATGCCGGCGGCTCGCTCCGCTCGCTCGGCGACGTGCACGATCCGGGCGCCCAGCAACCGGTGCAGCAGGGCGTTCCCGCGGGCCGGCGCGCCGCGGTCGCCGTCGACCACGAGCGTGCATGCGAGTCCCAGCCGCGCGGCCGCCGCCGCGGCGACCCGGCAGTGGTTGGACTGCGGCCCGCCCTCGGTTACCAGCTCCGTGACCCCGGCCAGCCTGTTCGGCGCAAGCTCGTACTCCAGCTTGCGGACCTTGTTGCCCCCCAACCCAAGGCCGGTCCAGGCGTCCGCCTTGATCCAGAGGCGCGCGCGCGTGCCGAGGCGGGCGGCCAGGCGGGGAGCCGGCAACAGCGGCGTCGGCGTCGCGGCCAGCGATGCGCGGGGCAGGCCGTGGAGCGTGGCGAGAGCCGCCTGGAGGGGTTCGTTGCGTGCCATGCGGACGCGAGCCGCGAAGGAGAGTGGAACTTTCTCGGGGCGTCGGGTGTAGAGCATTACAATCGCAGAGTTCCGCCCCGTCGTTCAACGGCAGGCGCGGGGGCGTTGTCGTCCGCCGGGCGGAACGGAGCGCCCGGAGTCCGGCGGTGCGCCGGGCCACCGGGCCGCGCAACGACCAAGGAGTCGAATCCATCATGACGATATCTCGCCAAGGGCTGTTGCTCGCCGCCGCGGCCTGCATCCTGCCGCCGCCGCCCGCCGCCGCCCAGGACGCCGTGGTCGCGGGCAGAGTCTGGTCCGCCGAGGGCACGCCGCTCGAAGACGTGACCGTCGAACTCGTCTCCGTCGCCGATTCGGCCGTGCTGGGCGTGGCGCACACCGGCGAGCTGGGCTACTTCGCGTTCCGCGACGTGGCGCCGGGCGCCTACGCGGTCCTCCTCGCCCTGATCGGCTACGAGTCCGCCGGGCAGGACGTGGCGGTGGCCGCGGGCGAGCGCGCCGAGATCGAGGTCGTGCTCGCGATCCAGCCGATCGCCCTCGCGGGCGTCACCGTGGACGCGGAGCGGAGCCGCGTGCGCACCCGCTTCGAGGAGACCGCCGGCACCACGGTCCAGGACATCGACAGACGGAGCATCAAGTCGGTGCCGACGGTGGCGGAATCGGACCCGCTCCGGGCCGTCGAGGTCCTGCCCGGCGTGACCACCGTGTCGGACATCTCGTCGGCCTTCAACGTGCGCGGAGGCTCGGCCGACCAGAACCTCATCCTGCTGGACGGCGTGCCGATCCTCAGTCCGTTCCACCTGGGCGGCTTCTTCTCGGTCTTCAACGCCGACATGATCCGCCGCGCGGAACTGCGTTCGGGCGGCTTCCCGGCCGAGTACGGCGGGCGCGTGTCCTCGGTCCTGCTGCTCGACTCCGACGTGGGCGACGGCGCGCTCGGCGTGGACGCGGGCGTAAGCCTCCTCGCGTCGCGGGTGGCGGTCAACGGGTCGCTTCCGGGGCGCATGTCGAACGCGCTGGGACTCGCGAGCGCGCGCTGGCGCATGTCGGCGCGCCGGTCGTACGCCGACGCCGTGCTGCGGCCCTGGGCCGACGTGCCCTATTCGCTCCGGGACCTGCAGGGCGTCTTCGAGACGTGGACGAAGGGCGGCAACCGTTTTCGCCTCACCGCCTACTCCGGCAGCGACCGTCTCGACGCTCCCAACGGCCTGGGCGGCTCCGGGGCTGACGGCGACGAATCGATCAAGATCGTTTGGGACTGGGGCAACAAGGCGATCGGCGCCTCCTGGACGGACCCCATGACCGGCGGCGGCGCGCTGGAGGTGCGGGGCTACTTCTCGCAGTACGAGTCCGACCTCTTCTTCCCCGACTTCGAGGACGTGCGCTTCGCCACGCAGATTCACGAGACCGGCTTCGGCGCGGACCTCGAGAGGCGTCCCACGCCCCGCACGCGCTGGAAGTCCGGCGCTTCGGCCAAGAGGGCGTGGTACCGCAACAACGTGCAGGACAGGGCGACGGGCGTCGGCGGGCCGCCGGGCGGACGGGGTGAGGGATGGGAGATCTCGGGCTACAGCCAGCTCCACTGGGAACCGAGCCGGCAGTGGCTGATCGAGGCCGGCGCGCGGTTGGACCACTGGAGGCCCGGCCGGGGGCGGGACGAGACGACGGTGTCGCCCCGCGTGGCCGCGAAGCGCTTCCTGGAAGACAGGAAGTCGGCGGTGCGGCTCTCGTTCGGCCGCTACTCGCAGTTCGTGCACTCGACCCGCAACGAGGCGCTTCCCTTGGGCCTGGATCTCTGGTTGCTGGCCGGGGACAGGGCCCCGCGCGTGGTCTCCGATCAAGTGCAGGCGGGCTTCGAGCGCTTCTTCGGCGAAGACGAGCAGTGGTTTGCGACCGCCGAGGTCTACTACCGCGGCTTCGACGGCGTGATCACGAGGAACTTCGCCGACGATCCCAACGATCCTCTGGACGACCTCCTGCCCGGCCGGGGCCGCGCCTACGGGCTCGACTTGTTCCTCAAGCGCGACCAGGGCGCGACGACGGGATGGCTGTCGGTCTCCTTCATGCGCACCTCGCGCACGTTTCCCGACACGAGGTCGGGCCTCGATCCGTTGCCCGAGATCACGTTTCCGCCCCCGTACGCGCAGGAAGTGGACCTGGACCTCGTGTTGCAGCGGAGCTTGGGATGGGAGATCGAGGCGGGACTGCGGTTCAACTTCTCGGCCGGGAGGCCCTACACGCGTCCCTTGGGCACGTACGAGGGCAACAGGTTCGGTCCGCTCGCCGGCATTTGGGACTTCGGAGCCTTTCCGGGGTTGCTTCTGGGGCCGCGCAACGGCGAACGCTTTCCGGTGCGCCACCGGCTGGACGTGAGCTTCAGAAAGGAGATGCGCTGGGACTGGGGCCGGGTGACGCCTTATCTCAGCGTGCTCAACGTGTACAACCGCAAGAACGTCCTGTTCTACTTCTTCGAGTTCGACAGGGAGCCCCCCAGGAGGAGCGGCCTGTCGATGACTCCGATTCTACCCACCCTCGGAGTGGAGGTGTCGTTCCGATGAAAAGCGATGGCAGGGGTTGGAAGACGGCGCCGAGGGCCGCGGCCCTGGTTTCTCTGCGGCGGCAACCTGCGAGCGAGACCGTGGGGCGCGTTGCGAAGACGGCGCTGGTGGCCGTGGCGTCGGCGGCTTCGTGGAGTTGCGAGCTCGTCGAAGTCGAGGTGGCCAGGCCCGACGACGTGGTGGTGGCCGAAGCGGCGCTCGTTCTCGCGAGCGACGCCGGCGCCGGGCGAGGATTCGCGATGTCCGCGTTGGCGTTGCTGCACCGCACGCGCCAGGAGACGGGCGTGGCCCCGGTCGACGGGGCGACCGTGCGCGTCTCGGACCAAGACGGACGCTCCGTGGTCCTGTTGCCGGAGCCGCGTGGCCTGTGCGTCGACAGCCTCGACTGGCGGTTCGCCCGCGATCTGTCGGGCGCCTCCTGCTACCGCGCCGCGCCGACGGAAGAGCCGTTTGTCCCGGGAGACCGGCTGACCCTCGAGGTCGTCCTGGCGGACGGCGGCGCGCTCGAAGGCGCTTCGCAGGTTCCGTCGCTCTTCTCGATGCCGGACTTGCGCTTGGCGAACGGCGTCTGCGGGATGTTGCCCGAGACCCAGCAGCGCATCGACTGGACGCAGGCGGAAGGGGCCTGGGCCTACAAGAACGAGGCGCGCATCTCGGGGTACGCTCCCAGCGCCGGTAGCGCTGGCCGTTCCAAGCCCGTGCACCTGGAGCTGCTCGCCATCGGCCGAGAGGAGACGGGCTTGGTGTTCCCTCGCTCGTTCGGACTCTCCGAGTACCTCGACGAAACCTACGACCGCGAGCTGATCCTCAGGCTGCGCGACGGGTTGCCCGAAGGCGCCTCGGCCGAACTCTCCGTGACCGCCATCGACCGAAACTGGATGAACTGGGCCCGCACCTCGGGCATCACTTTCTCCGGCGTAGTGCGCATTCCCTCGGTGTTCGGCGACGGGACGGGCGCGTTCGCGACGGGAGTGCGGCGGCGGTTCGAGGTGGCCGTCGAAGACGCCGCGGACTTGCCGGCGTGCGGACCGGCGGCGGTAGGGAGCGCGGGCGTGCAACTGCCCTTGGCGCCGTAGGCGAGGCTGCAACGCTCTTCCGCAACGCGCGCCGGCACCTCACGCGCGGGCGCTTGCGGCGACCGGCCGCCACAGGCTCCGACGCCCTCGGCCGCGCGCCTGTTCAGTTGCTCCGGTAGGACCGGACCGGCGGCAGCCGCGCTCCCGTGCCGCCCGGCGGCTCCTCTTCCGCCACCACGGGGATACCGAGCGTGCCGATTCCGTCGATCGTCGCCTCGATCAGGTCGCCGGGCTCGAGGAAGCGTTGCTCGCCGCGCACGGCGGTGCCCATGCCGACGCCGCCGGACGTCCCGTTGTTGACGACGTCGCCGGGGAACAGGGTGATGATCGACGAGCCGTACTCGATGAGTTCCCAGAGGGTGTGGATCATGTCGCCGGCGCGCGCCTCCTGCATCTGCTCGCCGCCGATGCTCAGGGTCTGGCGCAGCTTCTCCATGGGGTCGCCGTAGAACTCCTTGGGGACGATCCACGGTCCCATGGGCGCGAAGGTGTCGTGTCCCTTGCCGACGAACCAGTCGGAGCGAAGAGGGTTGCCGCCCGGGGGACGCCCGCCCCGGTCCGAGATGTCCAGCGTCACCGTGTAGCCGAAGACGTGGTCCTGGGCCTCGTCGGCCGACACGTACTTCGCCGCGCGTCCGATCACGGCGCCCAGTTCCACTTCCCAGTCGGTCCGGTCCCGGCCCCAGGGAATCACGACCGAGTCCCCGGCGCCGACGACCGCGCCCCGGCTGGGCTTCAGAAAGAGATAGGGCACGCCTCGGTTCTCCCGGCGCTGCCGGCGGGCCTCGGCGCGCTCTTCGGGCGTCCCCGTCTCCTCCACGTGGCTGTAGAAGTTGACCGCCGCGTTGAGGATCTTGCCCGGATACATGATAGGGGGAAGCGTCCGCACGTCTTCCACGGCGTGGACGAAGCCGGGGCGGGGGCCCGCGTCGATCAACTGGTTGGCCGCCAGGTAGTCGACGATCTCGTATAGCCGCCGCTTGACGCCGTACTCGTAGCGGCCGATCAGGTCCAGCATGTCGGCGGGCATGGGAACAGCCGGGTACGCCGCGTTGCGCTCCAGCGTCCGGTTCGCTTTCTCCGATCTCCACGACCAGGGCGTCGCGAAGCACGAGTCCAACCCGCGCCGCGCCGTCGATCTCGAACGTGCCGACCTTGAAGGGCTCGGCCACTCGGGCTTGCGCAGCGGCCGCCGTCTCCTGTCCGGGGGCGCTCTCCGCTCCAGTGGCGGCTGTTGCCACGAGGGCGCCGGCAACGGTTGCGCGCCGCGTCGCGAGCTTCATTGGTCCGTCTCCTGTCCGGGGGATGTCCGCGCCGGGGGCTCGGCGCCCCTTCGACTGTCCAACCTCCCGCGCTGTCCGCCGTCCAGCCGCGCGGGGATCGGCGTGCCGTGGGGATCCGTGTGCGGGTCGCCCATCGCTTCGGCCATCCGCTCCACGAGGCGGTCCGAAGCGGCGTGCTCCAGGCGCTCGGCTTCCTCGTGCACTTCGGCGGACGGGAAGCCCAGCTGCCGCACCAGGAACGACTCGATGATCCGGTGCCGCCGCACCACGCTCACGGCGACGGCGCTGCCCGCTTCCGTCAGGCGAACGCCGCGATAGGGCTCGTGCGCCACCAGCCCGTCCTCGGCGAGACGGCGGATCATTCCGCTCACGGACGCCGGCTGCACGTCGAGCGTCCGCGCCAGTTCGGTCGTGCCGGCGGCCTCGCCGTTCTCGTTGAGGCTGTACACGGCCTTGAGGTAGTCTTCGACGGAGCGCGAGAGGGTCGGAGCGGTCACTGGGCGGCCGGGCGGCGGACGAGCGGAGGCAAGGGCGCGAACCTCCAAACATAGACGACCAGCCTGCGCTTCCCGATATTCACGCGATATTCCGGGGCGCAAGACGCGAGAGCATCCTTTGGCCAGGAGGCATGGTGGCAAACACGGTGGCGGTGGACGCCAAGCGCATCCTGCTCCGCTACGGAGCGCCGATTGCAGTTCTGGACAAGGTGCCGAAGGCGGTCCGCATCGACTTGGCCCGCACCATCGCCCGCACGCCCCTGGCCGAGCGCGAGGCCCGGTTGCGCGCACTTCTGACCGAACGCGGGTACCTGAAGGCGAGCGAGTAGCGCCCTGCCCCAGGTTGCGACCGCTACGACGCCGGCGGGGGCGCGGAAGCGGAGGGAGCGGTCACGCGCAACGTCCTGAGCCGGCTGAGGGCGGCGGCCACTTCCTGCATCCGGGGCTCCGCGAGGTCGCCGCGGCGTTCGGTGCTCAGCGAGTCCAGCCCGCCGGACTCCAACACTTCGCGCAACGCTTCCAGCACGTCCTCGACGGTCCGTTCCGCGCCCATTGCGTCCCGCGCCCGCGCCAAGGCGAGCCCGACCGCCCGGACCTGCGCCGCGGAGACGATCTGCGGCACGCCCGCGAGCTGAACCCGCTCGCGCCCGAACTCCATCGCGTCCCGTCCGCGCGCCTTGACCGCGACCCGCCGACGGCCCCGCTCCGGGCGGATGGACGCAGGGTCGGGACACCGGTGCCTGAACGGCCAGCGGACCGGCCCTGCTTCGGCCAGCCTGCCGGTGGGGTGGGCGGCGGCGACCTCGCGGGCCCGGGCGGTCAGGTCGCGAGGCTCGTAGGAGGTCATGCCGATCACGCGGTCGGCGACGTCCAAGTAGTCGCCCGAGCCGCCGATCACGATCAGGGCGCTGGCGTCGGCGCCCTCGAACAGCGCGCGGGCGCGGTCCACGAACGGGGTTATCGGCTCGTCGTCGCCTTGGACGAGGGCCTGCATGCGACGGTCGCGAATCATGAAGTTGGTGGCCGACGTGTCTTCGTCGACGAGCAGGAGGCGGGCGCCGGCTTCGAGCGCTTCGATCACGGCGGCGGCCTGGCTCGTGGAGCCCGAGGCGTTGGCGGTCGAGAACCGGCCGGTTCCTGCGCCGCCGGGCAACGTGCCGATGAAGGGCGAGATGTCCACGCCCGCGACGGAACGGCCGTCCTCCGCCTGCACCCTCGTGGCGGTGGGCTCCGCGACGACGCGCTCGCGGCCGTCGCCCGGCCGGTGGTTGTAGACGCCGCGCGCCACCGCGTCGAGGAGCGTCGACTTTCCGTGGTAGCCGCCACCGGCAAGAAGCGTCACGCCCCCGGGAAGCCCCATTCCCGGAACCGGAGGGCCGTTGGGGCGCTCCAGCACGACCCGAAACGGCTCCGGCGCCTCGAAGAGGACGGCCTTTTCCCGTCGCAGCGGCCTGTCGTCGTCCCCGCTCCGGCGGGGCAGCAGCGATCCGTCGGCGACGAAGGCCACGAGCCCCCGCTCCGGCAACTGGGCGCGCAGGTGGTCCGCGTCTTCGTTGGTCTCCGCGTGCAGCGTCACGTCGGCGGGGTCGTGGGCACGCGCCACCAGGGAGGCGGCCACCAGAGACGGCAACGTCTCCAGGAGGAGGCGGGCCGCGTCCCGGCCCCGAACCCGTCGTCCGTTGGCGGGCAACCCCACCGTGAACCGAGCCTCGAGGCTACCGTCCGGCCCGGCGAGGACCGCCGTCTGGGGCAGCACGACCTGCCCCGGGTCGGCCATCGCGATCTCTCCGCTCCTGCCGTGGCCAGCGTCTCTCTCGCGGCCGAGCCGCCGGGCTTGGGCCGCGAACGTTCGGGCCAGCAGGCACGACAGTCCCGTCCGGCGCGCTTGCGTGGCCGTGGCCTCGTCCGGGAAGCCTGCGGCGCGGGAGTCGAGCAGCACGGCGACCGAGCTGGGCGCCGCGAACGGGTCGCCTTGCACGCGGCGCACTACCAGGGTGAATCCGGGCACCTGCCACGCGCCCCGAATGTCGCGGTACGCCGGGTATCCGCGCCCGTCAATGCGATGCAGCAACTGCTCGAGTTCGGCCGCGGTCCCGTTCACGGGCCGGCCTCGGGTCGACGTGCGCGCCATGACCTTTAAGAAAACACGACGGCCGCGCGCATGCGCCGCGTCGTGGGCAAGCGGCGACCGCGCCGCGCCGAGCGGGACCGAGCCGGAGCAAGCGTAGGCGACGGTCGCATCCAGAGGCGGCGCCCACATGCGCTTGGGCAACTCGCTGCAAGCCGCCGCTGCCGCAGGATCCCTCGCTTCCCGCCGTTTGGTTCCTCTGCCCGCCGCTTGCGCGCCAAGGAACAATCGGCTACTTAAGGCCCCATGACTCGACCCTTCGGCGTGCGGAGGCCGCCCGGCATCCGCGCTCGCGTTTCGGCGGCGCTGGCTTCGGCGAGCGCGTTGGCGGCGTGGGCGTGCGGACCCGCCATGCCGCCCGAGATCGCGGACGCGCCCCAGGCGGCGACTTCGATGGACGGCGTGGTCGTGGCGGCGCAGCCGCTGGCGGCGGAAGCGGGGGCGAGGATGCTTAGGGCGGGCGGCAACGCGGCCGATGCGGCGGTGGCGGCGGCGTTCGCCGTGTCCGTGGTCGAGCCGTCGATGAACAGCATCGGAGGCCGCACCCAGATCCTCGTGCGCCTTCCGGACGGCGGGTTCGCCGGCGTCGACGCGACGACCCAGGCGCCGGCGTCCTACGATCCCGAGACGGCGCCGCAGGCTTCCTACGGATATGCGACGGTGGGAGTGCCCGGCGCCGTCGCCGGACTGGTGCGGCTGCTCGACGACCACGGCACCATGCCGCTTGCCGAGGTCGTGGCGCCGGCCATCGCGTTGGCGGAAGAGGGCTTCCACCTGCTTCCGGGCGAGGCCGCCCGCCACGCCGCCGGAGCCGCCCAGCTGGGCGAGTTCGCGGGGTCGCGCGCCCACTTCCTGGACTCGGCGGGGCAGTCCCGTCCGGCGGGCAGCCTGTTCGTGCAGCCGGACCTTGCCGAGACGCTCCGGGCGATCGCGTCCGGCGGCGCCCGCGCCTTCTACGAGGGCGAGATCGGGCAGGCCATAGCGGCCGACGTCGCCGGCAACGGCGGCGCCGTGACGGCCCGCGCGCTGGCGGACTACCGCGCCGAGGATTCCCGCATCGTGCACGGCAGCTACAGGGGCCACGAACTCGTGGGAACTGACTTGCCCGCGTCGGGGGCGGTGACGATCGGCGTCCTGCAAGTTCTCGAGCGCTTCGACATGGCGGCCTTGGACGAGCCCGAATGGGCGGCTCTCGTGGGGACGGCCGTCGCCGAGGTGTTCGCGCGCACTAGGGAGGACGGAACCGGCGACGCGACCAGCAAGGCGTGGGCCGCCGAGATCGCGGCGGGAATCGAGCTGCCGGGCGTGGCGCCGGTTGCCGCGGCGGCCTCGCCGGGTGCGCAGCCCGTGGAGGCGTTCACGGCGCCGTCGGCCGCGTCTCGCCTTTCGTTCGCCGGGGCCTCCGCGAGCTCCCACACGACGCACCTGTCCGCGGGCGACTCGGCGGGCATGTTCGTGTCGCTCACGCAGACGATCGGACCCAACCTCGGCTCCAAGGTCGCGACGCCCGGCTTGGGCTTCCTCTACGCGGCCACGCTCGGCGGCTACCTGGGGCGGATGGAGCCGGGCGAGCGCGCGAGTTCCAGCATTTCGCCGCTCATGGTGCTTCGCGACGGGGAGCCGGCGCTGGTGCTCGGAGCGGCGGGCGGCAGCCGGATCGTGTCGGCCGTTGCGCAGGCCGTCCTGCGGGTCGTGGACCACGGAATGACGTTGGCCGATGCGCTGGCGGCGGCCCGCGTGCATCCGGTTGCGGGTGGAGTCGCGATGGAGACGTCGCCGGAGATCGGCTGGAGCGAGGCCGACGTGGAGACCGTCGGGTCTTGGGGACTGGAGGTGCAGGCGATCGCGCGCGCCGGTGCCTTCGGCCGCATCCACGGCATCCAGATCGACCCCGTTAGCGGAGAGATGACGGGCGTGGCCGATCCGGACTGGGAGGGAGCGGCGATCGTGCCGGACCGCAAGTGAGAGAGTCCCGCCGAGCACGGCCCGCTGGATCCGAGGAGGCCGGAACGCACCGGCCGCCTGCGGAGTCGCCGGCCCGCCGCGTCGCCCGTGGCGGACTTCTTGCGGCTCTGGCTTTGGCCGGGTGCGAGGCCGCGCCCGCCTACGACCTCGTGTTGCGGGGCGGCCAAGTGCTGGACGGAACCGGCGCCCCGGCGCGCGTGGCCGACGTGGCAGTGCACGAGGGACGCATCGCGGCCGTGGGACCCTTGGGCGACGTGTCCGCCACGCGCGAGCTGGACGTGACCGGCCTCTACGTCGCTCCCGGCTTCATCGACTCGCACTCCCATGCGGGCCCCGGCTTGGCCACGCCGGAGCTGAGCCACGCCGAGCCGCTTCTGGCCCAGGGGATCGCGACCGTCCTGGCGAATCCGGACGGCGGCGGCCCGGTCGATCTGGCCGGCCAGAAGCGCGCCTTGGAGACGGACGGCCTCGGCGTGAACGTCGCGCTCATGGCGCCCCACGGCTCGGTGCGGCGGGCAGTGATGGGCATGGAGGACCGCGACGCCTCGGCGGACGAGCTGGACCAGATGCGGACCCTGGTGCGCGCCGCCATGGACGAAGGCGCCTGGGGCCTCTCTTCGGGCACGTTCTACGCCCCCGGCAGCTACGCGGACAACGCCGAGCTGGTCGAGCTGGCCCGCGTGGCGGCCGAATACGGCGGCGTCTACTCCAGCCATATTCGCGACGAGTCGGACTATACGATCGGCCTCGAGGCCGCCGTCGAGGAAGTGATCGACGTGAGCCGGCAGACCGGAATCACGGCTGTGGTCACGCACGTCAAGGCTCTCGGCCCGCCCGTTTGGGGCGCGTCGGCGGCCGTCGTCGAGCGCATCGAGGCGGCGCGGGCCGCAGGACTGCCGGTGTACGCGGACCAGTATCCGTACTTGGCGTCGGCCACGGGCTTGTCGTCCGCCCTGCTGCCCCGCTGGTCGCAGGCAGGCGGCGCCGGCGCCCTTGAGGAGCGGCTCACCGATCCGGCGACGAGGGCGCGCATCCGAGAGGCGGCGGTGGAGAACTTGGCACGCCGCGGCGGCGCCGAACGCATCCAGTTCCGGAGCTTTCGCGAGGACCCCTCCATCGAGGGGCGGCGGCTGTCCGAAGTCGCGGCGGAGCGCGGAGGCGATCCCGTGGACGTGGCGCTGGAGCTCGTCCGCGAGGGCGGTCCCTCCATCGTGTCGTTCAACATGCACGCGGACGACGTGCTCCGGCTCATGACGCAGGAGTGGACGATGACCTCCTCGGACGGCGGCCTGCCCGCGTTCGGCGTGGGCGTGCCCCATCCGAGGTCCTACGGCGCCTTCGCGCGCAAGATCGGAAAGTTCGTGTTCGAGGACCGGGCCATGTCGCTGGAGGCCGCGGTGCGCAGCATGACGGGCCTGCCGGCGGACGTGCTGGGCATGGCCGACCGAGGGCGCGTCGCCGAGGGCATGGCCGCCGACGTCGTGGTGTTCTCGGACTTCTTCAAGGACAACGCCACCTTCGCCGAGCCCCACCAGCTGTCGTCGGGCGTCGTCCATCTCTTCGTGGCGGGCGAAGCGGCCATCCTGAACTCCGCGTTCACGGGCGCGCGGGCCGGATCGGTGCTGGCGCGGGAGAACGTTCGCCGCTGAAGCGAGTCAGGTCGGGCGGCCGCGTGGCTGCTTGGCCAGCGACGTGCGATTGCTTGGTCTTCGCCGCCAAGGCACGAGACGGCCGTCCAGCGCCTCGTGAGCTTCGCGTCGAATGTCCCGGCGCAGCGCTCGCTCCGACTCGGCGGGCGTGAGTGAATGGCGGCCGGGCTTGTCGCCGAGCCGGCAATCGGGCGGCCGGATCCTCCACGGGCGGGAACTTCTTCGAGGCCTCCGGTGTACTTGCTAGCAGGCCCGGCTCCGCAACGGAGGAACGGGCGGCTACCCGCAAGGAGCAGGAGAACGATGACAGACCCGAACACGGCGCGACCCTTGGAGGCTCCTGCGGACGACCAGACGGCGCCTCCCCAGGAAGGGGACCTCGGCAGGGCCGACGGGAACGCCGAGGCCGCCGACGGCGGCCGGTGCATCACGGACGAACACTTTGGGCACTTGGTCGAGCAGCACCGGACCTGGCTTCTCCATGTCGCGGAGCCCTACCGAGGCCGAGCCGTAACCGCGGAAGACTTGGTTCAAGAGGGAATTTGGGCGGCCTATCGCAACCTACACAAGCTGCGCAAGCCGTCGGGAGCGCGAGCTTGGCTGGCGCGGTTCGTTCGCTACGCCGGTCTGAAGGCTGCAGAGAAGCACCGGACACGGGCCGAGCTGATGGAGAGCTACGCTGTCACGCGAGAGCAGGAGTACGCCGATTCGCCTGAAGAAATCATGGAGCGCAGGATGAGGAACGAGGCGCTCGACCGCGCAATCGACCGCCTGCCCGCCGGCATGCGAGCCGTGATCAATTGCCGTCGCGACGGACTGTCGGTGAGAGCGACCGCTCGACAGCTCGACATGCCGGAGGGCACGGTGAAGTGCTACACCAGCCGTGGCATCAAGGCGTTGCGCGAAGCCATGCGCCAGGCCTGACCCGCATGTCCTCGTCCCTCGGCGCCGTTCTGCTCGCCTCGTTGGCGTTCGTCCCGCCCGCGTACGCGCAAGTCGACGCGTTTCCTGCGACGTCGCAGCAGTACCGCTGGGGACGGATCGTCTATCCCGTCCAGGAGCACGCCGAGCTCGGCGGGCGGGCGGGGTTCGAATCCATCGACAGCATCATCGGCGCCCTGGCAACGCGGCCGCAGTTCCCCGGATTGCCGCCCACTGCCCGCTTCGACGATCGCGTGACGATCAGCTTTGCGGTCGCCGAAGCGAAGGTCGGCATCGAGGGCTGGAGTCGGCCGGAGCAGGCCTTGATCGTCCTGCCCCTGGACCGATTCTTGGCGTGGGACGACGACCGGCTCGGCCGCGTCCTTCGCCACGAATACGCCCATATTCGGATGCATGCCTTTCTGGGTCTGGACGACCCGCCCCAGTGGTTGCAGGAGGGGTTCGCCGAATGGGCCGCCGGGGGTCTCACGTGCCAGAGCGCCTGGCGGCTGTGGTTCGACGCGCGCCAGAGGAGCGACTCCGAACGGTCGCCGCCGCTGAGCGACCTGTGGCGGAAGTATCCGGACCGGCTGGCGTACGACTACTCGGCGTCGTTCTTCGAATTCTTGGAGGCGAAACGGCCCGGATTCGTGTCGGGAGGCAGCCTCATGAAGGCCATCAGGGACTACGGTCTGGCGAGTGCCTTTGCAGCGGTGTGGGGTGCCGAGCTGGAAGTGGCCGAAGACGACTGGCGGCGCTACCTTGCCGACCGATTCGAAGAGGAGCCGGACAGGCGCGGTTGCAACGAGGCCCTGGTGGTGGGACAGCGAGGCGCAGTGCGCCCGGCGGAGAACAAGCGTCAGGAACCCGGCCGACCGAGGGCCCCATCGGCGGTCGGCGGGCCCGCGTTGCAACCAATCTCGATTTCATCGGGATAAAGGGGTAGGAGCGGGATGGAACGAGGCCAATCCGTCGGCCGACCCGCCCGGGAGGCCGCGAGGGCGGCCTGCCATTCACACTCACGCGAGGAGTAGAGACCATGAAGACGGCTGTCACACAAGCTGCCTGGATGGTGGCGGCAATCGCGGCGTTGGCGGCATCGCCGATGGCGGCGGCCGCGCAGCAGGACTGCGGCCGCACGTGCCATTCGTGCGGCTTCCTTAAGCTCTCCGACGAGGGCAGAGACTACGTGGGCAGGGCAAACGGCTTCGACATGGATTGCCGCTTCCTGAGTTGCCGGCGTTGCCAGCTAGCGCCGAACGACGTCGGCGACGCTGGCCTTCCGGCCGCCCACGCCCTGCGTGCGATCCAGGGAGCCTCGGCGGACTCGCTGTCTGCACTGGTCGCTCACTATTCCGGTCGCTTGCTTCTGGACGAGTCGCGACGGTTGCTGGCGATGCGGGGTATCGGTTGTGCAAGCGACCATGTGACGGCGGTCGTCTTCTTGAGCCGAGAGACAACGATTGCCGTAAGCGCCCTGATTGACGGGCGCCTGCCCGCTGTCGTTGCGCCACGGCCGATGCCGGGATCTCGCAGCTTGGACTTGGAGGGTGGGCGATGAAGGCACATCTGAAGTCGCTGGTTGCGCTCCGTCGCCCGGGAACGTGGTGCGTTGTCGCGACGTCATGCATTGGCGCGTGCCAGCCAGACGATGCGAGCCGGAGTCTGGATTCCTTCGTCGACGGCACGTGCGCGATTCCCGAAGTCAATCAAGAAGAAGGTCGTATTCGCCTTGAGCTGGCCGCCCAACTAGGTACGGACGATTCGGAAAACGCGGCGCTCATTCCGGTTCCCGGCGCGACTCACCCGGTCCGCGACCGCTTGGGCCGATATTGGGTAGGCCAGACGGGAGAGTTGCTGTTGTTCGAACCGGGCGGCTCTTACGCCGCGACGGTGGGAAGAAAAGGGCAGGGTCCGCTGGAGTTCTTGGATGCGTTGCCGTTCTACGTTGATCCGCTTGACCAAGTGCACGTCTTGGACCCAGAGAACGGCAGGGTATCGGTGATTCGTCAAGACCTCTCCCTTGCAGCCGCCATCTCGTTGCCGGCGTGGGTTCACGACATCGTGCCTCTATCCGAAGGGGATCGCTATGCGTTCACGTCCTGGATCACCGACGGCGAGAGCGCGGGATTTCCGATTCACGTCTTGGACGGCGGCGGGATTGTGAGGTCAATCGGCGCCCTCCCGGATGATCAATCCTCCGAGGCTGCCGGCGACGTGCTCGTTGCCAGCATGTATCTGGCCAAGGGCGCAGGAGATCTGCTTTTCAGCGCTCATCGCGACCGGTACGTGGTCGATGCTTGGCGGAGCGATGGATCGAGCGCCGGACGCCTGGAGGGACCCGTGCTCAACGGACGAGCCGAAGCTTCACAACTTCCGGGTGATGCCCAGCCGCCGCCGAACATCATTAAGGACATACACGTCGACGACGACGAGAGACTGTGGGTGATCGCCGCGTTCACAAGGTCGAATTGGCGGGACGCCATGATCGAGCGAGTGGCGCCGGACGGTAGCGTGATTTTCGTGCCAGCCGACATGGACGCCGTTGGGAGGATATGGCGATTTCGTTTGGACGTCATCGACTTGGGCGCATGTCGGGCAGTGGCTTCCCAATGGCTGGATCGCCCTACCAGCCTGGGATTTGGTTCCTTTCTGCCGTCTCGAGACGTCGTTTCGTTGACGGATGGCATGTACGGAGACTTGGGAGCGTTGCTCGTCAACATTTGGAACGTCGAGTTGATAACATCGTCATCAGGAACACGTCCTGGAACTTAGCCGAGGACGTTGCACTAGATCGGCGACGAATACACCGAGGAACCGAGGATCATCACATGACATCAGAGAAGAAGCGAAGCCGTCCTGCCGTTATGGTGTTAGCGCTGGCGTTCGTGGTCGTTATGTCTCCTTTGCCTGCGATCGCTCAATTGGCAGATGGTGAAGACTGTGGAAACAGATGTCGGACATGTGGCTTCTTGTGGCTCTACCATGAAGGAAGGGGCCATGATCCAGACGGAACGAACAACATGGACTGTCGTTTTTTGGACTGCCTGACGTGCATTGGAGCGCCGACTTCCGTGAGCGATGTCCAGGCCACGGAATCGGCAGTGCTGGATTCCATCCGCCGAGCCGATTCTCGCGCACTACATGCTCTCGCGAGGAAATACGCAGGTCGCCTAATCCTGAATGAGTCGCGAAATCTGCTTGCTATGCGCGGTTTCGGATGCCGCGCCGAGCAGATCACTGCTGTCATATTTTTGGGTGCGAACACGACGGCGGCCCTCAAGCGTCTCAATGTCTTGGAACTCACCGGCGCTGAAACCATGGCGACAAAACCAAGAGGTCCGGCCAATTGAGCATTCCGCGCACGAGAATGGTTGGTCGGGCTGGCCGTCGGCGACAGTGGATTGCATGCGGGCTCGTCGGCTTGGGGGCATGCCGACCAGACTCTCCGAGAGGGTCCTTTATAGAGGGTACGTGCACGATTGCGGAGATCACGCAGTCACAGGGCCAGCTTCGCTTTGAACTGGCGGTGCAACTGGGTGGCGAGGGCACCGAACAAGGTCTGCTGATGCCGGTGCCCGGGACGACGCGTCCGTTGCAAGACTCCCTAGGAAGGTACTGGATGGGCCAAGGCACCCTGGGCGAGGTGCTGGTCTTCGAGCCGGACGGAACCTTTGCGGCGACCGTCGGCAAGAAGGGCCAGGGCCCGCTGGAGTTTCTCGATCCCGTTCCGTTTCACGTCGATCCAACGGGGCTGGTTTATGTCTTCGACTGGGAAAACGGCAGGGTCTCGGCGATCGGAGAGGACCTGTCGTTGCGCGCCGAGATGACTGTACCAGCGGCAGCCCACCAGATGGTCGGGTTGCCCGGGCGAATGCGATTTGCGGCCACGGCATGGGTTCCGAGCAGCAGGGAGGCCGGATTCCCGATTCACATTCTGGAAGACGGCCAGATCGTGTCGTCCGTGGGAGCTGTGCCCAGCGACCTCGCTGCCGACGTGCTGGAGGATTACGACGTGCGGAACACGTTCCTGTCAACAGACCGTGACGGCAATATATTTTCCGTCGGCCGGCACAGGTACCGCGTCGAGGCATGGAGCCACGACGGATCGAGAATTGGACGAATAACAGGACCGTCTCTCGGAAACGAATGGCGCCGGAGCGTGCCGCTGAGCGACGATAACCCTCCACCGAACATCATGACGGACATTAGTGTTGACGACGATGGAAGGATATGGCTTCTCATGGCCGAACGACGACCGAATTGGATGGGAGGGATGGAAGAAAGGATTTCGGCCAGCGGCGATGTGTCGCTCATGCCGAAGGATGGCCTCGTCAGTGGCGTGTACCGCTTTCGCCTAGACGTCATCGATGTCGACGCGTGCACGCCGTTGGCGTCACAGTGGCTGGACTTCCCGGAAACTCATGGAGTCGGCGCCTTCATGGCGGACGGAAACCGCACTTCCATTGTCGACCTGACGATCGGAGAAATCGGCGATCCGTTCGTGCGGGTGTGGAATGTCGACTTGGTGCGCTGAGGCGGCTAGGTGACCGCGCGGAGTTCTCCACGAAGGCGCGAAGCGGCCGCTCGTCGCGTCCCGATCGTCGCGCCTAACGCGCCCGGCGCCAAGAGCGGCGATCCGTTGGCTTACGGCGGCGGCGCGACGCCGTGGCGGCGCAGGACTTCGACGACGGCGTCCACGGGAAGGGCCTCGCGGGCGCCGAACCGGCTATTGACCGTGGTCGCCGTCAGGATGGAGTTGTAGATGGCTTCTTCGGTGGCCTCGACGGTGGCCTGGAAGAGGCCGGACATCGCGGGGTTCGCGAGCGCTTCGACGGTGGATACGGGGTTGCCGAGCCGTCGCCGCACCGAGGCGGCCGTCGAGAAGGCGATCACGTAGTCGCCCGATCCGTTGCTGGCGAACGATCCGGTGCGCGACAAGCCCATTATCGCGCGGCTGGCCAGGCGTTCCAGGTTGCGGGCCGAGAGCGGGGCGTTGGTGGCCACGACGATCATGATCGAGCCTTGGGACTCGCCGTCGCGTTCTTCCGCGCGGCCTCCGCGCTCCCGCTCCACTTGCGCCCGGAAGGCGTAGCGTCCCAGCGCCTTGCCCACCGGCGCTCCCGCGATCCGGAGGATCCCTCCGAAGTTGGACTGGACGAGCGCTCCCAGCGAATATCCCCCCAACGACGCCGGCAGCCGGCGCGAACTCGTTCCAATGCCGCCCTTCCATCCGAAGGCGGACGTTCCGGTCCCGGCGCCGACCGAGCCTTCTTCCACGTGGCCTCCCGACGCGCCCTCCAGCGCCTCGCGCACGTGCTCGGGTCTCACCGGGCGGTTGCGAACGGCGTTGAGGCCGCCGTCGTTCGTCTCCCCCACGACGGGGTTGATCGATCGCACGCGCTCCATGCCTTCCTGCGCCAGAGCCCACTCCGCCATTGCGTCGGCCGCTCTCCAGACGCAAAGCGTGCAGGTCAGGAGAAGCGGCGTCTCGAGTTCGCCGAGTTCGGCCACCTGCGTCACGCCCAGCAGCTTGCCGAAGCCGTTGCCCACGTGAATCGCGGCGGGGACGCGGTCCAAGTAGAGGTTGCCGCCGTGCGGGCGGACGGCGGTGACGCCTGTGCGAACGCTGTCGCCTTCGACGACGGTGGCGTGGCCGACCAGCACCCCCTCGACGTCGGTGATGGCGTTCAGCGGGCCGGGCTGGAACACGCCGGGCTG
Organism: Longimicrobiales bacterium; assembly: GCA_965203485.1. Taxonomy (GTDB): domain Bacteria; phylum Gemmatimonadota; class Gemmatimonadetes; order Longimicrobiales; family Gaopeijiaceae. The sequence continues at coordinate 401,409 of OZ241892.1, forward strand.
GATGCCCAAGTCTCGTGCGCGGGGGCGGGCGGCGGCCTCTTGCGGCTGCGCGGGGGCGGCGAAGGCAGGGTTGCCGAGGGGGAGCACCGCGGTGGCCAGCGCGACGGAGGCGGCGTGGCGTCGGGCCGAACGGCCGAAGATGGGTCGCATGGTCATGGGAATTCGCTCTCAGTTGTCAGTCCAGGGCGCCGGCCACCATCAGGGCCAGCAGCAGCGGGTGGTACAGAAGGGACCCGACGAACACGCGGCGGCAACGCTGGCGGGTGGGCTTGAGCAGGAAGGCGGCGCTGGCGGCCAGCATCGTGGCGCCCAGGGCCATCGCGCCCGCGAAGTAGGGTCCGCCGGCCATGCCGAGAAAGGCGGGCAAGGCGCTCGCGAGGACCAGCGCCCCCGCGTAGCCGACGAGGAACACCGCGACGACCCGGGACGACACTGGAGGGATGAGGTGGAAGCCGGCCCGCTCGTAGTCCTCGCGGAGCGTCCATCCCAACGCCAGAACGTGGATCAGTTGCCAGAAGAAGAGGATGCCGAACAGCGCCATCCCGCGGCCGTCCACCCCGCCTGCGCTGGCCGTCCATCCGATGAGCGCCGGCAACGCGCCCGGCACCGCTCCTACCGGCGTGGCCACCGGCGACCGGAGCTTGAGCGGCGTGTAGACGGCGTTGTAGAGAACCGCCGCTGCCGCCGCGACCACCGCCGGAACCCATCCTGCCCAGAACGCCAAGTGCCCCACGCCGGCGGCCACGAGCACGGCGCCGAAGAGGCGGGCCCGTCCGGGGGCCAGGCGGCCCGAGGGCACGGGGCGGTCCTGCGTGCGCACCATCAGCGCGTCGGGACGCCGCTCCAAGTACTGGTTCAGCGCCAACGCGCCGCCCGTGCTCAGTCCGGTGCCCAGGACGACGTGCGCCACGTTCAGCCACTGCATCTCGGCTGCCGCCACGACGTGGGCGGCCGCGGCCGTGGCGGCCACGAACGCGGTGATCCCGGGCTTCGAGAGTTCCAGGTAGGCGGAAACGCCACCCCCCGGCCTAGCGCGGCGAACGCGCTCCTCAAGGCTCACGAACCCTCCGGCCCCGCGACGGTAGCCGCGCGCCGGCGCGCGAAGCGAGTTGAGCGCTGGGGCGCCGCCGTGGCCGTCCTTGTCCTCGCGGCGGTCGTCCTGGAGAGACTGCGGATGCGGGTGCGCGAAAGCCGGAGTTCCCGGCCCGTACCCCGCTTCACGGGGCCGCCGGGTTCACAGGAGTCCCTGCAGCAGCCCGCCGTCGATCTGCAACGTGTGTCCCGTAACGTACGAAGCGGCTTCGGACGCCAGGAACGCCACCGCCGCCGCCAACTCCTCGGGCCGCCCCAGCCGCCCCATGGGAACGCCGCCGGCCACTTGCTCGCGAACCGACTCCCAGTCCGTCCCCTGCTTCTCGGCGCGCGCGTCGAAGAGTTCGCGCAGGCGGTCCGTCTGGATGAAGCCGGGCGCCACCACGTTGCAGAGGATGCCGTCGTGCGCCACCTCGCGCGAAAGCGTCTTGACGAAGCCGACCACGCCGGGGCGCGCGGTGTTCGACAGGATCAGCCCCTCGACGGGCTGCTTGACCGACACGGACGTGATCGCCACCACGCGGCCCCACCGGTTCTTGCGCATTTCGGGCACGGCCGCGAGCGCGAGCTGGACCGTGGACATGAGGTTGAGCTCCAGCGCCCGGCGATAGGCGTCCGGCGCGAAGTCGTCCGCTCCGCCGGGCGGTGGGCCTCCGGCGTTGGCGACCAGCACGTCCAGCCGGCCGAAGGTGCGCACTGCGGTTCCGACCAGCTCGGCGCAGCACTGCTCGCTCGCGACGTCGCCCGGCGCGGGCACGATCCGGCGGCCCGTCTCCTGCGCGATCTCCGCGGCGGCCGCCTCAAGCGTCTCCGCGCTCCTGGCGTTGACGACCACGTCCGCGCCTTCCTGGGCGAGCCGCTCCGCCACGGCCCTCCCCAATCCGGTAGAAGCGCCGGCGACCAGCGCGGCCCTGCCCTCGAGCCCGAGGTTCACGTGCATTCTCCTTTCACGCGCGTTCTCCTTGCGATGAGCGGCGGGCCGTGCCCCCCCCGCCGGCGAGCCGCTCCGAAACGCCGGAACCGCCCGTATGGTAATATTGGATGAGACTAGGCAAGGTTGCGACGCCATGGGCACCAACGACACGGCCGGCCAGGGCACGGGCGCCGGCCGGAGGGACGACAGCGGGCGGACGACGCGAAGCGGGCGAGGCAACCGGGGCGCGGCGGGCATCCGGGGCCGCCCGGGGCCGCCGCGCGCGGAGAGCGCCCGGGGCCGCCGCCGTGCCGAGATGCGGGTGTGGCGCAACGGGTTGCTGGCCTCCCTCGCGCTTCACCTGCTGTTCCTGCTGAGCGGCGGCCGCCCTCCAATTCCCGAAATGCCGCTCGCCGCCGCGGGCCCCGACGCGGACGACGACCGAGCCGCGCGGGGGGGCATGCAGGCCGTCAACGTGGCGGTGCCGCCCGCGCGTCCGCTCGTGCGCCCGCAGATTCCGTTGCCGGTCGATATCGAGATGGACCCCGTCGAGATCGATGCCGAGCCGTCTTTCGACTTGGCCTCGCTCCTGGGCGACCCGGGCCCGCTGGGCCCTCCCGGCCAGGACGACGGCGAGGGAGAGGGGGACGGGGGCTCCGCCGATGCCGGCCGGATCGAGGTGGCGCCGCCGGTTCCCCGCATGATGATCATTCCGCCGGCCAACAAGAACCTGCGCGGCGTGCGATTCGAGGTCTGGGTGTTCGTCGACGAAGAGGGCAGCGTCGTCCCGGACTCCACGCGCATCGATCCGCCGACCAAGGACCGCGGCTTCAACCGCCAGCTCGCGCGCGAGGCCGCCGGATGGATGTTCGCGCCGGGGAGGCGCGGCGGGCGGCCCGTGGCGGCTTGGTTCTCCTACATGGTGACGATGTGAGGGCGCGGCGGCCGTGACCGGGCGGACGGCCAGCTCGCCCGGCTCGAGCGAACGCGCCTCCTTGCCCGGGCCGGACAGCCCGGCCGGCGGAGCCCGCGCGCCGAAGCGCATCCTCTGGGTGGACGACGAGATCGACCTCCTGCGCCCTCATCTTCTCTTCCTGCAGCGGCGCGGCTACCACGTGGACGCCATCCCCAACGGGGACGACGCTCTGGCGCTCCTGCGCGGGCGCGCCTACGACCTGGTCCTGCTGGACGAGCAGATGCCGGGCCGGCGGGGCCTGGACGTGCTCGAGCTCATCCGCCGCGACGATCCGCACGCGCGCGTCGTCATGATCACCAAGTCCGAAGAGGACCGGACGATGACCGAGGCGATCGGGCGCTACGCTGAGGACTACCTCGTCAAGCCGACCAGCCCGCGCCAAGTGCTGTCGGTGGTGACGCGGCTCCTGGAGGGCTCGTCGATTCGCCAGCAGCACACGGCGCAGGACTTTGCGGCCCGTTGGCCGGGGCTGGCCGGCCGCCGCGAGGAGGCTCCCACGGCCCGGCGCTTCGAACGGGCCTACCAGGAACTCGTCGACTGGCACCTGCGGTTGGAGGCGGCCGGCGAGTCGGGGCTGCTGGACACCGTCGAGTCGCTTCAGGCGGAGCTGCGCCACGACTTCGGGCGCTGGGTGGGCAGGGAGTATCCGTTGTGGGCGAGGGGCGAGGGAGACCGTCCCGAACTCTCGGTCGACGTGGTCGAACGGCGGCTCGTGCCGCTGCTGGGACGCGACCCCGTGTTCTTCGTGGTGCTGGACTGCATGAGGCTCGACCAATGGCGGGCGATCTCCGCGCTGCTCGGCGAGAGCTTCGAGATCGACGAGGGCGTGCACTGGTCGATCTTGCCGACGGCGACGCCTTACGCGCGAAACGCCCTTTTCTCCGGGCTGTTCCCCGACGAGATCGCGAAGCTCCGGCCGGGGTGGTGGGACGGCGCGGGCGACGAGCGGTCGATGAACGCCTTCGAAGACGAGCTCCTGCGGACCCAGCTGCGCCGCCTCGCCGGCCGCGACGTGCCGGTCCACTACGACAAGGTCTTCACCGACCGCAACGCCGAAGCCGTGCTGGGGCGAGTTCGCTCGGCGGCGTCCACGCCGGCGTCGGTCACGGCCCTCGTCTTCAACTTCGTCGACCTCATGACGCACGGGCGTTCGGAGTCGCCGATCCTCATGGAGGTGGCGAAGGACCAAGCCGCGCTCCGGCAGCTCACGCGCTCCTGGTTCGAGCGCTCGACGGCGTTCTCCGTGCTCATGGAGGCCGCCCGCCGCGGGTGCCGAGTGCTTCTCACGACCGATCACGGCTCGATCCACTGCCGCAGGTCGGCGACGGTGCGCGCGCGCCGCGGCACCACCGCCAACCTGCGCTACAAGTTCGGCGCCGCCCTGCGGGCCGAGAATCCAAGCTCGGCGTTCGCCACGCGGCGGGCGTCCGACCTGCGTCTCCCGCCGGGCGAACCGGGCACACGCTACCTCGTTGCCCTGGAGGACTTCTACTTCGTGTACCCGACCCGGCTGCGCGAGTACCGGCGCCGGTACGCCAACTCCTTCCTGCACGGCGGCGCGTCGCCCGAGGAGATGATCGTCCCGCTCGCCACGCTCAAGCCCCGCCCGCGGTGAGCCCCGCGTCCGGCGAGAGCGGCCCGGATCGGCCTGCGACCCGTCCCGCGTCCCGGAAGCCCTCCCCGCCCTCCTCGCGAAGCGGCGCGCTCGCGGCGGCGGGCTCGGCTCCGGCCGCGCCGCCAGCGGCTCGGTCCCGCTACGGCCGCATCCTCTCGTACCTGCGTCCTCACCTCGGCACGCTCCTGCTGGCCGGCTTGGCCGGGGCCGCCTACGCCGCGCTGGACGCCTTCTCGTTCGTGGCGCTTCTGCCCTTTCTCGCCACGGTGTTCGGCGGCGAGGCCGGGCTGGGGCTTCAAGCGGAGCCGCCCCGCATTCGAGCCGCGCTCGAAGGCACGGCGGGACGCCTGGTCGACCTGGACGGCGACCCGCAGGCCGTCGTGGCCGGTGTCATCCTGTTCGTCCTGCTCCTCGTGCTGTGCAAGAACGTGGTGGACTTCCTGCGGTCGTACTGGACGGCCCGGGTCGAGCAGGGAGTGGCGCGCGACCTGCGCAACGAGGTGTACGAGCACGTTCTGAGGCTCGACCTGGCGTTCTTCGGGCGGACGCGGACCGGACAGGTCGTGTCGCGCCTCACCCACGACGTCGAGCAGCTGCGGGCGCTGATCGCCAAGGAGCTGGTGCAGGCGGTCTCGCACGTGCTGAGCTTGGCGGCGGTTCTGTTCTGGATGACCCAGATTTCGTGGCGGCTGACCGGCGCCGCCTTCGTGGTCGTGCCCGTGACGATGGTCGTGTGGGGGCCGCTGGTGCGGCGGTTGCGCCTGCGCGACAGCGCCGCGCTCGACTTGGCGGGCGACCTGGGCTCGCGCATTCAGGAGACCGTGTCGGGCATCCGCATGGTCAAGACGGCCGCGGCCGAGGGCCACGAGCGCCGCCGGTTCCGGGCCGCGACCGCCGCGTACTTCGACGCGGTCATCCGAACGGTGAAGCTGAGGGCGCTGGCGGGGCCGATCACCGAGGTGCTCGTGGCCGTGGGGACCTCGGTCCTGCTCTGGTACGGAGCCCGCATGGTCGTCGTCGACGGTTCCCTGAGCGGCGAGGCGTTCCTTCTGTTCATCGTGCTGAGCACGCGCCTGTACGCGCCGGTGAAGTATCTGAGCAAGTTGCCGGCGTTGGCGCAGCCGGGGCTGGCCGGAGCCGAGCGCCTCTTCGAGTTCGTGGACGCGCCTTCCGGCATCGGCGACCGCCGGGGCGCAAAGCCGTTCGCGGGCGTCGGCGAGGGGATCCGCTACCGGAGCGTCGGGTTGGCCTACCGCGAGGGCGACTCCGTGCTTCGCGACGTGGACTTCTGGGCGCCCCAGGGCTCGGTGGTGGCGCTCGTGGGCCCGAGCGGGGCCGGCAAGACCAGCATCGTCGATCTGCTCGGCCGCTTCTACGACGCCACGGAAGGCGCGGTCGAGATCGCCGGCGAGGACGTGCGCAACTACCAGCTGCGCGGCTTGCGGGCCGCGCTCGGAATCGTCTCGCAGGACACGGTGCTCTTCCACGACACGGTGCGCGCCAACATCGCCTACGGAACGCCGGGGGCGACGTCGCAGCAGGTGGAGCGCGCGGCGCGGGCGGCGCACGCGCACGACTTTGTGTCCGGCCTTCCCGACGGATACGACACGCTCGTGGGCGAGCGGGGCACGGCGCTCTCGGGCGGCCAGCGGCAACGCGTCGCGATCGCCCGGGCCGTGCTCCGCGACCCGCCGATCCTGGTGTTGGACGAGGCCACCAGCGCCCTGGACGCCGAGTCGGAGCGGCTGGTTCAGGACGCCATCGACCGTCTCTTGGAGGGGCGCACGGTCTTCGTCATCGCGCATCGCCTGTCCACGATTCAGCGAGCCGACTTGATCGTGGTCGTGGACCAGGGACGCGTGGTTCAGCGGGGGACGCATGCCGAACTCCTGGCGGAAGGCGGACTGTACGGCCGCCTGCGCAAGCTGCAGTTCCGGTGAGTCGGCGCGGCGACGGACGGCACCGGCTGGAGTACGCGCTCGTACGGAGCTTCGGCGCGGGGTGCAACGCCGTGCCCGAGAAGCTGGCCCAGAGCGGCGGGGCGGCGCTCGGACGGCTGGCGGCGCGCTGGGGACGGCCGCGCTGGGGCGTGATGATGGAGCAACTCCGCATGGCCTTCCCCGAGGCCGGCGAGGCGTGGTGCCGCGACGTGGCTCGCCGGTGCTACGCGCATTTCGGGGCCGAAGCCATGGCCATGCTGCGCTTGTCCCGCTTGGGGCTCGCCGGCGTGCGGGCGCGGACCGAGGTCGTGGGGCGCGATGTGCTGGAGGCGGCCGCGAATCACCCCGCGGGCGCCGTCCTCGTCACCGGCCACGTCGGCAACTGGGAGATCTGCGGAGCCGCCATCGTGGCCGCGGGCTTGCCCATGGACGTGATCGCCGCGCGCCAGCGAAATCCGTACTTCGACCGCTACATCACCCGGTGCCGGGCGAACTTGGGGATGGAGGTGATCCCGCGCGAACATGCGCGGCGGCGAGTCGTCCAAGTGCTCAGGACGGGGAAGTCCGTGGGCGTGGTCGGCGACCAGGACGCCCGCGACGCCGGCATCTTCGTGGACTTCTTCGGCCGTCCCGCCGCGACCGCCCGAGGCCCCGCCGTGCTGGCCCGCCGCGCCGGCGCGCTCATGGGCACGGCCTTCGCGACTCGCGTGCCGGGTCCACGCATTCGCTACCGCCTCGAGCTCGAGGCCCTTGATCCGGGAGCGGGCGCCAACGCCCTCACGCAAGCCTGCGCGTCCCGCCTGGAAGCCAAGGTCCGCGAGCTCCCCGAACAGTACTTTTGGATGCACCGCCGGTGGAAGACGCCGCCGCCGGGTCTTCATGCTTCCCGCAACGTCGGCGCTTCGGAGCCGCGGTCCTCGTCGTCGGCGTAGGCCCCCGAGGGTCCGTCTTGGGCAGGGCCGCGCTCCATCGCAGGTGGACGGTTCCGCGTCCCCGGGGCTACCCCGGAACTTTCGGCGCCGTTCGCGGGTATAATGGAAGAGGTGCGGGAGTTCGTCCCGAGGAGGTTCCGCAATGATCTACATCTGCATTCCGGCGCGCGACGAGAGTCGCACGGTTGGCGTTCTGCTCTGGAGGATTCGGGAGACCATGGCCGAACTCGGCCGCGACTACCACGTGCTGGTCCTGGACGACGGTTCGAGCGACGACACCGCCGCCCTGCTCAAGCGGTACGAGCGCGTGCTGCCGCTGACCGTACTGGCGCACGACCGTCCGCGCGGCTACGGCCGCGGAGTGGAGCGGCTCCTCAAGGAAGCGGCGAATCGAGTTCGCTACCCCAAGAGGGACGCGGTCGTCGTCATGCAGGCGGACTTCACCGACCCGCCCGAGCACTTGGCCAAGCTCGTCAGGACACTGGAGGGCGGGGCGGACGTCGTGGCCAGCGTGCCGTCCGGTGCGGCGCCGGCGCCGTGGCCCGTTCGTGCCGCCCTGCGCCTCGCGCGATTCGTCTTGGGGCGCCGAGGCGCGCCCTCGGACGCGGGCCGCCTGTGCGGCTTCCGCCTCTACCGCGCGAAGGTCGTCACGGCCGCCTTCGAAGCCGCGGCCGGACACCGGCTTCTTGCCCGCGACGGCTGGGCGGCCAATGCGGAGCTCCTTGCCAAGCTGGCGCCTTTCGCGCGCAGGGTGGCCGTCGCCCCCATGGAGCCGCGCTACGACATGCGGAGCCGCAGGAGCCGCGTGCGCCCGATCGCAGTTGCCGGCGAGCTGCTGCGTCTCCGCAGGACAGTTGCCGCGTTGGCATTGTGGTCGTCTGTGGGCTTGGCCGGCGTTCCCGGCGCGGCGCCGGGTCAAGCCTTCGTCCGCGATACGTTGCGGATGTCCACTCCGGCCCCGGCCCGCATCCCCTTCGCGGTCGGCGAGACGTTGCGCTACAAGGTCAAGTTCGGCTGGTTCAACGTCGGCGAGGGCTGGATGTCGGTGCCCCGAGTCGACACGGTCGGGGAGTTTCCGGCGTACGCGGCGGAGTGGCGCATCAGTGGCGGCGTCCCCTTCTACAAGATGGACTCGAAGTTCTACAGCTGGATGGACGAGAGGACGCTGGTGTCCCGGCGCTTCGTCAAGGATCAGCACGAAGGAGGACGCAAGTCGTTCAAGGAATACCTGTTCTTTCCCGAGGAGCGCAAAGCGCGGCGGATCGACTACGACACCACGAGCGTCATGCCCACTGCGTTGCCGCTGGACGACGTGTCGTTCGTGTACTTCGCGCGCACGTTGCCGCTGGAGGTCGGCGAGACCTACGTGTTCAACCGCTACTTCAAGGAGGAGGGGAACCCCGTCGTCATTCGGGTGCTGCGCAAGGACGAACGGAAGGTCGGCGCGGGCAAGTTCAATACGATCGTGGTGCAGCCCGTCATCAGCACGGACGGCCTGTTTTCGGAGGGCGGACGCGCGGAGATACACTTCTCCGACGACGAGCGCCGCATGGTGGTCTACATGGAAACGCATTTCGCCGGCATCAGCCTGTCGCTTCATCTCGAAGAGATCCTGCCGCCGGGGTCCGCCGAGGTGGAGTCGGCCGGCAGCGACGGGCCTGCTTTCGCTTCCGGCAGCGCGGCGACGGCGGGCCGGGGTTTCGCCGCCGCCGGCCTCGGTTGCGGTCCCGCCGACTCCGGGCGCGGCGTGGAGGGAGCACGGCGCTGAGAGCCGGGGAACGACGTTTGCGCCTTCGCAGCGCGTGGCTTCTGGCCGCGGTGTGCCTCTGGTTCGCTCGGCCAACCGAGTGGTCGCTCTGGTTGGGGGCCTGCGTGGTCTTGACGGGCTTGGCCGTGAGGGCCTGGGCCGCTGGCACGCTCGAAAAGGACTGGCGCCTGACCGTCGCCGGCCCCTACGCCTTCACGCGGAACCCGCTCTACCTTGGGAGCTTGATCATCGGCCTGGGCGCCTCCGCGGCTTCGGGCCAACCGTGGCTCGCAATCGTCTTCCTGGCCTTCTTCGCGTGGACGTACCTGCCGACGATGACGTCGGAAGCCCAGCGCCTTGAGAAGCAGTTCGGCCCGGACTACGCGCGCTACAGAGCTCGGGTGCCACTTCTGATTCCTCGCCTCCGCCGCTACCGCGTCGTCTCGCCCGGCGCCGCTGACACGTCCTTTTCGCTCGGCCGCTACGGTCGCAACAAGGAGTACGAAGCCCTGCTCGGCGCCGTCGCCGGCTTCGCGGCGTTGCTTGTCAAGGCGGCGTGGTAGGCTGCTCCGGCGCTTCGTCGTTTCCGTCGGCCTGAACTAGATACAGCACGGGTCCGCCCAAGGTTGCGCCCTTGGCGTGCACCTCGAAGTCGTAGCGTCCGGGCACGGGGAAGACGACGTCCTTCAGCGGGACGGCCAGCCGCATCCGGGGAGGAGGCCGGTCGGGGGGGCGCCGTTGCACGTCGGCGTGCCCGTCGACCGTGAGCGTCGGGCGTCCGCTCGGGCCCTTGACGTGGACCCGAAACTGATGGCGTCCTTCGTCTTCCCGGTCCCATTCGAGGGACAGGACGAGCATCAAATGGTCTTGCTGGGCGGGGAAGCCCGGGGCGTACAAGTCGTGGAACACGCCGCTCAGGTCCAGCTTGCCGTCGGGCGAGACCGATGCCCGGTCGCACAGAACGGCCGCCAGGAGCCTCAAGCGTCCGTCCCCCGTCGGCCGGGGCGTCCCCGCCGCTGTCCGCAACTAGAGTCTGCAACGGGCTCCGGCCCCTGCCGGCCGGGGCGTCCCCATCCGCCGCCCCCCGGAGAGCGAATGCTGATCACGTCGCCCGCCCGGGCGCTCACCGTGGCCTTGCCGCGCAGGGTCGTCTCCTCGCCGCCGCGCACGAGCGCGTTGACGCCGGGCGCTCCGGCCTCTCCGCCTTGCGCGCCCGCGGGCCCGCGCGAACGCCGGTCGCACAGCAGCGTCACGGTTGCGTCGGCGAGAAGCATGACGTCCCGGCGCAGCCCGTCGCCGCCCCGGTGGATCCCGCGCCCGCCCGTGTCCCGGCGAATCGAGTATCGAGTCACGCGAAACGGATACGAGTGCTCCAGCGCTTCGACCGGCGTGTTCAGGGAGTTGGACATGTGGCAGTGCACGCCCGAGAGGCCGGGCCCGCCGGGTCCCGCGCCCATTCCGCCGCCCACGGTCTCGTAGTAGGCGAAGGGACGGTGGGTCCGGGAATCGGTTCCGCCCATGGCGGTGTTGTTCATGGTTCCCTGCGACAGCGCAGGCATCAAGTTCGGGAGGGCGCGCGCGAACGCGAGCATGAGCACGTCGGTGATCCGCTGGCTGGTCTCCACGTTGCCGGCCGCCACCGAGGCCGGCGGCTGGGCGTTCACCAGCGAACCGGACGGCATACGGAGCTCGACGGCGCTCATGGAGCCGCCGCCCGCCGGCAGGGTCTCGCCGAGGATCGCTTCCACGACGCACCGAACCACGTAGCGCGCTGCCGACGAGGTGATGGCGGCAACGGCGTTCACGCCGCCGGCGGCTTGGGGCGCGGTTCCCGCAAAGTCCACGACGAGGCGAGAGCCGCTGACCGCCAGCGCCGCTTGAACTCGCAACGGGCCCGACCCGAAGCCGTCGTCGTCAAGGTGGTCCACCGCGCTGTACTCGCCGTCCGGGATGCGGGCCACGCCCGCTTCCACCAGGCGGTCCGCGTACGACACCAGCGCCGTCATGGCGGCCAGCGTCTGCGAGAGACCCCGCGAATCCACGATGTCCAGGAGACGGCGCCTGCCGGCGTGCAACGCGGCCATCTGCGCGTCGAGGTCGCCGGCCCGCTCGTTCGGGGTGCGCACGTTGGCGAGCAGCGTGCGCCAGAGATCCTCGTTGCGGACGCCCCGCTCGTAGAGCCGGACCGGCGGAATCCGCAGTCCCTCCTGAAAGATCTCGCGCGCCAAGGGCATCGAGCCCGGCGACATGCCGCCTACGTCCGAATGGTGGGCCCGCGACGCGACGAATCCAACCAGCGTGTCGTTGGGGGCGGCGCAATGGACGGGCGCTACGACGGTCACGTCGGGCAGGTGCGTGCCGCCGTCGAACGGATCGTTCAAGCACGCGACGTCGCCGGGCGCGAGCTCGCCGAGATTGTCGAGCGCGGCGGCCACGCTCATCGGCATGGCCCCGAGGTGCACCGGCATGTGGTCGCCCAGCGCCACGGCCGTGCCGTCGGCGTCGAACAGCGCACATGAGTAGTCCTGGCGTTCCTTGATGTTGGGCGAGAACGACGCCCGCTTGAGCGCGGCGCCCATCTCCTCGGCGAGCGCCGTGAACAGATGGCGGAAGACTTCGAGGGCGACCGGGTCCACGGTTACGGTCTGGTCCTGTGCGCCAGGAGCGCCGCCACGGCGAGGCGCGGACTCAGTCATCGCCCGGCGACCGCCGCATGCGTCTTGGCCCGCCCCCGGACCGGCGCGCGCGGGCTCCGTCACGGGACGGCGCCGACTCTCTCGCGCCGCGGTCGGCCGGAGCACGCGGCTCGCCGCCGCGCGGAGAGTGGCTCCGTCGCAGGGGCGTGCCGGCTCGCCCACACCCCGATGCGCGGACCGTCTCACGCCGGAGGGGTTCCTTCATGGGCTTACGACCCTCGCCCGGTACGCGTGGCGCCGCGCCTCTTCCATGCTCGTTTCGTCATCTCTCGGAGGTCCTCGGCTTTGCTTCGTCCGGGTCTCGCGCGACCCGCCACCGCTCGCAGGCGCGCGAAAGGTACCGTGACGGCGCGCCTCGAAGGGAACGCGAACGGTTGCCATCAATAACGGCGAAAGCCTTCGGGCGAGGCAAGAGCCGGGCGGGTCGGGGTTTCCTCGTGAACCCCCAGCCGCCCGAGGGAGCCGCCCGCCCTGACGGACTCCTGTTTGGGTTCGTCAGCGCGCGGGCCATGCAGGAGCCGCCCTTGCCCGCGCCCGCGGTCCGGTTGCGGGGGCGGCGTCGGTTGCCACGGGTCGTCCATTCCCCGAGGGCGGCGCAATGGCGGATTGCGCCTGCAGGCCGCTTCAACGTATGTTCCAAGGTTGCCTTGCGGCCGGGCGGCGGATGCCGTGGCCGCTTCCACACGTCAACCAACAAGGGGAAGTAAGGTGCCTAAGCAAGAACCGATGGACCGGGCGCGCGACGAATTGTTCAGCCACATTCATCGTTGCGGCGTCTTGGAAGCGAACGTGGACGACCAAGATTCATGGATGAACGAGACGATGGGGTATTTGGCCGAGCGGTACCCCGACCTGGGCGAGAAGGACCTGGTGCGTCTCAAGGCAGTGGGAATGCGTTTCTGCCAACCCGTCATATCGAGGCTGTCGCGCGACGAGGCTGCGGAGCACCCCGTGTTGGGACCCCCGAAGGAAGCATGACACCGAATTCTCCAGCTACGGAGCGCGCGATGAAGACGCGTCGAGACTTTCTGAAGGCTTCGGCGGGCGCCGGCTTGGGCGCGGCGGTCGTTGCCGGTGGAGCGAGGCCCTTGGCGGGCGCCCCTGCGGTTCTGAAGTTGCGCAAGGCCCCCGTGGCCGTGGCCAGCGCCAATGGGCTGGAGTCCGTGGCCACGGCCGTTGGGGTCGTCGCCGACGGCGGCGATGTGCTGGACGCGGTCGTGCAGGGCGTGAATTCGGTCGAGCTTGATCCGGGCGACGCCTCCGTGGGCTACGGCGGGTTGCCCAATGCCGACGGCGTCGTGCAGCTGGATTCGTCCGTCATGCACGGCCCCAGCCGCGGGGCGGGAGCCGTCGCGGCCTTGGAGGGAGTGAAGATGCCGTCGCGGGTCGCCGTCGACGTCATGCGGCACACGGACCACGTGTTGCTCGTGGGCAAGGGCGCCCAGCGCTTCGCCGTTTCCATGGGGCATCCGATCGAAGACCTGCTGACCGAGCGGGCGCGTCGCCGTTGGATCGAGTGGCGTGCTCGCATGAGCGACCGGGACGACTACCTGACCGCCGAGGAATCGGGGTATCCGCCTCCGCCCCCCAGCGACACGGGCGAGCCGGTGGATCCCTTCGACTCGCACGACGGCGTTCGGCCCCACGGCACGATCAACTGCAACGTCGTGAACCAGGACGGCGACCTCGCGGGCGTCACCACGACGTCGGGACTGGCGTGGAAGATTCCCGGCCGGGTGGGCGACTCGCCGATCGTCGGCGCCGGCCTCTATGTCGACAACGACGTCGGCGCCTGCGGTTCGACGGGGCGCGGCGAGGCTGTCATCAAGACATGCGGCTCGCACTCGGTGGTGGAAGCGATGCGCGCGGGGATGTCGCCCCAGGACGCGTGTCTGGAAGCGTTGCGCCGAATCGTCCGGTACACCGTCGAGCCCCGCCTCCAGGACGAACAAGGCCGGCCGAACTTCAACGTCAACTACTACGCCGTGAACAAGAACGGAGACTACGGCGGAGCCGCCATCTGGTCTGGCGCGCGGTTCGCGGTTTGCGGAGACGACGAGGCCCGCCGGGAGGATTCGGCATATCTCTTCGACCGCGGCTGACGAGCGTGTGAGCGGCGGAGCCACCACGGCGACGAACCAGTCGGCGGACGACGAGGCCGGCGCCGCCCAATCCAGCCGGCCGGCCCGCAACGCCGCAAAGCCCAGCACGCCCAAGGCGAGGGCGTCCAAGTCCGCCGGCAAGTCCAAGGCGGCTAGGCCCAGCGTGCGCAGTGGCGTCGCGCCCAAGCCGAAGGCGAGCGCCAAGGCGGCGAAGCGCGCACCCAAGGCCAAGACTGCGACGACGGGCGCCAAGCCCAAGTCCCGCGGGCGCGCTTCCACGTTCAGCGCCGCCGAGTCCAAGGCGAGCGCGAAGCCGACGACTGCCAAGAACACGCCGAGCTCCAAGAGGGCCGCGCCGAAGCCGTCCGCGAAGCCGAAGGTTGCCAAGGGGACGCCCGAGTCCGAGACGGACAAGCAGCCTCCTTTGGAAGCCAAGCCTGCCGGGGTTGCGTCGGCGTCGAAGGCGGCGAAGTCCAAGGCGGCGCCGAAGCCGTCCGCGAAGCCGAAGGTTGCCAAGGGGACGCCCGAGTCCGAGACGGACAAGCAGCCTCCTTTGGAAGCCAAGCTTGCCGGGGTTGCGTCGGCGTCGAAGGCGGCGAAGTCCAAGGCGGCGGCCAAGCCGTCCGCGAAGCCGAAGGTTGCCAAGCGCGCGTCCGGCTCCAAGGCCGTCAAGCCGAAGTCGGCTTCGAAGGCCAGCGCCGCCGAGTCCAAGGCGGGCGCCGAGTCCGGGCCCACCAAGCCCAGGGCCGCCCGCCGTCGATCCGCGCCCGCCGCCCGTAAGCCCAGACCCAAGTCCGCCCGGAAGCCCAAAGCCCCCAAGCCGCCCCGCATCGGCTTTGGCGCGCCGACGCTAGAGAGTCCGCGGGCCATGGAGCGGCTCTATTGCGGCGGCGGCCGGTTGCCGTCTCCCATGGGCGGCTCGCTAGCGGACTTGGGCGTGCGGATGGAGCCCGACGGTACGAGCACGGTTCTCTTCGAGTGCCGGGTCTCGGCCCTTCGCTTCGAGTTGCCGATGCGGATCAGCACGTGGCGCGAGCGGCGAAAGGTCAAGGTGCAGATGGAACAGGGAATGGAGCCGCGGTGCCCGCGCGGCGAGCCGGGCCCGCAGCTCGTCAGACGCCAGGACGTTTGGTTTTGCCCGCGTTGCAACATCAAATTCGGCAGAGCGACGTAAGTCTCCACCGATGACCAAGCTCGCCGTGGTGGGCGGGGACGGAATTGGCCCGGAGGTCACGGAGGCGGCGGTTCTGGTCCTGGAGGCGGCCGCGGTGCGGTTCGGCGTGGCGTTGTCCATGGACCGCTGGGACCTGGGAGCCGAGCGTTTTCTGCGCGAGGGCGTGACCATCACGGACCGGGAGATGGACCGCCTCACCAGCGAGCACGCCTTGGCGCTGCTGGGAGCGCTCGGCGACCCGCGGGTTCCGGGCAACGAGCACGCGCGCGACATCCTTCTGGGACTGCGCCGCCGAGCCGACCTCTTCGTCAACCTTCGGCCCTGCAGGTTGCGCCTTCCGTCGCTGTGCCCGCTCAAGGACCCGGGCGGCCCGGTCGACATTGTCATTTTCCGCGAGAACACCGAGGGACTCTACGCCGGCTTGGGAGGCCGCTTCAAGCCGGGCACCAGCGACGAGATCGCCACTCAGGAGAGCGTCAACACGTACAAGGGCGTCGAGCGAATCGTGCGGGCGGCCTTCGACTACGCGGGCTCCAACGGGCGCGAGCGGGTGACGCTGGTCGACAAGGCGAACGCGCTCGTGCACGAGGGCTGCCTGTGGCGCCGCGTGTTCGCGGAGGTGGGCAGCCGGTTCCCGGGCGTCGAGCAGGAAGTGCAGTACGTGGACGCGACCGCGATGGAGATGGTTCGCCGGCCGGCCCGCTACGACGTGATCGTCACGTCCAACCTGTTCGGCGACATCGTGAGCGACCTCGCGGCCCAAGTCACGGGAGGACTCGGCTTGGCTCCGTCGGCCAACCTCCATCCGGGCGCGTGGGCCCTGTTCGAGCCCGTCCACGGCTCCGCGCCGGACATCGCGGGCACGGGCAAGGCTAATCCGGCCGGGGCCATCGCTTGCGGAGGGCTTATCTTCGAACATCTCAACCAGCCCGACGCGGCGGCCGCGGTGGAGAACGCCCTCTTGGCGTCCTTCCGCGCGGGCGTCGCAACGCCGGACTTGAACGGACGCGCCACGACCCACGAGGTGGGCGAGTGGGTGGCGGCCCATATCCTCGAGGAGAAGTGCGCGTGACCACGAAGGACGCGACGAAGGACATCGTATTCCTGTCGGCGAGGCGCACGCCGTTCGGCACGTTCGGCGGCTCGCTCAAGGACTGGACGGCCACTGATCTGGGCGCGCATTCCGCGACGGCAGCGCTCGAGGCGGCGGGCGTCGAGCCGGGGGCCGTGGACCACGTCGTGTACGGCAACGCGCTCCAGACTTCGGCGGACGCGCTCTACTTGGCGCGGCACGTCGGTCTGCGGGCGGGCGTTCCCCAGGAAGCGGGGGCGCTCACGGTGAACCGCCTGTGCGGCTCGGGCTTCCAGGCCGTCGTCTCGGGCGCTCACGAGATGCTCGTGGACAGCGCGGACGTGGTGCTGTGCGGCGGCGCCGAGTCGATGAGCCAGGCGCCTCACGTGCTTCGGGGCGCCCGCTGGGGGTCTCTTCGCCTTGGGCCCGCGGCGGGCGCGTTGCAGGACCTGCTCTGGGAATCCCTGCTCGACACGAACTGCGGCCTGACGATGGCCGAGACGGCCGAGCGGCTGGCCGCAGAGTACGGCGTGACCCGCGAGGAGGCGGACCAGGTGGCGCTCGACAGCCAGTCGCGCGCGCAATCCGCATGGGACGCGGGCCGCTACGAGGCCGAAGTCGCGCCGGTGACGATCAAGACGCGCCGGGGCGAGAAGACGTTCGGGCGCGACGAACACATTCGCGCGGACGGCACGATCGAGGCGCTGGGCAAGCTCCGGCCCTACTTCAAGAAGGACGGCCTCGTGACGGCCGGCAACGCGAGCGGCATCGGCGACGGCGCGGCGTCGCTGGTTCTGGCCCGGCGCCGGTGGGCTGAGGCCAACGGCAGGGCTCCGATAGGCCGCTTGGTCGCATGGGGCTTCGTGGGCGTCGATCCTTCCGTCATGGGAATCGGTCCTGCGCCGGCGGCGAGGCTGGCGCTGAAGCGGGCCGGCCTTTCGCTCTCGGACATCGACTTGGTCGAGGTAAACGAGGCGTTCGCCCCGCAATACAAGGCCGTCGAGAAGGAGCTGGGGCTGGATCCGGAGCGGACGAACGTGGACGGGGGCGCCATTGCGCTGACGCATCCGCTGGGCGCGTCGGGCGCGCGCATCGTGGTCCATCTTCTGCACGAGCTGCGTCGGCGCGGAGGACGCTACGGGCTCGGGTCCGCGTGCATCGGCGGAGGCCAAGGCGGGGCGGTGATCGTCGAAGCGTGCTGAAGGACGAGGCGCGGCGCGACGGGGCCCGGCCAACCGTTGCGCCGCCAAGCGGGTTCTCGTCCGGCCGGGCGAGGCCCTGCCCAACCGGAATCGACAAGAGCACTCAAAGGAGAGCGGCGCGTTGAGCATACGGACGGTGGGAGTGGCGGGTTGCGGGCTCATGGGGAGCGGGATCGCCGAAGTTGCGGCCAAGGCCGGATGCCGGGTGGTCGTGCGCGAGGTGGACGAAGCCGCGTTGCGGGCCGGCCGGGCCCGGGTCGAGAAGTCGCTTGCTCGCGCCGTGGCCAAGGGCAAGCTCGGGGAAGCGGAACGGGACGGCGCGTTGGCGCGGACGATGTTCACGACCAAGCCGGGCGACTTCGCCGGGTGCGACTTGGTCGTCGAGGCGATCGTGGAGTCGCTGGATGCCAAGAACGCGCTGTTCGCCGAGCTGGACGATGTGTGCGGGCCGGAGACGATCTTCGCGTCCAACACCAGCTCGTTGCCGATCACCGACATGGCCGCGGCCACGTCGCGCGCCGACCGCTTCGTCGGACTGCACTTTTTCAATCCGGTGCCGGTGATGAAGCTGGTCGAAGTCGTGCGGACGATCGCCACCAGCAAGAAAACCTTCGACGCCGCGTTCGCGTTCTCCGAGGCCGTCGGAAAGGCGCCCGTCGCCGCCCGCGACAACTCCGGCTTCGTGGTCAATCTGCTGCTCGTTCCCTACATGCTCGATGCGATACGGCAACTGGAGCGCGGCGTTGCAACCATCGAGGACATCGACAAGGCGATGACGCTGGGTTGCGGCTATCCGATGGGTCCGTTCACGCTGTGCGACTTCGTCGGCATCGACACTTTGCAGAGGATCGCCGAGATCATGTTCGACGAATACCGGGAAGAACGGTACGCGCCGCCCCCGTTGCTCCGGCGCCTCGTCGCCATGGGGCGCTTCGGACGCAAGACGGGCGCCGGCTTCTACGAATGGACGCAAGACGGCCCGGTGGCGCTGGAACTGTAGCGCGCAAGTGTCGAGTCGGGCGCCGGAGCGGTCGATGAGCAACCTGCTCCTGGACTAACTTGGCGGGCGGGTGGCCCGCCAACTGACCCGAGGGAGAACCGGGCGCCGCCGAGATGCCGGCCGTCGGGACGGCGCCTAGCGGCGGCCCCTGCGTTGCCGGCGGCGTTCACGCCGAATCGCGGCCTCGCGCCTCCGCTTGCGCCTGGCGCTGGGCTTCTCGTAGAAGCGGCGCTTCCGAAGCTCCGAATAGAGCCCCGAACGCTGGACCTTTCGCTTGAACCTGCGAAGCGCGCGCTCCAGGGTCTCGTTTTCCTGTACGACGACTTCCAAGGATTGCCTTCCGTTCTGAATGCTGGTGGGCCGCCGGCGCCTCTGGGCCGAGGGCCAAGGAAGATAACGCGGACGCAGTTGCGCGCAAGCCGGCGGCGTCGCGCCCGGTATCGCACCAAAACAGAAATGCGGGCCGGCGCGCGCGAAGGGCGGCCCCAGAACTCCCGGCGACCGCCCGAGCTCCGCCTCGTCCAGACGATGCGAATGATCCGGCGCGCGCCGACAGTCGCCGTACACGCCGCCGCCGGGAGCCGGGGCGGCCTTCCGCGGATGGGCAGGGCGCCCCGTGTCCCGTTCCTGGGTCCGGCGGCCGCGCAGGCTCGGCTCGGGCGGCGTGGGATGTCCCCCGGGGCGCCGTGGGGGCTCGAGGGATGCCGTCGGGTCCGGCGCGACAGCGGACGATTGGCGTCAAGGTCGGGGACTCCACGTGTTGGCCGGTGGCCCCAGGCAGCTCTTCGAGTCGCCATGGCCGTGCTTCCCCTCCCGTAGCCGTGGCTCTTCGGGGGCTGCACGGAGGCGCCGATCGGCGCCGAAATCGCCTCGCCGGAGAGAGGCGCGGGGCGTCTCGAAGCTGATCAATTTTTCGGAAAAATATGTTTCCTCCCTAGATGGCATATGCCGTGCAGGCCGGGCGGCTTCCGCGTATCAGTTCCGTATTTGGACGGAAACAAATGTGCATCGCGGATCACCTGGCGCGAAGCGGAAAACAACTGATTACGGACGTAGCTTGATTTCTCCTAAATCCTTGCTCAGCAACGATTTAGGATGATTTCGGACGCCCGGCTCGGCGATCGGCCCGATTTGCGGGCGGCCGTCCGTTTGCCTATCGTTGGGACGCTTGCCGCCTCCGGTGGCCGCCACGAGGCGGTCGGTCGGCCCAAGACCCGAACACCCTCCTGCTTGAGAGCGAATTTGCGCATGTGGAGCACGCGATCCGTCCGTTTGAACGTCCGGTTGCCCGACGACGTGTCCGTCCAGGCGGAGGAGTTGCAGCAGTCCGACCCGGACTTCATGAGTTGGATCATTCAATACGGCCTCACGCGCCGTTCGATCTATCGCGACATGCGCGACGCGGAACGCGATTCCCCGGGGCCGCCGCTGGCCGTCACGTAGGACTCCGTCGTCCAGCACCGGCATCGGCCCGGCGGCTGGAACTGTCGATTCGGCTTGACGGCAGGCCGCCAGTGATCGAATGTTATTGTCAAGCTCAAGCGCAAGACGCATGATCACCAACGGTCTTCCCTCGTGCACTGGGCACGGATCCGGCGGAGGGAGCAATGGTGGACCAGAACGAAGAATCGGTGTTGCGCGCGAAGTACAGGGACTACTGCTCCGCGCGGGTAGCCGACGCGTTGTTGTCCCTCTCGCCGAACGACATCTATTCGCTGGCGGAAACCGAGGCCCGGGAAGCGGGCCAAGCGTCGCCTGCTTCCTACAACGAGGCCATCCGCTTCGCCACGCGCAGCATACGATCTCGGCTGGACCTGCCCGACTTTCGCGTGTGGGCGGAGGAGTACCGAAGCGAACCCGGCCGGTTCGACCCGCACTTGATGGGGTTGTGGAAGTCGGAAGAAGAGTAGTCCCGCTCCCGGCGCGGCTCTCCGCCTTCTACTTGTAGCGGTACGTCACCCGGCCGCGCGTGAGGTCGTACGGGGACATCTCGACCTTTACGCGGTCGCCGGCAAGCACGCGGATGTAGAACTTTCGCATCTTGCCGGACAGATAGGCGAGGATCTCGTGGCCGTTCTCGAGCTTCACCCGAAAGTTGGTGTTGGGCAACACCTCGGTGACGGTGCCCTCCATCTCGATCGCGTCGTTGGCCACGGCCCGCTAGAACGGCAGGTCGTCTTCGGGCTCGCCGCTGCCGCTCCCGGCTTCGGAGCCGGCCGCCGCACCGGATGCAACCTCGGCCGGCGTCGCCGGCTCGCTCTGCGGAGACCAGCCCCGGCTCGCCGCGCCGTCGTAGCCGCTTCCCCCGGCGTCTCGGCCGCCACGGCCACCCAACATGATCATCTCGTGGACTTGGATGTCCGTCCAGTACCGCGTGCCGCCGCGCTCGTCCTGGGTCTGGGAGTACTCGATCCTTCCCTCGACGTACAGCCGGTCGCCCTTGCCGACGTACTGCTCGACCACGTCCACGAGCTTGCCCCAGAACGTCAGGCGGTGCCACTGCGTGCGCTCCTGCTGTTGCCCCGAGCGGTCTTGAAACGAGCGGCTGGTCGCCAGCGACAGCTTCGCCACGGGAGTTCCCGACGCCGTCGCGCGGACGTCCGGATCGCCGCCCACGTTGCCGATCAACGTGACCTTGTTGAGTGATCGCGCCATGTTGCCGTCGCTTCTCCAAGGAAAAGTTCTGTCCGTCGAGCCACGCTCTTGGAAGGGCGGCCGGACTCGCAAGAATAACGAGCCGCCGGGCCTCCCCGCCACCACATGCGGCCTCGCAACCTCGACAAGGTAGCGTCCGGGCGCCGCCTCGGCCAGTTCGCGCCACCCTACCGGAAGCTCTGCGGACCCCCAACGCCGACTAGGCGCCGACGTGCATGTCGCCCGGCCGCCCCGGAAGCTCGGCGGCCCCGTCTCCGAGTCGCCGGCAGGGCATCCCTTCAGCCGGCCGGCCGCCGGCCGCGCTAGATTGTTGCGACCACGGCCGCCGACGCCTGGGCGACCTCCGAAGCCGACGCGAACCCTTCGGCCGCGCCGCCGCCCGCCTGGCCGGATCTCCTTCGCCCACGCCCCTTCCCTCCCCGCCTATCCCTCCCCGATGAGCGACAGCCGATACGTCAGGACCGAGGTTCACGACTCGATCGCCACGGTCACCATCGACCGCCAGAACAGGCTCAACGCATTGAACCCGGAGGTCGTCGACTCGCTCGAAGGGGCGTTCGCCGACTTGCGCCGCGACGACGCCCTGCGCGCCGTCGTGCTTACGGGCGCGGGCGACAAAGCGTTCGTGGCCGGCGCCGACATCGGCGAGCTTGCGAAGATGACGCCGCGCTCGGGCATCGCGGTCAGCGAGCGCGGGCAGGCCGTCCTGCGGTCCATCGAGACGTTCCCGCGGCCGGTGGTTGCCGCCGTGGGCGGATACGCGCTCGGGGGCGGTTGCGAGCTGGCCCTGGCGTGCCACTTGCGCGTCGCCGGCGACCGTGCCCAGTTCGGCTTGCCGGAAGTGGGGCTCGGCATCATCCCCGGATACGGCGGCACCGTGCGCTTGGCGCGGCTGGTGGGACTGGGGCGCGCCCTGGAGATGGTGCTCACGGGAGAACCGGTCGGGGCCGCCCGCGCCTTCGACATCGGATTGGCCAACCTGGTGGCGCCTCACGACGAGTTGCCGGAGCGCGCGCGGGCGTACGCGGCCAAGATCGCGAAGAAGGGCCCGGTGGCCGTCGAGATGGCCCTGAAGTCGGTATACGGGTCGCTGGAAAACTCGCCGGAGGCCGCCATGAAGTTCGAGGCGGCGAGCTTCGGCGTGCTCGCGTCCACGGACGACATGAAGGAGGGGATGGCCGCGTTCCTCGAGAAGAGGAAGCCCTCGTTCCAAGGTTGCTGAACGCAGCGTTTGCGCGCGACGGCCCCGAAGCGCGCGACCAGCCCGTTCATGGAACCCCGGTTCCAGTTGGCGACGGCGCCCCCCCCGCCGCCCGTTCGCCGGGTTTTTCGTTAGCTTTCGCAATGCGATGCACGGGTTCCTCGCTTCGAGCGCCGTCGGTGTGAGCAGGTGGCCGCGCGCGGCGTCGCGCCCAGGTCTCGGAGCCGCCGAGCCGGAGGCCGCCGGTGGTCTTGCAGGCCCTTGAGCTGCGCCACTTTCGCAACTTGGGAGTCCAGACGCTTCGCTTCCCTCCCGAGGGAGTGGCCTTGATCGGCGACAACGCCCAGGGGAAGACGAACCTTCTCGAGGCCATCTACTACCTCGAGTGCTTCCGCTCCTTCAGGGGCGCCCGCGACGCCGAGCTGACGTCCTTCTCGCAAGACGCGTTCCATGTTCGCGGCATCCTGGAAGGCGAGCGTTGCGCCACCGTCTCCGCGGGATTCGACCGGCCGAACAAGGCCAAGAAGGTCGCCGTCGACGGCAAGGAGGCCGCTCGCTTCTCCGAGGCCCTCGGGCGCCTGGGGGCCATGATCTTCTCGCCCGCCGACGTGGATCTGGTCAGGGCGGGTCCGGCGCGCCGCCGCCAGTTCCTGAACGTCGTCCTGTCTCTCAACTGCCCGGGCTACGTCGAGGCGCTCCGGTCGTACAAGAGAACGCTGGCGCAGCGCAACGCGGCGCTTCGGGACGGAGCGAGCGGCGCGGCGGCAAGGGCCTGGGACGGCTCGCTGGCCGGGCACGGCGCGCGCGTCACCCTCATGCGGGCCGAGTGGGTGGCCGCCTGGACGGGACCGTTCGCGTCGTACTACGCGGCGATCGCGGGCGGCGGCCGCGCGGAGTTGGCCTACGGCCCCGACGTGCCGCCCGGCGAGAGCGGAACCTGGGCGGCCTCGGGCGACGGCGCCGTTGCGGAGCGGACCGAGGGCGAGATCGCCGAGGCGTACCGGCGCCGTTTGGACGAGAGCTGGACCGGCGACCTTCGGCGGCGGCGCACCATGGCGGGTCCGCACCGGGACAACCTGCACGTGACGGTGGAGGCGTCGGGGCGCCAAGTCCCGGTGCGGGCGTTCGGATCCGGCGGACAGAGCCGCACGGCCGCGCTGGCGCTTCGCCTCGTGGAGGCGGCGACGATTCGGGAGCAACGCGGCGCCGAGCCGATCCTTCTGCTCGACGACGCGTTCGCCGAGCTGGACGAGGGCCGCTCGGAGCGCGTGGTCGCGCTGGTGGAAGAAGAGTCGGCCGGACAAGTCGTTCTCACCGCTCCGAGCGAGTCGGACGTGCTGCTCCGCAAGCCGTCGCTTGCCCGCTGGCGGATTTGCGGTGGGGTCGTCGAAGCGTGACCGGCGCCGCGCCGGGATCGGGATGGACGCCGCTGGCCGGCGCCGTGGCGGCCTACCTGGACCGGTCCGGGTTGTCCAAGCCGCTGGCGCGCCTGGACGCGCTGGAGCGTTGGGCCGAGGCGGTGGGTCCGGTCGTGGCCCGAGTCTCCCGCGCCGTGGGAGTGCGGGGAGACGCCTTGGTGGTGGAGGTGGCGACCAGCGAGTGGGCCAATGAGCTGTCGATGATGAAGCCGATGATTCTCGAACGCCTCAACGCGCCCTGCGGCGCCGCTCCGGTCGAGGACGTCCGCTTCCGGTTGCGGAGCGGCGGAGACGTTGCTCGGCGGGCCGGCGGACGCAGGAACCACGGACGCGACAGGGACACTCACATCAACGTTGCGGAGGGCGGACTTGGCCGAGACTAGGAGCGGGGACGACTACACATCTAGACAGATCCAGGTGCTCAAGGGCCTGGAAGCCGTGCGGAAGCGGCCCGGCATGTACATCGGCTCCACGTCGTCGCGCGGCTTGCACCACCTGGTGTACGAAGTCGTGGACAACAGCATCGACGAGGCGATGGCCGGGCACTGCGAATCGGTCAGCGTCACGCTCCATCCCGGCGACGTGGTGAGCGTGGTCGACGACGGCCGCGGCATCCCCGTCGACGTCCATCCCACCGAGAAGGTCCCCGGAGTGGAGGTCGCGATGACGACCCTCCACGCGGGCGGCAAGTTCGACAAGAGTTCCTACAAGGTGTCCGGCGGGTTGCACGGCGTCGGCGTCAGCGTAGTCAATGCGCTCTCGGAGTGGTTGGAGGTCGAGGTCGCGCGCGGCGGCAGACGGCATCACCAGCGCTACGAGCGCGGGGTCAAGACCAAGGAACTCGAGGATGTGGGCCCGGCCGCGGGCAGCGGCACGCGGGTGGTGTTCAAGCCCGACCCGCAGGTCTTCACCGAGTTCGCGTACGACGCCGGCATATTGTCGGCCCGGCTCCGCGAGCTGGCGTTCCTGAACAAGGGGCTCGAGATCGTGCTCCGCGACGAACGCACCGAGGACGAGACGGAGGAGACGTACCGCTACGACGGCGGGCTCGTGGAGTTCGTGTCCTACTTGCGCGGTTCGCGCCAGCCGGTTCACGAGGATGTTATCAGCTTCGAGGCCGGCAAGCCCGAAGCCGAGATCGAGCTGGCCATGCAGTACGACGAGGGCTTCTCCGAGAACACGCACACCTTCGTCAACAACATCAACACCCACGAAGGCGGCGCGCACCTGACCGGCTTCAAGGCCGCGCTCACCCGCACGGTCAACGACTACGCGCGCAAGAACAACATCTTCAAGAAGGACGAAAGCCTGTCGGGCGACGACGTGCGCGAGGGGCTGACGTGCGTGCTCAGCGTCAAGGTCATGGAGCCGCAGTTCGAGGGCCAGACCAAGACCAAGCTGGGCAACTCGGAGGTGCGCGGCGCGGTCGAGGCTTCGGTCAACGAGCACCTGTCCGCGTTCCTGGAGGAGAATCCACGCGCGGCCAAGTCCATCATCGAGAAGTCCCTTCAGGCCGCCCGGGCCCGCGAGGCCGCCCGCAAGGCCAGGGACTTGGCGCGCAAGAAGAGCGGGTTGGAGGGGGGCGTGCTCCCCGGCAAGCTCGCGGACTGCTCCATCGCCGACCCGGCCCTGTCGGAGATATATCTGGTCGAGGGCGACAGCGCGGGCGGATCGGCCAAGCAAGGACGCGACCGCTCGTTCCAGGCGATCCTGCCGCTGAAGGGCAAGATTCTGAACGTCGAGAAGGCGCGAATCGACAAGGTCCTCTCCAACGAGGAAATCCGGGCGATCGTGACCGCCATCGGGGCGGGCATCCGGGACGACTTCGACATCGGGAGGGCGCGCTACCACAAGATCATCATCATGACGGACGCCGATGTGGACGGAGCGCACATCCGCACGTTGTTGCTGACCTTCTTCTTCCGGCAGATGTTCGAGCTGATCGAGAGCGGCTACGTGTACATTGCCCAGCCGCCGCTCTATCGCGTGCGCAAGGGCAAGACGGAGCGCTACGCGTACAGCGACGCCGAACGGGACCGCGAGATCGCCAAGCTCGCCAACGGCGCCGAGCCCAAGGGCATCTCGATCCAGCGCTACAAGGGGTTGGGCGAGATGAACCCGGAGCAACTCTGGAAGACCACGATGGACCCCGACGCCCGCACGATCCTGCGGGTCACGATCGAGAGCGCGACCGCGGCGCACGACATCTTCTCCCGTCTCATGGGCGATGAAGTGGCCCCCCGCCGGGAGTTCATCGAACGCAACGCGAGGTACGTGCGGAACCTGGACGTGTAGCTTGGTGCGCCGCTGGTCGAGGGGCACCGGTTGGGGATTGGCTGTCCATGTCGCGCCCCGATCTCTGCGTCATGGCCGTAGCGCCGCCGACTAAATCTATCGACGCCGAAGACGCGGAGGCACGATTGACGCTCTTTCCATCAACCGATTTGGATAAGCTGGCCACGCAGATTGAGAAATTTGAAGCTGACGAGAGCGTGCCCAGCACGGGGACAGGCAGCCGGCGTGAAGGAGAAAAGTTCGAGGGTCTAGTGAAGCGTTTCTGGGACGCCTTGCGCGTTCACCTGGAGTGCGGCGATGTGACTTCCGAGGTTGTTGAGCAGATGGTGCCTCGACGGGGACTCTGCACTTGGTCCCGTCTTTCTGTCGGCAGTCGAGCAGTTTACGTTCCTTCCCTCGCGACGGGGCCGCCTGGGAATGCTCCCGATGGCTGGCTAGATACATCTTTTGAAGTCGGTGCACTGGTTGCCAGCTTTCCGGGCACAGGAGAAGCCATTAGGCGCTATGCACCTGATCAAGGACGGTACAAGAGCCAATGTTATCCGAAGATGTTCGAAAAGAAGACCACTGTTTTTGATGAAACGATATTGTTCGAAGAAGACTGCATCCTGAAAGAAAAAATGCTATTAGAGTACAAGACGGCGAAGTCAAGCAAGGGTAAGTCGCTAGACGGTAACGCGCACGAAAGACTATCGTTTCAAATCATGCAATACCTTGAGGTCGCCACTCGATTTCCACATTGTTCACTTTGCGTACTGGCAAATGGTGCCTTTGTGAAATACGAAAACAAATATCATGTGAATTTCCACATCCAGGCCGATCGATTGAATGTGTTTCGGTGGTTTTCCATGTTCTTTGCATGCACGCGAAGAGAGTATGCCGCCCTTGTTGAGCGCATTGTGAAGTGGCTGCATCCTCACGAATCATGATCAAGTACATCGGTTCGAAGCGCATCCTGGTGCCAGCTATTGTTGACGTTGTGCGTTCTCTCGACGGCGTGCGAAGCGTCGCCGACTTGTTTTCCGGCACCTCTCGCGTAGGGCATGCGTTGAAGAGACGAGGCTACCGCGTGCTGGCCAACGACCACATGGCGTACGCGCACGCTCTCGGAACGTGCTACGTCCAGGCAGACGCGGACGACGTGGCCGATGCGGCCGCGTCGCTGATTTCGGAGTTCAACCGACTGCCGGGCCGGCCGGACTACTTCACAGAGACGTTCTGCGAGAGGAGCAAGTTCTTCAAACCCGGAAACGGCGCCCGCGTGGACGCCATTCGGCAGGCGATCGAGGACAAGGATCTGCCGCCCGACTTGGAGGCGGTCGTGCTCGTGTCTCTCATGGAAGCGGCGGACCGAGTGGATTCCACGGTAGGAGTGCAAATGGCCTACCTGAAGTCGTGGGCTCCCAGGGCGTTCAACGATCTCGTGTTGAAAATGCCCGACGTCTTGCGACGTCCTCGGAACGGGCGATGCCAGGCGCATTGTCTCGACGCGGCGGACGCCGCATCGACCCTCGCAGCCGATTTGACGTACATAGATCCGCCGTACAATCAACATTCCTACCTGGGAAATTACCACATATGGGAATCGTTGGTGCAATGGGACAAGCCCGCGCACTATGGCGTGGCGTGCAAGCGGATCGATTGCCGCACGCGGAAGAGCGACTTCAACAAACGCGGAACGACCATCTCTGCATTTGAGCAAGTCGTGGCGAATACGCAATCTCCCTTCTTGCTTGTCTCGTTCAGCGACGAGGGCTTCATCAGCCGGGCGGAGATGGAACGGGTCCTGGGGAGCCGGGGCGACGTCCATGTTCTGGCCTTTTCCCACAAGCGCTACGTCGGAGCGCAGATCGGCATCCACGATCCTCGCGGCAGGCGCGTGGGCGTGGCCGGCCACCTGCGGAACACCGAATACTTGTATGTCGTGGTTCCGCCGGGACACGCGTGGTCGATGCCGGAGCTGTTCGACGCTCAGGGCCTTCTTTTTGGGGAAGACGGCGCTGGGCCGGAGCGGATGCGCGTGGAGTCCGGCCGGCAGTGATGAACGCGCGGACGCGCAGGCCGTCGGCAGCTGGTGCACGCTCGTCGTCGCGGCGGCGCAGCATGGTTGCGACGCCGGGGGCCCGCGGCTGGGATCGCGGGCGGCGACGGCTTGGTGACGAAACCGGGCGCGCGTTGCCGTCCGCCGCGGGCGCGCGCCGTCGCCTTCGTCGCCGACTCCGGCTTGACTTGGCGGCGGCGGCGTTCGTGGCGCTGGCGGTTGGCGGGCCGGGCGCGGCGGCGCAGAACGGAACCTTGACGGGGCGCGTCGTGGACGACAGGTCGGGCCGGCCGCTCGACGGGGCGTACGTGTTGGTGGCAGGCACGGCAATCGGGCGGGCGACGAACGCGGAGGGCAGGTTCGTGCTTTCGGGCGTGCCTGCCGGACGCCATGTCGTGCGCGCCGATGCGCTTGGTTTTGCCGGAGCCGAGCGCGTGGCCCTGGTCGAGGCGGGCGAGACCGTGGCGGTGGAGTTCCGCTTGGAGCCGGTGGCGGTGGCGCTCGATGAGATCGTGGTCACGGGGGTGGGGGCCGAGACGAGGCGGCGCGCGCTGGGGACGTCGGTGCACGTGCTCGCCGGCGAGACGATAGAGGCGGCGGCGGTTCAGTCGGTCGACCAGCTCGTGCAGGGACGGGTTCCGGGGGCGGTGGTCAACGCGGTGTCGGCGCAACCGGGGACTGGGGCGCTCGTCAACTTTCGGGGCGTGTCGTCGGTGTTCGGCGCGCAGACGCCGGTGATCGTCGTGGACGGCGTGCGGGTTGACAACGACCAGGCGACGGCGGGCAACACGGGGGGCGAGCAGTCGTCGGCGCTGTCGGACCTCCTGGTGAGCGACATCGAGCGCCTCGAAGTGACGCGGGGCGGGGCGGCGTCGACGCTCTTCGGATCGGACGCGGCCACGGGGGTCATCCAGATCTTCACAAAGAAGGGCAGGCCGGGACCGCCGCGGATAACGGCGAGAATGGAGCAAGGCCTGGAGACGCCAGATCTCCGGTACGTGCTGGACGCGGGCGTCGTCTTCCCCGGCAGGGTCGAAGCGGGCGAAGCGCCGGCCACGTTTCTCCGGGACTCCTACTTCAAGAACGGACACCAGCAGAGCTACTACCTGGGCGTGTCGGGCGGGACGGCCGACGTGACGTACAGCGTGAGCGGCCGGCTCGCCGACCGGGCGGGCACCCAGCCCAAGGACGCCAGCACCAGCTACAACTTGCGCGGCGGCCTGCAAGCCTCCGTCGGCGACGACTTCACGCTGGACTTCTCCGGCAGCTACGTCCGCCACAACTTCGAGCGCCACTACAACGGCGCCGCCGTGGCCGACCCGCTGACGACTTTCGAGGTGGGCGACGCGCTCAAGCTCTCGGGCCGGAACGATCTTCGCTCGGCGCTCCGCGTGTTCCTCATGCCGGACATCGCCGAGCAAGTCAGCCGCTTCATCTTTTCCTCCGGCGCCCGCTGGCGAATCCGCGACGGCTTGAGCGCCCGCGTGACCCTCGGCGCCGACAACCGCTCGAGCCAGCAGCGCATCGTCACCCCGATCGGCTTCACGCCCGGCGAACTCCGAGGCCTCGTCAACCGCCGCGACCGCACCTTCACGTCGGTTTCGCTGGACGCGGGCGCCACGCACGAGTGGGCGGCTCCCGGCGGCTGGCTCTCCTCGGCGCTGACCGCGGGCGTACAGGCGTTTCGCGACGACGAGTCGGTGTTCGCCGCCAACGGCCGCGGTTTCGCCCTGCCGGGATCGCTCGAGTTCGACGACGCGGGGCGCATCGTGGCCGCCGAGTCCACGGTGGAGATCTTCAACGGCGGCCTGTACCTCGAGGAGCGCGTGTCGCTGTGGGACAAGCTCTACGCCGGCGGAGGCTTCCGCGTGGACGCCGGATCGAGCTTCGGGGACGAGATCGACGCCGAGTTCTATCCCAAGGCCACGGCCGCCTACGTGCTGTCCGACGACTGGTCTCCCGGGTTCGCCGACGTGCTCAAGCTGCGCGCGGCGTTCGGCCGGACAGGCAAGTTTCCCGGGGCGTACGTCAAGGACCGCACGTTCGCGTCCACTTCCTTCCGGGGCGAGGCGGCTCCGCGCTTCGCGAGTCCGGGCAACCCCGGCTTGCGGCCCGAGAAGACGTCCACGTTCGAGGCGGGCTTGGACGCGGCCTTGCTCTCGAACCGCGTGGGCGTGGACTTCACCTTCTACCGGGCGCTCACCAGCGACGCGCTGTTCCTGGTTCCCGGCCAGCCCGTCAGCGGCGAAGGGATTCGGCAGGAGAACGTCGGCGAAATCCTGAACCGGGGCGTCGAAGTCGCGGTCGAGGCGGAGCTGCTCGCCCGGCGTTCGTTGACGTGGTCCGTGGGCGCGTCCTTCCACTACAACGACAACCGGGTTGCCGACATGGGCGGCGTGGCCGACTTCTCGGTGGACGAGAGCCAGAAGCGCGTGACGCTGGACCTGCCGGTCGGGGCTTGGCAGGTGACCACGCCGGTGGACACCAACGGCGACACGCTCTACGACGGTTCCAACCTTCAGTACACGGGAGGCTCGCCGGTGCCCGACAAGACCGGCAGCGTGACCACGACGCTGTCCCTGCGCGGCGGACTGTCGGCGAGCGTGCTGGCGGACTGGGCGGCGGGCCACGAGGTGTTCGACTGGGGATCGGTGTGGGCGACGTCGAACGGCCTCTATCGCCGCGAACTCGTCCGTTGCGGCACGGGCGCGGGCGTGGCGGGTTGCCCTTACGCATTTCCCATCCAATTCCGCACCGACGGGACCGTGCGCGGCAGGTACAGCCAGAGTTCGGCGCGGCGCGCCTTCTTGTACGACGGCGACTACTTCAAGTTGCGCGAGGTGTCGGTCCGCTACGCCTTGCCCGAGCGCGTGGCGGCGCGTCTCGGCGCTCGCCGGGCCACGGTGTACGCCAGCGGCAGGAACCTGTGGACCTGGTCGCGCAACAAGATGGTCGACCCGGAGCTTGCGGGCCTCAGCGGGGGAGGATTGCGCCTGGGCGGCAGCAGCAGCATCACGCTCCCTCCGAACCGAGAGTTCAAGCTGGGCGTCGAGGTCGTGTTTTGAGAGGAGGTCGCGTCTTGAGAGAAGGGGACGGGCAGGCGCAGCTTGCCTTGAACCTGTCCGGGGAGCCGCCGCGGAAGGAGGGCGTCGCTTCGGAAGCGTGCGCGGTGGTCAGGGAGCTCGAGCGCGTGGCTCGCTCCGGGTTGCGGCGGAGAACGCTCGTGGCGCGCACGCGAGGCGAGGGACGCGAGTTCTTGGGCCAGCTGGCCCGGCGGGGGTGCTCGTGGGCGGGCTTCGACGTGAGGACGCCGCTGACGCTGGCGGAGCGGATCGTGGAGGAGCGAGGCTGGCCCGGCGCGGTCGAGAGGATCGACGAATTCGACGAACAGCGTCTGCTCGAACAGGCGCTCGACGACGTGGTGGGCGCGAATGCGGGGCAGAGGTACCGCGAGCTGGCCGAGAAGGTGGGGTTTCGGCGCGCCGTGCGGAGTTCGGTGAAGGAGTTGCGCCTCGCAGGAATCTCGGGCGACGGAAAGGCGGCCCGGACGGCGGGCTCCGCCGGCTCCCGCTTCGTCGTGGACGTGCTGCGCCGGTTCGAGAGGCTGCTGGAGGAAGGCGGACTGGCCGACGAGGCGTGGGTGCTGGAACGCGCCGCCAAGATGCTGGACGTGGTCGGCGGTGCGGGGGACGCCGCGCGGCGCCGCGGCCGTTCGGCGGCCTTGCCCGACTGCGACGAAACGTACTTGCTGCCCGGACACCTCGACGGCGGCCTGCGCGGGGATTTCCTTCGCGCCCTGCTGCGCCGCGGCGCGGCCCTGCTGCCGGCCGATCCCGTCGTGGGCCTCGAGGCGCCGCGCCGCCGCCGTCCGTTGTGGGACGTTGCGTTGGCGGAGTCGCAGGGCAGCCGGCTTCACGCTTGCCGCGACGGCGAGCGCCGCGAGGACGTGGAAGTGTTTCGGGCGGCCTCGATCTGCGACGAGCTGAGGGGCGTTCTGCGCCGCGCGGTGGCGTGGGGCGCGTGCTGGGACCAAGTCGAGATCGTGACGCCCGACCCGATGTCGTACGGATCGGCGCTTCATGCCATTGCCGAGTCCCTGGGCATTCCCGCGACGTTCGCGGCCGGCCTGCCGGTGCAGCGGACTAGGCCGGGACGCGTCGCCGCCGCCTACTTCCGGTGGATCGAAGGCCAGTTCGCCGAGTCGGTCTTTCGAGGGCTGGTCGAGGCCGGGGACGTGCGCGCCCGAGGGGACGCGGGCGGCGTCCTGCCGCGCCGTCTGGCGGAAGCCCTGCGCCGCCTCCGCATCGGATACCGCCGCGACCGCTACCGGCCCGCCCTGGAACGAGCCGCAGCGGACCTCGGCCGCATGGAGCAGGGCAAGCACGAGTCGCCGGAAGGGCTCGAGAAGCGCAAGCGGCGGCGAAGCCGGGAACTGGCCGCGCTCGAGGACCTCGTGCTCCCGGCGCTCGACGCGACTCCGCCCACGGACGGCTCGCCCGTCTCGCCCGCCCAGGTCGCGACGGGCGTCCGCGCCCTGCTCGACCGCGTCGCCCCGGGCACGGACGCCGACAAGTCCGCCCGCGCCGAGCTGGAACGCCGCCTGGGCCGCATCGAAGCCGAACTGCGTCGGCCGACCGACTTCGGCTCCGCCGCCGCGACCGTCCAGGGCTTCCTCCAGGTTCCCGTGGCGCCGCCCGGCGCGGACGGGCCGACGGCCCCGTGGACTTCGGCGCCCGGGCGCCTCCACCTCTCCAGCCTCGAACACGGGGGCGCGTCGGGGCGCCCGTTCACGTTCGTGGTCGGCATGGACGCGGCCAACTTTCCTGGGACCGCCTTCGAGGATCCGCTTCTCTCGGACCGCGACCGCATCCGTCTGGACACGGAGCGCATTCGCAACCGCCGCCTGGGCCTTCGCCTGGCCGGGGACGACGCGCAGGAGAAGCGGTTCCGCTTCGCCGAGTTGTTCGCGGGCCTGCGCGGGCGCGTCGCCGTGAGCTACGCGTCGTGGGAGCCGTTCCAGGCGCGCGAGCTGGCGCCCGCCGCCGAGGTGCTCCAGGCGCACCGGCTGGCCCTTGGCGACTCGGCCGTCTCGTTCTCCCGCATGAGCGACGGCCTCGCGACGCCCGAGTCGCGGGTCCCCGGCAGCGGAAGCGCGGCGCTGCTGGACCGCGACGACGTGTGGCTTCACGCCATCTCCACCGCAGACGGCAGGTTGCGACGCGCGACGCGCGCCGTGGCGCGAGGCTATCCCAAGCTGGCCGACGGCATGGCCGCCGCCGCCGCGCTCGGCAGGCCGGAGCCCTCGGTTCACGCCGGATTCCTGGGCGCCGGACGGCCCCCGTTCTCCT
This sequence comes from Longimicrobiales bacterium, assembly GCA_965203485.1. Taxonomy (GTDB): domain Bacteria; phylum Gemmatimonadota; class Gemmatimonadetes; order Longimicrobiales; family Gaopeijiaceae. Next base: position 434,828 of record OZ241892.1, read on the forward strand.
TCCAGGACATCGCCGCGCTGGGCCCGCTCTCGGCCAGCGCGCTCCAGGACTTGGGCGCATGTCCCCGGCGCTTCCTGTTGCGGACCGTGCTGCGCGCGTATCCGCCGGACGATCCCGAATTCGATCCGCACCGCTGGCTCAACGCCCGCGAGCGCGGCGCTCTCTTGCACCGCGTCTACGAGCGCACGTTGTGGACCGCCCGCAAACGAGGCATCGACCCCGGCCGCGAAGACTTCGAGGCGTTGGCGTTGGAAGAGGTGGAGCGCCAGAGCCGCCGTGCTCTGATCGAGACGCCCTCGCCCAGCGACGCCGTGCGCGGCTGGGAAGTCAGGGCGTTGCGGGAAGACGCCAAGAGCTTCGTGACGATGATTCGCGACACACGTCCCGCATGGCTGAAGTTGGAACTGGAATTCGGCCGCGCCGACGTCTTGGAGGTGGAGCTGGGCGGCCGCATGGTGAGCGTGCGTGGATCGATCGACCGGGTTGACGATGCGGCCGGCCTGTCCGCGGAGGACCGCGGCGGCGCGGGCCGGCCCTCGGAACGTGGGGAGTCCGTGCGGGTGGTGGACTACAAGACCGGGAGCGCATCGTATTGGAGCGAAGCCAGCGGCGCCTACGACGGCGGGCGGCGCCTGCAGCACGTGGTCTACGCGGCCGCCGCGCGCGCGTCCTTGGGGCGGCCGATGGATCGCATGGAGTACCGCTTTCCGACCCGCCGCGGCGAGAACGACGTCAGAGCCTACGACGCGGATCGCTTGGCCGACGGCGGAAGGCTCGTTGCCGCCATGCTCGACGGCGTCGAGGCGGGTTGCTTTCCGGCGACGGACAATCCGGCCGAGGACTGCCGCTTCTGCGATTACAAGGCCGTCTGCGGCGTCGATCGGGACGTCGGCGCCGGCGAGTTGACTTGCCGGGCGGCGGCGTGGACGGCGGAGCGGCTCGAGGAGGGCGACGGGTCGGCGCCTGCGGCGGTGGCGGCTCTCCGGAAGGCTCGCGAATGGGAGTCTGGAGCGGCGTTCCCATGACCGGCCACGCTCTGGACGGCCGCTGGCTGGCGACCGACGCCGATCCCCCGGATCAGGCCGCCCGGCTGCGCATCGTCGAAGACCTGGGCTCGAACTTGATGGTCGAGGCGGGGGCGGGGTCCGGCAAGACAGCGTCGCTCGTGGACCGCATGACCAGGCTGATCCTCGAGGAAGTGTGCACGGCCGACCAGATCGCGGCGGTCACGTTCACGCGCAAGGCGGCGGCCGAACTGCGCGAGCGCTTTCGGGAGAGCCTGGAGGCCGTTGCCGCCGACACCGGCGCCGCATCCGCAAAGGCCATTGCCGACCGGGCTCTCCTCGACTTGGACCGGGCGTTCGTGGGCACGATTCACGCCTTCTGCGCCCGGTTGCTGCGGCAACGTCCGCTGGACGTGGGACTCGACCCCGGGTTCCGCGAGCTGCTCGACTCGGAGGGCGCGCGGCTGCAGGTCCAGGCGTGGGCCGACTTTCTGGAGCGTCTCGCCGCGGACGGGGACCCGCGCCTCCAGCGGCTGGAGGAACTCGGGATCCCGCCCGCCCGGCTGGAGGCAGCCTTCGCCCGCATGGTCGAGAACCCGGACGTGGACTTCGCCTGCCCGTTCGAGCCGCCGCTGCCGAACGCCAAGTCGCCGGAGGACCCCGGCGGCACGCCGGACCGCTCGCCGGAGCCGCGAGGCGAAGTCGGCCAGGCGCCCCAGGAATCGCCCCTCGAAAGGTGGTTTCGGCACGGCGGGCGTCCATTGCCCGCCCCGGTCGAAGCCGCGCGGACGGAGCTGGACGAGCTTCTGGACCGCGCCTCCGAACTCTTGCCGGATACGGAGCCCGCCAAGGGGTGGGATTCCGTCGGAAAGAAGGTTCGCGCGCTGTTGAGTTGGCGGCGGTTGCGCGACTGGGACCGCCCGCGGGATTTCTTCGACGCGCTGGCCACGCTCTACGGGCGCAACACGAGGGTAACTCAGAACCGCTGGTCCAACACGTCCCAGGGCAAGGCGGAGGCCAAGGCGCTGGGGGAGGACCTCGGCGCGTTCGCGGCGAAGGGCGCTCCCGCGGCGGACTTGCTCGAGTCGTGGTGGGCCTACCGCTACCCGGTAGCCTTGGAAGTGGCGAAGGCGGCCGCCGACGAGTTCGCGGAGCGGCGGAGGCGGGAAGGGACGCTGACGTTCACGGACCTGCTGGTGTTGTCGGCGCAGCTGTTGCGCGGAAACGCGGCCGCCCGCCACGCTCTGGGCGAGCGTTGGCGCTACGTCCTAGTGGACGAGTTCCAGGACACGGATCCGCTTCAGGCCGAGATCCTCTTCCTGCTGGCGAGCGATCCGGGGAGCGCAGGGAACGCCTGGGCGTCCGCGACGCCTCGGCCGGGGGCGCTGTTCGTGGTCGGCGATCCCAAGCAGAGCATCTATCGATTTCGCCGTGCGGACATCTCCCTATATCAATTTGTCAAAAAACGCTTCCGAAGCTTCGGCGACGTGCTCCGGCTGGAGGCGAATTTCCGTTCGCGTGACAGATTCGGGGTACTAGTTGACGGAGTATTTCACGGGGACGCCGCCTTCCCGCCCAAGGGAACCGACCGGCAAGCCGCCTTCGCGCCGCTCAGGCCGCACCGTTCAGGCCGGCCTCCCGCCGTCCTCAGGACGTACGACGTGGCCGACGGCAAGCATGCCGCCGTCGCCCGCGACGACGCCGCGAGGATCGCGGCCGAGATCTCCCGCCGGGTACGCTCCAGCGAACAGCGCCCGAACGACTTCATGGTGCTGACGCGCAACCGCAAGCACTTGGCCACCTACGCCCGCGCGCTCGAGGACCGCGACCTGCCCGTGGACGTTTCCGGAGCAGGCGTGGGCTCGGAGGACGAGCTCGCGGCGTTCGTGCTGCTCTTCGAGTGCCTGGCCGACCCGTCGCACCGCGTGCTGGCTCTGGCCGCGCTTGTCGGCCCCTTCTTCGGAGTCCCGCTGGACCAGATCGTGCGCTACCGCGAGGCTGGCGGGCCGCTGGCGATCAACTTGCCGCCGTGGCGCGAAGGGGCGCCCGACGAGGAGGGCGCGTGCCGGCCAATCGCGGGAGCCGAGCGGGCGCAAGACGCCCTTGGGACGTTGCACGACTGGTGGACCTGGGCCAAGAAGCAACCGGCCGACGTCGTTGCCGAGCGCTTGGTGCGCGAGACGGGACTGTTCCCGCTGACCGCGGGCGGGCCGATGGGTGCGTTGCGGGCGGGGACCGTCGCGTACGTGCTGGACGCCGTTCGGGCTGCGGCGCTGGACGGAGACGCGTCGCTGGCGGGCGCCGCGCGGGCGATGGAGAGGGCGCTGGCCTGGGAGGACGCGGAGGCCGTGCTGAGGCCGGGCGCCAAGGCCGTGCGGCTCATGAACCTGCACCGGGCCAAGGGGCTGGAGGCGGAGGTCGTGTTCCTGGCCGCCCCGTTCGGGGAGCGCGACCACACGCCGGACATGCACGTCGCGCGAGCCGAAGGCGGCACGGCCCGGGGGACGCTCGTCATCGCCGAACCGTCTCGGGGGTGGAGCGGCCCGCAGGTGATCGCCCGGCCGCGCAGCTGGGAGGACGACTGCGCGGAAGAGGCGTCGTTCGAGGCCGCCGAGAAGGTGCGCTTGCTCTACGTGGCGGCGACGCGGGCGCGCAGCGAGCTCTGGGTGGCTAGGCGGACGCGGAGCGCGAACAGCAAGAAGAAGAACGACTCGCCGTGGGCGCCGATCGAGCGCTGGATGGCGAGCGCGAGCCGGATCGACTCCGGGGAGGCCGGCGCGTCCGGCGACCCGCTCGCGGCGGCGGCCGAACTGTCGCCCGGCCGCCCCTCGGAGCCCGAGCGGCTGCCCCCCGACACGGACCTCGCGGACGCCGTCGAGGAAGCGGCGGGTCGGCGCGCCGAGGCGGCGGTTCCGTCCTACGAAGCCGAGTCGGTGACGGACGCCGCCAAGAGCGGGCCGGGCGCCGCCCCGGCCGCCTCGCGCGTCCTGCGCTTCTCCCCGCCTGAACTCGGCCCCGGCCCAGGAGGGGAAGCGTGGGGCAAGATCGCGCATGAAGCGCTGGCCGTCGCGGCGGGCGGCGCCCGGGGCGACGCGTTGCGGGCAGCGGCCAAGCGCATGCTCGCGAAAGAACGGCGTCCCGGCGCCGCCGACAGGCAACCTGCCGAACTCCCGGCCCTTCTTTCCTTGGCCGAGGCGGTCATGGCGTCGCCCGTTTGGCGCCGAGCCATGTCCAGTCCCGAGCGCTACGCCGAAATGCCGTTCTCCCTGCACGAGCAGCGCCCCGCCGGTCCCGCCGTCGTGTCGGGCACGATCGACTTGGTCTTCAAGGAAGCAGGGGCGAGGACCTGGACAATCGTGGACTACAAGACCGACTCGGGCCGGGACCCCGACTTCCCGAAGCGCCTCCGCAACTATCGCGCCCAGGTGGACCGCTACGCCGCCTGCTGGGAGGCGCTGACCGACGAGCCGGTCGGCGAGCGCATCCTCCTCTTCGCGGCCCAAGGGCGAGCCGAGTCCTGGTAGGCAGGGGGAGGACGGGACGCCACGCAAGTCGCGTTTCGTCGTTGCGAACATCACAGCGCGACAAGTTGCGTTTATTGCTAACTTATTGCCATGAGATTCGCAGAACTGCTCGAGATCGTAGAAGACGAACCTGTCTTCGAGACCGGCCTGCTGAGAGCGGGACGCGGACGAGAACCGGGATTGCCGGGACAGCTGGTGCGCTGGTGCACCGCCGGTCGCCTGCACCAGCTGCGCCGTGGGCTCTACGCCCTGGCGCCGCCGTACCGGAAGGCGATCCCGCATCCCTTCCTGGTGGCCAATCGGCTGGCGCCGGGATCCTACGTGAGCGGACTGTCGGCCCTAGCCGCTGCGGGAGCGGTTCCGGAGCACGTCGCCGAAGTCACTAGCGTGGGCTTGGTCCGGCCGAGCGTGCGCGACACTCCGCTGGGCCGCTACTCGTTTCGCCGAGTGAAGCCGTCGATGCTGTTCGGCTACCGGCGAACCCCAATGGGCGGCGGCCAGCACGCCTTCGTCGCCGGCCCCGAGAAGGCGTTCCTCGACTTGGCCTACTTGGAGCCGGGAGGCGACGGCCCGGCCTGGATCGACGGGTTGCGCCTCGACACGGGCGCGATTTCGCTCTCGGCCCTTGAGAGCGCGGCGGCCCGCGCCGGCAGCGCCAAGCTGGCGCGGGCGGCCCGCTACCTGCGCACCTTGGCCGAAGATCCCTCGCTGGCCTACGAGGAGTTGCTGGCGTGAGGGACCACCTTCAGCGCTTGGCGCGGGCAGTCGATCCGCTGGCCGGACGGAACGTCGTACGCGAATACCTTCAGGCACGCATTCTCCAAGGACTGCAAGGGGCAGGCGCGTTCGCGCACTTGGCGTTCCAGGGCGGCACCGCAGTCCGCTTCCTCTACGACCTGCCCCGCTATTCCGAGGACCTGGACTTCGCGCTGGAGGGCGACCGGGCCGAGTACGATCTGCGCGGCTGGCTGCACGCGCTCCGGCGGCAGTTCCAGCGCGAGGGCTACGAAGTGCGGGCTTCGGTTCGCGACGGCGGCCCCGTTCATGGCGCCTGGTTGCGATTCCCGGGCGTCTTGCACCAAACAGGCCTGTCCGCGCATCGCGACGAAGCGCTGGCCATCAAGATCGACGTGGACACGAACCCTCCCGGCGGGGCGGTCGTCCGGACGCGCTTGGTTCGCCGCCACGTCTCGTTGCGGCTGTGGCACCACGACCGGGCATCCTTGCTGGCCGGCAAGGTCCATGCCGTCCTTCGGCGCCCTTTCGCGAAGGGGCGCGACGTGTACGACCTGGCGTGGTACTTGAGCGACACGGGGTGGCCCGCACCCAACTTGGCGTTGTTGGCGGCGGCGTTGCGCCAAGGCGCCGAGCCGGGTCGCGACGAAGCCGCCTTGGCGCCGGGCGATTGGCGGGAAGCGGTCGCAACCCGGCTCTCCACGGTCCCGTGGGAGCGGCTTTCGGCGGACGTGCGCCCGTTCTTGGAGGGTCGGGAGCGCCTCCCCGCTCGGGCCGAGCTGCTGAACCTGTTGCGCGTCTCCTCGTCGTAGTCCGCCGTCGGCGGGAGCGCGAGGGGAAGGTTGCGTCGGCGGGCCCAGTGCGAGCGGGTTATCGTTGTGCTGTACGACCGCGTGCCGGAATGCCCGGCGGCCCGGACCGCCAAAGTCTCCGCTCACGGCCGCGCAGGTCCACGCAACCCAGGAAGGAGCTTCCGATGTTCAAGCGCGCAGCCGCTCGGTGTCTCGCAACGACCCTCGCCGCCGCCGCCGCTTCGTTGGCGGGGGCGGCGTCGGCCCAGGACGCGCTGGACCCGCCCGCGCTCGAGTTCCCCGAGGGATGGCAGGTGCGGTTCGACCGCGACGGAGCCAGCGCCGACGACCTCTACTTGGTCGCCATGCCCCCGGGACTGCACGTCACGACCGGCCCGGCGGTGATCGCGTGGCATCCGGACTCGGCCGCCTCGGGCGACTTCCGCATCGAATCCGAGACGTTCTTGTTCGACCCGGAAGAGCGCCGCGAGGGCTTCGGCTTCTTCGTCGGCGGCTCTGGCCTCGACGGCCCGAACCAATCCTACACGTACTTCTTGCTGCGCGACGGAGGCGAATTCCTGGTCAAGCGGCGCGACGGCGAGGAGACGGCGGTCGTCGCGGGTTGGACCGCCCATCCCGCGATCGAGTCGTGGGCCGACAAGTCCGGCTCCACGGCCAAGAACGTCTTGGCTCTCGAGGCCGAGGCCGAGGAACTGCGCTTCTTCGTCAACGGCGAACAGGTGTGGCGGGGCGAGCGCGGGAACCTCCCGACCGACGGCATCTTCGGTCTGCGCGTGAACCATGGCCTCAACCTTCACGTCACTACGATCGCGAGCGGTTCGGGCGGCGGCTGAACCTGGATGCGTTCCCCGGGGACGCGAGCGCAAGCGCGCGGCGGCGCGATGGCCGCGCCGGCCAACGCCGTCTTGCAGGTCGCTGGTGGCGCTGGGCCTTGCCGGCGCTGTCCGTTGCGGCCGCGCTCGTGGCCCTCGAAGTCGCCTTGATCCCCTTTCCGGTCGCCGGCCAGCGATGGACGTGGACGCGGACGCGCGGTTCGCCGCCCGTCACGATGGCGGAGCTGAACGAGCCGGCGAACTCGGGGCCGGAGCTGCTGGCGGACTCGCAGCGAGCCGTCGACCGCTTCTTCGATCTCTTGCCTGCGATGTCGGGATTGGCGCCTTCGCAAGTCGCCTTCGTCGTCGACGCCCCCCGATTCGCCCTCTACGAGGAAGGCGCGATGGAGCACGTCCGGGACAGCCGCCGAGTCGCGAACCGCCAGTACTTCGTGGCCGTGGCCGACCGTTTCGGGTACGAAGTCTTGGACTTGCTCCCCGTGTTTGCGGACCACTGGAAGGCGAACGGCGCCCCCTTCGACTGGCCGCAGGACAGCCACTGGAACGCTCTCGGCCACGGCCTGTGCTTCGAGGCCGTGGCGGAGTCGGCCGTGGTGGCGGGGGTGCAATAGGATGAGCGGCAAGGGCGCGGAGACCCGGAGCATCGACCTGTCGATCGACGTGGATGCCGCGCCGGACGTGGTGTGGGCGTCGATCTCCGGCGGCGAACTCATGTCGCGTTGGTTCTCTCCCGCCGCATCCGTCGAGCCCGGCGAGGGAGGACAGGTGACCGTCTCGTGGGGAGCCGGCGCCGAATGGACCAGCCGCATCGCGATCTGGCGGCCCGGCGAGCGCCTGCGCTTGGTGGACCCGCCCGCGGAAGCGGCCGCGGACGCTTCCGCGCCGCCCGGCGACGCACCCGTGTCCGGGCTGGACTACCGCATTGAGCCGCGTCCGGGCGGCGCCAGGATTCGCTTGGTGAACTGGGGGTTGCAGGCCGGCGAGGGAGCGGACGACTTCCTCCGCATGATGGAGAACGGCTGGCGGTTCTTCCTCTGGAACCTGAAGCACTGCTTGGAGCGTCACCCGGACACGCCCAGGGTCATGATCAGCGTCCGCCCGCAGGTTGGGGGAACTCGCGAGCGCGTTTGGGGACGACTCTTCGGCCCCGGCGGGCTCGGCGAAGCTCCCGAACGGGCGGGGGAGCGCTTCCGCTTCGCTTTGGTCGGCGGGGAGACCCTGGAAGGCGCGACGGTGCTGTCGGACCGGCCTTGGGCGTTCGCGGGGATGGTCGAATCGTTCGGCGACGGCGTTCTGCACGTGGAGCTCGAGGGCAGCGGCGAGCAGTGGAGGCTGGGCGTTTGGCTTTCGGCGTACGGGGTCGAGCCGAAGGTTCGCGAACGGGTCGCCGGCGCACTCGAGGCAACCGTCGGCCGCCTGTTCGGGTGAGCTTGCTGCTGCTCGCGCTGGCCGGGTCGTCGTCTGGAACCTTCTGCTGCTCGTCGTCGGCCTGGGCCTGGTGGCCGCAGCGGGCGAGTCGTGGCTGCGTTGCGACACGTGCTCGTGCGAGTGCGCGACCTGACCGTCTGGGCGGTGGCCGCAGTGGGCGAGTCGTGGTTGCGGTTGCGACAGCCGTTCGCAAGATCCAGCAGGCCCATGCAATTCATGCCGGGCGTGGGCTCCCACCTGCGTCCGCACACCGAAGTCCGCAGGACGGACGGACACTCGTTCTGGACGATGTCTCGCACAAACAGCTTGGGATTCCTGGACAGGGAGCCGCCGCCCCCCAGCTTGTCGGCGGCGAGTTGCCACGTCGTCTTCGTGGGCGATTCCTACGTTGAGGCGGGTGAAGTGCCGATCGCGCTGGACAACCGCGGCTCGCGGGCCGCATTCTTAATTCGTCGCGGGCGCTCCGCGCACGCGGTTGCCGATGCCGCGCCGACTCAGAGCCAAGACGAATCGAGAGGATGTCCCACATGACGAAGGCCCCGTTTGCTCGCCCGACGCGTTCGGCCGCTCGTTCGCCCTTCCGCGGACCGAAGCGCTTCCTCGCGGCGGTTCCGGCCCGCGTGTTCGCGCCCTGGGCCGTCGCGACGTTCGTTGCGGTGGCTGTCCCGGCCCGCGTCGCGGCCCAGAGTTCCGGCGCGCCCCCGCCCGAGGCCTACGCCGCGCTCGAATGGCGGCACATCGGACCGGAAGGCAACCGGTTCTCGGCGGCAGCGGGCGTTCCCGGGGAGCCATACACCTACTATGTCGGCGCCGCGTCGGGCGGCATCTACAAGACGACGGACGGCGGCGTGCACTGGGACGCGATCTTCGACGACCAGCCGGTCCAGTCGATCGGCGCGCTGGCAGTGGCGGCGGCCGATCCCAACGTGGTGTGGGCGGGAACGGGCGAGGGCAAGATCCGCAGCCACGTGTCGATCGGCGAAGGCGTGTACAAGTCCGTGGACGCGGGGCGGACGTGGACGCTCGTGGGTTTGGAGAAGACGGGGCGGATTCCGCGCATCGTGGCGCATCCCGACGACCCGGACGTCGTCTTCGCGTGCGCGCTGGGCCACGCCTACGGGCCGCAGGCCGAGCGCGGCGTCTTCCGCACGACGGACGGCGGCGCCACATGGGAGCAGGTCCTGTTCGTGGACGAGGACACGGGGTGCTCCGATCTGGCCATGGACCCGTCCAACCCGCGCGTGCTGTTCGCGGGCACGTGGCAGCTCGAAATCCACACGTGGGGGCGGACGAGCGGGGGGGCGGGCGGAGGACTGCACGTGTCGCGCGACGGCGGGGACACATGGCGCAGGCTGTCGGGGCCGGACAACGGCATCGGACTGCCCGAAAAGCCGGTCGGCAAGGTGGCCGTCGCGGTGTCGCCGTCGAATCCCCAGCGCGTCTACGCCCTGCTCGAGACCGGGGACGGGATCCCCTGGGAAGGGCGCGAGACCGAGGACGGGCAGCTCTGGCGCTCGGAGGACGGCGGGGCGACGTGGGCGCTGGTCACGCGCAACCGCAACGCGATGGGGCGGCCGCACTACTATTCGCGCGTGGTCGTCTCGCCCGACGACGAAGACGAGGCGTACTTCCTGACCGCGTCGTTCGCCGTGTCCACCGACGGAGGCCGGACGCTCGACGTGGTGCCGCGTCCCCAAGCGCCCGGCGGCGACCACCACGACATGTGGATCGACCCGGGCGACGGCGACCGCATGATCGTCGCGCACGACCAGGGCCTTTCCATCTCCATCAACCGCGGCAAGACGTGGTTTCGCCAGCGGCTCACGAACGCGCAGATGTACCACGTCACCGTGGACGACGCGATTCCCTACAACGTGCTGGGCAACAAGCAGGACGAGCCCACGTACAGGGGCCCCAGCAACAGCCGCATCATGGGGCAACGTCGCATCACCGGCATTCCGAGGGGCATGTGGCACCACGTGGGCGGCGGCGAGAGCGGCTGGGCGACTCCCGATCCGACCGATCCGAACATTGTGTGGTCTTCGGCGTCGGGGTCGGGCATGGTGGGCGGCATCGTCGTGCGCTACGAAGAGGACCGCCGCCAGTTCCGCACGGTCGAAGTGTGGCCGGAGCAGAGCCGGGGCGCGGCGTCGGGCGTGCGCTACCGCTTCGTGTGGGACGCTCCGATCCACATCTCGCCCCACGACAACAACACCGTCTACGTCGGAAGCCAGCACGTGCACCGGACGCGCAACGGCGGGCAGAGCTGGGAAGTGATCAGCCCCGACCTGACGCTGAACGACCAAAGCCGCATGGGTCCTTCGGGCGGATTGACGGGCGACAACATAGGCGTGGAGTACGCGGGCACGGTCTTCGGCATAGCGGAGTCGCCCTTGGAGCCGGGGCTGATCTGGGCCGGCACCAACGACGGGCTGGTTCACGTCACCCGCGACGGCGGCGGCTCCTGGACCGACGTGACGGCCAACGTGCGCGGCCTGCCGGAGTGGATCGCCGTGCGCAGCATCGCCCCGTCGCGCCACGACGCCGGGACCGCGTACTTGGCGGCGGACGGACACCAAGTCGACATTCGCGACCCGCACGCGTACCGCACGCGCGACTATGGCGAATCCTGGGACAGGATCACCGACGGCATTCCCGCCAGCGCGCTCAGCTACACCAAGGTGATCGCGGAAGACCCGCAGCGCCCCGGCCTGCTCTACCTGGGCACCGAGAACGCCATCTACGTCTCTTTCGACGCCGGCGACCGCTGGCAGGCGCTGCAGAACAATCTGCCACATGCGCCCGTGTCGGGCATCGTGATCCAGGAGCGCTTCAACGATCTGGTGGTGGGCACCTACGGGCGCGGATTCTGGATTCTCGACGACTTGGCGCCGCTGCAGCAGGCCACGTCCGAGGTGACCGCTTCGGCGTCCCACCTGTTCGCGCCTCGCGACGCCTACCGCTTCCGGCCGATCACGCCGCCCTCGGTCCCCTACAGCGACCCCACGGAAGGGCGGGACCCGGAATACGGCGCGTCGATCAACTACTGGCTGGCCGCGCCTGCGGACGATCCCCCTGCGATCGAGATCGTGGACGGCGCGGGCGACGTCGTGCGCACGCTGGCGGGCACGAACCGCGCGGGCGTGAACCGCGTGCACTGGAACCTGCGCGACGAGCCCAACGAGCCGATTCGGTTGCTCACGAGTCCCATGTACGCGCCCCACATTCGGGTGGGCGAGGAGGGCCGTCCCGCGCCCGGCGGCGCGCAAGTCGGCATCCTCATGCCGCCGGGACGCTACATGGTGCGCCTGAACGCGGCCGGGACGACCCACGAGCAGCCGCTCCTGGTGATCAAGGACCCGCACTCGGCCGGCGACGAAGCCGACATCGCGGCCCAGGTGGCGTTCCTGCGCGAGGTCCGCGACGACATCGCGGCCGCCGGCGAGACGGTGCGGCGCGTCGAAGCGATGCGCGTCCAGCTCGCCACGGTGGCCCGCTTCGCCGGGGACGACGATCTGGCGGGCGCGGTCGCGGCCTTGCAGGAGAAGCTGGAGTCCTTGCAGATGGAGATGGTGGACCTGCGGCTGACCGGCCAAGGCCAGGACGGCGTGCGCTTCGAGGCCAAGCTGCTGCAGAAGCTGTCGTACCTGACGCGGGGCATCTCGGTCGCCGACTTTCCGCCGACGGACCAGGAGCTGGAGGTGAAGGCGCGCCTCCGGGGGATGCTGCGGGAGCGCCAATCCGCGCTGGATGCCTTGGTGGCCGACGACGTGGCGGCCCTGAACCGAATGTTGCAGGCCCGGGGGATGCTTATCATTACGGACGGGTAGCAATCTGGCGGATCGCAGTGCCGCTTCCGTTCCGCCCCTTCTTCCGGCACGGATTGCGGCCCACCAAGACATGACTCAGGGGAGAGGTTGCGCGAGCGATGATCAAGAAGCTTGTTCCGTCTGCACGCATGGCGGCGTTCCGCTTCGGACCGGTGGCGGCGTTGTTCTTCTTGGCCAGTTGCGGCGATTCGGCTGAACCGCCGCGGGCTACGAATCTCTCGATCAGTCCCACGAGCGTGGCGCTCTCCTACGTGGGCGAGACCTCCACCGTCGTCGCCACGGTCACTGACCAGCGCCGGCAGCGCTTCGAAGGAACCGTCAGTTGGTCGAGCAGCGATCCCGCGGTCTTCGCCGTGGACGGCGCCGGCGTCGTGACGGCGGTGGCCAACGGAACCGGGACGTTGAGGGCGTCGATCGCCGGGCTGTCGGCCGAAGCCATGGTGACGGTGCGGCAAGCGGCCGACAGCGTGGCCGTCGTGTCGGGGAGCGGCCAACGGGGGGTTCACGGGACCGCGTTGCCCGACTCGGTGGTCGTCCGCGTGCTCGATCGAGGCGGGACGGCGGTGGCCTCGGCGACCGTGGAGTTCGTACCCGGCGGCGGCGGGAGCACGGACCCGTCCAGCGCGCAGACGGACGCGGCGGGCCGCGCGGCCACGGCATGGACCTTGGGACCGGCGGCTGGAGCGCAGTCCTTGGCCGTGCGCGTACCGGACGGCCCGTCCGCCGAAGCGAGTGCGACGGCGCTCACGCCCGCCGAGGTGGCAGATTCCGTCGAGGTCGTTTCGGGCGCGACCAGGCGCGCGGCGCCCGGCCACACGTTGGCAGTGTCGGTGCGGGTGCTGGACGAGAACGGACGGCCGGTTCCTGGGGCGCCGGTGACCTTTGCGCCAGGACAGGGGCATGGAACGGCGTCGCCGGCGTCGGTCGCGACCGGCGAGGACGGTTTGGCGGCGACCGACTGGACGGTGGGCGGCGGCTCGGAGCCGCAAACGCTCGAGGCGTCGGTCGAAGGAGGCCCGGCGTCCGCCACGACGGCGACGGTAGCGGCTCCCGGGGCCGTCCGGGCCACGCTGGCCGACCCGCAGGGCGCCACCGGGCGGCCGATGCTGGTGTCGGCGCAGCTGGTCGATGCCGGGGGCGCTCCGTTGGAAGGATCGCTCCGCTTCGAGCCGGCCCAGGGACACGGGACGGTGGACGCGGGCGACGGCCCGGCCTCCAGCGCGGCCGCGGACACCGACACGACCGGGACGGGCGCCGTCATGTGGACCCCGATGGGCGACGTGGCGGGGCAGCCCACGCAGACGGTGTCTGTGTCGGCCGACGGCTTCCCCGGCGTGCCGGCGCTCGAGATCGACCTGCGCATCGCCAGCGGCATCTGCTACCGGACGCCGCAAGTGGTCGAAGACCTGCTGTTCAAGCTCACTCCGGTTCCCAGCGAGCCCAAGCATTGCGCCGACGTCACGTTGGACGATCTCGACTCCTCTCAGGTGATGGGAGTCTTCATCATGCCGGAATCGGGGATCACGTCGCTCAAGTCGTGGGACTTCGCCGGCGTCGACGTCACGGTGATGATCTTGACCGGCAACCAGCTGACGGAGCTTCCACGCGGAGTGTTCGCGGGTCTCCCCAACCTGTTCCCCGGACTCCCGAACCTGTCTTTCCTCGCGCTGACCCGCAACCGCTTGACCGCCTCCGCGTTTGCCGAAGTCCGCAGTTTGAGCGGTTTGGTGGTGCTGGACATGGGCTCGAATCCGTTGTCGGAAATCCCCGAAGGCGCGTTTGACAACTTTGCCAACCTCGAGGTGTTGGGCCTGGTGGACGCCAACCTGCGGGCGGTGCCGGCCAACGCGTTTCGCAACCTGTCGAAGCTGAGGGTTCTTTCGTTGGCTCGAAACGGCGGCCTGCGCACGCTGGAGACCGGCATGTTCCGCGGCTTGTCCGCATTGCACGATCTGGATCTGTCCCGCACGGGCGTCGAGACGATCGAGGCGGGCGCCTTCAACGGTCTGGGGACCTTGCAAATCTTGGACATCGGCAACACGCCGGACTTGACGACGTTGCCGGCGGGCGCTTTCCGGGGCTTGTCCAGCCTTGCGGGGTTCACGCTGGACAGCACGGCCGTCAGCGCCATTGAGCCGGGCGCGTTCGACGGCCTGGATTCGCTGAGGTTCCTTCTCCTGGAGCGAACTCGACTCGCCGCGTGGGCCGAAGGCGCTTTTGGCGGCATGCCGCGGCTGGAGTTTCTCTGGTTGCGCGACAACCCCCGGCTGACGGCGTTGCGGGCGAACTCGTTCGTCGGCTTGGCGCGGACGCCCCGAAACTTGGCGGTGACGGAAGGTGCCCTCGCCACCGTCGAGCCCGGCGCGTTCGACGGCCTGACGGGGTTGCAGGGGCTGTTGCTGGACGGCAACCGGCTGGCGTCTTGGCCCGCCGGCGCCCTTCGGGGTCCGTCGGCTCTAGCCGCTCTTTCTCTTGCGCGCAACGGAATTCGCGCCGTCCCGGGAAGCGCGTTCGCCGACCAGCCGGGTTTGTCGTTTCTGAACTTGGCCGGCAACGCCATTTCCGTTTGGCCCAAGTCCGCGCTCGAGATGCTGACGAGCCTGGCGGGCCTGGACCTGAGCGGCAACGACGTGGCGGAGTTGCCGCGCGACGCCTTTGCCGGTCTCGTCGGCTCTCTCGAACGCCTCGACTTGCGCGGCAACCCCGGTGCTCCGTTCGTCTTGGGCCTGCAGCTCGACCGGGCCGGGAGCGGGGCTCTCAGCGAGGGTGATCAGGCACGTGTCCTGGCCAAGACGGCTTCGGACGTGCCGGCTTATTTCGCCACTCAGTTGGACTGGACGGCCGCGGGCGATGTCGTGGGGCTGGCGAAGGGCCGGGCGAACATGGCCGCGGGCGCGCTCGCGACCGATGCCTGGACTTTGTCCGGGGACAACAACGGCGCTGCCGGGGGTGCGACAGTGGCCGTCACTGCGGTTGCCGAGTTCGAATCGGACAGCATCTTCGGCTTGGCGTTGCAGCTCGCCGACACGCTGGTTCTGGAATTCGCCGCCGATTCGACGCGCACCAACCGCAGGCCGGTGATCACCGATTCGATTCCTCCCGTGAGTCTTGCGCCAGGGGAGGCGGGCGAGCCCGACACGGCCACCGTGAACGTCTCGGCCTACTTCTCGGATCCGGACGGCGACTCGCTGGTGTACGAGGCCGTGCCTGCGCGCCGAATCGTCGCCGCGAGCATCGAGGGCGATTCCTTGACGCTGGTGTCGCTGCTGCCCGGCCGGACATCGGTCGAAGTCAGGGCTTTCGACCCCGATGGCTTCGTTGCCGTCCTGGACTTGGCCGTGACCGTGCGCGGCGCGTTCGACATGGAAGTAGTGTACGTCGGCGACATCAGCGACGAGCACAAGGAAATCTTCGAGGACGCGGCCGAGCGATGGGAGTCCATCTTTGTCGAGAGCCTTCCGGACGTCGACTTTTCCGAGTCCGCCTACGATGCCGGCCAATGTACCGAGGGTCAGCCCGCCATTGCGGACACCATCGCCGACGTGCGCATATTCGCCGCGGTCCGCCCCATCGACGGGGAGAGAAACATTTTGGCGCGGGCCGGCCCCTGCGCGTTGCGGACCGACGGCTTTCTGCCAGTGCTTGGCGTGATGGAGTTCGACGAGGCCGACATCCCCTTCTTGGCGAACCAGCCCGGGGGCCTGAGCAGCACCATCCTCCACGAGATGGCGCACGTCCTCGGCTTCGGCACGATATGGGGAGAGAGGTACGCCAACCTGCTCCGCAATTCTTCCGCGGACGAAGGTGACGGCGCAGATACGCACTTCGTGGGCGAGCTCGCTATCGGCGCCTTCGACGCGGCCGGCGGCGCCAACTACGCCGGCGGCGAGAAGGTTCCTGTGGACAACACGGGCAGACCAGGATCCGCCGACGGTCATTGGCGGGAATCCGTGCTCGTAAGCGAAGTCATGACCTCAGAGTACGACGTCGGGCAGAACCCATTGAGCGCGATCACGATTCAGTCGATGGCCGACTTGGGCTACGTGGTCGACGTGAGCCAGGCCGACGACTACACCCTGCCCGGCGCCGGCGCCCGGGCTCTCGCGGACCGCCGGTGCGCGGCTGGCCAGTGCATCGACCTGAGCAACGACATCCGCCGCGGCCCGGTCGTGCTGGTGGATTCCGGCGGCCGGATCACGGGCGTGATCCGTCGCTGAAGTCGTTCGCGAGCCAGCCGGGCAGCACGACCGGCGACCGCTTGCCGGTCGTCCAGATGCTCAACGAGCAGGGAGGCGTGGACGCCGGCAGATGGCGGCCGCATCCTTCGCCGCGCCCGGCCTCCCCAATTTCGGCCGCGGCCGCCGCCGCGAGATCAGCAAGCCGGACAGAATGACGGCGGCCCCCGCCACCTGCACCAGCGCGGGCGTCTCGCCCAGCCATATCCAGGCCGCCGCCAGAGCCACCACCGGCACCAAGTTGACGTAGACGGCGGCGCGGCTCTGGCCGATCAGCGCGACGGCGCGGTACCAGAGAAAGTAGGCGACCGCGATGGTGAACACGCTGGCGTACGCGACGGACACCCACGCGGCGAGCGACACGGCGCCCCAGTCCATGCGCGCCAGGTCCTTGGCGCCCACGAGGACGATGAGCGGCGTGCCGGCCCAGAGCGACCATGCCGTCATCTCCAGCGCCCCGTGGCGTTGCGTTGCGGGGCGGCTCAGCACCAGGTACAGCGCCCAAAGAATGACCGAGACGACCATCAGCAGGTCTCCATTGAGGCTGAAGCCTAGCGCCGCAGGTCCGCCGCCGATGACCAGCGTCATGCCGACCAGGGTCGCCGCGCCGCCCGTCAAGACCATCGGGTTCGCCTTCTCGTAGCGTAGCAGCGCCGACAAGAGCACGACCCAGAGCGGCGCCGTCGAGAGCACCAGGGCGGCGTTGCCCGCCAGGGTCATGTCCAGCGCCGACACGAAGCATGCCTGATAGAGGACGTGGCCCAGGACGCCAAGCGGCGCCACGACGCGCCAGTCTCTCGGACGAGGCAGCATCGTTCGGCCTTGAGCGCGTAGCATCAGCGCCGCCGCGACGGCCGCGAGCGGAAACCTCAGCGCATTGAAGGCCATCGGCGCGATCTCGCGCAGCCCGATCTTCATCACCGAGAAGTTGAGGCCCCAGATGACCGCGACCAGCACCAAGCCGGCCTCCATGGCCAACTCCGCGCGTCCGCTGCGCCAGCGTGGGCGAAACCGCGCAGGAAACCGGGGAACGAACCCGCGAACGCGCGTCCCCGGCGCGCCCGCGCGCGCCAGCCGTGGGAGTCGGATGAACACAATATCCCCCTCGTCGAAGTGGTGCGTGGGACAGCCTTCGGCAGGCTGAAGAGGATGCTCGAGACCCGCGTCCGTCACTGCATCGCGCGAACCGGCCCGCACAATGCGGGCGAGAAGAACGCGCCGACCGGGGGCGTTGTCAATGGGGGGTGGGAAGCGGCTCTTCGGGGCGGCTTCAGCGTGGGCGGATGAGGCCTGCCTCGCCTGTTGCCGCAAGGGGATGGCGGACCCGGTGCTTGGCTCCGGCCAGGCTGGGCGGCCACCACGCCCGACTTGCGAGGAGTCCCGCGCCGACCGGTTGGCGCAGACCTCGTCTTGCACGCATTTTGCCTCCCCCACCCACCCCCTCCCGCGATCGAGTTCCGAGTGATGCGCGCCGCCGGAGGCCGCCGCCTCGTCCCCGCTTGCTCCTTCGCGTCAACGCTCATGTCCACTGGATCCCGAGGCGTCCCGCCATGAACCTCCGATTCGTCCCTCCCGCCGTAGCCGCCGTAGCCGCCGTAGCCGCTTCCGCGCTCCCCGCGTCGGGCCAGAGGCCGGAGGCCCTCCAGCCCGGAGACCGTGCGCGGGCCGCGTTCGCCGACGACTCGCTTCACGCATACTCCATCGACTTGGGCGAGGAAATGTTCGTGTACGGCGAGGTACGCCAGGCGGTGGACGTCGTGGTCACGGTCAAGGACCCCAGCGGCGCGGTCCTGGGCGTGTTCGACGGCCCCGGCCGCGGCGTGGAACCGTTTCAGTTCGAGACGGAGTCCGCGGGCGAGCACCTGATCGAGGTGGCGCCGTTCGAGAGCGGCCGCGGACGCTACGGGATACAGATCCTGGCGGCGGAGCCGGTCGCGTCCGACCCGGAAGCGCGGCTGGGGCAGCTGGTCCGCATCTACGACGGCGGCGACCGTCCGGGAGGCGTCGTCGGCGTCGTCGAGGAGGGACGCTTGACCGTCGTGCGCGCCTTCGGCATGGCCAACTTGGTCCACGGGGTGCCATGGGAGGCCGGCACAGTGTCCAACATCGGGTCGGTCACCAAGCAGTTCACGGCCATGGCCCTGCTGCTTCTGCAGGCGGACGGCCTCTTGCGGCTCGACGACGACGTGCGGGACCACATCCCCGAGCTTCCCGACTTCGGCGCGCGCGTCACGTTGCGGCACTTCCTCAACCACACCAGCGGCTATCGCGAGATATACAACCTCCTGCCGCTTGCGGGCTTCCGGGGCGAGGACTCGTTCGAACGCGAGAAGGCGATTCAGATCGTCCAGCGCCAGCCCAGCCTCCAGACCCCGCCGAACACGGAGTGGAACTACAACAACACGGGCTACATCCTGCTGTCCCTGATCGTGGAGCGGGTTTCGGGCCGGCCCTTCGCCGAGTTCATGAAGGAGCGCGTGTTCGATCCGCTGGGCATGGGCGACACGCGGGTGAAGATGGAGCAGGGCGAAGTGATCCGCCGCAGCGCGCAGGGATACGTGCCGGTGAAGGAAGGGGCGGGCTACCGGACGGCGCGGGACCTGCCGTCGTCGGCCGGCGCCGGCGGCGTCTACACGACCGTGGACGATTTGGCGCGCTGGATGCTCAACTACCGGGACGCGGCGTTGGGCGGGCCGGAGGCCGTGCAGGCCATCGCGACCCGGGCGGTGCTGGAGGACGGCGACACGACGACCTACGGCCTCGGCCTGGGCATCGCCGAGATGTCGGGCCGGACCGTGTACGCGCACACCGGGGGCGACGTGGCCCACCGCGCCTACCTTTCCTACTTCCCAGAGCTGGAGAGCGGCGTGATCGCGATGAGCAACAACGCGTCGTTCGACTTGGCGCTGGGTGCGCGGATTGCCCGCGTCTTCTTTGCGGCCGAGTTGCGGGCGGACGACGACGAAGCCGGGACGAGCGAAGATGCCGCCGACGAGGAAGCGGACGAAGCTGCCGATGCCGGGGGCATGCCGGCCGAGCGCGTCGAGGCGATTGCGGGCGCCTGGGTGATCAGCGTGCCGGGCACGGAACTGGACGCCGAGATCACCACCGAGGACGGTCGGCTGTTCTTCCAGGCGACGGGCCAGCCCCGCGTGGAAGCGTCGCCTATGTCCGATTCGACCGTGGTGATCGCCGTCGCTCAAGCCGAGTTCACGTTCCGCTTCGAAGCGGACGGAAGCTCCAGCGCGGCCACGCTGCGCCAGGGCGGACTCGAAATGCCCATGCGCCGCGCCGAGAGGCAGGACTTGACCGAGGCCGCGCTCGCGGAATTCGCGGGCCGCTACTTCTCCGACGAACTCGAAGCGTTCTACGACATCGAGCTCCAGGACGGCGGTTTGGTGCTGCGCCACATCGACATGGAGCCCGTCGAGCTGCGTCACCGCGAAGCGGACGACTTCTCGACCCCGGTGATCTTTCTGGCGTCGGTCGAGTTCGAGCGGGACGACGCCGGGCGGATCACGGGATTCAGGGTGTCCAACGGACGCACGCGGGGAGTGTGGTTCGGGAAGACGTAGCGCCCCTGCTGGTCGGCAGCCGTACCTGCGACCGAGAACGGCCGCTCGGAATCCCAGCCCGACTGCCGCGTCCCACCTGATCGGCCGACAAGCCCTCCGCCCGCCGTCCGCGGCGCCCGGCGCTCCCGTTGCAACAATTCGTGGCGTTCGTGGCAACCCTTGACATGAGCGGCGGAGCCCGCGCCCTCGGGCGCTCGGTTCCGAGCCGCTTCGGCAGGGGCCGCGCTCCCTCCCATCCCTGCGGAAGGAGCCGTATCGTGAAGAAGCTCGGATTGGCGCTGTTCCTGGCGGTAGCGTGCATCTTCGCCGCCCCCGCCGTGCCGGTCGACTCCCCGGCAGATGCGCAGGCGGAGGCGACTTCGACGAAGCGGAAGATGACGGACTTCTTCATCTTCTACTTGTGCTGGAAGCCGCCATGTCCTGCGTCGGATGACGAGTGTTGCGTGATCAGGGAGCACTAAGTCGGAGGCATGTTGCACGCATGGGCGTTGCGGCGCCCACGGGAGCCCGGCCGACGGTCGGCCGGGCTCCCCGATGCGACCGGCCTCCCGCGGGGAGCGTTCCTCGAACAGAGAGAATGATCATGACCAAGAAAATGTGCACTACGTGCGCCGTCTTCGCCCTTTCGACATGCGCCGATGGCGCTCCACCGACGTTTCCGTTCTCGCCGGAGGCGGGGCGGCTCGCATCCTTTGCCGAGGTCTTCGAGGTTGTTGATACCTTGATCCTCGAGGAAGACCCCGCAAGAGACGTCGTCACCGCGACGCCACTCGTCAGGTTCGACGGGCGCCAGTTCTGGATTGCGGACGTCGCGGCCTACCAGGCAAAGGTCTATGCAATGGACGGAAGCCTGCTGGACGCCCGGGGTCGCGCAGGACAGGGGCCCGGCGAATTCGCCTTTCCGTTTTCCGCCCGGCCCGCGCGAGGCGGTGGTCTCCTCGTGGCGGACCTTGCTCAAGAACGCTTGACGCTGTTCTCGCCGAATCCCGAGAGCGAGGCAGAGACGATGGCGACCCCGGTTGCTCCACTGGACGCCATTGACCTGGGAAATCGCCGTTACTTGGTTACGGGGTTCCGACTGTCCGCGTTGCATCCGGACACAACGCAACCCATGCTGCACGTTTGGAATGCCGACTCGCAGGCAATCGAGCGAAGCTTCTTCGTGCCGCCAAGACCTGGTTATCTCGGCAGAGTGGCGTCAAGAGGCGAATATGTGTATGCTACGATCCGCGACAGGGCGATCTGGGTCGTATCTGCATTCACAGACAGCGCCTTCGTTCTTGGAATGGACGGCACGCGAATGAGAGCGATTCCGTTCCCTCTGGCCAAGCAGCCGCCGCCCGACGCTCCGGAGCGATGGGAAGTCGACAAGTTCTTCGTTCTTGCGAACGGATGCATTGCCGTCGAGGTGGGGATCAGAATCGGACGGAAGCGAGATGTGGACCAGCAGCACCTCATGATTCTGGACGGCGACGGCAACCCTCGGGCGCTTCTCGCCGACACCCCCATGCTGCGAGTGGTCGCCGATGATCTCTTCTACTTTCAGAATCCCGATCGCATGGAGCCAAATCATTGGATAATCGCGCGCTGGAGGGCATCATGAAGAAGCCGTTGCGCGCATTCCTGTCCGTTCTTGCCGCGCCGTTGGGGGCTGGGGCGTGCCAGCACGCGACTCCTGCACCCCTCGACATCGGCAATCCGGCCCCGGCCCTAGGTGTTGCTCCTCGCTCCCGCCGTGGCGTTCGACGCGCCAGCGGACGCGCGGCTGGAGGCAACCCCATCGGCGGGAGCGCAGAAGGCGTTTGGCATCGGAGATGACGTGTATCTCTGCGCTTGGCCATGCTGGTTCGGAAAATGCTGTGAGAGGGTGCCCAACGACGACGAGGATGAGGCCTCGCTCGGATAGGGACGTATCCCTCGTGTGGCCTGCCCAGGGGCCGTTGCGGACGGCTCCTGGTCAGGTACGCCCAAACCCCCACCATTCCGAGAAAGACGGAGAGCAGGTTCATGCTCAAGACACCCTGGCAGATCGTGGGCGCTTTCGTGTTCTCGGCGTGCGCGACTGGAGAGAGAGCGGACGGCGTGGCGGAGACATCGTCGTTTCCTTTCTTGCCGGAATCCGGCGGACCGGCGTCCTTTGCGGATGCGTTCAGCGTCGTCGACACATTGATACTGGAAGAAAACCCCGCCGCTGACGCAGTTACCGCTTCACCGCGCGTTCGATTCGATGGCCGAGACCTCCTAGTCGCGGACGTGATCGGCTACCAAGTCCGTGTATATGCTCTGGATGGACGCCTAAAGGACGTTCGGGGCCGCCAAGGCGACGGGCCCGGAGAATTTCGGAACCCGATTTCCGCGCGGCGTGTCGGCGACGGGAGACTTCTTGTGGCCGACATCGGCGCGATGCGACTAACGCTCTTTTCGGACGACCCGGAGAAAGAGCCCGAGACCCACGTCTTGCCCGTCTTGCCCTACGACGCGATTGCTCTGGACGAGCACCGCTACCTGATAACCGGATTGTCGCCGGCGGTTCATCCGAGCAACGCGCGACCGATGCTTCATATTTGGAACGCCGCGTCCGCGACCCTCGAACGGAGCTTCTTTCCGCCCCCGCGCCCCGACTATCTGGACGAAACGGCTGCCGACGGCGAATGGGCGCACATCGTCATGCGTGGCGACACGGTATGGTCCGTGTCCGCATTCACCGACAGCATTTTTCTGTTCGGAACGGACGGTTTGCAGGTCGGCTCCGTGCCGTTGCCGCTGGTTGAGCAGGCTAGGCCGGAATCGGCGAGCGACACGACGACCGTGCTATGGACGGCCGACACCGTTCATCTATTGACAAGCGGCGCCATCGTCGTCCAGCTGGCCCGCAAGGTCGGCTTCAGAACGCGACGACGGGTCAACTATATCGTGATCGTCGACGACGACGGCACGCCGAGAACGACGGTAGTGAACACGCCGAGATTGCGAGCCGTCGCCAACGATCTTTTCTACTTCCAGAATCCCCATCGCATGGAGCCCAACAATTGGATCGTCGCACGATGGAAAGCATCATGATGAAGACTGCGTGCACGTCTTGCCTGGTCTGCATTACGATCGTCGCGTCGGCCTGCGCCAATTCTGATTCCGCATTGTCGTCCTTCCCATTCTCGCGGGACGCGCCGCGATCAACGTTTGCCGACGTGTTCGAGGTCGTTGACACTCTGGCTCTGAAAGGCGCAGGCGTCGCCGACGGCGTATTGTTCGCGCGGTTCGATGGCCAAACCTTTACAATTGCGAGGCCGACCGACCGACAAGTCAGCGTGCATGCGGCCGACGGAAGCCAAGTGGCCGTCCACGAGGAGTTCTTCGAGCCCTTGTCGGCCCGGCGAATCAACGATGGTCGTGTCTTGGTGGTCGACGGAATGCGCTTGGTCGTCGTGCCTGAAGACATCTCGGCAGAACGAGAGACAATGACACCCCCGCTCCTTGCGTTAGATGCATTGGACTTGGGAGACGAGCGATACCTGATAACTGGCGTCTTGCGTTGGTCGAGGCATTCTTCCGAAGACAGGCCGGCGCACCTGCACGTTTGGAACACCGCCACAATGACCATTGAGCAAAGCTTTTTTTTCCCTCCACGGGTCGATTTTCTGGACGACGTTGCTAGCGATGGCGAATGGGCGAACGCCGCCGTTCGCGGCGACACGATCTGGGCAGTGTCGGGGTTTGCCGACAGCATTTTCGTCTTTCGAACCGACGGCGTGCGGATCGGCGCGTTCGCCCTGCCCTTGATTGCGCACTCAAAGCCCGAATCGGCGGGCGACAAGGCCCCAATGCAATGGTCGATCGAGCGGATCGACCTGCTGGCGGACGGCCGGAGCGTCGTTCAGTTGGGCGACAAGATCTCCTTTGACGATCCGGAGGAGACGCGATATCTCGTAGTCACCGGACGCGACGGCGAAACGGAGACGACGCTCGTGGATACGCCCATGTTGCGAGTCGTCGCCAACGACCTCTTCTATTTCGAAGACCCTGCGCGGACGGGGCACAACCACTGGATCGTCGCTCGATTGCGGGCGTCTCGATAGATGGTCTACTAGGCAGGTGGTGTCAGGGCTTGACGCCGAGGAGGCGCAAAGGCGCGTTCCTGGACGGGCGTGGACTGCGTGAAGACGTGGGCCGGGGCGGCACGTGCGGGTTGGACGCGGTTGCGGGGCGAGGGTGGCCAGGTCGGCGAGCAGTGTGCGGAAGCTGTGGACGGGCCGCACCTTGGGGTCGACGGTCTTGGAGCTGCGGAACGCGCGTTCGATCCGGCGCACGCGCTTGAAGGCGCGCACGGCGTCCGCCGGCGCTCAGGTCCTGCTTCGCCACGCTGGTGCGCAACACGTAGAGGCCGTCGAGCGCCGCCTCGCGGGCGATGGCGGCCTCGTCGCGCGCATGCGAGGACGAATCGTCGGTCACGCGCACGACTAAGCGCTTGCCGACCTTGTGCGAGCGCAGCGCGGTCGGCGCGCACAGCGATCCGCGCTTCGCCCCGCAACGGCCGCCGCTCGCGGCGGACCGCCTCGGCCACCTGCTCGAGCTTCGCCTCCGTCGCCGCCAGCTTCTTGACCTCCGGCGCCCGCAACGCCGTGATCCAGTCCAGCCCCGCAGGTTCCACCTCCCTCGCGGATGCGCGCGCTCGTCGAGCAGACCCCGGTCGTCCACCACCGCCACCTTCGACAGCCCGAAGCGCTCGCACAGCTTCTTCAGCTGGCCGCCCAGAGAGCCGTCCTTCAGATGCTTGCGCGCCAGCCGCCGCTCGATCTTCTCCTGCCTCGCCAGCAGCCAGTCCATCGCCCGGTACAACTCGCCGACGCCGGCGTCCTTGATATCGAGCTCCTCGCACAGCGTGCTGGCCAGCGTCTCGCGGCTCAACCCCCGCGCCGTCGCCAGCTTCGAGCCGGACCAGCTCGTCCGGCCACTTCGACAGGTTCGCCAGCGTTTCCTTGCGCACCTTGCCGTCCTTCCACATCAGGCGAAAAGCCCTTCGTAACAAGCCCTTCGTCCGCCGTCGGTGGCGCCCGGCGCTCCCGTTGCAACGTTTCGTGGGGTTCGTGACAACCCTTGATATGAGCGGCGGAGACCGCGCCCCTCGGGCACCGGCTTCCGAGCCGCTTCGGCAAGGGAGGGGCCGCGCTCCCTCCCATCCCGTTCCGAAGAGGAGCAGGCGGCACCGCTCTGCCCGACAACCTCTAGACGGAGGAGTGAGCAACATGCTGGTACTGATGGCGGCCGTTATCTTGACCGCCGTGGTCGGCGGGGAGCAGGATGCGGCGGCGGCTGGATGCCGGAAGATCGGTTCCTACTGTGACACCGGCTGGCAGTGTTGCAGCAGGAACTGCGAGGACGGTGGCGACGAAAGGGCAGTATGCCTGCCGGAGTCCTGATCCCGGCCGCGTTTCGACGGCCTTCGGCTCGCTAGCAAGGGGCCGGCGATCCAGCGGGGTCTGGAGCTGGTTGCTTCGGCAACTCTCCAGGCCTCGCTGGGGAGTCCATCCAGGAGAGGAACGTAATCTAATGGGGCACATCAGCAGGAAATGGGTTGCCAACAGCTTGGTTGCCGCAGTCACGGTCTTGGCGGTCGTCGTCGGAAGCGGTCGGGTGGTCGAGATGATCCGAGGTGACGACCCCTTTGAGCCGATCGAGATCCAAGGATGGCGAAACTTCGCGACCGACGGCTATCGCGTCGGCCCGTCGAGCGCAAGCGTTTGGATCATCGTATTCTTCGATTACACGTGCGAATACTGCGCATTGGCCGAGCCCGACCTGAAGACCTTGCGAGACCGCTATCCGGAGGACGTGGCCGTCGTCTATCGTCATCTGCCTTCGAACGACTCCATTGCTCTTTCGGCAGCCAGAGCTTCCGAGTGTGCGGCAAGTCTAGGACATTTTGAGCCGTTTCACGACATGCTGATTGCCAGGGCAGGGCGGTTTGACGCCAAGACTCGGAGCGTTTGGGCAGAAGAAATTGGCGCTGGTCCGGACGACAAGGAATTTTCGCAGTGCTTGGCGGACACCTCGGTTGCACGACGGCTTCGTCAGGATACGGCCGATGCGGGTCGCTTGAACATCGCAATGACGCCTGCATTCTTGATCAACGACATGCTTGTTCAGGGCTATCCCGGATTCGATCGTCTGCACGAGATGGTCCGCGAGGCCGCTGACCGAGATCGCGTCGGCAATTTCGACTCGCTAAGCCGACCGGATGGGAGCGGGAGCCGAGTGGGCAGAAATGTCGTCGCGGCTTGGCGGCTCGAGCGGCTCTGGAGCGTCGGCGGCGGCCCCGCAGGATTCGTGGCTACGTCCGCCCTCGACCGGTCCGAGGTCGCTGTCGGTCCGGACGGCATGACGTACATTCTCGACGATGTGAACATGACGGTTTACGTAGTGTCGGCCGACGGGGAGCTCTCGGACTCGATAGGCCGAGCGGGAGAAGGCCCAGGAGAGTTCCAGACGCCGCTGGCTCTCGATATTGGGGACGATGACGCCCTAAACGTGCTGGACGGACGTGCGGGCCTGCTTCGGTGGCGCGTGCCGGAAGGTCGGTTTCTCGGAGGCGCGAGCACCACCGGAATATGGTCTACAACGCGTTTTCAGGTAGTGCCCGGCGGGTTCCTCTTTACGGAGAGAGAGCGGCTCCGCCGCGAAGGCGAAGCCTCCATCAGCCGAGATCACGTGACTCGGTGGAACGCGGGCGAGACGCAACGGCTCGCGTCGGGCTCCGAGTTCTCGCGCTACCGCTTGGAGTCTCCGCCTTGCGTATGGGGCCTGACGTTGCCGATGCTGTTTCACCCGGTGTTGCCGTGGGACGAGAGAAACGGCGCGTTCGTTGTTGCACACCAGCGCGAGTATCGCATCCGAATCGCTTTCGAAGACCGGCCCGGGACGACCATTCGGCTGAATGTTCCTCCGCGAGATGTCACCGAAGCCATGGCCAGGCGAGAGCAGGGAGACGGATTGGAGCGCAGAAACTGCTTCGTTCCCACCGATGAGGCAATACGAGGCCGCCGCTACAACAAGTACTTGCAAGCGGTCGCCGACGTCGCGGTCTCGCCCGCGGGCGAGGTCTGGGCGCTCCGGGGACGAGTCGCGGACGAGCCGCGGGTCATCGACGTGTTCACCTTGGAAGGCGTGCATCTCGGTACGTTGCCTCTGGGCGCGCCCTTTCCGGCGGCATTCGGGCCTAACGATCAAATCCTGTCCTTGGAAGAAGACGAACGGGGCATCAACGTGCCCGTCATGTACCGGCTATCGAGGTCGCCCAACTGAGCGATGGTGGTCCGGCGCATGGCAGGGGAGCGGCTCTGGCAGGACGGTAGCTAGGCGCGACGGAGTTCCGGCTCTCCGCGTTGCGACCGGTGGGTTGCACGTCTATCTGAACGGGCCTCCTTCCCGGGCCGTCCAGGGGCGCGTTCTTGCGCCTGCGGCTCCGTCTTGAGGTCCGTGGAGTGCGCTGTCGCCCGCGTCCGCTTTTGCACGCTTTCGGGTTCGGAAGCGTCAGGATAATCAAAGGGGGCGGGTCATCATGCCGATCGCCCCTAGACCCTGACGCGAGGAGAACTCATGGACGTGCAACGGCCCACTACGAGCGCGCCGCCGCGCACGGCGAGCCACGTCGTCGCGGAAGACGACCGCGTCTTCCGCGACTGGATCGACGAGCACCGGCCTCGGTTGCTTGCCGTCGCTGCCCGGTTTGCTCATGGGGCGGTGGGAGCGGAGGACATCGTGCAGGAGGCATCGCTGATCGCCTACGAGAGTCGCCACACCCTCCGCGATCCCGGGGCCGCCGGAGCTTGGCTGGCGGGCATCGTGCGCAACGTCGGCTGCCAGGTGGCCAGGAAGCACTCGCGGCAGACCGCGTTGTTGGATGCGCATCGCGAGAAAGCGGCCGCCAGTTGCGTTGCGGGCTCCGAGGGCGCCGTGCCGTCCGAAGACGCCATACTGACGAGAGTGGATGTCCGCCGAGCGGTCGGCGAGTTGCCGGAGATCCAGCGGAGCGTGGTGATCTGCCGGTGGTTCGAAGACATGTCCCACAAGGAGATCGCCGCGTTCCTCGGCCGGGAGGAGGGCACCGTGCGGTCCGACCTGTGCCGGGCGCACGAAGCGTTGCGGAAGAAGCTGGGCTGACGGATGACGACGCGACGTTTTTGGGGGGCGACGGCGGCGCTGCAACGAAGTTGCCGGCTGGCGGCAACCAATACTTGAAGGCCGGCTCTCGCCACGACGCGCACGAGACGTTTCGGAGCGAAGAATGAAGCTGAAGAACCACACGCTCACGCTCGGCTTGGCGACCGCCGCGGCCGCCCAAACGATCATGCTGGCCGCAAGCGCCGATGACCCGAGCCGAGAACGGATGCCTGGGCCGATGCCGCCGGACTTGTCGAGCATCATGGCGACGGACGCCGCCGGCGACGAGAAGTCGCTCGTGGCGGAGGGGCCCGTGCTCGTGCTCGTCTTCGACCCCGAATGCAAGCACACGCAGCGCGTGGCGGGCGCATGGCGCGACTGGTTGCGAGATGCCGGCGCGGGCCGCCGGGTCGTGGGCCTGTCGGCGACCGTCCATGCCGCCGCGTCCGCATACGCCTCCGAGGCCGCGTGGTCGATGCCGGTTCTGACGGTCCGTGCCGGGGCTCCGGGCAGTCCGGAGCACGTGCTGGTAAGCCGGACGCCCTGGGTCTTCGCGCTGGACGGCGACGGCGCCGTGTTGGCCGACGGGCATGGCAGGAGCGTGTCCCGAGTCGCCCGTGCGCTTGGCGCGGCTGGCCGGGCCGCCAACGGGCCTGCCTCTCTCGCTACCCTCGAAACCGGGAGGAACGATGCGTAGAATCTTGATCGCTGGACTGACCGTGCTGAACGTCGCGCTGGCCGCGGCCGCGTTCGTGCCAGTGCGGACGCAACCCGCCCCGAACGGCTTCTGGCACGACTGTTGCCGGGGCGACGGACCTGAGGCTTATTGTTGCCGAGACTGTTGCTTCTTGGGCGCCGGGTGCGACTACTCGTGCCGGCCGAACTAGAAGTAGACCTTCCGTGCCCCAAGGAGGACAAGAACCGGGCAACCCCGGCGGTTGCCGGCGCCATATGGTCCACGTTCGCGTGGACGGTTGCGGTCGCAACGGGCTTGCTGCTCGTCCAGTATGTCGCGGTCGCCGGGCCGGGCGCCTCGACGATTTGGTTCTGGGCGGAGCTCGTCTCGAACGACGTGGCGGCCATGCTCCCCTTCGTCGCCGTCGCCGCCGGATTGCGGCTGGCCCGTGCTCGGGCCAACGAAGTTCGTGCAGGCGCGGTTGCCGGGCTGGCTCTCGCTGGGGCCGCCTGCCTCATTGCGGGCGTGGCCGCGCCGCTGGCGGAGTACGCCGTATTCGTCCACGGAGACCGCTACGGCACCACCTTGGAGATGTTCGGAATTCAGACGCCGCGCGGCATCCTCAGGAATCTGGAATACGTGCGTGCGCACCCGCCAAGCGAGTACAGCATGTCCGTCGAGCGCCCGGACAGGGCGTACCCGAGCCGGCTCGAACTCGCCCTCCACCTTCCGTTCGTGGCGGCGGGCTTGGCGCTTCTCAACACCTTCGTGGGTCTGGTACTAGGCGGGACGACCGACGGGATGAGAGAACGCACCCGGCGGCTGACGCGTTGGTCCGTCGGGCTGGGAGGGGCGTTGGCGACAACGGCCGTCATCGTGCTGACGCAAGGACCGCACCGAGACTGGGAGAGCGCCTCCGGGATCGTCGCCGCATGGACGCCTGTCCTGGTTCCGGCGGCCGAACTCGCCGTCCTCGTTGCGTTACGTCGTCGGCAGAGGGCCGTTGCGGCGCGGCCGGGCACTGGGTTACATGGTGGAGGGTGAGCGACTTTGACTTGGAACGGTTTCGGGCTGGCGACGCGGCCTTCTTTCGCAATCTGCACGACCGCCACCGGGGGTACCTGATGGCAATCATCCTTTCGTGCGGGAAGGACATGGCCTGGGCCGAAGACCGTCATCAGGAGGTGTGGCTCGCGATTTGGCGGAAGCGCCGGACCCTGCGCCGCGGGCGCAGCTTCACGGCATGGGCCGGACGCATCGCCCGCAACGTCTGCGTGAATGCGCTCCGCGCTCTGCAACGGGACGAGGCCCGGATAGCGAGCGTGGAGGACGAACAGCCCGAGGAGGAGCCGGCTACGGAAGAACCCGATCCATTGGCCCGGGCGCAGGCGCGCCAGTTTCGCGAGCGCCTGCTGGAGAAGTTGCAGGAGCTCCCTAAGGCGCAGCGGGAAGCCTTCCACCTCGTTCATTTGGAGGATTGTTCCGCCAAGGAGGCCGCGGAGATCCTCGGCACGGGGGCGTCGACCGTCAGGTCCAACGTCCGCCACGCCGTCAAGCGCCTGGCGGAGGCGCTGGCGGAGTTCAGGCCATGAGCTGTCCGCATCTCGGCGATGTCGTCGACCACGCCTCGGACTTGGACGCCGTAGCCGGGCTCTCCGGCCACGCGGCGCAGTGCGGCGAGTGCGGCTTCGCGTTGCGCATCCTCGCCGAAGTGGAGGCCGTGCGCAATACGGAAGTGCCCGGCCATCTTGCCGAGCGAGCGATGGCTGGAATCGCGGCTCGCCGAAAGGAGGAAGGCGTCCGGGCCAAGCCTTGGGAGGTGGGGTGGGCGGGCCTTCTCGGCGGGTTGACGGTGGCGACGGCCGCCTTGGTCACGGGCCGGTTGGGGGCGGACGGGACGGCCTTGCCGCTGGCGGTCGCCTCGGTGGCAACGGCGATAGCCGCGGCTTGGCGGGAGGCGCGGACCGTGGAAGCGGCGAAGACGCCCATAGCTTAGACTGTCGAGGTTGCGCGAGCTTGTACGTTTGCGCTTAAACTGTTTGGCCGGGTGGCCGTCTGTTCAGGCCGAACTATGCGACGCCAAAGCCAATGGGAGGCATCATGCCGCCGATCCGTTTCCGCCAACTTGTCAAGCTTCCCCTCTCCGCCGCTCTGCTTGCGGTTGCGCTCCCGTGGCCGGGGTCGTCTTCCAGGGCGGCGGCCTCGGACGGGCTCTTCGCCGCCCCGCCCAACAGGAAGACGCCTACGTCTGGCTGGAGGAAGTAGAGGGCGAGCGCGCCCTGCGATGGGCGGCCGAGCGTAGCGAAGCGACTCTCGGGGCGTTCGAGGCCCTCCCGGTCTTCGACGAGCTGGAAGCCGTTGCGTTGGAGGCGCTGTCGTCGTCGGACCGGATCGCGCATCCGACTATCCAGGGCGATCGCATCTACAACTACTGGACGGACGCGGATCATCCCGCGGGTCGGCACATGGTCGAGGTGGCCCTGTTCGAAGGCGCGCGCGGCCGGTGCGGGATCGAGATTCTGGTTGCGGAGCCGGTTGCGGTCGACCCGGCAGAGCGCGTGGTCCAGCTGACGCGCATCTACGACGGGGACGACCGGCCCGGAGGCGTGGTCGGCGTGGTCAGGGACGGACGGCTGTCGTCTGCGCGCGCCTTCGGGATGGCCAACTTGGCGCATTCCGTCCCTTGGGAGACGGGGACGGTGTCCGACATCGGCTCCGTCTCCAAGCAGTTCACGGCCATGGCCCTGCTCCTGCTGGAGGCCGACGGCCTGCTCGCGCTCGACGACGACGTGAGGCTGCACGTCCCCGAGCTTCCGGACTTCGGCACGCCCGTCACGCTGCGGCACTTCCTCAACTACACCAGCGGCTACCGCGAGATCTATAAATCTGCTGCCGCTCGGGGGCTTTCGCGGCGAAGACTCGTTCGAGCGCGAGAGGGCGATTCAGGTCGTCCAGCGGCCGCTGGAGCTGCAGACGCCCCCGAACACCGAGTGGAACTACAACAACACGGGCTACATCCTCCTGTCCTTGATCGTGGAGCGCGTGTCCGGACAGCCGTTTCCGGACTTCATGCGGGAGCGCGTGTTCGAGCCGCTGGGCATGCGCGACACCCGGTCAAGATGGTGCAAGGAGAGGTGATTCCCGGCAGCGCGCAGGGGTACGTGCCCGTCAAGTCGGGGACGGGCTGGCGGACGGCCCGCGACCTGCCGGCCTCGGCGGGCGCGGGCGGCATCTACGCGACGGCCGCGGACTTGGCCCGCTGGACGCTCAACTACCGCGACGCTTCGCCGGGCGGGCCGGCCGCCGTGCGCGAGATGGCGACCGCCGCGGTGCTGGAGAACGGCGACACGACCACCTACGGCCTCGGCCTGGGAATCGGCGAGCTGTCGGGCCGCACGGTGTACGCGCACACGGGCGGCGACGTGGCCCACCGCGCCTACTTGTCCTACTTCCCCGAGCTGGACGCCGACGTGGTGGCGATGAGCAACAACGCGTCGTTCGACCTGGGGCTGGGCGTGCGGATCGCTCAGGCGTTCTTCGCGGACGAGCTGGCGGAGACGGAGGACGAGGAGCAAGCGGACGCCGAAGAGGGGGACGGCGACGAGCAAGCCGGCCGTCGGCGGCCGTGGTCCAGGCCGCCTTCACGTTCCGCTTCGACGCCGACGGGAGCGCCAGGGCGGCCTCGACGTGCCGATGCGCCGCGTCGGTCGACATGGAGCCGGTCGCGCTGCGCCACCGCGACGGCGACCAGTTCGCGACCGACGTGATCTTCTTGGCCACGATCGAGTTCGAGAGGGACGCCGAGGGGCGGATCACCGGCTTGAGGGTGTCGAACGGGCGGACGCGGGGGGTGTGGTTTGGGAGCGTGCATGGAGACCCGCCCCCGTGAAGATCGCCTCGGCGACGTGCACCGCGCCGCCGCGCCGCCGAAGTCCCGAGGGCGGCATCCGAAAGGCGTTGCGAACGAGGCGCCGATAGGAGGACGAATCCGGGAATCCGAGGACGACGGCCACGGCCCCAGCGGGTTGTCTGCTCCCGTCTGCCACCTGCTCCACGGCGAGCATTCTGGCCAGCGAGAGCAACTTCTTGGGAGACGGCAGGCCCAGGATCGCGCACCGCCGGACAAGCGTGCGCCGGGACACGCCGAGTTCCGCGGCCGCGCTCGCCACGGTGAACGGCCCTCCGGCCCGGGCCAGCGCGAGAGCCACGATGCGACGGGCCTCGGCGGGAACACGACGCAGGCTGTCGGCAACCACAGGCCTTGTCACGGCTCGCACCAGCGCCGACAACACGACCGGATCGCCGGAGACGCTGTCGCCCGTCAGGGTTGCGAGAGGAATGCTGGCAGGCGCCGGCCAAGGCGGTGGTTCCCTTTGATCGGCCAGCGCTGGAGTCCGGGGATAGCGGCGGATCAGCTCGTGCAGCTCGTCCCAGTCGCGGGCCAAGATCACCGGCCCGAAGACGGCCGACGCGGGTCCCATCTCGACGGTGCGCCGAACTGCCTGGCCGCGCGCGCTCCGCAACAGGCCAAGCACCGGCAACATGTCGTTCACCGGACCAGATCCAAATAGACCGCGCGCAACCGGTCCAACCCCTTGAGCTTCCGCACGCCGCGGCGAACCAGCTGGCGGGCTCCGGCGACCGATAGGCCCAACGCCTCCGCCGTCTCGGCGATCGATCGCCGCTCCAGCAGCCGCATGACTACGGCTTTGCCCTCCCGCTCGGGCAACCATCCTAGCGCCTCGCGAACCGCCTCGACCAACTCCCGGCGCGCCATCACGACCTCCGGGTCGGTCTCTGGATCGACGGGTTCGCCGACGTCTTCCAGCGCGACCGTCCCCGGCCGTCTCGCGCGCTGGCGCAGGACTCCCTTGGCGTGGTTGGCGGCGACCGCGACGCACCAAGCGACGGGGTTCCGGGCGTCCACAAGCCGGTCGAGCTTCTCCTGAATGCGAACCCACGCGTCTTGAAACATGTCGTCGGCGTCGGCATCGTCTCGCGCGAAGCGCCGGACCGCCTCCAGCACGGGTCCCTTGGCTTGCCGGAAGAGAGCCTCCAACTCCCCGACGTCGTGGGCACGGAGCTTCTCGAGATCGAACTCGTACATGGGGCGACGGAGTCCTCCGATTGCCGGGACGGCGGACGCGCGGCCCGAATGGGAGACGCGAGCCGAGGCTTGAGAACAGTAGGACGCTTGGTTGCGGCCGACAAGGGCTGCGTGCGATACCCCTGTCGGCGGGAGGGAATCGAACGCGATCCGGGAGAGGAGCGAATGGAGTTGAGCCTGAAGGAGCGGGACCGCATTGCGGTGATGCGGAAGGCGGGCGAGAGGGTGCTGGCGGCGGCGGGCGCGGCGCGGCTGGGGGCGACGCGGCGGCGAGGCGTCTGATGCGGCGTTTCGAGCGCGAGGAGGACCGTGCGGCGATGCACGGGTTGCGGGGCCGCCGGTCGAACTGGGCTCATGCACCGGAGGTGCGCGAGCGGGTGCTGGGGCTGGTGGCGGATCCGCTCTACGCGGGCTTCGGGCCGCCGTTGCTGGCCGAGCACGCGCGGACACGACACGCACATCATCCGTTGCCGCCGGAGGCCGATCTCGAGGTGCTGTTCGCCGAGACCGAGACGCGGGTCGTCGGGCGCGGCCACACGGTGCGCTGGAGGAACGGCTTCTGGCAGATTCCGGAGGCGGAGGCCGGGGCGGCCCGGCGTGCGGCTCGGCTCGCCGCGTCCAACACGTCCGGCGACCCCCCCCCCCGTCCAGAGCGATGCGATGACCGGCCCCGCCTCGCATGTCCTCGGGCGCCTCCGCGGACATGCCCAATGACCCCAAGACCGGACATTTCTATTTTGGCCTACATCCGGACACTTACGACAGCCCGCGTGCGATACCCACGGATGGGCGCATTACGAGGCTGGTCAACGGCGCGCACCGCCTCCAGTCGAGACGTGTGGCCCAAATCGTCCTACCGTTTTCCGAAGGAGCGGTGTTAACAAGTTCGAGGGAAGGGATCGCGCTTCTGCTGTCCAAAAATAATTTTGCCAAGGAGGAAAGGATGAAAACGCCCTTGATGAGTGCGCTCGCTACCGTCGCGATGACGCTAGTAGCGCCCTGCGCAACCGATTGCCGCCATGGAGGCCGTC
Organism: Longimicrobiales bacterium; assembly: GCA_965203485.1. Classification (GTDB taxonomy): domain Bacteria; phylum Gemmatimonadota; class Gemmatimonadetes; order Longimicrobiales; family Gaopeijiaceae. The sequence goes on from OZ241892.1 coordinate 469,772, forward strand.
GGAGAGTTGGGTCGTGCCGGCGGACGCCCAGGCAGCATTGCCGTTGCCGCGAGTTGTGCGTGGGTTGCCCCGCCGAGCGCCCCCACCGCGGTTGTGCCCGCCAAACCAGGCGATCCGGCCGAATCAAGCGATCGCGACGCACGCGGTTGCTCTGAAGACCAAGTGGATGCGGTCAAGGATCGCATTCGAGAAGAGTGCGACGGCTTGGGCGGCTGGGCTCTAGTTGTGTGCAGTGCCGACGGCATCGACATCATCATGGAGGGATGCGGCGAACCGCCTGAGCTGATCACGATGGATCGCTCGTGACGACCATGGTTCGAGTGGGCACGGCTAGACCGAGAGCTTGGATGGCCATCTTTGCGGCGTGCGTTCTGGTCCAGCCCGCCGACGGCCAAGCGCCGCCCCGCCCAAGTCAGGGGTGGTCCGGACTGGGTTGGGTCAACGGGCCCCGAGTGGCTCGTGCCGACGACTCCCAACCGAAGCAACTGAAGTCCTATCCCGTCGTCTTCGTCATCGGGGGCTGTTCCCCCGCCGAGTTCGCCGGATTCGAGTTTGGCGACGAGTTGGTGAGCGTCGACGGCCGGGACGGCAGACTCCTTCCGCTGTTTCCGGGAGGCCCGTCCGCGCCCGGGACCGTGCACGAAGTGACGGTTCGGCGTGGCGAGAGGTTGCTCGAGCTGACGCTGACGCTTGCCGAACCGCCTGCTGAAGACGAAGATCCTTCCGACCGGTGCAAGAAGTTGAGAAACGAACCGCCCTCCACCGTTGGACTGGCATCCTCGAGCGTTGCTCGCCGAGGAGCCCGACGTTCAGCGAACCGACGGGCAGGCGTGCAAAACGACGCCCCCATTTGCCATAGCGTTTCGACCGAAACCCAAATGAAGGAGGAAGACTGATGAGGAATGCCTTGACCGGTGGATTCGTCACCGTCGTTGCAGCGACCCTGGCAGCGCCCTTGCAGCCAGCAGCAGCCCGAGAGGCGGCTAGCGAACTTGGCGGCGTTCGCCCGGTCGGGATCGTCGTTGGCTCGAGTTGCACTGTGGCTACCGAAGCGACCCCACCAGGGAGAGTTCGGGCAGCTTGGCGCGGCGATTCGGTCAGATCCAGCGCTAGCAAGCCCGCCGTGACATCCGACAAATGCAGCCGTGCCCAGCGAAGGAAAGTCGAGGCCCGAATCAGGAGGAGGTGTGGTAGCTCCGGCGGCTGGGCACTCGTGGACTGTCGTCCAGACGGCGAGGTCAGGTTTGGCCTTGAAGGATGCGGGGAGCCACCCGAGCTGATCAAAGTGGAACGCTCTTGACGCCCCGGGTGCAGTTGGCCGGGCTCGGCCGCATGGCTTGCATGGCCGCCCTGACGGCCTGCTTCGTGGTCGAACCCGCCCACGGCCAAGTTCCGCCCCACCGAAGTCAGGGGTGGTCGGGACTAGGTTGGATGAACGGGCCCAAAGTGGCACGGCCCGACGACGCGCGTCCGACGCAACTGAAGTCCTATCCCGTGGTCGTCGTCGTCAAGGCGTGCTCCCCTGCCGAAGCCGCCGGATTCGAGGTCGAAGACGAATTGGTGAGCGTGGACGGCCGGGACGGCAGGTTGCTGCCTTTGTTCCCGGGAGGCCCCCACATGGCCGGAACCGTGCACCGAGTGACGGTTCGGCGGGGCGAGAGGTTGCTCGAGCTGACGCTGACCCTCGCCGAACCGCTTGCCGAGGACGAAGACCCGTCCGACCGGTGCGAGAGGCTGATGTGAACGGCGGCTCGCCACCGGACCTGCCAACCCGTGGGCGCACCGGCCGCCGGGGCGTCGCGGCCGGGATTGCGACATGCCTGACGCGCTCCGCTTTCTTGGCCGCGACGGTCGCGTACGTCTCGTCGTGCGACGTGGCGGAGCGGAATCCCGTCCAGAATTCCGTTGTCGACACGTTGCCCAGCGGGCGCGTGCTGATCTTGAGCGCGGATCGGGAGATGCACGGGGAGGGGGGCGGCTTGCGTCTCGTCGAAGATCTGCGCATAGGAGACGTGCTGGGGGAGAGCCCGGGCGCGTTGGGCGATGTCGTCTCTCTTGCCGTTGACGGCCAGGGCGCCTTCTACGTCGCGGACCAGACGGCGGCACAAGTGCTGGTCTTCGATGCCGGGGGGACGTTTGCGCGCAGTCTGGGCCGGGCGGGCGACGGACCCGGCGAGTTCCGTTGGCTGTTGGGAGGAGTAGGCATCGCCTGGCAACCCCCGGACCGCTTATGGGTCTCCAATCCTCCCTTCTTGTCCGTGTTGGGCACAAGCGGAGCGCTCCTCACGGCATCCTTTCGGGGGCTGGACCTCGGCTCCGCCGTGTCGCCGCGGGTGGATCAGGAGGGGTTCGTGTACTACGGTCGCCGGTCGCCGTGGACTCCTGGAGAACCCATCAATTTGGCGGCGTTGGGAATCGCGTCCGTCGAGAAGTACGCCGTCTCGGACGCGGACGAAGTGGTTCACGTCGGGAGCCTGAAGTTGGATCCGCCGCCCACCGTCGTCCGGCAGGAACACGTGGAAGCGCGTGAGAGCACGGTGATCTTCGAAATGTCGTCGCTGCCGATGCAACCCGAAGTCTTGTGGACGATAGGTCCGGGCGGCCACGCTTGGGTCGCCAACACGACGGAGTACCGCGTGCACGAAGTGACGTTTGCGGGCGACACGTTGCGCACCGTGGAACTGCACCGAGAGCCCGAGCCGTTGGTCGGAGCAGAACGGGACAGCTTGGCGGAAGCGGAGGGGTTCGAACCGGACGAGTTGCCGGCGTTTCGGCGGATGTTCGACCGAATCGACGTCGCGCCGGACGGGTACCTCTGGGTGCACAGACGACTGAGCAACCGCACTCTCGCGTGGGACGTCTTCGATCCGTGCGGCAGGTTTGAGGGAACCGTGGTCCCGGAGATGCCGCTCGGCTGGCGGGATCCGTTCGTCGTGGCCGCGGGCGGCGTGCTCGTCGCGGTGACCAAGGACGAGCTGGATTTGGAGTACGTGGTGCGGATGCGGTTGCAGCGGCCCGAAGGATCGTCCGCGCCGGCCCCCTGCTGAAGAGCGGGCGGACACGGCTTCGGGGCCGCGGGTGCCCGCTTGGCGGAACGCGCCGATGCGTTAGATTCCTCCCATGAAGCTCGTCCTTGCCGGCGCGGCCGTCTTGGCGGTGGTCGCGTCCGGGCGCTCTTCCAGCGGCCCGTCGCGGGCTGGCGCCGTGCCGGGTCCGACGGGCCCGAGCGTCGCGGAGCCGGCCCCGGTCCGCCCCAGCGCGGAACGGGCGGCGGTCCTCGAGGCGCTCTACGAAGCCCGTGCCGACAGCGTGCGCAGCGTCTTCCACGACGCCGACGTGCACTTCATGACCGGCATGATCAGCCATCACGCGCAAGCCCTCCTGATGGCGGGGTTCGCGCCCGGCGCCGACGCCAGCCCGGCGATCCGGATCCTTTGCGCGCGGATCGTCAACGCCCAGCAGGACGAGATCGCGCTCATGCGGAACTGGCTGGAGGAGCGCGGGTTGCCGGCGCCGGAGTTTCGCATCGAGGACGGGGAGCTGACCATCCAAGGCCCGGCGCACGCCATGCACATGCCGGGAATGCTGAGCCCGGAGCAGCTCGACGAGCTACGCCAGGCCGCCGGAGAGGCATTCGACCGCCTCTTCCTCGAATACATGATCATCCACCACAAGGGCGCGGTCTCCATGGTCCTGGACCTCTTCGCGACCGACGGCGCGGCCCAGACCGACTTCGTGTTCAAGGTCGCGTCGGACATTCGCGTGGACCAGGCCACCGAGATCGCCCGCATGGAGTCGATGCTCGCCGAGATGGCTTCCAACACCGCGGGTCGTCCCGACGCCGCATCTCCCCAAGGAGTTCTGCAATGATCCCGAGTCCGATCTCAGTCACGTTGCGCTTGCGTGCAGGCGCCCTCATCTGCACCGCCTTCGCGTGCGCGTCTTTGGCCGCGTGCGCGTCGGGCTCCGGAGGCGGCGCGCCCGTGCCGACGACCCCGCTCCAGCCCGCCGCCGCGCCCGAGCCCATGGCCGCCCCGGCAACGCCGGACATGCCGCCTTCGGCCACGGCCCCCGGCCACGACAAGACCGCCACGGGCGACGCGCGCGAGGGCTTGGCGCCCGGCCTGTTCGACGCCGGCGAGGCGATCTGGAACCTCCGCCTCGTGTCCGCCACGCCGCCCGAAGAGCCGTTCGTCGGCTCGACCAACTCGGACTTGGCGTTTACCGGCAACTACGCCATCCAGGGCAACTACGACGGCGTCCAGGTGTGGGACATCTCCGATCCGGCCCGCCCGGCGTCGGTGGTGACCTACGTGTGTCCGGCCTCGCAGAGCGACGTCTCCGTCTACGACAACCTGCTGTTCGTCTCGGGCGAGGGCCTGGGCGGCAGGCTGGACTGCGGCGACGAGGGCGTGCGGGAGGCCGTGAGCCACCACCGGCTGCGCGGCATCCGCATCTTCGACATCTCGAACATCGCCGAGCCCGAGTACCTGGCCAACGTGCAGACGTGCCGGGGCTCCCACACGCACACGGTGCTCGAGCATCCGGACGACGAAGAGAACGTGTACATCTACGTGTCGGGCTCGGCGCCGGTTCGTCCTGCCGAAGAGCTGGCGGGTTGCTCGGGCGCCATGCCGTTCGAGGATCCCAACTCCGCGCTCTTCCGAATCGAAGTGATCCGCGTGCCGCTGGCCAACCCGGCGGAGGCGGCCATCGTGAGTTCGCCGCGCATCTTCGAGGACTTGGTCGCGCCGCCCCGGCACGGCCTTTCGGCGGCCGACATGATGGAGATCGAGAGAGCGCGCGCTCGGGGCGCGTTCGTCATCGAATACGGAGGCCAGTCGATGGTGCTTCCCGACCGGTACGTCGCGCCCATGCTGGACAGCATCGTCCAGCAGCGGGGAGGCGAAGGCGCGCCGACGGCGGCGGACAGCGCGGTCCTGCGCGAGCGCTTCGACGCCATGATCGCGGCGCAACTGCCCGCGGAGCCCGACGAGGACGCCGAAGCCGAGGGTCCCGCTCCGGGGCCGACGCAGTGCCACGACATCACGGTCTACCCGGCGATCGGCTTGGCGGGCGGAGCCTGCGAGGGCTACGGACTGCTCTTGGACATCGCGGACCCCGCCAACCCGAAGCGGATGGCGGCGGTGGCCGATTCCAACTTCTCGTACTGGCACTCGGCCACGTTCAACAACGACGGCACCGCCATCCTCTTCACCGACGAGTGGGGCGGCGGCGGAGGCCCGAAGTGCCGGGCGGGCGACCCCGTGGAGTGGGGCGCCAACGCCATCTTCACCATCGAAGACGGCGAGATGGACTTTCAGAGCTACTACAAGCTGCCCGCCGTCCAGACCAGCCAGGAGAACTGCGTCGCGCACAACGGCTCGCTGATTCCGGTGCCCGGCCGCGACATCATGATCCAGGCTTGGTACCAGGGCGGACTGTCCATGCTGGACTGGACCGATCCTGCGAATCCGGTGGAGATCGGATACTTCGACCGTGGTCCGGTGAACGGCGAAGAGATGCGGTCCGGCGGCAGCTGGTCCGTCTACTGGTACAACGGCCTGTTGGTGAGTTCCGAGATCGCTCGCGGCCTCGACGTCCTGGCGCTGAAGCCGAGCGCCTTCCTGACGCGGAACGAGATCGACGCAGCCAATTCGGTGCGCCTCGACCAGCTGAACTCGCAGGGCCAGCCGATCTTCGAATGGCCTGCGACGTTCGCGCTCGCCCGGGCCTACCTGGACCAGCTGGAACGGTCGGAGGGCTTGGCGGCGCCGCGGATCGCCCGTGTGCGCCGGGCGTTGGACGAAGCCGAGGCGCAACCGGGCTTGGACCAGGCGGCGGCCTTGCGGACGCTCGCGGAACGGCTGGCCGCCGCGGGGGCTCGTTCGAGGGACCCGGACAAGCTGGCCAAGCTGGCGGAGGCGATCCGGCGACTGGCGGACGCATAGACGAGCGCGCGGCCGCGAGGCCCGCGGCCTTGAACCGGCCCCGCCGTTTGGGTAGAATCGGCCTTGGCACGAGGGGCCTGTAGCTCAGCCGGTTAGAGCGCACGCCTGATAAGCGTGAGGTCGGTAGTTCAAGTCTACCCAGGCCCATTGGCGAGTCGGGGCGGGAGCGCGGCTTCGGCCGTGCCGTGACGCCCGGCTGGCGCAGTCGGCGCTCGAGCGGTTGCTGGGCGCCGGCGCTGGGCGGCTGGCGGGCGTGGACGGCGCGGACCGCAGCGGCAGCCGACGGTCGGCGCGCGCACTCGGGTTTCCCGTGCACGTCGCAGCTTCGCCGATGGAGGTGGGATGTGGGGGGTCGAGGGTTGAGGCTGTTTACGATGGCGACGGTTGCGTGCTTCGCCACGGCCGGGTTGGCGGCCTTGGCATGGGCGCGGGCCGGTGGAGAAGCGGATCCGTCCGGCGCCGCTTCCGGCGTCTCCGTCCGCCAAGCGGGGCCGGGCGTCGTTTTCGCGGCGCCCGCCCGCGAGTCTCTGGAGCGGGCATTGGATCGCTTGCGTCCGCCTCCCCTCGCCGCTCCGCCTGCCGGCGCCCGCCCGCGCGCCGCGCTGGTCTCCGCCCAGCAGCCGCCTCCCGAATGGCACGAGTTCTACTTCACGCGTGCGGCCTACTCGTCCTTTCGCGGATACGGCCGCCGGGGATCGTGGGCGACCGACTATCCCAAGGCCGACCGCCAGTTCCTCACGGTGTTGCGTCGGCTCACCAACCTCGACGCCTTCGAGTACGAGAACGCGGTGTTGCTCACCGACGAGCGCTTGCGGCGCTATCCGTTTCTCTACGCTCTCGAAGTCGGCTACATGGCCCTGTCCCCTTCCGAGATCGAGGGCCTGCGCAACTACCTGCGCGCCGGCGGCTTCCTGGTCATCGACGACTTCTGGGGCACGCGGCAGTGGCTCCAGTTCGAGCACCAGATGCGCAAAGTCTTTCCGCTCCTGCCCATCGTCGACCTGGACATGGACCACCCCGTGTTCAGCACCTTCTACGACATCGACGAAGTCCTGCAGGTGCCCGCCTACGGCCGCTACTGGGGCGGACGCACCAGCGAGAGCGACGGCTTCGTCCCGTACGTCAAGGGCATCGTGGACGAGGATGGGCGGCTCATGGTCATCGTCAACTGGAACACGGACTTGGGCGACGCTTGGGAGTGGGCGGAGCAGCCGGACTATCCCCTGGAGTACTCGACGTTCGCCTACCAGATGGGCGTGAACATGATCGTGTACGCCATGAGTCATTGAGGAGACCGCCGCCGGGGGCCGCGCCCGAATCGCGATGAGCGATCTCTTCGAGTTCCTCTTCAAGTACCGGCCGGTGCTGTTCGAGGAAGGCGAGATCGCCTTCCTGTCGCCATGGCCGGTTGCGATTGCGCTCTCCGTCGTTGGCGTGCTCTCGGTGCCGGCCCTCGCAACCTATGCACGCGCCCGGGGCCGCAGCGGATCCGTGCAGCGGGTCTTGCTCGGCTCGCTGAGGGCGGCGGCGCTCGTGGTCGTCGCGCTCGCCGTTCTGCAACCGGCGCTCGTGCTTACGTCCGTGGTGCCCCAGCGCAACTTCGTGGGGGTGCTGGTGGACGACTCGCGAAGCATGACGATCCGGGACGCCGACGGCGAGTCCCGCGCGGACAAGGCCCTGCGGCTGCTCGACCCGAACGGCCCGCTGGCTGCCGAGCTGGAGAAGCGCTTTGCCGTCCGCTACTTCAGCTTCTCGTCGTCGGTTCGCCGGATCGACGACAGCGCCGGAACGCTCGCCTTTGCGGGCAGCCGAACCCGCATAGGCGACGCTCTGTCCTATGCGACGGAGCAGATGCAGGGTGTGCCGCTCTCGGGATTGGTGGTCGTGTCGGACGGGGGCGACAACGGCGACGGCGAGTTGGCGGCCGCGCTGTTGCCGTTGCGGGCCGCGGGGGTGCCGGTCTTCGCCGTCGGATTGGGCGACGAGGAAATCGAGGCGGACGTGCAGCTCGGGCGCGCGGACCCGCCGGAGCGCGCGATGGCGGGCTCGTCGCTGCTCGTCAACGTCCAGGTGTCGGCGCGCGGCTATGCGGGCCGGGTCGTGTCGGTGGTCGCCGAGGACATGGGCCGCATCGTCGCAACGGAGGAGGCGACCCTGCCTGGCGGCGGCAGGCCGGTGGTCGTGCCCCTGGCCATCAATCTGGAGACTCCGGGCGCGCGTGAGATCGCCTTTCGCGTCCCGGCCCTGCCGGGCGAGCGCGTGCTCGAGAACAACGAAGTCAGGACGATGGTGCAGGTTCGCGAACGCACGGAGAAGATCCTCTACTTCGAGGGCGAGCCGCGCCACGAAGTCGCGTTCATGCTGCGGGCAGTGCAGGACGACGAGCAGCTTCAGATCGTCCTCCTTCAACGCACAGCGGAGAACAAGTTCTTCCGGCGCAACCTGGACGATCCGCTCGAACTTCTGGGCGGCTTCCCGACGACCCGCGAAGAGCTGTACGCCTACCGGGCGCTGATCCTCGGGTCGGTCGAGGCCGGCTTCTTCACGCACGACCAGCTCGACATGATCGCCGATTTCGTGAGCGTGCGCGGCGGCGCGCTGCTGATGCTCGGCGGACGCCGGTCGTTCGCGGAGGGCGGCTACGACGGCACGCCGCTGGAGGACGTGCTGCCCGTGACGCTCGAGGAGCCGGACGGATCGTCTCCCACGGAGCGGCTCGTCTTCCTCAAGGTCGAGCCGACGCAGGCCGGCGCGCACCATCCGGCCACCCGCATCGAAGGCGGCGCGGCCGCGTCGGCCGCCCGCTGGGACTCGTTGCCCGCGGTCTCCACCACGAACCTGCTGACGCGGCTCAAGCCGGGCGCCACGGAGCTGCTGCGGGGCGACGTGGTCGATGGCTCCGGCGATCCGGTGGACCGCGTCGTCATGGCGTTTCAGCGCTACGGCGGCGGCCGCTCCGCCGTCCTGGGCGTGCAGGACACTTGGCTCTGGCAGATGGACCACTCGGTGCCGCTGGAAGACCAGAGCCACGAAACGTTCTGGAGCCAGCTGTTGCGATGGCTGGTGTCGGAGACGCCCGATCAAGTGGAGGCGTCGTCGAGCCGCGAAGAGGCGGAGCTGGGCGAGACGGTGACGGTCGATGCGGCCGTGGCGGACGCCGGTTTCGCCGCCGTGAACGGAGCCGACGTGACCGCCCGGGTGACGACGCCCGCGGGGGAGGTGCGCGAGATGCCGATGGAATGGACGGTGAGCGAGGACGGGAGGTACGCGGCCGCCTTCGTGCCCGAGACGGAGGGCGTTTACGAGGTGGCCGTGGAGGCCGTCCGCGATTCGTCGAGCCTGGGGGTGGGGACGACGAGCGTGCGGGTGGCCCCCGGGACGGCCGAGTTCCGGGATCCGCAGCAGCGAAGGGCGCTGATGGAGCGCCTGGCCGAGGAGACGGGCGGCCGGTACTACGGCGCCGAGGACGCCGGCGAGCTGCCCGGCGACTTGGCGATCGTCGGCGGCGGAGTCACGGTCCGAGAGGAGCGCGACCTGTGGGACATGCCGGCGTTGTTCTTGGCGCTGGCCGGGCTCTTGGCGGCGGAGTGGGCGGCGCGCCGGAAGTGGGGACTAGCATGAGGCGGAGCGGCGTCGGGCTCGGGGCGCTCGTCGTCGCGGGACTGGCGGCGTCGTCTGCCCCGAGTCCGGCGGCCTCGCAGAACACGCACGTCCTACTCGTCGCCGGGCTCGGGGGCGAGCCCGAGTACGCTAGCGCGTTCCATGCTTGGCTGAGCCGCTTCGCCGACGCAGCCACCGAAAAGTACGGCGTGCCGCCGGATCGCATCGTGTACTTGGGCGAGTCGCCCGAGGCCGATCCGACGCGCATCTCGGCCCGTTCCACGGCCGAGAACGTACGTACGGCAGTGGCCCGCGTCGCGTCGGCGATGGCGCCGGCCGACCAGCTTGTCGTCTTCCTCGCTGGGCACGGGAGCTTCCGGGGCGGCGAAGCGCGCTTCAACCTGCCGGGGCCGGACTTGTCGCCCGGGGAGTTCGCCTTCCTCTTGGAGTCGCTTGGCGACAAGCGCGTCGTCTTCGTCAACTCCGCCAGCGCTTCCGGCTCGTTCCTGGAGGCGGTCTCGGGACCCAACCGCATCGTGATCACGGCGACGCGCAGCGGAAGGGAGCGCAATGTGACTCGCTTCGGACTGCACTTCGCAGACGCGTTTGCGGGCGACGCCGCCGACGCGGACAAGGACGATCGCGTCTCGATGCTCGAGGCGTTCGTCTATGCGGCGCGCGAAGTCGAGCGCGAGTACGAGGGCGACAACCAGTTGCTGACCGAGCATGCGGTCCTCGACGACAACGGCGACGGCGAGGGCAGCCGCAGGCCGGACGGCGCAAGCGGCGGGGACGGCCAAGTCGCGCGGCTCGCGTTTCTTGCGGCCGGCGCCGCCGGCGTGCCGAAGGGGGAAGCAGCGACGCCTGCGCTTCGCCGACTGTTCGACGAGAAGGCCGAGATCGAGGCGCGCATCGGCGCCCTCAGGTTGGCGAAGCCCCAGTTGGAGTTGCGCGAGTACGAGGACCAACTCGAAGAGCTTCTGGTCGAGCTTGCATTGAAGAACCGCGAGATCAGGGCCGCCGGAGGCGCGTAGCGGCATCCGCCGCCAGCGGCCTACCTTGGTCTCCCGATCCATGGCCGATCCTCCGCCCAGCCCCGAGCGCAGCGCCCTGATGGCGCGCATCGCGTCCACGGACACCAAGCCTGAGCTCGCGGTCCGCAGACTGCTCCATGCGCTCGGGTACCGCTACCGGCTCCACCGCAAGGACTTGCCCGGCACGCCGGACATCTGCTTCGTCGGCAGAAGGAAGGCGATCTTCGTCCACGGTTGCTTCTGGCACCGCCACGAGGGCTGTCGCCGCGCCACGACGCCCGCGACCCGCAGGTCGTACTGGGAGGAGAAGTTCCGCAGCAACGTCGTTCGCGACCGGCGGAACCTCGCCGACCTCGGCGACATGGACTGGGACTCGCTGGTGGTGTGGGAGTGCGAGACCGCCGATGTCGCAACGCTCGCGAACCGGCTCGTGCACTTTCTGTCGGGACCGCGCGGGACGGCCCGGCTTCGAAGGCTCGAGGGCATTGCGTCGAGCGCCGAATCGGTCGGCGACGGGCCACCCGCCGGCCCAGTGGCCGGGTCCGGGCCAGGCGGATCGCGTGGCGACGGTGGGGCCTAGGAGCTGCGGGCGTGAAGAGGCCGATGCCCCGCTCGCTTCGGGTTGCGCTCGCGGCCGGCTTCGCGTTGCTGGCCGGCGTGGGCGCGCTGGTCGTCGACGACTACGGCGTCTCGGCGGACGCGGCGCTCAAGCATCGGTTGGCGGCGGAGACGGCGGCGTACGTGCTGGAGGGCGACGAGGCGTTGCTGGCCAACGGGATCAAGAACGACGGCGTGGTGTTCGAGCTGGGCCTGCTGGCGGCGGCGCGCCTGCTGGGGCTGGAGGACAGCCGGGACAGGTATCTTGCGTATCACGCGTTGTCGCACCTGTTCTTCTTGTTGGCGGGCGTGGCGTGCGGGGCGCTGGCGTACCAGGTGACGGGCAGCCGGGCGGCGGCGTGCGCGGCGCTGCTGTTGTTCGTGCTGCATCCGCGGCTGTACGCGCATTCGTTCTTCAACACCAAGGACGTCCCGTTTCTGGGGATGTTCATGGTCTGCCTGTTGCTGGTTCGCGCGGCGTTCCGCAGGGACGCGGCGCTGGCGTTCGCGTTGTGCGGAGTTGCGGTTGCGGTGGCGTTCAACACGCGGGTCATGGCGTTCGTGCTGGTGCTGGCGGTGGTGGCGATGCGGGCGCTCGACTGGCGGTTCGCGGCGAGCGGGGCGGAGCGCAGGCACGTGCTGGCGACGGCCGGGTTGTTCCTGCTGGCGTTCGCGGCGACGGTGTACGGGACGTGGCCGCGTCTTTGGGAGGAGCCGGTCGCGGGGTTGTACGGAGCGTTTCGGTGGACGTTGAAGACGCTGGAGCTGTTCGTGCTGTTCGACGGGGAGGTGTTCTTGATGGCCGACGTGCCGCGGAGCTACGTTCCCGCGTGGATCGGGCTGACGACGCCGCCCGTCGCGTTGTTGCTGGGTCTGTGCGGTTCGGCGCTCGTGCTGGCGCGTTGCGCGAAGCGGTTCGGCGAGGCGTTGCGCAACACTCCGTTGCGGTTCGAGTGCTTGTGCTTGGTCGCGTTCTGGGGCTCGGTTGCGGCGCTGGCGCTGGCGGGCGCGAACGTGTACGACGGGTGGCGGCCTCTCTTCTTTCTGCATGCGCCGTTCGCGGTCTTGGCGGCTCTGGGGGTGGGGGCGGCGCTGGCGGCGTTGCGGAGCCGCGCGTTGCGGTTGGGCGCAGGGGTCGCGGCGCTCGCGGGGATCGGGAGCACGGCGCTGGCGATGAAGGACGTTCATCCGTACGAGAACGTGTACTTCAACTTCTTCGCGGACCGGGAGACGCCGGAGCGGTTGCGCGGGCAGTACGATCTGGACTACTGGGCGACGTCCTACAGGGAAGCGCTGGAACGCCTGTTGCAACGGCGCCCCGGCGGCGAGATACACGTGTACGCCGCCGACGTCCCGTTGTTGCTGGCCAACCGCGCGATCTTGCCGCCGGCCGACCGGGAGCGAATCGTGGCCGGGACCGAGGGCGTGGCCGACTACTACGTCTCCAATCATCGAGACCACGTCGGGACCGGCAATGCAGGCGGCCGCCTCGTCGCTCCCATGATCTATTCGCGGCAAGTCTACAACAACTCGATCATGTCTGTGGTTGCAACGAATGTCGCAATGGTGGGCGAAGACGTCGCCGACGCTTATCGGGATGCGTACGGGGCGGCCATGAGCGGCGCCCTCGTCGCCGACGGGCTTCTCCGCGTCTATCTTGACGGCGCCGAGATTCGCTTTGTCCAAGATCCTTGCCTTCGGAACACGATGGGAGCGGAGATCACGCTGAACATGTGGCCTCTGGACTCGGAGCTTGCCGCCGAACGGAGGGGCGACGATCCCTGGGCACGAGAACGGCGCACTCGCGTTCGATATCACTTGGGAAGGAAGGCCGCTCTCGTCGACGGGGCCTGCTGGGCCGAGATCGAGTTGCCGTGGCGCCCGGCGCGCTTGAGGATGTTCCTGCGGACACAGTCTCGCGCGTTCATTTGGCGGGAGGAGATGGTGCTTGGCGACAACTAGCGCGGGCACGCCCCGGCCGATGCCCGGCTCGCTTCGGGCTGCGCTCGCGGCCGGCTTCGCGCTGCTGGCCGGCCCCGAGGAGGTGCGCGCGGCGCCGGAGCGCTGGGAGGTTCCGTCGCCGGGCCAGGACGGCTTGGCGGCGTGGCGGGCGGGCCGCTACGGCGAGGCGGTGCGAATCCTGCGCCCGCTCGCGCTGGCCGGGGACGCGGACGCGCTTGCGGGCTGGGTCGGCGCGCTTCGCGAGACGGGCGACTACGCGGGGGCGGCGGATGCGGCGCGCCGGGGACGGGAGCGAGGGGTGCCGGGCGCGAGGGCGTTGCTCGGCGCCGCGTTGCTGGAGACGGGCCAGGTGGCGGATGCCCGGGCCGCGCTTGAAGCCGGCGTTCGGGGCGCCGGTGCGGAAAGCGCGCTGGCGGGCGTCGAGCTGGGCGTGCTCGAGTACCGCTACGGCGACCGCGAGCGAGCCCGAGCCCTCTTCCACGGCCTCGTCGAACGCTACAACTCGGCGGTTGCCGGCGCGCCGCTTCCGTACGCGGAACTCGTGGCGGTCGGCCGGGCGCTCGTCCACCTTTCCCGCTGGCGCTACGAGCGTGCCCACGACGCCCTCAGGGTGCTGGACGAGGCCCAGGCGTCCGGTCCCCGCGACCACTCGGCGCGGCTCGCGACCGCCGAACTCTTCCTGGAGCGCTACGACGCCGCTCAGGCGACCGAGGCGTTCCGTCAAATCCTTTCGGAGAACCCCTCCCATGCGCGGGCTCGCTTCGGTCTGGCCCGGGCCGGACGCCTGGAGGGCGCGGGCGGCGCGGAGCACGTCGAGGCCGCGCTCGAGACCAATCCGAACTTGTCCGGGGCCCGAAGTCTGCTGGCCCGCATCCACTTGGCCGGCGGCGACCGCGAGAGCGCCCGCAAGGAGATTCGGCGCGCGTTGCGAGCCAACCCCGCCGCACTGGAAGCGTTGGGCACGCAGGCGGCGATCTTCCACTTGGCGGACGATTCGGCGGACCATGCCGCCGCGGTCCGGAGCGCTCGCGAGGCGTCGCCCGCGCCGGCGCCGTTCTTTGTCGTCCTGGCCGAGATCGCGGCCGACCACCGCAGGTACGAAGACGCCTTGGCCTTCGCTCGCGCCGCGGCCGCCGCCGACTCGAACAGCTGGTTGGGCTGGGGCTTGGCCGGGCTGAACTTGGTTCGTTTGGGACGAATCGAGGAGGGCCGCGAGTTCCTGGAGCGCGCCTTCGCCGGCGACCCGTTCAACCTCTGGTTCAAGAACACGCTGGACCTGCTGGACAAGTTGGCCGAGTACCGCGTCGTCGAGACCGACCACTTTCGCATCGTCGCGCATGAATCCGAGGTCGGGCTGATCGCGCTGTACATGGCCCCGGTCGCGGAACGCGCATACCGCGAAATGTCCGAGCGGTACGGCAGAGCGCCACCCGGGCCGATCCGCATCGAGGTCTTTCGTCACCACGCCGACTTCTCGGTCCGCACCGTCGGCCTGACCGGTTTGGGGGCGCTTGGCGTGAGCTTCGGGCCCGCCCTGGCCATGGACTCGCCCGCCGCCCGCGCCCGCGGCGAGTTCAACTGGGCGTCCACGCTCTGGCACGAAATCGCGCATTCGTTCCACATGGCCCTCTCCGGCAACCGCGTTCCGCGTTGGTTCTCCGAGGGATTGGCCGTGCACGAGCAACGCAAGGGCGACGCGACGTGGGGCCGGCATCCCGGCGTGAGCTTCGTCCGCGCGCTGGCGTCGGGCGGCTTGCGGCCGGTCCGCGAACTCGACAACGGCTTCTCGAGTCCGCGCCGCCCGGCCGAAGTCTCCGACACGTACTACCAAGCGTCCTTGGTGTTCGAACTCCTCGAGGAGCGGCACGGATTCCAGGCGATCGTCGACATGCTGCGCGCCTACGGGGACGGGGCGAGCAGCGAGGAGGCGTTCGAGCAAGCGCTCGGCGTTCGCTTGGCCGACTTCGAGCAGGAGTTCGACGCGCATCTGCAGCGCCGGTTCGGCGCGGCCGCGGCGTCCGTGGGCAAGGAGCCGCCGGCCGCTCCAGGCGACTTGGCGGGCGCCCGCGCCGCCGTGGCCCGCGACCCGGACCGGTTCGAGCTTCGGATGATCCTCGGGCGCGCTCTCTTCGACGCGGGCCGCCTCGAGGACGCCGCCCGCCACTTCGAAGCGGCGCTGGTCCTCTTCTCCGAGTACGGAGGGGCCGACGGGCCGCACTGGTACTTGGGCCGAATCCGCGAGGAGGAAGGCGACCTGGCGGCCGCGACGAGGCATTACCGGGCGATCGTTCGCCTGAGCGAGAGTCACTACGAGGCCCGCATGGCGCTGGCTCGGGTGCTGGGCAAGGGGCGCGACGTGGCCGCGGCCGGCGTTGCGCTTCGCGACGCGGCGCAGGTCCATCCCTATTCGACGGCGGACCGGATGCGCGCCGCCGAACTCCTGGAACAAGCGGGTCGGCTGGACGAGGCGGAGATCGAGCGGAGGGCGGTGCTGGCCCTCGACCCGGTGGACAAGGCGGCTGCCCATTTCATGCTCGCCCGCGTGCTGCACGGCAAGGGAGATCGCAGCGGGGCGCGCAGCGCTTTGCTGGCCGCCTTGGAGCTGGCGCCCAACTACGAAGAGGCCCTGGACCTGCTGCTGGAACTCAGGCGAGAGGAGCGACGGTGAGCGCGGCCGAAGGCGCGAGCGGGGTCGCCGGCCCGCGAACGGGGTGGCCGGCCGCCTCCGCGTGTCGCTCGACCGGGGGCGGCCGCCGCTCCCGAGCCGCATGGGCCGGGCTCGGCGTGGCCTTGCTGGGGACGGTGCTTTCCGGGTTGCCCCGCGGCCGGCCGCCGGGACCGGTCGCGGGTGTGGGCGAGGCGCCGCGGGCGCGCCCGGCCGAGTCCGGGCCTCACCGTGAGGTTGAACGGCTCCAGGACTTCCGCAACCTTCCCTACGACGGAGCCTACACGTTCGTGCGCGTGCGCTTCAACGTGGAGGGGCGGGGCGGCCCGGGACGCGGCTTCGGGCGGCAGGCGCCTTGGGCGCACGACTTCCCTTACGCCGACCGCAACTTCGCCAGGATCCTCGACGAGGTGACGCTCGTCGGGCCGCACACGGACGGCACCAACGTCGTGAGCGCGGACAGTCCCGAGCTCCACCGCTATCCCGTGGCGTACGTCGCCGAGCCGGGACAGTGGCGGCCGACGCAGGCCGAGACCGACAACTTGGCGGCATACCTCGCGAAGGGCGGCTTTCTGATCCTGGACGACTTTCGGGGCGCGAGGGAGTGGCAAACGGTCGAAGCCGTCTTCGGCGCGATTCTGCCCGGCCACCGCTTCCGGTTGCTGGAACTGGAGGAGCCTGTCTTCAATTCGTTCTTCCAGATCGAGACGCTGGACTTCTCGCCGCCCACTTTCAGGCAGTACAAGCCCTATTTTTTGGGCATCCACGAGAACGACGACCCGGTTCGGCGGCTGATGGTCGTCGCCAACTTCAACAACGACATCGGCGACTACTGGGAATACTCGGACACGGGCTGGTTTCCGATCGACCTGTCCAACGAGGCGTACAAAGTCGGTGTCAACTACGTGATCTACGCTCTCACGAGGTGACGCTTGTCCGCAACGCGCAACGAAGGTGACGGCTCGGCCGCACGACACGACCGCAACGCCGTCCCCGTCCCGAACCCCGAGGCGGACGCCGGCTCCGGCGCGGACGTGGCGCTGGCCGAGCGCGTCCAGGCCGGGCGCGAGAAGATCCTCTCGGAACTCCGCAAGCTCGTGATCGGCCAGGACGAGGCCGTCGAACACGTCCTCCTTACTTTGTTCGTCGGCGGCAACAGCTTGCTGGTGGGCGTGCCCGGACTGGCCAAGACGCTCCTGGTCCGCGCCGTCGCGCAGGTGGTGGACATGGATTTCTCGCGCATCCAGTTCACCCCGGATCTCATGCCGTCCGACATCACCGGCACCGACATCATCCAGCAGCGCGAAGACGGGACGCGGGGACTGGTCTTCGCCCCTGGACCGGTCTTCGCCAACGTGGTGCTGGCGGACGAGATCAACCGGACTCCGCCCAAGACGCAGGCCGCCCTGCTGGAGGCCATGGAAGAGAAGCGCGTCACCGTCCAGGCCAAGACGTACGACCTGTCGCCGCCCTTCTTCGTCTTCGCCACGCAGAACCCGATCGAGCTGGAGGGCACGTACCCGTTGCCCGAGGCGCAGCTGGACCGCTTCATGTTCCACATCCGCATGGACCACCTCGGAGAAGACGACGAGATGGACGTGGTGCGCTCCACCACCGACGAGACCGAGCCGCGACTGGAAAAGGTGGTGTCGCGCGAGGATCTGATCGCGTTTCAAGACTTGGTGCGGCGGGTGCCCGTCGCCGACCCCGTGCTCCGCTACGCCGTCAGCTTGGTTCGGGCCAGTCGGCCCTCCGCCAACGGCGGGCACGGCTTTGTGCGCGACTGGGTGTCGTACGGCGCCAGCGTGCGCGCCGCGCAGTATCTCGTCTTGGGCGGCAAGGCGCGGGCGCTCTCGCAGGGGCGGCTCACCGTGAGCTTCGACGACGTGCGGGCTCTCGCCTTGCCGGTGCTTCGGCACCGCATCCTGATCAACTTCCGGGCGGAGTCGGAGGGCCGCACGACCGACGAGCTGGTGGCCATGCTGCTGGACGCGGTGCCCGTGCCCGGTTCCGGGATGTAGCATCGGCCCCATGGCGAGCGACTCCGCCGGATCACGGCAGTCCTTCCTCGACCCGGGCGTCCTGGCACGGATCGACAATCTGGAGCTCCTGGCCAAGACCGTCGTGGACGGATTCATGCAGGGCATTCACCGGTCGCCTCACCTAGGCCTGAGCATGGACTTCGCCGAGCACCGTCCGTACATGCCCGGCGACGACATCAGGCGCATCGACTGGCGGGTCTACGCGCGCACGGACCGCTTCTACATCAAGCAGTTCGAAGCGGAGACCAACGCGGACGTGGGCCTCCTGCTCGACGTGTCGGCGTCGATGGACTACGGCGCCAGCCCCTTGTCCAAGCTGGACTATGCGCGCTTCCTCGCCGCCTGCCTGGCTTGGTTCTCGGCCGGCCAGAAGGATCGAGTGGGCATCTACGCGTTCGACGACGACGTGGTGGAGCACGTGCGGCCGGCCGTCGCTCACTTGGACAAGGTGCTGCACGCCGTCTCGCGAGTGGAGGCGGGCGGCGCGGGGAACTGGGCCCGCCCGCTGGCCCGCGTCGGCGCCACGTTTCGGCGAAGGGGGATTCTGGTCGCGGTGTCGGACTTCTACGACGATCCGGCTGTTCTCGCGTCCGCGCTGGGCAGGTTCCGCGCCCAGGGGCACGACGTCGTGGCCTTCCACGTTCTCGACCCGGCCGAGATCGACTTCCCCTTCGGCCAGCCCGCCAACTTCCGCGACGCGGAAACCGACAGGGTCCTGCCGGTCTCGCCCGAACAGGGAGCCGCGGCCTACCGCGAGCGCGTGGGCGCCCACTTGGCCGCGCTGGAGGAAGGGTTCGGCAAGAACGGCGTGGACTACGTGCTCCTCAACACGGCCGAGCCGCTGGACCGAGCCTTGTACGCGTACCTGGCTTTTCGGCGCAGGACGCCGAGAGCGCGATAGGCATGGGGCTGCTCGCGCCCTTCTTCCTGATCGGCTTGGCGGGCTTGGCGGTGCCCGTGGCGATCCACCTCACGCGTCGCGAGCGCGGCAAGCCGGTCCGCTTCCCTTCGCTGATGTTCGTGGAGCACGTCCCCTTTCGGGAACGGTCGCGGCGGCGGATCCGCCACTGGGCGCTGCTGGTGTTGCGCTTGGCGGCGATCGTGCTCCTGGCGACGGCGTTCTCCCGGCCCTTCGTGCGCGGCGGGGGGCTGGCGACGGCCGGCGCCGCCGGACCCGAAGAGGTCGTGATCCTGCTGGACCAGTCGTACTCGATGGCGCTCGCGGACCACTGGTCCCAAGCGGTCTCGCGGGCGAGGGACGCGGCGCTTGCGCTGAGGCCGCAGGACCGGGTGTCGCTGGCGGCGTTCGCCGAGTCGCCGAGCTTGGTCGCGCGTTCCAGCGTCGCGGCGGCGCCGGTGCTGAGGGCTCTGGACACGCTGGAGACGACTGCCCTGGGGACGCGCATGGCGCCCGCGCTCAAGCTGGCCGGCGCCGTGCTCGACGCGTCTCCGTTGGTCCGGCGGCGCGTTGTGCTCGTCAGCGACTTTCAGCGCGTCGGGTGGCAGCCCGACCGCGACGCAGTCTTGCCCGAGGGGGTCGCGCTCGAGACCGTCGTTGTCGGCGATGAAGGCGCCGGTGCGGAGAACTTGGCGATCGGCGGGCTGGAGTTGCAGCGCGCGCCGGGCCAGGGAAGGGACCGCGTGTCGGTACGGGCAAGGGTGGTGTCGCTCGGAGGGCGGGGCGGCGGCGCGGGACCGGCGAGCGGGGCCGGGGCGAGTGCGTCCGGCGCGTCCGGTCCGGTTGGTCTCGTCGGCCAGGTCGGCTCGCTCGGCGCACCGGCGCCCGGCGGTCCTGCCGCCCGCCAACTGGAAACGCGCGTCGTGCTTTCCGTCGACGGCACGGAGGTGGAGACGGTGGGCGTTTCCGTGCCCATGGGGGGGGCGGCTCAGGTGTCGTTCGGCGCGTTCACGCTCGGCCACGACTTCACCAAGGGAATTCTGCGCGTCGAGGACGACGCGCTTGCGGCGGACAACATGGTCCACTTCGTCGCCTCGCCGGGCGCGGGCGTCGACGTGCTGATCTGGGACCCGCGCGGTACCGGGCCGTCCAACCTCCATCTGCGACGCGCCCTCGAGGCGGGCGGGCCGGCCGGATTCTCGGTCGGCGTGACGGCGAGCGCGCCTTCGGCCGAGGAACTGGACGCGGCGGACCTGGTGGCGATGACCGGCGCCGCGGTCGTGGGAGGAGCGTCGCTGGTTCGGCTCACGGATTTCGTCGCGGCGGGCGGGGGGTTGCTGGTCGTGCTGGGCGAGACGGGCCCGGTCGGCGGTGGGCGCCGGGGCGGGGGCCGCGCCGAGCTCCTGCCGGTGACCCTCGGGCAGGCGGATGCCCCGCCGGACCCGCGCCGCCTGGGCTTCGTGGACTATGATCATCCGGTCTTCGCAGCGTTCCGGGGGCCGCGGTCGGGCGACTTCTCGCGGACTGCCTTCTACCGCACGCGCCGCATCGAGGCATTGGGCGGCGGGCGAGCGCTGGCGCGGTTCGACGACGGTTCCCCCGCGCTGGTCGAGGTGCGCTTGGGCCGCGGACGGGTCCTCGTTTGGGCGGGCGGCATGGATCGCTTGTGGAGCGACTTCCCATTGCAGCCCGTCTACCTGCCGTTCGTGCACCGCGTCGCGAGCTGGCTGGGGGCGCGCGGCGAGTCCGCGGAATGGCACGTCGTGGGCACGACGGTGGACCTGGCCGCGCTGGCGGAGGCGGTCGGAGCGGACGGGATCCCCCCCGACGCGGTGGCGATGACGCCGGGGGGCGGTTCGGCGCCGGTCGACCCGGCGGCGCCGTTGCTGTTCCTGGCAAAGCAGGGGATATGGGAAGTCCGGCCGCCCGGCCGCCGCCCGGAGCGCCCCCTCGCGCTGGCCGCCAACGTGGACCTGCGCGAATCGGATCTCGCCAAGCTCGACTTGGCGGAGTTTGCGGTAGCTGCAGGCGGCGACCGGACGGGCGCGGAGGGCGAGTTCGATGTCGGCGAGGCGACCCCCGAAGAGGCGTCCGTCCAAGACGTCGAACGGCGACAGGCGCTGTGGCGCTACTTGCTGGCCGGGTTGTTCCTCCTGCTCGTCTCGGAGACCGTGCTCGCCAACCGGCTGTCGCGAGCCCGAGCCGCGGCCTGAGCATCCGAGCCTGCGATCCATGCCGCCGGGCGGGGTCGCGCAACGGCCCTCCCTAGATTCCACAAGGTACCGGCCCACGGGGCAGGGTTGCCGCAGCGCTTCCTCCGCCGCTCGCGACGCCCGCTGGTCCGCGATGGCTTGGCAACGGAGACGTCGCATGTTGAAGATCACGGCGCGGAGCCGCGTTGCCGTCCCCTCGTCGACCGCCGCGCCGCGGTTGCGGACTCGTTCGCGCGCGGCGGGCCGCCGACTCGCGCTCGCGGCGACGCTTGGCACGGCCGGTTGTGGAAGCGGGACCGGCACGGAGCCTCCTCCTGGAGGAACGCGGAACGAGCCGCCCGTGGCCGCGTTTGCCGTGGACGTCTCCGAAGGGTTCGCTCCTCTTGAGGTGCGGTTCGACGGAAGCGGGTCGCGGGACCCGGACGGAAGCGTGGCGTCTTGGACATGGGAGTTCGGCGACGGAACGCGGGGGTCGGGACGCGTGACCACGCACGTCTACCAAGAGCCGGGGGTCTACACGCCCGCGCTGACGGTGGCGGACCAGCGCGGCGCGGTGGACAGGGGAGTCGGCGAGGCGATCACGGTCAACAGTCCGCCGGGGCAGGGGGACGCGGCGATCGCGGGGGTCGTGTGGCACGACGCGGACGCGGACGGCGTGCGCGCCGAAGGCGAAGACGTCATACCGGCGATGCTCGTCTTCCTCGACGAAGACGACGATGGCGTGAGGGACTCGCTGGAGGCGGCCGCCCTGACCGACTCGGCGGGCCGGTACGAGTTCAGGGGACTGGACAGCGGCCGCTCCTACTCGGTGACCCAGGAACTCTCCCTTGGCTGGACCAATACGGCGCCCGGGCGAGGATCGTCGGCCGGCTTCGCCCGTTCGCGCCCTCCCACGGCGCCCATCATCGGCGGCGGCTTCGCGGACGCGGGCGAGTTTCCGTTCCAGGCGGCGTTGCTGAAGGCGGCTTCGCGGACCCAGTTCTGCGGGGCCACGTTCATCGCCGCGAGCTGGGTCATGACCGCGGCGCACTGCGTGGACGACGGCGTCGAGCCCGATTCGGTCGTGGTCCTGGCCGGAACCCACGACTTGGCGAGCGGGGGCGAGATCCTGGACGTGGCGCGGATCGTCGTCCATCCCGACTTTTCCGCCGAACAGTCCTTCGTGAACGACCTCGCGCTCCTGGAACTCGGAGGCCGCTACATGTACCCGCGCATCGAGCTGCTGTCTCCGGGCGTGGCGGCGCTGGCGGCGCCCGGCGCGGTGGCCACGGTGGTGGGCTGGGGGTACACCGCGGCCGGCGGCAGTCCTTCGACTCTCCTCAAGAAGCTGGCGGCGCGGATCGTATCGAACGACGAATGCCGCACGCAGCTGGGCAACCACGTGCAGGGCGTCACCATCTGCGCGGGAATCGCAGGAGCGCCCGGCGCCACCTGCCACGGGGACTCCGGCGGTCCCCTGATGGCGCCGTACAGGAGTCGTTGGATGCAGGTCGGCGTGGTCAGCTTCGGAGCGACGATATGCAACCAGCCGTCCGCCTTCGCGCGCGTTTCGGCGTTGCTGGACTTCCCCGCCGACAACGTCCCGGCAGAGCGCTCGGGGACGGTCGTGGTGGACTGGGCCGCCGGCACGGCCGCCGAAGTCGACTTCGGGAACTTCCGCTGATGCCGCCGCCGGGCTGGGCGAATCGGCGCGGCCGAGCGTCGGCGCGCCGAACGAAGGGGCGGCTGCGGCGCTGGGGGCGCGCCGCAACGGCGGGGTCTTGGGCGCGGTTCGGCCCGTCTCCTCCCCGGCGCTTCGTCGCGGCGGCGTGGCTTCTGGCCTCGGCGCTCGGAGGCTGCGACGCAGTCGATCCAACGCAAGTGACCAACCCCAGCACGACGGACGAGGACCTGGCGCGCTCGCCGGAACCGACCAAGGCGCTGCTGCCCGGCCTCCGGGCTCAGTTCGCCCGCATGATCAGCTCGTACGTGACCGTGACGGCGGTCGTCAGCGACGACTACTCGATCCACGGCACCGGCCTCGTCGTCGACCTGGACGATCCCATGGCCGTCACCCCGGACCTCCTGAACGGAACCGGCACCAGCGCGAGCGGCGTCTACTGGAACGTCCAAGAGCTCCGGGCCCTGGGCGACTTCGTCGTGGACGAGATCGCTCCCGCCGACGAGACCGCCACTCCCGCGCTCGTCGCCGAGGCCCGCTACTACCGCGGCATGGCCTACTTGACGCTGGGCGAAGTCTTCTCCTTCGCGCCCCACGAAAAGGACGGGCTGCCGCAATCCTCGTCAGCGGCGCTCGCCCGCGCCGTCGCCGATCTCGAAGCGGCCGCCGCAGTGGGTCCGCAGGCGCAGGCGGCGCTCGCCCGCGCCTTCCGGCTGATGAGCGACGCGCCTTCGGCCGAGGCGGCGGCCAACGCCGTCTTGAACGCGTCGGCCGACTATCTCCTGGCGCAGCCCTACGATCCGCAGTCGATCCCCAACATGCCCGCGGCGTTTCTGTCGCTTCGATCGCTGCAGGAAATGCAGCCTCTTCCCCGGCTGGACTTCCTCGACCCCAAGTACACCAAGCGGGACTCGGCCATCCCCGTGGCCAAGGCCGAGGAGATGCACTTGATCCTGGCGGAGATCGACTTGGCGGCCGGCCGGCCCGCGGACGCCGGCGCGCACTTGGCCGACGCCATCCGGCTGGCGGCCGGGCGGGGCACGATCGCGTTCGACGAGACGGACGAACGCCGCAACGCCGACCGCAGCCTGCGTCCCCGCAGTTCCGAGGTCCTCGTTCGGGCCGACGCCGGCAGCCCGTATAGGGCCGGGCTGGTCGTGGACCGTCCCGCCAAGGACCTGCAGGTCCCCAACGTCTCAGCCACGTCGCTGGACGCCGACAGCGTCGCGGCGCTTTCCGCTGCCGCCGAGCTGTGGCACGCGCTCTGGCTGGCCCGTCAAGAAATCCTGTTCTTGGAAGGGCGCCGCTTGGCCGACCTGGGGATCAAGCTGCCCATGATGCGCCGGGAGATCGACCAGAACTCGCGGATCGTCCCCGGCAGTCCCGGAACGAAGACGACAGCGCCCCCTTGGTTGCCCAGCGGCCCTCGCTACGCCATGGACGCCTACGTGCCGCTGGCTGTCTACGAGGGCAACGGCCGCGATGCCCAACTGCTGGAGACCGAACTCACGATCGTCGTGGACATGAACCGGCTGCTGGTGGAAAACGGAGCGTCGCCTTTCCGATAGCCTTTCGCGCGCCTCCCCGGCAAGGCGTCCGTCGTTTGTCCGGGGATCGGGCCATGGCGGCCAGGCTCCGCCCGGGCCTACGCCCGCCGCCGCCGCTTGCCCCCCGCATCTCGACACGGCGATATTCCAACGACGATGGACGATCCTCGCAGAGCCACCGCCACGGGCCGCCAGCTCCGAGCGGCCGCCGACGTCCGCAGGATCGTGCGCCAAGTCCGGCGGCGCTGGCGCCTCAAGCTCGTGTTGCGCGGCATGGCCGTGGTCGCGGCGGGCGGCCTGCTGATCTTCCTGGCGTCGGCCGTCGGCTTGGAAGTCCTGCGGTTCCGGCCCGAAGCGGTGACCGTGTTCCGGGCGGTCCTGTGGATCGCCACGGTCGGCCTCCTGGCCCGGTTTGTCCTTTGGCCCCTGTTCCGGCGCGTGTCGGACGAGCGCGTGGCGCTGTACCTCGAAGAGCACGAGCCGGCCCTCCAGTCGAGGATGCTCGCGGCGGTGGAGTCCTCGCCGGCCGGCCGGCCCCCGCGCACCGACCTCCATTGTGCGATCGTGGAGCGGGCGGCCGAAGAGTGCCGCCGCCTTCGCTACGGCGCGCACATCGAGCGGTCTGCGATCCGCCGGGCCGGAGGCGCGCTCGCGGGCGCGCTCGCCGCGGGCTTCATCCTCTTCCTCGCCGGCCCGGGCTTCCTCCGGCACGGGGCGCCGGCCCTCCTCTTCCCGGCGCGGGCGGCCGAAGCGGTCAATCCGTACCGCGTGACGGTCGAACCGGGCGACACGACAATTTCGCGCAACTCCGACCTCCGCGTCTCGGCGGTCCTCCACGGCTTCGACTCCGACGACGTGGTCCTGTTCACGGAAGGCGCAGAAGGAACCGGCTGGTCCGCGATGCCGATGATCGGCGACGGCGCGGGAACCTTCGACGGCCTCCTCCTCAACGTCGCGGAACCAGCGCGCTACCACGTCGAGGCCAACGGCGTCCGCTCCGAGACGTTCTCGGTGCGCGTGGCCGACCTGCCCGCTATCGACCGCCTCGAGATGGAGTACCACTTTCCATCGTACACGGGCTTGGCGCCCCGCCGCTTCGAGTACGGCGGCGACGTCGCCGCGCTGGCCGGCACCACCGTAAGGCTTGTAGCCACATCCACCATCCCGTCGCCGGGCGCCGTGCTCTTCGCCGACTGGGGCGACACGATTCCGATGCGGCCCGCCCCGAACGCGACGCCGGCGCCCGAGGCCCTGCCGGACGCCGGTTCGTCCAGCGCCGTCGCCGATGTCGGCCCCATGCCCGCCGCGGACGCGGACACTGGTCCCGCGGCCCCGCGCGCCAGCGCCTTCGAGGGCTCCTTCGTGGTCCGCCGCGACGGCTTCTACGGGATCCGCCTTCAAACTGCGCAGGGCGCTTGGGTTGCGGGCGCGCCCGACTACCGCGTGGACGTCCTTAAGGACCAGGAGCCCTCCGTCTCCTTCAGCAAGCCCGGGCGCGACGGGCAGGCGACCTCGATCGAGGAGGTCTTCTTGGAGGTGCGGGCCGACGACGACATCGGCGTATCCGAGGTCCTCTGGGTCTACTCCGTCAACGGCGCCCCGCCCGACACCGCGCGCATTCACGCGACGGCAGGCCCGCCTCTGCCCGAGGCGACGGTCGGCCACACCGTCTTCCTGGAGGACTTCGGCTTGGAGACCGGCGACCTGATCGCCTACCACGCCGTCGCCCGCGACAACGCGCCGGTTCCCAACGAGGCCCTGACCGACATCTACTTCCTGCAGATCCGTCCCTTCCGGCGCGACTTTCGGGAGGCGCAGAGCGGCGGGGGCGGAGGCGGGTCCGGCGTCGGCCAAGGCACGATGGAGGACGACCTTTCCGGACTCCAGCGCCAAATCGTCGCAGCCAGCTTCAACTTGGTCCGCGACCGAGAGACGTACGACGCCGACGCATGGGACGAGAACGTGATCAGCGTCGCCTTGAGCCAGCAACGGCTCCGCGAGCAGGTCGAAGCGCTCGCCCAGCGGATCGTCAACCGTGGAATCGCCGGGGCGGACGAGTCGTTCACGAGGATCGCGGAAGCGTTGCCCCGGGCGGTCGAAGCGATGCGCGAAGCCGAGGACTCGCTGCGCGCCCTGAATCCCGCCGCTGCGATCGGTCCCGAGCAGCGCGCCCTCCGCGAGCTGCAGAAGGCCGAGGAGACCTACGAGCGCTTCGTCTCGCTGGAGGCGCAGCAGCAGGGCGGCGGCGGACAGGGGGGCGGCCCCAGCGCCGAGGATCTGGCCGATCTCTTCGAGTTGGAGACGGACAAGCTCCGCAACCAGTACGAGACCGTGCAGCGCAGTCGGCAAGAGACGACGGACCAGGCGGTCGACGAGTCGTTGGAGAAGCTCCGGGAGTTGGCGCGCAGGCAGGAACAGGAGCTCGAGCGCCAGCGGCGCCGGGCGGCCGCGCAGCAGGGCGGGGGAGGCGGAGGCGCCCGAGAGTTGGCCGAGGAGGCCGAGGAGGCGGCCCGGCGGCTGGAGCGGCTGTCTCGAGAGACGGGCGATCCGGGCTTGGCGGGCGTCTCGCGCCAGCTGGAGCAGGCGGCCGACGCCATGCGCCGGGCGGCGGCGACGCGTGGCTCCGAGGGCGTGGCCGAGGCGCAGGCCGCGTTGCGAAGGCTCCGGGGCGCGCGCGAGCGGCTCGAAGACGTGCAGGACGAGCGCGTGGCGAGGGAAGTGGAGGACGCGCGCAGGCGGGCGGAGGGCTTGGCGGAGCGGCAGCGTGACGTCGAGAACCGCATGGAGGCGATGCGGCGCGCGGGCCGCCCGTCGGCGGACCAGATCCAGCGGATTCGGGACACGAAGGACGAGATGGCCGAGGAGGTCGGCGAGGTGCTGGGCCGTCTGGAGCGGGCCGCCAACGACGCGAGGCGCAAGGGGCGCGGAGCCGCGGCGGAACTGGAAGAAGCCGTCGAAACGATCCGCGAGACGCAACTCAGGGAACGCTTGCTCTATTCGCGCGGCCTGGTGGGGAGGCCCGGCCAGGAAGACTACGCCGAGGCGTTCGAGAACCAGACCGCGCAAGCGATTCAGTCGCTCCGCAACCGCCTGGACGAAGCCGCCGAGGCCGTGCGCGCCGAGACCGGACGGGACCCCGCCGCCGAGGCGCTGGACGCGGCGGGCGACCTGGTGCGCAGCCTCGAGTCCATGGACCGCCGGATGGACGCGAAGGCTTCCGCTGGAGACGATGCCGAAGAGCATTCCGCGAGGGAAGAGGGGCCGTCCGCGGAGGCCCGGGGCGATGGCTCTCCTGGCGGGGGCGGCCCAGCTTCCGACGGACTGGCCCCCGGACGGCGTGGCGCCGGCTCGCTCGGCCCTGGCGGACGTCGATCCTTCAGCGGCGACGAAGTCCGCCAGCTGCGCCGAGAGATTCGAGAGCGTGCCGGCGAGCTGCGTGGCTTGGCGGAGCTGGTCGAGCGCGTCGGCGTCGACGCCGACGAGCTGGCCGCCATGATCGCGGCGATGCGCGCCCTGGACAGGGACGGCACGTACGCCGACGCGGCCGAAGTCCGCCGCCTGCACGCCGAGTTGCTCGAGAACATGAAGCGGCTCGAGTTTCGTTTGCGCCGCGAGTTCGCTGCCGGCGCGGAGGAGCGCCTCCTCTTCCAACACTCCGGCGACGTTCCCGAGGAGTATCGCAAGCTCGTCGAGGAATACTACCGAGCCCTGTCCCGGAGCGGCGGCGCCAGGTAGAGCGGACCGCCGCCGACCCCGCCCCGTCCCGCACGGCGTTCGCGTGATGCCCAGAGTCGAGACCGGCCTTGAAGTTCTCGTCCGGCGGGGCGCCGCCGCCGTCGGCCTCGGCCGGGCCCGCGTCGGCATGATCGTCCACCCGGCTTCGGTTACGTCGGCACTGGCATTCGCCGCGGACGAGGTACGCCGGACGGGCTTCGACCTGCGCGCGCTGTTCGGTCCGCAGCACGGCGCGCGAGGCGAGAAGCAGGACAACATGGTTGAGTCCCGCGACTACACGGACCCCGCGACGGGCCTTCCCGTCCACTCCCTCTACGGCGATGCGCGAAAGCCCTCGCCCGAGATGCTGGCAGGGTTGGATGCGGTGCTCTTCGACCTCCAAGACGTCGGCGTTCGCGTCTACACCTTCGTTTGGACGATGGCGTTGGCCATGGAAGCATGCGCCGAGGCGGGTCTTCGGTTCGTCGTGCTCGACCGGCCGAATCCCGTCGGAGGCGATCGTCGCGAGGGCCCGGCGCTGCGCGCGGGGTTCGAGTCCTTCGTCGGGCTCCACCCCTTGCCCCTTAGGCACGGCCTGACCTGCGGGGAAGCGGCGCAGTGGCTGAACGCGGAGCGTGGAATCGGCTGCGACCTCTCGGTGGTTCCCTGCAAGGGGCTGCGGCGCGACATGCGCTGGGACGACACCGGTCTTCCGTGGATCATGCCGAGCCCCAACCTGCCCACCCCAGCGGCGTGCGACGTGTATCCCGGCATGGTCCTGTTGGAGGGCACGAACCTGTCGGAAGGCCGTGGCACCACTCGTCCCTTCGAACTCTTCGGCGCCCCCTGGCTGGACCCTCTCGCCCTCGCCGGCCGGCTGAACGCCGCAGGCGTGCCCGGCGCCGCCTTCCGGCCATGCCACTTCGAGCCGACCTTCCAGAAGCACGCAGGCGTTCTCTGCGGCGGCGCCCAGCTCCACGTGACCGACCCGGCCGCCTTCGAGCCAGTGCGCGCCGCCGTGGAAGTCCTGAGAGCGGCCCGCGTGCTGGCCCCCGACGACTTCGAATGGCGCGCGCCGCCCTACGAATACGAGGAAACGCTTCCGCCCATCGACATCCTCTGGGGCCACGACGGCCTGCGCCTCGGCGTCGACGCCGGCGCGGACACCGACGCCATCCTGGCGGGGACGTCCGAAGAGAACCGCCGCTTCGCCGCGGAGGTGGAGCCGCGGCTGATCTACTGACGAGCACGCGCGCCGGAGACCGCGCCGGCGTCGCTGTCGAGGTGACCATCCTCCGGCCCCCGCCTGCATCTCGCCGCCAAAGCCGCCACGGCGCCGGCCAATGGCGCAACGCCCGACTTCGGAGCCATTATGGTTGCCACCGCCGACAATCTTCCCTACGAAGGACGCAACCCCATGCGCATCGCCGCCACGACCGTTCTGCTCCGCTCCTTGATCGCCGTGGTCACCTGGGCAGCACCGGCGGCGGCCGCCGCAGTCCAGACCTGGGCCGTCACGGACGTCCGCGTCTTCGACGGCGAGGCCGTCCTCGAGCGCGCCACCGTCGTCGTCGAAGACGGGCGCATCGCCGCAGTCGGCCCCGGCGTCGCGGTCCCGCCGAACGCCCGGACCATCGACGGCCAAGGACGCACCCTGCTGCCGGGCCTCATTGACGCCCACGGGCATTCCTTCGGCGATGCGCTCCACCGCGCTGTCGTCTTCGGCGCCACCACCGTCCTGGACATGTTCACCGATCCGGACTTCGCCGCCGAGCAGCGCAGCCAGCAGCAGGCGGGCGCCGCCGCCGACCGCGCCGATCTCTTCTCGGCGGGCGTGCTGGCCACGGCGCCCGGCGGCCACGGCACCCAGTACGGCATGCCCATTCCCACGCTCGAGGCTCCCGAAGACGCCGCCGCCTGGGTCGCGGCGCGCGTCGCCGAGGGCTCCGACTTCATCAAGATCGTCGTGGAAGACGGCGCCATGCTCGGCAGGACGACGCCCACCCTTGACCTCCCCACGGTTCAGGCGCTCGTCGCGGCCGCCCGCGAGCACGGCAAGCTCGCCGTTGCCCACGCGACCACCGTGGCCTCCGCCCGCCTCGCCCTGGCCGCGGGCGTGGACGGGCTGGTGCACATCTTCGCGGACTCCGCCCCTCCGGCGGACTTCGTAGCCCAGGCCGCCGCCCAAGGCGCCTTCGTCGCTCCGACGCTGACCGTCCTGGAGAGCGTCACGGGCAGGCCCGCCGACGCCGACCTGGTCGGCGACCCCCACATCGGCCCTCTCCTCGACGGGCGCGAGCGGTCGCAGCTCGGCGCTTCCTTTCCTCTCGCGGCGGCCGGAGGCACCCGATTCGACAACGCCCTCCAAGCCGTCCGCGCGCTGCACCATGCCGGCGTGGCCATCCTCGCGGGCACTGACGCTCCCAATCCGGGCACCGCGCACGGCGCGAGCATGCACCGCGAGTTCGACCTCTTGTCGGCCGCCGGCTTGTCTCCCGCCGCCGTCCTGGCATCGGCCACGTCCGTGCCCGCCGACGCATTTGGGCTGGCCGACAGGGGCCGCATCGCCACGGGCCTGCGCGCCGACCTCGTGTTGGTCGAAGGCAATCCGCTTGAAGACGTACGCGCCGCACGCGCGATCGTCGGCGTCTGGAAGGGCGGCCACCCGATCGACCGTTCCCCGCCCCCCGCGACGGACCACGCGCCCGCAACCCTCGGGACCTTGGCCGACTTCGACGACGGCCGCCTTTCCGCGGCTTACGGCGCGGGCTGGCAGCGTTCGACCGACGACATCACCGGCGGCAATTCCACGGTGGCGACGCGCGTCGGCGACGGCGGCGCAGCCGGCACCCCGCACTACTTGGCGGTCGAGGGCCGGATCGGCGACGCCTTCGCCTTCCCTTGGGCCGGGGCCATGTTCTTCCCGGGCGACGCCGAGATGGCGCCGGTCGACTTCTCGGCCGCGCGCGAGCTCGTCTTCTGGGCGCGCGGCGAGCCGGCCACGTACCGCGTCATGATGTTCTCCGAGAGCCTGGGACCGGTGCCCGTCCAGGTTACATTCGAAGTGACGGAGGACTGGACCGAGATCGTTCTTCCGTTGGCCGCGTTCTCCGGACTCGACGCCTCCGGATTGACGGCCGTTCTGTGGTCGGGAGGCCTCGCCCAGGGCGCCTTCCGGTTCGACATCGACCAGGTCGAGTTTCGCTAGAACGCCGTCGGGCGCCGCCGCTTGCCCAAGCGCCGTTGGACACAAGCACCGCCATACCGCTAGAGAAAGAGGTGAATCCGTGAACAAGCCCCCGTTCCCCGCGTCTTCCACCGGCGCGCTCCCCCGCGCCGCGACGCCCGCCGCCGCGTTGGCCGCGGGATTGTCCGCGCTGCTGGCGAGCGCCGCGCCGGCCGCAACCCAGAGCTACGGCTCAGCAGTCGCGGTGAACGGCGCCGAAGTGTTCGTCGGCGAGCCGCTCAACACGCGCACGGCCGGCTACGTATACGTCTACGGCAAGGACGGGGCCGAGTGGTCCGAGGCGCAGCGTCTCGAAGCGTCCGACGGCGGCCCGGGCGACTACTTCGGACGGTCGCTGGCCGTCGCGCATGGCGACCTGCTCGTCGGCGCGACCGCCGCGAACGAAGCGACGGGCGCCGTGTACGTCTTCCGAAGGACCGACGCGGGCGAGTGGACGGAAGTTCAGCGGATCGTCCCGAGCGACGCGAGCGCGGGCGACGCCTTCGGACGGGTCATGGCCGTCGCCGGCCCGCGCGTCCTGGTTTCGACGTGGGGCCGCTCCGAGGGCCGCGGCGCCGTCTACGCGCTGGCCAGGAACGAAGACGGCGAGTGGACGGAGGCGGCCCGGCTCGTTGCGGGCGACGGCTCCGCCAACGACCGGTTCGGCACGGCGCTGGCCGGAGACGACGACTGGGCGCTGGTCGGCGTGCCAGCCAAGAACCAGAACAGGGGTTCGGTGTACGTGTTCCGGCGCGGCGACGACGGATGGAGCGAGACGCAGCGGATCGAAGTCGAAGGCGCCGACCCGGGGACGCGTTTCGGCGCCGCGGTCGCGACCGGACACGGCATGGCGCTGATCGGCACGCCCGGCGACCAGCAACTCAGGGGCGCCGTCCGCGGCTACGTGCTCGACGAGGCGACCGGCCAGTGGTCCCCGGATGCCGTGCACGCCCCGTTCGATGTTCCCGCGCGGCTGCCAGTGGGCTTCGGGAGCGCGGTCGTGCCGGCCGGCTTCGGGGCATGGATCGGCGCACCCGGCGCCGGGCTCTTCTACGTCCTGTCCTGGGACGAGGAGATGGGCGACTGGGGATCGCTCGCGAAAGTCCACATCGATCCTTCCTATGACGGAAACGGGATTGGGTCCGTCGCCGCGTTGGGCGACGACGTGGGAGTCGTGGGGCTCGTCGGCGACGACTTCGGCGCGGGCTCGGTTGCGGTCGTCGAGCGAGGCGGCGGCGCGTGGCGGGCGACCGCCAAGGTGGCGAGCGAGATCGCCCCGCTGGACGCCATCACAGGCGAGGACGTCGCTTGCGACGACGGCATGGCGGGCGAGTTCGCTTGCACGGACGTCGACATCGTTTCCTTCCTGCCCGTGCAGGAAATCGGCGGCGAGAGGGGCGTCGAAGTCAACGACGTCTGGGGCTGGACCGACCCGGAAACCGGCGGCGAATGGGCGATCGTCGGCCGCTACGACGGCACGTCCTTCATCGACCTGAGCGATCCGGCGAACCCGGTCTACGCGGGCAACCTGCCCCTGACCGAGGGCGCCCGCCCAGCCGTGTGGCGCGACATCAAGGTCTACGCCGACCACGCCTTCATCGTCTCCGACGGCGCGGGCGAGCACGGCATGCAGGTCTTCGACCTCACGCAGTTGCGCGAGCGCCGCGACGGGCCCGTCGCCTTCGAGGCCACCGCCCACTACGACGCCATACACAGCGCCCACAACATCGTGATCAACGAGAACACCGGCTTCGCGTACGCCGTAGGCAGTAGCGGCGGCGGCAGCACGTGCGGCGGCGGACTTCACATGATCGACATCCGCGAACCCGCCAGCCCCACGTTCGTCGGTTGCTTCGCCGACGCCGAGACGGGACGGCGCGGCACCGGCTACTCGCACGACGCGATGTGCATCACCTACCATGGTCCCGACGAGGAGCACCGAGGCAAGGAAGTGTGCTTCGGCTCCAACGAGACGGCACTCAGCATCGCCGACGTGTCGGACAAGGACAACCCCGTGGCTCTGGCGAAGGCGACGTATCCCAACGCCGGGTACTCGCACCAGGGATGGATCGACGAGCAGCACGAGTACTTCTACATGAACGACGAACTGGACGAGTTGGGCGGGTCGGTCGCCTCGACCCGCACGCTGGTCTGGGACGTGAAGGACCTGGACGATCCCGTGCTGGCCAAGGAGCACTTCTCGGAGAACAAGTCGTCCGACCACAACCTGTACGTTCTGGGCGACTTGATGTATCAGTCGAACTACGTCAGCGGCCTTCGCATCCTGGACATCGCCGACCGGGAGAACCCCAGGGAAGTCGCGTACTTCGACACCGTGCCGTGGACGGAAGACGCACCGGGCTTCGACGGCTCCTGGAGCAACTACCCCTACTTCAAGAGCGGCGTCATCGTCGTGACGTCCGGCAAGGAAGGCGTCTTCATCCTCAGGAAGGCCAACCGCAACTTGATTCCGTAGCCGAGCAGGCCGGGCCGTCCGCGATTGCAGAGCCCGAGCGCTCGCCGCGCCAGCGGGTCGTCCCCACCGTCCGGCAAGAGAAGCCGTCCATGATCATCAAGACCAGCCGAGCACGCCAAGTCCCCTCCTCCGAGATCACCTCCGAGGCCGACTACCTCGACCGTCGCGCGTTCCTGGGCGCCGGGGTGGCTGGGGCCGCCGGAGCCGCCGCCCTGCTGGGCCGCGCGCCCCCCTTGCTGGGAGCCGCGTTCCCGCAGGAACTCGAGCCGACGCCCGAGAAGGACGTCACTTCGTACAACAACTTCTACGAGTTCGGCCTCGACAAGAAGGATCCGGCCCGCAACGCGCACACGCTTCGCACGCACCCGTGGACCGTCAGGGTGGACGGCCTATGCGGCAACCCAGCCGACTACCAGCTGGAGGAATTCGTCAAGCCTTCCGCGCTTGAGGACCGCGTCTACCGCTTCCGTTGCGTCGAAGCCTGGTCGATGGTGGTGCCTTGGCGTGGATTCCCGCTTGCCGACGTAATCCGGCGCGCAGAACCCGCGAGCGGCGCCAAGTACGTGGCATTCGAGACGCTGTGGGACCCCCAGCAGATGCCCGAGCGCCGCTGGCGGCCCCGCATCGGCTGGCCCTACCGC
The DNA here is from genome assembly GCA_965203485.1 of Longimicrobiales bacterium. GTDB lineage: Bacteria > Gemmatimonadota > Gemmatimonadetes > Longimicrobiales > Gaopeijiaceae. Next base: position 503,998 of record OZ241892.1, read on the forward strand.
GAGGGACTGCGCCTGGACGAGGCCACGCATCCGCTGACGCTTCTGGCGACCGGCATGTACGGCAAGACGTTGCCCAACCAGAACGGCGCTCCGCTCCGCTTGGTCGTACCTTGGAAGTACGGCTTCAAGAGCATCAAGTCCATAGTCCGCATCACCTTCACGGAGGAAGAGCCGCCCACGACCTGGGCTACGCAGGCCCCCAACGAGTACGGCTTCTACTCCAACGTTAACCCCGACGTCTCGCATCCGCGCTGGAGCCAAGCGCGCGAGCGTCAGCTGGGCAAGGGATTGTTCGCCCGCCGCGTGCCCACCTTGTTCCTCAACGGCTACGCCGACGAAGTCGGGCATCTCTACGAGGGCATGGATCTGGCGAAGTTCTTCTAGGACGGTTCACCCGCAACCCCTGGCCGTTGCCACGGCGTGAACCGGATCGTCGTCCTCAAGGCCGCGATCTGGCTGGCCGGCTCCGCGCCCGTGGCGTGGCTGGCCGCCGCCGCCGCCCGCGACGCGCTGGGCCCCAACCCCGTCGAGACCATTATCCTCGTCGAGGGCCGTTGGACGCTGGTCTTCCTGCTGGCGACGCTGGCCGTCACCCCGGTCCGCCGCCTAACGAAGTGGAACCAAGTCATAAAGATTCGCCGTCTCCTCGGCCTCTTCGCCTTCTTCCACGCCTGCGTCCACTTCATGGCCTACGCCGGCCTGGACCAGTACTTCGCTTTCCGCTACATCGTCGAAGACGTGCTGGAGCGGCGCTACATCACGGCCGGATTCGCCAGCTTGGCGCTCCTCGTTCCATTGGCCGCCACCTCCACCAAGGGCTGGATCCGGCGCCTGGGCAAGCGCTGGCGCCGACTTCATCGCCTAGCCTACGCCGCCGCCGCGCTGGGCGTCCTTCATTTCTTCTGGAAGGTGAGGGCCGACACCTTCTGGCCGCTCCTGTCGGCCCTCGTTCTGGCAACGCTCCTGGGGGCTCGCCTCTACTATCGCACGGTGCGCTAGCGCCAGCGACTATCCGCCCAGTCTCCGCACCGTTTCGAGAAAGACCGAGAAGCTGCGGGAGCGGTTGCCTTCCAGGGCGAGTTCTCTTCCGATCGATCTTGAACCCAGCAATTTCTGATGGCGGCCGCCCGTGAGCTTGACGAGTTCCCTCGCGGGTCCAACAAGGCTGTCGGGGTCTCTGTATTTCTTCTTCTTCTCGTACTTCACAAGCCTGGACAACAATCCCAATCCTCGCTCGACTGCAGCCAAGTCTCCGAAGTACCAACTCTCGAGCGGATCGTTCCTCAAGGAAAAAAACTACGTTCACGGCTTATGGATCAATTCCGAAAAACAATCCTTGTCTCCAAATACGTCCCATCTTGTCGCCGTCGTCCATAAACGCCCGAATTTGTTCGTCGTCCCGCGCTCGTACAATTTTCGTATAGCCATTGAATTTTCGCAAGCAATAAACTTCCTCTAATTGGGCTGCATTTAGAAAATCAGGCGAATGCGTGGATACTAGCACTTGTCCACCTCGATTGGCGTACAGTCGAAACTCTTCCGCCAGCTCTTCCAGCAAAGCAGGATAGAGTTGGTTTTCCGGCTCTTCCACGCACAGCATCGGATGCGGATCAGGATCATACAGCAAAGTCAGATAAGCCAGCATTTTTATGGTCCCGTCCGATACATGGCGGGCGAGAAACGGTCTCCGAAAAGCCTCATGTTGAAACCTGAGCAGTATCCTGCCTTCTTCTGTTTGCTTGGCTTCCACTCGTGATACGCCTGGAACGCGGGCTTTCAGGCGCTCGAGTATTTCGTTGAACGCATCGTGATGATGTTGATGAAGGTATTCCACAACCAACGGAAGATTATCGCCTTCGCGAGACAGGTGCTCCGCGTATCCGGCCTCTCGTTCTCTCCGAGCCTCGCTGATGTGGAAATCCGATATGTGCCAACGTTCAACCAAGTTGCCGAGCGCGACGACGGCCGGAAAGCGTTCGAACTGCGCCAAGCCCTTGATCGCCAAGAGGTCTGGAGATTTCAGTTCCTGGTCGTCGCGCTCGAGGTCGTCCGCGCTGGCGACCTCGGAGGCCTCGTTGGTGACGGCGTACCCCTTGCCTCTCTTGAAGTCGAGGAAATGCCAGGGTTTGCCGTATCGGTAGCGACGATACCGGAGGACCTCGCGGGCCACTACTGGCTTTCCGGCGTCTTCGTCTATCGCCAGCAAGTAGGTCGCGAGGGGCTCGCTGGGCGTCGGGCGATATTTGATTTCGATTTCGATTGGACCCGTGGCGCCACGACTGCGGACTTCGGAGAAACCGCGACTTCCGCCCAGCTTGGAGAGGGCGATCTTGACGTTCGTGGTCATGGCGTCACGAAGGAATCCGAAGACCGACAACAACGTAGACTTCCCCGTGCCGTTCGCGCCGACGAGGATTGCCAAGCGCGGGAGGTCGCGCAACTTGACGTCCGCGAGGGCGCGAAAGTTCTTGATCCGTATCTGCTCAATGCGCATGCGCGGCCTCGTGCGAGAGCATGTCCGATCCGGTGCTCAATTGTAGCCCCGCACCGAGCGATGACCAATAGGTCGCTTTCGCCATAGTCGGGCGTTGGTCCTCTCGTTCGTTGCGCATCTTGCAGGGGCCGTCGGCGCTCCGATCGCCCAAGCTACAAAATCGAATCCAGGTGGAAGTGCGCGCGCAGGGGCGGGTTGGGCCCGTGGAGGCTTCGGGCCAAGTCCACGCGGATCAGTCCGTCGAGAAGCGTCAGGCCCGCCCCGGCGCCGTAGTGTGGCCGTGCCGTGCCGAAGTTGCGCGAATCTCCAGCCCAGCCGCCGTCGAGGAAGACGCCCAGTCCCACGAACTTGAACAACCAAGTCGCTTCGACGCGTCCGCGGGCAAACGCCGGTCCGGTGAGCACGGCGTCCGGATGCCCCCGGAGCGTCCGCGCCCCGCCCAGATGCCATGCCCGTTGTTGCAGTGCACGGCCCCAGGTCGTGCCTGCGCCGGCCTCCGCGCCCAGCCGCCACCGTCCCCACCCGGTCGCGAAGAGAGGCAACGCCGTTCGCAGAGTTGCTGAAGCCGCCGCGTAGCCCTCGTGAGCGCCTCCGTTCACAGGCCGCCATCTCGCCGCTCGCGCCGTCACTTCCAGCCCGAACTGCGCAACGGACGCTTCGGCGCCCCACCACGGCGAAAAGCGCATTTCGATCCCCAATTCCGCGCCCTCGTCCACGGCTGGATTGGCAGGGAACGCCCATCCGTCCTCGCCTGCCTTGAACAGGGCGAAGCCCGCTTCGGTGCGCAGCGAACGATGGCGCTCGGCGTAGCCCCGCAGCAGGACGGATTCGCGGGCGGCGGCGGGCGGGCGCCAAACGAGGCCGAGGCCGGTGGAACGGTAGTACCGGCCCCGGTCGCGCCCCGCGAAGAAGGCCGCGGCCGAGTTGCCGGCTCCCAGGTAGGCCCCCGCGGGGTCGGTCGCCTGCGTCTCGTCGAACGCCTCCAAGGTGAAGCGGCGCAGCACGGTCAGGCGCTCGACTTCGATCCGCAGTTGCGGGCGCAGCTCCGCCAGCCCCAGCCTCGCGGCGACGGAGAGGGCGTGCCTTCCGTCGAGTTGCCAAGCTCCCCGCAATCCGGGGGCCAGCCCTTCGACGCGGTTGTAGCGGAGCATGCCGCGATCGCTCCAAGGCCAGCCCACCGACCAATCCAGCGCGGGCCGGGGCGCCCTCGGCAACTGGGCCAGGCTTTCCGCGAAGGCGTCCAGCTCGGCTTCGGACAGGAAGGCGGGAGCGTCTTCCCAGATTGGGGGCGGGAGGTGCGGGCTGTCCGTCAAGCCCGTCCGGTCCTCCGGAACGATGAAGAAGGACTCGCGCCCGCCGGGCGGAGGCGCGTCTGAACGGAGCTGCGCCGCGAACGCTGTCGCCTCGGCCTCGCTGTCGAACTGAACATCCGGGAAGTCCGCACCGCCCGCTTCGACCATGTCGCTTGCCGTGGTCACGGACTCGATCCGATAGGTCTGCTCGAACGAAGCGGGGAATCGAAACGAACCCGCGCGGATTTCCGCCTCGAGCCGCATCGTGCGAGGAAGCCACGCCTTGAAGTCCCACAGCGCGTAGTCGACCGCGAGCAGGCTCAAGTCCATCGTCAAGGGTCTCGCGAAGGGCATGAATCGCAAGGGGCTGTCGCCAAAGCCTTCCTCCGTGTCCCGGGTCACGTCGAGTTGCCGGCTCAAGCGGTAGACGGCGCGCACCAGGGCCCCCGACTCCGGCTCGATCCACAGCGTGCCCGCGATCCGGTGCGGGTCCGCCCGCAAGGGCAGGACGTGCAGCTGCACGGCTCGGAGTTCGCGTCCGTCCGGGAATCGCAGGGCAACCGTGTCGCCGCTCTGGTAGCGGTACGATTCGTGGGCGTTCGCGGCCAGCGGATGGGCGAACCAGAAATCGTCCGCGGCGCCGATCGGGCCCATGTCGCGCAGCTCCGTGCGCTCGCGGCCCTCGGTCTTGGCCAGCCCGAACAAGAGCCGGTCGGCGCCGGGATCGAACGGGCGACTGAAGGGAAGGTCGTTCAGCCAGCCGCGGTCCTCGGCGGGCTGCACCGTCCCGGTGGGGTCGCGGGAACGCATGCCGAGGACCTGGACGATGGGATGCTTGTCCCGCCTCCAGAAGACGCGCAACGCGGTCTCGCTGGCGTACACGGTGCGGTCCTTGAGCGAAAGGCGGACAGCTGCGGCGAGCCGTTGCTGGACCCGCGCGGCGTAGCTGACGATGGATTCGTCCAACCGGCGCCACTGGGCCGCCGCGGCGTCGTAGAGGTCCCGGGCCGCAGTATCCACGAAGGCTTCGGCGGGCGGCCGCGCTGGCTGGCGCCGCGAGGCGTCGGCTTGCTGGATCCGCGCGACGGCCGCTTGCGCTGGCGGCGGCCGGCCAACGACGAGCGCCAGCGCGGCGAAGACGGCGACGGCGCACGCCGGGTTTGCGCCGCTCGGCAATCCACTCCTCCTCGCAACCTTCCATGGGACGAAGACCCTGCAGGCCTTGCCGAACAGCGGCACCAGCGACCCGGCGGCGCGCCCGTCCTCAATGACCACGTACTCGTTCCTTCCGGCGGTCCGGCCGATTCTGTCGAGTGGCAAGCCGTCGGCGCCGCAGCGCCAGTCGCGCGGCCTCAAGCGCTTGGCTGTTCGCGTGGCGCCGCGCCCTCCGGCCTTCCCGAAGACACCAGCCGAAAGATGCTCTCCGCCACCCAGCGCTTGAAGGACTCGTCGTCGGAGAACCGCTTGAAGAACTGCATGTCGTCCTCGATGGTCCCGTTGACGGCGCGCTTCAGCGCCTTGTCGTGCTCGATCCGCACGTTCTGCCTATCCGATTGCTCCTGGGCGTTGCGAAAGGACTCGTCGCTCTTGACCGCCGCCGGCAGGTCCTCGGTGATCAGACGGCGAACGCGGTCTTCGTCGCGCCACTGGCCGTCTCCGCCCCAGCGGTCGTTGAACTGCGCGATGATGGCGGACAGCAGGTCGAGTTCCGGTTCGCGGGCATGGCCTCCTCCGCCCACGGCGGCCGGATCGATTTCTTCTTCGTCCTCGCTCATTTGGATCTCCCGCATGGCCTGCTTCTCGATGCGGTAGCTGTCCATGTCGATTGCCTCGAGGATGCCGCGCGACAAGTCCTCTTCCTTGGGCGCGGGCAACCTGGGGACCAGGAACTGCAGAAAGATCGACCGCTTCTCCCAGGGCGCGTACGTCCAGGTCAGGATCGACGACAGGAATCCGTAGGTGCGCAAGAACGTCTTGGCCTTGCCCTTGAAGTCCACCTGGCCGTCCTCGTCCAGCTCGTTCACGTAGACATTCACGCTCGCGTCGAGGATGGGATCGAGCTGGTCGCGGTCCGCTCCGTCCAGATACAGCTTCACGAACTGGCCCACCACGTCCGGGTCGTAGACCTGGCGGCCGTCCAGGACGCTCTGCAGGTCGTGGAGCTTGTCCGGGTCGGTTTCGCCCGAGAGAATCGTCGTCCGATAGTACGGCGCGAACGCTGCCCTGATCGCGTCCTCGTCGTTCGCGAAGTCCAGCACGGTCACGTCGTGCTTCTTTGGACCGGCCCGGTTCAAGCGCGACAGAGTCTGCACGGCGCGCACGCCCGACAGCGGCTTGTCCACGTACATCGTGTGAAGCAAAGGCTCGTCGTAGCCCGTCTGGAACTTGTCGGCGCAGACCAGGATGCGGTACGGGTCGTCGCGAAACTTGTCGGCCGTCCGCGACTCGGGGAATCCGTTCAGCGACGCTTCGGAGACCGTGGCGCCGCCGTGTTCGCGCTCGCCGGAGAACGCCACGAGCGCCCGGTACGCTCGCTTCCGCTTCGCCAAGTAGGATCGGATGGCGTCGTAGTACTGGATGGCTCGCTGAACATTGCTCGTCACCACCATCGCCCTGGCCCGGCCGCCGATCTTGCGTTGCGCCACGACTTGATTGTGAAAGTGGTCGGCCATGATCTCGGCCTTCAAGCGGATTGCGTGGTCGTGGCCCTCCACGTAGCGTCGCAACTTCTTCGTCGCTCGCTTGGCGTCGAAGACCGGATCGTCCTCCACCCTCTTGGCCAGCCGGTAGTAGCTGCGGATCGGCATGTAGCGCTGCACCACGTCCAGGATGAAGCCCTCCTCCACGGCCTGCTTCATGGTGTAGGAATGGAAGGGCCTGCGCTTGGTTTCGCCGTCGGCGCCGCGCTCCAGACCGTCCGGCCGCGGCACAGGGGTCCCGAAGAGCTCCAGCGTCTTGTTCTTGGGCGTGGCCGTGAAGGCGAAGTAGCTGGCGTTGGACAGCATCCGGCGGGATTCGACGATGCGGTTGATCCGGTCTTCGAGCGTGTCGCCCTCGTCGGCGCCGGCATCGTCCTCGTTCAAGGCGCCGTCCGCGCCGCCGTCCGCGTCCTCGCCAGCGGTTCCGCCCTCGGCGTCGTCGTCGCCCTCGGTAGCATCGTCTCTTGCGCTCCCCGCCCCCGACAGCGCTTGCGACATGGCCCCCGACTGCCGGCCCCCCTGGCTGGAGTGCGCCTCGTCGATGACGACGGCAAAGGTGCGGCCGCCGGCCTGTGCCCGAATCTCGTCCAGGATGAACGGAAATTTCTGAACCGTGGAGATGACGATCTTCTTGCCGCCCTCGATGAACCGGCGCAGGTCGCCGGATCGGCGGGCGTGGCCGACGGTCGCTCCCACTTGGGCGAATTGCTTGATCGTGTCGCGGATCTGCCGGTCCAGAATGCGCCGGTCGGTGACGACGACCACCGAATCGAAGACCGGCTTGCCGTGCCTAGCCAAGCCGATCAGCTGGTGGGTCAGCCAAGCGATCGAGTTGGACTTGCCGCTGCCCGCCGAGTGCTGGATCAGATAGCGCCGCCCCGCGCCGTGCCGACGAGCGTCGTCCAGCAGCTTGCGCACCACGTCCAGCTGATGGTACCGGGGCCAGACCTGCGTCTTGCGCTGGCGTCCTGTTTCGGGGTCCCTCGTCGCCAGCATCTGCGCGTAGTTCTCGATGATGCCGGCCACGCTGTCGCGGGACAGCACGTCCTCCCACAGATACGCCGTGGAAAGCCCGGCCGGGTTCGGCGGATTGCCTGCGCCGTCGCGATGCCCCCGGTCGAACGGCAGAAACCACGAGTCCTTGCCCCGCAAGTGCGTGCAGAACCGCACGCGATGCTCGTCCACCGCGAAGTGGGCCGCGCACCGCCCCAGCTCGAACAGCCTCTCGCGCGGACTTCGGTCGCGCACGTACTGGCGCACCGCGTCGTCCACCGTCTGCTTGGTCAGCCGGTTCTTGAGCTCGAAGGTGGCGATGGGCAACCCGTTGACGAACAGCGCCAAGTCCAGCGCCAGCCCCGCTTGGTCCTTGCTGTAGCGCAGTTGCCGCGTAACGGTGAAGCGGTTCGCGTCGTAGCGCATCCTGGCCGCTCTGTTGCCCGGAGAAGGCGTGCCGTAGTAGAGGCCGACCTCGTGCCGCCCGTGCTGGATGCCGCGACGAAGCACTGCGATCGTGCCGTGCGTGCTGATCTGCCCTTGGAGGCGGGCCAGAAACTTGCGACGGACGGGGCCGTCTTCGTGCAACGCCAGGGCCTCGGCCGTGTCGGGCTGGGTGACGGACAGGAAGCCCGCGAGCTGGGCGATATCCACGCAGTGCTCGCGGTCGTAGTCGCGGGGGTCGCCGCAGAGCCAGCCGGAGCCCCGGCGGGATTGGCCGTTGGGCGCGCCGGCCTCGTAAGCAGACCGAGGCTCCCCCGCCCGGAAAGGGGATGCGCGGCCGTTGCTGGGTGCGTTGCCGGCGCCGTCGTTGCCGCCAGCTTCCGGATCGCAGGGCGAGCCCGTCATGGCGGCGCAGATCAGCCGTTCAAGGCCGCGTTCGGTGGTGTCGGTGGGCAATGGCGAAATGGGATTGTGGACTCGCTTCTACACGGCACGGCCTGACGTTCGGTGGCTCGCAACCGAGGCAACCTACCGGCACGCGAGCGGCACCCCGCTCCCGGATCGCTTCTTCATCTTGGCCAAGTGGTCGCAGGCCAGGGCCATCTCGAGCAGGACGCGCATGCTGTCGGCCCGCTCAAGCTCGAATGTAGGGTCAGGAAGCCGTCCTCGCGTGCGCCAGCAGTTCCTGCCCGCTCGCGCAGTCGATGACGAGATCGGCGACCTCGGCGAGCCGCTCTGAAGCGGAGACCTCCTCCAACAGCGCGCCAAGCTCCTTTGCCGTCTCCGCGTCGAACTTCCGTCGCGCCAAGCGCACCAGGGTCGCCCGGCGCTCGAGCAGAGCACGCGCTTCGGCTTCCTGGCGACCTTCCTGCCGGCCTTCCTCGCGGACTTCCCGGCGAACCTCCTCGCGGACTTCCTCGCGAACCTCCTGGCAAACCTCCTCGCGGACCTCCTGGCGGACCTCCTCGCGGACCTCCCGGCGGTTCTTCTCGCGGTCCTCCGCCAACCAAATCTGTGCGACCCCGCCCGTCAGGTCGCCCATCTGCTTCACCTTTGCCACGTCCTCCTCCTTTGCTCCTTGGTCGATCATCAAACTTCGCACCCACGCCACCAGCCCCTCGCGCGCCGCGCTGTCGCGGGGCAGCAACGCCCTCAACACCGGCAACGCCTCCTCAACCTCGGCGCTGTTCGCCGCGTAGCGCAACTTCAGCGCCGCCTCGCGCGCCGTCGTCCCGCGCTCGATCTCCCGCGCCTCTTGCGCCTCCGACACGAGCACGAACTGGTGGCCGAGCGCGAACGGAAGGAACGCCTTCGCCTCGTCGGCCAGCAGATCCTCGAGCCGCGCCGGCGCCGTCCACCGCTCCGGCCCGACGTGCACGACGATGGGCAGCACGGGCGGCAACCCGCGCGTCCGGCTCGCCTCTTGGCTCTTGGCCAGGTAGTCGTAGGCCAGGGCCGTCTCGAGCAAGATGCGCACGGCCATTCGCCAGTCCGACGCCGCCTGGAACTCGAAAAGCAAGACGACGTAGAGCCACGAGTCGCGAAACGGCGCCCGCCACACGAGGTCGGCGTGGCGCGACGTGCGCAACTTGGGATCGACGTGCTCGGTCGGCGCCGGCTGGAGACCCTCGAGGTCGATGCGGTCGGCGACGCTGGCGGGGACGACCTTGCCGAAGACGTGCTTGGCCAGAAACTCGGCGACGATCCGCTTCTCGCGGTAGACGAGCTTGGCGCTCTTGTCCAGCGGCTGGTGGGCAGGCGGTTCGTCGTCCGGCTCGGGGTCGAGACGGCGGTCTCGGGGGCTGATGGGCGTCATGGACGTTGCGCCGGGGACGTGAACAAGGGCGGGCGCGCCCCCGGCCAGGCGGCGCTGGCCACGGATTCGCCGTGCAAGGCTTCCGGAAGAAGCGTGCCATAAGACGGTCGCTGTCCGACGCCAGAATGCAAATGGCGGAATGGGACCCGTTGCATGTCCAAATGGGTCGATGACGGAAACGCCTCCGGCCAAGCGGTCGCCGATCGGCTTCATCCGGGGCTCGATGCGGGTTGCGAGGCGCGACGGGGCGAACCTGGTTCCTGGAAGGCTGAATGGTCGCGCCCGGCCGGACGCCCGCAGCTTTGACGGATGCCGGTTGCGGCTTTAAGCTTGCTGGTCCATGCGGTCCGCCCTCCCAGGCGGGGCGAACGAAATTCTGGACGTGTCGATTCGATTGCGATGCCAACGAAGCCGTCGTGGATCACCCAATCATCCAACGGGGCCTGGAACCAATATGATTGACGAAGTTCAACGCCTCGTGGACCAATACTGGAACTGGTTGCAGGAGCAGACGACAATCCGGGAGGTCGGAGACCACGTCGAGATCACGACTCCCTACCTGGACCGCCACAACGACTGCTTCCAGATGTATGCTCGCCGACGCGAAGATGGATTCATCCTTACGGACGACGGCTACGTGCTCAACGACTTGGCGCAGGCCGGCGTCGACGCAACCAGCGGCAAGCGCGGATTGTTGCTGGAGGAAACGCTCAACGGCTTCGGGGTCCGGGAAGTCGCGGGTGCGTTGCAAGTGGAGGCGTCGCCCGAAGACTTCGGCCTGCGAAAGCACAACCTCCTTCAGGCCATGCTCGCTGTTTCCGACATGTTCTACTTGGCGTCGCCGACGGTCGAAAGCCTGTTTCACGAAGACGTGATTGCGTGGCTCGACACGTCCAGCATCAGATACACGCCGAACGTCAAGCTCTCCGGCAAGAGCGGCTTCGACCACAAGTTCGACTTCGTCATTCCGAAATCGCCGGATCAGCCCGAGCGAGTGTGCAGGTCCATCAACCGTCCCGACCGCAACGCGGCGCAAACCATGGTCTTCGCGTGGGAGGACACCAAGGAAGCTCGCGACCCCAACACTGTAGCCTACGCCATCCTAAACGACGCGGATCGGTCCGTATCACGGTTTGTCGACAAGGCACTCGAAAGTTACGATGTGCGGCCGGTCCGCTGGTCGACCCGCGAGGAAGCGATAAAGAAGCTAGCGGCATAGGGAGGCATCGTGTGCTCTCCAGTCCCGCCCCCGAGTCAAAGAAATAGGTCCCGCCTTCCTTTTTGAAACGCCAGCCATTTTCCGTCTCGGAGGACTGGCGGTGCATCGGTCCCATGAGGACCGCGTGCCGAGACAAGCTCACGCCGCGGTCTCTATGTTCGTGCCGGCGATCCCTCGGACGTCCACCTTGCCGGTCACCACGTCGGAGATCAAGCGGGTTCGGTACTCGCGGAGCAGCTCCATTTCCCGGCGTGCGAGTTCTGCCGCTCTGTCGATCTTGGCGGTTTCGCGGTCGAGGAACGCACCGATGGCCTCCTGTTCTTGCCGTAACGGAAGAGGTATGACCAAGTGCTTCAGTCCGCTAGCGTAGATGTGCATTACCGTCACTCCACGTCCCATACAGGATTTCTGCCAGGAAGCATGTGCACAATCAAGCGCGTATCCACTGAACACGGGATTCAATGCGCCAAAATTTGGTCGAAAGACTATGACATCTCCACTGCAACATGTATGTTCGCGGAGGAGAGTTGTGACTGATTTGCCAATGTCGTCGAGCGTTTCGCCTGATCCGGCGAAGAGTACATCTCCATACAAAACTTGCGTGTAGCCCTCGCTCACCTGTTCCGATACAAATCCGAAAGGTGTCCTGACATGACGGTCGTACATCGTGTAAATGTCTCCGTAGCGTATGCATGGAACACCCGTCGTCGATCTGTCGTTGCGTGTGCCACCTGAGCCTTTGAAGAAGTCCCCGAACGTCCCGAGTGGTTTGACTTCCCAATGCTCCGGCACGTCCCCCAGCCACTCCACTCCGCTCGGCTTGAGTTTCGGATGCGGATCGAATCCGGCCTTGCGCGCCTCGTCGGGCGGAAGTCCGCGTGTCACGGTCCGGCTGACGAGGACGGTGCGGTGTTCATCGAGTCTCTCGACCAGAATCTCCTTTTGGCGAATCAAGGCGTCGATCTTGGCGGTTTCGCGGTCGAGATAGAGGACTATTGCACACGACTCGGAAGGAGTGGGCAAGGGTAATCGCAAGTTGCCAATCCAGTTCCAACTGGCTCTTGGCATTCTAGCACCAGAAGTGCGCAGGTTTACGTTGTCGATAAAACCGGGGGTCAGCAACGCATACAGGAGATAGCTTGCATAACTCGAAGGATTTCTTTCCCTAAGAACAATAAACTCGGATGAACACAAGCCGTCAGCATCAGGACGGCATGCCTTGGCCAAGTAGGGGCGCAACTTGCCAAACAGAATGTCACCAGCGAGGAATGGAGCAAATGACGAGTTTCGATCTGCCGAGTGAGGGACAGGCGTCTCGAGTAGCCTACCGGTCCACGACTCAACCGAGTCCATGCCTACATGCAGAGGCTTGCCGATCGAGTCCTCAACATCGTGCTTGTTGTCAATCCTTGACAATACGCGCTGTAGTGGTTTGACCTCCCAATGCTCCGGCACGTCCCCCAGCCACTCCACTCCGCTCGGCTTGTACTTCGGATACGGCATGAGGTCCAATGCGCGGGCTGCCCCGTTCTCCGATTGCAGGGTCTTCGGCGATTTCACCTCGGACATCAGTCGACGCAATGTCGGGTCCGTGTATTCTTGGGACAGACGCCACTGTTGAATGTCGTCGGCCGTCATGTGTTCAAGCTCTTTGCCGATGCGGTCTCGGATCTCGCGCAGGTGCTTGACGTGGGTGAAGGGCCGATCGTCGGCGGAATCAGTCATCGGGCTCTGCCGACTGCCTTGAACGTGTAGGCGACTTTGGCTTGGCTCTGGACATCAGGCGGCGTAGTTTCGGGTTCTTGTATTCTCGAGACTGGTGCCACCGATAGGCCTCCTCGGCCGTCATGTGTTCGAGCTCCTTGTTGATGCGATCTCTGATTTCGCGGAGGTGCTTGACGTAGCTGAAGGACTTCTTGTCCGTAGGTTCAGTCATGGTGCTCGATCTCCCGTGGTGAGCGGATGTCGATGGATTGGTGTTCCCGGACGACGTTGACGGAGTTGCATATCTGGATTCGCCGGGCGTTCACGATGTGCTTGAAGTTCCAGCTGACCAAGACGTCGGCCTCGGCGAGCGTGGCCAGCGCGATGTGCTCGGCGTCGGCCTGCATCGACGGCGCCAGGGCGCCCGCGTCAATATAGGCCAGGGCAAGGCGTTCCGCGTCTTCCGACGCCTGGACCTCCTCTATGTGCGCGTCCGGGACCTGCTCCAGGACGTCTTGGACCTCCTGTCTTGCGCCTTCGAGTTCCGTGGCGGTTAGGTGCGACAGAAGCAGAACGTGCTCTCCCCGACCGAAGGCCTTGAACAGACGGCATGAGGGCTCCCGGAACTCTTCGTCGAAGCACCCGCCCACGACGGTGGTGTCCACGTAGACCCGCAATCGCGCCCCGTAGGGCATCGGCCGGGGCTCGGCCACGAGCGCCGCCAGCAGGGCGTTGGACTTTCGGCGCACCGAACGGATGTCGGCTCGGATCGCGCGCAACGGCCGCATCGGCTTCGGCTTGTAGAAGTGGCGCGCGAAGTTGATCTCGTAGCCGGTCTTCACCGAGTTGGGACGGTGCCAGGCGTCCGGCGCGTAGGGCAGGACCTCCCGGCGGAGAAAGGCATCCACGCCGCCCTCCTCCGTCAAGGGAACCCGCTCGGTGTCGCGAAGGTCGGGGTCCGGCTCGTACTCGACGACGGCGGGCGTTCCGTCCACCTGCGCCTCGAACCGGCCCACGAGCGCGTCGGCATCGACGCCCGTCTTCCACGCCCGCCGAATCACGGGCGCCGCCTCCGGGTCCCGCTCGCCGTCCTCCTTCAGGCGCTTGATCTCCGCCGCCTTGTAGACGCGCCCGGGCTCGGCCCCGGCGATCCGCAACGGCCGCTCGACCGTCGCCTTCGCGTATCCGAAGGCGTCGTTCGGGAAGATCTTCGACTCGTCCGTCTCCTCGAACGCCAGGAAGACGTCGCACACGCGCTGGGCGTCCTCGTCCGACAGCTCGCAGTTCTTCTTGCCCAAGTTCTTGCGCAACGGCGTGAACCACCGGGTCGCGTCGATCAGCTGGACCCGGCCGACGCGATGTTCGGGCTTGCGGTTGGTCAGGACCCAGACGTACGTGGCGATGCCCGTGTTGTAGAACATGTTCAGGGGCAGCGCGACGATCGCCTCGAGCCAGTCGTTCTCGATCATCCAACGGCGGATGTTGCTCTCGCCCTGGCCCGCGTCGCCGGCGAACAGCGAGCTGCCGTTGTGGACCTCGGCGATGCGGCTGCCCAAAGTCGTGCTCTGCTTCATCTTGCTCAGCATGTTGGCCAGGAACAGCATCTGGCCGTCGCTGACGCGGGTCGCCAGCGAGAACTCCGGGTCGCGGCCGTGCTCGACCACGAACCGGGGATCGCGCATGTCGCGCTTGCCGCCCATGCGCTGCAAGTCGCTCTTCCAGCTCTTGCCGTAGGGCGGGTTCGACAGCATGAAGTCGAACTCCTTGTCGGGGAACGCGTCGTTGGACAAGGTCGAGTGCTCGGGGCCGCCCACGATGTTGTCGGCCGCTTCGCCTTCGCCCTTCAGCAGCAGGTCGGCCTTGCAGATCGCATAGGTCTCGGCGTTGATCTCCTGGCCGTACAGATGCGTGGCCACCTTCTTGCCGCGCTCCTCGGCCAGCGCCTGCAACGTCTGCTCGGCCACGGTCAGCATGCCGCCGGTGCCGCACGCGCCGTCGTAGAGCAGATACGTGCCGTTCGCGATCTCGTCGGCCACCGGCAGGAACACGAGCTTGGCCATCAGCTTCACGGCGTCGCGCGGCGTCCAGTGCTCGCCGGCCTCCTCGTTGTTCTCCTCGTTGAAGCGCCGGACCAGCTCCTCGAAGATCGTGCCCATGCCGTGGTTGTCGAGGCCGGGATGCCGCACCGTTCCGTCGGGCTTGAGCACGGGCTCCGGTCCCAGGTTCACGTCGGGCGACGTCAGCTTCTCGATCAGCGAGCCCAGCGCGTCCGCCCTGGACAGGCGCGGAACCTGGTTGCGGAACTCGAAGTTGTCGATGATCTCCTGGACGTTGGGCGAGAAGCCGTCCAAGTACGCCTCGAAGTCGGCCCGCAGCCGTTGCTGGCTGGCCCGCGCCTTCAGGTCCTGCATCGTGAAGGGCGACGCGTTCCAGAACGCTTGGCCCGCCGCCGCGCGCAGTCCGCCGTCCTGGTTCGCGACGCCGGCCTCGTCCAGCATGGCTTTCCGCTCCCGCACGGGCTGCTTGGTCGGCTCCAGCACCGCGTCCAGCCGGCGCAGGACGGTCATCGGCAGGATCACGTCGCGATACTTGCCGCGCACGTACAGGTCCCGCAGCACGTCGTCGGCGATGCCCCAGATGTAGTTCGCGATCCAGGCCAGCTGAGCATGATCCATGGCTGTTCGGCCTTTTCGCCTTGGAGGGCCGACGAACGAGGGCGCGAAATCTACGCCGGCGCGCCCCCAACGCCAACCCGGTCGATTCCGTGGCGGTCGGACGGGGATTTGCGAGTCCGCATCTCCGACGCTAGTTCCTGCTCCAGCCTTCGTTGTTCCTTCGTTGCGTCCGCTTCCGCCACGATGCCGGCCCCCACATACGCCCGTACCGCTTCCGCCACCGATTCCACCTGAACGACGCGCGTGAGCTCGTCATCTCGCGCCGATCGCCAGTGAAGCGCCACGCCGACGTCAGGCGCCACTTGCAACTCTGGCCTGCCCAACGGGTCTTCTTTCTTGAGCGTCGTCAGTAGCACGGCAGCCCCTCGCCACACTTCCACGAACCGGTCCCGCTCCTCCCTGCCCGGCATTTTGCCGCGTGGCTCGCGCTGGATTTCAGCGTGGGCTGGGTTCTCCGGTATAGGTCGGTCCGTGACGCTCCAAAGCCGGTGTCCTTCCGCATCGGTCAGCATGCGGATTTCTGCCGTCCTGGCCTTGATCGTGCCCCGCATGCCGCGACCGCCCATGACTGCTTGCACATGGTGACTCCGGTCGACCGACGCACCGCCTTCCTCTTTGGTCCACCGGAGCGCTCTACGCGGAAACGCAGATCGAGGGACAGCTCCGCTACCCGTCTCTCGCGCTCCAGGGGGTAGCCGTCTCTCCAGTTCTTCGTTGTCATCAACCACCCCAAGCGCGTGTGCTCCCGGGCTCATTCCCTCAGCCGGAAACTTCTCCCCTCGCTTGACCAGGTCTCAGACCTCCCCGTGCATCTCTTCCAGCCAAGACATGACCCGATCAAGTTCTTCTCGGCTGTGTTCCACAAAGCGTCCCTCCTCGCTCTCTTCGCTCAGTGTGCGGCTGATGTAATAGCCGACGGTGCCGTTTTCTTCCGTGCCGATCTCGACCCTGCCGTATCCACTCCGCCAGATGATGCAGATCTCCCACGCCTCGTCGGCGTAGACCTCGTCGGGTTGCTTCCATGCGTCACGCAACCCCAGCAACGCAGCGATGCGATTCCTGTTGATCTCAATCTGCGGCATGATCCCTCCCTTGACTTGGGCCGCTCGCAAGGTGTCGGCGTCGATTGTGTCCAGGATCTCTCGCGTCGTCTTGGCTTCCTGTCCGCTACCACTCGTGTCAATTCCTCCAAGACCTTTCTCATCTATCTGCCATGTAGTGGCATTTCCAAGTGCTACGGTAGTGTCTTCTTCCTGTCTGGGCGGTGACAAACGACTTGATCCTCGCCTTGCTACGTAGCGTCCGTGTCTCAATCCCACGTCGGGTACTGATGCGATCATCCCGGCCGTGGTCATATCTGCCCTCCCGGTTGATTCATTCCGATCCGCTTGGCGATGTCTTCGGTGACCAGGTTCCCGAACAATGCATGGATGCGTCGATGCAGTTTGTCGTATACAGCTCGGCCGTTGCTCTCGCTCTCATCGACAGAATGAATTTTCCCGAACGCCCTGTCGAGCCTCAGGCGCGCTGTTGTTTCTCGAAATCCCCAGATCGCGGTTGTCTCCACCTTGACGATCGGACGGACCTTCTGTCCCTCCGCACGCAGTTCTGCCCCTATCTGAAACCGCTCCAGGATACGTTGCCCGTCGGGATCTTCAATCCACCCTTCCCCTATGTGCCACATCTTCGAATTCCCGGCTTTCGACGGTATCCGTTCTTCCCGGACTGCGAGCTTTGGATCGTAGGTGGCATCAGGGCCGTGCCAGACGAACATGTCTTGGTAGGTGAGCCCAGCACTGCAAACCTGTGCGAGCGGATGGTCGTTCCCAAGAACCTTTCCTACGCTGGCAAACAGCTCGTAGGCCTTTTCGCTCACGCTCTTCCATCCCCCGTACTGAGCGCATCCGATTGTGATTGTCGGCCCGGCGACCTCCATCCACCACGCGGCCTGGCCCGTGCGCTTGAATTCAACGTACTGCGTGGGCGCCAGCGGCTTTGGCCTGTCGTCCACAAGGGGCGTCGGGCCCACCGCGATCTCCATCACATGGCCACGCCTCACCGTCGGCAGCACGGCCTTCCAGTAGTTCTCGTAGCCTTCGTCCAGCTTCGCTCGCTCGTGCTCCGTCATCTCGCCACTTCCGGTGAGGCGGAAAATCACGGCCTCGATGGCGTGATCTCGGTGCAACGGCTCAAACATGCTGGTACTGTCCTCCGGGTGCGTGCGTTTGGGCCTCGTCCGAGGCTTTGCGGCTCCTCTCGCCTACCTTCCGTCCGCATGCTCGTAGTGGCAATATGGAGTCAGGGCGCCTCGGGATCAACGGCCCAGCTCGTGTTCCGCGCCGGATCCGTCTTGCGGCCCATCGGTCGCCGACGCCTTTTCCGCTCGTCCGACGGGCGTGCCCTCGATCGGGGTGCCGCTGTCGCTGGAGGCGTCACCTTGCCCGGCATCCGCACGCGCGTCCGCGAAAAACCCGACGAGGGGTGAACGCATGGCCGCGACCGCACCCCAGGGTCGCTCCGGTCATGAGGCACGACGACGCCGGGGTTGCCCGTTTCGACTCCTTGCACCGGTCCCTTGGCGTGGCCGCTCGCTCCCCGTGCCGCGCCCGAAGAATCAGGCGTCCCGGCCCCTGCCGTCCCGAGAACCACCTTCCTCCTCCTTCTCCTCCGGCGCTTCCCAGAACGCCGCGTTCTCCGGCGCCGCTCCAGCCAAGGCCGCGCCGTACAGGGCCGCGTTGAAGAGGATGCGGAAGTTGCCGAAGGGCTGGCCGCGCCACTGGGGCCGCATCCCCAGCAGCACCACGCGCCCCTCTCCCATGGCGACGTCCAGCGCGGCGGCCTTGCCCCGAAGGCGCTTCTCGCCCAGCAGGTACCCGGACAGCAGGGGCGATCCGTCCGCGGCGTACTTGGCGAGCACCGATCCCTCGAAGCCCTCCTTGGTCGTGAACACGGGGCTTCGCTCGACTACCACCATTGCTCGCTTCGGCATCCCCGACATCACCGGATGGGAGGGATCGACCTCCATCTCCACGATCGATCCGCTCATGAAGTACTCGGACGGCGCGAGCCCGGCCACCACGTCTTCCACGGGCAAGTGGAGATGGTCGATGGCGAAGAGGGCGGCGCTGTTGATCGCCACCAGCGTCCCGCCGGCGCGCACGAACCGGGCCAGCTCCCGGACGCCTCGCGGGCCGATACCGCCGGCGTACCGGGGCGGTACCGAGCCCTTTGCGAAGCCTTCGACGATCTGGTTCGCGCTCATGTCGGCCAGGACGATCACGTCGTAGCGCTCGCGCAGCCCGCCGGCCAGCACGTCGGCGTTTCGCAGGCTGGCGAACCCGAAATCGTAGGCTTCCAGCAACCAACGCGTCCAGCCTTCGTCCATGGACGGACGCCAGGGGCGGTAGAGGCCGATTCTGGGACGCTCCAACGCAACTGGATTGCCGCCGGTCTGCGCCGCATCGCTCGCTTGTACCCGGCCGCCAACGCCATCCGCGCGGCCGCCGCCGCCAATCCGCAGATGCAGTTCGCGAGCCAAGGCTGCCCGGGCGCTTCCCGGCAGGCCGCGTATCTCGTAGCGTCCCGAAGTCCCGCCTTCGCCGCCCTCGCCCGCGGCTCCCGGCACGAACCGCACCTGCCCCCCGGCGTCCCACGCTCGGTTGATCGCCTTGAACGCGTTGTTCTGGGCCGGGTCCGCGACCAGCGTCCCGCCGCTCCCCGCGTTGCTCTCCAGGGGCAGGATAGCCGCCGCCACCGGGTGACTGTTGAAGCCCACGCCCCGCGGCGAGTCGAAGGGCGCAGCGTCCACCTCGCGCGCCGCGTCCTCCGCACCCGCCGCGCCCCTCGCGTTCCCGGTGCCCCTCTCGGCTCCAGCGCCGCCGCCGCCCGTCTCCTCCCCGCCCGCGGGCCCGCCGTCCCAGCGCACCGGCTCGGCGGCCAGCTCGGCCAGCGCCGCCCGCACGCCCTCCGTCAGCGGCGACGCGGCCTCCACGACCCGCACGCCCATCAGGTACGGCAACGTCCAGCCCGAGACGTCGTAGGGCTGGTCCGGCGGCCCCTCGGGGTACTGGCGCAAGTCCGGATATTCCTGCACCGCGAACAGCTGGCGCACGAAGTTGGCGAACTCCTGGTCCATCGGGATCACCCACGTGCCGGCCGAATGCGACACCCCCTCGAACTCCACGGCCCCCTGCAACTGAAGGACCTCCACGCCGTTGAACGCCAGCCGCCGCAGCATCTCCACGGGCGCCACCGGGTCGCGCTGGTCTTGGGGCACGAAGTAGGCGTACGGCGGTCCGCTCTCGTACTGGGCGATCACGTCGCGCCCCGCCTGGTAGCGGTTGTACAGAATGTCGGTCCGGTACTTGGCCGCGAAGTCCAGCACCGAGATCGAAGCCGTGAGCATGTAGTCCACGGCGTCGCGCAGCCTCCACCAGCCTCCCTCCCAGGGACTGCTGTAGAGCGACTGGGGCCGCAGGTCGCGTGCGGTGCGGGGGAAGTCCGAAACGGTGTAGAAGTGCGGCGTGGCGTACCTGTACAGCGCGGCCTCGGTCAGGAACGACGCCACGTTGTGGAAGTTGTTGGCGTGGTCCATGAAGCCGGGGTACCAGTTGTCGAAGCCGGTGCCCATGTGCGTGGCGCCCCGCTGGCCCCGCTCCTCCAGCGCCTGCGCCATGGACATGCCGATCAAGTTGACCGTGCGCCACATGAGCGGGTGCACGTGCGGCGAGATCGGCTCGGCGA
This sequence comes from Longimicrobiales bacterium, assembly GCA_965203485.1. Classification (GTDB taxonomy): domain Bacteria; phylum Gemmatimonadota; class Gemmatimonadetes; order Longimicrobiales; family Gaopeijiaceae. The sequence goes on from OZ241892.1 coordinate 524,077, forward strand.
ACGGCGGAATCCAGATGCGGGTTGGGAAGGGCGAGCTCTGGTGGTGGTTGTAGAGGATTTGCGGCTCCCACTCCCGCACCACCCGCGTGACCATGCGCGACTCGATCTGGTTGATCATGTAGCCGTCGCGGTTGTTGTCGTGCCCGACGTACTTCTGGTAGAGGAACGGGATCGGCGCGACCTCGTACGGCGTGCCCAGGTTCGACCGGTACCACTCGGCCACCATCGTCTGGCCGTCCGGGTTGATCGACGGCCACAGCAGGAGCACGACGTTGTCCAGGATTGCGCGGACCTCGGGATCGGCGTCGCCGGTCGCTAGGTCGTGCGCCAGCTGGATCGTGTGCTGTCCGTGCGCCACCTCGGTCGAGTGGAGGCCGCCGTCGATGTGCACGAAGGCACGTCCCTCGCCGGCCAGCGCGCGCGCTTCGGCGCCGGTGAGTCCCTTGGGATGGGCCAGCCGCAGCGAGATTTCCTTGTAGCGGTCGAGGTTCGCCAAGTTGTCGGCGCTGGACACGAGCGCGAGGTGGATGGGCCTGCCGAACGAAGTGCGCCCGACTTCGCGGAGTTCCACGCGGTCGCTCGCGGCGTCGAGCCGCCGGAAGTACTCGATCGACTCCTCGTAGGTGGCGAGGAAGAAGTCGTCGCCCACGCGGTGGCCCAGCACCGACTCGGGAGCTGGGACTTGGGCGCGGGCGCCGGAAGGGGCCGCAACGGCTGCCGCCGCCAAGCCGAGAAGAACGGCCGTGTTTCGCATGAGAAGTCCGTCCCGCCGCTGGTTGCGGTCGAAAGTGGCGGCGAAACGAGCCCGGATCGCCGGTGCGGCCGGCGCCCGCCATCTGGCCGCCGGCCGCACCATCGAGGTCCCGCCCGAAGCGCGAGGACAGGCTCGTGGCTCGTCCCTGCGTCTTCAGCGCGCTCCGATGCTGATTCCCACCCGGTACGTGATCAGGTTGGTCTCGCTCACCACGGGACTGAACTGAGGTCGCCCGCCGGGGCCCTCCCGCAAGTCGCCCTTGGTGAGATATTCGGTCGTTCCATTGTGCTGGTACGAGGCCGACAAGTCCAGCGACACCGGGTGCTTGCCCCGCGACAGCCGCACCATCATCCCGCCGCCCGCCCGGAGCGAGAACTTGAGGTCGTCCAGGTTGGTGGTGGCCGCGAAGTCGTCCGACAGCAGTTGGGTGCCGCTGGCCGAGGACTCCGTGGCGAAGTAGGAGATGCCGACCGTGCCGAACACGTACGGCCGCACCGGCCCGCTTCCCAGGACCAGTTGGGGCCCGGCGCCCGCCGACGCGATGTAGTTGGTCGTGCGCACCGTCACGTTCACGCGCTGGACCGTTGTGCTCAGCGGCGTCGTGAACGACTCCGATCCGTAGACGACGAAGCTGCCCTCCAGCCGGAGCGCGGCGTTTCGCCCTTCGTCCATGTACAGGAGGAGCCCCGCTCCCCCTCCGCCGCCCAGGTTCACGAAGTCCTTGAAGGCTCCGATCGGATTTGCCAGGCTGCCGTGGAGGAAGAACTCACCCCGCGGCAGGTCGTCGAGGTCGTAGTCGTCGTTGGAATTCTTGCCGGACTCCCAGTTCTGCGCCCAGCCGTTGTCGGCCGAGACGCCCAGCACGGTCGCGAGCGCAACCAGGAACCCGAGCTTGGACAAGCTCTTCATGCTCTTCATTCCTCCCAAGTGTGCATGGTGATCGTGACTTCGGGGACAGGCGTCTCCCGTCCCTGTCTTATGCTACACCGGCGCCCGCCATTTGGTTCCACGCGCGTCGGTGCGGCCCGAGCGCGGTCCCCGCGCAACCGCCAGCTCCTCGAGCACGCCGGGGTCCGTCTCCCTGTCGGTCCTGTCGGCCAACGCTTCCGCCGCCGCCGGCGTGCCGATCCGCCCCAAGGCCCAGGCGGCGTGGGCGCGCACCAGCGGCGCCGAGTCCTCCAGCGCCTCGCGAAGCGCCGGCACGGCCTCTTCCGAGCCCCAGTTCCCCAACGCGATGCAGACGTTTCGCAACAGGCCGTTGCGCCCCGGCCGTTGCGCCGCCGACTCCGAGAACTCGCGCCTGAACCGTCTTCCCGACATCGTCAGCAGCCTCAGCGCGAGCCGGACCAGGGGTTCGCGGTCGAAGCCCGGGCGGGGCGCGTAGGCGGCATCGGTCCGGGGCGCCGAGAACTTGGCGTTCCATGGGCAGACCTCCTGGCAGATGTCGCAGCCGAACACCCGGTTCCCGATTGCGGGCCGCAGGCCGCGCGGCACCGGGCCCTTGAGTTCGATCGTCAGGTACGAGATGCAGCGGGTCGCGTCCATGACGGGCGCGCCGGACTCGTCGCGACCCAGAAGAGCGCCGGTCGGGCACGCGTCGAGGCAACGGCGGCAGGAGCCGCAGTGGTCTTCGGCAAAGGGGGCCGAGGCGGCCAGCGGCAGATCGGTGAGCAGGACGCCCAAGAAGAAGTACGAGCCCTTGCGGGGATGGATGAGCATCGTGTTCTTGCCGAACCAGCCGAGCCCGGCTCGTTGGGCCAGCTCCCGCTCCAGCAGCGGGCCGGTGTCGACGTAGGCGCGCCCCTCGAGGGACTGCCCGGTCTTGGCGCGGAGCCGGTCGGCGAGGGCATGAAGCCGCTCCGTCAGGACTCCGTGGTAGTCGAGGCCGCGCGCATAGCGGGCGACCAAGGCTTCGCCCGCCCGGCGTCCGCCTCGGCGCGGCGCCGGCGCCTCGCCCGCCGACCCGCCGGCATCCGGCTTCGGTGGCCGTTCTGCGCGCGCGCAGGATCGCGGAGCCGCGTCGCCGTCGCCCTCGCGAGTCGCGGGCCCTTCGGCGCAGGCGTAGGACTGCGCCACCACGATCGCGCTGCGAAACGCCGGTAGCGTGCGGGCCAAGTCGGCTCGCCGCGCCAGGGCGTCCGGCCGCGACAGGTAGGACATTCGACCATGCCGCCCGGCCCCGATCCAGCGGCGCAGGTGGGCCATGTGCGCACTCCTCCCCTCGGTGACCACGCCGGCCAAGTCGAATCCCAAGGCGTACGCTTCGGCGAGCGCCGCGCCGGTCGTGAGCGCCGTCTCGCCGGCGGGGCGGGCGGACCGCCCGGTCGCCCGCTCGGCCGAGACCAACCGGGCGCCCGAGCCCATGCGCTCGTCCAAGAAGCTCGCCGCCACGTAGGGGCCCTACGTCGGCGCCTGGAAGTCTCGGCCCTTCCAAGTGACGTGCGAGCGGCGCAGGGCGCTACGGGCCACCATGCCCCAAACGACGGCCGTGGCGACCGGGTATATCAGCCCAAGCCACGGCCTGCGGTTCATGGCCCACGAAACTCCGCCCCACATTGCGGCGCTGGCCACGTACGCGATCCCGGCCCACGCCGCGGCGGGACCTGCCGCGTACCCTGCCGCGCCGGCCAGCAACACGGTGCCCGGAAGCATCCAGAACAGCGGATAGCCGATCAGCACGCTCGCCAGCAGCAGGCGCCCGCCAACCGGCCCGAAGGTCTGCCGGGCGCCGATGCTCAGGTTCTTCGTCCAACCCCCAACGATCTCGCCGAACGACTGGTACATTCGCGCCGACAGCCCGTCCCAGTCTTCGCGCACGGAGACGCGGCGTCCCTCGCGAGCGAACATCTGAGCGAGCTTCAGGTCTTCGACGACCGCGTCCCGGACCGCCTCGTGCCCGCCGACCGCCTCGTACGCCGACCGCCTGACCAGCACGTAATGCCCAACGGCGACCGCCCGGCGCCACTGCCGTTGCGGCACGGGCCGGTCCAGCCGGGGGAACGCCTGCAGCAGCATGAAGAACACGTGGGGCTGGACCAGACGCTCCCAGAAGCCCTCCATTTCCTGGCGTCCCGCGACCGATACCATGTCCGCGTCGTCCTCCTCCATGGCGGCCGCGGCCCTGGCCAGCGCACCGGCCTCGTGCCACGTGTCGGCATCGACGAACAGCAGCCATTCCCCGTGCGCAACCGCCACCCCTTGGTGGCATGCCCACGGCTTGCCCACCCACCCGGGCGGCACCGGGCGGCCGTTCACGACCCGGATGTCCTTGGCCCGCCCCCGGTCCGTCGCCCGGACGAGGGCGCCCGTGCCGTCGTCCGACTCGTCGTCCACGACGATCAGTTCGAAGTCGTCCCAACGGGACTGGGCCAACGAACCGACGCACCGCTCGATGTTTCGCGCTTCGTTGCGAGCGGGCACGATCACCGAAACGAACGGGCCTGGCGCTTCCCGCCTGGGGACGGGCCGGGGCCGTTTCAGGCGAAGCGCCTGCACGGCCAAGCCCGCGACCCAGAACCCCGCGAGCGCCATGGCGACCGGCCAAGTCATGGGCACGCCTTGCGTTCGTCCACACCGTTGCTCCCGGCGAAGGCGGCGACTCCCGCGGCAGGACTCGAACCTGCGACCCGACGGTTAACAGCCGTCTGCTCTACCAGCTGAGCTACGCGGGATTCCACTGCGCCAAGCGCAGAGGTCGAACAATCGCGGCTCCCTCGGCGGGCGTCAATCCCGCGCCGACCCGCCTCCGAGGCCGACCGGCCCGCCCGGAGCCAACCGCCTGCAAGCGCTTGCCCCGCCGCACCTGCGCTGCCCATAGATTACGAGGCGGCCGGCGACGGTCGGCGGGACCGGCCGCTTCTCTCATGAATGAAGGCGTGGGTCCGGAGATGAATCGCTTCAAGCAGAGGGCGGCAACGGCGATCGTTGCCATCCTAGTGGCCGCATGCGGCATCCGCACGCGCTCTTCCTTGCCCGACGCCAACGCGGGCACCATCATCACGGCCGCCGAGATCGCGCGCAGCGAGGCGACGACGATGTGGGAGGCGCTTCAGCGGACCGTTCGCCATGTCCGTTTCGAAGAAGCGGGCAACGGCAAGCCCGTGCGCGCGCACCGGCGGGGCGCGTCCAGCATCGTCGTGGTCGAGGAGATCCCCGTCTTCATAGACCGCGTGCGCGTTCCCAACCTCTCCGTGCTCGCCTCGCTCCCGGCCGGGAGCATCTCGCGGATCCAGGTCCTCACCGGAATCCATGCGACCACCCTCTACGGCACCAACGCCGGCGACGGCGTCATTCTGATCCACACGCGTGAGGGCGCCGACCCTCCCAGCGCGGGCCCGGCCGGCGCGAGTCGCCCAAGCACGCCCGTCTCCCCCGGCCCGGGCCCGCGCCACACGTAGCCGGTTCCATCCGAAGGGCGCGCCCGAGTCGGTCCAAGCACGCCATCTCCCTCGGTCGCCGGCCCCGACCCGCCCGACGAACAGGGGGCGCCCCGCCATCGCGGCGAGACGCCCCCTGGGGCGACCTGCGCCTACGCCCCGCGGCTGATGCAGATGTCGCCGGTGGCCTGCAGCTCGGCGAGCGCTTCGTTCTCGTGCTCCTCGAACGGGATCGGGAAGTTCACGTCCGTGCCGTAGACGCCGCCCTTGAAGAAGGCGCCCGTGGGGAACACGTCCTCCGGCGAAAAGGAATGTTGCCGGATCATCCGGCGAAGGTCGCCGACCCGATGGCCGGTGGCGAACAGCCAGCGCGCCCGCTCCTCGAAGACGAGTCGCATCCGGCTCGTCGCCGCGCCCGGATCCGTCAGCGCGTTCAGCGAAGCCGTCCGCCGCAACGCGTTCAGCGTCTCCAGCCACGGTCCTGCCGGCCCTTGGGAGGACAGCTCGTGCTCGGCCTGGATCAGCCGTGCCTCGATGCCGCTGGCGAGTGCCACGTCCGACTCCCAGGAATCGTACTTGAGCTGATGAAACAGCGGCGTGTTCTCGTCGAATCCGTTCGTCCCCGCGTCCCGCCAGGACACGCGCGCATCCTCCTCCGAACGGAAGGGCACGCCGTTCCCGCCTTCGCCGTCCGAGATCGACCAACGCCGCTGGCTCACGTTGAGTTCGTAGATCGCGTTGCGCTGGCCGAACTCGCCGCCCTCCTTGCTCCGAATCATGTAGGTCCAGTCCGTCGGCACGTTCGCCGCCGCGGAGGCCGCGCCGACGAGGTCGCCCAGCGAGAGGCGCGCCCGGGCCAGCCCCAACGCCGCCAAGGCGCTCTGGTCGGCATTGCCCGCCGCGGCCGCGTCGGCGCTGCCGAAGCTCTCGGCCGCCGTCTGGAAGATCTGCTCCGTGGTCTGGCGGTCGCCGTACACGATGTCCCCTTCGTTCGGCGTCGCGCTGAACGGCACGCCCGAGCAGTAGTTCTCGCCGAAGAAGATGTTGGCGAAGCCGTTCAGGTTCCACATCTCCGCGATCCGGGCGTCGCCCGGCAGCAAGTCCGCCATCCGGTCGGCGGCGTTCTGCGTGGCCACGCGCGCCCGGTGCAACTGGCGGTACTGCCCCAGCAGCGTGCCGTTCCTGTCGTCCATCTCGCGCCGGTCCACTTGGTTGCGGGTCGGGAACGTGCCCGACAGATGGAACTCGTCGGACAGCATCCCCACATACACCACCTGCCCCCCCCCGCCGCTCGAGAACGCCGAGGCGAACTGGCCGATGGCTCCGGCCCAGTACAGCTCCGCCCCCTTCGCGCCCACGACGTCGCCGGGCGTCACGATGTCGGGGTCGACGACCTCCAGCAGGTCGCTGCACGCGGACCCCGTGACGGCCAGCGCCGCCAACGCGACCCAAGCCTGCTTCTTGAAGCTCTTCATTGATCGGTCTCCTAGAATGTGAAGTTCACGCGCAGCGTGTAGTAGCGAACGGGCGGCTGCGTCAGGAACTCGGACACGCCGAAGTTGTCGCCGGAACCGTTCCAGTTGATCTCGGGATCCATGCCCGTGTAGTCGGTCCACACGCCCAGGTTGCGCCCGGTCAGCACCACCTGCGCGCGCGACGCGCCCATGCGGCCGGCGATCGACTGGGGGAGCGAGTAGCTCAGCGAGACCTCGCGGAGCTTCACGAAGTCGCCCTTCTCCATGTACCCCGCCACCGTCTGGCTTGGGTGCAGCACGGCCGCGACCGCCCGCGCTTGCTCGTCGAGCGGCGACGCCGGATCGATGAGACCCTGGCAAATCCGGAAACGGCAACGGAACCGTTCCGTGTTGTTGTAGGCGATGTAGTCGCCGCGATAGTCGAGCAACCCGTAGACGCGAAAGTCGCCGAACAGCGAGATGCTGGTCGAGAACGTCAGCTGGTTCTCGGGCTGGCCCGGCCCCAGGTACACGATCGTGTCGCCGACGACCAGCTCGTCCGGCGTGATGATCCCGTTGCCGTCGGCGTCGCTCCAGCTCTCGATCGGCCGGCTCCACTGGCTGCCCAGCGGGAAGCCGGGCACGAACCGCGTCTGCGACCCGATCGGCTCGGTCCCTTCGCCCAGCGACACCAGCTCGTTCTGGTTGATCGAACCGGCCAGCGTCACGTCCCACGCGACGTTGTCGGTCTCCACGACGGTGCTGCTGACCGACAGCTCGAATCCCCTGTTGGACACGTCGCCGATGTTGATCCACCGGCTCGCGCTCGCGCCCAGCGACGGCGCCAGCGGCACCGTGATCAGCGCCCCGCTGGTGGCCTTGTCGTAGTAGGTGAACTCGACGGCCGCCCGTCCGCCGAACATCTCGGCGTCGAAGCCGGCCTCGATCTCGCTCGACTCCTCCGGCTCCAGCGTGCTGTTGCCGATGTTGCCGATCGACACGCCCGATCCCGTCTGGTCGGCCGGCGTCGTGATGGCGCTCGCCGACAGCGTCCGAATCGCGTCGTCGGATCCGGGCTGCACGCCCGACTTGCCCCACGCGACGCGGAACCGCAGCTGGTCGAGGAACGCGAGGTCGGGGAAGAACGCCTCCTCCGAGGCGATCCACGAGACGCCCGCCTTGGGATAGTAGATCAGGTCGAAGTCCTGGCCGAACGCGCTGTTGTCGTCGGCCCGGATCGCGCCGGTCGCGAAGAGGCGGTCGTTGAGGCCGAACGTCTGCTCCACGAAGACGCCCGCCGTCTTGTCGAACGTGTGGAACTCGCCGGAGAACGTCTCGGCGGCCGCTCCGATCGAAGACGCGCCGTTGACGATGTCGATTCCCCAGGCGTTCGTGCCCTCGTACTGGTTCTCGAAGTACTGGACGCCGACCGAGGTCTGCGACGAGACCGCGGCCGTGAGGTCGAAGGACGCCTTGCCGCTGGCGTCCAGCGTGTACTGGTACTGGTTGATTCGGTCGGTGTCCTTGCGGCCCAGGTTGCGTTGGCCGGGCACGCCGATGTCGCGTCCGAAGAAGGAAATGTCCTTGCGGCTGTAGAAGTCCATACCGGCCGTCGCCCGGGCCGTGAGCCACTCGAACGGATCCCAGCCCACCGTCCCGCTCGCCGTCAGCCGCTGGATGTCCTGGTACAACGTCCGCCCGAACAGCTGGGCGGGGGCCTGGAAGCCCCAAGGACGCTCCCGGGTCGAACTCCCCAAGAACGCGCTGGGAAGCAAGCCGAACGAGTTGTTGTCGTTGCCCATGTAGGCGAAGTGGCTGTCCAGGTAGCCCGTGCGCACCGAGAGCGTCACGTTGTCGGCGATCTGGCTGTTGAGGTTGACGCGCAGGTTGCGCCTCTTGAGCTGGTTCGGGCGTCGAACCTCGCTCGTGATGGGGATGCCCCGCTCCTCGAGATCGAGGCGGTCCGGTTCCGGCAGCTTGTACGGGCCGACCTCGGTCTCCATCTCGCCCGCCACGTAGTAGTTCATCCGTTCGTTCCCGCCGGACAGCGACAGGCCCAGCTGGCCTCGCCCGCCGCGGTCGATCGGCGAATACTCGGGATCGTGCAGCACCTGGAAGGTGTCCAGCCCTTTCTGAGTGCAGCGTCCGGCGACGACGTCGTTGAGCAGGCACCGGCGGGCGTAGGCCGTGCCCGCGTCTCCCAGGCCCGCGTAGTTGAGCGGATAGGTGTTGGGCTCTTGAATGAGTCCGCCCTCCGCCCAGACGTTCCAGCGCGTGTCGCCGGGCTGGCCGCGCTTCGTCGTGATGCGGATCACGCCGTTCGCGGCCTCCGTGCCGTAGAGCGTCGCCGCCGACGGCCCCTTGACGATCTCGATGTCCTCGATGTCTTCCAGGTTGAAGTCGTCGAGCCGGGAAGACTCTTGGCCGCCCGCGCCCAGCCCGCTGTTGCGCGAGTCCACGCGGATGCCGTCCACGTACACCAGCGGGTCGTTCGAGAGCGAAATGGAGCTGGCGCCGCGAATGCGGACGCGCGACCCCACGCCCGAAGTTCCTGCCGAACTGAGCACTTGAACGCCTGCCGACCGTCCCTGGAGCAGGTCCGCCAAGTTGTTGGCGGGCAGTTCGGGGACCAAGTCGGCGGCGTCGATGCCGGCGACCGAGTTGGGCAGCTCCCGCTTCCGCTGCTCGCCCGTCGCCGTGACGACGATGCCGTCGAGCTGGAGCGTGGACACGGTCAGGTCGAAGTTGACTTGGGCCGTCCCGCCCGGGGCGACCGTGAACTCGTGCGCCACCGGGCCGTAGCCGACCGACACGGCGCGCAGCGAGTGTTGCCCGGGCGGGATGTTGGGCAGAAGGAACCGGCCTTCGGCGTTCGAGAGGGTCGAGTAGTTTGTTCCCTCGACGAAGACGGCCGCGCCCACGATGGGCTGGCCGGAGTCCCCGTCGCGAACGATGCCGGTCGCGGCGCCGCGGTCTTGCGCGGCCAGCCCCGCCGACAGGAGCGCCGCCGCCGTCGCGGCAACGCCGATCTGACGAAGTAGCGTCATTTCGTCTCTCCAAGAAGAGTGTGCATGGATTGCGTCCGCCCAGGCCTGCGGCGTCGCTCCTCGGGGAGCGCGGCGGCCCATGCGCAGTCCGGCGGACAACATGACTGCAGACGCCGTCAAGCATAAGGCGCGCGGCGTTCCTTGGCCAGAGGGCAACGCCCGCTTCGGCGCCGCGGGCTCCGCGCTGGGGGCCAGCCGTGCCCGCGGACGCCGAAGCGGCGCCTCTGAGCCGCCGCCCCGGCCCGCGGGCCGCGCCCCTCACACGTTGAACCGGACGTGCACGACGTCTCCGTCCTCGACTACGTAGTCCTTCCCCTCCACGCGCATCTTGCCTGCCGCCTTGGCCGCCGCCTCGGATCCGTGCTCGGCCAACGCCTCCCAGGACGTGACCTCCGCCCGGATGAAGCCGCGCTCCAAGTCGCTGTGAATGCGCCCCGCCGCCCGCCTCGCCGTCGTTCCCCGGCGAATTGTCCACGCCCGCACTTCGTCCTCGCCCACGGTAAAGAACGCGATCAGGCCCATCAGGTCGTGCGCGGTGCGCACAAACCGGGCCAGCGCGGGCTCCTCCAGACCGATGTCATTGAGGAAGGCCCGCTGGTCCGCGCGGTCCAGCGTCGCGATTTCGGCCTCGGCGCGGGCCGAGAGCGCCATTGCGGCCCCGCCGGCGGCTTCGACGCGGGCCGCCAGCGTCTCGTCCAGCGGCTCCGACGCCCGGTGCTCGTCCTTGTTCACGGCCACCAGCAGCGGCAAGTCCGTGAGGAGTCCGTAGCCCTTCAGGAACCGCCGGTCGAGCTCGGTCTCGGGCACCAGCCGCAACGGCGACTCGCCGGCCAGCGCCGCCGTCATGATCTCGAAGGCGGCGATCTCGCGTTCGTCCGCCCGCTCCTTCCGAGCGCGGTCCAGCCGCCGCTCGGCGATGGCGAGGTCGGCCAGCACGCACTCCTCCAGGAACAAGGCCAGCGCGCGTTCCGCTCCGGCCTCCCCCGCGCCCCCGCCGCCCACGAAGTCGGCGAGCACCAAGCAGATGGCGTCCTGCTCCCTCATGCGCTGCAACGTGCGCGGCTCCAGCGCGCCGCCGCCGTGGTCGCCCGGCACGTCGCAGAAGTTCACGGCCGCGCAGGTCGTCTTGCGCGGCGAGTACAGGCGGGACAAGAAGTCGACCCGGGGGTCGCTCACCGGCACGGCCGCCAGTCGCACCTCGCCTCCGTGCCCGGTCGGCGCCTCCAAGCCGGTGAGCGCGTTGAACAGCGTCGTCTTGCCCGATCCGGCGAAACCCGCCAATCCGAACTTCATGGAGCCTTCCTTGCGGCAGTTGCCCGCCCGGCAAAGGGCCCTCGCGGGCGCGCATGACGATAACCAGCGAAACGCGGGTTCTCCCATTCTTGCCATTCCCGCGCGATGCCGCGTCCGGGCGCCGGGGGCCGGCACGGGCTCCGCCTGCCGCGGGCGGCCCCGGACCGGTCCCAAAAAGCCGGCGAGCGCTCCCGCGCGCGAACCGCCTCGTCTTTGGGCCCGGGCGCCCCCCTTGGCGTCGCGCGGTTCCTTGGTTAGCTTCCCATGCTGGACTTCGACCGGGGGTGCGGTTCCGGCGGAGTCCGGACTGGTGGGGTACCGAAGCGGCCAACCGGGGCAGACTGTAAATCTGCTGGCTCACGCCTACGTAGGTTCGAATCCTACCCCCACCATGGGCGGAAAGGACGGGTTCCGGGCTCGCGAGCCCGTTCGCGTCGCGGGAGTAGCTCAGTTGGCTAGAGCGTCAGCCTTCCAAGCTGAGGGTCGCCGGTTCGAGTCCGGTCTCCCGCTCTGGCGTGGTTGCTTGCCGGGCTCGCCGAAGGGTCCGGCGTGGCGGCCTGCCCGCAAGGATTGGGGCGCTCTGGTAGCTCAGTGGTAGAGCGCTTCCTTGGTAAGGAAGAGGTCGCGGGTTCGATCCCCGCCCAGAGCTTGGCGGAAACGCGCGGCGAGGCCGAACGGCTCGACGCCCAGCCGCGAAGCGCAGGCGCGCCCCGCCGAGGGGCCGCCGAAGAAACCAAGGCCCGCAGGGGCCGCCGAGAAATCAAGCGCCGAGAGGCGCCGCACCACCGGCGAGGGGGTAGAGATGGCGAAGGAGACGTTCGAGCGGACGAAGCCGCACGTGAACGTGGGGACGATTGGGCATGTGGATCATGGGAAGACGACGTTGACGGCGGCGGTGACGCTGGCGCAGGCGAGGAAGCACGGGGGGGACGCGGTGGCGTTCGACGAGATCGACAAGGCGCCGGAGGAGCGAGAGCGTGGGATCACGATAGCGACGGCTCACGTGGAGTACGAGACGGGGGCGCGACACTACGCGCACGTGGATTGTCCTGGTCATGCGGACTACGTGAAGAACATGATCACGGGGGCGGCGCAGATGGACGGGGCGATATTGGTGGTGAGCGCGGCGGACGGGCCGATGCCACAGACGCGGGAGCACATATTGCTGGCGCGGCAGGTGAACGTGCCGTACATCGTGGTGTTCTTGAACAAGGTGGACATGGTTGACGACGAGGAGTTGCTGGAGCTGGTGGAGCTGGAGGTTCGGGAGTTGTTGAGCGAGTACGATTTTCCTGGGGACGACTTGCCTGTGGTGCGCGGGAGCGCGTTGCGGGCGTTGGAGAGCGGTGGCGAGGGGGAGGCGGCGGAGTGCGTTGGGGAGCTGATGGAGGCGATCGACGGGTACATACCGGAGCCGGAGCGGGACGTGGACAAGCCGTTCTTGATGCCTGTGGAGGACGTGTTTTCGATTACGGGTCGCGGGACGGTGGCGACGGGGCGGGTGGAGCGGGGGATGGTGCGCAAGGGGGAGGAGGTGGAGATTGTGGGGATGGGGGAGGATCGCAAGACGGTGGTGACGGGGGTGGAGATGTTCCGCAAGATACTGGACGAGGGACAGGCGGGGGACAACGCGGGTTTGTTGTTGCGGGGTGTGGGGAAGACGGAGGTGCAGCGGGGGCAGGTTTTGGCGGCGCCGGGGTCGATCACGCCACACACGAAGTTCAACGCGGAGGTGTACGTGTTGACGAAGGAGGAGGGGGGCCGGCACACGCCGTTCTTCGACGGGTACCGGCCGCAGTTCTACTTTCGGACGACGGACGTGACGGGGACGGCGCGGTTGGCGGAGGGAGTGGAGATGGTGATGCCGGGGGACAACGTTCAGATGGAGGTGGAGCTGATCACGCCGATCGCGATGGACGAGGAGCTGCGCTTCGCGATCCGCGAGGGCGGCCGCACCGTCGGCGCCGGCGTCGTCACCTCCATCGTCGAGTAGGCCGGACCGGGCCGCTCCCGCTCAGCGAACGACGTCCGCCATGTCCCGCTTGTCCGGCGCCAAGCTCTTCGTGGAAGAGTGCGTGTCCGAGATGGAGAAGGTCACGTGGCCCGACCGCGCCCAGCTTCGCAACGCCACGTGGGTGGTCATCGCGTTCACGATCCTCATCTCCATCGTCATCTGGTTCATGGACCTGGTTTCGCGCCTGGTCTTGGTCGACTTCGTCATGGGACTGTTCCGATGAGCGCGGCGCCGATCCGCGCGTCCCAAGCGGACGCCGTGGGCTCTTGGTACGCGGTGCAGACCCAAGCCCGGCACGAGAACCGCGTCTGCCAGCTCATCCAGCAGGAGATCGACAAGGACGCCGCGCCCGACCGCGAGATCCGCGAAGTCATGGTGCCGACCCACGAAGTGGTCGAGATCCGCAAGGGCAAGCGCGTGCCGGTCGTCCGGCCCCTCTATCCCGGCTACCTGCTGGTGCGGATGGTCCTCAACGACCGGACGGAGCACCGGCTCTCCGCCCTCAAGGGCGTGCGCCTGGTGCGCCAAGGCCAGGCCGTGCACCCGCTGCGCGAAGAGGAAGTCAACAAGATCATGGGCATCGAGACGGAAGAGGAGGCGCCGGCCCGGGAGGAAATCCCGTTCCGCGTTGGCCAAGTCGTCGAGATCGTCCATGGGCCGTTCGCCGACTTCTCGGGATCGGTCCAGGAGGTGTACTCGGACAAGGGCAAGGTGAAGGTCGAGGTTTCCCTCTTCGGCCGTCCCACGTCCGTCGAGCTCGACTTCACCCAGCTCAAGGGCTTGTAGAGGAGCCCCGGAGGCGCCGGCGCATGGCCAAGACCAAGACCAAGAAGATCCTAGGCTTCGCCAAGTTGCAGATCCCGGCGGGCCAGGCCAATCCGGCCCCCCCGGTGGGTCCCGCGCTCGGCCAGCACGGCGTCAACATCATGGACTTCTGCAAGCAGTTCAACTCGCGGACGCAGAAGCAGGCCGGCACGCTGGTGCCCGTCGAGATCACGGTCTACGCCGACCGGACCTTCTCCTTCGTCACCAAGACGCCGCCCGCATCCTTCCTCATAACGAAGGCCGCGGGCGTGGACAAGGGATCCGGCGAGCCGCACGCGCAGAAGGTGGGCACGCTCACCCCGCAGCAGGTGCGGGAGATCGCCGAAGCGAAGATGCCCGATCTCAACACGACCGATGTCCTCGCCGCCATGCGGATGATCAAGGGCACCGCCCGTTCGATGGGCATCGAAGTCGTCGGCGAGCTGGCCTGACCGGCGCCGAACGGAGATCGGAATGGCAAGACGCGGAAAGAAGATCGCCGGCGCGCGCGACGCCTTCGACCGGCAGTCCCGCTACGCCCCCGCCGAAGCGCTCGACAAGGTCAAGCAGCTGGCCTTCGCCGGCTTCGACGAGAGCGTCGACGTCGTCGCCCACTTGGGCGTGGACCCCCGCAAGGCCGACCAGATGGTGCGCGGCACCGTGGTCCTGCCGCACGGCACCGGCAGGACTGTGCGCGTGCTGGTCGTGTGCCAGGGCGAGAAGGAGGCCGAGGCCGAGGAGGCGGGCGCCGACTACGTGGGCGTCGAGCACGCGGACCGCATCAAGGACGGCTGGCTCGACTTCGACGTGTGCATCGCAACGCCCGACCTCATGCAGAAGGTCGGGCCGCTGGGCCGCATCCTGGGCCCCCGCGGCCTCATGCCCACGCCCAAGGCCGGAACGGTCACCTTCGACGTGGCGCAGGCGGTCAAGGACGTGAAGGGCGGCAAGATCGAATACCGCGTGGACCGAACGGGGAACCTCCATGCGGCGATCGGCAAGGTGTCGTTCGCGCCCGCGGCGCTTCGGGAGAACCTCGACGCTTTCATGTCGTCCGTGCTGCGCGCCAAGCCCGCGGCTGCGAAGGGGGCCTACCTGAAGAGCGTGACGGTCTCGAGCACCATGGGGCCGGGCGTCGCGGTGGACCCCAACAGCTTCGCGAGGTCCTGACCCGTGGACAGGCAACGAAAGGAAGCGTTCGTCGCCGGCTTTCGCGACAAGGCGGCCCGGTCGAGCGCCATGTACCTGACGGACTTCACCGGGCTCGACGTGAAGGCCATGACGGACCTGCGCAACCGGCTCAAGGGCGCGGGCGCCGAGTACTTGGTCGTCAAGAACCGCTTGGTCAAGCGCGCGTTCGACGACGCGGGCATGACGGCCATGGCCGGCGTGCTCACCGGGCCCACAGGCGTGATCTTCAGCTCCAACGGCGTGGTCGAAGCCGCCAAGACGGTGGCCGACTTCGCGAAGGAGCACGACGGCAAGCCGGTCATGAAGGCGGGCTGGCTGGAAGGGAAGGCGCTGCAGCCGGGCGACGTGGCGCGCCTCGCGGAGTTGCCGTCGCGCGACGGACTGCTGGCGATCCTGGCCGGCGCCCTGGCCGGTCCGACGGCCGCGCTGGCGAGCGCGATGGAAGCCAAGGCGAGGGAAGCGGCGGGCCTCTTGGAGGCGTTGCGCGACCAGAGGAGCCAAGAAGGCGAAGGATGACGAGAAGGCGAAGCACGACCAACCCAAGGGCGGAGGCCCAGGAGGAAGAAACACGATGGCTGTGAACCAAGAGGAACTGCTCGAGACCATCGGTGGCATGACCGTCCTCGAGCTCTCCGAGTTCGTCGAGGCGTTCAAGGACAAGTTCAACGTCACGGCGGTCGCGGCGCCGGTGGCGGCGATGCCCGGCGCGGGCGGTCCCGCCGAGGCGGCCGAGGAGGAAAAGGACGAGTTCGAGGTCGTCCTCGAGAGCTTCGGCGACAAGAAGATTCAGGTCATCAAGGTCATCCGCGAGATCACGGGACTTGGCCTGAAGGAGGCCAAGAGCCTGGTCGACGGAGCGCCGAACCCGATCAAGGAAGCCGCGCCGAAGGACGAGGCGGACGAGATCAAGTCCAAACTGGAGGCCGTCGGCGCCAGCGTAGCCGTCAAGTAGGTGGCTCGCCGTCGCCCTCTCCGCGGGACCCCGCTTCTCGGCGCGCCACGGCCGGTCGCGCCGCCTTCGCCCGTCGCTCTCGGTCGGCGAGCCGCGTTCGCTTGCGCGACGGCATCGCTTCGCGCAGGCGATTCGCGGCGCCCGGCCCCGCGCGCTTGTTCTCAATGACGACTAGGGACACTGCATTGGCTGAATCCAACGGCACGCGCCCGGCTCTGAGCTTCGCCAAGCTCGACTCGATCATGGAAATGCCGGACCTTCTGAGCGTCCAGTTCGAGTCCTTCGACAAGCTGCTGGAGGGCCTGGGCAGGGACGAGCCTTCCGACGACGCATGGGTCTTCGGCCTGGACCGCGTCTTCCGGACGCTGTTTCCGATCGAGAGTCCCGCGCGCGACATGGAGCTCGAGTTCGTCTCCGCCTCGCTCGGCCAGCCCAAGTACACGGTCGAGGAGTGCCTGGAGCGCGGCATGAGCTACAGCGGCCCCCTCACGGCCGTGCTGCGGCTCGTGCACTATACGAAGGCCACCCGCAGCACGCGCAGGAAGGTCAAGAAGGCCACCGACAAGGAAGTCTACCTCGGCGACCTTCCCCTGCTCACTCCGCTCGGCACGTTCGTCGTGCACGGCGCCGAGCGCGTCGTCGTCAGCCAGTTGCATCGCTCCCCGGGCGTCGTCTTCGAAGAGGACCGCCACCAGAACGGCTCCCGTTTGCACAAGGCGCGCATCATTCCGTTCCGGGGCTCCTGGATCGACTTCACCGTGGACATCAACAACGTCGCTTGGGCCCACATCGACAAGAAGAAGAAGTTCCCGGCGACGACGTTGCTCCGAGCCCTGGGCTACGGAACCGACGGCTCCATCTACCGGTGCTTCCTGGATGCCGTGGAGATTCCCGTGCCGCAGGACGAGGAAGCCGCCCAAGCCTTGCGCGGCGAGATCCTGGCCGAAGACTTGGCGGACCCGGAGACGGGGGAAGTCCTGGTTGAATGCGACGCCGTGCTGGACGAGGACCAAGCCCTGGCCGTGGCGAGACTGGCAGGGACGTCCAAGGTTCGCGTCTACCGCTCCCGCACCCGCGGACGAAGCATGTCCGGCAGGGCCGCGATCCTCAAGAACACCCTGCAGAAGGATCCGACCGGAACCGAGGAAGATGCGCTCCGTTCGATCTATTCCCTGTTGCGGCCCGGCGACGCGCCCAACGTCAAGACCGCCTGGGCCGCGCTGGAGCGCGTCTTCTTCGATCCGAAGCGCTACGACCTGGGGCGAGTGGGGCGCTACAAGATCAACCAGCGCTTGGGCCTGGACGTTCCGCACGACGAGGGCGTCCTGACGAAGAAGGACTTCGTCGCCATCCTGAGCTACCTCTTCGACCTCACGGACGGACGCGGCCGCACCGACGACATCGACCACTTGGGCAACCGTCGCGTGCGGACCGCGGGCGAGCTGATCGCCAGCCACGTCTCGCTGGGCCTGTCGCGCATGTCGCGCCTGGTGCGGGAGCGCATGTCGAGCAGTCCGGATCCGGACGACGTGACGATCGACCAGCTCGTCAACGCCCGCACGGTCTCGGCCGTCATCCAGCAGTTCTTCGGCTCGTCGCAGCTGAGCCAGTACATGGACCAGACGAATCCCTTGGCGGAACTCACGCACAAGCGGCGGCTCTCGGCCTTGGGTCCCGGCGGGCTCACCCGCGAACGCGCGGGCTTCGACGTGCGCGACGTTCACTACTCTCAATACGGCCGCGTCTGCCCGGTCGAGACGCCCGAGGGAGCGAACGTCGGCCTCATCACCTCGCTTGCGACCTTTGCGCGCATCAACGAGCTGGGCTTCGTGGAAGCGCCGTACCGCAAGGTCTACCGGGGCCGCGTCACGCAGAGGATCGAGTGGCTGTCCGCCAACGAAGAGCAGGAGAAGACCATCGCGCAGGCCAACGCGCCGCTCGATTCCTCCGGGCGCTTCCGCAACGAACTGGTGCTCTGCCGCCGGCCGCAAGGCGAGTTCCAGCGAGTGAGGCCCGAGGAGATCGACTACATGGACGTGGCGCCGACCCAGCTGGTGTCGGCCGCGGCGGCCTTGATTCCCTTTTTGGAGCACGACGACGCCAACCGCGCGCTCATGGGCTCCAACATGCAGCGCCAAGCCGTGCCCTTGCTGCACACGGAGGCGCCGGTTGTGGGCACCGGCTTGGAAGGCAAGGTGGCGACCGACTCGGGCGCCGCCGTGACGGCCGGCCGGGGAGGCCGGGTGAGGAAGGTGACCGCCGAGGAGATCGTGGTCGACACGGGCCCCAGGCGCTCGAAGGTCAAGGTGCCGCTGGCGAAGCTGTCTCAGTTCGAGCGCTACCGGCTGAAGAAATTCCGGCGCACGAACCAGGACACGGCCGTCAACGAGCGCCCGCTCGTGAACGTGGGCGATCGCGTGAAGAAGGGCGACGTCATCGCCGACGGCCCGTGCACCGAGCGTGGCCGGCTGGCGCTCGGGCGCAACGTGCGAGTGGCCTTCATGCCCTGGTACGGGTACAACTTCGAGGACGCCGTCGTGATCTCGGAGCGCTTGGTCCGCGACGACGTGTTCACGTCGATTCACGTCCAGGAGTTCGATCTGCACGTCCGCGACACCAAGCTGGGGCCCGAAGAGATCACGCGAGAAATCCCGAACGTCACCGACGACGTGCTCCTCGATCTCGACGAACACGGAATCGTGCGGGTAGGCGCGCACGTTCGCAGCGGCGACATCCTGTGCGGCAAGATCACGCCCAAGGGCGAAAAGAAGCTGTCGCCCGAAGAAAAGCTGCTGACCGCGATCTTCGGCGACAAGGCGAAGGACGTGAAGGACTCGTCGCTCCGCGTGCCGCCCGGGATGGCGGGAACCGTCATCGACGTTCGCGTGTTTTCGCGCCAGCCAAACGACCGCTTGCTCGAGGTGGAGCAAGGCAGGCGCATCGGCGAGCTGAGAGGCGAGGAACGCGACATGATTCGGCGCATCCACGCGGTCCGCGACGCCGAACTCAAGAGGCTCCTCAAGGGCCAGGCGGTTGCCTTGTGCCTGAAGCGGGGGACGGTCGAGCCCTTCCTCGAACAGGACGAGATCTTCTCTTCCGACATCCTGAGAAAGCTCGATTTCAGGGAACTCGACCTCGGGCAACTCAGGGTCCAGAACCAAGATGCCACAAAGAGCATCCGAGATCTGATCAAGGCGGCGCAAGACCGGATCGAGCTGGAGCGCGAGCGCACGGAGGAGCAGATCGACCGCGCCTACAAGCCTGACGAGCTGTCGCCGGGCGTCATCCAGCTTGTGAAGATCTACGTTGCCGCGAAGCGCAAGCTGTCGGTCGGCGACAAGATGGCCGGGCGCCATGGAAACAAGGGGATCGTCGCGCGCATTGCGCCCGAGGAGGACATGCCTTTCCTGCCCGACGGATCCGCCGTGGACGTCGTGCTGAACCCGCTCGGCGTGCCGTCGCGGATGAACGTGGGACAGGTCTTGGAGACGCACTTGGGATGGGCCGCCTCCCATCTGGGGTTCGCCGCGGAGACGCCGGTCTTCCACGGTGCGGTGGAAGATGAAATAGGCTTTCTTCTCAAGTTGGCGGGCGCGAAGTGGGCTTCCGAGGCCCTTGGCGCCGACGTGGCGTGGCCGTTGCGTTCGGAGGACTACGGAACCCTCCTGGAGACGGTGCGGGCGCACGGGGAGTTCGACCGCCTCGAAACGAGCGCCGCCGACGCCAACGGCGCCGACCCCATGTCGCCGGTGGGCGTAGGGAAGAGCTTGCGCGAATACGTGGCGATCGCCGAGGACGGCAGCCGCGAGCTGTTGGCGGCGGTCGCGGACTTTGTCGGCGCCACGGCCGAAGCAGTGGCGGCCCGGCGGGGCGCGCGCGTGGCCGAGACGTTCCCCGCCGCGGCGGCCTTGCAGGGCGGCGGTGCGGAGCCGGACCTGGAAGATGCCGTCAAGGAGTTGATGGACGAGGTCGGCGTGCTGGCCAACGGCAAGGTGTGGCTTCGCGACGGGCGGAACGGCCAGCGCTTCGACTTTCCGGTCACGGTCGGCGACATCTACATGCTCAAGCTGTCGCACCTGGTGGACGACAAGATCCATGCGCGGAGCATCGGACCGTACTCGCTCGTTGCGCAGCAACCGCTGGCGGGCAAGGCGCAGTTCGGCGGCCAGCGCTTCGGCGAAATGGAGGTCTGGGCGCTCGAGGCCTACGGCGCGGCGCACACGTTGCGCGAGATCCTGACCGTCAAGTCGGACGATGTCGTCGGGCGCTCGCAGGCGTACGAAGCCATCGTGAAGGGCGAGAACCTGCGCCGCCCCGGCGTCCCCGAGTCGTTCAACGTGCTGGTCAAGGAAATGCAGGCTCTGGGGCTGGCCGTGGATCTCGGCCAAGAAGAATGACGCGCGAACGAGACCACAACGCGATTGGAGGCCAAGGATGATTGACTTCGCCCGCAGGGAGGAGCGGCCGCGGGAGTTCGACTCGATCCGCGTGCGGCTGGCGTCGCCGGAGGAGATCCGGGGGTGGTCGCGTGGGGAAGTGACAAAGCCGGAGACGATCAACTACAGGTCGTACAAGCCGGAACCGAACGGACTGTTTTGCCAGCGCGTGTTCGGCCCGGAGAAGGACTGGCGGTGCGCGTGTGGGAAGTACGACCGCATTCGCTACCGCGGCATGATCTGCGACAAGTGCGGAGTCGAAGTCACGGTTGCGCGCGTTCGCCGCGAGCGCATGGGCCACATCGAGCTGGCAGTGCCCGTGTGCCACATCTGGTTCTACAAGACATTGCCCAGCCAGATGGGCTACTTGCTGGACATGACGCTCAGGGACCTCGAGCGGCTCATCTACTACGCCACTTTCGTCGTGACCAACCCTGGCAAGGCCGAGCGGCACTACCAGAACACGATGATCGTGTACGACGACGGCGAAAAGGAATACGTGGTTTCGCCCGTGGGGGAGCGCATCGTGGTCACGTACCCCGAAGGTTGGGACGCGGCGGCCAAGGCTCCACGGATCCGATTTGCTCAGTCGGAGGGCCGGGACGGCCGCCTTGCCGAGGAGAAAGACGAGCCCGCCGACTTGGCCGATGCTCATGAACCCGTGTTTGTCCACAGGACGAAGAAGAAGGCCGTCAGGTTCGTCGAGACGGAGAAGGTCACGGAGAAGATTGCGTACTTGGAGCTCTTGTCCGAGGACGAGGTCTACGACTTGCAGGCGCAGGCCGCCTTGGAAGGCGACGGCGACTTCAAGGCGGAGACGGGCGCGGAGGCGGTTCGGACGTTGCTTAAGCAGCTCGACTCGCCGGAACTGGCGGTTCGCGACAGGAACAAGGACGGACGCGGCCTGGACCGGTTGGCGGCGTGGTTGCGCAACGAGGTGGAGACTGAGACGTCGCAGCACCGCAAGCGCAAGAAGCTGAAGCGGCTCAAGATCGTGGACGCGTTCCGGGGCTCGGGCAACACGCAGGACAAGCGCAACAAGCCGGAGTGGATGGTGCTGGAGGCGATTCCGGTTCTCCCGCCGGACATTCGTCCGCTGGTCCCGCTGGACGGCGGGCGGTTCGCCACGTCGGACATGAACGACCTGTACCGCCGGGTCATCAACCGCAACAACCGGCTGAAGAAGCTGATAGACCTGGGCTCGCCCGAGGTGATCCTGCGCAACGAGAAGCGGATGCTGCAAGAATCCGTGGACGCGCTGTTCGACAACGGCAGGAGAGCGAAGCCGCTCCGCGGCCGTGGCAAGCGGCCGCTGAAGTCCCTCACCGACAACCTGAAGGGCAAGCAGGGACGGTTTCGGCAGAATTTGCTGGGCAAGCGGGTGGACTACTCGGGCCGTTCGGTGATCGTGGTGGGCCCGGAGCTCAAGCTGCACCAGTGCGGGCTGCCGAAGGCGATGGCGGTGGAGCTGTTCAAGCCGTTCGTCATTCACGAGCTCGAGAAGCGGGGCGAGGCGGAGACGGTCAAGCAGGCCAAGGTGCTGGTGGAGGCGGGACATCCGAGCGTGTATGAGGTGCTCGAGGACATCATCCGCGACCATCCGGTCTTGCTGAACCGCGCGCCGACGCTTCACCGGTTGGGCATTCAGGCGTTCGAACCGGTGCTGGTCGAGGGCAAGGCGATCCGCATTCATCCGCTCGTGTGCGCGGCGTTCAACGCCGACTTCGACGGCGACGCGATGGCAGTGCACGTGCCGTTGTCCTTCGAGGCGCAGATGGAGGCGCGGGTCCTGATGCTGTCGAGCAACAACCTGTTGCTGCCGGCGAACGGAAATCCGGTGACTGCGCCGACGCAGGACATGGTGATCGGGTGCTACTACTTGACGAAGCCGCCATACGACGTCGCGGTCTTGGAGCAGCGCGTCCGCAACCCCAACACGCCGGAGGCGGTGCGGGCCAAGGCGCAGGCCGAGTTCGACGCGCGCTACGCGAGCGGCCGGAGGTTCTCTTCGTACGGCGAGATCGAGGCGCTGCTCGAGCAAGGCCGGGTGAAGTTCCGCGATCCGTGCTGGTTCTGGTCTCCGGACTGGGACGCCGACGCGGGGTCTGGCGCCGGCGGGCCCGGCTGGATCCCCACGACGGTGGGCCGGGTGCTGTTCAACTCGATCATTCCGGCGCCGGTCGGATTCATCAACGAGACGTTCCGCAAGAGGGAGCTGACGGGCCTCGTGAAGAAGTGCTTCACGGACGCGGGCTTGGCCGAGACGACGCGCTTCCTGGACCATCTCAAGGACTTCGGCTTCCGTTGCGCGACGATCGGCGGCATATCGGTGGGCGTGGACGATCTCGAAGTGCCGCGGCAGAAGTCCGAAGTGCTGGAAGAGGCGGACGCCGACGTTGCGCGCTTCCAGGCGGCGTACGAAGACGGCGTGATCTCGGACGGCGAGCGCTACAACAAGATCATCGACACGTGGACGCATGCGAACAACGACGTGGCGGACGCGATGGTGGGGCGCTTGGACCGGTCGAAGGGCGGTTTCAACCCGGTGTTCATGATGATGGACTCGGGTGCGCGAGGGAACCGCGACCAAATGCGCCAGCTCGCGGGCATGAGGGGACTGATGGCCAAGCCTCAGAAGAAGCTGACGGGCGGCCAGGGCGAGATCATCGAGAGTCCGATCAAGTCGAACTTCCGCGAAGGGCTGACGGTGCTCGAGTACTTCATTTCGACGCACGGCGCGCGCAAGGGCTTGGCCGACACGGCGCTGAAGACGGCGGACGCGGGCTACCTCACGCGGCGGCTGGTCGACGTGGCGCAGGACGTGACGATCACCGAGCCCGACTGCGGCACGGTGCTGGGGCTCGACGTGGGCGCGCTCAACGAGGGCGAGGACGTGATCGAGCCGCTCAAGGAGCGGATCGAAGGCAACGTGGCGGCGGACGACGTGTTCGACCCGGCCTCGGGCGAGTTGCTGCTCGAGGCGAACCAGCTGATCACGGAAGACATCGCGGGCGCCATCGAGGGCGCGGGCATTCCGACGGTCAGAATTCGCTCGGCGCTCACGTGCGAAAGCAAGAAGGGACTGTGCCAGCTGTGCTACGGCCGCAACTTGGCGACGATGGAGATGGTCGACATCGGCGAGGCGGTGGGGGTCATGGCCGCGCAGTCGATCGGCGAACCCGGCACTCAGCTCACTCTCCGCACGTTTCACTTCGGCGGATCGGGAAGCAGGGCGGTGCGAACCGAAGTCAAGTCTCCGGCGGCGGGAATCGTCGGCCTCGAGCGCGTCTCGACCGTGGAAGACCGCGACGGGCGGCGCATCGTCACGTCCAAGGACGGACGCATCGTGGTCAAGACGAGCCATGGCCAGGTCGGAGGGAGCGTGCTGGTTCCCTACGGGGCGGTCATCGCCGTCGAGGAAGGCAAGCCGGTACGGGACGGCGACCCGCTCTTCAGCCAGGACCCGCACTCCGAGCCGATCGTGAACGACGTGACGGGCGTCGTGCACTTCACGGACATCGTGGACGGCCGGACCTTGCGAGAGGAGCTCGACGAGGTCACCGGACGACGCCAGCGCACGATCATCGAAGATCGCGACAAGAAGCTCCACCCGGTGGTCGGGATTCGGGCAGGCAAGTCGCCCAAGAGCGAGTTGCTCAAGGAGTTCATCATTCCGGTCGGCGCCCAGTTGCGCTGCACCAACGGCAGCAAGGAGTTCGCCGGCGGTCTGATCGCCACGATTCCGCGCAGCGAGAGCCGGGTGGGCGACATCACGGTCGGCCTGCCCAGGGTTTCCGAGCTGTTCGAGGCGCGCAAGCCCAAGGACCCGGCCTTCCTCACCGAAATCGACGGCGTGGTGTCGTTCGGCGACATCAAGCGCGGCAAGCGCGAAGTGTTCGTCACGCCTTGGGGGCAAGGAAGCCAGGAGACCTACGAGGTGCCTGCCCGCAAGCACTTGCGCGTGCACCAGGGCGACCACGTTCGGGCCGGCGACAGGCTGTCGGACGGGCCGGTCGACCCGCACGACATCCTGCAGATCAAGGGCGCCCGCGCCGTGCAGGGGTACCTCTTCGACGAGATCCGCAAGGTCTACAGCCTTCAGGGCGTCACGATCAACGACAAGCACATCGCGGTCATCGTGCGCCAGATGCTTCGCAAGGTGAAGGTCAAGCACCCCGGCGACACCGATCTGCTCGAAGGAGACGCGGTGGACCGCGACGAGTTTCGCCGGGTCAACGACGAGGCCGTCAAGCAGGGCCGAAGGCCGGCCCGTTCGGAGCCCATGTTGCTCGGCGTCACCAAGACCAGCCTGCAGACGAAGTCGTTCGTCTCGGCGGCGTCCTTCCAGGAGACGACGAAGGTGCTGACCGACGCCGCCGTGCGCGGTGCGCAGGATCCGCTCAAGGGCCTCAAGGAGAACATCGTAATCGGCCGCTTGATCCCCGCTGGGACGGGGATCCACAGCTGGGCCGAGGTGGACTTCGAAGTCGAGACCGAGTTCTACGAGGACGAGATCCTGCCGCTGACGGCCTTCGAAACCGACTTGTCCGAGCCGGTCTTCTCGGCGGATACGGCGATGCCCCAGAGCGAGGACGACATACTGGACCGGCTCTCGCGGCAACCCGATGTTGTCGCGGACGGACTTCCGGCGGAGTCGTCGGAGAGCAAGGTAGACGCGATCGTAGCCGCCGCCATGGCAGGGCGCGAGGCGTCTTCCGGCGCCGAGCCGGCCGGCGGGGCTCCCGCGACCGAGGACCCAGCCGCCGAGGAGACCGGCTCGTGAGCGTCCGGGCCGGCCGTCGTTGCGCAACCGGCCTCTCCGGCCAAGCGGCCCGTCTGCCGGATTTGACGAGCCGGGGCGCCGTCGCTATGCTTGACGGCTCGTTTCTGCGCGTCGCCGTTCGCTCGGGCCCCGGCGAACGGAGACCGGCGCACACCATCACTCCGAGAGGTTCGGTTCAGGCGCGATGCCCACGGTAAACCAGCTCCTGCGGAAGGGCCGCAAGCGCCATTCCAAGAAGACCAAGTCGCCCGCCCTGCAGCGAAATCCGCAAAAAAGGGGCGTCTGCACGCGGGTCTACACCACGACGCCCAAGAAGCCCAACTCGGCGTTGCGCAAGGTGGCGCGCGTCCGTCTCACCAACGGCCACGAGGTGACGGCCTACATCGGGGGCGAGGGACACAACCTCCAGGAGCACTCGATCGTCCTGATCCGCGGCGGCCGCGTGCGCGATCTGCCCGGCGTGCGCTACCACGTCGTTCGGGGGACGCTGGACGCTGCCGGGGTCGGGGAACGCAAGCAGGGACGCTCCAAGTACGGAGCCAAGCGGCCGAAGTAGGCCCGGGACACGAGCAACCGCATGAGTCGCCGCAGCAGGGCCGTCCGCCGCGAGATTCCCGACGATCCGCGCTACGGATCGCAAGTCGCCCAGAAGTTCATCAACGGACTCATGTTGAACGGCAACAAGTCCCTTGCCGAGCGCATCTTCTACGACGCCATGGCCATGGTCGAGGAGAAGTCCGGCCAGCCCGCCATCGGCGTGTTCACCCAAGCGCTGACCAACGCGAAGCCGGCGTTGGAGGTCAAGAGTCGGCGAGTCGGCGGAGCCACGTACCAAGTGCCGATCGAAGTGCGTCCGGAGCGGCGTCAAGCTCTCGCGATCAAGTGGCTGATCGGATTCGCGCGCAACCGCGGAGAGCGCACCATGGCCGAACGCTTGGCCGGCGAGTTGCTCGCGGCGGGCCGCGGCGAGGGCGCCACGGTGAAGAAGAAGGACGACACGCACCGCATGGCGGAGGCCAACAAGGCGTTCGCCCACTACCGCTGGTAGCCTCCCGGCGGCCGAACGCGACTGCGAGCCGGGAGCGCCGCCGCTAGTTCGCCGTCTCCGTCAATGCTTCGGCGTGAGCGTCCACCGCTCCGCAACCACCGACTCGACGCGCTCCCGGGAGTAGAAGACCGGGAAGTACTGGTCGGCGGCCCAGAGTTCGAAGAGGTTGCGGTAGAACGGCGAGTCCGGATCGCCGGACTGGCCGGGGGCGTTGGCGCCGAGCGTGCGGTCCCAGTCGCCGGTGTCCACGATGATCCGAAACGAGGCGCCCGAAATCTGGTTGTCTCGGTTGCCCGTGTTGTTGAGCGTGTAGCTGTTTCCGCCTCGCGGCGCGGGCCCGACGGACAGGCGCCCGGCCAGCGCGTCCGGCACGGCGCCCGAAAGAGGATGGCGGATCGTCGCGTGCTTGTAGGCTGGTTGCCCGTAGCGCCACGCCCTCACGTCGTCGCCCAGCTTGGTCTCCAGGTCGCGGACGGCTTCCTCCAGGCTGCGGGCCAGGAGCGCGTCGCGCGCCGCCACGGGGTCCGGGCCAAACTGCTCTCCCGGCGTCTGCAAATGCGCCAGGATCTTGCTCATCGCCATGCCCCGCAGGAAGCGGCGGACGGCGCCTGCGGGCGCGACGGCATCGTAGACGTTGCGTTGCACTCGCCGCTCGAACGCCACGTAGATGCCCGCCGCGACCGATCCGGGCGCGAGCGCGAAGTCCCACTCCAGCAGGCGCCGGCGAGCCTCCGCCGCGGCGGGCATGCGCGGCTCCACGCGGCCGAGCATCGGCGCCAGCGCGCGCGCCGGCAACGACACGTAGTCGGTCTGGAGCTCGGCCATGTCCTCCAAGGAGTGGCGGCGGCCCGAGTCCAGCACCTCCGACGCCCGGCTCCACCGGTACGGATCCGACCATTCCCACCCGATTGCGTCCCGGTGAGGGTAGTCCGGCGGCGTCAGATGGTTGTTTGCGGTAGCGAAGAATCCTTCGGGGGGATTGAGCGCGCTGGGCTTGGCCGGAATCGGCAGGTAGCCGTCCCATTCGTAGCGGCCGTCGCCCGGAACCGGGACCAAGCCCGACCAGTTCCGCCGGACGGGCGCGATTCCCACGGCCTGCCAGCCGATGTTTCCGTCGCGATCGGCCCAGACCATGTTCTCGCCGGGGATGTTCGAGTAGCTGCACGCCTCGACGAACTCCGCCCACGTCCTGGCTTGGTCCATGCGCAGGCTGGCCAGGTACGGGGCTCCCCCGGGCTCCAGCCACGCCGCCCGAACCGCGTAGGCCACGTGGTTCTCCGGATCCTCGTGCACCACGGGACCGTGGCGGGTGTACCTGAGCTCGGCTTGGTGCGCCGCCTGTCCCTTCACGGGGATGTCTTCGACGATGACCGTCATCTCTTCCCACCCGTCGCCGTATCGGTAGCGGTTGGGATCGGCGGGATCCGTTCGATACACGTAGAGGTCCTCGCCGTCGGTTCTGAAGACCGTCAGGCCCCACGCCCCGTAACCGTTGTGGCCGATGCTCACTCCCGGGATTTCAGGCTCGCCCGCGCCGATCACGTTCCAACCCGGGCCCACCAAGTGCACCCAGTACCGCAGCGACGGCGCAGACTGTGCGCGGTGCGGATCGTTGGCCATCATCGGAAAGCCGCTTTCCGCGAGCCGCCCGCTGACCACCCAGTTGTTCGAGCCCGTGCTCTCGCGGTCGCCGCCGCGCCAGGCGCCGGCGAGCCCGCTCTCCGAGCCCGTCTCGCCGATGCCGGCCGCCGCGCCGGCGCCAGCTCCGCCGTCCAGCAGCGCCCGTGCCGCGTCGCCGCCGCGATGCTCCGGCGCCAGGTGCTCCGGCCGAAAGCGGATCGGCCCCCTGAACGCGTTGTACAATCTGAGGATGTCGGCATTCAGCAAGGTGCCGTCGATCGCCGGATCCAGCTCGATATCCGGGTCTCCGGGGTGGAAGTTGGCGACCTGCTTGACGGCTTGGCTGCCGGCGGCGGCGACGGCCCGGCCGTAGTTGAGTTCCGCGCCGATGTTGCCCAGCAGTCCTTGGTGGCGGGAGATCACTACCTCCGGCGTCCACGGCTGGGGCCGGATTCCCAGCAGGTCGAACTCGACGGGCAGCAGCGACGGGTCGGCCTCGGTTTGCCGTATCCAAGCGTTCACGCCTTCCACGTAGGCCGAAATGATCTCCGATCCCCGGTCGTGGTAGTGGTTCGTCTCCTCCGTCATGTCGCCCCGGTACTTGAAGAGCCGGAAGCCGACATCGCGCTCGATCTCCGACGGCCCCAGCATTTGGGCCGCCGTCCCGGTTGCCTGGGCGCGCCACACCTCGAACTGGAAGAGGCGGTCCCGCGCCGCGGCGTAGCCCTGCGCGAAGAACAAGTCGTGCTCCGTTTCCGCGTAGATGTGATTGATGCCCCAACGGTCGCGAAGAATCTCCACCGGCGCCTGCAAGCCCGAGACCGCGACGCGCCTCTCCGGCGACGCTTGCTCGCGGCCGTCGCCTTCCTGGGCGACTCCGCCTCCGGCGTGGCTGCCCGCAAGGGCGGCCGAGACGGCCAGCGCCTGGATCGCGCGCACGGCGGCGGAACGAGAATCGACCTTGGCCTTCATGCGAGTTCTTCCTTGTGGAGTCTGCGTGGGCGCGCCGCGCGCAGGCCGGCGGCGCTTGGCGCACCATCGGAACCGGGTCGTGCTCCGTCCCCGCCAAGCTAGGCCCCGGCCCACGGTGAAGCGAGCGTCCGCCCGCGACTCCGGCCCCCGCTTGGTCGTCCTCCGCGCCGTCGCCAGCCGCCTCGTGTGCCGCCGCGTCCGCTTTGCGCCCGCGCCCTTCGAGCGCGGCGCGTGCCGCCCGTTGACGCGGGAAGCCGCCCGTGCTACCGTTCTTGGTCTGTACCAAAAACGGGGAGAAGCCCTCTGGGCCTGTCGGGCGCGCTTGGCCGCCAAGCGCGCCCTTCTTCGGCTTGGAGTCCCCGAAAGAGATTGCGACGCCGGCAAGCCCGTTGCCAGGTTCGGAACTTCGGGCGTGGCCGTGGCGGTCGCCTCACGAAAGGCCGCCCGTGGCCGCACGACAACGATCAATACGCGAGAACACCGTTAGATGGCCAGGACCACGCCGCTCGCGCGGCTGCGAAACATCGGCATCATGGCCCACATCGATGCCGGCAAGACCACCACGACCGAGCGGATCCTGTTCTACACGGGCAGGCTCCACCGCATGGGCGAGGTCCACGAGGGCGCAGCCGCGATGGACTGGATGGAGCAGGAGCAGGAGCGCGGCATCACCATCACCTCGGCCGCCACGACCGCGTACTGGCTTCGCGGCGAGAACCGGTGCCGCATCAACATCATCGACACCCCGGGCCACGTGGACTTCACGGCCGAAGTGGAGCGGTCCCTTCGCGTCCTCGACGGCGCGGTGGCCGTTTTCTGCGCCGTGGGCGGCGTCGAGCCGCAGTCGGAGACCGTCTGGCGCCAAGCGGACCGCTATGAAGTCCCCCGCATCGCCTTCGTCAACAAGATGGACCGGACCGGGGCCGACTTCGAGAAGGTGATCGAGACGATGCGCGACCGGCTGGGCGCCAACGCCTTCGCCGTCCAGTACCCGCTGGGGGAGGCCGATCTCTTCACCGGCGTCATCGACGTCGTCGGCATGAGGGCCGTCGTGTGGGACGACGACCTCGGCTCCACGTTCTCCGAGGTCGAGATACCCGATTCGTTGCGCGGGCGCGTCGAGCAGCTCCGCCACGAGCTGGTCGAGGCCGCCGTGGAGCACCACGACGAGCTGCTGGAGAAGTACCTGGGCGGCGAGGAGCTCGCCGACGAGGAAGTGCGCCTTGCCATCCGCTCGGCCACCATGACGGGAACGCTCTTTCCCGTCTTCTGCGGCTCGGCCTTCAAGAACAAGGGCGTCCAGCGGCTCCTCGACGGCGTGGTGGACTACCTGCCTTCGCCCGCGGACGTGCCGGCCATCGCCGGCCGCTTGCCCCACGGCGACGTGGGCGCCGAGACCCGCGAGGCATCCGACGACGCGCCGTTCTCGGCGCTCGCGTTCAAGATCATGACCGATCCCTTCGTGGGGAAGTTGACCTACCTCCGCGTCTACTCGGGCTCGCTTCCCAAGGGCAGCCGTCTCCTGAACGCGACCCGCGGCCGCAAGGAGCGGGCCGGAAGGCTCCTCCAGATGCACGCCAACAAGCGCGAGGAGAGGGACGAGGTGTACGCGGGCGACATCGTCGCAGTCGTGGGCTTCAAGGACGTGCGCACGGGCGACACGCTCTGCCATCCCGAGCATCCCGTCATCCTGGAGGCGATGGACTTCCCCGAACCCGTCATCGCAGTCGCGATCGAGCCGCGCACCAAGGCCGACCAGGACAAGCTGAGCAAGGGCTTGGCCAAGCTGGCCGAGGAGGATCCCACCTTCCGCGTCTCCACCGAGGCCGAGACCGGCCAGACGATCATCAGCGGCATGGGCGAGCTCCACCTCGAGATCATCGTGGACCGCTTGCGCCGCGAGTTCTCGGTGGGTGCCAACATCGGCCGCCCGCAGGTCGCCTACCGCGAGACGATTCGCCGTTCCGCATCGAAGGTGGAAGGCCGCTTCGTGCGCCAGACGGGCGGGCGTGGCCAGTACGGCCACGTGGTCATCGACATCGAGCCCGCGAAGGCCGGCACGGGCTTCGTGTTCGAGGACCGGATCAAGAACGGGGTGGTTCCCCGCGAGTACATCCCGTCGGTCGAGCGCGGCGTCGTGGCCGCCCTGGACGCGGGCGTCGTGGCCGGGTATCCGATCGTGGACCTCAAGGTCGCGCTCGTCGACGGTTCGTACCACGACGTCGATTCGAGCGAGGTGGCGTTCCGCGTGGCGGGTTCGATGGCCCTCAAGGCGGCCGTCCAGAAGGCGAGTCCCGTCCTGCTGGAGCCCGTGATGGACGTCGAGGTGGTGACTCCGCACGAATACATGGGCGACTTGATCGGCGATCTCTCGTCGCGCCGGGGCAAGGTCGGGGGCATGACCGACCGGGGCGACGCGCAGGTGATCGGGTCCAGCGTGCCGTTGGGCGAGATGTTCGGGTACTCTACTGCTCTGCGGTCGCTCAGCCAGGGCCGCGCGGTGTTCACGATGCAGTTCTCTCACTACCAGGAAGTGGCCCCGGCCAGGGCCGCGGAAATCGTTCAGGCCGGGGCCTAGGACCGGCGAGGGGGTAGAGATGGCGAAGGAGACGTTCGAGCGGACGAAGCCGCACGTGAACGTGGGGACGATTGGGCATGTGGATCATGGGAAGACGACGTTGACGGCGGCGGTGACGCTGGCGCAGGCGAGGAAGCACGGGGGGGACGCGGTGGCGTTCGACGAGATCGACAAGGCGCCGGAGGAGCGAGAGCGTGGGATCACGATAGCGACGGCTCACGTGGAGTACGAGACGGGGGCGCGACACTACGCGCACGTGGATTGTCCTGGTCATGCGGACTACGTGAAGAACATGATCACGGGGGCGGCGCAGATGGACGGGGCGATATTGGTGGTGAGCGCGGCGGACGGGCCGATGCCACAGACGCGGGAGCACATATTGCTGGCGCGGCAGGTGAACGTGCCGTACATCGTGGTGTTCTTGAACAAGGTGGACATGGTTGACGACGAGGAGTTGCTGGAGCTGGTGGAGCTGGAGGTTCGGGAGTTGTTGAGCGAGTACGATTTTCCTGGGGACGACTTGCCTGTGGTGCGCGGGAGCGCGTTGCGGGCGTTGGAGAGCGGTGGCGAGGGGGAGGCGGCGGAGTGCGTTGGGGAGCTGATGGAGGCGATCGACGGGTACATACCGGAGCCGGAGCGGGACGTGGACAAGCCGTTCTTGATGCCTGTGGAGGACGTGTTTTCGATTACGGGTCGCGGGACGGTGGCGACGGGGCGGGTGGAGCGGGGGATGGTGCGCAAGGGGGAGGAGGTGGAGATTGTGGGGATGGGGGAGGATCGCAAGACGGTGGTGACGGGGGTGGAGATGTTCCGCAAGATACTGGACGAGGGACAGGCGGGGGACAACGCGGGTTTGTTGTTGCGGGGTGTGGGGAAGACGGAGGTGCAGCGGGGGCAGGTTTTGGCGGCGCCGGGGTCGATCACGCCACACACGAAGTTCAACGCGGAGGTGTACGTGTTGACGAAGGAGGAGGGGGGCCGGCACACGCCGTTCTTCGACGGGTACCGGCCGCAGTTCTACTTTCGGACGACGGACGTGACGGGGACGGCGCGGTTGGCGGAGGGAGTGGAGATGGTGATGCCGGGGGACAACGTTCAGATGGAGGTGGAGCTGATCACGCCGATCGCGATGGACGAGGAGCTGCGCTTCGCGATCCGCGAGGGCGGCCGCACCGTCGGCGCCGGCGTCGTCACCTCCATCGTCGAGTAGCGCCGCGGAACGCGCGGGGGCGAACCCAGGGGAACGGACCGAGCCATGGCAACGAAGACCGACGAGAAGCCGAAGGTGATGGCCGACCGGATCCGCATCCGCCTCAAGGCGTTCGATCACTGGGTCGTGGACCAAACCGCCGCCGACATCGTCCGCACGGCGCAGAAGACGGGAGCGACGATCCGGGGCCCGATCCCCTTGCCCACGCGCCGCCAGCGGTGGACCGTGTTGCGCTCGCCGCACATCGACAAGAAGAGCCGCGAGCAGTTCGAGTTGCGCACGCACAAGCGCCTCATCGACATCGTGGAGAGCCGGCCCCAGACGATCGAAGCGCTGACGACGCTGGACCTTCCGGCCGGCGTGGACGTCGAGATCAAGGTGGACTGACGGTGCCCGGACTGATCGGCAAGAAGGTCGGGATGACCCGCATCTACGGCGACGAAGGCGCCGTCGTCCCTGTGACGGTGGTGGAGGCCGGGCCCTGCCGCGTGCTCCGGGTGAGGCCCGCCGACGGCTGCGACGCCGTGCAGGTGGGCTACGGCGCCAAGAAGACGAAGCGGGCAAGCAAGGCCGAGATCGGCCATGCCGCGAAGGCCGGCGTGGACGAGGCTCCCCGCCTGATCCGCGAGTTTCGCGCTTCCGGCGGTCAGAAGTACGAGCCGGGCCAGACGCTCACCGTCGAGCTGTTCGAGGCGGGGGGGCAAGTGCGCGTCACGGGCGTCACCAAGGGGCGGGGCTTCCAAGGCGTCGTGAAGCGGCACGGCTTCAGCGGGCGCCCCGGCTCCCACGGCCATCCCATGGCGCGCAACCCCGGCTCGATGGGCCCGGGCACCGATCCCTCCCGTGTCATCAAGGGCAAGAAGCTTCCGGGCCGCATGGGCGGCGCGCGCAAGACCATTCGCGGCATGTCCGTCGTCCGCGTCGATTCCGCCCGCAACCTGCTGTTCCTTCGGGGCGCCGTTCCCGGGGGGCGCAACAGCTACGTGTTGGTTCGGAGATAGCAATGGCCATGCAGGCGCCCTACGTCAAGGCAGCTGGCGAAGCCGCCGGCGCCGTCGACCTCCCCCCGGCGTATTTCGACGGCAAGGTCAACGAGGCCGTCCTCCACCAAGTGGTCAAGGCGCATCTGGCGAACCGCCGCCGCGGCGCCGCCGCCAAGAAGAACAGGGCCGCGGTTGCGGGCGGCAGCCGCAAGCCGTGGCGGCAGAAGGGCACGGGCCGGGCGCGCCAGGGGACCATTCGCGCCGTGCAGTGGCGGGGCGGGGGACGCGCGTTCCCGCCGCGTCCGCGCTCGTGGGCCGAGCGCGTGCCCAAGCGCGTCAAGGCGCTGGCCAAGCGCTCCGCCTTCAACAGCCGGGCCGCCGACGGGAGGCTGGTGGTGATCGAGCGCTGGGATTTCGATACGCCCAAGACGCGCGCGTTGCGGACGCTGCTGGCGAAGCTGGACGTGCCGGGCCGGGTCCTGCTGCTCACGAAGGGCGTCCACCGCGAACTCTACTTGTCGAGCCGCAACCTCCCGTCTGCGCGCGTCGTGCCGTTCGGCATGGAGTCCGCCTACGACATCGTGCGGGCAAGCGCCGTCGTCCTCGAGGAGAGCGTCCTGGCCGGCTTCGCCGCGGATGCTGGCGTCCACGCCGGACCGGCTTCCGCCGAGCCGATCCCTTCCGACGAGGAGCCGGCCCTGTCCCGGGACGCGGCCTCTTCCGCCGGGGCCCGGTCCGATGCCGCGGCTCGGGACGAGAACGCGGCCTCTTCCGCCGAGAGGGCGGATGGAGCCGCAGAATGAAGCGCGAGGCCTACGACGTGATCGTCGCGCCGGTCGTCACCGAGAAGACCACGGCGCAGATGGATCGGAGCCTGTACACGTTCGTCGTCGCCACGAAGGCCAACAAGCACGAGATCGTGCGTGCGGTGGAGTCGCTGTGGGACGTCAAGGTCAAGGACGTCCGCACCATGCGCTATCCGGGCAGGGCCAAGCGGGCGCTCTTGGGACGCATGGCCAAGAACATGAGGATGGGTCGCGTCCCGTCCTACAAGAAGGCCGTCGTGCAACTGGCCGACGGCGACGAAATCGACTTCTACGAGGCGGGGTGACGAAGCCATGGCGCTCAAGAAGTTCAAGCCGGTCACGCCCGGCAGTCGCTTTCGATCGGTGACCGAGAAGGAAGCCATTACGCGCTCGGAACCCGAGAGGTCTCTGGTCGAGCCCATGAAGAGATCGGGCGGGCGCAACCATCACGGGCGCGTGACCGTCCGTCGCCGGGGCGGCGGGGCCAAGCGCAGATACCGCAGGATCGACTTCCGCCGCGACAAGCACGGCGTCCCCGGCCGCATCGCGGAGATCGAGTACGACCCCAACCGCTCCGCGCTCATTGCGCTGGTCCACTACGAGGACGGCGAGAAGCGCTACGTCCTGCATGTCCGCGGCACGGCGGTCGGCGATACGGTCGTCTCGGGCTCCGGCTCCGACGTCCGGCCGGGCAACGCGTTGCCACTGGGCGAGATTCCGCTGGGCACCACCGTGCACAACGTGGAGATGAAGCCGGGCAAGGGCGGTCAGATTGCCCGCTCGGCCGGAGCCTCCGTGCAGGTCGTGGCGCGAGAGGGCGACTATGTGAGCTTGCGCATGCCGTCCACCGAAGTGCGGCGCATCCACAAGCGCTGCTTGGCCACGGTCGGCCAAGTGGGCAACGTGGACCACAACCTCCAGTCGCTCGGCAAGGCGGGGGCCTCGCGCCACCGAGGTCGGCGCCCGAAGGTCCGTGGCGTGGCCATGAATCCCGTCGACCACCCGTTGGGCGGCGGCGAAGGCAAGGCGTCCGGGGGGCGGCCGCCCGTCACTCCCTGGGGCAAGCCCGAAGGGGCCAAGACGCGCAAGAAGAAGAAGACGTCGAACAAGTTCATCGTCCGCGGGCGCAAGCGCGGCCGGGCGACGCGATGACCCCCCGCGGACCGGTTCCGGAGCGAGGCTGACACGTCATGCCGCGAAGCGTCAAGAAGGGTCCGTTCATCGACGAGAAGCTCCTCCGCAAGGTGGAGGCGATGGACGCGCGCAACGAACGCAGCGTGATCCGCACGTGGGCGCGCGCGAGCACGATATCGCCCGCGTTCGTCGGACACACGATCGCCGTCCACAACGGCAACAAGTTCATCCCCGTCTACGTCAGCGAGAACATGGTGGGGCACAAGCTGGGCGAGTTCGCGCCGACGCGGCTGTTTCGCGGCCACGGCGGCAAGCTGGCCGACAAGCGTTCGAGGGTGTAGGGGGCCGTCATGATGGCAAGCGCAACGGCAAGACACCTGAGAATGAGCCCCAGGAAGGTCCGCTTGGTCGTGGACCAGATCCGAGGCCGGCGCGTGAGCGAAGCCGTCGTCATCCTGGACTTCTCCAAGAAGGCCGCCGCGGTCCCCGTGGGCAAGACGCTCCGTTCCGCAGTGGCGAACGCGCAGGACCTGGCCGACCGCGACGGCGAATCCGTCGACGTGGACGCCCTCGTCGTGCGCCGCGCCTTCGTCGACGAGGGCCCCATGCTCAAGCGCTGGAAGGCCGCCGCGATGGGCCGCGCCGCGCCGCGCCGCCGCCGGACCAGCCACGTCACCGTCGTGGTGGCCGAGGAAGGGGAATAGGACGGTGGGCCAGAAGACGCATCCCCACGGATTCCGGCTGGGCGTCGTCGCGGACTGGGACTCGCAGTGGTACGCCGAGCGCGACTTCCCGGCGCTGCTCAAGGAGGACCACACGATTCGGTCCTACGTTTGGCGAAGGTTGCACCACGCCGCCGTGGCCCGCGTCAGGATTGCGCGCAAGCCGTCGAAGATCGTGGTCACGGTTCACACGGCGCGCCCCGGCGTGGTGATCGGCAAGCGGGGCGCCGAAGTGGACAAGCTGCGCGACGAACTCGCGGTGCTCACGTCGAGCGACGTGTCGGTGAACGTGGAGGAGATCAAGCGGCCGGAACTCAACCCCCGGCTGGTTGCGGAGAACGTGGCCCACCAGATCACGCAGCGCGTCTCGTTTCGGCGGGCCATGAAGCGCGCTGTGCAGTCGGCTATGCGCGCGGGCGCCGAGGGCATCCGCATTCAGTGCGCGGGGCGGCTCGGCGGCGCCGAGATCGCGCGCACCGAAGGCTACAACGAAGGGCGCGTGCCGCTGCACACCCTTCGGGCCGAGATCGAGTACGCGCACGTGGACGCGCGCACGACCTACGGCGCCATCGGCGTGAAGTGCTGGATATTCAAGGGCGAAGTCATCGAAGACCGCTTCGGGCGGACGTACTCGGCCGGGCCGGCCTGACCGAGCAGGGAGCAAGGACATGCTGTCGCCGAAACGCGTGAGACGCCGCAAGACCCACAAGGGCAAGATGCGCGGCAAGGCGTACCGCGGGAGCAAGGTGTCGTTCGGCGAGTACGGACTCCAAGCGCTCGAGGCCTCCTGGATCACGAACCGGCAGATCGAGTCCGCCCGCGTGGCGATCACGCGCCACGTGAAGAGGGGCGGCAAAGTCTGGATACGCATCTTCCCGGACAAGCCCGTCACGAAGAAGCCCGCGGAGACGCGAATGGGCAAGGGAAAGGGAAACCCGGAGGACTGGGTCGCGGTCGTGAAGCCGGGACGCGTCATGTTCGAACTCGAAGGCGTGCCGGTCGAAACGGCGCGGCGCGCGATGCGGCTCGCTTCGTTCAAGTTGCCGGTCAAGACGCGCTTCGTTGTCCGGGAGTCGCAGCTCTAGCGGGCCGCGCCTCGGAAGACAGAGAGAAGACGAGATGAAGGCAGAAGAGATTCGCGAGCTGGGCGACGCCGAACTCGCGCACGAGCTGGCGGACCGGAAGCTGGAGCTCTTCAGGCTTCGTTTCCGCCGGGCTACCATGGAGCTGGAGAACCCGAAGCTCCCAGGGCGGATCCGGCGCGACATCGCCCGCATCAAGACGATCCTGCACGAGCGCCGGCTCGGGCGCGAAGACGGCGGGTCCCGGTGACGCGAGCCCACGAAACGGGCACGCCGTCGCCCGCGGTCCGCGCCAGGCGCAAGCTGCGCACGGGCAAGGTCGTCGCCGACGGCGCCGACAAGACCGTGACGGTGATGGTCTCGCGCCGTTTCGCGCATCCGCTGTACGGAAAGCAGGTCACGCGCTCCAAGAAATACCATGCCCACGACGAGGCCAACGAGTACCAGGTCGGCGACACGGTGCGGATCATGGAGACCCGCCCGTTGTCCAAGACCAAGCGGTGGCGCGTCGTGGAACTGCTCGACCGGCCCGCCTGACGAGCCGGCGTGAAGAGACTGGGTACGTTCGATGATTCAACAGGAATCGATGCTCAAGATCGCCGACAACACGGGCGCGAAGCGGGCCTTGTGCATTCGCGTGCTGGGCGGCTCCGGGCGACGCTACGCGCGCATCGGGGACCGGGTGATCGTGACGATCAAGGACGCCGTGCCCAACGCTTCGGTGAAGAAGGGCGAAGTGACCGAGGCGGTCGTGGTCCGCACGGCCAAGGAGACGTCCCGCCGGGACGGCACCTACATCTGCTTTGACGACAATGCGGCCGTTCTCATCAACGCTCAGAAGGAGCCGCGCGGCACCCGCATCTTCGGGCCCGTCGGACGCGAGCTGCGCCAGAAGCGCTACATGAGGATCGTGTCGCTCGCGCCGGAGGTGCTCTGAGGGATGGCGGCGCCGAAGATGAGGATCATGAAGGGCGACCGGGTCAAGGTGATCCGGGGCAACCACCGCGAGGCCGAGGGCACGGTGCTTCGCGTTCTGCCGAGGTCGAACCGCGTGGTGGTGCAGGGCGTCAACATGCGCAAGCGGCACACGCGGCCGTCGCAGGCCAATCCCGAGGGCGGCGTCGTCACCTTCGAGGCGCCGATCCACGCGTCCAACGTCATGCTCCTCGACGGCGCGGCGGGCGGCGCGAGCCGCGTGCGCATGGACGTGCCCCGGGAAGGCGGCAAGGAACGGATCGCCGTGAAGAGCGGCAACCCGGTTCCCAAGCCGGAACGGCCGGGCGGCTAGGCGCCGCCGAAGGGAAGCCGGACGATGGAGCCACGACTCTTGACCCACTACCGCGAGATCGCCCGCCCGGCGCTCCAGGAGCGGTTCGGCTTTTCGAATCCGCACCAGGTGCCCAGTGTGGTGAAGGTGACGCTGAACGTGGGCGTGGGCGAGGCCAGCCGCGACCGCAAGTTGGTCGATTCGGTCGCCGGCGAGCTGGCCGCGATCACGGGCCAGAAGGCGGTCGTCACGCGGGCCCGCAAGTCCATCGCCAACTTCAAGTTGCGCGAAGGCATGCCCGTGGGCGCGTCCGTGACGTTGCGCCGCCGCCGGATGTGGGAGTTCCTCGACAGGCTCGTCTCGGTGGCCACGCCGCGCATCCGCGACTTTCGCGGTCTCAACAGCCGCTCGTTC
This sequence comes from Longimicrobiales bacterium, assembly GCA_965203485.1. Taxonomy (GTDB): domain Bacteria; phylum Gemmatimonadota; class Gemmatimonadetes; order Longimicrobiales; family Gaopeijiaceae. Next base: position 563,017 of record OZ241892.1, read on the forward strand.
GACGGACGGGGCAACTACACGATGGGCATCCGCGAGCAGATCATCTTTCCCGAGGTCGACTACGACAGGGTCAGCCGCATCCACGGCATGGACGTGTCGGTGGTCACCTCGACGAACAAGGACGACCAAGCGTATGCGCTGCTGCAACAGCTCGGGTTCCCCTTCCGGGGCCAGACGCCCGTGATCATCGGAGCGAAGGCGTGACGCGCGCCCCGGCCCGGGGCCAACAGGAGGCGTCTTCCAGCGCCCAGGAGGATCCCAACCAATCATGATGACCGATCCCGTGGCGGACATGCTGACGCGCATCCGCAACGCCGGCACGGCCGGCCTCAAGTGGGCCGACGTCCCCCTCTCGAAGCTCAAGGTCGAAGTGGCCCGCCTGCTCAAGGAGAACGCGTTCGTCTACGACTACAAGGTCCTCAACGACGGACGTCACGGACTGTTGCGCGTCTATCTCAAGTACCACGAAGGGAGCCCCGTCATCCGCCGCATCGAGAGGGTCTCCAAGCCGGGGCGCCGGCGGTACGTGGGCGTGGACGAGATACCCAGAATACGCAATGGACTCGGGATCGCGATCCTGTCCACGTCGCGGGGACTGCTGTCCGACCGCGCGGCGCGGGCCGCCCGGACGGGCGGCGAGGTCCTCGCGGTGGTCTGGTAGAGGAGAACGATGTCGCGCATTGGCAAGATGCCGGTCCGGGTGCCGGCCGGCGTCGAAGTGAAGCTCGACGGGCAGCGGTTGGCGGCCAAGGGTCCGAAGGGCGAACTCGAGCTGGAGGTGGCGTCTCCCATCGCGGTGACGTGGCGCGAGGCGGAGGGGACGGCCGAGAAGGCGCTGGTTGTTACGCGGGAGTCGGACGACAAGAAGCACCGGGCGCTTCACGGCCTGACGCGCTCCTTGGTGGCCAACGTCATCCAGGGCGTCGGCGAGGGCTTCGCGAAGACCCTGGAAATCGTCGGCGTCGGGTACCGGGCGGAGGCCAAGGGCGGCGAACTCCACCTGAGGCTCGGCTTTTCTCACCCGATCGACTATTCGGCCCCGAAGGGAATCGTCTTCGAGACCCCGAATCCGACGACGATTGTCGTAAAGGGGCCGGACAAGCAGCAGGTTGGCCACGTCGCCGCCGTCATTCGTGCCTTTCGCCCCCCGGAGCCCTACAAGGGCAAGGGCGTTCGGTACCGTGGAGAACAGGTCCGGCGCAAGGCCGGCAAGACCGCCGGGACGTGACGACGAGACCGCGTTCGGGCCTAGGGACCGACTGGCAATGATCAAGCAGAGCAAGCTCAGGAAGAACCGCAAGCTTCAGCGGGGCAGGCGCCACGCGCGCATCCGCAAGAGGGTGCACGGAACCCGAAGCCGGCCGCGGCTGGTGGTGTTCCGGTCGTTGCGCCACATCGAGGGCCAAGTGGTCGACGACGACGCGCAACGCACGCTGGTCGGCCTGTCCACGCTGGCGCCCGAGTTGCGGGACTTCAAGGCCGGCGAGGGCGAGCGGCGCAAGGTCGAGGCGGCTCGGGCGGCGGGCAAGCTCCTCGCCCAGAAGGCTCGGGAGCGTGGCGTCGAGACGGTCGTCTTCGACCGCGGCGGCTTCAAGTACCACGGTCGCGTCAAGGCGTTTGCCGAGGGTGCGCGCGAAGGGGGGCTGGCGTTCTGATGGCCAGGGACAACTCGCCGCCGCGAGAGAACTCCGAGCAGGTCGAGAACGTGATCTACGTGAACCGCGTGGCGAAGGTCGTGAAGGGCGGCCGCCGGTTCTCCTTCAGCGCCCTGGTGGCCGCGGGCGACAAGGCGGGCCGGGTCGGCATCGCGCAGGCGAAGGCCAACGAGGTGGCCGAGGCGATTCGCAAGGCGTTCGAGCATGCCCGCCGCAACATGGTGGACGTGCCCGTGGTCAACGGAACGTTGCCGCACGAGATCATCGGCCGGTGCGGAGCAGGCCGCGTTCTGATGCGGCCGGCGGCTCCGGGAACGGGAGTCATTGCGGGCGGGCCGGTGCGCGCGGTGCTCGAGGCCGCCGGCGTGACCGACGTGCTCACCAAGAGCTTGGGCACCAACAACCCCGTCAACGTTGCGCGGGCAACCTTCGACGGCTTGGAGAACTTGGTGACGGCGTACGAGGTTGCCGCCGAGCGCGGCGCGACGCTCGAGCAGCTGGGGCTTGCCGGCCATGGCTAAGCGGTTGCGCATTACCCAGGTGCGCAGCGCCGTCGGCCGCCAAAAGGCGCAACGGCGCGTGTTGCGCGCTTTGGGCATCAAGGGACACCAGAAGGCCGTGGTCCAGGACGACACGCCGGCGATCCGCGGCATGATCGCGAAGGTCGACTATCTGGTCGAGGTGACGGAGGCGGAACAGGCATGATCGGATTGGACAATCTCGGACCGCCCGCAGGGTCGCGGCGCAACCGCAAGCGCGTGGGCCGCGGGCCGGGGTCGGGGAAGGGAAAGACGTCCGGACGGGGCGAAAAGGGGCAGAACTCGCGTTCCGGGGGCGGGGTGCCGGCGTGGTTCGAGGGCGGCCAGATGCCGTTGCAGCGCCGCATCCCGAAACGCGGGTTCACCAACCGCAACCGGACCGAGTACCAAGTCGTCAACGTCGGCGATCTGGGCAGGGTCGAAGGCGAAGCGACGCCGGAGTCGCTTCGCGGTGCGGGGCTGATCCGCTCCCTGCGCAGGCCGGTCAAGCTCCTGGCCGGGGGCGACGCCCCCGCCGGTGCGCGTTGCCGCGTGCATTGGGCGAGCGCGGCCGCCCGCCGCAAGATCGAGGAAGCCGGCGGCTCCGTGGAGATCATGGGTCCAAGGGCCGGTCAAGCGCCCGCCGCCGAAGACGCAGCGGGATGACGCGGAAGGCCCCGGGTTCACGCCCCGGTCCCCCCCCGCGACCGGTAGCTGGAGACGCAGCCTGATGGCCAACCCGATCCCGAACCTCTTCCGGGCTCCGGAGCTGAAGAAGAAGATCCTCTTCACGCTCTTCATCATGTTCGTGTACCGCCTGGGGTCGCACATCACGGTGCCGGGCCTCGACGTGGTTGCCCTGCAGCAGCAGTTCCAGCAAGTCGCCGAGACCTTTCTGGGGGTCTTCGACATGTTTGTGGGCGGCGGCCTGAGCCGTGCCACGATTCTGGCATTGGGCATCATGCCCTACATCTCGGCGAGCATCATGTTTCAGCTGCTCGCCGCCGTCGTGCCCAAGGTCGAGAAGCTGCAGAAGGAAGGCGAAGAGGGCCGCAAGAAGCTCACGCAGTGGACGCGCTACACGACGGTGCTGCTGTGCGTCGTCCAGTCGTACGCGTACGCGTCGTTCCTGCAGGGCCTCGCGGGAGCTGTCCGCGATCCGGGCGCGGGCTTCGTGCTCACCACCGTGATCGTGCTGACGGTCGGCGGCATCTTCGTGATGTGGCTGGGCGAGCAGATCACCGAGCGGGGCATCGGCAACGGCATGTCGCTGCTCATCTTCTTTTCGATCATCCAGGGCTTCCCGCAAGCCGCGGCCAACGTGTGGGAGTCCGTGCGCTTGGACGAGATCGGCGTTGTGGAAGTCGTCGCGCTGCTGGGCATCGTCGTGGGAATCACGGCAGGAGTCGTGGCCATGACGATGGCGGCCCGAAAGATCCCGATTCAGATCCCCCGCAAGGTGGTGGGCCGCGGGCGCATCCAAGAGGGCCAGAAGAGCTTCATCCCGTTGCGCGTGAACTCCGCCGGGGTCATGCCGATCATCTTTGCGCAGTCCTTCATCGTCGTCCCGGGCACGATCGCCGCCTTCAGCTCGATCCCGCTGGTCCAGGACGTGGCCGACGTCTTTCAGCCCGGCAATTGGGCATACTACCTGACCTACGGCTTCCTCATCGTCTTCTTCACGTACTTCTACACCGCCATCATCTTCAACCCGGCGGACTTGGCCGAGAACCTGAAGAAGCAGGGGGCGTTCATTCCCGGCGTCAAGCCTGGAGCGCGCACCGCCGAATACATCGATCGCGTGCTCACCCGCGTCACTCTTCCCGGCTCTCTCTACCTGGCTCTCATCGCGTTGCTCCCCTACTGGATCTTGGACGTGTTCAACGTTCCGACCTTCTTCTTCGGGGGCACCAGCCTGCTGATCGTGGTGGGCGTGGGTCTCGATACCGTCCAGCAGGCCCAGCAGCACCTTCTGTTGCGCCACTACGACGGCTTCATGAAGAAGGGCCGCGTCAAGATGCGCGGCCGCCAGAGGTACATGTAGGGGCGGCATCGTGGATCCGCATTCCAACGAACCCGGCGCCGTCGTCGTCTTCCTCGGATCCCCGGGCGCGGGAAAGGGCACGCAGGGCGCCCGCTTGCGAGACGATCTCGGCTGGGCGCACGTCTCCACGGGCGACCTGCTGCGCGCCGTGCGCGCAGCAGGCACGCCGCTTGGCCAGGAGGCGCAAGCGTACATGGACTCGGGCCGCCTGGTCCCCGACGACCTCATGGTCGCGTTGCTGGGCGAGCGGCTGGCCGCGATGCCGCGCGGCCAGGGCCTGATCCTGGACGGCTTCCCCCGCACGGAGGCCCAGGCCGCCGCCCTCGACGAGGTCCTCGCAAGAGTCGGCCGCCGCGTGAGCCGAGTGGTGCTGCTGGACGCGCCCGAATCCGTTCTGGTCGAGCGGATCTCGGGCCGCCGCCTGTCGCCCAGCGGGCGCGTCTACAACGTTCACTCCGATCCGCCGCGCCGCGAGGGCTTCTGCGACGATACGGGCGAGCCCCTCGTGCACCGCGCCGACGACCACCCCGAGGCCGTGCGAACGCGCTTGGCCGTCTACCGCGAAGCGACCGCCCCGCTCGTCGCCCACTACGACCGCCGCCGGTTGCTGGCGCGCGTCGACGGGCAGACCGGCATGGACGAGGTTCACCGCGCTCTCATGGCCGCCGTGGCCGCCTAGGCGATGGCCGGCGAATTCACGACCAAGTCTCCGGCGCAGATCGCCGCGATGGAGACCGCGGGGCGCGTCATCGGCGCCCTGTTCGCCGAGATCGAGGCGATCGTTCTGCCTGGAGCCACCACGGCCGCGCTCGACGGGTTCGTCGACGATTTCGTGCGTTCTCACGAGGGCGCCGTGCCCGCCTTCAAGGGGCTCTACGGCTTTCCCGGCAGCGCGTGCATCAGCGTCAACTCCGAGATCGTGCACGGCATTCCCGGCGCGCGGGCCTTGCGCTCCGGCGACATCGTGTCGATCGACGTGGGCGTGCGGCTTGACGGATGGTGTGCCGACTCGGCCTTCACGTACCCCGTGGGCGAGATCGGCCCGGATGCCGTCCAGTTGCTCGGCGTGACGCGCGCAGCCCTGGACGCGGCGGTGGCGGCGGCCTGTTCGGGCGCCCGCGTGGGCGACGTGGGCGCCGCCGTCGAAGCGGCCGTCGCCGGGAGCGGGATGGAGATCGCGCGCGACCTGGTGGGCCACGGCATCGGGCGGGCGGTGCACGAGGACCCCCAGGTGCCCAACCACGGGCGGCCCGGCACGGGGCCGCTCCTGCGCGCGGGCGCCACGCTGGCGATCGAGCCGATGGTGGCGCTGGGGAGCGGCCGCATCCGCACGCTCGCCGACGGGTGGACGACCGCCACCGCCGACGGCTCGCTCTCGGCGCACTTCGAGCACACGGTCGCGGTTGCCGGCGACGGGCCCCGCGTGCTTACGGGCGGCGGCATCTGGGCTACGGCGGCGGCGCTGGGCGGAGCGGATGCCGGCGGGGCGACCGAGCGAGCGCGCCCCGGCTTGACCCCGTTGAACGAGGACGCCCGGGCCGTCGCGGTCGCGTCCCGGCAGGAGTCCGCCAGAGTCGGCGTCCCCGGCCTCTACCGCAACGGCGTCGCGAGGGCTACCTTAAGTGGCTGTCCATTGAACTGGGGAGAGGAAGCCGTATGAAGGTGCGGACCAGCGTGAAGCCCATGTGCGAATATTGTCGCGTCGTGCGCCGCAAGGGCGTCGTGCGCGTCATCTGCAGCAGGAACCCGCGCCACAAGCAGCGCCAGGGCTGACGGGGAGCGAAGCGAAGTGGCGCGGATAGCCGGCGTGGACCTGCCGAGGGCCAAACGCATCGAAGTGGCGCTCACCTACGTGTACGGCGTCGGCCGGACGAGGGCCCGCCGCATTCTGGAGGCTACCGGAATCGACCCCGATCTGCGAACGCACGAGCTGAGCGACGAGGACGCCAGCGTGCTCCGTCGCGAGATTGAGCAGTACCACAAAGTGGAGGGCGCGTTGCGCACCGAGATCTCCATGAACATCAAGCGGCTCATGGACATCGGTTGCTACCGAGGTCTGCGTCACCGGCGCGGGTTGCCAGTGCGCGGGCAGCGGACGCACACCAATGCGCGCACGAAGAAGGGCCCGCGCCGGGCCATCGCCGGCAAGAAGAAGGCGCCGAAGAAGTAGCCCCAGCGCCGGACCCGCGAGCACTAACGCCAAGGCGGGCGTTGCCCCGCAAGGACGAGCGACAAGTTGGCCAAGCCAAAAACGACGCGATCCAAGAAGTCCAGGAAGGTCGTGGAATCCGAAGGCGTCGCCCACATCAAGGCGACGTTCAACAACACGCTGATCACGATCGCCGACAACGTCGGCAACGTCCTGGTGTGGGCGTCCGCCGGCACTGCGGGCTTCAAGGGGTCCAAGAAGTCGACGCCGTTCGCGGCGACGATGGCAGCCGAGAAGGCGGGCCGGGACGCCGTCGCACTGGGCGTGCGCAGCGTCGTCGTGCGGGTTCGCGGGCCGGGATCGGGCCGCGAGTCCGCCATTCAGGCGATCGCCGCCGCCGGGCTCGAGGTCAAGTCGATACACGACGTGACGCCGTTGCCGCACAACGGTTGCCGCCCGCCCAAGAAGCGCCGCGTCTGACGGAGGACCCGGAACCATGTCGCGATATACAGGACCCGCGTGCAAGCGTTGTCGCCGCGAGGGGCAGAAGCTGTTTCTCAAGGGGGTCAAGTGCTACACGCAGAAGTGCCCCGTGGAAAGGCGGCAGTACGCGCCCGGCCAGCACGGCCCCGCCTCGGTTCGGCGCCGCAAGCAGTCGGCGTACGCCGTCCAATTGCGCGAGAAGCAGAAGGTCAAGCGGATATACGGGTTGCACGAGAGGCAGTTCCGCAACCTGTTCAAGCATGCGGCGTCGAGACCCGGAGTGACCGGCGAGAACTTGGTGCTTGCCCTGGAAACCCGCCTGGACAACGTGGTGTTTCGCTTGGGGCTGGCCACCAGTCGCCGCCAAGCCAGGCAACTGGTGCGCCACCGCCACGTGCAAGTCAACGGGTCGCTGGTGGACATTCCTAGTTGCCGCGTGAGCGCGGGCGACGAGATCGCCCTGCGCGACGGCTCGCGCGAGCTCGACTTGGTGGCTGCCAGCTTGGGAGCACGCACGCGTCCGCCGCTGATGGAGTGGCTCGCCTTCGACGAGAAGGGCTGTGTGGGCCGTGTCGTGCGGGAACCGGAACGGGGCGAGATTCCGTTGCCTGCGCAAGAACAGCTGATCGTCGAACTGTATTCCAAGTGACGCGACCTTGGCCCGCCGGAGAGCGGGCGGCCGCCGCGCCGCTGGACACCTGCTGATACGAAAACGGAGGTCATTCTTGGAGATTGACATGACGGGCCTCGTGTTGCCGGAGCGCATCGAGACCGCCAGGACGTCGGAGGACGGCAAGTCGGCCGACTTCGTTATGGAGCCGCTGGAGAGGGGCTTCGGCTACACGCTCGGCAACGCGATCCGCAGAGTTCTGCTCTCGTCGTTGCGCGGCTCGGCCGTGTGGGGACTCCGCAGCGCCGAGGTCCGTCACGAGCACGCCACGATCGAGTCCGTCGTCGAAGACGTGCACCAAGTCGTCCACAACATCAAGGGCCTCGTCGTCACCCTCGACGAGGGAGTCGAGGAGGCGGCGCTCCGGATCGCGACGCGCAAGGCGGGGCCGGTCACGGCTGGTTCGGTCAAGGCGCCGCCGTCGGTGACGATCCATGACCCGGAGCGGCACATCCTCACCCTGCAGGACGACCGCGAACTCGAGATCGAGCTGTTCGTGAACAAGGGGCGCGGCTTCGTGCTCGCGGACGAGATGCCGGCCGACGGAGACGAACCGGGCTTGATCCGCATCGACGCGATCTACAATCCGGTGCTCCGGGCCAACTTCACGGTCGAAGAGACGCGAGTGGGCCAGCGGACCGACTTCGACAAGCTCACCGTGCGGGTCGAAACCAACGGCGCCTTGGCGCCAACAGAGGCGATTCGTTCGGCCGCGGCCTTGGTGCAGCGGTACGTCGGCTTCATGCTCGAGCTCGGAGCCGACCAGCCGGACGGGTCGTCGCCCGGGGTGGTCCCGGCCCACATCGCCGAGTTGCTCGACCGCCCGGTCCAGGATGCCGCCGAACTCAAGGTTCCGTTGCGCGAGTCGCTCGAGGCGGCGTCGGTTGCCACGCTTCGCGACTTGGTCGTCCGCAGCCGCGAAGATGTGCTGGACATTCCCGGCCTCGACGAGCGTGCGGTCGAGGAGATCGGCGAAGCCTTGGCCGCGATGGGCCTCAAGCTGGGCATGAACGTTCCGCGGATGCCGGGCGGCTAGGCCGGGCGGAAGAAGGGAGTCTCTCCTCCATGCGTCACAGAAAGAAAGGGCGCGGCCTGTCGCGTTCTCCGAGCCACAGGAAGGCCCTCCTGAGGAACTTGGCCGCCTCGCTGTTCCTGCACGAGCGGATCACCACCACCACGGCGCGGGCCAAGGAGCTGCGGCCCTATGCCGAGAGGCTGGTCACGATGGCCAAGCGCGGGGACCTGCACGCCCGTAGAATGGCGGCGCGCCGCATATCGAGTCGCGCGATCCTTGGCAAGCTGTTCGACGAGATCGGCCCCAGGTACGCCGAAAGACCGGGCGGCTACGTGCGCATCCTGAAGCTGGGCAACCGCAAGGGCGACGCCGCCGAGATGGCGCGCGTCGAGCTGGTATGATGGAATCCGCGCGCCCGTTCGGGCGAGTCGCCGGACGCGCGCAACCGAGCGAACGCGAAGACGGAGGGAGGCAAATGGCGATTCTGTTCAAGTCCCGGTCCGGGGGTGGAGGCGTCAGCGTGCTGCTGATGATCGTGGCGGTCTTGGCCGTGGCCGGTTTCTTCTTCTGGCTCTCCCAGACGGCGGTGCCGACCGAGGAAACGAGCGAAGAGGCGGTTCCGTCGGCCCTCGACGAGGTGTCCGTGGTCGCGCTGGAAGACTTCGCGAGCGAGACCGCGGCCTACGTCGGCCAAGCGATCGGCCTCGAGAACGTCCGGATCACGCAACTGTTCGGGCCGCACGCCTTCTGGACCACGTTGCCCAACGAAGGCAATGCGTCCTACTTGGTCCACCTCGCTCCGGAAGCCGTGGCGGACTCGGTGCCGATGGCGGCCGGGGCGGCCCTCAACATCTCGGGAGTCGTGGTGGCGATGACGGATTCCGTGCTCGACGCCTGGGCCGCGAACGGATACTTCGTTCAAGAAAACGACCGCTTGCTGGCGGAGTACGCCATCGACTTCCTTGAAGCGACCCGCGTCGAAGCTGCGAGTTCGGATGGGCCGACCCCGCAGTCCCAGTCTCCCGCTCAAGAGTCCGAATGATGGCTGAGTCGGTCCGGCCGGCGCTGGGGGTTCTCGGCGCCGGCTACGTGGGGCTTCCTCTGGCGATCGAAGCCGCAAGGAGCGGCATACGGGTCGTCGTGTTCGACGTGGCTCCGGAGGTGGTTGCCGGCCTCAACGACGGCCACAGCCACATTCCCGACATCCCGTCGGAGAAAGTCGAACGGGCGCGCGACCGGACGCTTCTCCGGGCCACGACGGACCCGCGCGATCTGGCCGGTTGCGAGGCGATGGCCATCTGCGTGCCCACGCCGCTCTCGAAGTCGGGAGACCCGGACGTCTCGCACGTCTTGGACGCGGCCCGCATGGTGGCGTCGGTCCTCGTTCCGGGGTGCTTGGTGGTTCTCGAGTCGACGATCTATCCGGGAGGCACGCGCGACCTGGTCCTGCCCGTGCTGTCTCAGAACGGCCTCTGCGCGGGCAGGGACTTCCACCTCTGCTTCTCGCCCGAGCGGGTGGATCCGGCCAACGAGCGCTGGGGAATCCGAAACACCGCCAAGCTGATCGGCGGCGTCACCCCGGACTGCACGCGGGCCGGCATGGAGTTCTACTCCCGCTTCGTGGAGCATATTGTGCCAGTCTCTTCTTCCGAGACCGCCGAGTTCGCCAAGATACTGGAAAACGCGTTTCGGGCGGTGAACATCGGATTCGCCAACGAGATGGCGCAGGTCGCCGACAAGCTGGGACTCGACATCTGGGAAGTCCTCGAGGCCGCAGGCACCAAGCCGTTCGGGTTCATGAAGTTTCAGCCCGGTCCCGGTCCCGGGGGACACTGCATTCCCGTGGACCCCCAATACTTGGCTTGGAAGATGCGCTCTCTAGGCGACCCCACGCGGCTCATCGAGCTCGCCGCGGAGATCAACGCCGAGATGCCGGCTTTCGTCGTCGGCAAAGTGCGGGAGGCTCTCGCCCCGAGCGGCGCCCTGAAGGGCTCGCGCGTCCTGCTAGTGGGCGTCGCCTTCAAGCGCGACGTGCCGGACGTACGTGGGTCGCCGGCCTTGGCGGTGCTCGATCTGCTGGAGCGTGAGGGCGCGGACGTGATCTACCACGACCCGCACGTACCCGAATGGAACACGGGAGATCGGGTGTTGCGGTCGGTCCCCCTGTTGCGCTCGGTGCTCGGCGAGGCCGACGCCGTGGTGGTCGTGGCGGACCATGCGAGCATCGACTACGGTCGGATCAGGCAACTCTCGCGGGCTCTCGTGGACGCGCGGAACGCGACGAGGAGGGTCGCGGCGCCGGCTGGCGAGCCGGGCGGGCCGTGGATCGTCAAGAAGGCGAAGGCCGGTTCGCGACGCGCCGGGGTGGCGTTGCACGGGCTTCGCCCCAGGGTGGATCGCGTGGCGGTATGACGTGAACATCGCGGTCGTCGGTACCGGGTACGTGGGGTTGACGACGGGTGCGTGCTTGGCGGAGGCAGGGCATCGGGTCGTCTGTTGCGACATGGACCCGTCGGTCGTCGCCGTGCTTCGCAAGGGAACGCTCCACTTCGTCGAGCCGGGGTTGGCCGAACTGGTCAAGCGAAACCTCGACAGCGGGGGCTTGCGGTTCACGACCGATGTCGAAGAGGGCGTGCGCGCGTCCTACATCGTGTTCGTGACCGTGGGAACGCCGTGTCGCGAAGACGGTTCCGCGGATGTCGCGCAAGTGCTGGACGCGACGGCGAGGATCGCCGGATCCATGGACGGCGAGCGGATCGTGGCGCTCAAGAGCACGGTGCCCGTCGGCACGGCCGCCCGCGTGCGCGAGCTGCTGAAGACCGAGAGTCCGCACGCGGCGCATGTGTGCTCGAACCCCGAGTTCCTGCGCGAGGGGACAGCCGTCGCGGACTTCATGCGGTCCGAGCGCGTCGTGCTGGGCACCGAGAGCGACGTGGCCGTGCGCGAGCTGCGCCGTCTCTACCGGCCGTTCGTGTCTTCGGACAGCGAAATCGTTGCGATGGACGAGGCGTCGGCGGAAGTGCTCAAGTACGCTGCGAACGCGATGCTGGCAAGTCGCCTCAGCCTGATGAACGTGGTCGCGCAACTCTGCGAGAGGGTGGGCGCGGACATTGAGCGTGTTCGGCACGGCGTGGGTCGCGACTCGCGCATCGGGCCGCTGTTCCTGAGGGCTGGCGTGGGGTACGGCGGGTCCTGCCTGCCCAAGGACGTGGACGCGCTCGCCCGCATGATGCGCGGGCACGGAGTGGACGCGTCGCTCGTCGAGGCCGTCGGCCAAGTCAACGAGCGGCAGAAGCGGGCGCTCCTGGCGATGATCGTGGAGCGGTTCGGCGAGGACTTGTCGGGGCGCGCGTTCGCCGTGTGGGGGCTCGCCTTCAAGCCCGGGACCGACGACATGCGGGGCGCCCCGAGTCTGGCGACGATCGGGGGCCTGCTCGAGCGGGGTGCGACGGTGACGGCCCACGACCCGGCCGCGATGCCCCGTGCCGCCCGAGTGCTCGGCGACGCCGTTCAGTACAAGGACGAGTGCAACGACGTGCTCGCGGGAGCCGACGCGCTGGTCGTCCACTCGGAGTGGCCGGCCTACCGCAACCCGGACTTCTCGTCCATGCGCGGCCTCATGAAGCGGCCGCTCGTCTTCGACGGCCGCAACCTGTACCCGTTGCACGAGATGGCCCGTCGCGGCTTCGAGTACCATTCCGTGGGACGGCCGCGCGTGTCGGCCGAGCCGGCGAGCTGACCGTGCGCGTCGTTGTCTTCGGAGCGGCGGGCTTCGTGGGGTCCCACCTTGTGGACCGACTGCTCGGCGAGGGGTACCACGTGACGGGCGTCGACAACCTCATCACCGGCGCGGCGCGGAACTTGGCCCACCTCGACAGCGAACCGCGCTTCGACTTCGTGGAACACGACGTAAGCCGTCCGTTCTTCGCGGACCAGGAGCTGGCAGGCGTTCTCCATCTGGCTTCGCCGGCCAGCCCGTCGGCGTACTTGGCGACGCCGGTGGAGACCTTGCTCGCCGGCGGGCTGGGGACTCACAACACGCTGGGCCTGGCCCGCCGCCACGGCGCCCGCTACCTCCTGGCTTCGACCTCCGAGGTTTACGGCGACCCGGGCGTCCACCCCCAGCGCGAAGACTACTGGGGGAACGTCAATCCGGTCGGCCTGCGGAGTTCGTACGACGAGGCCAAGCGCTACGCCGAGGCTCTCGCGTTCGCCTACCGGCGCAAGCACCGCGTCGACGCCGTCGTCGCCCGCATCTTCAACACCTACGGCCCCCGCATGAGGCCCGACGACGGCCGCGTGGTGTCCAACTTCGTCGTGCAGGCATTGCAGGGCGAGCCGCTGACGATCTACGGCGACGGGACCCAGACGCGGTCGTTCTGCTACGTGGACGACCTCGTGGAGGGCTTGTACCGGCTGTTCCGCTCGCAGTTGGCTGGGCCCGTGAACGTCGGCAATCCCAGCGAGATCACCATCCTCGAGCTGGCGACTGCGATCCAGGAAGAAACGCGCTCCAAACTTGCGGTCGTGAACCGGCCGTTGCCCGAAGACGATCCGGCGAGACGGTGCCCGGACATATCGTTGGCCGGGCGCGAGCTCGGTTGGAAGCCGCAGATCGATCTGCGCGAGGGCGTTCGCAGGACCGTGGCGTACTTTCGGCGGCGGTTGCAGCAGGCATCGGCCGGCACCGGCTGATCGGGGCCGCGGCCGGCCGGTCTCCCCGGCGTCGGCGTCGGTTAAGTTTCGTCGGGAGTCGCCGGGATGCATTGGGCCGGGGCGAGGGACGTGAGGCAGGCCGCTCGGCGGCGCGGACTGCGGGGCGAATTCGATTGCGAGCATTGCGAATGCCCAAATGCACGGAGTGCGGCAGGAGTTCGATTGCGTCGCGTCGCGCGTTGGCGGCAAGAGGGATGTCGTTGAGCGCTCTTGTGGTCGCGGCTTCGTGCGGCATCGATCCGGGCGAGGAAACGGCGCGGGCGAGGGGAGACCGAGCGTTCGCCCGGGGGGATTTCGAGGAAGCGCTCGCCGAGTACCGGCTTTCGCTGAAGCAGCCCGGCGCGGACACGGGCGACACGGTGCGGACGGCGCACGCCTATGCCGTGCTGGGACGGGTGGACGACTCGCGATCGCTGTACGAGAGGGCCGTCGCGGCCGAAGCGTCCCACGCTCGGCAGGCGGTCGCGGACTTCGTGGCCGTGGCCAAGCGCGCGAACGAGAGCGGCGATTCGTACGCGATGGCTTCGGCGCTCGAAGCCGCCTCGGCCTTCGACCCCGGAGCCGTCGCGGCCGACTTGGCGCTGCCGTTGGCCCGGCACTACACCGCCGCGGGCGAGCCCGTGCGCGCGCTCCCGCTCTACTTGATGGTTCTGGACGCCGCGCGGGAGGACCCGGATCTCGTGCTGGAGACGGCGCGGGCCCATCACGAGATCGGCGACTGCGAGCGAGCGTTGGCGCTGTTCGAGGAATTCGCCGCGCTTGCCGGCCGCCGCGAGCGCGAGACCCGTTGGCACGTGGGTTCGTGCTCGTTTCAACTGGCCGAGGAACTGGCGGGCGAGGGTCGCGTGGAGGAAGCCCTCGAGCGCATCGGCGTCGTCTTGCGCGTGGGCGAGCCCAGGCCCCTGGTGCCGCGCGCGCACTACTACGGTGGACAGCTGCTGGAGCGGATGGGCCGGTGCGAGGAAGCTCTGGAGGCGTACCGCCGGGCGGCAGGCGCAGGGACGGCTTCGGGACTCTTGGCGGATTCGGCGCGGGCGAGAGTGGACGAGATCCGCTTCGGCGAGCCGGCCGGGGAGGAGGGAGGGTGCTGAGGCGGCCGCTTGCCGTTCCGTCGGCGACCGCGGCGCACCATGACGGGCGCTCCGCCGGAGTCCCTGGCGGCCGTGCGAGCGTTCGGGAGGCGGCGCCGGGCCATGCCGCCCCGGTGGCCACCCTGGTGGTCGCGGCCACGCGCGGCCGCGCGGCCGCCGGCGGGCTTGGCGCAAGGACGGCGCCGAGTTCCAGCCGAGGGCGCAACCGCGTTCGGCTGGCCGTCGCGCTGGCGGCGACCGTGGCGCCGTCGTCGGCTTGCTCGTCCACGCCGCCCTTCGCCGGTTGGACGGCGGAGCAGTTGTACGCGCACGGCGAGGAGGCGTTCGCCGAGGAGGACTGGGGCGACGCGCGCGAAGCGTTCGAGCACATCCTTCTCTCCTATCCGGGGTTCGCGGGGGTCGTGGACGCACGGTACTACCTGGCCCGCGCCTTCTTCGAGGACGAGGAGTACGTGAGCGCCGTGTCGGAGTTCACGCGCATCGTGCAGGCGTACCCCGACCACGAACGCGCCGACGATGCGTGGATGGGTCTCTGCCGCTCCTATGCCGCTTTGTCGCCCCATCCGCAACGGGACCAGCAGTACACGCAGCAGGCCCGGACCACGTGCGAGAACGTGGCGACCGACTTTCGCGGCACGGCCACCGGCGACTCGGCCGCCGTCGTCGCCGGCCGGATGCAGGACAAGCTCGCCGCCAGGGCGTTCGGCGAGGCGCAGTTCTACTTTCAGCGCGACATCTACCAATCGGCGGAGCTGGGCTTCCTGCAACTCCTCGACGAGTTCCCGAACACGGTGTCGGCGCCGCTCGCCCTCGTTCGCCTGATCGAGATCTACGAGAAATGGGGCTGGGACGAGGAGCGCGACGAGCACGAGGACCGGCTCCTGGAAGAATACCCCGACTCGCCGGAGGCCCGGACGGTCGCCGCGAAAGTCAGGCCCGACTCGACCGCGGGCTCCGCCGCCGCGCCGGGCGCCGCGGCACGGGCGTGGGGACTCGAGCAGGGCGGGATGGGCCGGGACCCGGCCGAACGGGGGCTCCGCTGCGCGTAGGCGTCTTCGGGGGGACGTTCGATCCGCCTCACGCCGGCCACTTCGCGGTGGCTTCGGATGCCGCGCGCGCGGCCCGGCTCGACCGTGTCCTGTGGACGCCGGCCGCAAGCCCGCCGCACAAGGCAGGCTGGACTCTCTCGTCCCCGGAAACGCGGGCGCGCTTGGTACAGGCGGCGATCGCGCCCGATCCGCGCTTCGAACTCTGCACGATCGAACTGGAACGGAGCGGCGCGTCCTACACGGTGGACACGTTGCGCGCCCTCCGCGCCGCCCAACCCCGGTGGCAACTCGCGCTCGTGTTGGGCGCCGACCAGATGGCGCGGTTCTCGACATGGAAGGAAGCGGCCTCGGTGGCCGGGCTGGCGCAACTGGTCGTGGCGGCAAGAGACGGGCGCGCGGGCGCGGGCGGTCTCCCGGGGAGGCGCTTGGTCCGGAGCGCCGTGCGCGTCGCCGTCTCGTCCACGCTCGTGCGCGAGCGGGTGCGCCGGGGAGCGTCCCTTTCGACCATGGTCGCGTCCAACGTGATGGCCCTTATTCATAGCGAGGGCCTTTACCGCGGCGCCGCCGGCCGTTCCGGCAGTTGCGCGGCCAAGGCCTCGGAGGCGTCGGAGCGCCCGGTGCAGGGCGCAAGCAGAGGCACGACATGATCAAAGGAATCGTCAAGAGGGTCGTGGGATCGCGGCACGCGCGCGAAGTGAAGCGCTTGCGTCCGCTGGTCGCCGAGATCAACGAACGCTTCGCCGAGCTGGAGGACCTGCCGGACGACGCCCTGGGCGCGAGGACGGGCGTCTTCCGCGAGCGCATCGGCGAAGCGACGGCGAGGACGGAGGAGGAGATCAAGTCCCTTCGGCAGGCCAAGCGGACCACGACCGATCCGGACGAGCGAGAGACGCTGAGCTTGGAGATCGGCAAGCTGGAGTCGCGCTTGCTGGACGAGTTGGGCCGGGCGCTGGAGGAGATCCTGCCCGAAGCGTTCGCCGTCGTCAAGGAAGCGTGCCGCCGCTTGGTGGGACGGCAGGTCGCCGTCACCGGCCACTTTCTCGAGTGGGACATGGTGCCCTACGACGTCCAGCTCGTCGGCGCCGTCCAGCTGCACAGGGGCCAAGTGGCCGAGATGGCGACGGGCGAGGGAAAGACGCTCGTGGCGACGATGCCCCTCTACCTCAACGCCCTGGCGGGCCGCGGCGCCCACTTGGTCACGGTCAACTCCTACTTGGCGCAACGCGACGCCGAATGGATGGGTTCCATCTACCGCATGCTGGGCCTGACCGTGGACTGCATCGATCTCTACCAGCCCGGTTCGCCCGAGCGCCGGGCTGCGTACCACGCGGACATCACCTACGGCACCAACAACGAATTCGGCTTCGACTACCTGCGCGACAACATGGTCCACTCGCTGGAGCAACGGGTCCAGCGGAGCCACGCGTACGCCATCATCGACGAAGTCGACTCCATCCTGATCGACGAAGCGCGGACCCCGCTGATCATCTCCGGTCCGGTGAGCCGCGACACGTCCACGCCCTTCAAGCGGATGGCGCCGGTCGTGGGCGCCCTCCACCGCAAGCAGTCGCGCCGCTTGGGCGAGATGATCGCCAGGGCGGAGAAGTTGCTCGAGTCGGGGGGCGAGGACGAGTACGAAGCCGGCGAGCTGTTGCTGGCGGCCAAGCGGGGCGGTCCGAAGAACAAGCGCCTCATGAAGCTGTTCGCGGACCAGCCGGCGGTAGTCAAGCTGGTCGAGAAGGTCGAAGCGGACTACATGCGCGACAAGCGCCTGCACGAAGTGGACGAGATGCTGCTGTTCGCGATGGACGAGAAGGGCAGCGCGGTTCACTTGTCGGACCAGGGACTGGACGAGCTGTCGCCGGGAGAGCCCGAGGCGTTCGTGGTTCCGGACCTGTCCGAGGCGATGGGCGAGATACAGGACGACGAAGACATGCCGGTCGAAGCCAAGCGCCGCCGGATGGCCGACTTGGAAGCCGAATACGCAGACAAGTCGCAGAAGATCCACGTCATCCACCAGCTGCTCAAGGCTTACACGCTCTTTCGCAGAGACGAGCGCTACATCGTGGGCGAGGACGGCTCGATCGTCATCGTCGACGAGTTCACCGGACGGCAGATGCCCGGGCGCCGTTGGAGCGACGGACTCCACCAAGCCGTGGAGGCCAAGGAGGGCGTGGAAGTGCGGGGCGAGACGCAGACGCTCGCGACGATCACCATCCAGAACTACTTCCGGATGTACGACAAGCTCGCCGGAATGACGGGAACCGCTGAGACGGAGGAGACCGAGTTCCACCAGATATACAACCTGGACGTGGCGGTAATTCCCACCAACCGGCCCATCGCTCGCGACGACCGGGACGACTTGATCTTTCGAACCAAGCGAGAGAAGTACGCCGCCATCATGGACGAGATCGAACGCCTCAACCGCCTCGACCTGCCGGTGCTCGTCGGCACGACGAACGTGGAGGTGTCCGAGACGCTGTCGCGCATGCTCAAGCGGCGTGGCCTCCACCACAACGTGCTGAATGCGAAGCAGCACAAGCGCGAGTCCGAGATCGTGACGGAAGCCGGACAGCCGGGCGCCGTGACGATCGCCACCAACATGGCCGGGCGCGGAACGGACATCAAGCTGGGGGAGGGCGTCACTCGCACGCGCACGGTGGGCTGGGCGAAGGAGCGGGGGATGGAGCCCCAGTCGGTCGCGCCGACCGACCCGGTGCGCTACGAGGAGCTGGCGGGCAAGCCGGACGACCACGTCGTGGAGGTGGGCGGCCTGCACATCGTCGGGTCGGAGCGCCACGAAGCGCGGCGGATCGACCGGCAGCTGCGCGGGCGGGCAGGCCGCCAGGGCGATCCCGGCGCGTCCCAGTTCTTTCTGTCGCTCGAAGACGATCTCATGCGGTTGTTCGGGGGCATGGAACGGATCGCCGGAGCCATGGAGCGCATGGGCGCCGAGGAAGGCGAGGTCATCACGCATCCCCTTGTGACCCGGTCGATCGGCCGGGCGCAGAAGCGCGTCGAGGGCAACAACTTCGAGGCGCGCAAGCGGTTGCTGGACTACGACGACGTCATGAACCAGCAGCGCGAAGTCGTCTACGACCTGCGCCTCTTCGCGCTCGAGGGCGGCGAGGACTTAAAGGGCGAGATCTGGGAGATGATTCGCCACGCCATGGATGCGGTCTTCGAGGACTGCGTGCCGGAGTCGAGCGCTTCGGAAGAGATGGACGCAGGTTCGTTGCGGCAGCGAATGCTCTTGGATCTGCACACGGTCTTGCCACGGCTGGACAACGAGGCGGACGCGGGCGAACTGGACCGGGAAGGCTTGATCGCCGCCGCGGGGGAGGCCGTCCGCAACTCGTTCGACCGGCAACTGGAGGCTTTCGGGGAGCACGCCGAGCGCGTCATGAGCTTCGTGTTGCTTTCCACGATCGACGGCAAGTGGAAGGATCACCTTTACGATCTGGACCACCTCAAGGCGTCGATCGGCTTTCGCGGCTGGGGACAAAAAGATCCTCTCGTCGAGTACAAGAAGGAAGCCTACGAGATGTTCGTTGGGCTGATGGACGACATTCGCCGCACCGTCACGCAGCAGTTCTTCCGGTTGCGCGTCGAAGAACGGCCTGCCATGCGCCATCCGGCCGAGGCCCAAGGCCGTTTTGTGTACTCGGGGCCGTCGGCGGCCGGTCCGGGACCGCGCGGCGGCACGCCCCGCGCAGGCGGCCGGTCCGGGGTCGACTCGCTCGGGATGGCGGTGCCGGGGCGGCCGGTGGAGGGTGCGGCCGCGGGAACTCCAGGCGGCGATGTTCGGCGGCTGGCCGCCAATCGCGGAGAGCATCGGCCCAAGACGCCGATCACGGTGGAAAAGCCGCCCGGACGCAACGCGCCTTGTCCTTGCGGAAGCGGCCGAAAGTACAAGAAGTGCCACGGCGCGCTGACCTAGACCGGGGCCACCCTCCCGAAGCGCGCCCGCGCGAGCGCTTGCGCCGGTATGGCCCAGGGCCCCTTTCCGAGCGCGAGCTGCTGGCGCTCGTGATCGGTTCCGGGGCCGCGACGGCGTCGGCCGGCGCCTTGGCCGAGCGAGTGCTCTCGCTTGCTGACGGCCGGTTGCGGGACCTGGGCCGGGTCGACCAGGACCGACTCACCGCCATATCGGGCATCGGCATGGCCATGGCCGCGAGGATCGTCGCCGCCATCGAGCTCGGCAAGCGAGTGGCGGCGGCCCGCACGGTGCGCGAAGAGCCGATCACGGGCCCGCGCGACGTCCATGGACTCTTCGCCCCCAGCATGGCCCATCTGCCGCACGAGGAGTTCCACGTGCTGTTGCTGGACGCCCAGAACGCGCCGATCTGCCAGCGCCAGGTCACGCGCGGAATCCTGGACGCGTCCCTGATTCACCCGCGCGAAGTCTTCCGCGACGCGATCGTGTTGCGCGCGGCCGCGCTCATCCTCGTCCACAACCATCCCTCCGGAAACCCCGAGCCCTCCGCCGAGGACCTTCGGGTGACGCGCCAACTCTCCTCCGCCGGCGATCAACTGGGCATTCCCGTGTTGGATCACATCATCGTCGCGGGCAAGGACTTCTCTTCGCTGGCCGGCCGCGGTTGCCTGAGGGACCCGCCCGAAGGCGACTGATGCCTGCCCTCGTGCTGTCGCCAAGTCTCGTTGCGCCCGTGGGCATTGCGCCCCCGACTTGGGCGCGCCACGGCATCGCGCCGCCTGCGCTCCGCGGACGATGACGCCTCGATGATCCCCATGCGGTCTTGTTGGACCCTTCGCCCCGTCCGTCTGGGCGGGCCGCCCCTCCGCTCGCTCCCCAAGGAGACCTCGCCGTGAGCAGCTCTTCGAATTCGCCCCCGCCCCCATTCAGCCGGGGCGCCGCCGCTCTTGCCCTCCTGCTCGTCCTGTCCGTGGCGGGCCGCGCTTCGGCGCTCGTCCAGCAGGTGGTGGACCTGCCGGCCGAAGACACGCCGTTGTCGGCCGACTTCGAAGAGGTGCGCCGTATCGGGGACCCCGACGTGCTCCTTACCGCCGTCGAGGCCGCGGCCTTCGGAGACGACGGCCGACTGTACGTGCTCGACGCGGACGGGGCCGGGCAACGCCTGCTTGTGTTTGGGGACGACGGCGCGGTACGCGAGATCGGCAGGCAGGGCCAAGGACCCGGCGAGTACAGCGCCATCTCGCACTTCGCACCGACCGAGGGAGGGGGCGTCGCCGCGTTCGACGTGGACCGGAACAGATACCTCGTGTTTGATCGCGACGGGGACTTCGAACGTTTCGTTGCGATGCCCAGCGGGTTGCCGGGCGGGGCGGGAACATTCGACTTTGGGCGCGACGCCCGCCCTGCTCGCCGCGGGGACGACTTGATCTCCGTGCGGCACATGGAGATGGACATGTCCCGGGCCGAGGAAGGCCGTGTCGGCGCGTCGCCAAGTCGGCGGATCGTCGAGCGGCTCGGACTGGGCGGCAAGATCGCGACGCTCGATACGGTCATGCGGCTCTGGACCCCGCCGCCCCCTCCTCCGTCGGAGCGCAACGTGGATGGCATTGCGGTCTCGATGGCGATGCGCATGTTCGAGCCGAGGATACGCTACGACGTTTCTTCCAGCGGTGCCGTGGTCGTTGCGGACTCCACCGCCTATGCCGTCAAGGTCGCCGGGTCGGCCGGCGTCGAGCGTGTGCTGCGCCGGCCGTTGGACGCGGTACCGGTGACGAGGCGAGTGCGCAACCGTGTCAAGGACGCGCACCGCGAAGCTCTGGCGAGGGAACTGGCCACCGCGGCTGGACCCGTCCGGGCAATGCTGGAAGAGAGCAGGCCCGCCTTGGAGGAGAGCATCGACGAGGTGCAGTTCTACGACGAGATTTCCGTGATCGCCGACATCGCGGCGGGCTGGGAGAGGACCGTATGGGTCGTCCGCATCGACGCGGACGAACCGTGGAACGAGGAGATTTCGGGCCCGGTGGACGTGCTGGTTCGCGACGGCGGCTACGTCGGCACGTTCGCCGCCGGGTCGGACGCGATGCCGCTGGCCTTGGGCCCGGACGGGTTGGCCGCGTACGTCGAAACCGACGCGTTCGAGGTGCAGACCGTGGTGATCAAGAGGTTGCCCGCGGAACTGCGGTAGCCGCCTCAGTTCTGCTCGGACGCCTGGAAGCGGTAGCCGAATCCGCGGACGGTCTCGATCCAGTCGCCGGCGAAGTCGAGCTTGGTCCGCAGGCGCCGCACGTGCATGTCGACCGTACGCGTGTGCATGCGGTCGACGATCTCCGACTCGGCCCAGGCTTCGACGAGAAGCTGGTGGCGGCTGAGCGTGCGGCCGGGTCGCTCCATCAGGGACCGCAACAGCCTAAACTCGGTGGGCGTGACCCGGATGTCGCGTTCCCGGAGGGTCACGCGCAACGCGGCCAAGTCCATGCGCAACGGCCCGGCGCGCAGTATGCGCCCGCCTCCGGAGGGACTCTGTCGCTCGCCCCGCGCCCGCCGCAGCACTGCGTCGATGCGCAACGCCAGCTCCCTGGAGCTGAACGGCTTGGTTACGTAGTCGTCGGCCCCCATCTCCAGCCCGCTGATGCGGTCTTCCTGCTCGCGCTTGGCGGTCAGCACCACCACGGGCAGCATCCGAGTGGCCGCGTCGGAGCGAATGGCCTTCAGCACGTCGTCGCCCGACAAGCCGGGCAACATGCGGTCCAGCACGACCAAGTCGGGGAGGTTGCGGTTCATGGCGTCGAGAGCGGCGCTCCCGTTGAGCGCCGTCTCCACTCGGTAGCCGGCCCGGGTCAGCTGATAGGCGATCAGCGCCGCGATCTCGGCCTCGTCCTCGACGACGAGCACGCGGGCGACCGGTCCGTCGCGGCCGGGCCCGGCCGTGGGCGTCCCGGCGGCGCGGGTCCTGGCCGCAAAGTGGACGCTCATGCCGCGATCGTCCTCCGTGCCGGATCTGCGAGCAAGCGCGTCGGTTCACCGGCGTGCATGGACGCGCTCACGATCCCGCCGCCGTCTTCGCGTCTTCGTCGTAGTAGCGAAAGATCTTGTATCCTCCGTGCCGGACCAAGACATCCTTGAACAGCTGCATCTTGTAGGACCGGTCCCCGACACTGAAGCTAACGTAGCAATCCGTGTGAACCGAGAACGTCGCGAAGACTTGGGCGTCGCTTCGGCATGCGACGTTCTTGTATGCAACGGCGCCCGCCCGGCGGATGGACGCCAATGCGGCCGACGCCCTGCGCACGGCGCGCTGGTTTCGCAACTGGATGTTTCGCCAAGCCAGATCGACTGGAAAGGGGTGCTCGGCCTGGGCCACGGGAAATTCTGGCCAAACCACTTCGTTGTGCTCGGCCTTGCTGAGGCGAAAGCGTTCCAGCGCCTTGTGGTCCGCGCGCTCGAAGGCGTCCATGACCTTGCGTCCCAGGTCGTCAAGACTCGTCGCGGAACCCGGAAAGGGCTGGCCGCCGCACCCGTTGGCGAGCACGGCGGCACAGCCCAGAAACACGGCCAGTTTGCGTCGCGCGGCGAGTCCAAGTCTCGTGGGGGCCGCGCTTCTGCGGAGCGCAAGCCTCCCGCCAAGTCCGTCGAGAACGAAGTTCACCGCGCACGCACGCACGGCTCCGCGATCTCCGTGGCCGCTAGTTGCGCACGAAGGACGTCCAGCCGGTCCACCACTTTGGACCGTCCGGATCCGCCGCGCCGATGAAGTCCGTCGCGATGAAGAAGCCGTCGGACGGCGGCGCGGCCGCGCCCGTGAGCAGGGGTGAACCCGCTTGCGGCGTGAAATCCGGCGCGTCGCGGTTGTACGGATCGGCCAGCATGGCGTCCGACTCGACCCGGTTGCCCCAGCCGTCCGTGTTGAAGAACGCTGCTTCGTCAATGCCGTCGTCGTCGGTTGCGAACGATGCCTTGTTGTCCGCGAGGATCGAATTGCGCAGTTCGAGACCGTTGCCGACAGTCTCTTGGTTGTCGATGTCCAAGCCCACTTGGCCGAAGCCGATCACGACGGCGTTGTGGATCGCACCAGCCGTGCCGCGCCGCAACCGCAGTCCGTCCTTCGACTCCCCGGCCGCGCCGCCGTTGCCGCCGGGGCCTTTGCCTACTAGCGTCACGTTGTAGATGGTCGGCGCCGTCAACGGCGTGGCGTCGTAGTTGTCCTCGTTGCCGTCCGCTTCGAAGCCGTTGTCCGCGTCGGCGGGATCCTGCTGGGCAATCCAGAATTGCCCGCGGCCCTGCCACCCGGTCGAGTAGTCGAAGCTGTCGTCGCTGGCGTTGGTGACTATCGCGTACTTGAGGTCGACGGTTCCGCCGAAGAATTCGATGCCGTCGTCCAGGCCGACGTTCGTCTGCACGTACTCGATCGTGGTGCCGGCGCCGACGCCGTTGAGCGTCAGGGCATTCAGCTCGTTGCCCGCCGACACTTCGTAGCCCGCGAACTCGATGCGCGTGTACCGGATCACGCCGCTGTTGTCGTTCCGGTCGTCGCCCCCGTAGGTGCCCGACGAGCCCTCGCCGATGCATTCGCCCGCAGGAAAGTTGCACAGGGACTTGCCGTTGACGACCACGCCGCCCCAGTCGCCGGGGCGCCGCTCGCCCGCCGGAGAAGCGCTGGTGAAGACGACGGGCGCCTCGGCGGTGCCCTCCGAATAGATCTTGCCGCCGGCTCGCACGATGAGCGCGGTGGGTTGCACGGCAACGTCGCCCATCAGCGTAGTGCCGGCGGGTATGCGCAACTCGCCCCCGTCGGCGACCGTTACGATGCCCTTGAGGATGTACGTCGTGTCGGCGTGCAACGTGCGCGTTGCCGAGACGGTGCCGCTCAGGTCGGCTTGGGCGACTTGTTCTTCGACCGTTACCGAGGCCGGGTTCGAAGGCGAGGACCGCAACGAGCCGTTCAAGGCGACGACGCGATAGGCGTAGGTTCCGGGCGTCAAGTCGTCGTCGGTGTACGACGTGGCGGTCACGTTCGTAGCGATGGAAACGAAGTCGTCGCCCGGCGACTGCCGTTCCACCACGTACGAGGGCGCCGAGCCATTCCAGTTCACGGTCACTGTCGTCCCGTTGGCCTGCGCGGACACGCCGGTGGGCGTGGCCGGAGGATCGGGGGGGAGCTCCGTTGGCGAGCTGCCGTCGCCGCAAGCGGTCGCGGCCGTCGCGATTCCTGTTGCGAAGAGAGCCCCGAGCAACATGTGTGTCCTGCGGATCATCTCTGCTTTCTCCTGGGTGTGGGCTTCATGCACGGAGTTCGGGCCGGATGGCCTAGGCGCCCGCCCGCGGACTTGCGGGACAAGCGGAAGCGTTCAAGGTCCAGTCCGTTCTCCGCGGTCGGCGTTAGTTGCCGGTGTCCCAACCGAGGGAGAACGAGATCGTGCGGCCGGAGTCCCACCGGCGCAGCACGCTGGCGTATTGCGTGAACTCGACGACGTTGCCGACGAGCCTGCTGGCCGAGAGCTTCACGACCATGCCGCTCGCCAGCGTCCGCTCCAGCACGACGTCGAGCTGGGACCGCGGCTCCTCGAATATGTCCGGCGTGGCCTGTCCTCCCACCGTGTCGATGCGGCGGCCGAAGCGGTTGAAGAGCGCAGTGGCTCTGGAGCGTCCCGACGCGGAAGCGTAGCCGAGCTGCAGGTTGATCACGTATGGAGACTGTCCCTGCAATGCCCGTTCCTTGGCCACGACGCTCAAGTCGGTGCCGCCTTCGCCCGGGACGTATATCCGAATCGTTTCCGGCGTGGTCACCTTGGACCGGACGAGCGTCACGTTGCCGTTCAGCGCGAGCGTCGCCAGCTTCGGCGACATGAAGCCCAGGTCGGTCCTCAACTCGAGTTCGAGTCCGTAGTTGTTGGCCGTTCCACCGTTTATCCATGTCTTCATCAGCTCGGAACTGGGCAGGACCGATACTTCTATGGGGCTGTCGAACGTCTTGTAGAACGCGCTGGCGGCGAGGAGTCCGCCGTTGTCGAGGAACGCTTCCCAGCGCGCGTCGAAGTTGCGAATCGTCGACCGGACGAGTTCGGGGTTGCCCCCCGTCAGGTAGCCGCCGGCGTAGTCCGCGAAGGCGAACGGAGCCAGCTCGCGGAGCTGCGGCCTCGCGAGCGTCCGCGATCCGCTGAGGCGCAGGTTCATGTTGTCGCGCATCCCCAAAGTCAAGCCGAGCACGGGAAGCAAGTCGGTGTCGTCCAGGTGCGCGCCCTCCAGATTGGGGAGGCCGACGCTGAAGAGATCGAACGGCGTCACGTCCTGGACAGCCGATTCGACGCGCAGGCCCGTCATGACCTTGATCCAGCTGGTCACGTCGGCTTCCGCCTTCACGTAGCCGGCCGCGACGTCTTCGGTCGCGTCGTAGTTGTCGGGCCGGAAGGTGGCTTCCTGCAACTCGAAGCCCGTGGCCCCGATCGATGCAGGATCGAACAGCTCGTTGGGTCCGCGTGTGCGGTCTATGCGCGCGCCCGGCACCATCAGGAAGCGGAAGCGACGGGTGTAGGCGTCGCGCCGCTTGGTGCTTATCCTGCCGCCGAACGCGACGGAGCCGCTTCCGTAAGCGCTTCCCAGGGCGAACGGGATCGTAAAGTCGGCGGAGCCGCTGTAGGTGTCGTCGACGAGGTTCTGGTGGAAGACGGAGCCCGACGACACGAAGTTCTCGAAGAGGAACTCGCCGTCCTCTTCGCGATAGAGGACCTCGCGCGTGTTCGGCTCTTCGCGGCGGGCGCGGGACCACGCCGCCGACCAGTCCATCTTGGCGTCCGCGAGGAAGCCGAACAGGTGCTCGCCCCCGAGCTGGGCGTTGACCAGCGTCTGAGCCAGAAAGCGGAGCCGGTAGTTCCGCTGCCCGGAGTTCGAGTCCAGGTTGAAGCCCTGGTAGCGCCGCGCCTCGTCGTCCATGAGGCGGTTGTAGAGGAAGTTGGCCGTCAACCGGCTGGTCGGCGTCAGCTCGTAGGAGACGTTGGCCAGGCTCCCGAGCGACACCGACCGCGTCGTGGCTTCGCCGCCGTAGTTGATTTCGGGATCCGATGCGCCGGCCGAAGCGAACACGCGTTCGACGACGTCGTCCTTCTGGCTGAACGAGTTGCCGTAGGTCACCGAGGCCAGCAGGCCCAAGGAACGGCCGAACAGATCGAGGTCGTCGCCGTAGGACACGCCGAGCGACCCGTTCGGGGGCAGATTGCCGAAGAACGGACCCCAGTCGCCGCCGAACGCCTCGCCGAACTGCTCCAGTTCGCCGCGCGAGAAGTTGGGGAAGACGACGCGCTGGTCCGTGGGCACCAGCGCCGGAAGCGCCCTCGTGCCGTCGTCGAACCCCAGGAAGTCCCACGCGCCGCCGTTGTAGCGGAGTCCGTCTTGGAACGAAGAGACCGTGTTGTAGCTGACCGAGCCTTTCACCTTGAAGATCCGCTCGGCCGGGAAGTTCTTGGTGCGTAGCTCGATCAGGCCGCCGGCGTAGTCGCCGGGCTGGTCCGGGGCGTAGCTCTTCGCCGTGACGATCGACTCGAGCAGTCCGGATGGCACGATGTCGAGCGGAACCGCCTTGCGGTCGGGCATCGGCGAAGCCAGCGGCGCCCCGTTGAGGGTCGTGGAGCTGTAGCGTTCGCCGAGCCCGCGCACATAGGCGAACTTGCCGTCCACTACGGACAGTCCCGGCACGCGCGCGAGCGCCGCGGCGGCGTCGCCGTCCGGCGACTTGGAGATTTGGTCGGCGCCGATGGCGTCCACGACGAAGGACTCGGTTGCGCGTTCGGCGAGCAGCGCCACGGTGGACCCGGTCTCGATCGCGGCGGCCACTGTGATGCCCTCGAGCTCCAGGGCGGACGACTGGAGCGAAACGTCCACCGTGACGACCTGATCGGGGTGCACAGCCACGCCCATGACCGTCTTGGGCGCGTACCCGAGCATCTGCACCACCAGGGAATGATCGCCCGGCGGCACGTCGCGGAGCACGAAGCGGCCGTCGATCCCCGAGACGTAGCCGGCCGACTGGTCGCCGAGCGCGACCTGGGCGGATGCGATGGGTTGCGCGGTCTGGCCGTCCACGACGCGCCCGACGATCTTGCCCTTCTGCGCCGCGAGGTGCGGCGCGTGGGCGGCGACGGCAACCAGCCCGAGGACTAGGGATGTTCGGTGCTTCATGATGTTCGTCTTCTCCTTCGGGATGGCGTGCGCCGCCCGCTCCGGTGGCGGGACGGCGGTTCGGCTTCGAAGGAAAGTGGCGTGGCCAAGTAACGGCATGACTTTCGAGCGTGTAACGAGATCGTCAAGACGCTGGGAAGGGGCGCCGACCCGCGTCCGCCGGCGCCTGCGCCAGATCGTGCCGCGCCTGCCTTCGCCCGTCGTGCATGATCGTCCACGAAGGGAAAACTGGAGACCGAATGCGACGGCGGGATGTCGGCCCTGCGACCGATCGGCGACGGTCTTGATGCGAAACGGCCACCGCTATGGCGGCCATGGCGCTTGACGCGCTGGTTCGCAGGACGGAGGGCGTGCAACCGTGGCGCAGGGTGTTTCACGCCGCCGGGGGGGCGGCCATGGCGGGCTTCGCCTGGTTCGTCGGCGCGGATTCGTCGGCCGCCCGCTGGACCTTCGCCGCCTTGGCAGCGGCTGCTGCCGCGCTCGACGTCGTCCGCCTGCGCTGGCCGCCGGCGAACGCCGCGTTCTTCCGGTTCTTCTCGGCGCTGGCGTCGCCGCGCGAAGCCGGCAGGATCGCGTCGTCCACGTGGTACGTGACGAGCGCGCTGCTCCTCTCGCTTTGGGCGCCCACGCCCGTTTTCGCGGCCGCCATGCTGGTCCTCGCGTTCGCCGACCCGGCGGCCAGCATCGTGGGCCGGCTGGGCGGAAGGCGCCGACTGGGGTCCGGCACCTGGGAGGGCACGGCGGCCTTCCTCGCGGTGGCCTTCGGGGTGCTGGCGCCGCTGGCTGGTCCCGTCGCGGCCTTGGCCGTGGCGTCCCTGGCGGCGGCCGCCGAAGCGTTCCCGGCCCGCATCGACGACAACTTGACGGTGCCGCTCGTAACTGCCTTGGCGCTCTCCGTGGCCGGCCTCGCAGGATGACCCCGGACGCTAGGCTAGGGGGTCAGGCCATCAGCGGACTGGCGACCGGCGCCAAGTGTTCGGTCGGGACCGCCGGTCGCCGCAACGGGCTCCGCCAGCCAGTTGCCGCGTGCCGGAATCCACTTGCGCGCGGCGGAGCTGACGACCTCGCGCCTACGAGCGCGTCAGGCCATGGATGTGCGAGACCTGTTCGTCCTTGAAGAGCTCCTCCACCACGATCTCGCACTCCGGATCCCAGACGGCTTCTCTCCTGCACTCGTTGTACGCTTCGAATTCTTCGTCCGACGCATCCCAGCTGACGCTGCATCGAGGATCGAGCTCCCTTGCCGCCCTTGCCGCCGTCGCGCGTCGCGAACCCTGCCAATGCTCCGCGAGAGAGGGCTCCCGCAATATCCGTTCCAAGCCCGGCGAGTGCCGGATGCGACCGGACGCCAACACCGCACCATTTTTGCCGACCGCGACCCATGTCCCGGGTGCCGACAGGCTACCTGGCGGCAAGTCAAGCCCAAGCCGCGCCTCGGCATCTTGGTCCAGAGCCGCCTTGTTCGGCTCTACGACAGACTCGGTAGCACAGGTCGTCGCCGCAACCGTCCCTCCCAAGGCGGCGACCGCCATGATCAGGGTTCCGGTTCTCTTCATTGCCCCCCCTCCGCTGATACGCGAGCAACACGCCTCCTTAATGAGTGAATGAAGGCGGCCTTGACAGGCTCGCATTACAATCGCCACACATGATAAGGAATACGCACGGAGCCCGCATTCCGGAGTGTCATTTTTCGTCACGCCGCGCTGATGCCGTGGCGCGAGCGAAAACCGGCTTGTGGTTCGCCAGCGATGAACGCCGCCTCCGCCGCGCGGCGACCCAGCGTCCCCGGCGGTCTCCCGAGTTCGCCTCGTCCGGGGCGATGCGAGGACCAGCCCGCCGCGATGGAGCACGGCCGCCACGCGTCAAGGCCGCCCTACGTGCCCCGGGGGCTTCCGCCGGAGCGCCTGGGACAACCGTTGCATCGCAAGGGGAGCGCAATTCTGGTTTGGCCAAGCCCCGGACATTCTGCCTTGGCTCGACACCTTCGCGCCCGGCCTCCACTTCCGGTTTCGGCGGCGGGGCCTTACCATAGTCCAACGGGATATCCGCTCGTGGGCGCGGCGGGGGGGTCGCAGGGCATGAGCGGGGCGCTGTCGATTTGGCCGCCGCGAACCTCGGCCGGCTTGGCTGGCAAGGCGAGCGCCGGTTCACCGGACGGCTCTGGAGAGGCGAGGGAATGGCGGCACGACCGAAGTCGGCGAACACGCACGAGGTGGCGGATGCCCGCGTCCACCGCGGCCAGCCCTTGCGCGTGCTGTCGAACGTGCCGCTCGACGAAGAGGTCGTTCTGGTCCGGATCGACTTGGCCGGCGACGAAGCGGAGCCCCTGCTGGAAAGGGGCATCGTTCCTGGGTGCCGGCTTTGTCCGGTCCACTACGCCCCCGGCGACGGGCCCATCGTGTGCCGCGTGGACGGCTCGCTCGTCGCGTTGCGCAGGGAGATGGCCACGTGCTTGTGCGTGCGCAGCGCGCAAGAAGCCATGGGACTCCTGGAAGCCAACTAGGCGTCCGGAAACGGGACTCCCGTCATGGCCGGCGTCCCCATGCGAGTGGCCTTGGTGGGTCCTCCCAACTCGGGCAAGTCCACCGTCTTCAACCAACTGACGGGGTTGCGGCAACGGGTCGCGAACTATCCCGGAGTGACCGTCGAGCGGCGCTCGGGAGAGGTCGCGCTGAGTGGCGGAACGCTCGAAGTCATCGATCTTCCCGGCATCCACGGTCTGTCGCCCCGCAGCCTGGATCAGACGGTGACGCGCGACGTGTTGCTGGGGATGATGGAGGACGACAGGGCGCCGGACGCGGTGGTCCTCGTGCTGGACGCCACCCGGCTCGAGACGCAGCTGATGATCGCGGAGCCGGTGCTCGCGCTGGGTCTGCGAACGTTCGTCGTGCTGGCCATGGCCGACGAGCTGGACGAGCGCGGCGGGAAGCTGGACGTCGCCGGGCTGGCGGAGCGGCTGGGCGTCGAGGCGGCGCTGGTCAACGCTCGAAGCCCGCGAGAGCTTGCCCCGTTGCGCGAGTTTCTCGGTGCCTTGCTCGCGGCGCGCCCAGAAGCTCAGGAATGCCCCGTGGTCGCCGCCGCGGAGCCGTCCGACCAGCGAGGCCGCCCTCTGCCCTTGGTCGACCAGTTCCAGGCGAGGCGCCAAAGGGCCCAGGCGATCGGCCGGGCGGCGCGCTTTCGTCCTCCGGGGCCGTCCAGGACCACGCAGCGCATCGACGCCGTCGTGTTGCATCGCCTATGGGGGCCGGTCGTCTTTCTGGCCGTGGTCGTCTTGGTGTTCCAGGCGATCTTCAACGGTGCGGTCCCCTTGATCGACGCCACGGAGGCGGTTGTGGCTGTGACCGGCGACTGGATCGGATCTGTGTTGCCGGACGGATGGTTCCGTTCGCTGTTGATCGAAGGCGTGTGGGCCGGTGTTGGGGCCGTGGTCGTGTTTCTGCCGCAGATCCTCGTGTTGTTCCTGTTCATCGCGGTGATGGAGGACTCGGGATACATGGCACGGGCCGCCGTCGTGGCCGACCGCCTCATGCAGCGCGGGGGTCTGCAGGGCCAGTCCTTTCTGCCGTTGCTCTCGGGCTACGCCTGCGCGATTCCGGCGATCATGGCGGCGCGAACAGTGGAGGACGAGAGGGATCGGATTGCCACGATCTTCATAACGCCGTTCATGACTTGCTCGGCCCGCCTGCCCGTGTACGCGTTGCTGATCGCGGCGTTCATTCCCGCAGGACCATTGCTCGGCCCCTTCTTGGGGCGCCGCACCGCCGCGTTGCTCGGTCTCTACGCGCTGGGTCTCGGCGGAGCCCTTCTCACGGCCGCGCTCCTCAAGCGCAGCCTGCTCCGCAACCGGGCGGCTCCGTTCGTGATGGAACTCCCTTCGTACCGGCGGCCCACCCTGCGCGCGGTGGGGGCCCGCCTGGGCGGCCGCGCAAGGGTGTTCCTGGTGCGCGTCGGCAAGATCGTCATGACCGTCAGCATCGTTCTGTGGGTCCTGGCGCGATTTCCGGCCGGCCCAGGGGGCGAGGCTCCGCCGATCGAGGACAGCGCGTTGAGCGCGATCGGTCACTTCATCGAGCCCGCGGTGGAGCCCTTGGGATTCGACTGGCGCATCGGAATCGGTCTGGTCACGTCGCTGGCGGCGCGCGAGGTGATCGTCGGCACGCTGGGCACGATCTACGGAGTGGAAGAGGCGGACGAAGGCTCGCTGGAGCTCCAGGCCGCGTTGCAGGGCAGTCTGGATGTCGGCGGAGCCGTCGCGTTGCTGGTCTTCTTCGCGTTCGCGTTGCAGTGCATGTCCACGGTGGCGGTGATGCGGCGCGAGACTGGCGGCTGGCGTTGGCCCGCGCTCCAGTTCGGATACATGCTGGGGCTCGCCTGCCTCGGGGCGTGGACGGCCAACACGCTTCTGTGACGGTCGTTGGATCTGTGAGAGCGCGTCCGATCGCGATACCCCGGCCCCGCCGACCCCCGCCGCTCGCCGCGGCGCCGCGGGCGCGCCTGGAGAGCAGATCTCGGCGGCCAGCCCGCCGGCGCGTCGCGACGACCGCGACGAGGCGCTGGTTCGAGAGGGTGGCGTCTGCCTGTTTCCTTGCGGTCGCGTGCACGGGGAGCGACGAAAGGGCGGTTGGGACTCCTGGGTCCGCCGGGGTCCACGACGATC
Organism: Longimicrobiales bacterium; assembly: GCA_965203485.1. GTDB lineage: Bacteria > Gemmatimonadota > Gemmatimonadetes > Longimicrobiales > Gaopeijiaceae. The sequence continues at coordinate 595,170 of OZ241892.1, forward strand.
GCAAGAGGGCGCTCGACGCCTCCGTTCCCCGGCGCCGCGTGGTTTCGCTTGTCCCGTCGGCCACCGAGACGGTCGTGGCCCTCGGCGCGCCCGACCGCCTGATTGCCCGCACCGACTACGACGTGCAGCCCGCTCTCGCCCACCTGCCTTCGCTCGGTGGCGGGCTCGCCCCCAGTCTCGAGTTCCTGGTGCGTCTCGATCCCGACCTGGTCGTGCTGTGGCCGTCGGGCGACGGCGCGCTGGAAGCGCGGCTCGACGGCCTCGGCTTGGACACCTATGGGGCCGCCGTTCAAACGACGGCCGACTTTCGCCGCCTGACGCGCCACCTGGGACGCCTCCTCCACTTGGCGCCGGAAGCCGACTCGCTGGTCGCTTCGGTCGACGCCGAACTGGCGCGTGCGCGTGCGTCGTGGGGGGCCGAGGAGCCCGCGACGGCGATCTACGTGGCGTCGCCCGCTCCGGCCATCGTCGCGGGCGGCGGCACGTTCGTGGACTCGGTCATGGCCGCCGCAGGCGCCGCGAACGCGTTCGGCGACGTGCAAGGCGAATGGTGGCCGCAAGTCAGCGTCGAGGAGATCGTGTGGCGCAATCCCCGCTACGTGATCGTTCCCGCGGCGGGGATGTTGGAAGGCGCGGCGGGATGGGCTGAAGCGCCGGCGGTGGCGGCGGGGCGCGTGCTTGCGGTCGACGGCGACCTCTTCGGCCGTCCCGGCCCCCGGATGGGCGATGCGGCGATGCGGCTGGCGCTCCTGCTGGACTCGGCCGGCCGGCGCTGATGTCCGGTCCTCGGCATTGAGGTGGTGCGTTCCACGGGCGTTCTCGCGTTGCTGTGCGCATGCGCGGCCGGTGCGGCGTTGACGGCGCTCGGCGTGGGCGCCGCTCCGGTCGGGTTCGCGGACGCGGTCGCGGTGGCGCTGGGCGGCGGCGACGCGGCCGACCGGACCGTGGTGCTGGGCATCCGTTTGCCGCGCGTGCTGCTGGCCTTGTTGGTGGGCGGGGCGCTGGCCGTTGCCGGAGCGGTCTTTCAGGCATTGCTCCGCAACCCGCTGGCGGACCCCTACGTTCTGGGGGTGTCGTCGGGCGCCGCCGCGGGGGCCGTAGGGGTGATGATGCTCGGCGCCGGCTCGTTCGCCGCCGGCGTCGAAGCCGGAGCGCTGGCCGGAGCGCTGGTCGCGATGGCCGTGGTGTTGCGCATCGCGCTCGCCGCCGGTCCGGCTCTGGACACGCGGGTGCTGCTGCTAGCGGGCGTCGTCGTGGGAGCGTTCCTCAACGCGGTGGTTCTTCTCCTGCTCACGTCTGCCGACGCGGAGTCCTTTCGGTCGGCCGTCTTCTGGATGATGGGCAGCCTGGCTCGCGCGGACTTGGCCGGCGCCGGCGCGCTCGCGCTGGTGTTGGCGCCGTGCCTGCTGGCCATGGGATTGCTGTCGCGGCCGCTCAACTTGCTGGCCGCGGGGGAGGAAACGGCGAGCTACCTGGGAGTGCCCGTCGAGCGCGTGAAGCAGGTCGGCTACTTGACGGCGTCCTTGGCCGTGGCCGTGTCGGTCTCGGCCGTCGGCGTGATCGGATTCGTAGGGCTCATCGTGCCGCACGCGTTGCGAATGCTTTGGGGCGGGGACCATCGCCTGCTGTTGCCTGCGTGCGTCCTCGGAGGAGGCACGTTCTTGGTGCTGACGGACACCGCCGCCCGCACTCTCGCGGCGCCCGCGGAGTTGCCGACCGGCGTCGTCACGGCGCTTGTCGGCGTCCCGCTCTTCGCGGCGCTCTTGGTGCGCGGCGGCCGGTGAGCCCGCCCTCCGGTCCCGTCGCGGGCGGCGTCCTCGAAGGGAGCCGCGTGACGTTTCGCTATCCGAAGGGCGTCCGTGACGCCGTTCGCGGCGTGTCGGTCGAAGTGCGCCCCTCCTCGGTCCTCGCCGTCATCGGCCCCAACGGTGCCGGCAAGTCCACCCTGGCGAAGCTGCTTGCGGGCAGCCTCGAGCCGTGCTCCGGAACGACCGCGTACGAGGGCACACCCCTTTTGGAGTGGAAGAGGCGCGACCTGGCCCGCCGCGTGGCCGTGGTGCCGCAGAGCGAGCACGTCGCGTTCCCGCTGACCGTGCGCGACTTGGTGGCCATGGGCCGCTATCCCCATCTGGGGCCCTGGCGCCGGGAACGCGCCGAGGACGCCTTGGCGGTCTCCCGGGCCCTCGAGCGTTGCGAAGTCGCCGAACTGCTCGACAGGGCGTTCCACACGCTTTCGGGCGGCGAGATGCAACGTGCGCGTATCGCGCGGGCGCTTGCCCAGGAGCCGAAGCTGCTGATCGTGGACGAGCCCACCGCCGCGCTCGACATGCGCTACGAAATGGCCATCTTCCGTCTCCTCCGCGACCTGGCGGATGACGGCATCGCCGTGATGATCGTCACCCACCACCTCAACCTCGCGACGCGCTTCAGCGACCGCATGCTGCTTCTCAGGGAGGGGGCCGCCGCCGCCGCAGGACTGCCCGGCGAGGTCGTTACGACCGAGACGATTTCCCGCGCCTACGGCTGGCCCGTGTCGGTCAGCCGCAAATCGTTCCGCGAGGGCTCCGCCCCGCAGGTCGTGCCGGGGTGACCCGCGCCGCAGCGGCCCCGGCCTCGGCCCCGTGCGCGCGCGAGGTCGGCAGGCGTGCCGACGGCTACGACACGCGGGGCGGGCTCTTGCGCAGCACGAAGAGTCCCTCCTTCATGCTCGATACGATGAGGATTCCGCTCTCGAAGTAGGGGTAGACGCTCCAGGCGCCGGCGAAGCCCGGGCCGTCCGGGTTGCCGGAGACGGTGTCGAAATAGCCCACTTCCGCAGGCTCCTCGGGGTCGGAGATGTCGAGGATGCGCAGGCCGCTCGTGTAGTTGGCCTGATACATGAAGTCGCCGTGCACGTAGAGGTTGTGGTCCGACGACGTGCTCTCGCCGAAATGCTCCTTGACGAGAACCGGGTCGTCGAGGTCGCGGACGTCCCAAACGAGCGTGCGGGTCTTGGACACGGCGCCGCCCAGCTCGTCGAGTTCGTCGTTCACGTAGAAGTAGCTGTGGTCGTCGGTGATCCAGCCTTGATGGACGTAGCCGATGTTGGGGTAGGAGGCCGTGGCGAGGGCCACGGGGTCTTCCTTGTCGGTCACATCGGCGACCGAAAGCGCGTTCTCGTTTGCGCCGAAGCAGATCTCGCGGCCGCGGTGCTCCTCGTCGGGACCCCGGTAGTTGATGCACTGCGCGTCGTGGCTGTAGCCGGTGCCGGCGTTGCCGGTGGCGTCGTCGGCGAAGCAACCGGCGAAGACGGGGTTGGCGGGGTTGCGCACGTCGATCATGTGGAGTCCGCCGCCGCACGTTTCGCCGCCGCCCGAGCTTCCGACGGCGTAGGCGAAGCCGGTCGCCTCGTTGATCACCACGTTGTGGGCCGAGTTGATGCCGTCGTAGTGCGCGGTCTGCTCGAACACCACGGGCGGCGAAGCCACGTCGCGGAGCTGCTTCAAGTCGAACACCTGCATCCCGTGCGCTCCCGCGTTGTCGGCGACGATGAAAGCGTGATCCGCGTACACCTTCACGTCTCGCCAGAGGCTCGTGGAGCCGTTCTCGGCGAGGGGCAGCTCGCCCAGGTACACGGGGTTGGCCGGGTCGCCCAGGTCCACGAACGCGGTGGCGTCCGCCCTGCCGACGACGGCGTACTCGCGTCCCGTCTCCGGGTCCGTCCATCCCCAGAGATCGTTCGTGATCATTCCCCGGGCGCCGCCCAGCGCGCCCACCGGCATGAACGCCACCAAGTCCACCTCGTTGCAGCCGAATCCTTCGACCGCGCCGTCCTCGCACTCCCGCGCGCCGCCGGTCAGCGCCGCCGTCTCCTCGCCGTCGTCCACGATTTCGCCGTGCGGCTCCCATCCGTCCGCGCCGCGGCGGAACACGAAGCCGGTTCCCTCGAAGAAGGCCGCGCCCGGCGCTCCGAGGAAGGCAAAGTCCGGGCCCAGCGCCACTGCGAAGCCGTAGAAGTTGAATTGCTCGCCGGGCCCGAACGCGGATGCCTGGCTCCACTCGCCCGCTTCGTCCCGGCGAAACGCGAACGCTTGGCCGAACCCTCCCCTGGCGAGCGGCGCTCCGACCAGGACTTCCGCTTCCCGGGCGGCCAGCGCCACACCGAACCCGGAAAGCGGTTCCGGCGCGGACGGATCGATCGTGCCTGCCAGCGTCCATCCAGCGTCGCCTTCGGCGAACGCGTAGACCGCGCCCGCCATCTGTCCGGCGGCCGGCGCGCCCGCGAACACCATGCCGTCGGCGACGGCCACGCTCGTGCCCATCAGCGCGGGACCGGCGCCGGGGGTCTCGAGGTCGCCCGCGTGCGTCCACGCGCCGTCCACGCGGCGGAAAACGCTCGCCGATCCGGGGCCGAAGTTCGGCGGCCCTGCGCCCGACATCGCGGACAGGAGGTTGGCGCCGGGAGCGCCCACCGCCGCCAAGTCTCCGTCGATCGCCAGCGCAGATCCGAAGAGACGGCCCCCGCCCTCCAGGACTCCGACCTCGGTCCACGCGCCGTCGCCGCCCCTCTCGAACCGCACCACGCCGCCGCCGCCGCTGGCGCCGGGAGCGCCAACCAGGATCGTCGCCCCGTCGGTGGCCACGGCCGCTCCGAACATGGCCTCGGCGCCCGCGTCGGCGAACGCGCCGCCGCGCCAATCGAGCCGTTGAACCAGCTCCAGCGCTCCCGCGCCCTCTGCGCCTCTCCGGTACACGTAGGCCGCGCCCGGCCCCTCGGACGGCGCACCCACCACGAGAACGCCCTCGGCGGCGGCGACGGCGGTCCCGTAGGCGGCGCCCACTCCCGCCGTCTCCTCGGCGACCCGCGCCGACCACGCCCACCTGCCGTCGCCGTCCAGCTCGAAGACGTGCACCGCGCCCTGCCGGGCGAGCGGCATTGGAAACGTGGCCACTTCGCCTGGCCGGCCCACGAACAGACGATGTCCGTCAAGCGCGATGCTCGTTGCGAAGGCCGCGCGCGCGGCGGCGGCGCGATGAAGCGCGCCGGACCCGGGCATGCTCTGCGACGCGGCGACTTCCGGCCCAGAAGCCAAGGCCAGGACGGCAAGCGTGGCGGCGGTCAGGTGGAAGCGGGCGCCGAATGGGCGGTAAGTGGAACGGTGGGCGGGGCAAAGCGGAGCTGGCATTGTCTGCGATTCCTGGTCCGTGCGGAGGCGATAAGGCAAGCGAAGGCAGGGTCGGCGACGAGCCCGACCATCGAGCGACGACGGCTTCAGGTAAACGTAATGGGCTGACAAGCAGGGCACGCGGCGGCCAGGCCGGCATCGCCCCGTTCTTGAGGAGGCAGGACGATGAAACGGCGGCGGCCAGGCCAGCGCCGAGCGGCAACCCGGCCGTTGCGCGCGCGCCACGACGGCCGGAATCCCGGCAACGCCCTTTCCCGGGCGGCCCCGCGTCGGCGAAGCCTCCCGCGCGCGGGTGCGCGCAACCCGCCGCTATTGATCGCGGAACCGCCCGGCCACCTCGACGCGGACTGGGAAGCCGGCTTCCGAGCCGGGCAACTTCGAGCGCAACGCGGCGTCGTCGCGCTCCAGCAGTATCGTGATGCACGGCTTGCCGCGCGAGAGCCCGAGCGCCGTGCCGGCGACGCCTTGGAGGTCGATCACGGCGCGTGTGACGCGGGCCTGCGCCTCCTCGATGGACATGGACATCGCAGCCGCGCCGCCCGTCATTTCCCGTCGATGGCGACGCCGAAGCGGTCGAGCACGGCGTCGATGGGGTTGGCGAGCGTGCTGGCGTCGCTACCCGCGAAGAGCAATCCGACGGGACGGCGGTCCTGTCCGGCGGCGCCCCCGGTCACGATCAGCGACCCCGAGTCGCCCGGTCCGGAGAATCCCGGCTGGGAGACCACGATCTGACCCGAGAAGCGTGCTTGGCCGTCGCGGAACCCGACGTTCACGGTGGCGTTGAGACCGGTGATGCGGCCAGTGGTGTGGCCGGTGGTGCGTCCGTACTTCTGGACCGCCATGCCGAGCCGGGGCGCGACGGTCGCCTCTCGGGGAATCCCGTAGCCCCCCGGAGGCGTGCCTTGTCCCAGCTGGGCCGTCGTGGTGGCCGCGACGGCAGCGTCGATGCGGTTCTCGGGACAGGCGGGGAAGGGGAGGCAGAAGCGGATCGGCTCGAAGTCGTGCAGCCGCCCAATCGCGTCCGCCGGTGCGGCGCCGCCGTCGATGCGGCCCGGTTGCAGGATGTGGTCGCCGGGGCTGGCGTCGTTCTTGTTTGCGAAGACGTGGTTGTTGCTGAGCGCGAAGACGCGGTCTCCGGAGCGGACCCTCGCCCCGATCGTGCCCGCCGTCACGTCCACTTGGCCCGCGGAGACGCCGATCGGCACCGGCCGGGGGAACGGCTTGCGGGGGTCGGCCGGTGGGCCGCCGGGCGTACCCCGGCCGTCTGCAGAGGCCGGGGTGTCGCGGGCGGCGACCTCGCTCGGGGCTGGCGCGTCGCCCAGCGCCCAGAACCGCCCCGTGACCTCGGTCGTCACCGGGAATCCGTCGAAGCTGGCGGGCACGGCGGCGGCGCCGGGCGCCGTGAGGAACACCTTGACGATCGGCCGGCCGCCTGGACCGAGCGCCACGGCGGTGCCCGCCACGCCGGGGAGATCCAGCAGGTCCTGGCCGTATCGCTCCTGAACCGCCATTGCGGCATGGAGATCGCCGTGGCTCTGCCGCGCACCTTTCTCGGCCCACCAGTTGCGCAACCCCGGGCCTGCTCCCATGCCGTCCAGGGCCAGCGCGGCCGCCAGTGCGCCAACTCGCGCCCAGCGCCATGTCCCCGTTCGGCGCTTTCGTTGCGCGACGACCGTCCAGCGCCGCGCCGGCTGTGGACTTTTCATGTCTTCCCGTACCGTCGTTCGTCCCGACAAAGCGATGCATGCAACCGCCCAACCTGCGGCCCGCCGTCCTATAATCTACGGCTCGCCCGTGGCCCGGTTTCGCCCAGCGGCGCAGGCGCCCTGCAGTCACGAGACTAGGAGCAGGGCTCGCCCGCCGTCGGCCGAGCCGGGCGCACGAAGATGTACGACCGATCCGCGCCGAACATGGTGTACCGCTTGCCTCCCACCGTGGTCGTCGTCATCGGTTCCCGACCTGGCCTTCAGGATCACGACGCTGTCGGCGAACATCCCGAGATGCTTTCGGTTGCCCGAACGGGTATCGTTCTTCCGCAACGCCTAGCAACCAGTCGCCCTGTCCACCGCCGCCGCCGCCGTTCCCCACGTAGGCGTTTCCACAACGAGCCGACCGTCGGCGGCCAGAAACAGGCTGCTGTACCCGTAGCTGAAGCGCGATCCGGTGGAAGCTTCCATTCTTCTCTCGGGCAACCTCCATCGCCTCCGCTGGAATCGCAGCCGCCCGCGGTTTCGCTCCCAGCGTGTGCTCCGCAAGGACGTGGTTGTAACCGTCCAACCTATATGCAACCGAATCAACACATGCCAGAAACGATAAGCTGCTGGCTCTCGCGACATCGGTCGCAGAGGCCACGGTAAAGTCCAACTCTCGTCCCAGCTTCCCCCCCAATGCAACGCTTTCGCCGTTGTCGCCACGGAACACCATGCCCTGTTGCAGTGGGACGGTCGGCCGGCCGTTGATACGCAGAGATGCGCTCCCGCCGCCTCGACCAAGCGGGCCCCGCCGCCAAGGCGCCCCCGCAACGCCTTGCAGACCGGTCGCGGGCCGTTGCCAAGCCCTGCCGCACCGCCCCACCGGAGGCTCCACGACTCGCCGGAGCCCGCCAATCCCCATATTCTCTGCCAGGCACTAGGTTCTACGCGCTGGCATGGAGACCGGGAACGGACGGCCGGAAACTCGGGAGCCCGCGGGCGCGTCGTGTCGAGGAGAGCGATGGAGACGATCCGGATACCCAACAGCGCGACCTACCTGCCGGTCTCGCTGACCGACGTGATCTTCGCCGCGCCCCTGGCGTCGCGGATACTTCTCGGGGCGACGTTGCCCGGCCGCGTGCTCCAGGCGGCAGCGGCGGGGGCGTACCTGGGCAGCGCGGCCGGCGACTGGGCGGCCCGGCGGGGCGTGAAGAAGATCGACTTCATGTCGGCGTTCGGAGCCGACGTCCGTCACATGGACGAGATGTCCGAGGATGAGAGGCGGGCGGACGCGTTGCGTTGCGCCGAACAGCTGATGAACGTGTACGAACCGGTCGGCGGAGACCGGGCGGGGCTCGCTTCGGACGCCAACGAGAGGCTCACCACGTACATCGCGGGCATAACCGGCCAGCGAGTGGAGACCAGCAGCGAGTTTCGGGCCAGGACCTTGGCGGGCATGTTGCTCCCGTTCGCCGCAGGAAGTTGCGACGTCCTGTCGGGCGACATTGCGGTGTTGCGGAGCACAGGCGTGTTCGACGCGCATGTCCTGGCGCACGAGTTCTGCCACCGGAAGGGCTACTACAAGGAGTTGGAGGCCCAGGCCCTGGCCTACCTGGCCCTGTCTTCCTCGCGCGACCCGCGCCTTCGGCAAGCGGCCTTGGCCGAGCGGGCGTACCGGAACCTGCGCGTGCTCGACGAGGGGAGTTCCGAGCGCTTCGGCGAGCTGGTGGACGAGACGGCGCTCTCCGGCCCCGTGCGGGACGACTTCCTGCGGTTGCGTCCGCCTGGCGCGCGCGAGGGCCGGTTCGCGGCCGCGATGCGCGATCTGTACGACTCGCGCATGAAGATGACGGGCCAGAACGGCATTTCCGACTACGATCTGGGGTTCACGAACTTCCTCTACACGTACGAGACGGCGCGCGAGGAGGGACGCGTTGCCTGAAGCGGCGAGCAGTGCGCCGGCGCCGCGCGCGCAGACGCCGCCCGGCCGGGAGCGGGACCTGTCGATGCACGGGAAGGCCGCGAGAGACTTGGCCTACATCCGCCGGACGATGGACGGGTCTGCGCGGTTCACGGCGGTCTCGGGTTGGGGCGGCGTGGGGACGGGAGCCGTGGCGTTCGCGGCCGCGCCCTTTGCCGCGGTGCGGGCCGGTCCGGCGGAATGGCTGGTCGTCTGGCTGGCGGCGGCGTTGGCGGCGATTCTCGTCGGCGGCGGCGCGGTCGCGCTGAAGGCGAGGCGCACCGGCCAATCGCTGGCGGCGGGCGCGGGACGGCGCTTCTTGTTCGGGCTGGGACCGCCGCTGCTGCTCGGGGCGTTGCTCACGGTCGCGTTGTGGGAAGCCGGGCAGGTCGCGCTCATGCCTCCGATGTGGCTCCTCGTCTACGGCACCGCGCTCACGACGGCCGGCTCCCACAGCGTCGGCGCGGTCCTCGCGATGGGCTTCGCCTTCCTGGCGTTGGGCGCCGCCGCACTGGAAGCCGGGCCCGCGTGGGGCGACCACTTCATGGCGGTCGGCTTCGGAGGCGTCCACGTGGCGGGCGGCTTGGCGGTTCTGCTGAAGCATGGCGGATAGCGCGCGGCACGAACGCGACAGGGACTCCTACGGCGCGGGCGCGCCGCCGGACAATGCCGGGGCGGTTCGCGGGGCCTCGGTGCTCGACAACGTCATTCACCAGCGCGTTCGGCTGGGGATCGCCTCGGCCCTCGCTTCTGGAGAGGCGCTGAGCTTCACCCGGCTCAAGGACCTGCTGTGCCTCACCGACGGCAACCTGAGCGTGCACCTGCGAAAGCTCGAGCAGGCGGGCTACGTGTTGAGCGCGAAGAGCCGCACCGAGCCGGGCTCCACGGCGGTCTCGCGCTACCGCCTGACCGCTTCCGGCCTGGGCGCGTTGCGCGCCTACCTCTCGCAGATGGAGGCGATCATCGAAGCGGCGCGCGGCGAGGGGCCGCAGGAGGGGCTGTAGTTCGGCGCGAGAAGGAGGGCCGCCCTCAGAGGAGATCGGCGATCGACGGGGCGGCGGAGAAGACCAGCTCGAAGCCGCCGCCGGGGATGCCCCAAGCGCAGTCGGCCCGGACGAGGTTGCCCAGCAGGCCGAGGCCGAAGCCGGCGTAGCCCTTTGGTCCCCTGGTGGCGCGAAGGCGCCACGCCCCCTCCGCCGTCCGCCCCGGGTCGGCGCTGAACGTGGTCGGCAGGGCCGAGGCGGCGCCGGCCCCGGCGACCAGTCTTGCGGAGAGTCGCCCGGGCGCGACGGCGATCGCGGCTTCGGCCCGGGCCAGCACGTAGCGCGAGCCCGCGTAGCCGCGAAACGGGTGCCCGGGCAGACTGCCGCTCCCGCCCAGGAAGTAAAGCATGTGAGCGGGCACGGCGCCCCACGCCGCTCCGGCCCCCAGCGTCGCTCCGGCCTCGCGTTCCAGGTTGGCGCTGGAAGCTCGAAGCTCCAACTCCGCTTGCAGTTTGCTCACGCCGCGCCCCCGCCACTTGGCCGCCGTCGCCGCGGTGGCCAAGTGGGCTCCCCATCCGCTCCCGCGCCAAGCACGCTCGAATTCGGCTTCGACGCCGGCGAACATGCCCTCCTCCACGGCCCGCACCGGCCGGAACGCGCGGCCTCCCCAAGCGGCGTCGAACAGCGCCTGACCCGTTGCCCGGTGCTGCTCGCCGAACGCGGCGGCCCGCCCCACGGCGTCCGTGCCCGCGCCGAATTGGGCGCCCGCCCGCCATCCATGGGCAAACCAGGGATCGGCGTAGTCGCGCCCGAACACCGCGGCCACCGTGTTCACCAGCCCCGGCGCTCCCGGCAACGGACCCAGATCGCGAGGTTGCCGGGCGAACGCTTCGGCGCGCCACTCCGCGCCGCCCGCCGTCCACGTCCCGCGCAGTGTTGCCGAGACTCGCCGTGCCCCCCGGCCGGCCAGGCCTCCGGCGCCGCCGACCGCCTCGAGCTTCGGCCAAGCCGGAGACGGCGAGAACGACGCGCCCAGCCCCAGATGCAGTCCCTCGGCGCGGTTGGCCCGCAGCACCGACGAGAAGCGGTCCGCATGGAGCCGCAGCCTGGGCAGCCGGCCGGCCAGCCGGGTCCGCGCCGCCGCCCGGACCTCCGTCTCCAGCCGTGCCAGGCTCACGGGCGTGAGTCCCTCGCCGGCCAGCTCGTCCATGAGACCGCCGTCGAACGCGGCGGCTTGGCCTTCCTCGGGCGGCGCGAACGACACGCGCGGTCCCAAGAGGAGCTCCGGCTCCACCCGGGGCTGCAAGTCGTAGGACGCGACTTGGAGGACCGCCCGGATCACGCTGCCGAAGGGGAGGTCGAGCCCAGGCTGCTCGCGGCGCACCTCGATCCGCTGGCGGTAGGGCAGCCAGTAGCCTTCGTCCCAGAGCGCGTGCTCCAAGACGACGCGAACGTAGTCCGACCTGGGATCCACGTAGGCGGACGGAGTGAAGGTGAACTCCATTCTTGCCAGCGCGCCGGTTTCCCGTTCCACGAACAAGCTGCCCACGAACGCCGGCCGGTCGGGGCGGCGGGGCTCCACCTGCACCTCGTAGACGCGGACGGGCGCGTCGGCGCGCGGAAGGCGCATCGTCACGGAGTCCGCCAGCCGGTACCGGTAGAGTGCGGCCGCCGAGCGGCCGAGGGGGTGCGGCACGCTTCGCACGTCGAGGCCTTGGCCGATCTCGATCTGCTCGCCGTACCCGTCCGGGACGATCGTCAGCCGGTCCAAGTAGTACTCGAAGTCGCGGACAGGGAGCAGCTCCCGGCGGCGCTGGGCGCGCACGATCTGTCGCGTGACGCCGTCGGCGCCCCTGTACACGTCCACGACCGCTTGGTCGATGCGCAAGGGCACGGGGTCGCCGCCGTCCTCTCGGTCCAGGTAGAAGTAGACGCGGCTTTGCGCGCGGGCCAGGTAGGCGACGGGCGGTGGATCGCGCCAGAGGGCGGAAGCCCGGGCCACGACCGCCAAAACGGCCGGTTGGTCGAAGGGAGCCTGCGCGGCGGCACGTCGCGGCGAACTGCCGGCGGACGCCGGGGCGAACCCCGCGGCGGGAACGAGCCGATGTCCGCGACAGGGCGCGACGACGACATCGGACGCGGAGGCGCGCGGAGCCGCGAGCCGCACGGGCGAACCGGCGGCGAAACTTGGCGGAGCCGTGCCGGCCGCGAGGGCGCAGAGGAAGGACAGCGCGCCGGGAAGGCTCCCCCGGCGCGGCTTGGTCACATGACGTCCTTGAGCGCCAGCCCGTTCTTCTTCAAGAAGGCCGTCAGCCCCACCTTGTCGATGGACCGCAACGTCGAGGCGGACACCTTGACGCGGATCGACCTGCCCAGCTCGGGTACGTAGAGGCGCTTCCTCTGAAGGTTGGGCAACTGCCGCCGCTTGGTCTTGTTGTGGGCGTGCGAGACGTTGCAGCCGGTGAGCGGCCGCTTCCCCGTTACGTCGCACCTTCTGGACATCTCGTGACCTACTTCTCTTCCCGGAAGAGGGCGTGACGGCGGATCACGGGGTCGTAGCGCTTGAGTTCCAGCCTCTTTGGCGTGTTCCGCTTGTTCTTGGTCGTGGTGAAGCGGTACGGGCTCTCCGTGCTGCACATCTTGACGGTGACGCGGGGCCCTCCCTTGCCCGACTTGGCCACGGCTCTGCTCCTTGGATGCCGGTTGCTTCGGCGCCGCCCGTGCCGCCCCCCTTGGCGCCGGGCGACGGGGCACGGAGAAGAATAGCCCCGTTGACTCCGCAAGTCCAGTGCGGCTACGTTTACAGGCTCGCGATTCTCCAAGCTTCCACGTTGGGCGCGCCGCAGAAATGAAGAAGGGCATCCATCCCGAGTACCGGCCGGTCGTCTTCCAGGACGTCTCCACCGGATACGCTTTCCTGACCCGCTCGACCGCCGCCACGAAGCGGACCATCAAGTGGGAGGACGGCGAGGAGTACCCGCTCCTCACGCTTGAAGTGTCGTCCTCGTCGCACCCGTTCTACACGGGCACGCAGCGATTGGTGGACAGCGCCGGGCGCGTGGAGCGATTCCAGCGGCGCTACCGGGGGGACTCTGCCCCGGGGAGTTCCTAGCCGGCCGGTCCGTCGGCCCGTCCCGGCGGGGGCATCCCGGCGAGGCAAGGCGGGGAGGCGCCTTCCTCCACTTCGGCGTAGGCGTCGTGCTCGTGGATCGACTCGAAGTTGACCACGTGCACGCGAAACCACGACACCTGGGCGAGGCCGCGCAACCGGATCGTGGCCTCCCTCACCAAGTCCTCGACGAAGCGCGGGTTGTCGTAGGCGCGCTCCGTCACCCACTTCTCGTCCGTCCGCTTGAGGACGGGATAGAGCCCGCACGACGCCGACTCCTCCACTAGGCCCACGATCTCCTCTATCCACAGTTCGCCGCCGAACCGCGCATGCACCGTGACCAGGCTCCGCTGGTTGTGAGCGCCGCGGGCGCTGATCTCGCGCGAGCACGGGCAGAGCGTGGTGACCGGAGTCTTGACGGCCAGCACGAAGTCGTTCGCGGCTCCAGCGGTCGCGTCGAAGGCGCAGTCGTACGACAGCCGGCCCTCCGCGCCCGTGACCGGCGCCTTCTTGGCGATGAAGTAGGGGAACGAGACGCGCATGTGCGCCGTCTCCGCGCCCAGCCGCTCCCGCATCCGGCGCAAGATGGCCGGAAGCGCCTCGGCGGATATCTCGCCGTCGTAGGCGTTCAGGATCTCCAGGAAGCGGCTCATGTGCGTTCCCTTGAACTGGTGGGGGAGAGCCACCGACATGTCGATGCTGGCGACGGTGTGCTGGACGGACCCGCCGCGTTCGCGCACAACGATGGGGTAGCGGATGTTCTTCACGCCCACCTTTGCAATCGGCACCCTGCGCCCGTCCGGGTTCGCCTGGACGTCGGCGAGCGGGGCCGGGGCGGTGCGCACGCCGGTTGGGCTCGGCGCACCGGCGGACTTCGCCGCCGGCGGAGAACTCACCGAGAGGCCTCTTCCTCTTCCATGCGGCGGGCGTCGATGCGCTTCATCTTCTCCGCCACCGCGCCGGCCAAGTCGATGCCGCGGCTGTTGGCGAAGTTGAGCAGCGCGATGCACACGTCCGCCGATTCGTCGGCGAAGTCCTCGGCCCGTACCGGGCGTCCCTTCCAAGCCTTCTTCTCGAGGTTGGCGAGCTCGCCGGTCTCGCCCGCGAGCTCCAGCGCGAAGAACCGGGGCGGGCGGGGCGGGAACGCGGCGTGCTGGTAGCGGCGGAACTCCTCCTGAAGCGCGCGGAGGCCGGCGTAGCCCGAGGGAAGCGCGTCGGAGGGGGGCGGCGAGGGAGTGGTCATTGGTGGATCGCGAAGCGGATGGGCCGCGCGGGATCCGCGTCCGAAGGGCGGACGCCCGGGCGCGGAAGCGAGAAGGGTGCGCTCGGCGTGGCCGGCCACCGTGCGAAAACGTAACGGCGAGGCGAATTTGACGGACATGAGGACTGTCATGGCAACGCGTGGCGGCGGCGCCGGTGGACGGGCCGCCGGCGCGGCCGGCCCGCGAAAGGCGACGGGCTCGGCGAGCGTGGGGTCGGCCGCGGATGCGACCGCGGCCGCGAACGCCGACTTGGCGCGTCTCTTGCGGACGACCAGCCGGACGTTCGCGCTGGGGATCGAACTGCTGGGCCGTCCGTTGCGCGACCAGGTGCGGGTTGCGTACCTGGCGCTCCGCGTGGCCGACTATCTGGAGGACAACCGCGTGATGAGCCCCCGGGAGAAGGCGTGCCTTCTGGCGCTGTGGCGCGACGTGCTGTTGCGGCGGGCGTCGGCCGCGGCCTTCGTGGACGCGCTGGGCGGAGAGGCCGGAAGGGACGCGATTCCCGACGCGGAGGCGGCGTATGCGGCCCCCGCCGTCGCGCGCGGGCTGGACGGCTTGGCCGAGGACGCCAGGACCGTGATCGCCGAACACGCGGCCCGCTCGTGCATGGGCATGGGCCGCTGGGCCGAACGCGGGCCGCGGTTCGGCGACGAAGCCGACTTGGACGACTACATGCACGAAGTGGCGGGGCGCGTCGGCCATCTCCTCACGGACCTGTTCGCCCTGGGGTCGCCGAAGGTGAGCCGGCGCCGGGACCGCATGATGGAGCCCGCGCGCCAGTTCGGCTTGGCGCTTCAGACGGTCAACGTGATTCGCGGGTTGCCTCAGGACAGGAAGCGTGGGTGGGTGTTCGTGCCCCGGTCGCTTCTCCCGCCCGGCACGGATCCGCTCCAGCTCTTCGACGTGGAGCGCCGGGCCACGGCGATGGCGGCCGTCGGCAAGCTGGCGGCGAAGGCGGACCGCCACTTCGAGGGCGCCTTGGCATACGTGCGAATGCTGCCGCGAGGCTTGGCGCGCGTGCGCCTGTTCTGCCTCTTGCCGCTCTTCTTCGGCGTCCGCACCCTGGCGGTGAGCCGGGCCGACCCGCGCGTGCTGGAGGGCGAGGTCAAGATCGGCCGGCGCGAGGTTCGCGCCATTCAGCGGCGGGCGATGCTCTTTGGGGCGTCCAACGCTTGGGTGCGGTGGTATTGCCGCCGCCTGGAGACGGCGCCGTGACGCGGCGCGGCCGGGCAGATGGGGGGTGCGCGCGCGAGGGGACGGGCAGGGCAGCGGGGCCTGTCCGCGTGGGCGTGCTGGTCGCGTCGGACCGCGTTTCGCGGGGCGAGCGCGAAGACCGGGGCGGACCGGCCGTCCTCGCCTACCTCGACGCCGCGCTGGCGGGTTCGTGGGAAGCCGAGACGCGGGTCGTCCCCGACGAGGAACAGATCGTGCGGGCGACGCTCGTCGAGTTCGTCGACGATCTGAGGTGCTGCTTGGTGATCACGACCGGGGGCACCGGCCCGGCGCCGCGCGACGTCACGCCGGAGGCCACCCTGGCCGTGGTGGACAGGGAACTCCCGGGCTTCGGCGAGGCGATGCGCGCGGCTTCGCTTCCCGGCGTGCCGACCGCCGTCCTGTCGCGGCAAACTGCCGGGACCCGCGGCTCGGCGCTTATCGTCAACGTGCCGGGGTCCCCTGGGGCCGTGGCGGAATGCTTGGACGCTGTGTTCGCCGCCGTCCCGGACTGCGTCGATCTCCTAGGTGGACCGAGGCTGGAAACGAACCCGGCTCGGGTGCGCGCCTACCGCCCACACGGCTGAACGCCGAGGATTGACTTTCGGACGTGCCCCCGCGAACATTGCGGACTGGCTAGTGTTGCGACGCGCCCCGGCGGGCGCCCCATCGCGAGGGACGTGGATGGCAAAGAAGGGCAAGCTGGAAAAGAACGACCGGCGGCAACGCTTGGTCGGCAAGCATGCCGGACGGCGCGCGGAGCTGAGAACGGTGGTGCGGGACCCGGAGGCCACGCCCGACGAGAAGCGCCAGGCGATGGCCGCGTTGCAGTCGCTTCCCCGCGACTCCGCCGCCGTGCGCTATCGCAACCGATGCCAGATGTCGGGTCGGCCCCGGGGCTTCATCCGCAAGTTCGGCCTCTCGCGGATCGCCTTCCGCGACATGTCTCTCCACGGGCTGATTCCCGGCGTCCGCAAGTCTTCCTGGTAGGACGGGAGGGCCGCGCCGGCCGGTGCGCCCAGCGTGTCGATTCCGGTAGGCACGGTGTCCTTGGCGGCTTGGTCGGCAGCCTTCTTCGCGGCTTCCTCCTCTGCCTTCTCGGCGGCCCGCGCGGCCGCGGCCGAGTCGAGCGCGCCCCAGCGTTGCGACGCAGGAACGACGCGTCCCGCCACCCGCATGAGCGGGTCGCTGTAGGGGTCTCCGGCGGGCGCGAGCGCGTCCTCCGTGTACCGGCTGCTGGGGTTCCAGAGAATCCACTCGCGGATGCCGGCGTCGTACGTCGCCTGTATCTGCGCGCGGACTTCCGGGGCGCCGTAGCGGGGCTTGCCCAGCGTGAAGTCCTGCAACCAGGGCCGGGTCGAGCCCGCTCCGTGGACCGCGCCGGAGCGCTTCAGCGCCTCCGCCAGCGCCGCGTGAACGATTTCGTAGGGATGCCCGTTGGGGTCGTCGAACCCGAAGCTTCCGGGCCAGTAGTGGCTCGGATACACCATCGGCAACGCCACGTCCACCACGTCGATGAACGACTCCCACACCTGGCCGATGCCCACGTCGCGATACGCCGAAGTCGTCACCCCGAAGACGTCCGCCGTCATCTGCACGTCGAGATCGGACAGCGCGTCGCGGCTGTGCGCCAGGAACGCCCGAATCGCCTGGGCCTTCGTTCCATTCCGGCCCGGAAAGCGCGCCCGCTCCAGCGCCGACCGCGGCGCGTCCGGAAAGCGCACGTAGTCCCACTGGATCTCCGGAAAGCCCATCTCGGCCACTTCCCGCGCCAGGGCCACGTGGTAGTTCCACACCTCGCGGCTGTACGCGTTCAGCCAGACCACGCCCTTGTCGTCCGTCCACACGCCCCCGCTCGAGTCCTGCACGGCCAAGTCGGGCCTGGCGGCGGCCAGCAACGGGTCCTTGACGACCACGATTCGGGCCACGGGGTAGACGCCCGCCTCCGCGAGCCGCGCCAGCAGGCCCGGCATGTCGCCGATGCGACGCTGCCCCGTTGCGCCGGCCGCCACCACCTCCGGCACCCGCGACCGGTGGCTCACGTACCCCGTGGCGTCCTTCACGTCGACGACGAACGTGTTGATCTCGGTGCTGTCCGCCAGCGCAAGAAGGGCGGCCATCCGTCGTCGCGAGCCCGCAGACCACGCGTTCACGTAGATGCCCCGGACGTGCTCCGGGCGCCGGAACGCGGGACGCTCCGGCTTCTGCGGAGCTGCCGGAACCGAGACCTCGCTCCTGGCGGCCTGCTGCAGCGCGACGACCGGATCGCCGCCCGGCGAAGCTGGCGCCAAGGCGCCGCCGGGGACGAAGAGAAGAACCGCGACGGCGACGGCGAGCAACGCAAGCATTCTCAAAGCTAATCGCGCGATCCCGGTTTCGCGTTGCCGCGCGCCGGACGGTCGCCGCTTCCCAGACCATGGCCGGCGCTGGGCCGGGCGGCCCCCGGTGCGGTTGCGCGACGGCGGCATCGCCGCTCCGGCTTGGGGTCGGAAACCCCGGTTCTCTTCGGCAGGGCTATCTTGGGACGCGCGGTGGACGCCGGAGTTGCATCGGTCCGCTAGGGCGTCCCGCGATCGAGGGGCCATAGCTCAGCTGGGAGAGCGCTGGCTTTGCAAGCCAGAGGTCACCGGTTCGATCCCGGTTGGCTCCATTCCGCTCGGCGCCCCACGTCCGGTGCGCGACTTTTCCGCCCCTCGGGCGCGGTCCGCGTCCGCGAAGAAGGCTCGCTTCAGGGCGGAACGCGTGGCTTGCGCGGGTCTCGCTACCGGATCTCGACGTACCTGGCCAGCCGCTCCAGCTCGTCGTCGTCCACGTACTTGCCGATTTCGCGGCGAAACTGCGCCATGGCGCGGTAGGGGCGGTACTCCTCGAACTCGTGAAGCATGCGGGGGCCGACGCCGGGAATGCTCAGGATGGCCTCCTCGGAGGCCGTGTTGAGGTCGATGCGGACGTACACGTACTGCGCCAGCCGCTCCAGCTCGTCGTCGTCCACGTACTTGCCGATTTCGCGATGGAACTGGGCGAGGGCGCGGTAGGGGCGGTACTCCTCGAACTCGTGAAGCATGCGGGGGCCGACGCCGGGAATCATGAGGATTTCCGCCTCCGTGGCGTCGTTGAGGTCGATGGGCACCCACACGGCCCGGTAGACGGCGTCGAAGTCGTCTTCGGACAAGTGGGCGGCGACGACCTCGTGGAGCGCGGAGACGCGCAGGAATGGCCTCGCCTCGACGATGGCCCCGGCCACGGCCGCGCCCAGGCCCGGGATGGCCGCAAGTTGCTCGGCGGTTGCGAGGTTGGCGTTCAGGATGCCTTGGCTCTCTCCGACTTGCGCGGTCGCCGGGGTCGGCGCCGACGCGGCGATGCACGCGGCTGCCAGGGCCCACGGGCCGGAACGGGTGGTTGCTTTGGCTGCTCTCATATCGGGATCCTTTATTGTGTCGTGATGAGCGGGTCGAGCTAGGCGGTCGTCGCGCCGGGCCGGTGCGCAGGACGGCGCGCGGACAGGACGGGGTGCCGCCAGCAGGCCAGCAGGCCCAGCAACCCCAGCTGAAGCATCGCCAGGGGCGCCAGCGCGGGCAATGCCCCCCGCAGGCTGGCGGCGACGAGGTCCAGGCTGGCGAGCGACGGATCGGCGGCGCCCGCGGGCAGCGTCTCCGTCAGCATCTCCGCTTCGAACTCGAAGTTGGAGCGCAGGTGGAAGTAGACGCCCAAGACGCCCGAAGCCGCGAAGGCCGTCATCAATCCCCGCAGCAGGCGCAGCGAAGCGAGGCTTGGCCGAACGCCGGTCCACACGCACGCGACCGTGCCCGCGCCCAGCGCCAGCAACGGGATGCGCTGCGACCAGTCCTCGTAGTGGCCCAGCAGCCCGAGTTCCGCCGCGACCCCGGCGGAGCCCGCGACGACGAGGGCGAGCACGATCCTCCGCCACGGCTCCACGGCGGCGCCCTTGTGAGTCATTTCGCGACTGTCGCCGCCTCAGCGACCGTGATCGCCGAGCCCCCGGACATCTCGCGGTAGTAGCGGACGAAGCGGCGGGTCTCGAAGGCGTCGTAGGCGGCCAGGGTCTCGGCCCAGCGGTAGCCGATCGGCTGAAAGCGGAGCCGCGCCGTCACGGTGAACGGTCCGTCGAGGCCGTCGATCGCCACCGAGTAGCGCACTCTGTCGCCTCCGGGGCCGAAGTCGCCGTCGGAGCGGGCCGCGCCCCGGACGGCGGCCCTTTCTCCGGCAACGGCCGCATCGAATCCGTCGGGGAGCAACCGGTTGTCCTTGGCCCACGCCTCCGCCGACGTCAAGCCGGTCGTCACCCGTCCGGCGCCGTCGGTCATCACCGACTGGTAGACCTGCACTTGGTTCGGCGACCGAATTTCGGCGTGGTGGGGCTCGTAGGCGGAGCCGTCCTCGTCGTGATCGTCGCCGGCGATGCTGCCGGCGGCGGCCAGAGCGCCCGACTCGAAGACGGTCCGGCCGTCGGCGCCGCTCACGAGGACGTGAAGCCACGCCCGCCGAGACGGATAGCCGGTCGGGAACTTGTGCCCTGCGTGGTTTCGCACCTCGATGTCGAAGGCCAGCCGACTGGGCCGCTCTTCGTCGGCCTGCACGCGCGCATTTGTCACCGCCAAGCTTGCGGTGGCGGTGCGCAGGTGGTCCTCGGTGCGAAGCGCGGACAGCTCCATCTCGGCGGGAAGCGCGGTCGTTCCCAACTCGGCGCGGTAGCGGTCCAGCATTCGGAGCACGAAGAAGTTGCCGCCTCTGAAGACGTGCCGGGACACCTGCGGCCGGGCGCGCCCCAGCACCATGGTCACGGGCACGTCCTCCTCCACCTCGGGCATGTGGCAGTCCTGGCAACTCCGTTCTCCGGCGTAGCCGCTGGCCCGCCATTCCAGGTAGGGGACCTGTTCGGGGAACTCCGGGCCTGCTTCGCCAGCCGGACGAACGGAGTGAGCGAGGAGGGTGTGGCACGTCGCGCACAGCTCGGACGACTGCACGTGAGCGCCTTCCGTGGGACGAAGCCCCGTGGCCGAGCTCATGATGCCGGCTCCGCCCGAATCGGGCTCGAAGGGGCCGAAGACGGGCCTGCCCCCGGGGGGCGCGGAGTGGTCGACGACGAATCCGCCGGAGAAGCTCTCGTCCGTGCCCAGGCCGTCGGGCGCCACGCGGTGGCAGACGGTGCACGACACGCCGTCGGCCGCCAGCGCGGCGAGCTCGCCGGCGCTCCCCGCGGGCAGGTGGGCGAAAACTTCGCCCGCGCGCCCCTCGACTTCGGCGGCGGCGTTGGCCATCGGCATGTGGCAGCGCGAGCACTGGGCCTCGATCTCGGACGCCGCCTCCGGGTGGTCCATGATCTCGCGCCGGACGGCGGCCTGCCAATAGGGGTCGCGGGCGCTGTTGGCCATCATCGACGCGCGCCAGTCGTGGCCGATCGACGCCCCCGCGCCGTCGCGGGTGGTCACGCCCTGGTGGCAGGCGATGCAGCGGTCGGCCGTCGCGAACGCCGTCGCGTCCTGGGCGGAAACGCGGCCGGCCAGGCCCAGCCAGGCCAGAAGGCTGCTACCGAAGAGAACGAGCCGGGGGAGCGGGGCAGGGGCGGCGCGCGTCACGATGGCTACCATCCCTCCCAGAAGCCGCCGTCGAACCAGTCCAGGAGCACGTAGCTCACGAAGCGCGCGCGGCGTCCCTCTCGGGCCGTCACGGGGACCAGCAAGCCGACGTTGGCCAGCACGTGCTGGCGAGTGTTCAGGGCGATCTGCAACTGGGGGACCACGTCGGCGCTGGTATTGGCGTCGCGCGACCCCAAGACGCGGTTCGCCACCAGCTCCACCATCGGCGTCCAGGACCGCCCCCACTTGCCGCTGGAGAGACTGCGCCCCAAGACGATGCGGCCGTGGGCGCGCGCGCTTCCCCCGTCGTGCGCCGGCACGCGGGCCCCGGCTTGAGCCTGAAGGAACGAGTCCCCGCCCATCAGCTGCCCGAAGAGCAGGAAGGCGCCGATCGACGCGCCGCGTGATTCCGTGGCCGCGGGCTCGTCGCTTGCCGGGAAGTGCAGGTCGCCCGACACGGACACGATCGAGCCCGACTCCAGGCTGTGGAACACGGCGTGCTTGACCGCGACTTCCACTTCGCCCAGCCCAGCTCGCCCCCCGCCCGCTTCCCGCTTCCACTCGTAGGGAATCGCGATCTCCCAATGGCTCCTCGGGCCGAACCGCTGTTCGTAGACGAACTCCGCCGCGGCCGGTCCTGCTCCGTCCGCGGGAAGGCTGGCCGACACCACCCATTCGTCCTCCGGGTACGCCTTGCTGGTGACCAGCGGGCGGGGCAGGTTGAGTTCGCCCCGGGGCCAGTTGGCGTCGGTGCACATCGCGCGTACGTAGTCCATGACCCGCTGGAGTTGCTCCGGCGTGAGCGCGCCCCTGAAGGCGGGCATCATCTCGCTGAACCCGCGGACCGGTCCTCCCTCGTGGGCCACGGCGATCCAGTCGGCGTCGGGCTCCCGCGCGGCGAAGTCGCAGTCGGTGAAGTCGGGAACCTCCTCCTCGAACGCGAGAAGAGCCGGATCGGCGCCGCGCCCGTCCGCCCCGTGGCAGTTGGCGCACGACGCCTGGTAGAGGATCTCTCCGGAGGCCGACGAGAGGTCGTCCGGCAATTGGGCTTGAAGAGCCGGTTGCGAAAGGAAGGTGACGAAGACGAGCAACGACGGCGTGGAGAGCTGTGAAGCCGACCCTGGCGCGCGGGCCGACTGGGCGGAGATCGCCGCGGCCGGGTCGCCCGCGCTTTCCGACGGGCTCACTTCCCTGGAGTCGAAGGGGTCGTCGTCATCGTCAATTGCTTGACCGCGGAAGGCCGAGCGACCGCAACGTCTCGTTGCGAGGCCGCCTTGCTGATGTCCTCGGTTCTTGACAGCAGAAGGTAGCCGCTCCCTTCGCGAGCTGCAAAGCAGCGCCGGACCGTGCACGAAGAAACGTCCCAGGTGCGGATGGAAGAAATGCCGAATCGGCCATGATCGGCAATCCATGCCATGTTCTGCATGTCGTACCATGTCGAGCTCATCACGCCGCAAGGCGTCAGTCGTGGTACGATCGGCGTCGGTGACATGTCGGCGAACGAAGGGAAAGGCGTTCCTGCCGTTCGCGCGATTGCCGAGGGATCGGGGCCCGCCCGCGTCCATCCACTCATGTTGCATGTGCGTCCGGTATGCGACGGCGTGGCACAGGCCAGGGAGGACGTGGGCTGGATGCTGGAGGCCGGCGTTGCGGGCATCGTCTTCCCGCGTGTCGAGTCGGCGACGAACGCGGCGGTTGCGGTGCCGGTCATGGGCGAGGCGTCCTGGCCGGTCCTCCCGAACATGTTGATGGCGGAGGCCCGGGCCGGGGTGGAGCGGGTGGGAGAGACGGCGAACACGGCGGGCGCCAGCGCGCCTTCTGTCGGGCCGGGCGACCTCCGTCACCCCACTCCCCGGACGCGGCGGCCGTCGCAGACGCTGTTGAAGGTGCTCCGGCCCTGCGGGGACCATGGCGCGGCCTGCGGAATCATCGCCGGAGGCGACGACATCGAAGACCGGATTGCCCAAGGCTGTTGCGTCTTCGTCGTGGGCGATCCGGCCGCAGTCGTGGACATGCGCGGCTGGGGACCAGGAACTGAAGGCCATCGAGTCCGTGACGGCAATCTAGGTGATGGCGTTACCTTCTGTGCGCGCCCCTCTTCCCTACCTTCGTCGTCGCGATTCCCGAATGCGACCTCCCCTGCCGATCCACAGCATGTCGGACCGACATCCCGGCCTCACGCCGGAGCTTGCAGCCCATTACACCCAGGCCGCTGAAGTGTGCCTCGACCGCCACCACGTTCCGCCGGTGGACTTCGATATCCAGGACTCCTCCGAGCGACATGTCGCCAGCCTGGCCTGGGTCCCCACCGACAAGAGAACTCGAGTCGCTTGGGCCAACGCGATCGATACCACGGAGGCAGGCGCTTACGCATGCGCCCTGGCCGCCGTCGAACTCCGTCACGGTCTTGTAGCGGTGAGCCGTGCGGAAACGGGCACGGGAGCGGATTTCTATGTTGATCGTCCTGGAGCATCAGCTTCCGATCTTGATCATCGAGTTCGCGTAGAGATATCGGGCACTGATCGAGGCTCCTCGGCCATGGCCAAGCGGCGACTCAGGGCCAAGCTCGGTCAAGCAACCGCTGGTGACAGCTCCCTGCCGGCGATCGCCGCAGTAGTGGCGTTTCGAGTGCGCCAAATACTCATCGGAGAATCGGGGCGCTGGAGTTGCCCCGGCATGGTGGACACGTTCAATCTTTCGGGACGAGGAGGAGTCCACGATGCCGAAGAAACGCAAGCAGTACCCGCTGGAGTACCGGCGGCGAATGGTGGATCTGGCGCGTTCGGGCCGGTCGCCGGAGGCGCTGGCGCGTGAGTTCGAGCCGTCGGCGCCGACGATCCGCAACTGGGTCGAGCAGGCCGATCTCGACGAGGGCCGTCGCGACGACGGGACGACGACGCGCGAGCGGGACGAGTTGCGCCGCCTGAAGCGGGAGAACAAGCAGTTGCGCCTCGAGCGCGACATTCTAAAAAAAGCCGCGGCCTGGTTCGCTCGGGAGAGCGGCTCGATTCCCGGAGAGGGTTCGAGTTCGTGAAAGCGCACCGGGCCGTGTTTCCCGTGCGCGCGATGTGCCGCGTCCTCGGTCTCTCCCCGAGCGGCTTCTATGCATGGCTGAAGCGTCCCCGATCGGCGAGCGCGTTGCGCGACGACGCGTTGCGCGTCTTGGTGCGCCGCAGCTGGGAAGCGAGCCGGCGGACGTACGGGCGACCGCGCATCCACGCCGATCTCGCGGCCTGGGGCGAGCGCGTCGGTCCGAAGCGCGTCGCCCGCCTCATGCGCGAGGAGGGCATCGAAGGCGCGAGCCGCAGGCGCCGCAAGGTGGCGCTGACGGTGCGCGACGCCCACGCGCGCCCGGCTCCGGACTTGGTCGAGCGCGACTTCAGCGCCGAAGGCCCCGACCAGCTCTGGGTCGCCGACATCACGTACGTGCCGGCCGGGGCCGGATGGCTCTACCTGGCGGTCGTCGTCGACGCCTGGAGCCGCCGCGTCGTCGGCTGGGCCATGGAGACGCACCTGCGCGGCGAACTCGTCGAGCGCGCGCTCGCCATGGCCGTCGAGAACCGCAGTCCAGAGACCGTGATCCATCACTCGGACCAGGGGTCGCAGTACACGTCCTGGGCGTTCGGCGAGCGGTGCAGGAAGGCCGGCGTGCGTCGCTCGACGGGCTCGGTGGGCGACGCCTACGACAACGCGATGTGCGAGAGCTTCTTCGCCACGTTGGAATGCGAGTTGCTGGACCGTTGCCAGTTCACAAGTCCGGCCGAAGCCCGGCGCGCCGTCTTCGCCTTCATCGAAGGCTTCTACAACTCGCGGCGCCGACACTCGGCGCTCGGCTACGAATCCCCCGCCGGCTTCGAGCGCAAGCGTGCGGTCGCGTAAAGTGCACCGACCCCCTCGACACGAGACCGTTCGGCGCCCTTGCGCCTCCGTCCTTCCTAAAGTCATGTTTCACATTGCACCATCTGAACCCAAGATCCTTGCCCGTCCACCATACCGGGGCAACTCCACGCCATGACGTGGCTTGAGCATCACCGGAAAAGCGAAGAACTCGCATCCGGCGCCGATGTGGCCAGACTAAAGGGCGATACGGAAGAAGCCAAGCGTTTGTACGGAAGAGCAGCCGACGCGGAGGTGCGCGCCATTGAAGTGCTCGATCCTTCGAAGCGGCGCACTCTTGGGATAACTGCTGTTAGTGCTGTAGCCCTTCACTACAAAGCTGCGAATCTCCTACTAGCGGAGAAAACAGCGTACCGTCTCCTCAATCTCGACGATCTGCCCGGTTTTGCTCGCATGCAAATTCGCGACTTGCTTCACGCGATATGGGCCGACCAACACGATAAGTCAGAAGTAGAAGATTTTCTTTCTGATCAAGTCAATGTGGCCATGTTGGGCGACGACATCCTGATGGGCGGCGCTCCGATCGATGTCGTGTTGCGTTGTGTCAGGATAGTGCAGTCCATGTTGTATCGCGTTACCGAATTCATACAGGGTATCGATCATCGGGCAGCTGGCCAACCCAGCTCGTCAGTTCGTTCGGCTTGCCGTCCCTGGATAATGCATGTTCCGACTGCCGATTACCAGTTTGCAGTAACCATCGACGATACCGTTGGCCAGCTGGATCTATTTGGCGACAGCGGTCCCCGCCGAATCGTCGACAACTTCATTGCCATCTTGCGAGCGAGCGTCGATTCGCCCGAAGAGGAATTGCGTTCGGTTGTTCCGGCCTATGACTATCAACACACCTTTCTTGGTTTGACGCGCCAGCTGTCTCCTGATGAATCTCATCGTCTCAGCGTATGGTCTCCTCGCCATCCCAAACACATTAGCCTCGACCACTCGACGCGAACACGCATCAGGGCCGCGATGAAGAACGCGACCCCGCAACCAACAGGCCCTCAAGCAGTTAAGGGCGTATTGCGAGCGGTCGATCTTGATCGCGGTCGCATTGTGGTGAGAGATCGACACGGCAAGTACAATGTGGACGGCATCGACGACACTATGGACGATGTAATCGGAACTATGATTAACCGCCAAGTGACCGTAAGCACCGAACCAACGTCTGCTTCCAAGTTGCTGTACAAGACAATAGAGGTTTCCGACAACAAGGAAGCTGCTACCGACGAAGAGACGTTGAATCTTTTCTGATTGTCAACTCGGAAAGGCGCGGAGCTGGATGGCGGTTGCAGGGAGGCGATCGGCGACGAGCTAGCACGGTGGTCGGTCATCGATGACTGGTCCTGGCCGGGCAACCCGGCGTTGTCGAGCGCCACCGGGACCAAGGGAGCCGACAGACGTGAAGCTAAACCCGGCATAGGCGCAGGGCAGACGCAACTAATGCGTCTTGCAACACATCATTTGGGCGCGAATGATTGAGGTCGGCAACTCCTCATGGCACCGGACGAAGTGACGACCAAGGCCGGAAGACTCCGGGCCGTCAGGCGTCCATATCGCGTTCTTTCGGAGCATCGTTGTCGCTCAACCGTCCAGCTCCAGCGACAGGCGTCTGAGTGACCGCAAGAGGATGGGAACGTCGTTGTGCACGGCGTGCCATACGATGTCGTCGTCTAGGCCGAGATACCCGTGTGCCAGCTGATTGCGCATTCCGATGATGTCCCGCCATGGAACTGGGACGGCGGCTTCGCGAACCGAAGCAGGGACGTACCGGGCCGCTTCGCCGAGTAGCTCTAGGTTCCGCAAGGTCGCGTCGTACGTGCGCCTGTCGTCGAGGAAGGACTGTTGGTCGGTAATGCTGGACGTGTAGTACATGATCTTCTCGCAAAAGCCGATCATGTCATTCAGGTAGCATCGCCAATGCCGGGGTGGGTGCTCGTGCTCAGACACGGATTGCTTCGGCCTCCACGTATGGGCGGAACTCGGGGCGTAACGCTTTGTCCGTGACGAGGTCCACGCGCCGGCCCAGGAGATCCTCCAGGTATGCCTGGGTTCCGAAGAACCATCGTGGCGTCGCCGGGGCGTTGAACCAGACGAGGATGTCGACGTCGCTGTCCTCGTTGGCTTGGTCGCGACCGAAGGATCCGAAGAGGGCAAGGTCCTCGACGCGGAATCGGCGAGCCAGTTCGGCCTTGTGGGCGCGCAGGACTTCCAAGACGCGTTCCCGGGTCAGCCTGACGTGGATCGCGGACGTGGTGCTCACGCCCGAAACACCTTCATGACTTCGTCGCCCAGGTGGTTGATCACCTTGACCGCGATGCGGCCCGACTTCGGACGGTCGAAAGCCCGGGACGTGTCGCTCCTCAGCGTAGCCCACGCTTCGGAGTCGATCTCGGCGTTAAGGGTCGTCCTCAGGGCCTTATAGGGGTCGCCGGCGCCCAGGAAGTAAGCGTGGCGCACGAAGAAGCTCTCCTCGTTGTAGTCCGTGTCGATGAACCAGCAGGCGATGCCGTCGGCGCCGTCGCTGCGTATCTCGCCGCTGCCCGGATGGAAGACGTCCACGCCGCGAATCTTGACCCGGATGCGATCGTCGTCCGAGGCGCCGTCGCCGCCGGGCAACATTTCGATGTCGGGCTCCCCGAATACCACGAACAGGTTGCCCTTGCCCGTGTTTTTGAGGTCCTTGGCCATGTGAAGGTCGGCGTTCATCCGCGCCTTCAGCACCGGAATGCGTCCCAGCTTGTTGAACTCGGCGGCGTGGGGCTCGTAGTTGAAGGCGCACGTGACCAGCACGTCGAATCCCGCTTCGGCGGCCTCTCGCGCCGCAGCCGCCAAGTCGGGCCGCGCGACCGTCCCGAACTCGGGCCCTACGAAGACCGCCGCTCGCTGCTCGGTCTGCGACCGGCCGCCTTCCTTGACGAACCGGCCATCCGCGCACACCAGGTCGCCCGGCCACGCCGTCAACGAAGAAAACGCGATCTTGTCTTCCTTGTGGGCCTGTTGAACCCCGGCCGTCCGCAGGTTGTCGAGCACGACCGAAACGAAGTCCCGCTTGCGACCGTAGCCGAGCTTGGGCTCGGCCACCGCGTCCACGAGATCGTCGTTCTCGTCCACGCCCAATTCCCGATGGGGCGACAGGCTCTCCACCGTGAACGGACCGGACACGCGAACCTTGCGCTTGTCCTCGCAGGGCTTGTCGTACAGGTGCTCGTAGTTGGCTTTCGCGTCGATGGACGCGTCGATCTCCTTCTGCCGGGCGATCCGGCGCTTCCACCACTCGGCATGAAGCACCCGGTGCTTCTCCTCCGACCAGGGATCCGCGGGCCGCTCGGGCAAGGATTCCAGCGTGTATTTCCGTCCCAGGACCGTGTTCAGTTCGTCGAGAAGCCGACGAACGCTGGCGGTGTTGGGCTTCTTTCTGTCATTCTCCTTCTTGAGACGAGCGAAGAGCGTGGAAGCCCGTGTCTCCCACGGCTCTTCTGCGTAGTGTGGGACCTCCCATTCCTCCCACTCCTCGCAACGCGCCTCGTTGACGCGAGTTCGAAGCCGGTCCAACGCGGGCCGATGCTCCTCCCATATCTCGTCGATCTCGGCGTTGTTCGCGATGGACTTGAGCGTGATGTGCGGCACGCGCTCGTACACGAAGCCTTGGCGGATGTCGCCGTACGTTGCCTTGCCTTCATCGGGCGGCGTCCGGGCTAGCTGCGCTTCCTTCTCCAGCCCGTCTTTCGAGTCCGCAAGCAAGTAGTACGGGTAGCGAGCCCCCATCACCCGGGCTCGGGCCAAGGCAAGAGCGACCCGGGATGTGTCGATGGTGATCCAGCGACGGCCCCATTGTTCGGCGACGTAGGCGGTGGTGCCGGAGCCGCAGGTGGGATCGAGGACGAGGTCGCCGGGGTCGGTGGTCATGAGGATGCAACGTTGAATTACGCGTCGGCTCGTTTGGACAACGTATGACTTTATTACTTCCGGGCCCGTGTCGGTCCACAGATTGGCCATTTCGGATGCAGGATAGTCATCGTGGTAGTAAATTGCCTGTAGTGCAGTTCTGTCTGGATGAATCCGGTTTGCCGCGAGCAGGCGTTGGAAGCCACCTGGCGAATACCGCCAATGAGAAGTTGGCGGTATTCGCCAGGTGGCTCCAAAAGCCGAGCGCGGCTCGTGATCACCGGCTGCCATGGAGTGCAGAGGCAACTTTCGGTACGCTCTTGCATTGGCAGGGATCTTGGATGTATCGTTCTTTTCATTCGTTGTCATCGAGCGACGGGTACCGTTCGCTTCTTGGATTTGGTTGTACATGCGCGTTTCAATGTCCCGTTCTCGAAGCAGACGTCGAAACTTGGCCGCTTCCGCGTCCTTGGAGTACCAGAGCAAGTGATCAGCGATTGCCTTTACAGAACGTTCCTTCGTTGTGCCGCTACTGACCCGGCACGCAATCTGGCTGACAAAATTCTCTTCTCCCAAGACCTCGTCCATCAACGTGCGCACACGGTGCACGTTCTCGTCTCCGATCTGCACGAAGATCGATCCGCTGTCGGTCAACAGGTCACGGGCGACCATGAGCCGGTCCCGCAGGTACGTCAGATACGAGTGAATGCCATCCCGCCACGTATCCCGAAACGCCTTCACCTGTTCCGGTTCTCGGGTGATGTGCTCGGGCCTGCCGTCGCGAACATCTCGGCTGGTGGTGGACCACTGAAAGTTCGAGTTGAACTTGATGCCGTAGGGCGGGTCCATGTAGATGCACTGGACTTTGCCGCGCAGGCCTTCGCGCTCGGCCAATGACGCCATGACCTGGAGGCTGTCCCCAAGGATCATCCGGTTGGACCAGTTGGCGTCGTGCTGGTAGAATTCGGTCTTGGCGTCGCCCTCGGGTAGGCCGTTGAAGTCGGCGAAGAGGCTTGGGTGCTGGTCGTTGCCCCCCCTCCCCCCCCCCCCCCCCCCCCCCCCTTCCCAACTTGGCTTTGCCGAAGAAGGTCGTCGATCAGAGCCTTCGGATGAACCTTTTCCTGGATGAACAGCGGCGGGGCGGGCACGACCAAGTCGGACCAGTCCTGCATGTCCTTGCCGCGCCACACAAGCTGGGGGTCGAGGTCGGGGTTGCGGCGCTCGTAGGCGACTTGGACAGCCGTACGGTCGCCTTCGGACATGACGGGCTGGTGCTCGGCCGTCGGGATGTTCTTGCGGGACGCCTCGTCGTGGGTGAGGGTCTCGACCTGCTTGCGGGACCTTGTTGCCATTTAGTCGACCGTCGGTGGTCCCGGAGCGCCAATCAGTGAGCGGGCGCGTAGCGTCGTCGGATCGGAGTTGTCCGCGGCTGCGTGGTTCCGCTCTCGCTTATGACGCATAAAGACCGCGACGAGAACGGCCAAGGCTGATAGGGCCGCAGCAGAGGCTCCCGGAAGAGGCTTGTCGAAGGCGATGAGGACCGTGGCAGACGAGAAGCCCAATAACGCAAGACAGAATCCGAATATCTGACCTCGGGACTCCACGCGGAGACCGCAGTCCACGGTCTGGGCTTCCACTTGCCGCCGATGCTTGGCCTGCTCTTCGGCCATGGAGAGGATTCGATCAAACGCCCCGGGCAGGACCTGTTCGTACATCGCTACCTCGTCGGCAGCAGGGAGAGGGCCAGAGCGAAAGGTGGCAACGACGGCGCGTTCGGATCCGACGCCTTCACCGTCGAGATGAGACGGTTGGACGACAGGCGCGTCTTTCGTTTGAGCAACCTGCCTTTGGTCGGCCGTTTTCTTACTCACGATGCTTGGCCTGACTGCTCATCTCGCAGACATCGCCGCCTCGATGTCTTCGCCGACGGTGCGCCAGTCGTCGTAAGTAGCCAGCGCGTCTGCCGTTTCGCCGTCGAGTATGGCTCGGGGTTTGTTCAAAGCGCCGAAGAAATCGAGCACCCGGCCCATCCCGGAAATGAACGAAGGCTTCGGGTAGTTGAATGTCGAACGCCCATGCGGCTTGGGCGCCAAGGGTAGCAAACTGTTCACAGCCATATCTGGGTACTGCCCATAGATCCCAGCCAGCATGGATCGAAAAGGCGTCGTCAGGATCCACTTGGCAGCCCTCTTCATGTACTTCGATGCGCCTTCCGGCATCTGTTCCAAGACGCGCGCCCCGACTGCAACACCAGAATCTGTGAGGACAGCGAGCGGGCATCGGAAGGTCGTGTCGACCGACACGTCGCCGGAGTCGATCAGCGCGTGGACTTCGGCGTAGACGGCTTCGTCGAAAGGACCGAAGTGATGCGGCTTGTAGTGGAAGCGTGGGCCCCCGATCAGGTGCGGTATCTCCCTGTCGACCAGGAAGAAGAGCTTCTGGAGGCGCACTGCGTCGAACGCGGCGCCATGCCCGCCGGCGGCCATGCCTGCCAATACCGTTCGACGGCGGGAAGGCCCCATGGCGCCGTCGGGGCCGCCCGACACTCTCGACTTCATCGGCCTCTCCGCTTGATCGCCGCGTCCAGCGCTTCCCCCATCGTCCCCGCCTCCGTGATCTCGGTGAAC
This sequence comes from Longimicrobiales bacterium, assembly GCA_965203485.1. Classification (GTDB taxonomy): domain Bacteria; phylum Gemmatimonadota; class Gemmatimonadetes; order Longimicrobiales; family Gaopeijiaceae. The sequence goes on from OZ241892.1 coordinate 626,555, forward strand.
GCCCAGCGGCCGAAGCCGCCCAGGTTGTTCACACCGGGTACCCAATAGGCGTTCATGGCGTTCCTCTTGGCGTTGGCGTCCTCTCGGCGACGGCCCTTGATCTCCACGATCAGGTTCAGCAGCTCGTCGGCGCCGCGGCCGTCGTCCACCTGCAAGATAAAGTCGGGGACGTAGATGCGCGATGCCGAGCCGTCGCGGTAGGGGACCTCGAGGCCCAGCCCTTGGTTCTTCACGTAGGCGCGGACGCGGGGGTCGGCCTCGGCCACGCGGCAGAACTCCAGCTCCCAGTCGCTGTCGCAGACGGCCCAGTTCACGTGGCAGAGGTCGGCGGCGGTCTTCCAGCGACGGGTCTTGGACGTGGTGAAGCGCACGGCGGCGGTGGAGCCCCAGGGGTTGTAGGGGTCCAGCATCGCCTTGACCGGGCTGTCGCCCTCGTGGCGCGACACTATGCCCTGGTGAATGAGTTCGCAGGCCCTGTCAGCCAACTCCTGGTACATGAGCTGGGCTGGGAAGGCGCCGCCGGTGCACTCCAGATGGCGGTCCAACCAGCGGCGGGTGATCTGCTTGAGCTGGCCGAACAGGTACAGCTTGGGCTCCTCGTCCGCGTCCCGCCACTTGGTCTCGAGCAGCCGCCAAGTGAGTTCGTAGACGAGCGTGTTCGTGCGCACGTTCTCCAACCCTTCCAACGTCAGGTCCACCCCCATGCCGATGATGCCCTGGTTGCGGGTTCGCGTAGGACCGACCAGCTCCGGCGTGAGCTCCAAGGTCGAGTGGTCGTCGAAGGTGGCCGACAACCGCTCCTCGGGAAGCTCCACGCGGTAGCCCTGCACTCGGGGGAAGTGGAGTTCGCAGGCGTTGCGCTCCGGGACGACGGCCCGCACTTCGACCGTCTCCCGGGGCGGCTGGGGCGGCGCCACAACGGGCTCGGCGGTGAAGTCGAAGGGGATGCCCAGCACGTCGGCGTACTCGACGTTGAACCGGTCTTCGTCGTTCAGGTCGTAGGACTGCCGACGGAGCGCCCGGCCCACGACCTGCTCGCACAGCAGCTGGGTTCCGAAGGCGCGGACGCCCAGCACGTGGGTCACATTGTTGGCGTCCCAGCCCTCGGTGAGCATCGACACCGACACCACGCACCGGATGCCGCCGCCCAGCCGGTCCGCCTTGCCGACCGTGTTCATGACCTCGCGCAGGATGTCGGAGTCGGACAGGTTCTCGGCTTGCCGGCGGTCGCCGGTGCGCTGGACGATCTCGCGCCGAAACTGCTCGATCTCGGAGGCGGCGGCCTTGCGGAAGCTCTTGTCCAGGGCTTCGCCGGATTCGAGCTGCTCGCTGTCGATGAGCAACGTGCGGGGGCGGTCGAGGCGGACGCCGTTCTCGTCGAAGTTCTGGAAGAGGGAGAGACGGCCGTTGTGCAGCCGCTGGCGTCCCTTGTCCGAATCAGGCACAAGGAAGCCGGAGACGTAGTCGAACACCAGCTTCGACGTGGACGTGTTGTTGCACACGATGATGAAGCAGGGCGGCACCTCGGTGTCGGCCTGCTCCCACAGCTTGAAGACCTTCTCGTAGTTGCCGTAGAGGGCGTCCAGGGCCGTCTGGAGTTGCACGGGCAGATTGCGGGGATCCAGGGGGTGGCGTTCTTGCTTCTTGCCCCGTCCCTTCTTGGGCATCTTCTTGCCGATGTGCTCCCACAGGTTGCGGAACTTGGGCATGTCGCCGCCGGGAATGTTGTCGGCGATCGGCACTCGGGGCAGCTTGACGATGCCGGACTCGATGGCGTCCATCAGCGAGAAGTCGCTCATCGTCCATGGGAAGAGGGTGCCTTCGGCGTAGCCCGATCCGCGCAGGAAGAACGGCGTCGCCGACAGGTCCACGACGCGCAGGACGCCCAGCTTGCGCTGCACCGCCTCCAGGCCCGAAATCCACACGCGGGCCGCTTCCTTGTTCTTCTTGGCCTCCTGCAGGTCGTCGCCTTGGAGGCGGCCTTCCTCGCTGGCTTCCGGCGGCCTCTCCCGGTAGCAGTGGTGCCCCTCGTCGTTGAAGACCATGACGCGCTTCATGCCCATCAGCTCGGGCATCACGCGCTGGAGCATCTGGCCTTCGGTCTCCGTCGTGCGGATCGCCGGCCCCTTGCCTCTTCCTTGCAGGAGCGCGCGGCCGCCCCTCGACAGCTTCATCTTTTCGCGCTGGATGAAGGCGTGCCAGTTGGTGATCACGACCTTGGCGCGGTCCAAGTCGCGCTGCATATCGGCCGGCACCAGCTCGCGGGATTTGTAGTAGCTGTTCGGGTCGTTGGGGAGCAGCACGCGCAGGCGGTCGCGGATCGTGATGCCCGGCGCGACGACCAGGAACCCTCGCGTGAATCGCGGGCTGCCGGGATGGCGCACGGCGTTGATCGTCTGCCACGCGATGAGCATGGCCATGACCGTGGTCTTGCCGGCGCCGGTTGCCAGCTTGAGGGCCAAGCGGGAAAGGTCCGGGTTGGCGTCGCGGCTGGCGTCTTCCAGGTGTTGGAGCAGTTCGCGCCCCGCCTTGGTTCGCTGCGCCACCTCCGTGAACCACACGACCGTCTCGGCGGCCTCGACTTGGCAGAAGAAAGGGCGGACGCCGCTGAACCGGTGCGACCGCCAGTGGCGCAAGATGCGCGCCGTCTCGGGTGTGACGCGCCCGTCGTTGGGATCCGGGACGGCCCGCCAGCGGGTCACGTGGTCGCGCACGCGGTTGATCACGTCCTTCAGGTACTGCTGGTCGGTCGTGGAGAGGCCCCGCCCTTCGTCCAGCACCATCATGGCCTGCTCCGAGCCGACGACCGTGCCCGTGGTGCCCCTGCCGGCGCGGCGCGGCTTGGGGACGGGCGTCACGAAGTCGGCCGGCCGTCGGCTGGCGACGACCTCGTGGGTGGGCTGCCCGTCGCCGTCCAAGCGCCAGTGGCGGTCCGGTGCCTTGTAGGGCGAGTTCAGGACGGGGCGCTCGAAGAATTTGGCGTTCACCGGGTGCGCCGCTCCTCAAGACAAGTCGGAAATCGCCGGACGACGCAAGGTAGGCTGGCTCATGGCGCGAATCGTACGTAGTCCGCTGCGACGCAGTCAATCGCGATCCGACGCCGCACCTCGGCCTCCCGCCAATCCGCCGCCACGGCCGCGACCATGCCCGGCGCGGTCGCCAACCCGGTCACGGTCCAGTCTTCCGCGCTCTCGCCCGAAACGGCCGAGTCGGCGAGTCCCCCGCGTTGCCCAGGGCGGCCGCCCTCGCCTGCGGACATGTCCACCGAAAACGAACGAAACGACGTCGCTAGCCCCGACCCCAGCGCCTTGGCGAACGCCTCCTTGCGGGTCCAAATGGCGAAGAACGCCGCATCGGCCGCGCCCTCGTCGGCGGCCGCCAGCCAGGCCCGCTCTCCGGGCGCGAGCCATCGCGCCGCCATGGTCTTCAGCCGCCGCACCGGACGAATCCGCTCGACGTCCACGCCCACGCGCCCCCGGGCCGACACAGCGATCAGCAAGCGCTTGCCCGAATGCGACACGCTGAACGAGGGGCCGCCGGGCAAGAAGGGCTTGCCGTGCTTCCCGTAGCTGAATCTGATGTCGCGGGCGGCGGTGTTGGTCAGCGGCGCCAGCGCCGATCGCAGGCAGGCGCGTCCCGTCACGAAGCGACTGCGCGCACCAGCGTCGTTCATGCGCTCCGCCCGGGCGCGTTCGTCGTTCGGGAGCAGGGCCCAGGCGCCCGCCTCGCCGGCCTTCGGGTTCGCCGCTCCGTCGTCCGCGCCGCCCGGCTCGCCGGCCAAGCCGGCCTCCAACACGTAGACGACGCCGGGCCGCAGCGCTTCGGGCCAGGATCCTTGGGCGGCGAGTCTCGGGCCGCGGCGGAAGGAAGACAAGAACTCTCCGTTGGCGCCGATTCCGATGTTGGGCGAGATATGCCGAACCGCTCGCGCTGAAGGTCGCACGGGCATGCCGCCGGTGTCCACCACGGCGGGCAACTGGCCGCCGGGATGCGAACGGCTATCTTGTGCCCATGACGCGCAACGCCGGACCGCGCGGCCGCCCGCTCCCCTGGTGGGTCCCGGCCACGCTCTACTTGGCCGCGACGGTCGTGCTCTTTGCCGAGTTCATCTTTTCGGACCTGATGCTCTTCGGGCTCGACACGGTCGAGTCGGGCGGCTACATGGCGCGGGCGTACTTCGCCGAACAGCTGACGAAGGGCGACTTTCCGCTGTGGGGCACGCGCCAGTACGGCGGCATTCCGTTCCTCGAGGCGCTGTCGGGCGGGGACGCCATCTACCCCACCAGCCTTCTGCTCTTCCTCGCCGAGACGTACCGCGCATTGGGGTGGAAGCTGGTGTTGCACGTGCTGGCGGCCGGCTTCTTCATGCACGGTTGGATTCGCGGCCTGGGGCTGGACCGGCGCGCGGCGACAGTGGCCGGGCTGGCGTGGACGCTGGCGCCGGTGATGGTCACGTTGGTGCTGCCCGGCAACGACGGGAAGCTGATGGTCGCCGCGCTCGCGCCGTCGGTGTTCTGGGCTGCGGAGTCGGTCATGCGCAGGCCGTCGGGACGGAGCGGGGCGGGGCTGGCGGGCGCGGTGGCCCTGACCTGCCTCACGACCCAGTTCCAGACGGCGTACTTCCTCTTCCTCTCCGCAGGTGCGTACGCAACGTTCCGAACCGTGCAGCGGTGGCGGAAGGGCGCGACCGCTGCACGCCGCCTTCATCCGGCGGCGGTCTTCTTGGGGAGCGCGCTTCTGGGCGGCGGGCTGGCGGCGTTCCAGCTGCTCCCGGCGGCCGGCTACGTGACCGAGGCTTCGCGCAGGACCGCAACGACGGTCGACGCGTCGCCCGAGGAAGCGCGCACCTACTCCAGTTCGTGGTCTCTTCACCCGGAAGAGGCTTTGTCGCTGGTCGTTCCCGAGTTCGTCGGCAACAGCGTGGCCGACGCCGAGTGGGGCGACGGCACCTACTGGGGGCGCAACGCGTTCAAGTTCAACCACGAGTACGTGGGCGTCACGGTTCTGGTGTTGGCGGTCTTTGCGCTGACGGGGGCTCGGCGGCGGACAGGACGCGGGCCGGGCAAGAGGCGGGGAGCCGGACCGCGACCCGGACGGGGTGCGCGACGCGAGCAGAACGGGTCCCCGTCGGGCGCGTCGTCCGGCCTCCGCTGGTTCATGGGCGGGATGGGCTTGACTTGGTTCCTCTTCGCCTTGGGCGCTCACACGCCTGTCTGGAGGCTGTTCTACGAAGTCGTGCCGGGAGTCTCCCTCTTCCGCGCCCCGGCGCTGGCGGCGTTCCTGGTCAGTTTCGGGGCGACCACCCTTGCGGCCGTCGGCGTGGACGACCTTGCACGGACCAAGCCGTCGCCGGGCGCCTTCCTGGCAAGCGCTCGGGGGCGGGCGGCGCTCGGGGTCGTCGGGTTGCTGCTGCTCGGGCTGATTCTTCAGTCTTCCGGCGTGCTGGACCGCTTCTGGACGACCGTGGTGCATCCGGATGTCGGCGCCGACGCCCGGGTTGCGGCGGCACTGGCTAGGCTGGAGCCCTTCGCCACCCGGGGGTTCGGGATCGCGCTGGCGCTGGCCGGACTGGCGGTTGCGATCCTTTGGGCGGCCTCGGAAGGGAAACTGTCCACGACCACCGCGGTCGTCGCCGTGGCGAGCCTGATCGCCCTGGACCTGGGCCGGATCGACCGGGCCTTCGTGACCACCTTCGATTTCCATGCCTGGGCGGCTCCCGACGCCAACGCCCGCTTTCTGGCCGATCGGAAGGAACGCGCTCCGCCTTTTCGGGTCGCCGACCTGCGGGGCAGCATCCAGAACGTCGAGTACGCCATGCACGGGCAAGACCTCGTCGGCGGACACCACCCGAACGACTTGGTCCGGTACCGGCAGCTGCTGGGCCTCACGGGCGGCGAGGCGGCCGGCGCCAACACCAATCACCCGAACGTGTTGCGGATGCTCAACGTCAAGTACGTCGTCTGGCCGTTGGCACAAGCGGGACGAGACCCCTGGGAGGGCGCCCAGGCGCTCAGCGCCGCTGCCGGAGGAGACGAAGCCGTCTACCCGTACCCGGGCCTGGAAAGAGCGTGGGTGGTTGGGTCGGCGGCCGTCGTGGACGGCGAAGATGCCGCGCTGGCCCGAATTCTGTCTCGCGACTTCGATCCGGCCCGGGAAGCGGTCGTGTCCCAGCCGGGGCCGGAGTTCGCCATGGCGCTGGCGACTCTTTCCGCTTCCGGTGAAGACGCCGCGCCCGCGACGGGCGCCGTCGTCTGGGAGGTTGCCGGACAGGATTACCGGCGAATGAAGGTGACCACCGATCGTCCTGGACTGCTGGTCGTCTCCGAGAACTGGTTTCCCGGATGGATGGCCGAGGTCGACGGGGCGCCGGCCGAAGTCCATCGCGTGAACTTGACGCTTCAAGCCGTTGCGTTGCCGTCGGCGGGCGAACACGTGGTCGCGTTGCGCTACACGGCGCCTACGGTGCGGCGCGCCTTCTGGATTAGCGCGGCCTCGGCCCTCGCCGTCGGACTCATGCTGGCGACCCCGGCGCTTTCCGCGGCCCGTGGCCGCCGTTCGGCGATCCGCCTGGAGGGAGACTCCGCATGAGCGACGTGTCGTCGAAGCTGGAGCAGACCTTTAAGCGCGTTTTCGGTCTTCCTGCCGATGCCGACGTCCGCTCCATGTCGGGGGAGACCCATGCCCGGTGGGACTCGATCGGCCACATCACCTTGATCTTGGCGGTCGAACAAGAATTCTCCATTGCGCTTGCGCCGGAAGAAGTGTCGGACGCGTGCACGTACGAGGCCATGGAGGCGCTCGTGAGACGCAAAGTCGGCATGCCGGAGTGAGCAAGGGGGGGGGGGGGGGGGGGGGGAGTGCTAGCGTTTCGCTTCGACATTGATTCTTCGCGGTGCCTCAAGGAGGGCGTGCCGCGCTTGCGAAGACTTGCGCGCGCTCGGGGCGTTCGATTCACGTTCTTCGTGACGATGGGGCGCGCCGCCGACATCGGCTCCGCGCTTCGACGATGTTGTTTTCGGCTTTGCGGGGGACAGCCGCCTGGAGGTCGCCGCGGTGTGTTTGAGCAAGGCCCGCGCCTCTCGACCGCTCGGAAGCTGGGCTTGCGCCATTATCTGGAGACGATCGCGCTCAACCCGGTCTTGGGGACCAAGTACCGGGAGGATATCGACGCGCTCTTCGAGGACGGGCACGAACTCGGTCTGCACGGAGGCGCCAATCACGGCACGTGGCAACACACCGTCCATCGACTTGGCGCCGAACAGATCAAAGCGTTGTTGCGTCCCGCGCTGGACGAGTTCGCGGGCCGCTACGGTCCGCCGAGGGGATTTGCGGCACCGGGATTCGCAACGAACGAGCGTGTGCTCGATGTGCTGGATCAAGAGGGATTCATGTATTCGGGCGACATGCCCGGCGAACATCCCGTTAGGCCGTTGAAGAGTTGCGGCGAAAGACATCTGCACTATCAGGTACCGGTGAATGTCGTCGGCCAGAGTCGTGTCCCGCTCATCGAGCAGGGATTGGCCTGTGGCCACGACGCAGCCCGCATAGCTGAAGACATGGTGGCGAAGATTCGCAGACGTCGCTTCGCGCTGGTGTACGAGCACCCCTACGTTGCCGGCATCCACGACGAGGTGTTGGACAAGGTCATCGAGCGGGTAGAGGGAGACCACGACATTGTGACCGTCGAGGAATACTTGGCGGAATGGAAGCGCCGCCAGGATGAGTAGGTTGCTGCGCTATGCGGCTTCGATGTTGCCGTTTCCGCTCGGCTGGCGAGCCGCCCTGTACCGGGCGTCGGGCATGAAGGTGGGACCGCTCTCGACGATCGATCGCAACCTGCACGTCACCCGAGCCGACTTGATCGAAATCGGGTCGCGCGTCACGATCGCAAACGCCGTGTCGATCCTGGCCGACATGACGGCGGTCCACTCCCGCCTCGAGAAGGTGTACGGCATCCAGAAAGGCGGCCCAGTGGTCGTCGAGGACGACGCCTACATCGGCACGAAGGCGACGATCCTGCCCAACGTGCGGATCGGGCGCATGGCCACCGTGGCGGCGAACACCCTGGTCACGACCGACGTGCCGCCCCGCGGGGTGGTGATCGGCGTGCCCGGCAGGGTGATCATGATCCGCCCCTTTAAGGAACGCCGGTCGCCGGAAAGCCGGTCCGGCACGGCCGCGCCGAAGCGCCGATGAAGACGTCGCTGGGGACGAATGACGGGCGCCGGGCGGACAGGAGGCTAGCGGCGCTGGCCGCGAAGCTGGCGCTGACGGCGCTGGTCGCATGGTTTGTCTGGCGGAGCGTCGACACGCAACTGGCCGAAATCGGGACGCTCGACTGGATGGCGGTGGACGTGGACGTGCCGTTGCTGCTGTTGTCCGTCGCGGTGCTTTTTGGAGAGTTGGCTTTGGGCGGCTGGCTGTGGTCTACGCTGGTCAAGCGCCTTGGGGGACCGCGTGTTCCCGTGCCGACCGCCGCGGCGGTCATCGTCTTGGCCAACTTTGGCCGCTACGTTCCTGGGAAGGTGCTGAACATCGTGGGAGTGGCGGCCCTGGCCGGCCGGGCGCACTGCCCAGTGCCCGTTGCAACCGCGGCGGCGGTTCTCGGCCAGATGATGCACCTGCTGGGAGCGGCGGTGGTCGGCGGATGGGCGATGCTTCAGCTGTCGGACGTCTCTCCCCGCCCCGCCGTGGCGGTCGGCGCGGCATTCTTGATCGCGGCGGTCGGCCTGACGCGCCATGGACGCGGGCAGGCGGCGTTGGCCTGGATGCTGAGCCGGATCGATCGGCGACGGCCTTCCGGTGCAGCGTTGGACTTTCGATCGATGGCCGGCCTCGCGCCGTTGCGGTGGATCGCAGCTTTCGCCGCGAAGTGGTTCATCTACGGACTTGCGTTCTTCCTGCTTGCCAAGAGCTTCGGAGCGGACGGCTCGTTTCTCTTCTACACGACCGTCTTCGCCGGCGCGTACCTGGCAGGCTATGTCGCCGTGCTGGCTCCCGCGGGCGTGGGCGTTCGAGAGGCCGCGCTTGTGGCGATGCTGGCGCCCTTGCTCGGTTCCGGCCCGAGCGTCGTCCTGGCCGTCGCTCAGCGCGCGTGGATCACCGCGTTCGAGCTGGTCGCGGCTCCGGGCTGCGTGGCGGTGTTCTGGCGGCGAAGCCGCAAAGCGTGACGCGGTAGAGTCCCTGGGGGCGGTCGGTGTCGCTCCGGACCGACTCTGCAGGCGCGATCGCATAGTACTTCTGGCCGGCGCCGCGGACCTCCGAGAATCCGTGGTCGGGATAGAAGGTGCGGGTCATGCCGTTCTTGGCGGTGGGGACGCGGATCGCCCGCACAAGCCGCACGCCGCTTCGCCCGGCATCGTCGAGCACCGTCCGCAGCAGTTCGCTCTCGATCTTGCGGCCGAACGCCCTGCAACTCATCAGGAACGAATCGATTTCCCATTCGTCGCTAGCGCCGTGACCGTGCCCACGCGCCAGTCCGCCCACGACATGGTCGTCCGCGCCTGCCCCGCCACTGTCGGCGGGCGTCGCCGTGCCGGCCGGCGCCGCGACGGCCACGCCCACGATGCCGTAGTCGGAGAAGCGGTCCTTCATGCTCATCGTGTAGACGACGCCGGCCTCCATGAGGCGCTCGACGTCGCTGACCGCGTACCGCTTGGCCGTGAGGTTGAACTGGTTCGTTCGTTGCGCGAGCTGGCTGACGCGGCGAACCGCGCCTCGGTCCTGGCGGCTGATGACGAGTTCGATTTCGAGGTTGCGGATGAAGGAGTCGATGTCCGGGGCCGCCCTGCGCAACTCCTCGCGCTCGGCATTCGCGCGAACGGACGCAGTACGCTTTAGGTCGTCCTCCGTGACGTGCAGCCGCGCCATTCCCCGCAGCGACGTCATGAACGCCGGGATCGCCAAGGGATCCGAAGGGAACTGCTCGACTTGCACCTCGGGAAAGGCTGTTCGCACTCGTTCGCACTCGACCGGACTGTCGTCGACGAAGATCAGAGAATCGAGGCCGATGTTGAGTTCGCCGGCGATCTCCCTGATGTTCGACGCCTTGTCGTTCCAGTTGATGCGACGAGTCGCAAAGTCGCCCGCCCGCAAGGCCATGTTCGGCGACTGGGCCATGAACGCCAGCACGTCGGTCTCGTTGTTCTTGCTGTTCATCGCAAGCAGGAACCCGCGCCGTTCCATGCCCTTGAGGAACAGCTGAAACTCCCGGTAGACGCTTCCCGGGTATTCGGCGCCGACGGCAACTCGGTCCGGCCCGTCCTCGCCCAGAACGCCGCCCCAAAGCGTGTTGTCGCAATCCACCACGATGCACTTCTTGGGAGGGAAGGCGGCGGTGGCCACAATGTCCGCAAGGGCGTCGCCGAGGCGGGGAAGGAAGTCGGCCGCAAAGGGACTTCGCGCGAGAAAGGCCATGCGCAGGTCGTACGCTCGCGACCTGCCGTGCTCGCCCACGATGCGGTCCATGTCCAGAATCGCCACTCCCGGCATCGAAGACAGGCGTTGGACGAGCGCCAGGTTCAACGCTCGTCTGCGCTGATGCCAGCTGCGGGGGTCCTGGTCCCCGTGAAGCGCGTGCGCCTCGATGGGACCGGGCGGCAGATTGGCGACGACGACGCGGGCGCTGGAGCGGTTCCTCAAGTCCGCGGCGATCGCTTCAATGCGGGCCAGGAGCGCTTCCGTGATGTCGTCGGGAGGGTCGTGGCGCGCGTCGCCGGCCAGCTCGACCGGATCGAAGTACAGGAAGAAGCATTCCGGATCGGGCTTGCCCAGCAGGGTCGGGTCGGTCGCGTACTGCTCGTAGGCCGAGTAGTCGCCGACCCGGAACGAAGCCTTGACGCCCCGCTGGAGAAGAGCCGTGAAGAGCACGGGCAACCACGGCTCCACCGTCCCGTTGCGGAGGATTGCAATCCGCTGGGAGACGAACCCTCGCACCGCATCGGGCGCTTCGGCGCTCCGCCGGTACGCCTCGACGCTGCGCGCGTACGACGGTCGTTCGCCGCACTCGCGGGCCACTTCGCGAAGGTAGGCGGTCCAATCGGCGGGCCGCGCATGATGCGAGGCTGCCGAGCTCATGGGCGGGTTTCCGTCGGAGCGCCGCCGCGGATAGTCGGCCGGGGCCGTTCGGGGTGGTTCGAGAACGAGACGGAACATGCATGGGCTCGCCTCGCGGCCGGCGTCGCGAGGGCGCCGTGGGACTGGGGATGCCGCGCCGGCGCGCCACGGGCCGGCGCACCTCGTTGCCATGCCGAATCCATGATGCGGAATCCTACGTAGTCTGCGATTCGGCCGTCAATCCGCGTCCGGCCGCCAAGCACGGCAACACGGCGCTTCTGGCCGAATCGGGGTCGGCCCGGTAATCTCAAGATGCGGCGCCCCGCCGCCGACAATTCCATAATGTCCGGAGACCAACGATGATCCGCGATCAAGCCACGTCGCGCGCCGTTCGCGAGAACCGCTGCTTTCGCGCGGCCTTTGCCGCGGCCGGCCTTTCCCTGCCCATTGTCCTGGCGGCCTGCGCTCCCGACGGCTACTCCGGCGACGCCGGACTGTCCATCGACTTCGAACGCTACGAATTGGCGAACGGCCTCGAGGTCGTTCTCCACGTCGATCGCTCCGACCCCGTCGCGGCCGTGGCCATGACGTTCCACGTCGGTTCGGCTCGAGAAGTCGAGGGGCGCACGGGCTTCGCGCACCTGTTCGAGCACCTCTTCTTCCTCAACTCCGAAAATCTCGGGGCGGGCGGGCTCGATCGTCTCATGACGCGCATCGGCAGCTCGACCAACGGCTCGACCAGCCGCGACCGCACGAACTACTTCGAAGTGGTGCCGACCGACGGTCTGGAGAAGGCCCTGTGGGCGGAGTCCGACAAGCTGGGCTTCTTCATCAACACGGTCACCGAATCCGTCGTGGCCAAGGAGAAGCAGGTCGTCAAGAACGAAAAGCGGCAAAGCGTGGACAACCGGCCCTACGGGCACACCAGCTTCGTCGTCGACCGCGCGCTGTATCCCGAAGGCCATCCTTACCGCTGGCAAGTGATCGGCTCGCTGGAGGACCTGGACGCGGCTTCGCTGGAGGACGTCAAGGAGTTTCACGCGCGCTGGTACGGCCCCAACAACGCGACGCTCGTCGTCGCCGGCGACATGGACGTGGCGCTGACCAAGCAGTGGATCGACAAGTACTTCGGCGAGATCCCGGCCCGCGAGATCCCGGCCCGCGCCGATCCTCCCGAAGTGCGGCTGGCGGCCACCAAGCGGTTGATGCACGAGGACAACTTCGCCCGGTTGCCCCGCCTCACGCTGTCGTGGCCGGCTCCGGCGCGCTATCACCCGGACACGTACGCGCTGCGGGTCCTCGGGTCGTTGCTGGCGGACGGGAAGTCCACGCCGCTCTACGAGGTGCTCGTGGAGGAGGAGGAAGTTGCGCCGGGCGTCTCGGCGTTCAGCTCCGGAAGCGAACTCGCGGGGACGTTTCAGGTGTCGGTGGGCGCGTTCGCGGGCGTCGATCTCGACCGCGTCCACGAAGCCGTGGAGGCGGCCTTCGCGCGCTTCGAGGAGGAGGGCGTGTCCGAGACGGAGCTGAGGCGCGTCAAGGCGGGCACGGAAACGGCCTTCTACCGCGGGCTGTCCAGCGTTCTCGGCAAGGCGTTCCAGCTCGCCGACTACGCGATCTTCGCGGGCGATCCGGGGTTCGTGTCCGAGGACTTGCGGCGCACGCTGGCCGTCGACGCGGACGACGTGACGAGAGTCTACGAGACGTACTTGGCCGGCAGGCCCTACGTGGCCACGAGCTTCGTGCCGCGGGGCGAAGCCGAACTGGCCCTGGAGGAGTCGGAGCGGGCCGAGGTGGTCGAGGAGCCGATCGTGCAGGGCGCGGAGGCCGAATTCACCGCCGTCTGGGGCGACGAGCGCTCGCCGGCGGGAGCGTTCGACCGCTCGGTGGAACCGCCGTTCGGAGCTTCGCCGAGCTTGGCGGCCCCCGCGGTCTGGACGGAAACGCTGGAGAACGGCCTGCGCTTGGCCGGCGTGGAGGATCGCGAGCTTCCGCTCGTCACCTTCGAGTTCCACTTCCGCGGCGGCATGCTGCTGGACGAGCCGGGACGCGGCGGCGTGGCGAACTTGGTGGCGGCAACGATGCTGGAAGGGACGGCCCGCCGCGCGCCCGAGGAGCTGGAAGAGGCGATCGACCTGCTGGGCGCGTCGATCACGGCGTCGGCCGGGGCCCGGTCGCTCACCGTGTCGGGCAGCGTGCTAAGCCGAAACTACGCCGAGGCGATCGCGCTGGTGGAGGAAATTCTGCTGGAGCCCCGCTTCGACGGGGACCGCTTCGCCCTGGCGCAGCAGCGCGTCGCGAACCAGCTGCAGCGCTCCGAGGCGATTCCGGGCGCGGTGGCGTCCACGGCGTTCAACCGGCTCGTGTACGGCGACCACGTCATGGCCGAGAACCCGGACGGCACAGTCGAGTCCGTAGAGGCGGCGACGCTGGACGACTTGCGGGCGTACCGCGAGCGGGCGCTGGCGCCGGGCGCGGCCGCGTTCCACGTCGCGGGCGCGGTATCGCAGGAGGAGGCGGCCACGGCGCTGGCTGGGCTGGCGGCGCGATGGACCGCTGAAGCCGCGCCGGAGCTTCCCGAGGCGCCCCGGTGGTCGCCGGAGCGGGCCGGACTCTACTTCGTGGACGTGCCGGGCGCCGCCCAGTCCGTTCTGTTCGCCGGCCGTCTCGCGCTGGCCCAGACCGACCCGGAGTACTATCCGGCCACCGTGATGAACTTTCGGCTGGGCGGCGGCGGCTTCGCCTCGGACTTGACGCAGGTTCTTCGCGAGAGCAAGGGCTACACCTACGGCATCGGCTCCGCGTTCCGGGGAAGCGACTGGCCGGGGCCGTTCTCGATCTCGTCGTCGGTGCGCTCCAACGTGACGCTGGAGTCGCTGGAGTTGGTCAAGGACATCGTGGAGCGCCACGGTCCCGAGTTCGACGAGAGCGACTTGGAGGCGACCCGGGGGTTTCTGCTACGCGCCAACGCCCGCGCCTTCGAGACGTTGGGGGCCAAGCTGGGCGTCGTGCGCGCGGTCAGCCTCTACGGCTTCGAGCCGGACTACGTGCTGGAGCGCGAGAACGTGGTGCGCGGGATGACCGTGGAGCGCGTGCGCGAGCTGGCCGGACGGCACCTGGACACGGAGGGCATGATCTGGCTGGTCGTGGGCGACGCCGCGACGCAGAAGGACCGGTTGCGCGCGCTGGGCCTGGGCGAGCCCGTGATGCTCGACAGGACTGGACGGCCCATCGGCTGACGCCGTAGTCCTTCGCGGCGAGCCGCCGCCGGGCCGCCGGGTCAACGCTCGCGGGAGAGCGCCCTCCCCGGCAACGCATGGAGGATCGCGCCGTCCTCGATCACGAACTCGCCGCCGACCAGGACGTGATCGATGCCTGCCGCGTGCTGGTGCGGCTCGAAGACGGTCGCCCGGTCCGCCAGGGTCTCCAAGTCGAAGACGACCAGGTCGGCCCAAGCCCCTTCGCGGACGATGCCGCGGTCCTTCAGGCCCATGATCCGGGCGGGAAGCGAGGTCTGCGAGCGGACGGCGGCCTCGAGGGACAGGGCGCCCGCCGTCAGCGCGTACTGGCGGATCTTGCGTGGGAACGTGCCGTAGAAGCGCGGGTGCACGGGGCCGTCGGGGGGATGGGCGATGCCGCCGTCCGACGCGGTCGCCACCCACGGCTGGGCGGCGTAGTTCTCGACGTCCGCTTCGGCCATGGAGAAGCCCCGCAGACGGCCGCCGCCCCGCTGTTCCTGATCGCCCTCTAGCTGGAGGTCGATGGCCGTCTGCACCGGGCTTGCGCCTCGCTCGCGGGCCACTTCGGCGAGCGACTTGCCGACGAGGCTCCGATCCGGATAGTCCATCACCATGATGCGGTCCGCGCCACCGCGGCGGCTGATCTCGTGCGCGGCGTCCTGGCGAATCCTCTCTTCGGCTCCTTCGCGAGCCAGCGCCAGCCGGAACACTTCGCCCGGAGGACGGGCGTCGCCGGGATTGCTGGCGTCGGGGTCGCGGAGGGCCCAGCGGGGCAACAGCACCGTCCGTCCGTCCGTGCCGCTGGTCGCGTAGGGGTATTGATCCGCCCAGACCCGGACGCCCTCGTCGCGGGCCCGCTGGATGAGCTGGATGGCGGACCCGCTCGACCCCCAGTAGTGCGAGCCCTTGGCCTTGATGTGCGTGGCCACTACCCGAATGCCCGTGCGTCGGCCGATTTCGATCGTCTCCAGCACGGCGTCCTGCAACGTGGGCGGGCCCGGCGGGTCGCGGCTGGGCCAGAACCACATCGGATCGGAGCCCTCCGCGCGCTGGTGCGAGATGTAGACGCCGTCCCATGGGGCCAGCTCGGCGGCGAGCGCGGCCACCTCGTCCGTGTCGCTCCACCGTCCGGGCGTGTACTCGAGCCCCGCCGACATCCCGACCGCGCCCTCTTCCATGGCCTGGCGGACCAGGGCGCGCATCCGCTCGACTTCCGCATCGGTCGCGGTCCGTCGGAAGTCGTCCTCCATGACCAAGCCCCGCACCGTGCCGTGGCCGACCAGCAGCATCACGTTCGGCCCCACCCCCTGCGCCTCCAGCAGCGCGCGTTGCTCGGCGATGGGCCACGGCGAGCGACCGTCTTGGTTGACCACGATCGTCGTCACGCCCTGCGACACCACGTTCGGCGCGGCCTTGCGGTGCAGCGAGTCGGTTCGGATCGTGGCGCCGCCGATTTCGCGGTTGCCGTCGTCGGCATGCGAGTGGATGTCGATGAAGCCGGGCGACACGTAGCGGTCCCGGGCGTTGACGACGCGGCGGGCCGGGGTGTCGCCCAGCAAGCCGACGGCCACGATGCGCCCGTCGCGGACGCCTATGTCCGCGCGGAACCAGGGGTTGCCCGTCCCGTCGAGGACGCGCCCGCCCACGATGAGCAGGTCGTACGGTGCCCGGGACTGGGCGGCGAGCGACGGGAGCGTTGCCGAACCGGGCGTGGGCAGGGCAAGGGCCAGGGTCGCGACGACGGCGAGCCGGGAGCGGTGCATGGTGCGTCTACCAGACGATGGGCGACAGGCCGATTCCGGTCTCGTCGAGGCGCTGGATGAACCATGTGGTGTACACGCGCAGCTCGCCGGACTTGGGTCGCAGGATGAAGTCCATGGAGTGTATGTCTTCGTGGTGCATTGCGCTCAGTGCCTCCGTGCCGCCGTGCAGAGGGGTCTCGTCGAGGAACACGGCGATGCCGCCCCTCCGTCCGCGCCTGAGTACGCACAGGTCGTACAAGAGCGCTCCGCCGGCTGCGTCGTAGGCGCACTCCACAATGGGTGCCCGGGCCTTGCGCTTGAGCACCGCCGCGGGGTTCGGATCCACCGCTTCGGCGAAGTCGGCAGCGGCAATCGTCACGAACCTGTAGGGCGTGCGCCGCCGACGGCTCGCGAGCAGGCGTTGCGACCGGGAACGCACCGTGAGTCCCTCGAGGGCGATCGGATCGGGCCGCAGGCGGATGTACAAGCCGTTGCCGTCGCTCACGTGCACCGTGTCGGCGGACGTGTGATAGCCGAGCTGTTCGACGACGATCTCCCAGGCCCCCCCGGGAAAGCGGGAGAAGGTGAAGCGCCCGTCCACGCCGACGAACGCGTAGCGCGAGAGCTCGGGGAACTTGACGACGGCGGCGACCAGGGGCCGTCCGTTCTCCGCATCCACGACTTCGCCGACGAGCGTAAACTGCGCTTGCGCGACGGATGTGTCTGCGTGCTCCTGCGCGTGGGCCCCGGCGACGATGCAGCAAGCGGGCACGGCGGCCGCAACGGCAACCCGTGCGCGCGTCCGTGCCGCTCTCGTGTTCGTTTCCGCGCGTTGCGGCCGGCGCCGGACCCGCGGACGCGCCCCGCGTTGGATCGTCGCCGCCCGCGGATGCCGTCGCCGGACCCTTGTACGCACCGGCCTCGCTATTGCGATTCGCCCGCGCCCGCCGCGTTCGTGGCGGCCCTGATCTGGCGCACGGCCGCCTGCACGCGCAACTCCATGCCCCGGCGCCCGTACGCCGCCCTCGCTCGCGTGGGATCGCCGGAGACGCCGCTGTCCTCGAAGCCGCCGCCGGGGGCCAGCTGGTCCCGCCGCACATGTTCCGGCGCGACGTAGAGCAGGAGCGACGTGTCGGTGATCCCCGCGTGGCGGCCGATCGCTTCCTCGCTCTCGCCCTGCTCGGCCAACCACTCGCGGTATCCGTTGGCGGCGTAGTAGTCGCCGACGAAGTGGGCGCGCGCGCCCACGCCGCCCCACTCCTCGTTGAGCATGGCCGCCACGGCCTCCATGCCGCGCTGGTTGCCGCCGCTGTCGCCGATGAAGGCGATGTCGGCGAATCCGTGCGCCCGGAGGCTCCTGGCCGCGTACTCCAGCAACTTCATGAAGTGCTCGTTGGGCAGGGTGATCGTGCCCGGATAGCGCATGTGGCCGGTCGGCGGATCGACGTCGCCTTCGGGCACGTACGTAACCACCGGCGCCACGAGGGCGTTGCCCAGCTCCTCGGCGATCCTCCGGGACGCCTCTTTCACGATGTACTTGTGCTTTCCCGTCACCATGTGCGGCCCGTTCTGCTCGGTGCCCGCCGTGGCGACGATCGCCGTGGTGGCGCCGCCCGCCACCGCGTCGCGCACCTCGGTCCACGTCATCTCCTCGATGAAGACGGTGGTTGGCCGTCCGCCTGGCTGAACGGCGTCCTGGGGTTGCGGTGCCTCTCCAGGAACGCATGCGGCCGCCGCCAGAGGCGCGAGCGCCGCGAGACGCGCCCGCGACGACGCCGAGGCCCTGCTTCGCGCGCACCGACGCCGGCCCCCACGCGGTCCTCCCAAGCCCTTGGCCTTGCCCCGTGGCGGCGTTCGTCGTCCGCCGTCGGCGGGCGCCTTCGCGGGTCGGTGCGCCACCGTGCTAGCGGGCGGCCGCCGCGAAGCAGTAGAAGAGCCCGGCGCCGCCCGTCCCCTCCAGGTTCTCCTGGCTGCATCCCCGCGACGAATGGGCCGAGTTCCACGACGTGGGGTTCTGGCCGCCGCCGGTGCGGTCGTGGTGGCCGACTCGCGCACTGCCTTCGCCGTTGCTGGTCCAGTTGGCGCAGTTGTCGTAGTCCTCGGCCACGAACGCGGTTCCGTCCATGTTGGAGCCGGTCAGGATGTCGTGCATGTTGGGCGTGTCGCCGCGCCCGTTCACCGGTTGGCCCGTCTCGGTGAGGATCGACGCTTTGGTCAGGTTCGCCGCGTCGGAATGCAACTCCTCCACCGAGTTCGCGATCAGGGTCCCGGCGGAGTTGTGCCACGGTCCTTCGCCGATGCGGTCGCGTGCGTGCACGCCGCCGCCCTCGTCGATCGTGCTCAGGTAGGACCGCCAGCCGAGCCCGCCGGCTCCTTGGGCGTCGGCCAGCGACTCGCAGTGTGCGTCCGCGCCTTCCAGCCCGCCCAAGTTCGCTCCGTCGCCGGGGCCCTCGCTGGTGATGAAGAAGGTCATCTGAATGCTCTGGGCGCGGACCGGCTCCGAGAACGCAAGCAACACGGCGCATGCGGTCGCGGCGGCCAAGACGGCCGGCGTCCGGCGCGTTCGTCCCGAGTGGGGGGCCGACGTCCAACCGAGGGCCCGCGCGAAGCCCGCGGCCGCCGCATTCTGGATGCCTCTCCTGCGATCAGCGGTTGCTCTGCGCGTCTCGCGACCGCCGTCTTCGCACGGGCGGCTGCTGTCGCAACGGCGCCTGTTCGTTCTCATGCTCTCTCCTCCCGATCTGGCTTGTTCTAGTCTCGCCGGGGCCACGGGGCGCCTTGGTCCATCGCGGTCACGGGCGCGATGCCCATGTGGACGAACTTCTGAACCCGCTTGCCTTCGTAGGTCTCGGTCGTGTAGATGTTGCCCTGCGAGTCCGTGGCGATGCTGTGCACTGCGAAGAAGAGCCCCGGTTGGCGCCCGCCGTCCCCGAACGTCGTCAGGACTTCCATGGACTCGCGGTCCATCACGTACACCTTCATGTTCTTTCCGTCCGCCACGTACATGTACGTCTGCTCGGGGTCGCGTGAGAACGCGATGTCCCAAGTGGAGCCGTCGCCCAGGGTCAGCGGCGCGATGATCTTCTCCCTCACGAAGCTGCCGTCGGACCGGAACACCTGGATGCGGTCGTTCGCCCGGTCGCAGACGTACACCAACCCGTCGTTGGACGGCTCCGCGCAGTGGACGGGGTTGCGGAACTGCTGGGCGGGGGGTTCGTTCGGATCGTAGCGCCCGAGGTCCTCGTCGCTGGGGGGGTTGCCGTAGGCGCCCCAGTAGCGCTTGAACTCGCCCGTCGCGATGTCCAAGACGGCCACGCGCTTGTTGGCGTAGCCGTCCGCCAAGTACGCCTCGTTTGCCCGCGCGTCGAAGGAGATCTTCGCGACCCGGCCGAAGTGCTCCCGGCTGGCGCTGTTCACGGGCAGGCCGGGTTCTCCGATCTGCATGAGGAAGTCGCCGGCGCGGCTGAACTTGAGGATGTGCGAATCGGTCGGGCCGTTTCCGCCGATCCACACGTTGTCCATGGGGTCGATCGCGATGCCGTGGTTGGACGCGGGCCAGTCGTAGCCTTCGCCCGGGCCGCCCCAGCTGTTGGCCAGGTTCCCGTCGGGGTCGAATTCGAGCACGAACGGGGCGGGCAGGCAGCATTCCCCGGTCGGCGGGTCCGTGGCGGCGCCGATCTCCGTGCGCTCGTTGAGGGGCGCTTGCCGGTGAATGACGAAGACGTGGTCGCGCGAGTCCACGCCGACGCCGACGACGGCGCCCAGCACCCAATGATTCGGCAACGGCTGGGGCCAGAAGGGATCGACCTCGAAGACCGGCGCTTCAACCGCGCCGGATGCCGCCGCGATGCGGTCCTGCGCTACGTAGATCCCGACTGCGGCCAACGCCAGCAGGACGCCGGCGAGAACGGTGCGCCTCATGGGGCGTACTCCCGTGCGTGGGAAGACTTTGACGACCGAACAGTAGGTTAAGGTTCGGGTCCCCCCGCCTGCAAGTCGGCGGGGAGGACGCTCGGGGCCGGCCAGAACGACTGCGGGAGATGAATGTCCCTTCCAGCCAAACACCTGCCGCTCGCGGCTGCGGCGGGGCTGTGGGCGGCCGTCGTGCTTCTTCCGGCGCCGTCCGCCGCGGCCGTCCGCTCCTCGGCGCCGGGCGTCCCGGCGGAGGCAGGCAGGCCCCTCGCGCACGAAGTTCCCGCCAGCGTCGTCGTTCGCGCGTTCGTCAAGGCGGAGGACGGGGCTCTTTGGATCGCCGCGAGGGTGCCGCTCGCGTCGATGCGCGACGCGTCGTTTCCGTTGCGCGGCCGCGGCTACCTGGACCTGGAGGGCGCCGCCCCGATGGTCGCGGAACAAGCCCGCCTCTGGATCGCCGACTACGTGCGGCTCTACGAGGGCGACCGTTTGCTGCCGTCGCCCGAGGTCGTGGCCGCGCGCATCTCGCTACCGTCCGATCCTTCGTTCCGGGACTTCCGGAGCGCCCGCGCCCGAGCCGCCGGACCGGCGCTCCCGTTCGGCGCCGACCTAGTGCTCGAACAAGCCGTTCTCGACGTGTTGCTGCGGACGCCGGTGGCGTCGGAGGAGTCGCGGTTCTCGGTCGAGACCGCATGGGCCCACCTCGGCGTCCGCACGACGACCGTCCTCGGCTTCACCACCGCGTCCGGCGCCGAGAGAATCTTCCAGTACCTGGGCGATCCCGGCCGCATCCGCCTCGACCCGCGCTGGCACCAGGCGTTCCTTCGTTTCGTTCGGTTCGGCTTTCTGCACATCCTGGACGGCATCGACCACCTGCTGTTCCTGCTCTGCCTGGTGATCCCGATCCGGCGCTTCTGGCGGCTCGTTCCCGTGGCGACGGCGTTCACTGCGGCCCATTCGATCACCTTGGCGGCCTCCGCGACCGGGCTCGCGCCCAACGCGCTGTGGTTTCCGCCGTTCATCGAGACGCTGATCGCCGCGTCGGTCCTCTACATGGCCTTGGAGAACGTGCTGGGCCGCTGCGGGTCGCGCCGTTGGGCGTGGGCGTTCGGCTTCGGCCTGGTGCACGGATTCGGGTTCGCGTTCGTGTTGCGGGACACGCTTCAATTCGCGGGCTCGCACGTCGTCGCGTCGCTCCTGGCCTTCAACGTCGGCGTCGAGCTGGGCCAAGTTGCCGCGTTGCTCGTGATGGTTCCGTGCCTGCGGTGGGCGCTGGCCAAGGCGCAGTCGAGGCGCGTGGCCGCGATCGTCGTCTCGGCGCTGGCCGCGCACGTGAGCTGGCACTGGACGGCGGACGCCTGGACTCGCCTGCGGGCCCACGAGTTCCGGCGCCCGGCAATGGATGCGGCGTTCGCGGCGGCCACGCTCAGGTGGACGCTGCTGCTTCTCGCGGTGGGAGCGGCGGCGTGGGCGTTGGCGGGATGCTACCGGCGCTTGGCCGCTTGGCGAACGGGCGGCGAGGCGGGGTAGCGCCCGCTTGCTCAGCTGCCACGCGCCGCCGGGTCAAGACCGGCGGACGCGGAGCCGCGCCCGGCCGCATGGCGCTTCAGGTCGTCGCGCGCGCGGCGCCTCGCCGGCGGAGCCATTCCACCGTCAGCAGCAACAAGACCGCGAACGTGATGAGGAACGTGGCCACGGCCAGAATCGCGGGGCTGATCTGCTCGCGGATGCCCGACCACATCTGGCGCGGGATCGTCAGCTGGTCGGGGCCTCCCATGAACAGGACCACCACGACCTCCTCGAAGGACGTCGCGAACGCGAACAGCGCGCCCGAAATTACCCCCGGCGCGATCAGCGGCAACTGCACTTGGCGGAACACTCGCCACGGGTCCGCTCCCAGGCTGGCCGCGGCCCTGGTCAGATTGGCGTCGAAGCCGGACAGCGTGGCCGCTACGGTCACGACGACGAAGGGCGTGCCCATGGCCGTGTGAGCCAGGATCAAGCCCAGGTGGGTCTGCGTGAGGCCCAGCTCGGAGTAAAAGAAGAACATCCCCGTCGCCGAGATGATCACGGGGGTCACGAGCGGCGAGATGAGCACGCCCATCACCAAGCGCCGGGCGGGCATGGCAGGGCTGGCGAGCCCGAGCGCCGCCATCGTGCCCAACGCGGTCGCCAGCGCGGTGGCGGCGATCCCGATCGTCATGCTGTTCACGAATCCCCGCCGCCATCCCTCGTGGCCGAAGACTTCGCGGTACCAGCGCAGCGAGTACGCCTCTGCGTCCAGGCGCAGCATGCCTTCGGTGAACGTGAAGTAGGGCTCCGCGTTGAAGCTGAGCGGCACCATCACCAGAATCGGCGCGACGAGGAAGACGAAGACCCCGGTGCAGAACGCCACGTGGAGGAGCCTGCCCACGCGGGGTCCGCCGCCCGAACGAGAAGATGCCACCGGCGTCAGCCCAACTTCATTTGGTCGACGCCCACCAGACGGTCGTAGACCAAGTAGAGGACGCCCACGCCTGCGAGCAGCAGTCCGCCCAGCGCCGCTGCGAGGCCCTGGTTGAGCGAAGACTGCATGTGGTAGGCGATCTGGTTGGAGATGAGCTGTCCGCTGCTGCCGCCAACGATCGCGGGCGTGATGTAGAAGCCGATCGCGAGGATGAAGACGAGCAGCGAACCCGCGCCGACTCCGGGCAGGGTCTGGGGCCAGTACACGCGCCAGAAGGCCCGGAAGGGACCCGAGCCGAGGCTGGCGGCCGCCTTCATGTGGAGCGCGGGCACGGAGCGCATGACCGAATAGAGGGGCAGGACCATGAACGGTAGCAAGACGTGCGTCATGGCGACGAACGTGCCGATCATGTTGTAGACGAGTTCGGGCCGCGCGTCGCCCGCCACCAAGCCGAGGGCGACCAGAAGGCTGTTGATCACGCCCTCGTTGCCCAGCACGACGATCCACGACGTGGTGCGGACCAGCAACGACGTCCAGAACGGCACGAGCACGAGCACCAGGAGCAGATTCTGCCTCTCCGGCCGCGCGTGCGAGATCAGGTGGGCCACGGGATAGCCCAGCGCCAGGCAGAGGAGCGTGATGCTCAGGCTCACCCACAGCGTTCGCCAGAACAGGGCCACGTAGATGCGGCGCTCCTCGTCCTGCCGCACGACGCCGGCGCCCGGCGACCGGTCCAAGTCCACCGCGTTCAGGTAGTGGCGCGCAGTGTAGCGCTGGCCGGCCCTCTGGATCGCGAACCAAGTCGCCACCGAGCCCCATTGCGGATCGATGCCCACCAGCCTCTCCCGCGCCGAAGTCCCCGTCGCGTCGCCCAGCGTTCGGGCCGCGGTCTGCACGAGCGTGCGCATCCCGCCCTCCACCCGGTTCAGGCGCACGGCGATCTGTCCGACCGTGCGGTCGCGGCCCGCCCTCTCCAGCTCGCGCGCCAGGGCGGCGTAGGCCGCATCGGACGGGGGAGCGCGCTGGTCCCAGTCCCGCAACGCCGCGAGCGTTTCCGGCAGGGCGTCCGCCACGACCGGATCGTGGACGCTCTTGACGAACATCGTCGTCAGCGGCGCCACGAACGTCACGAGGACGAATGCCAGAAGCGGCGCCACCAGCGCCAGAGCGCGCGTCCTCGTCCTCATGGACCCGGCCGCGGCGCGACGTTCGGCGCGCCGCTCATGCACCCGCCCGCCACGCGAGGCGTCTTCGCCCGCCACTCCCGTGGGGCTGGTTCACGGCATCGGCCTCGCCGCCGGCGGATCCGCCTCCGCCCCGCGCGTGGGAGCGGGCCTCGTGCCTGCCGCCGACAGCAACCAAGACCGCTCTGCCCCCAGCGTGCGTGGGCAACCTTCACGGCCGTGCCCTTGGAGATCGTGGCCAGCGCTCCGCCCCGCGCGTGCGTGGGCAAGGGCTCGAAGGCGGCCGCTCGGCGCCGCCGTGCTGGCTCCGCCCCGCGCGTGCGTGGGGATTACGGGCCTCAGCGGGCCAGCTGCCAACCCGGCGTGCCCGCCGCCGACCTGCCGCCGCGGCCCATTGCCACCTGGGGAGTCATCGCGCGAGCCACGAGCTGAACCTCTCGTTCATTTCGTCGGCGTTGTCGCTCCACCAGCGCCAGTCCGTGAAGAGCGAGACGACGTCTTCGCTCGGCCTGGGCGGCAGGTGCGGACGGATGTCGATGCCCGTCTCCTCGTGAATCGACACGAACTGGTCCGCCGAGTAGCGCAACGGGCTGTAGGATATGTAGCGGCTGATCGCCGCTTGCCGCTCCGGCGAGGTGGCGAACGCGACATAGTCGGTTGCGATGTCGAGGTTGGACGTGCCGGCCACGATCACCTGCTGTCCGATCCCGGCGACGTGGCCGTTCCAGATGATCTCGAAGGGTTGGTTCTCGAGGACTTGCGCGTTGAAGATGCGTCCGTTCCAAGCGGTCGTCATCAGCACTTCGCCGTCCGCGAGCATCTGGGGCGGTTGCGCGCCGGTCTCCCACCAGACCACTTCGTCCTTGACCGTGTCCAGCTTGCGAAACGCGCGCTCCACGCCTTCGGGCGTGTCGAGCGTGGCGTACACCTCGCCGGGGGGCACTCCGTCGGCCATCAACGCGAACTCCAGGTTCTCCTGGGCGAATCGGCGCATGCCCCGGCGGCCGGGGAACCTCTCCAAGTCGAAGTAGTCGGCCAGCGTAGACGGCATCTCGCCGCTGAACTTCTCGGTGTTGAAGGCGATGATCGTCCCGTAGCGCAGGTTCCCGATGCCGCACTCGGTGAGCGTTCCCTCCGGATAGTCGTCCACGGCGGGCGTGCCGTCGGGAGCGGGCGCCAGCGCGGACTTGTCGATCCGCTCCAGCAGTCCTTCGTCGCAACCGGCCACGGCGTCCGCCAAGTCCATGTCCACTACGTCCCAGAACACGCGGCCCGCCTCGACTTGGGCGCGGATCTGGGCCAATCCTCCGTTGTAGTCGACGACCTCCACGCGAATCCCGGTCTGCTGCTCGAAGGGCTGGAACCACGCCTGTTCGGAGGCGCGTCCATAGGAGCCGCCGAAGGAAACGACGGTCAGCGAGCGCTCTTCGTCTTCGGCGGTGCAGGCGGCGGTTGCGGCCACCAGCGCGGCGCAGGCGAGGACTCGGCGCGCACGGCGCGGCGGCAACGGGTGGTTCTGGCTGTTGGTCATGCGTCTCTTTCGTCGTCCAGGTTGAGGGCTCGGCAGTCCGTCGGGGTCCAGCCGATTCGAACGCGGTCGCCCTCCAGCACCGCGCCGTGGCCGACCACGTTGGGAATCTTGGCGATGAAGTCCGCGCGGCCGCACACGTTGAGGCGGATTCGCAGATGGTCGCCCAGGAACGTCATGTCCTCGATCGAAGCTTCCAGTTCGTTGGAGTAGAGACCGGGCTGAGGCGCGATGGCCACGCGCTCGGGGCGGATCGAGAGCGTCGTCTCGTCGCCCTCCGCCAAGTCGGCCACCCGCAGGGCGTGCACGACTTGGCCGCCGGTCTCGACCTCGCAGATGTCGTCGCTCACGGCGGTCACGCGGCCGTGCAGGGGATTGTTCTCGCCGATGAAGCGCGCGACGAAGGAACGCTGCGGCTCCTCGTACAGGGCCTCCGGCTCGGCGACTTGCTCCACCTGGCCGCCGCGCAGCACCGCCACGCGGTCCGACAGGACCATGGCCTCTTCCTGGTCGTGCGTCACGTACACCACCGTCACGCCCAGCGACTGGTGAATCCGGCGGATCTCGTACTGCATCTCCTCGCGCAGTTGCCGGTCGAGCGCGCCCAGGGGTTCGTCCATGAGCACCAAGCCGGGCTCGAAGACGAGCGCCCGCGCGATCGCCACGCGCTGCTGCTGCCCGCCGGACAGCTGTCCCGGCCGGCGGTCCTCCATGTCGTGCAGGCGAACCAGTTCCAGGGCCCGCTTCACGCGGCTCCGTTGCTCGGCCTTGCCGATGCCGCGCACTTCCAGCGGGAACGCCAAGTTGCGGCCGACGGTCATGTGCGGAAACAGCGCATAGTTCTGAAACACCATGCCGATGCCGCGCTTGCGCGGCGGCAGCGACTCCACTGACCGGGCGCCGATGCGGATCACGCCCCCCGTGGGCGTCTCGAAGCCGGCGAGCATCATCAGGCACGTCGTCTTGCCCGATCCGGAAGGCCCGAGCATGGTGAGGAACTCGCCCTCTTGCACGGCCAGGTTCAGATCGGAGACGACCATGTTGCGACCGTCGTAGCTCTTGGAGACGCCTTGGAATTCGGCGTACGGGCGCTTCGTGCTGGGGGCGTCGTGGTCCACGCGGGCTCGCTTTGGAGTACGCCGGAGGGAACGAGATGGAACAGGACGGCGGCTCGGGAGAAGGCGGGACGACCAAGCCGCGTCGCGCAGGCAACGGGTTCCCGTGGAACCGCGCAACCAAGCGCTGGGTACGCCCTGCAAGCTAATCTGAGGGCGCGCGCCCCGGCAAGTCGGGCGAGCGGTTGCTCCGGCCCCGGCGACCTGTCGAGCGCGCGCTTCTAAGGCCGGGCAGTCTTTCGCAACGCGCTGACCGCCAGTCCCGCGGCCACGACCACGACCGCTCCGATCACGTTGTACCAGAGAAACTCGACCTGGGGCGCCAGCCGGTTCACGGCCAGCACGGTGGTCATGCCCGCGATCAGCCCGCAGAAGGCTCCGGCGGCGCGGGCCCAGGGCATCATCGCAAGCAGGAAGACGCCCAGGATCGAGCCGTACACGAACGAGCCCAACAAATTCACCACTTCTATCAGCGATCCCAGTCCGGCGGCGTAGACGGCGAAACCGCACGCCAACAGGCCCCAGAAGGCGGTCGCCGCCTTGGACGCGGCCAAGTAGTGGGCGTCGCTGGCCTCGGGGCGCAGCCAGCGGCGGTAGAAGTCGACCACCGTGGCGGTCGAGAGGGAGTTGAGTTCCGACGACACGCTCGACATCGCGGCGGCCAGGATGGCCGCCACGAACAGGCCCGCCAGGCCGACGGGAAGCTGTCCGAACACGAAGCGCGGGACGATGTAGTTGACGTCGCTGGGGCTCTCGCCGGTCACCTCGCCCGCCAGCGCCAGCGCCTCGGCGCGGACGTCCTGCACGGCGGCCTCGCGGGCGCGGAAGGCGTCCAGAGCCTGCGCGGCGGCTGCCTCGTCCTGGGCTTCCACGGCTCGCAGGGCCGCGCTCTCGCGAAGCGCGAAGGCGACGTCGAAGCGCGCCTGGAGCGCCGCGTAGTCTTCGCTCCGGGCCTCCGTGACGGCGCTCTCGTGCGCGGGGTTGAAGAGGAGCGGCGGCCGCTGAAACTGGTAGAAGACGAAGATCAGCGCCCCGAGCAGGAGCACGAGCGCCTGGAGCGGAATCTTCCAGTACGCGCTCATGAGAAGGGACGTCTTGGCCTCGCCGACCGACCGCGCGGCCAAGTACCGCTGGACCTGGCTCTGATCGGCGCCGAAGTACGACATCATCAGGACCGTCCCGCCGAACAGCCCGGACCAGAACGTGTACTTCTCGCTGAGCGAGAACGAGAAGTCGAACACTTGGAGGCGTCCCGTGGCGCCTGCGATCTCGAGCGCGTCGCCCGGAGCCACGGGCAGCTGCACGAGAAGGGTCGCGAGGACCGCGACCAGGGCGGCGACGATCAGCAGCATCTGCTTCACGTCCGTCCACATGACTGCGCGGACCCCGCCGAACATCGTGTACAGGACCGTGGGCGCGCCGATGAGCGCGACGCTCCACAGCAGGGGCCACCCGAACATGGCCGAGACCACCACGCCCGGCGCCGAGATGATCGTTCCGGCGGCGAGGCCGCGCGAGATCAGGAAGAGGAACGCGGTCAGCGCCCGCGTCCCGGGGCCGAACCGGCGTTCCAGGAACTCGTAGGCCGTGTAGACGCGGGCGCCGCGCAGCAGCGGCACGAGCGTGACGCCGAGCAGGACCATCGCGATGGGCAGCCCGAAGTAGAGCTGGACGAAGCGGAGCCCGTCGGTCGCGCCTTGGCCGGTGGTGCCGATCAGCGTGATGGCGGACAGCTGGGTGGCCATGACGGACAGGCCGACCGCCCACCACGGCAGAGAGCGGCCCGCCAGGAAGTACCCTTCTATGCGGCGCGTGCCCCTGGAGCGGCGCAGGCCGTCGGCCACCACGTAGACGAGATACGCGCCTACGACGATCCAGTTGAGAGGATGCACGCGCCCAGCGCCCGCGTCAGCGGTGGTAGGCGGCCTGAAGCGCCCAGAGGAGGCCCAGAGCAACCAGCTGCACCAGGAGGACGCGGGTCAGGACGCGCCGCAACGGAGGTTGCGGTCCGTCGGCGGGCTCGGAGGCAGGGGCCGGCTTGGCCGACGCCATGGGCTTCGCTCGGTCGGGAGGTCGGGTGGCGCGCGACGCCGTCGCCGGCGGGCCTTGGGGGGAGCCGTGGCGCTCTTCGCTGGTGGTCGTCGCCGGGACAAGGTGGGCCCGCGAGCAGCGCGACGCCAGCGGCGGCGGCCGCCGCCGATCCCGGGCCCGGAGCCGCGCCGCGTGCCTGGTGGCCGTCTCGCCGCCGGGGGCCGCGAGGTCTGCCGGCCCGCGGTCGCGCCGCGCGCCTGGGGCCGTCCCTGCGGAGAGCCGGTGTTGACCGGGCCCGGCAACGGACCGATACTTCAGGTCTGCAACCGGTTGCGGTGGCGGTCCTGCCCGAAGCCGGTCCCCGCGCAACGCAAGGAGAGAGTCAAGATCGTAGAAAAACGTGTCCGAGTGAACGAGCAGATACGGATCAGTCCGATCCGCCTGATCGATCAGGCCGGCGGACAGGTCGGCATCGTTTCCTTGGACGAGGCTCGCATGCGGGCTGGAGAGAAGGGCCTTGATCTGGTGGAGGTATCGCCGGACTCGAGGCCGCCGGTCGTCCGCATGATGGACTACGGAAAATACAAGTACAAGGCGGCTCGGGCTGCCCGGGAAGCGAGGAAGAAGCAGCACACGGTTCAGGTCAAGGAGGTCAAGTTCCGTCCTGGGATCGAGAACCACGACTACGACTTCAAGCTGTCCCACGCCCGTCGCTTCCTGCAGGACGGCAACAAGGTCAAGCTCACGATCATGTTTCGAGGACGCCAGGTCGCCCATCCCCAGCTGGGGCAGGACGTGCTGTTGCGGCTGACGAAGGACTTGGAGGAGCTGGGCCGGGTCGAGCAGTACCCCAACTTCGAGGGGCGGCAGATGTCGATGGTCATCGCGCCGCTCAAGAACTGAGAACCAAGGCTCGGACGAACGAAGAATGCCCAAGATGAAGTCGAACCGGGGTGCGGCGAAGCGGTTCCGTCGCACGGGAACCGGCAAGCTCGCGAGGATGCGGGCCTACAAGTCGCACATCCTCACCAAGAAGAACAGGAAGCGGAAGCGCAGGTTGCGGACGGGCACGCTGGCGTCGAAGGCCGACGCGGCGCGCGTGCGGCGCATGCTTCCGGGCTCCTGAAAGAGGAGACCGCGACATGCCACGCTCGACGAGGGCCGGTGCGCGCAAGAAGCGCAAGAAGAAGATGCTGGGCGCCGCGAAGGGATACTTCGGCGGCCGCAAGAATCTCTTCCGCACGGCGAAGGACGCCGTGGAGAAGGGCTGGGAGCACGCCTACCGGGATCGCCGAAAGAAGAAGCGGAACTTCCGGCGCCTGTGGATCGCCCGCATCAACGCGGCGGCCCGGCAGCACGGCCTCTCGTACTCGCGCTTCATGAACGGACTGCGCAGCGCGGGCGTCGAGCTGGACCGCAAGGCGTTGGCCGACTTGGCCGCCCGAAGCCCCGAGGCGTTCGCGTCGCTCGCCGGCCGGGCCAAGGCCGCCCTGGGGCGCACGGACTAGCGCCGGAGCGCTTCGCCGCTCGACGCGCTGGCCGCGACCGCGTGCGCATCGTCGAAGCCGCGACCCGCGCGGGCGCTTCGTGAAGCAGGAGTTGCGGCGGATCGAGGCGGACGCCGTCGCCTCCATGCGCGAGGCCGCGGACCCGGACGCGCTGGAACGGGTGCGGGTGCGCTTCCTGGGACGCAAGGAAGGGCTGTTGTCGGCCGTCTTGAGGGGCGTCGGACGACTGTCGCCCGAACAGCGTCCGGCGGTGGGCGCCGAGGCCAACCGGGTGAAGGCGTCGCTCGAGCGGGCGCTGGCGGACCGGGCGGCGGCCCTGGCCTCCAGCGCCGAGCCTGCGGGTGCGCGGGGGCCGGACCTCTCCTTGCCGCCTCGCCGCCGGTGGCGCGGATCCATGCATCCGGTCAGCCGGGCGATCGACGACATCTGGGCCATCTTTCGAAGCTTGGGGTTCGTCCGCGTCCGCGGTCCCGAAGTCGAGACGGAATGGTACAACTTCGTCGCGCTCAACACTCCGCTGGACCACCCGGCCGCCGACGAGCAGGACACCCTCTACCTGGGCCCGGGCCTGCTTCTCCGCAGCCACACCTCGCCGGTGCAGATCCGCACGCTGCAGCGCCATGCGCCGCCCATTCGCGTGATCGCGCCGGGCATGGTCTACCGGCGCGACACCTACGACGCGACCCACACGCCCGCGTTCGCGCAGGTCGAGGGCCTGGTCGTCGACGAGGGCGTGACGTTCGTCGATTTGAAGGCGACGCTGGCCGAGTTCGCGCGTCGGTTCTGGGGACCCGGCACGCAGGTGCGGTTCCGTCCGTCCTTCTTTCCGTTCACGGAGCCGTCGGCGGAGGTGGACGTGAAGCGGGTCGTGACCCGTGCCGATGGTTCGCGGGAGGAGACCGGTTGGATCGAGATCATGGGCGCGGGAATGGTGGATCCGGCCGTCCTGGAGAACGTGGGGTGCGATCCGGAGCGCTGCACGGGCTGGGCCTTCGGCATGGGACCGGCGCGCGTGGCCATGCTCCGGCACGGGGTGCGGGACATCCGGCTGTTCTTCGAGAACGACATGCGGTTTCTGCGGCAGCTCGCCTGACCGTGGCGCGTGGACCGGCGGCGGGGCGCGACGCGCTCGCGGTTCGGCTCCAGCCTGCCGGCGTGGTGCAGGTGCGCGCGTGAACGTCTCCTGGAGATGGCTTGCGGACGTGGCTCCGGGAATGGAGTTGTCGCTGGGCGAAGCCATGGAGCGGCTGGCCATGCGGGGCGCGCCGGTGGAGCGCGCCGCGAACCTGGCCGAAGGGCTGGAGGACGTGGTCGTCGGACGGGTGCTGTCGGCGCGGCCGCATCCGAACGCCGACCGCCTGACGCTGTGCCGCGTGGCCGGCCCGGCCGGCGAGGTGCCGGTGGTGTGCGGGGCTCCCAACGTGCGGGCTGGGGCCTTCTACCCGTTCGCGCCGGTCGGCGCGACGCTTCCGGGCGGCTTCAAGATCGGGCGGCGCAAGATTCGCGGGGAGCCCAGCGAGGGAATGCTGTGCTCCGAGCGGGAGCTGGGATTGGGAAGCGACCACGAGGGCATCATGCTGCTCGGCGGCGGCGATGCGCCGTTGGCCGCCGGCGCTCCCTTCGCCGGGGCGGTGGGGCTGGACGACGTGCGGATGGAGGTGGAGGTCACGCCCAACCGCGGCGACTTGCTCTCGCACGTGGGCGTTGCGCGCGAACTTCATCCCTTGGGGCACGCCGGCATCGTTCTGCCCGACTTGCCGGGAGGCGCGACCGGCGGCCCTGCGGGGCTTCCGCCGAGCGGCGGCGGCGGCGTTCTGCCGGTCCTGCTTGGCGCGAAGGACGTTGCGCTCCTCCGGTTCCAGGCGGATCCCGGCGCAAGCGCGCCCTGCGCGCCGATAGACGTCCGGGTGGAGGACCCCGCGCTCTGCTCCCGGTACGTGGCCGTGCTGGTTCGCGGCGTGACCGTGGGGCCGTCCCCCGCTTGGCTCGCGAACCGGTTGCGGGCCGTCGGCGCGCGCCCGGTCAACAACGTCGTGGATGCCACCAACTACGTCATGCTGGAACTCGGGCATCCCTTGCACGCCTTCGATCTGGCGCGGCTTGCCGGCCCGGCGATCGTCGTGGGCCCGGCCCGGCCCGGCGAGTCGATCGCGACGCTCGACGGACAGCGGCGCGAGCTGGCGCCGAACATGCTGACGATACGGGACGCGAACGGTCCCGTGGCCGTGGCGGGGGTGATGGGCGGGCGAGACTCCGAGGTGTCGGCCGGGACGACCGACGTAGTTGTGGAGTGCGCGCTCTTCGATCCCAAGTGCATTCGGGCGGGCCGCCGGGCGCTCGCCATGTCGACCGAGGCCAGCTACCGCTTCGAGCGCGGCGTCGATCCGGCGTCGGCGCCGCTTGCCGCGGGGCGCGCCGTGCAGCTGATCCGCGCCGTCGCCGGTGGGGAGGTGGACGGTCCTGCGCTCGACGCCTGTCCGGCGCCGTGGTCGCCGCCGGTCGTCTCGTTGCGGCCGGCTCGGGTGGCCCAGGTGCTGGGAGTCGAGTTTGGACCGCGGGAGATCGAAGACCTCCTGAAGCCGCTCGGGTACGGTGTCGCCGCCGGCCGGCAGGGCTGGCGGCGAGCCGGGCACGAGCAGGGCGGGGACGAAGCGGTCGGCGTAGGCGGCGGCACGGACGGCCGCGCGTCCGGGCCGGACGCGCTGGACGTGCTCGTGCCCGGGCACCGGGCCCACGACACGACGCGCGAGGCGGACCTGATCGAGGAAGTCGCGCGCGCCCACGGCTACGACGCCTTCCCGTCGGAGCTGGGTGCATTTCGTCCCGGCTCGGTGGTCGGCGACGCCCGCTTCGAGCTGGAGGACGCGCTGCGGGCCGACTTGGCGGCCGCGGGGCTTTCCGAGGCCCAGACGCCCGCGCTCGGTCCCGAGGAAGACGGCGACGTGGCCGTGCTCAACCCGGCGTCCGCCACCGAGGGCTTCTTGCGCCGGGACTGCCTGTCCGGGTTGCTCCGCCGCACCGAGCTCAACATGTCGCGCGGCGTCCGCGACGTGCGCCTGTTCGAGATCGGCACCGCCTTTGCCCCAGCCGAGGACGCGGCCCCGGCGGAGTCGCCGCGGTGCGCCGCGGTGCTCGCGGGGGCGCGCGAACCGGGACACTGGTCGCGGCTGCCGGAGACCTTCGACGTGTACGACGCCGCGCGCCTGCTGGAAATCGTCGGCCGCGCCGCGTACCCAGGCGGCCGAGTGTCGGAGGCCGTCGCGCGGGCCGGCGTGTCGGAGGCGGCGCCCGGCGGCCTCGACTTCGCTGCGCCCGGCGCACCCGGCTTCGCGCCCGGCCGCGTATTCGAGCTGGCGAGCGCGTCGGGCGAGATCGTCGGGCGAGCGGGCGAAGTCGCCGCCGATCGCTGGGACCTGCCTCCTTGGGCGGGCGTCGTGATCGGCGCCGAGGCGCGCTTGCCGGAGCGGCCGCCCAACCGGTCCGACCCCATCGCCCGCGACCTGCCGGACCAGCCGGCCTCGCAACGAGACGTGGCGTTCTTGGCGCCGCCGGGCGCGTCCGCGGGCCGTGTGCTCGAAGCCGCGCGCGCGGGCGGGGGCCGGCTGGTCGAGCACGCCGAGGTGTTCGACGTGTACGAGGGCGACGACCTGCCGCCGGGCATGCGGTCCGTGGCGGTCCGCTTGCGTTTCCGCGCCCGTGGCCGGACTCTCACCGACGCCGAGATCGATCGGGCATTGGAACGAGCCGTGGCCAGGGCCAAGGAGGAGACTGGTGTCGAGCCAAGGGGCTGAAGACGCGAGGGGCGGAGCCGGCCCGTCCAGCGGGGCCGCGGGGGGCGCCTCGCGAATGGAGTCGCTGGCCGAGGCGGTGGGCCGGGCCGTGGAAGCCGTGCGCGAGGCGCGCCGGCGAGCGGCGAGCGCGGAGGAACGCGCGAGGCGGAGCGACGAGCTGCTCCGCCAGTTCGTGGGCGGCGAGCGCGATCCCGTCGCCTTGTCGGGACGCCTGTCCGAGCTGGAGGCGGAGAACGAGATGTTGCGGGCGCGCGTCGACAAGGGGCGCCGCGAAGTGGACCGCGTGCTGGCGCGCATCCGGTTCTTGGAGAACGAGCATTGAGCCGCGCGCCGGAGACGGAGCGCAGGGCCGTGCGGGTCACGATCGCCGGCGAGGAGTACGTGCTGCGCACCGGCGCGGACGAGGCGCACACGAAGAAGTGCGCGGCGATCGTGGACGAGCGCATGAGGCAGGCGGGCGCGGAAGGCGGGCTGGAACGCGACAAGGTGGCGGTCATGGCGGCCCTCCTGCTGGCCGACGACTTGTTGCAGGGCCAGTCGGAAGCGGCGGACTTGGCCGCGCGGCTGGACGAAGCGATCGCGCGGTGACCGAGAGGCGCGGCCGCCGCGTCGGCGCCGGGGTCACGCGGCGGGACTGGCTTGCCGCCGCGTCGGCCGCCGCCGCGGGCGCGGCGATGGGCCGTTCGAACGCGGTGCGGCTGGTCGCGCAGGAGGGTGCGCAGGCCGCCGACCCCACGAGGACGCCGGGCCGCCTCGTCTCCGAGGTCGGTTCGCGCGCGCCCGGCGAACAGCCCCGGCGTCTCGTCCGCGCCCTGGCCCTGTCCAGCTCGTCGCGCACGCCGATCCAGGAGCTGTTCGGCGTCGTGACCCCGTCGGACCTCCACTTCGAGCGCCACCACGCCGGCGTGCCGAGCATCGAGGCGCCGTCGCACGAGCTGCTCGTCCACGGCATGGTCGAGCGGCCCCAGGTCTTCGACATGGCCGCCCTCGCGCGCTTCCCGCGCGTCTCGCGCCTTTGCTTCGTCGAGTGCTCGGGGAACGGCGGCGGCGCCTACTCGCGCGATCGGATGCCCACGCGGATCACGCCCCAGCAGCTCGACGGCTTGGTCAGCACGAGCGAGTGGACCGGCGTCATGCTCGCCACCGTCCTGCGCGAGGCCGGCGTGCGTCCGGGCGCGAGCTGGCTCCTCGCGGAGGGCGCCGACGCGGCCGTCATGTCGCGCAGCATCCCCCTGGCGAAGGCCATGGACGACGCCATGCTCGCCTACGGCCAGAACGGCGAAGCGATCAGACCCGAACAAGGCTATCCGGTGCGGTTGCTCCTGCCGGGCTGGGAAGGGAACGCGCAGGTCAAGTGGATCAGGCGCATCGAAGTCTCCGACCGTCCCACGATGACCCGCGACGAGACCTCGCGCTACACCGACCCGCTGAAGGACGGCACGGCCCGCCAGTTCAGCTTCGTCATGGACGCCAAGTCGATCGTGACGTTCCCTTCCTATCCCTACGCGCTGACCCAACCCGGCTGGTGGGAGATTCAAGGCCTGGCCTGGTCGGGCCGGGGCCGGATCGCGCGCGTCGAAGTCAGCGTGGACGCGGGCCGCACTTGGACCGACGCCCGCTTGCAGGGGCCCGTGCTGTCCAAGTGTCCCGTGCGCTTCCGCAGCCTGTGGCGGTGGGACGGGCGGGAGACCGTGATCGTGAGCCGCGCCACCGACGAGACCGGCTACGTCCAGCCCACGGTCCACGACCTGTGGCGGGCCCGCGGCGAACGCACCGCGTACCACCAGAACCACCAGCGCGCCTGGAAGGTGGCCCGCAACGGCGCCGTGACCTTCGGGCTGGCGGACCTCCTGTGACGGCGCCGCGCGAACTTGCCGCCGGGCGCGCTTGCGCTCGGCGCCCCTTCGGACGGCTCGTGGCCCTGTTCGGTTCGGCGGCGCTGGCGGCGTGCGTTGCGGACCAGCCCGGCGGAGACGGAGCGCCGGGCACGGCCGCCTTGGCGCCGGCCGCCGTTGCCGGCTCGGAGACGGCGCCCCCGCCGCCGGGACCCGGCCAGCCGACGGCGCTTCCCGCCGGTTCCCCGGCGCTCTTCGGCTTCGGGAGCGCCGCTTCGCCGGAGCGCATCGCCCGCTGGGACATCGACGTCAAGCCCGACGGCGAAGGACTGCCGCCCGGAAGCGGCTCCGTCGCCGGGGGGCGGCGCGTGTACGAGGCGCGGTGCGCGGCATGCCACGGGCTCTCCGGCACGGAGGGCCCCAACGAACGGCTGGCTTCGGCAGGAGCTTGGGAGCAGTGGCCCGCCGATCGCGCCGTCGGCGGCTACTGGCCGTACGCGACCACGCTCTTCGACTACACGCGCAAGGCGATGCCGCAGGACGCCCCTGGTTCCTTGTCGGACAACGAGACCTACGCCGTGGTCGCCTACGTCCTCAGGCTCAACGGCTTGGTCTCGGCCGACGCGGTCCTCGACTCCGCGGCCCTTGCGTCGATCCGCATGCCCGCGCGCGGCAGATTCGTGCCCGACGACAGGACCGGCGGCCCGGCGATTCGCTGATCGCGCGGCCTGCCCGGAACGGAGCCGGTCCTTCCTGGTTCCGGCTTGCGCCGGGTCGTCGCGCCGCCGTATGCTAGTTGCCGCATCCGGGAGCCGCCGGACGGTCGGCGGCGGCCGTTGTCGAATCGTTTTCGGCCGGGCGCGACCGCGCGGCCGTGGAGACCATACATGGACCCGCTGGGAATTGCCCTGGCGGTGGGCGCTGTCGCCGCGGCGCTCGGATTCCTCGTCGGCAGGGGACTGGAGCGGGCGCGGCGGCGTAAAGAGAAAGAAGAAGCAAGGGACGAGGCTTCGCTGGTCCGGAAGCAGGCGGAGACGGACGCGGCGAACTTGCGGCGCGCCACCGCGGTGGAGGCCAAGGAAGATGCGTTTCGCCTCCGCGAGGCTTGGGAGGCCGAGGAGACGCGCCGAAGAGCGGACGTCAAGGAGGCCGAGCGGCAGTTGCGCGAAGACCGGCGCGGCGCAGGGCGCAGGGCGGAACAGCTCGACCGCCGCGAGGAGTCCCTGAAGCGCGCTGAAGGCGATCTCGAGGAGCGGGCGCGCGCGGCGAAGGACGAGGCGGCGGCGCTCGCCGCGCAGAAGGACGAGGTGGGCCGCCTGCGGATCGACGCGCTGGTGCGCCTCGAAGCGGTCGCGGGCATGTCGGCGGACGAGGCCAAGGCGAAGCTCGCCGAGGCGGTCGAGGACGAGGCGCGGGCCGAGGCGGCGAACAGCGTCCGCCAGATCCGCGAGGAGGCCAAGCGTACCGCCGACCGCGAGGCCAAGCGACTGGTCGCCATGGCGATCCAGCGGATGGCGGCCGACGAGACGGCCCAGCTCACGGTCTCGGTCGTGCATCTTCCGTCCGACGAGATGAAGGGCAGGATCATCGGGCGCGAGGGCCGCAACATCCGTGCCTTCGAACACGTCACGGGGATCAACGTGGTGATCGACGACACCCCGGAGGCGGTGGTGCTCTCGGGCTACGATCCGGTGCGGCGCGAAGTTGCCCGGCTTGCGCTGGCGAGGCTGGTCGACGACGGCCGCATCCATCCGGCCCGCATCGAGGAGGTGGTCGCCAAGGCCGCCGACGACGTCGAGGGGCAGATGCGCGAGGCCGCGGACGACGTGCTGTATCGGCTGGGCGTGCACGGCGTGCCCGAGGAGGTCGTCAAGGCGCTCGGCCGGCTCAAGTTCCGGACTTCCTTCGGCCAGAACCAGCTGGCGCACTCCTACGAGGTTGGAGCGCTTGCGGGCGCCATGGCCGCCGAGATGGGCTTGGACGCCGCCATCGCCAAGCGGGCCGGCGTGCTCCACGACGTGGGCAAGGGCCTCACCCACGAGCAGGAAGACACGCACGTGGAGCTCGGACACCGCCTCTGCAAGCGGTGCGGCGAGCCCGACGTGGTCCTCAACGCCATCCGCGCCCACCACGGGGACGAGCCGCACCGGTACGCCGAGGCGTGGCTGGTCTCGGGCGCCGACGCCATCAGCGGATCTCGGCCGGGCTCGCGCAGGGAGGCGTTCGAGGGCTACGTCGAGCGGCTCGGCAAGCTGGAGGAGATCGCGATGGAGCACCCTGGGGTGGAGCGCTCGTTCGCCATTCAGGCAGGCCGCGAGCTTCGTGTCATGGTCCAGCCCGACCAGGTGTCGGACGAGGCGATGGCGCGCATCTCCGAGGACGTGGCGCGCCGGATCGAGAACGCGGTGCAATACCCCGGCCAGATCAAGGTCGTCGTTATTCGGGAGACCCGCGCAGTGGACTTTGCGAGGTGATTCGGCGCGCAGGCGCGTCTCCCCAATCCCCCTGAACAAACTGGAGCCTTCCATGCCGGCGAAGATCATTTCGGGAACCAAGATTGCTCGCGAGATTCGCGAAGAACTCCACGCGCGCGTGAAGGCGCTGGCCGCCGATGGGCTCGTTCCCGGTCTTGCCACGGTGCTGGTGGGCGACAGTCCTGCGAGCCAGCTCTACGTGGGAATGAAGAACCGGGCGGCAGGCGAAGCCGGCATTCACTCGCGCCAGGCGACGCTGCCGGCGGACACGAGCGAAGCGGACCTGCTCGCCTTGGCCGCCGAACTCAACGCCGATCCGGCGGTGCACGGCATCCTGGTGCAGTTGCCGTTGCCCGAGCAGATCGGCGAAGCCAAGGTCCTGGAGGCCATCGATCCGGCCAAGGACGTGGACGGCTTCCATCCCATGAACGTGGGCCGCTTGGCCACGGGAGACCCCGGCGTGCTGGCCCCGTGCACGCCGTTGGGCGTCGTCGAGATGCTCATGCGAAGCGGTTGCGACCCAGCGGGCAAGCACGTGGTCGTGGTGGGCCGTTCCAACATCGTGGGCAAGCCGATGGCGTTTCTGCTGCTGCGCCAAGTCCCGGGCGGCAACGCCACGGTGACGGTCGCCCACAGCCGCACGGCCGACTTGGGCGCGGTGACGCGCCAGGCGGACATCCTGATCGTGGCGGTCGGCAGGCCGGGCACGATCGCTGCCGACATGGTCAAGCCGGGAGCCGTCGTGATCGACGTCGGCACCAACCGCGTGGACGACCTGAACGCGGAGCGCGGCTACCGGGTCGTGGGAGACGTGGACTTCGAGGCCGTTCGGGAAGTCGCCGCGGCGATCACGCCGGTGCCGGGCGGAGTGGGGCCGATGACGATTGCCATGCTGCTCGCCAACACGGTGACGGCGGCGGTTCGGTTGCGCGCGGGCGGGGCCGGATGATCGCGGGTGGTCCGGCGACCGGCGGAGCGCCCCGGGCGCCGGTATGGACGGTGCGGCAAGTCGCCGAGGCCGCGCGCGGCCTGCTCGAGCGCGAGGCCGGCCACCTTTGGGTGAGGGGCGAGACGGCGAATGTGTACCAAGCGCCGTCGGGGCACTGGTACTTCACGCTCAAGGACGCGGAGGCCGAGATGGCGTGCGTGCTCTTCCGCTGGGACGCCGAAAGGTTGGCGGCCGGTCCGCGGAACGGGGCGGGCGTTCGCGTTCTCGGCGGGCTCACGCTGTACGAGCCGAAGGGGCGGTTTCAGCTGCGGGTGCGCCGGATCGAGGCGGAGGGGGCGGGCGGCGCGTGGAGGCGGCGCTTCGAGGCGTTGCGCCTGAAGCTCGAGCGCGAGGGGCTGATCGATCCGGAGCGGCGGCGTCCGCTGCCGCGCTTTCCGCGCGTGGTCGGCGTGGTGACGTCGCCGTCCGGGGCGGCGCTCCGCGACTTGGTCTCGGTGCTGGGCCGGCGGGCTCCATGGGTGCGGCTGCTCGTCCGAGGCACGAGAGTGCAGGGCGAAGGAGCGGCGGCCGAGATCGCGGACGCGCTGCGCGTGCTCGGCGCTCGGCGCCCGGACGTGATCGTGGTGGCGAGAGGCGGCGGATCCGAAGAGGATCTTTGGAGCTTCAACGAGGAGGAGGTGGCGCGGGCAGTCGCCTCGTGCTCGGCGCCGGTGGTGTCGGGAGTCGGGCACGAGACCGACGTGACGATCTGCGATCTCGTGGCGGACCTGCGGGCGGCCACGCCGTCGGCGGCCGCGGAGGCGGTGGCTCCCGACCGCGAATCCGTCGCGCAGCGCCTGGACGAGCGAGCCGCGAGACTGGCGAAGGGGCTGGCGGGCAAGGCTCGCTTGGCGCGGACGCGGCTGGAAGCGGGGCGCCGCGAGCTGCGACGGCGGGGCTGGCGTCTGGGCGCCGGTCAGCGGGCGCGTCTCGCCGGGCTCCGGCCGCGTCTGGCGGGCGCCTCGCGCCGGCGGATCTCCCTGGAGGTGCGGCGCCTGGGCGGATTGCGCGCCCGGCTGGCGGACGCGCCGCGCGGCCCGATCGAGGCGAAGAAGGCGGGCCTGCGGCGAGGCGAGTCGAGGATGCGCGACCGGGTCGTCGCGCTGAAGGACGGCAGGCAGGCTTCGTTGGCCCGGGCGGCGGCCGCCTTGCGGGCGCTCTCTCCGCTGGGAACGCTGCGGCGGGGCTTTGCGATCCCGCTGGACCCGGAAGGCGCGGCGTTGCGGCGGGCCGGCGACTTCGCGGCGGGCCTGCGCTTCACCTTGCGCGTGGCCGACGGAAGCGTGCCATGTTCCGTGCTCGCGACCGAAGCCGTGGCCCCTGAGCCGGAGATCGACGAATGAGCGGCGAACCGGCGGACGCGCCCAGCTTGGAGGCGCGGCTGGCCAGAATCGACGAGATCGTCACCGAGCTTGACTCCGATTCCGTGGAGCTGAGCCGGGCCCTGACCCTGTTCGAAGAGGGCATGCAGCACGTCAAGAAAGCCGAGGAGGCGCTCGGGCAGGCCGAACTTCGCGTGACCGAGCTGGCCGGTCCGGAGGGCGAAGAGGAAGTGGCCTTCGATCCCGAGGACGGCGAGGGCCCGGAAGATTCCTGACGTCGCCGCGCACGACGGCCCGGCGGACGCCGCCCGCGCGGCCGCCGCGCCCGTGGCGACGAACGGCCCGGCCGGCCCGAACGGGTTTCGCGCCTATGCCGAGCGCCATCGCCCGGGGATCGAGGCCGCGCTCCAGCGGTGCGTCGCCCGCCTCGCCGCCTGCTTGCCCCCCGGCCTGGCCGCGGCCGCGCGCCACGGGGTGCTCGGAGGCGGCAAGCGGATACGCCCGTTGCTGCTCTTGACGGCGTACCGTGAACTGGGCGGCCCGCGCCCGCAGGCCGTCCACGAGCTGGCCTGCGCTCCGGAACTCGTGCACGGCTACTCGCTCATGCACGACGACCTGCCCTTCATGGACGACGCGCCGTTGCGGCGAGGGCGCCCCTCCTGCCATGCCGCGCACGGAGTGGCCGCAACCGTGGCCGCGGGCGCACTGCTGATACCGTGGGCGGCTCTGTGCGCGTGGGAGGGCGCTAGGAAGGCGGGCGCCGACGACCAGCGCGCGCGCCGCGTCGCGGCATGCCTGCTGGACGCTGCTGGAGCAGGCGGCATGATCGGGGGACAGGCGCTCGACTTGGAGGCGGAGGGACGAACGCTGGACGAGAGGCGGCTGGAGTTCCTGCACGATCTCAAGACGGGCAGTCTCATCGCGGCGTCGCTCGTCGCCGGCGCGGTGGCGGCGGGAGCGAACGCGGTCCAGCGGCATGCGGTCGCCCGCTACGGCCGGTGCGTCGGCTTGGCGTTTCAGGTCATGGACGATGTCCTCGACGCCACGTCTTCCGCTCAGGTGCTGGGCAAGCGCCCGTCGGACGCGCGGATGGCGAAGTCGACCTACGTGGGTCTGCTGGGTGTGGAGGGCGCCCGCCAGAAGGCGGGCTTGCTGGCCGCCGAGGCGAACCGGGCGCTCGACGAAGCGCGTGTGGCCGCGCCCAGGCTCCGCGAGGCGGCGCGCTTCGTGGTCGAGCGGCGCCGATGAGCGGCGGTCCCTTCAAGCGGATCGCCGTCGTTGTTCGGCACGTGCCCCGGGCGGACGAGGGCGTCGACCAGGCGCCGGACGGCATGGCGGAAGCCTTGGAGGCGTACCGGCGCATCGCGGGCATCGCGTCCGACTTCGGCGCGACCGTCGCGGTCGAACCCTCCTTCGCGCCGCTTGCGCCGCAGGCGCCGGTGGCCGACGTGGCGCGCGACGATGTGGATCTGGTGGTCTCGTTGGGGGGAGACGGAACGCTCCTGCGAGCCGCTCGGTCCGTCTTCGGCCGCGGCGTGCCGATCCTGGGCATCAACCTAGGCCGTTTGGGGTTTCTCACCGCCTTGTCTCCCGGCGGGATCGCCGAGGGCGTGCGGCGCATCCTGGGCGGCGGCTACCAAATCGAAGACCGCGTCGCGCTCGAGGCCGAGATCCTCCCTCGCCGCGACGGGCAGGCTCGTCGCTTCACGGCCCTCAACGACGTGGTGGTGCACAAGGCGGGCGCGGCAAGGGTCGTGCGGCTCGACCTCTGGGCGGGCGCGGTCCGCGGCCGGGAAGAGGAGA
The DNA here is from genome assembly GCA_965203485.1 of Longimicrobiales bacterium. GTDB lineage: Bacteria > Gemmatimonadota > Gemmatimonadetes > Longimicrobiales > Gaopeijiaceae. Next base: position 668,525 of record OZ241892.1, read on the forward strand.
TCGGCAGCTTCTCCGGCGACGGCGTCATCCTCTCGACCCCGACCGGCTCGACGGCCTACTCGCTCTCGGCGGGAGGCCCCATCGTCGCGCCGGAGCTCGACTGCCTGCTGGTGACCCCCATTCTGCCGCACACGCTGGCGGTGCGTCCGCTGGTCGTGCCGGGCAAGGAGACGATCACCGTGGCGGCGCTCGACGGCTCCGGACCGCTCTACTTGACCGTGGACGGACAAGAGGGCGTCTCCTTCGCCGCCGCCGCCCGCGTCTCGGTGCGCATCGGAGAGGCCAGGACGCGCCTCGTGCGCTTGCCGGGACATTCCTTCTTCGCGACGCTGCGCCAGAAGCTGAGTTGGGCGGTGCGCCCGGTGGCGGGAAGCTGACTGGGCCCGGCGGGCTCGGCGGCGCCCCGCGCCCCCGCCGCCCCATCCCGCCATGTTCACGTCCCGGGCGCCGCCCGATCTTTGTCGTCCATGCTGGTTGAACTGCGGATCCGAAACTTCGCCGTGCTTGAAGAGCTGACGATCCCGCTGTCCCCCGGGCTGAACGCCGTCACCGGCGAGACGGGGGCGGGCAAGTCGGTGATCGTGCGCGCGCTTGCCCTGCTCTTGGGCGGGCGGGCGTCCGCGGGCGCGGTGCGCAGCGGCCGGGAGCGGGCGCTGATCGAAGGCGTGGCCGACGTGCGGGCCGTCCCCGCCGCGGAGGCGCGCCTCGGCGAACTGGGCTTCGAGGCCGAGGACGGGCAGGTCGTGATTCGCCGCGAAGTTCGAAGCGGGGGCCGAAGCCGCGCCTGGATCAACGGATCGCCCGCCACGGCCGGCAACCTGAAGCACGTGGGCGAGGCGCTGGTCGACCTGCACGGACAGCACGATCATCAGCGCTTGCTCTCGTCCGCGTTTCAGCGCGCGGTGCTGGACGCCTACGGCGGCTCGGGCGAGCTGGCGCGCGAGGTGGAGGCTCTGTTCCGCGACGCCGAACGTCTCCAAGCCGCGCTCGGCGCCAAGGAGGCGCGCGGCCGCGAACTCGAGGTGCGCGCCGCGGTCGTCCGCCGCGAGCTGGAGGAGATAAGGGGCGCCGAGCTGCGAGTCGGCGAGGAGGCGGAGCTGAGGGCGGACGAGGTCCGCTTGGCCAGCGCGGAGACTCTAGCCGAGGAGAGCAGCGCGCTCCACGATCTCCTGCACGGAGGAGACGGCGCCCTCACGGACCGGCTCGCCCAGGCCGGCCGACGGCTCGAACGCCTTGCGGAGACCGACCCGGCGGGACTGTCTTCGCTGGCAGGCGCGGTTCGCGACGCCTACCACGCGGTGGCCGACGCGGCCTCCGAGCTGGCCAGCTACTCCGCCGCCGTCGACCACGACCCGTTGCGCCTGGAACGCATTCGCGAACGCCAGGCGGCGTTGCAGACCCTCAAGCGCAAGCACGGCGGCTCGCTGGAGGAGGTCGTCGCCAAGGGCGAGACCCTGGCCCGCGAGATCGACGAGCTGGACGCGTCCGGCCTGGACTTGCGCGAGCTGCGGGCCCGCTTGGCCAAGGCTTGGGCCGCTTGGCGCGAAGCATCCGCCCGGCTGACGCGCCGCCGAACCCGGGCGGCCCAGCGCCTCTCGGAGAAGACCGAGGCCCTGTTCGCCGGACTGGGCCTGGAGGGCGGCCGCTTCTCGGTGCGCTTGGCCAGACGCGACGCGCCGTCGGCGCAGGGACGGGAGCACGTCGGCTTCATGGCCACCATGAACCCCGGCTTCCCGCCGGGGCCGCTGGCCCGCATTGCCTCGGGCGGCGAGCTGTCGAGGGTGATGCTGGCGCTCAAGTCGGTCCTCGCGGGCGCCGACGACCTGCCGACGCTGGTCTTCGACGAGATAGACGCGGGGATCGGCGGCGCGGTGGCGAGCCGGGTCGGCGATCAGCTGCGCGCCGTGGCCCGGGGGCGGCAAGTCGTCGTCGTCACGCACTTGGCGCGCATCGCCAGCCGCGCTTCCTGCCACTTGGTCGTGCACAAGGACGCCTCCGTCGATGTCGCATCCACGTCCGTCCGCCGCGCGAGCCGCGGCGACCGCGTGCGCGAGATCGCGCGAATGCTGGGCGGCGATCCGTGCTCCGAGCCATCGTTGGAGCACGCTCGGGCGTTGCTGGAAGAAGCGCGGACCGGGACCGGCGGCGAGCGGGGCTGAAATCAAACCGGGCGTTGGCCTTCGACGAACGGGTCGCACCCCTGGCCTCCGGCGCGCGAAGCTTGCCGGACGATCGACGACGCGATTCGTGGAGGTCGCGACTGGCGACCCGGGAGAGGCTTGGCCACGACGCCGTCTCGGGCGGGTGGGCACCGACGATCTTCATGCGGCGGGCGGTCTCGGGCCGGCCGCGCGGCGCGCCGGCGCAACGCATCATGGCGCCCTGTCGGGGCTTGACGCCCGCCCGGCGCCCCAAATGCCGGCCTGGAACCGCAGGCGCACTTCGAACGTTCCCGTCTTCGGGACGATGCCTCGGCCCGCCAAGAGCCGCCGGTACGCGACCCGGACGTCGGTAGGCCACAACGGAGATCCGGAGGGGGACGCCGAGCGCCGAAAAACGCCGGCGACGTGGATGCGGCTCGACGTGACGGCACTGCCGTGGCTGAGCACGGAGGGGTCGAGCGCGTCGGCGGCGGGCGCGTCGTCGCCTGCGGCCAGGGAGAACGCGTCGCGGCCCTTGCGGAAGAACTGGTAGCCGACGAGCGCCGTGAGATCGTCGGCCAGGCGAAACCACGGAGTGGCCGCGGCCATCTGGTAGTCGCCGGGATTCCAGCGAAGGCGGCGCTGGACGCTGGCGGGAGCGACCGGGTAGTAGGGATCGAAGACTCTGCGGGTGGTCGTGCCTTCCAGCTGCAGGCCGTAGCGCGCGTCGACCCAGACGCCGAAGCGGGTGCGCCAGCCCGCGTTGGCCCATCCGCGCAGCACGAGGTCCGTCTGAGCGTCGCCGGAGGGTTCGTCCAGGAAGTTGGCGGGATCGTCGCGCGCCCCGGTCGGCAGCCGCGCCGTCACGCCGGCGCCGACCGCAACTCTGAAGATCGCGTTCGCGTCGCCCGTTTCCCACAGCCTCGCGTCGGCCCGCACTTCGACGTCGCCGAGAGCCCAAAGCGACGTCCATTGCGCCAGCGGGTGGGAGGCGCCGATGCCGAGGGAGGGATCCGTCACCAGGCGCTGAAGTTCTTCCGAGTCGAGCGGGGAAGACGCGAGCGGGACGGACGTCGGCGGGCCGGCGACTCCAGCCGCCCGAAACGCTTCGGCCAGAGCCGCCAGGCGAGCGTGAATGGCCGTGCCCGGCGCCGATCCCGCCAGCGGGGCCACGGGGCTCTCATACATGGTCGAGAGGGCGTCGTGCAGTTGCTCGGCGCCAGCCAGCCGGGCCGTCGCGTCGAGACACGTGGCGCTGCCTGGATCGGCGGCGCACGCCGAGGCCCGGAAGTTTCCGTACGCGCCGATAGCGCCGCCGAGTCGGGCAAGGAACGCGGACACGGCGGACGGGCGCGCCCGAACGGGACTGATGCCGGCGTTGGCCAGCCCGGAGTCGGCCGCGAAGTGCATGGAGAACTCGGTCTCGTTGCGCACCAACGGAGCGGTGACGCCGACGGTGAGCCAGTCCAGCACGCCGATCTCCGCCGAGAGCGCGAGGCGCACGGCGTTCTTCTCCGCGGTCGTGGCCAGCGTGCCGAGTCGCAGGACGTGCTCGCCGCCGGCGGCCCGGGCCACGGCCGCTTCGTAGTTGGCCAGCGAGGGGAACAGGCGCGTGCCCGCCGGGCCGGAGAAGTCGTCGCCGAGGCTCGCTGGCCCGCCGTCTCCCGGTTCTCCGCCCGGTCCCGGCCGGTATCTGGCCCAGAAGGACGAATAGTCGGTCGAGACCCCGATTCGAAGCGCGCCGCGGGCGACCAGGGGGCTGTGCGCCTCCTGTGCGGCGGCGGAGGCCCGGGCGCAACTGCTCGCGGCGAGCGAGAGGCAGAGCAGGCGGACGGCCTTGGACACGACGAAGCGGGATTAGGACTCGCTGCGGGCCCCGCGGGCTGAAACGGCCCTCCGAACGGGCGACGGACAGCATGGATCGCGGCCGTCGCGGCGCCAGGATGTCACGGGGAACCGCTCCCGCCTTGGTCCAGTTGCACTTCCCATCGCGCGGAGAACTCCACGGGCATGTCCTGTACCCCACCCATGGCCAGTTCCACCGAGCCCTCCAGCTCCTGGTCCAGCACCAGCGAATGCAGGATTCCACGCTCCAGGTCCCACAGCGCGAACCCCGTCTCGGAGCCCTCGAGAGCCGTCGTCATCGCCATCCCGCTCTCGACGGCCTTGATGGTCACGGCGCTCTCGCCGGACACCGCGATGGAGGCCAGCCGCCGCCCGTTCGCCACCGTGTCCCCGGCCAGCGAGTAGCGATATGCGGTGGTGACGAGGACGTTTCCGTCGCTGTCCGCGGACCACGTCACGGTGTCCGTCCACGAGAGGCCCGTCGTCGCCGCACGGTTCGGCAGGCGCGGGAATATGGCGTGGGCCATGGCAGTGAACCTCGCGCGCTCGCCGGCGATGCCCGAAGTCTCCGGCAACGACAGGACTTCGACGGCGCCTCGGTCGTTCACCGCGAAGACGAGGGGACCGTCCACGTCGTCGTTCGCCGCGGTCTGCGTGCCCGTCATGTCGTTCTCCGTCTCGGCCTCGAAGGACGTCACTTCCGCCGTGACCTTCGTGCGCCCCGCCTCCGCCGCGAAGGCCAGGTCGAGCGTAGCCTCCGATGCGTCGCGGACGGCGATGTCGCCCATGGGCGTGGCGACCGACATGCGGGTGGAATTGGCGACGTGGTAGCGGGCCGAGTCGACGGCGTGCAGGCCAAAGCCGAGGACGGGATCGGATGTCGGCGCCGGGCCGCCGGATGCGCAACCCGCCGCCAGCAACGCGGCCGGGAGGAGAGAAAAAGGGGTCTTGCAGGGCATGGAATCGTCCGTCGGATCGAGGGGGGAGGCGTCGCCGGCCGCTGGCCGGGCGGCTGGGCTTCGCGAATCCATAAAGCTAACCGCGCGCGCGCCGCAGGCCGCGGCCCTCCCCCAGCGGCGTCGTGCCCGCCCCGCCCGCTGGCCGACAGCCGCAACGGCGGATCGTCGTGCAACGCCGTCGCGTCGTCGTAGCGCCGCCGGCGTTGGGCCGCCAGCGGGCAGACCGCGCGCGCCAGCTCGGCCAGCGAACGCGGATCCGGCGCGGGTCGCATTCGCACTCCCGCCGAACGTCGCCCGAAACAGGACATTTCTACCTTGCCAAGACCGGACATTTCTAAATTGGTACGACACGGGCGTCGGCCCTGGCGCTTGACACCAAGCGGAGGGCGGTCTTACCCTTCAAGCCTCGCGGTGTCGCCCGCGTTCGGGGGGGAAGGGCCGTCCTTACAGGTTGGCGCGGCGGCGTTCGCGAGGGGACCGCGAGACGCGGGAATAGCTCAGTTGGTAGAGCACCACCTTGCCAAGGTGGGGGTCGCCGGTTCGAGTCCGGTTTCCCGCTCTTTAACTCTCTTGTCGTCGGGCGGCTCCGCCGGTTGCGGACTAGCGCGACCATGTCGGCGCCGTAGCCAAGTGGTAAGGCAGAGGTCTGCAAAACCTCCATTCGGCGGTTCGAATCCGCCCGGCGCCTCTTGTTGTCGCCCCTGTGGCGCGAACTCGGTGTGGACGGCCCCCAAGGCGGGGGACGCGCCCCAAGTCTTCGCTTGCTTCCCGGATTGCGTACTTGTCGCGCTTGCCTGGTGTTGCCGACCCGTGCAGTCGTGGACGCCGGACGTCCGTCGGCCTAGGCGCCGCCGCGCTTGGCCGGCCGCCGTGGCTTCGGCGGTCGCCTTGGAATCGCCTTCGGCTTGGCGCGCGCAGGCGCCGGCTTCGTTGCGGTCTTCGGCTTGGCGCGCCCACCCCTCGCCGCGGGCCTCGGTTTCGGCGGAGCGCTTCTGGTCGCGGGTCTAGCCTTCGGCGGAGCGCTTTTGGTGGACCGGGCCTTGGGCCGCGCGTTCCTGGTGGCCGGCTTGGCCGCGGGAGGCGCGCTTCTCGACGCAGGCCGAGCGCTCGGCGGCCGAGGACGAGCTGCGCGGCGCGTCCTTGCGGCGCCGGCCTCGTCGGCACGACCGGCCGCGCGGACTGCCGAGCCGCGCTGGCCGGGACGGGGAGCGATGCGGCCGGTGGCGCCCGGATTGCGCGGCTTCGCCTTCCGGATCGCATCGGAGGCGCCGGTGCGGCTCGTCGTCGGCGCAGGCCGGGCGCGCTCGCCGTAGCGGACCCTGGGCGCAACGCGAGACGTAGGCCGTTGCGGGCCGTTGTCGGTCACGTAGACGCGGGGATCCTCTTTGTAGCGCGGGCCGAAGAGCGGCGAGCGTCGAACCGGCCGGTCCCACCGGCGGCGGTCCCACTCCGGCCGGTCCGGGCCGCGGTATCCCCGGCCCGCGACCACCGTGCCGCCGCGCCGGAGGCCGTGGAAGCTGAAGCCGGGCTCAGTCCAGTACCCGGCGCCGTACCAGAAGTCCGCGCGCGGCTGAACGAGAAAAGCGGGATGCACGAAATGGGCGAACGGATCAAGGCGCCACCAGGGCCATGCCAGCGCGAAGGCCGGCGGCCAAGTCCACGCCAGTCGTCCGAAGTAGCCCCGGGGGCCGTAGCGCCCGGACCCCAAGCGGTAGTCGAAGCAGTCCGGGTGGACGCCCCAATGGTCCGAGTGGTTCCAGCTCCAGGGAGCCTGGCCGCAACCTTGGTGCGCATGCCCGTAGGCGCCGCAATACTCGTGCCCGTAGTGCGAGTGCGCGTGGTCCCAGCCGCAGCGCCCAAGGTCGTACGCCCAGAGCTCTGTGCCGAAGGAGATGCTGAACGCCCCATGGCCAACGCCGAAGAAGGTGGAGCCGTGGGCCGCCGTCGCGACGAAGGGGTTCCAGACGGACCCGTGGCTGGTCCCGATTCCCCAGGAGACGTGGTTTGCCGCTTGGGCCGAGGCGGAAAGCGGCAACGCGAGCGTCGCCACCGCCCCCAAGAACAGACTAATGGACCGCTTCATCATGGGCTCCTTGTTGACGAGAGAAATCTCTTGCCCCGTCAGGCATGCATGAACCGTGCCAGCGGAAGCGCCCCTACGCAAGTCCTTGCCCGGCAACGACTTCGGCGCCTGGGTCGTTCGCGCCGCGAACGGCGAAGCGTCCCTTGCGCGGGACAGGTGGCGCACCGTTGGGACACCCCGCATTGCCGTCTGGCGGCGGGACCCCGTTCTGCGCCGTGGCCGTCCACGTCCGCGTGGGCGAGGCGCCGGCCGCGCGGGGTCGCACCGGCCGGGGCCCGTCGTCGGCCGCCCCTCGCCCGACGTTCGCATCCTCGGGACTTGCCAAGCGGCTCCGGAATGCGAATCTTCAAGGTGCCGCTGGCGGGCCGGGCGCCGACACGGCCATCGTCGCGGCGCGTCGCCCGATTCGGCAGGCCCGGGGGCCAAGTCTCTCTCGAGGCTCGGCCCCATGGGGCGCATGCGATCGCAGCGACTCCTTCGTCGCCCGAAGAGCTTTGAATGACTTGGCGCGCGCCGTGCAGGCGCCCGCGGCGCTCCGCGGGCGGGCGAAACGGAGGCGGCGGCACAAGGATTCGCCGGAACGCACACCGCGGGAGAGAGCGCGACGTTCCGCGTGGCGGAGGGCGGACACGACTGCGGCGCATGTTGCACGTTCGGGCATGCCCGCGGATCCGCAGCTCTCAACTTGAGGAAGCCCCGAGCTTCCGGAAAGCGCAAGAAGATCGTGAGTGATCGAGACTCGACCGAAGCGCCCGGGACGCAGGCCGTCCAGGCGCAGGCCGACGGACCGGCTTCCGGCCCCGGCCCCATGGACACCTCGGCGACCGGGACGGCGGGCGGCTCGGCGCGGGCCGACGGACCGGCTTCCGGCTCCGAAGCCGACGCGGCGGGCCCGGCTTCCGAACCGGGCGACTCTCCGGGAAGGGATGCGCGGAGCCGGCGCGACGGAGAGCGTTCCCAGCCCCGCCGCGGCCGGCGCCACCACCGCCGCAGGCCGCGGCGCCACGACGGCGACTACGACTTCGGCAGGGACAGCGCGCCGCGCGAGCCGGGGCAGCTGCTCGGCATCTTGGAAGTCCTTCCCACGGGCTCGGGCTTCATCCGCCGGGAGGATGGCGGATACGTCGCCGGCAAGAACGACGTCTATGTGGGGCCTCGCCTGATCCAGCGGTTCGGCTTGAGGACGGGCGACGAACTTTCGGGCATCGTCGGCCGCCGCCCGCGCAACAGCAAGAGTCCTCCGTTGCGCTATCTGGAGCAGGTCAACGGCGCCCCCCCGGACCAAGCCGTCCGAAGGCCGGACTTCAACCGCTTGGCGGCGGTTCATCCTCGCGAGCAGCTGCGGTTGGAGTGCGGGCGGACGTTCGCGGGCGAGCCCGACATGACGAACCGCGTCGTCGACCTTTTCTGCCCGCTGGGGAAGGGACAGCGCGCGTTGATCGTGGCGCCGGCGAAGGCGGGCAAGACCACCGTGCTCCAGTCGGTGGCCGAGGGCGTGGTGGCGAATCACCCCGAGTGCGAGCTGGTGATCCTGTTGGTCGACGAGCGCCCGGAGGAAGTCACGGAGATGGAGACGTGCGGCTTCGGCGACGTGGTGGCCTCGACGTTCGACCTGACGCCCGAGCGCCACTGCCAGGTGGCCGAGATGACGCTGGAAAGGGCGCGCCGCCGGGTCGAGGCGGGCAAGGACGTGGTCGTCATTCTCGATTCGATCACGCGGCTGGCCCGGGCGCACAACACGCTGGCGGGCGGAAGCGGGCGGACGCTTTCGGGAGGGTTGGACGCGAACTCGCTCGAGAAGCCGAAGCGGTTCCTGGGGAGCGCGCGGCTGATCAAGCCCGAACAGGGCGGGGGATCGCTCACGATCATCGGCACGGCGCTGGTCGACACGGGGTCGCGCATGGACCAGGTGATCTTCGAGGAGTTCAAGGGCACCGGAAACAGCGAGCTGGTGCTGAGCCGCGAACTCGCGGACCGCCGCATCTTCCCCGCGATCGATCTCAAGACGTCGGCCACGCGCAAGGAGGAGCTGCTGCTGTCCGCCGACGCGCTCACGGTGTCGCGCGCGATGAGGCGGCAACTGTCGGACCTGCCGCCCGCCGACGCGATGGAGAAGCTCCTGCGCGTCATGCGCCAGAACGAGACTAACGGGGAGCTGATCGCTCTCGCGATGGACCGGCTGTAGAGTCCGCCCCGCGCCCTTGCTCGACGATCCGCTTGAGCCGGGCCAAGCTGGCTTCGATCTGCCCGCCTTGGGACTCTTCCAGCGTCAGGGCCGTCCAGCCGAGCAGCGGGTTTCGTCCCAAGTCCGCCCGCTCGGTCCAGACGACCGTGGACGTCGCGGCGTTCGCGCGGATGCCGATCGTCCCTTCGAACCGAATGCGCCCGCCCGCCGCCACCGCCAGGTACTCCACGCCTCGCGGCGGCGTCGAGCCGACCAGCGTGAGGACGCCCGACCCCATCCCGCCGTCGTCCCAGACGCGACGGGCGCCGACCCCGGTCGAGCGGCCGTCCACGCGCGACTGGACCTCCCCCCAGGGCGTCCACTCGACCCAAGCGTCCAAGTCGCCGACCAACGCGAAGACGGCATCTGGCTCCGCCTCGATCTCCACGGAACGGGTCACCTCCGCCGTCCCGGGGAGCAGCAGGCCCACCAACAGAAAGGCGCCCGCGGCGAGCGCGAACAGCGCAAGAAGACCCGCTGCCAACTTGGCCGGGCGGCGCACGTCAGGCCCGTCCGGCGCAACGGGCGCTCCGCGCACCACGGCGTCTTGGTCCGGGCGCATCCGCCGGCCCGCTTCGCATCCGGGCGCTTCGCGGGCCGCGTCGTCGTGCCGTCAACACGCCCCGTCTCCCCGGCAGCGGCTCGCGAGGACCGCCTCCAGCGTCGGCCAGACGTTCTCGGCCAGGACTTCGTGGCCGGCCGCGTTCGGGTGGATGCGGTCGCCTTGGTTGAGTTCGGGCTCCGCGGCCACGCCTTCCAGCAGAAAAGGCGCAAGCGCGGTCCCGGCGTCTTCGGCTGCGCGCCCGAACGTCGCGCGGAACCGGTCGGCGTACTGCGCGCCCATGTTGGGCGGGGCCTCCATGCTCGCGATCACCACGTCCGCGCCAGGCGCGTGCCGGCGCGTCTCGGAAGCAATCCAGACGAGATTCTCGTAGAGGGCTTCCGTGTCGCGGCCCCGCAGTCCGTCGTTCGCTCCCAGTTCCACCACCATCAGCGCAAGGGACTTGCCGTATGACGCCAGCAGCCCGCCCAGCCGGGTGCGCCCCCCGGCGGAGGTGTCGCCGCTCACGCCGGCGTTCACCACGCGGTAGCGGTATCCGAGCGTCTCGAGCCGGCGCCCGACCAGCGCCGGATACGCCAAGTCGGGCGACGCGAGGCCGTATCCCGCCGTCAGGCTGGTTCCCAGGAACACGATGCTGGGCGCGTCCGCCGGCCCCGCGCCCCGCGCAAGCGCTCTCGGGCCGGGCGCCGGTCCGTTCTCGGCGGTCGGCGGCTCCGCCCGTGCTCCCTGCGCGCCCCCGGCGGGTTGCCCGTCTCGGCCGTTCTCCGCGCGTCCGCAGGCGGCCGCCGCCAGCGAGAGCGCCCATGCCGTCCTCATGAGCGGCCCGCCCGCGATGATCCAGGCCCGGGGCCTGCACCGAACCTTCACCAGCGGCGGCCGCCCTCTGCACGTCCTGAACGGCGTCGACCTGGACGTCGGCGCCGGCGCGTTCGTCGCGATCGCGGGTCCGTCGGGAAGCGGCAAGACGACGCTGCTGGGCCTCCTCGCGGGGCTCGACCGTCCCACGGCCGGCCGGGTGATTGTCGGCGGTAGCGATCTCGGGGCCATGACGGAAGATGAGCGTGCCCTGTTTCGGGTCAACCATGTGGGGTTCGTGTTCCAGACGTTTCACCTGCTGCCTACGTTGACGGCGCTCGAGAACGTCGTGGTGCCCGTCGAGCTCGCAGGCAGGAGCCGGGGATCGGCCCCGCCGGTGCGCGAGGCGGCCATGGGGTTGCTCGAGCGCGTGGGCCTCGCGGACCGGGCCGGCCACTATCCCGTGCAGATGTCGGGGGGCGAGCGGCAGCGGGTTGCATTGGCGCGCGCGTTCGCCAACCAGCCGCGCGTGCTCTTCGCCGACGAGCCGACGGGGAACCTGGATGCCGCCACGGGCGCCCGCGTGGTCGCGATCATGGAGGAGCTGAACTGCGACGCGGGAACCACGCTCGTGCTCGTGACGCACGACGCGGAGCTGGCGGGCCGCGCCGACCGCGTCGTCCGGCTTGTGGGCGGACGCGTGGCCGAAGCAGGCCGGCCGTGACTCCGTTCGCGCTGCGGATGGCCCCGCGCGAGTGGCGCTTCACCTTCCGCCGCCTGGGCGTCTACATGACGTCGATCAGCGTCGGCGTCGCGGCGTTGGTGGCCCTCCACTCGTTCCGGGCCGACGTGGTGCGCTCGATCGAGGAGGACAACAGGAGTCTCTTGGGAGCGGACGCGCGCCTCTCCGCGGGGCGCGAACTCCCCGACTCGGTGACGGCCCTGCTCGACTCGCTGGCGGGCTTGGGCGCCGAGGTCTCGCGGGTCACCAGCCTGGCGTCCATGGCGCTGGCGGAGAAGAGCGGGCTCACGCGGCTGGTGCGCGTCAGGGGAGTGGAGCCTGGCTTCCCCTACTACGGCGCGGTGAGCACCGAGCCGCCGGGACTGTGGAGGCGGTTGCACGAGCTGGACGGCGTGCTCGTGGATCCGCCTCTCCTCGTGCAGCTGGACGTCCGGCCCGGCGACACGCTCGGGCTGGGCCGGGCGAAGGCCGTGATCCTGGGCACGGTGGAAGGCCTGCCGACCGACATCGGAATGCAGGCGGCCATGGGTCCGCGCGTGTTCGCTGGGCGGGCGCTCTTCGAGGAGACGGGCCTGCTCGCGTTCGGGAGCCTGGCTCGCCACAGCGCGTACGTGCGGTTGCCCGCCGGCGTGGATCCGGACGCCGTCGAGGACGAGCGCGAGGACCTCCTGCGCGCCGCCGACGTGTCGTTTCGGACGCCCGCCGAGCACACCCGCTCGCTCACCCGCTCGGCGGACCTCCTGGCCGACTTCCTCGGACTTGTGGGGCTGGCGGCGCTCCTCCTGGGCGGGGTGGGCGTGGGCAGCGCGGTCAACGTGTACGCGCGCGGCAAGCTGACCCCGGCCGCCGTGCTTCTCTGCGTCGGAGCCACCCGGCGCCAAGTGTTCTCCACTTACCTGCTTCAGGCCACGAGCATGGGCCTCCTCGGAGCCGTGGCGGGAGTCGCGGGGGGCTTGGCCCTGCAACGGTTCCTGCCGCCGTTCGTGGGCGACGTGCTGCCGGTCGAAGTGACTCCGCAGGTCTCGCCCGCGGCGGCGGGGTTCGGGCTGTTCATCGGCGCTTGGGTGTCGTTCGTCTTCGCCCTGGTTCCGTTGCTGGGCGTCCGCAGGGTCTCGCCGTTGCAGGCGTTGCGCCACACCGCCGAGCCGCAGCGCCGGAGAGACTGGGCGCGGACCGCCGCACTGGCCGCGCTGGCCGCGACCGTCCTGGCGCTCGCGGTCTTCGAGGCTCCCAACCCTCCGACGGGCGTCGCCTTCGCCGTTGCGATCGCCGTCGGCATCGGCGTGCTCTGGTGCGTGGCCGTCGTCCTGGTCCGCGCCACGCGCCGGTTCTTCCCCCGGCGCGCGAGCTACGCGGTGCGGCAGGGCGTCGCCAATCTCTTCCGGCCCGGCAACCAGACCGTGGCGGTCACGCTGGCGCTGGGCTCCGGCGTCTTCGTCGTGGGCGCGATCTCGCAGCTTCAGCGCAACCTCATGCGCGAATTCTCGGTGGAGCTGGCGGCGGCGGACATGGTCGTCTTCGACGTGCAGCCGCACCAGGAGGCCGCCGTGGGCGAGCTGCTCGCGGAGTTCGCGGAGGGCGCGCCCCGGCTGGCGCCGGTGGTGTCGGCGCGCATCGCAAGGCTCAACGGGCGAACCACGGCCGACATCCTGGCCGACACGGCGACGAGGGACCGTCCTGCCCGGTGGGCGCTCCGCAACGAGTACCGAAACAGCTTTCGATCCGAGCTTCGCGCCACGGAGACTCTCGTGGCCGGCGAGTGGTGGGACGCCGCGCCCGCGGACCCGGCGCGGGCCCGCGTCTCGTTGTCGGAGGGGCTGGCCGAAGATCTGCGCGTCGGCGTGGGCGACGAGATCACTTGGTCTGTCGGCGGGATCGAGGTGGCCAGCGTCGTGTCGAGCCTGCGCGACATCGACTGGGGCGGCTTCGAGATGAACTTCATGGCCGTCTTCGAGCCCGGCGCGCTGGAAGACGCGCCGCGCACGAGCATCGCCGCCGCGACGATCCCGGGCGACACGGCCCGCGCGGAGTTCCAGCGGAAGATCGTGCGCGACCACCCCAACATATCCGTGCTCGACATGCTGGCCGTGCGCGAGACCGTGGAGTCCGTGCTGGACAAGGTGCTCGGCGTCGTCGCATTGCTGGCCGGGCTGTGCAGCGCCGCGGGATTGGTCGTCATGGCGGGGGCCGTCGCGTCCACGCGCGCGCAAAGGGCGGCCGAGGGCGCGCTTCTCCGGGCGCTCGGCGGCCGCGGACGCCAGATACGCATGATCCTCGTCAGCGAGTACGCGGCTCTCGGGTCCCTGGCGGCGCTGGCGGGCGGCCTGCTGGCGTTGGCGGCGAGCTGGCTGCTCGCCGAGCGCCTCTTCGAGATTCGCTACGTGCCCGCCCTCGACGCGGCGGCGCTCCTCTGGCTGGCCGTGGCCGGTCTCGCCGTTCTGGTGGGCATGGCCAGCGGCCTGGGCAGGGGGCGCGCCGCTCCCATAGCGGCGTTGCGGGCGACGGTGGACTGACGGGCCGGCAAGGCGTCCGCAAGCGCCCGGCGCGGCGCGACCGCGGCCGGCCGACGCGCGTCAGGCGAAGAAGCGGCGGAGCCGGTCAGCGGCCTGTTCCAAGGTGGACCGTCGCTTGCAGAACGCGAAGCGGACGAGCTTGGCCCCGTCCTCGGGACGGCTGAAGAACGACGAGCCGGGCACGGGCGCCACGCCGCACTCCCGCGCAAGGAACCGGCTGAACGCGTCGTCGTCGAGCGCGCTCAGGCGCTCGAACCCCGCCATCACGTAGTAGGCCCCCTCGGGCCTTCGGCAGTCGAAGCCGGCCTCGGTCAAGCCCGCATGGAGCAGCTCGCGCCGCGCCCGGTAGTCGGCGGCCATGCCGCGGTAGTACTCGTCGCCGAGCTCCCGCAGCCCCGCCGCGCAAGCTTCCTGGAGGGGCGCGGGCGCCCCGACCGTCAGGAAATCGTGCACCTTGCGGATCGCCGGCGTGATGTCCGGCGGCGCCACGATGGTGCCGATGCGCCACCCCGTGACGCTGAAGGTCTTGGACAGGCCCGACACGACGACGGTGCGGTCGCGCATTCCGGGCAGCCGGGCCAGCGGCAAGTGCTCGCCGTCGTAGACGATGTGCTCGTAGATCTCGTCGGTCACGGCGAGGACGTCCCGCTCGACGCACAGATCGGCGACGGCTTGGAGCTCTTCGCGGCCGAACACGCGCCCCGACGGGTTGTTCGGCGTGTTGATCACGACGGCCTTGGTCTTGCCGGTGACGGCGGCCCTCAATCGGTCCGGATCCAAGCGGAAGTCCGGCGCCGGCAGCGGAACGAAGACCGGCTCGGCCCCCGACAGCGCCGCGTCCGGGCCGTAGTTCTCGTAGAACGGCTCCAGAATCACCACTTCGTCGCCCGGGTTGACGGTTGCGAACATGACCGCCGCCATCGCTTCGGTCGCGCCGCAGGTCACGGTGACCTCGCGATCCGGATCGACCGCCATGCCGTACCAGCGAGCGTACTGCTCGGCGACCGCGTTGCGCAGGGAGTCGGTCCCCCAGGTGACGGCGTACTGGTTGACGTCGTCCTGAATGGCGCGGCACGCGGCGTCCTTGAGGAGTTGGGGCGCCGGAAAGTCGGGAAATCCCTGCGCCAGGTTGATGGCCCCGTGTGCGCGGGCGACGCGCGTCATCTCGCGAATCACCGACTCCGTGAACGAATGCGTGCGAACCGCAGTGCGACGGGTCATCGGGCGGCGCTCGGTGAGCAAAGTGGAAGCGAGGGGCGTCTCGGGGCGAAGCGATGCCGGAACGGGACAAGCCGGGTAACGTAACTCGCTTGGGGTCGCGCGCGCCGAGATGTTGCAAGCTCGAAGGTCGTTGCTTTATGTTGCCAGCCCCGCAGGACTTGCCCCTCGCGCCCCGTCGGTGGTGTTCCTTTCGTGCGAAGCCCCGTTCAGATAGGCCACGAGTTCGGATTGGCGCTGGCCGCCCTCGACGAGCGGCGCCGCGTCATCGCCCTGCGACGAACCTTCGCCCGAACCCCCGAGAGGCTGGCGGCGCTGGGCGAGGAGTTCGGCATCAGCCGCGAGCGGACGCGCCAGCTGGAAGCCAACCTGCGCCAGAAGATCGAATCGAGCACACGCGAGTTGCTCGACCAAGCCGTCCGGTGGCTTCGGTCCGTGGTGGGCGCCGCCGCGCCGCTGGACAGCTTCCGGGAGGCCGTGGATCGGATCGTGGGCGACGCGCCTCCGGCTTGGCGGGTGGCCGCCGAGGTGGCGCTCATGGACGCCGCCGGCTACCGAGCGATGGACGGGGTGGCGGGAGACGCGTCCTTTCGCGCCTTCGTGGAAGAGATTCGCCAGCGCGCTCCGCGGTTCGCGGACCGGTCCCGCCTGGTCGACGAGCAGCGCCTTCGCGATGCCGTAGTGGCGGAGCCGGTCGCGGGTTGGGAGTCCGCGGTCCGCAATGCGGGACTGATCCGCATTCGCGGCAGGCTGGTCCTGCGCGACACTAGGCGGGCGCGCGTCGCCGTCGTGCTGGACGAAGCCGGGCGCCCGCTCTTGCGCGAGGAGATCGCCGAGATGGCGGACTTGGCCGACAACACGACGCTGTCGAGCCTGCTGTCGTCCGACAAGACCTTCGTTCGCCTCACCAAGGACAAGTGGGGCCTCCGAAAGTGGACCGACGAACCGTACCGAGGCGTCGTGGCCGAAGTCGTCAAGCGCATCGAGCGAGCGGGCGGGCGGGTCGAAGTCGATGCGCTTATCGAGGAAATCCCCGAACGCTACGGCGTGCTGCCGGCGACCGTCCGCAATTACTTGGCCACCCGCAAGTTCGTGGTCGAGGACGGCTTCGTGAGCGTCGCAGCCCGGCCGTACGTGGCCGTGCAGCCCCTCGAAGAGGCCCGCGACGTGATGTGGACGCGCGACGGCAAGCCGGTGTTGCGCTTCCTGGCCGGCGAGCACCATTTGCGCGGCAACAGCCAGAAGATCTCCATGGCGGTCGCGCAGCGCCTCGGCGTGGGCCTCGATCAGTCGCGCCGGGTCCCGTTCGCGTATCCGCGCGGCGTGGACGCGGCCTCGGTCATTTGGCGGTCGTACGATCCCAACGGTCCCGAGATGGGGTGCCTTCGCGAGGCGTTGCAGCGCGCCGACGTCCGCCCAGGAGAAGACGTGCTGGTTCTGCTCGGCAGGCGTGGACTTCGCCTCCTCGATCCTTGGACGGTGCTCTTGGTCGACAAGCCTTGAGGCATGGGCGGGCGCGGAGTCGGCGAGACGGTCGGCGAGGCGCCCCGCCGGACCGGGCCGCGGATGCTCGCCCTGCTGGCCGTGGCCGAGCTCCTGGCGATGTCCGTGTGGTTCACGGCATCGGCAGTCGCGGAGGGCTTGGCGACTCGATGGGATCCGGGGCCGGGCGCGCCGGCTCGCGTCGGTGGGCTCTCGGCGGCGGTCAACCTGGGGTTCGTCGCGGGCACGGGCGTGGCGGCCGTCCTCAACTTGGCGGATCTGCTGCGGTCGCGGACGTACTTCGCGGCGTCTGCGGTCCTGGCCGCCTTGGCCAACGCGGCCGTGCTGTCGGCGCCGAGCGAAGCGGGGGCGCTGGCGGCGCGCTTCGCGACCGGCTTTCTGCTGGCCGGCGTCTACCCGCCGGCGATGAAGATGGCGGCCACGTGGTTCCGCTCCTCCCGCGGGCTCGCGATCGGCGTCCTGGTCGGCGCGCTGACGGCGGGCAAGGCCGTGCCGCACCTGATCAGGGCGTTGCCCGGCGCGGGTGCGCCCGAAGTGGTGCTGGCATCGTCGGCGGGGGCCGTCGCGGCCGCGGCGCTGGTGGGCACGTTCTACCGGGACGGACCGTTCGCCTTTCCTCGCCGGCGCTTCTCGTGGGGACTGGCGCGGACGGCGTTGCGCCACCGCCCGACGCGGCTCGCGACCGTCGGCTACTTGGGCCACATGTGGGAGCTGTACGCCGTGTGGACCTGGGCGCCCGTCTTCGTCGCCGCCTCGGCAGAGGCCGCGGGGGTGGCGCCGCAGTTCGGCGCGCTGGCCGGATTCCTCTTGTTGGCCGCGGGCGCGCCGGGCTGCGTGTGGGGAGGCTGGGCCGCGGACCGCGCAGGGCGCGAGCGGGTGGCGGCGTGGGCGATGGCGGCGAGCGCGGCGTGCTCGGCCGGGGTCGGCTTCCTGTTCGGCGGACCGTTCGGGCTGCTCGTGGCTGCGGCGGTCGTGTGGGGGTTCTTCGTGGTGGCCGACTCGGCCCAGTTCAGCGCGCTGGTCACGGAAGTCGCGCCCGCCGGCGCGGTGGGCACGGCCCTGACGCTTCAGACGTGCCTGGGATTCCTGCTGGCTGCGGCCACGATCGAACTGGTCCCCCGCGTCGCGTACTCGGCCGGCTGGGCGTGGGCCTTTCCGCTCTTGGCCGTGGGGCCGGTGGCCGGGATCCGGGCGATCAGGCGGCTGGAGCGTCTCCGCGGCGTCCGCGCAACGCCAAGTAGACGCCCCAAGTCAGGACGGGAATCACGAACACGGCCACGAATCCCCACGTGATCGTTCCGTACCCCTTCGCGATCAGGGGAATCAGCCCCGCCTGCGCGATGACCGCTGCCGCGGCCAGCAACCCGCCCGCCAGCGCGGCTCGCTTCCATGCGGACAGCTCCGCGCCTCGTTCGCGCGCCGTGCGGGCGAAGCGCTCGTTGACGGCGTGCACCAGCCCGGCCCCCGTCTCGGCCAGCGTGCCGAACAGCATCACTTGAAAGACTATCTGGAACGCTCGCGATCCGAGGAGATCGAGCATGTAGTTGACCGGGGCCTCCCGGCTCACGATCGCCGGGTACTCTCCGGCCACCGCCAGCACGAAAAGCGCCGCGGGCAGGATCGCGACCGGGCCGGTGAGCAGTCCGGCCACGACGCTGTCGCGGCGGCTGCGAAGGTGGCGCAGCGTTGCCAGCACGGCCGGAAGCACGCCCAGGTTGTATCCCGCGTACGCGACTCCGCTCGTGAACCACGCGCCCTCGATCACGCCCGACGCGAGCGATTCCGTGATCGCAGGCCCGAAGCGGACCGCGCACCAGACGAAGAACGCGCCGTACACGACGTACAGCACGCCCGACCATCCCGTGAACGCCCTCTCGATCAGCTCGTTGCCGCCCACGACCAGCGCCCCGACCACCGCCATGATCGCCGCGACGCCCACCAAGTACGGCAACCCGAACGTCTGCCGCAGCATGGTCCCGGCGGCGGCCGCCACCACGGCGAGCACGAGCAGCAGAAGCAGCACGTACAGCGCTTCGAACGCGACCCAGAAGCGTCCCAGCAGCGCCTTGAAGAAGCCGCGGTACTCGAACGTCCGGAACACTCGGGCGAACTCGTAGCTGGCCACGCACACGGCGCTCCACACGGCGGTGGACACGCCCATGGCCAGCAGGGCGCCCGCCGGCCCCCGCGCCAGGAAGAATTCCACGAGTTCCTGGCCAGTGCCGTACGCGCCCGCGATCACGACGGACTGAAACACGAATCCGGGCAGCAGGCAACGGCGCAACGCGCTTATTTCGCGCGCACCCCCTTGGGCGCCACCCGGCGCTCGGCGCCGGCGATGGAGTAGTCCACGACGAGCGCCAGGACCGCCGCGGGCGCGGCCCCCGAAAGGATCATCGCGGAATCGCGCAACGCCAACCCGGCCACGATGGGGTCGCCCAGTCCGCCGGCGCCCACGAACGCGGCCAGCGTGGCGGTGCCCACGTTGATGACCGCGGCGGTGCGGATGCCCGCCATGATGACCGGAGCCGCCAGCGGCAACCGAATGCGCGTCAGCAGCTGCGCCTCGGTCATGCCCAGCGCCCGGCCGGCGAGGACGGCGTCCGGGGCGGCTTCCACCAGCCCCGTGTACGTGTTGCGCAGGATGGGCAGGAGCGAATAGAGGAACAGAGCCGCCACCGCCGGCGCGGCGCCGATGCCGAAGAGCGGGATCATGAAGGCGAGCAGCGCGATCCCCGGCACGGTCTGCAGCAAGCTGGCCACGCGCAGCGCGGACTCGGCCCAGGCGCGGCGGCGTTCCAGCGCCAAGCCGGCCGGCAACGCGAACAGGACCGCGGCGCCCAGCGACCCCAGGACAAGGAGCAGGTGACGGACGGTCTGGTCGGCCAGCGAGGCTCGGTCGTGCCGCACCCGCTCGAAGAGCCGGATCCACCAGGCCCACGGACCTGCGGCCGGGCGCGCGTCCTCGGGCGCCGCGCCGGGCGCTGCCGGCGCCGCATCGCGGAGAAAGCCGCTCTCGGCCAGCAGCAGCCGCGCCGCGTCGGCCACGGCCATTTGATCGAGTTCCACGCGCTCGTTGGCCCGCCGCATCGTTTCCTCGTCGATCCAGCCGGCCAGCCGCGACAGCGCAAGCGCGGCCGCGGGCCTTTCCGCGTACAACCCCGGCCCTGCCAGCGGCGCCGCGTCGTAGGGCGGAAAGAAGGCAAGGTCGTCGCGCAGCACCACCAAGTCGTAGCGGGCGATGGCGCCGTCGGTCGAGTAGGCGTCGATCAAGTCCACCTCGCCCTGCGTCAACGCGGCGTACTTGACGGCCTGCAGCAACGCCCGCGTCTCGCCAAAGCGGATGCCGCGCGCTTCGAGCCCGGGCAGGCCGTCCGCCCGCCCGATGAAGCCGGGCGAGAATCCTCCCACGAGCCCTCCGGCCGACGCTTCCAGGTCCGAGAGCCCTCGGAGTCCGAGGGAGTCGGCCGTCTCCGGCCTCGTCGCCATGGCGTAGTTGTTCTCGAAGCCGAGCGGAGGAAGCCACCGCAGTCCCCAGCGGCTCTCGAACTCGAGCCCGACGCGGCGCAGCACGGCCGTCCGGTCGCCCAGCGCGTTCTCGCCCAGCATCGCCGCCAAACCCGTGCCCGTGTACTCCGGGTACACGTCGATCTCGCCCGCGACGAGCGCTCGAAAGACCAACTCGGTCTCGCCCAGGCCCAGCCTGCGGTCGACCGGATGGCCCGCGTCTTCCAGCACCAGGGCGAACACCTCGGCCAGCACGTACGATTCCGCGAACGACTTGGAGGCCACCACGATCGGCTCCCGGCGGATGTCCGGGCCGCCGACGGGGCCGGCCGGCGCGCCCGCCGAGGACTGCGCCGCAACCAATGGCGCGGGCGCCCCCGGCCCGTTGCTCGCGGAGCGGCTCCCCGCGCCGTGCACCGGGCGCGCTGCCGGCCCGTGCGGGGGCGCCGGCAACGACGCCGCGAAGGTCTCGCCGGAGGCGGCGATGTGCGCGACGCCGGCCGCGAGCAGCCAGGCCGCGAACGTCGCGCAGCCTCTGCGCCGGGCTCCACGCGCGCTCGTCGCGCCCATGCAGCCGAGCCCCTCGCTCGTCGCGCGCGCCGGTCTCCGGGGGCGCGCCGCGCCCTGCCGTCCGCGCCCGCGTCCCCGCGCCGCCGCGCGCCTCACGCGCGCACTCCCGACCTCGAGATGAGTTCGGCCGCGTACCCTTCGGCCCGGTCGCACAGCTGCTCCGCCGCGGCCTCGGCGACGACTTGGCCGTCGCGCATGACCGCCACGCGCGTGGCGACTCGAAGCGCCTCGGCGATGTCGTGAGTGACGAGGACGCAAGTCACGCCGGAACTGCGGCGCACTTCGGCCAGCGCCTCCTGGGCTTCGAAGCGGGTGATGGCGTCCAGCGCGCCGAACGGCTCGTCCATCAGCAGGATGTCGGGGTCGGCTGCAATCGCCCTCGCGATCGCCACGCGCTGGCGCTGCCCTCCCGACAATTCGCGCGGGTACCGGTCGGCGAATTCCTCCGGGTCCAGTCCGAGCCGGGACAGCGCGGCCCGACCGCGCTCGTCGGCGTCCGGCCGGGACTGGAGGCGCGGGACGAGGCTCGCGTTGGTCAGGCAAGTCCAGTGCGGGATCAGGCCGCTGTCCTGCTGCACGTATCCGATGGAGCGGCGCAACGCGACCTGGTCGAGCGACGCCACGAAGTCGCCCCGAACGAACACCGACCCGTCGTCCAGGCGCGTGAGGCCGTTGACGGCGCGCAGCAAGGTGGTCTTGCCCGACCCGCTCTCGCCGACCAAAGCCAGGCAGGCGCCCGCCTCGACGGAGATGCTCACGTCGTCCAGCGCTACCGTCGCGCCGTACTGCTTTCGGGCGCGCTTCACGCGGATCGGGGTCACGAACTGCCCTTGCCCAGCGCCTCCACCAGCGCCTCCGGGTCGATGTTGCCCCCGGAAACCACGGCCACCGCCGTCTCGCCCGGAGCCAGCGGAATCTTCCCGAACATCAGCGCCGCCACCGCCGCGGCGCCCGAAGGCTCTGCCACGAGCTTGGCCCGCGCCAGCAAGAGCCGAAGCGCAGACAGAATCTCCTTGTCCGAAACCAGCACCACGTCCTCCGCGAACGCCGCAACATACCTGTAGCAGAGTTCTCCCGCCATCGGCGGCGCCAAGCCGTCGGCCACGGTGCGGACGCTCTCGAGGCGCGCGGGCTTCCCCGCGTTGAGGCTCCTGCGCATCGACGGCGCCCCCTCGGGCTCCACGCCGAACACCCGGATCCCCCTTTTCGTGCCGCCGCCGATGCGCCCCCGCGCCGCCAGGGCCCCCGCGATTCCCGCGATCTGCCCGCCGCCTCCCACCGGCACGACGACGGCCGCCGCCGCCGCCAAGTCTTCGTCCAGCTCCAATCCCACGGCGCCGTGCCCCTCGATCACGCGCTCCGAATCGAAGGGATGCAGGAACACGAGGCCCTCCGAGCCGGCCCGCCGCTCGGCCTCGAGGAAGGCGTCCGCAGCGGACCCGTGGAAGGCCACCTCGGCGCCGTACCCGGCCGCCGCGGCCGCCTTGGACCGCGATGCGCCCTCGGGCATCACGACGACCGCCCGGGCTGCGAAGCGGCGCGCGGCCCAGGCCACCGCCTGCGCATGGTTGCCCGCGGACACCGTCACGACGCCGCGCGCCCGCTGGGCGTCGCTCAGCGAAGCTACCGCGTTCAGCGCCCCGCGCACCTTGAACGACCCCGTCTTCTGCAAGTTCTCGCACTTCAGCAGCGCCCTCCCTCCCGCTCGCTCGCCCAACGCGCGGAACGAAAGCAGCGGCGTGCGGTGAAGCGCCGGCGCGGTGCGCCGGCGCGCGGCCTCGAAGTCCTCGCGCGCCAGCCAGCGCTTGGCCGCGCCGCCCGAGGCGCTTGGCGGGATCGTTGCTGGCGGAAGCGGTGCGCCGCTGGGGGACATCGTTCGGGGTCGTTGGCGGGTTGGCGGCCCGTTGGGCGAGTCGGCGCGGCGTGGCGGGCATCGTCTCGGCGCCTTGCCGGGCGCAGCATTGACCTTGTTGTTGGACTCGGCGATTATTGTATCCAATGTCATGCCGGCGCGCCTCGGCGCGCGTCCATGCCGGTACCGGCGCCGAATCTTCCCGGAACCAAGCGCGTTCCCAACCCCACGAGGACCAATTCATGAGAGTCGCCTCGCGTCCCGTTGCAATCCTGGCCGCGGTTCTTGGACTGGCCGCCTTCACGACTCGTTCCGCCGCGCAGACGGGCTCCATCTCGGGTCGGGTGACGGATACGCAGACCGGCAGGCCGCTCGGGGGCGTCTCGGTTTCGATCGCGGGCGTCGAGGGAGGGGCGGCCACGGACAGCGACGGGCGCTTCACGCTTTCCGCGGAGCCGGGATCGGTCTCGCTGGTGTTCGCGTCGATCGGCTACGAGTCGCAACGCGTCGACGGCGTTCGGGTGGTTGCGGCGACGAGCGCCGAAGTGGACGTGGCGTTGGTGCCGGTGGAGCTGATGCTGAACCCTGTGGTCGTCACGGCGTCGCGTCGCGAGGAGAGAGCCCTGAGCGCTCCCGCGTCCGTTTCCATGGTGTCGGCCGAGGATGTCGCGCGGGTGGTCGCGCCGGGGCCGGGCGAGCATCTCAAGGCATTGCCGGGGATCGACGTCGCGCAGACGGGCCTGGTCCAAATGAACGTGGTGGCGCGCGGCTTCAACAACGTCTTCTCGGGCACGCTGCTGACGCTGGTCGACCACCGCTACGCGCGGGTGCCGTCGCTTCGGCTCAACTCGTACACCATGTTGCCGACCACGGACCTGGACATCGACCGGATCGAAGTGTCGCTGGGGCCCGGCGCGGCCCTCTACGGTCCGAACACCACGTCCGGCGTGATGCACATGATCACCGCATCTCCGATCGACCGGCCCGGCACCTCCGTGTCGCTGGCCGGGGGCGAGCGGTCGGTGTTTCAGAGCCAATTTCGCACATCGCACGCGCTGTCCGACCAGTTCGGCTTCAAGGTGTCGGGCGAGTACTTCCGGGGCAACGACTTCGAGTACGTCGATCCGCTGGAAGCCGTCGACGGGCAGCCCGTCGGCCGCGACAACCGCCAGGAGCGCTATTCGGGAGACGCTCGGGTCGACTATCGCTTCGGCGGCGACGGGTCGCTGGTGCTCGCGGGCGGCGTGAGTTCGGCCAGCCAAGTCGAGATGACGGGGGTCGGCGCCGCGCAAGCCGTAGGCTGGGGCTACCAGTACGCGCAGGCCCGGCTGTCGAAGGGCCGTCTCTTTGCGCAGGCGTTCCTCAACAGCACCGATTCGGGCGAAGGCACCTACTTGTTGCGCACCTGCACGTTGCGCCCGCGGGGGCCGGGCGAGCGCTCCGTCGACATCGGGGGCGGCAGGACCTGCGACGGCGTCGTGGACCAGTCGCGCTCCATTGCCCTGCAGTTCCAGTACGGCTTCGACCTGGGCGACTGGCTGGACCTGACCTACGGGGTGGACTGGAACGCCGTTCAGCCGCGCACGGGCGGCACCATCACGGGCCGCAACGAGGACGACGACAACATCACCGAGATCGGCGCCTACGTGCACACGGAAACTGCGCTGGGCGACAACTTCGACTTGGTGACGGCCGTCCGGGTGGACGATCACAGCCGCTTGACCAACCCCAACGTTTCTCCCAGGGCGGCGCTCGTCTTCAAGCCCTCCCCCGACCACAACATGAGGGCGACGTTCAACCGCGCCTTCGCGACGCCGACGACGAACAACCTGTTCCTCGACATCGTCGGAGGGCGCATACCGGTGTTCGGCAACGTCGGATACGACATTCGCGGCTTGGGAGTGCCTGCGAGCGGGTTCACGTTTTCGGATCGTTGCGACGGCGGCGTCAGGTCGCTGTGCATGCGCTCGCCTTTCGCGCCGGGCATGCGGTTGCCGGCGAACGCCTTGCTCACTTGGCCCACCGTGCTTCAGGCGTTGCAGGCGCTCGCCCCGGACTTGAGCGCCGTGGTGCCCCTCCTGGAGAATCCGGGCGCCCGCCCGGGCGACCCGCAACTGGGCACCGTCTTCCGTCGGCTGGACTTGAACGCGGCGTCGGCCGCGGAAGCGTTCCCCGTGGACAATGCGGCCCTGCTGGACATCGCCAGCTTGGAGTCGACGATCTACAACACGTTCGAGGTGGGCTACAAGGGCTTGATCAAGGACCGCGTCCTGCTTGCCGTGGACGCGTACTTCGCCGACGTCGAGAATTTCGTCGGACCGCTTCGCGTGGAGACTCCGAGCGTCTTCTTCGACCCCGCCAGCTTGCAGGCATTCGTCACCGCGAGGCTGGGGCCGCTCGTTCAGGCCGGCAGATTGCCCGCGGCCGCGATAGAGCAGATCGTCCGACAGGTCGCGGCAGTGCCGTTGGGCACGGTCGTCCCCGACCAGGTGGACTCGTCCGACATCATGATCAGCTACAGGAATTTCGGGCGCATCGAATACTGGGGCGCGGACTTGGCCGCCCAGGTGCGGCTGACCAACAGGCTGCGTCTCAGCACCAACTATTCGTATCAGAGCGACGAGTGCTTCGACTTCAACGACGACGGGAACTGCCGCAGCACCGAGGACGTCGCGCTGAACGCGCCCAACCACAAGGGATCGGTCGGCATGATCTACGACGACCAGGTGGGCGGCCTGTCCGCGAGCGGGCGCGTGCGCATGAGCGGCGCGTTTCCCATGAACTCGGGCGTCTACGTGGGCGACGTCGAGGGCTTCGGGGTCGTGGACGCGTCCGTCAGCTATCGTCTGCCCTTCCAGCGCAACGCGACCGTGTCGTTCACCGCGAACAACCTGCTCAACAACCTTCACCAGGAGTTCGTGGGCGCACCCGAGTTGGGCCGTCTGTTGCTGGCGCGCATCAAGTACGACTTCTGAGGCTCGAAGGCACGGCTGGGCGCCAAGTCTCGGAACGCGGCATGAAGATCGTGCTGGGGTACTCGGGCGGGCTCGACACTTCCGTCATCGTGCCGTGGTTGCGCGAGCAGTACGGCGCCGACGTGGTGTGCATGGCGGCCGACGTCGGACAGCGCCAAGGCGTGGAGCGCTTGGCCGGCAAGGCTTTCGCGACCGGGGCGTCGGCGTTCTTCGGCGAAGATCTGCGCGAGGAATTCGTGTCGGGCTACATCTTCCCCGTGGTGCGCGCCGGAGCGGTCTACAGCCGCAAGTACCTGCTGGGCACCGCGATGGCGCGCCCGCTGATTGCGCGCAGGATGGTCGAGGTGGCGGCGGAGACCGGCGCGGCGGCGGTGGCGCACGGCTGCACGGGCAAGGGCAACGACCAGTTGCGCTTCGAACTCTCGTTCGCGGCCCTCGCGCCCCAGCTCAAGGTGGTGGCCCCGTGGCGCGAATGGGAGATCGAGTCCAGGGAAGACGCGCTCGCCTACGCCCGCGCCAGGGCCATCGAGCTGGACGTGGACGAAGAGAAGCTCTATTCGCGGGACGAGAACCTGTGGCACCTCAGCCACGAGGGCGGACCCTTGGAAGACCCGGCCAACGCTCCCGAGCCCGGCGTCTTTCTGTGGACCTGCGACCCCGCGAGCGCGCCGGACGAGCCTCGCGACGTTGCGCTCGCGTTCGAGAGCGGAATTCCGGTCGCCGTGGACGGCGCGGAGCTGGCGCCGTTGCCGTTGTTGCAGGAACTCAACCGGCTGGGCGCGAAGCACGCGGTGGGCCGGGCCGACGTGATCGAGGACCGCGTGGTCGGGATCAAGAGCCGGGGAGTGTACGAGACGCCGGGCGGCGCCATCCTGCTGGCCGCGTTGCAGGAGCTCGAGCAGCTCGTCTTGTCGCGCCGCGCGCTGGCGCTCAAGGACGACTTGGCCCCCCGCTACGCGGACGTGGTCTACGAGGGCCGCTGGTGGACGCCCGAGCGCCGGGCCATGGACGCGCTGGTGGACGAGCTGATGGGGCCGGTGTCCGGCGAAGTGCGCCTGCGGCTCTTCAAGGGCAGTGCCGCCGTCCTGGCGCGCTCCAGCCCCATGTCGCTCTACGACTTGGACTTGGCGTCGTTCAGCGCCTCGGAGGGCTACGCTCACTCGGACTCGTCGGGCTTCGTCAAGCTGTTCGGGTTGCCGTTGCGCGCCGTGGCGGCGCAGCAAGGGCAGGGCGGCGGCGAGACGCCGGGCGGTGCTCCGGAACGCAACGTGGGGTCGGCCGAGACCGTCGCCGCCGCCGGTTGAGCGCCAACGAAGCTCCCGGCGGGGCGAGGACGCTGTGGGGGGGGGGGCTGGAAGGGGGACTCGCGCCGGCCATGGAGGCGCTGAACCGCTCGTTGGACGTGGACTGGCGCCTTTGGCCTCACGACGTGCGCGGCAGCCGGGCTTGGGTGCGGGGACTGGAGGGCGCGGGCGTGCTGTCGGCGGACGAGGCTCGGCGGATGGACGAGGGACTCGAAGCGGTGGCCGAGCGGTTGCGCGGCCTTCCCGGTCCCGGGGGTCTGCCCGACGAGGACGTTCACTCGGTCGTGGAGCGGTTCCTCACCGAGACGGTCGGGCCGCTGGGCGGCAAGCTTCACACGGGACGCTCGCGCAACGATCAGGTGGCGACCGCGTTTCGGCTCTGGGCAAAGGACGCGATCCGGACCCTGCGGGACTTGAGCGGGCGCGCAGTCGTGGCCCTCCGCGACCGGGCGCGGGAGACGGGCGACCTGCTGATTCCCGGCTATACGCACCTCCAGCGGGCGCAGCCCGTGCCCGTCGCGCACTGGCTCCTGTCGCGGGCGTGGCCCTTGCTGCGCGACGCGGAGGCGCTTGCGGCGGTGGAGCGCGAATGCGACGTGATGCCGCTGGGGTCCGGCGCCCTCGCTGGATGCCCGTTCGACGTGGACCGCGAGGCGCTGGCCAGGGAGCTGGGATTCGCGGCGGTCTCCGAGAATTCGGTGGACGCCGTGTCGGACCGCGACTGGGCGGCCCGTCTGCTCTTCGCGGCGGCGCTGGCCGGCGTTCATCTCTCGCAGCTGGCCGAGGACCTCGTCGTCTTCTCGAGCGCCGAGTTCGGCTTCTTGCGGCTCGGAGACGGTTTCGCGACGGGTTCGTCGCTGATGCCTCAGAAGCGCAATCCCGACGCAGCGGAGCTCGTGCGCGGGCGATCCGGCCGGCTCGTGGGCAACCTCGCCACGCTGCTCGTGGCGCTCAAGGGCCTGCCGACGGGCTACAACCGCGATCTCCAGGAGGACAAGGAGGCCGTCTTCGATTCCGTGGACACGCTCGCGCTCTCGTTGCGGGTCGCGGCAGGAGCCGTGGAAAGCCTTTCGTTCTCGCGCCGCAGGGCGGCGGCCGCGCTGGACGCCGAACTGCTGGCCACGGATCTCGCCGACCATCTAGTGCGCTTGGGCGTTCCCTTCCGCGAAAGCCACCATGCCGTCGCCCGCCTCGCGCGCGCCGCCCGGGCCGAAGGCAAGAGCCTCGACGCGCTGCCGCCCGAGATGGTCCGCGCCGCGCACCCCGCGTTCGCCGAAGGCGCGCTTCCGGCGCTCGGCGCGGAAGCATCGGCGGATTCTCGGGCCGTGCGCGGCGGAACCGCGGCGACGGCGGTCGCGGCTCAGTTCGAGGCCCTGGACGCCGCCCTGGACGCGCTGGCGTAGGCACAGAAGGGGCCGCCAACCGGAAGAGCGTGTCGTTCTTGCACGGAGACGCCCTTTCCGCCATATTGCGTCCATGGCCCGAGAAACGGGCCACGGCCCGGCATCCGGCCCCTGCGGACCCCTTGCTTCAACACGGAGAAGAAGAACGTACAGGGTGAACTGGAAGCGTTTGACCGTTGCCGCATTGGTGGCGCTCTTTGGCCTGATTCCGATGCTGACCCGAGGTACCGCAGGTGCGGTGCGACCCGCCCCAGCGAGCGACGCCGCCGAGCTTGGCCCATCCAAGTCCGGACCTTCAATGTGCACCGGCACCGCGGGAGCCGCGTTGCTCTCTACGTCGGCGACAACTTCTGGACAAGGACTATGTGACCTGGACGAATGCTGGGACGCCGCCGGCGAGCAGTACTTGGAGTGCGTGGAAGACAAGCGTTGGTGGGACGTGCCTGGCCATGCTAGATGCGTTGCGGCCTGGATCGCCAAGATATACATCTGTGCCTTGGCATGCGAGGAGCGGACCTAGCGGGTGACTGCTTCCCCGGTGCCGCGTCCCCGCTACCCCTTCAGCGCTGTCGCAGTGTTCGGCGGCGGTGCGATCGCTTTGGCCGCTCTCGGCTGGGACTTGTTCTCCGTCGCGCGGTTTCTTTCATCCGGTGGGTTGCCCGCCGCGCCGGCCGAAGCCGATTCCGTGTCGGCAGGGCCGCCCGCGAACGCGACGCTCTTCGATTCCGTTGCTTCGGTCGCCGCCGCCGACGTGCACGACGGCGTCTGGTTTCTGCTGGACAAGCGCGCATCTCGAGTGCACCGCATCGCCGGCGACCGCAATCAATGGAGCGCGTTCGCGCGTTTCGGAGACGGTCCGGGCGAGTTGCGGCGGCCCACAGCGCTGGCGGTTCACGGCGACACGATCGTCGTGGCCATGCCGCGCCGCCTTCAGTTCTACTGGCCGGACGGAACCCATGTCGGCGGACGAAGGGTCGAGCCTCCCAGAATATGCCGTCACGCTCCACTTGGCGACCTGCCGGCCGAGCTGAGCGACGTCGTTTCCTCGCCGCAAGGATTGCTGTTGCTCTTCACGTGCAGGATCGGCCTGACGAGAGGCGGCGTATTCCTCGAAACAGGCGAAGCAAGCTACCGTGCAGTTGCCCAGGCCTCGGCGGACTCGGACGACGACCTGTTGGATCCCTGGCGCAACATGTCGGTGCTTGCCGGGCATCCCTCCGGATTCGTGTTCGGTCATCCCGAGGACGACTGCATCGGCCTGTTCGGCCTTGATGGCGGACGCCTCGATTCGTTCTGCCACACACGGCTCGGCCGGGCGCCGGTCTCCCGGGCGGTGGCGGAGCAGGTTCCAACTGAAGTCTCGGGCTCGAGCGCAAGGATCAGGATCAGAGTCCCCGAACGATATCTTCCGTTCGATCGAGTGTTCGTCCGGTCCGACGGCGCGTTGTTCTACCGGACGCCGGCGCCTACGGCGGTCCCGGGATCCGGGGAGATCGAGATGACCTTTCGCCTAGCCGAGTACGACGGAGCCGACTGGACGACGACGCAGATTCCTTCGGCTGCCGGCATGTTCGTATCGGACTCGGCCGTTCTGGCGGCCTGGGAGGACGTGCACGGCACGCTGATCGCCTTCTACTCGCTGGACGGCCGCGAAGGGTAAATGGACGAAGAGGGGAGCGGCGGCAACCAGCCTGCGGTGCTCGCCGAGGCCCTGTTCGTGTCCTACGGCGGCGTTGGCGGCATTCTCCGAAGGAGACGGCGGCCTGCCCTCCGCGGGGCTTCGATCGACGTGCGGGCGGGCGAGGTCGTGGCGTTGGTGGGACCCAACGGCGCCGGCAAGACCACGTTGTTGAAGATATTGCTGGGCCTCATGCGCGCTCAGTCCGGCCGATGCCTCGTCGGCGGCGAGGCGCCCGGCCCCTACCGCCGCCGTCGCGGCGTGGGCTACGTGCCCGAAGCCGTCGTGCTTCCGCGCGCATGGAGGGCTCGGGACCTCCTTTGCCGCGCCGTGGACTTGTCGGTTCCGCTTGAAGAGCGGGGCGAGGCGTATGCCCAGGCCGCGGCACGGGCGGGGTTCGAGCCGGACGCCGCCGCTTTGTCGCGAAAGGCGACGAAGTGCTCGAACGGCGTGCAACGGCGGATCTGGCTGGCATGCGCCCTGGCCGGCGACCCCGAGATCGTGCTGTTGGACGAGCCGTTCGCGGGGCTGGACCCCCCGGCGCGCCGCCGGCTCCGCTCGATCGTTCGCTCGGCGAGGGCACGGGGCGCGGCCGTGCTCGTCGCCAGCCACGAACTCGCGGAGGTCGCGCGCATCGCCGACAGGATCGTCCTGTTGAAGGAAGGCGTCGTTGCAACGGTGCAAACGGTCGATCAAGCCTCCGACAGTTCGGTTGCGGCGCTGGAAGCGCTCATGTTCGAGGAGAACGCCTGATGCGCCCGCTGGCGCCGGTGGAAAAGCGGATCGCTTTGCTGGTGGCGTCCAGGACATGGGGAATGGCATGGCTCCTGGCGTTCACTGCGTTTCTTGCGCTGGTCTCGCTGAAGACCCCGTTTTCCGTCGACTTGGCCGTCGCGATCATCGTGATGTTCCTCGGAGTTCCGCTGGTCCTAGCTCCCCGCCATCAGGAGATGGGCGGGCCGGGCGCCGTCCTGTGGTTGCAGAAGCCCGTTCGCGAGTTGCGCTTCGTCTTCGCGCGCCTCGCCGAGTCGATGGGCGCGACGGTCGTCTTGGTCGTGTTGCTCGCCTTGGTCGCGATGGCATACGGCGACATGCTTGAATGGCAGCCGCCGAGGCCCCTGGACTTCGTCCTGCCCGTCGGCGTCTTGGCGTCCCTCGTCACGGCCTCCATGGCGTTCGGAGCTGCCGCGTGGTTGCCCCGCGGAAGCAGGACGACGGTCGTGGCTCTGATTCTGCTTTCCCTGTACGCGTACGCGCCGGAGATGAGCGATCCCGACCTCGTACGAGGCGGAGTCGCAGGGGCCGCGCGCCTCGTGCTGTTCCCGATGCCGGATCTGTTGCGGGTCGTCCTGGGCATTACCGGAGACCTGTCATGGCGCATCCAACCTTTGCTGGCCTGCCTCGCGTATGCGGCCGGCTGGATCGCGGTCGGCGCACTGGGCGTCCTGTGGTCCGTGACCGCTGGAAGAGTCGCCCGAGCCTGAGCGCGCGCTGGGAACATGGCTCGCCCGTCGCGGGCCGCTCCTCCTCCGGCGGCGCCCGCCGCGCGCCCTACGCCGAGCGTCCCGCCGCGCGCCCTACGCCGAGCGTCCCGCCGCGGCGGCGAAGGCTTCCAGGTCGCGCATCATGCCCCGGAACTCCTCGAAGCTCAGCGATTGCTCGCCGTCGGAGAGCGCGGACTCCGGGTCGGGGTGGACTTCGACGATGAGGCCGTCGGCGCCGGCCGCGACGGCCGCGAACCCGAGCGGGGCCACGAGGTCGCGCCGGCCCCCGGCGTGCGACGGATCGGCGATGACCGGCAAGTGCGTCTCGCGCTTGAGCCACGGGATCGCCGCCAGGTCGAAGGTGTTGCGCATCTCGGTCCCGTAGGCGCGAATCCCGCGCTCGCACAAAACGACTTGCAGGTTGCCGCGCGCCATGACGTATTCGGCGGCCAGCAGCAAGTCCTTGAGCGTGGCCGACATGCCGCGCTTGAGCAGCACCGGCCGTTGCAGCTCTCCCACTTCGGTCAGCAACGCGAAGTTCTGCATGTTCCTCGCGCCGATCTGCAGCATGTCCACGTAGCCCGCGACCAGTTCCGCGTGGCGCGGGTCGAGCACTTCCGTCACCACGGGCAACCCCGTCTCCTCGCGAACCTGCGCCAGGATGCGCAATCCCTCTTCCTTGAGGCCGCTGAACGAGTAGGGCGAAGTGCGCGGCTTGAAGGCGCCTCCCCTCAGCATGGCGGCGCCCGCGGCGGCGACGGCCCGGCCCGTCTTCCGCATCATCTCCTCGCCCTCCACGGAACAAGGGCCCGCGGCCACCAGGCAGGCCGAATCCCCGAACGCGCGGGTCCCTGCAGGCACTGTCGTGGTCTCGTCGGCGTTGAAGTCCCTGGCGGCCAGCTTGTACGGCCTCATCACGGGGTGGACGGACCGCACTCCGGGGATGGAGCGCAGGGGAACGCGCGCCAGCCGCGCCTCGTCGCCGATGCACCCGATGACTGTGCGCGTCTTGCCCACCGAGACGTGCGTGCGAAGGCCGGCCGCCTCCACGCGCTCGCGAATGTGGTCTATTTCTTCCGGGGTGATGCTCTTGCGAGCGACGATGATCATGGGTCGGTCCTTGTCGCGGGGCCGCCGGAGCCCACGGTGCGGCTGGGCCGGGCGGTGTTGTTGCCGGATGGAGTGCGCGCGAGCGGGGATTCTCGGAGCGCCGACTGGGGGCGGCCATGGGACGCACCAAGTCCGGGGAGGCGAAGGAAGATCGCAGCTCATGGGCGGGATTAGAAGCGGCGGACGAAGGCGGGCCGGCGGCGCCCCGTCGGGTGGCGCTTCTCCGCCCGCGCAGTAGATTCCCCAGGGCCAACACGGTCTCGGACGCACCTCGCAACCCAGCCCAGGGGACTTGTCGCGACACTCGACGGACCAGCTCCGGCGCTCGGCGGACGAGTTCGGCGAACCGACGGACCAGCTCAAGGCGGCGGCCGGCCTTTGCGCCGCCCAGCAAGCGGAGCCCGGGATGCGGCTGGGGCTGGGGACCGGCTCGACCGCAGCCTTCTTCCTGCGCGCGCTGGCCGCCCGCGTCCGCCACGGCGAGTTGCCGGGCCTGGTTGGCGTCCCGACGTCCGAGCGGACCGAAAAGGAGGCTCGGAGGCTGGGGATTCCGCTGGCTCCGCAGGACGAAGTGGGGCGGCTGGACTTGGCGGTGGACGGAGCCGACGAGGTCGCGCCCGACCTGGGGCTGATCAAGGGGTTGGGGGGTGCGTTGCTGCGCGAAAAGGTGGTGGCGCAGGCCTCGGAGCGCATGGTCGTGATCGTCGACGAGGCCAAGCTCGTCGGGCGGCTCGGCGAGCGGGCCCCGTTGCCGGTCGAGGTGGCGCCGTTCGGGCTCGATGCGCAGCTGGCGTGGCTGGCCGAGCTGGGGGCGCGACCTGTCTTGCGGGCCGCGGCCGGCGGGCGGTCGGCGCTCACGGACAACGGAAACGCGACGGTGGATTGCTGGTTCGAGGGCGGCATCGAGGACGCGCCGGTCCTGGAGCGCCGAATCGCTGCGCGCGCGGGCTTGGTCGAATCGGGACTGTTCCTGGGCATGGCCGACGAGGCGATCGTCGCCGGCGAGGGCGGGGTGCGACGCCTTCGGCGAAGCCCGGCGGCTCGGGCGAGAGAGGCCTGAGGATGGCCCCGGCGAAGAAGGCCGCCGCAGTGAAGGTGGCGCCGTCGATCTTGAGTTGCCGGTTCGCGGAGCTGGGCGACGAGATTCGACGCGTGGAGGAAGCCGGGGCCGAGTGGGTGCACGTGGACGTGATGGACGGCCGCTTCGTCCCCAACATCACCATCGGGCCCGTCGTCGCGCGGGCGGCGCGCGCCGCCGCCGAGGGCGTGCTCGACGTGCACCTCATGATCGCGGACCCGGACCGATACCTGGAAGCGTTCGCCGCCGCCGGCGCCGACGTGATCACCGTGCACGCTGAAGCGTGCGTCCACCTGCACCGCACCTTGGCCCGGATTCGCGAGCTGGGCAAGCGCGCCGGCGTGGCGCTGAATCCGGCTACGCCGCTGTCCGCGGTCGAGGAGACGCTCGGCTTGGTGGACCTTCTGCTGGTGATGTCGGTGAACCCCGGCTTCGGCGGACAGGACTTCATCCAAGCATCGGTGGCCAAGGTGGCGCGCGCCCGCTCGCTCTTGGAAGCGCGCGCTCCGGGCGCGACCGAGTTGGAAGTGGACGGCGGCGTGAGCGCCGCGACCGCGCCCGCGTTGGTTCGGGCCGGGGCGACGGTCCTGGTCGCCGGCTCCGCGATATTCGGGCACCCCGGCGGTCCGGCGGCGGGCGTGGAGGCGATCAGGCGGTCCGTGGCAGGATTGGATGCGCGTCCGCGCGACGGAGGCCGGTAGAGGACCCGATGCCCGAGTTCACCTGCGAACGCGAGGTGCCCTTTCCGGTAGCGGACGTCTTCGCTTGGCACCTGCGGCCCGGCGCCCTCGAACGGCTGATCCCGCCTTGGGCGGACGCTCGCGTCGTTTCGCGGAAGGGCGAGGTCTCCGACGGCGGCCGGGTCCACGTCAGGGTCAAGCGGGGGCCGGTAGCGTTCGACTGGAAGCTCCGCCACACGGCGTTCGAGCCGGGCCGCCTCTTCCGCGACGAGCAGGAAGCCGGGCCTTTCCGTTCGTGGAAGCACAGCCACGAGTTCGAGCCCGCGGGCCGAGGGGGCACGCGCCTGCGCGACCGGATCGAGTGGGAGCCCCCGGCCGCTCCTGCCTCGACCGTTTTCGCGCGCGCGGCCGTCGAACGCGAGATGACGCGGATGGTGTCGTTCCGCCAGCGCCGCCTCGCCCACGACCTGGGCCGGCACGCGGCGGTCCAGGGAACGCCTTTGACCGTCGCGGTGACGGGCTCCAGCGGCCTCGTGGGCGGCGCGCTTCGCCACTTCCTCACCACGGGCGGCCATGCGGTCGTCTCCGTCGTCCGGCGCAAGCCCGACCCGGCCCGGGGCGAGATCGCGTGGGACCCCATGGAGGGCCGCATCGACCGCGAGGGCTTGGAGGGCGTGGACGCCGTGGTGCACCTGGCGGGAGAGAACTTGGCTGGTAGCCGGTGGACGCCCGCCAAGAAGAAGGCGATCCGGCGGAGCCGCGTGGCGGGCACCCGCGTGCTGGTGGACGCGCTCAACCAGCTTCGCCGCCCCCCGCGCGTGCTCGTCTCGGCGTCCGCGATCGGCTACTACGGCAACCGCGGCAACGAGCGCGTCACCGAGGCGAGTCCGCCGGGGCGCGGGTTCCTGCCGGACCTGTGCCGCGAATGGGAGGCCGAGGCCGCCAAGGCGAAGCGGTCCGGCGTTCGCGTGGTCCTGCTGCGCACCGGCCTCGTCCTGAGTCCCGCCGGGGGCGCGCTGGGCTCGATGCTTCTGCCCTTCAAGCTGGGCGTCGGCGGACGCCTGGGCACCGGACGCCAGTTCGTCAGCTGGATCGACCACGACGACCTGCTGGGCCTCGTCCTCCACGCCGTCACCACTCCGTCGCTCCGCGGCCCGGTGAACGCGGTCGCCCCGCATCCCGTCTCCAACGCGACGTTCGCGACCGCCCTGGGCCGCGCGCTCAACCGTCCCACGCTCGTGCCGGCGCCCTCGCTCGCGGTCAAGGCCATGTTCGGCGAAATGGGCGCCACGCTCCTCCTCCAGGGCGCGCGCGTGCTGCCCGAAGCCGCGCAGGAGAGCGGGTTTCGCTTCGCCTACGAAGGAGTGGACGAGTCGCTCGGCTTTCAACTGGGGCGGCCATCCGGTCAGCCGGGGTCGTCCACGGGCCCCGCGGGGAGTTCCTGACGTGGCCCTGCGCGCCGCCGATCTGTCGCCCGATCCCGTCGAGCAGTTCGAGCGTTGGTTCGCCGAGGCGAAGGCCGACGCCCGCATCGCGTGGGCCGAGGCCGCCTGCCTGTCCACGCTGGGGCCCGGCGGCACGCCCGAAGGCCGCATGGTGCTGATGAAGGGGTTCGGGTCCGCGGGATTCGTCTTCTACACGAACGCCGAGTCGCGCAAGGGCCGCTCGCTGTCGGCGCACCCCCGGGCGGGCATGACCTTCTACTGGGAGCCGCTGGGGCGCCAAGTGCGAGTGCGCGGGCCGGTGGAGTCCGTGCGGTCCGCCGACGCGGACGCCTACTTCGCCTCGCGTTCCCGGGAAAGCCAAGTCGGGGCTTGGGCGTCGGACCAGAGCGCGGAGCTGTCTTCGCGGGCCGATTTGGCAAGGCGGGTGAGAGAGGCCGGCGCGCGGTTCTCCGGAGCGCCCGTCCCGCGACCGCCGCACTGGAGCGGCTTCCGCATCGTCCCGAACGCAATCGAGTTCTGGCAGGAAGGCGCGGCCCGCCTGCACGACCGCTTCGAATATGCCCGCTCCGGCGGAACCTGGACGCGCGCGCGGCTTCATCCCTAAGCTCCTAAGCCGGACTGGCCGCGAGCCCCGGCCCGGTCCGCCCCAGCCGCAGCCTCCGCCCGCTCCAGCTCGTCCCACTCGGCGGCGAGTCCCTCGACTTCGGCGGCGAGCGCCGCGCGTTCCGCTTCCAGGCTCCGAGCCTCGCCGCGCGCAGCCTCCGCGAAGAAGCCCGGCCGGGCGAAGACGGCGTCGATCTCGGACACCCTCGCTTCCGCGGCTTCCATGCGGGCGAGAATGCCTTCTTGCCGGGCTTCGGCCGCTCGTTGCGGGCGCCGCCGCGCGCGCTTGCCCTCGCGCCGCCGCCGCCCCTGCGAAAGCGCCGCAGCGGAGTCCAAGCGGTCGTCGCCGCAGTAGTGCACGTAGTCGCCGTACGATCCCCGGAAGTCGCGCACCCGCTCCGCGGATATCTCCACGATCCGGTCGGCGAGCCGGCTCACGAGCCAGCGGTCGTGGGAGACGAACACCAACGTGCCGTCGTACGAGCGCAGTCCCTCGACCAGCGCCTCGATCGATTCCAGGTCCAGGTGGTTCGTCGGCTCGTCCAGGAGCAGCACGTTGGGCCGCTGCATCGCCAAGCGGCAGAACACGAGGCGGGCGGCTTCGCCTCCCGACAGGTCGCCGACCCGCTTGGCCGCGTCGTCGCCGGTGAAGAGCGCCCGGCCCATTTGGCCGCGCGCGTCGCCGGCGCCCCGTCCGCCGCAGCCTTCCTCCACCCACGCCTCGGCGGACTGATTCGGGGCGTCGAAATGGCGGGCGTGGTCCTGGGCGAAGTAGCCGGGTTGCGCCTGGTGTCCCCATTCGACCGAGCCGCTGTCCGCGCGCAGGTCGCCGGCGAGGATCTTCAGCAGGGTCGACTTGCCGATTCCGTTGGGTCCCAGAATCGCCAGGCGGTCTCCGCGGTTCACGCGCAGGGACACGTCCGAAAGGACTTGGTTCGCCCCGTACGACTTCGAGACGCCGTTCACCTTCAGCGCTTCGCGACCGCAGGGACGCGCCTGCTCGAAGCGAAAGACGGGATAGCGGCGCGAGCTTCGAGGCAGTTCCTCGAGCCCTTCGGATCGCTTCTCGATGAGGCGAAGCTTGCTCTGCGCTTGGCGCGCTTTGGTCGCCTTGGCGCGAAACCGGTCCACGAACTGCTGGTGGCGGGCGATTTCGCGGTGGCGGCTTGCAATCTCCTTTTCGCGGCGTTCCCGCTCGGCCTTCTTGGCCTTGGCGAAGCGCGCGTAGTTGCCCGGGTACGCGAGCACCGTCTCGTAGTCGACGTCGAGCACGTGGGTGGCCACGTTGTCGAGGAAGCGGTGGTCGTGGCTGACGACGACGACCGGGCCGGCAAACCCCTGGAGGAACTTCTCCAGCCAGCGAATCGACAGCACGTCCAAGTGGTTGGTGGGCTCGTCGAGCAACAGCGCGTCCGGGGCGCCGGCCAATACCTGGGCCAAGCACACGCGCAGCTTGTAGCCGCCCGAGAGCGTGGACAGCGGGCGGCCGTGCGTCTCGGCGGGAATCCCCAGCCCTTCGAGGATCGCGGCGGCGGCTGCCTCGGCCGCATACCCGTCGTGGCGCTGCACCGTCTCCTCGAGGCGCGAGAACTCGTCCGCGTCGAACTCGTCCGCGGGACCGGCGACCATGGCGTCCTTCGCGGCCATGGCCCGCCACAGCTCGTCGTTGCCCTTGAGCGCGACGCTCAGGATCGCGTCGGCGTCGTGCAGGAAGCGGCGTTGCCCAAGAACCCCGAGCCGCACGCGGCCCGGCATGGACACCGACCCGGCCG
The DNA here is from genome assembly GCA_965203485.1 of Longimicrobiales bacterium. Taxonomy (GTDB): domain Bacteria; phylum Gemmatimonadota; class Gemmatimonadetes; order Longimicrobiales; family Gaopeijiaceae. Next base: position 706,571 of record OZ241892.1, read on the forward strand.
AGGGTTCGCAACGCCCGGCCAGGATGTCGAGCAGCGTGCTCTTGCCGCTGCCGTTGGCGCCGACCAAGCCGTACCGTCGTCCAGCGGCGAGCCGGAAGTTGGCGTCCGCGAACAGCGTGCGGTCGCCGAAGGACTTGGCCAAGCCCTGCGCGGAAATCACGAGGCGGTCGGCGCCGCGGCCGGGCGGGAAGCCGGGGGCGCAACCGGGCAGGCGCCGCCGCCCGCCCGCAGCGCTTGCGGCCTCAAGGGCTCTCGCGGCCGGACGTCCGCCGCCCGGCCATGGCCGCGGCCGGCGTCTCGCCCAGGACCGTCTCCAGCTCGGCGGCGACGCGGGCGGCGTCGGACTGCGCGAACACCATGGGCGGCTTGATCTTCAGCACGTTGGCCTGCGGGCCGTCGGCGCTCATGAGGATGCCGCGCTCGCGCATGCGGTTCACGGCGTAGCGGCACGCTTCGGGGGAGGGCTCGCGCGCCCCGGGGCTCCGCACCAGCTCGACGCCCAGGAAGAGGCCCCGGCCCCGCACGTCTCCCACGAGCGGGCTGTCGATGCCGCGCAAACGGGTCGCGAAGAACTGGCCCACCCGCCGGGCGCGTTCCTGCAGTTCCCGGTCGCGGACCTCGGCGAGCACGGCCCGCGCCGCGGCGCAGGCCACGGGGTTGCCGCCGAACGTGTTGAAGTACTCCATCCCGTTCGCGAACGCATCCGCGATCTCGCGCTTGGTCACGACGGCGCCGACGGGGTGGCCGTTGCCCATCGGCTTGCCCAGCGTCACGATGTCGGGCGTCGTCTCTTGCAGCTCGAAGGCCCAGAACGCGTCGCCCACCCGCCCGAAGCCGGTCTGCACTTCGTCGGCGACGCACAGTCCGCCGGCCCGGCGCGCGTGGCCGCACGCGGCCCGGAGGAAGCCGGCCGGCGGCTCGATCTGGCCGCCGCATCCCAGCATGGCCTCGGCGATGAACGCCGCCACGCCCACGCCCGCGTCGTCCAGGCGCTCGGCCGCGTCCCGCACGCCCGCGGCGTAAGACCGGGCGAGCGCGCCGTCGTCCGCGTCCGCGGTCCGCCGGTGCAGTCCCCGGTACGGGTCGGGCATCGGCGCGACCGTCACTTGCGGGCTTCTCCCGCCGCCGCCGGGCCCGTCGAACTTGTACGGGCTGACGTCGACGAGTCCGCCCGTGTTGCCGTGGTAGGCGCCCTCCAGCACGACGACGCCTTCGCGCCCGGTGTAGTGGCGGGCAAGGCGCAGCGCCAGCTCGTTGGCCTCGCTCCCCGAGCAGACCAGGAAGACGGTGTCCAGTCCCGGCGGGAAGCGGGCCGCAAGCTCGTCCGCGAGCGCCACGATCTCTTCGTGCAGGTAGCGCGTGTTGGTGTTCAGGACGCGGGCCTGCCGGGCGATGGCGCGGGCGACGCGGCGGTTGGAGTGGCCTACGTGGGCGACGTTGTTCACTACGTCCAGGTACCGCCGCCCGGCCGCGTCGAAGAGGTGCTGGCCGAGGCCGCGGACGGCATGGACGGGCCGGTCGTAGGAGAGACTCAGGGACGGCGCCAGACGCCGGTCGCGGCCCGCCTTGATCCGGGCGGCCGTCTCGCGCGGCGGAGCGGCAGCGGCCAGCGATTCCCCGAACTCGGCGGGCAGGCCGGCCAGCGGCGCCGGATCCGGCAGCACGGAACCCCAGACCCGCCTGAGCCGGGCCTCGACGACTCCGGGAAAGTCGCCCTTGCGGGCAACGCGGGGCTGCCCGTCGTCATCGAGGGAATCCAGCGCGATCACCTGGAAGTGCAGGTGCGGAGGCCATCCGCCGTTGGCCGCCGGCGCTCCCAGCCAGCCCAGCACGTCGCCTGCGCGCACGTTCTCGCCGGGCGCGCGCTTGGTGAGGGAAGCGCAGCTCAGGTGCCCGTACAGCGTGTGGAAGGCGGTTCCGCCGCTGGTCGCGTGGCGCACCACGACGGTGGGGCCGTAGTCGAGCCGTCCGGCGTTGTCCGCCACCGAGACCACGACGCCCGGCAACGGAGAGTGCACTGGCTCGCCCGCGGGCGCGAACAGGTCCAGCCCCATGTGCACGGTGCGGGCGCCGGGGCTGCCGGCGTCTTCGCCGGCGAAGGAGGGCGCGTCGTAGAGCAGCCGGGCCTCGCCGTAGCGCCCCACGCCGACGGTCGCGCCCCGCGCCGAGAGCTCGTCGGCGATCCACGCCTCCAAGGCGCCTTCGCGGGACAGGTCCTCGGGATGAGGCAGGTCGAGGCTCCCCACGGACAAGTCCAGCACGGCGGGCTTGGCCAAGCGGCCGGGGGCAAGAACGGGAGCCCGCGGGTCGCCGGTCCGCATCCACGAGACGATGGCGGCCACGCTGGGGTTGGGGGCCAAGCCGCAGGCGTCGCGGACTCGAAATTCCGCCAGCCGCCAATCCGTCTCGGCGAGTCGCCGGAGCAGCTTGCGGGCGGGTTGCTGGCTGACCGCCAGGTATTCGTTGCCCGGCTGCTCGCGCATCTGGCGGGCCTGAATGCAGACCGAGAGGCACAACCGGAGCGCCGCCAGGGGCAGGAGAGCCCGGCACTCCGTGTCGTTGAGAGGAGCGACGGAAGCGTACCCGCCCGCGACGGCGCACGCCGCCTCCAGCGGATCGGCCGCGTCCATCATGGCATAGGCCGCGGCGACCGCCGGGTCCGCGATCCTCCAGCCGCGGGCCGTGTCGCCGAAGTCGATCAGCCCCGCCAGCCGCAGACCGCGGGGCGTCGCCGAGACGATCACGTTGTGGTCGTTGGCGTCGTTGTGGACGACTCCGCGAGGTAGCTCGTCGGCGACTGCTTCGAGGCGGCCCGCCGCCCGGTGCGCGGTTTCCTCCACGATCCCGGCGAGCGGCGCCTCCAGTTCGCCGAAACGCTCCCGGACCAACGTGAGCGCCGACTCCAGCCTCCAGGGGAAGGGACGGTCCAAGCCGGGGTGCTCGAAGCCCTTCATCGCGGCGCGGAGTTCCGCCAAGAGGGTGCCCAGCTCCTCGAGCACGCCCATCGAACGCGGACGCGCCTTCGCCAGCGTCGCGCCCTCCACGAACGTGACCGCCAGCGCGACCCAGGAATCGCCGCCGGGACCGTCCACCACGTGCATCCGCGCACCGGAGTCGTCCGGCCCGTTCGCCGGGTTCCGCGCAAGCGCCTGAATGGGGACCAGAGCCGGTGTCCGCGCCCGGAGCGTTGCGCCCTCCAGGTGGGCCAAGCACGCCGCCAGCAGCTCGAACGCGGGTCTCCGCCCGCCCGGCGCGAGCTTGAGGACCGCCGGTCCCTCCGGCCCGTCCACGCGGAAGTTGAAGTCGAACTCTCCCGGCAACCGCCGGGGACTGCCGCCGAACAGATCGCGTGCGCGGGCCTCCGCCCAGCTCGCGTCGTCCGTCACGTCCGCCGGGCGGCCCGGCCGTCCATTCGGGCGGGGACCAGGATCAGGCCGCGAAGATGTCCTTGAAGGCGGCGGCGAACCGGTCCATGTCCTCGTCCGTGCCCACCGACACGCGCAAGTGGTCGAGCATCGGTGGAAACGGACGCCCGACCGCGATGCCGCGCCGGCGAAACTCGGCCCTGACCTGCGCCACGGGACGGCCCGTCCGCACCATGAAGAAGTTTGTCTCGGACGGAATGACGTGGTACCCCCACGACCGAAGCTGAGCCGTGGTGCGGTTGCGCGCGGCGATCGTGACCTCGCGAACGCGCGCTTCCGCGTCCTTGTCCTGCAGCGCGGCCGCCGCGCCCCACTTCACCAAGGCGTTGACGGTGCCCGTCGTGTACGTCGCGAGCCGCTGCAGCACGGCGGGGCGGGCAACCGCGAATCCAAGGCGCATCCCCGCCATCCCGTATATCTTCGAGAAGGTGCGGGCCACGATCACGTTGCCCCGTTCCCGCACCAAGGGCGCGACCGTCTCGTAGGACGGGTCGAGCACGAAGTGGTGGTAGGCTTCGTCCACCAGCACGGGCACGTCCTCCGGCACCGAATCGAGCAGCCGCGTCACGTCCCGCGACGGCACGACGCGTCCCGTCGGATTGTTCGGATTGCACAGGTACACGAAGCCCACGTCGCGGTAGTTGGCCTTGGCGGCCGCGATCATCGCCTCCACGTCCTGCGTCGCGTCCTCCAGCAGGGGCGCCTTGACCGCCTCGGCGTGGATGCCCGTGGCGTACGAGTAGACCGAGCCGTAGGAGGGGTCCGACCCGACCACCTTCTTGCCCGGCCCAAGGTAGGCGAGCCCGACGGCCGCGAGCACTTCCTCCGAGCCCGCGGTGAGCAGGACGTGGTCTTCGCCCACGCCCGCGTCCGCCGCCACGACCGCCCGCACGCCGGCGTCGGGATAGCCGTATCGGTTGGCGTACTTCCAGGCATGGTTCATCGCGTCGAGGGCCGACTGCGACGGGCCGAACGGATTCTCGTTGGCCGAGAGCTTGACCAGCGCGTCGTAGTCCTGGCTCTGCTCGCGGGCGCGGGGGCGACGCGCGCAAGCTTCGCTGGCCGCCCACAGTCCCGGCGGGGCGAGCCCCACCGTGGCCGCCGCGGCCGCGCCTACGAAGAACCTGCGCCGAGACAGCGTCGTTGCGCCCATTCGTCCTGGTCTCCTTGCTTCTTCGCCCTGCGCGCCGACGCGGCGCAATGCGCGGCTGCCGACTCGCGTTCCACCGCCCAATCTAATGCACATGGGAGCGGGTCTCCAGAATTCGCGGAGCGTTCCGTACCGTAGCGGACGTTCGGCCGTCGCCGTCGGCCGAGCCCCCCCGGTCTTGCGGCCGTTCGGACGCTGGAGCCAGGGCGCCGGCGCCGGCCAGCGCTTCAACGCCGGCGCGCGCTTCTCGCTGCTCGGCCAGTCCGCGCCGGGCGCGCACTCGCACGCCACAGGCCACGCCGAGAGCCCGCGATTCATCCTCCACCTCTACGGCGAGCACGCCTCCTCGCCGCCCGAACCCCGCAACGCCGCCTCGGCCTAGCAGGCGCCATCCAGCTCAGGTAGAAGCCCCGGCACGGCCAGCTCGATTCGGTGGGCCGCTCGCCCGTCCGCGTCCAGCCCGGCTCCTGAATCGCCTCGCGCCGAGCGAGGCCTGGAGTTGCCACGGCATGGTGGACGTTGACCGAGCGGGGATATCCGTTATTCTTCTCGTATCGTCGAGCGCGCCGCCGGTCGCCGCCGGACAGAGGGATGGTTGAGGGAGCCGAGAGCGAGATGAAACCCGAACCCTGGTTGCCTACGTCACGAAGCGCTCGGCCCCGGCAAGGGGCGAGCCACGTCAGGAATCCCCCCCCCCCCCCCCCCCCTTGCGTTTGGCCAGTCGAAGCGTTCGGCTCCCACCCGATGGGGTAGGGAGGGCCGCGCGACCGGGGCGCGCCCGGCCTGGCGTCCACGAGCGCCGGCTCCCGACCCGCCGCTTCACGTCCGCGTAGCGCGGCTGGTTGACCAAGGTGCCTTTGTTTTTATCTTTCCCCCGTTCGTCGCGTGCGGCAAGTCTTCACGTTCCTGGCCGGACACCGTGGATTTGTGCTTGCCGTCATCTTCTTCTCGAATGAGGCAGAGCATGAGTACGCATGAGGCCCGTAAAGCTGAGACGAGGCCGACGCCCCTCCGGCCGACTGGCTGGCTGGCCCGAGCGATGCCGGTAGCGCGAACCTCGCTCGCGGCCCTCGGCCTGCTGGCGGCGTTCGGGACCACGGCGCCGGCGCCGCTGAGCGCCCAAACCACGCCGCCGGCGGTGAGCGGCGTGGGCATCACGAGCGACGCGGGGAGCGACAGCACGTACGTGGAGGGCGACACGATCAAGGTTTTGGTAGTGTTCAGCGAGTCGGTGGACGTGACGGGCACGCCGCAGTTGGCGCTGACGGTGGACACGATGACGCGTCAGGCGAGCTACGTGTCGGGCACGGGGAACGATTCGTTGGCGTTCCACTACGTGTTGCCGGTGACGTCGACGGACCGGGACGCTGACGGGATCAGCATAGCGGCGAGCGCGCTGGCTCTGAACGGCGGTACGATTCGGCGGGCGGGCGGTACGGTGGATGCGGTTCTGGGGTTGGGCGCCCACGCGGTCAGCAACGACAGGAACCATCAAGTTGCGCGTAGGCCGGCGATGGCGCCGATACATTTCCAGACGAATCCGGCGAGCGACCAGACGTTCGCAGCGGGGGAGGTGGTCCATCTGCGGATCACGTGGACCGACCGCGTGGACAAGCCGAACTGGCAGGCGATGAGGTTGGCGATCGAGATTGGCGAGGACACGGTGACGGCGATTCCGCACCAGCAGAACCCTTGGGCGGTATGGTTTCGGTACACGGTGACGGAGGCCGACTTGGACGAGAACGGGATAAGCTTGCCGGAGAACGCGTTGACGAACATCGGCAGCGTCAGGCTCGAGGGCACGTTGGTCGAGGCGGACAACGATCTTTCGGCCGTGACATTGACGGATACGGCGACTCACAAGGTGAACGGCGCGAAGGCGGTGCCTCACGTGACGAACACGACGATTGAGAGCGATGCGGGGAACGACAGCACGTACGCGCGCGGCGACGTGATCGAGATCGGCATCTGGTTCAACGAGGACGTGGACGTGACGGGCTCGCCGCGCCTGGCGATGGCGGTCGGGACGGAGACGCGGCAAGCGGTCTATTTTGCGGGGACGGGCGGCAGTTCGCTGGTGTTCCGGTACGAGGTTGGGCCTGGGGATGTGGACACGAACGGGATCAGCATCGGGTCGGAGGCGTTGACGTTGAACGGCGGGACGATCCGGCGGGCGGGGTCGGCGACGGTGAACGCGTACCTGGGCTTGCGGGTCCACAGGGTCGCCGACGCCGACACGCACAAGGTGGACGGTACGGCGGGGCCGCCTGCCGTGACGAAGGTGCTGGTCACGAGCGATGCGGGTACGGACAGCACGTATGCGGCGAACGACACGGTACAAGTAGCGGTGGTGTTCAACGAGAGCGTGGACGTGACGGGCACGCCGCGAGTGGCGCTGGGGATTGGTTTGCAGACGCGGCAGGCGAGCTACGCGGGCGGTACGGGGACGGATTCGCTGACGTTCCGGTACGTGGTGGCGAGCGGCGACGCGGACGCGGACGGGTTGAGCATCGGGGCGAGCGCTTTGGCTTTGAACGGGGGCACGATCAAGCGGGCGGGCGCGGCGGTGGACGCGACGCTGTCGACGGCGAACTTCGTTGTTGTGAACGCGGCGGCGCACAAGGTACTGGGCTCGGGCGCGACTATCGTGACGGGCACGTCGTTCGCGAGCGACGCGGGGACGGACAGCATCTACGTGGAGGGGGACACGGTCGCGGTGGAAGTCGTGTTCAACCAAGCGGTGGACGTGACGGGGACGCCGCAGCTGGCGCTGGTTCTGTCGGCGGTGCGGCAGGCGAGCTACGTGTCTGGGACGGGCACGACAACGCTGACGTTCAAGTACGTCGTGGCGGCGGGGGACTCTGACACGAACGGGATCAGCTACGGGCGGAATGCGCTGACGCTGAACGGCGGTACGATCAGAAGGGCGGGCACGGCGGTGGACGTGTACTTGAGCTTGTGGACTCACGTCGCGACGGACGACAGAGCTCATCGCGTGTGGGAGATACCGAAGGTATCGAGCGTTTCGATTCCCAGCAGCGCGGGCGCCGACCAGACGTGGGCGAGCGGCGACATCATCGACTTCTTCGTGGTGTTCGACCGGGCCATAGCGGCGTCGGTCACGGCGTCGTCGGGCATACATCTGACGATTGGGGAGGACGTCCGCTCGGGTTACATACACAACGTGAACACTGGCACGAGAACCTTGCACTGGCGGTACGTTCCGGTGCAGGCCGACTTGGACGCGGACGGGCTGAGCGTCGACAGCGTCACGTTTGGCGGGAGCGACTACGTCAGGACGGCTGGGGCGCCGGCGGGCGCGGCGAACGCCAACTTGGACTTCACGCCGATCGCGAACGCTTCGGCGCACAAGGTGAACGGCGCACAGGCGGTGCCTCACGTGACGGGCACGGTGGTAGCGAGCGACGCGGGGAACGACAGCACGTATGCTGAGGGCGACACGATCGAGGTCGGGCTGGTGTTCAGCGAGAACGTGGACGTGACGGGGGCGCCGCGTCTGGCATTGGGGATTGGGACGGCGACGCGGCAGGCGAGGTACGTTGCGGGGACGGGCGGCGATTCGCTGGTGTTCCGGTACGTTGTGGGGGCTGGGGACGAGGACGCGGACGGATTGAGCGTGGGCGCGGGCGCGTTGGCGCTGGGCGCGGGCGGGACGATTCGGCGGGCGGGGTCGGCGACGGTGAACGCGTACTTGGGTTTGCGGGTTCACACGATCGCGAACGCTTCGGCGCACAAGGTGGCGCTCACGCCGCCGTCGGTGTCGGGCGTGTTCTTCGTGACGCCGGCGAACACGGGGTTGGCGTACGCGAGCACGGACAGCGTGTTCGGTCTTGCGGACGAGATACGCGCGGCGGTCAGCTTCGGCGTGGCGGTGACGGCGGCGGGCACGCCACAGCTGGCGTTGGGGATTGGCACGCAGACGCGGAGCGCTGTGCTGTGCGATACGACAGGAGCCAACGTGTTGGTGTTCTGCTACACGGTGGTGGCTGCGGACAGCGATTCGGACGGGATCAGCGTCGGCGCGAACGCATTGACGTTGCCGGGCGGCGCGACGCTTCGAGCGACGGGGAGCACGACGGGCGCGAACTTGTCGTTGGCGCCGTGGAACTTCGCGAACTCGGCGTTGTTCCAGGTGGACGGTTCGAAGGAGGTGGCGCCTGGGGTGAGCGGTGTGGCGATTGCGAGCGACGCGGGTACGGATTCGACGTACCACCGGTTCGAGGCGATCCGAGTCGAGGTGGGGTTCGACCGTGCGGTGGACGTTGTGGGCACGCCGCAGCTGGCATTGGGGATCGGGGCGGCGACGCGGCAGGCGGGGTACGCGAGCGGGACGGGCACGAGCACGCTGACGTTCCAGTATTCTGTGGGGCCGTCGGACAGCGACGCGGACGGGGTGAGCATCGCAGCGAGCGCGTTGGCATTGAACGGCGGGACGATCGAGATAGCGGGCGGCTCGGCGGCGGCGGCGCTGGGATTGGGCAGCCATGCGATTGCGAACGCGGCGGCGCACAAGGTGGCGGGCGACCGGCCGGTGGTGACGGGGGTGTCGTTGGGGTCGCCGGTGACGGGCGACGTGTTCGAGCGGGGCGACACGATCGAGGCGAGGGTGAGTTTCGGGCGGTGGGTGACGGTGACGGGGACGCCGCAGCTGGCGCTGACGATCGGGACGGCGACGCGGCAGGCGAGCTACGCGTCTGGCAGCGGGTCGGGGTCGCTGGCGTTCCGGTACGTGGTGGCGTCCGGGGACGCTGACGCGGACGGGTTGAGCGTGGGCGCGGGCGCATTGGGCTTGAACGGAGGCACGATTGCGGTGACGGGCGGCACGGCGAACGCATTGCTGGAGTTGCAGACGTGGCACGTGATCACGAACAGCGCCGGGCACAAGGTGGACGGCGGGACGTTGACGGCGGCGTCGGTGAGCGGTGTGTCGGTGGCGAGCGTTCCGTCGGGCGGCGACACGTACTTGCTGGGCGACACGATCGACGTGGCGGTGGCGTTCACGCGGCTGGTGGCGGTGACGGGGACGCCGCAGCTGGCGATCGGGATCGGGAGTTCGACGCGGCAGGCGTCGTACGCGAGCGGGACGGGGACGGACACGCTGTTGTTCCGGTACGCTGTGGTGGCTGCGGACGCGGACACGAACGGGTTGAGCATCGCGGCGGGTGCGCTGGGGCTGAACGGCGGCACGATAGCGGACGCGCGCGACGTTTCGGTTGCTGCGGGTCTGGGTTTGGGATCGAGCGCGGTTTCGAACAGTACGGGCCACAAGGTGGACGGGAGCCGCGTGCGGCCGGCTCGCGTGCTGTCGGTGACGTTGAACACCGTTCCGCCGACGAGCCAATGGAATCAGTTCGTGGCGGGCGACTGGATGCAGGTGACGGTCGAGTTCAGCGCGGCGGTGGACGTTGTGGGCACGCCGCAGGTGGCGATCGTGATCGGGACGGCGACTAGGCAGGCGGCGTACGCGAGCGGGACGGGGACGGCGACGCTGGTTTTTCGTTATCAGATGCACGGCTACGACCCGAGGGACGACGACGGGATCGGCGTGGCGCGCGATGCTCTGGCTCTGAACGGCGGCACGATCCGGCGTGCGGGGAGCAGCGATGCGGCGTTGCTGGACTTTGGGCGCGCCTACACGGGCACGGCGACGAATCCGGCGCACAGGGCGGGCGTGAGCGGGATTGCGGTGAGCAGTCCGGGTTCGGGTGGCACGTACGGTGTGGGCGAGACGATCGAGGTGACGGTGTCGTTGAGCCACACGGCCGTCCTGGTCAGCGGCGCGGGGCCGCAGTTGGCGCTGGGGATCGGGACGCAGACGCGGCAGGCGTCGATGGTGCTCGGGGGCGGCAACACCTACAACCCGCTGAGGTTCCGTTACGTGGTACAGGCGGCGGACGCTGACGCGGACGGGATCAGCATCGCGGCGAACGCGATCACGGGCGGCAACGTGCAGTCGCAGCATTCGGTGCGGCCGCCGTTTTGGGGGTTGGGGCGGTTGGCGATTGCGAACGACGGGATGCGCAAGGTGGACGGGAGCCTTGGTGCGGTGGTGAGCGGTCTGTCGATCGGGTCGCCGCCGTCGGGCGACACGTTCGAGCGAGGCGACGCGATCGAGGTGGCGGTGGCGTTCAACCGGGCGGTGGACGTTGCGGGGACGCCGCAGCTGGCGCTGGCGGTCGACACGCTGACCAGGCAGGCGTCGTACGCGAGCGGGACGGGGACGGACACGCTGGTGTTCCGGTACGTGGTGGTGGCTGCGGACGCGGACACGCTGGGGATCAGCATAGCGGCGAACGCTTTGAGCTTGAACGGCGGGACGATACGGCAGGCGGGCGGGACGACGAACGCGGTGCTGGGGTTGGGCGGCCACGCGGTGACGAACAGCTCGGGCCACAAGGTGGACGGCGGGACGCTGACGGCGGCGTCGGTGAGCGGGGTGGCGATCACGAGCGCGCCGTCGAGCGACAGCACGTACGGACGCACGGAGCGGATCGAGGTGGCCGTCGAGTTCGTGCGCGCGGTGACGGTGACGGGGACGCCGCAGCTGGCGCTGGGGATCGGGACGGCGACGCGGCAGGCGGCGTACGCGAGCGGGAGCGGGACGCGGACGCTCGTGTTCCGGTACGTGGTGGTGGCTGCGGACGCGGACTCGACGGGGATCAGCATCGGAGCGAGCGCGCTGGCGTTGAACGGCGGCGCGATCAACGACGCGCGCGACGGCACGGCGGCGGCGAGCCTGGGTTTGGGCAGCCATGCGGTCGCGAACGATCGTTCGCACAAGGTGGACGGGAGCCTGGGCCCGCCGGGGGTGACGGGGTTGTCGATCGGTTCGCCTGCGGTGGACACGACGTTCGAGCGCGGCGAGACGATCGAGGTGTCGGTGGTGTTCAGCCGGCCGGTGGACGTGGGGGGGACGCCGCAACTGGCGCTGGGCATCGGGAGCGCGACCAGGCAGGCGGACTACGCGAGCGGGACGGGGACGGACACGCTGGTGTTCCGGTACGTGGTGGTGGCGGCCGACGCGGACGCGGACGGGATCAGCATAGCGGCGGGCGCGTTGACGTTGAACGGCGGCACGATCCGGCTGGCCGGCGGGACGCTGGACGCGATGCGGGACTTGGGGGCGAACGCGGTAGTGAACAGCGCGGGCCACACGGTTGCGGGCGGGACGTTCACGACGCCTTCGGTGAGCGCGGTGACGGTGTCGAGCGCGCCAGCGAGCGCGAGCACGTACGAGCTGGGCGAGTCTATCGAGGTGAAGGTGGCGTTCAGCCGTCCGGTGGCGGTGACGGGGACGCCGCGACTGGCTTTGGGGATCGGGACGGCGACGCGCCAGGCGGACTACGATTCGGCGTCGAGCAGTGCGGACACGCTGGTGTTCGGGTACGCGGTCCGGCCTGCGGACGTGGACGCCGACGGGCTCAGCATCGCGGCGGGCGCGCTGGCGTTGAACGGCGGGACGATCAACGACGCGCGTCCGGGCGCGACGGCTGCGAGCCTGGATTTGGGGTCGAACGCGATCACGAACGCTGCGTCGCACAAGGTGAACGGCGGGCTGGGCCCGCCCGGGGTGACGGGGTTGGCGGTGGCGCCGCCGCCGGCGGGCGCGGTGTTCGAGCGCGGCGACACGATTGTTGCGACGGTGCGGTTCAACAAGGCGGTGGACGTGACGGGCACGCCGCAGCTGGCGCTGGGGATCGGCACGCAGACGCGGCAGGCGGCGTACGCATCGGGCACGGGCACGGCGGCGCTGGTGTTCCGGTACGTGGTGGCGACGGCGGACGTGGACTTGGACGGGTTGAGCGTTGGCGCGAGCGCACTGGCTCTGAACGGCGGCACGATCGACGTGTCGGGCGGGACGACGGACGCGTTGCTGAGCCTGGAGCGCCATGCGTTCGAGAACTTCCTGGTGGTGAACGGCGGGCTGTTCACGGCGTCGTCGGCGAGCGGCGTGTCGATATCGAGCAGTCCAGCGAGCGACAGCACGTACGGTCGCACGGAGCGGATCGAGGTCGAGGTGACGTTCGACCGCGCGGTGGCAGTGACGGGCACGCCGCAGCTGGCGTTGACGATCGGCGACTCGACGCGCCAGGCGAGCTACGCGAGCGGCACGGGCACGAAGACGCTGGCGTTCGGCTACGTGGTGGTGGCTGCGGACGCGGACGCGAACGGTTTGAGCGTCGGGCCGGCCGCGCTGGCGTTGAACGGCGGTGCGATCGACGACGCGCGCGACGCGAGCGAGGCTGCGGGCCTGGGCCTGGGGAGCCATGCGATATCGAACGCTGCGGCGCACAAGGTGAACGGGAGCCTGGGGCCGCCCGGCGTGACGGGCGTGACGCTCGGCTCGCCGCCGGTGGGCACGACGTTCGAGCGGGGCGACACGATCGTGGCGGCGCTGGCGTTCAACCGGGCGGTGGACGTGACGGGCGCGCCGCAGCTGGCGCTGGGGATCGGGAGCGCGACGAAGCAGGCGGTCTACGCGAGCGGGAGCGGCACGTCGTCGCTCGAGTTCCGGTACGTGGTGGTGACGGCGGACGTGGACGCCGACGGGTTGAGCGTCGCGACGACGGCGCTGGGATTGAACGGCGGTACGGTTCGGCTGGCCGGCGGGACGCTGGACGCGACGCTGGGGTTGGGCACGCACGCGATATCGAACAGCGCGGGCCACAAGGTTGCGGGCGGGACGTTCACGGCGTCGGGCGTGACGGGCGTGGCGGTCGCGAGCAGTCCTGCGAGCGGCGCGACGTACGGACTGGGCGAGCGGATCGAGGTTCGGGTGACGTTTGCGCGCGCTGTGGCGGTGACGGGCACGCCGCAGCTGGCGCTGGGGATCGGCGCTGCGACGCGGCAGGCGGACTACGCGGGCGGAACGGGCACGCCGCAGCTGGCGTTCGGCTACGTGGTCGTCGCGGGCGACGCCGACTCCGACGGGCTCAGCATCGGCGCGAGCGCTTTGGCGCTGAACGGCGGGACGATCGCGGACGGACGCGACGGTTCGACGGCGGCGGCGCTGGGCCTGGGGTCGAGCGCGGTCGCGGACGCTGCGGGCCACCGCGTGGACGCGACGCGCGGCCCGCCGGGGGTGATGGGCGTGACGATCGGGTCGCCGCAGGTGGGCGACACGTTCGAGCGCGGCGACACGGTCGAGGTCGAGGTCGAGTTCAACAAGCCGGTGGCGGTGACGGGCGCGCCGCAGCTGGCGCTGGGCATCGGCGCGGCGACGAAGCAGGCGGGCTACGCGGGCGGGAGCGGGACGGCTGCGCTGGCGTTCCGGTACGTGGTCGTGTCCGCCGACGCGGACGCCGACGGGCTCAGCGTCGCGGCGGGCGCGTTGGCGCTGAACGGCGGCACGATCAAGGTGTCGGGCGGCACGGCCGACGCTTTGCTGGGCCTGGGCGCGCACGCGGTGGCGAACAGCGCGGGCCACAAGGTGGCGGGCGGGACGTTCACGGCGTCGTCGCCGAGCGCGGCGTCGGTGACGAGCGCGCCGGCGAGCGGCGACACGTACGGGTTGAGCGAGCGCATCGAGGTACGGGTGACGTTCGCGCGCCCGGTCGTCGTGACGGGCGCGCCGCAGCTGGCGCTGGGCATCGGCGCTGCGACGAAGCAGGCGGGCTACGCTGGCGGCAGCGGGACGCGCGCGCTGGTGTTCGGCTACGTGGTCGCATCCGCGGACGCGGACGCCGACGGGATCAGCGTGGGCGCGAGCGCGCTGTCGTTGAACGGCGGCGCGATAGCCGACGCGCGCGACGGGTCGACGGCGGCCGGCCTGGGCCTGGGCTCGAGCGCGATTGCGAACGCTGGCGCGCACAAGGTGGACGGCAGCGTCGAGGGCGCGCCGGCGGTTGCGGGCGCTCGGCTGGCGAGCGCGCCGTCGGGCGGCGGGTCGTACGGACTGGGCGAGGAGATACGGGTGGCGGTGCGCTTCGACCGCGCGGTGGCGGTGACGGGCACGCCCGAGCTGGCGCTCGGCATCGGCGCTGCGACGCGGCAGGCGGGCTACGCGAGCGGGAGCGGCACGTCCGAGCTCGAGTTCGCGTACGTGGTTCAGGCGGCGGACGCCGACAGGGACGGGATCAGCGTTGGCGCGGGCGCGCTGTCGCTGAGCGGCGGGACGCTGGTGGTCGCGGGCGGCACGGCGGCGGCGGTTCTGTCGCTGGGCAGCCACGCGATAGTGAACGCGAGCGGCCACGCCGTCGCCGGCACGCTCGAGGCGGCGCCGGTCGTGACGGGCGCGCGGCTGGTATCGTCGCCTGCGAACGGGAGCGCGTACGGGTTGAGCGAGCGGATCGCCGTCGCGCTGGCGTTCAGCCGTCCGGTCGACGTTGCGGGCGCGCCGCAGCTGGCGCTGGGCATCGGGAGCGCGACGCGGCAGGCGGGCTACGCGAGCGGGAGCGGCACGGCCGAGCTGGTGTTCGGCTACGTCGTCGCGGGCGGCGACGCCGACGCCGACGGCGTGAGCGTCGCGGCGGGCGCGCTGGCCTTGAACGGCGGGACGATCGTGATCGCGGGCGGGCGCGTGGCGGCGGTGCTGTCGCTGGGCACGCACGCGCTGTCGAACGTCGCGGGCCACCTGGTGGACGGGAGCGCCGAGACGGCGCCTGCCGTGGCGGGCGTGACGCTGGCGAGCGCGCCGATCGGCGGCGGGCGCTACGAGCTGGGCGAGGAGATCCGCGTGCACGTGCGCTTCGACCGCGCCGTCGCCGTGACGGGCTCGCCGCAGCTGGCGCTGACGATCGGCGCGCAGACGCGCACGGCGCGCTTCGTGCGCGTCGTCGGCTACGGCGCCGCCGCGCGCGCGGGCTGGGCCGGCGTCGCGGCGGGCTATGCAGGCGCGCGCTGGGCCGGCGGGTCGGCGGGCGGCGCAGGCGGTTCCGCCGGCGCGTTGGGCGCGACGCAGGGCGCGGCGCTCGAGTTCGCGTACGCCGTTCAGGCGGCGGACGCCGACGCGGACGGATTGAGCGTGGGCGCGGGCGCGCTGTCGCTGAACGGCGGCGCGATCACGCTGCTGGGCGGCACGGCGGCGGCTGGACTGTCGCTGGGCGGCCACGCGCTGACGAACGTCGGCGGCCACTTGGTGGACGGCAGCGTCGTGTCGCCGCCTGCGGTCGCGGGCGTCGAAGCGAGCCGTCCGCAGTCGGGCGGCCGGTGGCGCGCCGGCCAGACGATCGAGATCGCCGTCGTGTTCGACCGGCCGGTGAGCGTGACGGGCGGCCCGCGTCTGGCGCTGGCGATGGGCACGCGCACGGTTCACGCCGCGCTGGCGTCGGCGAGCGGGCGGCGCGTCGAGTTCGCGTACGAGGTGCGTCCTCACGACCGCGCGCCGAACGGGATCGCGCTGGCCGCCGGCGCGCTGGACGCGAGCGGCGCCGCGATCGTGTCGGCCGCCGACGGTTCGACGCCGGCCGCGCTGTCGCTGGGCAGCCATGCGTTCGCAAGCGATCCGACGCGCAGGGTCGAGGGCGGCGGCGGCGAGCCGGAGCCGGGGCGGCCGCCGAAGTTCGGGGCCGAGTCGTACGCGTTCGAGCTGGCCGAGAACGTGGCGGGCGCCGTCGTCGTGGGCGCCGTGAGCGCCGTGGACCCGGACGAGGGCGACGAGGTGTACTACCGGCTGCGCGAGGGCGGCGGCGGCCTGTTCGAGGTGGACGAGACGAGCGGCGAGGTCAGCTACGTCGGCGCGGGCGAAGACTACGAAGCCGGCCCGCGCGAGCACGCGCTCGTCGTGTCGGCCGCCGACGTCGGCGGCCTCGCGTCGACCGTCCGCGTGACGGTGAAGGTGACGAACGCGAACGAGGCGCCGGCGTTCGAGCGGGCGAGCTGGACGTTCGAGCTGGCCGAGAACGCGGCCGGACCGATAGTGCTGGGCACGGTCAGCGCGACCGACCCGGACGAGGGCGAGGCGCTGTCGTACAGCCTCGTCTCGGGCGGCGGCGGCCTGTTCGAGCTGGACGCTGCGAGCGGCGCCGTGCGCTACGTCGGCGCCGGCGAAGACTACGAGACGGGCCCGCGCGAGCACGCGCTGGCCGTCGCCGTCGCCGACGCGGGCGGGCTGCGAGCGGCGGCCGGCGTCGTGATAGCCGTCGCCGACGCCGACGAGGCGCCCGTGTTCGAGCGGGCGAGCTGGACGTTCGAGCTGGCCGAGAACGCGGCCGGGCCCATAGTGCTGGGCACGGTGTCGGCGACCGACCCGGACGAGGGCGAGGCGCTGTCGTACAGCCTCGTCTCGGGCGGCGGCGGCCTGTTCGAGCTGGACGCTGCGAGCGGCGCCGTGCGCTACGTCGGCGCCGGCGAGGACTACGAGACGGGCCCGCGCGAGCACGCGCTCGTCGTCGCCGCGACGGGCGCCGACGGCCTCGCCGCGCAGGCGGCCGTCGTCGTGACGGTCGCCGACGTGAACGAGGCGCCCGTGTTCGAGCAGGCGAGCTGGACGTTCGAGCTGGCCGAGAACGCTGCCGGCCCGCTCGCCGTCGGCGCCGTCGCCGCCGCCGACGAGGACGAGGGCGACGTGCTGTCGTACAGCCTCGTCTCGGGCGGCGGCGGCCTGTTCGAGCTGGACGCTGCGAGCGGCGCCGTGCGCTACGTCGGCGCCGGCGAGGACTACGAGACGGGCCCGCGCGAGCACGCGCTCGTCGTCGCCGCGACGGACAGGGGCGGCCTGGCGGCGACGGCGAACGCGACCGTCGTCGTGACCGACGTCAACGAGGCGCCCGAAGCGACCGCGCAGATCGCCGTCGCGGCGCTCGACGCGCACGGCGCGGCCGTGCAGGAGACGCTGGACGCGTACTTCCGGGACCCGGACGGCGACGCGCTCGCGTACGCCGCCGAGTCGTCGGACACGGCGGTGGCGGCGGCGAGCGTGGCGGGCGGCGTGCTGACCATCCGGCCGTTCGCGATCGGCACGGCGAGCGTGACCGTGACGGCGACCGATCCCGGCGGGCTGGCCGCCGAGCAGACCGTCGCCGTCGTCGTCGAGGCGTCGCGCTCCGAGCGAGCGCGCGTGCTCGAGGGCGCGCTGGCCGCGTTCGGGCGCTCGCTCGGCGCCGAGGCCGTCGACGTGATCGGCGGCAGGCTCGGGATCGAGTCGGCCGGCGGACTCGGACGCTCGCACCTCCAGCTCGGAGGACGCTCCATCGCCTGCGACGGCGGCGCGACAGGCGGCGGCGCGTGCGGCTGGCGGGCGCTCGCGCGCTCGGCGTCCGGCCTGCTCGGCGTCCAAGTCGCGTTGCCGACCACCGGCGGTCCGCGCGGCGCGCAGTCCGCCGGCGCGCTCGACCCGGCCGCGCTGCTCTTCGGCGGCCCGGGCGTTGCAACCGGTGGCGCCGGCGGGCTTGGCGGACTCGGCATGGGCGGCGACTACCAGGGCCAGCAGGAGCCCGCGCCGCCCACGCCGGGCGGCGTGACGCTCAACCCGCTGTCGGGCGGCGACCTGCTCGAGCGCAGCTCGTTCCAGCTCTCGCTCGGCGGCGGCGCGGCCAGCGACTCGGGCGCGTTCGGCGCGCAGGACGCCGCCGGCCTGCGTCCCGGCTGGACCGTCTGGGGCCGCGCCGGCATGGGCGGCTACGAGGGCCGCCCGGCCGACGGCCTGCGCTTCGGCGGCGGGCGCGCTCGCTCGGCGCACCTCGGCGCCGACTACCGCTTCGCGTCCGGCCTGCTCGTCGGCGTCGCCGGCGCGCGCAGCAGCTTCGAGACCGAGTTCGAGAGCGCCGTCAACGGCGCGGGCTCCGTCGCCGCGAGCCTGACCAGCGTGCATCCCTACGTGCACTGGTCGCCCACCGGAGGACTCGGCCTCTGGGCCCTCGCAGGCGCAGGAACCGGCGACGCGACGCTCGACGAAGCCGCCGGCGGCCGGTTCGGCGCCGACATCGCGATGCTGATGGGCGCGCTCGGTGCGCGCCGCGAGCTGGCCGGCGGCATCGCGCTCAAGGCCGACGCGTTCTCCGTGCGCGTCCGCTCCGACGACGCGGCCGACCTGGCAGGCGTGACCGCGCGCGCGCACCGCGTCCGGCTCGCGCCCGAAGTCGCGAAGACCTGGGCGCTCGGCGGCGAAGCGTCGCTGCGCACGCGGCTCGAGCTCGGCGCGCGCCTCGACGCCGGCGACGCCGAGACCGGGTTGGGCGCCGAGGCCGGCGGCGAAGCGTCGTTCGACCACGCGCCCACCGGCCTGTCCGTCGCGATGCGCGGGCGCGCGCTGCTCGCGCACCAGGCCGAGGGCTTGCGCGAATGGGGCGCCGGCGTCTCGTTCCGGCTCCAGCCCGGCGGGACCGCCGAAGACGGCCTGTCGCTCTCCGTCGAGCCGGCATGGGGCGCCGCCACCGGCGCCACCGGCGAACTCTGGCGCCAAGGCCCCGCCGCCATCGGTCCCGCCGCCCAGGCGGCGCACCCGGTTGCGCACCAGGCCGCGCCGTCCGGCTGGGCGCCCGGACGCATGGCCATGGAACTCGGCTGGGGCGTCGCGCTCGACAACGGCGCCACGATCACGCCCTTCGGACGCTGGAGCCAGGACGCAGGCGCCGGCCAGCGCTTCAACGCCGGCGCGCGCTTCTCGCTGCTCGGCCAGTCCGTCCAGTCCAGCACGGGCACCGGCGCCCACTCGCCCGCCGCCGGCCCCGCCGAGAGCCTGCGCTTCATCCTCCACCTCTACGGCGAGCACGCCTCCTCGCCCCTCGAACCCCCGCAACGCCGCCTCGGCCTGGCAGGCGCCATCCAGCTCAGGTAGACCCCCGACGCGCGGCTCCGCCGGCCAAAGCGCGCCAAGCCCCCCGCACCGGCCCCTCGGCCGTGGCGAGGCTTGGCGCGCTTCCGCCGAGCGCCGCCAAGCCGCCCTCGCATTCGCCCCAATCGATATCCGCGCCGCTTCCGACCGTTCGAGCCGAAGTTCGGGGGTCGGCAACGGCGAATCCGACGGGTGACGCTGGGACGCGGGGGCGGGCGGAAGACAGCTTTGTGCAGGGGGTTCCCGACGAACAGAGTGCGACGTGGGCGTGCGTGGACCGCACGAGTGGCGTGCCGAAGGGGCCGATGTCGGGACGGCCGCCGCAACGACGGGACGACGACGAGTGAGAGACACGAGTTGCGCCGCTCGAAACGGGCGAACAAGCAGTTGCGCCTCGAGCGCGACACTCCAAAGAGTACGGCGGCGGCCTGGTTCGCCCGGGGGAGTCCACGGCGAATGAGGACTTCCGCCGACGCACGGAATCCAGCCGTCGGCGCTGCCTCCGCTCCGATGTCGTTCAAGTTCGCCGGGACGCACCGTGTCGTGTTCCCGGTCCGCGCGATGTGCCCTAGCCTAGCCAAGCTGGGGCCGTGATCTGGCCGTGGTGGCGAGCCCCGGCGGTCCTGCCGGCGTTGGCCGCTCTCAGGCGCGGGTGGTTGCGATCGAGGCAAGCCGCCCGAAGAGACTGGCGCCGCTCCAGGTCGATCGTGACTCCGGACGCGTTTTCGGTCTCGTCGCAGCTGGTGGGAACGCCGCTCGCCACGCCACGTCGGCGCTTGGCCGCGATCGTCGTGGATCTGTCGTTGCTCGCGCTCCTGAAATGGCTGAGCTGGCGCCTGCTCCTGGGCGGCGCGACGCTGATGCTGTTCTTGGCGCTCGTGCGCACCCCCGGCGCGGGGAGGTGGCGGCGAACCCTCGTGGGTTGCGGAGGCACGGCGCTCGCGGCCGCCACAGTCTTCGCGACGTTCCTGCCGACGCTCTGGCGCGCGGGGATTCTCGTGCCCGATGGAGCGCAGGAGGTGATCGAGCTGGTGGACAGCTTGGCGGCCGCCGAGGCCGCGGCCCAACCGGACGCGAGCGCGGAAACGGGCGATTCCGCCGAGTTCGCATTGTCGGCCACCGTCCCGTCCGCTCAGGAGGAACCAGCCGCCGCGCCGGATCCGGCGGCGGACGAGCGGCCCTCCACGGCCGTCGCCTGGGTCCGCGACCTCGCCGACGAAGCCGGCCTGATCTTCGGCTGGGGCACCGTGTACCTCACGCTGTTCCCGGCCCTCTGGCAGGGCCGGACGCCGGGCAAGCGGTTGCTGGGTCTGCGCGTGGTCCGGGTCGTGGGCGCACCGCTGGGCCTGCTGCGCTGCTTCGAGCGGACGGGAGGCTACGCCGCTGGCTTCGCGACGGGACTGTTCGGCTTCGCCCGCGTGTGGTGGGACCCGAACCGCCAAGCCATCCACGACAAGATCGCCGAGACCGTGGTCGTCCGAGAGCGAGGTTGGCCGGCGCGAGGCGCTACAAGCGATGGCGCTCCTGCAACACGGCGACCGACGCCAGCATGAGAAGCAGCGAATCGGCGGCGGCCCGGTCCTCGCTGGGCAACTCCGGAACCCTGTCGAGCAGGCGGTGCACTGCCTCGGGGCGGAAGAACGGGGTCGCGGCCAGCGCCGGGCCGCGCAACGTGTCCTGAACGAAGTCGTGCAACGGCGTGCCGGCCAGTCCGGCGCCGGGCGGCGCCCAGAAGGGCCGCTTCGGCCGGGAGCGGACCTGGGCCGGGATGTAGGGTCGCATCGCGTCGCGCAGCAGCTGCTTCTCGACGGCGCCGCCCGCCAGCAAGTCCAGCGGAAGCGTGTTCGCGTGCTCGAACAGCACGTGGTCCAGGAAGGGAAGCCGCACTTCCACGCCGTGGGCCATGTCGAGCCGGTCGGCGGCCAAGTGGTAGTTCGCGAATAGCGACCGGAGCCAGAGGTACAGCAGGCGGCGGGCGGGTTCGCGCCGGGACAGGCCGGCCTCGCGGTCGCAGCGGTCGTAGAAGGCCCGGTAGAGGTCGAGGCCCCGAAACTCGTGCCGGAAGCCGGGGGCGTGCAGGGCCTGCAAGTAGTCGAGTCCGCGCGCCAGCCTGGCGAACAGGCCGGGACCGGCGCCCATGACGGCCGCCGCCCGGGCAAGCCACGGAGACGCCGCGGCCAGCCCCGGGTGCCGGCGGCCCGGCCAGCGAAGCAAGCGGGCCAGGAGCCGCAACTGCCTGCCCAAGCCCCGGCCGGCGCCCGCGCGGACGGCTGCCCGGAGGAACTCGTAGCCGAAGAACGCCTCGTCGGCTCCTTCGCCGGCGAGCACTGACTTCCATCCGGCTTCGCGCACGGCGCGCGCCAACAGGAATCGCGCCGCCCCGTGTGCGTTGTACTGCAGCGTCTCCGCGTGCCACACGGCGTCCGCGAAGTGGTCCGCCAAGTCCGCGCCCCGCAACCGCACGACGTGATGGGCGGCCCCGGCGGCCGCGGCCGCCTCGCGCGCGGCGCCGGTCTCGTCGTACGCCCCGTCGTCGAAGCCGACGGTGAAAGCGGCCGGCGGCTCGTCGCTGCAGGCCGCGGCCACGCCCAGGACGCAGGACGAGTCGAGCCCGCCCGAAAGCAGGCATCCCACCGGCACGTCCGCGACCAGCCGCAAGCGCACGGCTTCTTCCACGGCCTCGCGCATCAGGGCGCCGGCCTGTTCCGGGTCCGGGCCCGGCGCCCGCGCATCGGGCGGCGACGGCGGCAGGTCCCAGTACCGCGTCAGGCGAGTCTGCCCGCGCGAGGCGACCAGGAAGTGGCCGGGCGGCAACTGGCGCACGCCAGCAAACAGCGACCGCCGCTCGTCAGGGCAAGCGTGCAGAGCATGGTAGACGGCGCGCCGGTCCCACGCCCGCGGCACGCCCGCGGCGAACAGAGCCTTGGCCTCCGAAGCCAAGTACAGCGCCCCGGCGTGCTCGCAATAGAACAGCGGCTTGAGGCCGAAGCGGTCCCTTGCCGCAAAGAGTTCGCCCGCCTCCTCGTCCCACGCCACGAAGGCGAACTGGCCGCGCAGGCTCGCCAGGCATTCGCTGCCGGCCTCCTCGAACAAGTGCACCGCGATCTCGCTGTCCGACCGGGTGCGAAAGCGGTGGCCCCGCCGTTGAAGAGACGCCCGGATTGCCTCGAAGTCGTAGAACTCTCCGTTGGCGGCGACGCGCAGGCGGCCGTCCTCGTTGGCAATGGGCTGCGCACCGTCCGGATCGTTGATCGCCAAGCGTGCATGTCCGATGCCGGCGCGTCCCGACGGCGACAGCCACGTCCGCGAGCCGTCGGGTCCGCGGTGGCGCAGGGCCGCGGTGGCGCGCGCCAGGGCCGTGGGCGAGACGGGGCCGTCGCGAGAAAGGATCGCCGCTACGCCGCACATGCGTCCCTCGTCCGTCCATCGGCCCGCAGCACGACGGCGCGGCCGCCCCGGCACTCGAAGCGCATGAGGAAGCGGCGCTCTCCACGGGCCAGGGCCAAGTTGTCGGGCGTCACCCGCTGCACCACCGCGAACGCTTCGACGACGCACGCGTCCCGGCAGCGCCGAGCGTATCTTTGCGCGTGGCGGGCGAGGAGCGATGTCCGAACCGCCGCCAGCGCGGCCGGGTCCATCTGCATCCAGACGTTGCCGATCAAGTACGACTGCAACAGCAGATGCCGCATCCCGTCGGGAAACAAATGGCGGGAATCAATCGGCTCGGCGCCGCCCGGTACGATCCTGCGGACCTCGTAGCGGACGTGGAAGTTGCGTTCGTCGACCCAGTCGAACAGTCGGTAGCTCTGAAAGACGCCGGCCCACCAGAGCAGGAAGCGCACCGGGTTTCCCCACCGCCCGCCGCTCCAAGGCTTCCCGAGTCGCGTCCGGGTCAGCACGGCCTCCCACGCGGACATCGCGGCCAGCGCCGCAACCAGCGCCCACCCCGCGATGCCCGCCAGACGGGTCCCGGCTCCCCAAGCGGTTCCTCCGGCCCGCTGGTCGGCGCCGCCCGGCGCCCCCGGCATGCCGAGCCACCCCTGCATGATCTCCGGGCCGAACGCCAAGGGCAGCGCCGCGAGCATCGCCGCGTTGGCGTATGGGATCTTCAGCGTCGCCGCGATGCCGCCGTGGAAGACCAGCGCGCACCCTGCCAGGAACCACTTGAGCGCCGAACCGGCCGGCAACACGAACACGAGCGGAAACAGCGGCTCCAGGAGCAGCGCCGCCCAGGTCGCCGCCCGCAGCACGCCCGCATGCCGCAACGTCCAGAAGTCCGGGGAGCGCGCCACCGGCATCTTGAGCGCCGCGTGCATCGCGCTTCCGCCTCGCCACATGGGACTCGCGAACTTGTAGAGTCCGGCGACGAAGTAGACCAGCGCCATGTTGGCCATGAAGGCTCGCGCCGCCATGCCCGGCGCCGCGGCCTCGACCGCCCGTTCGCCGGCCAGCCAATCCGCCAAAGCCAGCGTCTCCCCGACCGGCAGCAGCGCCAGCCACAGGCAGAGCACGTGCACCATCGCGTCGTCCAGGTAGGCGGCCAGGGCGTTCCACCGGTACGTGGACGCGGCGATCACGAAGAGAAGAGCCGCTGCTGCGCGCGGGTGGAATCCGGCGACCACGGCCAGCGACGCCGCGCACGCGAACGCGAAGACGCAGCGAAAGACCCACGCCGGCGTCCCGGGCTGGAACACGCTCCAGCGCGTGGGAGGAAACAGCCCAGCGCAGAGCCGGTGGTCGATCAGCCCGTCCGGCCCGCTGAAGTCGCCGACTTGGCGCCACGCCTGCCAGAAGTAGGCGAACAGCACGATCCCTCCGCCGATTCGGACAAGGTCGACGGGAAGCGCGTATACGGGCGCGGCCAAGGTTGTCATGTCGCCGTGTGATATAAGACCGGGAGGTGCCGCGGGCCATATATTCCGGGTTCCGGCTTCCCGCCGGACGACGGACGCTCGGTTGCCGGAGCGTTGCGTCGAGGACGGCCTCTTCGACTCCGGCGCGGACCCACTAGATGGAGTTCCTGGGATTCGATCTCGACCTGCTCGACGTCCAGGCGTGGTGGTTGCTGACGGTCGAGACGGCCAAGCCGCGGCTGGCGCCGAGCGCGATGGCCGTGCTGCTGGCGGGCTTGAGCCACGTCGTCGCCTCGCGCGTGCTCTCGCGGATCGAAGAGCGGGTGACGCGCCGCACGGCCACGGTCGTGGACGACCATGTCCTGCGGTTCTTCCGGGCCGCCCTTCCCACGTCGATTCTCGTGTGGGCGGCGTGGCGGTTGCTGATCATCTGGGCGATGCCGACGCCGGCCTCGTGGGTGGCCGCGCTCTGGGTGGCGTTCCTCTTCTTTCCGCTGAGCCGCTTGGTGGGCGACGTGCTTGCCGTCGCCGAGTCGCAGTTGATGGCGGCGTCGGGCACGAACTTGGACGAGACGACGCTGCCGCTCATCAACCGCGGGGTGCGCATCGTGATCGTCGTCCTGGGAATCGTGCTCGCGCTCGACCGGCTGGGGATGCAGATACAGCCCTTCCTGGCCGGCGCGGGCGTGATGGGACTGGCGCTGTCGTTCGCGGCGAAGGACACGCTCTCCAACCTGATTGCGGGCGTGCTGCTCATCCTCGACCGCCCGTTCCAGGTGGGCGACAGAGTCGAGCTGTGGACGGCCCCGACCGAGACCGGCACTTGGGGCGACGTGATCGAGATCGGCCTGCGCGCCACCAAGATCCGCAACCCGGACAACTTGGTCGTCGTGGTGCCGAACAACGAGATCATGCAGCGCGACATCGTCAACTACACCATGTCGGGGAATCACATCCGCCTTCGACTTCCGTTCTCGGTGGCGTACGAGAGCGACATCGAGCGGGCCAAGGAAGTCCTGATCGCCACCGCGCTCGAGGTGAGGGGGGTGAAGCCCGAGCCGGCGCCGATTGTGATCCTCCGAGGGTTCGGCCCGTCCGAGGTCAACCTGCAGTTGCGCGTCTGGATACGCGACGCGCGGGCGCGCCGCCGGGTCGCCGACGAAATCACCGAGCGCGCGCTGGGCGCCTTCGCGGCTGCCGGCTTGGAGATCCCCCACCCCAAGCGAGAGCTGTACATCCGCTCGCAGGACGCCGTCGCGGCGCCTCCCGGATAGGGAGCTTGGGCGGGGCCGGCCCCAGGGCGACGGTTCGTCCGTTCCGCCCAGTTCGCAGGAAGCCGGTGCGCGGCGCTACTGTTGAAGAGCCGAAAACACCTCCGCCCGCCGCCCTTGAGCGAATCCTCCCCAACCAAGAGAACGCATGGACGATAAGCACGCTTCGGGACCGGTTGCGCCTGCCGTGCCCGCCACACTCGCGGCGCCCTCGGCATCCCCCGAGCCCGGCCCCTCTCGGGAAGCCGCGGCCGGTTCGCAGGGCAAGGCCGCTCCGGTGGCCCGCCGGAGCTTTCTCGGCAAGGCGGCGAGCGGCTTGGCGGGCGCGGGCATCGTCAGCGCCTGCGGGGCAGGCGGCGGGGGAGACGACGAGGCGCCGTCGGTCCAGACCCGCCCGCGCGTCCAGTGGCGGCTGGCCTCGAGCTTCCCCCGCGGACTCGACACGATCTTCGGATCGGCCGAAATGCTGGGCGAGATCACGTCGGAGCTGACGGGCGGCCGCTTCCAGATACGCCCCTATCCCGCGGGCGAGCTCGTGGGCGGGCTCCAGGTCATGGACGCGGTCCAGCAGGGCTCGGCGCAGGTCGGGCAGAGCACCAGCTACTACTTCACCGGCAAGAACCAGGCACTGGCCTTCGACGCGGGCGTTCCCTTCGGGATGACCGCCCGCCAGCAAGACGCATGGCTCAACGAGGGCGGCGGCGGCGAGGTGATCCGGGGCGTCTTCGCCGACTTCGGCATCATCTCGTTTCCGGCGGGCAACACGGGCGGCCAGATGGGCGGCTGGTTCCGCCGCGAAGTGAACTCGGCCGAGGACCTGCGCGGCCTCAAGATGCGGATCCCCGGCCTGGGCGGCGACGTCATGAACCGCATGGGCGTGACGGTGCAGGTCCTCGCCGGCGGCGACATCTATCCGGCCCTGGAGCGCGGCGCCATCGACGCGACCGAGTGGGTCGGCCCGTACGACGACGAGAAGCTGGGCCTCCACCAGGCCGCCACCTACTACTACTACCCCGGCTGGTGGGAGCCGTGCGCCTCGATGTCGTACCAGGTCAACCGCGCCGCATGGGACGCCTTGCCGTCCGAGTACCAGGCCGTCTTCGAGGTCGCGGCCCAGGCGTCGGCCCGGCGGATGCTCCAGGCCTACGACGCCAAGAATCCCCCGGCCTTGCGCCGCCTTATGGACGCGGGCGTGCAGCTCCGCCCGTTCTCGGACGAGATCATGGGCCTGGCCCGCGCGACCATCGAGGAGATCCTCGAGGACTACGCGAGCGCCGACCCCCAGTACCGCGCCGTCTACGACCACTGGCGCGACTTCCGCGACGCCTCCCACCGCTGGTTCGGCACCGCCGAGCTCCGCTACGCCAGCTTCGCGTTCGGCGGCGGGGCGGCGTAGCGGAGGGCATCGGCGCGGCGCCCTCGGCGCAAGCCAGCGCGCGCGCATGCGGGTGAACGCGAAGATCCGGCCGGCCTGGTCCACCGGACATCCTGGCGCGCGCATGCAAGCGAGTCCGAGGCCGTGAGCTCTTCCAAAACGGGCGCGTCCGCCGTCGGCCGCGACGATCCCCGAAGCGCGATTCGGCGGCGCGACCGCGGCCAGGACGACACCGTGGGTGGCGGCGTTCCTGAAGCGGGCGCCCTACGGGTTCCTAGCCACGGTCGCCCAAGACGGCCAGCCGTTCCTGAACTCCAATCTGTTCGTGTTCGACGACGGCGGCGGCGAACGGCGCATCTACCTCCACACGCACCGAACCGGCCGGACGCGGGACAACGTGGAGCCCGGCGCGCGGGCGGCCTTCGGGGCGGTGACCATGGGACGCCTGCTCCCCGCTCCGGAAGCGCTGGAGTTCTCGGTGGAGTACGCGAGCGTCGTCGCCTTCGGGACGGGCAGCGTCGTGGTCGATCCGAAGGAGGCGAAGGCCGCCCTGCAGATGCTGCTGGACAAGTACGCGCCGCATCTCCGGCCCGGCCGGGACTACCGGGCGACGACGGACGAGGAGCTGGCCCGCACGGCGGTGTACCGAATCGACGTGGAGACGTGGAGCGGCAAGCAGAAGGCCGAGGCTCCCGACTTTCCGGGCGCGTTCGACGTGGCCGGGCTCTCAGTTCCGTTTCCGGGGAGGGCGTAGGCGCGGGACGAGCACGCCCCCCTCAGCGAGCTTCGCTCGGACGGCAGCAGTTCGCGGGTCGGGGCCAAGAGCGGCATGTGGACGCGTGCCCACGCCGCAGATGGCGTCCAAGAAGGAAGCGAGGTCGTTCTTCTTGGCGAGCCGATGGTGAAGAGCTTCATGTCGCAGTGCGACTTGGCTGGGGACTTGGTGAATGGAAGGGCCGCCCGGGCTCGCGCTGGGAACGGCCTTCGCCGCGGGCGAATCCGACTTCGCGCGCTTGGCGGGCCACGGCTTCCTCGACGCGCTCGTCCCGCATGCCGGGGGAAGAGGTTCCGTCTGCGCGTCGCTCAAGTTGTGCTTGGCGAGCAGGTCGTCCATGACGGCCGCGTGGGACGCGATGGAACCGTCCGCGAGGATGTGCTCGACGCCGACGCCCCGGCGGTCCAAGGCATGAGGCGCCCGTCCGCGTCGGCCGCTTCCTGCTTCAGGATTTCGGCGTCCAGCGGCGGCTTCACGGAGTCGTTGCAGGCTTCGCGAATCCATGTCTCCAAGACGCGCAACGCGTCGTCGCGCACTCGGCGTTGCGCGCGGCGGGCCGCCGGTTCTCGGCCCGACACACCGCGGAGTTGCGCTACGCCAGCTTCGCCTCCGGCGGCGGGAAGGCGTAGGGCGCGAGCCGGTGCCGCCGCGGCAGCGATGCGGTCGCCGGAAAGCAGGCCGGGTCCGGGACCTCGTCGCGCACCGGCTTGACCAACAGCGGGGATATGCCATTTTTTTCTCGTATCGTCGAGTGCGCCGGCGGTCGCGGACGAACAGAGGGATGGTTGAGAGGAGCCGAGAGCGAGATGAACCGAACCTGGCCACCCACGTCGCGAAGCGCTCGGCCCCGGCAAGGGGCGAGCCACGTCAGGAATCCCCCCCCCCCCCCCCCCTTGCGTTTGGCCAGTCGAAGCGTTCGGCTCCCACCCGATGGGGTAGGGAGGGCCGCGCGACCGGGGCGCGCCCGGCCTGGCGTCCACGAGCGCCGGCTCCCGACCCGCCGCTTCACGTCCGCGTAGCGCGGCTGGTTGACCAAGGTGCCTTTGTTTTTATCTTTCCCCCGTTCGTCGCGTGCGGCAAGTCTTCACGTTCCTGGCCGGACACCGTGGATTTGTGCTTGCCGTCATCTTCTTCTCGAATGAGGCAGAGCATGAGTACGCATGAGGCCCGTAAAGCTGAGACGAGGCCGACGCCCCTCCGGCCGACTGGCTGGCTGGCCCGAGCGATGCCGGTAGCGCGAACCTCGCTCGCGGCCCTCGGCCTGCTGGCGGCGTTCGGGACCACGGCGCCGGCGCCGCTGAGCGCCCAAACCACGCCGCCGGCGGTGAGCGGCGTGGGCATCACGAGCGACGCGGGGAGCGACAGCACGTACGTGGAGGGCGACACGATCAAGGTTTTGGTAGTGTTCAGCGAGTCGGTGGACGTGACGGGCACGCCGCAGTTGGCGCTGACGGTGGACACGATGACGCGTCAGGCGAGCTACGTGTCGGGCACGGGGAACGATTCGTTGGCGTTCCACTACGTGTTGCCGGTGACGTCGACGGACCGGGACGCTGACGGGATCAGCATAGCGGCGAGCGCGCTGGCTCTGAACGGCGGTACGATTCGGCGGGCGGGCGGTACGGTGGATGCGGTTCTGGGGTTGGGCGCCCACGCGGTCAGCAACGACAGGAACCATCAAGTTGCGCGTAGGCCGGCGATGGCGCCGATACATTTCCAGACGAATCCGGCGAGCGACCAGACGTTCGCAGCGGGGGAGGTGGTCCATCTGCGGATCACGTGGACCGACCGCGTGGACAAGCCGAACTGGCAGGCGATGAGGTTGGCGATCGAGATTGGCGAGGACACGGTGACGGCGATTCCGCACCAGCAGAACCCTTGGGCGGTATGGTTTCGGTACACGGTGACGGAGGCCGACTTGGACGAGAACGGGATAAGCTTGCCGGAGAACGCGTTGACGAACATCGGCAGCGTCAGGCTCGAGGGCACGTTGGTCGAGGCGGACAACGATCTTTCGGCCGTGACATTGACGGATACGGCGACTCACAAGGTGAACGGCGCGAAGGCGGTGCCTCACGTGACGAACACGACGATTGAGAGCGATGCGGGGAACGACAGCACGTACGCGCGCGGCGACGTGATCGAGATCGGCATCTGGTTCAACGAGGACGTGGACGTGACGGGCTCGCCGCGCCTGGCGATGGCGGTCGGGACGGAGACGCGGCAAGCGGTCTATTTTGCGGGGACGGGCGGCAGTTCGCTGGTGTTCCGGTACGAGGTTGGGCCTGGGGATGTGGACACGAACGGGATCAGCATCGGGTCGGAGGCGTTGACGTTGAACGGCGGGACGATCCGGCGGGCGGGGTCGGCGACGGTGAACGCGTACCTGGGCTTGCGGGTCCACAGGGTCGCCGACGCCGACACGCACAAGGTGGACGGTACGGCGGGGCCGCCTGCCGTGACGAAGGTGCTGGTCACGAGCGATGCGGGTACGGACAGCACGTATGCGGCGAACGACACGGTACAAGTAGCGGTGGTGTTCAACGAGAGCGTGGACGTGACGGGCACGCCGCGAGTGGCGCTGGGGATTGGTTTGCAGACGCGGCAGGCGAGCTACGCGGGCGGTACGGGGACGGATTCGCTGACGTTCCGGTACGTGGTGGCGAGCGGCGACGCGGACGCGGACGGGTTGAGCATCGGGGCGAGCGCTTTGGCTTTGAACGGGGGCACGATCAAGCGGGCGGGCGCGGCGGTGGACGCGACGCTGTCGACGGCGAACTTCGTTGTTGTGAACGCGGCGGCGCACAAGGTACTGGGCTCGGGCGCGACTATCGTGACGGGCACGTCGTTCGCGAGCGACGCGGGGACGGACAGCATCTACGTGGAGGGGGACACGGTCGCGGTGGAAGTCGTGTTCAACCAAGCGGTGGACGTGACGGGGACGCCGCAGCTGGCGCTGGTTCTGTCGGCGGTGCGGCAGGCGAGCTACGTGTCTGGGACGGGCACGACAACGCTGACGTTCAAGTACGTCGTGGCGGCGGGGGACTCTGACACGAACGGGATCAGCTACGGGCGGAATGCGCTGACGCTGAACGGCGGTACGATCAGAAGGGCGGGCACGGCGGTGGACGTGTACTTGAGCTTGTGGACTCACGTCGCGACGGACGACAGAGCTCATCGCGTGTGGGAGATACCGAAGGTATCGAGCGTTTCGATTCCCAGCAGCGCGGGCGCCGACCAGACGTGGGCGAGCGGCGACATCATCGACTTCTTCGTGGTGTTCGACCGGGCCATAGCGGCGTCGGTCACGGCGTCGTCGGGCATACATCTGACGATTGGGGAGGACGTCCGCTCGGGTTACATACACAACGTGAACACTGGCACGAGAACCTTGCACTGGCGGTACGTTCCGGTGCAGGCCGACTTGGACGCGGACGGGCTGAGCGTCGACAGCGTCACGTTTGGCGGGAGCGACTACGTCAGGACGGCTGGGGCGCCGGCGGGCGCGGCGAACGCCAACTTGGACTTCACGCCGATCGCGAACGCTTCGGCGCACAAGGTGAACGGCGCACAGGCGGTGCCTCACGTGACGGGCACGGTGGTAGCGAGCGACGCGGGGAACGACAGCACGTATGCTGAGGGCGACACGATCGAGGTCGGGCTGGTGTTCAGCGAGAACGTGGACGTGACGGGGGCGCCGCGTCTGGCATTGGGGATTGGGACGGCGACGCGGCAGGCGAGGTACGTTGCGGGGACGGGCGGCGATTCGCTGGTGTTCCGGTACGTTGTGGGGGCTGGGGACGAGGACGCGGACGGATTGAGCGTGGGCGCGGGCGCGTTGGCGCTGGGCGCGGGCGGGACGATTCGGCGGGCGGGGTCGGCGACGGTGAACGCGTACTTGGGTTTGCGGGTTCACACGATCGCGAACGCTTCGGCGCACAAGGTGGCGCTCACGCCGCCGTCGGTGTCGGGCGTGTTCTTCGTGACGCCGGCGAACACGGGGTTGGCGTACGCGAGCACGGACAGCGTGTTCGGTCTTGCGGACGAGATACGCGCGGCGGTCAGCTTCGGCGTGGCGGTGACGGCGGCGGGCACGCCACAGCTGGCGTTGGGGATTGGCACGCAGACGCGGAGCGCTGTGCTGTGCGATACGACAGGAGCCAACGTGTTGGTGTTCTGCTACACGGTGGTGGCTGCGGACAGCGATTCGGACGGGATCAGCGTCGGCGCGAACGCATTGACGTTGCCGGGCGGCGCGACGCTTCGAGCGACGGGGAGCACGACGGGCGCGAACTTGTCGTTGGCGCCGTGGAACTTCGCGAACTCGGCGTTGTTCCAGGTGGACGGTTCGAAGGAGGTGGCGCCTGGGGTGAGCGGTGTGGCGATTGCGAGCGACGCGGGTACGGATTCGACGTACCACCGGTTCGAGGCGATCCGAGTCGAGGTGGGGTTCGACCGTGCGGTGGACGTTGTGGGCACGCCGCAGCTGGCATTGGGGATCGGGGCGGCGACGCGGCAGGCGGGGTACGCGAGCGGGACGGGCACGAGCACGCTGACGTTCCAGTATTCTGTGGGGCCGTCGGACAGCGACGCGGACGGGGTGAGCATCGCAGCGAGCGCGTTGGCATTGAACGGCGGGACGATCGAGATAGCGGGCGGCTCGGCGGCGGCGGCGCTGGGATTGGGCAGCCATGCGATTGCGAACGCGGCGGCGCACAAGGTGGCGGGCGACCGGCCGGTGGTGACGGGGGTGTCGTTGGGGTCGCCGGTGACGGGCGACGTGTTCGAGCGGGGCGACACGATCGAGGCGAGGGTGAGTTTCGGGCGGTGGGTGACGGTGACGGGGACGCCGCAGCTGGCGCTGACGATCGGGACGGCGACGCGGCAGGCGAGCTACGCGTCTGGCAGCGGGTCGGGGTCGCTGGCGTTCCGGTACGTGGTGGCGTCCGGGGACGCTGACGCGGACGGGTTGAGCGTGGGCGCGGGCGCATTGGGCTTGAACGGAGGCACGATTGCGGTGACGGGCGGCACGGCGAACGCATTGCTGGAGTTGCAGACGTGGCACGTGATCACGAACAGCGCCGGGCACAAGGTGGACGGCGGGACGTTGACGGCGGCGTCGGTGAGCGGTGTGTCGGTGGCGAGCGTTCCGTCGGGCGGCGACACGTACTTGCTGGGCGACACGATCGACGTGGCGGTGGCGTTCACGCGGCTGGTGGCGGTGACGGGGACGCCGCAGCTGGCGATCGGGATCGGGAGTTCGACGCGGCAGGCGTCGTACGCGAGCGGGACGGGGACGGACACGCTGTTGTTCCGGTACGCTGTGGTGGCTGCGGACGCGGACACGAACGGGTTGAGCATCGCGGCGGGTGCGCTGGGGCTGAACGGCGGCACGATAGCGGACGCGCGCGACGTTTCGGTTGCTGCGGGTCTGGGTTTGGGATCGAGCGCGGTTTCGAACAGTACGGGCCACAAGGTGGACGGGAGCCGCGTGCGGCCGGCTCGCGTGCTGTCGGTGACGTTGAACACCGTTCCGCCGACGAGCCAATGGAATCAGTTCGTGGCGGGCGACTGGATGCAGGTGACGGTCGAGTTCAGCGCGGCGGTGGACGTTGTGGGCACGCCGCAGGTGGCGATCGTGATCGGGACGGCGACTAGGCAGGCGGCGTACGCGAGCGGGACGGGGACGGCGACGCTGGTTTTTCGTTATCAGATGCACGGCTACGACCCGAGGGACGACGACGGGATCGGCGTGGCGCGCGATGCTCTGGCTCTGAACGGCGGCACGATCCGGCGTGCGGGGAGCAGCGATGCGGCGTTGCTGGACTTTGGGCGCGCCTACACGGGCACGGCGACGAATCCGGCGCACAGGGCGGGCGTGAGCGGGATTGCGGTGAGCAGTCCGGGTTCGGGTGGCACGTACGGTGTGGGCGAGACGATCGAGGTGACGGTGTCGTTGAGCCACACGGCCGTCCTGGTCAGCGGCGCGGGGCCGCAGTTGGCGCTGGGGATCGGGACGCAGACGCGGCAGGCGTCGATGGTGCTCGGGGGCGGCAACACCTACAACCCGCTGAGGTTCCGTTACGTGGTACAGGCGGCGGACGCTGACGCGGACGGGATCAGCATCGCGGCGAACGCGATCACGGGCGGCAACGTGCAGTCGCAGCATTCGGTGCGGCCGCCGTTTTGGGGGTTGGGGCGGTTGGCGATTGCGAACGACGGGATGCGCAAGGTGGACGGGAGCCTTGGTGCGGTGGTGAGCGGTCTGTCGATCGGGTCGCCGCCGTCGGGCGACACGTTCGAGCGAGGCGACGCGATCGAGGTGGCGGTGGCGTTCAACCGGGCGGTGGACGTTGCGGGGACGCCGCAGCTGGCGCTGGCGGTCGACACGCTGACCAGGCAGGCGTCGTACGCGAGCGGGACGGGGACGGACACGCTGGTGTTCCGGTACGTGGTGGTGGCTGCGGACGCGGACACGCTGGGGATCAGCATAGCGGCGAACGCTTTGAGCTTGAACGGCGGGACGATACGGCAGGCGGGCGGGACGACGAACGCGGTGCTGGGGTTGGGCGGCCACGCGGTGACGAACAGCTCGGGCCACAAGGTGGACGGCGGGACGCTGACGGCGGCGTCGGTGAGCGGGGTGGCGATCACGAGCGCGCCGTCGAGCGACAGCACGTACGGACGCACGGAGCGGATCGAGGTGGCCGTCGAGTTCGTGCGCGCGGTGACGGTGACGGGGACGCCGCAGCTGGCGCTGGGGATCGGGACGGCGACGCGGCAGGCGGCGTACGCGAGCGGGAGCGGGACGCGGACGCTCGTGTTCCGGTACGTGGTGGTGGCTGCGGACGCGGACTCGACGGGGATCAGCATCGGAGCGAGCGCGCTGGCGTTGAACGGCGGCGCGATCAACGACGCGCGCGACGGCACGGCGGCGGCGAGCCTGGGTTTGGGCAGCCATGCGGTCGCGAA
This sequence comes from Longimicrobiales bacterium, assembly GCA_965203485.1. Lineage (GTDB taxonomy): Bacteria > Gemmatimonadota > Gemmatimonadetes > Longimicrobiales > Gaopeijiaceae. The sequence continues at coordinate 741,126 of OZ241892.1, forward strand.
CGATCGTTCGCACAAGGTGGACGGGAGCCTGGGCCCGCCGGGGGTGACGGGGTTGTCGATCGGTTCGCCTGCGGTGGACACGACGTTCGAGCGCGGCGAGACGATCGAGGTGTCGGTGGTGTTCAGCCGGCCGGTGGACGTGGGGGGGACGCCGCAACTGGCGCTGGGCATCGGGAGCGCGACCAGGCAGGCGGACTACGCGAGCGGGACGGGGACGGACACGCTGGTGTTCCGGTACGTGGTGGTGGCGGCCGACGCGGACGCGGACGGGATCAGCATAGCGGCGGGCGCGTTGACGTTGAACGGCGGCACGATCCGGCTGGCCGGCGGGACGCTGGACGCGATGCGGGACTTGGGGGCGAACGCGGTAGTGAACAGCGCGGGCCACACGGTTGCGGGCGGGACGTTCACGACGCCTTCGGTGAGCGCGGTGACGGTGTCGAGCGCGCCAGCGAGCGCGAGCACGTACGAGCTGGGCGAGTCTATCGAGGTGAAGGTGGCGTTCAGCCGTCCGGTGGCGGTGACGGGGACGCCGCGACTGGCTTTGGGGATCGGGACGGCGACGCGCCAGGCGGACTACGATTCGGCGTCGAGCAGTGCGGACACGCTGGTGTTCGGGTACGCGGTCCGGCCTGCGGACGTGGACGCCGACGGGCTCAGCATCGCGGCGGGCGCGCTGGCGTTGAACGGCGGGACGATCAACGACGCGCGTCCGGGCGCGACGGCTGCGAGCCTGGATTTGGGGTCGAACGCGATCACGAACGCTGCGTCGCACAAGGTGAACGGCGGGCTGGGCCCGCCCGGGGTGACGGGGTTGGCGGTGGCGCCGCCGCCGGCGGGCGCGGTGTTCGAGCGCGGCGACACGATTGTTGCGACGGTGCGGTTCAACAAGGCGGTGGACGTGACGGGCACGCCGCAGCTGGCGCTGGGGATCGGCACGCAGACGCGGCAGGCGGCGTACGCATCGGGCACGGGCACGGCGGCGCTGGTGTTCCGGTACGTGGTGGCGACGGCGGACGTGGACTTGGACGGGTTGAGCGTTGGCGCGAGCGCACTGGCTCTGAACGGCGGCACGATCGACGTGTCGGGCGGGACGACGGACGCGTTGCTGAGCCTGGAGCGCCATGCGTTCGAGAACTTCCTGGTGGTGAACGGCGGGCTGTTCACGGCGTCGTCGGCGAGCGGCGTGTCGATATCGAGCAGTCCAGCGAGCGACAGCACGTACGGTCGCACGGAGCGGATCGAGGTCGAGGTGACGTTCGACCGCGCGGTGGCAGTGACGGGCACGCCGCAGCTGGCGTTGACGATCGGCGACTCGACGCGCCAGGCGAGCTACGCGAGCGGCACGGGCACGAAGACGCTGGCGTTCGGCTACGTGGTGGTGGCTGCGGACGCGGACGCGAACGGTTTGAGCGTCGGGCCGGCCGCGCTGGCGTTGAACGGCGGTGCGATCGACGACGCGCGCGACGCGAGCGAGGCTGCGGGCCTGGGCCTGGGGAGCCATGCGATATCGAACGCTGCGGCGCACAAGGTGAACGGGAGCCTGGGGCCGCCCGGCGTGACGGGCGTGACGCTCGGCTCGCCGCCGGTGGGCACGACGTTCGAGCGGGGCGACACGATCGTGGCGGCGCTGGCGTTCAACCGGGCGGTGGACGTGACGGGCGCGCCGCAGCTGGCGCTGGGGATCGGGAGCGCGACGAAGCAGGCGGTCTACGCGAGCGGGAGCGGCACGTCGTCGCTCGAGTTCCGGTACGTGGTGGTGACGGCGGACGTGGACGCCGACGGGTTGAGCGTCGCGACGACGGCGCTGGGATTGAACGGCGGTACGGTTCGGCTGGCCGGCGGGACGCTGGACGCGACGCTGGGGTTGGGCACGCACGCGATATCGAACAGCGCGGGCCACAAGGTTGCGGGCGGGACGTTCACGGCGTCGGGCGTGACGGGCGTGGCGGTCGCGAGCAGTCCTGCGAGCGGCGCGACGTACGGACTGGGCGAGCGGATCGAGGTTCGGGTGACGTTTGCGCGCGCTGTGGCGGTGACGGGCACGCCGCAGCTGGCGCTGGGGATCGGCGCTGCGACGCGGCAGGCGGACTACGCGGGCGGAACGGGCACGCCGCAGCTGGCGTTCGGCTACGTGGTCGTCGCGGGCGACGCCGACTCCGACGGGCTCAGCATCGGCGCGAGCGCTTTGGCGCTGAACGGCGGGACGATCGCGGACGGACGCGACGGTTCGACGGCGGCGGCGCTGGGCCTGGGGTCGAGCGCGGTCGCGGACGCTGCGGGCCACCGCGTGGACGCGACGCGCGGCCCGCCGGGGGTGATGGGCGTGACGATCGGGTCGCCGCAGGTGGGCGACACGTTCGAGCGCGGCGACACGGTCGAGGTCGAGGTCGAGTTCAACAAGCCGGTGGCGGTGACGGGCGCGCCGCAGCTGGCGCTGGGCATCGGCGCGGCGACGAAGCAGGCGGGCTACGCGGGCGGGAGCGGGACGGCTGCGCTGGCGTTCCGGTACGTGGTCGTGTCCGCCGACGCGGACGCCGACGGGCTCAGCGTCGCGGCGGGCGCTTTGGCGCTGAACGGCGGGACGATCAAGGTGTCGGGCGGCACGGCCGACGCTTTGCTGGGCCTGGGCGCGCACGCGGTGGCGAACAGCGGGGGCCACAAGGTGGCGGGCGGGACGTTCACGGCGTCGTCGCCGAGCGCGGCGTCGGTGACGAGCGCGCCGGCGAGCGGCGACACGTACGGGTTGGGCGAGCGCATCGAGGTACGGGTGACGTTCGCGCGCCCGGTCGTCGTGACGGGCGCGCCGCAGCTGGCGCTGGGCATCGGCGCGGCGACGAAGCAGGCGGGCTACGCTGGCGGCAGCGGGACGCGCGCGCTGGTGTTCGGCTACGTGGTCGCATCCGCGGACGCGGACGCCGACGGGATCAGCGTGGGCGCGAGCGCGCTGTCGTTGAACGGCGGCGCGATAGCCGACGCGCGCGACGGGTCGACGGCGGCCGGCCTGGGCCTGGGCTCGAGCGCGATTGCGAACGCTGGCGCGCACAAGGTGGACGGCAGCGTCGAGGGCGCGCCGGCGGTTGCGGGCGCTCGGCTGGCGAGCGCGCCGTCGGGCGGCGGGTCGTACGGACTGGGCGAGGAGATACGGGTGGCGGTGCGCTTCGACCGCGCGGTGGCGGTGACGGGCACGCCCGAGCTGGCGCTCGGCATCGGCGCTGCGACGCGGCAGGCGGGCTACGCGAGCGGGAGCGGCACGTCCGAGCTCGAGTTCGCGTACGTGGTTCAGGCGGCGGACGCCGACAGGGACGGGATCAGCGTTGGCGCGGGCGCGCTGTCGCTGAGCGGCGGGACGCTGGTGGTCGCGGGCGGCACGGCGGCGGCGGTTCTGTCGCTGGGCAGCCACGCGATAGTGAACGCGAGCGGCCACGCCGTCGCCGGCACGCTCGAGGCGGCGCCGGTAGTGACGGGCGCGCGGCTGGTATCGTCGCCTGCGAACGGGAGCGCGTACGGGTTGAGCGAGCGGATCGCCGTCGCGCTGGCGTTCAGCCGTCCGGTCGACGTTGCGGGCGCGCCGCAGCTGGCGCTGGGCATCGGGAGCGCGACGCGGCAGGCGGGCTACGCGAGCGGGAGCGGCACGGCCGAGCTGGTGTTCGGCTACGTCGTCGCGGGCGGCGACGCCGACGCCGACGGCGTGAGCGTCGCGGCGGGCGCGCTGGCCTTGAACGGCGGGACGATCGTGATCGCGGGCGGGCGCGTGGCGGCGGTGCTGTCGCTGGGCACGCACGCGCTGTCGAACGTCGCGGGCCACCTGGTGGACGGGAGCGCCGAGACGGCGCCTGCCGTGGCGGGCGTGACGCTGGCGAGCGCGCCGATCGGCGGCGGGCGCTACGAGCTGGGCGAGGAGATCCGCGTGCACGTGCGCTTCGACCGCGCCGTCGCCGTGACGGGCTCGCCGCAGCTGGCGCTGACGATCGGCGCGCAGACGCGCACGGCGCGCTTCGTGCGCGTCGTCGGCTACGGCGCCGCCGCGCGCGCGGGCTGGGCCGGCGTCGCGGCGGGCTATGCAGGCGCGCGCTGGGCCGGCGGGTCGGCGGGCGGCGCAGGCGGTTCCGCCGGCGCGTTGGGCGCGACGCAGGGCGCGGCGCTCGAGTTCGCGTACGCCGTTCAGGCGGCGGACGCCGACGCGGACGGATTGAGCGTGGGCGCGGGCGCGCTGTCGCTGAACGGCGGCGCGATCACGCTGCTGGGCGGCACGGCGGCGGCTGGACTGTCGCTGGGCGGCCACGCGCTGACGAACGTCGGCGGCCACTTGGTGGACGGCAGCGTCGTGTCGCCGCCTGCGGTCGCGGGCGTCGAAGCGAGCCGTCCGCAGTCGGGCGGCCGGTGGCGCGCCGGCCAGACGATCGAGATCGCCGTCGTGTTCGACCGGCCGGTGAGCGTGACGGGCGGCCCGCGTCTGGCGCTGGCGATGGGCACGCGCACGGTTCACGCCGCGCTGGCGTCGGCGAGCGGGCGGCGCGTCGAGTTCGCGTACGAGGTGCGTCCTCACGACCGCGCGCCGAACGGGATCGCGCTGGCCGCCGGCGCGCTGGACGCGAGCGGCGCCGCGATCGTGTCGGCCGCCGACGGTTCGACGCCGGCCGCGCTGTCGCTGGGCAGCCATGCGTTCGCAAGCGATCCGACGCGCAGGGTCGAGGGCGGCGGCGGCGAGCCGGAGCCGGGGCGGCCGCCGAAGTTCGGGGCCGAGTCGTACGCGTTCGAGCTGGCCGAGAACGTGGCGGGCGCCGTCGTCGTGGGCGCCGTGAGCGCCGTGGACCCGGACGAGGGCGACGAGGTGTACTACCGGCTGCGCGAGGGCGGCGGCGGCCTGTTCGAGGTGGACGAGACGAGCGGCGAGGTCAGCTACGTCGGCGCGGGCGAAGACTACGAAGCCGGCCCGCGCGAGCACGCGCTCGTCGTGTCGGCCGCCGACGTCGGCGGCCTCGCGTCGACCGTCCGCGTGACGGTGAAGGTGACGAACGCGAACGAGGCGCCGGCGTTCGAGCGGGCGAGCTGGACGTTCGAGCTGGCCGAGAACGCGGCCGGACCGATAGTGCTGGGCACGGTCAGCGCGACCGACCCGGACGAGGGCGAGGCGCTGTCGTACAGCCTCGTCTCGGGCGGCGGCGGCCTGTTCGAGCTGGACGCTGCGAGCGGCGCCGTGCGCTACGTCGGCGCCGGCGAAGACTACGAGACGGGCCCGCGCGAGCACGCGCTGGCCGTCGCCGTCGCCGACGCGGGCGGGCTGCGAGCGGCGGCCGGCGTCGTGATAGCCGTCGCCGACGCCGACGAGGCGCCCGTGTTCGAGCGGGCGAGCTGGACGTTCGAGCTGGCCGAGAACGCGGCCGGGCCCATAGTGCTGGGCACGGTGTCGGCGACCGACCCGGACGAGGGCGAGGCGCTGTCGTACGGCCTGGTCTCGGGCGGCGGCGGCCTGTTCGAGCTGGACGCTGCGACCGGCGAGGTCAGCTACGTGGGCGCCGGCGAGGACTACGAGACGGGCCCGCGCGAGCACGCGCTCGTCGTCGCCGCGACGGGCGCCGACGGCCTCGCCGCGCAGGCGGCCGTCGTCGTGACGGTCGCCGACGTGAACGAGGCGCCCGTGTTCGAGCAGGCGAGCTGGACGTTCGAGCTGGCCGAGAACGCTGCCGGCCCGCTCGCCGTCGGCGCCGTCGCCGCCGCCGACGAGGACGAGGGCGACGTGCTGTCGTACAGCCTCGTCTCGGGCGGCGGCGGCCTGTTCGAGCTGGACGCTGCGAGCGGCGCCGTGCGCTACGTCGGCGCCGGCGAGGACTACGAGACGGGCCCGCGCGAGCACGCGCTCGTCGTCGCCGCGACGGACAGGGGCGGCCTGGCGGCGACGGCGAACGCGACCGTCGTCGTGACCGACGTCAACGAGGCGCCCGAAGCGACCGCGCAGATCGCCGTCGCGGCGCTCGACGCGCACGGCGCGGCCGTGCAGGAGACGCTGGACGCGTACTTCCGGGACCCGGACGGCGACGCGCTCGCGTACGCCGCCGAGTCGTCGGACACGGCGGTGGCGGCGGCGAGCGTGGCGGGCGGCGTGCTGACCATCCGGCCGTTCGCGATCGGCACGGCGAGCGTGACCGTGACGGCGACCGATCCCGGCGGGCTGGCCGCCGAGCAGACCGTCGCCGTCGTCGTCGAGGCGTCGCGCTCCGAGCGAGCGCGCGTGCTCGAGGGCGCGCTGGCCGCGTTCGGGCGCTCGCTCGGCGCCGAGGCCGTCGACGTGATCGGCGGCAGGCTCGGGATCGAGTCGGCCGGCGGACTCGGACGCTCGCACCTCCAGCTCGGAGGACGCTCCATCGCCTGCGACGGCGGCGCGACAGGCGGCGGCGCGTGCGGCTGGCGGGCGCTCGCGCGCTCGGCGTCCGGCCTGCTCGGCGTCCAAGTCGCGTTGCCGACCACCGGCGGTCCGCGCGGCGCGCAGTCCGCCGGCGCGCTCGACCCGGCCGCGCTGCTCTTCGGCGGCCCGGGCGTTGCAACCGGTGGCGCCGGCGGGCTTGGCGGACTCGGCATGGGCGGCGACTACCAGGGCCAGCAGGAGCCCGCGCCGCCCACGCCGGGCGGCGTGACGCTCAACCCGCTGTCGGGCGGCGACCTGCTCGAGCGCAGCTCGTTCCAGCTCTCGCTCGGCGGCGGCGCGGCCAGCGACTCGGGCGCGTTCGGCGCGCAGGACGCCGCCGGCCTGCGTCCCGGCTGGACCGTCTGGGGCCGCGCCGGCATGGGCGGCTACGAGGGCCGCCCGGCCGACGGCCTGCGCTTCGGCGGCGGGCGCGCTCGCTCGGCGCACCTCGGCGCCGACTACCGCTTCGCGTCCGGCCTGCTCGTCGGCGTCGCCGGCGCGCGCAGCAGCTTCGAGACCGAGTTCGAGAGCGCCGTCAACGGCGCGGGCTCCGTCGCCGCGAGCCTGACCAGCGTGCATCCCTACGTGCACTGGTCGCCCACCGGAGGACTCGGCCTCTGGGCCCTCGCAGGCGCAGGAACCGGCGACGCGACGCTCGACGAAGCCGCCGGCGGCCGGTTCGGCGCCGACATCGCGATGCTGATGGGCGCGCTCGGTGCGCGCCGCGAGCTGGCCGGCGGCATCGCGCTCAAGGCCGACGCGTTCTCCGTGCGCGTCCGCTCCGACGACGCGGCCGACCTGGCAGGCGTGACCGCGCGCGCGCACCGCGTCCGGCTCGCGCCCGAAGTCGCGAAGACCTGGGCGCTCGGCGGCGAAGCGTCGCTGCGCACGCGGCTCGAGCTCGGCGCGCGCCTCGACGCCGGCGACGCCGAGACCGGGTTGGGCGCCGAGGCCGGCGGCGAAGCGTCGTTCGACCACGCGCCCACCGGCCTGTCCGTCGCGATGCGCGGGCGCGCGCTGCTCGCGCACCAGGCCGAGGGCTTGCGCGAATGGGGCGCCGGCGTCTCGTTCCGGCTCCAGCCCGGCGGGACCGCCGAAGACGGCCTGTCGCTCTCCGTCGAGCCGGCATGGGGCGCCGCCACCGGCGCCACCGGCGAACTCTGGCGCCAAGGCCCCGCCGCCATCGGTCCCGCCGCCCAGGCGGCGCACCCGGTTGCGCACCAGGCCGCGCCGTCCGGCTGGGCGCCCGGACGCATGGCCATGGAACTCGGCTGGGGCGTCGCGCTCGACAACGGCGCCACGATCACGCCCTTCGGACGCTGGAGCCAGGACGCAGGCGCCGGCCAGCGCTTCAACGCCGGCGCGCGCTTCTCGCTGCTCGGCCAGTCCGTCCAGTCCAGCACGGGCACCGGCGCCCACTCGCCCGCCGCCGGCCCCGCCGAGAGCCTGCGCTTCATCCTCCACCTCTACGGCGAGCACGCCTCCTCGCCCCTCGAACCCCCGCAACGCCGCCTCGGCCTGGCAGGCGCCATCCAGCTCAGGTAGACCCCCGACGCGCGGCTCCGCCGGCCAAAGCGCGCCAAGCCCCCCGCACCGGCCCCTCGGCCGTGGCGAGGCTTGGCGCGCTTCCGCCGAGCGCCGCCAAGCCGCCCTCGCATTCGCCCCAATCGATATCCGCGCCGCTTCCGACCGTTCGAGCGGCGCCGACGGGGGCTCGGACGGGTTGCGGTGCTGTCCGATGCCAGGAGCTGCGCGGCGGCGATCTCCTCCGCCATCTCCCGCAGGCCGACCGCCTCGACGCCTCCTCCCTTGGGGCACCTGTCGTCGCCGTGAACCAGGAAGGCCCTGGTCGGCCGCGACGTCGTCCAGCGCGGCGCGAAACCCTCGCGGAACGGACGGGGATGTTGCTTCGCGTGATCTCCACGGCCCACAAGCGGCCGCCCGGCATTCCAGCCAGAAGGTCGATCTCCGCCCCGGTGGCCGTCAGGTAGAGTGAGAAGCTGGCCTGGGTTCCCTCGGGCGCCGCGCCGATCAACGTCTCGACCGCGAAGCCCTCCCAACTCGGACCCGCCACTGGATGGCCCAGCGCTTCGTCGGAGCTTAGGTGCTGGACCACGCCCTGGAATTCGCTGGACATGCCGGGCCGTCTTCCCGAGACATGACGGCACATCGGAACACGGCGGTCTTGCCCGAAGCGCCAGCCTTGCCGAGAGATGGCATGCCCGCGCGAACATGGCATGTCGGTGAGAACATGGTAGAGTCACCGAAATATGGTAGATACACTGAACGCCTTGGTCCGCGGCAGGTCAAGTGCACGACCTCCCAACCCGTCCCACCGGCGTTGCAGGTACTTGACGACGAGGGTGCCGATCGCACTGGTCGGGCTCGTGCTCGTTGCAGAGCAGGCAGTCGCCGTCCTGAAGGAACGGTCGGCCCGGCGCCGCGTGCTCTGCGGCGAACGCCTCCTTGATCCGCCGCTCGCGCATGAGGACGTTGAAGCAGGGCTCGTAGCCGACCCAGTCGATTTGCTTCTTTCTTTAGTCCGCCAGCAGTTCGGGAGTTGGGCCAGGACCGGCATGTGGACATAGCCCACACCGCACCTCCCGCGCGCGGGCGAGCGCGTCCGCGTCTTCGTGCCGGCGCCGTCCTACGCCGCCGCGACCGTCTCCGCCATTTCCCGCAGGCCGACCGCCTCCACGCCGCCTCCCTTCGGGTACCGTTCGTCGCCTCCGTGGACCAGGAAGGCGCGGTCGGCGGGGATGTCGTCCAGCGCCGCACGGAACCCTCTCGGAACGGTTGGGGCGTTGCTTCGCTTCACCTCCATGGCCCACAAGCGGCCGCCCGGCATCTCCATCACGAGGTCGATCTCGGCCCCCGTAGCCGTGCGATAGAAGCTGGCCTGCGCTTCGGGGGCCGCGCGGATCAACGTCTCGACGGCGAAGCCCTCCCAGCTCGCGCCGGCGACCGGGTGCCCCAGCACGTCGTCGGCCGTGGCCAGCCGCAGCAGGGCGTGAACGAGGCCGCTGTCGCGGATGTAGACCTTCGGCGACTTGACCAGACGCTTGCGGACGTTGGCGTGGAACGGCGGCAGGCGCCGCACCAGCAGGAGGTCCACCAGGAGGTCCAAGTAGCGGGCGACCGTCTTGCCGTCCACGGCCAAGCTGCGAGCCAGCCGCGCGCCGTTCCAGGTTCCGCCTTGGGAGTGGGCCAGCATGGTCCAGAAACGGCGCAGAGTAACGGCAGGGATGCGCGGCCCGAGTTGCGGTATGTCGCGCTCCAAGTACGTGCGGACGAAGTTCTCGCGCCACCCGGCGGAGGCCCGGTCGCCGGGCGCGAGGAAGGAACGGGGAAAGCCGCCCCTAGCCCAAAGGTCCAAGACTTCGTCCCCGCCGACTTCTCGGACATCCAAGGGCGGGAGTTCCAAGTAGCCGATCCGCCCCGCGAGGCTCTCGCTCGACTGGCGCAGCAGATCGATGGAGGCCGAGCCCAGGAGCAGGAACTGGCCCGACGGCTCGCCGTCGCGAATGCGCTCGTCGATGATCCCTCGCAACACCGGGGACAACTCGGGCGTCCGATGGATTTCGTCGAGAATCACGAGGCGGTCCCGGACGGTCTCCAGGTACCCGGCGGCGTCGGACAGCCGGTCCAGGTGGGCTGGGTTTTCCAGGTCCAGGTACAGCGCCTCGCAAGGCGCGCCGCGTCCGCCGCCGGCCGGTGCGGGGCCCTCGTCCGCGACGGCTCGAGCCAGAGTGGTCTTGCCCGCTTGTCGCGGCCCGAGCAACCCGACGACCGGAAAGACGGCCAAGTACTCCCGCAGGCGCGTTGCCAGCAGGCGGGGGACGAATCGGTCGTTCATCCCTGCAATTATGGCACGACGGCCCGAGATTGCAAGAGACCGAGCCCGCCGTCCGTGCCAATGCGTACGGCCAACCTAACGGGGGGGTGTCAACCTTTGGTCAACTTGGGCCGCTGATGCGGCCCGTCGCCTGGCGGCCGAGGTCGGCCTACCGAAACGCCGCCTGAATCTTCTCCAGCGCCGCCGCGCCCGGACACAGCTCCTCGAACGCGCAGTGCGCCAGCGGCTCGTCCACCGTGCCCTGGACGCGGTGGAAATCGGTCGCGCCCCGGCGTTCATCCGGCGGTTCCACATGCAGGAGTCCCGTCGCGACTTCGCCGGCCCGCTGGCGCTCCCGGACGTAGGCGTAGACCCGGTCCCGGTCGCGGGGGTCGTAGTCCGCGGGCACCTTGCGGAACCGGATGCGGCTGCCGTCGTGCATGACGACGGTGCGCGCGTCGCCGGCCTTGTAGGTGGTCTCGATCTCGTCGGCCGGGGGCACGAAGTCGGCGTGCACGGCGGCGTTCACGTGCTCCCGCGTGTACTGGTAGCTCTTCGTGGAGCCGTGGTGGTCGTTGAAGGTGACGCAGGGCGAGATGACGTCGACCAACGCGAATCCCCGGTGGCGCAGGCCGGCCTTGAGAATGGGGACGAGCTGCTCCTTGTCGCCCGAGAAGCTCCTGGCCACGAAGCCCGCGCCCAGGCTGAGCGCGAGCAGCACGGGATCGATGGGATGCTCGCGGCTCACCTGCCCGCGCTTGGCCTTCGAGCCTCGGTCGGCCGACGCCGAGAACTGGCCCTTGGTCAGGCCGTACACGCCGTTGTTCTCCAGCACGTACAGCATGTTCACGTTGCGGCGGACGACATGGGCGAACTGGCCCATGCCGATCGACAGGCTGTCGCCGTCGCCGGACACGCCGATGCACATCAGCTCCCGGTTGGCCGCGTGCGCGCCCGTGGTGATGGAGGGCATCCGGCCGTGGACGGCGTTGAACCCGTGTGCCTCCTTGAGGAAGTAGGCCGGCGTCTTGCCGCTGCAGCCGATCCCCGAGGTCTTGGCGACCTTGTGGGGCTCGACGTCCATCTCCCAGAACGCTTGCACAATGGCCGCGGTGATGGAGTCGTGGCCGCATCCGGCGCACAGCGTGGACATGCCGCCTTCGTAGTCGCGGCGCGTCAGGCCCAGCCGGTTCTTGACGAGTCCGGGGTGCGCGACCCGGGGCTTGGCGATGTGGGTCACGGCGGCGTCATCCTCCGGGCGAGGCGGCGGCCGCCGCCTCGGCTAGCGTCCGCAGGTAAGGCTCTATGGCGTCCATCACGTGATGGCAGCTCAGGGGCAACCCCCCGTAGTAGAGCACCGGGACCAGCCGGTCCTTGGACGCTCCGGTCTCGGCGGCGAGCAGCTTGCGGAGCTGGCCGTCGCGGTTCTGCTCGACGACAAAGTTGGTCTCGTGGCGGGCCAAGAAGGACTCCACTTCCGGATGGAACGGGAAGGCGCGAACCCGGAGAAAGTCCGCGGCGATTCCGCGCCGGGCCAGCTCGTCCATGGCCTCGAGCACGGCGCCGCGGCAACCGCCGATCGTGACGAGCCCGATGCGCCCCCCGGCGGCCTCGGCCGCAACCCTCTCCGCGGGGCCGGACTGTCCGTTCGCCGCCGTGCCCGCGCCCGCGCTCGGACGCCCGTTGGCGCCCGTGCCCGCTTCGGCCCCGTCCCTTCCGCTCGCCGCCGCGTCCGCGTCCTGGCCGCCTTCCGCCGCCGAGGCTTCCGCCCACGCGATCTCCGGCGGCGGCAGGCGCGAAACCGCTCCCTCGATCTTGCGCGCCAGCCGGTCCAGCACGTCCGAGTACGGCTCCGAGTCCTCCGTGTAGGCCCCGTAGCGGTCGTGCCCCGACCCGCGCGTCACGAACGCGCCGTTGGGATGCACGCCGGGCAGCGTGCGTGCGGGGATGCCGTCGCCGTCCTTGTCCAGGTAGCGGTGGAACGTCCGGGTCTCCTCCAGCTGGGCCGCGGACAGCACCTTCCCCCGGTCGGGCCGGTAGGCGTCGTCCCACTCCAGCTTCGGCACGACCCAGTCGTTCATGCCGATGTCCAGGTCGGTCAGAACGAACACCGGCGTCTGCAGGCGCTCCGCCAAGTCGAACGCCTCGACCGCGAAGTCGAAGCACTCGCGAGGATCGGCCGGAAAGAGGACCACGTGCTTGGTGTCGCCGTGCGACGCGTAGGCCGCGAATTGAAGGTCGCCTTGCTGGGTGCGCGTGGGCATCCCCGTGGACGGTCCGACGCGCTGCACGTCGAAGAACACCGACGGCACCTCGGCGTAGTAGGCCAATCCGATGAACTCGCTCATCAGCGACAATCCAGCGCCGCTCGTGGACGTGAAGGCGCGCGCGCCCGCCCAGGCGGCCCCCACCACCATTCCCGCCGCCGCCAGCTCGTCTTCGGCCTGCACGATGGCGAAGCGGTTCTTGCCCGTGCCGGGTTCCTTGCGGTGCTTGCCGCAGAAGGCGGCGAAGGCGTCCACCAGCGACGTGGAAGGCGTGATCGGGTACCAGGCGGCCACCGTCGCGCCCGCGTACATGCAACCCAGCGCGGCCGCGGTGTTGCCGTCCACGAGGATCGAGTCATCGTTGCCCGCCATGGGCTCCAGGCGCACGGGCAAGGGGCAGTCGAAGCGCTCGCGGGCGTAGTCGTGCCCCAGCGCGATCGCGCGGAAGTTGGCGTCCAGCAGCTTGGGCTTGGCGGAGAACGTCTCGCGCAGGAGCTCCTTGACCACGTCCAGGTGGATGTCCAGAAGAGCCGCCAGCGCTCCAACGTAGCAGATGTTCTTCATGAGGATGCGCGTGCGCGATCCCTCGAAGTTCTCCACGGTCATCCGGGCCAGGGGAACGCCCAGAAAGGTCACGTCGTCCCTGTCCAGTCCGCGCGGCAGGGGCCAGCTGGAGTCGTGGAGGACCCAGCCGCCCGGTGCCGTCTCGGCGACGTCGCGGGCGTAGCTCTCAGGGTTCATGGCCACGACGACGTCGAAGCGCGCCGTGCGGGCGGTGTGGCCGCGCGCGTTGGCGCGGATCTCGTACCAAGTGGGCAGGCCTTGGATGTTGGACGGGAAGAGGTTCTTCCCGGACACCGGGACGCCCATGCGAAAGATTGCCCGGCGAAGCAGGCCGTTCGCGCTCGCGGAGCCCGTGCCGTTGACGGTGCCGATCTTGAAGGCCAGGTCGTTGACTCGCGGCCGGGGCGGGGGTGCGGGACCGCCGGACGCCGATTCGGACGCGCGCGGCCCTGCGGCGGGCTCGCCCGCGCTTGCCGTGGACGGAGGGCTGCCGGCGGGGCTGGCGGCCGGGGGACGCGGCATCAGCGCGGCGGTGGCGGAAACCGTGCCGGCGAAGAACTCACGCAGAGGCCGGGGCGGCGGCGGGTTGTGCTTCCGGACGCATGATCTGCCCGCCGTGCAGTCCGCCCGCCTCCAGCCCGGCATAGGGGATCAGCAGATCGGACTTGCGCATGTCCCAGGCGGCCGTTGGACATCGCTCGGCGCATAGTCCGCAGTGAATGCACAAGTCTTCGTCCTTCACCATGACGCGCGCCGTCTGGGGCAGGTCCTCCGACACGAACAGCGGTTGCTCCGGATGGAGCAGAGGCGCCGTGAGCCGCTTCGCCAGCTCTTCCTCCGGCCCGTTGCGCGTGATCGTCAGGCAGTCCAGGGGGCAGATGTCTATGCATGCGTCGCACTCTATGCACAGAGGCGCTTCGAAGTGGGTCTGCACGTCGCAGTTGAGGCAACGCTCCACCTCGGCCAAGGACTGCTCCAGGTCGAATCCCTCCTCGACCTCGATGTCCAGCCTAGCGAACCGCTCCTGCAAGTCCACGTGGCGCATCTTCGCGCGCTGGGCTTCGTCGTAGTCGTTGGAGTAGGTCCACTCGTGCAGTCCCATCTTCTGACTGACCAAGTTCATGCCGTAGGCGGGCCGGGAGTCCAGCGCCTCTCCGTTGCAGTACGCGTGAATCGAGATGGCGGCTTGGTGGCCGTGCTCGACGGCCCATATGATGTTCTCCGGCCCCCAGGCGGCGTCGCCGCCCGCGAACACGCCAGGGCGCGTGGTCATGAAGGTAGTCTTGTCGACCACCGGCATGTCCCACTCGTTGAACTCGATTCCAATGTCGCGCTCGATCCACGGAAACGCTGTGTCCTGCCCAATCGCCAGAACCACCTCGTCGCAGGGGATCACCTTGCTGCCCACCGTCTCGCTCTTGAGCCTGCCGCCGTCGCCCTCGCTCCAACGCACCAGCTCGAACTCCATGCCCACGAGCCTGCCGTCCTCCACCACGAAGCGGGCCGGCGAGTGGTTCTCCAGAATCTCCACCCGTTCCTCGATGGCGTCGTCGAGCTCCCACGGCGAAGCCTTGAAGTACGGCTTGGTCTTGCGCGCCATCACCTTCACGTCCTCGGCGCCGAGCCGTTGCGCCGTCCGGCAACAGTCCATGGCCGTGTTGCCGACGCCGATCACGAGCACGCGCTCGCCGCACCGCTCGACGTGCCCGAAGCGCACCGACTCCAGCCAGTCGATGCCGATGTGGACCTGCGACGGCGCGTCCCAGCGGCCGGGAATGTCCAGCTCCTTGCCCTTCGGCGCCCCCGACCCGACGAACACGGCGTCGAAGTCGAGGCCCAGAAGGTCCGCCATGCTGTCCACCGGCGCGTCCAGGCGCATGTCCACGCCCATGTCCGTGACGTAGGCGATCTCCTCCCACAGCACCTTGGCCGGCAACCGAAACTCTGGAATGTTCGTCCACATGAGCCCGCCCGGCTTCGCCAGCTTCTCGAAGATCACGACCTCGTAGCCCAAGGGCATGAGATCGTTGGCCACGGTCAGCGATGCCGGCCCCGCGCCCACGCAAGCGATGCGCCTGCCGTTCTTTTCGGCCGGAACCGAGGGCAGGAAGGGGCGGACATCGTCGCGCAGGTCGGCGGCCACGCGCTTCAACCGGCAGATGGCCACCGGTTCGCCGTCCAGCCGCACCCGCCGGCAAACCGGCTCGCAGGGCCGGTCGCACGTGCGCCCGAGGATTCCCGGAAAGACGTTCGACTTGCGGTTGAGCAGGTACGACTCCGTATACCGCCCGTTCGCCACCAGCCGGATGTACTCCGGAACGTCCGTGCCGGCGGGACACCCCCACTGGCAGTCCACCACGCGATGGTAGTAGCGCGGGTCCCGCGTGTCGGTGGGCTTCATGGGACAGGAATCTAGTGGCCGGGCCGACGGGGCGCCAATACCGGTGGCGTCGTCACTTGCCCTGCCGCGCCCGGGCGCACTCCTGCGCCGGCCTGGTGCGCCAATCCACGGGAACGCGCCATGCGCGACGCCATCTACCATTCATCGCGATTTATGGCATGAAGCATTTCTCGTGCCATCCTGCCCGGCGCTTCCATGTCCGAGTTCGTTGCCTAACGCGGTAACGGTCGAAAGAATGAAGGCCGGACTTCGCTGTGGCGACGTCGGCTTCCGACGCGAGCGGTTCCGCCACGAGCCGGCCGGCTCATGTCGACGCAACGACCTTCGAGGAGGCTCCGATGACTCTCGCAGTTTCGCCGCCCGCCGCCGCCCGCCGTTTCCGCCGCCGTGGCGCCGTTGCCGCACTGGCCCATGCACTCGCTCCCTTCGCCTTGGCGCTCGCCCTTGTCGGCGCCGGGCGAGCCCAGCTTGCCGCCGTTGCCCAGCTCCCCGTTGCCGGTCAAGGCTCCCGGACCCCCGGCGAGGCTGTTCTGGCCGGCCTGAGGCTCCGCCCCCTCGGCCCCGCGTTCATGTCCGGCCGCATCGCCGACATCGCCGTGGACCCCGCCGACCGAAGCACGTGGTACGTGGCGACGGCGTCGTCCAACGTCTGGAAGACCGAGAACCGGGGAACCACCTGGACGCCCGTCTTCGACGACTACCCGTCCTATTCCATTGGGGCCGTGGCCGTCGATCCCAACGACTCCAACGTCATCTGGCTGGGCACGGGCGAGAACACCAGCCAGCGGAGCGTCGGCTGGGGCGACGGCGTCTACAAGAGCTTGGACGGCGGCCGCGCGTGGGCGAACACGGGCCTTCGCGCGTCGGAGCACGTGGGCAAGATCGTCGTGGACCCGCGGGACTCGGACGTGGTCTACGTGGCGGCGATGGGCGGGCTGTGGGCGCCGGGGGGCGACCGCGGGCTGTTCAAGACCACGGACGGCGGGGCGAGCTGGGCTCCCGTGCTGCAGGTCAGCGAGCACACCGGGATCGCCGACGTGCACCTGGACCCGCGCGACCCCGACATCCTCTACGCGGTGGCCTACCAGCGGCGCAGGCACGTGGGCGTTCTGGTGGCCGGCGGTCCCGAATCGGGCATCTGGAAGAGCGCGGACGGCGGCGTCACGTGGCGCGACGTGTCCGGGGGACTGCCGGAGGGCGACCTGGGCCGGATCGCGTTGGCCGTGTCGCCGGTGGACCCGGACGTGGTCTACGCCTTGGCCGCCGCCACCGAGGATCGAAGCGGCTTCTACCGCTCGCCGGACCGCGCCGAGTCCTGGGTCCGGATGTCCGACTACATCGTGGTGGACCCGCAGTACTACGGCGAGCTGTACCCGGACCCCCACCGCATGGACCGCGTCTACGCGGCGGACGTGCTGCTCCACGTCACCGACGACGGAGGGCGCACCTTCGAGCCCGTCAACACGCGCTTCAAGCACGTGGACAACCACGCCGTCGTCTTCGATCCGGACGACCCGGAGTACCTGCTCGTGGGCACCGACGGCGGCATCTACGAGTCCTTCGACCGGGCGAAGACGTGGCGGTACGCGGCGAACCTGCCGCTCACCCAGTTCTACCGGGTCGGGCTGGACGACGCCGCGCCGTTCTACACCGTCTACGGCGGTACCCAGGACAACTCCTCCGTGGGCGGACCCTCGCGGACGGCCAACATCCACGGCATCCGCAACAGCGACTGGTTCGTGACGCGCGGGGGCGACGGCTTTCAGGTGCGGGTCGAGCCCGGCAACCCGAACATCGTCTACACCCAGTCGCAGTACGCGGGCATCGTGCGCTACGACCGGGCCAGCGGCGAGACCGTGGACGTTCAGCCCCAGCCGGAAGCCGGAGAAGGCGCATTGCGCTGGCACTGGGACGCGCCGCTGGCGATCAGCCCGCACAATCCGCGCCGGGTCTGGTTCGCCGCCCAGAAGCTCTTCCGCTCCGACGACCGGGCCGGCAGCTGGACCGCCGTCAGCGGAGACCTGAGCCGCGGGCTGGACCGGAACCAGCGGCCCGTGATGGGACGAATCTGGCCGCCGGAGGCCGTGTGGAAGAACGTCTTCACGTCTCCCTACGGGACCATCGTGGCGCTGGACGAGTCGCCGCTCGCCGAAGGGCTGCTCTACGTGGGCACGGACGACGGGCTGGTGCAGGTGAGCGAGGACGGCGGCGGCGCTTGGCGGCGGCACGAGGAGTTTCCCGGCGTCCCCGCTATGGCCTACGTGGCCGACGTGGTCGCCTCGCGCCACTCCCCGGACCGCGTCTACGCCGTCTTCAACAACCACAAGGAGGGGGACTTCCGGCCGTACGTGGCCCGGAGCGAAGACCGAGGAGCGACATGGCGGGACGTCGCGGGCGACTTGCCGGAGGGACAGGCGGCGTGGACTCTGGCCGAGGACCACGTGGACCCGAACCTGCTGTTCCTGGGGACGGAGTTCGGCCTCTTCGCGACCTTCGACGGAACGGCCCCGGGCGGTCGCGGGCCGGACGGCGGCCCCTCGTGGGTGCGGCTGAACGGCGGCCTGCCCACGATCGCCGTGCGGGACCTGGAGATCCAACGGCGCGAGAACGACTTGGTCTTGGCGACGTTCGGTCGCGGCTTCTACGTGCTGGACGACTACTCGCCGCTGCGCTTCATGGGCGAGGCGCTGGCAACGGAACGGACCTACTTGTTTCCGGTGAAGGACGCGTGGGCCTACGTCCCGAGCCGGCCCATGGGCGGACAGGAGAAGGGGACGATGGGCGACGCCTTCTTCGCCGCGCCGAACCCGCCCTTCGGCGCCGTCTTCACCTACTATCTCCCGCGCGACCTGGAGTCGGCCAAGGAACGCCGCAAGCGGGAGGAGCGCGAGCGGCTGGCCCGCGGGGAGGAGATCGCGTACCCCGAGCGGGCCGCGCTGGCGGCCGAGGACGTGGAGAGGCCGCCGGAGATGCTGCTGGTGGTGTCCGGCGAGGCAGGCGAAGTCGTGCGGCGAATTCCCGGTCCGCGCCGGGCGGGGCTCCACAGGGTGGCGTGGAACCTGCGGTACGCCTCGACTGCGCCGCCCCGGCCCGGCAACGGGGAAAGGGACGGCCCCATGGTCGCGCCCGGCGTCTTCTCGGTTCGGCCGGTCGTCGTTCGCGCGGGGGAGCACGAGGAGCAGGCCCCGCCCCGGTCGTTCCGCGTCGTGCCCCTCGGGACGGCCACTCTGCCCGCCGCCGACCGGGACGCCCTCCTCGCCTTCCAGCGGGAGGTGGCGGCCCTCCAGCGCGTCGCGCTCGCCGTGGAGCGGGCGGCTCGGGAGACCGGCGAGCGTCTCGGCCTCCTTCGTCGCGCCGTCCGCGCGGGAGCGGGCCTGGACGCGGCTTCCTACGAGCCGCGCATCGCCGCCATCGAGGCTCGCCTCTTCGACCTCCGCCGCGTCCTCTCCCGCGACCGCTCGGCCCTCGACCGGGCCGAGTTCGCGCCCCCGTCGGTCATCGACAGGATCGGGCGCGTCGCGCGGACCGGCTTCACCGCCACGTCCGCGCCCACCACGACTCACCGGGCCAGCCTGGCGGTGGCGTCGGACCAACTGGCCAGCGTGTCGGAAGCGTTGCGCGCACTGGTGGAAGAGGAACTGGGCGCGCTCGAAAGGGAGCTGGAAGCCGCCGGCGTCCCTTGGACCCCCGGGCGACCGATCCCCCGGTGGCCGCCGCCCGCCTAGCCCGCCCGTCGATGGCCGTGTTGCCGCCCTCGACCGCCGGACCGGCGTGGACTGCGACTTATTGTCCGACGATGAACGCCCTGCCCTGCGAACGGTCATCGAACGCTGTCCCCAATGGCCCCCACCGCCCGCGCCGTACACGCCGTTCGCGAACGAGACGGTGTTATTGTTGCGCCTGAACCCGGCGACCCCTCTGCCAAGGAGACGAAAGTGCACATCCTGATCGACCTCGCCTCTCGACATCCCGCGAGAGAAACTGTAGAAATGCCGCTCGGCGCCGTCTACGACTCCGTTCGCGGCTACTGGGTCAAGGACGGCAAGCCAATGGTATCGAATCCGGCATATCGGGCTGCAACGAAGAAGCGCGATATCGAGACAGGGGAAGACCTGAAGGGGACATGACGGACGGTCGAAGGCCCGAGGTGCTGGTTCTCTCCAATCTGTACGACCTAGCTGCGGACATGGTGATCGCCAATTTGGAGACGGCTGGTGTGCCCTACCTCCGCCTGAATCGACAGGCGTTGGCCCACCATCGCGTCACCGTCGATCCCTCGGGTCCGCTAATGATGGTCACGGGCCCGGTCGGCCGACATGTCGTGCGGAACCCACGCTCGGTATGGTACAGAGCTCCAGTCTTTGATCGAGATGCATCTGGCTTGCCGTTGTCCGTAGATGAGCAACTGGCTAGGAGTCTGTAGGCCGTAGGGAAGGGGCCGGGGCGTAGCAGACGGGGCGGCGGGCAGGCGTTAGGCGGACGGGTCGGGCGATGGGCGGCATGGGGCGTCGGCGGGCGTGCAACGGACGACGCGAGGCCGATTTTGGGCGGGAAAGGGCGCGCGGGGCGTGCGGAGCGTCGCGTTTGGGCGCACGACGCCTGGGGGGCGTACGGTTCGCGAAGAGCTTGAGCAGGTTGTGGCAGGCGCAGACCAGCGCCCACTCGGCCTCGACCGCCTCGAGTCTTCGGAACGAGAAGCGCCGAAAGCCGCGCGCCTGCTTGATCTGGCCATTGACCGGCTCGACGACGGCCTTGCGGCGCGCGTACAACGCTCGTCCGTCCTCGCTGGCGACCCGGGCCCGCATCCGCTCCCGTGGCGACGCGTCCTGCCGCGCGGCGGCGTCCGTTTTCGGAGATGTCCCTTGGGGCTTGCGCGCCGTCGCGACCCAGGCCTCCGTCCCCAGGGCGCGCGCTTGCGCCTCGACGCCCGGACGCCAGTATCCGGCGTCGGCCGTCGCGTTCGCCGGCGCCTCGCCCAGGTTCGCCCTGGCCCGCTCGAGCACCGGCTCCAGATTGCGGCAGTCGGCCGGCTGGTTCGTCACGCCGTGCGCCACGACGACCTGCGCGGCGTCGTCGACCGCCAGTTGCGCGTTGTACGCCTGCACGAATCCGTGCGCCCCCATCATGATGTGGCTCTCCGGGTCCGTGAAGTTGCATTGCGCCCCGCCGACCGGTCGCCCGCCCGGCGTCGCCGGCGTCTCCTTGCGCGGCAACTGTCCCGGCTCGCTCGCGGACGCGCCGCCTTGCGGGTCCAGCGCGTCCGCACGCGCCCGCCGCCGCGCCGCCTTCGTGCGCAATCCCTTCGCCACGACCGAACTCCCACAGCGCGCCGCCGTCCGCTCCATGCCCTGCGCTTGTGCCCGCAACTTGCGCGCCCGCGCCCGCCGCGCCTCGTCCTCCAATCGCGCCTTCGCTTCCCGGATCCGCGCCAGCCGGCCCTCGCGCCGGCTCAGCGCCTCCGGCAATCCCTCCGCGCTTCCCTCCCCCTGCGACTCGGCCCGGTCCGCCGCTTCCGCCTCCGCCAGCATCCGCGCCACCTCCTCGGCCAACCGCTTCTCTTCGGCCACCATGCGCGCATAGCTCATCGCCTTGTGCTTGCTCGCGTTCGCCTCGACCTTCGTCCCGTCCACCGCCACGTGCTTCAGCTTCACCAGCCCCGCCGCCCCGCACAGCTTCAGCACCTCCACGAACAAGCGCTCGAAGCGCTTGCGGTGCACACGGCGAAACTCGTTGATCGTCGTGAAGTGCGGCTCCGCGTTGCCCGTCAGCACACGAAACGCCACATGCTCCCGGCACGCCCGAGCCATGCGCCGCGACGAGTACACGCCCGAGCTGTACGCGTACACCAGCAACGCCACCATCATCCTCGGATCGTACGGCCGCTGGCCCCGCGCGTCCTTCGCCTGAACCGCCGCCTCGATCCCCGAAATGTCCAGCTCCGACACCACGTCCAATACGAACCACACCAAGTGGTCCTCCGGCAACCAGTCCCGCATCGACGGCGGCATCAGGTACAGCTGGTCCAGCCTCCACGCCTGGTACTGCTTCTTCACTCGACCCCCCCGTTGAAGAATCGCTCGCCTCCCCCGCACACCCCCAATATTGCCCCCCCGCCACATCCCGCCACAAGAAGAAACGAGCTATGCGCTACAGGCTCCTAGGACACAATGGATGGCCTTCATCAGATCGATGTCGGTTTTTGGGCAGGCTCGTTGGATGAATCATCCGTCCGCGACGTATTCGGCGGAATCGAAACCATATCAGCTGGCTGTTGCCAACGATGTCGGCTCTGCGTTGGTTTGACTGGCAGGGTTATGCCGGTCACCGGATCGGCAGGACTTGGCCTAGCGTAGCGTAGTCTTTGGTCCTATCTGGCGCGCTTCGACACGGTGGTCAAGCCCACGCGCCTTTCGGGACCCGCCTTGGAGGCGCTGGCGTGGCCTACCGGTAGCCGATCAGCCGCATCGAGTATCAAGTACGTGCGCGGAGTCAAGTCCTCCGGCGTGATCCGCACCCTGCTGGACCGGGAGCTGATCCATGTTGCCGGAAGGGGCGAGGGCGTTGGTCGTCCCGTCCTCTACGGCGCCGCGGCGCTTCTACGGAGCGCTTCGGCTTCGCGTCGCCGGAGGACTTGCCCCGGTCGGAGGAGTTGCCGGTCGTGCTCCGCGACCGGGCCCGGTTGACCGACACGGAAGCGGCGGATTGGGCGCCGGGCGAGGGGGAAGGGGAGGCCGAGGCCGCGCCGCGGCGAGAAGACCCGGTGGCCGCAGTCCTGGCCCATGCGGAAAATGTCGGCGGAGACGTTGCCGCCGATGTTGCGGAGTCGGGTCGTCGCCCGGGGGACGAGGGTTGAGTCGTCGGCACAGGGGCCTTCGCGGGCCGAGCGGCAACCCGACTTCGGGACGCGAAGCGCGACAGGGCTCCCGCACCGCGGTCCCGACCGCTTCTCCGGCCCCGCGGCGCAGCCGCATCCAGCGCTACCTGTCCCAGGCCGGCGCGGCTTCCCGCAGACAGGCCGAGGTCCTCATCGGCGAGAGACGGTGTCCGTCAACGTCCGGTTGCGGAGATGGGCGTGCGGGTAGTCCCGGACAGGACGTGGTGGGCGGTGTACGGCCGCGTGGCGGCGAAGCCGCGCACCGCCCGCGCCGCGCCCGATTCCCCGGTCCGTCGCGTCGTGACCGGATTGGAGGGCCAGTCCCGAGGGGGCGGCGCTCGCCGTGACGGGTTGCCATGCGGCGCCCTGCTGAGCTAATGTTCGTCGGGCCCATAGCTCAAGCGGTTCGGTTGGAGTAGCGGGCCCATAATCCGACGGTCGGGGTTCAAGTCCCTCTGGGCTCATTCCCGTTCGCGAGGAACACGCTATCTCTCGCCGAGAACACGCATCGCCGCCCAGGACACGCCGCAGCCCCCGAGACAAGAGGAACGCGCGTTGATCGATCCGTTGCCTGCGCCGGGGCGCACCTTCATGCGGGGCACGCCCCGCCTGCCAGGTCGCCGCTCCGCAAGGCCGGACGCTCGCAGGTTCGCCCTGCTTGCCGTCGTCACCGTCATGATTGCGACGACGGGCGCGACGGTCGTCCTCGACGTGCTTGCCGACCAGGGCGGGTTCGGGATCCCAGCGCATGTGGAGTCGCCCGACGGGGACTGCCCGTGGGCTCACAACCACGGCTTCTGCCAAATGGTGCGCTCGCTGTCGGCCGTCGTGTCCGCACCGAACGGTACGCTCGAGGCGTCGCCTGCGCCGGCCAGGCTCGTTTCTCTTCCGGGCGTTTCCAAACGCGATCCTTTCCGACTGACGTTCCTGACGGACTGCGTCGTCCCCCGAGGTCCGCCGCTCGTCTGACTGCTGCAGCAGTCCCCCACGCAGCAAGTCCTGCCCGCGAACGGTGCCGAGGCCGGGTCGGCCTTTGGGTCGTCGCTTGGTCTTCCGGCAGGGCGTCCAGCACGTTCGCTTTGGCGGTTCTCGCTTCCCCGACGACGGGGGCGGGCGCCGCTCGGAACCTCGGAGAAGTCGTAGATGCGTCGATTCCGCTTCGTCGTCTGCAGTTGCCGTTCCGTTGTCCGCAGTTGCCGTTCCATTGTCTGTGGTTGCCGTTCCACGGCATCGAGCCGTTGCCGAGAGTCGTGGTCCGCGTCCAAGCGTTGCTTGACTTGCCGCGTCGCTCTTGCGACGGCGGCGACCGGCGCGTGCCTGCCCATGGCGTGGGCCCGCGCATCGGCGGCGGTCCAGGAGGAGGCGCCCCAGCAACAGGTCGTTCATGGAGTCGTCCGCGACGCCGACACCGGCCTCGCGTTGGTCGGGGCCTTGGTGTCGCTGGTCGGAGGGCGGGGTTCCGCTCTTACGGGAGGCGACGGCGCCTTTCGCATGGAGGTGGTCGGCGCCGCGGCACGGGAGATCCGCGTGGAGCGGCCGGGCTACGGCAGTCGGACGGTGTCGCTGGCCGAGGACCGGGGCGCCGATCCCGTCGTGGTCGAACTCGTCGCGTCGCCGATTGCGCTGGCGGGACTGGTGGTGACGGGCGCGATCAGGGCGCGAACGGCGGAGGAGACGTTGCGTCCCGTCAACGTCGTGGCGGGCGAGGAGCTTCAGAGCCGTCTGGAGGGAACGGTGGCGAGCGCGCTGGCGGGTCAGCCCGGGCTGGCCGTCGCGACGATGGGGCCGGCCACGGCCCGTCCCGTGATCCGCGGCCTGGGCGGCGATCGCGTGCTGATCCTGGAAGACGGCGTTCGGGTCGGGGACGTGTCTTCGAGTGCGCCGGACCATGCGATGGCCCTGGACGGATCTTTGGCGCGCAGGGTGGAGGTCGTCCGCGGGCCGGCGACGCTGCTGTACGGGAGCAATGCCCTGGGAGGCGTGGTCAACGTCATTCGCGACGAGATCCCGACGACCGTGCCGGATCGGCTCTCAGGCTTCGCGTCGCTGCGCGGTAGCACGGCCAGCGCGTCGCTTGCGGGAAGCGCGGCCTCCACGTTCCGGGTTGCCGACCGTGTGCCGTTGCGGATCGAGGCGTCGGGGCGCAGGGCGGGGGACCTCAGGACGCCCGTCGGCGTCCTGAGGAACACCAGCGCCAGCAGCTGGAACATCGGTGCGGGCGCGTCGTACGTCGCCGACTGGGGTTACGCAGGCGCGGCCTTCCGGTCCTACCGCAACAACTACGGCATCCCCGGAGGGTTCACAGGAGGACACGAGGAGGGCGTGGCGATCGAGATGGAGCACATATCCACCAAGCTCCGGGCCGTCGTGGACCAGCCAGCGGGCCCTTTCGAAACGATCGAGCTTCACGGCAGCTACACGTGGTACCGCCACCCGGAGATCGAGCCCCCCGACATCCTGGGCACGCTCTTCAAGTTGCAGACGACCACCGTGGAGACGCTCGCCCGCACGTCTCCCGGCGGGCCGTTTTCGGCCGGCGCCGTGGGAGCTCGAGCGTCCCGGGAAGAGTTCGGGTTCGGCGGCGGCGTGCACACGCCCGACACCCGTCGCACCACGCTGACCGGATTCGCCGTTCAGGAGATGGAGTTCGGTCCGGTGCGCGTCGAAGGCGGGCTGCGATACGAATGGACGAAGACCGACCCGCTCCAGGACGACCCGGATTCGGAGATCGGCGCCGTTCGGGACCGAAACTTTCCCGCCATGTCCGGATCGCTCGGCATCTTGTACAGCGCCGGCTCGGGCATGGTCCTGGGCGCAACCGCCGGTCGATCCTCCCGCACGCCGGACGTGAACGAGCTCTATTCGGAGGGGCCGCACTTGGCGGCGTACTCCTTCGAGATTGGCAACCCCTCGCTGGACGTCGAAACCGGCAACGGCCTGGACCTCTTCGTCCGCTACGGCGGAGAGCGGTTGCGCACCGAGGTCACGGGCTTCTACAACGCGATCTCGGGCTACATCTACGGTCGGTACACCGGCGAGACGAGCCGCGTGCAGTTGCCGATCTACCAGCACCGGGGCAATGACGCCGTGCTGGCCGGGTTCGAGGCCGCGGTGGACGGCGACCTGGGCCGGGGCTGGGCCTTCTACGGGGCCGCGTCCTATGTGCGGGGCGAGCTGGAGGACA
The DNA here is from genome assembly GCA_965203485.1 of Longimicrobiales bacterium. GTDB lineage: Bacteria > Gemmatimonadota > Gemmatimonadetes > Longimicrobiales > Gaopeijiaceae. The sequence goes on from OZ241892.1 coordinate 766,657, forward strand.
CGGGAACGCCGTTGCCGCTGATCCCGCCGTTGCAAGGGCGGCTCGCGGTGGAGCACGAGCGCCCGGCTTGGTTCGTCCGCGCCGAAGCCGACATCGCCGCCGAGCAGGACAGGGTGGACGAGTTCGAGGTGCCCACCGACGGGTATGTCGTCCTCCACGCCGCCGCCGGCGCGCGCTTCGCAATGGCGGGCCGCTTGACCGTGCTCACGGCCAACCTGCGCAATGCCACCAACCAGACGTATCGGAACCATCTCTCCCGGATCAAGGAGATCATGCCCGAGGCCGGGAGGAGCCTGTCGATCGCGTACCGCGTGATCTTCTAACCCTCACGTACCACCACCACGTACCACCAAGGAGACCAAAGCATGGAGAAGCATCGCAAGAACCGCCTCGCAGCCCTGACCGTCGTCGCCTTCGCGGCCTTCTCCGCCGCGTGCGACGACCCTGTGGTGCCGCCCGACCAACACGCCGAGCCCGAGGGAGTCCAGGTGCTCGTGGACGGCACCGTGGTCGCCACCTACGACGGCGACGCCCAGTCCTGGACCGGCGAGCTGGAGGTCGAGGCCGGCGAGGAGAGCGGCATGGTCGAAGTCCGGTTCGTGGATCACGACGGCGACGCGATCCCGATCGACGACGATCTCTACCTGGAGGTCGACGTGGAGGACACGAGCATCGCGGAGTTCCACCACGAACCCGCCCCAGGCAGCTTCATGGGCCACTTCGACGGCAAGGTCGAGGGCGAAACCGACGTCGTGTTCAAGCTCATGCACGGCGCCGTCGGCTCGGGGCATTCGGACTTCACCACCACGGCCGTGCACATCCACGTCGAAGCAGCACAGATGACGGACTAGACTAGAGACTAGAACCCCCGCGCGCGGGGTGCCGTCACGGGCCGAGGCTGGCTAAATGCCCCGCGCGCGGGCGCCGGTTTTCCGGTGCCCCCTGGCGTCGCGTTGCCTTGGTCTAGCTTGGCGGCTCTGGCGGGATGGCGTCCAGCAACTCGGTTGCGCGGCGACGGTCCGGCTTTCCGGCGCCCGTCAAGGGGACTGCGGCTACGATGGCCACGCGCCGCGGGTGGGCGTAGGCGGGTCCGTGCGCGAGGGCATGGCGCTTCAGCGCTTCCGGCGTGGCCTTGGACTCCGGCGCGACGACGACCACGGCGGCGGGCACGTGGCCCTTCACGTCGTGGGGAAGCGGAACGACGACCGCGTCCAGCACATCGGGATGCGACAGCAGCAGGTCCTCCACTTCCTTGGGGTAGATATTTTCGCCGCCGGAGCTGAACATGTCGTCGGTTCGGCCTCGGAAGTAGAAGAAGCCGTCTTCGTCTCGGTGGAAGAGGTCGCCGGTGGCCAGCCAGCCGTCGTCGATGCGTGCCACGGTCAAGTCCGGAAGGTTGCGGTACTCCGCGGCGACGCCCGGGTTGCGCACCCAGAGTTCGCCGTCGCTGGGGTGCTCCGTCCCGTCGCGAACCAGCTTCACTTCCCCTTCGGGCCACGCGGCGCCGCAGCTGCCCACGGGAACCGGAGTTCCGTCCGGCGGCGGCCCCAGCATGACCGGTCCTCCTTCCGTGAGGCCGTAGCTCTCCCCTGCGTCGACGCCGAATGCGCGGGAGACGGCGTGCACGAGTTCCGGTTGAACCGGCGCCGATCCCAAGGTCGCGGTGCGGAGCGCGGAGAAGTCGAGGCGTCCGATCAAGTCCTCATGGCGCAACAGCATGGCGAAGACCGCCGGGACCGCGCTGACTCTCGTGCAACGGTGCTCGCTCAAGGCGCGCAGGAAGGGCTCGGGCGCGAAGCCGGGGAGGATCACGACTGAACCGCCCGCCTGCAGCAGCGGCTTCACCGCGCCCGCCATCGCGTTCTTGTGATAGAGAGGGACGGCGACCAGCGCGCGCTCGGACGGGTCCGCCGGCCAGTGCCTCTCCAGGCAGCGGACCCACCAGACTTGTCCCTCGTGCGGGAGGACGACGCCCTTGGGCTTGCCGGTGGAGCCCGACGTGTACGGCAGGAAGGCGACGGCCCGCGGCGGCAGGCAAGGCGGCTCGAACTGAGCCGGCGCACACGAGAGCTCGCTTTCGTAGTCCCGCCAGCTCCCCGCGCCCGCCCGGTTGCGCGGGCGACCGGCGGCGGCGTCCTGGCCGGTTCGCGCGCAAGCGCCGACGCGCCAGCGAATCCCTATGCCCGCGTCTTCCACGACTTGCGCGGCCCTCGGGGCGGCGTTCGGCTCCACGAACGCGGCCCGGCACCCCGAATCCGACACGACGTGCCGCAGCGACTGGGCGCTCAGCTTGTAGTTCAAGGGCACGGGCACGGCGCCCCGGCGCATGGTGCCGAACATGATCTCGACGAACTCGAAGCGGTTGCCCACGCCCAGCGCCACACGCTCTCCGGCCTCCACGCCTGCGGATTCGAGGAGCGCCGCCACGCGGTCCATCCGTTCGCCGAGCTCGCGGTAGGCGATCCGGCGCGGCATTGGGCGCGAAAGGTCGATCAGCGCGACGTGGTCTGGAAATCGCTCGCACGCGCGCCAGCACCAGTAGCCCAGGTTGTCGTCTCGGCGGGGGTCCGGGTCTCGTGCCCAGTCCGGGCCGCCGCGCAACCCGGCTTGTTCCAACGCTCCGTCGCCGCGCGGTTCGGGCCGTCCAGCCGGTTCGGGCGCTCGGTCCCCGTCCGTTGCGGGCCCAGCGTCCGGAGTCAAGCCTGGTCCTCGTCCTCGGGCTTTCCCTTGTCGGGAACCGCCAGCGCCAGCACGCACGCGAGCGTGACCGCGCCGCCTCCTATCGCCCAGGCCCAGCCGTTGCCCGTGCGTATGATCGAAGAGATGCCCCAAAGAGCCGCCAAGTTGGCCACGAGGTTGAGGCCCAGGCCCCAGACGCGCAACCTCAACGCCCAGCCCTCCGGCCGCAGTCCGGCAGGCTCACGACGACCACCACCCCAGCCGGTTGAACACCCAGGTGATGGCCACGGCGTTCAGCAGCGTGACTTGCAGCAGAATGCCCAAGTTCCACACGTAGGAGCCGGTTCGGTCGCGGCCCAGAACCTTGCGGTCGTTGAGCAGCAGGTACATGGACCAGCCTACGACCGTGTTGGCCATGGACATGCCCGCCGCCACGGCAACCACGAACCACACCGGGTTCACGTTGAAGGCGCCGACGAGCGCCAGTTGCGGCAGCAGGATGCAAGCCCGCCATCGCCAGGACGATGTGTCCGGTTCCCACCCGAACGCCTCGTGCAAGGCCATTGCCCCGGCCACGCTCATCACCACCGTGGACGTGACGGGAACCGCCAGGAATCCCAAGTAGAACAGGACCTCGGACCAAGTCGGGCCGAGCAGGGGCACAAGCGCCGCGGCCAGCTCCTTCGCCGTCCCGGGCACGTCGCCGCCGAAGTCCGTCGCGGCGAACACGGACACGACCAGGAAGTTCACCACGACAAAGGGCACGAACAATCCCGCCACCAAGTCGAAGCGCGCGAGGGATTCGTGCTTTCTGCCCCACCCGCGCACAAGTCCGGCGTAGTTGAACAGCACCCAGTCCATGACGACCACGGCGGCGGCCGTCGTGGCGATGAACAAGTCCAGTCCTTCGCCGCCGCCGGGCAACCAGGGCACGAAGAACCCGCGCCCCGCCGCGCTCCAGTCCACGCCCACGATCAGGAGAACGGCGCCGAAGGCGAGCACCATGATCCCGACGGCCGCCTTCATCGCGCCCTCGACGAACCGCGTGCCCTTGCCCCCCTTGCGGCCGTAGCTCAGCGCCAGCCAGCTGGTGGCCAAGCCGTAGACGATCCAGTTCCACTTGGCCGGAAACGACACGCCCGCGAACGGCGCCAAGGACTCGATCAGGTGGGTGCCCAGGGCAACTTGGCCCAGGTTGAAGACGACCGCCACGGCCACGGTGCCTACCAGTCCGGTGGCCAGCGATCCCACGAGCCAGCCGTGCCGGCGGTTCTGCACTTGAATCAGGCGAAAGCCGCCCCTGCAAGTGAAGCGCGCGCTCGCGGCCATGAGGAACAAGCCCAGCCCGGCCGACAGCCAGACCAGCCAAAGCGTCCGGTATCCGTACTTGGCGCCCGCGATCATCGCCGTCGTCATGGTGCCGGCGCCCAGGGTCAGGGCAGCGGTCATGACGCCGGGGCCGGCCAGCCGCGCGTATCCGCCTATCCGGCTATGGACGGGCGCGGACGCCAGCGACTCCAGGCGGGTTGCTTCGGCGTCCAGGTCCCGGCGCGGAATGCGCCGGGCGATGGGATAGGTCAGACGGTCAGGATCGATTTTCCGAACACCTTTCGTTCCTCGAGTTCGGCCATCGCTTCGCCTATCCGTTCAAGCGGACGCACGGCGTGGACCGCGGGATCCAGTTCGCCGCCGGCCACCATGTCGAGCAGCCGCGCCAGCCCCGGGCGACTCCAGCCGTCGGAGCCGAGAATGGTTTGTTCGAAGCTCCATATGTAGCGGATGTCGGTGGGCGGATCGTACCCTGCGGTGGCCCCGCACGTCACCATGCGGCCTTGGAACCGCAAGACCTTCAAGCTGGCCGCCCAGGTGTCGCCCCCGATGTAGTTGATCACCACGTCCACGCCGTCGGTGCCACGGTCCAGATAGCGGGGACGGCCCGCGATCTCCCGCACCGCCTCGACCCAGTCGCCGGTACGCGACGGCAACACGTGGTCGGCGCCCATCGCCGCGAGCTTGTCGCGCTTCCACTGGCCGCGTCCCGTGGCCAAGACCTTGGCGCCCGCGCGCTTGCACAACTGCACGCAACATGCGCCGACGCCCCCCGTGGCCCCCAGCACGAGCACGGTTTCGCCTTCCCGCACCTTGGCGCGTTCCTCGACGACCCGTTGGGCGGTGCCATACGCCACCGGGACGGCCGCCGCCGCCTCGAAGGAGACCTCCGCCGGTGCCGGAACCAAGTTCTCCAGGGGGACCGCAACGTACTCGGCCGCCACGCCCGGCGCCTTTTCGCCCATCATGCCCCGGCCCGCCACGACGGGGTCGAGGACGGCTCTGTCGCCCACCCGCCACGCACCCTGGTCCGTGCCGGCGCCGAAAGCCGCCACCTCGCCCGCCGCGTCGCCGCACGGGATCATCGGAAACGGCACCCGGATGCGCGTGGTCCCGTGCAGCATCATGGGGTCGAAGCCGTTCAGCGCCACGGCCCGGACGCGCAGCAGCGCTTCGCCCGCCGCCGGTTCGGGGCGCGGCACGCTGCCCACGTACAGCTCGTCAACGCCGCCGTGGCGGTCGTAGAGAGCGGCGCGCATCTGCGGCGGCGGTTCGGCCATGGATCAGCCCGGCTTCGACGAGTAGGCGCCCCGGCCCAAGGCGCACAGCCGTCCTTGGTGGTCGCGGATCTCCACGTCGGCCACCGAGATCGTCCGCCCGTAGCGGCGCAAGCGTCCCACGGCCCGCACGTACGGACCCGTGGCCGGGCGCAAGTAGTCCACGTGCAAGGAAATGGTGGGCACGCCCCCGCCCGCCCGGACGGCCACCGCCATGTCGCCGGCGACGTCCGCGAGCGACGCCAGCGGTCCCCCGTGGAAGACCGTCTCGTCGCCCCGCGTCAGCTCCGGCCGCAGAGGCATCTTGAGCGTCACGGCGGCGTCGCCCGCGGGCTCGGCGATCTCTTCCAAGACCAAGCCGAGCGCGGCCGTGGCCCGAGAATCGGCCAGGACCGACTCGATCATGGCGTGTAGGGAGCGGGGGGCGCTGGGCATGGGTCTCATACTACGGCCTCCGGCGGTGTCGGCGGAAGGCGGGGGCGGGGGGTCGCCCACGACGCCGAGCAACGCGAGGCGATCTTGTCGGGCCTTGCAGCGGCCAAGACTCGCAAGTCAGTCGTCGAGTCTTTCCGCACGCAGGGTTGTCCGGGCCCCGGAAGTCCTGGCATCCCCAGAAGGGCTCGTCCGTGGCGCGGTTGCGTCGGATCGTCATCGGCTTCGGAATCCTGCATTCGCAGAGCGGCACCTCCTTCTTGCATGCGTGGTTCGTGCATTGTCCTCTCCTTCTGTTCAATCTACGAACGATGCCCTTCTGGCAATGGGGACAACGCCGCTCCGTGTGGCCACAGGGCTTGGCGCCTGCGATGTCCGCGTCCGTGAGCCGGAAGCTCGTGCACCCGACGAAGACGCGTCCGTCCTGTTTCGCCGCCCGGCCCACTAGCCGCCCGCGTTGTCCCGCCGCGGCACACTTCGGGCACGGCGTGTCGCCCTGGCATGGCTCGAGCCAGTCCGCGAGTTCGGCTTCGCCGATGCCGTACTCCCGATTCTCGTCCCGCCACAGCTCGTCGAACAGAGCCGTATCCGCCGCATCGGCTGGCGGCTCCACGACGTAGGTCGTTGCTCTTGCTCGTGTCAGCGCGACGTACCAGACTCTGCGTTCCTCTTCGGGTCCGTTCGCGCCTGTCGGCAGGAGTGGGCGCAGTGCACGTTCGAGCGCGTTCTCGCGCGACTCTTCCTTGACCTTACGGTCGGATCCCTGCACGAAGACGACGTGGTCCGCTTGCGACCCCTTGGCGCCGTGCACCGTCAAGGTTTCTAGGTCGAGCGCCACGTCGGCCCGGTCGGCTTCCGCTCGGAGCGCTCGGTGGTCGAGACCCTCCGCCACGTTCTGCAGGGCGCGTTCCCGTGCGGCGTCGCGCACCTCTTCTTCGTCGTGCTCGCTCACCCAGTGCGGGATCTGCCACGGCTTCTCCCTCCACTCTTCAAGCACGCTTCGCCATTCCTCGCTCGCAGGTCGGTCCCTGTCGGCGACGGTGTTCCGCCGTCTCGCCAGGAGCAGCACTCTTGTGTCCTGCCCGCAGCTGTGCCTCTTCTCCCCGATCTTCCGCAATATCGCCCGAACGGCCGTCTCCGCCGACTCTTCTCCCGCCGACACGCCAAGGCGTCTTGCGCCCTCGGCGGTGATCGTCCGTCCGACGATTTCGGTCGCTACGCCGAAATCATCCTTGTCCTCGTCTCCTTCGATCTTCTTGTCGACCGCGTCGGGGTCGCCAAGCGCCCAGTGGCGCGTGGCGTCCGCACGCGCTTTTCCGAATCGCCAAGTCCGCGTGAGATCCGTCCGTTCGCATGCATCTCCTTTCTTCGAAAAGTCCCGCGTATATCCTGGATCGCCTCCCTGGAACCCGTAGATCGACTGCCAGTCGTCTCCCACCACGCAGAGCGATGGACGGCTTCCACAGCTTCCTCCATGCTTGCTCAATGCCCGGACGAACCGCTCCTGCGCACCGTTTACATCCTGCCATTCGTCCACGATCACCATGTCGAACTCCGGACGAATCTCTCCGGATTCCAGAACTCTTGTCGCGTCGAGCACCATCTTCTCGAAATCGGTCGTTCCCGCGCCTTCCAGATGCGCATCGTAGCGCGTTCCAACCGCTCGGGCCAACACGGCAAGAGCCCGTGCCTCGTCTCTCGCGTTCATTCCATCCATCTCTTTAATCCGTCTTCTGATGTCGGCCTCTTCAAGACCGCAACGTCCTGCGGCGAACATCCATTCGCTCACTTCCTGGACGACGGTCTGAATCGTTTGCGCGTCCGGCGTCCAGCCGTCGTCCTTGCACGGAAACAGTCGCTTGAGCTCTCCGGGATCCCAACCTGCCGCGCTTGCGACGGCCTTCATCACCGTGCAGTCCCAGTCCCTGTCACCATTGAGTACTTCTTTGTACTGGCCCCATCTCGTCTCGGCGAGACGCGTGTTCAGCGTCTTGTGGGCCTGTCGCTTGCGCGACATGTCTTCGATGTATTTTTGGGGGTCATCCCACTCTTGGGGCGGATTTCCTTTTTCGTCGATGCCCCAGTGCTCCAGCCAGACAATGACATCTTCGCCCAGAGTGATCTTGAAGTCCGGCCGATATCCCTTTTTCCAGCACTTGTCCTTCATCTTGGCCACTTCAGGCCGTTGCGTGCGCTCCTCTTCCGACGCGGGTGCCTCCACGTAGGCTGCTTCGAACCTATCTCAAAAAGCCGAGATGGTTGAAGAAGATGCAGATGGCGGACAGTTGGACGAACGCCAGGAAGTTCTCGGGATGATATTCCCAACGGACCAACAGCCGGCGCTTCCACTGCATCCACCCGAAGAACCGCTCGACAATCCATCGTCGCTTCGCCCGCCGAAGCCGACGACCGTCCTGCGTCCGCGGCCGCGTTCGATTGCGCCGGTGCGGCGCGATCATCTCGATGCCTCGCGCACGCAAGGCCGCGTCCAGCGGGTCGCTGTCGTACGCCTTGTCGCCGATCAAGTTTGCCGGCGTGTCGTCCGTGAACGCCAAGTCCAGCGACAACTGGACGAGCGTCGCCTCGTGAGGATTCGCAGGATGCGTGCTCAACGACAGCGGAAGACCGCAACGGTCCACGACCGCCATGATCTTCACGCCCTTGCTCGCCTTGGTGTTTCCCACGCCCGCCCCGCCTCCCTTCGCCCGCGCGAACGACGCGTCCACGTATGCCTCCGTGCCGTCGAAGAGACCCCGTTGCCTCGCTTCCCCCGCCAAGTCCCTCAGCACCCGTTCGAGCACGCCTGTCCGGACCCAAGTCTGGAACCTCCGGTGCACGGTCTTGTAGTTCGGATAGTGTTGCGGCAGAAAGCTCCACTGGGCGCCCGTGTGCAGAATCCACAGCGCTGCCTCGAACACGCGCCGGGCGGGCACCGGCGGCCGCCCCAGCCGCTTCCCCTTTTGCGCTTCCTCGGGAAAGTGGTGGCGAATCCGCTCCCACTGCTCGTCGCTCAGCTTCACCGTCGTCATGCCTCGAAGATAAACAACTCCCCGGCCCATCGCAACCCATCATGCTTTTTGAGATAGGCTCTCGTACTCGAAGCGGATCCCTCGGTTGTCCAGCACGCGGCAGATCGCAGCTTCGCCGTGCGAGCGCACGTCGATGCTCCCGGTCCTTAGACTCACCCTGACCGTCTCGCCGTGCTCTCCGTCGTTCGGTGGAAACCGCACATGTGATTGCGCTCGCACCGCCAGTGCCTCGTGTAGCCCAGGGTTTGCCTTAAACACGTCGTCTAGCATGCGCTTGAGGGCCGGGTAGCGCCGACTGCCGCGAGCAATCGGGTCGATCCGGGGTCCGTGCCCGGTTGCCTTAGTCAACAGCCGTCTCCCCAAGCTATGGATCGTGCCGACGAACATTTCATCCACCGACTGTTCCGCCAGCCTCTCGATTCGATCGCTGATCTCCTTGGCCGCCTTCTTGGTGAACGTCACCACCGCGATGCGCTTTGGTTCCGTGCGGCCGCGACGAAGGACGTCCGCGACCTTTGCCGCCATCGTCTCGGTCTTGCCAGTCCCGGCCCCGGCGAGGACGAGCTGAGTGTCTTCTCCGACGACGACGGCCCTTTGTTGAGCCGGATGCAACCTCTTCAACACGGGGTCCGCTTTCGCGCTCTGAAGTCGTCGTTTGGCATACCGTTCGTTCGCCATGCGCCTATTTTCTTCTGTCGCGTACTTCTTCAGCTTCTTTACGCTTGCGCCTAGCGGACGCAACTCCGGATGCAGCCACCGGCATGCTATCGCATTCCGTTCATTGACCGTCTTCGCCTTTCGTTCGAGTTCGTTGATGCGCTTTTCGAAGACGCTTCGTCGTATCCACTGTCGTGGTCCACTTCGGCTTTTCAACGCGCCTATCTCTCTGTTGATCGCCTGCACTAGAGATGCAACATCATTCGTCGTTTGTTGGCTCTTGCACATCGTTTCATCTCGCGCTCATCGCGGGGCAGGCGTTCTCGGCAGGAAAGCGCCCCGGCGTATGCTTAGCATGCAATCCGATGGATCGTCAGTTGGTCATCCGCACGACCCCACCAGCAGGTTGACGATGAGGCGGATCATCAAGTCCTTGCTGGCCGGTGCGCTCTCAGCGACCAGCAGGGTCAACGCCGTCAGGGCATGAGGCGTGATCTGGTGGACGACTCCTTCTTGCTCCAAGTAGAGCAAGAACAGCAGAGACGCGATGCGCTTGTTGCCGTCGCTGAAGGGGTGATCCTTTACCACGAAGTAGAGAATGTGCGCCGCCTTCTCTTCTCGCGATTTGTACAGCGATTCGCCGAACATCGTCTGTTCGATGTTTCCCAGGATGCCTGTCAGTGCATCGTCGGGCGCCCGGCCGAAGAGCGACGACGCCTCTCGGTTGGAGATGAGACGGCGCTTGAATTCACGGATAGCCCGATTGGCCACCTCGGCGTCAAGTATGCCCCGCGACGGTTGCACTTCTCCGGGAATCTGCAATCGCTCTTGATCGTACGCGGCAAGCAGGCGCCACGTCTCCGCATATGCGGCGAGCAAGCTGGAGGCGACCGGCTCGCCTCGGCTCTGATTCTGGGCCGCAACGGGGATGGTTTTGGTGCTCGACATCGTGGACGCATTCATGGTGGCGCTCATGCCGAAAGAAGGAGCGAGATCCGATAAGGAAGTGGACCCAGCGAAAATGAACGGTTGTCCGGTGGACGTCAAGGCTGGTTGGGTGAAATGGACGGGTGCGTTCACGCCCGTCCGCGCATGCACGACGAGGCGTTCGCCGGTGGTCGGCACACCTAAGGCGGTGCGCACCTGCGGGGAAGACGCGCGTTGCAGTACCACTCGTCCCGCACGGGCGACGAGGTACGGCCCCCGCAACTCCTCTCACGGCTCCAACGCCCGCACCGGGATCACGCCGACCCGTCCGTTCGGCACTGCGCCGTATCCGTTGGGGACGACGACGGCCAGAGCCGCGGTTCGCGTAGGTGCTGCTGGCCCTCATTCGGCTTGCGATCCTTTCGAGGTTGGCCATGCCCTCCTTGATCCGGTGCTCGCCCAGCTTGACTTCGAACGCCGCCCACCGGCCGTTCGCGTCTTCCACGATGGCGTCCACCGCCGGCCGTCCTTCTCCCGATAGTGGAACACGTGGGCGTCGGCGGCTTGGGCGTAGACCCGGAGGTCCCGAGACACCAAGGATTCGGACAGCAGGCCGCACGCTTCAGGGTCGCCGAGCAAGCGGGAAGGGGGGGCACGCAGTGCGGCGGCGGCCAGGGACGGGTCGGCAAGAGTGCCTGACGGGCGTGGTGCGCAGGGTCGTGCGGGAACGCAGATGCGGCAACCACGCCGGTTGGTCCTCCGCGATCATGAGCCGCTCCAGCGTCTCCAGGTATTCGGCGGCGGTGCCGGCCTTGAAGGGCGGCTCCTGCTCCGCGAACGTCTCTGGCGAGCGTCGCGACGATGGCGGGCGTGGCGACGTGGCGGGCCAACGACTGAAGCAGTCTTCCGACCTACGGGGTCCCGCCCGCTTGCCGCTTGCTTGCCGAACGTCGGCGCGTTGAATCTCCGACAAGTAGTCCCGGTTGCCTCTCGCAGCTTGCGCAAGGTTGCGGCCCAGGTTCCCGGGCCACCCCCGGCGCACGCGAGTTCCGCGAGCGGCCGAAGCGCGAGGTTGGACTGCGCCGACCGCTGGGGTTCTCCGGCCAGCAGGCCCGCCAGTGACATCGCTACCGTGGACTCGCCCGTCTTGAAGAGCGACATCGGCCGCATCCGCAGTCGAGTGAGTCGGCCTGCGCCGGTGTGGCGGACGACGTCGTCGGCCGCCACGGCCGAACCGGTGAGGACGAACTGGCCCGGGATGCCCGGCCGGTCCCCGGCCTTGCGGATGTGGTTCCAAATGGCCGTGGTCTGCCACTCGTCGACGAGACGCGGCGTGTCGCCTTCGAGCACGGCCGCCGGATCGATGTAGACCATCTCCCGCGCGGATGCGTCCACGTCCAGAAACACCGCGCTTGCCGCGACCGTTTCGGCGGTTGCCGGAGGCCTTGGGGCTTCGATGACGACCGCGCCAGCGGCCGAGAGCCTCTCGGCCAGCTCCGCGTCGACAACCCGGGAAACATGCTTCATGACGCGGAACGAGTAGCCTCCCGGGTCGGCTCCGGCGGGATGAGATTCCAGGGGAAGATTCGGCGACGATTCAAGGGAAGATTCGGCGAACGATCCGGGAACGATTCAGCACCGCGTCATCGGTTCTGGATCAGGCGGAGAGCGACGCCCGGGCGTCGGTCCCCGGGCTGTTCTGGCCGTCGCGTTTGTCCGGCCCGAGACGCTCCTTGACCTCGTCGGCGGCCGCCTCGACGAGGCGGGCGACTCGAGCCGCCATCTCGGTGACGCCCCCGGCGAGGCTGTCCGTCCACCCGGCTTCGTCCGCCTTCCTGACCAAGTGCGCCACGGTCAGGCTGGCCAGCAGGCTCGAGACCAACGCGATCGACGCGGGCCCCCCGGCCGCCGCGACAACGGGCACGACGGCGATGGGGACGGCGGTTCCGGCGGCGCCCTCCGCCAACCCATTGACGAATTCTTGGTAGTTTCCGGTCTTCCTGGCCTCCGCGAAGGCCTTCGCCGCGGCGGCCACGAAGACGACGGCGAGGATCGGATTGCGCCCGTGGACAGCGGCCAACGCCGTGCTGCCGACGATGCGGGCGAAGTCGCGCGTCTCGCCGCTCGACCACCGGAACACGAGCGCGGCGCTGCCGAGCAGCCCGGCCAGGACATCGGCCGCGTCGTACGTCGCCAACTCCGCGAACCACTTCTTGGGCATGCCGAACCGCGCCTTGAGCGAGTCCGCCACCCGATGGTACGTGTCGGGGTCCCAGGTGAAGAACGGCAGGCCGGCAGGCGTGGTGCCGTCGCGAAGGAGGCCGAGCGTCATGCCCATGGCCCGGTGGACGACGCCGTCTTCGCCCGGAGCGTCCTTGGCGGCTTTGAATGCGCCTAGCAACGTGTGGCCCCCGTCGAACAAGCGGTGCAGGCCGCCCCCGACGCCGGTCTCCAGGTAGGTCGCGTCCATCGCCTTGTCGTAGATGGTCGGACGGCCCTTGGCCAGCTGCCCCAGCAACTGGTTCATGTTGTCGGCCAAGCCCGTGGCCAGAAGGCCTTGTCCGGCGTCGTGCACTCTCTTGACCGCGTTCGACGCGGCCTTGGCCGTCATGCGCGGCAGCGGCGATGTCCAGCCGTATGCCCGCGCCGCGGCTTCGGCGCTCCGGCGAGAAGCGCCCCCGACGGCATGGGCTACCGCCGACGCGGTTGCCTTCGTGGTGTCGGCCGTTGCGGCAACGAACTTGCCGAGCGGCCCGCGGCCTTGCGCCGCCTCGCCGGGCCCGGCTTCTTCCGCCCGCAGGCGCAACAGGGCCAGCACCACGTCGATCGCCGGCGTGGGGACGCCCGCCAACTGGCCCAGTTCCTGCACCGCCGTGCCCACGGCGTCGAGTTCCACGGGGCGCCCCGACAGCAAGTCCTGAAGCATCGACGTGCGGTGAGTGCCGACCGCGGCCGTCCCGTCGATCCGCTTCTCGAGAGCGATGCGAAAGCGGATGCCCAAGGCCTCGCCGACCGCCTGGGCCTCGGTCATCATTGCGCGGGCCACGGCGCGCGCGCCGGGGTCGTCGGCGATGCGGTCCAGCGTGGCTCGCGTCAGCGCGCTCATGGGGTTGAAGGCGGCGCTGCCCCACAGCTTGACCCAGATCTCGTCCCGGATGGAGCGCATGCGCGTCCGAAAGCCGGCTTCGGCCAGGACAGCGCGCAGCGTCTCGACCCGCTTGGTCTTCTCGCCGGAGGGCTCGCCCACGACCAAGCGGTCCTCGGATCGGTGGCGGATGACGCCCGGCGCCACGATCTCGGTGGCCGGGTAGACCACACAGCCCACCGCCCGCTCCGGCCCGATGCCGTTCCACTGCTTCCCGCCGGGGTCCACGCTCTCCAGCCGGCGCCCGTCGAAGGCGCAGCCGGACCGGTAGAAGTACCACCAGGGGATGCCGTTCTGGGCCGTGACGACGGTGGTGCCCGGCCCCAGCAAGGGCTGCATCGCTTCGACGGCGCCCGGGCCGGAATGCGCCTTCAGCGTCACGATCACGTAGTCCTGGACGCCGGCCTCCGCGGGATCGTCGGTGCACTCCGGCTTGGCAACCAGCTCGCGGTTTTCGACAAGCACGGTGACGCCGTTCTTCCGCATCGCTTCCAAATGCGGCCCGCGGCCGATCAGCGTCGCGTCCGCGCCCGATCGCGCCAAGTGCAACCCGAGGTACGCGCCCGTGGCGCCCGCGCCGAAGACGGCGACCTTCATGAGGCCGCATCCAGATGCGGCTTACTTCGCCGGAGCGCGCCAAGCCGCAGCACGGACGCCTTCTCGTCACCGGCGCCCCGTTGCGCCCGGCTTCGGCTCGACGCCCTCCGTCGCGCGGCGGCCGTCGCGACGCGCAACCCGGCCGCCGTCCGTCGCTGGCGCCGGGACAAGCCCCAGTCGTCCCGCCAGCGCGTCGCGCCGCACCTTGCCCGTCGGGCTCCTGGGGATTCGTCCACGACGACAAGAATGCACGGAACCTTGAACGCGGCAAGGCGCCGGGCCGCGAACGCCCGGATGCCTGCGACGACCTCGTCGCCGGCTTCCGGGGCTCGCCGTCCGCTCTCGGCCCGTGCGCGGCCGTCGGGCGCGGCGCTCCCGCCCACTTAAAGTGTCGGTCGGCAGGGAGGCGGGTCACGGTTGCTCGGACGTGGTCTTGTGCGCGCCGCTCCCCTGGCTCGAAGCAACCATCGCCCGGATAGAATTTCTCGCTCTTGGAGGGGCATTTGCCCCAGAAGCGTTCCTGCGCCTTGCCGTCCGGCCAGAGCCGACATAGAGTGGCGTCGTCGCCATCATGCGCCTGCCAAGCCCATTGCTTATGACCGCTCCGCCCTCCATTCGGCGGACGAGGATTGCACTCGTCCAACGAAGGACACCAAGCGGCCGTGGACGCGCCCGCGGCTTCCGGCGACAATTGACGACGGCGGCACGTGCCGCCCGGCCCGGCGCCATCGCGTTTTCAGTCCATTTGCTGGCGGCCGCCTGCACGCCCGACGAGCACCCAGCCGCGCCTGCGACGCCTGTGAGCCCGGCTCCGGCAAGGTCGGCGGACCATGCCCCGGAAGCGTCCGTTCGCGTGTCTCCCGTCGGCTACGTCGCCTTCACCCGATCGGGCGCAGAGGCTAGGCCATTTGCGTTCACCGCCCAGCTGGTGGACAGTGCAGGCGCTTCCCTGTCGATCCCGGACGGCGGCCTCGATTGGTCGCTCCGGCCGGGCCGCGCGTTTCGCGTGGAAGGCGACAGCGTGGCCGACGACCGGCGGGCGGCCCAGCTGTTCGTGCGGGCGGCGGCCGGGGGGCGCGACGCGGTGGTGGCCGGCCACGCCGCCGCCGCCGACACGGCGTTCGCCGAGAACTGGGAATGGATGGCGCCCGGCTTTCGGTGGGAAGGCGACCTGTGGACCCCGGCGGGCGAGTCGCGTTGCGCGCGAGTCTCGCAAGCGAGCGGGGGATCGGAGATCGACTTGGCGGCCTTCGATCTGTACGTCGCGTCCTTCGACCCCGCCGCCGTCCAAGTGGACTCGGCCTCGCTGACTTCGGGCAGTCGGGCCGTGCGCGTATGCTTCACCGCGCGCAGGTCCGGAGCCGCCGGCCTGGCCATGGTCGGACGGGACGTGGCTGGCCACCGGTTCTGGGGGTGGCACCGCGAGCACGTCGTCTTGACCCCTCCGCTCGCCCTGAGCTTCGAGCACGGCGAGCGGTACGAAATCGGAGTCGGACAGCGGACCGAACTAAACCTGCGCATGCAGGACGGCCACGGCGCTTCGGTCTTCGTGGGAGACGACACGAGCGCGGTCTCTTGGACGAGCGGCGACACGGCAGTGGCGACCGTGAACGCCGTCGGCGCCGTCGGCGGCGTCGGCTCCGGGACGGTGGGGGTGTCGGCGACGTATCGGGATCTGACCGGCCGCGCCGTCGTGGAAGTGTACGAGATCACGGGCGGGCGAGTGGGCGAAGAGATCGTCTGCGTCTCGACGCGGCGGGGCGCCGTGAGGTGCTGGGGCAACAGCGACGAGTCTCTGCTGGGCTATGCCGTCGGCTGGGCCGAGATGGTCGTGCGACCGGCGCAAGTGGCCAACGTGGACATGGGCGCCAGGGTTCGAGCCGTCTTCAATGCAAGCGTCCGCGCCGCCTGCGCCATCACGGCCTCGACGGAGCTTCGTTGCTGGGGGCACCCGAACTGGGGCGCCCTAGGGTATGGGAACGAGGAAGAATTTGGCCAGTTCTCGGTCCCGCGAACCGCAGGTCCCGTCCCGCTGGGAGGCGTGCCGGCCTATGTGGGCGGAGGCCCGGCCGATCACTTCTGCACGGTGTTGGTTTCCGGTGGTCTGCGTTGCGTGGGCAGCAACTTGGCGGGGCAGGTGGGCTACGGCGTGTCTCACGCCGCCAATCCGCGCGTGGGCGACAACGAGACGCCCGCCGACATGGGCGACGTGCCCTTGGGCGGCAAAGCGGTGCACGTGGCCACGGGAGGAAGGGCGGGCATGACCTGCGCCGCGCTGGAGAACGGGCGCGGACGGTGCTGGGGGATCAACGCCGACGACTGGGAACCGGCAACGGCCCGCGTCGTCGACACGACGTACGGCCTGGGGTACGGACGCCAACACGGGTACGACTCGCCGATCGGCGACGACGAAACCCCGGCGGACATGGGGGACCTGCCCGTGGAGGGCCGGATCGTCCAGTTCGCGGTGGGCGGCTTCCACATCTGCGCCCTGATGGAAGGCGGTTCGGTTCGGTGCTGGGGAAGCAACTACAACGGCAATCTGGGCGCCGGACTGGACGCCCGCGAGCATGTCGCGGACGCCGCGCAGTCGGTGGAGCTGGTCTTCCCGCATCCCGCCGTGCAGATCCAGGCCGGTTGGGCCCACACGTGCGTGCTCATGGAGAACGGGGCCGTTCGTTGCTGGGGCGGCAACTACTACGGCGCCTTGGGACTGGGAGACACGCGCGGGCGGGGGATCGCCGAGTCCGCCGAGTTCGTCGAAGACGTGCCGCTCGGGGGCCCCGCCGCCCGGCTTCTGGGTTCGGGCCAGTACGAGAACTGCGTCGTCATGCGGGCGGGCGGGCTGCGTTGCTGGGGCGCCAACTGGAACGGCCACTTCGGCTACCCCTTCAGAGAGAACGTGGGCGACGACGAATTCCCGGCGGACGCAGGCGACATCCCGGTGTTCCCGGGACCGGTCCCGGCACGGCGCTTGGGAACGACGAACTTGCCCGCCCGGGCGTTCGGAGCGCCGTCGCCCGCCGCCGCGCCCGCGACGGTTGCGCATCCGTTGCCGAAGCCGGCCCCGCCTCCCTCGGTCCTTGTGATCAACTGGGAGGAGTCGAACGACTTCGATGCCGCAACGCGCCTGGACGCCGCCGACGGTTCTCCAAGCGGACCTGGCCAAGGCCGGCTCCGGCCGTGGGTCGGTCCCCTGATCGGCGCCGGCGGCTGGATCGCGCCCTCGGCGGTGCCGGCGTCCACAGCGTGGATCAAGGTCGCAAGGCGATGAGGTGGCCGACGCGCCGCCGTCCGGATCGCATCCTCTTCGCAGCGGTTCTTGCGGGGCTGGCCGCTTGCGGCGACGGCGGCTCCACGGTGGTGCCTCCGCCGCCCGCCGCCGTGGCGTCCCTCGACCTGACCGCGGCGAACACGGAGCCGCCCGTCGGGACCGCCGTTCCCGTGACCGTCCATGCCCGGGACGCCTCGGGCTCGCCCGTGGCCGGCGTTCGGATCGAGTTCGCGGTCGGCGCCTCCTCGGGAAGCGTGTCGCCCGCGTCGCGAACGACCGACGCTTCCGGGGCCGCGTCCGCCACCTGGACGGTGGCAACCGTTCCGGGGCAGCAGACGTTGACGGCGCAGTCGGCCGGCGTCTCCAAGAACTTGACGGTGAGCGCCGTGCCTGGTCCTCCCGCCGCCGTCGTCGCCGAGGGCGAGACGGAGATCGTGTCCGACGTCGGCGCCGTCCTGCGGGACGCGGGGGCCGTCGTCGCGCGGGACCGGTACGGCAACCCGACGCCGGACGTGGAGGTCGCCTTCCGGGTCGTGGCCGGCGGCGGCTCCGCCACTCCCGCCGCTGGGCGAACCGACGCTGCTGGCCGGGCATCGACAGCCTGGAGGATGGGAGCGGCTCCGGGGGAGAACCGCTTGAACGTCGTCGTGGACGACTTGGAGGCGGTGACTTTCGTGGCCATCGCCGTCGGGGACGGGCTGGCAATTCTACGAGCCGCGCAGGAGCAATGGCCCAAGACGGACGAAATCGCCCTCGAGGGGCGGCGGATGGAGCTGATCTCCGACGCATTGGTTACGGTCGACGGCGCTCCGCCGGCCGAGATCGTGGTCCTGGACTCGGTCCGCGCCGTGATCCGCCAAGCGCCTCTTCCCGCAGCCCGGGCCGCCGGTTGCGCCATGGAGCGCCAAGGGCAGCTGGTGGTCCTCGCCCGGAGCACGGCGTTCGAGGCCGAAGTCAAGCGCCGCCACGGCCCGGTCGTCGCCCTTCAGCAGGGCGAGGAACGCCGCTTCGAGGGCAACGAGATGTGCTTGCGCGTCGCGGGCAACCGCGGCAACCGCTACGTGCTGGCCGCAGTGGACCGGGCCTACATCGACGATGCGCGCTTCGTCTCGGAGGAGTGGCACTACAGAGGAGGCGCTCCCTTCCGGATGCGGCTGGCCGACAGCACGTCCGGCGCCCAGGCTCGTCACCGCATCCGTGCGCGTTCGGCAGCGCCCGCGCATGATTGGGCCACCCGTCGCCCGGATCACGTGCGCGTCCACCAGCCGGGGGCGTACGCTGTTCAGGGAGACGTGTACGGGCGCTCACGCCCTTACGTGGTGGGCGAAGAGTTCGAATGGTATACCGGCGACGATCGCGAAGGCATCTTCCGCGTCATGGCGCTCTACCCGCCGAACGTGGTCCTCGCCGTGTTCAAGGACGACCTGCCGTCCCTGTGGAGCGACACTCGGGCCCTTGCCATGGACTCGCTCTTCCTGGCGTTGGGGTCGCGCGAGGTCCAGGCGCTCTACGAGGCGTCCTTCGGCGAGGGGCCCGCCGAGACCAGCGCCGAGACCGGCCAGATGCTGGTCATGTTTCACGACGGCGACCCTTCGGACGCCACGGGGCTGACCTATTCGGCATCCAACTACCGCCAGTCCACGGTGCACTTCCGCCGCAACCCGTACTGGGACGACAACTCCTGGTACTACAGCTTGGTGGCCCACGAACTCGGTCACGCCTGGCAATTCAGGGCGATCGGACGGGTGAGCGCGGTCTGGAGCGGCGAAGGGATCGCCAACTGGATCGCCGAAGAGAGGCTCAGGCAGGCCGTGGGTCTCGACCTGGACGCCAACCACAACGCCGGCGTGGAGTTGCAGGGCTGGCCCCTCCGGCTTCCGGAGACCGGCGACTTCGTGGCCGGGTACCGCGAGAGCCATTCGTTCCTGCGCTTCCTGGTGACGCAGCTCGTGCTCGACCACGGTCAATCCTACGCCGACGCTGCGCGCCGAGTCGTGGTGGGAGCGTCCGAAGGCTGGCACGGACGCTACTTCACCGCCTACGACTCGATCGGCTACGACGAAGACGGAGGCTTGACCAACCGCATGCGCGAAGTTGCGGACGAGTGGGACGCCGTGGATGCGCGCTTGGACTGGATGATCTCCTTCGCCTTGGACGACCGAAGCAGCTTGGGCCGTTACCGCATTCCTTTCGTGCAAGGCGCATCCCGGCACTTTGGACCGTACCACCAGTTCCGCCTGGGCAGCGGCGCCAGCGTCTCCGAGGACTTCGCCGGCGGAGGCAACTACTATTTCGAGCTCCTGGGCAGCGGCGCCCTGCACATCCTGGCAAACGACGGCGATGCACTTGCGGACGGACCGCGGATGGCCTGGAAGCTGGTGCGGTACAGGTGAGGTGGTCGATCCGCCTACTTCCTCCCGAATGCCCACGCCGTCGTGGCGCTAGGAGCGGATGCGGAAGGTTGCGTTTTCGACCGCGATGCTGCCGTCCAGATAATCGGGGGCAGGGGTGGCGGCCCGAGCGAGTGCCGGCGCCAACGGGATCGAGGCATCGGCGGATGGGCGCCTAACGGTCTCGGACCGCGGGAATCGCTATGAAGATTTCTTGGGCGGCCGAACACGCGGTCGCCAGCGTCGCCCAGGCCGGTAGCCTATAGCCGCATTGCTGAGCTGGCGGTCCACCAGAAAACGGCTCGCGTGCTCCGCGCCGGACCGCCCAGCGTCATCCAGTCAGGGTCCGGGGTCGTCGTCCGCGTCAGGACAGCAATGCTTCCAGCGGAGCCGCGACGCGCCGCACGGGCAACAACCCGCATGGTCGTCGACATGGCCCAGGCCGAAGACGAGGAGCGCCGCCGCGACAAGCGCCGCGGTCTTCATCGGGACCCGCGCGTCTTCATGTTGTTCCTCCGTGCGGTTGACGAGCGCCGACGGCCGTTGAGCCCGCTAAGGCCATGTTCAGAATAGTGAAGGTTCAGAATAGTGGAAGCGCCGCCTCGGTTCAAGCCGGCGCGGGCCGAGGTCGGCTCTCGCGCGAGGGCGCTGGCCGCCTAGCAGCGCCGGGAGGGTCGCCTTGAAGCGCCGGGCGCCCGGCAAGTCGGCGCGTGGCCGTGTCTTTCGGTCATGCGGCGGCTTTCTGACCGCGCCCCTTCGACCACCAGCCCTTCGACCACCA
Source organism: Longimicrobiales bacterium (assembly GCA_965203485.1). GTDB lineage: Bacteria > Gemmatimonadota > Gemmatimonadetes > Longimicrobiales > Gaopeijiaceae. The sequence continues at coordinate 787,174 of OZ241892.1, forward strand.
TGCGGCGCCTCGCCATCGTCCGCAGGCTCCAATGCGTCGCGCCCTCCGGCTTGTTCTCGAGCGTGTCCTTGACGATCGCCTGGACCTTTTCGTCCGAAGTGCTTCGCTTCCGCCCCCGGCCGGGCCGAATCTTCCACAGCGTGCCGGGATTCTCCGCCTCGAACCGCTTGCGCCACGTCAGAACCGTCGACCGCGACACCCCCGCCCTCCTCGCGATGCCCTGGTTCGACACGCCTTCGGCCGCCAGCAGAAAGATCTTGATGCGCTTCGCCACGTCCTGCGGCGTCTTGCCCGCGCGAAGCCATCGGTCCAGTTGCGCCCGGCGCTGGCAGACAACTCCAATGCTCAGCAGGTCTCTTCGCCATCGTCTCGTCCCTTGCCAAGAGGCGCTTGTCGCAACCAGTTCGAGACCACACGGTAGCCCGCTTCATGCAATCGTAAACCCCAATCGGCGACACTGGAGTTGGACTTTGACGCCGTCACTATAAGGCGGCCTCCTATGAAGATGTCACGAGGGCCAGCAACTTAACCTTTCTGGCGTGTGCTGATTCGGTTGCATATAGGCTGGATGGTTACAACCATGTCCTCACGGAACACAAGCTGGGAGCGGAACCGCGTGTGGTTGCGATTCCCGCGTGGAGGTGATGGAAGCGGCGCGCAAGCGAATGGAGGCTTCCAGCGAGTCGTTCTTCGATTGGGGGTACAAGAACCTGTTTTTGGCCGACGACGGCCGGCTCGTTGTAGAGACGCCGACAATGGGGGGTGCGGTGGAGGTGAGCTTGCCTCCTCACGGCCCCATCGCCCCCACCGGGATTATGCCGACTCGTCCGTTCGGAACCGCGCCGTAGCCGTTTGGAACGATGACGGCCAGCGCGGCCGGCTCGCCGTAGTTGCTGCTGGTCTTCATGCGGTCCGCGACTCTTGCGAGATTGGCCATCCCTTCCTTGATCCGGCGCTCGCCCAGCTTGATCTCGAAGGCCGCCCACCTGCCATGGCCGTCTTCGACGATGGCGTCCACTTCCAGGCCGTCCTTTTCCCTGTAGTGGAACACGTGGGCGTCGGCGGCCTGAGCGTAGACTCGGAGGTCCCGAACGACCATGGACTCGAACAACAGGCCGAACGCCTCTAGGTCGCCCAGCAAGCGGGACGGAACGGCGCGCAACGCCGCCACCGCCAGCGACGGGTCCGCAAAGTGCCTGACGGGCGTGGTTCGCAGGGTGGTTCGAGAACGCAGATGCGGCGACCACGCCGGTTGGTCTTCCACGATCATGAGGCGCTCCAGAACCTCCAGGTATTCGGCGGCGGTGCTCGCCTTGAAGGCGGATCCAGCGCCGCGAACATCTCTCGCAAGCGTCGCGACGGCGGTCGGCGTAGCGACGTTGCGGGCCAACGACTGCAACAGCCTGCCGATCTTCACGGGGTCCCGGCGCTTGTCGCCTGCTTGCCGAACGTCAGCGCGCTGAACCTCCGCCAAGTAGTCCCGGTTGGCTCTCATGGCTTGCGTCAGGTCGTAGCCCAGATTCCCGGGCCAGCCCCCTGCGCACACCAGTTCCGCAAGGCGGCGAATGGCTAGGCTGGACGGCGCCGACCGTTGCGGTTCTCCCGCCAACAGGCCGGCCAACGACACCTCGCCGGTGGACTGTCCCGTCTCGAAGAGCGACATCGGGCGCATCCGCAGTCGGGCAAGCCGGCCTGCGCCCGTATGGCGTGCGATGTCGTCGGCCGGAACGACCGAGCCCGTGAGGACGAACTGGCCTGGGGCGCCCCGCCGGTCCACGGTCCGTCGGATGTGGTTCCACACGGCCGGCTTCGTCTGCCATTCGTCGACGAGGCGAGGGGTGTCGCCCTCGAGGACTGGCGCGGGATCGACGTCGACCATCTCCCGGGCGGCGGCGTCCACATCCAGGAATACCGCGCTGGCCGCCACGGTCTCGGCAGTCGCGGTCTTCCCGCAGGCCTTTGGGCCCTCGACGACGACCGCGCCGGTGGCCGAGAGCCTTTCGGCCAGCTCCGCGTCGACGACTCGGGGAAGGTACTTCGTCATGCGGAACAAATATGCTCGCGCGTCGGCCGCGGCAAGGCGGACGCGAGTTGCAGGGGAAGGATCGGCGAACGATCAGGGGAAGGATCGGCGAGAAGTCAGGGGAAGGATCGGCGAAAGAATGGGGACCGGTCGGCGATCCACAAGGGGAAGCCGCGGCAGGGTCGGCGACCGGCGGACTCGCCGAAAAGCGGTCCGAAGCGCGATCACGCCGCCGCCAGCGGATCGCGCGTGGGGAGTTCCGGAAAAGCGCGGAAGTCGCGGTCGAGAGTCAGCAGCGCTTCAGCGCCGTGGGCCAAGCAGAGGGCGGCGACGCGGGCGTCGTGGGCGACGGGTCCCCGCACTTTGGGACGCCTGCACAGCTCGCCGAGGATCTCCAGGAATCCGTCCGTCTCGCCGAGCAGGCGGTTCGAAGGCGAATCGGTCCATGCGCGAAGCTGGCGCCACGCGTGCTCGGGGGGTGTGGCCGCGTCCTTCCAGATGCGCCGGTTCGTGACGATGGACAGGAACTCGCAGCAGCACGGCCACGGAATCGCCCACGGGCGGGCTCCCTCGGCCAGCTCCCGCACAAGCTGGCGGGCCGCTCGGTGGGCGGCCGACTCCCGCCGGTGAGCATACACGAGAATGTTCGTGTCGACTGCGATCAAAGGGGGCCTCCGGCTTCGGGCGCCGGCCGGCGGTCGTCGTGCGCGGCGGGCGTCACTGGGCGTCGGGGTCTCCGTAGACGACTTCGCTCAGATCTTGCCAAGAATAGGCCGCGAGGGGATCGTGGCCGCACGGCTCGCCCGTGCTCAGATCGGGGAGTCGATAGGGCCGGGGAGGCGCGCGGGAGGCGTCCAGAGCCATCCGCAGTCCGTCCTCCACCACGGCCCGGAGCGGGCGGCCCGTCTTCTTGGCGTGTCGTTTGGCGCGGGCCAGCAGGTGGTCGCGAATGTCGATGGTCGTCTTCATGGTCCCATATTCGCCATACTTTGCAATATGGGCAAGCCATACAGCAGTTCGCGCCGTCTCGCCTTCGCGTTCTCGGTCGCCGGACTCTCGGACCCTCCGGACAACGTGTTGCGCGGCGGCGGCGCGTGGAGGCCGGACTCTTCGGCCCGAAGGCGCAGCAGCGCGACCACGATGTCGATCGTCGGCGTGGGGACGCCGGTGAGCTGTCCGAGCTCCTGCACTGCGGCGCCCACGGCGTCGATCTCCAGCGGGCGTCCCGCCTGCAAGTCCTGGAGCATCGACGTGCGGTGGGCGCCGACCGAGGCGGTTCCGTCGATCCGCTTCTCCAGGCCGATGCGAAAACGAATGCCCAGGGCTTCCCCGATCTGCTGGGCTTCGGTCATCATGGCGCGGGCCACGGCGCGGGCGCCGGGATCGCCCGCGATGCGCTCCAGCGTGGCCAGCGTCAGCGCGCTGATCGGGTTGAACGCGACGTTGCCCCAGAGCTTGACCCAGATCTCGTCCCGGATCGGCTTGACACGGGTCCGAAATCCGGCGGCGGCCAAGACGCGGGTCAGCGCATCGACTCGCTCGGTCTTCTCGCCGGAAGGCTCGCCCACGACCAACCGGTTCTGCGACCGGTGGCGGATGACGCCCGGTTCCTCGATTTCCGTGGCCGGGTAGACGGCGCAGCCGATCGCGCGCTCCGGTCCGATGCCGTTCCACTGCGTTCCGCCGGGATCGACGCTCTCCAGCCGGCGCCCCTCGAAGACGCAGCCCGAACGGTGGAAGTACCACCAGGGAACGCCGTTCTGGGCCGTGACGACCGTCGTGTCCGGTCCCAGCAGAGGCTGCATCGCATCGACCGCGGCGGCGCCGGAATGCGCCTTCAGCGTCACGATCACGTAGTCCTGCGGGCCCGCTTCCGCCGGATCGTCCGTGCAGAACGGCGTGGCGCTCAGCCTTTCGTTCTCGGCGAGCACGGTGACGCCGTCCTTCCGCATGGCCTCCAGGTGCGGTCCCCTGCCGATCAGCGTCGTTTCCACGCCGGACCGGGCCAAATGCAGGCCTAGAAATCCTCCCGTGGCGCCCGCGCCGAAGACGGCGACTTTCACTTGGAGCGGCCCGGCCCGTGTCCGGGCTCCCGTTCGGCTTCCGTCCGGCAGGGGGCGGCCAGCCCGAGGCGCCCGGCGAGATCGGTCCGCCGCAACTTGCCCGAAGGCCCCTTGGGGAGCTGGTCCACGACGAAAAGCTTGCGGGGCGCCTTGAACGCCGCAAGCCGCTGGGCGGCGAATGCGCGGATGCTCGCCACGGTTGGGGCGTGGGCGCTGCGGCCCCGGCCGCCTCCGCGCTCCCGCAGCACGACGGCGGCGGCCACTTCTTCGCCCAGCGCCGGGTGCGGCAGGGCGAAGGTCGCGGCCTGCGCCACGGCCGGGTGCTCCATGAGGACGTCGTCCACTTCCCTGGGAGACACCTTCTCGCCGCCGCGGTTGATGATCTCCTTGATGCGCCCGGTCACCGTGAAGTGTCCGTCCTCGTCGAAGAAGCCCTGGTCGCCGGTGCGGAACCAACCGCCGGCGAAGGCGGCTCGGTTGGCGGCGGGGTTGCTCTCGTAGCCGGGGGTGACGTTCGGACCCCGGACGACGATCTCGCCGGCTTCGCCCGGTCCCAGATGGGCGCCGGCCTCGTCCACGACCGACATCTGCGGGCCGGCGGCTGGACCGACGGTGCCAGGCTTGCGGAGGGCGGGCGGAATGGGGACGCTCGTCATCTGGTGGGCGGCTTCGGTCATGGCGTAGGATTCCACGACGGGCGCGCCGAAAGTCTCCTCGATGCGGCGGGCCACGGGGCGAGGCAGGGGAGCCGAAGACGACCGCACGAAGCGCAGGCGGGCTCGGGCCGCCGCCTCGCGGTTCCGTCCGGCGCGGGCCAGCACGGCTTGGTGGATGGCCGGGGCGGCGGAATACCAGGTCGGGGCGCAGTCGTCCATCCAGCGGAAGAACTTCAGCGCGTCGAAACCGGGCGCGCAGCAGACGGCGGCCCCTGCCGCCAGCGATGCCAGCACGCAGGCGACGAGACCGTGCACATGGAAGAGCGGCATGACGTTCAGGCAGCGGTCGCCCGGCGCGAGCGCCAGAGAATCGCGGACGTGCAGGGCCGAGGCGCACACGTTGCGCTGGAGCAGGGGGACGAGCTTGGGCCGGGACATGGTGCCCGACGTGTGCAGAAGCAGCGCCGCGTCGCTGGCCCGGGGAGGATCGAACCGCGGCAAGCCGCGCGGGGGACGACCGTCCTCCCTTGCTGTGAGCGGTCCCGGTTGTTGTCGGCGCCGCGATGATGTCGACGTGCCGCCGCGCCGCTCGGCCGCTTCGGCCGTCGCATCCACAAGGCTGAACGTCCCCGCTGGGTCGTCGCTTCGCACGCGCGTCTCCAGCACGCCGATCCCCAGCGAGGCCGCGGCCGACCTCGCGGGCGAGCCGCCGCCCTCCGCCACCAAGACTGCCTTGGCCCGCAAGTCCGCCATGTAGAATGCCAGCTCGCGCTCCGTGTACGCCGGATTCAGCGGCGCCGCCACCGCACCGGCGGCGACCGACAGAAACGCCCCAGCCGCCTCCGGCCCGCCGGGCAAGGCGATGGCCACGCGGTCGCCCCGCCCGAGGCCTCGTTCGCGAAGCCCCGCAACTGTCCCCTCCACGTGCGCGCGAACTCTGCCGTAAGTCGCCGACGGCCGCCCCGGGGCCGCGAGCGCAACGTCGCCGCTTGCGCCGGCGTGCAAGAGCTCGAAGATCGTCGAGGGCATGGACATGCCGACCAGAATCGCATCAATGCCGCGTCCCGCCAACTTTCCGTCTTCGCGGACGCACGCATGATAGCTCCATGGCCGCGTTCCGGCGCGTCGCTCAAGCTTCCGCCTTCCAGCCCTGCGCGCGCGCTGGCCTTGCAAGCCCGCCCGCGGCCGATCATCTTCATGCCCAAGCTGCGAGGCGCCAGGAGGTTGGATTGGCGTCGTGGCGTCGTGGGCGGCGTCAGAGCCGGAGGATCGACTCACATGGCCAAGATCGAAGGAATCAGAGTTGCCAATTACCGGGTTCTCAAGGACGTCACGCTCGGCAAGCTGTGGAACAACCGGAAGGCCCCGCTGACTCCGATGACGGCGGTCATCGGCAAGAACGGAGTCGGCAAGAGTTCGCTGTTCGACGCCTTGGGATTCCTGGCGGACTGTCTGAAGCTGGGCGTCGAGGAAGCCTGCGACGCGCGTGGCCGCGGCGGCTTTCGGCGCATCCGGTCCCAGGGAAGCACAGGGCCGATGGAGTTCGAGGTCTATTATAGACAAGACTCCGCGGCTCGTCCCATCACCTACGAGCTTGCCATCGACAGCGACGAGTCCGGCCGTCCCTATGTCTCGAGCGAGCGTCTCAGGCAACGACGCAAGGGCCAAAGGCACGGCCGACCGTTCTCTTTCTTGATCATGAGCGACGGCAGAGGCATGGCCTGGAAGGGCGATGCGCCGGGGCTGGAAGAGATGCCGGACTTGGAAGTGGACAGTCTTCTGACGTCGGCCAGGGGCGCCGACAACAATGTTGCCGAGGAGAGTGCGTACAGAGAAGAAGTAGTGCTGGAAGACAAGCGAAGATTGGGCATTGCGACCCTGGGTGCGCTCAAGCAACATCCTCGCGTGTCGTTGTTCCGGCAGTTCGTCGAGGGATGGTACTTGAGCTACTTTGCCCCGGATGCTGCCCGGAGCCTGCCGTTGGCCGGGCCGCAAAGGCACCTGAGCGTCCGTGGCGACAATCTGGGCAATGTGGTTCAATTCATGGAACGTCGGCATCCCGCGCGATTCAAGAGCATATTGCGACGGATCGCCGAAAGGGTGCCGGGCATCGACAAGATCGATACGGATCGAAGCCCGGACGGACGCTTGCTCTTGCGGTTCAACGACAAGGGATTCAAGGATCCATTCTACGCACAGCAGGTGTCGGACGGAACCTTGAAGTTGTTCGCCTACCTGCTCATAATGGAAGATCCAGCGCCTCCTCCCTTCATCTGCGTTGAAGAGCCGGAGAATGGTTTGTATCACCAGTTGCTCGAGATTCTCGTTCGCGAGTTTCGCGGTCACGCGACGAAAACGAGAAACGCGTCGCAGATATTCGTCACGACGCACCAGCCCTACTTTGTCGACGCGCTCGGCCCGAAGGAAACGTGGATACTCGAAAAGCAAGTCGACGGGTTCGCTGGGATTCGGCGAGCGAGCGACGATCCCATCGTTGACGCGATGGTGCAAGAAGGTCTTCCTCTCGGCGGTCTTTGGTATAGCGACTATCTGAATTGAGCGGTTCGGGCGATGCACTTTGAAGTGTTGGTCGAGGACAAGTCCGGGAGCATCGTGGTCGACCACATGTTGCGAGCCGTCTTGGGCCGGAACGGCGACAATCACACGTGGAGGACGCACGGCTACAAGGGTCTGGGGCGACTGCCCAAGGACTTGCGCGGGCGAAGGGATCCGTCGAACCGGCTCCTGCTGGAGCAGTTGCCAAGGGTCCTGCGCGGATATGGCAAGAGCCTGGCGCGCGACTCGGTGGTGGTGGTGGTGGTTGATCTGGACGATCGAGACTGCGTGGCGTTTAAACGCTGTTTGCTCGGCATCCTTCGGAAATGCGCGCCAAGGCCACAGGCGATGTTCAGGATCGCCATCGAAGAGATCGAGGCGTGGCTTCTGGGAGATCGGGAGGCGGTGAGATCCGCTTATCCGAACGTCAAGACGTCCGTGCTCGACGGCTATGTGCAAGATGGCATTTGCGGCACGTGGGAGCGGCTTGCCGACGCGGTGCTTGCGGGCGGATCGGCCGAACTCAAGAGCGCTGGCTGGCCGGCTTCCGGACGGGCCAAGCTTCAATGGGCGGAGAAGATTGGACCGTTGCTGAGACCGGACCGGAACCGGTCGCCGAGCTGCCGGGCGTTCGTGGACGGCGTGCGACGGTTGGCGGCAGGCGGCCCGGGTTCGGGCGACGACGCGGAGTGTCAACCCCCTCCCGCCGTCACCCTCCCGCCCACGTAGATTCCGCGTCCGGGAGCGGGAAAACCCCACACCTCTTCGTAGTGGGCGTCCAGCAGGTTGTCGGCTCGGAAGGTGAGCGCCACGGCGGGCCGCGAGCCGCCGCCGAAGAGCCGCAAGTTGGCGCCGAGGTCGACGACGGAGTAGGCGGACAGTTCGACCGGCGTCGCTGGCCAACTCGCGAAGTTGCGGTCGTCGCGGGAGCCCACGCGGCGGAGGCTCAAGTCCAGGGTCAGCCGTTCCCGGACCGTCATGGAAGCGGTGGCCGCAAACGCATGTTCCGGGCGTCGCAGCAGGCGTTGGCCCTCCACGAGGGATGCGCCGGGCCCCTCGTCGAAGCCGCTGTCGTCGACGCGAGTTCGCAGCCAAGCATACGACCCGCCGATTGCAAGTGCGCCGAAGCTGGCTTCGGCTTCGGCCTCGAAGCCCCGGCTGCTGGCCCTTGCCACGTTGTGGTAGTTGGGCCCTCCCTGCTCGGGTGGAGAGAACGCATACTGAATCAGATTCCGATACTTCTGCGAAAAGGCGGTCAGGGACACGGTGACGCGGGGGCCGATCCGCTGCTCTAGGCCGGCCTCGAATTCGGTGGAGCCCTCCGGCTCGAGAGCGCGGTTGCCGACTGCCCAGGCCGACCCGAACGATTCCGCGAACGTCGGCTCCTTGATCGCCGTGCCCGCCGACGCGTACAATCGCGTGCGCGCCGGCGCCGGCCTCCAGACCAAGCCTGCCCGCCACGTGGCGGCCGTTCCGTAGTGCTCGTTGTCCTCTATGCGCAGGCCGCCGTTCACCGCCGCATCGCCCCGCGCGCCGTCCACCTGCACGTAGGCCGCGCGGTTCCATCGCTCGTGGGCCGTGCTCTGCGGGCTGGAGCCGTACTGCGACAGCGACCGCGACAAGCTCCGCACCGACTGCTGCTCCAGCTCGGCGCCCGCGGCCAGCGCCGATTCGCCCGCGAACCGCCAGATGGCCCGCGCGTCCGTGGCAGTTCGGCGGCCGTCGGCGAGGCTCTCGGACCCGAAGAAACCCAGGGTGTCCGCCGGGCCGTCGGGAGCGTCGTCGGCGCCCGAGTCCCAGTCGTGAAGCGTCAGCGCCAAGCGGGTCTCGAAGGCGTCCGTCCAGTTGCGTCCTGCTTCGACGGCGGCCACCAGGGCGTCGCCGAACGTGTAGGCGTTGCGGTCGACCAGGACGCCGGAGCCGTCGGTGGGGAAGTGGAAGCGTTGGATCTCGTGGCGAAGAGCGAGGGTGACGCCGTTGCGGGCGTCCGGTTGCACTTGCACGCGGCCCGACACCGTCGTCGAGCGGTGTGCGTTGTTGAGGTCGAGGATGCCGTCCGTGTCGTTTCGGCCCAGCGAGAAGGAGTAAGACAGGAGTCCGGTGCCGCCGGACGCTCCGCCGTGCCATTGCCTTGCCCCGAAGCTGCCTGCGCGAAAGGACAGATCGGCCGTCGGCGCACCCCGGCCGCGCCGGGTGAAGACATGGATCACCCCGCTCACGGCGTCCGAGCCGTACAGCGCCGATACCGGCCCGCGCACGATCTCGATTCGCTCGATGCCGTCGGCCGTCATCGAGCCGAAGTCAAAGCGTCCGCCGGGCTCGTTGACGCTGACCCCGTCGACCAGCACCAGCACGTGGTCGGACGCGCCCCCACGGAGAAACGCCGAGGTCGTCGCGCCGAACGATCCGCCACGCACGACGGCGAGAGACGCAACTTGCCGCAACGCGTCCGCCACGTACTTGATTCCCGCCCGCTCCAGAGCCTCGCCTTCGATGACGGTGGTGCGGGCGGCGACGGTCCACGCGGGCGCGGGCCGCCGGTTGGCCGTGACCACCAGACCCTCCAGGGGCACGGGCTCTTGAGCGTCCTGAAAGCCGCGCTCGATCGCTCGTCCTTGGAGCGGAGCGTTGGCCGCCGAGACGATGGTCGCAACGCAAACTGCGACGGCGCCGACCCCGTCCCTCGTTTGCGCCCCCGTTCGGCGGTTGCCCGGGCGTGTCCTCCGCCCAATCGTCACCGTGGCTTGGCCGTCCCGGCCTCGTCGTCCGCGGAAGCTAGCAATTCGCCCAGTACGGTCCCCGCCGGGTCGCTGGGCATGCCCACCTTCCAGGTCGCCTTGAAGACGTTTGCGCTTCCGTTGCGGACGGCGGCCGCGATGCCGGCGTCGGCGGGCTCCAGCAGTCCCGCGCGGAGCAATTTCAGGGGACCGGCGGCCGCGATCTTGGGCGTCGCCGCCCACGCCTGGCGGAACTCCTCGTCGGAGTCCAAGAGCTTGCGAAACAGGTACTGCACCCAGAAGTAGACGCCCAGCTTCGGATGCTCGACCGTGGGGATCAGGAGTCCCTCGTATGGTCGGCCCCATTTGCGCCCGTAGCCGTGGCGGAAGCGCAGATGAGTCCGTCGCGCGGCGATCCGTTCGCCCAGCAATCGCATCCGCGCCGGCGTTCCCCCCCCGCCCCCCGCCCGCCGGGCCGCCCGCCTGCGCGTCTCGGCGAGCAGGCGCAGCGCCTCGGCCAGCCAGCGGACTACCACGAGCGAGCCCGGTCGAGCGGCCAGGAGCCAGCTGTCCACGGGCCGGTCGCGACTGGGGCGATCGTACCCGAAGAAGCCGCTGGGGCCCGCAGCTTCGTGGATCCACGCGTCCAGAGGACGGGCGCACCACAAAGTGGAGTCCGCCCACACGCCCCCGTGCTTTGCGAGCAGGCTCAGACGCAGCAGGTCGGAGCGCGCGGGCAACGCGGGACGCACTTCGTCCACCGTCGCCGGCAACGCCTCCCGAACGATCTTGCTGGCCGCATCGAGCTTGTGGACGACCCATCCCGGGTTTCTTTGGCGCCACGTCGAAACGCAACGCTGCACAATGCTTGGCGCATTGCCCCACCCCTGGTGCCAGTAGGTCCAAACCCGCCGGGGCAGCGAACCGGCCGGCGACCCGCAGGTCAAGGCAACGGACCCAGGAGTCCGTCGGCGCTCCCGGCCAAGCGCCCGGGCCGGCGGCGGCGCGACCACGCGGCCGCGTCCATTGTCCGGCAGTCCGATCGCGTCGGTGTCGCGACCCGGCCCGGCTCCGGCGGCCTCATCCCTCCGCCAGCGCCAACGCCACCAGCTCGCCCGGATGGCCCGGCGCCCCCACTGCCACCACCACGAACTGCCGGCCACGGTGCATGTAGGTCATCGGCAGCCCCGTCTGGTTGGCCGGCAGCTGGATCTCGGCCACAACGGCGCCCGTCGCCTTGTCGTGGGCGCGCAGCAAGGAGCCGCCCGATCCCGGCGCCGCGTACATCCCGCCGCCCTCGCCGGCGAAGAGCAGCGTCTTGGTCGCCAGCAGGCCGCCCCGGTCCATGCGGCCCGTCCGGCCCACGTCGATCCCTTCGAGAGCCGGGTGGTTCTTGACGTACTCGGGCGCGTCGCCGTTGGGCGCTTGCCAAGCGATGTCGCCCGCGTTCAGGTCGATCGCAGTGATCCTGCCCCACGGCGGCTTGAAGAGGGGCAACCCCTGGGGCCCGCCGCCGCCCCGCAGCCGCAGGCCGCCGCCGCGCACGTAGTTCATGCTCGACACGTCCGGGTCGTGCACCAGCGAGATCACGCTCGGAGCCGTCGCCGACTGCACGAAGAGGTAGCCGGTCTCGGGATCGAAGGCGCCGCCCGGCCAGTTTGCGCCGCCCAGCGAGCCGGGGACCATGAGCGTGCCCTGCGTGCCGCCCTCCACGGCCACGGACGGCGGCGTGTAGAGCGGCCCCCAGCGCAGGCGCGCCAAGATCGCCTCCGCCTCTGCCCGGAGCTCCGGAGTGAAGTCGATCAGGTCGTCGGGGCTCACGCCCTGCCGGTCGAAGGCGGGCGGCCTGGACGGAAAGGGCTGGGTGGGCGCGGTGCGCTCTCCCGGTACGTCGGACTGCGGCGCCGGGCGCTCCTCGATCGGCCAGACCGGCTCGCCGGTGCGCCTGTCGAAGACGAACGTGAAGGTCTGCTTGGTCAGCTGGGCGACGGCCGGCACGGGCCTTCCGTCCACCACCAGGTCCGCCAGCACGGGTGGGGCCGGCGGATCGTAGTCCCAGATGCCGTGGTGCACGGTCTGAAAGTGCCACCGGCGCTCGCCCGTGGCCGCGTCCAGGGCCACGAGGCTTTGCGAGAACAGGTTGTCGCCGGGCCGGTGGCCGCCGTAGTAGTCGCCGGTGGGCGCCTCGACGGGCAGATAGACGAGCCCCAGGGCCGTGTCGGCGCTGATCGAAGTCCATACCGCCGCATTGCCGGTGTAGCTCCACGACTCGTCCTCCCAAGTGTCGTGGCCGAACTCGCCGGGTTGCGGGATGGTGTGGAATGTCCATAGGCGCCGGCCGGTTGCCGCGTCGTATCCGCGCACGTGTCCCGGAGGCATCTCGGGCGACGGGGGCGCGGCGCCTGACGGCAACGCCGAGCCGACCACGACGACGCTCCCGACCACCACGGGCGGCGAGCTTGATCCGATGGGCGCGCGCTTCAGGTCCAGCGGGCGGCCCAGTCCGCGCCGGAGGTCCACGATGCCGTCGCGGCCGAAGCTGGGGACGGGGCGGCCCGTGGCGGCGTCCAGGGCCACCAGGCGGAAGCCCGGCGTCACGAAGAAGATCCGCGGACCGGTCTCCGGATGCTCCCAGTAGGCGACGCCCCTCCCCGAGTTGCGTCTCGGCGCCGAGCGGTCGCCCTCGTCCAGGCGGTAGGTCCACAGGGTCTCGCCCGTTCCGGGGTCGATGGCGGCCACGGCGCGGCGGTACCCGGCCGTGGCGTACAGCGTCGAGTCCGCCATGAGCGGCGTGGTGCGGTAGTTGAACTCGGGCGAGGGTCCGAAGTTGGCCGCCTGCCAGCGCCAGGCGACCTCGAGCTGGGCCACGTTGCGGGGACCGATCTGGTCGAGCGCCGAGTAGCGCGTGTTGGCGGGATCTCCGCCGTAGTGGCGCCACTGGCCGTCCGTGGCGCCCTGCTGGGCCGACGCGGGCGCCGCCGGCGCAAGAAGGGCCGCGAGGCAAGCGTGGACTGTCCAGGCGGCCCGCGCGGGCGGCGCGGAGAAGCCGCGTGCGGCGAGGTTCGCGGGCATGTGCTGCGTCCTTCCAGGGATGCGCGGCAAGGGGTGGTTCCGCTCCGGGCCGACTGACGACGGCGCCGTCGTCGCCCGGGAGCCGCGCCCTTTCTGCTCGGCCCCAAGCGGCAGTAGGTTGGATGTCCAACGTAGGGAGTTTGCGGGCGGCGAGACAGCGAGCCGCCGGAAGCACGGCGAGAGCCGACGGGCGCAACGAGTCGCTGGCGGACGGCGGACCTGTGAAGGCCGCGCTTCGATCGTTCGTATTCGTGGAGGAGGCGGCCGGGGGCGGACCCGCCGAAACGGCGCCGCGGAGAAGACGAAAGAGGAGTTCATCCCGAAGATGCTCACGGCGTACATCTCGTGCTTCGCGGTGGGGGGCGTCCTGCTCGCCATGTCGCTGTTCGGGGACTTCCTCGACGGCGACGCGGACTTGTCGGTCGACGCCGGCGCGGCCTCCGCGGCCGGTGCAGTGTCGGCGATCTTCTCCGTCCGCACGATCATCTACGCCGTCTTCGGATTCGGCGCGTGCGGAGTCGCGCTCCATCTCCTGTGGGACGGAGACAGACCTCTGGGCGCCGGGCTGGCCGCCGTCGGCACGGGGCTGGTCTCCGGCGCGCTGGCCAGCGTCGTCTTCCGCTACCTGCGAGGCACGGAGGCCGGGACGATCGAAGGCGAGGAGGCGTTCGTCGGGCAGACGGGCCGGGTCGCGCTCGAGGTCGGCCCGGACAGCCCAGGGTTGGTGAGGGTCCGCCGGGGAGCGCGGCGCGTTCGGGTTCGGGCCCGCTTGGCCGCCGCCGACACTGCCGCCCATGCCTTGCGGGAGGGCCGCGAGGTCGTGGTGGTGGAGATGAAGGACGGGGTCGCCGCCGTGACCCCGGTGGACGTGAAGCTGCTGGAGGACTGAACGAGTCCAAGAAGACCCACGAGACAAGAACACCCACGGACTGGAGAACGGCCCGCCAAGGCGGCCGGAAGACCGGCAAGCGCGGCCGCCCTGCGCGCCGTTCCCAGGCGCCTGCCGCGCAACGGGCGGGCCCGCAACTAATGGAGAAAGGCCCAAATGGAAACCGCACTGATGCCGGGACTCGCCATCGCGGGAATCGTCCTCTTCGTCGCAATCGTGCTGATCGCGACCGTTCGCAAGCTCATCGTCATCGTTCCGCCCAATAGGGCCGCCGTGCTCACCGGACGGAAGCGCTCCCTCGGCGACGGCCAGACGGTGGGCTACCGCTCGATCACGGGAGGGCGCACCTTCCGCGTTCCGATCATCGAGACCGTGCAGCACGTCAACTTGGAGACGATCCCGATCGAAGTGTCGGTGAGCAACGCGTTCTCCAAGGGCAACATCCCGCTGAACGTCGAGGCCATCGCCAACGTCAAGATCGCGTCCGAGCCCGAGTGGGTCTTCAACAATGCGGTCGAGCGCCTGCTGGGGAAGACGGAGGGCGAGGTGCGGACTCTGGCCCAGGACACCCTCACGGGCAACCTGCGCGGCGTGCTCGCGACGATGACGCCCGAAGCGGTGAACGAGGACCGCCTGGGCTTCGCAAAGGCGCTTTCCGAGGACGCGGGCGAGGACTTGGCCTCGCTGGGCTTTCACCTGGACGTGCTCAAGATCCAGAACGTCAGCGACGAGCGGGGCTACCTCGAGGCGATCGGCCGCGAGAAGGCCGCCGAGGCCATTCGCCAAGCCGAGATCGCCGAGGCCAGGGCCGAAGCCGACACGCGCGAAGCCAGGGCGGAGGCGCGGAGGCGGGCCGACGTGATCGAGGCCGGCGCGTCGATCAAGGTTGCGGAGGCGCAGAACGAACTGCGGGTGCGCCAGGCGGAGCTGGACCAGGAGGGCGTCACGGCCGAGAAGATCGCGGGCGTGCGCGCTCGGGAAGCGGAAGTCGAGGCGGAGAGAGTCTTGGAGGCGAAGCGGGTCGAGCGCGAGGCGCAACGGTTGCGGGCCGACGTGGTCGAACCGGCGAAGGCGGAGGAGGTCGCCGCCGTCGCCCGGGCCGAGGCCGAGGCGGCGCCGATCCTGGCGCGGGGAAAGGCGCAGGTGGAGGTGCTTCGCCGACTCTACGCCGAGGTGCGCGACGGGGGCGACGCGGCGTTCGCCGTGTTCCTGGCGGAAAAGCTCCCGGAGTTGCTCGAGACGGCGGTGGGCGCCGTGAAGGGCGTCGACATCGACCGCGTCGTGGTGATGGACGGGGGCGACGGAAGCGGCGTGTCCAATGCGCTCAACCAGCGCGTCAAGGGCGCGTACGGGACGCTGGAGGGGTTGGCGTCGGCGCTGGGCCTCGACCTCGATCAGGTGTTGCGCCGTGCAGGAGGCGGCCCCGGGGCGGAAGCGAGGGAGCTCCCGGCGGAAGTCTCGGCGGACTGATCTGTCCGGGGCGCGGCCCGCCGGGGTCGCGGACCATCAGCCTCTTTCTTCGCGTCGCCTTGGTACGTCCGCGAAGCCGTCTCGTTACGGTGGCGTGACATCCTCCGTCCACTATTGAGCGGCGCCCGTCAGCCTCGTCTTGTCGTCGCAGCGTCCGTTGCCGCTCGACAGGCGGTTGCCGCCGACGAATCCGTGGGCACGCGCATCCTGGCGCCCCGGTAGGCGCATGCTCCGTTTCACCGTTCCATCGCCGCCCCGGGAGGGCCCCTGCCGATGACCAAGCGAGCAGCGCGACTGCGCGCAATCCCCGTTTCCCTCTTGCTGATGTCGCTTGGATGCGGAGGCGCGAATCGTCCGCAGCGCGCCGTCATTCAGAACAAGGGTTCCGACACCCTCCTCAACGTGGCGCAGACGTGGGCGGAAGCCTACAGCGCCGCGGACGCCGACGTCCTGATCGCCGTTACCGGCGGCGGCTCCGGAACCGGCATTTCGGCGATGATCAACGGGACCGTGGACATCGCCAACTCGTCCCGCAAGATGCGCGAGACCGAGATTGCGGCTGCGCGCGAAAACGGCGTCGAGCCGGTCGAGTTCGTCGTCGGCTACGACGCGCTGGCCATCTTCCTGCACGAGGACAACCCGATTCGGGGAATGACCCTCGGCCAGATCAGGGACGTCTTCGGCGAAGGAGGCGCAGTCGAGCGCTGGGCGGACCTGGGCGTCTCCGTGCCCGGTTGCGGCTCCGACGAGGTGGTGCGCGTCAGCCGCCAGAACAACTCCGGCACCTACGTCTACTTCAAGGAGGCCGTGCTGGGCGACGACGTGGAGTTCCGGCTGGGATCGCGCGACATGCACGGCTCGAAGGACGTGGTCGACTTGGTCGAGAACACGCCGTGCGCCATCGGCTACAGCGGCCTGGCCTACGCCACCGACCACGTCCGCATCCCGTGCGTGTCCGAGGAGGAGGGCGCCGAGTGCGTGACGCCCACCACTGCGACTGCGGTGCAGGGAAGCTATCCCATCGCCCGTCCGCTGTTCATGTACACGGCGGGACATCCGCGGGGACCGGCGGAGGCGTACATGAGCTGGATTCTCTCGGACGAGGGCCAGTGCGTGATCCTCGAGCGGGGCTACGCGCCGGTTCGCAAGCTGGCGTGCGGCTGATCCACTCCAGGTCGCGGCCCGCCCCCGAGTCGGCGAACGCGAAGGTCGGCGCCCGCTGATCCACCGATGAGCGCCCCGCAAGACGGGTCCGGCGGGTTCGCGCCGCGCGCCCAAGTCCCGGCCGTCGAACCAGCTGGCGCGCCGAGACGCGCTCGGGGCGCCGCCGCGATGGACCGCCGCGACTTTGCGTGGTACTCGGACCGGGCGGCTCAAGTCCTCATCTTCGCGGGCGGCCTGTCGGCGATTGTCTTCGTCGTCGGCATCTTCGTGTTCGTCGCCAAGGAGGGCTTGGGCTTCGTTTTCGGCCCGCTCCGGATAGGCGAGTTCATCGCGTCGATCGCGTGGCGGCCCACGTCCCCCAACCCGACGTACGGCGCGCTGGCGCTGTTCGCTGGAACGGCCAGCGTGACGGGAATCGCCATGCTGTTCTCCGTGCCGCTGTCGCTGGGCGCGGCCTTGTACATCGGCGAGTTCGCGAAGGGCAAGCTGCGCGAGACGCTGAAGATACTGGTGGAGCTGCTTGCCGCGATTCCTTCGGTCGTGTGGGGCTTCGTCGGAATGTCGATCGTCAACCCGCTCATCATCCACGTCTTCGACGTGCCCGTGGGGCTGAGCGCGCTCAACGCGGGGCTCATCCTGGGCCTCATGGCCGCGCCGATCATGACCACGATCGCGGAGGACGCGCTCAAGGCCGTGCCCGACGGCTACCGGGAGGCGGCGGAAGCCCTGGGGGCCACGCGCTGGGAGGTGATCCGCAAGGTCGTGGTGCCTGCCAGCCGAAACGGCCTGCTCGCCGCCGTGCTGCTGGGGCTCGGCCGCGGCTTCGGCGAGACCATGGCCGTCCTGATGGCCTCGGGGCATGCGATCAACCTTCCCACCAGCCCCTTCGACTCGGTGCGGGCGCTCACGGCGACGATCGCGGCCGAACTGGGCGACACCGCGTACGGATCGGACCACTACGGGTCGCTCTTCACCCTGGGCATCATGCTCTTCGCCGTGACGTTCGCGATCAATCTGACCGCGGACGTCGTGGTGCGGGGGATCAGGAAGAAATAGGCCGGTGCAACGGTCGAACCGCCGCGCCGGGGGGAGCCGGGAGTTCGCGCGTGCTTCCGGGGGGCGTTAGCCGTGTTTCAAGCGACCTCGCTCAACCGGCGGAGCTACCGCGCCCAAGCCCTGGCCAAGGCGGTCTTCTTCTTCACGACCATGGTGCTCGTGATCCCGGTGCTGCTGGTTCTGGGAACGCTCGTTTGGCGCGGCGCGCCGGTCCTCTCGTGGGACTTCGTGTCCATGCCGCCCTCGAGCGACGGCGGAGGCGGAATCGCTCTGCCCTTGGTGGGCACGGTGTGGCTTGTCGTGGTTGCTCTGCTGGCCTCCGTGCCGGTGGGCGTCGCCGCGGCGCTGTACTTGAGCGAGTACGCGCCGGACAACGCGCTGACCCGCGCCATCAACTTGGCGATCGTCAACTTGGCGGGCGTGCCTTCGATCGTGCACGCGCTCTTCGGGGTGGGGGCCTTCGTCCGCTTCTTCGGCTTGGGCACGAGCATCCTCGCTGCGAGTCTCACGCTCGCCGTGATGACCTTGCCGGTCGTGATCGTCGCCACGCGCGAATCGTTGCAGGCGGTGCCCCATGCCTTCCGCGAGGCGTGCTGGAACATGGGCGCAACTCGCTGGCAGACGATCCGCAAGGTGGTGTTGCCCAACTCGGTGAGCGGCGTCCTGACCGGCGTGATCCTCGAGGTGTCCCGCACAGCGGGCGAAACGGCGCCCATCATGTTCACGGGCGCAGCCGCGTTCATGCTGTTCTACCCCGAGAGCGTCATGGACCAGACGATGGCCATGTCGTTGCACCTCTACGTGATCGCGACCCAGACGCCGGGCGTGCCGGACGCGCTGCCCTACGGCGTTGCCCTCGCGCTCGTGTGCATCGTGCTGTTCATGAACGCGACGTCGATCGCGTTTCGCGTCTACCTGCGGGGCCTCAAGAAGTGGTAGCCCGGGCGGCGGGCGGCCCCCGCTACGACCAGCCGCCGGCGGTGGAGGTGCGCGGCCTGAGCATATCCTACCGCGGCAAGCCCGCGCTCGCCTGTGCCGACCTCGACATCTATCGCAACGAGGTCTTCGGCATCATCGGCCCGGCCAACAGCGGCAAGACGTCGTTTCTGCGCGCGCTGAACCGGATGGACGCATTCACGCCGGGCATGGACGTGCGGGGTTCGATCCGCATCAACGGCAAGGACACGCGCGAGTGGCGCAACTTGTACGCGCTGCGAAGCCGGATCGGCGTAGTCTTTCCGTTGCCCGTGGGCCTGCCGCTGACCGTCTTCGACAACGTGGCGTTTGCGCCCCGCCTGCGCGGCGTCCGCGGGAAGGCGGAACTGGAAGAGGTGGTCGAGCGCTGCCTGGTGCGCGCCGCCCTGTGGGACGAGGTCAAGGACCGGCTCGACACGCTTGGAAGCCTGCTGTCGGGAGGCCAGCAGCAACGGCTGACCATCGCCCGCGCGCTTTCGCAGGAACCCGAGCTGCTTTTGCTCGACGAGTTCTCGATCGCGGTGGACCCGGTCACCACGATGCGGATCGAGGACGTGCTCAGGGAATTGCGCTCCGAACTCACGATAGTGCTCGTCACGAACTTGGTGCAGCAGGCGCGCCGCCTCGCCGACCGCACGGCCTTCTTCCTGACCGGGGAAGTGGTCGAGGTTGGCAGAACCGAGGACTTTTTTTTCGGCAAGGCGGCCGACGAGCGCACCGCGGGCTACGTCGAGGGCCGGTTTGGCTAGCTCGGCCGGCGCCCCGGGCCCTGTTGCGGCCCGCGAGGAAGCGGGACGGTCGCGAACGCCCTCGGTCGCCGGGCCGGACGCACGCGGTCTCGGCACGGCCGACGGGCAGGGAGGCGAGTTCGCGGTCGAGACGCGCGGTCTGAACCTGTGGTACGGCGACTTCCAGGCGCTCTTCGACGTCGACTTGCAAGTGCGGCGAGGGGCGGTGACATCGATGATCGGCCCTTCGGGGTGCGGCAAGTCCACGGTGCTGCGCACGTGCAACCGCATCGCCGAGCGGCTTGGCTACGTGCGCGCGACCGGCAGCGTCCTCGTCCATGGCCGCGACGTCTTCGCGGCGGGCGTCGAGATCGCCCAGGTGCGCAGGCAGGTGGGCATGGTGTTTCAGCGCCCGAATCCCTTGCCCGTGTCGATTCGCGCCAACGTGCTGTTCGGATTTCGCCTCCACGAAGCCAGGCGGCGCAAGGTGGGCGCCGCCGAAGAGGAGGAAGCGCTGGAGGAGGCGTTGCGGCGGGTGCTGCTGTGGGACGCGGTGAAGGACCGCCTCGACAGGCCCGCGACCGGCCTTTCGCTGGAGGAGCAGCAGAAGCTGTGCATCGCCCGCCTGCTGCCGGTCAAGCCGCGCGTGCTCCTGATGGACGAACCCTGCTCCGCCCTCGATCCCGCCGGCACCGAAGCCGTGGAGGAGATGATCAGCGAGCTGAGCGGCGACTACACGATCCTTGTCGTGACGCACAACTTGGCCCAGGCCCGGCGCGCCTCGAGCGAGTGCATCTTCATGCTGATGGGCCGCGTCGTGGAGAGCGGCCCCACGGATGCCGTCTTCGACCGCCCGCGGCGTTCGGAGACGGCGGCCTACGTCGCAGGGCGCTACGGCTGACCCGCCTCGCCCGGGCGTCCGAGGCCGACCACACGCGAAACGGTCCGCGGTCCGCGACAACGACGACGCGGCGGAAGGATTCGGCCAGCATCCTTCCCGCGGGCAGCCGCCTTTGGGTCACGACGACCAGCCGGCCGCGCGGGGCGAGCATGGCGGGCGCATGCCGCGCCAACTCGGCCAGCGCCTGCGTGCTCTGCTTCCGGCGGGCGTGGATGGGCGGATTGGACGCGACGAGATCGTAGGGGCCCTCGGCGGCGGTTGCGCCCGATCCGAGGACAAGGGTGGCTCGATGCGGGGCGGCGCCGGCGCGGACGTTGGCATCGGCGGCGGCTAGCGCAACGGCGTCGTGGTCCAGCAGGTCCGTCGAGATCGGCCCCCGGGCCCGCTCCATCGCTGCCGCGGCGACGATGCCTGTCCCCGCGCCGTAGTCCAGCAGCCGAGCTCCGGCCGGTAGCCGGGGCAGGCGCCCGGCCAGCAGGGCCGTGCCCGGATCCACGCGGCCGAACGCGAACACGCCGGGATAGTGACGCCACAGGCGGCGGCCCGCGCCCCAGTCGAGTGGCGCGTCGAGCGCCCACGACCCGAGTCCGTCCGGGCGCGGCGGGGGTTGCCGCCGCCGCGCGGACAACACTCGGCAGTGCGCCTTCGCCGCCGCCACGCTCGGCGAGCTCGTGCCCCGAGGGAAGCGCTTGGCCGCTGAACGGATGCCGTCTCCGTTCGCGCCGTAGAGGAAGATCCGGCTGGCCCGCGCGGCGGCGGCATGCAGGAGCATCTCCGCTTCCCGCCCCGACGCTGGCATGCGCACCCAGACTTCTCCGAACGGCCCCTCCGGCGGCCAAGGCGAGCCCGCTTGCCCGATCGTCTCGAAACGGCTCCAGCGCACGGATGCGACGCCCCTGCTCTCGAGCGCCGCCGTGAGCAGGGCGCTCGATTCGCCCATGACCAGCGCGGGCGCCCGTGGTCCGCCGCCCGCCGCCTCGTCTTCGTCCCGCAGGCGGATCCATTCGGCGGCTACCGTGGAGGCGTCGCGCCCTCCCCTCACAGCAACGGTCCCAGCAGGCCTCCGGCGTTCTCGGCGAGCCGGCGCGGCCACCTGCGGCGGGTCCACCGGGCGGCGTCGACCGTCCGGCACCGGCCCAGGTAACGGTCCTGCAGGGCGCGGAGGCGCGACGCGAAGGCGCTGTCGTAGACGAGCGTCGTGATCTCGAAGTTGATGTCGAAGCTGCGGCGGTCCATGTTGGCCGTGCTGACCATGGCGAAGTCGCGGTCCACGGTCATCGTCTTGGCGTGGAGCAGCCCGTCCTCGAACTCGTGCACTTCGGCGCCTGCGTCGAGCAGCCCCTGGTAGTAGCTGCGGCTGGCCAAGCCGACCAGCAGAGAGTCGTTGCGCCGGGGCACCACGATGATCGTCGAAACGCCGCGCAACGCGGCTGTCGTGAGGGCGGCGACCGTGCCTTCGTCGGGCACGAAGTAGGGCGTCGTCAGGACGAGTTCCTCCCGGGCCGTGTGGATGGCCGACTGAATCACCCGCACGAGCGCCTGATTGCGCGAGTTGACGCCGCTGCCGACGATCTGGAGTGCGGTGCCGGTGGCGTGGCGCACGGGCTGAATGGAGATCAGCTGGTCCAAGTTCTGGCCGCTGTCCAGATACCAATCCTCGACGAACAGAGCCTGCAAGTCGCGCACGGCGGGCCCGTCTATGCGAAGCGTGGCGTCGATCCACGGCGCAAACCTCGGCTTGGGATGAAAGGCGGCCGACGCCACGTTGTGACTTCCCGTGTAGCCTACCCTTCCGTCCACGACCACGATCTTGCGATGATTCCTCATGTCGAAGCGAATGGAAGCGATTTGGTCGATGCGCGTCGGAAGCCCGCCGACGACCTCCACTCCCGCCCGCTTCATCTTCCGGCAGAGGTCCGACTTCAGAAACGCCGCGGAGCCGACGTTGTCGGCCAGTAGCCGACACTCCACCCCCCGGCCAGCCCGCTCCATCAGAGCCCGCCCGATTCTGCGCCCCACTGCATCGTCCAGATAGATGTAGAAGAGCAGGTGCACGTGCTTGCGGGCCCCGGCGATGTCGTCTGCCAGGGCGTTCACGAAGTCGTCGGTTCGGGCCAGCAGCGCGAGGCGGTTGCCGGCCCGCGGCTCGGTGTCGCTCACGAGCCTCGCCAGCCTAGCTACGGCGCGGTGGGTGCCGTTGGCCAGCGATGGCGCGGCGACGTCTCCCCATGCCTGCGACAGCACGCTCCGGATGCTGCCTTGAATGATTCTGTGCCGACGTTTTCTCTTGCTCCCAGGCCGCACTTCGCCGACCGCCAAGTACAGCGCGACGCCGACGAGGGGCAACACCACGATCACCAAGATCCAAGCCATCGACGAGGTTTGGCGCACGCGAGGCCGAAGAAGAACGAAGACCACGAACACCAACTGCAACGCGACGACGGCGCTCGCCGCCAAGGCCAGCACGGCGCTCAGGCCCGTCATCGGGGGCGACGTTGCGAGCTAGGGCCGACTTCCGCGCAACCTGACTACCACGAACAACGTCTTCAGCAATATCCACATGTCCCAAAGAGTGTTTCGGTAGCGGACATAGTGAAGGTCGTACTCAAGCTTGACTTGGGTGTCGGCGACGGTCTGGCTATAGCCGCCCTCGACTTGCGCGAGTCCGGTGATTCCCGGCCTCACGATGGAGCGCAGGTCGTAGTAGGGGATGAGCTTGCGAAACCGGGGAGCGCGCAAGGCGACTTCTGGACGCGGCCCCACCATGCTCATGTCTCCCCGAAGCACGTTCCAAAGTTGCGGCAACTCGTCCAAGTGCGTTATCCGCAAGAATCTTCCGAGCCGCGTGACCCTCGGATCCCGTCGCTCGATGTGCGCTACTCGCTCAGCTCCGACGACCATGGTGCGAAACTTGTTGATGACGAAGGGCTGGCTCCGATAACCGACACGTTCCTGGCGGAAGAAGACGGGCCGTCCCGAAGTCAGGCCCACTGCCGCGGCCACGAGGAGAAGGACGGGAGAAAGGGCCACAAGAGCCGTTGCCGAAAAGGCGATGTCGAACATCCTCTTGACGCGGTCGTCCAACGCCTGTCCCCAACCCAGGAAGCGGAACGACAGAGCAACCCAAGAGTCCTCTACGTGGCGAATGGGCAACCTGTGCGTCAGCAACTCCATGCACGGGCCGATGTCCCTGACTTCCACTCCCAGTCGCTTGCAGAGGATGAGCTGGTGGTATATCGCCTGGCGTCCGGCCAAGCCGGCGGGCGCGACGGCGACCATTCGTATCCCCGTGGCCGCCACCACCTTCGAGATGTCCGTCGTCGGCCGCCGGCCGGCTTGGCGGCCGTACTTGACGACCCGGACCTCGCCCGTCGGCAACGGCGTGAACCGGGCGTCCACGCGGTACGACTTGTCCTCCGCCAGGGCTTCCGCGAGCTCGTCGGCTCCCGGCCCGTGGCCGAGCACGGCGACGGGCACCGGAGCCACGCGGGCCCGGAGACGTTCGCCGCCGCTTCGCCTCCACAGGACGAGAAGGGGCAGGGTCAGGACATGATAGGCGACCACCGTTGTGCGCGCCAGTCCGATCTCGGGAAAGAAGAACGAGACGGTGCTCGCCGTCAGCACGCTGAGCCCCAGGCCGAAGAACAGGCGCGTCACCATGCTGTTGGCGCGGTGATACACCCGTTCGTCGTAGCATCCGGCCAAGTACAGGCCGCCGACCGAAGTCACCGCCAACAAGGCCGACACGGCGAGGATCGAGTCCGTGCCGACGTTCGCGACGACGACCGTCGCCGTGATGGTCGCCGCCATGACCAGCCCGTCGGCCAGCAGAAAGATTCTGCCGCCGACGGATCGGCCGGAATCCGCCGCTGGGCTCGGAAATACCTCAAGCGAGCCCGGAAGGCCGCTGGGCGGCGGGCTTTCTCGGCCCGCCGGCTCTAGGGGGCGTGGCTGGGCTGAAGTGGCCATGGACGAAAAACGGGGGGGGGGGGGGGGGGGGGGGGGGGAGGAGGAGGACACCGATCAGCCGCCGTCCGGCGGCACGATCATAATGTGAGCGCCCGGAGTGCCAGGGTGCATGATCCACGGTCCGCCGGGTTGCGGTTCGGGCGAGAGCCCCGTGGACGCCGCGGTGGCGCCCGGGACGTATATCACCCACCGCACGCGTCCTTCGCCGGTACGGCTTGCCGTGTCCCAGTCGCCGTCGAAGACGTACTGCGTCGCGGACGGCGACGGCGACGCCAGCGTGCCCGATTCCATCTCCTCCCAGCGAATCTGGTACCGCTCCTCGTGCGAGACGCTGTCGGCGGACAGCTCCCGCCCGCGTGCGAAGTAGGGTTCCAGCGACGCGTGATGGCAGGAAGTGGAAAAGCGTTCGCGGGCCGGGTTCGCCGCCAAGCAAATCAAGTCGCCCGAGCCCTCGCGCAGCTCGACGACCGCGCCGTCGCTCGCGTACCCCAGCACGCGGGCGGCCCCGGCCTTGTCGGCCGGCGCGGCGAGCAGGGCCTGCGCGATCTGCTCGTCCGGGTTCGGAACTTGAGCGTCGGCCACCCGGCATGCGGGCACCGCGAGGGCGACAGCGACGGAAAAGCGGATGCGCTTCATTCGGGAGGCTCTCTTCTGGTGCGGCGGCCAACGGGATCGAACGAGCGACTCATGTTGCTGGAAAGCGGACGATCTGCGGATCGTGGTTCTCCGCGACGAGGAAACGCAGCAGTCCCTGCTTCGAGATGCTCGTCGTCTTGGAATTGTCCAGGGGATGGAAGTTGAGCGGGTCGTCCTCCAGCAGCTCCTCGTCGAGGGCCACGCTGACGACGCGGCCGCGGTCGTTGACCACGGCGAACGGCGACACTGCGCCGGCCCGAACTCCCAGGTACGCGGCGAGGCGCCGGCCGCTGCAGAATGTGAGCCGCTTCGTGCCCAGCCGCCCTGCGAGCCAAGCCAGGTCCACCCGGCGGTCGCTCCTGCAGGAGACGAGCCAGTGCCGCTCCTTCTTGTCGCGAAGAAACAGGTTCTTGGTGTGCGCGCCGCGAATGTCGCCACGAAGGCGCCGCGCCTCTTCGACGGTGAACACGGGCGCGTGGCTCATGGTCCGGTGGGCCACCCCCAGGCCGTCCAGGCGCGAAAGCAACTCTTCGGACGACTTTGGGACAGCGCCGTCGGCCAGCCGGAGCAGGGCGGAATCCATAATCTTATATAGTGTAACGACATGGAGGGCGGCGCAATGACGACTTGGGACGCGACAGCGCCGCCGGGGAACCCGGCAAGCGCCCGGCTCCGAATGTCACGCCGGGCCTGCCGGACGAGCCGTGGCGGGCGGCTGGTCCGGGTTCGCCAGCATGTCGTCGAGGGCGCGCTCCAAGGCCGTTGCCGTCCGGTCCGCGTCGGTCAGCTTGTCCAGCCCGAACAAGCCGATGCGGAACGTGCGGAAGTCGGCCGGTTCCCCGCAGGCCAGCGGCACTCCCGCCGCGACCTGGAGACCGGCCCGGGCGAACTTGGCGCCGCTGTGAACGTCCGGATCGCGGGTGTGGCTGACCACTACGCCGTCGGCCCGAAAGGAAGGGGCGGCGACGTTCCTGAAGCCCCTGGCTTCCAGCAGCGCCCGCACTCTCGCTCCCAGAGCGCGTTGCAGCCGCCTCGTCTCGCCGAACCCCAGAGCCCGCACCTCGGCCATTGCGGCAGAGAGCGTCCGCAACGCGTCGGTCGGCATCGTGGCGTGGTAAAGCTGGCGCCCGTCCTCGTACGCTTCCATGACGCGCACCCACATCGCCAAGTCGCATGCGAAGCTGGTGTTGCGCGCGCCGAGGACAGCGGCCAGCGCCGCGGGCCGCAGCATGACCAGGCCCGCGCACGGTGATGCGCTCCAGCTCTTCTGCGGCGCGCTCACCAGCACGTCGACGCCCAGCACCTCCATGTCCACCCACTCGGTGCCCGATGCGATGCAGTCCAGCACGAACAGGCCGCCTGCGCCGCGCGTGGCTTCGGCCACGGCCTTCAGGTAGTCGGGCGACAGCATGATTCCCGACGCCGTCTCCACGTGCGGCGCGAACACCACGGCGGGCGGCCGCGCCTCGATCGCGGCAACCACCTCGTCGGCCGGCGGAGGCGAGAAAGCCGGCGGACTCCCCCCGTCGGGCGCGGCCTTCAGCACGTCGCATTCGGACGCGATCGCGCCCGCGTCCAGAATCTGGCTCCACCGGTAGCTGAACCAGCCGTTTCGTAGCACGAGGCACCGCCTCCCCGTGGCGAGCTGGCGGGCCACCGCTTCCATCGCGTACGTCCCCCCTCCCGGCACCACCGCGCAGGCCTGGGCGCCGTAGGCATCCTTGAGCGTCGACGAAATGCTCCTCATCGTCCGGCGAAAGGCGTCCGACATGTGGTTGAGCGACCGGTCCGTGAACACGACCGAGTACTCGAGCAACCCGTCCGGATCGACATCGGCGCGCAGTCCTGGCATCTCCGCTTCCCATGGGCCGCCCACTGCTGGTTGTCGCGGGTTCGTCCGGGGCGGCGTTGGACGAACACGGAGTGTCCGCGGGCGGAGCAAGGGGTTCGACGGCGATGCGCGCGGCGACCTGGGCCGGGCGCGCGCTCGCGTCGGCGCAACGATAGGCCCTGGGGGCGCGGTGCGGCAATCGCGAGGGCGCCGCAGGCCACGCAGGGGCGCGGCGCCGTCGTCCCGGCGGAGCGTTACTTTAGGGACGCGCGTCCGTGGTCCGGCGCGCGCTGGCGTCGGGCCGGCGTCCGGGCGCCCAGCGGTCCTCCCACCAATCCTTGACAGTCGTGTCCACAAGCTCGTCGACGTCCCCGGCGCTTTCAGCGAAGCGCATGTCCTGGGCGAGCCGCGGCAGCCGCGGCCCATCGGCTTCCCATGCGCTTTCCGCCTCGCCCGCGCGCTCCCAGTTGCCGAGCCGCCGCATTGGGTGGTCCGGGGCGGTCGCGCTCGCCCTGGCGGCGGCGTCCTGGGGGTGCGCGCGCTCTTCCGTCGGCACGCTGGCGTTCGAAGTCGCCCGTGCGCTTCCTCACGACACGCTCGCCTACACGCAGGGCCTCCTGTTGCGCGACGGCGCCTTCTTCGAGAGCACGGGCCAGTACGGGACATCGCAGTTGCGCCAAGTCGACGTCGAGAGCGGGCAAGTCGTGCGCGCCGTCGATCTCTCGGCGGAGCACTTCGGAGAAGGACTGGCCGCGGTCGGCGACAGGCTGGTGCAGCTCACGTGGCGCGCCGGACTGGCCTTCGTGTACGACGCGGCCACGTTCGAAGTCCTCGACACGCTCAGCTACGAAGGCGAGGGCTGGGGGCTCTGCCACGACGGGGACGCCCTCTACATGTCGGACGGGAGCGCCACGCTCACCCGGCGCGACCCGGCCACCTTCGAGGTCCTGGAGCGCCTGCAGGTCACGCGCGACGGCTTCAGCTTGCGGGAGATCAACGAGCTCGAATGCGTGGGCGACCACGTGTGGGCCAACGTGTACATGTCCAACACCATCGTCCGCATCGACAAGCGGACCGGCGAGGTCACCGGCGAACTCGACGCCCAGGGACTCTTTCTGCGGAGCACGCGCCCGGCCGACTCGGGGGCGGTTCTCAACGGGATCGCCTACGACCCGGCGAGCGGTCTCTTCTACTTGACCGGCAAGCTGTGGGCGCACATCTTCGAGGTTCGCATCTCGGACGGATGACGAACGATCGTCGGCGGGCCGGCGCGGGTGCGCGGCCGGCGGCGGAGGGGAACCGGGGGACCACCTTGTCGCAGTCCAGCGTGCTCTCGATGAGCGACCCTTTGCTTGCCGCGATGAGCGAGCAGGTCGGTGCCGAGCTGGGCGCCTCCGTCCAGTACGTTCTGCTTGCCGGCTACTTCGAGGGCCGCGGTCTTCCAGGTCTCGCGCGCTTCTTCCACGCCCAAGCCGACGAGGAGCGCGAACACGCCATGCGCTTCGTCCGGTTCGTGGTCGACTCGGGGGCGCAGCTCCGCATCCCGGCCATCCCGGAGCAGAGGGCGGACTTCGAATCGGCCGCGGAAGCCGTCGGCCTGGCCCTGGAGTCGGAGGAGGAAGTCACTCGCCGGATATGCGCCCTGGTCGACTTGGCGAAGCGGGACCGCCACGCGATCGCGGAGCGCTTTCTGGACTGGTTCGTCAACGAGCAGCACGAAGAAGTGACGTCGATGCGGGCGTTGCTCGACGTCGTCGAACACGCGGGCGAGGACAACCTCTTGGCCGTGGAGCAGCACTTGGCGCGAGAGGGCAAGGTTCCGGGGGGGCGCTCGGCCGGATGACGCGCGCCTCCGACTGCCTGGAGTAGGTGCGGGTGCCGGTCTTCGAGTACGTCTGCGGGCGGTGCGCGCACGGGTTCGAGAGGCTGGTGCGCGGAGCGGAGCCGTCGGCCTGTCCCGAATGCGGGGCCGCGGAGCCCGAGAAGGTGATTTCGGCGCCTCGCGTCAAGTCTTCGACGACGCGGGGCAAGGCCATGCGGGCCGCCCGGCGGCGGGACGCGAAGCAGGCGCGCGACAGGATGCACGAACGAATTCGCTACGAGCGCTCCCACGACCGCCACGGATGAGCAGATCGCGCGCGAGACGGAGAATCCGTTTTCGGCCGTCGGGAGTCGCCACCATCACAAGGAGTCTGCACATGCATCGCAAACTTGGATCGCTCGTCGGCGCGCTGGCCCTTTCCCTGGCCGGTTGCTTGCCGGAGGCGACGCTGGACACCGACGCACAGAAGGTGAGCTACGGCAAGGGCCTCGAGGCCGCCCGCTCGATGGGCGGCATGGGGGACAGCCTTGACCTGGTGGCCTTCTTGGCCGGGCTGACCGACGGCCTGGACGAAGTTGAGCCTGCGGTCGCGGCCGAGGAGATCGAGGCTGCCGCAGCCCGCTTCTTCGACGGCGCGGGCCGGACGGAGGACGCGGGCGGAGCTGGAGAGAGCGCGGACGGGACGGAGGACGCGGCCGAGCAAGAGGCCCAGGGCGAGCACGAAGGCAGGAACGCCGGTCAGGCCGCCGACACGACCGGAAGCGCGCCGGAAGGCTAGGCTCGCAGCCGCCGCGCAACATGCAGGAACAGGTTGGCCGCGGTCCTTCCCCCTAGGAACGCCAGCGCGGCCGTCGCCGCGCCGGTGAGTGCGCCGTACTGGTCGACCACGAAGAAGATCGAGGCGACGGCCGTGAGCTCGAGGGCCGTTGCGCTCGTGATCGTGATCGTCCGGCGATCCAGCACCTGCTTGGCCCGCTGGCACGACAGCCAGACGGAGAGCGCCGGCAGCGGCACGAGGATCATCGTGGGCGCGCGGGCGTGGGCGGCGAGTTCGGGCGCCAGCCCGGACACGCGTTCGAACCAGAGGCCGAAGAGGGGCGTGAACGCGGCCAGGGCCAGACCTGCCGCCGAGGCCGCGGCAAGCAGGGCGCCGAACCGGTCCAGGGCCGCGAAGTTGCGCCGGTCCGCGCTTCCCAGAGCGATCACCGCCTCTTGGTAGCTGAGCCCCACGGCGCGGAACAGGAAGGCCAGCGCGTGGACCACCGGAAAGACGGCCAGCGACTCCAAGGGGGCCCGCCCGCGGGTCATGAAGAAGGTGGCCAGCGGTTGGGTGGCCAAGTTCATCATCGCGGTGAGCGCCAGCGGATAGTAGAAGGCGAAGATCCCCCGCCAGCCCAGCTGGGGGCCCGGGCCGGACGGCTCGGCGAGAAAGCGCCGGATGACGCGCCCCGCCATGACGCGGGCGGCCGCCGCTTCGACGCACACGGCCGCCACTAGGGCGGCGGCGCCCGCCCACGCTCCCGGGGCCACGGGGAAGGTCGCCGTCAGCGCCACGACGGCGGACAGCGTTGCCAGCCTGAGGACGGTGCCCGCCGCCACTTGGCGGGTCTTGCCGGAGCGAATCATGACGCCGTGCACGAAGCGGCGGTAGCCGATCGCCGCGGCCCACGGCAAATAGATCCACAGCGCGCCGTGGACCAGCCGAGCGATCTCGGGCGGCAGCTTCAGCAGCCCCAGGGCCATCGCGTCGAACACCGGCGGAACCAGCATCAAGCAGAGGAGGCCCGTGGCGAAGGCGTTCACGGCGGCGCTGAAGCGGCGAAGCCGGCGGTAGCTGCCGCCGTCCTGCACCAGGGCCGTCGCGGCGCTCATCAGCATCATGACGGGCGCCTCGACCAGGATCGCGATCGCGAACGCGACCCCGTGCGCCGCCAAGTTGATCGCGGGATCGGGCATGCGCGCGATCGCGGCGGCCAAGATCGGTCCCTCCAAGGCCATCATGATCCACGTGGCCGCCAACGGGTGCCAAAAGCGGGCGATGCTCCGGCCGGAGAGAGGCACCCCTGCCGCTGGGCCGGCGCCTGAGTTCATTGGGGCCTGCCCTGTGACGGCAAGAGGGGCGGTTGGCGGGGGAGGGGGGCGGGATTGCCTGGGCGCTTCGCTTCGCCGCAACGAGGGCCACCCGGGTCGCGGCCCCGTCGGCTGGAGGGCGGCCGGGCGCCGAGCGGATGCGGACAAGAGACGAGACGGCGCTCGCCTGCCCGGAGCCCCGCCTTCGTTGTAACTTACGCCCGTGGCCGCACTCCGCCTCCGCCTCTCCGAGCGTCCGCCGTGATCGACCTGCGAAGCGACACCGTCACAAAGCCCAGTCCAGCCATGCGGGATGCCATGGCGCGCGCGCCCGTGGGCGACGACGTCTACGGCGACGATCCCACGGTTCGCCGACTCGAGTCGAGAACGGCCGAGGTGCTTGGCAAGGAGGCCGCCGTCTACGTGCCTACCGGCACGATGGCGAACCAAGCATCGATTCGGGCGCACACCCAGGCGGGCGACCGCGTGATGATGGACTGGGGAACCCATTCCGTGCGCTCGGAGGGGGGCGGCCCGGCCGCGCTCTCGGGCGTGACGGCCGACCGGATTCGCGGCGCGAGGGGCGTGTTCACCGCCGACCAGCTCGAATCGGCCGTGGGCGTCGTGCGCGAGAGCGACTTCTGCACGCCGAGGCCTACGCTCGTGTGCGTCGAGAACACCCACAACGCGGGCGGTGGCGCGGTCTGGCCGGTGGACGTCCTCGACGAGGTTGTCGCTGCAGCCCGATCGATGGGTCTCGCCACGCACCTCGACGGCGCCCGGCTCTGGAACGCGACCGCGGCGACTGGAATTGCGGCGTCGCGCTGGGCAGCCGGGTTCGACAGCGTGTCCGTCTGCTTCTCCAAGGGCCTGGGCGCGCCCATGGGATCGGCGGTCGCCGGGTCGCGGGACTTCGCGCGGCGCGTTCGCAGGTTCAAGCAGCTCTTCGGCGGCGGCTTTCGCCAAGCCGGAATAGTCGCCGCGGGCGCGTTGCACGCGCTGGAGCATCACCGCGGCGGCCTGGGGGCGGACCACGACAAGGCGGGCGTGCTGGCCCGGGGGCTTGCAACGCTTTCCGGCGTGGCCGTCGGGCCGGTCGAGACCAACATCGTGCGCTTCGATGTGGATGCGCCCGCCCGCGACTTCGTGGCCGCTTGCCGCGACGGGGGCGTGTCCATGCTCGACACGGGACCGCGCCAAGTGCGCGCGGTAACGCACCGGGACGTGTCGGCGGCGGATATTGAACGGGCGTCCGAAGTCATCGCCTGCACGTGGAAGCGCCTGCAGGCGTGAGACGCCGGACTCGCTGGGCGCTGGTGGTCGGAGCGGGGATCGTCGTGGTTGCCGCAACCGCGTTCAGCGTGTTCCGCAAGGACCTTGCCCGGACCCGCCGGACGCTGGCAACGCTCGAAGAGGTGTCGAACGTCCTTGGGGCGGAGCTGCTCATGGAGTTGCCCGGCAAGCTTCGCGAGAGTTCGGGCGTGGCCGTCAGCGTACGCAACGACGGGCTCTTCTGGACGCACAACGACTCGGGCGACGACGCCGTCCTCTACGCCCTGAGGCCGGAGGACGGGTTCGTCGGAGAAGTCCGCTTGACGGGCGCGGAGGCGGAGGACTGGGAGGACATCGCGACGGGTCCCTGCATCCGCGATGCCTCTGCGCCGTGCGTCTACATTGGCGACATCGGCACCAACACCAGGAGGCGGAGCCGCCTGGGACTTCTGGTCTTGGAGGAGCCCCGGATCGACGAAGCCGGGGCGTTGCCGACCGAGGTTCCATGGACGGCACTCGCGTTGAGCTACCAGGGCGGCCCTCGGAACGCCGAGGCGCTCGCCGTCTCCCAGGGCGGCGACCTGCTGATCGTGGACAGGCACGGCACCGTCTTTCGCGCGTTGCGCCGCGAACTGGAAGCGGGCGTGGAAGGAGGACTGGTGGTCTTGCGCCCGAACGGGACCCTGCCGTTGCCGCCGGAGCCTCCGGGCAACTATCGGGGCGCCGTTTCGGCTGCGACCATGCGTGGCGCCGTGCTCGTGGTGAGGACGTACTCCGGGGTCTTCTTCTTCGAGCGGGCCGAGCCCGACTGGCGCACCGTGCGCCAGCCCTGCTGGGTCGGCCACCTCGGGCCGGCCGGCGAAGGACTGGACGTGGCGCCTCCCGACATCCTGTACTTGACGCGGGAGCGCAAGTTCGGCTTCGATCGTCCCGCGGCCCTGCACAAGGTGGCCTGCGCTCCGTGACGCTGCCAAGCGTCCGGCGCCCCCGCGCGCCAAGCTAGGCCGGCGCGGATCTCGGCGCGGCGGGTCCGGCTTCCCAAGCCCCACAATCCCACGAGTCCCGCCCAGGCGTCCTGGACGGGAACGCGGGACCTTTGGACGGATGCCGCCTGCCCCGGCGAATCCAACAGGGTCCTTGAAAAAAAGTTAGGCTTGCCTAACTTTGTGGACCTGAGCCGAGGCCGAACCGAGCGCGTCGCGGAGCGTCCCGATGTCCGATCCAGCTGTCAATCTGGTCGTGTTCGCAGCGCTTGCGCTGGCGTGCGCCGCCTTGTTGCGGCCCGGATCGCGGCTGGCGGAGCGGATTGGGAGACTCTGGCGAACGAGCGAGCGAGTCCGGGTCGAGGACGTGCTGAAGCAGGTGTACAAGCTGGAGCAAGAAGAAGGGGCGGCGACGGCGGCGAGCGTGGCCGCTGGGACCGGCATGCGCCGCCAGCTCGCGGCGCGCCTGCTGGGGATGCTGGAAGACAAGGGGCTTGCGGCGTCGCGCGACTTCGGGTTCCGCATGACGCCGGCGGGTCGGGCCTACGCCTTGCGCGTCGTGCGCGCGCACCGGCTGTGGGAGCGGTTCCTGGCCGACCGGACGGGAGTTCGGCCCGAGGACTGGCACGACGAGGCCGAGGCTCACGAGCACGAGCTCACGGCGGCGGAGGCCGACGAACTCGCCGCGGCCTTGGGCAACCCGGCGTACGATCCTCACGGCGACCCCATCCCCAGCGCGGCTGGAGACGTGCCCGACAGCTCGGGAGTTCCGCTGTCCGGGCTGAAACCCGGCCAGCACGCCGTCGTGACGCATGTGGAAGACGAGCCTCGCGAGGTCTACCACGAGCTGGTTGCGCTCGGCCTCGGCCCGGAGGTCGCCGTCGAGCGCCTGGACGGGCCGGCGGGCGCGGTGCGGCTTCGCGTCGACGGCGCCGTGCGCGACCTGGAGGCCCCAACCGCCGCGAACGTGGCCGTGCGCGTGCGCGCGGATGGGCACGCCTCGTCGTGGACGGCGACGCTGGCGGAACTTCCGGCGGGTTGCGCGGCCGTGGTGGCCGGACTGTCGCCGCTGTGCCGGGGTCCTGCGCGCAGGCGGCTCCTCGACCTGGGAATCGTGCCTGGGACGAACGTGGCCGCCCGGTTGCGCGCGCCCGGCGGCGGTCCCGTCGCGTACGACGTGCGAGGCGCGCTCATCGCGTTGCGCCGCGACCAGGCGGAGTTCGTCCATGTGGAAGCCGCAGGAGGGAGTCCATGACGAGCCAGGCCGCCCGCGCGCCCGCCGCGCCCGCGAGCCATTTGGTGAGGCTGGGGCTCGATCCGCGCAAGTGGGACTGTCTCGTTGCGCTCGCGGGGAACCCGAACGTCGGCAAGACCACGGTCTTCAACGCGCTGACGGGCCTCCGCCAGCACACGGGAAACTGGCCCGGCAAGACCGTGACCCGGGCCGAAGGCGTGTTCGCGCACCGCGGCCGGCGGGTCAAGGTGGTGGACTTGCCGGGTGCCTACTCGCTGCGGGCGGGCAGCGTGGACGAGGAGGTGGCGCGCGACTTCGTGTTGTTCGGCAGGCCCGACGTGACGGTCGTGGTCGTCGACGCGGCGCGGCTGGAGCGCAACCTGGGGCTGGCGTTGCAGGTCCTCGAGATAACGGACCGCATGGTCGTGTGCCTCAACTTGGTCGACGAGGCGCAACGGCACGGTGTTTCGGTGGACGTTGCGCGCCTCGAGAAGGAACTTGGCGTCCCGGTCGTCCCGGCGGTTGCCCGGCGGAGCGAGGGGATCGGCGCGTTGCTCGACGAGGTCGCCGCCGTGGCCTCGGGCGAGGCGCGCACCCGCCCGCGCCGTTCAGCGCCCCTCCCGCCGGAGATCGACGACGCCGTAGACGCGCTTCGCGAGGTCGTCGAGGAGGAGTGCCCGGACCTGCCCAACGCGCGCTGGGTGGCGTTGCGGCTGCTCCATGCCGACGAGAGCGTCGCGGCCGCGCTCCGGTCGGGCGAGATCGCTGGTGCGCCGGGGCCGGCGGGCGCGGAGCGGATCCTGCGGGCGGCCACTCGACGGCGCTGGTCGGCGGGTCCGGGACTCGGCGACGCGATGGCGGAATCGCTGTACCGCGAAGCGGCCCAAGTCGCGGGCAAGTGCGTCGCGCGCACCGGCCGGGGACCGAGACGCTTCGAGCGCGCGCTGGACCGCTGGCTCACGAGTCCCGCGACCGGCTTTCCGATCATGCTGGGCGTGCTTGCAGTGGTTTTTTGGATGACGATCGCGGGGGCCAACGTTCCTTCCGCCATGCTGGCCACGGCGCTGATCGACCGGTTGCATCCCGCGCTCTTGGACTTCGGCGCGTCTGCGGGCATGCCATGGTGGGCGAGCGGGTTCCTCTTCGACGGAGTCTATCTCGCCACGGCGTGGGTGGTGAGCGTGATGCTTCCGCCAATGGCCATTTTCTTCCCCCTCTTCACGTTGCTGGAGGACTTCGGCTACTTGCCCAGAGTCGCGTTCAACCTGGACTCCCTCTTTCGCCGGGCGGGCGCCCACGGCAAGCAGGCGCTGACGATGGCCATGGGCTTCGGTTGCAACGCGGCGGGCGTCGTGGCGGCGCGCATAATCGACAGTCCGAGGGAACGCCTCATCGCGATCATCACCAACAACTTTTCTCTGTGCAACGGGCGATGGCCCACTCAGATACTGATCGCCACCATCTTCATAGGCGCCCTGGCGCCGCCCGCGTTCGCGGGCTTGGTGTCGGCCGCTGCCGTGGTCGCGATCGCGCTGCTAGGCGTCGGATTCATGCTGGGCGCGTCCTGGCTGCTTTCCAACACGGCGCTCAGGGGCGAGGCGTCCACTTTCTCGCTGGAGCTGCCGCCGTACCGGACGCCGCGCGTATTGCAGACGCTGTACACGTCGGTCGTGGACCGCACGTTGATCGTATTGTGGCGCGCAGTGCTGTTCGCGATGCCGGCGGGCGCCGTCATCTGGTTGCTCTCCAACGTCTCGTTCGCGGGCGTGTCGCTTGCGGAGCATGCCATGGCGGGCCTCGACCCGTTCGGCGTGCTCCTCGGGCTCAACGGCGTGATCCTGCTCGCCTACGTGATAGCCATACCCGCCAACGAGATCGTCGTTCCCACGGTCCTGATGCTCACCGTGCTTGCGCTGGGCGACCCCGCGCTCGGGGCGGGCGCGGGCGTGATGTTCGAGCTCGATTCGGCGGGCGAGGTGGCCGGCCTGCTGGAAGCCGGCGGCTGGACCGTCTTGACCGGAGCGAACCTCATGCTGTTCAGCTTGCTCCACAATCCGTGCTCGACGACGCTGTACACGATCTACAAGGAAACCGGCAGCCTGCGGTGGACGGCCGTGTCGGCGCTGTTGCCGCTCGCGGCCGGCTTCGCCGCCTGCTTCGTCGTGGCGCAGGTCTGGCGCTTGGCCGGGAGCGGGTAGCGCCCGGCGAAGACTTCGGCATCCCGCCGGGCCGTCGCGCCGCCGAGACGCTCCGGAGGGTCGGCCTGGACGCCCCCCACGTCGAGAGGGCCGACCGAGCGGAGCGCGGCCCCCGGGGGCCGGGTCAATTCGGCGGGCCTGCCGGTGCGCCGGCGGCTTCCAGCATCTCGTCCACTGTGCACATCTTCACCCGGGGGCGGCCTTGCGCCTTGCCCATCGCAGTCTCGCGGGCGTCCAGCCGAAGCCAGCCGTCCTTGTCGATCCATCGAATGCGGCGTGCGCGAAGGAGGTCGGCCACGTCTTCCTGGGCGTCTCGGCCGGCGTCGGCCGCGGTTCCAGCCCGGCTCTCCTCGGGCCGCCCAGCGCCGCCGAGTCCGATGCCCGCGCTCGCGTCCGCGACCATCGCGGCGACCGTCTCGGCCGCGTCGGCCTTGTTCGTGCCGATCACTCCGGACGGCCCCCGCTTGGCCCACCCCGAAACGTACTCGCCCGGCAACGGCTCTCCCCCTGGACCCAGCACGCGGCCCTCGTCGTTGGGAACGATCCCCCGGCGTTCGTCGAAGGGCACGCCCGGGACCGGTTCGCCGCGGTAGCCCACCGAGCGCAGGACCAGTCCGCACGGGATCGTCTCCACCTCTCCGGTCCCGAGCGCCCGCAACGTCCCGTCGGTTCCCGCGGCCAGCTCGTTGCGCTCCACGCGAAGTCCGTGCACCTGTCCGCCCCGCCCCGCGATCGCCACCGGCGACGCCAGGAAGCGGAAGCGCACTATCCTGTCGCCGACCGCCGGCCCGCCACCCGCGTAGCCCCGCAAGACCTCCATGTTGCGGCCGCGCACGCGGTCGGACGCAACCAGCGCCTCGCTGTCCGGGTCGAGGGCCAGTTGGCGCTCGTCCACGGTGGCCGACACGCCCGCCAGCGTGCCGAACTCCTTGAGCTCCGGCGTGGAGAACGATGCTTGCGCGGGCCCCCGGCGGCCCAGGACCACCACCTCGCGCACGCGGCTCTCGCGCAACGCCGCCAGCGCGTGGCAGGCGATGTCGGTCGTCTCCAGCCGGCCCGGTTCGAGCACCAGGATGCGCGCCACGTCGAGCGCCACGTTGCCGTTGCCGACGACGGCCACGGTTCGGCATCCGAGATCGAAGCGGGCGCCGCGGTAGTCCGGGTGCCCGTTGTACCATCCAACGAATTCCGTGGCGGCGCGGCTCCCCCTCAGCGCCTCGCCGGGAATGCCCAGCGGCCTGTCCGTCTGGCAACCGACCGCATAGACGATTTGGTCGTAGATGTCGCGCAGGGCGTCCACCGGCACGTCTCGGCCGACCTCCACGTTGCCGAAGTAGCTGACCTCTTCGCGGGCCAGCAACCGCGCGAACACCTTCGACACCGACTTTATCGGCTCGTGGTCGGGCGCCACTCCGTCGCGGACGAGTCCGTAGGGCGCGGGCAGGCGGTTGAACAGGTGGATCAGGGCGTCCGGCGCATCCTTGAGCAGCGCGGCCGCCGCGAAGAAGCCCGCCGGCCCGGCGCCCACCACGGCGATGCGGCGCTTGCGATTCATGGCGTCGAGAACATTCGGCGCGCTTCCCGCGGCGGCCCTTCGGCCTGCTCCTGCGGCCTGGCCGGCCGACTGTCGAGCGACAAGGATGCTGGTGTTCCCAGGCGGCTCCCTCGACGCGGCGCCGGTTGACTAGCCCCCGGTCGGCGCGCCAGCTTTGGACGTACGAAGAAGGAGAACCACGGACAGGAGAACCAAGGACTGAGGACAATATGGGCCACGACAGGTTGCGGGACATGGGACGAGCGGGTTCGGCGTGGCGGCCGCGAACGACGTGGCCGGGTGCGGCCTCGCTGGTCTTCTTGCTTGCGTGCGGGGCGGGGGACTCGTCCGGCGAGGGCGGCGCCCCCTCGGAATCGGACGAGGAAGCCGGAGCCGGCATGGGAGCCGAAACCGCGAGCGAGGTGGGAGGCGGGGAGCTGGCGATCGACCCGGCGATGCTGCCGGACGGCGTCACGGCAGACATGGTCAGGCAGGGCAAGGAGCTCTTCGAGGGCGGCGGGATCTGCTACACGTGCCACATGCAGGACGGCAAGGGCGGGCCGCTGGCTCCGGACCTGACGGACTCGGCATGGCTCAACGTGGACGGCGAGTACGCGTCGATCGTGGAACTCGTCAAGGAGGGCGTGGCCCAGCCGCTGGAGCACCCCGGCGTCATGTTGCCGCGCGCGGGCATGGCCCTGACCGACGATCAGGTTGCCGCCGTGGCCGCGTACGCCTACATGCTGAGCCGCTTTTGACCGGCGAGCTTCCATAGGAGTCCGCGAACGCCCCAGCGACGGGAGGTCGCCGCCCGCCGCCCGCGCGTCGCTTGCCGAGTGTCCCGGCGAACGGGTCAGGCGTCGTCCCCGAACAGGTCGCGTTGCGGCCGGGGCCGCGCAAACGAGTCCAGCGAGAGCGGCGGCGAAGGGCGGTCCAGGCCGAACTTGCGGACGGCGACCTTGAAGAGCGAGGCCAAGTGCTCCGCGTACCGGCCCTCTCCGCGAAAGCGCTTGTGGAACGCCGATTCGTTCAGTCTGCCGCCACGGGTCTCGCGAATGCGGGCCAGCACCTTGTCCTTGCGGCCGGGGAAGCGCTCCGACAGCCATGTCGTGAAGTGCTGATCCACGCCGTCGGGAAGGCGCAGCAGCAGGAAGGCCGCGCCCGTGGCCCCGGCGGCCGCGGCCGCCTCCAGGATTGCCGGCATCTCGTGGTCCGTCAGCCCCGGGATCACCGGTGCGACGTTGACGCACACCGGCACGCCGGCCCGGGACAGCGTTCGGATCGCGTCCAGGCGCTTGGCCGGAACGGAGGTCCGGGGCTCCATGACCCGTTGCAGTGCATTGTCCAGGGTCGTCACCGACACCGTCGCGCTGGCGCAACCGTGCTCCGCCATCTCGGCCAGGATGTCCGAGTCGCGAGCCACGAGGTGATTCTTGGTGACGACGCACGCCGGGTTGCGGAAGTCCCTCAGCACCGACAGGCAACCCCGCGTGATCCGCAAGCGGCGCTCGACGGGCTGGTAGGGGTCTGTCACGCCCGAGATGCCGATCGCCGACGGCTTCCAGGACCGGCTCGACAGCGCCTTGCGAAGGAGCGCCGGAGCGTCGTGCTTCACCATGATCTTGCGCTCGAAGTCCAGGCCCGACGAGAATCCCAGGTACTCGTGCGTCGGCCGCGCGTAGCAGTAGACGCACCCGTGCTCGCACCCCCGGTATGGGTTGACCGAACGGCTGAAGGGGATGTCCGGGCTCTGGTTCGACGACACGATCGTCCTTGAGGCGTCGGCGATGAACTCGGTGGGAGGGGAAGCGAGTTCCGAGGACCGCGACGCCGGGGGATGGGACGCGCTTCGTCCGCGCGCCGAATCCGGAGTGGCCGAGCAGTCCGCGGATTGCGGAGCCTCTTGCGGATCCAGCGCGA
Organism: Longimicrobiales bacterium; assembly: GCA_965203485.1. Classification (GTDB taxonomy): domain Bacteria; phylum Gemmatimonadota; class Gemmatimonadetes; order Longimicrobiales; family Gaopeijiaceae. Next base: position 826,913 of record OZ241892.1, read on the forward strand.
GGTGGACGCTCTCGAATCGGTTCGGCGGATCGTGTTGGACGGCGCGTCCGCGCATGAGAGGAAGGCCCATCGTTTCAAGTTCGCATTATGTTCGGCTTTCCGCAAGCAAGGAGACCCGGTGGAGATAGACGAGCTCGAGCGCAGGCTGGCGAGCCTGTCGGACCGAACGTTGCGCTACCAGTACGTCATCCAGCTCGGGCGCAAGCTGCCGCCCATGCCTCCCGAGCTCAAGACCAGCAAGACAATGGTTCGCGGATGCATGAGCCCAGCATGGCTGTCCGGCGGCCTGGGCGAAGGCGATCCGCCTGTGCTCCGCTTCGTGGGCGACTCGGAATCCGTGATCGTCAAGGGATTGTTCGCCGTCCTGGCGGGCGTGTTCAACGGCAAGACGCCGGAGGCCGCCTTGGCGATCGACCTGTCGGACGTCTTCGAACGCCTTAAGCTGGGCGAAGCCCTCAGCCCCAACCGGCGCAACGGCTTCTACTCGATGGTCGAACAGATTCGCCGGGCCGCTGCCTCGCTGGCCTCCTAGCTGGGCCGCCGCCCCCGCCCCGCGAGCGCCGGCCCTGCCGCTCGCCCGGAACCTTGCGCGCCCTTCCCAGCCCACGCCACCTTCCAAGGCGACGACGCTTCCATCTTCTTCCGAGCTTCCCCGCCGGGCAAAGGAACGCCCCCGCGAGACCGGGACGAGCCGCCCAGGCGCCTGACCCTTGCCCAAGCGCACGGACCTCGAGTCCATCCTGATCCTCGGATCCGGCCCGATAGTCATCGGGCAGGCATGCGAGTTCGACTATTCGGGCACGCAAGCAGTGCGGGCGCTCAAGGAGGAGGGCTACCGCGTCGTTCTGGTCAACTCGAATCCGGCGACGATCATGACGGACCCGGACTTGGCGGACCGGACCTACGTCGAGCCCCTCACGCCCGAATGGGTGGCCCAGGTCGTCCGGCGGGAGCGCCCCGACGCCCTCCTTCCGACCATGGGGGGCCAGACGGCCCTCAACATCGCCATGGACCTGGACGCCGACGGCTTCCTGGCAGAGCAGGGCGTCGAGCTGATCGGCGCCAACGCGCGATCCATTCGCATGGCAGAGGACCGCGAGGAGTTCGCGGCGGCGATGGACCGCATCGGCCTCTCGGTCCCGCACGGCGGCTTCGCCCGCAACATGGAGGACGCCCGGCGCATCGTGGCCGACACGGGCTACCCGGCGATCGTCCGCCCTTCCTTCACGCTGGGGGGCACGGGCGGCGGCACGGCGTACAACTTGGCCGAGTTCGAGGCCCAGGCGCGCAAGGGGATGGCCGCCAGCCGCATCGGCGAAGTGCTGATCGACCGGGGCGTCCTGGGCTGGAAGGAGTACGAGCTGGAGGTCGTCCGCGACGGCGCGGACAACGTGATCGTCGTGTGCTCGATCGAGAACTTCGATCCGATGGGCGTCCACACCGGCGACTCGGTCACGGTGGCCCCCGCCCAGACTCTCTCGGACCGCGAGTACCAGGAGATGCGGGACGCGGCAATAGCGATCATCCGCGAAGTCGGTGTGGAGGCGGGCGGTTGCAACATTCAGTTCGCGGTCAACCCGAAGGACGGAGAGATGCTGGTCGTCGAGATGAACCCACGGGTCTCCCGTTCCTCGGCTCTGGCGTCGAAGGCCACTGGCTTCCCCATAGCCCGCGTGGGCGCGAAGCTGGCCGTGGGTTGCCGCTTGGACGAGCTGCCGAACGACATCACCCGCACCACGCCGGCCGCCTTCGAGCCGGTCCTGGACTACGTGGTGGTCAAGTTCCCGCGCTTCGCCTTCGAGAAGTTCCCGGGCGAGGACGAGACGCTGGGCGTCCAGATGAAGGCGGTGGGCGAGACCATGGCCATTGGGCGCAGCTTCCGTGCCGCGTGGCAAAAGGGACTCAGGGGACTGGAAGTGGGGCGTCCCGGATGGGTGACGGGCAAGACGTTGGCGGACGACAGGCTGGAATCGGACTCGGCCGGCGCCCTGCTCGATGCGGTGCGGCGGCCCACCACGGCCCGCAAGTACCAGCTCAAGCGCGCGCTGGAAGCGGGCGTTCCGATCGAGCGGCTGCACCGGGCCACGGGGATCGACCCCTGGTTCCTCGACCAGCTGGCCCAGATCGTGGAGACGGAGCGCTGGTACGCCGGCTTGCCCCTAGTGGACGAGGCCGCGCTCCGCCGCATGAAGCGCGAAGGCTTCTCGGATGCCCAGCTGGCCGCGCTGCGGGGCGAGGACGAGAGCGCCGCGCGGGCCAGGCGCTGGGAATGGGGCGTCCGTCCCACCTACAACGTGGTGGACACCTGCGCAGGCGAGTTTCCGGCCGAGACGCCCTACTACTACTCGTCGTACGAGTCCGAGGACGAGTCGGCGCCGTCGGCGCGCCGCAAGATCGTCATCCTGGGAAGCGGTCCCAACCGCATCGGCCAGGGGATCGAGTTCGACTACTGCTGCGTGCAGGCAGTGATGGCGCTGCGCGAGGCCGGCTTCGAGACGATCATGGTCAACTCCAACCCGGAGACAGTCTCGACGGACTTCGACGTGAGCGACAAGCTCTACTTCGAGCCGCTCACGCTGGAGGACGTGGCCGAGATCGTGGAGCGCGAGAAGCCCGAAGGGGTGATCGTGCAGCTGGGCGGGCAGACGCCGCTCAACTTGGCGCGCGGGCTGGCCGATCTCGGCGTCCCGATCCTGGGCACCCCGGTGGACGCCATCGACCGCGCCGAGGACCGCCGCCGCTTCGAGGCGGTGTGCCGCCGCATCGGCGCGCGCGTGCCCGAGAACGGCACGGCCAGGAGCGTGGAGGAAGCGTTGCGCGTGTCGCGCTCGGTGGGGTTCCCGGTGCTGGTGCGTCCGTCGTACGTGCTGGGCGGGCGCGCCATGGAGATCGTGTACGACGAGGAGTCGCTCGAGTCGTACTTCGAGAAGGCGGTGCGGGCGTCGCCGGACCATCCCGTGCTCGTGGACCGCTTCCTCGAGGACGCCTTCGAAGCCGACGTGGACGCGCTGTCGGACGGAGAGGACGTGGTGGTGGCGGGCATCATGCAGCACATCGAGGACGCCGGCGTGCACTCGGGCGACTCGGCCTGCGTGTTGCCGCCGTACCTGCTGCGCAGCTCGGAGCTCGACGAGATGCGCCAGCTCGTGCGCCGGTTCGCGCTGGAGCTCGGCGTCAAGGGGCTGATGAACGCGCAGTTCGCGGTCAAGGACGGCGACGTGTACGTGCTGGAGGTCAACCCGCGGGCCTCGCGCACGGTTCCGTTCGTGGGCAAGGCGACGGGCCTGCCGCTCGCGCGCCTGGCCGCGCGGATCATGGCGGGCGAGAAGCTGTCGGAGCTGGACGTGCCGGCCGAACCGGAGGTGGCCGGGGTGGCCGTGAAGGAGGCCGTCTTTCCGTTCAACCGCTTCGACGTGGACACGCTGCTGGGCCCCGAAATGCGCTCGACGGGCGAGGCGATGGGCGTGGACGACTCCTTCGGGATGGCGTTCGCCAAGGCCCAGGTGTCCGCGGGCAACCGGCTGCCGGAAGACGAAGGCGCCCGCTCCGTGGTCGTCACCGTCAACGACGCCGACAAGCCGACGGTCACGCCCCTCGTGCGCCGCTTGGCGGACATGGGGTTCTCGGTGTTCGCCACCCGAGGCACCCGCGCCCACCTGCGCCAGCTGGGCGTCGCCTGCGAGCGCGTCTTCAAGGTGGGAGAGGGACGGCCCAACATCGTCGACCGAATCGTGAGCGGCGAAGTCGGCCTCCTGATCAACACGCCCTTGGGCAAGAAGTCCCAGTACGACGACTACGCCATGCGCCGCGCCGCGATCGCCTTCGGCGTCCCCTACCTGACCACGATGTCGGCCACCAGCGCCGCGGTGGACGCGCTCGCCGCAACGCGGATGCGTCCGCCCGCCGTCCTGACCATCCAAGAACGGATCGCGCGCATGCGAGGGCCGGCGGCGGAGGGAGCGGCGTGACGTCGCGCATCCACTTGGCGCCGGTGTCCGTCGCCGGAGACGCTTCCACGCAGGAAACCGCATGAAGAACTCGGGGCGTGAAGCCATGCCGCTTCCGTCCGGCGGACGCACGGCCTTCCTGCTGCACGAGGCCGCCGCCTTGCACGACACCGGCTGGGGACACCCGGAGCACCAAGGCCGTCTGCGAGCGGTCGTCTCGGCGCTGGAGAAGGAGCTGCCGTCCCTGCACGGCGCAGTGGAGCAGATGGCGCCGGCCCCCGCCACCGAGGCCGACTTGCGGCGGGTGCACGCGCCGCGCCTGATCGAATCCGTGCGACAAGCGGCCGAGGCCGCCGCCGAGAAGGACCGAGTCGTGTCGCTCGACGGAGACACGAAGGTGTCGGGCGCCTCCTGGGACGCGGCCCTGGGCACGGCCGGCGCGGGGTTGCACGCGGTGCGGCTGGTCTCGTCCGGGGCCTTTCGCAACGCGTTCGTGGCGGCGCGTCCCCCGGGGCACCATGCCACGCCCGACCGCGCGATGGGCTTCTGCTTGTTCAACAACGTGGCCGTCGCGGCGGCGGACCTGCGAGCCTCCGGCGCGGCCGAGAGGGCGCTGATCGTCGACTGGGACGTCCATCACGGCAACGGCACGCAGGACGTCTTCTACGCCGATCCGGCGGTCTTCTTCCTGTCGCTGCACCAGCATCCGCACTACCCGGGGACCGGCGCGGCCGGCGAGACCGGCGCGGGCGCGGGCAGGGGCTTCACGCTCAACGTGCCGCTGGCCGCGGCGACGCCCCGCGCCGAATACTTGGCGGCGTTCTCCCGCGCGCTCGACGAGGCCGCCGCCCGCTCGAAGCCCGGCTTCGTCCTCGTTTCCGCGGGCTTCGACGTGCTGGCGGGCGACCCGCTGGGCGGCCAGCTGCTGGAGCCGCCGGACCTGCACCGCATGACGCGCGAAGTCCTGGAAGTCGCGGACCGGTGGTGCGAAGGCAGATTGGTCGTGTTCCTGGAGGGCGGATACGATCCGGTTCGAACGGGACTCGGGTGCGCCGAGGTCGTGCGGGCATTGGCGGGCCTGGGCCACGGCTCATGAGGGGGCCGGCCGCCTACTCCGCCCCGGCGCTCCCCGGCGCACGCGAAGGCGGACTACCGTCAAGAGTTCTCCGGACTCTGGAAGAGGTTGCCGCAACAGGAGGGAAGGGCGGTCGTCGTGCGGCTGGTCGAGCGGCCGACCGGCGAGATCGCGATCGCCTTGATGGTTGCGGCCCAGCCGGGTCGCGTGCCGTCGCGGTGACGCGCACTGTATCTTGGCGAGCACGGAGGCGGAACCGCAGGCGGGCCCAAGCGAAGCGCTGGCCGAGACCGGAGGACTCGTGGGAACATTGAGACGGCAACGGAGTCCGGCGCTCGAAGCGTCGCGGGCACGCGGGGATGGAGTTCGCCGGCGCCATGCACGCGCCGGCGCTTGGAGCGCGGAGTCCGGCGCGCTTGCGGCTTGCGTTGGTCGGCGCGTGGCGGTTGTCGGCGCCGTCGCCGCGTCGGTGGCGTGCGCGGCGCCGTCGCCGGCGTCGGCCCAGGATTCGGTTTCGGGGTCGGCGCGCATCCTCCACCCCGAGGCACAGGAGGCGATCTCGCGCATTCGCTCGCCGTTCTGTCCAGGGCTGATGCTCGAGGTTTGTCCGTCGGGGCCGGCCCAGGCGCTTCGGGACAGCCTCGACGCGCAGGCCGAGACGGGCCTCCGGGCGGACAGCCTGGTTGAAATGGTGATCGCGTCCTGGGGCGAGGAGTACCGTGCGGTGCCCAAGGCGAGCGGCGCCGGGTTGCTGGCGTGGGTGATGCCGCCCGTTGCGCTGGGCGTCGGCCTGGGACTGGTTCTGCTGGCGCTCCGCAGGTTGCGCGCACCGGCGGGCTCGCGGCCCGCGGCGGACTTGAGCGCCGAAGAGCAGGCGCGGGTGCGACAGGCCCTGGCCGACTTCGAGCAGATGGAAGAGAGCCGGGCCTGAGCGCGCACGGTCAGCGGCGGAGCGACGCCGAGGCGGCTCTGCTGGCGTCCTCCGAAGGCGTCGAGCGCGTGCAGGCCGCGCTTCGCGATGCGGGACTCGACGGGTGGCTCCTCTACGACTTCGGCGACCGCAATCCAATCGCGCGCCCGCTCTTGGGTCTCGAGTGGACCACGCGGCGCGGCTTCGCCTTCGTGCCCGCCTCGGGCCGGCCCCGGCTCCTGATTCACGCCATCGAGAGTTCTTCGTGGCGGCACCTGGACTGGCCGCGAGAGGCCTATGCCAGCCACCAAGAGCTCGAGCGCGGATTGGCCGCGTTGCTCGGAGGAGCCTCGCGCGTGGCCGCGGAGACCTCGCCCCGGGGCGGCGTCCCCGGTCTGGACCTGATTCCGGCGGGCATGCTGGCAATGATCGCCGCGACCGGCGTCGAACTTCGCAGCTCCGGCGACTTGGTGTCGACGTTCCACTCCGTCTGGACGCCGGCCCAGCGCGAGGAACACGCCCGCGCCTCGGCCCTGGTCAAGGACTTGGCCGGCGACGCGTTCCGCCGCGCGGCGGCGCGCGTCCGCGATGGAGAGAGCGTCACGGAGGGTGAGCTGGCCGCTTGGATTCGTTCCGAGCTTCGTCGCCGCGGCGCTCCGGCCCAGGCGGGCTGCATCGTCGCCATCGGCCCCAAGGCGGCCGACCCGCACTACGATCCTGGCAAGACCGGCGAGCCGATTCGCGCGGGCGATCTGCTCCTGATCGACTTGTGGGGCGCCCTCCACGACGCCTCCGTGCCCGCCGACCAGACGTGGATGGGCTTCATGGGGAACGAACTTCCGGAGCGGGCCGCCTGCGTCTGGCACGCAGTCAGAACGGCCCGCGACCGCGTGGTGGAGTTCTTGCGCGACCAGTTCGGCCGCGGCGAGGCGACGCGAGGCTTCGAGGCGGACGACGTGGCCCGCAAGACTCTCGCGGCGGCGGGCTTCGGCGAGTACTTCATCCACCGGACTGGCCACTCGATCGATCGCGAGCTGCACGGGCGCGGTCCGAATCTCGACAATCTCGAGACGCGCGACGACCGCGTGCTCGTCCCGGGTGTCGGCTTCTCCGTGGAGCCCGGGGTCTACGTCCCGGGCGAAATCGGCCTTCGAACGGAGATCAACGTGTTCATGGGGCCTGCCGGACCCGAGGTGACCGTGGACGAGCCGCAGGAGGACGTCTTTCTTCTGTTGCCCGACTGAGCGGAGGCGAGACGGCGGCGTCCGCTTGTCGCCGGTTGCCCGGCTGGTCCGGCATGGCGATGGGCCGGGTGCGACAGCGGGCGGACCCGACGAGGCCGAAGCCGCCTTCCACGTTCATCACGTGGCGGAACGCTCAGCAACTGGTATGCATGGAGGCGCTCGTCGGCAGCCACGACTTCCACGGGGGGGTCTGGTCCAAGACTGTCGACGGCCACTTGGGGCAAGGGGCCAGTGAATCTCGTGCTGTCCACGTCCACGTTCCATGCACGGAAGCAGTTGATGCAGTCGGTCAGGCGCCACCTCGCCGCGAAGAGATGGCGGTGCCGAGCCGAGGGTCCGCGACGGTTGGCGCGAGTCAGCGCGCGGACCGCAAGTTGGAGGAATGATCCGAACGGCTAGACGGGCTTCGGCGGCCGGCCGGCGCGTTGCAGCTGGCGCCGGATGAGCGGCCCCTCTCGGCGCGCGGACGCGGACGCCTCGTACCTGGCCGTCGCCCTGCCGGTCCCCGTCCCTCGGCTCTTCACCTACCGTTGCCTCGGCCCGCCGCCGTCCCCGGGGACGCGCGTGATGGTTCCGTTTCGGCAGGCGGTCCATGTCGGCTGGTCCGCAGGCGCGGCGGCTCGCCGGCCTGGGGCGCGCGACGTGCTTTCGGTGCTGGAGAACGCTCCGTCGATGCCCGCCGACCTGATGGCGCTGGCCCGTTGGGTCGCCGGCTACTACGTGGCTCCCTTGGGCGTCGTGCTCAAGGCGATGACGCCCGCCGGCCTGACCGATCGCTCCCATCAGCGCCTGATCCCCCTTCGCTCGCCCGGTCCGGGAGACGGCCTAGGCCGTCGGGAGGAGCGCGTCCTGGCCGCGGTCGGCGCGTCTCCGCGCGGCAAGTTGGTGGCATCCGTGCGCAACCTGGCGGGGTCGTCCGGCTTCTGGCCCGCCGTGCGCAAGCTGGCCGTGCTGGGAATCTTGGGCCATGCGACGGCGTTGCCGCGGCTGCGGAAGGCCCGCACGCGAAAGACGGTTCGCCTGGCCCGGTCGATCGGCACGTTGGAGGAGATGGACCGCGTCTTCGGGAGAGCCGGCCGCCAGCGCGAAGCGTACGATCGGCTCCAGGAGGCGGGCGGAAGCTTGGCGCTCGCGGCGCTCCTCGACGGCGGATTCGGCCGGGGCGTGGTCGCCGGCCTGGTCGCCCGGGGCGTGGCGGAGATGGGCGACGAGACCGTCCGCCGCGATCCGTTTCGAGCCGGTTCGCCGGGAGACTGGGAGGATGCGGGGAGCGGCGGGCCCGCGTCGTCCTTCGCTCCGGCGCCCGCCCAGAAGAAGGCCCTCGGGCCGATGAAGGCCGCGCTGGGCAAGGGCGGCGCCTTCTTGCTGCATGGAGTGACCGGGTCGGGCAAGACGCTCGTGTACGTCGAGCTGCTCAAGGACGTGCTGGCGCGCGGCGAGGGCGCGGTCGTGCTCGTGCCCGAGATCGCGCTGACGCCTCAGACCGTGGGCAGGTTCCGAAAGGCGTTCGGCGACTTGGTGGCCGTCCTGCATTCCGGCCTGTCCGCGGCGGAGCGCTGCGACGCTTGGCGAGCGCTCAGGTCGGGCGAGAAGCGCGTGGCGATCGGGGCGCGTTCGGCGGTCTTCGCGCCTGTTGGCCGGCTGGGCGCAATCGTGGTGGACGAGGAGCACGACGGCGGCTACAAGCAGTCCGAGACGCCGTCCTACCAAGCCCGCGACGTCGCCCTGGTGCGCGCCGCCCGGTCGGGCGCCGTTTGCGTGCTGGGTTCGGCCACGCCGTCGCTGGAGAGCTGGGCCAACGCCAAGTCCGGCAAGCTGGCGCTGCTGTCGATGGCGAACCGGGTCGGCGGCGGCAGTCTCCCGCGCATTCGCGTGACCGATCTCCGGGACGGCCAAGCCGCCGCGCGAGGCGGGACCCGCGTTCCCGGAACCTTCCCGTCCCACGTCGTCTCGCCCCCGTTGGCCGCGGCCATTCGCGCCAGGCTGCCGCGCCGCGAACAGGTCATCCTGCTGTTGAACCGCCGGGGATACGCCTCGGTTGCTCTGTGCTTGGCGTGCGGCGCCGCGCGGCAGTGCCGCGACTGCTCGGTGTCCATGACGTTGCACAGGGGCCGCGGCGAGATGGTCTGCCATCACTGCGGCCGCATCGAATCCGTGCCTGAACAGTGCGCCGAGTGCGGATCGGCGTCGCTGTCGTACCGGGGGCTCGGCACCGAGCAGGTGGAGAGCGTTCTCGTGGAAGCCGTGCCCGGCGTGCGGGTGGCGCGCATGGACGCCGACACGACGGGAGGGAAGTGGTCTCGCCACGAGATCCTGGGGCGGTTTCGCGACGGTGCGGTCGACGTCTTGGTGGGGACTCAGATGGTCGCAAAGGGACTGGACTTCCACCGCGTGACGCTGGTCGGCGTGATCAATGCCGACGTCGGCTTGAATCTCCCCGACTTTCGCGCCTGCGAGCGCACGTTCCAGCTCTTGGCGCAGGTGTCGGGACGCACGGGGCGGGGCAACCTGCCCGGCGAAGTCGTCGTTCAGACCTACGTGCCCGACCACCACGTCGTCCGCGCGGCCGTCGCGCACGACTACGCGGGCTTCGCGGAACGAGAGTTGCGTGCGCGCCGCAGTCCGCCCTATCCGCCGACCGTTCGCTTGGCGCGCATCGTCCTGAGCGGCGGCGGCATGGAGTCCGCCGCAGCGGCCGCGGAGCGCTTGGCGGAATGGTTGAAGCCGCGGTCAAGGGGGAATCTCGACGTCCTCGGACCCGCGCCGGCGCCGATCGAGAAGCTGCGGGGCCGCTTCCGGTGGCATCTCCTGCTGCGCGGGAGCGCGACCGAGGTGGGCCGGGCTCTTCGCGCGGCGGCGGCCGGCTTCGCTCCCGGCGGCGACGTCCGCATGTCGCTCGACCGCGACCCGTGGCAGATGATGTAGGGTGGTCCGCGTTTTGCGCGCAGGAGGCCGGCGAGACCGCCAGCGGGCGTGGTACAGGCTTGCGCTCCGTCGTGGTTTCACTATCGTAGATGGCGTCGCGCTCGTTGCGGCGAGGTGCGCATAGCGTTGCGCGCGGTCGCAGAGCGTCCCCGTCGGCGGCGCCCGCGCGCGGCCGTGTTCGCATTGCGCGCCGCGCGGACGCGGGCGTCCGGTCCAAGGAGAGGCGGTCCAGTGAGTTGCCTGGCGTTGAACGCGTCCTACGAGCCGTTGACGATCGTGCCCGCGCAGAGGGCCGTGCGTCTTGTGCTCGATGCCAAGGCGGAAGTCCTGGAGGCCGACGCGGGCCGGGCGTTTCGGTCGGTTCGGGCGCACCATCCGTTTCCGCTGGTAATCCGGCTGGTGCGCTACGTCCACGTTCCGAGGCGCTTTCGCAGGCAGGTGACGAACACGTTCTTGTTTGCGCGCGACGAGTACGCGTGCCAGTACTGCGGCCGGCACAAGCGGATGCTGCGCCACCGGGAGTTCTTGACCCGCGACCACGTGCTCCCGATTTCGCGGGGCGGGGGCAACTCGTGGACGAACGTCGTGACGGCGTGCTCGACCTGCAATCACCGCAAGGGCGACCGGACGCCGGCAGAGGCGGGCCTCCGCTTGGCGAAGCGTCCGGCGGAGCCGAACCACGTCCGGCTCGTGTGGGCGGTGCGCAAGGTGACGCCCGTGCAGGCCAAGTACGTCGAGATGTTCTTCGGCAAGGACGCGGTGCCGACTCTCGACGGGCGCGAGGGGATTCCAGCCTGACCTGCCGGCCTCAGGGGGTGCGTGGCACGCGTTGCCCGCCGCCGCCCGCATTCTCGGGCGACTCCGCGCCCTTGGAGCCGGCCCCCGTTGCCGCCGGCCGGCAGCGGCGCTCGTCCCCAGAGTCGGCCACCGGTGCGCCGGGGCCGCCACGGCCCGTCGCCGAGACGGCCGCCCCGCGTGGGCCCGTTGCCGCGCCGTCCTCGGCGCCCCTTGCCGCCGCGTCGGCCGGTGGTGCGCCGACCCCCGTTGCGTCCCGCATGGCGCGTCCGCCCGCTCCACCGCGCGAGCCGCAACGGCCCGCTCCCGTCCTCGCCCGCGAGATCGAGTACGGCGGCGAGCGGTGGACCGTCCGGCTTGAAGGAGCGACGGCGGCTGGCCCGGCGCCCGGAGCCTGCACGCCGTTGCTGGGCGTCGTCTTCGAGGGGTCGGGCCCGCCCCGCGACCCGGAGCTGGCCGCGTACGTAGTGGCGGAGAACCTGGGCGAGGTCCCCGAAGACGCGTTGCGCAGCCTTCTTGCGGAACGTCTGAAGGCGCCGCCGTCGTCGCGATCGGGTTCGCGACGGCGGTCTCGCAGCGCGCGATGAGGCCGCCTCGCCCTTAGGACGCGGCGAGCGTCTCGGGGCTGTCCGTTCCTGGCGAGGGACCGGCGCTCGCTTAACCGCTCAACGGAAGAAGCCGGTCATGTGTCCTTGTGCTGACGAATGAAGGATCGGACCGACGCCGAACTGGTCGCGCAAGCCAAGCTGGGCGACCGCGAAGCGTTCGGCGAGCTGGTCCGCCGTTACCAGGGCGCGGCCTACGCCGTCGCGCGCGCTGTCACTGGACATCACGAGGATGCGGAAGATGCGGTGCAGGATGCCTTCGTTACGGCGTTGCAGAGGCTGGACGGATGCCGCGACCCGGCCAAGTTCGCCGGATGGCTGCTCGCCATCGTGAGGAACACGGCCCGCAACGTGGTGCGGCGCGAGGGTCTGCGCAGCACGGACCCCATCCCGCCCGAGACGCCCGCGACCCAGCGCGGGCCCGAGGCGGAGGCGACGCTAGCGGAGTTGCGGCGAGACCTGGAGGCCGCGCTGGCCAAGCTGCCCGCCGTGCAGCGCGAGATCGTGCTGCTCTACGACTTGGAGGGATGGAAGCACGACGAGATCGCCGAGCGCCTGAGCATCCCGTCCGGCACCGTGCGGTCGCACTTGCACTTCGCCCGAAAGGCGTTGCGGACGGAGCTGGCGAAATGGAAGGACCACTGAATGCCGAATGAACGGGAGACCACGATGGATCGCGAAGAACGCCGTGCCGATTTGTCGCTCCTGAACCCCGGCCGCGCCGATCCGGGGTACTGGGAGCGCTTCCGGGCCGCCGTGCTGGCCGCGGCCGCCTTCGAGCTGGCCGCTCGCCGCGAAAAGGCGCGCGGGTCGGTGACGGCCGTCCTGTCCGCCTGGTCGAAGAGGCTGATTCCCGCCACCTTGGCCGCCGCGGCCGCCGCCGCGCTGCTGGTCCTCTCGGAGACGCGCGCCGGAAGCGACCCCGCCGCGGTCGCGCCGCCGCTGGTTCTGGAAGACGTCCTCAGCGACGGATCGGGCGACGGCCCGTCGTGGGCGGCGCAGGAAGCGGCGGCCAGCCCCGTGGCGTTCATGGCCTTCGTCGAGGGGCAGAGCCGCTGATGGGCGTGCGCGCCAACGCTCGGATTGCGTCAGTGGCCCTGCTCGCGGCGATGCTCGCGGTCGGCTTCCTTGCGGGCGTGGCGTGGCAGCGGGACGCCCCGGCCGAGAACCCGCCCGACCAGGGCGAGCGCGACGGCCGCCCGGGCCGGGACGGCCGTCGGCTGGTCATCGACCAAGTCGGCTTGGCGCCCGAGACGCGCGCGCAGGTCTTGGACGTCGTCCGCCACTTCAGATCGCGGATGCACGCGCTCGACCGGGAGTTGCGCGCCGACTACGAGCCGCGCCAGCGGGCTCTGGTTCGCGAGACGCGCGACTCCATCAAGTCGCTGCTGTCGCCGCAGCAGCGAGCGGTCTACGACTCGTTGCTCGCAACCCGGCACCGGCGGCGCGGCGGCGAAGATCACAGGGCCGGGCCGCAGAACCGCAGAGGAGAACGATAGACGTGCGCATCACCGACGAACTGCCGCGGCGCGCCTGGGCCATGGCCGCGGCGGCTTGCGCGTGGGCGGCGAGCGCCGGCGCCCAGGAGCGAACCCCCGAGATCACGCTCGAAGAGGCCCTGGACCGCGCCCTGGTCCACAGCCCGCAGGTGGCCCAGAGCCAAGCCGCCCTCTCGAACGCGTCGGGCACCCGCCGGCGGGCCGTGGGCTCGTTCCTGCCCAACCTGAACATGGGCTCCGGCGCGTCGGTGCAGAGCCAGAGCCGCTTCGATCCGAACACGCAGCGGGTCGTCACGGGCTCCAACGATTCCTACAGCGCTTCGCTGAGCGCCTCCTACCAACTCTTCCAGGGCGGCCGCAAGTTCCACGAGCTCAGCCGCACCGGGTCCGCGATCCGGCAGGCCCAGGCCACGCTGAGCAGCCAGCGCTTCGCCGTCGGACTCCAGACGCGGACGCTCTTCATGAACGCGTTGCGCCAGGACGAACTGGCGCAAGTCGCGGCCGCGAGGGTCGAGCGGGCCGAGGAGAGCTTGGAGATGACGCGCGCCCGGGTCCAGCAGGGGACCGGCACCCGCTCCGACAGCCTTCGCACGCGCCTGGAACTGGCGAACGCCCGGCAGGGCCTGTTGCAGGCGCGCAACCAGCTTCGCGCGGCGCGCTTCTCGTTGGGCCGCCAAGTGGGCGCGCCCGGTCCGGTGGCCCCCGTCGTTCCCGACGACCTGGAACCGGCCCCGCTCGCCTTGCCGGAGTCGGAGATCATCGCGCTGGCCCAGTCCATGTCGCCGGCGGTCCAAGCCGCGGAGGCGGCCGCCTCGGTCGCCAACGCGGCGCTCGGAAACGCCCGGTCCAGCTACTTGCCCACGCTCTCCCTTTCGTCGGGGTACACGTGGGCGAACCAGGCGCCGGCTCTGTCGGGCGGCAACACGAGCTGGAACTTTCGCGTCTCGGGGAGCTACACGCTGTTCGACGGATTCCAGCGCTCGGCCAACGTGAGCCAGGCGTCAGAGAGCCGTCGCGTGTCGCGTCTCCAGGAAGAGGACGCGCGCCGCCAGGTGCGGCAGAACGTCGACGCCGCGCTTCGGACGCTCGAGACGCAGGAGCAGGCGATCGCGATCGCCCGCGAAGCGGTGGCGGTCGCGCAGGAGGACCTTCGATTCATACGGGAGCGCTACGCCGTGCAGATGGCGTCGGCGCTCGACGTGATCACCAGCCAAGTCGCGTTGGACCAGGCCGAGGCCGACTTGGTGTCGGCGCGTTACGACTACGTGCTCGCAAAGGCCGAACTCGAATCCATAGTGGGGAGGGGACTGTGACGCAGAGCGGAAATGGAGTGGGGGGAGGGAACGACGTCGTCATCAGCACGAAGGCGTTGCGCAAGCACTATGTGCTCGGCGCGGAGACGGTGCGGGCGGTGCGGGGCGTGGACCTCGTCATTCGGCGCGGCGAGTTCGTGGCGATGATGGGGCCGTCGGGAAGCGGCAAGTCCACGTTCATGAACCTGATCGGCTGCCTCGACACGCCGACCGACGGCGACTACTGGCTCAACGGCCGCAGGGTGTCGGAACTCTCGGACGACCAGCTCGCGCGCGTGCGCAACAGAGACATCGGCTTCGTCTTTCAGACGTTCAACCTGTTGCCGCGGGCCACGTCGCTGCACAACGTCGAGCTGCCTCTGATCTATGCCGGGACGCCGGCCAAGGACCGGAGGCGGCGGGCGGAGGAAAAGCTCGAGCGGGTCGGGCTGGGGGACCGCATGGACCACAAGCCCCCGCAGCTTTCGGGCGGACAGAGGCAGCGCGTGGCAATCGCGCGCGCGCTGGTCAACGATCCCGCGCTGTTGCTGGCCGACGAGCCCACGGGAAACCTGGACTCGAAGACTTCTCGGGAGATCGTGAACATCCTGGTCGAGCTCAACGAGGCCGGCCAGACGATCCTCCTGGTGACTCACGAGGCGGACATCGCGGCCGCCGCGTCCCGCCAGGTCCACCTCATGGACGGTTTGCTGGAGCGGGACTTCACGAACGAAGGGACCGGAGCATGAAATCGAGGCGGATGGCCGAGTTGCCCGCGGCGCTGGCGGCCGTCGGCGCATTGGTTTGGACCGGCGCCTGCGGGCCGCGGGAGGACGAGGACGCGGCGACGATCCAGACCGTCGCCGCCGAGGTGCGCGACATGCGCATCACCGCCGAGGCGACCGGCGAGATCGAACCGATCCGCAAGGTCGAGGTGAAGTCGAAGGCGTCGGGCGAGATACTGGAGCTGTTCGTGGACTCCGGCGACGAAGTCGAGCCCGGGTCGCTGCTGGCCAGGGTCGATCCGCGCGACGTGCGGAACGCGCACGACCAGGCGAAGGCCGACTTGGAAGTCGCCGAGGCCCGCATGAAGATCTCGCAGGCGCAGCTCGGGCGCTCCGGGGAGCTCTTTCGCTCCGAGGTGATCACTGCCCAGGAGTACGAGACGAGGCAGCTCGATCACGCCAACGCACAGGCCCAGCTCGTGCGCGCCACCACCAACCTGCAACTCGCGGACCTGCGCCTGACCGACGTGACGATCCGGGCGCCGATGTCCGGGACGATCCTCGAGAAGCTCGTGGAGGACGGCCAAGTCATCCAGTCCGCCACGGGCAACGTGTCCGGCGGCACGACGCTGTTCGTCATGGCGAACCTGGACGAAATGCGCGTTCGGACGCTGGTTGACGAGACCGACGTGGGCCAGCTCTCGGCGGCCATGACCGCCACCGTGAGCGTCGAGGCGTTTCCGGACCGGACGTTCGAGGGCCAGATAGAGAAGATCGAGCCGCAGGCCACCGTCGTCCAGAACGTGACGATGTTTCCGGTGATCGTGCTGCTCGACAACCGCGCGGGGCTCCTCAAGCCGGGCATGAACGCCGAGGTCGAGGTGCTCGTCGACAGGCGAACCGCGGTCGTGACCGTGCCCAACAACGCCGTGGTCAAGCCGCACGAGGTGGCGCCCGCGGCCGAGGTGCTGGGCCTGGATCCGAACGAGATGGCGGTGGCCCGGAGTGCGTGGGCCGAGCTTGCCCAGCAGGCCGCGGCGCGGGTAGGGGCCGGGGACGCGCCCGGGCGGCGCATGGCGGCCGCCGCCGGCGGCGGGAACCCGGAGATGGCCGACGTGCGCCGGAAGATCGCGTCCGGCGAGATCGGACGTGATTCCGCGGCGGCGCTGATGGCGGCGTGGCGGGCTCGCATGGGCGGCGGGGCCGCGGGCGGGCGGGGAGGCGGGAGCGGTCGTGCCGGCGGTCGCGCCGCAGAAGGCGAGACGGACGGCTCGGTGGCCGGCGCTGGACCTGCTGACGGCGGCGGCCGGGAACCGGAGGGCCGCGCGGCGCCGGGCGGGCGTGGCCAGGGCGGGACGCCGGGCATGGGCGGCCGGGGAGGAGGCGCGGGGTGGGCTGGGCTCGGGGCCTTCGCGCCGCGTGGCGGGTCGAGCGGCGATCCGGCCTTCGAGCCCGCGGTCGCGTTCGTCGTGGACGAAGCGGGCGCCGTCGCGGCCCGGCCCGTCATGCTGGGCCTGACCGACTGGGACCATGCCGAGATCGTGGTCGGCTTGGAGGAGGGCGAGCACGTCGCGCTCATCGGGACCGCCCAGTTGCTGGCGCAGCAGGCGGAGCGGATGGAGCGGCTCAGAAACCGGATGGGCGGCGGCCGCCCGTTCGGCGGCTAGCCGGAGGGGAGAGGGCGCGTGTTCGTCGTCAAGGAAACGATCATCGTCGCGCTGGCCTCGATCAGGGCGAACCCGTTGCGGTCCGGCCTCACCACGCTGGGCATCGTCATCGGTTGCGCCGCGGTGATCGCGATGGTGGCTCTGGGCGAGGGGGCGCAGCGGCGCGTCCAGGAGCAGATCGAGGTCATGGGCACCAACGTGCTCACCGTCCGCCCCGGCCAGGGCTTCTTTCGCGGCATCGCGGGCGGCAGCCGGCGATTGGAGGAGGACGACGCGCTTGCGCTTCGAAACGAACTCGGCAACCGCTACCAAGTGGCGCCCGAGATCGAGGGCCGCCAGCAGATATCTTACCTGCGGTGGAACTCTTCCAACTCCGTCATTGGGACTTGGCCGTCCTTCTTCCAGCTCCACAACCACAAGCTGGAGCACGGGCGGTTCTTCGACGAGGGCGAAGTCCAGGGACGCCGCCGCGTCGCCGTGCTGGGCTACAACGTGCCGGAGGAGCTGGGCACGCCCGCCGGCCTGCTGGTCGGGCGCAAGATACAGATACGCGGCCTCCCGTTCGAAGTCGTGGGCACGCTCAAGGAAAAGGGCTCGGCGTGGTGGGTGCGCCCGGACGACCAGATCTTCATCCCGCTCACGACGGCCATGTACCGGGTCATGGGCGGGCGCGACCGCCTGCGCTCGATCTACGTGGCCACCGACTCGCCCGACGACCTCGACGCGGCCTGGGGCGAGATCGACCGCGTCGTGCGGCGCGAGCACCGGATTCCGCCGAGCGACGACGCCGACTTCAGCATTCAGCGCTCGTCGGAGATGCTCGAGGTGTCCAACGAGGCCAACGAGACGCTGGGGCTCCTGCTGGCCGGCATCGCCGGCGTGAGCCTCCTGGTGGGCGGCATCGGGATCATGAACATCATGCTGGTGAGCGTCACCGAGCGCACGCGCGAGATCGGCGTGCGCAAGGCCCTGGGCGCCAGCCGCAAGACCATCATGTTCCAGTTCCTGGTCGAGGCGCTGGCGCTTTGCGTGGTCGGCGGCTTCCTCGGCGTCGCGGCCGGAGCCGGCAGCGCGCGCCTGATCACCCAGCTGAATCCGACCTGGGAGACCGCCGTGGCGCCCGAAGCAGTGGCCATCGCGCTGGGCTTCTCCGCTGCGATCGGCCTCTTCTTCGGCATCTGGCCGGCCCGCCGAGCCGCGGGCCTCGACCCCATCGACGCTCTGCGCTACGAGTAGCCGACCGGGGAACGCGCTAGCGCAGAGGGGGCGAAAGGGATATCCGTTCGCCGCGACGGACCAGGTCCACTCCGACCGGATCGGACGCCGCCACGAGGGCCGTTCGCAGCTGGGCTACGGTGCTGATCGGTTCGCCGCCCACCGACACGACGACATCTCCGGCCCGCAGTCCGGCCCGCCCTGCCGGGCTGCCGGGCGTCACGTTTGTCGCCAGGACGCCTTCGCTTACGCCGAAGTGCTTGCCGAGCGCCCGGGTCAAGTCTCGCAGCTCCGCGCCGGTGGTCACGTAGACGCGCGGGGCGGCGTCCTCGGCGGGACCGAACGCCGGCACGGCCGCGGGGTTGATGCCCAGGTCGCGCCACGCGGCTCGCATGAACTCGGGCAACAAGCCCCACGGCACCTGGACCGGCGCGCCCCTCGACGCCTGCAAGGCCAAGGCGCTGTCCGTCCAGCCGAAGGATGCGCTTTCCATCAGCAGCGCGTCGGCCAACAACGAGTCGGTCGTCTTGAAGACGCGGTTGCGGACGTGCTCGTAGCGGGCGGCGGGCGCCGCCTGCGCAGTCGTGGGCCGTCTGCCAGCGAGAACGAAGACCAGCCTGTTCTCGCCGTTTCGCCTGAGCATGAGGCCGATCGTGTCGCCCGGCACCGGACCGGCCAGGGCTCGAACCCAGGCGTCGTAGTCGGCCAGCGGGCGGCCCGGGGAGAGCGTGTCGCCGGGACGGATCCCCGCGACGTCGGCCGGACCGCCCCGGTGGACGTCGATGACGACGATCTCCAGCGGACCGGACTCGATCCCGCCGAGCGGGAGGTCCACGCGGATTCCGATCCAGCCGCCCCGCCCGGCGCCGCGCGCGTCCTGGCCGTCGGCTTGGCCGGAGGCTGCGAACCACGCCACGACCGCCAGCGCCGAAAGGCGTCCCCGCATTCGGCCCGGCGGCGCGGCCCGGCGCCGCGCGTCCGTCGGCTTGCGAGCTTCGGGGTTGCGGCGCGTCCGCCTTGCGCACGCGCCCGGCGCCGGCGCCGCGAGGGCGCGTCCGGGGGTCACCGAGCCTAGTACCAGCCGCCCGCGCGACCCATCTGCCGGAGCGCCTGCCGGCGTTGCGCCAGCGTGGTCAGCAGGAATCCGTTGAAGTAGGCGTCGGAGGGCGACTCCTCCACGGCCGCCCTCCCGGCCGCGACGAGCGCCTCGAGCGCGGCCAAGCGCGCAGCCGGGTCGCTGGCAACGGCGCCGGGCCGGTCGGCCTCCACGAACTGCCAGTAGGTTGCGTGAGCCCGCATCCAGTCCTGTTCGGCGGCGAGTACGGCGGCGCGGGCGTCTTCCAGCGACCGAGGCGGTCGTGGCTCGGCCCGGACCGCCGTCGTCGCCGGCACGCCGCCGCCCGCGCCCGGATTCCGGGCCGCCGCCGTCCACCCGGCACCCGCCCCGCCGACGAAGACGAGCGCCGCGGCCGCCGCTTGGTACCACTTGCGACGAGAGAGCGGACCAGCCCAGCCCGTCCCCCGCTCTCGGCGGCCGTGCTCGCCCATTGCGCTGGACCGACTTAGCAGCCCCGATTCGAGCAGCTTCGCTTCCACGCCGGCCCAAGCGCCGGCAGGCAGCACGGACGGGAGGGCGGCGAGCGCTTCCGTCTGCGCCCGCAACGCCTCGAGTTCCCGCGCGGCGACCGGATCCGCGTCCAAGCGCGCCTGCTCGTCCGCCGTCGGCGTCTCGTCCACGAGCCGCGCCAGAGTTTCCAACGTCAACCGGTCCATGCCTTCGCCTCCTCGTTGTACTTGACGACGCCGCTCAGCAGCTTGCGCATCCGGGCGCGCGCCTTGAACAGTTGCGATTTCGAGGTGCCCGCCGTGACGCCCAGCGCCTCGCCGATCTCCGCGTGGGTGTATCCTTCGACATCGTGCAATATGAGCACTTCGCGCATTCCCGCGGACAACTGGTCCAGGGCGGCCTCCAGTTTCTGGGCCAGCAGCGGGTCGCCGAAGCTGTGGGACGCCGGCAAGTCCACCGGAATCGACGTCTCGCGTTGCGCTCGCGTCTTTTCCTTGCGGAGCATCTGCAACGCCGTGTTCACGGCGATCCGGTGCAGCCACGTGCCGAACCGGGCTTCGCCCCGGAAGGTGGGCAGCGCTCGGATGGCCCGTATCCACGTCTCCTGCGAGCAGTCCTGCGCCAAGTCGTCGTCGCCGATGATCCTCCGCACGACGGCGTGCACGCGAGGCGAGTAGCGGTCGTAGAGGGCGCGGACGGCGCGCTCGTCGCCTTCGCACGCTTTGGCGATCAGTTCCGGCTCGATGTCGGTGCGTCCGATGTGTCTAGCGTCCGGCTGGTCCGCGCAGCCGCTACGGTCGCGGTTGCAGCAGATCTGGCTTGGGGTCTCGCCTGCTTGGACTAGAGGACGCGAAGCAGGGTTGCCTGGCGGCCGCGCGGACGGCGTGCTTCGCGGTGTCCCGTTGTCGCCGGCGTCCAAGGATGCCCGCGTCCACGCTGCGCGCGCCACTTTGTCGTATCGTATCGGAGCAGCCTAGCCGCGCGGCCGCGCCTGCGCACCCCCCGGCCACGCCGCCGGCCCGGAAGCATCGACCCCGCGGTCCCCCGTCCGGCGCCTTCGTCCGCGGCCTCCGGGACCCATGCATCGGCCTCTCCGCTTGCCCATGATCTCCTCGCCCGACCCTGCTTCCGCCGCCGCCGCACCCGCCACGGGAGATCCGCCGCTCCCGGCCGCCCGGTCTTGCGGCGCGTCCCACCTCGAATGTTCGGGCACAGGCCGCGCCTACCCGTCCGAGCGGCTTTCCGGCCTGTCCCCGGCGGGCAAGCCGTTCCTGGCCCGCTACGATCTGCACGCGTTGCGGGGCCGGTTCGCGCCCGCCGCCCTGGCGGACCGCGAGCCGTCGCTGTGGCGCTACGAGGAAGTCCTTCCCGTCCGCGACCGAGCCCGCCGGGCGACGCTGGGCGAGGGGTTCACGCCCTTGATCGAGTCGCCGCGTCTGGCCCGCGCGTACGGCGTCGGGCGCCTCTGGATCAAGGACGAGGGCCAGAACCCGACGGGCTCGTTCAAGGACCGGGGGCTCTGCATGGCCGTCTCGCGGGCATGGGAGCTGGGCGCCGAGGAGCTCGCGATTCCGTCGGCGGGCAACGCCGCGAGCGCCACGGCGGCCTACGGCGCCGCAGCTGGGTTGCCGGTCCACGTGGTGGTCCCGCGCGACACGCCCGCGCCGATCCTGGCGGAACTCGACGCGCTCGGAGCCGACGTGCGGCTGCTGGACGGGGTCATCAGCGACTGCGGCAAGGTCGTGCGCCGGATGTGCGACGAGCGCGGGTGGTGGGACCTGTCCACGCTCAAGGAGCCGTACCGCGTGGAGGGGAAGAAAACGATGGGCTACGAGCTGTTCGAGCAGTTGGGGCGGTTGCCGGGCGCGATCGTGTATCCGACGGGGGGCGGCACCGGGCTGATCGGCATGTGGAAGGCGTTCGACGAGATGGAGCAGCTGGGTTGGATTGGGGCGGAGCGCCCGAAGATGTTCTCCGTGCAGGCCGAGGGATGCGCGCCGGTGGTGCGGGCGTGGGAGGCGGGCGACGACTCGGCCGAGCCGTGGGAGGGGGCGGCCACGTACGCGTCCGGGTTGCGGGTGCCCGGAGCCGTCGGGGACTTCCTGATCCTGCGCGCCTTGCGCGAATCGGGGGGCGGCGCGGTGGCGGTCGGCGACCGCGACATGGCCGGCGCGGTCAAGGCCGTCGGAGCCGCCACGGGCGTCTTCGCCGCGCCGGAGGGCGGTGCGACGGCGGCGGCCCTGCCCGCTCTCCGCGACATGGGACTGCTGAACGAACGCGACGAAGTGGTCCTCTTCAACACCGGCAGCGGCCTCAAGTACGTCGGCATGGAGCCGCTGGACCGGTGACGCCGGCGGCGGCCGGACTCGGCGCGCGCGTTGCTCCGAAGGGGGTGGCGGTTCCCAGCGCCGGCACCGGATCGCGCTGGGCGGCGGGCTGGGCCCCGCGGGTGCCGTCGTGACCTACGTCTTCGCGGCCTTGGGGGCGCTGGCCCTCGCGGCAGGGGCGGCGGCGCGCTGGCGAATGCGGCGGGACCGGCGGACCGAGGCGGGGATGACCGACGACGACGTGCGCCAGATCGAGCAGCACGGCTGGCTGGTGCGCGAGGAGGAAGACGAGCCCCTGGACCTCGAGGAGATACGCGAAGCCGAGAAGCGCTTTTGGGAGCCGACTTGGGACCGTCCCGAAGAGCGCTGACCGGCGAGTCCCTTACCCCCCGGGGAACGCGGGATGGTTGGCGCTAGTCGCGTGGTCTCCAGCGGTAGCTGATCTCCGGCAACGGGACGAACGCCCGCCGGGGAGGACGGAGGTCCTCGGGGTCGGGCCGTCTCAGCGCGAGCGCCCGGTTGAGGTAGACCGCCGCCCCCGCCCAATGATTGCCGGAAAACCGCGCGTCGAATCCGACGGGAATCCGCGCGATCAAGCCGACGCCCGTCCCCTCCTCGGCGCGGGCGACGATGCCCCAGAGACCTGCCCCCGCAAAGGGCTCGACGGCGCTCGAGCCGACGTACTGCTTGGCCGTCACCGACAGGCTCACGTCGCGGAAGCCCCAGGTGCCGAGCTGCACTTCCACGCCTTGGTGGCGCCACCGGTACTCCGCCACCAGCGCCACCGTGCTCGCACCGCCCGCCGACACTCCGAACCGGTACTGAGCGGTTGCCGGCGAGGCCAGTCCAGCGCCCGCCGCGCAAGCAAGGGCGACGGCGCGGCCCATGCGTCGCGCCGGGTCACCGCGTCGAGCAGTCGGGACGGCCATGGCGCGAAACATATTTGCGCTCGGGTGCGGTTGCCAGCCGGGCGGTTGCCGGCGTTGGCCGCAGTCCCGACTTGCCCCGGGCGCCGCGACCCACGACCACCCTGGGGATGGCGCGGCGCTTCGGCCTCCGGGGGGAGCTCCGCGCTTGGCCGCCGGCCCGTCGGTGTGCGATACTGAGGGCGTTCAGCGCCGTCCGCTCCCCCCTCGCCGAACGCTCGTTCCTTGGCCGATTCGCCGCTCCTCGCACGTTGGCTTCGCCGCGCTGGTACGGCAACGCTGGCGGCGGTCCTGCCCTTGGCGTGCGGCGTGCCCGACCGTCCCGCCGGATTGCCGGCGCCCATGGCGGAGGCGGCAATCGAGTGGCTGGCCCCCGACACGCTTCGCTCCTTGCGCATCGGCGACGGCGTCTTCTACCGGTACGCGTGGTCGGCGAAGGGTCCGTGGGCCGTTCACTTGGTCTCGGCCGACCTCTCCCGCTGCGACGTGAGCCTCGCCGTCGTGCCCGCCTTGGCGAACGACGGCGTCACTCGCTCGCGGTTGCGCGTCTCGGAGATGTCGCCGCCGGACGGCTTGGCCGGGATCGCGGCCGTCAACGGCGACTTCTTCACGCCCCGAGGAAGTCCGCTGGGCGCGGAGCTCACCATCTCCACCAAGCGGTGGACCAGCCGTCCGGCCCTCGTGTGGCGGAAGGGCCTGGGAGCCTGGATCGGCACGCCGGACCGCCAGGGCGGCAGACCCGGCGCCGGCTTCGGCTCCATCGGGTCCGACATGGCGTTCGGCGACTCCGTCGCGCCTTCCGCCGAAGCGCCCGACGGAGGATGGCAGGTGGTGGGCGGGTATCCCAAGCTGCTCGACTCCGACCGGGTCGCGATGGGGGTCGCGACGGCCCGGCCCGAGTTCGCCGCCCTCCGCCACCCAAGAACCGGGGTCGCGATCGACACCGAATCCAACCGCCTTTGGATGGTGGTGGTGGACGGTCGCCAGGAACCCCATTCCGCGGGCATGACGCTGCACGAACTCGCCGACTTGATGGCCTCTCTCGGGGCCGACGAAGCTCTCAACCTGGACGGCGGAGGGTCGTCCGCGATGCTGTTGCGGGGCCGCTTGGCCAACCACCCGTCCGACGCCTCCGGCGAACGCCGCGTGGCGAACAGCCTTTGGCTCGTCCGGGATCGGTCGACATGCCCCGGCAGAGTCGCGCGCCGCGGCCCGCGAGGCCGGTAGGCGAGACCGGGTCGGGACCGCCCGACGGCCTACGACGAAGGAGTGGCCGCATACGACATGGAACCGGGCGGCGGATGCAGTCGATTCGTTGGCGACGCTGGCCGCCGAAATCGAGGAGACGGCCGACGAATGGCACTGAGTGAACCAAGATGGCGTTTGGGGCGTCAAGATGACGCCAAGATGAGCTTCTTCCCGTGACCCCCCACCGGATCGACGAGGGGGCCGTCGCGCAGTTTCCGATGGTCCGGCACGCGCAGGAGGTCGGCTGGACGCCGCTGGAGCCCAAGGTGGCCACAGCCAAGCGAGGAGGCCGGGAAGGCGCCTTCTTCCGCGACGAGCTTGAAGTCGCCATCCGTCGCTTCAACCCTTGGCTGACCCCTGACGCCGTCCGGTCCGTCGTGGAGCGGATCGAGGCCACGCCGCCGACGGTCGAGGGGAACCGCCAGATGCTGGGCTGGATGCGCGGGGAAAGGCAATGGTACGACGAGACGGAGAAGCGGCAGCGGTTCGTCCGGCTGATCGACTTCGACGAACCGAACGCCAACGTCCTTCACGTCACGTGGGAGTGGTCGATCAAGCCGCCTTCCCGGCGTCGGGGGGCGCGGGCAGACCTCATGTTCCTCGTCAACGGGCTGCCCGTGGCGATCGTGGAGCACAAGAACCCCAAGCAGGCCGACGCCATCGAGCGGGGCCTGAATCAGCTGAAGCGGTACGAGGCGAGCACGCCGGAGCTGGTCGGCTCGGCTCAGCTCTTCAACGTCACGCACATGCTCGACTACTGGTACGGGGTCACGTGGAACCTGTCGCGCCGCTTCATGGCGCGCTGGAAGGAATCGCCCGGCGACAAGGGCAAGCGCGGCTTCGACGACAGCTACCGCTTCGCCGTCCAGTCCTTCTTCGAGCCGACCGACTTCCTGCGGACGCTCCGCGACTGGATTCTGTTCTACGTCGAGGACGGCGAGACACGGAAGACGGTGTTGCGGCAACACCAGCGCCGGGCCGCGACGCGCGTGGTCGAACGATGCGCCGAGCCGAAGAAGCGACGGGGTCTGGTCTGGCACACCCAAGGTTCGGGCAAGACCTTCACGCTCCTCACGGCGGCCCGGCTGCTGCTCCAGGACCGTGCGCGCTTCCAATCGCCCACCGTCATTGTCGTGGTGGACCGGATCGACCTTGAGGGGCAGCTCCGAGAGTGGGTCGAGCGTCTGCTGGGCGAGATGCAGCAGCAGGACGTCGCGGTGCACCAAGCCGGCTCCAAGGCCGAGCTGGCGGAGCTGCTCCGAACCGACAGGCGCGGGCTGATCCTGTCGATGATCCACAAGTTCGACGGGCTCGACAGGGACGCGAACACGCGCGACAACGTCTTCGTCTTCATCGACGAGGCGCACCGCTCCGTCGCCCGCGACCTGGGCACCTACCTCATGGGCGCGGTGCCGAACGCCACCATCGTCGGCTTCACCGGCACGCCGATCGCCAAGACCGAGCATGGCCAAGGAACGTTCAAGATCTTCGGCGCCGACGACGAGAAAGGCTATCTGCACAAGTACACCATCGCCGAGTCGATCGAGGACGAAACCACGCTCCCGATCCGCCACGTCATGGCGCCCAGCGAGACGACGGTGCCGGCGGAGAAGCTGGACGACGAGTTCTTCGCCTTGGCCGCCGCCGAGAGCGTCACCGACGTGGACGAGCTCAACAAGGTCCTGGACCGCGCCGTCGGGCTGCGCACGTTCCTGACCGCGGACGACCGCGTGGACAAGGTTGCGGCCTACGTCGCCCGCCACTTCCGCGAGAACGTGCAGCCCCTTGGGTACAAGGCGTTCCTGGTCGGCGTGAACCGGGAGGCTTGCGCCAAGTACAAGCGGGCCCTCGACAAGCTTCTTCCGCGGGAGTGGACCGCGCCCGTCTACACCGAGAAACCCGACGACGTCGTGAAGCGGCCGATCGTCGCCGAGCATCAGCTGGCGCGAGACCAAGAGGACGAAGCGCGGCTGATGTTCAAGAAGGCGGGCGAGAACCCCAGAATCCTGATCGTGACCGACAAGCTGCTCACGGGATTCGACGCACCGTTGCTGTACTGCATGTATCTCGACAAGCCCATGCGCGATCATGTGCTCCTGCAAGCGATTGCCCGCGTGAACCGGCCTCGCGTGGACCCGGACACCGGCGTCCGCAAGCGGATCGGGCTCGTGGTGGACTTCGTGGGCGTGCTTCGGGCGCTGGAGAAGGCGTTGCGCTTCGATTCCACCGACGTGAGCGGGGTCGTCGAGGGCATCGACGTGCTCCTGGGCGATTTCCGCGACAAGCTGGCCCGAGCGGAGGCGAAGTACCTCTCCACGACGGCGGCCGACCGTGCCGACGCCTGGCTGGAGCAACGCGTCTACGACCAGCTTCGCGATCCGGCCGCACGCGACGAATTCTTCGAGTCCTACAAGGAGATCGAGGCGCTGATGGAGATCCTGTCGCCCTCCGACGAGCTACGCGACCATCTGGGCTCCTACAAGCTGCTGGCCGGCCTCTACGCGGCCACGCAGGTTGCGTACGCCCGCAAGGTGGACTACGTGGCCGACCTGGCCGCCAAGACGCGCGTCATGATTCAGCAGAGTGCGGTCACGGAAGGGCTGGGCCACGCCCCGCGAGCCGTCACCTTCGACCTGAAGACGGTGGAAGCGTTGCGGGACGGGCCGGAGCGCGACGAGGCCAAGGTGTTCAACTTGCTGCGCGGGATGCGCAAGGTGATCGACGACAACGCCGAGTTGGCTTCCGTTCTGTTGCCGTTGCAGGAGCGCGCCGAGCGCGTGCAACAGGACCTGGAGACTCGAAAGATATCCTCGATGGAGGCGATCGACCTGCTTGCCGGGCTGGCCAAGGAGAAGGACGACGCGCTTGCGGCCGCAGAGGAAAGTGGACTGTCCGCGAGGGCCTTTGGAGTCTACTGGGAGCTGCGGAACGAGTCGGCCATGACCGGGGCGGCGACGTCGGCCATGGAGTTGGCTCGCCGGATCGACGAGCTGCTTGTCCGCTTCCCCAATGCTAAGCACAGCGAGCACGAGCAACGCTTGTTGCGAAGGCACCTGTACAGTCCGCTGCTCGAGCTGACCAGCGGTCGCCGCAAGCAAGTTGTGGACCGCGTCATGAACCTCGTGCTGGGCACGCCCGATGACGACGACTGACGCCCTTCGCAGCCGCGTGCGTTCGTGGGCAGCCCGCCTCGACGCGCGGCCCAAGTTGGTTCGGATTCGGCGGATGACCCGGAAGTGGGGCTCCTGCTCCACGGCGGGGACCGTCACGCTGGCCGCCGACTTGGCGGACCAGCCGCCGGGATTCCAGGACTTCGTGATCGCTCACGAGCTGCTCCACCTACGGGTCCCCAACCACGGCAAGCTGTTCAGAGCCCTGATGACCGCCCACGTGCCCGACTGGAGAAAGCACGACCTTCGGCGGAGGGTTGGGGCGGGAGACGGCGACGCCTCCTGGGGCTGACGCCGCTCTCGCAAGCCGGCCCTGGCTAGCGTCGCCGGGCGCGCTCGAACGCCACGGTCACGCCGGCGTAGCCGCCGCGCCCCGGGCCCGGTTCGAAGTAGCGGCCTCCGAAGGCGTTGACCACGACCGACGAGGCGTAGCGTGCGTTGGTCAAGTTCGTGACGCCGAAGAAGGGCGACATCTGCAGGCCGCCGACGCGCGCGTCCGCGAGTCCCGCTCGCGCGTCGAGCAGCACGAAGCCGTCGGCGCCGGCGTCGTTGGCGTTGTCGGCGGGGACTCGTCCGCGCGCTTCGGCCCGGAGCTCGGCGAACCAAGCGGCGCTCGTAGCCTTGAGAGCGGCCTCGAAGCGGTGTGGCGCCGCGCCCGGTATTCGGTTGCCGTCGAATCGGTCGCCGCCCGCGGCGAAGTCCACGAAGCGCGCGTCAACGTAGCTGTAGGACGCGCGGGCGGAGAGCCAGTCCGTGGCCGCGGCCCGCACGGACGCGTCGAGGCCGCCGACGCGGGAACGCCCCGAGTTGCGGTAGAAGCGCCGCCCCGGGTGCGAAGCCACCTCGAAGGGAACCAGCTGGCCCGATAGCCGCGTCCAGAAGGCGGCGGCGTCGTACGACAGGCGTCCGCGCGCACCCCGCAGGCCGGCTTCCACGGTCCAGCCGCGCTGGGGATCGAGGTCGGGGTTGAGGCCGCCGGCACGGCCGGGGCGGTTGGCGAGCTCGGTGGTCGTCGGCGTCTCGAACGAGCGGGCGACCGACGCGAACAGCCCGTGCCCGCCCAGCGCGACGTGAACCCCCAGCGAAGGGCTCGCGGCCGTCATCGCGCGCCGGCCGGAGTCGTCGGGGTTTCCGTCGGCCAGAAAGCGGTCGTCGGCGCGGAAGGCGACGTGATCCACACGCACCGCCGCCAGCGCCCGCACGCGCTCTCCCAAGGGTAGCCGCAGGCGGCCGAAGGCGGCCAGCGCTCGGACGCGTTCGCGCTGGTCCAGCGTCAGTGCCCCCGGTTCGCCGCTTTGGTTGGCGAAGTTGCGGCGGTCGTCGTCCTGGAGTTCGGCCTCGCCGCCGACGTCCACGCGCGCGCTCGCGGCTCCGTCGCCCCATGCCCGTCCGAGCGCCAAGCGCGCGCCGCCCGCGTTTCGGTCGAGATCGATGACGCTTGCGGGAATCGGATTGTCGAGCTCGCGCCGCACGCCGTAGACGGAAACATCGACCTCCAGCGGGCCGGCCGGGCCGCGCCAAGCGACGCTCGCCTGAGCCTGCCTCACGTCCTTGCGGGTGCGGCGCGCAACATTGAAGCCCCACGCCTGGCTGCTGCCTGCGTCGAAGAGGTCGGCGGGCAACGAGCCGGCGTTCAGCGCGTCCAGAATCACGCCGTTGAGTCGGAGCGACAAGGCGCCGTCGCCGGCGGGGAAGGCGAAGCCTGCGACGGTCGTGGTTCGGGTCGACCGGCTGTAGGGATCCTCGCCGCCGTCAGTGGGGTTGCTCCTGAAGCCGTCGAATCGGTTGCGGGCCACGCTGGCGCTGTAGGCCAGGCCCCCCGCCTTGCCCGAGGCGGTGGTCTGGAGGCGCAGCAGGCCGCGCGACCCTGCGGCGGCGGTCGTCTCGTGGCGGTAGGCGCCGTCGAAGGGCCGGGCGCTGCTGAACAGGAGGACGCCGCCCGCGCCGTTGCCGTAGAAGGCCGCGCCGGGGCCGCGCAGGGCTTCGACCCTGCCCAGCGATCCGACGTCCAGGTGGTCGAGCGTGCTCTGGCCGTCGGGCAGCGTCGCGGGGATGCCGTCCACCATGATCTTGACGCCGCGCACGCCGAACTGCGACCGCGCTCCGAAGCCGCGAATGGAGATGCGCTCTCCGACGGCGGCGTTGTAGCGGTTCTGTACGCGCACCCCCGCCAAGCCGTGCAGCGCCTCTTCGATGAAGACGCCGGCGGCGCCCGGCCGCATGTCGGCGCCGGCGAGCACCGAGACGGCGAAGGGGGCGCGGGCGATCTGGTCGGTCCCGCGCAGGACCGAGACGACCACGGGCTCGACTTGCACGGTGTCCGGCTCGTCCTGCCGCGCTTGAGCTTCGCCGGCGCAACAGAGCGCGATCGCCGGCAGGAGCGCTCCCGCCACGTTGCGGAGGACCGGCCACCGTCCGGGCCAAGCCGACCGCCTTGCCACGCTCTTCCGTCCGGCCCGGCCGGGCGTCACTTGGCCTCGCCGGGCCGCGGGAGCCGCAGGTCGGCGAACAACACGCGCGCCGCGGGCCGAATCACGAGAGTCAACCGCTCGCCCTCGTCCGCCCGGTCCTCGGCCAGCTCCGCGAGAGCTGCGACGGCCTGCTCCTCGTCCTTGGGCAATGCGCCGGGCGGCAGGGCGCGCACCTCCAGCGTCGCGTCGCGCGGCAACCAGCACGCCACGTACCGTCCCGACGCGCTCGCGAAGGCGGTCGTCGCGGCGCGCCGCTCGCGGACCTGCGCGCCGACGGCGGAGCTCCGGCTCACGTGCCATGCGCTTGCGGCAACGACGACCACCGCGTCCGGCACGGCGCGGCCCCCGGCGTCGGTCACCTGGCCCGCCAGCACGCCGTCCATGTCCCGCGGGGCCCGTCCCGACGCGTTCGCCGCCGGCCGCGGCCGCTCGGCCCGCCGACAGACCGCGTCGGCAATGCGTTCCATCGGCGGAGCCGCGAAGTTGGCTTGCGCCGGCGTCGCCGCTTCCAGTCCCACTTCGAGCTCGAGCGGCTCGGGCCGGTAGGACAAGCGCTCGAAGTAGGGAACCGAGAAGCTCACGGCGTAGAGGCCGGGCACGAGATGCGCGATCTCGAAGCGCCCGTCGCGATCCGTGCTCACGGCGTAGTTCGCTCCGTCGACGAAGACGCGCGCGCCCGGCAATCCTCGTTGCAGGCTGTCGAAGACGATGCCCGCGATTCGCCCGCCGCCCTGGGACCCGTCCGCCACCAGCTCCTCGTCGGTGCCGTGGACGCGGAGGACGTCGCCTCCTTCCACGGTGATTCCGCCCAGGACCACCTTGCGCCGCCCGCTCGCGTCGGAGTGCAGGGTGGGCTTCGGCATCCGGATGCGCCACGACTCCACGATCCAGGTGCCATTGGGCATCCCCCGAAAGTCGACCCGGCCGCCGGGATTCGCGTCCGCGAACTCGTCCGGCAAATTCAGGTTGCGGTAGCGGAACTCGAGCCGCCGCAACCACGCCGTCTGCGGGTCCAGCCACAGCGTGCCCGCGATCTCGGGGACGCGGCGGCCCGGCGCCGGCTCGAACCCCAGGCCCAGCCACTCGGTTTCCTCGTGCCGTCCCGCCAAGCGAAGGCAGTGCGTGTCGAGGAAGGCGTCCGAGAGCAGCACCGCCGCGTCCGGGGCGTAGTAGATGGACTGCTCCGGCGAAAGACTCGCAAACCCCTTGGCCGTCAGCTCCTCGGCGGGCCGCGACGAAAACGGCGTTCGGCGATGTTCGTCCTCGTACTCTCGCCTCTCCGACAGGACGCGGCGCCCCGTCGCGTCGAAGTCCATCCTCACGCGCATCATCTCGTAGCGGTACGTGCCGCGCTCCTGCGTCCAGGCGGCCGCCGCGAGCGCCTTGCGCGCTTCTTCCCAGACCTTGGACACCGCCAAGCCGTCCGTGGGCCGCATCCGGCAACTCCGTTCGGCCTCGGCGGTGATCCCGGCCAGCTCGATGGCCTCGACCGGAACCGCCATGTCGATCACCAGCGTATCGGCGGCGGCGAGCGCGAAGTAGTCGGAAAACGTGGTCGCGTAGCCGATGCGGTCTGCGCGGAGCCTGTACGTGCCCGCATCGGAAGCTGTCAGCTCGAAGAGGCCGCTGGCTCGCGTCAGGGCTTGAGCGGCCGGCGCGCCGGCCGAATCCACGAGGGTCATCATGGCCGTGGCCACGGCGACGTTCCCGCCTTGCTCCATCAGCCTGCCGCGCACGACCTGGCCGGACGCCGTGAGGCTCCCGACCGCCAACGCCGCAACGGCCAGCAACGGCACGGCCGCCGCTCGCGCGCCCGCCGACGCCTCGCCTTGCCCGGCCGGGCGCGGTCTCGGTGCGCCGGTTCGCTTGCGGGACGCGGGCTGCGTTCCCCGTCGGCGCCCCGGTGCGGGCGGGTTGCGCTCCTGCGCGGGGGTCGGCGGAACTGGCGGCAACGGCAATCTCGTCGGCAGGGAGCGGACGCTCAACGCGCATGTCCGGTCGGAGGGCGAGACGCTCGGCGGCGTCGGGTCGTCCTGCCGCCGAGGACGCCTATACTCTACTCTACTCTGTTCGGCCACGGCGGCCGGACGACGAGTCGGACGGCGGACGACTCGCTTGAAACGCCGGTCGCCGCGCGCGTCGCTCGGCCGAAGCAGCAATCCACGCATGGAGAGTGAAGCGGAATGGAATCGTCCTTTCCCCGGGCCTGCTCTTGGACGCCGCCGGGTTCGCCTCCGGCAGGTGGCGGCCGAGCGCGGACCAGCTAGCATGGGAGGCGGGCCCGAGTTCCCGTTCCGCCGCCGCCGGGACGCCGTGCTGAACCGTTTGGGGCGCGGTTCGCTGCTGCTGGCGGCCGGCCCGGTCCGCGTCCGCAACGGGGACTCTCCGTACCGGTACCGGCCGGACTCGGAGTTCTTCTACCTGACGGGGTGGGCAGAGCCCGGCGGCATAGCGTTGCTGCGCGGATTCGCGGACGAAGACAGGTTTCTTCTCTTCGTTCCCGAGACGAGTCCGCAGGAAGAGATGTGGACGGGCAAGCGGCTCGGCGCGGGCCAGGTCAAGGCGCTCTGCGGCGCGGACGCGGCGCTCTCGTTGGATCGGTTCGCCGACGAGGCACCCGACCTGCTGGCCGGCGGCGACCGCATCTACTACCGCTTGGGCGCGTCGGCGCGATGCGACGCGGCAGTCCGGTCCGCTCTGGAGCGGGGACGGGCGTTGCGCGCGCGAACCGGGAGCGGGGCACGCGCGGTCGTCGATCCCGGCGCGGCGCTCGACGAGCTGCGGATTCGCAAGGACGAAGCGGAGACGGCGCGCCTGCGCGATGCCGCCCGGACGACGGTGGAGGCGTTCGCCGAGGCGCTTCCAGCGGTCCGTCCGGGAGCGGGCGAGTGGGAGATCGAGGCGGCGCTCGACAGCGGATTCCGGCGCCGAGGCGCGACGGGCTCCGCTTATCCCACGATCGTGGCGGCCGGGGCGAACGCCTGCACGCTGCACTACGACGCCAACGCGTCGGTCATCGCGCCGGACGACTTGGTGCTGGTGGACGGCGGGGCGGAGGCGGGCTTCTACGCGGCCGACGTCACGCGCACCGTGTTCGCTTCCGAGATGGTCGGCGCCGCCGCTCGCGATGCCCATGCCGTGGTCCGGGAAGCGCGCGCGCGCGCCCTGGCCGCATGCCGCCCCGGCGCCTCGCTGGAACAGGTGCACGCGGCCGCCTTGAGCGCGATCGCCGAAGGACTTCGCGGTCTCGGCGCGCTCTCCGGATCGGCCGCCGACATCGTCGAAGCGGAGTCCTACCGGCGCTACTACCCGCACCGCACGTCGCACTGGCTCGGCTTGGACGTGCACGACCCGGGCCTGTACGTGGACGACGCAGGCTCCCGCGTGCTGGAGCCGGGCATGGCGTTCACGGTGGAGCCGGGCCTCTACTTTGCTCCTGGAAGCTGCCCGGCCGTGCCCGCGCTGGAGGGCGTCGGCGTGCGCATCGAGGACGACGTGCTCATGACGGCAAGCGGGGCCGAAGTGCTCACGGCGGGGTTGCCCGTCGCGCCGGCAACCGAGTCGTGGTGACGATGTCCCGTCGCGAGCCCGCGGCGCGGCCCGACGGGTCCGGCCCAGCGGTCGCCGCGCATGCGGCCGAGGCCGAATCGGCCGGTGAGCGCGCGATGTCGTCCGCCGGCCCGAGCTTCGCCGAGCTCCTGGCCGGGCCCGGCCCGCTCGCGGCGGTGGAGCTCCGGCCGCCCCGGTCCGGCTTGGACGCCATGCGCGGCATGGACGTGTGGATCGACCTGCACCAAGCGATGCGGAAGCTGGGCGTCCGCCGAACCCCGGTGTTGCTGACCGACGGCGCCGTCGGCGACCCGGAGGAAGACGCCCTCGCCCACTTGGGGGCCAACCTGGGCGGCGACTCCGGCTTCGGGACGGTGGCGCCCTTTCTGACGTGCAAGCACTCGCTGGAGTACTGCCGGCTCTTCGCTAGGCGGGCAGCGGCCCTGGGCGTGGGCGGCCTGACGGTCGTGGGAGGAGACAAGTCGGCCGGGCCGCCGCGCTGCGTGCCCCACGGCAAGGACCTGCGCCGGGTCGTCCGCGCCGACGAGCCGGGGCTGGCGCTGGGCGGCTGGGCCAATCCGCACGGCGATCCAGTGGCGCAGGCGCGCTTCGCGGCCGCGGACGACTTCTGCGCCGACTACGTGCTGACGCAGGTGGTGTCTCACCACTCTCTGCACCGGGCCGAGGCCCTCAAGGCCGAGCTGGACAGAACAGGCTGGACCGGGCCGGTCGTCTTCGGCGTCTTCTACTACCGCAGCGCCGACCCGCGCACGCTCGCCCGGTTGCAGGACTTCTTCCCTGTTCCGGCGCGGAGGCTGGCGGCCGAGTTCGAGGCGGGCGTGCCGCCGGAAGAAGTCTGTGCGCGGTCGATCCGCGGACTTCGGGAGATCGGCGCGGCCAAGGTCTACGTCAGCAACTTGGGCGCCCGCAGGCCGGCCGCGTTTCTGGACCGCCTGGCGGCCGCTCTGTAGCGCCCCGAAGCTGCGGGCAGTCCTGCGCCAAGTCGTCGCCCGCGTTCTTCCGCGCGACGGCGCACCCGCGCGAGGCGAGCGGGCGGTCGCGCAGGGCTCGGACCGGACGCGGCGCCTCGAGAATCAAGCGCCGTCGCGAGCGGCTCGCAGCGCCGCTAGGGCCTCTTGGATTCCACCTGCACCAGCCACCACCTGCACGCCCGCCACTTCCGGGGCGACCGCCCGAACGACCTCGGCGGCGATCGCCCAGCCCTCGCGTTGGGCGGCTTCGGCGCCCGGCTCCGGCCCGGCTTCGGCGTGCCCGCCCGTCGGTCGGTCGCGTTCGTCCGCCGACGCGCCGCGTCGGTCCTTCCGTCGATCACGGCCGCCCGCCGGCGCATCGCGTCCGTCGGCGCTCCCGCCACAGGCGCCGGCCTGCAGTGTCGACCGACCGCCGTGGGTGGCCGTCCCTTCCGCCGCCCGCATCCGCTCCACGACGTGGTCGGGCACGTGGACGCCCGCCACCTCGTTCTGCAGGAACTCGGCTTGGCGCGCGCTTGCCAGGGGCTGGACCGAGGCCACCACGGGGAGTCCCGGCCCCGCCCGGCCGAGGAAGCCCATCAGCTGCTCGGGGTCGAAGACGGGCCGCGTGACCGCGAAGTGCACACCGGCCTCCTCCTTCCAGCGAAGGCGCTCCGCTTCTCGGACGAAGTCGCGGGCGCCCTGGTTCAAGGCTGCTCCGACGACGAACTCGGTGGGTTCGCCGATCGAGTTGCCCGCCGGGTCGGCGCCGGCGTTCAGTCCGGCGACCACGTTGGCCAAGCCGATCGAGTCCACGTCGAGCACCGAATCGAATTCGGGATAGGGTGCCGGGCCGGCCGGATCGCCGGTGACCAGCACGACGTTGCGCACGCCGGACGCCGCCATGCCCAGCAGGTCGGCGATGATGTCGGCGAGCTTGCGGTCGCGGCACGTGTAGTGGACGATGGGCTCGACCGCGCCGTCGGCGGCCAGCAGCGCGGCCGTCGCGGCGGCGCTCATGCGCGGCGCGCTCCTGTCCTCGCGGACGGCGACGCACCGCACGCCCGCGTGCGCGAGGTCTCGGCCGTCGCGGATAGCGCGCGAGGCGGCCCATCCCGCCGGCGGACGAATCCGAACCGAGCGCACGAACTCGGCCGCCGCAATGCTCCGCCCGAGCTCGGATCGCTCCGCGAGAGGAACCGGCGAAGCGGCGACGGCTCCGGGGGGAGCGGGGCGCGTTGCCCGAACCACGGGCGTGCGCGGTTGAACGCGCGCCACTTCGTCGCGCATTCGGCGGACGTGCTCGGGCGTGGTGCCGCAGCAGCCGCCGACGAACCGGGCGCCTGCCGCGATCACCCGCCTCGCGTAGAGGGCCATGTACTCGGGAGCGGCCATGTACATCTTTCGGTCGCCCACGGCCCTGGGCATGCCGGCGTTGGGCTGGGCCGCGAGCGGCAAGCTGGTCGCCTCGGCCATGCGCTCGATCCCGTCCAGCACGGCCGCGGGTCCGACCGAGCAGTTGAGCCCTGTCGCCGCCACGCCCCACTCGCCCGCGGCGCGGGCCGCCTGCTCGACCGTCGCGCCGTTGGCGGTGGCGCCGTCCTCGCCGACCGTCACGTGCGCGATCACCGGCAACGAGCACAGTTCCATTACCGCGCGCGCGGCCTGCTCGAGCTCCGCCAAGTCCGAGAAGGTCTCGAGCACGAAGCCGTCCACGCCGCCCTCCAACAGACCCTCGGCCTGGCGCGCGAAGTAGGCGCGGGCCTCCTCCAGCGAAGTCGGTCCCAGCGGCTCGACGCGCACGCCCAGCGGCCCGATCGCCCCGGCGACGGCAGTCCGGCCCGCCGAAGCCCGTCCGGCGATCCGCGCCGCCCGCTCGTTGAGTTCCTCGGTGCGCTCGTCCAGCCCGTGCGCCGACAACTTGACCGGGTTCGCGCCGAACGTGTTGGTCTCGACGACCTCGGCGCCCGCCCGCACGTACTGCTCGTGCACGTCCTCGACGAGCTCCGGGCGCGTCGCGTTGAGTTCGTCGTAGCAGACGTTGACGAACACTCCGCGAGCGTAGAGCATCGTGCCCATCGCGCCGTCCATCACGTGGACCCGCCCTCCCGCCAGCATGTCGCCTAGGCGGCTCACGCCGCGCCGCCGGCCGCGGTCGGCTCCGTCCGCAACCCGGCTTCCGCCACACCGTCGTCGAGATTGGGAGCAAGCCGGCGGGAGGCCTCTTCCACGCCTACGCCGGCGCGCTCCGCGTAGTCGGCCAGCTGGTCGGGGCCGATTCTTCCCACGCCGAAGTAGAAGCTGCCGGGATGTCCGAGGTAGAGGCCGGCAACCGTCGCCGCGGGCGCCATGGCGAAGCTCTCCGTGAGCGACACGCCGATCTCCTCCGCGCCCAGTAGCCGGAACAGGCCGGCTTTGGCCGAGTGGTCCGGACAGGCGGGGTAGCCGGGAGCTGGACGAATGCCGCGGTACTCCTCGGCGATCAGCTGCGAGTTCGCGAGGGACTCGTTCGGAGCGTATCCCCAGAACTCCCGCCGCACGCGCTCGTGCAGCCGCTCGGCGAACGCCTCGGCCAGCCGGTCGGCGAGCGCCTTGGCCACGATGCTCTGGTAGTCGTCGCCCGCCTCCTCGAACTCGGCGCACAGTTCGGCGACGCCGTGCCCCGCGGTGGCGACGAAGGCGCCGGCGAAGTCGGCCACCCCCGACCGGGCAGGCGCCACGAAGTCGGCCAAGCACAGGTTGGGCCTGCCGGCTCCCTTGCGGAACTGCTGGCGCAGGCACGGCAGCGCGAAGGCCGGTGCCGTGCGCGCGTCGTTCGCGTAGAAGACGATGTCGTCGCCCCGCGAGTTCGCGGGGAACAGGCCGATCACCGCACGCGCCGCCCAGCGCCGCTCGCGCACGATCCGGCGCAGCAGCGCGAGCGCGTCCTCGTGCAGGCGCGCCGCCTGCTCTCCCGCCGCCGGGTCGGAAAGAATGCCGGGGAAGACGCCCTTCAGCTCCCAGGCGGCGAAGAAGGGAGTCCAGTCGATTCGGCCGGCCAGCTCGTTCAGGTCGTACGACGCTGCCGTGCGCGGCCGCGGCGCCGCGGCGGGTCCGTGCCCCGCGGCGATCCGCGGCCGGTCCGGGGCGGGCAGCGCGCGGCGTCCGGTGAACGCGGGCCGGGGCGGCTCGTAGCGGTCCCAATCGAGCCGAAGCCGGTTGGCCCGCGCCTCGGCCAGCGACAGCAGGGGCGCCCGCCGCCGTCCCCCGCGCGTCCGCCGGATGCGCTCGTACTCCTCGTGCACCGCCGCGGCGTAGGCCCGCCGGCTCGCCGCATTCATCAGCTTGCCCGCGACCTGGACGGCCCGCGACGCGTCGGGCACGTGCACGGTCGGCCCCGAGTACCGCTCCTCGATCTTCACGGCCGTGTGCACGCGGGACGTCGTGGCGCCGCCGATCATCAGCGGAGCGTCCATGCCAGCGCGCTCCATCTCGGACGCCACGTGCGCCATTTGGTCCAGGCTGGGCGTGATCAGCCCGGACAGGCCGACGATGTCGGCGGCGGTCTCGCGCGCCTGCGCAAGGATCGTCTCGGACGGCACCATCACGCCCAGATCGATCACTTCGTATCCGTTGCAGCGCAGCACCACGGCCACGATGTTCTTGCCGATGTCGTGCACGTCGCCCTTGACGGTGGCCAGGAGGATGCGTCCGGCGGACCGCGCCGCGCCTCCCGCCTCGTCCGCTTCGAGGTAGGGCGACAGGCGGGCCACGGCGCGCTTCATCACCCGCGCGCTCTTCACCACCTGCGGCAGGAACATCTTTCCCGACCCGAACAGGTCGCCCACCGTGTTCATGCCCGCCATGAGCGGTCCCTCGATCACCTTGAGCGCCCCGCCCGCGGCCAAGCGCGCCTCGTCGGCGTCCTCGGCAACGTGCGCGTCGATGCCGTGGACCAGCGCGTGCCGCAGGCGCGCCTCCACGGGCTGCTTGCGCCATGAGCTGTCCTCGGCCGGCTCCGAGGACCTTCCCCCGTAGCGTCCGGCCAGAGCCGTCAGGCGCTCGGTCGCGTCGGCCCGGCGGTTGAAGAGCACGTCCTCCACCGCCGCGAGCAGCTCGCCCGGAATCTCGTCGTACACCGCGATCGCCCCGGCGTTGACGATGCCCATGTCCATGCCAGCCCGCGTGCCGTGGTAGAGGAAGGCGGAGTGCATCGCTTCGCGCACGCCGGCGCTGCCCCGAAACGAGAACGACACGTTGCTCACCCCGCCGCTCACGAGCGCGCCCGGCAGCGACTCCTTGATCCGCCTCGCCGCTTCGAAGTACGCCACCGCGTAGTCGTCGTGCTCGGGGATGCCCGTCGCGACCGCGAAGATGTTCGGATCGAAGACGACGTCCTCCGGCGGGAACCCGGCTTGGCGCACCAGCAGGTCGTAGGAGCGCCGGCAGACCTCGAACTTGCGCTCGGCAGTGCCGGCCTGCCCCTCCTCGTCGAACGCCATCACCACCACGGCCGCCCCGTAGCGGCGAACCAGGCTCGCCTGCCGCAGGAATTCCTCCTCGCCGTCCTTCAGGCTCAGCGAGTTCGCGACCGCCTTGCCCTGCACGCAACGCAGGCCCCGCTCGATCACGTCCCAGCGCGACGAGTCGATCATCAGGGGGACCCTCGATATGTCGGGTTCGCCCGCGAGCAGCCGCAGAAAGCGCTCCATCGCCGCGCCCGAGTCGAGGAGCCCCTCGTCCATGTTCACGTCGACGATCTGCGCGCCGCCCCGCACCTGCTCGCGAGCGACCTCGACGGCGGCCTCGTAGTCGCCCTCGCGAATCAGGCGCGCAAACCGCCGGGAACCGGCCACGTTCGTGCGCTCGCCGACGTTGACGAACAGCGAGTCCGGCCCGATCGCGAGGGGTTCGAGTCCCGACAGCCGCATGCGCGGCGGAAGGCGCGGCCTGCGCCTGGGCGCCACCCCGTCCACTGCCTCGGCGATGGCGCGCACGTGGTCGGGCGTGGTCCCGCAGCAACCGCCGGCGACGTTGAGCAGTCCGGCGCGGGCGAAGTCGCCTATGACGCGGGCCATCGCGGACGGAGACAGGTCGTACTCGCCGAACTCGTTGGGAAGTCCGGCGTTGGGGTGGCAACTGACCCACGTCTCGCACACCGAGCTCAGCTCGTGCAGGTAGGGCCGCAGCGCGTCGGGCCCCAGCGCGCAGTTGAGTCCGAAGGACAGGGGCGCGGCGTGGCGCAGCGAATTGTAGAAGGCTTCCGGAGTCTGGCCCGTGAGCGTGCGGCCGCTCTGGTCGGTGATCGTGCCGGAGATCATCACGGGCAGGTGCGCCCCCGCGCGTTCCGCGTGCTCGAGAATCGCGTAGACCGCGGCCTTGGCGTTGAGCGTGTCGAATATCGTCTCCACCATGAGCAGGTCCACGCCTCCCTCCGCCAACGCCTCGACCTGCTCCGCGTACGCAACCCGAAGCTCCTCGAAGGTTGTGTCGCGCGCGGCGGGATCGCTCACGTCGCCCGACATCGACGCCGTGCGGTTCATGGGGCCCAGAACGCCCGCCACGAAGCGAGGCTTGTCGGGCGTGCGCTCCGTGAACTCGTCGGCGGCCCGGCGCGCCACGGCGGCCGCGGCGCGGTTGATGCGCGGGACGGCGTCCTCCAGGCCGTACTCGGACATCGCCATCCGGGTCGCGCTGAACGTGTTCGTCTCGATCACGTCCGCCCCGGCGGCCAAGTAGGCGCGGTGGACGTCGGCGATCACGTCCGGCCTTGTGAGGCTCAGAAGGTCGTTGGCGCCCGCCAGCGGCGACGGATGCCCGGCGAATTCGTCGCCGCGAAAGTCGGTTTCGGCGAGTTCCCGGCGCTGGATCAGCGTGGCCATCGCTCCGTCCAGCACCAGGATGCGCTTCTGGAGGAGGGCGTCCAGGCCGACGCGGGCGTCGGGGCGGGTCATGGCAGTCCGGGAAGCGCGGCCCGTAGCCGGGGACGCCTCCCGGCCGGCCCGATTGGGCTCGATTCCCGCTTGCGCTAGAGGACCTCGATCTCGTAGCCCAGCCGCCAGTTGTCCAGGTTCTCCGGGTCGTTGGACGCTTCGTCGCCGGGCTGGACCATCGCGACGTGGTCTTCGATCGGTCCGGTGAACTCGCGGCGGTAGGGCGCGAGCGCGTCGTTGGCCGAGAAGCGGTCCAGCTCCTCGCCGTTGAACTGCACGACCAAGTGGTCGGTGACGTCGCCCTCGAAGAGGACCCGGTCCAGCTTGGTCAGCTTGTTCCAGCGCGGATGGTCCGAGATCGAGTAGTGGCCGGTCTTGGGGATGCGGGTCTCCTGGGCGTGTCCTCCGTGGTTGTCGGTCCAAACCTTCGCACGGAAGACGAACTCGCCCTTCTCCTTGAAGAAGGGTTCCATGTTGTCGAGGATCTGCACCCATCTGAGGGTCACTCTGACCTTCTTGCCCGTCGGCTCCGACATCTCCGCTCCTTTCGTGAACCTGCGTCCTCAGTACCCCTTGCCCCGGTGGACGCTGTCGCACAAGATACGCCAAACCACCGCGCCAGTCCAGAGAGACCAGCACGCATGTCAGCGATTCCGCCGTCCGGGCGCGAGCCGATCGTCGGCGTCGGGAGCCGCGGCCCATCCGCCGCCCGCTCCGGCAACGGGCCTAGAGACGTCGCCACGGTTCTGGCCGTCCGCGTGGGCGTCGTCGCCCTCGGGGTGGCCGTGCAGTCGGCGCTGGCGCGGACCCTCCTGCCTGCCGACCGCGGCGCCTACGCGCTGGTCTCGGCCGTGGCCATCTTCCTCTGCCTGGCGAGCAGCGCGAGCGTCCACAGCGGCGCCCAGTACGAGATTCTCAAGGGGCGCGTGAGCGCATCCCAGGGAGTGTCGTCCTCGCTGGCCGTCGCCATGGCCGGGTCGTTGCTCGCGTCGGCCCTTGCGGCCCCGCTGATTCTGGGGGGGGCGTGGGCGGGTCCGGGTCGGCAAACGCTCCTGCTGGCCTTGGCGATCATGCCGGCCTGCGCGTTCGCGGCGACCGCGAACGCCCTGCTGCCGACATTCTGGCGCTTCGGAAGCGCGGGATCCGTGGAGATGCTGATGAACGCGACGCAGGTGGCGGGCACTTTGGCGCTGGTCGGCTGGCTGGGTCTGGGACTGGACGGCGCCGTCTTGGCGTTCGTCGGGTGCAACGTCGCGGGGGGCGCCTTCGCTCTGGGCGTGCTTCGGCGGCGCTGCAGCGTGGGCTTGGTGGCGCCCGAGCCCGGCGCGGTGCGCGCCCTGGTGCGCTACGGCGGCAGAATCCACGCCGCCAACCTCATCGACTTCTCGGAGCAGCGCATCGGCCTCCTGCTCCTGGCGCTCCTGGCGAGCCGTGAGGAGGTCGGACTGCTCGCGGCGGCCAACGTGCTGGCGGTGGGCGTGTACGCTCTGCCCTCGGCGTTCAGCTGGGCGCTGTTGCCCCGCCTGACCGGCGTGCCGGAATCGCGGCCCGCGCTGGCGGCATTCTCCATGCGCGTCGTGGCGTGGTCTGCGGTGCTGGGCTTGATTGTCTTGGCGCTCCTGCGCGAGCCGTTCGTGCGGGTCGTGCTGGGAGCGGAGTTCATGCCGGTCGCCGGGCTGGTGCCCGCCTTGGCGCCGGGCTTGGCGGCGGGCGCGATGTCGCAGGTGGCCATCGCGTACATCAAGGCTCGCGGCCGCGCGGAGTTGCCGTCCTACGCGGCCGTGGTTCAGATGGCGTTGACGGTCGGCCTCGTTCTGGCGCTGTACCCTCGCATGGGACTGGCGGGAGCAGCATGGGGCACGTCGGCGGCGCTGGTGGCGCGCTGCGTCCTTCTGACGGCGTTCTTCTGCAGGCTTTCCGGCGAGAGCTGGACGGCGCCTTGGCGGTTGCGACGAGCCGATTTTGCCGTGATGGGCCGGGCCATGGGGGCGATGCAGCCATCGCGGTCGGCCCGGAGACGGCCTTGAGCGGCCGGCGCGGCGAGACGGGCGGCGCGGCCGCGGCCCCGAAGCTCAGGAGGGCCGCGTTGTTCCTGCCGTCCTTGGAGGGCGGAGGAGCGGAACGGGGATTCGTCACGCTTGCGCCCGCGTTGTCGCGTCGCGGCGTCGCGGTGGACTTTGTGCTGGCGCGGGCCGAAGGCCCCTTCTTGCGGCTGGTGTCTCCCCAGCAGAGGGTCGTCGATCTTGGTGCGCGCATGACCGCGACGAGCCTTCCCGGATTGCTCGGCTACCTGAAGAACGAGCGGCCGGACGTGCTGATGGCGTCGATGCACGCCATCGTCGTTGCGCTTGCGGCCAAGAAGTTCTTCCAACCCGAAGTGCGCGTCTTGGCGCACTATGCGAGCACGTTCTCGGAGGAGTTCCGGCGAGTCGCGCCGAAGGGACGCGCGATGATGAGGACGCTGCGTCGGCTGTTGCCCGCGGCGGACGTGGTGGCGGCTCATTCCCGGGGCGCGGCGGAGGACCTCGCCGGGCAGGTCCCCGCCGTGCGGTCGAGGGTGCGGGTATTGCACCCGCCCGTCGCGGGCCCGGCGGAAGCCGGGAGTGGTCCGCCGCCGCGGCACCCGTGGTTCGAGGAGCTTGGCCCGCCGGTCGTCGTGTCGGTGGGACGGCTGGACGCGGGAAAGGATCACGAGACGCTGATTCGCGCCTTTGCCGAACTCCGCCGCCGCCGCCATGCGCGGTTGCTCGTGTTGGGCGAGGGGCCGTTGCGAGGCGCCCTCGAGTCGATGGGCCGCGAGTTGCGCATTGCCGACTGGGTCGACTTCCCCGGATTTGTCGCCAGGCCGCTTGCCTACGTGGCCCGCGCAAGCGTTCTCGCTCACTCGTCCAGGTTCGAGGCGTTTCCGCTGGCCTTGGTCGAAGCTCTGGCCTGCGGCACGCCGGTGGTGAGCGCCGACTGCCCGCACGGACCTGCCGAACTCCTCGAGCAAGGCAAGTGGGGCCGTCTCGTCCCCATGGGAGACTGGCGGGCCATGGCCGCGGCCCTCCTGGCGACCATCGAAGCGCCTCCGCCTCGCGCGGCGTTGGTGGAGCGCGCCAAGGCGTTCTCGGCCGACGCGCTGGCGGACCGCTACCTGGACGCCATGTTCCCCGCTCCCGAGACGCGCCCCCCGCACCGCTAGCTCGCGGGCGGAAGCATCGGCTACCGCTTCCTCGTCGGCGCCCGGAGCGTTATCTTGGCCGTGCCTCCCGACGCCGGAGCACGCTTCCCGCTAGAGAGGGCCCTGTTGCTCGCCGCTCGCTAGAGAGACGACTTGAGAGAGTCCCCCGACAGAACTCCCCGCCCCAGCGCCGAGAACGAGTTCAGCGGACCGGAACGGCGCGGGACCTCTTTCTCGCTCCTGTCGCTCGCTGCGACGGCCTTGCGCCACGGACGCTTGATCTTGCTGTGCGGCTTCGGGTTCAGCCTTCTTGCCGCGGGTCGCCGTGCGATCCAGGAGGCGAAGTACACCAGCACTGCCGTCTTCATGACCGAGCGCAGTTCCGGGGTCACGAATCAAACCATCCAGTTGGCTAGTCGCTTGGGCTTGGTCAACGGTAGCTCCTCGATCTCCAGCCCGGTGCTGCTCCGGGAGCTTCTCGTTTCGCGAGTCGTGCTGGACTCGGTGGGGGGCGGTCGCTACGAGGTCATGAGGGGCGACTCGTTGACGGTGTCGTCTCTGGCGGAACTGCTCGAGATCGAGCCCGGCAACGAGTTCCGCCGCACGAGGCGCATAAGGGCTTGGCTTCGCTCTGCCGTCAACGTTCGCCGGGACGTGGCCAGCGGCTTCATCCACGTCAGCGCCAGCACGCCTTGGCCGCGCGTCTCGCAAGGCGTCGTCGCCCGGATGCTCGAGGAGGTGGACCGTTTCAACGTGCACATCAGACAGTCCAGTGCGCATGCGACCCAGGCGTTCATCGAAGACCAGATGCGCTTGGTCGTCGCGGATTTGTCCTCTGCGCAGGCCGCGTTGCAGACTTTCCGGGAGCAGAACAGAAGCTTCGGCAGTTGGTCTCCCCTGAGCGCAGAGCTC
The DNA here is from genome assembly GCA_965203485.1 of Longimicrobiales bacterium. Classification (GTDB taxonomy): domain Bacteria; phylum Gemmatimonadota; class Gemmatimonadetes; order Longimicrobiales; family Gaopeijiaceae. Next base: position 871,028 of record OZ241892.1, read on the forward strand.
GATCGTCTCGATTCCGAAGTGAGACGGCAGCGCGTGCTCTACGAGAGCCTAACGACTACATATGCCAACGCCCAAATCGAAGCGAAGCGCGACACCCCCGTCATAACCGTGATCCAGGATCCGTTCTTGCCTCATCGCCCCGATTCCCGCGGGCTGGCGCTGGGGAGCAGTTCCGGTTTCGTCGCAGGTTGCTTGATCGCCTTCTTGGCTGTTCTTGTGATGCGGCACTACATGCATTTGCCAGATTCCTCGCGCCAAGAGTTGATCGGTGCAGCCCGCGATTTATTTGCCCAAATCCCGTTCCTCCGTCGCCTCGTCAGCAGATGACACGCACCATCGTTCGCTTCGTTCCCAACACGCGATGCGGCTTCGTGCTCGCCATGGCCGCAATAGCGCTTGCCGCCGACGTCGCTCGGGCGGCGCCGCACCCGATCGCGCCCTCGCTCGTCTGGCAGAATCGCGCCCAGCTCCAAGCGTTGCTGGAAACCAGCGGCCTGAATCTCACCCTGGGCCAAGCGCGGGCCCTCCTCCAGCAATCCAGCCTGTCGCCAGCGGCTCTTCGCCGCCAAGCCCTGGCACAGGGCCTGGATCCGACCCTGGTCGACCAGTTGTCGGCCGACCCGGTGATGGCGGGCGTCTCCAACGACGTTCTCGTCTCGCAGGAGGTGCTGGAGCTGATGCTCGCCGTCGGACTGATCGACGACCCCAGCGGCCTGGAAGAGCCGGAGGACGAGGAAGACGAGGTGGCCGCCGCCGAAGACGAGGCCGCGGAGGTCGTCTCGCAGGCCGTGGTGGACTTGGGCGCCGACCTCGAGATCTTCGGAAGCCGCGTCTTCCGCGCTCGCCAAAGGGACCCGGTGCTTTCGGCGCCCCCGGGCGAGAGCTACGTCTTGGGGCCCAGCGACCGGCTTCTCCTCTATCTCACCGGCGATGTCGAAGAAGTGCACCAGTTGCCGGTCACCCGCGAGGGTGTCGTGTTCGTTCCGCGCGCCGGCCGGATGGTGGCCACGGGGCTGACTCTGGCGGAGTTCGAAGACCGCTTGGAGACCCGGTTGCGAACGGTCTACAGCGGCGTCGGACGGAACGCGGACGCAAGGACGCGCTTTTCCGTTTCGCTCGGCAGAGTGCGTACGATCCAAATCTACGTCGGCGGCGCCGTGTACAGCCCGGGGTCGTACGTCGTCAGCTCCTTGGCCACGTTGGTCGATGCAATTTACGTTGCCAATGGTCCCACGCCGGACGGCAGCTATCGGAGCATCCGCCTTGTAAGGAGCGGCGAGGAGCTGGAGGTTGATCTATACCCGTACATTACGAGCGGGCTTCCCGACGCGAATCCTAGGTTGCGGGAAGGCGACGTCGTGCACGTGCCTTGGGTGGGCGATCAAGTTGCGATTCGCGGCATGGTCCGAAATCCGGGCATCTACGAAGTGCTCGAGGGCCAAGGCATCGCCTACTTGATCAAGGTCGCCGGCGGATTGTTGCCGACTGCTCGAGCCGACCACGCTACCGTGAATCGCATCTTGGCTCCCGAGGACCGGCGCCCCATGGTCGACCGCGTCAGGTTGGACGTCCCATTGTCCCGCGTGCTCACGGGCGAGGAATCCTTCCCGCTCGAGGCCGGGGACCGGGTCGAAGTGCTGCGAGTGCAGGATCTTGTCCGCGGCGAAGTCATCGTCCAGGGTGCAGTGTGGGGAGAAGGAACGTATGAATGGGAACCGGACATGCGTCTCGCCGACCTGTTCACCAAGGCCGGGGGCTTGCGGCCGGACGCGTTGCTTTCCGAAGTCCTAATTGCGCGCGGAGACATGACGAGCGGCGTTCGCAGGCGCGTTCGTGTCGACTTGACCCGAGATTCGGTCGGGCCGTTGATCGATGAGGGCGATGAAGTCACCGTCTATTCCGAGGCGATCTTGAGGTCCAGGGACTCGGTGTCGATCGCAGGCTTTGTTGCCATGCCAGGCAAGTACGCGTTCATCGTCGGAGCGACGGCGGGCGACCTTATCCTGCAAGCCGGAGGATTCGCGCCGGGAGCGTTTCCGTGGAGCGTCGACATTGGGCGAAGAAATACCGGAATGGGACCGTACGGCGCGACGACCTTGCATTCCTCCGTGCGGTCTTCGGTTGTCCTGACTTTTCGGGAATCGATGCTCGTCGATCCCACCAGAGACTGGTCCGAGGAGGAAGTGGTGCTTCGTCCAAACGACGAAGTCATCGTCAGAAGCCGGGTCGGCTATCGGACGCTCGCCAAAGTGATGTTGCTCGGACAGTTTCGGAGGACAGGCGCATTCGTTCTGGAGACCGCCGAAGAACGGTTGACCAGCATCGTCGATCGGGCGGGTGGATTGTTGTCGGATGACTTGAGGGACATCGAGTTGCGGCGGGGGGATGTTGTTGTAGGAATCGACTTCTTGCGAGCGATCGAGGCTCCGAACTCGCCGGACGATCCCATCCTGCAGGACGGGGACACGTTGGTGGCGCCGCTGGTCACCAGCACCGTGAAGATCGAGGGCCAGATCGTGTTTCCCACGGAGGTGACGTACGTGCCGGGAATGTCGGTAGGGGACATACTCGATGCCGGGGGTGGAACAACGGAGATGGCGGACATTGACCGGTTGAGCGTGTCCTATCCGGATGGTTCTCGCGCCTTGACGACGAAGGCCCTGGGACTGTTCAGGAGCTATCCCAAGTTGCGCGCGGGGGCTAGAGTGTTTGTGCCCACGCGCGAGAGCGATCTGCCGGGGTTCGACTGGGGACAAGCAAGTGCGATGTTGCTGTCGGTCGCGTCGACGGTGGCAACCTTGATCTTAGCCATCAACTCCACACGTTGACGGGCGTCAGTCGATCCGTTCGATGTCGGCCGGGTCGGCATGGAGAAACAAGGTCGCGCCCCGCCGGGCCAATCGGCCCGCAACGCGGACGGGCACGCCTACGTGATCTAGGACGCGGGCGTTCAACTGTCGGCCGTCGGCGTCTACGAGGACCAATGCCTCGGTTGTGCCGTCGGCACGCTCGACCCTGAGCAGGGGCGGAACGCCGCCCCGAATGCACAGCGTCGCGCACGCTCGATGCACGGTTCCGTCTCCGGGCCGCATCACCCCCATGTAGCACTTGGCTCCCACGATCTCGCCTTCCACGACGTGAAGCCCGATTTCTTCGGCGACCGCGCGCGGCGGCGGTCGAGGAGTGGCGGCCGTGACCGCGCGAACCTCCACCATTGCGTGGCCGTCCCGATGGACGAGCGAGCCCTCCAATGTCGCCCACGTGCCGACGGAGCTGGCCATCAAGTCGTCCGCGCCATGCTTCCCCTCTCCGACCAGGAGAAAGCGGGTCCACACGGGCCCGCGCGGAATCAGAAGCGACGGATATGGATCCGCGACCACGAATCCGGTGGATGAACGGATGGTCCCGAACTCGAAGTGCGCGCTTGGCAACTCGCCGTGGCCGAGTCCGGCGGCCAGGGCGACGGCGACCGCGACCACGAGGCTAGCGGCCGCGACGCTCCCGGCCGCCGGACGCCGCGGGAGGGCGGCCCCGCCGCGGCTGGCCGGAGCGACGCTTCCGGCGCGGGCCGGGGCGCCGTGGGCGTTGGCGACCGGCCGAACCCAAACCCAGCCGCCGCGGACCTTGGTGTCGTAGGTTGCGACGCAGTCTTCGAAGGGAGCGGGCGCCCGTCCCGTCCTCGGGTCGAACTGAAAGCCGTGCCAGGGGCAGGTGACGTACCCGTCGACGATCTTGCCCTCGCCGAGCGGGCCCATCTGATGGCTGCAGGCGTTGGAGAGGCAGAAGATCGAGGAGCCGTGACGAAAGAGCGCCACGCGCCGCCGCTTCACCCCCCGCTGTTTCGGCGTGATCTCCAGGTCGACGACGCGGCCCCGTCCCTCCTCGAGATCGGCGGCCCGCACGGCCCGCTCGTAGCCTTGGTCGTCGTGCCGCGACCGGGCGGTTCGTTGTCGGCGGCCCTTCCAGGCGCTGGCGGCGTGGGCCGCGAACACGGCTGCCGCAGTCGCGCAGGTCATGGCCCACACGTAACCGCGGGCCTCCTGTTGCAGCGCGCCCATTGCTACGTGGCCCAGCAGGATGGCGTAGGCCGGATAGGCGAGCATGTGCAATGCCTTCCAGATGCCCGGAGTGAGGTTGCGCAGCCAGAAGTCGTGGCTCGTAGCTGCCATCAGGAACAGCGCCGCGAGCGCGACCGCTCCCAACAGCTGGAACGGGGGCGCCGTGGACCCGCGTCCGGTCGCGCCGCCGTCCAGCAACAGACTGGCGGCAGGATTCAGGGCGCCGAGAAAGTGAAACTGCAGGAGCGCCCCGCCGCCGTGGACGGCCGCCGCCAGAAACGTGGCCACGCCCAAGTGGCGGCGGTTGCGAAGGACGGGAAGGAAGCGTGGCCAGAGACGAGAGAGCGGACCTGCGAGCAACGCGGCGGACATCATCGCGAAGGCCAAGCTGCCGGACATGCGCATGACCAACGTTTCCGCCGTGATGTTCGGGTGACGGGCGAGCGTGGCGCCGGCGAAGACGGAAGCGTACGCGAGCACGGACGCCCCGAGGACTACGTCGTATTTCTTCTTGCTGGGCGTCCATGCGACGGCGCGGTAGGCGTGGCTCACCGGATGGATTCCGGCAGAGGCGCTTCGGCCAAGCGAAGGCCGCGGGCGAAGTCGGCCAAGACCAACCGCCCGCCTTGGACCGGCAAAGACGGCGCGGGCAGCGACGGGCGGACCGCGTTGACGCTGCCCAGCGTGTCGGCGCGTTCGGCGACTTCCAGGATGAGGCCCGGCTCTGCCGCCTCCAGGCCCGGAGGCAGAGATGCATGGAACCGCCCCCGGCCGTGCGCGACGCGATACGACACTTCCGCGGGGCCCTGTGGCGTCGGCAACGCCACCGTCCACTCGACCAAGCCCTCGACCGAAGCGTCGGCGCCTGGACGCGCGAAGGGCCGGGGCTTCGGCTGGGCGGTCCGCGCCGCCCATGCGGCCGCGAGAAGCGAGGCGCCCAAGGCCGCGCTGGCCAGCGTCAGCGCGGCGTGCGCCTGCCGGTGGCCTCGTCTCACACGTCCCGCTTCGTGGTTGCAAGCCACTTCCAAAGCATGACCGGCCAGAGGGCAGCGGCTCCCGGCGCGGCCAGGAGACGAAAGCTCCAGGTGCCCCGGGCCGCGGCGGGGTCCAAGGCCGACGCGCCGCGCAAGACAAATGGGACGGCGAACAACGCCCCGGCGACGGCGTAGATCGCTGCGGCGGTGAGCGCGATGGTCAAGAGCATGGCTGGCGCGGGCCGGGAGGTGGTCCGTGGGCGAGCAAGCACCGCCCTCCGAGCTGGTCTTCGGCGGCATGGTGGCGCACCGAAGCCAACATAAGGTGCAACGGCGCTCCGGGCCATGGTTCGGCCGCGGGGCCCGAGCCCGCACGGTCTCTCCCGCGTCCGCGCGGCGTCGCGGCCGAGAGCGTCGATGCCAGAGCCCAGCGCCGTCTCCCCCGCATCCGCACGGCGCCGACCGCCCCAGGGCGCCGAGCATTGCGGCTTCCCCTTGGCCGCACCGCAGTCTAGATTTTGTTCCCCCTTGGCACCCATCGCAGGCGGGACTCGCGTGTCGCGCGACGCTCCTTTCGACCAGGCAACCCGCTCCGCAAGGAACGCCAGCTTCTCATGACCGATTCTCGGGCGCCCGCACGCACGCTGTCCGTCGTCGTGCCCTGCTACAACGAGGGGGAGGGTCTCCGTCGCGTGCACGAGCGCCTGACGTCCGCGCTCGGCGATCTTCCCGAGACGGAACTGGAGCTGATCTACGTCGACGACGGCAGCCGCGACTCGACGCTGGACGTCTTGCGGGACTTGCAGCGAACGGACTCGCGGACGCGAGTGCTTTCTTTTTCCCGCAACTTCGGGAAGGACTCGGCAGTTACGGCCGGGATCGACCACTCTTCGGGCGATGTCGTGGCGTTCATCGATGCGGATCTCCAGGAGCCTCCAGAGGTGGTGCTGGAGATGCTCGAGCGTTGGCGGGCGGGTGCGGACGTGGTCTACGGCGTCCGGGCTTCGCGCAAGCACGATTCGCTTGGCGTGCGGTGGTCGGCGGCGGCTTACAGCCGGTTGCACGACTGGCTGGTCCGAGATCAGCGGTTGCACCACAGGTGCGATTTCCACTTGTTCACCCGAGAAGTCGCGGACGCGCTCAAGGCGATGCCCGAGCGGGGCCGGATGCACCGCAGCATGATTGCCTGGCTGGGCTTTCGCCAGGAAGCCGTCTACTTCGCGCGGCCGGACCGCCAGTGGGGCAGGTCCAAGCTCGGCTTCAGACGGCGGTTGGGCGACGGGACCAGGTCGATCCTCGCCACGTCGGCGGCTCCCCTTCGCCTGGCCTTGCTTGCGGGGTTGCTGGCTGGCGGCGCTTCGGTCGCGCTCGGGGTCTATGCCGTCGGCTCGCGGGCTCTCGCCGGCGAGTGGCCGCCGTCTTGGACGATCGCGGCGGCATTGGCGATGTTCCTCGTCGGCGCGCAGTTCGTCTTTATGGGGATTGTAGGCGAGTATGTCGGCGCGGTCTTCCGCCAAGTGCAGGGCCGGCCTCTGTACCTTGTGCAGGATAAGGTTGGATTCAGCGACGACGACGTCGCCTCGGGTCGGCAGGGCCTGCCCTGACGCGGCCGGCCACGTCCCAGACCGGCGGCGAGTTGCAAGCCGCCTTGGCAATGTCGGCGGTCGTGTCGTTCTGGGCCCTCGGCGTCTTGATGGTATTCGAGTTGCCGACGTTGCCGCCGTCGGCCGCGCGGGTCCAGTTCCTGGCCAAGGCCGGTTGCGTGGCGGCCATCTTCGCCTTCGTCGGCGTGGGGATCCTGGACCGCCTGGGGTCGGCGGCAACGTGCTTCGTGGCCAGCATGACAACTCACTTGATCATTGGCGTCTTGTTGGCGTGGTTGCAGTTCTCTCCCTCGAAGTTCGCCTCTATGCAGGCCTACATCAAGTTGCACGTGGTTACTCTGGCTACGTTCGTCGCGATTGTAGCGGGAGCGCGCGTCGTAATAGACGCTTGGGGCACCCGCAGACTGTTCCGGGGCGTCCTGGCCATTCTCTTGGCGAGCACTGCTTCGACCGTCTTGGCCCCGGCGTGGATGTATGCGGGATTGCCCAGGATACCCGGGCTGTTCCTGCACCCGACTAGGTTTTTCGGGCCGTTCGTGAGCCCCATGGTTGGCGCGTTCGCCGGTGGGGCGACAGCCGTCTTGGGAATGGCCTTGCTCGACCGTGTTCGTGCAGGATGGACGGCCTACGTCGCGATGTCGGTCGGGTTGATGGCCGTGATCCTATCGCTCTCCAAGGGCGGGGCCATCGGCTTTGCGGCGGTCGTCGCGCTGTTCTTGTTGCGGGGCGCTTCTCTGCGCCGGCTTCGCCTGCTGGGCTGGTCCGCACTTGTCTTGGCGGGCGCGTGGTTGGGCCTTCCCGCGATTGTCTCGTCCGGCGTGCTTTCGACGGAGCAGGTTTTCTCGCCGGTCGGGCGATGGTATCAGGTGATGGACCTCCTTAGCGGAGACTGGAATTTCGGGGCGATGTCGGGTCGCAACGTGATTTGGCGCCTGGCATGGGAGACGTATGTTCAGTCGCCGATTCTGGGTGTGGGCTTTGGGGAAATGGCGGCGTTGGACTTCGCGCCGCTTGGGGGACTCCACGATATCCAGCGCGCAGGAGCGCACAACCACTACCTCGCCCTTGGCGGGGAGGCCGGAATAATTCCCGTGTTGTTCTTCATGCTCGGGTTGCTGGCGTTGGCACGCCCCATGTGGGCGTTGCAGAGATCGTATGCGACGGACGCGGTCGCGGGCGTGGCGGTTCTGTTCTTGTTGCTGACGGTCGCGGAGGGCCACGTCTTTCGCATGTTGCCCGTCTCGTTCATAGTCGCGGTATCGTGCGCCCTGGTTGCGGATGCCACCGCGCGGGAGCGGCGGACGACGAATGTTCGGCGGGTCGCCCCGGGGGCGGGGCGGCGCCTAGCAGGCGCGGTCGCGCCGAGGTCGCGGAGTTCGGCCTAGCCGGAGTCGCGTCGGGCCTTGCGAGCGGAGCGTTCCGCCCTGAAGAGGCGGCCGACTTCGGCGGAGGCGCCGGGACGAGTCGCCTTCGCCGTGGCCGCATAGGCCATGAACGAGAGCGCCACAGCAGGGAAGACCTCGTGGACGCGTGACTCGGGCCACAGCGTCAGCACGGCCAGTCCCGTTGCGAACGAAGCCATGGTGGCGGCCCCGTTGCCTCGGCGCCAATAAAGGCCCAGGACCAGCGGAGGAGCGAAGCACGCCCCGAAGACGGCGCCGGAGAAGCTTGTCAGGGTGACGACGCCGCCCGGTGGATCCAGTGCGATGAGGGCCGTCACCAGCGCGAACAACGCCACCCAGATGCGGGTTCGGAGCAACATCGACCGGTCGGTTCGTCCGCCGGGATCGTCGGCGCGGGCCGGTGCGCCGCCCGGCCTCGCCGCGTCCTTGGGGTCGCACCGGGCCGCCGCCTCGTGTCGTGTGTCCGCTGCGCCGATGGCTGCGTCCTTCGTCCGCCGCCGCGCAACCGCGTGCCGCACTGTTGCGGCCACGTCTCTTTCCATCGTCGAGGCCATGACGAGCAGCACGCTGTCGAGCGAGGACATTGCGGCGGCCACCATCGCGACCAGCAGAAACGCGCCTGCGCCTGCGGAGAACACTCCGTCGGCCGCCAGCAGGCGGGGCACGACGAGGTCCGTGTCCGGAACGCCGCCGGGGATGATGTTGCGGGCGTACAAGCCCACGGGGACGAGGAGGGCATACACGGCCACGAATGCCAGCGTGGACACCCATGCGCCTCGCCGGGCCGCCGCGCGGCTCTCCAGCGCGTAGAACCGGGACAGCTGGCGCGGCTCCACGGCAAACTTGACCGTGGTTGCGAACACGACGCCCAGGACCAACGAGAACGGCACGCTTCCGCCCCATCGCAACAGAGGCTCGGTCGCGTCGCCGGCGCCGACCTCGCGCCAGGAACCAAGGCCGCCCGCGGCCCCCACGGTGCCCCAGAAAAGCAACGCCGCGGCTACCATCATCACCACTCCTTGGAGCGCGTCGGTCTTCACGACCGAGATGAACCCGCCGGCGATCGTATAGATCATCACCACCACGAAGACGACTGCGATGGCGCTTCGGTAGGGGATTTCGAGAAAGACCTCCAGCAAGTTGCCGATGCCCTTGAACACGCCCGTCATGTAGAAGAAGGAAGCCAAGAGCACGATCAACGCCGCTGCGAAGCGAGCCGCCTCGCTCCCGAAGCGGAAGCCGATGAAGTCTGGAATCGTGAGCGATCCGAGCGACTCGGTGAACGTGCGCAACCGGGGCGCGACCGCGATCCACGCGAGCAGGCTCATGCCGACGACGAACGGAACCAGCACGAACCACGTGACACCCCAGTCGTACGCCTGACCCGAGAAGCCCACGAACGAGTTGGTGCTCGAATAGGTCGCGAAGAAGGAAAGGCCGATGGCGACGGGTCCCATCGACCGCCCGCCCACGAAGTAGTCGGCGACCCCTCGGGTGCGCCGGTTTCCCGCCCATGCGTGGTGGGCCAGCAGCAACGCGTAGGCGGCCAGCAGCGCGTAGGCGATCCAGTACGTGCGAACGTTCTCCGCGACGGCGTCGATCACGCGGTTTCTCGTTTCGCGGCCGCTGTCGGCGGCGCGGGACCAGCGGCGCGCGGCGACGGTTGCGGAGGGGGCGCTCCGTCCTCGTTGTTGCCGAAGACGCGCGCTACGTCGCTTCGCCGCACCTTGCCCATCGCGGTGCGGGGCAACTGGTCGACGGGCGCGAACGCTCGCGGCACCTTGTACGGCGCCAGACGCTCCTTGCCCCACGCGCGGAGTTCGTCGTTCGTGGCCCGGCGGCCGCCCGCGGGCACGTAGGCCGCGCAGAGGCGGTCGCCCCACTCGGGATCGGGAACGCCGGCGACCGCGATGTCGCGAACGCTCGGGTGCGCCCGGTAGAGTTCCTCGACTTCCAAGGCCGACACGCGGTAGCCGCCCGTATTGAAGATGTCCGTGCCCCGGCGCCCCAGGATGCGGTGCGAGCCGTCTTGGACGCGCGCCAAGTCGCCCGTGCGGAACCAGCCGTCACGAAACGCCGCCGCCGTTTCGCCGGGACGCTTCCAATACTCGGCAAACACCTGCGCGCCCCGAACTTCGAGTTCGCCCGCCTCGCCGTCCCGCACAGCAGCGCCGCCAAGCCCCACGATCCGCGCCTCCACGCCCGGCAACGGCCCGCCCACGTGCCCCGGCCGCCGCGGCCCGCCCAGAGGATTGGAGAGGGTCATGCCCGTTTCGGTCATTCCGTAGCGCTCGAGCAGCTGGTGCCCCGTCGCGGCGCGCCAGCGCGCGAAGAGCGAAACCGGCAGCGCCGCCGACCCCGACACCATCAGGCGCAGCCGTCCGCCGCCTCGGGACCATCGGCGCTGAACGGGCGCCCGCGCTTGCTCCCATTCGCGGGCCAGCCTCTCGTAGACCGTCGGCACCGCCATGAACAGGGTGACGCCGCCGGACGCCCACCGCTCCCATATGTCCGCGGGCCGGGCGCGGGCCGGAGCGAACTCGCAGGCCGCTCCCGACCACAGGGCGCAGCAGAGCGCGGCGACGAGGCCGTGGACATGGTGCAGCGGCAGTACGTGGAAGAGGCGGTCCCCAGCGGACCACTCCCAGGCCTGGACGAGGGAGCGCACTTGAGCGGCCAGTTGCGCGTGGCCCAGAAGCACGCCCTTCGGCCGTCCCGTGGTGCCGCTGGTGTAGACGATGAAGGCTCCGCCGCCGGAGTCGGCTCCGCTGTTGAACGAGCGGGCTGGGCGTCTCTGGTCCGGCGGACCACGAGGCGCCGCACCGCCCGGCGCAGGCTTCTGGTTCGGGACCGGCGACCGGGCGCGGGCCGCCGCATCCACTTCGTCTTCACGGAGCAGCAGGGCCGCCGCTCCACGGTCCCTCGCGGCGCGCGCGACCACGTCGGCACGAGGAAGCGCGGGGTCGGCCACGACGAGCCGGGGACGGGCGTCGTCCAGGACGTGCTCCAGTTCGCGTTGCGGATGGGAGAGCGCCAGCGGCACCGCGGTCCCGCCCGCGCGCCAAGTTGCGAGCTGCATGGCGACGTGCGTTCGTCCAGGAGGCGCCAAGTACGCCACCCGTTCCCCCGCCAAGTCGCCGGCCGCGTCGCCGAACCTTCGCGCCACGAGCTTCTCGGCCGCGTGGAGTTCGCCGTACGTCCAGTTGCCCGCCTCGTCGGCGATCGCGATTCTTCCGCGGAACTCCGGACTCTGGATGCGGTCCAGCATGGGGGGTTGTGGCCCGCGGAGTCCGGGCGGCGAGGGCGGCGTCATGGCTTCGTTCCGTGGAGCGGCTTGGGTCTCGGTTGCCGACAAGTTACGGTTCGAGCGAGCACGCGGACGAGCCGGGCCGCCCCCGGATCGCCTCGTTGCGACCGGGCGAGCGCCGCGCTCGCAGGCGGCCGTTGTCGCGCGCCGTCCAGCCAGTCGACCGGAGATGTCCTATGCGCATGTGCTTGTGGGAGTTCGCGAAGAGGATGGCCGGCGCTGTGGTCCTGCGCGCGTCGGCCTACCGTGCCGTGCGGGACGACGAAGGCGCCAACCTGCAGGCGGTGCTGGTGGCGGTGTTGGCGGCGACGGGCGCGGCAGCGGCCGACGCGGAACTCGGATGGCGCCATGCGGCGCCGTTGGCTCTGGTCGGCGCGGCGCATTGGCTGGCTTGGTCCGCAACCGCGCACTGGATCGGAACCAGGTTGCTGGGGTGTGCTTCCACGTGGGGCGGCGTGGCGCGAGCGCTTGGATTCGCGAAGGCGCCGGGCCTGCTGGCCGCTTTCGCGTTCGTGCCCTGGGTTGGAGGCCTGTTGCACGCGGTCGCCGCGCCGTGGATGCTTGCGACCGGCGTGGTCGCGGCGCGGGTGGCGTTGCGGACCAGCGTGGGCCGTGCGGCGCTCGCAGCGGCGCCGGGCGTGCTGGTGCACTGGACGGCGCTGGCGCTTCTCTACTGACGGAGGGCAGCGACGGTGCGCACCCGCCATCACCACGGACGAAGCGACGGGATCCGCGGCTTGCAGGGCCGCTCGCCTGGGGATAACGTGCGTTCGAGAATCGCGGAGCTGCCCGCGGCGGCGCGGCCTAGATGCCCGACGCCGTGCCCGGAGCCGCTCCGCCGGCTTCCGCGCGGAAGGGAGTGGATCGAACGATGCTTGGCGCGAGCCGCAAGCCGTGCGCGGCGCTTCTCGTCGCGACCGCCGCCTTGGTCGCGGCCAACATGTGGATCGTCGGCTTGATGGCGACGCCCGACGGCGGCGCGGTGCGCTCGCCCGGCGGATTCATGGATTCCTGGCCGTGGATCAACGCCCTCTACGCCGCGATGTGCGGCTACTGGTTCGCGAGGCTCTCCGCGGAGGACCGCACCCCCGCGGCGCGATGGCTCAGGGCGGGGTTCGGCTTCGTCATGGTCGCGTGCGTGGCCAATCTGGCCATCCTGGACGTGGCCGGGCTGGACCTCTTCTGGATATGGCATTTCGTGGACGGCGCGCTGGTCGTCACGTTCCTGGGGCAAGCGGCCAGGGAGTGGAAGGCCGCCTAGCAGCCCGTGGACAAACGGGCTTGGCGCGTCCGCGACGAAACTTGGTGGGACACGGCGGTTTACCGGGCTCTCGAAGGCGCGAACGCGCGGAAGTCGCGCAATAGGGCTTGGAGCGGCCCCGAGAGGCGTCGAAGCGGCTCGAGAGCGGCGATTTGGCGGCAAAATCGGCGCAAAACGGAGCCTGCGGCGCCCGTCGCGCAGGAATCGAGCACAGCTTGCGCTGCGGCGGGGCGGCCCTGCAGGCCTCGTGGCGTGCCGACGCCGAAGCGTCTTCGCATGAGCAGCCCGAGGTTGAAGGCGGCGACGTGAATCAGCATCCGCTTGCGGATGTCCTCGTGGCCGCGAACGTGCACGCGGCGAAGCCCGCCCGTCGCCAGCAGGTGCGCGAACGAGCGCTCGAGCTTCTCGCCCCGCATCCTCAGCAGCGCCTTGCCGCGCTCGCCCCGAATCCGCCGCCGGTTCGCGTAGACCGGCTTCTGGGCTTCCTTGTTCTTCTTCCAGCTCCGCCGACCGCGCGCGGGCTCGCTCACGTAGCCGCGCAGCCCCCGGTCCTCCAACTCCGTCATCGTCTTGTTCGAGTGACAGCCCTTGTCGCACACCACTTCCGCCGCCCCAGCCCCCAGCTCCGCCAGCCGCCGCTCCGCCTCGTCCAGCGTCTCCGTCAGCGACGCCGCGTCGCCCCCGTCCGTCGTCTGCACCGTCATGCCCACCACCGCGCCCGACTCCAGGTCCACCGCCTGCTCCAGCTTGTGACCCAGCCGCGTGCGCCCGTCCTTCATCTTCGTGATCCGCGCCTCCGGGTCCCCCGGATGCACCCACTCCGCGTTCGACCCCTTCTTCGGACGCTTTCGGTCCAGCTTCGCCAGCTCCGCGCGCGTCGGCGTCTCGATCCCCGACGACCGCGCCAGCTCCCGCAGCCACGCCTCGTAGCCCGCGCCCCCGTCCCGCCGCACGATCGAGCGCATCGCCGCGTTCGCCTCCAGCGTCGTCGAGTCCACGCCCAGCGTCCCGCCTCCCAACAGCCCCGAGTCGTCCAGCAGCCGCAACACGCGCGCGAACACTGCGACGTGCGCCTCCACGCTCAGCCGCTTGCGCGTCTTCGACAGGCTCGAATGGTCCGGCGGGTTCCTCGTCAGATCGTACCCCAGGAACGCGCGCAGCGAAAACGAGTCCCTGCACCGCCAGGCGATGCCCCGCTCCGACGAGATGCCCTCCAGGTACCCCACCATCAGCGCCCGAAAGTACACCCCCGGAGGAATCCCCGGACGGCCCACGTTGCCCGCGTAGAACTCGGCGCACACCTCCTCCGCGAACTCGTCGAAGCCGTCCTCCCGCAACAGCTTGTCCAGCGCCCGGTAGAACGGGTGCTCGGACGCGCTGATCTTGCTCGTCGCCACGAACAACGCCTGCTGCCGCTCGCTCCGACGCTTGCCCAACGCCATCGCCGTCCTCCTTCAAGGGAATCGTTCCGTCCCTCCAATCTACTCCCCACCAAATCGCCGGCGCGCCGGGACTTTGTCCACGGACTGCTAGCGCTTCCAGGGCCACGCGCCGTGCCGGCTTCGGCCGGCGCGGAGGGCGGGGCCGGGCTTCTCCGCAACGATCGGGCGCGAAGCCGGTCCAGGTCCGGCGCGGAGGGGCTCGAGGTGGACACGCCGCAACGGGCCGGGCATGGGCGCCCGTTGAAGCTGCCCGGCGGGGCGTGGGCGGCCGCCGTCGTCCTGCTGTTGTACATTTTGGCACTCGGCACGTGGCAGCCACGCAACTCGGGCTAGCCTTGGGGCCGCGCCGTCATCCCGGGGTGCTGGCGACCGGCCTCGTCACGGCACACTGGCACAAGCGAGGAGGGCCGATCGTGACCACGAGCGGGGCACGCGCAAGAACTTCTCGCGGGACCAGCCGGTTGCCTGTCCCTCTATGGGCCCTGGCCGTTTCGCTCGCGGCGTGCGAGGGCGCGGGCGAGGGCGAGCCTCCTCCTCCTCCGCCGCCGCCGCCTCCTTCTCCCAGCACGCCGGCGTCGATCGCCCTGGCGTCAGGGGCGGACCAGCAGGCGTTCTCGGGCGACACGCTGGCGGCCCCCATCGTGGTGCGCGTGACGGACGCTGGCGGCGGGCCGGTGCAGGGCGCGACCGTCCGCTTCTCGGTCACGGCGGGCGGCGGATCCGCGAGTCCCGCTACGCAGCCGACGGACGCCTCGGGCTTGGCTTCCGCAAGATGGAGAATCGGGCGGGACTCCGGGCCGCAAACCTTGGCAGCCTCGGTGGCCACGCACCGCCTGGAGGTCTCGGCCGTCTGGGCGGGCGTCCCCGCGTGCGAACGAACCCCGGAGGTCGGTCAGGCGCTCGCGAGGACGGTGGGCGTCGCAGGCTGCGCCGACGTTTCCGCGTCGTCTCTCGCGGGCATCGAGGCGCTCGATATGGTCGGGCCGTTCGCCCAGGCGAACCCCGCGACGCGTCCCGCGTTGGCCTCTCTCCGCAACGGCGACTTCGACGGCCTGGCCGGGCTGGTGCACTTGGACTTGACCGGCAACCGGCTGGCGAGCCTGCCGGCCGGCGCCTTCGCCGGGGCCCCCGAGTTGCAAATTCTCGATCTTGGCTCGAACCTGCTCGGCAAACTCGACGCGGGCTGGTTCTCGGGTCTGTCGAAGCTCGAGCACCTCGGCATGGGCTCCAACGGGCTGTCCGAGTTGCCGGCCGGCGCCTTCGCCCAAGTTCCGGCGTTGGTCAGCGTCGACCTGGGCCTCAACAGTCTGCGGAGCCTCTCGCCGGAGGCGCTCCGGGGCGCTGCGAGCCTGCGCGCCCTGCTTGTGACGCTCAACCAGATTGCCGACCTGCACCCGAGCACGTTCGAGGGAGCGCCCGGCCTGACCCGGCTGGACTTGTCGCGCAACCGGCTCAAGGCGTTGCCTGCGGGCGTCCTCCGCTCCCTCGGCAACCTGCGGGAACTCTACTTGACGAACAATGAGATCGCCGAGTTCCCCTCCGGTCTGTTTCGGGGCCTCTCCGAGCTGGAGCGGATCGACCTGAGCGGCAACCGGTTGCCGTCGTTGCCCGACGACGCCTTTGCGGGGCTCGCGCGCCTGCGCGCGTTGTTTCTTGGCGGCAACCTCCTGGTTGCGCTTCCGCCGGGCGTCTTCGAGGGCGTCGGTGCGCTCGAGCAGCTGTCGCTGTCGCCCAATCCGGGCAGCCCCTTCGTCCTCGTGGCCGAACTCGCGCGCACCGACAACCAGAACGCGCTGGCCCCGGGCCCGGCGCAGGTCTCGGCGAAGATCGCGCAAGGAGCTCCCTTCGCCGTCACCGTCCCGCTGGCGGTGAGGGGCGGCTCCGCGGGAGCGTCGTCGTTGCGCATTCCGGCCGGCGCCCTCGCCAGCCCGAGCGTGGAGGTGGCGAACTCGCCCGGGTCGTCGCTGTCGGTCTCGGCGCGTACGCCGGTCGTCCACGCGCAGGAGTGTTCGGACGGAGCGGCGTGCGCGGACGGAATCGCGACTGCGGCCGGCGCAACCTTGGTGCTGGCCAACCCTCCGTCGGCTACCGCGACCGTGCCTGCGGTCCATCTGACCCAGGGAGCGCAGAGCCTGAGCGGCGGCGTGTCCCTGGTTGCGGGACGCAGGGCCTTGCTGCGCGTCTTCGTCAGGAGCGACAGCGCCAACGCCTTTCGCCCGTTTGCGCGCGCCACCTTCTTTCTCGACGGTGCGCGGGTGCACGCGGCGTCCTTGGAGGCGCCGCCGGCCGGCATCCC
Source organism: Longimicrobiales bacterium (assembly GCA_965203485.1). Classification (GTDB taxonomy): domain Bacteria; phylum Gemmatimonadota; class Gemmatimonadetes; order Longimicrobiales; family Gaopeijiaceae. Next base: position 887,373 of record OZ241892.1, read on the forward strand.
CACGTCCGTTCACGAGGGCGCGCTCGACCGGAGCTTCAATGCAGTGATTCCTGGGGCGGTTCTCCGGCCCGGGGTCGAAATGGTAGTCGAGATCGACCCGGACAACGCCATGCCGCTCACGTCCCGCAGCGCTCGGCGCGTGCCCGCCGCGGGCCGAACGGCGCTCGACGTGCGCGAAGTCGCGCCCTTGGACGTGACGATCGTGCCGGTTCAGTACGCGTGGGATCCCAACCGCGGCGCCAACGCCGCCGTCCTGAACTTCGCTCGCGGGCTCGGCGCGCCCAACGCCGCCGGCATGAAGTTCGTGCGCTCGCTGTTGCCCGCGTCGCGCGTGAACGCGACCGTCCGCGCACCCTACGTCACCTGGGCGGACACGACCCGCGTGGGCGGCCCGCGCCTCTTGGACGAGATCGAGTTGCTGCGCCATCTCGAGGCGGCGGGCACGGGCCGGTACTACCACGGCGTCTTCGCCGGCCCGCGCATCGTGCGCACGGGCGCCTTCTGGGACTTCATCGGGGTCGCGTTCAAGCCCGGGCTGAGCGGGATCACGCAGTCGCACGACTACGACGGAAGCCCCTACTTCGCCACCGCCGAGGTGATCGCGCACGAACTCGGCCACAATCTCGACCTGGGCCATGCGCCCTGCGGCGTCTCCGATGGGCTGGACCCGGACTTTCCGAACGCCGACGGCTCGACCGGCGTGTGGGGCTACGACTTTGGAGAAGCGGGCGGCCCCGGCTTCCTGCTGGACCCGGGCAAGACGCGCGACGTCATGTCGTACTGCCTGCCGACTTGGGTCGGGAACTACAACTTCTCCAAGGCGTTGCGTTACCGGACCGCCGCGTCGGCGGCCGCCTCGCGGGTCCGCCGCGAGCGAACGCTCATCGTGTGGGGCGGGGTGAGGGACGGGATGCCGGTGCTGGAGCCGGCCTTTGCCTGGAACGCCGCGGCAAGGGTGCCCGAGCGACCGGGACCCTACCGCGTGACCGGCTGGGACGCGCGTGGACGGGAGATGTTCTCGCTGGCGTTCGCCCAGGCCGAGACCAGCGACGGAGGTCGAAGCTTTCTCTTCGCGATCCCGTTCGGGGCGGACTGGTCCGGCGTGCCGGAGCGCATGGCGCTTTCGGGACCCGAGGGCTTTGCGGCCACGGGCGTGGCGGCTTCGCGGCGAATGGCCGTCTTCACCGACCGCGCCTCCGGAGCGATCCGAAGCATCGCGCGGGATTGGCCCGACAGCCGGGCGACCCCCGCCGCCGTCGCCGCCTTCAGCCGCTGGGAGTTGCGCCGCGGTGCGCCGGATCCTCGGTAGGGCAGCGGCCGCGGCCTTGCCGGCGTGGGTCGGCTTGGCCGGTTGCGGCGACGCCGGGCTCGAGCCGGGTCCGGACGGGATGCCCGGCGTTCCTTCGGCGTCGGCTTCGGCGGCCGCGAACGGCGCCGGCGTCTGCGGCCGGACTCCGCAGGTGCGCGACGCGCTGGCGGCTGCCGTCGGCAAGCAGGACTGCGCTTCCGTCACGGCGCCGGACCTGGCCGGCGTGGTCGTTCTCGAGCTGAACGGCAAGTCGATCTCGGCGCTCCGGGCCGGCGACCTCCAAGGGCTCTCCGGCCTGCAATACCTCTACCTGTCCGGCAACCAGCTCCTTGCGTTGCCGCCCGGGCTGTTCTCGGACGCCCCCGGCCTTGCGGTCCTGGACTTGTCCGACAACGGCTTCGGCGACTTGCCGGCGGGGGTCTTCGGGAGCCTGGCCAGGCTCGGGAACCTCTCGCTCGCGGGCAACCGAATCGCGCGCCCGAGCGCCTCGCTCTTCACCGGCCTGCGCTCGCTCGAGACGCTCGACTTGGCCGCCAATGCGATCTCCGCGTTGCCCGACGACGTCTTCCGCGATCTCGCGGGCCTCCGCGATCTGCACTTGGCCGTCAACGAGCTCGGCAGCTGGCCCGGCGGCGCATTGCGCGGGTTGGCGCGGCTGGAGGCGCTGAACGTGCGCGGCAACCTGCTGGCCGAAATGCCCGCCGGCGCGTTCACCGGGCAGCGCGCGTTGCGCAGGCTCGCCCTCTCCCAGAACCGGTTGCGCTCGTTGCCCCCCGGCTTGCTTCGCGGCTTGGCGGCGCTCCAGTCCCTGGACCTGGCCGACAACCAGCTGGCGTCGTTGCCGGACAGCTTCTTCGTGGGCGTCGGCGGCCTTTCCTCCCTCTCGCTCCGGGACAACCCGGGCAGCCCCTTCGGGGTCCGCGTGGAGCTTGAACGCACCGACGCCGACGACAACTCGGCCCCCGGCCCGGCACAGATACGGGCCACGACCCCCTTGGGCGCGCCGTTCGCGATGGACGTGAGGCTCAGGGCATCTGGCGGCAACCTGTCGGCTTCGTCGGTCAGGATCGAAGGAGGCCGGGCAGCCAGCGACGTGGTGACCGCCTCCAACGTTGCGGGATCGTCCTTCTCGGTCGCGCCGGCCGGGCCGTCCGTTCCCAGGACGTTGTGCTCCGGCCTCCCGTGCTACGAGGGACTGCACGTGGACAACGGCTTGCCGATCGTCTTGGCCAACCCGCCCACGGCGACGCTGACGGTCCCATTGGCGTACTTGGTGCAGGCTGCGCAGAGCAGAGCAGGGGAAGTGCCGCTGGTGGCCGGGCGCCGGGCCTTGTTGCGCGTCTTCGCCCGCGCCGACAGCGCCAACGCCTTTCGTCCGCTCGCGCGCGCGACGTTCTACAGGGACGGGACGGAAGCGCACGTGGCCACGTTGGCGCCGCCGCCGGCCGGCGTTCCGCGCGTGTTCCGCGAGGGCGACCTGTCGGCAAGCTTCAACGCCGAAGTGCCGGGACGGGTCCTGCAACCCGGCACGGAGATGGTCGTCGAGCTGGATCCCCGCCGGGAACTGCCGCTGGCGGCGGGCAGCGTCCGCCGCGTCCCTGCCCAAGGGCGGACCTCGCTCGACGTACGCCCCGTGGCGTCCCTGGACCTGGCCGTCGTTCCCGTCCAGTACGTCTGGACCGCCAACGCCGCCACGAACGGCCGCGTGGCCACGACGGCGCGGAGCTTCGTCGGCGCGGAGTCGTCCGCCCGCCTGCGGTTCGTCGAAGCCCTCTTGCCCGTCGCAGACGTGAACGTGCGAGTGCGCGATTCGTACTTCACGTGGGCGGACACCACCGAACTCGGTCCCGTCGATCTCCTCATGGACCTGCAGCTGCTTCGCCACGTCGAGGCGGGCGGAACCCGAGAACTCTACCACGGCGTCTTCGCCGCTCCGCGCTTTGCGCACGTCCTCGGGCCGTGGGAATTCCTGGGCGTCGCCTTCCAGCCCGGCCACGTCGGCATGAGCCGGTCGCACTTTGACGACGGCGCGATCGACCCGGAGTTCGAGTCGACGATGGCCCACGAAGTCGGCCACAACCTCAACTTGGGCCACGCACCCTGCGGCCGCCCCTTCGGGGTGGACGAGAACTTTCCCTACGCCCGCGCGTCCACGGGAGTGTTCGGCTACGAGTTTGCCGGGCCCGGATGGCCCGCGCAGGTCCTCGATCCTTCGCTGTCGGTGGACCTCATGTCCTACTGCCGCCCCTACTGGATCAGCGACTACAACTTCGTCAAGGCGCTCGACTACCGGACCGCCGTGGCGTCCGCTTCAGCTTCCGCGGACCGCCCGCCCCTGCGCATCCGGTCGCTGGTGTTGCGGGGCGCCGCCCGCGACGGCGCCCTCCACTTGGCCGCCCCGTTCGCCTGGGACGCTCCCCCCAAGTTGCCGGCCGCTTCCGGTCCCTACCGTCTGGTGGGCGCGGACCGGACCGGCGCCGAGCTCTTCGCCTTCGCCTTTGCGCCTGACGAGATCGATCACGGCGGCCGCGGCTTCCTCTTCGCCCTGCCGATGCGGGCGGCGTGGCGCGACGCCCTGCACTCCGTCACCGTCCACGGGCCCGAAGGCCGGGCGACCCGCGAGATCGCGGCCTCCGCCGGCCTCGCCGTGTTCACCGACCCCGCCACCGGCCGCATCCGCGGCATCGCCCGGAACTGGTCCGGCACGCTTCCGCCCGCCCTCCGCGCCGCCGGCCCCGTCGAGGTGGCGCCCGGTTGGCCAAGCCCGAACGGCCGCTAGCGCCAGCCGCCCCAAACCATGTTATATGGCTGGCCCATATTGCCAAGTATGGCGAATACGGGAGCACGAAGACCACCATCGACGTTCGGGACCCCGATCTGAGCACGGGCGCTGAAGCGGACCAGTTGGCGACGGCGGCGGGTCAGCTGTTCTGCGAACGCGTCCGGCTCCATGGGTGCCGCCTCAGCTCGAGCCTGCCCTGCGGCTGGAATCCCTTGCCCGCGGAATCCGCATCTCTTCGACCATCGCCTGCACCCTCCCGGGCGGGCGGGGCGCGAAGCGGGCCACCAGGAGCGCCACGGCGAAGTTGAGCATCATCCCGACCGTTCCGATGCCCTCGGGCGAGATTCCGAACCACCAGTTCTCGGGAACGTCGGCGGCGGGGTCGACGAAGCGGAAGTAGACGATGTAAGCGGCGGTGAAGGCGATGCCGGTCACCATGCCGGCGACGGCGCCCTCGCGGTTCATGGACTTGGTGAACGTGCCCAGGACGATCGCGGGGAAGAACGAAGAGGCGGCCAAGCCGAACGCGAAGGCCACCGTCTGAGCGACGAAGCCGGGCGGATTGACGCCCAGGTATCCGGCCGCGAGCACGGCCACGGCCACGCTGATCCGGGCGGCCCGCAGTTCGCCCTTCTCGGAGATGCCGGGCCGGATCGCGCCCTTGAGCAGGTCGTGGCTGATCGCCGAAGAGACGACCAGAAGCAGGCCCGCCGCCGTCGAGAGTGCGGCCGCCAGCCCCCCCGCCGCTACCAGGCCGACCACCCAGTTCGGCAGGCCGGCGATCTCGGGGTTCGCGAGGACCATCACGTCCGGGGCCACGGTGAGTTCGTTGGCGCCGGACTCGCCGGACTCGGGCTCGTAGCCGGGTCCCACGTAGCGGATGCGTCCGTCCCCGTCGTGGTCCTCGAAGGCGATCAAGCCGGTCTGCTCCCACTTGGTGAACCACTCGGGCATCTCCGCGTAGGGCCGGCCCGAGACCGTGTCCAGCAAGTTGGTGCGCGCGAAGACGGCGACAGCGGGCGCGGTCGTGTAGAGAATCGCGATGAACACCAGCGCCCAGCCCACGGACGTGCGCGCGTCGCGGACCTTGGGCACAGTGTAGAAGCGCACGATTACGTGCGGCAGTCCAGCCGTGCCCGCCATGAGGGCGGCGGTGATGAAGAAGACGTCCGCCATCGACTTGTTTCCGCCGGTGTAGGCGGAGAAGCCGAGCTGTTCGTGAAGGCCGTCCAGCTTGTCCAGCAGGAAGACGCCGGTCTCCGGGTCGGCGCCGCCGAAGCCCAGTTGCGGAACCGGCGTGCCCGTCATCATCACGGCCAGGAAGAAGGCCGGCGTCATGTAGGCGAAGATGAGTACGCAGTACTGGGCGACCTGCGTGTACGTAATGCCCTTCATCCCGCCCAGGAAGGCGTAGAAGAACACGACGCCCATGCCGATGGCGACGCCCACCGGCACGTCCACCTCCAGGAAGCGGCCGAGAACGATCCCCACGCCCTGCATCTGGCCGCTCACGTACGTGAACGAAACGAAGAGCGCGCAGACGACGGCCACGATCCGCGCCGTTCGCGAGTAGTAGCGCCCGCCCACGAAGTCGGGCACGGTGTAGGCCCCGAACTTGCGCAGGTAGGGCGCGAGCAGGAGGGCGAGGAGGACGTACCCGCCCGTCCATCCCATCAGGTAGACGGAGCCGTCGTAGCCGAGCAGCGAGATTGCGCCCGCCATGGAGATGAAGGACGCCGCCGACATCCAGTCGGACGCGGTCGCCATCCCGTTGGCCAGCGGCGAGACGCCCGTGCCCGCCACGTAGAACTCCTTCGTGGAGCCGGCCCGGGAGCGCAGGGCCACGGCCACGTAGAGCGCGAAGGACGCCGCGACCGCGACGAAGGTCCAGGCCCGGACGTCCAAGGCGCGTCAGCCCGTCATTCTTCGGACAGTCCGAACTCCCGGTCCAGCCGGTTCATCACCCGCGCATAGGCGAAGATCAGCGCCACGAAGACGTAGATGGCGCCCTGTTGCGCGAACCAGAAGCCCAGCTTGAAGCCCGTCCCCGGAATCCGCACGGCGTTCAGCGGTTCGGCCAGCACGATCCCGAACCCGTAGGAAGCCATGAACCAGATTCCCAGGAAGACGGCCAAGCAACGCAGGTTGCGCCGCCAGTACTCGCCGAAGCGAACTCCGGCCGAGTCCGTCCCCTGCCTTTCGCCGTCCGTCACGGCGCCCTACATCAGTCCGTCCACCACCCCGTCGTCCGAAATGGACATCGACAGGGCGGCGGGCTGGGCGCCCAGGCCGGGCATCGTCATGATGGCGCCCGTCTTCGCCACAACGAAACCCGCTCCGGCCGAGGGCGTCACGCCCCGCACCGTTATGCGAAAGCCCTTGGGACGGCCGAGCAGCGCCGGATTGTCGGAGAACGAGTACTGCGTCTTGGCGATGCACACGGGCGCGCGGGCCAGGCCGAAGGACTCGAGCCGCGCGAGCTCGTCCTCCACCCCCGGCAGGAAGTCCACGCCGTCGGCGCCGTAGATGCGCGTGGCGACGGCCTCGATCTTCGCCGCCAGCGGCAGATCGTCCGCGTAGAGGGGCTTGAAGGCGGCGGTCCCGCCCTGCGCCAAGTCCCAGACCGCGTCCGCCAGCTCCAGGCAACCTTCGCCGCCGCCGCCGTGCGGATTGGCTGCCACCGCCGCCACCCCGCGGGCCGCGCATCCGTCGAGCGCCGTCTTCACCTCGGCCGGCGTGTCGGAGGCGAAGCGGTTGAGGGCCACCACCGCGGGCACGCCGAAGCGTCCCACGTTCTCCGCGTGGCCGAACAGATTGGCCAAGCCGCGCTCCAAGGCGGCCACGTCCTCGTGCCCCAGCGAGTCCTTGTCGGCGCCGCCGTTCATCTTGAGCGCCCGGATCGTGGCCACCAGCACGACCGCGTCGGGCTCGAGCCCGCCCAGGCGGCACTTGATGTCGAAGAACTTCTCGGCTCCCAGGTCCGCGCCGAACCCCGCCTCCGTGACCACGATATCGCCCAGCTTCATGCCGGAGCGGGTCGCGATCAGCGAGTTGCAGCCGTGGGCGATGTTGGCGAACGGGCCGCCGTGGACGAAGGCCGGGGTGCCGCCGAGCGTCTGCACCAGGTTGGGATGCACGGCGTCCTTGAGGAGCACGGTCATGGGCACGTGAGCCCCGATGTCGCGGCAACGCACCGGCTCGCGGCTCCGCGTGTATCCCACGATGATGTTCCCGAGCCGCTCCTTGAGGTCGGCCAGGTCGCGCGCCAGGCAGAAGACCGCCATCACCTCGGACGCCGCCGTGATCATGAAGCCGTCCTGCCGGGGGATGCCGCCGAAGGGACCGCCCAGGCCCACCACCACGTCGCGCAGCGCCCGGTCGTTCATGTCCACGGCGCGTCCCCATGTGATCCGCCGGTGGTCCAGTCCGGTCGAGTTGGGCCGGAAGAGATGGTTGTCCAGCATGGCCGACAGCAACGCGTGGGCGGACGTGATCGCGTGGAAGTCGCCGGTGAAGTGGAGGTTGATGTCCTCCATGGGCACGACTTGCGAGCGGCCGCCGCCCGCCGCGCCTCCCTTGATGCCGAAGACCGGCCCCAGCGACGGCTCCCGAATGCAGAGCAGGGGATTCCTGCCGCGCAGCGAGAGCGCGTCGGCGAGGCCGACCGAAGTGGTGGACTTGCCTTCGCCCGCGGCCGTGGGACTGACGCCCGTGACCAGAACCAGCTTGGGGTCCCGCGCCGGCTTGGACTCGATCACGTCGAGCGGCACCTTGGCCTTGTAGTCGCCGAAGAGCTGGAGGTCGCGCTCGGCCAGGCCCGCTCGGGCGGCGATCTCGGTGATGGGCTTGATGTCGTGCGCCTGAGCGATCGCGATGTCGGAAAGCATGGGAGGGAGGGGGTGGAGGGTGAGTGTGGGCGACGCTGCCGCGAAGCGCAGGCTTCGGCGGAGCCGGACGCGGGCCGGGACCTTCGGCTCTTCGTGTTCGGCGGAGCCGGTGCGGTTGCGGGCCGGGCACGCGCGTCGTCGCCGCTTTCGTCGTCGGCGGCTTCGCTACAATATACGGCCCGCCGCCGCGTGTGCGCCGCATTGCGGCTCCGTTGCGTCCACGTAAGGAGTCGCCGGTCAGCCGATGAACGCTCCGAGGCTTCCCTACTACGTCGTGGACGCCTTCACGGACGTCCCGTTCAGGGGAAACCCGGCCGCTGTGTGCCTGGAAGCCGACGACTTGGACGACGAGGCCCGCCAGCACATTGCGCGCGAGATGAATTTGTCCGAAACGGCGTTCGTGTACCGCCCGGACGGAAACGGCGAGCGGCGGTTGCGCTGGTTCACTCCCGCCGTCGAGGTGCCGTTGTGCGGGCATGCCACCTTGGCCAGCGCGCATGTCCTGTTGCGCGAAGCGGGCGGCGCCGGCCCGCTCGTGTTCCGCTCGGCTTCGGGACGACTGCGCGTGCGCGAGGACGGCAGCCGCCTGGTTTTGGACCTTCCTTCCGATCCGCCGGTGGTAGCGCCGATGCCGGCGGGGTTGCCCGAAGCGCTGGGCTTGGCCGCGGGCCCGGGGCCGCGCAAGGCGGGCGGTTCGGGAGAAGATGCCCGGGCGCCGGGCGCCGGGCCCGTTGCAGGCGCCGCCGCCGAAGAGCCGCCGCGAGGCGAGGGCCGCGAGTCGCGCATCGCGGAGCCGCCGGTACCCGGCGCCACGCCCGTCTTCATGGCCTCGGGGAAGGTGGCGGTCGTCGCGCTCGCCGCCGAGGAGGAAGTCGCGGAGCTGCGGCCCGACTTCGGCGCCCTCGGCCGCGTGGAGCTGCCGGCCGGTCTCATGGGAGTGGCCGTGACCGCGCCGGGCGCGGCGGCGGCGGTGGACTTCGTGTCCCGGTTCTTCGGGCCGTGGGTGGGAGTGGACGAGGATCCCGTGACGGGGGTGGCGCACACGGCCCTGGCGCCGTACTGGGCGGCGGCGCTGGGCAAGACGGAGATGGCGGCCCGGCAGCGTTCTGCCCGCGGCGGCGAACTCGTGGTGCGGGCCTTGGGCGAGCGGGTCGAGCTGGCGGGCGGCGCGGCGACCGTCGCCTCCGGCTCCTTGGTGCGTCCGAGCGCGCGGGCGCCGAAACGCGGCTGACGATCGGGCGGCCGCCGCTTCCCGCGCCGGACGCTGGCAGGACCGGCGCCGGCGGCCCTCGGGCCGTGCCCGGCAAGCGTCTTCAGTCGGGCTCGAAGGAGTCCTTGCAGAGGGTCGCGAGGGCCGGGTCCTGTTCGTCCTTGCGGAGGAAGCAGTCGCCGACGGCGAGGCAGTCCATCTCGGTGCCCATGAAGCAGCGAAAGGCGTCGGCGGGCGTGCACACGATCGGCTCTCCGCGGACGTTGAAGCTCGTGTTCACGAGCACGGGGCAACCCGTCCGGGCCTTGAACGCTTCGAGCAGCGCGTGGTAGCGGGAATTGGTTTCCGCGTGCACGGTCTGGACGCGGGCCGAGGAATCCACGTGGGTCACGGCCGGTATCTCGGAACGGGGGACTTGCAGCTTGTCGACGCCGAACAGGCCCCGTGGCTCCTCCGGCCGCCGCCGTCGTTCGGCCACGCTTGCCACGATCAGCATGTAGGGACTGTCCCGGTCCAGTTCGAACCACTCCGAGGCGTCGGACCCCAGCACGCTCGGCGCAAAGGGCCGGAAGGACTCCCTGAACTTGACCTTGAGGTTGAGCGTTCGCTGCATCGCGGGCTCGCGCGGATCGCCCAGGATCGAGCGCGCGCCCAACGCCCGCGGGCCGAACTCCATGCGTCCTTGGAACCAGCCCACGACTTGGCCGCCGACGAGCGCGTCCACGGTCGTTTCGACGAGCGCGTCCTCCGAGAGCACGTGGTAGCGCGCACCGGCGTGGTCCAGGGCGCGGGCTACCGCCTCCTGCCCGAACTCCGGCCCCAAGAAGGCGCCCCGCATGGCGTCGCTCGTGGCGGTTGCGGGCGCCGGCTGCGGGCGCTCCACGTCGGCCGGCGCGCTCTGCCGGCCACCGTCGGCCGGCGTCTCTGCCCGCGCGGGCCTCGCGCCTTCGCCCAGTTGCCGCTCCGCTCCCAGCATGCCGTGCGACGCCAGCAGGGCGGCTCCCAGCGCTCCCCCCGCGTCGCCCGCCGCCGGTTGGATCCAGACGTCGGCGAAGCGCCCGTCGCGCAACGCCCGGCCGTTGGCCACGCAGTTGAGCGCCACGCCGCCGGCCAAGCAGAGACGTGGAAGCCGCGTTTCCCGGCGCAGCCAGCGCGTCAGCCGCAGCACCGCCTCCTCCACGACTGCCTGCACCGACGCGGCCAAGTCCATGTGACGTTGAGCCAGCGGTTCCGACGACGAGCGGGCAGGCCCGCCGAACAGCGCGTCGAAGCGGCGGTTGGTCATCTTGAGGCCCGTGCAGTAGTCGAACCAGTCGAGATCGAGACGAAAGCTGCCGTCTGGCTTGAGATCGATCAGGTTCTCCAGGATCGTCTGGGCGTAGACGGGCTCGCCGTAGGGAGCCAGTCCCATGACCTTGTACTCGCCGGAGTTGACGCGAAAGCCGGTGTAGTGGGTGAACGCCGAGTAGAGGAGCCCCAAGGAGTGCGGAAAGTGGACCTCGCTGATCAGCTCCAGCTCCGTTCCGCGGCCCACGGCGGCGCTCGTGGTGGCCCACTCGCCAACGCCGTCCATCGTGAGCACCGCCGCCTCGCGAAACGGCGAAGGATAGAAGGCGCTGGCCGCATGAGAGTGGTGATGCTCCGCGAACAGCAGGCGGGCGCGCCAGTCGATCTCGGCGTCGAGAGCCTCCAGCTTGCGCAGCAGCAGGCCCTTCTGGAACAGCTTCTCCTTGATCCAGACGGGCATGGCCTTCGCGAACGAGCGAAAGCCCCGGGGCGCAAAGGCGACGGCGGTCTCCAACAACCGCTCGAACTTCAGGAACGGCTTGTCGTAGAAGACGACGCGATCGAGTTCCCGCGGAGCGACGCCGCCGTGCTCCAGGCACCAAGCCACCGCTTGTTCCGGGAAGGATGCGTCGTGCTTCATGCGCGTGAAGCGCTCTTCCTGCGCGGCCGCGACGATTCGGCCCCCGTGCACCAAGGCGGCGGCGCTGTCGTGGTAGAACGCCGAAACGCCTAGGACGCGCATCGGGCCCGCGGCGGGATTCGTCAGAAGAGCGTGTAGACCATCGGCGCGACGGTGCTGCCTTGGGCCAGCACGACAAGCCCGCCGATCACCAGCAGGACGACGATGACCGGAAACAGCCAGTACTTCTTGCGCACGCGAAGGAAGCCCCAGAACTCGCGCAGGAACTGCAGGGGCGCCGTCAAGATGCTCATTCGCTCGGCTCCATCGTCGTCTCGCGGCAAGACGAAGACGACGGCTAGGCTAGAACTGGTTCTTCAACGACTCGGGCCCAGGCCCCGGGGGATCCCGGACGATCCAGTAGCTGTCGGCTTCCGGGTCCAGCCTCAGAGAAAGTATATCCTTGCCGAAAAGGCGCAGCAACAGACCCGTGGGCGTGACCGCCAAGAAGTAGACCAGTCCCAGCGCCACGGGACTCGCGAAGCGATGAAGGATCATGCCCACGCGGAACCAGACCCGGTTGAGCGGCGCCAGGCGCCGCGGCGCGACCGCGGCGACCACGGCGAAGACGGCGGCCGTTGCGAGCGCCCATGTCCTGGGCGGGGAGCTCCAGATCGCCGGCCACAAGCCCACGCCTGCGGCCAAGGCGCAGAAGACGAAGCCGAAGGCCCGGTTGGACCCGGGCTCCGGCGCGCCTTCGTGGCCCGACATCTCGAGGGCGGGGGACGTCTGCGTGGGTCTCATGAGCGGAAGGGTGGCGTCTCGCAGGGCGGGCCTGGGGTTCATCGAGCGTCGGTCGTGGCCGCCGGTTCCGGCCAAGGCGGAACCTCGCGCGGGCGGGCGACGACGGTGAGACCGGTCCCGCGCCCCCGGCGCGGTCGCAACATACCCTGGAACGCCTCGGCCCATCAAGCCACGGGAACTCTCCCTTCTCCGCCCGCGCCGACGGCTTGCGGGGCTGGCGACCGCCGCAGCTTGCCTTCTCCGCCTGCGCCCGCGTCGGCCCGCGAGATTTCGGGCTGGCGGGCGCCGTCTTGAATCGCGCAACTGCCCGGTGCATCTTCCCCGGCACGAGCCGCGCGCGCTCCGCCTTGCGCCGCGTCGCGCGCCCTGGCGGCCGGTGCGCCCCGGGGGGGACTCGTCTTCGCGCCGAGCCGCCCCCGTCCCTCAACCCGACGACGACGCCCATGTTCGGCGCCAAGCTGGACTACCTCCTGTTGCGGCCTCTGGCGCGTCGGCCGGCCGAGGCGGACCGGACGGACAAAGCCGACCCCAACGCGCACGCCTCGGCAGGCTCGGGCGCGCCATGGCCGCCGGGTGCCGAGGAGGAGGCGCTGGAGGTCGGGGCGGCCCGCCTCCGAAAGTTCAACCGGCGGGTCGGCGGCGGCATTCCGCTCGAAAGGCGCCTCAGCTACCTGGACATCGGTTGCGGGCCGGGCGACATGACGGTGGCCCTGGCCTTGGAGAGCGGCGGCGTGGTGCACGGCGTGGACGTCAATCCGCAGTACGTGGAGACCGCCCGCAGGCTCGCGCGGGCAGCGTCCCTGGACCCGGCGCGCGTGCAGTTCGAGTGCGCGGACTACGCCGGGTCGGCGGCGGCCGGCGGCGCCTTTGACGTCGTGCTGAGCCACGAAGCGCTCGAGCACTACGCCGACCCGCGTGCGTTCCTGGCGCAGGTGCGGTCCATGCTGCAAGGGCCCGGCGCCCGCTTGGTCATGGGCTTCGGCCCTCTGTTCCATTCGCCGCTGAACGTGCACGTCACCGATGCGCTGAAGGTGCACCTTCCGTGGTGCCCGCTGCTCTTCTCGGAGAGGGCGCTGCTGCGGCTGCGCAGCGAGTTCTGGCGGCCGCGCGATCCGGTGGACGCTTGGGAGGACGTCGAAGGCGGGCTCAACCGCATGCGCTACGGGGAGTTCCTGCGGTGGATCGACGAGCTGGGCTACGCCGCCGAGCACATGGAGGTCAACTGCCAACTCAAGCGGTGGTGGCCGCTGTGGGCGCTCTCGTCGGCGCTGGTGCGAGCGCCCGGGTTGCGCGACTACTTCGCCGCTTCGGTGTTCGCCGTGCTTCGTTTGGGGCGCCCGGGCGCCGGGCGCTCTCCATCCGCGGTCGTCAGCGAGCCGCATCGCCCTCCGCGTCCGCCGGGCGCACTGCCACGGGGCACACCTTGAGCTCGGCCGTCATCGTGACGGGGTCGTAGCCGCCGCCCGTCAGCACGTTGACCGGGACGTCGTCGAACGAGAACGACGCGAAGACCGTGCCGCGCGGCGACCGGTCGGTGGCGCGCACCTTGATCCTCACGCTCCCCCGCGCGCTGGTCATCTCCGCCCATCCGCCGTCTTCCAGTGCCCACGCCTCGACGTCGGCCGGATGCACCTCCAGCTCCTCCTCGGCCGCCAGATACTCGATTCCGGCGGCGCGCCCCGTCTGCGTGCGCGTGTGGTACGACGGCAACCGGCGTCCCGTGGTCAACCAGACCGGGAACTCGTCCGACACCGTCTCGGCCGGGTCCCGGTACTCGGTGAGGCTGAATATCCCCCGTCCGTTGACGAACTCGCCTTCGTGCAGGCGAGGCGTGCCGGGATGGTCCGCGTGCGGCACCGGCCAGTGGTACTCGCCGTGCTCTATCCTGTCCCAGTTCAGCCCTGCGTAGGTCGGCGACAAGCTGCACAGCTCGTTGAACACCTCCTCGGCCGAGCCGAACTCGAAGCCCTTCCATCCCAAGCGTTGCGCCAGCCTCGAGACTATCCACCAGTCCGGCCGCGCCTCGCCGGCCGGCGGCACGGCCGCTCGGAGCCGCTGCACGCGGCGCTCGGTGTTCGCGCACACGCCGTCGGTTTCGGCCCATGCCGTCGCGGGGAACACCACGTCGGCCAGCTCGGCGGTCTCGGTCATGAACAGGTCGATCACCACCAAGAAGTCCAAGCTCTTCAGGGCGTGCTCGCAGTGCCTGCGGTCGGGGTCCGACACCACGGTGTTCTCGCCGTTTATGATCATGGCCCGAATGCGGCCGCCGGCAAGCTCGAGCGCCGTGACCTTCGTCATGCCCTCCTCCAAGTCGGTCTCGCGCCCGTAGGCTCTGCGGAACTTCGCCTGCGCCGCCGGGTCGGTCACGGGCTGAAATCCCGGGTAGTTGTTGGGGATCGCACCCGAGTCCCCGGCCCCTTGAATGTTGTTCTGCCCGCGCATGGGGTTCACGCCGGTGCCCTCGCGGCCGAAGTTGCCGGTGAGCAGCGCCAAGTTGCACAGGCTCTTCACGTTGTCCACGCCGCAGACGTGCTCGGTGATGCCCAAGGTGTAGTAGATGGCGCCCCGCTCGGCCCGCCCGTAGAGCGCCGCCGCCGCCTCGATGTCGCCCGGCGGCACCTCGCAGATCTCCGACGCCCACTCGCAGGTGCGCGTCCGCACGTGCTCGAGGAAGGCGTCGCCGCCCTGCGTGCGCCGGGCCATGAACTCCTCGTCGGCAAGCCCTTCTCGGACGATCACGTGCGCCATCGCCAGCAAGAGCGGCACGTCCGATCCCACCCGGATCGGCAGGTGGATGTCGGCCAGGTCGGCCAGCGGAACCCGGCGCGGGTCGGCCACGATCAGGCGCGCACCCCGAGCCAGTGCCTTCTTCAGCCGCGTGGCCGCCACGGGATGGCATTCCGTCATGTTGGTGCCGATGCAGAACATGACGTCGGCCTTCTCCATGTCGGCCAGCGGGTTCGACATCGCCCCGCGTCCGATGGTTGCCGCCAGACCGGCGACTGAGGGAGCGTGTCAGGCTCGGCTGCAGTTGTCTATGTGGTTCGTGCCCAGGCCCGCGCGGATGAAGCGCTGCATCATGTAGGCCGCCTCGTGGGGCGCCCTGCCGGACGCGACGCCGTAGACGGCGTGGCGGCCGTGCTCCTGGATCGCGCGCCCCAGTCCTTCGGCGGCCCGGTCCAGCGCCTCGTCCCACGAAGCCGGCCGTAGTTCGCCCGTCGCGCGGTCGCGCACGAACGGCGTGGCCAGACGATCGGCATGATGGACGAAGTCGAACGCGAACTGCCCCTTCACGCAGAGCGCGCCTTCGTTCGCGGGACCGTCCATCGCCGGCAGCACGGCGACCACCTTGTCGCCGCGCGAAAGCACGTCCACCGAGCAGCCCACGCCGCAGTAGGTGCAGACCGTGCGCGTCGTCTTCGTCTCGCCGGCCGCGTTGCGGTTCGCCAACGCCTTCAGGTCGCCCAGCGCGCCGGTCGGGCAGGTCTGCACGCACTGTCCGCAGAACGTGCACGCCGAGTCCTTGAGAAGCCCTTCGAACTCGGTCGTGATCTGCGTGCGAAAGCCTCGGTTCATCACCGCGATGGCGTAGTCGCCCTCCTGCTCGGCGCAGACGCGCACGCACCGGTAGCACGAGATGCAGTTCTCGTAGTCGCGCCCGATGAAGGGGTTGTCGTCGTCCGGGCGGCTTCGGCCCGAGCGCGCGCCTTGGAACCGTCCGCTCCGGGCGCTGTAGCGGTCCAGAAGCACGGCCATCTCCTGCGACGCGTAGCCGTGCAGCGGGTCCACGTCGAGGTCCCGGTTCTCGGACGCCACCATCTCCATGAGCGTGCGCCGGTGCTCCTCGATCTTCGCAGTGTGCGTGCGCACCACCATCCCCGCCTCGGCCCGGATTGCGCACGACGCCACGGGATTGCGCTGTCCATCCATCTCGACCACGCACAGCCTGCAGCCCCCGAACGGCTCCAGGCGAGGGTCGTAGCACAACGTCGGCACGTCGCGTCCGCCCCGGCTGGCGACCTCGTAGATGGTCTCGCCGCGAACGAACGCCAACCGCTCGCCGTCCACGACCATCGAGCCGCCATCCCCGTCCCCGGTGGCGGCGGCGCCTCGGTCGCGCGCGCCGCCGGCCCCGTTCTTCCTTGCTTCGCTCACCCGTCCTCCACTCGCTGGCGCACCTGTTCGGGAAAATACCGCATCAGGCTCTCGGTGAGCAGCGGCGCCGCCTGTCCCAAGCCGCACGCGCTCGTTTCCTTCATCGTCCTGTTCAGATCGGCGACCTCGCCGGTCCATTCGTCGAAGCCCGGCGGCCCTCCGCCGTCCAGCCGCTCGACGAGGCGCTGCGTCCCGATCCGGCAAGGAAAGCACTTTCCGCAAGACTCGTCGGCGAAGAACTGCATCGCGTTGCGCGTCGCCGCGACCATGTCGCGCGAGTCGTCGAACACGATGATGCCGCCCGCGCCCAGGAAGCTGCCCAGGCCGCGCAGGCAAGGTTCGTCGAGGGTCGCGCCGAAGTCGCGTTCGCCCAGAAAGCCGCCCGACAGCCCGGCCATCGTTGCGGCCTGGAAGCGGCGCCCGGCCGGCGGCCCTCCGCACCAGCCGTGGAGCAGCTCCGCCAGCGGCAACCCGACCGGCGCCTCGTAGTTGCCGGGCCGGCGAACGTCGCCGGACACGCTGAGCACCTTGGCGCCCGCGTGTTCGCCGCGTCCGAGGCCGCGGTACCAGTCGGGCCCGCGGGCGAGCACCGGGGGGACCGAGGCCAGCGTCTCCACGTTGTTCACGACGGTGGGGAGGTTCTCGTAGCCGTGGGTCACGGGGAAGGGCGGGCGGTTGCGGGGAAAGGGCCGCCGGCCCTCCAGCGAGTTCAGCAGAGACGTTTCTTCGCCGCAGATGTAGGCCCCCGCTCCCCGCCGGAGCACGACGCGGAAGGAGAACGTGCTCCCCAGGATGCCCGGTCCCAGCAGTCCCGCGTGCTCCGCTTCCGCAATGGCGCGGCCCAGGACGCGGTGGGCGCCGGGATACTCGCAGCGGAGATAGACGAACCCCCGCTCCGCGCCCGTGGCGTAGCCCGCCAGCAGCATGCCCTCGATCACCGCGTGCGGATCGTAGTCCATGAGGACCCGGTCCTTGAAGCATCCCGGCTCGCCCTCGTCCGCGTTGCAGACGATGGTCTTGGGCGACCCCGGCGCCTCCAGGACGGCCCGCCACTTGCGGCCCGTCGGAAATCCGGCGCCGCCGCGTCCGGTCAGCCCGCTCCGGTCCGCCTGGTCGATCACCTGTTCCGGCGTCATCTCGAAGACGGCCTTCGCGAGCGCTTCGTAGCCGCCTTGGCGCCGGTACTCCTCCAGACGGGCGCGTCCCGGCGTCCGGATTCCCGCGAACACGCACTCTTCGGCGCCGGGAGCGGGATCCGGAGGCAACGGCGATGCAATGCTCAGAAGGGAGCCGTCCGGGCCGCCCGTCAGAACGGCGTCGGAGACGAGGACCGGCACCGGCGCGTCGCACCGGCCCGGGCAGGGCATCGGGGCCGGGTCTTGGCCGGAGCCCCTGAGCCTGGCCATGAGCCGGTCGGCGCCTGCCAGTCGGCAAACGGGGCCGTCGCACACGCGGGGGCGGGCGCCCTGCTCGGGGTCGCGCGCGAAGTGGTGATAGAAGGTGACCGTGCCGAAGAGTTCGGCGATTGGAATGTCCAGTCCGGCCGCGACGGCCCGAAGCGCGTCCTCCGAGAGATGGCCGTCCCGGCGATGGAATTCGTGCAGCAACGGCAGGAGCGGTGCGGGGCGGCGCCTCCACCTGGCCACGAGTTCGTTGTCTGAGGCGGCCGGCATCTTCCTTCCATGGCTCTCGGTCTGCGGTTCAGGAGCGCGGTCCTTCGGCGGCGCGCGCGCCCGGTCGTCCCGCGTGAACATATGTTTGCGTCTGGGGCCGGGCAAACGGTCCGGTCAGCCGGCCCGGTGGCTCCGCGCCGTCCGCGGCCTAGAATAGAAGACGAGACGGGTGCAGGACGCGAGGGCGTCGATCGAAAGCGGGCGCGGCCATGGCCATGACGGGACGCAGGAGAACGGCGCGGGTCCGTTCCGGGCGCGTGCGCGCGGAAATGTTTCGCAACCGCGCCGACCACGTAGCGACCGAGGAGCCGCTCGAAATTCGCGTCGAGGAGCCCGCGGCCGCCGGGGTGCGCGAGCACGTCGTGGCCGTCACGATGCGCACCCCAGGCGACGACTTCGAGCTGGCCGCCGGCTTTCTGTTCACGGAAGGAGTGGTGCCGGATCCGGCGGCGATCGCGGACGTTCGCTACTGCAGCGGCACGGATCCGCAGCAGTACAATGTCGTCACGGTCGCGTTGCGCGACGCGGGCGCCTTCGATCCTGCGACGCTGACGCGCAACTTCTACGTCGGGTCGTCGTGCGGCGTCTGCGGCAAGGCGTCGCTGGACGCGGTGGAAGTGCGGGGTTGCAGGCCGGCGGCCGGCGGCTTCAGGATCCGCGACGGCGTTCTGCGGGGCGTGCCCGACGGGCTGAAGCCGTCGCAGCGGGTGTTCGGCCGCACCGGCGGAATCCACGCGGCTGGGCTCTTCGGCCGGGACGGCGAGGTCCGGCTGGTGCGCGAGGACGTGGGGCGGCACAACGCCGTGGACAAGGTCGTCGGCGCGCTGGCGCTGGCAGGGACTTTGCCCGAGACGGAGGCCGGGCTGGTGGTGTCCGGGCGATCCTCGTTCGAGATCCTTCAGAAGGCCGCGATGGCTGGGTTCCCGATGATCGTCGCCGTGGGTGCGCCGTCGAGCCTGGCCGTCGACTTCGCGCGCCGCTTCGGCATGACGCTCGTGGGCTTCGCGAAGCGCAGCGGCTACAACGTGTACGCGGGCTCGGAACGCATCGACGACCTGGACCGGCTGAGCCGGGTGGACGCGGTCGCGCCGGGAGCCGGGCCGCGGGCGGCGTCGGAACCGGTGCGGCCGGCGGACCGCGGGCGCCGGGCGACGTGAGGCTCTTGGGCGCCGTGCTCGCCGGCGGGCGGAGTCGGCGTTTCGGGTCGCCCAAGGCGCTGGCGCGGCTTCACGGGCGGCCGCTGTGGCAGGTGGCGCGCGGTCGGTTGGCCGCGGTCTGCGACCGGGTGGTGGTGGTCGCCAACGACTCCCGCGTGGCGAAGGCGGTCGAGGACGCAGGCGACTCGCGGGCGCCGGGCGCCGGAGAGCGCGTCGGCGTCGTGGCCGACCGGCATCCGCATCTGGGGCCGCTGGCCGGCATCCAGGCGGCCCTGGGGGTGGCGGCGGCGGACGGCATGGACGCCGTGCTGGTGTTGGCGGTCGACATGCCGTGGGTGCCCCGAGACGCGCTCGCGCGCTTGGCGTCGGCCTGGCGGGCCGGCGGCGGACGGTCGGCCGTCGTGCCCCGCGTCGCGCCGGGCCGCCCGGCCGAACCGTTGTGCGCAGTCTATCCGGCGTCGGCCTTGGCGGCCGCCGCTCGAGCGCTGGAGGAGGGCCGGCGCGCGGCGGGCGACTTTGCGCGGTCCTTGCGGGCCGTGGCCGTGGATGCCCGCGCGGGCGCGGACGGCTGGACCGGCCCCGGCGCCCCCTTCGCGAGCGTGAACGCGCCCGGGGACTTGCCGCCGCCGGCCGTCTCGGTCGTCGGCAACAAGAACTCCGGAAAGACGACGCTGGTGGTGCGGCTGGTCGCCGAACTCGGGTCCAGAGGGCGCCGCGTCATGTCGGCCAAGCACGGCCACAACTTTCGCGTGGACACGCCGGGCGCCGATTCCTGGCGCCACCGGCACGAGGGCGGCGCCGAACGCGTCCTGCTCGCGGGACCCGCCGGTTTGGCTCTCGTGGGCGGCTGGGCCGGACGCTCGGAGCCGCCTCTGGACGCGTTGCTGGTTCGCCACTTGGCCGGAGCCGAGATCGTCGTGGCCGAGGGGTTCCGCGCCGCCGCCGCGCCCAAGGTGGAGGTCTTGCGCGCCTCAGCCCAGGCGGAGGCCGTCTTCGGTCCAGCGCGCGCGCGCGCGGCGGGGGTGCTCTGCGCGGTCACCGACCAGCCGGACGCTCGGTGGACCGTGCCCGTCTTCGACGCCGCGGCGTCCGAGACCGCGTCGCAGGTGGCCGATCTCGTGGAGGCGGCGCTTCTGCCGCCCGCTGCGCCCCGATCGAGACGCGATTAGCCCTCGCTTGGCTGGTCGGCGACGGGCACGGCCGACGAGGCGTTCGCCGGGCGGCGCGCGGCCCTCCACGCAGCGGTCTTCCGTTGCGCGCGACGCCGGCTCGGCCGTCGCCGGCGCTCAATCGCACCGGCGGGATCTGCGCTTGAAACGCACCGCCGCGGCGGCTCGTAGGACTTGGCGGCGGAGATGTCGCCCACGACGCCATACCGGAGCAGAACCAAATGCGCAGAAGCCCGATCCAGCGCCCTTCCAGGTCCTCTTGGGCGTCGCGAACGCGGGCCGCGCCGTGCCGCCGCCGCCGTCGCCGTGCCGCTTGCGCGTTTCTGGGCCCGGCTCTCGCGGCGGCGGGATGGCCGGACGCAGGCGACGCGGCCGCCCAGGAGCGGCATGCGCTGCGCGGACGCGCCGTTTCCGTGTACAACTTGGCTGGCACGGTCGAGGTTGTTCCGGGCGGCGGGCCGGACGTCGTGGTCGAGGTGACGCGCCAAGGCGCCGCCGCGGGCCGCCTCCAAGTGGAAGTGGGCAGGGCGGGAGGAAGGGAAACCCTGCGCGTCGTCTACCCGGGCGACCGCGTGGTCTACGGCCGAGCGCGCGGTTCGAGCAGGATGAGGGTTCGCGACGACGGCACTTTCTTCGGGGGCGGGCGCAGCGGGCGCGACGTGGTGGTGTCGAGCCGCGGGCGCGGCCTGGAGGCCCATGCGGACCTGCTGGTGCGCGCGCCGCCGGGCGGCGACGTGGCCGTCTACGTCGGCGTGGGCGAGGCTTTGGCGCGCGGCCTGCAGGCGCGGCTCCGCGTCGAGACGGGCTCGGGGTCGGTGGAGGTGGAGGACGTGCTGGGCGACGTGGACGTGGACACGGGCTCGGGGTCGGTGGTCGTCGTCGGCGTGGAGGGGCACGTACACGTGGACACGGGTTCCGGCGCCGTGCGGTTGAACCGGGTGACGGGACCGGCGCTCGAAGTGGACACCGGGGCGGGCGCGGTGGAAGGCCGCGACGTGTCGGCGGAGACCGTCCACGTGGACACGGGCTCCGGCCGCATCCGCTTCGACGGCCTGGCTGCTCCGAGGATCGAGTGCGACACCGGCGCCGGCTCCGTGCATCTGTCGCTTGCCGCGGACGTCGACCGCCTCGTCGTGGACACCGGGTCGGGAGGCGTAACGCTCCTGGTGCCCGATCAGCTCGGGGCCGAGTTGCGCTTGGACGCCGGCTCCGGGCGCATCAGCGTGGACGCGCCCGGAGCGGTCGTCGATGTTTCGAAGCGCGGCTACCTGCGAGGCACGCTGGGCGACGGCGTCGGACGGGTGGTCGTCGACACCGGGTCCGGCAACGTGAAGGTGCGCGGCAAGTAGCCGGCCGGGAGGGGCGTCAGTTCACGCGCTCGACCGGAACCGCGACCCGGTAGCCCTCCCAAGTCACCACCAGCGTGGCGGCGTCCTCCGTCACGTCCTCGAACGCCATCGTCAGCGTCTCGACGTGCTCGTTGGGCGCGACCGCCACGGTCCCCGACCCGATGTCCGACGCCGTCACGTCGTCGTTGATCGGGACACCCCAACGCTCGGCGGCGCTGTTCACGACGATGTCCCACGACTCCTCGCCGACCACGGCGTACAAGGAGTAGGAGCCCGCAGGCACGGCCACGCCGGCGACCGACGCCGCGAACGGCAGGTGGATCGACGTGGCCTCGTTGGCGCCCAGCCGCCAGCGCGTGCCGTGGGGATGAGCCTCGCCGCCCACCATCCGCCTTCCGCGGGCCGACGGCGCGCCGTAGCACACCTTCACTTCTTCGCCGCCCATGTCGGCCGTGGCCGAGTCGGGCGGACTGGGCCGCGAGGCCGCGTCGTCCGACTGCAAGTAGCACTGCGCCTGAACTGCGGCGGCCTCGCTCTCGGCGACCACGTCCGACGCCGCGGCGGCGCCCTGCGTGTCCGAAGCGGCCGAACAGGCCGTTGCGATCGAGACGGCCGCTCCGAGAGCCAGCGCGCCGGTGGCGTTCTTCGTCATTGGGTTTTCCTTTGCTCCGTCTTGGTCCCTTGCCGGTGTTGCGTTTGGGGCGTCGGCCGACGAACGCCGCTTCGCCCCCCGCCGTGGAAACTGCGCCGGACAATCTACGCGACCGGTGGGCCAAGCGGGAAGGGGGGGCGCCAAGGAGATCCCGGAGCAGCGCCGGGTCCGGCTTCGGCGGGGTGCGGCCCCGCGCGGCTAGCCACCGAATCCGAAGCGAACCGTGACGCTGGCGATGGGCCAGTACTTGAGGTAGGTGGCCGCGCGGTCGGCGATGTTGTCCTCTTCCAGGTCCAGGTGGCGCCGAAACTCCTCGGATTCGGACAGGCCCGCTTCGCCGGCGGCCTCCAGGTCCACGCGGGCGTCCCCCAGGAAGGCCGCCCCGAGGTCCAGCGAAACTCCGAAGCCGACGGGCGCGCGCGTCCCGAATCCGATCAGCGCGAAGAACGCCTCGTTCCGGGACCGGTGCGTGCCGCTGATCTCGCGGACCCGGCCCGCCGTGTAGAGGCGCCCCCCCAGCTCGACCGCCGCCGTCGGCTCCAGGACGACGTCTGCCGACACGTCGCCGGGCTTGAACAGCACGCCGCCTCCGACCCGAAAGAAGCCGCCCAAGTAGAAGTCGGCGCCCACCGTGTACCAGTGGCGGGGCAGCCTGAGCTTTGCCGACGCCACGCCGTCGATGTCGTAGAAGTCCGTCGCGTCGATGCTGAAGGGCAGGAGACCGTACCCGGCGCGAAACGCCGCCTGCCCGAAGCGAACGCCTCCCTCGACCCCGAGGCCGACGGTCCCCGCTCTCGCCCCTACCTCGAAGCCCGCCAGTTGCGCCGGGGCCCTCGCCGGCGCGCCGCCGGCCGCCAGCGTCGCGACCAGGACCGCGGCAGGCGTTGCGCCCCGGCGGCTCTCCGTCCCCGGTTCCCGCCGGGCTGCGCGTTGCAGTGGCCCGAAGGCGATCAGGCGCGGCCGCCGTCCCTTGCGCGTCCGGGGCGTTGCGAGCCGGGCGGCCCGCCGAGGGCGCCCCGGCCCCAGGAGCCGCCGCCTTCGCTTCGGCGGCGGACCGTTGCGGACGGTCTTCATCCCCTGCAACATGGGGCGTCGCGAGGCCGGCTTCAACCTGGCGCCCGGGCCCTTGCCCGCCGCCTGCCTTGCCCTCGGCCTTCGCCCCCGCAATTGACCTGGTCGCCGGGTCGCATACATTTACTGCAATGTTGCCCCGGCCCGAGCGCCCGAGCCCCGGGGCTTTCGTCCGCGCGCGGCGGACGGGGCCGAGTCGTCGCTGGAGGGCGCGGGGCGGCCAAGACGATCGCGGAATTCCGCAAGGGAGAAGAGGACATGAGGATGTTCGGACGCTACGGCGTTTTGGGGGCAGCGGTCGTTGCTCTCGCTGGATGGGCGGCGGCGCCTTCGGCAAGCGCGCAGATGCAGGAGCGGCACCGCGTGCTGGTCGTCGCCCTCAAGCCGTTGCAGGGAGCCGACGACGACTTCGGCAAGGACTTCGCCAAGAACTTGCGCGAGCTCATCAACGACTCGAACACGCACCAGCCGATCGAGGAGAAGGAGCTCAAGGACGCAGCCAAGCAGTTCAAGATCGACATGGAGGACATCGACTGCATTCTCGGCGTCCAGCTCGGCAGCCAGATCGACGCCAACCTCGTCTTTTGCGGCAGCTACACGGAGGACGACCAAGCCAAGACGGTGTCCGCCACGGACATGAAGTTCCAGGCGCCCGGCGGGAACTCCTTCGGAATCTCCGACGCGGTCTGGGGAGAGAAGGACGACGAGCAGGCGGCCCAGGACGTCTACGATCAGTTCGGTTCCTACATCGACCAGATCCGCCGCGCGATCTTCTGCGTCGAGTACTACGAGTCGAAGGACTGGGTCAGCGCCGAAGAGAACTGCAGCCTCGCGCTCGAGATGAAGAAGGACGACGCGGGCACCCGCTTCATCTACGCGATGATGCACATGCAGCAGGGGCGCGCCGCCGAAGACGCGGGCGACGACGCGGGCGCCCGGGAGTTCTTCGGCACGTCCTACGACGAAGTCCAGACCCTGATCGAGCAGGACCCGCTGCACGAGGACGGCCTCGAGCTGGCGGGCTTCCTCGCCGCCAAGCTGGACCGCCCCGACGAGGCTCGCGGGTACTACGCGGAGTTCCTGAAGCTCGATCCGAACAACGCCGCGGTCCGGATGAGGGTGGCGTACGACTTGGCGCTCGCCGGGGACGCCGAAGGCGCGATGCTCCTGATCGAGGAGGGTCTGGCGCTCGACGGCGAGAACGTCGACCTGTTGCTTCAGCATGCGGCGTTCGCCGCGCGGGTTGCGCAGGGGCACCGCGAGGGCGTGCCGGAGGACGAGCCGTTGCCTCCCGACGCCGCGGTTCTCTACGAAAAGGTGCTCTCGTCCTACGACCAGGCGTACGGAGTGCAGGGCGAGGACATGGACGTGGCGCACCTGAAGAACATGATCGCCGCGTACAGCGAACTGGATCGGACCGACGAGGCGGTCGAGATGGCCGAGCGCGTGTTGCGAACGCACGGCGCCGAAGCCGACCTTTGGTTCCAATACGCCAACGTCCTCAAGAAGGCGGACCGCTTGGACGATGCCGTCGCGGCGCTGGATTCGGTCGACAGGCGCGACGCCGCGTTCCCCAACACGAACGTGACCCAGGGCCGCTGGATGCTCGAGAACGACCGGCCGCAGGATGCGCTGGGGTACCTGCATGCCGCGGTCGAGAAGGGCGAGCAGCCCGCCGACTTGGTGGCCCGCCTGCTCTTGGTGGACGGACACGCCAAGGGCATCGGCAAGGGCAATCACCGGTACGCGATCAGGATGATCGAGATGGCCAAGACCTTCGAGGGCGAAGTCTCGGAGAGCGTTGCCGGGGAGCTGGACTTCTGGCACGGGTACGCGCTCTACGAGCGGGCCAAGGGCGTGCAGGCGCCGGAAACGCTTCAGTCGGCGCAGCAGGCCCTGCCGCTCTTCCAGAGCGCTGCCCGCCTCTTGGGCTTGGCCCGGGTGACCACGTACGCCGAGACCCAACCGAGCGTCAAGCTCCAGCAGCTGCGCGACGCGATTCAGCAGTACATCGAGATTCAGCAGGCCCTGATTCAGCGCGGCTGATAAGGGCCCCAGCAGGGTCCGCCGCCTGCCCGAGGGGGCGTTGCCGGCCAAGTCCGCGGTCGGCGACGCCCCCTTTTTCACGCATCGCGCGCTGCGGCGGGCGAATCCGATCGCCGTAGTCGAAACCGGGCGTCGCGCACGGGCGTCGCGCACGGTCCTCCGTCGCGCGCTCTTCGGGCGCCGAGACGGCCTGCGCCCCCTCTCGCGGTAGGGCCAGGCCGGGCGCGTCGCCGCTTCGTCGGTCGGCGGCGGCGGTGGTCCGTCCGTGCGCCCGCTCTCGCGGTAGGCCAGGCCGGGCGGGTCCCGTCCGAGTCCTGGTCCCGGGCGCCTCTCGGGCGCGCTGGCCCGCCTCTTTCCAGCTTGCCGCCCGTCGCCGTCCGTCGCCCAGGCGTACCGCGGCTTCCCAGGGCGCGAAAGCCGCGCGGGGCCGACGGCCGAGGCGGGCGCATCCACACGCTCTGCACCAGCCGGGACGGCACGCGCGGATGGCGTGTCCAGAGGGCCCGGGGGGCGTCGCGCTTGCCAAAGGGGAATCGAATGGTTAAAGTGGGAAGTTGTGGGATAAAATGGGATGCAATCCGGGATTCAGAACCGTGGCCAAACTGCTCGGGCGGTACGAGTGCCAGATCGACGCCAAGGGACGCGTCAGCTTCCCCTCGGCGTTTCGGCGCGCTCTCGGCGCGGGCGGCGCCTCCGTCGAGGCGTCGTCCGGGGACGCGCGCGCCGAGGCTTCCGCGTCTCTGGTCCTGCTCCAATGGCAAGCGACTCATCTGGACCTCCTGCCGGCCGCCACGTGGCAGTCGGTCGAGCGCAAGCTCGTGGAGCACCGCCGAGCCAGCGGCGACGGGGGCGCGTATCTGAGGCGAATCACCGCCCAGGCGACCGAAGTCGAGCCCGACGACCACGGACGCATCCGCATTCCCCCGTGGCTGAGGGAGCAAGCGGGCCTGGAGGGGTCGGCCTTGTTCGTCGGCACGGTGGACCGCATCGAGATATGGAGTCCCGAACGCTTCGCGACGGCGATGGACGAATGGGCTTCGGATGCCGACTTCGCCCCCCGGATCTTCAGCTGAGGCGGGCTGTGCGCGCGCGCCCGGCTACCGCCACTGCTCCGTTCTCGTGGAGGAGACGATGAGCTGCTTGGCCAGGGGACCCGCCGGTCTGTACATGGACGGCACGGCTGGCGGGGGCGGACACGCCGCGGCGTTGCTGGGCCGGCGCTCCGACTGCCGCGTGCTCGCCGTGGACCGCGACCCGGCGGCCGTGTGCGCGACGCGAGGCCGGTTGGCGGCGTTCGGGGAGCGCGCGCGGGTGGCCCGGATGTCGTTTCGGGCCGCGTGCGAAGACGCCGAGGTCCGCTCGGAGGGGCTCGCGGGCGCTCTGCTGGACCTGGGCGTGAGTTCGCCCCAGCTGGACGACGACCGGCGCGGCTTCACCTTCCGCAAGGGTGCGCCGCTGGACATGCGCATGGACCCGGACGCGCCCCTCGACGCGGCCGGATTCCTGGCTGGCGCCACCGCGGCGGAGCTGGCCGGCGTCTTGCAGGCGGGGCAAGCCCCCCGGCCGCGTGCTCTGGCCGGCCAGCTCGTCCGTCGCCGGGCGCGCGGGCCGCTTCTGGCCAGCGACGACCTGGTCGGCGCCCTGGAGGCCGTGCTCCGCCGTCGCTCGACGCACGCCGAAAAGGCGCGCCTCTTTCAGGCCCTGCGCATACGGGTGAACGACGAGTTGGGGACGCTGAAGGCCGGGCTGGCGGCGATCCGCGACGCGCTCCGCCCCGGCGGCGTGGTGGCGGTCGTCGCCTACCATTCCGGCGAGGACCGCGTCGTCAAGCGCGCGTTTCGGCGCTGGGGCGATCCGAACGCCGGCTTGCCGGCCAAGCTGCCCGTGCGCTCCTTGGATCGGCCGCCCGCCGGCGCCGAGCTCGCCGGGAGGGCCGTGACGGCCTCGGCGCAGGAGGTGCGGGACAATCCGCGTGCGCGGGGCGCCCGTCTGAGGGCGTGGAGACGGGCGGCGTGAGCGGCCGGGGACTGGCGGCTCGATGCGGCGTCGCGCTTGCGGCGATGCTGGCGGCTCTGGCCCTCGTCGCGTGGCGGCAGTCAACCACCCGCGAGACGATGCAGCGGTTGCAGGACGTCGAGCGCGAGCTGGCGATCGCCGCGGACGAACGCGAGACCCTCGTCCGCCGGCTGACCCAGATCGAGGCGCGGCCGCGCGTCGCGGCCGAGGCCGCCAGGCGCCTCGGCCTGCGCCCGCCGAACGACCACGAGGTCGTGATTCCCGCGGGAGGCTGGTGATGGGCCGTCCGCGCACGCACACCGACCCGTACCACCGAGTGCGGTTGCGCAGGCGCTTCCTGCTGGCTTCGTGGCTGGTCGCGGCGGGCGGCCTCGTGGCCCGGGCCGCCGAAGTGCAGGTCGTGGAACGGGCCGCATGGACGGCGGGCGCGCTTGCCCAGCACCAGAAGAGCAAGACGGTTCCAGCGCCGCGGGGCCGCATCCTGGACAGGAACGGCAGCGAGCTGGCCGTGAGCCATTGGCGGGCCTCGGTGGCGGTGGCCTCCGCCGAGGTGCGGAGCCGCGGGGCCGTGCAGACGGCTCTGGTCGAACGCCTTGGCGTGCGCGCGCGGACGGCCCGCCTCGCCACCGACCCTGCGCGGTCCTGGCGCGTGCTTCCGGGACGCTATTCGTCCACGCAGGTCGCGGAACTGCGGGGAATCCCCGGCGTGCACGTGATGCCGGAGTTGCGACGACTGTATCCGCGGGACGGACTAGCGCGCGGCATCCTCGGGGTCGTGCTCGACGGGAGCGGCAGCGGCGGGATCGAGCAGGCGATGGACTCGGTGCTGGCGGGGCGGGAGGGCCGCCAGATTGTCGCCCGCGACAACCGCGGCGGCGAAGTCCCGGGCCAGGTCGTGGAGTTGCGCCCGCCGGTCGCCGGCCGCGACGTGACGCTCACGATCGACGTGGACGTTCAGGCCATCGCCGAAGAGATCCTCGCCACGGCGGTGGAAGAAAACGGGGCAAGGGGCGGGGACTTGGTCGTCACGGACCCGTCCACTGGCGAGATCCTTGCCATGACGTCGATCGTCGAGGGCTCTCGGGCCGGCCTCTCCGCGGTCAACGCGACCTACGAGCCCGGATCGACCGTCAAGCCGTTCACGTCGGCGGCGCTGCTCCAGCACGGCGTCGCCGCGCTCGACGACTCCGTGGACACGGGCGACGGGACGTGGGACGTCCGGGGCCGCCGGATCACGGACATCGACGGCGGCGGGTGGCTCACGCTCCACGAAGTGATCCGCCGGTCCTCGAACACGGGCATCGCCAAGTTCGCGTCGCGGCTCACGTCGGCCCAGCACTACACGACGTTCCGAGACTTCGGCTTCGGCACCCGCAGCGGCATCCGGTTGCCCGGCGAGGCATCCGGCGTGCTGCGGAGGCCCGAGAACTGGTCCGGCCAGTCCGCCCATTCGCTCTCTTTCGGATACGAGCTCGCGGTCACTCCGCTGCAGATGGCGATGGCGTTCGGAGCGCTCGCCAACGGCGGCGTGCTGATGGAACCGCGGATCGTCGCTCGGGTGCAGAGTCCGGACGGGCAGGACATGCGCTTCGCGCGCCCGCGCGGCATCCGCCGAGCCGTGCCCCGCTGGGTCGCCGAGCAGCTGACGCCCGTGCTGGTGGACGTGGTCGAGAGCGGCACGGCGACGCGCGCCCGCATGTCCTCGTTCCTGGTGGCGGGCAAGAGCGGCACGACGCGGGCGATGGGGCCGGACGGCCGATACGAGCCCGGCGCCTACTACGCGTCCTTCGGAGCCTACTTTCCGGCCGACGATCCGCAGTTGCTGTTCTTCGTCAAGCTGGACCGCCCGCGCGGCGGCTACTACGGCGGCGAGACCGCTGCGCCGGTGACGCGCGCCATGTTGCGGAGCCTGCTTTCGGCGCGCCAAGTCCCCTTGGACCGGCGAGCGCTCGCCCTCGCCCAGCGGGAACGCGGACCTGCGCCGCCTTCCACGCCGCTCGTGCGCTTTGCCTCGGCGGGCGCCGCACCGGGCGGGACGGCCGACCGCGCCCTTTCCCAGCCGGCGCCGGCGGGCGCGCGCGCCGGCGGGGGCGCGATGGCGGTGCCGAGGCTCGGCGGCGCGCCCGTGCGGGTGGCGTTGCGGCAACTGCACAAGATGGGACTGCGGGTGCGGCTCGAGGGACGCGGGCCGGTCGCGCGGACGATCCCGCAGCCGGGGACGGCCGTGCTGCCGGGCGACACGGTCCGCGTCTTGGGAACGGCGAAGTGAGGGCGCGGTCGGCCGAGGTCGCGCCGGCGCCGGGCGGGGCGCCGCCGGGCTCGGTGGGGGCGTGCGGCGAGGCGAACGCGCGGCTGGCCGAGGTCGTGGCGGCGGTCGAGGCCGGGGGCGTGACGGTGGAGGTCGTCTCCGGCGGCGGCCTGGGGGGCATCGATCTGGCGGGGGTGGAGCACGACTCGCGCCGGGTGCGGCCCGGCGATCTCTTCGTGGCGTGGGCCGGCGCCCAGGCCGACGGGCACGATCACGTTCGGGCGGCCGTGGACGCCGGGGCCGTGGCGGCGGTCGTCGAGCGGCCCGTGGCGGACGTTGCGGCGCTTCAGCTGCGCGTCGGCAACGCGCGCCGGGCCGCCGCGCTCTCGGCGGCGTTCGTGGCGGGGTCGCCGTGGCGCCGAACGACGATGGTGGGCGTGACGGGCACCAACGGAAAGACCACGACGGCGTTGTTGATCCGAAGCCTGCTGGGCCGCGCGGCCCCCGCTGCCGCCGTCGGCACGCTAGGCACGACGGGCCCCGACGGCCGGATCGTGCCCGGCGCCGACGGCCTCACTACGCCGGGACCTGCCGACTTGGCCCGCCGCCTGTCGGCGCTGGAGGCCGAGGGCGTCCGGTCGGTCGTCGTCGAGGCTTCGTCGTTCGGGCTGGACCAGCACCGACTGGACGGGTTGCGGTTCGACGCCGCGGTCTTCACGAACCTCACGCGCGACCACCTGGACTACCACGGGACCCGCGAGCGCTACTTGGCCGCCAAGGCGCGCCTGCTCGAGCTGGGCAAGGACGGCGCCGTCGCCGTGGTGAACGCGGACGACGAGGCTTGGCGCAGCCTCGCGCCGCCGGGCCGAGCGCTGTCCTACGGGTTGCGGCCCGGCGCCGACGCGCGGGCACGCGACGTGCGCACTTCGTTGCGGCAGTGCGCCTTCCGGCTCGAATGGAACGGACGGTCGGCGCCCGTGGAGCTTGGTCTGCCGGGCCGGTTCAACGTGTACAACGCCTTGGCCGCGGCCGCTTGCGCGCTGGGATTGGGGCGGTCGCTGCCGGACGTGGCCGCGGGGCTGGCGGAGTGCCGGCCCGTGCCCGGGCGTCTGGAACGGATCGCCGGCGGTCCGGTCGACGTGTTTCGCGACTTCGCCCATACGCCCGACGCGCTGGAGCAGGTGCTGGGAACCGTTCGCCCGCTCGTGGAGGGCCGGCTGCTTGTCGTGTTCGGCGCCGGCGGCGAGCGGGACGTGGAGAAGCGTCCCCGGATGGGCGCCGCGGTGTCCCGCTACGCCGATGTTGCGGTCGTGACCTCCGACAACCCGCGCCGGGAGGACCCGGCCGCGATCGCGCGCCAAGTGGCGGCGGGCGTCGCGGGGGCCGAACTGGTCGAGCTGCTGGACCGGCGCGAGGCGATCGAGTGGGCCCTGGGGACCGCGCGGCCGGGCGATGTGGTGCTGTTGGCGGGAAAGGGCCACGAGCGCGTTCAAATCGTAGGCGCGGAGCGTTTGCCGTTCGACGAGAGGCGAATAGTGGCGGAGGCGCTGGCCGGGGCGCCGGGGACCGCGCAAGAGAATCGGGGCCTGGAAGACGGGCGAGCGGACGGCGCCCGGCCGGGGGCAGGCGGGTCGTGAGGGCCTCCGGACGCTGGAGCGACTTCGCCGTTCGCCAGGCGCTGGGGGTGCCCGGCGGCGGCGAGGGCGAGCGCTTCGGGGGCATCTGCACGGATTCGCGCTCGGCCGAGCCCGGCGACGTGTTCGTGGCACTCAGGGGCGAGCGGTTCGACGGGCACGCGTTCGTGCCCGCCGCAACGGCCAAGGGTTGCCGGGCCGTGGTCGTCGAGGACGGTTGGGCGGGCGCCGAAGCGGGGGTTGCGCGCGTCTACCGCGTCCCGGACACGCTCGCGGCCCTGGGCGGTCTCGCGCTCAGCCGCCGCCGCCGGCTGGACGTCCCCGTCGTCGGAATCACGGGCTCGGCGGGCAAGACTACCGTCAAGGACATGACGATGGGCGCGCTGGCCGGGCTGCCCGGAGCGCACGGCACGCCGGCCAACCACAACAACCGCGTCGGCGTTCCCTTCACGATCCTGTCCGCGCCGGACGACGCGACGGCGCTCGTGCTCGAGATGGGCACCAGCGAGCCGGGCGAGATCGCCGAGCTCGCGCGCATCGCCAAGCCGACCGTCGGCGTCGTCACCACGGTCTCGGAAGCGCACATGGAACGCTTGGGAGACCTGCCGGGCGTCCTCGCCGAGAAGCTCGACTTGGTGCGGGCGGTCGGCGGCCGGGGGACCGCGCTGGTCGGCGACGAGCCCCCGCGCCTGGCCGAAGAGGCCCGCAAGATCGATGCTGGCGTGGGCGTCTGCGGATGGTCGCCGCGCGCCCGGGCGGCCCGGCCCGCGAACCCCCGCCTGCGTCCCGACGGCACCTATTCGTTCGACTGGGAAAGGCGCCGCGTGTCGCTCCGGGTGCCGGGTCGCCACGCCGTCGCCAACGCGGCGCTCGCGTTGGCCGCGGCCCGGGCGCTGGGCGCCCCTCCCGCCGAGGCGGCCGCCGGCGTGTCCGGCGTCGGCCCTGGCGCACTGCGGGGCGAAGTGCGCCGGACCGGCGGCCTCACGGTCCTCGTGGACTGCTACAACGCCAACGCGGCCAGCGTGGCGGCCGCCGTGGAGACGCTGGCAGGCCTCGATGTGCCCGGCCGGCGCGTGGCCGTCCTGGGCACGATGCTGGAGCTCGGCGCCCACTCGGATGCGGTCCACCTTCGCACGTTGCGCCACGTCCTCGCGGACAAGATCGACCGCTACGTGCTGGTGGGCGCGTTCGCCGCGGCCGGCCGGCAAGTCAGCGACGACCGCCTCTGCCTCGTGGACCGCTTCGACTCCCTCCGCGAGCGCCTGCCGCAGATGCTGGGGCCGGGCGACGGCGTGCTGCTCAAGGCGTCCAGGGGTTGCCGCTTCGAGCGGGCCATTCCCGTGCTTGAATCCGCCTTCGGAACCACGGAGGCCTGATGCTCTACCATCTCTTCCCCGGGCTGGCCGACGTCCACATCGCCTTCAACCTCTTCAGCTACCTGACGTTCCGGTCCGCGGGCGCGCTGGTGACGGCCCTGCTGGCGGCGCTCCTCTTCGGTCCACGCTTCATCTCGGCGCTCAAGGCCCGCGGCGTGGTGGACGTGCCGCGAGCGAACCTGCCGCCCGCGAACGGCCCCGAGCCCAAGGCGAACATGGGGGGCGTTCTGATCGTGGGCGCCGTGACCGGCGCGACCGTGCTCTGGGCCGAGCTGGCGAATCCCTACACGCTCGTCGCGCTGTCCGCGATCCTCGCCATGGCCGGGCTGGGCTTCCTCGACGACTACCTCAAGATCGTGCGCGGCGCGCGCGGCGGCCTCGTCGAGCGCTCCAAGTGGATCGGCTCGCTGGCGTTCGGCGCCGTCTTCGCGGCCGCCGTCCTCTACTGGACGCCCTCCGGCGCTTCGGTCGCGAACGCCGGCTCGCTGGCGTGGTGGACGACCGTCCCCCAGGAATCCTTCGGAGCCACCACCGTCAACCTGCCGTTCTTCGACGAGTGGGCGCTCGCCTTTCCGCCTGCGCTCTTCGTCCTCTGGGTCGCCGGCGTGCTCGTGGGCACCACCCACGCCGTCAATCTCTCGGACGGCTTGGACGGGCTCGCGCCCGGCCTCGTCGCCATCGCTTCCGGAGCGTTCGCGGTGTTCGCGTACGTGATCGGGCGCGTCGACACGTCGGCCTACCTCGGACTCTTCTACCTGCCGGGCGCCGGCGAGCTGGCCGTCTTCGCGGCGGCGATCACGGGCGCCACGCTGGGCTTTCTGTGGCACAACGCGCCCCCTGCCCGGGTCATCATGGGCGACACGGGCGCGCTCGGGCTGGGCGGGGCGCTCGGGGCGACCGCCATTCTGCTGAGAGCCGAGATCCTGCTGGCTTTCGTCGGCGGCGTCTTCGTGCTGGAAGCGGGCTCCTCCCTGGTCCAAAAACAGTACTTCAAGTACTCGCGACGCCGCTTCGGCGAAGGGCGCCGCGCATTCCTCATGGCTCCCCTCCATCACCACTTCCAGAAGAAGGGATGGGGGAACGAGCAGATCGTCATTCGGTTCTGGATACTCGGCGTCCTTTGCGCAATGGCCGGCTTCGCCTCGCTGAAGCTGCGGTAGCGCGATGCGCCGCCCCAGGCGGACGGGACGAGAGGAGCGGGAAGTGAAGGAGAAGGAACGAAGAGTGGCTGTGATCGGCCTGGGCGCGAGCGGAGAGGCCGCCGCGCGCCTGGCCCTGGCAAAAGGAGCGGAAGTTCATGTCAGCGATGCGAGCGACGACCCTGCAGTTGCAGCTCGTGCAGCCGGATTGCGGGAGCTGGGCGCCGACGTCCGGCTGGGCGGACACCCTTTGGCGCCCCTGGCCTCGGCGGACACCGTCGTCGCCAGTCCGGGAATCCCCCCCACCGCTCCGGTGTTCGCCGCCCTTCGCGCGCGGGGCGTCGGTTGGATATCGGAGCCTGAGTTCGCCAGCCGGTTCTTGCCGGGTCCACTGATCGTCGTGACGGGCACGAACGGCAAGACGACCACGGCCGCCATGACGGCCCACCTCCTCGCCGAGGCGGGGTTGCGGACGGCCTTGGGCGGCAACGTGGGCGGCGGCTTGGCCCCGCCGGCCTCGGCGCTGGCGGAGATGGCTCCGCCTCCGGAACGGATCGTGCTCGAGCTGTCTTCGTACCAGTTGGCCGGCACGCGGCAAATGAAGGCGGCGGTGGGGGTGATGACCAACCTGGCCGCCGACCACGTGGACCGCTACGGATCGGTGGCCGCCTACCACGCCGACAAGCGCCGCCTCTTCGATCTGGGCGGCGACGCGACGACCTGGGTGCTGAACGCCGACGACCCCGCGGTGCTCGACATGGGCCGCGACGCGCCGGGGACCCGCCTGTTCTTCTCGCTGAAGCGGCCTGCGGCGCCGGGGGCCTGGATCTCCGGCCGCGACGTGGAGATGGACCTGAGCGCCGCGGGGTTGCCCGGCGAACGGCCGGAGAGGAGCGCCGCGCGGGTCGCGGGCGTCGAGGACGTCGGGCTGGTGGGCTCCCACAACCGGGCCAACGCGCTCGCCGCCCTGCTGGCCGCCGCCGCCGCGGGAGCGGATCCGCTGGCCGCCGCCGCCGCGCTCGGGTCGTTCGCGCCTTTGCCGCACCGGCTCGAGCCCGTGGGCGTGGTGGACGGCGTGCGTTGGGTCAACGACTCGAAGGCGACCAACGTGGCCGCGGCGCGGAGTGCGCTGGAGGGCATCGAGGGGCCGGTTGTGCTGCTGCTCGGCGGCGAGGACAAGGGAGAGGACTTCGGCGGCCTCGCGCCGCACCTGGTGGGCAAGGCGCGCGCGGTGGTGACGTACGGGGCGGCGGGGGGCCGGGCGGCGGCCGAGATCGCGCGGGCGTTGCGGCGCGGGGCGGGCGAACGGGCGGCGGGGGGCGGCGGGGGGCAGGCCGGCAAGGAGCGCGATGCCCAAGGCGGATGCCGCGGCGGCGTGCACGTCGAAGTGGCCCGGGGCGGCTTCGAGGACGCCGTGGCCTGCGGCCGGGCCGCCGCGACGGCGGGCGACGCCCTGCTGCTGTCGCCCGCATGCGCCAGCTTCGACATGTTCCCGGGCTACGAAGCCCGCGGGGAAGCGTTTCGCGCGCTTGCCGGGAGGGCGGGGCGTTGAGTCCCGTTTCTTGGTCGAGGAAGCGTCCGCCCCGCCGCGTCCGGGGCCCTTGGGCGATGGACGTCGCACCGGGGCGGGCCGGCCTCTCCTTGCCGGAGACGGGGCTGGGACGGGGCTGGGAGTCGGCGGCCATCTTGGTCATAACGATCCTGCTGCTGGCCTTCGGCCTGCTGACGCTGTACGGGGCCACGTCCGCGATGGCGCAACGCAACGATCTGCTGCACTACCACTACGTGCTGCGCCAAGGCACGGGCGTTGCGCTCGGCCTCGCGGCGATGCTCGTCTGCGCGCGCGTGCCGACGCAGTGGTGGAGCGTGCTGGCCGCGCCGATGATGATCGGATCGGCGGCCCTCCTGGTCGTGCTGGTCCTTCCGTTCACCGAGGGGATCGCGCCGGTGATCAACGGAGCGCGGCGCTGGTTGCGCGTGGGCGTCACGATCCAGCCTTCCGACTTGGCGAAGCTGGCCTTGGTCGTCTGGACCGCGTCGCTGGCCGTGCGAAAGCAGCTCCACTTCCGCGGCCTGCGCCGTGGACTGGCGCCGTTCCTGGCCGGATGGGCCTGCATCCTCGTGCCGGTGGCCCTGGAGCCCGACTTCTCCACCGCATGCGTCATCGCCGCGGCCGGTCTCATGGTGCTCTTCGTGGCCGGCACGCGCATCGGCCACTTCTTCTTCTTGGCCGTGCTGGCGCTGCCGTTCGCCGGCCCCCTGTTCACCGGAGGGTATCGCGAGACGCGGTGGCAGACTCTCCTTCTCGATCCCGGCGTTGCGCCGCAGGGCTCGGCCTTTCAGAGCTACCAGAGCCTCATAGCGATGGGCTCGGGCGGCGTGGCCGGCGTCGGCTTCGGCAAGGGCCACCAGAAGTACGGATTCCTGCCGGAGGCGCACAACGACTTCATCTTCGCCATGATCGGCGAAGAATGGGGCTTCGTGGGCAGCGTGGCGGTCATCCTCGCTTTCGTGGCCTTCATCTTCATCGGCTTTCGCGTGGCGCGGTCGGCGCGAGACCTCTTCAGCGAGCTGCTCGCGGTGGGCATCAGCTCGCTGATCGGCCTGCAAGCCTTCGTCCACGTCGGCGTGGCGCTGGGCGCGTTGCCGTCGACGGGCCTGTCGCTGCCGTTCATCTCGTTCGGGCGAACCAACGTCATCGTGGCGCTGGCCGCGGTCGGCATCCTGCTGGCCGTCGCGCGCGAAGCTCCCGAAGGCCGCCGGCCGCTTGCGCCGAGGCCCGCATGACGGTGGTCGCGTTCGCAGGCGGCAAGACCGCGGGACACTTCCACCCGGCCCGCAACATCGCCGAGGCGCTGGTCCGGCTGGGCCCTCCCGGCGGCGCGGCCCCGTTCTCGCCGTTCTTCATCGGTTCCGAGGGTGGCGTCGAGGCTCGCGAGCTGCCGCGCCTGGGGTACGATCACGTCCTCTTCCCGCTGCAGGGCTTGACGCGCCCGTCGCCGCGGCGCGCCCTGGCGGGAAGCGGTCGGGCCGTCTGGCTTCTGTGCCGGGCGGTTGCGCGCCTGCTCGGCGAGCTTCGGCGTCGCGAGGCGGCGGCGGTCGTGCTCACGGGCGGGTACGCGGCGGCCCCGGCGGGCGTCGCGGCCGTTCTCCTGCGCCTGCCGATCGTGTTGCAGGAGCAGAACGTCCACGCCGGGAAGACAACGCGGCTCCTGGCCCGGTGGGCGGCCCAGATACACGTCGCCCACCCGGAGGCGGCGGCGTCGCTTCCGCGAAGCGCGAGGCGAAGGGCGCGCAACACCGGGAATCCGATTCGGCCTTTGCCGCCGTCCGAGAATCGCGATGCGGCGGCGGCCCGCGTTGCCCTGGGTTTGCCGGCGGAAGGACAGGTTGTGCTGGTGGTAGGCGGCAGCCAAGGAGCCCGGGCCGTCAACCGCGCCGCCGCCGAAGCGTTGCCGGACGCCCTGCCCGATGGTTGTTCCGTGCTCTGGATAGCGGGCCGGGCGCACGTTGACTGGGTGCGCGCCGCGGTGACCGGGCGGCCCGGCCCCCGCGAGCGAGTCCGTGTGCATGCGTACCTTCGGCCCGAGACGATGTACTTGGCGCTCTCCGCGGCGGACTTGGCCGTGTCGCGCGCGGGCGCCATGGCCACGTCGGAGTTCCTGGCCTGGGGCCTTCCGGCGATCCTCGTGCCGTTGCCCACGGCCGCGGCCGATCACCAGAGCCGCAACGCCGTCGCGCTCGAGCGGGCCGGAGCGGCCGTCGTGGTGCCGGAGCGCGACGCGTCGGGAGGGGTCCTCACCGGCGAACGCCTGTGGGGCAAGGCCGAGCAACTGCTCGCGGCGCCCGCGCGGCTCGCGCGAATGTCTCGGGCGGCGGTGCAGCGCGCCCGCCCGTCGGCCGCCGCCGACACCGCCCGTGCCGTGGCCGCCCTGGTTGCGCCGGCGCCGCGCGGAGGCGCCGCATGACGGCCGCGGCGCCGGCCGAGAGACGAGACGCCGCCGCCGGACGTTCCGCGGAGCGCCCCCCGGGTCTCCGCCGGCTTGCCGACAAGGGCGTCGTGCACTTCATGGGCGTGGGCGGGGCCGGCATGTTGCCGCTCGCCGAACTCGTGCTCGGCTGCGGCGCAAGGGTGTCCGGTTGCGACTTGCGCGGCGGCCCCGCCATCGACGCGCTGGTCGCGCGTGGGATGGCGTTCTTCCGCGGACACCACCCTGACCACGTGGCCGGCGCAGCGGCGGTCGTGGTCACGTCGGCGGTCCCGTCCACGCACCCCGAGCTCGCCGCCGCCGAAGCCGCGCGCGTGCCGGTGCTCAAGCGCGGCGCGGCCCTGGGACATTGGGTCGCCGGGGGCAGGGTGGTGGGCGTGGCCGGGACCCATGGGAAGACCACGACCACGGCGATGACGGCGCATGTCCTGGAGTGCGCGGGCGCGGATCCGACGTGCCTGGTGGGCGGCGAGGTGACGGCTTGGGGCGGGCACCTCCTCCACGGCGGGTCGGACGTCTTCGTCGTGGAAGCCGACGAGTACGACCGCTCCTTCCTGGCGCTGCGTCCCGAGGTCGCGGTCGTCACGAACGTGGAGCCCGACCACCTCGACACGTACGGCGACGCGAAGACGCTCGAGGCGGCCTTCGCGGAGTACGCGGGGCTTGTTCATCCGGACGGCACGCTCTGGCTCTGCACCGACGACCGGGGAGCCCGCCGGCTGGCCGCCGCCGCCGCGCGCGTCCGCACCTACGGCCTCGGCGAGGACGCGGGCCTGCGGGCCGTGTCGGTTCGTCCGGCGGGACAGGGTTCGATTTTCGCGGTCGTCGAGGACGGGGCTTCCGCAGGCGAGCTCGGCATCTCCCTGCCTGGACTCCACAACGTCCGCAACGCTCTTGCGGCGGCCGGAGCGGCGCGCTCGCTGGGCGCGTCGTGGCAAGACGTTCGCCGGGGCTTGGCCTCGTTCGCGGGCGTCGGCCGCCGCTACGAAGCGCTCGGCGCGGCCGCCGGCGTCCAGGTCGTGGACGACTACGCGCACCATCCCACCGAAGTCGCGGCCACGCTCGCCGCCGCGCGCGAAGCCAACCCCGGGCGGCGGATCGTCGCCGTCTTCCAGCCGCATCTCTACACGCGTACCCGCGACTGCCGCGACGCCTTCGGCCGGGCGCTGGCCGCGGCGGATTCCGTCTGGGTCACGGACGTCTTTCCTGCCCGGGAGGCGCCGATCGCCGGCGTCACCGGCGAGACGGTGGCACGGGCGGCGGCGGAGCGCGGCGCGGCCGTCGTCTACCATCCGCGCATGGCGACGCTGGCGTCCGCCTTGGCCGGCGCCTTGCGTCCGGGCGACGTGTGCGTGGCGATGGGAGCGGGGTCGATCGGAGAGACGGCTCGCGCTCTCATGGACGTGCTCGAGGAGAGCGCGCGATGAGCGGCCGCCGAGCACGGCTGGGCTCCCGGCGCGGCGCGGCCGCCGGCCGCCAAGGCCGCCGTTCGTCCCGAACCGGCCTCCGCGCGCCAAGGCGCCGCAGGTCCCGCCGAGCGTCCACCGCGCGACGGTCCAGCCCCGGCGCGAGCGGGCGCTCGCTCTTGCAGTCGTTGCTGCAATCGCTCCGCCGAGCGTCCCGGAGCAAGGTCGGAGCCGGCCCCGCGAAGAGATCGCCCCGTTCCGCCAAGCGCCGCGCGCGCCCTCCCGAGACTGCGGTCCGGCAAGCAGCGTCGCGGGCCGTCGTCCGCCCCGCCGGCACGAGGGCCGCTCGCCCGTCTCCGCGCCGTGGGCGCCGCCCTGCGCGCCGCAAGTCCACGGCCGCCGGGCGGCCGGCGCGGTCCGGCCGGTTGGCGTTCCTCCGTGGCCTTCTCCGGCGCCTCGAGCGGCGTCCTGCCCGAGCCCGGTCCCGGACTCGCGCGCGGCGGCCGGGCCGCTCTCCCGGACTGGGTTCCGTTCTTGGCGTTCGTCGGCGCCTCGAGCGGCGTTCTGCGCGGGCCGAATCCCGGGCTTCGGCGCGGCGGCCGGGCCGCTCTCGCGAACTGGGGGCTCTCCTCGGCCTGCGTCCGTCCTCCAGGGGCGGCCGCGCGTCCCCACGCCGCCCGGCAAGACGGGCCGCCGCGCTCGCCGGACTGGTTGCCGTCGCGACGGTCGTCGGAGTCGGCGCCGTTCGCGCCGCCGCCCGCCTGCCGCTTTTTCGGGTCGCCGACCTCGACGTGACGGGGCTCGCCTACGTCGCCGAGGACGAGGTGCGCGCCCTGGCCCAGTTGGTCGGCGGCGCGAGCATCTGGGGATCCAAGGACGAGTGGCGACGGCGCATCGAGTCCCATCCCATGATCGAATCGGTCGAGATCGCGCGCCGTCCCCCCTCCACGCTCGTGCTCCGAGTCGCGGAAGCGAAGCCCGTCGCGCTGGTCGCCTCGCCGCTGGTCATGGCCGTGGACCGGCACGGCGCCCTGCTTCCCATCGATCCGACGGACCCCGTCCTCGACCTCCCGCTGGTCGCCGTGCTCCGGCCCGACTCGGCGGGCGACGACGGATTGGCGCTGCTCGCCCGCGAAGTCGAGCAAGTCGCTCAAGCCGCGCCCGAGGTCTTCGCGGTCATCTCGGAAGCGCACCTCGACGGCAATCTGGTCACGTTCTTCGTCGGCGACTCGGGACTCGGGATCCGCTACGCTCCTCCGATCTCGGAACGGCGCCTGCGCGCGGGGATCGTTGCCATGAACGACGCCCTCGAGCGCTTTCCCGAAAAGCCTCCGGCCGAGATCGACCTCCGCTTCGCGGACCAAGTCGTGGTACGCACCGCGGCCGCACTCGAGCCGGAAGCGGTCGCCTCCGCGGGTCCACCCGCGAGACGGCGCGCGCCGGACGGCGGATCCTCGCCGGGAGCGGCGTCGTGAGACTCATCGCCGGCCTCGACATCGGCTCCACGCACACGCGCGCCGTGATAGGCGCCGTCGTCGACGAGCTCACCCGTCCCGAGCTGCGCATCCTGGGCGTGGGCCGCAAACAGACCGCCGGCGTGCGTCGCGACGCCGTCATCGACCTGGAAGAGGCGACGACGAGCATCCGCGGCGCCCTCGAGGAAGCGGAGCTGATGGCCGGAGCAAGCGTGGACCGCGTCTACGTGGGCGTCTCTGGCGACCACGTGGACGCTCATCGTTCGGTCGGCGTGGTCGCCGTCTCCGCCAAGGAGATCGTGCTTCGCGACGTCGATCGCGTGCACGAGGTGGCGCGAGCGGTGCCGATGACCCGCGACCGGGAGCTGCTGCACGCCATTCCCCAGGACTACGCAGTGGACCGGCAGCGCGGCGTCACCGATCCCGTCGGCATGTCCGGCACGCGCCTCGAGACGGACCTCTGCCTCGTCACCGCTTCGGCCAGCGTCGTCGAGAACATCACGCGGGCGGTCGAGAAGGCGGGCTACCGGGTGCAGGACCACATCCTGGAGCCGCTGGCGTCGGCCCGCGCCGTCCTCGCCGAGGACGAGAAGGAACTCGGCGTGGCCATGATCGACCTGGGCGACGCCGCGACCGGCTTCACCGTCTACTTCGAGGGCAAGATACGCGACCTGCGCGTGCTCCCGGTGGGCGGGGCGACCCTGACCAGCGATCTCATTCGCGGCCTGTCGATCCCGTTCGCCGAAGCGAAGCGCGTCAAGGAAATGCACGGCGCTGCCCTGTGCGAGGTCGTGGACCCGGTCGAGACGATCGAGTTGCCCGGTGCGAACGGAGACCGGCGCGCCGTGTCCCGGCGCTC
This sequence comes from Longimicrobiales bacterium, assembly GCA_965203485.1. Taxonomy (GTDB): domain Bacteria; phylum Gemmatimonadota; class Gemmatimonadetes; order Longimicrobiales; family Gaopeijiaceae. The sequence goes on from OZ241892.1 coordinate 928,688, forward strand.
GGTCGCCGAGATCATGCAGGAACGGATCGAGAACGTCTTCCAGCACCTGCGCCAGCGCATCCAGGGCCTCCATCCCGAAGTCTGCCTGAGCGCCGGCATCGTCATCGTGGGCAAGGGAGCGGCGATTCCGGGAATCACCGACTTGGCCCGCAAGCGCTTGGCGTCGCCGGCCCGCGTCGGGACCGCCCGGGAGGGTCTGTCGGGGCTGGTGGACGCTGTAGCCAAGCCCGACTTCGCGGCCGCCGCCGGACTCGCGCTGCTCGGCGCGGACTACTTCATGGAAACCGGAGAGGGAGCGTCGACGGCCGCGTCGGGAGTCGCCACCCGCGTGGCCGCCTGGCTCAAGGAGTTCTTCTGATGCAGCGGAGCCGTTCACGGAACCGGGACGGAAAGTCCCACAAAGGAGAAGAGCAGATGATCTTCGAACTGGACGAAGCGCCCCGCACAAGCGCGCTGATGCGCGTCATCGGCGTGGGCGGAGCCGGCGGCAACGCCGTCAACCGAATGATCGACGAGGACTTGGAGGGCGTCGAGTTCATATCGGCGAACACGGACGCCCAGGCCCTGAGCCAGTCCAAGGCGTCGAAGCGCATCCAGCTCGGCAAGCGGCTGACGCGCGGCCTCGGGGCAGGGGCCCGGCCGGGCGTCGGACGCCAAGCCATCGCCGAGGACGCGGACGAGGTGCGCGGAATCCTCGACGGCTCCGACCTCGTGTTCATCGCCGCCGGCATGGGGGGCGGCACCGGGACGGGCGCCGCGCCGGTAATCGGCGAGATGGCGCGCGAACTCGGCGCGCTGGCCGTGGCCGTTGTGACGCGTCCGTTCTCCTTCGAGGGGAAGAAGCGCATGCGGCAGGCCGAGCAAGGGCTCGCGGAACTGGCCCGCGCGGTCGATACTATGATCGTCGTGCCCAACGACCGGCTGCTGGCGGTCACGGGCAAGGGCATGTCGTTCGGTGACGCGCTCAAGAAGGCCGACGAAGTGCTGCTTCACGCCACGCAAGGCATCAGCGACCTCATCCGCGTGAGCGGCGACGTGAACGTGGACTTCGCGGACGTGCGCACGGTCATGTCGTCCTGCGGGGCGGCTCTGATGGGCACGGGCACCGGGAAAGGGGAGGCGAGGGCGGTCAAGGCCGCGCAGGACGCCGTGACGTCGCCCTTGTTGGACAACGTCTCGATCCTGGGAGCGAAGGGAGTGCTGATCAACATCACCGGCGGCTCCGACCTGGCCATCGGCGAGGTCACCGAGATCTCGACGATGATCCAGGAGGCGGCGGGCGAGGAGGCGGAGATCATCTTCGGCGCGGTCCAGGACTCGGCGATGGAAGGCGAAGTCAGGGTGACGCTCATCGCAACCGGCTTCGAGGCCGAGGCCGAGCCGGGACTGGATGTCGCGCCGGCCGCCGTTCCCGAGCCCGGCCGCCGGTTCGGCCAGCCGGGGGGCCCCGTCGCCGAGCGCCGCCGGCCGTTCGGCCACTCCGGCGCGCAGGACGGCCCCCGGTTGCCGCTCGGCGGCGCCGCAGGCGCGACGGGCATCGGCCGGGCGGCGCCGGAGTCCTCGCGGCAACCGGCCTTGGGCCGTCCCGGCGGCCTGGCCGACCGCTCGAGCTTCGGCCCGGCCGGCGGCGCAGGCGGCCGTCCGGGCCTCGGCCAACTGGCGGCCCAGGCAGTCCCGGCGGGCGCCCAGGGCCGGTTTCTGCCGGGCGGCTCGGCCGGCGAGAACGGCCGGGCGGTCCGGAGCGAGGCGAACGGCGCGGGAGCCGCGCTCCGCGTCGGGCACGACCCGGCAACCGCCTCGGACTCCTCGTCGTACGCCCGCCCGGCGATCTCGCCCGTCCTGGACCTCGAACTGCCCACGTTCATCAAGAGGATCAGCGTCTGAACGTCCCCGGAAGCCGCCCCTCGGTCCCGTTGCCGTCCAGGCGTCCGCCGCCGTCCATGGACCAGCGCCCGAGCGTCCCCGCGCACCGGCGCGCCGCCTTTGGACGCGCGCTCGCCGGGCTTCTCGTCGCGGCCGCCGGGGCTCTCTCGTGCGGCGAGTCCGTTCCCTTCGCGGGCGAGCTGCCCCTCGTGGAGGCCCGCCCGCCGGAACGCGTGGACGCTCGCTCGCTCGCGGCGGGTTCGACGTTGGGCGCCCTGTTGGAGACGGCGGGCCTCCAACGCCGGGACCACGACAACGTCCTGCTGGCATTTTCCGAGTTTGCGGACCCGCGCAGACTGCGGCCCGGCGTTGCCGTGCGCGTCCTTTGGCGGGGCGTGCCCGAGACGCTGGCCGGCGTGGACGTGGCGGTTGACCGCGACCGCACCGTGGTGCTTCGGCGCGACGGGCCCGCTTGGTCGGCTCTCGAAGCGGTCGCGCCCGTCTTCACCGACACCTTGTCCGCGACGGGCGTCATCGAGACCATGCTCTGGTCGGCGGTCGTGGAGCTGGACGCGCTGGCCGGGATGCCCCGGTCGGACCGGGAGCGGATTCTCCACGGGCTCGACCAGGTGTTTCAGTGGCAGGTGGACTTCTCGCGCCAGATCCGCGTCGGCGACTCGTTTCGCTTCGTGCTGGAGCGGCAGGTGCGCGAAGACGGCAGCATGCGTTCCGGACGGCTGCTGGCCGCGGAGCTGGTCAACGAGGGGCGCGCGCACCACGCCGTCTGGTTCGATCCCAACGGAGACGGCGACGGCACGTGGTACGACATGGAGGGCCGCTCCGTGCGCCGGGCCTTTCTTCGCAAGCCGCTGGACTTCAGGCGCATCTCTTCGCGCTTTTCGCCGTCCCGGCGGCATCCCGTGCTCGGCACGTGGCGCGCGCACCGAGGCGTCGACTACGCGGCCGACGCGGGCACGCCCGTCATGACGACCGGCGCCGGCGTCGTCGTCCGCCGCGGCTGGAGCGACACGTACGGCCGGGTTCTCGACGTCCGCCACCCCAACGGGTTTCTCACGCGCTACGCGCACCTGCGCAGCTTCAGGCGCGGTCTCGCGGTCGGCTCGCGGGTAACGCAAGGCCAGGTCGTCGGCTACGTCGGCATGTCCGGCCTGGCGACCGGCCCGCATCTGCACTACGAGATGCATGCGGCCGGCCGGCCGGTGGACCCGCTGGCGATCGAACTGCCCGCCGGCGACCCCGTCCCCAGCGAGAACCGGGCGCAGTGGGAGCGCGAGAGCGGCGCGCGCCTTGCGATGCTGTTCGGGTTGCCCGGCCCGGAAGCGTGGACCGCCGGGCGCACCGGCGCCGGGGCGGACGGCCCCGGATCCTGACGGCGGGGATCCGCGGGTTGCGGCTTCCGCGGTGACGGTCGCCCTGGTCGTCCTGGCCCTCGCCGCCGGCCTCGCCGTCTGGGTGTACTTCCGCTTGGAGTTCGCCTCGCCCGGACGGCCGTTTCTCCTGGCCGCCCGGCTGGCCGCGCTGGCGGGGCTGGCCGCGATCCTCTGGAATCCCGACGTGGCGGACTGGAGCGAGCGCGGCCGGCCGCCTCGCTACGTGCTGCTCGACGCCAGTCTCTCGATGACGGCCACGGGACGCGACGGCGCCGCGCTTTGGGACGGCGCAGCGGCGCGAGCCGAGGCGTTGGCGGCGGAGGGCGCGCGGGTCTTGCTGGCCGGCACGGGCGGCGCTGGCGGCGACTCGCTTCGCTCGGTGTCCCCGGACGCCACGGAGTCGCGCTTGTCGGCGGCGTTCTCGGTGGCCGCCGAGGCGGGCGCCGGCGAGGTCGTGCTGCTGACGGACCGCCGCGTGCAGGATCCGGTCGCCCTCGCCGCCGCGGCGCGCAGGCTGGGCGTGGGACTGTCGGTGGACACCGCCTGGGCGCCGGACGCGGCCGCGCCGAACCTGGGCGTGTCGCGATTGCTCGTGCCGCCGGCGTCGGGCAGTTCGTCGCCGCTGGCCGGCCGGGTGGGCGTGGAAGGGGACTGGGGCGCGGACTCGGTCTCCGTGCTGGTGTCGGTCGACGGCGTCGTCCGCGAAGTTCTCCGGCTGGGCGGCTTCCCCGGCTGGGGCGCCCGCGTCGCCGACTTCGTCGTCGCCCCGCCGATCGCTCCGGGCCCCCGGCGCGTCTCGGCCACCATCGTTCGCGGGGACGGCGCGGGTCCGGTCCCGGCCTCGCCCGGCGCCGGACCTGCCCCGGCCGAGTTCGCGGACGCCTTCCCGCTGGACGACGAGCGCGTGGCGATCGTGCGCATCGACTCCGACGAGACCGGCGTTCTCCTGGTCGCGCTGGCGCCCGATTGGGAAGCCCGCTTCCTGTTGCCGGTTCTCGAGCAGGCGACAGGGCTTCCGGTCCGGGGATACCTGCGCACGGGCCCGGACCGCTTTCATCCGATGGTCTCTCCGACGGCCGCCGCCGCCGAAGAGGAAGTTGGCGCCGCGGCGCTGGCGGACATGGTTCGGCAGGCGCGCCTGGTCGTCGCGCTGGGCGCCCGCGCGTCCGGCCCCGACGCGGTGGGCGACGCGATCGCCGGCGCAGACCGAAAGATCGTCTTCGCCGCCGATGCCGCCGCCGCCGGGTTGGCGAACGCGACCCGCCCCCTCCGGGGCGAGTGGTACGCGGAGGCGGCTTCGCCCTCTCCCTTGGCGGGCGACTTGGCGGGCGTGTCTTGGCGCGGACTGCCGCCGCTCGCGAGGCTGCTGCCGGCCGGACAAGGACCGCGGCGCGCGGCGCTGGCCGCGCGGCGGAACGGCGGCGCCGAAGCGCATGCCGCCGTCGTGCTGGACGAGACCGGCGAGCGGCGCGTGGCCACAGCCCTTGCCGGCGGCTTCTGGCGCTGGGCGGCGCGAGGAGGCCGTCCTCGCGAAGCGTACCGCCGGTTGTGGGCCGCGGTCGGGGGCTGGACGATGGCCGGCGGTCCGCCGCCGCCCGCCTCCGGCACTCGCCCTGCGGACGACGTCGCGGAGCGGGGCGCGCCGGTGCGCTGGCTCACGGCCGGCGAGGCGGGCGACTCGCTTCGCCTGACCATCGCGCGCAACTCCGGCCCGCGCGCCGCCGCCGCGCCGCCGCCCGCCGCCCGCGACGCCGGACCCGCCGCCGAACCGCAAGCGTCCTCTGCCGCCGCCCCGGCTCGAGCCGAGTCGCCGCCGGTTGCGCCCGTCCCCGCCGCCGCACCGCCGCCGCCTCCCTTCGCCGCCGCCGCCCCAGCGCTCGACACGGCGCTCGCGCTCCCGGTTCCCGGCGCCGCCTTCGCCACGCCGAGCCTGCCGCCCGGCACGTACCGGTACCGCGCCTCGTCCTCCTCCGGCACGACCGAGGGAACCTTCGAGGTCGCGGCCTTCACCGCGGAGATGCTGCGACCCGCCGTCGCGCCGTCCGTGCTCTCGGCGCCCTCCGCGGACGGCGGCGCCGGACGTTCCCGCCGCCCGCTTCGGACTTCGTCGCTTCCCTATCTTCTGGTCCTCGCGGCCCTCTGCGCCGAGTGGGTCGGACGGAGGCGCGCCGGGCTGCGGTAGGACGCCGCCGCGCCGCCGCCGCGGTCCCGACGCACTCCCGCCGAGGCATCCGTCCCCATGCGCGCCCTTCGCAGCGAGAAGAACGGCCGCCAGCGGTTGCGCCGCTTGCTGGCGAAGGCGCTGGCGCCCGTCTTTCGGCGCGCCGACGAAGCCGGCCTGGACGAAGTCGAGGAGCGGCTGATCATGGCCGACTTCGGGGCCGAGGCCGCCGCTCGGTGCATCGCCGCGGCGGAGGCCGGCGCCAAGAGGGGCGCGGGCGTGGCCGAGTCCGTGGGTCGCGAGATCCGAGCCGTCCTGGGCGACGGCCCGCGACGGGAACTGGCGGTCGCCCCGCAACCCCCGTCCGTCTACCTCTTGGCGGGCGTCAACGGGGCGGGCAAGACGACGACGGCCGGCAAGCTCGCGGGCCGCTTGGCAACCGGGGGCCGCGCCGTCGTCCTTGCGGCGGCCGACACCTATCGCGCGGGCGCGGTCGAGCAGCTGCGGCGGTGGGCGGAGCGCGCGGGCGCGGACTTCGTGCGCGGCCAGCCGGGCGGCGACCCCGCCGCGGTCGCCTTCGACGCGGTAGCGGCGGCCAAGGCCCGCGCCGCCGACGTGGTGCTCTTGGACACGGCCGGCCGCCTCCACACCGACGACGGCCTTATGGCGGAACTCGCCAAGATCGCGCGAGTCGCGGGAAGGCAGAGCGCCGGCGCTCCGCACGAGACGCTCCTCGTCCTGGACGCGGCATCCGGGCAGAACAGCTTGGCCCAGGCCCGGGCCTTCTCGCGGGCGGCGCCGGTCAGCGGCGTGGTCCTGGCGAAGATGGACTCGACCGCGCGCGGGGGCATCGTCGTCGCCCTGAAGCAGGAGCTGGGACTGGACGTCCGCTTCGTCGGCGTCGGCGAGGCCATCGGCGACCTGGAGCACTTCAACCCCGATTCCTTCGTGCACGGCGTGCTCGCGGCCTCGTGAGCGACTCGCCGCCCGCGGCCGGCCCGCCCCCCCTCGGCCCGCTCGACAAGCCCGTCGCGTTCCTCAAGGGCGTGGGGCCGCGCTGGGCGGAGCTGCTCGGACGCATGGGCATCCTGTCGGCCCGCGATCTCCTCTACCACACGCCGCGAGCCTACGACGACGCCTCGACCGTCACGCCGGCCGCCCTCGCCGCCGTCGGCGCCGACGTCGCCGTCCTCGGCACGGTTCGCGACACCGGCGTCGTCCCCACGCGATCCGGCCTCAAGATCGCGCAGGCCGTCGTCGAGGACGACAGCGGCGCCGTCACGTGCTCGTGGCCCGGACAGCCCTGGGTGCTCCGCCAGCTCAAGCGGGGCGACCGAATCCTCGTGCGCGGCCCGGTGAAGTTCTTCCACGGCCGCCAGATCCAGCCGCGGGAATACGCCGTGCTCGCCCGAAGCGGCGCCGGCGACCGCGAGGGCAGGGTCTTCGTGGTCTACCCCGCGTCCGAAGACGTGCCCCAGTGGTTCCTTCGCCGCGTCGTCGCGCGCAATCTCGACTGGCTCGTCCAGCAGGCGCGCGAGGAGGAGTTTCTCGACGCGGACGCCCGCGACGCCCTCGGCCTTGTGGCGTCGGCGGACGCCCTCGAGGCCCTCCATCGCCCCCGCGCCCTGGAAGACGCGTCCCCCGCCGGTCCCGCCTGCCGCCGTCTCGCCTTCGACGAGTTCTTCTTCCTTCAGCTCCTCCAGGCGCGCGCGCGGCATGCGGCCACGCGGTCCCGGCCCGGCATCGCCTTCCGCCGAACCGACGCGCTCGTCGAACCGCTCTACCGGTCGCTTTCCTTCAAGCTCACGGGCGCCCAGGTGCGCGTCCTGCGCGAGATCATGGCCGACATGACGTCGCCCAGGCGAATGAACCGAATGCTCCAGGGCGACGTCGGCTCGGGCAAGACCGTCGTGGCCCTCTTCGCCATGCTCGTCGCCGTGGAGGCGGGCTGGCAGGCCGCGCTCATGGCCCCCACCGAGATCCTCGCGGAGCAGCATGCCCGCAGCATCGCCGGCATGACCGAACGCCTCCCGGTGGAGCTGGCCGTCCTCACCGGCTCGGCCGCCGGCCGCCGCCGGGAGGAGCTGCGCGCCCGCGTCGCGTCGGGCGGCGCGCAACTGGTCGTGGGCACACACGCGCTCATCCAGGAAGGCGTCGAGTTCGGTCGGCTCGGCCTCGTGGTCGTGGACGAACAGCACCGCTTCGGGGTTCGCCAGCGCAGGGCCCTGGCCCGCCGCGACCCGTGGCCCGACATGCTGGTCATGTCGGCCACGCCGATTCCCCGATCGCTGTCCATGGCCCTCTACGGCGACGTGGACATGAGCGTGATCGACGAGCTGCCCGCCGGCCGCCGGCCCGTCGCCACCCGGCTCGCGCGTCCCTCGGAGCGCGGCGACGTCATGGCCGAGGTCGGACGCGCGGTGGACGCCGGCGGCCAAGCGTACCTGGTGTATCCGGCGATCGAGGAATCCGAGGCGGGCGATCTTCGGTCGGCCGAGGCCGAGTTCGAGCGGCTGAAGGAGGGCGACTTGGCGGGCCGCAGGCTGGCGCTCCTCCACGGACGCGTTCCCGGTCCGGAGAAGGACGAAGTCATGCGCGGCTTCCTGGCGGGCCGCATCGACGTGCTCGTCGCCACCACGGTGGTGGAAGTCGGCATCGACGTGCCCGCCGCGACCATCATGGTGGTCGAGAACGCCGAGCGCTTCGGCCTCTCTCAGCTCCACCAGCTGCGTGGAAGAGTGGGGCGGGGGAGCCGTCCGGGCACGTGCGTTCTGATCTCCGAGGCGGCCGACGCACGCTTGGCCGTGCTGGCGCGCACCAACGACGGCTTCGAAGTTGCCGCCGAAGACCTCCGCCTCCGCGGCCAAGGCGACCTCTTCGGCGCCGAGCAGCACGGCCACGGCGCCAAGTTCAAGTTTGCCAGGCTCTTCGAGGATCGCGACCTTCTCCAGCTCGCCCACGAGCGCGCCCGCGGCATCGTGGACGCGGACCCCTCGCTGTCGCGGCCGCGCCACGAAGCCCTTCGCACCGGTCTGCAGCGCCGCTTTCGCGAGAAGGCCGAGCTGTTCGGCGTGGGGTGACCGTCCCGGACGCCCGCCGTCCGCCGCCCGCGTCCGGCCCCGTTGCTGGCCCGCCGGCGTTTCGCCGCATTATCGTTTCGGCGCATGACTCCTCCTTCCGACTCGAGCGGTTCCCGGCCGGACCCCGGCTCGTCCGCCGCCCGGCGCCCCGGCGAACCTCCGGCCCCCGCCGCGCGCCTCGTCAAGGACCTCGCCTCGGCGGAGAACGGCTTGGCGGCCGTTTCCGGCTGGGTCGAGACCGTGCGCGCCCACAAGAACGTGACGTTCGTGGTCCTGCGCGACGGCACGGGGATCATGCAGGCCGTGGTCGGCCGCCGCGACGTCCCGCCCGAGACGTGGGAGCGCGCGGCCGCGCTCGCCCAAGAGACCTGCGTGACCCTGGCCGGAACGATCCGAGCCGATCCTCGTTCGCCCGGCGGCTTCGAGATGGGCGTGTCGGCGGTCGAGGTGATCGGCGAGAGCGAAGAGTATCCCCTGCAGCCCAAGGAGCACGGCGTCGAGTTTCTGCTCGACCATCGCCACCTCTGGCTGCGGTCCAGCCGGCAGCGGGCCGGACTGCGGATTCGGGCCGAAGTCGAGCAGGCGATTCACGACTTCCTGTACCAGCGCGACTTCGTCCGGGTGGACACGCCCGTCCTCACGGGCGCCATCGGCGAGTCCGCCGGCGCCCTCTTCGAGACGGACTACTTCGGACGGCCCGCGTTCCTTGCCCAGACGGGACAGCTGTACGTCGAGACCGCTTGTCCGGCGTTCCGGAAGGTCTATTGCTTCGGCCCCACCTTTCGCGCGGAAAAGTCCAAGACCCGCCGCCACTTGACCGAGTTCTGGATGGTGGAGCCCGAAGTCGCCTTCGCCGACTCGAACGACAACATGGTCCTCCAGGAGGAGTTCGTCGCCCACTTCGTCCGGCGCGTCCTGGACCGGTGCGCGGACGAGCTGGCCGTGCTGGAGCGCGACACGGCTCCCCTGGAAGCCGTCGTTCCCCCGTTTCCGCGCATCAGCTACGACGAAGCCGTGGAGCGGCTCGCCGCCGAGGGACATGCCTTCGAATGGGGCGCCGACCTGGGCGCGCCCGAGGAGGCCCGAATCTCGGGCTGGTTCGACAAGCCGGTCTTCGTCCACGACTACCCCAAGGCCGCCAAGGCGTTCTACATGAAGGAGAATCCCGCGGACCCGCGCAAGGCGCTGTGCAACGACCTGCTCGCTCCGGACGGCTTCGGCGAAATCGTCGGCGGCAGCCAGCGCGAGGACGACCACGACCGCCTCTTGGCCCGCATTCGCGAAGAGGGGCTTCCCGAGGAGGCGTACGGCTGGTACCTCGACATCCGCAAGTTCGGCGCCTTCCCGCACTCCGGCTTCGGACTCGGACTCGAACGCGCGGTGGCGTGGATCGCGGGCCGCCGCCACATCCGCGAGGTGGTTCCGTACCCGAGGATGATCAACCGGCTGGCGCCGTGACGCGCTAGCCGTGGCGACGCTCGTCCTCGACTTGATGGACAGCCGGCCCCTCCTGGCGTTTCCGGGATGGGCCCGCGAGGCGATCCTCGGCGCCGTCCCGCGCGGCTGGTCCACCGCCGTGCTCGACGTGCCGGCGAACGCGTCGGGCGACGGCGTGCAGCGATTTCCGCCGGAGTTGCTGGACGAGGCCGCGGACGCCCGCGTCTACGTCGGCTACGGCGTCTCGCCCGAGTTCCTGAGGGTTGCGCCGCGCCTCGAGTGGGTGCACTCGGGCGCGGCGGGCGTGGCGTCTTCGCTCGGCCCCGAAATGCTCTCCCGGCCCGTCCATTTCACCAACTCGGCCGGAATCCACGGACCGCCGGTCGCGGAGACGGCGGTGGCCGCGATGCTCTACTTCGCCCGCGGCCTCGACTTGGCGGTGCGCGCGCAGCGCGAAGGACGGTGGGGAGGCGACGACTTCTGGGGGGACGATTCGCCTGTCGCGGAGCTGAGCGCGTCGGTCGTCGGAGTGGTCGGCTACGGGGGGATCGGCCGCGGCGTGGCCGAGCGGGCCCTGGCGATGGGCAGCCGGGTCCTGGCCTTGCGCAGGCGCGCCGCGAGGGCGGAGCCGCCCGTCCGTCCGGAAGAGGGACGCCTCGAGGTCTGCTCCGGCGACGCGGCCCTGGCCCGCATCGCGGCCGAGTCAGACTACCTGGTGCTCGCGGCTCCGGAGACGCCGCAGACCCGCGGGCTGGTCGGACGCAGAATGCTCGCCTCGATGAAGGCGCGGGCCGTGCTGGTGAACGTGGCGCGCGGCGGCCTCGTGGACGAGGAAGCGTTGCTGGCCGCCCTGAACTCCGGCCGCCTCCGCGGAGCCGCGCTCGACGTGTTTCGCGAGGAGCCGTTGCCGCCCGGCCATCCGTTCTTCGCGCACCCGCGGGTGCTCGTCACGCCGCACGTCTCGGCGGCGACCCGCAACTACTGGAAGCGCCAAGTGGCCCTGGTCGCCGACAACATCCGGAGATTCGCGCGGGGCGAGCCGCTCCGCAACGTCGTGGACAAGCAGGCGGGGTACTGATCTTCCGGCCCGCCGACTAGACTAGCGTCCGCTTCGGCCCCCGGCGGCCTCCTCCGCCTTCACCTCGTCCCACAGGTGGTCCAGATGCTCCAGGCTCGTCCCCGGCATCGCGACGCCCCTCTCCAGGGCCAGCTCCCGCACCCGCCCAAGCCGCCGCTCGAACTTGTCGGTCGCCCGATTCAGCGCCGCCCGCGGCTCCACGCCCGCGGCCCTGGCCAAGTTGACCGCCGCGAACAGAAGGTCGCCCACCTCGTCGCGCAGCAAGTCGCCGGCGCCCGAGCCGGCCGGGCCGTCCGCGCCCGGCTCCGCCGCGAGGAGAAGCTCCGCCACTTCGTCCGCTTCCTCGCGCACGCAAGCGATCGGGCCCCGAACATCGGGCCAGTCGAACCCCAACGCGCCCGCCTGGTCCTGGGCGTGGAGGGCTCGGTCCAGCGCGGAGCCCGTCGGCCCGCCGCCCGCCGAGGCCGCTTTCCGCGCCCGAGCAAGCGCATCGGACCCCGTGGGCGCGGCCTGCGCTCCGCCCGCTGTGCGGGGCTTGCCGTCTCCGTCGATGCTGGTTCCCCCCTTGGGGCCAAGAAGCCGCGCGGCCGGCCCGCGTCGGTCGGCGTTCTCGCGGTGTGGACGGCTCCAGCGGCCCAGGCGTCTCCCGCCTCGCGACCCGCTCCGCCGCTCCGGGCCGCGCAGCACGCCTCGCCGCCGCGCTCCTCCCGCGCGCCGCATCGTACGCGCGCGGACGCGCCTCGTCCAGCTCCTCCCGCGCGGCCGCTCCACCTTGCTTGACCACCGGCGTCGCGGCGCCCCGCCGCGGGGCAAGGAGAGCCCCGCGCAAGGAACGCGCCCCCCCGCCGACGCGCGCGCGTGGCTCGAAGTCGACGCGGGCGCGTTGCGCCGCAACCTCCGGCGAATCCGCGACGCGGCCTCCCCGGGCGCCAGGCTGATCCCCATGGTCAAGTCGGACGCCTACGGAACGGGAGCGCTGCCCGCCGTCGAGGCGTTGCGCGCCGCCGGTCCGTGGGGATTCGGCGTGGCCACCGTCGAAGAGGGAAGGGAACTTCGTCGCGCAGGCGTGCGCGAGCCCGTCATGATCTTCTGTCCGGTACCGCCGCGAGCGCTGGCGGCCGCGCTCGACGCCGATCTCGTTCCTTGCGTCTCGGACTTGCCGGGGCTCGCGGCGCTCGAGGAACTCGCGCCCGCGTCCGCCCGTCCCGCCGCCTTTCAGATCGAGGTGGACACCGGCATGGGCCGGGCCGGCTTCTTTCTGCACGAGCGCTCCGGCTGGTGGGACGCCGTCGCGGCGGCGGCGCAGTCGGGCCTCCGCTTGGCCGGCGTGTTCACGCACCTGCACTCCGCCGACGCGCCCGACTTGGCCGGCGCCCGACGCCAGCTGGAGCGGTTCGACGAGTTCGTCGCCTGGATGCGCCGAGCCGGCGGCCTGGGCGCGGACGACGATCTGCTCGTCCACTGCTCCAACAGCGCGGGCGCCCTGCGCCTTCGCTCTCGCACCGAGAACGCCGTGCGCCCCGGCGTCTTCCTCTACGGAGGACGCGCGTTCGACGCGCCGGTTCGCCCGGAGCCCGTGGTGGCTCTGCGCGCGCGCGTCGTCCTTGCGCGCGACGTGCCCGCCGGCACGACGCTGGGCTACGGCGCCACGTACCGCGCCGCGCGATCCGAACGCTGGGCCACCGTGGCCCTCGGCTACGGAGACGGTCTGCGGCGCGGCCTGGGGAACAAGGGCGCGGCCCTGGTCGCGGGCCGCCGGGCGCCGATCGTCGGGCGCGTCTCCATGAACGCAACCGTCGTTCGCGCGCCTCCGGCGACCGTCCCCGGCGATGTCGTTACCTTTCTGGGACGAGACGCCGGGTCGGAGATCGGCCTGGACCGCTTCGCGGAGGCCGCAGGCACGATCAGCTACGAGATTCTGACCGGCCTTTCGCCCCGGTTGCCCAGAGTCCGGCTGGAATCCTGATGGCTCACCCCCCCAAGTCGCTGGCCCAAGCCGCCACCGCCGCGCTTCTCCATGCGCACGCTCCCTATTCCCGCTTCCGGGTCGGCGCCGCGCTGGAGACCGAGTCGGGCGAGCGCTTCGCGGGATGCAACGTCGAGAACTCGTCCTACGGCCTCACCCTGTGCGCCGAGCGTTCGGCGGTGGCGAACGCGGTCGCCGCCGGCCATCGCCGCTTCCGCCGCATCGTCGTCGCCACCGAGCGCGAGCGTCCCGTGCCTCCCTGCGGCGCCTGCCGGCAGTTCCTGGCCGAGTTCGGACTCGATCTGGAGGTCTTCGGCGTCGCCGGGCGCGAGACCAAGCGGTGGTCCCTGCGGCGCCTGCTTCCGGATTCCTTTGAACTCCCGCCGCCTTCCGGCGGCGGCGAAGCCGCATGACCCCGCGCGCTGCGCGTTTCCGGCGCCCGTCCGCGCCGGCCGGCCGCCGGGCCGCCGAAGCGAGTTCCCCCAAGCGCAGATGGGCGGCCCTCCTTCCGTTGGTGGCCGGCGTTCTGCCCCTCGCCTGCCAAGAGCAGCTTCCGACCTCGGCCCGCGAGGACCTCGTGCCGGCCGGCATCCTCGTCGAAGTCACGCTGCCTTTCGACCAGTTCGCTTCCAACCTGCGCGTCTACGGCGGGTTCGGACGCGCGTCGGAGAGCCGCGGGGCATTCCTGGCCCACGAGTTCGGCACGACCGCCGCCGGCCCAGCTCGGCCGTCCCTGGCCGCCAAGACGCTGGTTCGCTTCGGGACCTATCCGTCGTCCGCGTCCGTGCGCGACACGGCCGGCACGCTCCGGACGGACTCTGCGATCGCGTTCGTCTCCGGACGCATCGCGGCGGTCTTCGACGCGCCGGGCACCGTCGCCGCCGGCCCGGTGGAGGTGGTCGCACACGAGATCGCGGAAGCCTGGGACGGAACAAGCGCCACGTGGAGCCATGCCGTGGACACCTTGAACGGGAGGGTCCCCTGGTCCGAAACCGGGGGAGGGCCGCCGCGGGAGGTCGCCCGCGCCGCGTGGGACCCGGCGGGAGGCGACACCCTCTTCCTGCAGGTCGATTCGGCGAGCGTGCACGCGTGGGCCGACACGGCGTCGGGCGTGCACGGCGTCCGCCTGGAGACCTCCACGCGGGGCGCCCGCGTCGAGCTGCGCTCGGCGTTCCTGTCCCTGCGAGCGCTCCCCAGCATCAATCCGGACACGATGCTGGACCTCGCCGTGCCGGTGCGGCGCAGGACGTTCGTGTACGATCCGTCCCCGCCTCCGCCCGCCCCCGGCGAGGCGAGGGTCGGCGGCGTCCCGGCTTGGCGGAGCGTCCTGGACCTGGACGTGCCGGACCGGCTCGACGGTCCGCCCTACCTTTGCGCGGCCGTGCAGTGTCCCGTGCGCCTCGACGACAGCCGCGTCTCCTACGCGGCTCTGCAACTCGTGTCGCGCGCCCCTCCTTCCGCGTTCGCGCCCTCCGACTCGCTGGCCGTCGAAGTGCGCCCCGTCCTTGCCCCCGACTTCCTGCCCAAGTCGCCCTTGGGGGCGCCGGCCACGGGCCTCGCCGGGGCGCCCCTCGCGGCCCAGTGGTTCGCGCCTCCCGCCGGCAAGGTGGTCGAGGTCCCGATCACGGCGCTCGTGCGCGACCTGCTTCGGTCCGCCGAAACGGACGGCGCCGTCTCCAGCACGATCGCCCTTCTCGCGCCGCTGTCGCTGGCGTACGTCTCCTTCGAGGGCGCCGATCCAGAGCGCGCCCCGCGCTTGCGACTGATACTCAGCTTCTCGGAGGCCGGCCGGTGAGGCGCCGGCGGGACCGGGCGAGGCTTGGCGCGCGCGCCGTCTTGGCCGCCGCCTCCGCGGCGCTCGCGCCCGGTCTCCCCGGCGCGGCCGAGGCGCAGTCGCTCATGGGAGTTCGAGGCCTGGGCGTTCTCGGAGGGGCGGCCGGCGGACGCGCCGCGGCCGTCGGCAACCTGGGGATCGGCCTGGCCGGGGTGGAGGTCTCGGCCTCCGACCCGACGGCGGGCAAGGACCTGGGCGTGCCCACGATCAGCCTGACGATGCAGCCCACCTGGGGCGAGTTCGAACTCGGCGCCGAGCGCGGCGACGTGCGCACCACCCGTTTTCCGCTGGTCGGCATCGTGTTTCCGCTGCTGGGCGTCCGGGGCGCCGTGACGGCGGCGATTTCGGGCCGCATGGACCAGCGGTGGTCGGGCGAAGTTCCCCGGACCGTGGACTTGGGCGAGGGCGGCGTGCCGGTGTCGGACCGCTTCCAGGCGGACGGTGGGATTTCGGTCGTGCGCGCAGGCTGGGTGCAGCGCATACGCGGGACGTTCGCCGCGGGCGTTTCGGTGGGCGCGTATCTGGGCCGCCTGGACCAGACGTTCGACCGCGCCCTGGACACGCTTACCCTCGGCGGCGTCCAGAGCTTTGTTCAGGAAGGCGCGTGGCGGTACAGCGGCGCCACCGTGACCGTCGGCGCGAGCGCGTCGCCCCACCGGCTGATCCACTTGGCCGGCGCCGTCGAGTGGTCCGGCAAGCTGACCGAGTCGCCCAGCGACGACGGCGAACCGCGTACCTATGCCATCCCGCTTCGCGTGCTCGCGGGCGCCACCGGGAGGCTCACGTCGAGGCTCGCCCTCAACGCGTCGCTTGCGTTTCAGGACTGGTCGGCCGCGTCGGGCTTCGCCCCGGGCACGACCTCGGGCAGCAAGTTCAGCTACGGAGCGGGCGTGGAAGCGACGCTCGCGCAGGGCGAGAGCCGAAGCGTGCCGTTGCGCGCCGGGTTCCGCCGGGTGGCCCAGCCGTTCCGGTTCGAGTCCGCGGACCCCGAAGAGACCATTTGGTCGGTCGGACTGGGCCTCAACCTCGTCGAGACCGAAGGCCGCCGCCGCGGGTGGGTGGACATCGGCGCCGAGCGGGGCAGGCGGGCCAGCGCTCCCCTGGTCGAGCAGTACTGGCGGGCCACGGTGTCGTTGGGCATCTCGCAGTTCTGAAGGAGAACCGCGTCGTGCGCGTCCACTACAAGACCTTCGGTTGCAAGGCCAACCAGTACGACACCGAGCGCATGCGGCAGGCGCTGCAGCGCGCGGGCGCGAAGAGCGGGCCGGCCGCGCTGGAGTCGGCCGACGTGTGCGTGGTCAACACGTGCACAGTCACCAACCGGGCCGACGCCGGCGCCCGCCGCTTCGTTCGCCGCGCCGCCCGCCGCAACCCGGACGCCGTCGTGCTGGTGGCCGGATGCTCGGCCGCCCTGCGCGGCGGCGAGTACGCGGCGATGGACGAGGTGGCCGGCGTTGTCCCGGGACACGATCCCGCCGACGTGCTGGCGACGCTGCGGGCGGCCCTCGCCGACGCCGAGGCGGACGACGCCCTCGGCGCCGCCGAAGCCGCCCCGGCGCCGCGCGGACGCTCGCTGGCCCAGCTCGGAAGCCGCCTGCCCCTCGACCGCGCGCATGTCGAGCCGGTGGGCGCCGCCGTCCTCCTCCGTCGCGCCGGCGCCACGCGCGGATGGCTGAAGGTGCAGGACGGTTGCGACCGCAAATGCGCGTTCTGCGCCACGCGCCTAGCCCGCGGCCGCAGCCGCAGCCGCCCGCCGGACGAAGTCGTCGCCGAAGCCCAGGCCCTGGCCCGCGTCCACCCCGAGCTGGTCGTGACGGGCGTCCACATCGGCCACTACGGGCGCGACCTGGCGCCGCGCGAGTCGCTCACGGCCCTCGTGCGCCGCCTGCTCGACCGCGTGCCCGGGGTCCGCTTCCGGCTCGGCAGCATCGAAGCCACCGAGGTGGACGACGGCCTGATCCAGCTTCTCGCGAACTCGGACGGACGGCTGGCGCCGCACGTGCACATGCCCATGCAGAGCGGCGCCGACCCCGTGCTCCGCCGCATGAGGCGCTGGCACACCCGCGAGCAGTACCGCCGCCGCGCCCACCAAATCGCCGAAGCGGCCGCCCCCGTCGGACTGGGCGCAGACGTCATCGCGGGCTTTCCCGGCGAGTCCGCGTCCGACCACGACGCCACGATCGCGCTGGTTGAGGAACTCCCGCTCACCTACCTCCACGTGTTCCCGTACTCGGTGCGCGACGGAACCGCCGCCGCCTCCTTGCCGGGGCGCGTCCCCGAGCGCGTGGCGCGCGAGCGCGGAGCGGAGTTGCGGGAAGCCGCCGCCGCCAAGGGCCGCCGGTACGCGGAGCAGCGCGGAGGCGGCCCGGCCGAAGTCGTCCTGGAGGGCAGGAGCGGCGCCGCGCTCACGGGCGACTACCTGCGCGTCGCGGTGGTCCCGCCCGCCCAGCCCGACCCGAGCGTCCTGCACCGGGGCCGCCTGACGCCCGACGGAGCCGGCGTCGTCCTGGGCGCGGCCGCGTGAGCGCCGCCGCCCGCCCCTCCGTGCCGCGCCTCGGGACGCCCGCCTCGCCTTGCGGCGGCCGGGCCTACGTGGAGACCTACGGTTGCCAGATGAACGCCGCCGACGGAGAGCTCATGGAGGGCGTGCTGGAGGCGAGCGGCTACCGGATCGCATCCACGCCCGAAGACGCCGACGTCATCCTGGTCAACACCTGCGCCATCCGCGAGCACGCCGAGCAGCGGGTGCTGGGCCGGGTCGGCCAGCTCGCCGCCTTCAAGCGCGGCCGCCCCGGCGTGGTCCTGGGCGTCGTCGGCTGCATGGCCCAGCGCATGGGCGCAGGCCTGCTGGACAGGGCTCCGCAAGTGGACCTCGTGGTGGGGCCGGACGGGTACCGCGGCCTGGGCGAGCTGATTCGGCGGGTCAATCCGTCGCGGCGCTCCCCGCCCCGGTCCGGCGGCCGCGGCCGCCGCCGGCTCTCCGTCGTCGACCTGTCCCGCGAGGAGAACTACCGCGGCTTGGAGCAGCGACGCCGGTCGCGCGTCTCCGCTTGGGTGCCCGTCCAGCGCGGCTGCGACCACCGATGCACCTTCTGCATCGTCCCCTACGTCCGCGGCCCGGAAAAGAACCGCGACCCGAGCGACGTGCTGGCCGAGGTGCGCGCGCTGGCGGAGCAGGGCGTTACCGAAGTCACCCTGCTGGGCCAGACGGTCAACTCCTACTCGAGCGAAGGCTGGACCTTCGCCCGCCTGCTTCGCGAGACCGCCCGCGTGCCCGGCGTCCGCCGGGTCCGCTTCACGTCCCCCCATCCCAACGACGTCACGCCGGACCTGGTCGAAGTGATGGCCTCCGAGGCCGCCGTCTGCGAGCAGCTTCACTTGCCGGTCCAGTCGGGCAGCGACCGCACGCTCAAGCGCATGCTGCGCCGCTACACCGCCGCGTCCTTCCTCGAGAAGGTGGAGATGGTGCGCGACGCGGTGCCCGGCGTCGCTCTCTCGACGGACGTGATCGCCGCGTTTCCGGGCGAGACCGAGGACGAGTTCCGGGAGACGCTCGACCTGCTCGCGCACGTCCGCTTCGACGACGCCTTCACCTACCGCTACAGTCCCCGCGACGGGACGCCGGCCACCCGTCTCCCCGCGGACCAGTTCGTGCCGGACGACGTGGCCCAGGACCGCTTGGAGCGGCTGATCGCCCTCGCGCGCGGGATCCAGGCCGAGATCAACCGCGCCGAAGTGGGCCGTACCGAGGAGCTGCTCGTCGAGCGCGCGGGTCGGCGCGGCGGCACCGTGCTGGGACGCACGCGACGCTTCAAGGCGGCCGTGCTGCCCGGCTCCGACGACCAAGTGGGCCGCTACGTGACGGCGCGCCTGACCCGCACGACCGGCGCCACCTTCGTGGCCGAGCCGCTCTCCTCCCCCGCATGAGCCGCGTCGTCCGCTTGGCCGCCTTGGCCGCGGTCGCGGCGCTCGGCGTCGGCTTCGCCAAGGCGAACGCGGCGAGACGCGTCGCGATCGACTTGGGGCTGTTCGCGCTCCACGACGTTCCCGTCACCTTCGTGGCCTTCGGCGGGGTGGTCGTCGGCATGGGCGTGATGCTGGCCGCGGGTCTCGCCTCCGACCTCAAGGTGCGACGGCTTCTCCGGGCGCAGGAGCCCGACGAAGGAGGGCCGCGCTTGGAGTGAGGGGGTGGCCCCCGGTGCTCGTGATTGCCGTGGGCTTCGCCGCGGGAGCGGCTGCCGGCACGGCCCCCGGTTCCGGTGGAATCGCCTTCGCCGCCTTCTTGGCCGCGGCGCCCATCCTGCTATTGCGCGGCCCCCGGTCCCGCGCCGCCGTCGTCTGGCTGTGCGCGGCCGCCGGCTTCGCTTCGGCGCTCGCGGCCCGGCGGTCGAAGGACCGGTGCACCGAGGGTCTCGCGGACGGCGCCCCGGCGGTCGTCTCGGGATACTTCGTGCAGGCCAGCGCGCGCGCGTCCACGTTCCGGACCGTGGCCGGTCCCGGCAGCCGCTGCGGCGCCACGGTCAGCGTCTTCGCGCGCGACGGCGCTCCCCCCGAGGCGCGCTTCGTTGCGGTCGAGGGCCGCTGGGTGCGGGCCGCGCGTCCCGACGGCTCCGAGTCGCTCTACCTCGGCGCGTCGTCCGTCCGGCTCTCGGAAGGCCGCGTGCCGCTCGCCCACCGGATCAGGACCGCCGTCCGCGAGCGCGCCGCCGAGGCCGTCCGGCGGCGACTGGGCGCCCAGGCGGGAGTGGCGTCCGCGCTGGTTCTGGCCGAGCGCGAGGGCATCGCGCCCGAGCTCCGCGACGCCTTCGCCCGTTCGGGCAGCGCCCACCTGCTTTCCATATCGGGCTTCCACGTCGGAGTGATCGTCGGCCTTCTGGGAGCCGTCGCCGCCTTGGCGGGCGCGTCTCCGCGGGGCCGGGCCGCATGGGTCGCCGTCGGCGTCTGGGCCTACGTGCTCGCCATCGGCGCGCCCACGTCCGCAACCCGCGCCGCGTGGATGGCCACGGCCTTCGTCGCCGGCCGCCTCCGCCGGGCTCCGGCCCGCGCCCTCGGCGCCCTCGGCTTCTCGATGCTCATGCTCGTCCTCGCCGATCCCGCGGTCGCCGCCGGGGCCGGGTTCCAGCTCACCGTCGCGGGCACCGCCGGCATTCTCGTCCTGGCCAAGTGGATCCTCGGCCGCTGGCCCGCCCACCGCGGCCGCGGCTGGATCGCGCCGCCCGTCGCCGCCGGCCTGGGCGCCTCGCTGTTCACGGCCCCCGTGCTCGCTTGGCACTTCGGCGAGGTGCCGCTCCTGTCGCTTCCGTCGTCCATTCTGCTCACGCCGCTGGTCGCCGCGGCCGTCCCCGGCATCCTCCTGACCATCGTGCTGGACGTCCTGCGGCTGCCGGGCGCGGCGCTCGCGGGTTCGGGCGCGGAAGGTCTCCTGCACGCGGTGACCGCGACCGCGCGCGTCTTGGGATCGGTCCCCGGCTCGGTCGTCCTGGCAACCCCCAGCGAGGCCGCGCTGCTGGCCGTAGGCGCGGCGCTTCCGCTGCTGCTGGGGGGCGCCTCTTCGTGGCGGGTTCGCCCGTTGTTCCGAGCCGGAGCCGCCGCGACCAGCGCCTGCGTCGTCCTGTGGCTCGGCCAAGCCGCTCTTTCCCTGGCCGGGCGCGGTCGGCTCGAGGTCGTGGCCATCGACGTCGGGCAGGGCGACGCCATCGCCGTCCGCACTCCCGCCGGCCGCTGGCTCCTCGTGGACGCAGGCCCGCGCTTCTCCGATTCCGACGCCGGTCTTACCCGCGTGGTCCCGTACCTGCGCGGCCGCGGCGTCCGTCGGCTCGAAGCCGTCGTGCTGACCCATCCCGACGAGGATCACGCGGGCGGCCTCGCGTCGGTCCTCCGCCATCTTCCGGCCGCGGTGGTCCTGGGGCCGGGCTTCGGCGGCGGCCAGTCCGGTCACATGGCGGGCCTCCAGGAGGCGCGCGACGCCGGCATCCCCTGGCGGCGCGCGGCCGCCGGCGACGCCTGGACCATCGACGGCGTGTCGTTCCAGGTGCTGAGCCCCGATCCGCCTGCCGAGTCCGGTCGCGAAGCCGTGCCGTCTCCCGGCTCCCGGACGTCTCCTGGGTCCCGAGCGGCCCCTGAAGCCCGGCCGCCCCCCGGCGCGCGGACGTCCCCGGAGCCCCGGCGCCGCGCCGAGGCCCGCCCGGAATCCCCCAACGACTGGTCCGTCGTGCTGCGCGTCTCCTACGGGGAGTTCGACGCCCTGCTGATGGGAGACGCCGACGCGCGAATCGAAGAGCGCCTGACCCGCCGGGGCGAAGCCGGCCCGGCCGAACTCCTCAAGGTCGGCCACCACGGCAGCCGCACCTCGACCTCCGAGTCCTTTCTCCTCGCCGTGCGCCCCGCCTACGCTCTCGTCTCGGCGGGCAAGCGCAACCGCTACGGCCACCCCGCCCCCGAGGTCCTGGCCCGCCTCGGCCGCTCCGGCGCGCGCGTTCTCCGCACCGATCTCCACGGCACCGCGTCCGTCGTCGCCCGCCCCGACGGCTCCGCAAGCGTCCGCACCCAGCGCTGAGCCGCCGCTCGCTCGCCGCCGCGCCGCCGCACCGCAACCGCGCCGCCGCGGGGGGACGGGACGTGGCGGCAGGACTCCGCGAGCGCCTGCGAGCTGGTTGACTTGGAGCGCCTGCCGGAGTACGCTTTGGCGGGCCGGGAACCGGCCGTAGCCGGGGCCGAGCCCCCCGGGCGCCTCCGCGGCACCTTCGAACATGCGCGCCAAAGTCGTCACGATCGACCGCCACATCATCGACCAGGAGCGGAAGCACCCGGGAGCGTCGGGCCGCTTCTCGGCGCTCCTGTACGACATCGCGCTGGCCGCCAAGATCATCTCGCGCGAGGTCAACAAGGCCGGTCTCGTCGACGTCCTCGGCAAGACCGGGGCCGTCAACGTGCAGGGCGAGCACGTCCAGAAGCTCGACGACTTCGCCCAGGAGGTCATCGTCAAGGCGATGGACCACGCGGGCCACCTCTGCTGCATGGTCTCGGAGGAGTGCGACGGCATCATCCCCATCCCGGCCAAGTTCGACACCGGCAACTACGTCCTTATGTTCGACCCGCTCGACGGCTCGTCCAACATCGGCGTCAACGTGTCGATCGGCACCATCTTCTCGGTCCACCACAGGATCTCGCCGGGCCGGGGCCCCGGACGCCTGGAAGATTGCCTGCAACCCGGCTCCAAGCAGGTCGCCGCAGGCTACGTCGTCTACGGATCCTCCACCATGCTCGTCTACACGACCGGGCTGGACCGGGGCGTCCACGGCTTCACGCTCGACCCCTCCATCGGCGAGTTCCTGCTCAGCCACCCGAACATCCGCCTGCCGGAACCGCCCGCCCGCATCTACTCGGTCAACGAGGCGTACTACCCCCGCTGGGCGCGGGGCCAGCGCCGCCTGGTCGATCACTTCCGGAGCATGAACGGCGAGAGCGGCGGCGCGAAGGGAGGCTGGAAGTCCCGCTACATCGGCTCGTTGGTGTCGGACTTCCACCGCACGCTCCTCGCGGGAGGCCTCTTCATGTACCCCGTCGAGTCGCGGGCGCCGCGCGGCAAGCTCCGCATTCTCTACGAGGCCGCCCCGCTCGCGCTGGTCTGCGAAGCGGCGGGCGGCCGGGCCTCCGACGGAGCCCGCGACATCCTCGACATCGTGCCGTCCGGCCTCCACGACCGCACTCCGCTCTTCCTCGGGTCTCGCCATTTCGTCGACCTGGCCGAGAAGTACGTCGGAGAAGAAGCCTGACCAGCAAATCGACGCGCCGGAAGGCCGCGCGGAGGTCGGATTCATGAACACGACGGTTTCTTGACCACCCGCCCGGAGGCGGGCCAGGACGCATTTCGTTGATGGGCAAGGACTTGCCTACCGCGAAGGCGTGGCGCCGATCTTGCAACACACGCTCGCACACGCTATGCTTATTGCGTCGCGACGGCTTCGGCCCGAGCGTCGCGAAAGCCCAAACGGACATTGCTCCGGGAGGCGGTCGGCCCGGAGTTGCATCCCTCAAAAGCCAACGGGGAGAAGCATGAACAGAGTGAAGCAGATGGCGGGGGCGCTGATGTTGCTGGTGCCGCTGGCGGCGTGCGACGAGGGCACGCCTCCTCCGCCGACGGGCTCGATCGAGGGCACGGTGTCGATCGAGGGCACGGGAGCGGACGGCGTGACGGTGACGTTGAGCAACGGCACGACGGCGACGACGGCCGGTGGCGGGGCGTACCGTTTCGCGGGCGTCGAGGGCGGGTCGTACACGGTGACGATCAGCGGGTATCCGTCGGACGCGAGCTTCGACGCGACGCAGGCGTCGGCGGTGATCGCGACGGCGAACCAGGTGGTTCGGCTGAACTTCACGGGTTCGTACATCCGGACGTCGAGCATTTTGGGCGACGTGACGGTGGAGGGCGTGGGGCAGGCCGGGGTGACGGTGACGCTGTCGGGGATGTCGGACGGGACGACGCGGACGAGCGCGGAGGGGTCGTACGCGTTCACGGGTTTGCGGGCCGGGACGTACACGGTGGAGGTGTCGGGGTTCGACAGCGACGCGTACAGCTTTTCGAACACGAGCGAGAGCGCGACGGTGGGCGTGGGCGCGTCGGCGGAGGTGGACTTCGCGGGCACGCACATCCGGACGGCGAGCATTCGCGGGACGGTGACGGTGGCCGGCGAGGGGCTCGAGGGCGTTCTGGTGAGCTTGAGCGGCGTGTCGGAGGCGACGAGGACGACGGACGGCGCGGGCTCGTACGAGTTCACGGGCTTGCAGGCGGGGTCGTACACGGTGGCGATCTCGGGGTTCGACGCGGAGCAGTACGGGTTCAGCGTGACGACGCGCAACGAGGACTTGAGCGTGGGCGAGAGGGCGAACCTGAACTTCGAGGGCACGGCGTTGCGGACGGCCAGCGTGACGGGCCGCCTGTTCATCGACGAGGTGACGAATAACAACGAGATGGACGAAGGCGAGGCCCCTCTCGAGGTCGCGGGCGTGAAGGTGGTGCTGGTTGGTCCTTTGGTGGGCGATGCCGACACGACGACGACGGACGCGAAGGGGACGTACGGGTTCGACTCGTTGGTCATGGGCAACTACCGGGTGAGAATCGACCAAGCGGACACGACGGCGAAGTTGCCGGCGTATGTGGCCTACGGGGGCCCGGCGGACGGCTACCTGGTGAGCGTGGAGACGGGGTCGAGCGCGAAGACGCAGGACTTCCCGTACGACATCACGAGGCAGACGGTGAAGGTGAAGGCGATGTTCGCGGCGGACACGACGGCGGCGGGGATGGGCGGTCCTGCGGCGGGCGTGACGATCGACCTGCACGCGACGTCCGGTGAGGCCCAGGCGGGCGACTCAGGCGCCCTGGGCCGGAAGAAGACGGACTCGACGGGCTACGTGACGTTCATGTTCGACCGCGACGACGACAAGGGACCGGGCGGCGGGCTGGTGTACGCGCGGGCCACGGCGCCTGCGGGCACGGCGCTGGAAGGCGCCGTGACGATTCCGATCGAATACGAGCCGATGAACCACGAAGCGGCGGCGAGCTCGATGTTCATGGTGCTGAGCACGCGGGCGATTCTGGAGTTCTCGGTGGTGAACCGGAGCAACGACGGCGAGAGCGGCGGCGACCCGATGGCGGGTTGGACGGTGCACGTTTGGAACGACTCGGCGTCGGCTTCGCTGAAGGACACTGCGACGGCGGCGCCGGACACCACGCTGGCGTCGGCGGCGAAGACGGGCAAGGTCGCGGTGACGTACAATGGGGTGGAGCGCGATCAGAAGTACTACATCCGCCTGCCGGGCGGCACGCCCGAGGTGTCGGGCGAGAGCCAGGACACGTCGGTCACCAAGGGCGAGGAGTTCAAGCTGACGGTGATGGCGGGCGCCGGCGGCAAGGCGATGACGATGGCGCTCGACGCGGACAGCAAGACGGCCGCGACGCCGTTCCTGGTGTACGAGCACACCGGGCTGGCGCTTCCGGCGGCGAAGATGGACTTGGGGGAGGTCGCGGTGACGTTCACCACGCAGACGCTCGTCGTCGGAGTCCACCACGAGCGCGACGACATCGAGGGCTTCACCAACATCGATCCCGGCGACACCCGGCCCAGCCGGGCCGACGACGGCGACGCGGACAACGACATCGACTCCGACATCGTGATCTCGCTGGCCGTGCCCGACAGCCTGCGCGGCTACCCCGTTCCGCTCAAGGACGAGAACGGCCAGGACATCGACTACGACAGGAATCCGAAGACCAACGTCTACGCCGACTACGGCCGCGACGACGGCTTGGTCCGGTACGAGGGACTGCCGTCGGACGTGAACCTCATCGTCGAGGCCGAGTTCTTGAACACCAAGATCGGCATCTCGCCCGAACGCCTCAACGTGTTCGGAAAGGACGTGGACACCGAGAAGACGGCGACCACGGGGGCCTTCGGCGGCGCGGGCGGCCTCATGCCGGTCGTCCAGTTCTGCCCGCAAAAGTTCGAGCCGGGCGCGCCGGAATCCCTGTGCTCCACGTTCGCCTACAAGTTCAAGAGCGGCGTCATCGACGTGTTGGCCCATTCGAAGACCTACACGGAGAGCGACAGCGTTCCCGCCGCAGGCATCGCGGTCAAGGTCCGGCGGATCAAGGGCTTGGGCGCCACGTCTCCGAAGCCGGACACCACGGGTGCGAGCGGCGCCGCCGAGTTCCTCAACTTGGTGGACGGCACGTACGTGGTGACGGCGACGCCGGACGAGGCCGGCAACTGGGACTTCGACTGGGGGCCGGACACGGTGGTCGTTCTCGGCGGCACGCACGCCGAAGTCACCAACCTCAACACGGCGAGCGACCCGTTGCATGTGGTTGCCACGTACCAGAAGACGAAGATTCAGGGCACGGTGGTGAACGACTACGACGCGGATGGCGTCGCGGACGACGAAGAGACTCGGGCCGGCTTGGAGGTCTCCGCGCAACGCAAGAGCGGGACGAGGTACTCGACGGTCGCGACGACGGAGACCGACGCGGGCGGGGAATACGAGTTCAAAAGCCTTCCGGAGGGGACGTATCGCGTTGTGGGCGCGGAGGCGGACGGCTATCGCCTGTGCTCGAGGCATGCAACAGGCCCGGACGCCGCGGGCAAGTGCAGCACGTCCGGCACGTCCCCGGCCCTGGCGAGGTCGGTGGACGTCACGACGACGGCGGTGGCGGCGAACCGGACTTACGAGCGCGACGCGACGTTGCCGTATTGGGACCCTTGGGCCTACCAGGTCGCGAGCCAGGGCGACGACACGGACTTCGTGGTGCTGTTCAAGAACAGCCGCCTGACCGGGAACGCGATCTTCATCGACACCAACCCGACGCCTCACGACACGAGCTACGCAGGCCACGAGGTGCGCGCGTACCTGTGCAGCGCGTGGACGGGCGCTAACACCGTGGGCAACAGGTGCACTAGGTTCCCGAACAACGGCCGGCCGGACGAAACGACGACGACGGACTCGGAGGGGGATTGGGAGATGACCGGGTTGCAGGAAGGCGTCTACCGCGTTTCGGTCGACGTTCCGCAGGGCTATACGTCGGTCCCCGCGACGCTCGAGACGTCAGAACCCGCCGACGGTCGCCCGGCGATGAGAGGCGACGGAGCCCGGACGCGGAACCTGAACTTCGTGGTGTCCAACTAGGCAGTCGAGGAAGGGCCGGCGCCGGCCCCTCGGGAAATTCGCCGAGGGGTCGGCGTCGGCAAGCTGGACCCCGGGGCGCCGCCGGGCCGGAGAGCGACTCGATTCGAGGAAAGGGACGAAAATTGCAATGCACACGAGTCTTTCCGGCACTATGAAGAATCCGCGATTTGGCTTCGATCTTGTTTGCCAGAAACGATTTAGCGTTCTTGGCAGTTGTGGCGCCGATCTTGCTGGAAATAGCGGGGCAGTACCGGAAAACCGGTTTCAACGAGTTGCTGGGGCCGATCGGGCGCACCGCCCGGCGGAACCCAGGCGACGAACCTCCATTCCAACGGGGAGAAGCATGAACAGAGTGAAGCAGATGGCGGGGGCGCTGATGTTGCTGGTGCCGCTGGCGGCGTGCGACGAGGGCACGCCTCCTCCGCCGACGGGCTCGATCGAGGGCACGGTGTCGATCGAGGGCACGGGAGCGGACGGCGTGACGGTGACGTTGAGCAACGGCACGACGGCGACGACGGCCGGTGGCGGGGCGTACCGTTTCACGGGCGTCGAGGGCGGGTCGTACACGGTGACGATCAGCGGGTATCCGTCGGACGCGAGCTTCGACGCGACGCAGGCGTCGGCGGTGATCGCGACGGCGAACCAGGTGGTTCGGCTGAACTTCACGGGTTCGTACATCCGGACGTCGAGCATTTTGGGCGACGTGACGGTGGAGGGCGTGGGGCAGGCCGGGGTGACGGTGACGCTGTCGGGGATGTCGGACGGGACGACGCGGACGAGCGCGGAGGGGTCGTACGCGTTCACGGGTTTGCGGGCCGGGACGTACACGGTGGAGGTGTCGGGGTTCGACAGCGACGCGTACAGCTTTTCGAACACGAGCGAGAGCGCGACGGTGGGCGTGGGCGCGTCGGCGGAGGTGGACTTCGCGGGCACGCACATCCGGACGGCGAGCATTCGCGGGACGGTGACGGTGGCCGGCGAGGGGCTCGAGGGCGTTCTGGTGAGCTTGAGCGGCGTGTCGGAGGCGACGAGGACGACGGACGGCGCGGGCTCGTACGAGTTCACGGGCTTGCAGGCGGGGTCGTACACGGTGGCGATCTCGGGGTTCGACGCGGAGCAGTACGGGTTCAGCGTGACGACGCGCAACGAGGACTTGAGCGTGGGCGAGAGGGCGAACCTGAACTTCGAGGGCACGGCGTTGCGGACGGCGAGCGTGACGGGCCGCCTGTTCATCGACGAGGTGAATAGCAACAACAAGATGGATGTCGGCGAGGACCCTCTTGAGGTCGCGGGCGTGAAGGTGGTGCTGGTTGGTCCTTTGGTGGGCGATGCCGACACGACGACGACGGACGCGAAGGGGATGTACGGGTTCGACTCGTTGCTGATGGGCAGCTACCGCGTGTATGTCGACGTGGCGGCTACGGCGAAGGACACGACGGTTAAGTTGCCGGCGCATGTGGCTTACGGCGGCGAGAGCAGCTACACACACCGGCTGGCGTCGGGCACGAGTTCGGCGACGCAGGACTTCGCGTACGACATCACGAGGCAGACGGTGAAGGTGAAGGCGATGTTCGCGGCGGACACGACGGCGGCGGGGATGGGTGGTCCTGCGGCGGGCGTGACGATCGACCTGCACGCGACGTCCGGTGAGGCCCAGGCGGGCGACTCAGGCGCCCTGGGCCGGAAGAAGACGGACTCGACGGGCTACGTGACGTTCATGTTCGACCGCGACGACGACAAGGGACCGGGCGGCGGGCTGGTGTACGCGCGGGCCACGGCGCCTGCGGGCACGGCGCTGAAAGGCGCCGTGACGATTCCGATCGAATACGAGCCGATGAACCACGAAGCGGCGGCGAGCTCGATGTTCATGGTGCTGAGCACGCGGGCGATTCTGGAGTTCTCGGTGGTGAACCGGAGCAACGACGGCGAGGGCGGCGGCGACCCGATGGTGGGTTGGACGGTGCACGTTTGGAACGACTCGACGTCGGCTTCGCTGAAGGACACTGCGAAGGCGGCGCCGTCGGACACGCTGGCGTCGGCGGCGAAGACGGGCAAGGTCGCGGTGACGTACAATGGGGTGGATCGCGGCCAGAAGTACTACATCCGCCTGCCGGGCGGCACGCCCGAGGTGTCGGGCGAGAGCCAGGACACGTCGGTCACCAAGGGCGAGGAGTTCAAGCTGACGGTGATGGCGGGCGCCGGCGGCAAGGCGATGACGATGGCGCTCGACGCGGACAGCAAGACGGCCGCGACGCCGTTCCTGGTGTACGAGCACACCGGGCTGGCGCTTCCGACGGCGAAGATGGACTTGGGGGAGGTCGCGGTGACGTTCACCACGCAGACCCTCGTCGTCGGCGTCCACCAGGAGCGCGACAACGTCCCGGGCTTCACCAACATCGCTCCGGGCGATGTCCGGCCCGTAGCCAACGATACCCCCGCGGACATCGTGATCTCGCTGGCCGTGCCCGACAGCAGGGGCTACCCGACGGCGATCTTGGACGACGAGGGCCAGGAGATGAACTACGACAGGATGCCGGGGGCCGGCACGGGCCTGGTGAGATATCCGAGTCTGGATTCGGAACTCAAGTTGATCGTCGAGGCCGACGCCAGTAATAACAAGAAAATCGTCACGCCCGACCGTCTCAATGTCTTCGGAGAAGATGTCGACACCGACGCGCACGGAACGACGGGGGCCTTCGGCGAGGCCGGCGGGCTCATGCCTGTCGTGCACTTCTGCCCGGAGACGACGACCGACGGACCGGCGTACAAGGACGATTGCTCCACGTTCGGCTACAAATTCACGGATGGCTCGATCAGCCGGACTATCACTTCCGCCAGTTACGCGGGCGGTGACAGCGTGCCTGCTGCAGGGGTTATAGTTGCCGTCAAGGCGATCGACGGCATCGATGCCCGCTCTCCGAGACCGAAGAAAGCGAGTGCGGCCGGCGTAGCCTCCTTCGCGGATTTGGTGGACGGCACGTATGAGATTACGGTGATGCCGGACAGCACCGGCAACTGGGATTTCCCTTCAACGATGCGTCCAGACACATTGGTGCTTCTCGGCGGCTCAGCCGCTGGAGAGCGCTCCTACAGCAACAGCAACGCGAAGCGTATCATCGCCACGTACCAGAAGACGAAGATTCAGGGCACGGTGGTGAACGACTACGACGCGGATGGCGTCGCGGACGACGAAGAGACTCGGGCTGGCTTGGCGGTCTCCGCGCAGCGCAAGAGCGGGACGAAGTACTCGACGGTCGCGACGACGATGACCGACACGGACGGGGAATACGAGTTCGAAAACCTTCCGGAAGGGACGTATCGCGTTGCGGGCGCCGAGGCAGACGGCTATCGCCTGTGCTCGAGGCATACAACAGGCACGAACGCCGCAGGCGTTTGCAGCACGTCCAGTAAACCGGCGCCATCGGTGGACGTCACGACGACGGCGGTGGCGGCGAACCGGACTTACGAGCGCGACGCGACGTTGCCGTATTGGGACCCTTGGGCCTACCAGGTCGCGAGCCAGGGCGACGACACGGACTTCGTGGTGCTGTTCAAGAACAGCCGCCTGACCGGGAACGCGATCTTCATCGACACCAACCCGACGCCTCACGACACGAGCTACGCAGGCCACACGGTGCGCGCGTACCTGTGCAGCGCGTGGACGGGCGGTAACGCCATGGGCAACAGGTGCACTAGGTTCCCGAACAACGGCCGGCCGGACAAAACGACGACGACGGACTCGGAGGGGGATTGGTCGATCACCGGGTTGCAGGAAGGCATCTACCGCGTTTCGGTCGACGTTCCGCAGGGCTACACGTCGGCCCCCGTGACGCTCGAGACGTCGGAACCCCCCAATCGTCCTGCGATGAGGGGCGACGGAGCCCGGACTCGGAACCTGAACTTCATCGTGTCCAACTAGGCAGTTGAGGAAGGACGCCACCGGCCCCTCGGCAGTTCGCCGAGGGGCCGGTCGGCGGAAGCAGGAAGGGCCTGTCCCCGCCCGGTCCGCCGGACGGGGACAGGCCCTCTTCTTTGGGAATTCCGGCCCGGCCGATCAATCCAAGTCCGCACCGCCGCCGTAGCCGCCCACACGAGGAGCCGGCGGACTGCACCGGACCGCCCGCGCCACGGTCTATCCCGTCCCACACGCCGAGCGGAGCGCCGTCCGTAGGAAGCCCTGCTGTGCCGCCGCCGGATCCGCGCCATACAGGTACAGCACCTTGGCGGAGCGCTCGCCGTCCGTGGGAAGCCCTGCTGTACCCAGGGTCCATCCCCGCCCAGGAAGCCCCAGCCGTCCCGTCAAAGCCCCCAGCGCGGGCCCCTCAGCTAAAGTTCCGTCTATTCCCGCCTACGGCTTGCTGGCCCCGTTGTCTTGTCCATTCCGCGTCCAGCGTGCTCGACCACCTTCTCGGTCGCAAGACAACCGCGCCGGACTTTCGAGCGAGACCGGAGGCCGATATACCGCTCAGCCGCACCGTCGCAGGCGCGCGATCCCAGACCAGCGCCGCGCGAGCGGCGTTTGGCCGGGAAGCCCAGGCGCCCGCTCAGCCGCAGTTGCGCAGGAGTTCCTCCCCGTTTCGCGAGACCCCGACGCGACCCGCGACCACGCGCAACCGCCTCGAGTCTGCCACTGGCTCGATTCGACGCGACCGGCAACGCGGCCACGCGCCTCGGAGGCTTGCCGCAGCTCCGCCGCGCCGCCGCGATCGCGCACAGATTCGCGTACACCGCCATTCGATGTGCCATTTGCCGGTCGACGCCCGACCGGAGCTCCAGCGCGCGCCGTCTCGTCTTGGTCGTCGCGCGGCCGACCAAGCGTCGCCTTATTGGACGCGAGCGGCGGGCTGCCGTCCATGAGGGGCGCCGTGAGAACCGCGCGCCACGCGAGCAGCATTGGGCCGGGAGGCCCAGGCGTCCGCTCAGCCGCAGTTGCGCAGGAGTTCTTCCCCGTTTCGCGAGACCCCGACGCGGGCCGCGACCACGCGGAGCCGCCTCGAGTCCGCCACTGGCTCGATTCGACGCGCGAACTCTCCCGCCACTTCGGCGCCGAACAGTCCTTCGACCACGCACCGCAACGCCTCCTTCAGCTCGGACACGGTCTGAGCCCGGCCTTGCTCCAAGCCCTGTTCCAAGCCCTGCTCCAAGCCCTGCTCCCGGCCCTCGGCCAGCCACTGCTCCGTCCAGCCCTTCATCGTCTCGTCGAGCATCGATTCGTCTTTCAGCAAGATGGTCAGTTCCGCGGCCTTGACGCCGTGCTTGGCCAGCAACGCGCCGATCCAGCGCCGGAACGCGTCGCGCAACGGGTCGTGCCCGCCGTCCGGGAACGCGCGCGCCAGCGCCGCGAGCTCCGTCTTCAACGCGTCGGCTGTACGCGCCAGCGCCTGCGCCGGTTCACGACCAGCTGAAGCGTACTCCGGCTGGCGCGCCAGGTCAACCAGCTCGTAGGGAACCATGGGGTCCCGCCGCCATGTCCCGTCCCAGCGCGGCAACCCGGCCCTCGGGGCCGTCCAAGGCCGCGCGCCGTTGTAGACGACGACCGGCAACGCGGCCACGCGCCTCGGCGGCTTGCCCCAGCTCCGCCGCGCCGCCTCGATCGCGCACAGATTCGCGTACACCGCCATTCGATGCGCCATTTGCCGGTCGACGCCCGACTGGAACTCCAGGCACGCGAGCACGGTCGCCTGCGGGTCGCCCTTCACGCCGGCCCGCCAGATGCGGTCGGCGCGACGCCTCAAGGCGGCGGATTCGGAGAACGAGTCGGGCGCCCGCTCGAGACGCGAGAGGTCCAGACCCGCCGCGTGCTTCGGCAGGAAGCACTCGAGCAGGCTGCGCACCATGCGCGGGCTCGTGAAGAGCTGCTTGAAGTGCTGGTCGTGGTCCACGGCCGAACGATGGCGCGCGGGCCGGGACCGAGGAATGGGCGAACGGGACAGCCTCCCTCGCGGCGGCCGCGGAGCGCAATCGGCGGCACGGGGCCATCGCCCGCCACGCGCGCGAGGAAGCCGGCGACGACGCCAGCTGGACCTCCGGCGGCCGGCCGTACCGGTCAGCCGCAGTTGCGCAGGAGTTCCTCCCCGTTTCGCGAGGCCCCGACGCGGGCCGCGACGACGCGGAGCCGCCTCGAGTCCGCCACTGGCTCGATTCGACGCGCGAACTCTCCCGCCACTTCGGCGCCGAACAGTCCTTCGACCACGCACCGCAACGCCTCCTTCAGCTCGGACACGGTCTGCGCCCGGCCTCGTTCCAAGCCTTGCTCCAAGCCCTGTTCCAAGCCTTGCTCCCGGCCCTCGGCCAGCCACTGCTCCGTCCAGCCCTTCATCGTCTCGTCGAGCATCGATTCGTCTTTCAGCAAGATGGTCAGTTCCGCGGCCTTGACGCCGTGCTTGGCCAGCAACGCGCCGATCCAGCGCCGGAACGCGTCGCGCAACGGGTCGTGCCCGCCGTCCGGGAACGCGCGCGCCAGCGCCGCGAGCTCCGTCTTCAACGCGTCGGCTGTACGCGCCCGCGCGAAGCGCGCCAGCGCCTGCGCCGGCTCACGACCAGCTGGAGCGTACTCCGGCTGGCGCGCCAGGTCAACCAGCTCGTAGGCAACCATGGGGTCCCGCCGCCATGTCCCGTCCCAGCGCGGCAACCCGGTCCTCGGGGCCGTCCAAGGCCGCGCGCCGTTGTAGACCACGACCGGCAACGCGGCCACGCGCCTCGGCGGCTTGCCCCAGCTCCGCCGCGCCGCCTCGATCGCGCACAGATTCGCGTACACCGCCATTCGATGCGCCATTTGCCGGTCGACGCCCGACTGGAACTCCAGGCACGCGAGCACGGTCGCCTGCGGGTCGCCCTTCACGCCGGCCCGCCAGATGCGGTCGGCGCGACGCCTCAAGGCGGCGGACTCGGAGAACGAGTCGGGCGCCCGCTCGAGACGCGAGAGGTCCAGACCCGCCGCGTGCTTCGGCAGGAAGCACTCGAGCAGGCTGCGCACCATGCGCGGGCTCGTGAAGAGCTGCTTGAAGTGTTGGTCGTGGTCCACGGCCGAACGATGGCGCGCGGGCCGGGACCGAGGAATGGACGAACGGGACGGCCTCCGTCGCGGCGGCCGCGGAGCGCAATCGGCGGCACGGGGCCATCGCCCGCCACACGCGAGGAAGCCGGCGACGACGCCAGCTGGACCTCCGGCGGCCGGCCGTACCGCTCAGCCGCAGTTGCGCAGGAGTTCCTCCCCGTTTCGCGAGGCCCCGACGCGGGCCGCGACGACGCGGAGCCGCCTCGAGTCCGCCACTGGCTCGATTCGACGCGCGAACTCTCCCGCCACTTCGGCGCCGAACAGTCCTTCGACCACGCACCGCAACGCCTCCTTCAGCTCGGACACGGTCTGCACCCGGCCTTGCTCCAAGCCACGCTCCAAGCCTTGTTCGCGGCCCTGTTCCAAGCCCTGTTCCAAGCCCTGCTCCAAGCCCTGCTCCCGGCCCTCGGCCAGCCACTGCTCCGTCCAGCCCTTCATCGTCTCGTCGAGCATCGATTCGTCTTTCAGCAAGATGGTCAGTTCCGCGGCCTTGATGCCGTGCTTGGCCAGCAACGCGCCGATCCAGCGCCGGAACGCGTCGCGCAACGGGTCGTGTCCGCCGTCCGGGAACGCGCGCGCCAGCGCCGCGAGCTCCGTCTCAACGCGTCGGCTGTACGCGCCCGCGCGAAGCGCGCCAGCGCCTGCGCCGACTCACGACCAGCTGGAGCGTACTCCGGCTGGCGCGCCAGGTCAACCAGCTCGTAGGCAACCATGGGGTCCCGCCGCCATGTCCCGTCCCAGCGCGGCAACCCGGTCCTCGGGGCCGTCCAAGGCCGCGCGCCGTTGTAGACCACGACCGGCAACGCGGCCACGCGCCTCGGCGGCTTGCCCCAGCTCCGCCGCGCCGCCTCGATCGCGCACAGATTCGCGTACACCGCCATTCGATGCGCCATTTGCCGGTCGACGCCCGACTGGAACTCCAGGCACGCGAGCACGGTCGCCTGCGGGTCGCCCTTCACGCCGGCCCGCCAGATGCGGTCGGCGCGACGCCTCAAGGCGGCGGACTCGGAGAACGAGTCGGGCGCCCGCTCGAGACGCGAGAGGTCCAGACCCGCCGCGTGCTTCGGCAGGAAGCACTCGAGCAGGCTGCGCACCATGCGCGGGCTCGTGAAGAGCTGCTTGAAGTGTTGGTCGTGGTCCACGGCCGAACGATGGCGCGCGGGCCGGGACCGAGGAATGGACGAACGGGACAGCCTCCCTCGCGGCGGCCGCGGAGCGCAATCGGCGGCACGGGGCCATCGCCCGCCACGCGCGCGAGGAAGCCGGCGACGACGCCAGCTGGACCTCCGGCGGCCGGCCGTACCGCTCAGCCGCAGTTGCGCAGGAGTTCCTCCCCGTTTCGCGAGGCCCCGACGCGGGCCGCGACGACGCGGAGCCGCCTCGAGTCCGCCACTGGCTCGATTCGACGCGCGAACTCTCCCGCCACTTCGGCGCCGAACAGTCCTTCGACCACGCACCGCAACGCCTCCTTCAGCTCGGACACGGTCTGCGCCCGGCCTCGTTCCAAGCCTTGCTCCAAGCCCTGTTCGCGGCCCTGTTCCAAGCCCTGTTCCAAGCCCTGTTCCCGGCCCTCGGCCAGCCACTGCTCCGTCCAGCCCTTCATCGTCTCGTCGAGCATCGATTCGTCTTTCAGCAAGATGGTCAGTTCCGCGGCCTTGACGCCGTGCTTGGCCAGCAACGCGCCGATCCAGCGCCGGAACGCGTCGCGCAACGGGTCGTGCCCGCCGTCCGGGAACGCGCGCGCCAGCGCCTGCGCCGGCTCACGACCAGCTGGAGCGTACTCCGGCTGGCGCGCCAGGTCAACCAGCTCGTAGGCAACCATGGGGTCCCGCCGCCATGTCCCGTCCCAGCGCGGCAACCCGGTCCTCGGGGCCGTCCAAGGCCGCGCGCCGTTGTAGACGACGACCGGCAACGCGGCCACGCGCCTCGGCGGCTTGCCCCAGCTCCGCCGCGCCGCCTCGATCGCGCACAGATTCGCGTACACCGCCATTCGATGCGCCATTTGCCGGTCGACGCCCGACTGGAACTCCAGGCACGCGAGCACCGTCGCCTGCGGGTCGCCCTTCACGCCGGCCCGCCAAATGCGGTCGGCGCGACGCCTCAAGGCGGCGGACTCGGAGAACGAGTCGGGCGCCCGCTCGAGACGCGAGAGGTCCAGACCCGCCGCGTGCTTCGGCAGGAAGCACTCGAGCAGGCTGCGCACCATGCGCGGGCTCGTGAAGAGCTGCTTGAAGTGCTGGTCGTGGTCCACGGCCGAACGATGGCGCGCGGGCCGGGACCGAGGAATGGACGAACGGGACAGCCTCCCACCGTCTCGTCTTGGTCGTCGCGCGGTCGGCCGGACCCCGCTTCATTGGGCGCGAGCGGCGGCCTCGCTGTCCGTCAATGGCGAAGCGTAGTCGCCGGAGAAGCACGCATCGCAGAAGGGCGCCCCTTCCGAGACGGCGGCGGTCATGCCTTCCAGCGACAGGTAGCCGAGGGAGTCCACGCCCAGTTCTTGGGCGGTGTCGGCCACCGAGAGGCGCGAGCCGATCAGTTCTTCGCGCGAGGGCATGTCTATGCCGTAGAAGCACGGAAAGCGCACGGGCGGGCTGGCGATGCGCAGGTGAACTTCGCGGGCGCCCGCGTGCTGAATGAACTTGACCAAGCTGCGCGAAGTGGTGCCGCGCACGAGCGAGTCGTCGACAACGACCACTCGCTGGCCCTCCAAGACCTCCCGGACCGGATTGTACTTGACGCGCGCGCCGAAGTCGCGGTCGGCCTGGGAGGCGCGGATGAACGTGCGGCCCACGTAGTGGTTGCGCAACAGGCCGAGTTCGTAGCGGATGCCGCTGTGTTCGCTGAAGCCGAGACCGGCCGAGTTGGCGCTGTCCGGGACGCTGATCACGCAGTCGGCGTCCACGGGATGCTCTCGCGCAAGCTGTCGGCCGAACGCGCGCCGGGCGCGGTCCACGCCGATGCCCCAGATGCGCGAATCGGGACGCGCGAAGTAGACGAGTTCGAAGATGCAGGGCGCGGGCTTGCTCGTGTGCAGGCCGGGCAGGCTCTCGACCTCTTCGCCTCTCACGCGCACGAGCTCTCCGGCCGCCACGTCGCGCACGAGTTCCGCGCCCATGATGTCCAAGGCGCAGGTCTCGCTTGCAAAGACGTGCCCGCCTTGCAGCTTGCCCAGCACCAGGGGGCGAAAACCGCGTGGGTCGCGCACCGCGAACATGGTGTCGCCGACGGTGACGACCAGCGAGTAGGCGCCTTCGAGGAAGCTCAGGGCGTCGCGGATCTGGGAGTCGACGGCCGTGTGCCGGGAACGGGCGATCAGGTGGACGATCACTTCGGAGTCCGAGGAGCTCTGGAAGATCGCGCCCTCGGCCACCAGTCGGCGCTTGAGGGCCCCCGCGTTCGTGAGGTTGCCGTTGTGCGCGATCGCGAGGTCGCCCTCCGCGTAGCGGACGAGGATCGGTTGCGCATTGGCGCGTTGGCCGTCGCCGGCGGTCGAGTACCGCACGTGTCCGATGGCCGTGCGGCCCTCGAGGGACGCGATGCGCTCGGCGCCGAAGACGTCCGACACTAGGCCGAGTTCCTTGTGGAGCCTCGCGTGCCCGTCACGGATCGCGCAAATCCCGGCCGCCTCCTGGCCCCGGTGCTGGAGCGCGTAGAGGCCGAGGAACGCCAGCTCGGAGGCGTTGTCCATGCCGCTGACGCCCACGATGCCGCATTCCTCGCGGGGGCGGTCGTCCATCACGCGGAACTCGGTCTTCATGCCTTCGCTTCGCCTCGGTCCATGGCACGGGGGATGGCCTCGAAATACTCGCGAGCCAAGCGAGCGAGCGGCAAGCGGAGCGTCGAGGCGGGCGTCTCGATCCGAAGCAATCCGCCGCCGACCGAGCCGACGACGGCCGCCGGAACGCCGTGCGCGTGCGCGGTCTTCGCCACCTCCGGCAAGACGGCGGGCCGGCAGCTCGCGACGACGCGCCCGTGATCTTCGCCGAACAGCAGGGCCGCGCAGGGAAGGTCCGAAGACGGCAGGCGGACCGAGGCGCCGATGGGGTCGTCCGCGGCGCCGGGCCGCAGGCAGCTCTCGGCCAGCGTCGCGGCAAGGCCGCCCGTCGAGATGTCGTGGGCCGAGCTGAGGAGGCGCCGCCGGTTCATGGCGAGCACGGCCCGTTGCAGCGCCCGCTCGGCGGGCAGGTCCACGGCCGGAGGCTCGCCTTCGACCACGCCGTGCACGCGATGCAGATACTCGGAGCCGCCTAGTTCGCCCTTGGCGCCGCCGAGCAGCACGATCCGGTCGCCTTCGTTGCGGAAGAAGGAGCGCAGGACGGCGTCCAAGTCCTCGACCACGCCGACCATGCCCACCACGGGCGTCGGATGGACCGGCCGGCCGTCCGTCTCGTTGTAGAACGATACGTTGCCCCCCGTGACCGGCGTCTCGAAGAACGCGCACGCGTCGCGAAGGCCGAGAACCGCCTCGCGGAACTGCCAGTACACTCCTGGCTTGAGGGGGTTGCCGAAGTTGAGGTTGTTGGTGATGGCCAAGGGGAGCGCGCCCGCGCAGGCCAAGTTGCGCGCCGCCTCCGCGACCGCTCCCATGGCGCCCGACCTGGGGTTGAGCCACGTGAAGCGTCCGTTGCAGTCCACCGTGGCCGCGACGCCCCGGTTCGTGCCCGGAATGCGCACGACGCCGGCGTCGCCCCCCGGCCGCTCGGCCGTCGCCGCCCTCACGGTGCTGTCGTACTGCTCGTAGACCCAGCGCTTCGAGGCCACGTTCGGCGAGGACAGCACGCTCCAGAAGGCGTCTTCGAGGCTCGAGCTCGGGGCGGCCGCGTAGCCGGACACGTCGGCCGTTCGGCGCGCCCGCGCTTCCGGCGCTTCCTTGCCTTCGCGTTCGTAGGCCGGGCATCCCTCCGTGAGCGGCCGCACGGGAACGTCGGCCACGACTCGGCCGCCTTCCACCACGCGAAACGTTCCGGAGCCCGTGACCCGTCCGACGACCGCGGCCTCGAGTTCCCATTTCTCGAGAACGGCGCGCACGGCGTCCTCCGAACCCGCGCGGGCGACCACGAGCATCCGCTCCTGCGATTCCGACAGCAGGATCTCGTACGGCGTCATCCCCGGCTCCCGGACCGGCACGGCCGACACGTCGATCTCCACGCCGTTGCCCGCCCGCCCGGCCATCTCGGCGCCGCTCGACGTGAGGCCCGCTGCGCCCATGTCCTGGATGCCCACGATGTGGCCGCTGGCGATCAGCTCCAGCGACGCCTCCAGCAGGAGCTTCTCGGTGAAGGGGTCGCCCACCTGCACTTGCGGCCGGCTCGCCTCCTCCTGGTCCGCGGAGAGCTCCCCGGACGCGAACGTGGCGCCGTGGATGCCGTCTCGCCCGGTCCTCGCCCCCACGGCCATCAGCGTGTTGCCCACGCCCTCGGCCGTCCCGCGTATCAGGTCGTCGCGCTTCAGGAGGCCCAGGCACATGGCGTTGACGACCGGGTTGTCGGCGTAGCCCGAATCGAAGTGGACCTCGCCGCCGATGCAGGGGACGCCGACGCAGTTGCCGTAGTCGCCGATGCCCTTGACCACGCCGGCGAACAAGTAGCGGGAGCGCGCCGAGTCCAGATCGCCGAAGCGCAACGAATTCAGGGTGGCCACCGGGCGGGCACCCATCGTGAAGATGTCGCGCAGGATGCCGCCGACGCCGGTCGCGGCGCCCTGGTACGGCTCCACAGCGGAGGGGTGGTTGTGCGATTCGATCTTGAAGGCCAGCGCGAAGCCGCCGCCCACGTCGACGACGCCGGCGTTCTCGCCCGGTCCTTGAACGACCCAGGGCGCGCTCGTCGGCAGGAGGCGAAGCAGGCGCTTGGAGTTCTTGTAGCCGCAGTGCTCCGACCACATGGCCGAAAAGACGCCGAGCTCGGTGAAGGTCGGCTCCCGGCCCAGAATCCGCTTGACCTGCCGGTACTCGTCGGCGGGAAGGCCGTGCTCGGAGGCGAGTTCCGGCGTCACCTCGGGGTCGCCGGGGCGGGGCGCCGGTTCGGTTGCCGGGTCCGTGGCGCCGCCGCGAGCGGACGAAGCGGCTGGAGGGCCGGTTCCGGCCTCGGCCAGCGCGACGGCGGCCCTCGCGCGTCCGGGGTCGCGTGCGCGCGGGCCGTTGAGACGTTCGGTGGGCGCGGCATGTCGCCCGCCGTGCCGCCGTCCTCCGCGCTCGACCATCGAGGCGAAGAAGGGCAGGCCGTCCGTGGTGCCCAAGACGGTCTCGACGGCGCGGTCGGGGTGGGGCATCATGCCGAGCACGTTGCCTCGTTCGTTGACGATGCCGGCGATCTGGTTCAGCGAGCCGTTGGGATTGCCGCGCTCGTCGGCCGATCCGGAGGCGTCGCAGTAGCGGAACACCACTCGGCCGCCGTCCTCGAGCGCCGCCAGGGTCTCGGCGTCCGCATAGTACGCGCCGTCGGCGTGGGCGAGGGGCATGCGGAGAACCGGACGGCGGCGCTCGGCTTCGGTCGCGGGGCCGCGGGCGGCGGAGGCACGGTCGCGTGGCTCGCGCGCGGCGTCGGCGCGAGTCTCCGCGTACGCCGACGTGAACGGCGTGTCGGTCCGCTCGACGCGCAGGTGGCAGTCGTGGGACTGGAAGCGGAGCGATCGGTTGCGCAGCAGGGCCCCCGGCAACAGGCCCGCTTCGCACAGCGCCTGGAAGCCGTTGCAGATGCCTGCGACTAGTCCGCCGCCGCGCGCGAACGCGGCCACGGCTTCCATTACTGGGCTGAAGCGCGCGATGGCGCCCGGCCGCAGATAGTCGCCGTGGGCGAATCCGCCCGGAACGATCACCACGTCGGCGTCCTCCAGCGACGTGTTTCGATGCCACACGAGCCGGGCCGTCCCGCCCGCCCGCTCCACCGCTCGGACGCAGTCCTGGTCGCAGTTGGAGCCGGGGAACGTGACGACGGCCGCCTTCACCGGGCTTCCTTGGCAATCGCTCCGGCGGCGTCGCGAATCTCGAAGTTCTCGGTCACCGGATTGGCGAGCAGCTTGCGGCACATTGCGCGGACTTGATCGCGCGCGGCTGCGGCGGACGGCGCGCGCACGTCCAGAAAGATCGCCTTTCCGGAGCGGACTTCTTCGACGGCGTCGTAGCCGAGAGCCGCCAGCGCCTGCTGGATCGCCTTGCCCTGCGGGTCCAGGAGTCCAGCCCTGGGCGCGACGACGACTTCGAGTCTGTATCGATTCAACGGGGCGTCCCTGCTTTCATGGGGCTGTGGCCCGGCGACGTGGCCCGCGGCCTTGGGTTGCGGTTCGCGGGAGCCGTCGCGCTCTACGTGTTGTCGCGGCCCGCTCGGCGAGGCTCTCCGCCCGGCGCCAGGCCGTCGTAGTCCACTTCGCGCTCCTGCAAGGGCTCGCCGTCTTCGTCGATGAGCGGATCTCGGTCGGGCAGGCGATCGAGGAGCCCCAGGAACGCGGAGCGCATCAGCGCCCAGAGCGTGTAGGCGGCGGTCCCCGGATAGAACACGTAGCGCGGCGCCGCCAGTGCGAGCACGGCGGTCGCCGCCATGAGAGCCGCGCTCGCTCGCCCGCGGGACGTGCGCAGGTTGACGCGCGGCACCATGGCGTACGGCACGTGGCTCAGCATCAAGATCGAGAGCAGCACCATCGAGATCGCCACGATCTGCGTCCACGGTAGCGCCACGAGGTGGTCCTGGTAGAACGCAGTCTGCGAAAAGGGATAGTGCGTGGCCAGCACGATCGCCGCCGCCGGCGACGGCAGTCCGTGAAAACGGCGGCCTGCTTCGCCGCCCGTCTCGACCGTGAACCGCGCCAAGCGTCCGACGACCGCGGTCAGGTAGACGAAGCCGATCACCCATCCCCAGTCCGACTCGCCGAAGTGCAGCCGAATCATCAGCGCCGCCGGAGCCACGCCGAAGGAGACCGCGTCGGTCAGCGAGTCCAGTTGCGCGCCGAAGGCCGAGCCCGTGCGCGTGAACCGGGCGATCCTCCCGTCCAGGAGGTCGAGCGTCGCCGCCACGACGACGAACCATCCGGCCAGGGCGAACTCGTCGCGCATCGCCGCCACGATCGCGTACAGACCGAAGAACAGATTCCCGACCGTGAACGCCGACGGCAGGATGACGATGCCGCGACGGAGCGTGCCGCGCGCGGGCATGCGGCCGGAAACGCCGTCCGGGCGGTTCTGCCGGCTTCCGTCGGGGCGGCGGGTCCAGGCGCCGGGGCTCTCGTCGCCGTGGTGGGCGCTCACGAGGCGTCGGCGCGGGGCGCGGCCGCGTCGCTAGCCGCCATGCCCGTCTCGCCGTGTGCTTCTTCGCCCGCCGCGTTGGCGGTGTCGCTGGCGCCCGTCGCGATTGCCTTGCCCCGGGGCCGTCCATCCGCCGCGTCGTCGTCGCCGCCGGTCCGTGCCACGACAGTCTCGCCGCCCCGCACGCGGTCGCCGGGCCGCGCGCCGGCCGGCCAATCTCGCGGAAGGAAGAGTTCCACTCGCGATCCGAAGCGGATCAGCCCAATGCGCTCGCCATGGGCCAAGCGGTCTCCCGCTCGGGGATAGGTGGCGATGCGGCGCGCGGCCCAGCCGGCGACTTGGCGCACGACGACCGGGCCGCGGTCGGTGACGACGCCGAGGGACGCCCGCTCGTTGCGGACGCCCGCCTCCTTGCGCCATGCAGCCATGTAGCCGCCCCTCTCGTACTCGTACCATTGCACGCTCCCGGCGAGCGGCGCGCGCTGCACGTGTACGTCGAAGATGCTGAGGAAGATCGCGATCCGCGTGGCCTCGCCGTCCATGAACGCGGCAATCCCCGCGTCGGAGGCTTCCACCGTCTCCACGCTCACGACTCGGCCGTCCGCCGGCGAGACGACCGCCGAGGCGTCCGCCGGGGGCCGTCTCCCGGGATCGCGGAAAAAGTACGCGACGAACAGAACGGCCGCCCCAGCCAGCAAGGGAGCGGCGAGCCTGCCGCCCCCGCCGCCCGTTGCGGCCCAAGCCGCCGAGACGGCGAGGAGGGACAGCGCCGCCGAGACGAACGGGACGCCTTCGCGAGCCAGACCGAGCGTCCGGCGCGCGCGGCCCGGACCGGGGCTCACGCGTCGAACTCCGGCGGCTCGAACTCCTCGAGCTCCGATCCGGTCAGCTTGCGGAACAGGCGCAGGTAGCGCTCCGACGCGGCCTCGGTCACGGCCTTCGGCAGCGGCGGCGGAGGCGGGCGCCGGTTCCATCCGGGGACGGCGCTCAAATAGTCGCGGATGGGTTGCTTGTCCATGGACGGCTGGGACCCGCCGGGCGTGAAGCCGCGCGCGGGCCAGAAGCGCGACGAGTCGGGCGTCAGCGCTTCGTCGATCAGGAGCGCTTGCCCGCCCGGCGCCGCGCCGAACTCGAACTTGGTGTCGGCCAGCACGAGTCCCCGCTCGCGCGCGGCGCCCGCCGCGCACGCGAAGATCGCCAGCGAGCGGCGGCGAAGCTCCTCCGCGAGATCGCGGCCCAGAATCGACGCGGCCCTGCCGAACGTGATGTTCTCGTCGTGCCCTTGTTGCGCCTTGGTGGCCGGCGAGAACACCGGCGGATCGAGAGCGGCCCCTTCAACTAGCCCGGACGGCGCCGGCTCGCCCGCCAGCGTCCCGGACTCGCGGTACTCCTTCCAGGCGGAGCCGGCGAGGAAGCCGCGCACCACGCACTCGACGGGCGCGGGCCCGGTCTCGCGCACCAGGCTGGCGCGCCCCTCCCACCGGTCGGTGCATCGCGCAAGAACGGGGACGGCGCGGCAGATCGCCTCCGTGCTCACGGCGACGAGGTGGTGCGGCTCCCGGGCGAGGCGCCCGCCCAGCCACCACGCCGTCAGCTGGGTCAGCACCCGGCCTTTGTGCGGCACGGCCTCGTCCATGACCACGTCGAAGGCGCTCACGCGGTCCGTGGCGAGCAGGAGCAGTCGTCCGCCGGGCGCGCGGTAGACGTCGCGCACCTTGCCGCGTCGCAGCAGCGGCAACGGCAGATCGCTCCGCAGCACCGGGCGTGCTCGTCAGACCCGGACGTCGTCGTCGCCGATTCGCCGCTCGTCGGAGCGGACGGCGCGGAGGCGCTCCAGCTCCGGGCGGGCGTGCTCGTCGAGGAACGCGTCCACTTGGCGGGGCGCGCGTCCGACGAGCCGGTCCGGCCGGGCCATCTCGCGCATCTCGTCCGCGCTCGTTCCCAACGCCTCGTCGCCGGCGATGCGCTCGACCAGCTCGGGATCCTTCCCCTCGGTGGCGCGGCGGGCCGCCTCGAGCGCGTGCACTCGCATCCGCTCGTGCAGCTCCTGGCGGTCGCCTCCGGCCGCGGACGCTTTCAGAAGCGCCGCCTCGAGCGCCATGAACGGCAAGTGGGCGGCCAAGTTCGCGTCCACGACCCGCGAGTTCACGCGCAGGCCTCCGGCCACGTTCGCCGCCAGCAGCAAGACGGCGTCCGTGGACATGTACGCGTCCGGCACGGCCAGCCGCTTGTTGGCGGAATCGTCGAGCGTCCGTTCGAGCCATTGCGTCGCCGCCGTGTGGGCGGGATCGGAGGCCAGTACCACCACGTGGCGAGCGAGCGCGCATATCCGCTCCGACCGCATCGGGTTGCGCTTGTACGGCATCGCCGACGACCCCACCTGTTCCTCCTCGAACGGCTCCTCCACTTCGCGCAGATGAGCCAGCAGGCGGACGTCGTGGGCCATCTTCGACGCCGAAGCCGCCACGCCCGCCAAGCACGACAACATGGCGTAGTCCACCTTGCGCGGGTACGTCTGCCCGGAGACGGGGTAGGCCGACTCGAAGCCCAGGCGGCGGCACACGGCGGCTTCCATCGCGGCCACCTTGGCGTGGTCGCCGCCGCAGAGCTGGAGGAACGACGCCTGCGTGCCGGTCGTGCCGCGAAGGCCGCGCAGCCGCAACGACCGCAGCCGGTGCTCGATCTCCTCGACGTCCAGGAGGAGGTCCTGCATCCAGAGGGTGACGCGCTTGCCCACGGTCGTGGGCTGGGCGGGCTGGAAGTGCGTGTAGGCGAGCGCCGGGGTGGCCCGGTGGGCCTCCGCGATGCGGGCCAGCGCTTCGAGGGCGTCCGCCGCCCGGTCGCGGACCAGCCGCATGGC
Source organism: Longimicrobiales bacterium (assembly GCA_965203485.1). GTDB lineage: Bacteria > Gemmatimonadota > Gemmatimonadetes > Longimicrobiales > Gaopeijiaceae. The sequence continues at coordinate 973,327 of OZ241892.1, forward strand.
GGCGCGATGCTGGACGATGTCGGTGTTGTCGGTCACGAAGGCGCTCGTGGCGCCCAAGTGGAGGAAGGGACGGGCGGCCGGAGCCGCGTCGCCGAACGCATGCACATGCGCCATCACGTCGTGGCGGAAGCGGCGCTCGTACCCGGCGACGGCGGCGAGGTCGATGTCGTCCAGGGTCGCGCGCATCTCCTCCAGCGCCTGGGCGGGGATGCCGATTCCGGCTTCTCTCTGCGCCTCGGCGAGGGCCAGCCAGAGACGCCGCCACGTCCCGAAGCGAAACGCGGGCGCGAAGACGCGCTCCATCCGGCGCGACGCGTAGCGGGCCGCCAGCGGATGGCGGTAGCGGTCCGCGGCGCCGCGCCCTAGGTCCACTCGAGCCGTCCGGTGCGGACGGTGCGGCCGTCCCGTTCGAAGACGAGCACGAAGGGCCGCTGGCGCCGCTGTGCGCGCCGAAGTTCCCGGGCCGCGTCGTCGGCCGTGCGCAGGCGCCGGTTGTTGACGGCCAGAAGCACGTCTCCCGCCGCCAGCCCCGTGACCTGCGAGAGCGTTCCCGAGATTGTGACGACGAGCGCGCCGTAGGACGCCGCGAGCCGGCGCTCGGCGCGGATGGCGGGCGTGACCGTGACCACTTCCAAGTCGTCCAGAAGTTCGATCCTCGCGGCAGTGGACGACGGCACGCCGACCGCCGCGATCCCGACGGAACCCGCCCCCTCGAGCACGAGCGTCGTCCGGTCGCCCGCCCTCAGGTCGAGCATCGCCGCGGCGAAGTCCAGCGGCGTGGCCATCCGCTTGCCCGCCGCTTCCAGCAACCTCGTCCCGGCTCGGATGCCCGCCGCGGCGGCAGGGGAACCCGGCGCCACGCGCGCCACCCGCACGCCTCGCGAGCGTCCGAAGCCGTCGGCCTCGACCGCGTCCACCTCCAGTCCCGTCCAAGCGCGCCGAACCCGGCCGTGCTGGATCAGGTCCCCGGCCACCCGCAGCGCGCGGTCGATGGGGATGGCGAAACCGAGTCCCTCGCTGCCGCCCGACCGCGAGAGGATCGACGTGTTGACGCCCACGACCTCGCCCAGCGCGTTGACGAGCGGGCCGCCCGAGTTGCCGGGGTTGATCGAAGCGTCCGTTTGGATCATGCCCAGGTACACTCCCTCGTCGCCTCCGGACACGATGTGCCGGCCGACGGCGCTCACGACCCCGGCCGTCACCGACGGTTCGGGATTGGACAGCAGGCCGCCGAAGGGGTTTCCGATGGCGACCGTCCACTCGCCGATGAGGAGCCCGTCGGCCGTTCCCAGCGGCGCCACGGGCAGGCGGCGCGCGCCTTCCAGCTCGAGCACGGCCACGTCGGTCCGCGGATCGGCTCCCGCCAAGCGCGCTTCGAAGTCGCGGCCGTCCGGCAACGTCACGAGAATCTGCGCGGCGTTCTCCACGACGTGGTGGTTCGTGAGCACCGTTCCGTCCGCGTTCACCACGAACCCGGAGCCTAGGCCGCGCGTTTCTCGAAACGGCAGAAAGTAGTCCTCGAAGAAGCTGGCGCGCCTCACCCGCTCCCGGCGCAGCACCGACACGGCGACGACGGCGGGCGCCACGCGGCGGGCGGCGCGGACGATCGCCGTCGAGCGGCTCTCGGCGACCGCGTCCGGCCGCGCCCGGGCGGACTGGGCCGCCGCTGGGGCTTCGCGGGCCGCCGCGCCGGCCGCGAAGACCGTGGTCGCGAGCATGGCTCTGCGGGCTCCGCGGCCAACCCGCCCGGTGCGCGCCAAGTCCGCCCCTCGCGCGCCGGCCAGCGACCGGAAGCCGGCTCTCGTCGCCTCGGCGTCGCCGGGACGGTCGCCGCCGCGCGAATCGGCGTCGCGGCCGTGGAGCCCGGTCATGCGTCCTCTCCGCGTTCGATGCCGGGACAGCGGGCGTCGCGCGAATCCGGGTCGCCCTGCCGCGCGGTCCGGTTCGGCGCCCGCTGCGCACCGTTCGAATAGGCCACGTGGGCGAGGCACAAGCCCTGGGGCGGCGCCGGAGGCGAGGTGGCGAGGCTCGGCTCTCCCTGCAGCAAGCCCGCCACGTCGCTCGCTGGTCGCGCACCGAGGCCGATTCCAGCCATCGTCCCCACCAAGTACCGCACCATCCGGTGCAGGAACCGGTTCGCGGTGATCTCGAAGACGGCGCCGAAGGGACCCGCATCTCCGGCGTCCCGCGCCGCTTCCGCGGAGCCCGTCGCCTGCCGCCATCCCAGGGCTTCCCATTCGCGCCAGCGTGCCCGCTCCACGTTGCAGACGTAGCCGCGCTCGGGCTGGCCCGTCTTTGCGAAGGCCCGAAAGTCGTGCTCGCCGGGCAGGACGGAGGCCGCCTCGCGGGCGCGGTCCAAGTCCATCGCCCTGCCCAGCGGCCAGCACCAGCGCCGGCGGAAGGGCGACGCGGACGCCGGCGCCAGTCCGACCCGGTAGACGTACGTCCGCGAGGACGCGTCGCGTCGCGGATCGAAGCGGTTGGGCGCGACCTCGGCGCGTTCGACCCAGATCGCGTCGGGCAACAGCGCGTTGAGCGACCGGGCCAGGGCGCTTCCCGTCCAAGACGCCGGAAGGTCCAGGGCCGCGACCTGTCCGCACGCGTGCACGCCGGCGTCGGTGCGCCCCGCCCCCAGGACGCGACGCTCCCCGCCCGCCAGCCTCGTTGCCGCGCGCTCGAGTTCGCCTTGGACCGTGAGGCCCTCGGCCTGGGCCTGCCACCCGCGGAAGGCCGCGCCGTCGTAGTGGAGCGTCAGCTTGAAGCGCGCGTTCCGTTCGCTCATTGTCCCCGCCAAGGTTCTGCCGCCGAGACCGCTTGCGGCGGCGCCTCGTCGGCTTCCCAGCGCCAAGGCGAAGCTAGCCGTCGAGCCGAGGCCAGTCAAAAAGGCGCCGCCGCCAGCGACCAGCGCCCGCCCGCCGCCCCCGCAAGCCGGGGCTCCGGACTCGGAGCGCCGTTGCCCGGCGGCCGGCGAAGTGCAAGTATTAGATCCCTCCGAACCGACGAGCCATGGCCTCCGAATCCACTCCAGGCGCCGCACTCGCGGGCTCGATCGCGAAGATTGTCTCTGGCCGGGACCTCTCGGTCGACGAAGCCAGGGCCGCCTTCCGCCCGGTGATGGCCGGAGATGCGCCGCCGGTACTCGTCGCCGCGCTCCTGACGGCCCTTCGGACGAAGGGGCCGGCCGCGGCCGAGGTCGCGGGCGGCGTGGAGGCGCTCGCCGAGGCGATGGTGCCGGTCCCCGCGCCTCGTCCCGAGGACTTGCTCGACACGTGCGGAACCGGCGGCGGTACGGTCGCCACCTTCAACGTGTCGACCGCGGCGGCGATCGTGGCCGCGGCCGGCGGGGCGCGCGTCGCCAAGCACGGCAACCGCTCGTTCTCGTCGCAGTGCGGCAGCGCGGACGTCGTGGAGGCGCTGGGAGTCCGGATCGACCTCGCGCCGGCGCAGATGGCGCAGATCCTGGCCGAGACCGGCGTGACGTTCATGTTTGCGCCGCTTCTGCACCCCGCCATGCGCCACGTCGCGCCGGTCCGGCGGGAACTGGGGTTCCACACGATCATGAACCTGCTGGGGCCGCTTGCCAACCCGGCCGGGGCGCGGCGGCAGGTGGTGGGCGTCGCCGATTCCGGCCACCTGGACTTGATCGCCGGAAGCTTGGCCGAGCTGGATCGCCGGCGGGCGCTGGTCGTGCACGGCGCGCCGGGCATGGACGAGGTGAGCCCGTGCGGTCCGACGCGGGTGGCGGAGGTGCGCGGCGGGCGCGTGTCGTCCTACGAGGTCGAACCGGCGGAGATGGGTGTCGCGGCCGTGCCGCCCGGCCAGCTGGCGGGGGGAACGCCCGCCCGCAACGCCAGCATCGTTCGCGCCGTGCTGCAGGGGCGGGAACGGGGGGCGCCGCGCTCGGCGGTCCTCGTCAATGCGGCTGCGGCGCTCGTCGCCGCCGACCGGGCGGAATCGTTGCGCGAGGGCGTGGACCAAGCGGCCCGGGCGATCGATTCCGGCGGGGCCGCGGCGACGCTGGACGCCTTGATCCGCGCCGCTCCGCAAGCCGCGGCCCGCGCAGGGCGTCCCGGCAGAGCTTGAACTGGCGGGCGGGCCGGACTCCTGTCGGCCCCGGGGTCAGTGAACGGTCTTGGGCGATGCCCGAGCCGCGCGGAAATCTCCCGGCTCGAGCAGCTTCGCGCCGTTCCCGTCGACGGGTGCGCCGCGCTTCGCTTCCGAAGGCGCCGCCGCGGTCGCCGCCCTGGCCGGCCGCCTGGTCACGATCACCCGAGTCGCTCCGCCCGACACCCGCCCCACCGCGAACATCATCTTCATGCAGCGTCTCCGTTGGTTGGCGCTTCCCGGCTCTCTTCCGTACACCGAGCGGAGCGCGAAAGTTCCGGCGCGGTTCTCAATACGTCCTGATCAGTCCCACGACGACCCCCTGGACGGTCACGTTGGCCGCCGGCTCGACGATCGGCGCCATGCCCGGGTTGGCGGGCTGGAGGCGAACGCGCCCCCCGGGCTCGCGGTAGAGCTTCTTGACCGTCGCCGAGTCGCCGCCCACGAGCGCCACCACGACCTCGCCGTCCCGCGCCGTCGGGCGCGAATGGACCACGACGTAGTCTCCGTCGCGAATCTGCTCGTCGATCATCGAGTCTCCGGCCACGCGGAGCACGTAGTGGTCGCGTTGCCCGCGAACCATCGCCGGAGGCACCGGCAGGCTCTCCTGCGTCTCGACGGCCTCGATCGGCTGTCCAGCCGCCACGGTCCCGAGGAGGGGCAACGGAATGGCGGGTTCCTCGTCGTGCAGTGGAAACTCCACGGAGCGGCTCTCCCTGTATCTTCTTCGGATGTACCCCTTGCGCTCCAGGTTCGAGAGGTGCTCGTGGACCGTCGCCAGCGACGTGTACCCGAACTCCCGGCGGATTTCGTCGAAGCTGGGAGCGTAGCCGCAGTGCGCGATGAACGCCCGCAGGAAGTCGAGGATTTCCTTTTGCCGCTTCGTGAGAGCCATGGGGTCTTCTCCTTTGCGCGTGAATGGTTGCGCCGCCGTATCGGCCGGCCGCCCCCGAGACGCGGGCGGCCCCTCGGACGGCGCGCCTCGGCCTGCGCCAGTCCGAACGGTACCCGAAGTTAACCGAAAACAAACCGAATGGCAAGCGAGCGGGCCGGCCGCGGCGTCCTGAGCCGCGTCGCCGCGTCGAAGGCGGTCGAGGTGGCTTCGTTGCGGGCGCGGCGCAGGGAGGTGGTCCATGCCGCCCGCGACGCCCGCCCGGCGCGGGCGGTGCTCGACGGGCTTCGCGACCGAGCGGGGCTTGGAGTGTTCGCGGAGGTCAAGCGGCGGTCGCCCGTCGCCGGCGAGATCAGGCCGGACCTGGACGCGGGAGTGTTGGCCGCCGACTACGAAGCGGGCGGCGCCGCGGCGGTCAGCGTGCTCACGGACGGCCCTTGGTTCGGCGGGTCGCTGTCCGACCTCCGCGCTGCGGCCGCCGCCACGGCGCTCCCCGTTCTCCGCAAGGACTTCGTCGTGGACCCGGTGCAAGTCCCCGAATCGCGCGCCGCGGGCGCCGACCTCGTGCTGCTGATTGCCCGGTTGCTCGACCCCGTCCTGCTCGCCGACTTGCGCGCCGCCGTGCACGACCTGGGGATGACCGCGCTCGTCGAGGTGCACGACGAGCGCGAGGCGGAGGACGCGCTGCAAGCCGAAGCCGCGCTCGTGGGCGTCAACAACCGCGACTTGGCGACGTTCTCCACGGACTTGGCCGTGACCGAGCGCTTGGCGCCGTTCGTGCCCCCGGACGTGATGCTGGTGTCCGAGAGCGGGATCGCGGACGCGTCCGCCGCTCGGCGCGCCGCGGCGGCGGGGGCGGACGCGATCCTCGTGGGCGAGGCCCTGGTGCGCGCCGGGAACCCCCGGGCGGGCGTCCGGGAGCTGGCGGCGGTCCGCAGGGCGGGACGGGCGTGACGGGCGTGCGGGCCAAGCTGTGCGGCGTGACCGGCGTGGCGGGCGCTCGGGCGGTGGCGGCTTCGGGCGCCGACTTCATCGGCGTGGTCCTTTCGCCGGGCTTCATGCGGAGCGTGCCGACAAGCCGCGCGCGCGAGCTGTACCGGGAGTTTCAGGGTGCGCGCGTGGGCGTCTTCGTGAACGAGGACGCGCGGACTGCGGCTCGAACGGCGGCGGACCTGCGTCTGGACGTCGTGCAGCTCCACGGGCGGGAATCGCCGGAGGAGGCGGCGCGGATCGGCGAGGCGGGCCCTTGGAGGACATGGAAGTGCGTTCGGGTGCGGCCGGGCGAGTCCTTGGCGTTGCTGGCCGAACGCGTGAGGAGGTACCGCGGAGCGGTGGACGGCGTGCTCGCGGACGCCTGGGACGGCCGAGCGCCCGGCGGCGCCGGACGCCGCTTCGCGTGGGCCGGGGTCGGCGACGTGGTGCGCGAAGCGGCGGGCGACGCGTGGTTCGTCGCGGCGGGGGGGCTGGCGCCGCGGAACGTGGCCGCCGCCGTCGAGGCGCTGGCGCCCGACGTGGTGGACGCGAGTTCCGGCGTCGAGTCCGCTCCCGGCGTGAAGGACGCCGCCAGGGCGCGCGCGTTCGTGGCCGCGGCCCGCGCCGCCGCCCGCGGGACCCTTCAGAGCGCGACTTCCTCGCGCCGCCCTCGCGGCTCCGGCGTCGAGCCCCGCCCGTGACGCTCGTCGCGGGAGAGGATCGCGGCCCCGGCCGCTTCGGCCGCTACGGCGGCCGCTACGTGCCCGAAACACTTGTTCCAGCCCTGGACGAACTCTCGTCAGCGTGGGCCGAGGCCGCGGCCGATCCGCGCTTCGCCGCCGCCGTGGACCGGCTGGCGGCCGAGTACGTGGGCCGCCCGACGCCGCTCTACCGGGCGCGCCGCCTCGAGGCGGAGTGCGGCGCGCCGCCCGTCTATCTCAAGCGCGAGGACCTCAATCACACCGGAGCCCACAAGATCAACAACACGCTCGGCCAGGCCATGCTGGCGCACCGAATGGGCAAGCCCAGGATCATCGCCGAGACCGGCGCGGGGCAGCACGGCGTGGCGACGGCGACGGCGTGCGCGCTCTTCGACCTCGAGTGCGTCGTCTACATGGGCGTCGCGGACATCGAGCGCCAAGCGCTCAACGTGCGGCGCATGGGTCTCCTGGGGGCCGAGGTGCGACCGGTGGACTCGGGGGCGGGCACGCTCAAGGACGCAACCAACGAAGCCTTGCGCGACTGGGCGGCGAACGCGCGCAGTACGCACTACGTCGTGGGCTCCGTCGTGGGGCCGCACCCGTTTCCGGCGATCGTGCGCGACCTCCAGGCGGTGATCGGACGAGAGACCCGCCGCCAGTTCCTCGAAGCCGAGGGACGCCTGCCGGCGACGGTCGTGGCGTGCGTGGGCGGCGGATCGAACGCAATGGGCATCTTTCACGCCTTCCTGGACGACGGCGGCGTCGCGCTGATCGGCGTGGAGGCCGCGGGCGAGGGCTTGGGCACCGGCCGCTCGTCCGCGTCGCTCGCCGAGGGCCGGCCGGGCGTGCTGCACGGCTCGCTCAGCTATCTGCTGCAGGACGACGGCGGCCAAGTGCTCCCTGCGCATTCGACGGCGGCCGGCCTCGACTATCCCGGCGTGGGCCCCGAGCACGCCCATCTCAAGGACGCGGGACGGGCCTGCTATGCGAGCGTGGACGACGCCGGGGCGGCGGCTGCGTTTCGGCTTCTGGCGCGCCTCGAAGGGATCATTCCGGCGCTCGAGTCGGCGCACGCGCTGGCGTACGTGCTGGACGCCGGCCGGCGCGGAGCGCTGGCGGGCCCGGTGGCGGTTTGCCTGAGCGGGCGCGGCGACAAGGACGCGGCGCGCGACGATGGCGAGTGAGCCGTACGCGGCCCGCCCGCCCTGCGGCGCCGTCGGTTCGCCCGGCGGCCCGTCCGCCCCGCGCGGCAGGCGGACGCCCCGCCCGCCCCAAGCGCCCGGGGCCATCGGCCGTCGCTTCGCGGCGTTGGCGAAGGACGACCGGGCGGGCTTCGTCCCCTACGTGACGGCGGGCTTCCCCTCGCTCGCCCACACGGCGGAGCTGCTGGCCGGACTGGCCGGCGCCGGCGCGGACGTGATCGAGCTCGGCGTCCCGTTCAGCGACCCCGTGGCCGACGGCCCGACGATTCAGCGATCCTGCCAGCGGTCGCTCGAAGCCGGCACGACGCTGGACGACGTACTGGAGGTCCTCGCGGGCTTCAGGCGCTCGAGCGACGTCCCCGTCGTCGTCTTCTCGTACCTGAACCCGCTGCGGGCCCGCGGGATCGAGACGTTCCTCCGCGACGCCCGCGACGCGGGCGCCGACGGGCTGCTCGTCACCGACTTGCCGGTGGGCGCCGACCCTGCGCTGGAGGCCCGCCTCTCCGAGTCTCCGCTCGACTTGGTCCGGCTGGCGGCCCCCACGACCCCCCGCGGCCGACTCCGCGAGATCGCCCGCGCCACGCAAGGCTTCCTCTATTACGTCGCGCGTGCGGGCGTCACGGGCGCCCGCGCCGAGCTGCGCCGCGATCTGGCCGAAGACGTGGGCGTCGCGCGGGAGCTCTCGGCGCATCCCGTCGCGGTCGGGTTCGGCATTTCGTCGCCCGCCCACGCCGGGGCCGTCGCCGCCGCCGCCGAGGCGGCGGTCGTGGGCAGCGCGCTCTTGGACCGGCTGCAAGCCGGCGGCGTGGAGGCGGCCGTCAGCTTCGCCCACGAGCTGCGCCGCGCGCTGGACGCCGCGAGGCGGGCGCCGGGGCCTTGACGTTGGCGACGGCCAAGCGCTCGTCGAGGCCGGCGTCCGGTGCGGCGAACACCGTCTCCACGCGTTCTGGCGCGACGAGGCCGGGCGGGGCGCCGCGCGGCTTCCTTACCCACTTGCGGCGGGTCCAGTCGACGGGCACGTGGCTGGAACCGCGAGCACGGGAGTGGTTCGCGGCCAGCACGGCCGCCTGTTCCAGATCGGCGGCGGGCGGGCGTTCGGGGCGGTTCCAGCAAAGGACGACGTGGGCGCCGGCCGCGTGGCGGGCGTGCAGCCATATGTCGTTGGGGCGGGCATGGCGGAAGGTGAGCTGGTCGTTCTCTCTCGCGCCGCGCCCGACGCGGATCTCCAGCCCCCCGGAGCTGCGGTAGGTGCGGTAGGGCGGGGCCGCGGCGGGCGGGCCCGGGCGACGGCTCGCGCGCCCCGCGTCCGCAAGTTGGTCGGCCGGCATCTCGCCGTTCGCGTTGCGGCGCTGCATCTCCTCGGCCCGTTTCAGCGCGTGGCGGGTGGCGCGAAGATCGGCGGCCAGCCCCGGCAACGCGCGCTCCATCCGCGCCGCGCGTCGGAAGAGCGCGTTGGCGTGGTCCTGCGGCCGGGCGCCGGGAGGGAGGGGGATGGTTCGCGGCCGCCCGTCGAAGCCGGCCAGCGTCGCCGCGGTGGCATTCGGCGAAATCGCGCGAAGCGACGAGAGAATCAAGGTCGCGTCGTCGCGCATCGCCCCCGCTTCGGCGGCTTTCGCGATCTCGCCGCGGAGACGGTCGGCCTTGCGGCCCAACCGCCCGATCTCGGCCTCGAGCAGCTGGGCGGCGCGGACTCTCGGTCCGGCGTCCCCGGGTCCCGCTCGCGCGGCTTCTCGCATCCCGTCGAGCAAGCTGGGCGCCGGCGCCGCGGCCATGCCCGAGAGGGGCCAGGGGTACGGCTGCGGGCCGCCCGCGAGCTGAAGGACGTGCGGCGCGGACGACGAGCCTTCCGCCAGCGTGGCCCAACGAGCAAAGCCCTCGTCCGCCGTAGGCGCATCCGCGAGATGACCGGCGTTGACGCTCGACGCGTAGGCCACGCGGGCCAGCAGTCGTCCGTGAGTCCTGCCGTTGTCCGCGTCGGCGCCGCGTCTCGGATCGTTGCGACGCAACCCGCCGCTGCTCGGCCCGTTCGCCCGCCTTCCCACCAGGCGCTTCCACTCCTCGGTATCGGGCTTGATCCGTCGTCCTCCTCCGCCGGGCGTCCACCGCGCTCCGATCCGATGGGTCGCGGCTCGCGTTGCGACCAGCCGTTGTCGCACCACCAGCTCCGGCCCCTCCGCCAGGAGCACGTTCCAGCGGTTCGTCGCGAAGTCCGCGACCAGTGCCGGAGCCGGCCCGGCCCCGCGCAACCGCCTGAACCGGAGCACCAGCGCGCGCTCGTCGAAGGGAGCTTCGATTCCCGCCAGCACGGCGGCCGGCGAGTTCGTCCCGTCCGGCGGCTCCGTTGCTGGTTCGACCAGCACGAACCCGCGACCGGGCCTCATGTCGGCCACCAGGACGACCTCCCGGAAGCACACGGACGCCTGCCTCGTCTCGCGTCGCAGCGTCACGGCGCGCAGACGTTGTCCCGCCAAGCGTTGCGCGAGTTCGCCCGCGACCGCTCGCGCGAGGCACGCGTCCCAGATCACTTCGGCGTCTCCCGTTCCGGTTCTCCGGCGGCGTCCGGCCGTGCCGGCCCCGGTCCGCCCATCTCCGGCTTCGGCCACGCGCCCGACCCGCCGAAGTTAGCGTTGACGACGGGTGCGCGCGGCGGCGCACGCGGCGCCGTGCAGGCCGGTACGCGCGGCAGGTGGTGGGCGTCCGGCGCGCCCGGCGCCCCTGGACCGCGGCGCGGCCGACACTTTTCTCCAGCCGATGCGGTCGCCGACCCGCAGCTCGCGTCGGCTGGACGCCTACCCGCAATCCGCCTGGAAGCCGTGAACAAGCCCCCGCGCTCGAACAAGGCCGGCAGCTCCGGAGCGTTCCATCCGGTCGTCGCCGCGGCGGCCCGGGGACGTCTTCCCGCCTGGGCCGAGGCGAGCGCCGCGCGCCGGTTGCACATGGAGCGCGTCGCGAACCTCCTGGAGCGCTGGGCGGAAGACTTCGGCGTGGCCGGCCGCCGGCTCGAATGGCGGGCTGCGGGATTCCTCCACGACGCGTTGCGCGACGCCCCTCCTTCGGCGCTGGCGGCGCGCCTGCCCGGGCTTGCGCGCTTGCCCGGCCCCACTCGGCACGGCCCGGCCGCGGCCCTGCTGCTCCGGCGCGACGGCGTGCGCGACGCCGAGCTGCTGCACGCGGTCCGCTGGCACACGCTGGGCTCGCGCAAGTTCGGCCTCTTGGGCAAGGCCCTCTACGCCGCGGACTTCGTCGAGCCGGGCCGGCCCGAGCGCCGGTGCTGGCGCGACGGCCTGCGGGAGCGCGCGCCGCGCCATGTCGACCAAGTGCTTGCGGAAATCGCCGCCAGCCGGATCGATTACCTTTTGCGCATGGAGCGGCCCGTGCATCCTCGAACCGTCAGGTTCTGGAACTCCCTTGTCGCGACGTAGGTCCGCGCGCCGGCCGGCCAAGAACGGATTGGCCAAGAACGGGCTGGCCATCGTCGTCGCGGCGGTCGCCGTCGCCCTGGTGGTTTCCGCAGTGGGACAGTGGATTCCCGACGACAGGAACGAGGACGTCGCGCGCTCGCCTGGGCGCGTGACCGTCGACGTCCGCAACGCCGGGGGCATCGAGGGCATGGCCCGCAGCGCCACAGACCGCCTTCGCAACGCCGGATTCGACGTCGTGCACGTCGGCAACGCCGCCGCGTTCGACCAAGACTCGTCCTTGGTGATCGACCGCGTGGGCGACTTGCGCACCGCTTCCGAGGTCGCCGAGGTGCTGGGCATTCGCCGCGTTGCCAGCGAGCCCAATCCGAAACTGTTCGTGGACGTGACCGTACGGCTCGGAGCGGACTGGCGGGCCCCGCCGCCCGGCGCAGGGGAATCGGGGGACGGAGGCTTCCTCGGATGGTTGCGGGGCTTGGTGCGCGCCAGATGAGGCCGCCGCATGGCCGCGGCGGCGTTGCGGCCGCCGGAGCTTGAGAGAGAGGGCGACGATGGCGCGGAAGAGGCGCGGGCAGGCGGGCGGACTGGGCCGTCGCCGGCCGCCGGCGGAAGACGGCCCCGGGCCGGCGAAGAAGGGGAACGGCGCGGGGCGCGGGCTCCTGCAGTTCTTGATCCTCGTCGTGAAGGTCTTGCTGCTCGTGATCGTCATTCGCACCTTCGGGATCGCGACGTTCGTCATCACGTCGGGCTCCATGGAGGAGACGTTGCTCGAAGGCGACTTCGTGGTCGTCAACCGCGCCGCCATCGGCCCGCGCATCCCGTTCACGAACTGGCGGCTTCCAGGGTACTCGGAGCCCCGTCGCGGCGACATCCTCGTGTTCGATCCGCCTCACGACGACGTCACCGTGGTGAAGCGGCTCGTCGGGATGCCCGGCGACACGCTGGAGATGCGCGCTCGCGCGCTCTACGTGAACGGCCGGACCGCCGACGAGCCTTACGTCGTCCACGCGAACGAAGCCGATCAGCACTCGGAGGACATGCGCTGGCAACTCGACCACCTGGTCGGAGACCCTCGTCCCGGATACCGGCCCACGCGCGACAACTGGGGGCCGATCGCCGTGCCCGAGGGCCGCTACTTCATGCTCGGCGACAACCGCGACACGAGCCTGGACTCGCGCTACTGGGGCTTCTTGGAACGCTGGCGCCTGGAGGGACGCGCGCTGGCGATCTACTATTCGTACGACCGCCGGTCGTACAGGTCCTTCCCCTGGATCAGAGAGATCCGCGCGAGCCGCATCGGGACGCTGGTTCGCTGACCGCCCGCCCCCCGGGCGCGCCGGCCGCATCCGGTCCCTGCGCCGTTCCCGGCCCTCCCTTGCGACCACGGGCCGCGGCCCGCAGCTGGCCGCACGCGGCGTCGATGTCGCGGCCCCGAGGCTGGCGCACGGCGGCTGCCACTCCGCGGGCCCGCAACGCGTCGCGAAATGCCCTCGTTCGCGCGGGCCGGCTCGGGCGCCAGTCCACGTATGGGATCGGATTGAAGGGGATGAGGTTGACGAATGCGTCGGCCCGCAGCGCCAGCTTCGCGAGCTCCTCCGCCAGCCCGGTCTCGTCGTTCACGCCCCGGATCATCGTGTACTCGAACGTGATTCGGCGCCCGCCCTTGCGGTTGAAGACGTCCAGCGCCTCCATCAAGTCGTCCAGCGGCCACCGCTTCTCGATCGGCACGAGTTCCGCCCGCAGGCTGGACACGGGCGCGTGCAGGGACACCGCCAAGCGGAACTGCTCTTCGCGCTGGGCGAGCGCCAGAATTCCCGGCACCACGCCAACGGTCGAGACGGTGATTCGCCGCGCCCCGATCCCGTAGCCGGCGTTCAGGATCGCAAGCGCCGGGAACACGGCGGCCCGGTTGGCCATGGGTTCGCCCATTCCCATGAACACCACGTTGGTGACGCTCCCGAGCCCCGACGCGCGCGCCCAGCGCGCCGCCGCTCTGTACTGTCCCGCGATCTCGCCCGCCGAGAGATGGCGCCCGAACCCCGACCAGCCCGTCGCGCAGAACTTGCACGCCAGGGCGCAGCCCGCCTGCGACGAGACGCACAGCGTGAGCCTGCGCCCGTCCGGAATCAGCACGCTCTCCACCACGTCGCCGCACGTGAGCCTCCAGAGGTGCTTGGCCGTGCCGTCCGCCGACTTGGCCGTTCTGTCCCGCGCCGGCTCGTCGAGCCGAAACGCTTCGGCGAGCGCGTCCCTTTCGCGAGCGGGCAGGTTCGTCATGCCGCCCACGTCCGTTGCGGCGCACCCGAACACCCATTCGGCCACTTGGCGGGCACGGTAGGCGGGCTGGCCCCGGGCTCGGAAGTGCCGCGCGAGCGCTTCGTGGAGCCGCGAGGGCGGCAGGCCCAGCAGGTTCGGGCGGGCGCTCGCCGCGTTCGTCGGGCGTCCCTCTTCGGCGCCGGCCGCGCGGCAGCGATTTGCTTGGTAGCCGGATTCCACGAGCGGCGCAGGTCCTCGGTTCGGGGGGAATGCCGGTTGAACGGCGCGCCAACGGTACCTTAAGCTTATCGCCTTGTCGCGGGCGCTCGGCCCGCGCCTGGCGCGGCGGACGCCGCCGCATCGAATCGTCTTGGACGTCCGCGGAGATCCGCCGGGGAGCTTGCCGCACTTGAATTCGGTCGCGAAGAGCCGCACGGGCATGCGCTCATGCGCGGTGGGACTGGTTCGCGCCGGCCAGGCCGGCACCCGCTTGGAGCTGGCCGGATGGGTGCATCGCCGCCGCGACTTGGGGGGCATCGTCTTCCTGGACGTCCGGGACCGCTCGGGCCTGCTTCAGGCCTCGGTCGGGCCGGACTGGTCGTCGCCGTCCGCCGTGGAGGCGGCGGGCGGGCTCCGCGCCGAGGACGTCGTTTGGATGCGGGGCGAGGTCGCCGCCCGCCCCGAGGCCGCGCGCAACCCCGAGATGGCCACCGGCGACGTCGAGCTGCGCGTGGTCGACCTCCGCCTGCTCAACCGGGCGCGCACGCCGGCAATTCCCGTGCGCCGCGCGCCGGGCGAGGAGCTCCCCTCCGAGGATCTGCGCCTGCGCCACCGCGTGCTCGACCTGCGCCGCCCCGGACTCCAGGAAGGCCTCGCCCTTCGGCACCACCTCCTGCTTGCGGCGCGCAACTACTTCGACTCGCAGGGCTTCCTGGAGATCGAGACGCCGATGCTGACGCGCCCCACGCCCGAGGGCGCGCGCGACTTTCTCGTGCCGAGCCGCGTCCACCCGGGCGAGTGCTTCGCGTTGCCGCAGAGTCCGCAGCTCTACAAGCAGCTGCTCATGGCCGCCGGCTTCGACCGCTACGTGCAGGTGGCCCGCTGCTTTCGCGACGAGGACCTGCGCGCCGACCGCCAGCCCGAGTTCACGCAGATCGACGTGGAGGCGTCCTTCGTGGAGCCCGCCGACATCTACCGCTGGTGCGAGGAGCTCATGTCGGCCTTGGCGCCCCTGGCGGGCATCGACGCGCCCGCCCCGTTCGCGCGCATCTCCCACGGCGACGCCATGGAGCGCTACGGAACCGACCGGCCGGACCTGCGCTGGGACTTGCGGATTCGCGACGCGACGGCGGCGCTCGGCGGGCTCGAGGCGCGCATCCTGCGCGCGGCGGTGGAGCAGGGCGGGAGGATTCGCGCGCTGGCGGTGGACGGGGGCGCGGCCTTGTCGCGCAAGCAGATCGAGGCCGTGGAGGCCGAGGCGAAGGCGGCGGGCGCGCCCGGGCTGCTCTGGGCGAAGCGGGGCGACGGCGGGGCGACGGGCCCGCTGGCCCGCTTCTTCGAGGACGGGACGAGCGAGCGACTGGGCCTGGCGGCGGGCGGCTTGGCGCTGGTGGCCGCGGGCCCCGACGCCACGACGTCTCCGGCGCTGGCGGCGGCCCGAGCGGCCGTTGCCGCCGCGCTCTCCCTTCCGCGGCGCACCGACCACGCCTGGGCCTGGATCGTCGGGTTCCCGGTGTTCGAGCAGGCTTCCGCAGGCGGGCGCGCGCTTGCGGCCGGACACCACCCCTTCGTGCGGCCGCTGGACGAGGACCTCGGCCTGCTCGATTCGGATCCCCTGTCCGTGCGCGGCCTGGCCTACGACCTCGTCTACAACGGAACGGAGCTGGGCTCGGGCAGCATCAGGAACCACGACGCGGGCCTGCAGGTCCGCATCTTGGAGCTGCTGGGTCTGGAGCCCGCCGAGGTCGAGGCCAAGTTCGGCTTTCTGCTGGAGGCGTTGCGGTCCGGCGCTCCTCCGCACGGCGGAATTGCGCTTGGGGCGGACCGGATGGCGGCGTGCTTCTCGGGCGCGGCCAGCCTGCGCGACGTGATCGCCTTCCCCAAGACGACGGCCGCGAGGGCGCTTCTCGAGTCGGCTCCCGCGCCCGTGGACGGGGGCGACTTGACGGAGCTGGGGTTGCGTCCTGCGGAGGACGGCGGGGCCGCATGACGCTTGGCCGGCGAAGCGGCGCGTCCGGCACCGCCGCCGCCCGGAGCCGGCAGGCGGCGCCCGGTCGTCCCGCATGACCGCCAAGGACCTGGTCGAGCACCGCATCGGCGCGGAGGGCGCCGACCAGCTGCTCCTCGCGGGCGTGGCCGACGCCAACTTGCGCGAGCTGGCGTCCGTCTTCGGCGTCAGGGTCGTCCTGCGCCAGGACGGCGTCGTGCTGGCGGGACAGCCGGGACCGGTGGCCCGCGCGGCGCGGGTGGCCGCCCACATGATCGAGCTCGCTCGTCTCGGCAAGCCGTTCGCGACCGCCGACGTGGCCCGGTTCGCGACTGCGCTGGCCGCCGAGCCGGGACCGGCGGCCCGGGCCGACGAGGACAGGTTGCGGATCGCGGTGCCCGGCTCGGGGCGCGTCGTCGCGCCGCGCTCCGACGGCCAGCGCGCCTACCTTCGCGCGATGGACGCGTCGGACGTGGTCGTCGGCATCGGCCCGGCCGGCACGGGCAAGACCTACCTGGCCGTCGCCCGGGCCGTCAGCGACCTGTTCCGCAAGCGCGTGCGCCGCATAGTCCTCGCGCGCCCGGCGGTCGAGGCCGGCGAGAATCTCGGCTTCCTGCCCGGCGACCTGCAAGAGAAGGTCGATCCCTATCTGCGCCCGCTCTACGACGCCCTCGAGGACATGATGTCGCCCGCGAGGATTCGGCGCGGAATATCGGACCGCGTCATCGAGGTCGCCCCGCTCGCGTACATGCGCGGCAGGACGCTGTCGGGCGCTTTCGTCATCCTGGACGAAGCGCAGAACGCGACCGCGGCTCAGATGAAGATGTTCCTGACCCGCCTGGGTCCCGATTCGCGCGTCGTCGTGACCGGCGACAAGACGCAGATCGATCTCCCCTCCACCCAGCTCTCCGGACTCCTCCAGATAGAGAAGATCCTCGGTGGCGTGAAGGGCATCGAGTTCGTCTATCTCGACGCGGGCGACGTGGCCCGGCACCACTTGGTGAGCAGAATCGTCAAGGCGTACGACGCCATGGACCGGACCGGAGCCGCCCCGGCGAACGAGCCCGCGGACGCATGACGGGCGCGGAGGCGAGGAACGCCTGGACCGCCCCCCCGGCGGGACCGCGCCGGGGCCACGGGCTCGGATTCGCTCGTGACCGGGACTCGCGGCGGCGGGACGTGCCCGGCCGGCCGTGCCGGGCCGCGGGCGAGTTCCGCTCGTGATCGGCGCTCTCGACGGGGCGCCTGGCCGGCCGTGGCCGGACGGGGCCGTGCACCACGGCGCGCGCGCGCTGGCGCTGCTGGGACTCGCGGCGGCGATCGCGGCCTTGTTCCCGCCGGAGGCGAGGCACATGGCGGGCCGGTACGAAGCGGGCACCGCCAGCGACCGCGACATCTTGGCCGAGATCGCCTTCTCCGTTCCCAAGGACCCCGCCGTCCTGCAGGCCGAGCGCGAGGCCGCCGCCGCCGCTGTGATTCCGACGTTCGTCCGCCGGGACGAGGCCGCGGACTCCGCGCTGACGGCTCTGGCCCGGTTCTTCGCGGCGGTCGATTCGGCCGCGGCCGACGCGGGGACGGCCGGCATCGGCTCCGTGCTGGCGCGCTCGGGCATCGCCGAGGCGGGGGCGGCGCACGTGCAGGTCCTCGCGGCGCCGGGAGCCCTGCGGCGCCTTCACGGAGATGCCGCGGAGGCGTTCCGCTCCCTGCTCCCGCGCGGCGTGACCAGCCCGCGGGCGGCGTCGGTCGTGTCCGCCGACTCGGTCCGGGTCGTGCGCGGAGGCGACGCCTCCGTGATTCCGCGCGAGTCGATCCTGTCGGCCCGCGAGTTCTTCGACCGGGCCGTCGCGGAGCGCCCGCCGGGGCCCGAGGCCGATCTGCTGCGCATGATCCTCGCGCATCGCCTGCAGCCCAGTCTGGTCGTCGACGCGGCCCGCACCGGACGAGAGCGGGACGCGGCCCGGCGGGCGGTGAGCCCGACGCTCGCCGAGGTGGTCGAGGGCGAAGCGGTCGTGCGAGCCTACCAGCGCATAGGGCGGGCGGAGCTGCAGAGGCTGGCGGCGTACGGCGACGCGTTGCGCCAAGCCGGCTCGAGCGCGGCCGGATCCAGGCTGGGCAGCCTGCTCGGCGGCACGATCCTCAACGCCCTGTTGCTGGGAGCGTTCGGGCTCGTGACGCTGTACTTCAGGCCCGCCGTCTACCACTCGTTCAGAGCGCTGATGACCGTGGCCGGGATCTTCGCCGTCTACTTCCTGGCCGCGTTCGTGATCGACCAGCAAGGTCTGCCGCCGTCCGCGTTGCCGGTCGTGTTCGTGGCCATCTCGTTGGCGGCGCTGTGGGACGGCCGCATGGCCGCGCTGGCGGCCTTCGTGCTCGCGTCGCTTACCGCGCTTCAGGCGCCGTTCGCGGAGACGCACGCGTTCGCGGTCGTCGCGATCGGCGGCGCGGCGGCGTCGCTGACGGTCAGAACGTTCCGCCGGCTCTCGCAGGTCTGGCTGTACATCGCCCTGATCTCGGCGGCCTGCGCGGCCGCCATCCTCGGGTTGCGGTTGCGGGGCGCCGAGTTCGCCTGGGGCGCCTACCTCGCGGGCGCGCTCGGAAGCGCGATGATCGGCGCGATCCTCTCCGTCGGCTTTCTCCCGGTGTTCGAGTGGCTGACCGGGATCACGACGGACCCGACGCTCATAGGCTGGGCCGACCCGAACCGGCCGCTCATGCGCCGCCTTGCCGAACGCGCGCCCGGCACCTTCGCCCACTCGATGCAGGTGGCCGCCTTGGCCGAGGCGGGCGCCGGCGCGGTCGGGGCTCGCGAGCTGCTCTGCCGGGCCGGCGCGTACTACCACGACGTGGGCAAGCTCGTCCACCCCGAGCACTTCATCGAGAACCAGCAGGGCGCCAATCCCCACGACGCCATGGACCCGTCCGAGTCCGCCGCCGTCGTTCGCGCCCACGTGACCAACGGCGTCAAGCTGGCGCGGCGCCACCGGCTGCCCAAGCTCGTGGCGCGATTCGTCGCGGAGCACCACGGCGACATGCCGATAGGCTCGTTCCTGCAACGGGCGCGCGACAAGGCGGAGGCCGAGAGCGCCGATCCCCCCGATGCGGACGCGTTCCACTACCCCGGGCCTCGTCCGCAGAGCCGGGAGACGGCGATCGTCTTGCTGGCCGACGCGGCCGAATCGGCGGTCCGCGCAATGGAGCGTCCCGACGAAGCGCGCATCGAACGCCTCGTCGACCGCATCTTCGCCGACCGGCTTGACCAAGGCCAGCTGGACGAATCCGGCCTCACTCTGCGCGACGTCTCCAACCTCAAGGAACGCTTCGTCGCCGCGCTGGCCGGCGCCTACCACCGCCGGGTGGGCTACCCGGCCACCCGCCAGCTCACGGAAGCCTCGGACCCCGAGCCGGCCGACCCCCCGCCGTACAAGGATGCGCCGGCGTGATCGCCGTCCACGTCAACGTCGGCGACCGCCGGGACGTGCCCAGCGATCTCGTCGAGAGGGCGCTCCGCGAGACGCTTGCCCGCGAGGGCGTCGGCCGCGCCGAGCTGTCGGTCACCTTTCTGAGCGATGGGGCCATGGCGCGAATGCATGCCGAGAGCCTTGGGCGCTCCGGCCCGGCCGACGTCCTCTCGTTCGCCTTGCACGAGCCCGGGGAGCAGCCGCTGGGCGACATCTACGTGGGCGCCGACCAAGCGGTTCGGCAGGCGGAGGAGGCGGGCGTCGGCGCAAGCGAGGAGATGGCGCGCTTGGCCGTGCACGGCGCTCTGCATGTCCTCGGCTACGACCATCCCGATGGACCGGAGCGGACGGCGAGCGAGATGTTCCGGGTGCAGGAGGAAGTGCTTGCCTGCGTGTCCGTGCCCGGCAGGCAGGGCGCCGCATGACTCCCGATCTCGCCCCGGGACGCCGGGGACCTCCAGCGGCGGAGGAGCTGCTGGCGCTGGCCGAGACCGGCGACTTCGAACGCTTCGCGGAGCTGGCGGGCGCTCTTCACGCGTCCGACGTCGCCGACCTGGTGGCGTCGTTGCCCCGCGACGGACGGCTCCGCGTCCTGCAGGCGCTCCCCACGGAGGCGGCGTCGGAGACGCTGGCCGAGATGGAGGAAGACGAGGACCGCGCCGAGCTGCTGCTGGCCCTCGATTCGGCCAGGAGCGCGGAGCTGGTCCGGGAGCTGGCCGACGACGACGCCGCCGACCTGGTGGGCGAGCTCGAGCCCGAGGACCGCGCCCGCCTGCTCGCGGCGTTGCCGAGCCGGGAGGCGGACGAGATCCGCGACCTGCTGCGCTTCGGCGAGAACACCGCCGGCGGGCTGATGACCACGGCGCTGGTCTCCGTCGCCTCCGACTCGACGGCCAGCCACGCCGTCGGCGAACTCCGGCGCAGGGGCCGCAACGTGGACGACCTCTACACCGTCTTCGTCGTGGACGAAACCGGACGGCTCGAAGGCACGATTCCGCTGGACGCGCTGATCCTGGCCGATCCGGCCGATCCCGTGGCGTCGCTGGCCGAACCCTCGGGCGCGACGGTCCGCCCCAGCACGGACCAGGAGGAAGTCGGGCGCTTCATGGCGCGCTACAACTTGGCCGACGTGCCGGTGGTCGACGCGTCCGGCGTGCTCCTGGGCCGCATCACCTTCGACGACGTCGCGGACGTGATGGAGGCGGAGACGACGGAAGACATCCTGAAGCTGGCCGGCCTGTCCGACGACGAAGAGCTCAAGGCCGGATGGCGGGACGCCGTCCGCACCCGGTTGCCTTGGCTGCTTCTCAACTTGGCGACGGCCGTCGTGGCGGCTTCGGTGATCCTCCGGTACAAGGACATCGTCGAGAGCGTCGCGTTCCTCGCGTTCCTGATGCCCGTCGTCGCCGCCCTGGGCGGCAACACCGGCACGCAGGCGCTGGCCGTCACCATCCGGCGCATCGCCGTGGGGGAAGGCTTGCGCCCGAAGCGGATCGGCGCAGTGGGCAAGGAACTCCTGGTCGGCCTCCTGAACGGCCTGGTCCTGGGACTCTGCTTCGCCCTGTTCGCCTACGCCGTGGACGGGAACCCGCGCATGGGCGTCGTCGTCCTGCTGGCGATGTGGTGCAACATCGTGGTGGCGGGCTTCGCCGGAGCGCTGATCCCCACCGTGCTGGACCGTCTGGGCGTGGACCCGGCCGTGGCGTCCTCCGTGTTCGTCCATACCCTGACCGACCTGGTGGGCTTCACGATGGTCCTCGGCCTCGCCGCGGCGCTCCTGGCATGACGCGCGCGTCGTGAATCGCGAAGACCGGATCGACAAGCTTGCGAGGGACTTCCAGGCGGGCAGGCGCCCCGCGCTGGCGCGCGCCATCTCCATGGTCGAGGCCAGCCGGCCCGACGTGGGCGACCTGCTGGACCGCCTGCTTCCCGCGCGCCGCCGTGCCCGGCGGTTCGGGCTGACCGGACCCCCCGGAGCCGGCAAGTCCAGCTTGGCCGCGGGCCTTGCGGCCCTGTTGCGGGAGCGCGGCGAGGACGTCGCCATCGTGGCCGTCGATCCGACTTCGCCGTTCTCGGGCGGCGCGCTGCTGGGAGACCGCATCCGGCTCAACGACCTCGGCGCCGACCCGGGCGTCTTCATCCGCTCGATGGCGACGCGGGGCTCGCTGGGCGGCTTGGCCGTGGCCACTCGCGACGTGCTCGACCTGCTGGACGCCTTCGGCTTCGCAAACATCCTCGTGGAGACGGTGGGAGTGGGCCAGACCGAGCTGGAGGTGGCCGGTGCCGTGGATTCGATCGCCGTCGTGCTGGTGCCCGAGTCGGGCGACAGTGTCCAGGCCATGAAAGCCGGCCTCATGGAGATCGCCGACTTGTTCGTGGTCAACAAGGCCGACCGGCCCGGCGCCGGCCGCTTGGCGCGCGACATAGAGCAGGCGATGCACCTGAAGGCGGGACGCGCCGCCGCCGCCGTGCCCGCCCATCACGGCGTGGACCTGTCCGCCCGCCCGCAACGTACCGGAGAGCGGGACGCAGTGGACGCCGAGCACGCGAGTTCGGCCGGCGCAAGCCGTCCCGAGGCTTGGGAGCCGCCCGTCCTGGAGACGTCCGCCGGACGCGGCGAGGGGATTGAGCCGTTGCTGGACGGCTTCCTCGCCCACCGGCGCCATCTCGAGGCCGTGGGCGACCTGGAAGACCGGCGCCAAGCCCGCGCCCGCGCTCAGGTGCGCGCCCTCGTCGCGGCCCGGCTGGCCGAACGCGCCGACCGCTTCCAGGCGTCGTCGAAGGACCTGTCTCGCTGGGTTCCGGAGGTGGCGGCGGGCCGCGCGACGGTGCACGGAGTGGCCGCCGTGCTTGTCGATGCCGTGTTGAGCCGGGCGGAGCCGGAGTCCTGACCCGCGCTCCGAGCCCCCACGACCGTGACCGCAACCCCACGGCCGGTCCGAGCGTGCTCCGCCTGCGGAATCCGCCGGGGTGTCCCAACAGAGCGGCCGACTGTCCACCACGCGGGACACCGCCACCGGCGCCAGCGAGAACGCGCGAAGACGAAATCGTTGATGGGAAGGCGCTTGCGCGTCGTCCGTCCGCTGGCACGGTTCTTGCGCTATCCTGGCTACGCTTGATCGAGTTCACTCACATGTCATGATGAGAAGGGGTGGACGGTGAAGACGACTCGCATGGTTCTGAGCGCGCTTCTCCTGGCCACCGCCTGTCAAGACGCATCGCGGCCAACGACCCCGGAAATCGACGAGGCCCTGGAGGCGATCGGCCAGACCGGTTCGCCCCGTCGCGGCGGCTTGATGGTGACCGCGTTCTACTCGGACGCCGAGGCGGCCGTCCATATGCTTCGGCACACGGAGACCTTGCTTGCCGAGCACGCCTGGATCCAACGCCAAGCTGACTCTCGAGGCATCACGGTCGACTCGGTTCGTCGCAAGCTCAAGAGCTGGCTTGCCAACAACGAGAAGTACTTGGCGGAGCGAGCGACGGCAGTTGGCATGACTCCGACGGGTTACCGTCAAGCCGTGGAACGGAAGATGAAGCGCATGCAGCTGGCGGAGGGCTACGACTTTCTCCTTCCGTCGGAGTCTCCGTCCGAGGAAGGAGCGCCCGCCCAGCGCGTAGTACCGGCTTGCGAGTGGGGACCCAGGTTCTTGAGCGCGCACTCGACAGCCCTCGTCGTCGTGCGAGGAGACCGGGTGACCAGTGCATTCACGGCTGATCACTACACGGACCGGCCTGCCGACCATGATATCGACTTGACTTGGAACCACGATCAAGGGCCAGGCCCACGCGGGGGGCGCGCGTCCCCGTCGCGGCGGCAACTCTCCATCTGCCGCAACTACGCGTCGGCGGGGCACGCAGTCACGTGGGACAGATGCGACGTGAACAGTCCTGCGACGGCGACAGCGCGCGGCCTTCACGTCACGTCCGATCTCAGATACGGCGGAAATACGTTTACCACCCGAGCATCGTCGGACTCCGATCGTGCTTCCGTCAGTCGCCGGGGGTGCGGCGGTGGAGGGAGCGGGACCGAGGGTTCGCCACCCTACGTGCGCGATGTCCTCTGTGATTCCGGGTACCGCACAAGCACGGGCGACTGTTGCGACAGCATGGTAGTAATCGACGGCGCTCCATGGTGCGTGGTAGTTCGCTAGACCCGGGCCCAGACAGCGCTTCCAGGCGCGAGCCGCGCGCCATGTCGCGCCGGGCCGCTTGGACTCTGGCCTTGCTGGTCGCGGCGGCATTTCCGGTTGCGGGGCAAGAGCATGTCGCGGGACGGCTCGTCGAGGCGTCCACCGGCGATCCGGTGGCCGACGCGATGGTCGCCTTGCTGGACGGCCGAGGACTTGAACGAGACCGCAGGCTCAGCAGTGCGTCGGGACGGTTCCGACTCTCGCCGGCCGGGCCGCCGCCGTTCACGCTCGTCGTCGAGCCGATCGGCTTTCGCCGCCACGAACTGTCCTTGGATCTTCCCGGACGCGGCTTGGTCGTGCGTTTGACCGCGGAGGCGATCGAACTGCCGCCAGTGCTGGTCGTGGGCGAGCGGGCTTGCTCGATTTCCTCCCAGCCGCCCAGCAAGTCTGTTGTCGCCGCCTGGGACTTGGTGCGGGCCACGCTGGCGAGGACTACGCTTGCCGGATCGTCGCAGGGCGTTGGCGCCGAGAAGACGTACGACGTGACGACCTACGAGGGCGAAATGGATCCGGCCCTGAATTTTCGGCGCTTCGAGGCCGACACGTTGCCCGAACTGGAAGGACCGCCGTTCGCCTTCGTGGATTCGGCGGCGCTGGCCGAGACCGGCTGGTCCGAAGAACTCGAGGGGCGCCGAGTTCGCTACGTCGCCCCGTCGCCCGGACTCCTGCTGACCGCTTGGTTCCAGTCGAACCACTGCTTTGCGCTCGAGGCGGTCACGCCCGACACGCTCCAGCTCCGCTTTCGCTCGGCGTCCGAGTTGCCGGGCGGCGGGATCGAAGGGGCCTTCGTCGTGAGCCGACTGCCGGCCCGGGTCGCAAGAGTGGAGTTTCGTCATCTCGCGGCAGGACCGCCTGCGCCGGAGCAGGGCGGAGAAATCGTTTTGGCGCACGCCGCGGACGGGTCCTGGTACGTGCGGGAATGGTGGATGCGGACGCCGGTCTTCAAGTCTCGTCCCACCAGCGTCGCGGGGCCGCTTGGACGGGCGCTGGGCCGGTGGCGACACGAACTGGTCGGGTACGAGGTTCGCGGCGGCATCGCGACGCGCCGGCCGCCCGGCAAATTGCGTCGGCTCGTGACGGCCGAGACCGCAGGTTCCACTGTGGCGCCTGGACTTGACGGGAGCGCCTCGCCGCGCCTAGCCTCAGGTCCGAAGAAGGCGTACGGACGGCCCTAGGCGGCCGTTCCAAAGATTGTCGGCGCCCGCAGGTTGCGGAGAACCGTCCATGCCCCCCACCGACGCCAAGACGCCGGGCCGTTCGTCGGCCGCGGCCCCCGTCGCGCTCGACGACGAGGCGTTCGCGCTGGACGTCTTGCCCGCGGCGCTCCCCGGCCAACCCGCCGTCCCGGCGCCCGACGACGCCGAGACGACCGGCGCCCGGGCCGCTTGGGAAGCCCGGTGCAAGACGACGCCTGCCCGTCTCCGGTCGTTCTCCTCCGTTTCCGGGGCCGAGGTGCGCCCGCTCTACACGCCCGCCGACGCCCCCGGCCCCTACATGGAACGCCTGGGCTTTCCCGGCGCCTTTCCGTTCACGCGCGGCCCGTACGCCACCATGTACCGCACCCGCCTCTGGACCATGCGCCAGTTCGCGGGCTTCGCCACCGCCGCAGAGACCAATGCCCGCTACAAGTACCTGCTGGCGCACGGGCAGACGGGGCTTTCGGTCGCCTTCGACTTCCCGACGCTCATGGGCTACGACAGCGACCATCCGCGTTCGCTCGGCGAAGTCGGCGTCTGCGGCGTCGCCGTCTCGTCGCTCGCGGACATGGAGACGCTGTTCGACGGCATCCCGCTCGGCGACGTCTCGGTGTCGATGACCATCAACGGGCCGGCGATCATCCTCTTCTGCTTCTACGTCGCGGCGGCCGAGCGCCAGGGCGTGCCGCTGGACCAGCTGCGGGGAACGGTCCAGAACGACATCCTCAAGGAGTATCAAGCCCAGCACGCGTGGGTGTTCCCGCCCGAGCCGGCGTTGCGCCTGATCCTCGACATGTTCGAGTGGTGCGCCGGGAACACGCCGCGCTACAACCCCGTCTCCATCTCGGGCTACCACATCCGCGAAGCCGGCGCCACCGCGGGCCAGGAACTCGGATTCACGCTCGCCAACGGCTTCGAGTACGCGCGGCGCGCCGTCGAGCGGGGACTGGACGTGGACGTGTTCGCGCCCCGCCTCTCCTTCTTCTTCGACGTGCACAACGACTTCTTCGAGGAAGCCGCCAAGTTCCGCGCCGCGCGGCGCATCTGGGCCAAGGGGATGCGCGACCGCTTCGGCGCCGAGAACCCCCTGGCCTGGCGCCTGCGCACGCACGCCCAGACCGCCGGCGTCACCCTCACCGCCCAGCAACCCGAGAACAACATCGTGCGCGTCGCCTACCAGGCGCTGGCCGCAGTGCTGGGCGGCGCGCAGTCGCTCCACACCAATTCGATGGACGAGACGCTTGCGTTGCCCACCGAGAAGGCCGTCACCATCGCCTTGCGAACGCAGCAGATCCTCGCCTACGAGAGCGGCGCCGCCAACACCATCGACCCGCTGGCCGGCTCCTACTACGTGGAGTCGCTGACGGACCAGCTGGAGGCCGAGGCCGAGGAGATCTTCGCCCGCGTCGAGGCCGAGGGCGGGGTGGTGCCCGGCATCGAGAGCGGATGGTTCCAGCGCCAGATCGCCAACTCGGCGGCGCGCCAGCAGGCCGAGATCGAGGCGGGAATGCGCAAGGTCGTGGGCGTCAACGACTTCACCGACGGCGCCGAGGCCGTCGAGATCGAGACGTTGCGCATCGACCCCGCCGTGGAGGCGCGCCAGCGAGAGCGCATGGCGCGTCTGCGCGCCGAACGCGACGAGACCGGGGCCGCCATGGCCTTGGCCGAGTTGCGCTCGGCGGCCGCCGGAAGCGACAACATGGTACCCCCTATCCTCGAGTGCGCCCGCGCCATGTGCACGCTCCACGAGATCAGAGCCGCCATGGAAGAGGTGTTCGGCGCCTACCGGGAGCCTGTCTTCTTCTAGGGCTCCGGCCCCCGGAGGGTCCGTGGCCGCCATTGCCGGTGTTTAGGCGCCCGCCGGGAGCCCGTGCTTCTGGGTCCGCTTGTTCCAATTACAGCTCCGAATCTTGAATAAGGCGGCTCCTTATTCCGTATAGACCAACAAAAACGGAATAAGAAACGAAGGCCGGGCCCGATCCGCGCCCGGCGTCCGTCGGCCGCCCCGATTGACACCCGGCCAGTCCCCGGCGAAACTTGAAGCCGGCATTTCCAGACGGCGCCCGCCGTCGGCTCCGCATCCAAGGCGCGGCCCCGGCGGCGGGATGGTCGCCGTCTCTTCCACCGGGGGTGTTTCCGACAACATGCTCAAGTCGTTTCGCGGGCGCGTGATCGTCATCCTGGCCGCCCTTGGCGTGGCCGGGTACTCGCTGTGGCAGCGGGGCCTCAAGCAGGGCCTCGACCTTCAGGGCGGCATGCACCTCGTCCTCGAGGTGGACGACCCCGACGGCGCCATGACGCCCGAGCGGCGCGAGGACGCGATCGACCGGGCCGAGCGCATCCTGCGGACCCGGATCGACCAGTTCGGCGTGGAGGAGCCGCTCATTCAGAAAGTCGGCAGCGACCGGCTGATCGTGGAACTGGCCGGGATCGACGACGAGTCGCGGGCCAAGGAGATCATCAACCAGCAGGCGTTCCTGGAATGGAAGCTGGTGTTGCCGACGACCGACGTGCACGACGCGCTGGAGCGCCTGGACCGCGCCGTCGTGGCCGCGATCGGCGAAGAGGGACTGCGCGAGATGGGGCGCGCCACGGAAGCGTCGGAGCCGGCTGGATCGATCGGCGACCTGCTGTTCGGAACGGCCGACTCCGCGAGCGCCGATTCGGCGGCGGCCGGCGAAGCCGAGACGCCGGAGGCCGGTCCCGCCCGGTCGGCCGACTCCGTGCAAGCCGAAGCCGCCGAGGACGCGGCCGCCCTCGACTTCCGGCCCTTCACCGGACTGCTCAAGCAGGGAGGCGTGGGCAACTACCTGATCGACGCCGACGACGTCGAGACCGCCGCCGAGTTCATGGCGCTCGACGAGTTCCAGCGGGCGATGCCCCGCGACGTGTCGCTCCAGTGGGGATGGGACGACTCCCTCGGGATCGGCGGCCGCTTCTACCGCGAACTCTACGTCCTGGAGGAAGACGCCTTCCTGACGGGCGACCAGCTGGAGGACGCCACGGCGAGCCGCGACCCGCAGACCAACTTGGCCCAGGTGATCTTCGAGCTGAACCGCCGCGGCGGGCGCGACTTCCAGCGTCTCACCAGCGCCCACATCGGCGACCCGATCGCCATCGTGCTGGACGGCGAGGTGGTGAGCGCGCCGGTCGTCCGCGACCGCATCGGCGCCAACGGCTCGATCGACCTGGGCACCGCCGACATGGCCGAAGCGGTGGACCTCGCGCTGGTCCTGCGGGCCGGTGCGCTACCGGCGCCGCTCCGCATCATGGAAGAGCGCACCGTGGGCCCCTCGCTGGGCCAGGACTCGATCGACAAGGGCCGCGTGGCCGGGATCGTCGGCGTGATCGCCGTGCTGGCGATCATGGTGCTGTACTACCGCGTCGCGGGCTCGCTGGCGATCGTCGCGCTGGGCGCCTACCTGCTGCTCGTGATGGGCGGCCTCTCGGCGATGGACGCGACGCTGACGTTGCCGGGGATCGCCGGCCTCATCCTGTCGGTCGGGATGGCGGTGGACGCCAACGTCCTCATCTTCGAGCGAATACGCGAGGAGCTGGAGGCCGGCCGGGCGGTCAAGGCGGCGGTCGAGGACGGCTTCGGCAACGCCGTGTCGGCCATTGTGGACGCAAACATCACCACTCTCATCACCGGCATGATCCTCTTCCAGTTCGGCACGCAGTCCGTGCGCGGCTTCGCCGTCACGCTTTGCATCGGCATCGTCGCCTCGTTCTTCTCGGCGCTGTACGTGACGCGCACGCTGTTTCTGCTCTACTTGACGAACAAGCGCGCCCAGCAGCGCGTGAGCATCTAGGAGCGCGCCGTCGATGTGGCTCTTTCACGACGCGAAGTACGAGTTCATCGGCAGGCGCAAGCCGGCGTTCGCCGCGTCGGCCGCGTTCCTCGTCCTCGGGATCGCCGCGATGGGCTGGAGCTGGTTCTCCACCGGCAAGCTGCTGAACTACGGCGTGGACTTCACGGGCGGCACGCTGGTCCAGGTGCGCTTCGACGTGCCCGCGACCGACCAGGACTTGCGCCAGGCCCTGGGCGGCGCGGAAGCGCCTCCGATCACCCGCTTCGGCGCCGACAACGAGTTCGTGATCCGGGCGCCGGGACAGGAGGAGGCGAGCATCGACGAGACGGCGGCCCGGATTGCGGCCCAGATCGGCCAGACCTACGGGGAGGGCGACTTCGAGATCGTGCGCCGCGAGCTGGTCGGCCCCAAGATCGGGGCCGAGCTCCAGCAGAAGGCCATGCTCGCCGTTCTGTTCTCGCTGGCGCTCACGCTGATCTACATCGCGATCCGCTTCGAAGTGCGCTTCGGCGTGGCGTCGGTCGCCGCCACGGCGCACGACATGCTCGCCGTTCTGGGCTTCCTGGCCGTCTTCCGCGTCGAGATATCGTTGCCGACGGTGGCGGCGATCCTCACCATCCTGGGCTACTCGCTGAACGACACCATCGTCGTGTTCGACCGCATCCGCGAGAACCTCAACAAGAAGGGCGGGCGCCGGCAGGACCCGGAGCGCCTCGTGAACCGCTCCATCAACGAGACGCTGCCCCGCACCGTGCTGACGTCGGGGACCACTCTGGTCGTGCTGCTTTCGCTGCTGGTGCTGGGCGGCGTGGTCAACCGCGACTTCGCCACCGTGCTCATCCTGGGCGTGCTGATCGGCACCTACTCGTCGATCTTCATCGCGTCGCCCGCGTTGCTGGAGATCCAGAAGCGGTACGGGACGGCCGAGGGCGGCGCCGGAAAGCGCGAGCGCACCAGGGAAGGCAAGGGCCGGGCGGCCGCGGCGGTGTGAGGTTCGCCGACTCCCACTGCCACCTCACCGACGACGCCTTCGCGCCCGACTTGGCCGGCGTGCTGGACCGGGCGAGGGCCGCCGGCGTGGCGCGCGTCGTGGCCGTCGCGTCGGACGCGGCCGACTCCAGGGCCGCGTTGCGGGCGGCCGATGCGCGCGAGGGGGTGTGGTGCTCGGCGGGGGTCCATCCGCATGCGGTCTCGGGCGCCGGCGCGGGCGACCTGGCCGCCGTCAGCGACGTGGCCGGCCATGCGGCCTGCGTCGCGATCGGCGAGACCGGCTTGGACTATCGCCGCGACAACGCGCCTCGCGCGGAACAGCGGCGGAGCTTCGCGGCGCATGCCCGGCTGGCGGCCGAGCTCGGGTTGCCGCTCGTCGTGCACTCGAGGGGCGCGGAGGCCGACACGGCGGCGCTGATCGAGGAGACCAGCGGCGAGGTGCGGGGCGTGGTGCACTGCTTCACGGGACCGGCCGAACTCATGGACGTCGCGCTCGCGGCGAACTGGATGGTTTCCTTCACCGGCGTCGTGGGCTTCAAGGGCTTCGACGCCGCGCTGGTCCGCCGCGCGCCGCGGGACCGCTACATGATCGAAACCGACGCGCCCTTCCTTGCGCCGGCGCCCAAGCGCGGACGCCGAAACGAGCCCGCCTTCGTGTTGCATGTGGCCGAGACGGTCGCGCGCCTCCGCGGCGAGCCGCTGGAGCGGGTGGCCCGCGACACCTGGGCCAACGCATCCCGCTTCTTCGGGCTGGAGGAGCAGGCCGGCGAACGGCGGCAAGCGCCCGGAGCCGCTGCGGCGGGAGCCCCGTGACGTCCCGCCGCGGCCCGCGGCCCCGCGTCCGCGTCCTGCCCGACCACGTGGCCAACCAGATCGCCGCCGGCGAGGTCGTGGAACGCCCGGCCTCGGTCGTCAAGGAGCTCGTGGAGAACGCCGTAGACGCCCACGCGGACACCGTCCGGGTCACGCTCGAGGGCGGCGGCAAGACGCGCATCGCCGTGGCCGACGACGGCTGGGGCATGACCCGAGAGGACGTGCTGGCCAGCTTGGACCGCCACGCCACGAGCAAGATTCGCCACGCGGAGGACCTTCACGAGATCCGCACGCTGGGCTTCCGCGGCGAGGCTCTTCCCTCGATCGCGGCCGTGTCGCGGATGACGCTCGAGTCCGCGGTCGCCGAGGAGGATTCCGGGGTCCGCGTGCGCGTGCTCGGAGGCAAGATTCAAGGCGTGGAGGAGACGGCCCGGCGGCCCGGCGCCACCGTCGACGTGCGAAACCTCTTCTTCAACACGCCCGTGCGCGCCCGCTTCCTCAAGTCCGCCAGCGTCGAAGCGCGCGCCGCGTCCGACGTGCTGCACACGCTGGCGCTGGCCAACCTCGGCGTGCGCTTCGTCCTGGAGACGGGCGGCCGCAGGACGCTCGACTTGGCCGGGGGGCGCAGCGTCGTGGGGCGAGTCGGCGAGATTTGGAAGGACGCCCGAGAGATGGGCCTGATCCCGCTCGGGGGCCGGCGCGGCGACCTGAGCGTCGAGGGAGCGATCCAACGGCCCGACTTGGCCCGCCGGGGCTTTCGCCGGCTCCAGCTCTTCGTGAACGGCCGGCCGTTCCGCGACGCGGGCTTGGTTGCGGCCGCGGACGCCGGCTACCGGACGACGATCCCCGAGGGAGCCAAGCCCTGGCTGTTCCTGTTCCTCGGCGTCGCCCCGGGCCTGGTGGACGTCAACGTGCATCCCGGCAAGGCCGAAGTGCGGTTTCGCAACCGCGCCGCCGTCGAGAGCTTCGTGGAGACCACCGTGAGGCGGACGTTGCAGGGCGCGGAGTCCGCGGCCGCCTTCGGTGCGCCGTCCTCCGCCGGTTCCGTCCGCGAGAGACCGGGCGGCCGCACCGGCGGCGCGGGCCGGTCCGGCGCGGCGCCGCCCGAAGCGCTTTCCGGCGACGCGGGCCGGCCTGGTCCGTCTCGTCTCGGCGGCCCGGCCGCCGGGCGCGCACCGTCCGGCCCTCCTCCGCCCGGCGGCCCCTCCCTGTCGGGCGATCCTCCGTTGCCGGCGTCCCCGTCCGGCGCGTCCCCCGCCGACGCCCCCGGGGACGTTGCCGCGCCGTCCAGCGCGGTCTCGCCGAGCGCGTCCCCTCCGGCCGCCGGGCGCTTGCGCGCCGTTTCCGTCGCCCCGACGGGCGGCCAGATGATCCTCTTTCCGGGGACGGGGCAGGGCGGCGGGCCGCCCGGCGCCGAGCGCGTCCCCGGCGAGGACGCCCTCGTCGGCGAGGCTCCGAGGCCCCCGCTCGTCCAGATTCACAACAGCTTCATTCTCGCCGAGACGCGCGACGGCCTCATCTTCGTCGACCAGCACGCGGCGCACGAGCGCATCCTGTACGAGCGCATCGCGGCGGAGTTCGAGAGCGGCGACGGCGAAGGCCAGCGCCTGCTCTTTCCGTTCACGATCCGGCTCACGCGCCAGGAACTCGACGTGATGGAGTCGGTCTCGGATCTTCTCGCCGGACTGGGATTCGAGCTGGCGCCGTTCGGGCCGGACGCGCTTCTGGTGCAGTCAGTGCCCAACCCGCACCGCTACTTCGACGCCGAGAGCTGCATCCGCGAGATGATCCACGAACTGGCGCACGGCTCCGACCTGATGAAGGCGGCGCGGAACCAGAACGACCGAGTGGCCATGAGCTTCGCCTGCAAGGGCGCAATCAAGGCGGGCCAGAAGCTCGAGCCCGAGGAGATGCAGGACATCTTCGACCAGCTGTTCGCCACCAAGCTGCCGTACCACGACGTGCACGGGCGCCCGACCGTCGTGCGCCTGGGCATCGGCGAGCTGGAGCGCAAGTTCGGCCGGACATGAGCACGGGCGACGGCTCCGCCGACCCGGAGGCCGCCGACTTCCTGGCCATCGTCGGTCCGACGGCGGCGGGAAAGACGGCGCTGGCGCTCGCCGCGGCCAGCGAGATCGGCGGCGAGATCGTGTCGATGGACTCGCGCCAAGTCTACCGCGGCATGGACGTGGGCACGGCCAAGCCGACGGCCCGCGAACGAGAGCGCGTGAGGCACCACGGTCTCGACATTCGCGATCCCGGCGAGCGCTACGGCGCCGGGCAGTTCGCCAGGGACGCGAGGCGCTGGATCGCGGACGCGCGCAGCAGGGGGCGAACGCCGATGCTCGTGGGCGGCGCCGGGCTGTTCCTTCGAGCCTTGACCCGCCCGGTCTTCAAGGAGCCCCGGGCCATGCGGCCGCGGCGCGACGGCGTGGAGGCCGCGCTCGAGCGAATGCCCCGGGCCGACTTGGCCCGCTGGACGCGGGCGCTGGATCGCGAACGCGGGGAGCTGGCCGTGGCCGGCGGGCGCCAGCGGATGACCAGGACGGTGTCGGTCGCGTTGCTGACTGGGCGGCCTCTTTCCTGGTGGCACCGCAACGGGCCGGCGGACGCGCCGCCGCTGCGGGGATGCGTCTGCCTGCTGGACGTGTCGCCGGAACTGCTCCGCCGCCGCATCGACGAGCGGTTGCGGGCGATGGCCGAGGCAGGCTTCGCCGACGAGGTCGCCCGCCTCCTGGACGCGGGCTGGCGGCGGTCCGACCCCGGCATGAACGCCGTGGGCTACCGCGAGATGGCCGACCACGTGCGGGGACGCGCGACGCTCGGCGAAGCCCTCGAGCGCGCCCGCCGGGCCACGTGGCGCTACGCCCGCCGCCAGCGCACGTGGTTTCGGCACCAGCTGGGCGAGGGCGCGCACGTCGTGGACGGAGCGCTCGACCTGCCCGCCCGGACGCGCGCCGTCGTAGCCGCGTGGCGCGCCCGCGCCCCGGCCGCCGAGCGCGCCCGCCCGCCTTCGCGCGTCGTCCGGGCATCCGAAGCGCAAGCGTGAAGATCGGCATCACCTGCTACCCCACCTACGGGGGCTCGGGCGCCGTGGCCACGGAACTCGGCATCGGCCTCGCCGCCCACGGCCACGAAGTCCACTTCATTTCCTACGCCCAGCCCTTCCGCCTCGCCGGCTTCCACGAGCGCGTCTACTTCCACGAAGTCGAAGTGGACAGCTATCCGCTCTTCGAGCATCCCCCCTACACGCTCGCGCTCGCCGCCGCCATCCACGCCACCGCCGTGCGCGAGCGGCTCGACGTCGTGCACGTCCATTACGCCATCCCCCACGCCACGTCCGCGTGGATCGCGCGCGAAATGCTGGAAGGCGACGACGGTCCCCCGCTCGTCACCACCCTGCACGGAACCGACGTCACGCTGGTCGGCCAGCACCCTTCGCTTCACGCCATCACCCGCTTCTCGATCCTCCGCTCGCAACGAATCACGGCGGTGTCGCACTACCTCAAGCGGGAGACGGTGCGCGACTTCGGCATCCCCGGCGAGCGCATCGAAGTCATCCCCAACTTCGTCGACACGGACCGGTACCGCCGCGACCGCGGGCCCAGCCGCCGCGAGGTCTTCGCGCCCGGCAACGAGAAGATCGTGGCGCACGTCTCGAACTTTCGCCCGCTCAAGCGGGTGTCCGACGTGGTCGGCGCGTTCGCGGGCATCAGGAAGCGCATGCCGGCCCGGCTTGTGATGGTGGGCGACGGACCGGACCGTCCGCGCGCCGAAGAGCGGGCTCGCGCGCTGGGCGTGCGCGACGACGTGGTTTTCTTGGGCAAGCACGTGGCCGTCGAGGAGATCCTGGCGTCCACGGACCTGTTCCTGATGGCCAGCGAGAACGAGTCGTTCGGCCTGGCGGCGCTCGAAGCGATGTCGTGCGGGGCGCCGGTAGTCGCGTACCGGGCCGGCGGCGTGCCCGAGGTCGTGGCCGACGGCGAGACCGGGTTCCTGGTGCCGACGGGGGGCGTGGACGAAGCTGCCGAGGCCGGGGCGCGGGTGCTGGGCGACGCCGCGCTGTGGGAGCGGTTCAGCCGGGCCGGGCGGCGGGCGGCGGAGGAGAGCTTCGGAACGGACAGCGTGCTGCCCATGTACGAGGCCTGCTACGAGTCGGTTCGGAAAGCCCCGGGAGAACCGGGGGACGCCGGCGCTGGAACGGGCGGGCGCGAGTCCGCGTGCCGGGGGCGGGGGCCGTGACTTGGTGGGAGGGGGCGCTGCTGGGGCTGGTCCAGGGGACGACGGAGTTCCTGCCGGTGTCGAGTTCGGGCCACTTGGTGATGGCCCAGGCGCTTCTGGGCGCCGACGCGCCCGGAGTCGGCGTCGAGGTCGCCTTGCACGCGGCGACGGCGGCGTCGGTGGCCGTCGCGTACCGGCGGCGCTTGGGGATGCTCTTGGCCGGCTGGGCGCGCGGGGACGCGGCGAGCTTGCGCGCGGGCGGGTTGCTGGCGCTGGCGTCGGCGCCGGCCGCGGCGGCCGGCGTCGGCTTCGGGGACTTCTTCGAGCGGCTCTTCGAAGCGGAAGCGGTCACGGGGGCGGCATTGTTGGTCACGGGCTGCGTGCTGTGGGCGTCGCGGGGAGCGAAGGCGCGCGGCGGCGGAGGGCGGGGGCCGGGCTGGTGCGCGGCGGCGGCGATGGGCGTCGCCCAGGCCGTGGCGATCGTTCCCGGCATCTCCCGTTCGGGCGCGACCGTGGTCACGGGGATGCGGGCGGGCGTGGATCCTGCGGAGGCGGCGGCGTTCTCCTTCCTGATGTACATTCCGGTGGCGGGCGGCGCCGCGCTCCTGGAGTTGCCGGCCGTGATCGGGTCGCCGGAGGGCGCCGGCATCGGCGCGTGGCCGCTGGCGGCGGGCGCCGCGACGGCCTGCCTGTCCGGCATCGGGGCGATCCGCCTCTTCCGCGCCGTGCTGGCCCGGCGGACGCTTCACCGCTTCGCCCCGTACCTGTGGACCGCAGGAACCGCCTTTCTCGCCTACGCGCTGTTGTTCGAATGAGTTCTTGCGCGCCCCGGCGCCGTCGTTCGTGCTCGGTGACCGTCGCTCGAGAGGACCTTGCGCGAGATGCGGACGCGCCCGCCCGCCCGGGCCGCGGGTCGGACGCGCGTCCGGACGCCTCCGGCCTCGGCGCGCCGCCCGCAGCCGAGTGGGGCGGCCTCGCAACGGCCGAGTGGGCAAGGCGCTTCGGCTACGCCACCGCCGAGTTCCATGCCCGCGTCCCGTCCACCAACGAACGCGCCCGCGCTCTGGCGCTTGCCGGACGGCCCCTGCCGGTTCTGGTCGTCGCTTCCCGCCAGTCCGCGGGCAGGGGCCGCAGAGGCCGCCGCTGGGCGTCCGACTCTCCGCTCGGCCTCTGGTTCACAGTGGCCGTGGCCGGCGGCCGCGGCCCAACGGAGCCCGTCCCGCTCCGCGCCGGACTTGCGGCCGCGCTGGCCGTCGAATCGCTCGCCCCAGGCCTCGCCGTCCGCCTGAAGTGGCCGAACGATCTCTTGGCCGGACCCGAGGGCCGCAAGTTCGGCGGCGTTCTTTGCGAGCGGGCGGGCGGCGCGACGATCGTCGGCATCGGCCTCGACCTCAACCACGGCCCGGGCGACCTTCCTGCGCACCTCGCGGGCCGCGCCACCTCCGTGCGTGCCGAGACGGGCCGCCGGTTGGCGCGCGGCGACGTGCTTCGGACTGTCCTGGCCGCGCTCGCCGTCCGCCTCCGCCCCGAGCCGTCCATTCCGCCGGGCGAACTGGCGGAACTCAACGCGCGCTCGTTCATGGCGGGGCGGCGCGCATCCGCGAGCGGCGTCGCCAGCACGCCTTCCGGCGAAGCCCGCGCCGTGGAAGCCCTGCCCGTCGTCTGCGGGCCGATTCTTGCCGACGGCGCGCTCCAGCTGCGGAGCCGAGACGGCGGCACGCTGCGCCTGGTGGCCGGATCCGTGACGCCCGCGCCGTCGTCCGCGCGGCCCGGCCCGCCGCCCGGCCGCGCCTCCGCCGCTCCATGAGCCGCCAGCTGGTCGCCGACGTGGGCAACACCGAGACCGTCGTGGGGCTCCTCGAGCTCTCCAGCTGCGAGGTCGTGGACCACTGGCGGGTCGGCACGCACCCCACTCGAACCGCCGCGGAATTCCGCGTCCTGCTGTCCTCGCTCCTGGCCTCCAGTCCCCACGGCTCGGCCCCCGTCGCCCGCGCCGTCGTCGCGTCGGTCGTTCCGGCCGCCACGCCCGCGCTGCGCAGGGCCCTCGCGGAGTTCGTGGACGGGGGCGTCTTCGTCGTGACCGCCGCGTCCAGCCTCCCGATTCGGCTCGAGGTGGAGGAGCCCCTCACCGTCGGCGCCGACCGCATCGTCAACACGCTGGCCGCCAAGGCCCGCTTCGGACGCGACACGATCGCCGTGGACCTCGGCACGGCGACGACCTTCGACTGCATCACGGCCGACGGCGTGTTTCGCGGCGGCGTCATCGCGCCGGGCCTGAGTGCCGGGCTCCATTGGCTGACCCGCAACACTGCCAAGCTGCCCACCGTCGAGCTGGCGCCTCCCGAGACCGTCATCGGCAAGCGCACCGAGACGTGCATCCAGAGCGGCGTCTTCTACTCCGCCGTGGACGCCGTGGACGGCATCGTCTCGCGCATCAAGGCGAGCTGGACGGACGCCGATCCCCTGGTCGTCGCCACTGGCGGCTTCGCCACCGTCGTGGCCCCCTTCGCGTCGTCCGTGGACCGCATCGAGCCCTTCCTCACGCTCGAGGGCTTGGCCATCGCCGGAACCCACCTGGACCCCGGCGCCCCGTAGGCCGCAGGGCCCGGCCCGCCTCGTCTCGCTGGTCCGCGCCGCGTCGAGCGCCGCATCGTCGCCGTTGCGCTTGGGCCGAGCGCCCGGCCCGCTCGAGCCGGCCCCGCGCGGTCCCGGGCGCGGCCCAAGAGCGCTTGACGTCCCGCCCGCCAGTCGCCACCTTTCCTGTTGGCGCTCACTGCCGTCGAGCGCCAACAAGACGAGATCGGGGCGGCGAAACCCGTTCCGAAACCCAAGTCACCTGTCCCAACGGGAGGAGTGCATGTCGGCCGCAGACAAGATCCAGCCGCTGGCGGATCGCGTGGTGGTACGGGCCCTGGAAGAGGGCGAGCAGATGAGGGGTGGCCTCTACATCCCCGACACCGCGAAGGAGAAGCCCCAAGAGGGCGAGGTCGTCGCGGTGGGACCCGGCAAGCTGTCCGACGACGGCGCGCGGGTCCCGATGGAAGTCGCCGCAGGGAACAAGGTTCTCTACGGCAAGTACAGCGGCACGGAGGTCACGGTGGACGGAGATCAATACCTGATCCTCCGCGAGTCGGACATCCTTGCCATCGTCAACGACTAACCCGGTCCAGGAGAGAAGAGAGACATGGCAGCGAAGGAACTGGTATTCGACACCGACGCGCGGGCTAGGCTGAAGTCGGGCGTCGACAAGCTGAGCAACGCCGTCAAGGTCACGCTGGGCCCCAAGGGCCGCAACGTGGTCCTCGACCGCAAGTTCGGATCGCCCACGGTGACCAAGGACGGCGTGTCCGTCGCCAAGGAAATCGAACTCGAGGACGCCGTCGAGAACATGGGCGCCCAGATGGTCAAGGAAGTGGCGACCAAGACGTCCGACGTCGCGGGCGACGGCACGACCACGGCCACCGTGCTGGCCGAGGCCATCTTCACCGAAGGCCTCAAGAACGTCACGGCGGGCTCGAACCCGATGGGCATCCGCCGGGGCATCGACGCGGGCGTGGAGGCCGTCGTGGACCGGCTGGCCGCCGCTTCGACGGAGACCAAGGGCAAGAAGGAGATCGCCCAGGTCGGGGCCATCTCGGCCAACAACAACATGGAGATCGGCGACCTCATCGCCGAGGCCATGGAGAAGGTCGGCAAGGACGGCGTCATCACCGTCGAGGAGGCGCGCGGGCTGGAGACCGAGCTGGACACGGTCGAGGGCATGCAGTTCGACCGCGGCTACCTGTCGCCCTACTTCGTCACCGACCCCGAGCGGATGGAGTCGGTGCTCGAGGATCCGATGATCCTCATCCACGACAAGAAGATCTCGTCCATGAAGGACTTGTTGCCGATCCTGGAGAAGGTCGCGCAGATGGGCAAGCCGCTCCTGGTCATCGCCGAGGACGTCGAGGGCGAGGCGCTGGCGACGCTGGTGGTCAACAAGTTGCGCGGCACGCTCAAGGTGGCGGCGGTCAAGGCGCCCGGGTTCGGAGACCGCCGCAAGGCCATGCTCCAGGACATCGCGGTGCTGACCGGCGGCCAGGTCATCTCCGAGGAAGTCGGCTTCAAGCTGGAGAACGCCGTGGCAAGCGACCTGGGGACGGCCAAGCGGGTCGTCATCGACAAGGACGACACGACGATCATCGACGGCGCCGGCTCCGAGGACAAGATCCACGGGCGCATCGAGGAGATCAAGGTCGCGATCGAC
The DNA here is from genome assembly GCA_965203485.1 of Longimicrobiales bacterium. Classification (GTDB taxonomy): domain Bacteria; phylum Gemmatimonadota; class Gemmatimonadetes; order Longimicrobiales; family Gaopeijiaceae. Next base: position 1,012,008 of record OZ241892.1, read on the forward strand.
AAGTCCACGTCGGACTACGACCGCGAGAAGTTGCAGGAGCGCCTGGCCAAGCTGGCCGGCGGCGTGGCGGTCATCAACGTCGGCGCGGCGACCGAGACCGAGATGAAGGAGAAGAAGGCCCTGGTCGAGGACGCGCTGCACGCGACGCGTGCGGCGGTCGAGGAGGGCATCGTTCCGGGCGGCGGCGTGGCGCTGTTGCGGGCGCAGGCGGCCTTGGACGACCTGTCGGACGCCGGCGAGGACGAGCAGATCGGCGTGAACATCCTGCGGCGCGCGCTGGAGTCGCCGATTCGGCAGATCGCCGTCAACGCGGGCGCCGAGGGCTCCATCGTCGTGGCCAACGTCCGCGACGGCAAGGAGGGCTACGGCTACAACGCGCAGAGCGACAACTACGAGGACTTGGTGCCGGCGGGCGTCATCGACCCCACCAAGGTCGTGCGCAGCGCGTTGCAGAACGCGGCGTCGATCGCGAGCCTGCTGCTGACCACCGAGGCCGTGGTGGTCGAGAAGCCCGAGGAGGAGAAGCCGATGCCGGGCGGCGGCGGTGGCGGCGGCGACATGGGCGGCATGTACTAGCAGGGATTGCGGCCAAGCCTGGGCGTCCTCTCCGGCGAAGGGGAGGGCGCCTGGGCGATTTCCTGTCCGTCCCAAGCGGGGCCGGGAGCGCGAACGAGGCGTTTCCGGCCCCGCTCTTGTTCGGCTGGAGCCCTCCGGGGTCTCTCGGGCGCGAAGACGACCCGTTCGGCCATGTATGCGTCCCGCGCAACGCTTTACCTTTGGGGCAGGATCGGCCCGCCGGAAGAGAGAGCGCCATGGAGTTCCAGGATTGGCTCGGGACCATCGCCACCGTCGCGATCGTGTGCGGCGCGGCGCTTGCGTTGGGGCGTTGGCTCCGCACGCAGACGGCGGACCAGTTCGATGCGTTCAAGGCGTCGGTGGATCAGCAGTTTGCCGTCGTGGACCAGCGCTTCGCCGACATCGACCGGCGCTTTGGCGACATCGACCGGCGCCTTCAGGAGAACCAGGAGGATCATGCGGCCATCCGGCGGGGCATCCGGGAGGCGGCCCAGCAGGTCGTTGGGCTCATGGACCGGCGTTTCGAGGACATGGGCAAGCGGATCGACGAGATGGGCAAGCGGATGGACGAAATGGGCAAGCGCATCGACGACCTGAGGTCTCGCGTTGATTCCGGCGGTCGTGCCGTCCTTCGGCGCGAGCATGCGTAGGACGGGGGCCCCGCTGGCGAGAGCCCCGCATGGGCTCTTCTTCGCCGTTGCGACCTTGGTCGCGCCGGGCTTGGCCGCCGCGGTCCAGCAAGTCGGCCCCGCCAACGGCAGCCTCGTCGTCGCGGGCGGGGCGCTTCGCGATCCCGCCGTCTTCGCCCGCTTCGTCGAGCTCGCCGGCGGCCCGTCGGCGCCGATCGTGGTCATTCCGACGGCCGGCGGCGCCGCCGAGTACGACGAGTACTTCCGAGGCCGGCGCGCGTTCGAGGAAGCGGGCGCGCGGCACGTCGCCGTGCTCCACACGTACGACCCGGAGGTCGCCGACTCGGAGGCCTTCGTGGCTCCCTTGCGGGAGGCCCGGGGCGTGTGGTTCGCCGGAGGAAGGCAGTGGCGGCTGGCCGACGCCTACCTCGGCACCGAGACGCACGAAGCGCTCTGGGACGTGCTGGACCGGGGCGGCGTCGTCGGCGGCTCGTCGGCCGGGGCATCGATCCAGGGCTCGTACTTGGTGCGCGGCGACAGCCGCACCAACACGGTCATGATGGGCGACCACGAAGTCGGCCTGGGCTTCCTCAAGGACGTCGCGATCGACCAGCATCTCCTGCGCCGCAACCGCCACTTCGACCTGGTCGAGGTGATCCGGGCCAGGCCGGAACTGCTGGGCATCGGCCTGGACGAGAACACGGCCATCGTGGTGCAGGGCGACCGCTTCGAGGTCGTCGGCCAGAGCTACGCCGTCATCTACGACGCCCGGGCCACGCTGGACACCGGCGGCCTCTTCTACTTCCTGGCGCCCGGCGACCGCTACGACATGGCGGCCCGCGAGGCGTTCCGTCCCAGCCTGGACGAGGACCCGTTGGGCCGCGTCGTCCGCAAGCCTTGGCCGCCCGGCCCGCCCCTGGACCCGTGAGCGGCGCTTCCCCGCCGGTCTCCGAGAGCCCGCCGCCGAACGCTTCCGGGATTCGAGTCGCGCTCCCCGACGGCCGCGATCTCCAACTGCCTCCGGGCGCCACCGCCGCCGACCTCGCCGCCCGCATCGGCCCCGGCCTTGCGCGCGCCGCTCTGGCCGCCGTCGTCGACGGCGAGACCGTCGATCTGTCCCGCCCCCTTCCGGACCGCGCCACGGTCCGCCTGCTCACGGACCGCGACCCCGAGGCGCTGCCCGTGCTTCGCCACTCCGCCGCCCACGTCCTCGCCACGGCCGTCCGCGAGGTCGTGCCCGGCGCCGGCATCGGCTTCGGCCCGGCGATCGACGACGGCTTCTACTACGACTTCGACGTGCCCGAACCCTTCACCCCCGAGCAGGTCGAGGCCATCGAGCGGCGGATGGCCGGCGTGGCGCGCGCCGACCACCCCTTCGAACGCCGCGTCGTCTCCCGCGACGAAGCCCGCGACCTCTTCGCCGACGACCCCCTCAAGCTGGAGCGCCTCGAGGAGCTGGCCGACGACGAGACCATCACCGTGTACGAGAACGGCCCGTTCCTCGACCTTTGCCGCGGACCCCACGTCCCCAGCACGGGCCGCCTGAAGCACTACAAGCTTCTCGCGGCCGCCGGGGCCTACTGGCGCGGCGACGAGAACCGCCAGATGCTGCAGCGCATCTACGGCACGGCCTTCTTCCGCAAGTCCGACCTCGACGCCCACCTGCACCGCCTCGAAGAGGCCAAGAAGCGGGACCACCGCGTCCTCGGCAAGCAGCTCGACCTCTATTCCATCCAAGAAGAAGTCGGCTCCGGGCTCGTCCTCTGGCATCCGAACGGCGGGCGCGTCCGCCACGTGATCGAGGACTTCCTCAAGCGCACGCTCGTCGAGCACGGCTACGAGCTCGTCTTCACCCCGCACGTGGCCAGCGAGGAACTCTACCGCCTGTCGGGCCACCTCGACGTCTTCGCCGACGACATGTTCCCGCCCATGGCGGACGACGGCGACCGGTTCCGGCTCAAGCCGATGAACTGCCCGCACCACTTCATGATCTACCGCTCGGCCACCCGTTCCTACCGCGACCTGCCGTTGCGCTACGCCGAGCTGGGCACTTGCTACCGCTACGAGCGCTCGGGCGCCCTGCACGGCATGTTGCGCGTGCGCGCGTTCACGCAGGACGACGCCCACGTCTTCATCCGCGAGGACCAGATCGAAGAGGAGTACGGCCGCCTGCTCGACCTCGAGGACTACCTGCTGGGCGTCTTCGGCTACGAGTACCGCACGGCCTTGTCCACGCGGCCCGAGAAGGCCATCGGCGACCCGGCCGTCTACGACGCGGCCTCCGAGCGACTGGCCTCCGTCCTGCGCGACCGCGGCTTGGACTACGAGCTCGACGAGGGCGGCGGCGCCTTCTACGGCCCCAAGGTGGACGTCCTGGTCACCGACGCGCTGGGCCGGGAATGGCAGGGCGGCACGTTCCAGCTCGACTTCCTCATGCCGGAGCGCTTCGGCCTGGAGTACGTGGGCGCGGACAACCGGCCGCACAAGGCCGTGGTCGTCCACCGCACGCTCCTGGGGTCGATGGAGCGCTTCGTGGGCGGCCTCGTGGAGCACTACGCCGGCGCGTTTCCGCTGTGGCTGGCGCCCTGCCAAGTGCGGGTGCTCCCGGTGTCGGAGCCGTGGGCGGGCTCGGCGCGCGAACTGGCGGCGCGGCTGGCCGTGGAGGGCTTGCGGGCCGAGATGCACGAGCGCGAGACGCTGTCGTACCGCATTCGGGCGGCCGAAACGCAGAAGGTCCCCTACATGGCGATCGTGGGCGAGCGCGAAGCCGAGGCGGGCACGGTGGCCGTCCGCAAGCGGGGCGCCGGCCGCAAGCAGGAGACGATGACGAGGCAGGCCTTCGCGGAGCGGTTGCTGGAGGAAGTGGCTTCGCGGGCGCTGGGGTGAGGGGAGGGTGTCGGCGTGGGATGGGGGGCATTCGGCTCTCCTGGCGTTTCCGTGCGCCGGGCGGGCTCTGTCGTGCCAGTCGGCACCGGTTCCCGCGACGACGCCATGTCCGCAGACGCCTTGTCTCGCAACGCGACTTGACGGTTGGCGGCTCTCCTTGGAGCCCCCGGCCCTCGGATCCACCGTTGCCATTCCTGGCGAACTTGCTTAACTTGAGTGTGCGAGTCGTCCGCGTCTCGGCGAACGCAGAGGCACGAACATTGACCTTTCGCCAACTGGAGGGTTCCCGCATGAAGGACGGATGCCGAATTCCCCACTTCCTCGTCGCCGGACTGCTTTCGGCGGCCTTCCACATTGGCGTTGCCCCGGTGGCGGCTGGGGTCATCCAATCCCCCCCCCCCCCCCCCTTCGCTCTTCGTAGGCGCGGCGGCGGCGGACGGTGACGTAGAGTTGGCCGTCCGTCAGCGGCTTTCCGGCCACATGACGGCTGATGATCAACCGGGCACGACTTCGGTCCAACTCTTGGTGCCCGTCGGTCCCCTAGTCTCGCAGGTGCGCTCAACGGCAAGTTGTAGCTATTACGGGATGGTACGTGAGGCCGTGTTGTGCGTAATCGGGTGGGGTATACCGGCACTGAAGGATGGAGAATGGGACGAAAGACCTTGAGGGCGATCAGGGATGGCGTGAACGTTCTCGATGCGGTGTCGATGGTTCTTGGGAGCTTCTTTTGTATGGAGATATACGAGTCCTACGAGGCTTGGGAGCAATGCCGCCGAGGCGGCGAGTGCTAGCCGGAGGGCGACGATTGAAGCTCCGAGAGAATGAAACGTGGGTGCGAGAGTATTTGCGATTCCCTTTTCGACGCGGTGTTCCAGTGCTTGGAAAAGCGGAAGAAATGCTCATGGTCGCCCTTGGCCGATGGCCGATCCGCACGTCAATCACATCCCTAGCTGTCATTTGTGGACCCATACTCCTAGTCGACTATAGCACCAGCGACGCCGTCTGGTTCCTCATGAAGCCCGTTATCCAGGCCACGGTGTTGTTCCTAACGTACCTCGGCGTCAAAAACCTTGTTTGTTTAGTAGCGCGGTTGGGGTACGCCGTAGCCCGCAGGGATATGGGGGAGGACAAGTTGGAGCAGGAAGGCGATGGCCGGTCGACGCCAGCCGGTCGAGGGGGAGATTGCCCGACGGTGGTGCTCGTGCTCGCTCTCTTGCCGTTGCCCGTGTTCGGTCAGCAGGTCGTGGAGTTGCCGGTGGCCGAGCGGTTGCTCCGAGGCGAATTCGAGGAAGTCTTGCGGATCGGAGGTCGCGAAGCGGACGACTGGCGTTCCCTTGTTGACGTGACCAGCGTCGGCTTCGACGAGGACGGGAAGTTGTTCATCGGCGATTTCTCGTCGGCTGGACTTCGGATCGTCGTCCTGGATGCGGATGGGGATCTCGTGGCGGAATTCGGCCGAAGAGGAGACGGTCCGAGCGAGTTTCGCGGTGCGGCGATGCGTTTGATCGCACTCGGCGACGGACGCGTTGCGGTGCCCGACAACGGGCATGGCGGATACCATGTCTTCGACGCCGGCGGCGAGTGGAAAGAGATGGTCCGGTTTTCGTCCGACGCGGCCGGGGACGTCTCCATGCGAATGCCGGAAGTCGTCCGGAACAGGAACTGGGCGCCGGATCGCACGGGTGGCCTGCTGTCGCGTGTCGCGCATGTGGCTGGCATGACGATGGATTCCGTCGAGCTGTCCATGTTCATGTCCGAAACGGAGGGTCCGCGACAGGTCGAGCGCGTCCTTCTCGAAGGCGACGAGGCGCGCCATGAAGTCGTCGTTTCCGGCTGGACGCCGCCGGGGGCGGAGCGCGCTCGGTTGATCGGCATGGGGGACCTCATGGAAGATGCCATCGAGCTCGGCGACCCCGGCGCGCCGGCGCTCCTGCCCAAGTTTCTGTTCGCGGCGTTGCCGAACGGCGGGATCGCGTACTCGGATTCCTCGGCCTACGCGATACATGTCGCGAGCGCCGGCGGCGAGGTCGAGCGGACATTGCGTCGCGCCGTGATGCCTCGCCGGGTCACGGGCGAAGTGCGCGACGCATACCGGCAATGGCGGTTGCGACGCGTGGAGCAGGAGGAGGACGAAGAGCTTGCGGCTCTCCAGCGCGAACTCGTCAAGCAGGTGGACTTCTACGACGAAGTTCCGGTGCTTGACGGCCTGCGGGCCACTTGGGCCGGCACGTTGTGGGTCTTGCGCACTCCGGAGAGCGGCTTTCCGTGGGAAGTGGACGAAGCAGTGGACGTGCTCCCGCTGGGACGGGACCTCCTCGAGCTTGGCCGCGAGCCCGCGGCCATCGACGTCGTCGCGCTGGACGGACGCTACGTCGGCACGTTCCCGGCTGGGGCGACGCCGATGCCGGTTGCGTTCGGCCCCGGCGGACTGGCGGCGTTCGTGGAGCTCGACGAGCTGGACGTGCCGACCGTGGTCGTGCGCAGGTTGCCGACGGAAGTGCGGTAGCGAGCGTGTCGATGGACAGTCCCTTTGCGTGGGCTCGCCAGTCCGTGGACGCCGTGCGGCTCAGGGCTCCGGCTTTGTGGGCGGTTGGCGTTGCGATCGTCTTGGGCGGCCTCGTTCGCGTTGCGCGTCTTGGTGCGCCGCAGCTGGGAAGCGAGCCGGCGGACGCACGGGCGGCCGCGCATCCACGCCGGTCTCGCGGCCTGGGGCGAGCGCGTCGGTCCGAAGCGCGTCGCCCGCCTCATGCGCGAGGAGGGCATCGAGGGCGCGAGCCGCAGGCGCCGCAAGGCGGCGCTGACGGTGCGCGACGCCGACGCGCGCCTGGCTCCGGACTTGGTCGAGCGCGACTTCAGCGCCGAAGGCCCCGACCAGCTCTGGGTCGCCGACATCACGCACGTGCCGGCCGGGCCGGATGGCTCTACCTGGCCGTCGTCGTCGACGCCTGGAGCCGCCGCGTCGTCGGCTGGGCCATGGAGACGCACCTGCGCGGCGAACTCGTCGAGCGCGCGCTCGCCATGGCCGTCGAGAACCGCTGTCCAGAGACCGTGATCCATCATTCGGACCAGGGGTCGCAGTACACGTCCTCGGCGTTCGGCGAGCGGTGCAGGAAGGCCGGCGTGCGTCGCTCGACGGGCTCGGTGGGCGACGCCTACGACAACGCGATGTGCGAGAGCTTCTTCGCCACGTTGGAATGCGAGTTGCTCGACCGTTGCCAGTTCAACAAGTCCGGCCGAAGCCCGGCGCGCCGTCTTCGCCTTCATCGAAGGCTTCTACAACTCGCGGCGCCGACTCTCGGCGCTCGACTGCGAATCCCCGCCGGCTTCGAGCGCAAGCGTGCGGTCGCGTAGGTGCACCGACCCCCTCGACACGAGGCCGTTCGGCGCCCTTGCGCCTCCGTCCTTCCCAAAGTCATGTTTCACATCGCACTACCTGAACCCAAGATCCTTGCCCGTCCACCATACCGGGTCAACTCCAGTGCAACTTTTTGTCCCACGGACCCAAGTAGCTACTGTTCGTTTGTTGGCCACGAAGCCTCCGGAACTTGCAGTCGCGAGGCCTGCTCAATGGCGCATTTATCTTCCCAACAACCATTACATGCGATCCAGCCTTGCGATAGAGCGGCGGGCTGGCGGCTCCCTTCTTGAGCCCGGCCGTCGGATCCGAATTTGTCATTTCGCGACGACTTGCTTAAATTGCTTGGCGAGTCGCGTCTTGGCGAGCGCGGAGGGCTCCCAACATCAATTCCTTGCCAACAGGAGATTCTCGCATGAACGGCAAGAGAAGGAAAGCACGGCGTTGGAAGAGCATCTCATTCGTTCTGCCCATCGTTGGCATCGTGCTGGCGACGGGGACCTTCACGACTCCGAAGACGCTGGTCGGCCAGATTGACAACGAATGCGCCGCCGACGCGATCGCGCGGCACGCCGAGTGCATCGAGAAACGTAGGACGTGGTTGGGCGAGAGGATTTGCGACGCCACGCTGGCCGCGAGGTTGTTGCTTTGCTTGGTCGACACGCTCTAGTCGAGACTTAGAGTCTTGCAGCGGCGTCGCGACTGCAGGGACGACGCCCCCCGCACAGCACTTAGCACGGTAGCGGTGGCGGTCGCAACAACCGTCATGGCGACGAGCCTCGTGTGGGGCGTGCTGGCTACCCGCTCGTTCCAAGGCGTCTCGGATTCTCGCGGTTCAGACGACACCGTAGGCTTTGGCGATGCCGGGGCGACGGTATCGCCTCCGCCCGGTGCGACGGCCTTCTCCGAAGTGTTGTCGGCAACCGACGCCGACCTTCGGGATTCTGTTTGGTTCGTCCTCGACAGGAGAGGACGCCGCGTGCACCGGTTCGGGGAGTCGGGTGCGCTTCTCGGGACTTTCGCGCGGGAGGGAAGGGGTCCGGGCGAGCTGTCGTTTCCCTCCGCGGTGGCTGTTCATCGCGACACGGTGGTGGTGGCCGACGGGCTCGCCATTCTGCTGTACGCGCCTAGCGGCGAGCACATCGAGGACCGCAGGTTCTCCTTCGACGGTTGCTGGGCGCCTCGCATCACGGACGTCAACTCGGGCCCGCTCGGTCTTCTCTTCCTAGTTCGTTGTACGAGCCGGGCGCGGGAAAGCGCGGTGTTTCTCGCGGCCGCGGACGGGCGTGCCCGGCGACTCGCCGTCCTTTCTGCGAAGGGGCGCGGAAACGTGTTGAGCTTCGCGTCCACACCCGTCGTCAGCGCCCATGGTGGCGGCTTCGTGTTTGGCGATGCGCGGTCGGACTGCTTGGACTTGTTCGACGGCGGCGGCGCGCCCAAGCGGCGCTTCTGCCACGACTGGATGCCGCGCCTGCCCTTGTCCAGGCAGGAAAGGGACGACGTGGAGGAGGAGCTTCGAGGCCTCGCGGGCGCGGCGGGACTTCGCTGGGACGTTCCGGCGAGCCTCCCTCCGTTCGACCGGGTGTTCGCGCTGGAAGGCGGAAGACTGGCCTACCGCGCCCTGGCCCGGGACTCGAGCGGAGAGGCGACGATGTTTCGATTGGTCGTCCAAGGCGAGACGGGCGACGCGCTGGCGCTTCCGGTGCCTCTCGCCTCGGCCGTGTTCGCTTCGGGCGAGTCCGCGCTGGCCGCGTGGGAGGCCGTGGACGCCATGCACGTCGCCGTGTATTCCTTGCGGGACTTCTGACTCTGTGAACACTGCGCTCGAGCCGGCTCCGGTCCGAGTCGAGGCGTTGGCGGCGTCGTACCGGAGAGTTCTGCGCCGCCAAGCGGTGCTTCACGACGTGGAGATGGCGGTGGAGCCGGGCGAAGTTGCGGCGCTGGTGGGGCCGAACGGGGCGGGGAAGACGACGCTTTTGAGGATCCTGCTGGGCTTCAAGCAGCCCGACCGCGGGCAGTGCGCCGTCGCCGGCCTGTCCCCGAAGGAGTATCGGCGCCGCCGGGGCGTGGGATACCTCCCGGAGTCGCTGGTCTTTCCGCGTGTGTGGACATGCCGCGACTTTCTAGGGCGAAGCGCGGACCTGTCCGCCGAGCCGTCGCAGCGGCGGGCGGTCTTCGCGCGCTCGGTGGCGAGGAGCGGTCTCGACGCCGCGGCGCTCGGCAAGCCCGCCCGGCTGTGCTCGAAGGGCATGCGCAGGCGGCTCGGGCTCGCGCACGCTCTTGCCGCCGAACCGGCGCTCGTCGTGCTCGACGAGCCGTTCTCGGGGCTGGACCCGCGGGCGCGCGCGGCGTTGCGAGAGGAAGTGCAGGCGGCCCGGGAGCGCGGCGCCGCCGTGCTGTTCGCGAGTCACGAGACGGCCGAAGTGCAACGGCTGGCCGACCGCGTCTTCATTCTGGCGGATGGACGGACGCGGCCCGGACCCGCGCGTTCCGGCGACCCCGCGGCCGACTTGGCCGCCCTGGAGGCCGAACTTCTGCGCGGCGACCGGTGACCGACCGGCTCTTGCCGGCGCCGAAGCGACTCGCGTTGGTTGCTCGCGAGAACGCCCGTGGCTTCGCAGCGCTCGTCGCGTTCGCCGGAGCCTTGTACGGGTTGTATGCGATGATCGAAGACGCGACGGAGTCGTGGATGGACGTTGCGCCCCGCCTGCTGGCCGTCCTTGCGCCCTTGGTGGTCGTGGGCAGCTTCCGCCAGAGGATGGCCGGCGCATCCGCTCTCTGGCTCCAGAGGCCGGTGGACCCGTTGCGCTTCCACTTCGCCCGCTTCCTCGAGGTCGCGTCGGTCGCGGTGGTCTCCGCGGCGCTGTTTCGCTGCACGGCCGTGGCCATCGGTCTGGCGGGCGGCTGGGAGCCCGAAGCGCATCCGTTGCAGCCTCTGCCGACGGACGTCTTGAGAGCGGTTGCGATCGCCGCCGTCGGCTTCGGCCTGTCCTGTTGGTGGGGCGAGCGCGGCAGGCTGGCCGCCTGCGCCTACTTTGCGCTTTCCATGGCCGCGGCCGTGCAGATGCTCTTGGCCGGCGCGGGTGAAGAGCCATGGACCCAGGTCGTTCGCGCGGTGTCCTTGCCCTCTACGGCGAGCCTTGAAGAGGCGCTTTGGTTCCTCGTCGGCAGCCCCGGCGGCGACGGGCGCGCCGCGGCGTGGTTCCTCGCCTACGTGGCGGCATGGCTGGGCGTGGGTGCGGTCGGCATCCGCGCCCTCGCCGAGCAACGGGCCAAGTAGGCCACCGAGCCGTCGGTCTCGTATCAGGTCCCGCCATTTCCGCGCGGCCTTCGGCCTGGAGTACGTGGGCGCGGACAACCGCCCGCACAAGGCCGTGGTCGTCCACCGCACGCTCCTGGGGTCGATGGAGCGCTTCGTGGGCGGGCCTGGTGGAGCACTACGCCGGCGCGTTTCCGCTGTGGCTGGCGCCCTGTCAGGCGCGGGTGCTCCCGGTGTCGGAGCCGTGGGCGGGCTCGGCGCGCGAACTGGCGGCGCAGCTGGCCGCGGACGGCCTGCGGACCGAGGTGCATGAACGCGAGACGCTGTCGTACCGCATCCGGGCCGCCGAGACGCAGAAGGTCCCCTACATGGCGATCGTGGGCGAGCGCGAAGCGGGGGCGGGCACGGTGGCCGTCCGCAAGCGGGGCGCCGGGCGCAAGCAGGAAACGATGACGAGGCGGGCCTTCGCGGAGCGGTTGCTGGAGGAAGCGGCTTCGGGGGCGCTGGGGTCGCGCAAGCCGAGCGGCATGCCATGACGGTTGCCGCCTTCGACACGCATCGAGCCGTGCGCCGCCTCGAAGCGGCCGGAATGGAGACTCGGCAAGCCGAAGCCATCGTGTCGGAAATGCGCGAAGCGGCTGGGGCCGACCGCAGCGAACTGGTCACGCGCGGCGAACTCTACCGTGCCCTATGGATTTCGGGCGCCGGCATCGTCGCCATCCTGACCGCGCTTCGGTTTCTGCCGATCTGATCGGTCGCGCCGTGGCGCCGGCCACGATCTGGCGGATGGTCCCGGACGGCGCGGGTCGTGCCGAGCCCCCTCGTCGGTGGCGGTCGCAATGGTTCCAATCCCTCGAACTCTTTGCCCGCAGGGGCGGCGGTGGAGTCGCGTTCGCATACCTGCAGAATGTCGTCCGAGAGCGGACTTGACGGGCATGGCCGACTGGTTACGTTGACAGAAGCAGGTTCTTTTGCCTCGCCGCGCCCTGGCGAGCGCGGAAGGCTCGTCCCTATCGTCCGTCATCGAGAGGAACTCGCGCCATGAACGACAGATGCCGACTCTCCCAGCTTGTGTTCGCCGGACTGCTTTCGGCGGCTTGCCATGCTGGCTTTGCCCCGGTCGCCGGAGCCAGTCAGCTCCCCCTGTTCCCGTGTTCGCTTGGCTTGACGTGGCCGAGGGAGACGTAGAGGTAGCTGAAGCGTCGGCAATATCCCGGCATCTTGCTGTTGACGCCGACGGCATCGCAACGGACGTCAAGGACGAGTGCGGGCTCCATCTCACGGTGTCCGTCTTGGCCGACACCTCGCTTCCGCAAGAGCGTGGAGCGCCCTCCATCCGTTCCGATGCGGGCTACTGCCCGAATGGGCCAGCGAGGGCAGGATCACGCCCAGCAGCGGCGCTCCAGGCGAGATTGACGGAATTGAAGTCACGGTGTGCAAACTCAGGGGCGAACGGGTGGTTTACTTCGAGACTGACGCCATGGGCAGGGCGACCTTTATCTTTCGATGCGACTACGGTCCCAACTGCAAGCCACGCCCCCACCTGGTGAACATGTAATGCACGACCGTTCGAAACAAGGCGTGGTGATGCGCATTGGACGCGGCGTTGTTGTTGCATTGGCGGCTAGTGCGCCGGAGACGGCAGCACAACAGATTCTGGAAGTGGACATGGACGCCGGCCGAGAGCTCGTCGGCGGGATCGAGTACCTGTTCGACTCCAGAACCGCGGCGGTGGACTACGACCGGCGGCTGGTGTTGGTCTCGGAGGCTGCTGATCCACTGGCCGTGACGGCCTGGTCCTTGGACGATGGTTCGGTGCGGGACGTCTTCGGGGGTGGCCGGCCGGGCGACGGCCCGGGCGAACTCGCAGGGGTGCAAGCGACGGCCGTGGGGCCGGACGGCGTCTTCGTGGCGGGATTCGGCAGGGTGCTTCATTGGAGTTGGTCGGGCGCCCTTCTCCATCAATGGAGGCCGACGGCGCCGGGAGCGCATGCCGTGTGCGCGTTGAACAGCCGTCCGGCGGTCCCGTTGCATCCGAGGGGTCTGGTATTTCGTGGCGACGACGGCGAGAGCGTTGCGTTGGGCGGGGAAGCCAGCGCTCGGTTGGACTGGGACCGGAAGCGGCCTGACGATCTCCTCTCCAGCTATTCCGCCTACAGTTCAACCTTGATGACATGTGCGGACTCTGCCGCATACGTGCTGCACAGCGCTGGCCACACGCTCACGGAATACAAGACGAGAGCGGAGCCGCGCTTGATCGCAATGCCCGCGGAGTTGGCGGAAGCGGCACGCAAGAAGATGGAGTCTTCCACGCAGAACGCCTTTTCTTCTGGATACTCCCAACTGTTCTTGGCCGACGACGGTCGGCTCGTCGTCATGACGAAGGCGTACGGGTTGGCGGGAGCTGTGGTGGACCGGGCGACGGGTTGCTACGCGCTGTTGAAGAACAAGCCCGATCCGCCCGTCTGGAGCTACGTCGGGATGTTTGCCGACAGCCTCGTGACGCTGGAGGGCAGCCGGCAACCGACGACGATGGTTGTGGACGGGAAGGAACGCCGCGTGTTTGTGGGGGACGAGACGCACATCTTCGTGCGCCCGGTTCGGCCCGCCTCGGGCGTGCCCTGCGACCCCGGCGGCCTGGCGGCGTTCGTGGAGTTCGGCGATCTGGACGTGCCGGCCGTGGTCGCGCGCAGGTTGCCGGCCGAAGTGCGGTAGCGAGCGTGTCGACGGGCGCTCCCCTTGCGTGGGCTCGCCGGTCCGTGGACGCCGTGCGGATCAGGGCCCCGGCTTTGCGGGCGGTCGGCGTTGCGATCCTCTTGGGCGGCCTTTCGTGGCGACCTTGGCCGTGGCTGGCTCGGCGCTTTGGGGCTGGACGATGCTCTGGTCCTACGTGGAGCAGGCCGCGGCCCGTCGGGGTCGCGCGGCCGGCGTCCCCGGTCCCCTCGTCTCTCGCCCGCGAGACGGAGTTCCCGGCCGGGTCGCGCGGCCCCGCCGGGGGCTCCGCTCGACGGGGCTTTCGGCGGCCCTTCCGGAGCCGCCGCCGCCCGAACGGCGGCCACCGGCGGCGCCGCGGAAGTCGAATCTCGCAAAAACGCTTGTTCAGCAACGTGAATTGGCGTTTTTCGCCCCCGTGGCGAGGCGTTCTCCGTGCCCCGCAATTTGCCAATTGCGGATCGATTGCTCAACTTGCTTGGTCCGTGACGGAGAGGTGCGGATCGAGAGTGAAGCGCCGGGGGCGGCCCGCAAGGGACCCGTCGGCAGTCGCGGGAAAGAAGACTCGTCCTTTCGTCTCTCATCGACAGGAACTCACGCCATGAACGACAGACAGCGCCGACCCTCCCAACATGCGTTCGCCAGACTGTCTTCGGCGGCCTTCCACGCTGGCTTTCGCGGAATGCTCGCCGCCGCCAAGACGCGTCACTTAAGCCGGGTGATGGCCTGGACGAAACGAGTCGTCTTGGGTTGGGCCTTGATCATCATTCTTGGTGGTACCGGCGTCCTGATTGCAACCGAGAGATTACCTGGCGACCAAAAGGTATGTGCAACTTTTTGTCCCACGGACCCAAGTAGCTTCTGTTTGTTTCTTGGCCACGGCGCCTCCGGAACTTGCAGTCGCGAGGCCTGCTCAATGGCACCATTTATCTTCCCAACAACCATTACATGCGATCTAGCCTTGCGATAGAGCTGCGCCCGGATTCTCGAATCGGCAACGGTCCAACAGCTTTGGCTCTTCGCCTGATGTGGTGGGGAAGGACAGGGGACGGGGACGGAACGGGGATGGCACGGGGCACGGCGGGTCAGTGCCGGGCGAGGCACAGACAGAGGTCGAGGCCGCCGAGGTGGAAGAGAATGGCCGCGGCGAAGCGGTCCTGGTTGGGAACCCACGACTCCGGGCCTGATCGCTTGGATGCGGCTGTTGGCGCCCTCGGCCGGGCCGTTGGTGGCGTTCAGCACGACGGCGTTGACGATGCCCGCAGGTGTGTCCGGACCATCGCCGCCGCCTCCTCGACCGGCCCGAGTCCGAAGGCCGACGCCCATTGCAACCCCGTTACTCCTCGCTGGTCGAGACACTGTTCTTTTCATTGCGTTTTATGAGGTCTGAGATTGTCAGTCACTCGTCTTGAGAATGTCGCTAAATATGCCACTTATGGCTTAATTGCAGTGACATCGCTGCTGGTGCTGGTGCTTCTCGGGCGTCGACAAGATGTGGTCGTCACTGAATTCGAAGACATGCCTGCGCCAGTTTATATACCTTTTTGGCGAGATATTGCCGATCTTGGTATAGCAATGAACGATGACGGTTCTGCAGATGTAACGGTCATCATTTTTTTCGACCCTCAATGTCCGATCTGTCGGTCATTACATCGCCAGACGATTAAGCCTTTGTTATCGGAGACGATGTGGGACGATGTGGAATTTGTCTACGTTGGATATCCGCTTGAGTATTATGAACATTCGAATATTGCAGTGCGCTATTCTATATGTGTAGCATCCCTTGGCGATTTTCCATCGTGGATGGACAATCTCTATGAGAAGCAAGATTATATCGGAAACAGAAATTGGAGATTATTTGCAAAAGATGTGGGAATCAAAAATACAGATAAATTGGAGGAATGTATAAAAGAAGAATCTACAACACGGCAAATTCAAGATATGCTAACCTTTGGTGAAAAAATTGACATACATGGTGTCCCTGCCATAATTATAGATGGTTGGAAATATCAATACACACCATCGGATAGCTCGCTTCGTGAGATTCTTCATGTTGCATTGGGCAACACTGAACGAAAATCAGAACCGCATCCAACGTCAAGCGATTCTCTCTTTTCGATACCTTTGATACATTCGAAGATGGAACTGCAAATTGGCAACGAACATGACGTCTTATGGACATTGCAGACTGTTGAGGATATAGTAATCGGCGATGACGGACGTGTGTTGGTTTCGCAACCGGGGATTCCAGAAATTCGGGTCTTTGGGCATGATGGCGAGATCATGGCGACCATCGGCCGCATGGGCGATGGACCTGGAGAGTTTGCGAGCATCGACGCCATGACATGGCAAAATGGAAAAATTATTGTAAATGACAATCAACTACTGCGCACTAGCGTTTTTGAACAAGACGGCACTTTTCTGGAATCCAAGCAATGGCTCGTCGACCTGACGCCAACTCATCATGGACGGTTTTCATTTTTCCCCAATTCGCCGCGTGTCGTTTTCCCAGACGGAACCGGCATCGTCAGGCCGAACATCCTAGCTTTGCCGGACAGACCGGCACACGGGATAAACCGCGTGGAGGATCGTGTGCCCTTCTTGAAGATTGACGCAGATGGACGCGTTGTCGACACGCTTGCGTGGGAAGAGACCACGGCGACTGTGTTGACAATGGAACGACGACAGGCAATGCACTCGATCGTGTCTCCTTTTGGCGAGAACAAGCGGACCACGGTGACGAGCAAGGGAGGCATCGTGGAGGCAAGCGTGAGCCACGGGCATGATGGAAGACGTGCGATGAACGCCATTCGAATATGGGCACTTGATCCGACGGGCGATACAGCATGGATTCGAGAATACGAATATCGACCTATACCGGCAACACGGGAGCTAGCGAAGTCGCTGGTCCAAGATGCCGTAGTTTTTTCAGGAGATCCTCAGCATCAACCCTCGGCTGAGATCTTTTATGACGAGCTTGTAAGGAGAGGAGCGATCAGAGACGATCTGCCGGCATTTTCAGATCTCCATGTCGGCCAGGACGACATCATATGGTTGCGGAGAGATGTGAATTTGACGTCGGCTGAATACGCCATCTTGGACATGCTCGGAAACGTCAGAGGAACGGTGCAACTTCCCAGGCGACATCGCGTGACGGCGAGCCGCGACGACGTCGTGTACGCCGTTGCGGAAGGCGCATTGGGCGTTCCCGTGCTGTTCCGGTACAGCATTGAGATGCCTGAAGCCTTCAAGAGCGCGTGGCAGTCAGAACGTGCTGGAAGATCGACAAGAGAGCGGAATTGATCCGATGAGCACGAGCCAAGGAACTGAAACGGTGGAGTTGACCCGGTATGGTGGACGGGCAAGGATCTTGGGTTCAGGTAGTGCGATGTGAAACATGACTTTGGGAAGGACGGAGGCGCAAGGGCGCCGAACGGCCTCGTGTCGAGGGGGTCGGTGCACCTACGCGACCGCACGCTTGCGCTCGAAGCCGGCGGGGATTCGCAGTCGAGCGCCGAGAGTCGGCGCCGCGAGTTGTAGAAGCCTTCGATGAAGGCGAAGACGGCGCGCCGGGCTTCGGCCGGACTTGTTGAACTGGCAACGGTCGAGCAACTCGCATTCCAACGTGGCGAAGAAGCTCTCGCACATCGCGTTGTCGTAGGCGTCGCCCACCGAGCCCGTCGAGCGACGCACGCCGGGCTTCCTGCACCGCTCGCCGAACGCCGAGGACGTGTACTGCGACCCCTGATCCGAATGATGGATCACGGTCTCTGGACAGCGGTTCTCGACGGCCATGGCGAGCGCGCGCTCGACGAGTTCGCCGCGCAGGTGCGTCTCCATGGCCCAGCCGACGACGCGGCGGCTCCAGGCGTCGACGACGACGGCCAGGTAGAGCCATCCGGCCCCGGCCGACACGTGCGTGATGTCGGCGACCCAGAGCTGGTCGGGGCCTTCGGCGCTGAAGTCGCGCTCGACCAAGTCCGGAGCCGGGCGCGCGTCGGCGTCGCGCACCGTCAGCGCCACCTTGCGGCGCCTGCGGCTCGCGCCCTCGATGCCCTCCTCGCGCATGAGGCGGGCGACGCGCTTCGAACCGACGCGCTCGCCCCAGGCCGCGAGATCGGCGTGGATGCGCGGCCGACTCGCTTCCCAGCTACGGCGCACCGAGACGCGCAACGCGTCGTCGCGCAACGCGCTCGCACATCGCGCGCACGGGAAACACGGCCCGGTGCGCTTTCACGAACTCGAACCCTCTCCGGGAATCGAGCCGCTCTCCCGAGCGAACCAGGCCGCGGCTTTTTTTAGGATGTCGCGCTCGAGGCGCAACTGCTTGTTCTCCCGCTTCAGGCGGCGCAACTCGTCCCGCTCGCGCGTCGTCGTCCCGTCGTCGCGACGGCCCTCGTCGAGATCGGCCTGCTCGACCCAGTTGCGGATCGTCGGCGCCGACGGCTCGAACTCACGCGCCAGCGCCTCCGGCGACCGGCCCGAACGCGCCAGATCCACCATTCGCCGCCGGTACTCCAGCGGGTACTGCTTGCGTTTCTTCGGCATCGTGGACTCCTCCTCGTCCCGAAAGATTGAACGTGTCCACCATGCCGGGGCAACTCCAGGTTGTGGACGGGAAGGAACGCCGCGTGTTTGTGGGGGACGAGACGCACATCTTCGTGCGCCCGGTTCGGCCCGCCTCGGGCGTGCCCTGCGACCCCGGCGGCCTGGCGGCGTTCGTGGAGTTCGGCGATCTGGACGTGCCGGCCGTGGTCGCGCGCAGGTTGCCGGCCGAAGTGCGGTAGCGAGCGTGTCGACGGGCGCTCCCCTTGCGTGGGCTCGCCGGTCCGTGGACGCCGCGCGGATCAGGGCCCCGGCTTTGCGGGCGGTCGGCGTTGCGATCCTCTTGGGCGGCCTTTCGTGGCGACCTTGGCCGTGGCTGGCTCGGCGCTTTGGGGCTGGACGATGCTCTGGTCCTACGTGGAGCAGGCCGCGGCCCGTCGGGGTCGCGCGGCCGGCGTCTCCGGTCCCCTCGTCTCTCGCCCGCGAGACGGAGTTCCCGGCCGGGTCGCGCGGCCCAGCCGGGGGCTCCGCTCGACGGGGCTTCGGCGGCCCTTCCGGAGCCGCCGCCGCCCGAACGGCGGCCACCGGCGGCGCCGCGGAAGTCACGCGAATCTCGCAAAAACGCTTGTTCAGCAACGTGAATTGGCGTTTTTCGCCCCCGTGGCGAGGCGTTCTCCGTGCGCCGCAATTTGCCAATTGCGGATCGATTGCTCAACTTGCTTGGTCCGTGACGGAGAGGTGCGGATCGAGAGTGAAGCGCCGGGGGCGGCCCGCAAGGGACCCGTCGGCAGTCGCGGGAAAGCCGGAAGCCGGACAGGCTTCGCGCACAAGGGGAGGGGAGTCCCGTCAGGGACGACCGGCCCTGGACGGCGAGTCTTCCGGAAGTCGGCAGCGCCGGGGAGGCCGGGCGTCGCGTTGCGAGACGCAGGCGGTGCGGTTCCACGGCGAGCGCGGCATCCCGGTTTCGGCGGGAGCCGCGACGGTTGCAAGGTCGCTGGACGCAACCGGAGTCCCCGGGAACGGGGGACGGCCCGAGCCGCGGAGAGCGCCGGAGACGGCGAAGGAAGCGGGGAGGGAGAAGAGCACGGAGGACCGTGCCGCTGCACACGGCGGCGCCGAAACGGAGCCCTCCCGCTCGCCAGCGAGATTGAGCCCCCGGCCGGGTGGTGTGCCTCCCGCCGGGGGCTCTTTTTTTGCGTGCGTTGCCCGTCTGGTCGCCGCGCGTTGTCCGTCCGCCGGCGGGTTACATTAAACGGCTTGGCTCGAGCCGGTCCTTGGAACCGAACGCGGGGCGGTTCCGTAGTGGAGCGTCCGAAAGCGGCGGGCCGCACGTCCCCTTCAACCCGGTCTTCCCCGTGCGGGTTCCCAAACGACCGGCAACACTCGGAGCGCCGCCCTCCTCCTGGGACGGCGGCGAGCGCAACCCATGACCGAACCAAAGGAATCCGCCGAGGCCGAGGCCGGCCCGGACTCCCAGACCAGACGACGATTCGACCCGAACGACATCTCTCCGGAGTTCGTTCACGACAACTACGGCCTTGAAGAGGCGCTTTGGTTCCTCGCCGGTAGCCCCGGCGGCGACGGGCGCGCCGCGGCGTGGTTTCTCGCCTACGTTGCGGCGTGGCTGGGCGTGGGTGCGGCCGGCATCCGCGCCGTAGCCGAGCGCCGGGCCACGTAGGTGCTCCTGCCGTCGCCCGAAAGCGGATTTGACACGCAATGACCGATTGATTACCTTGCCGTAAGATATACAGGCTCTTCCCCTGTTTCGGTGGGCGTCGTAGGATGGACAGGAGTGGCGGCGTGACTCTGGGAGCGAGGAGAGCGGATGGAGATGCGGGAGTGGGTGGAGCGGCTGATGGGTCTGGGGCCGGAGTGGCGGATCGAGCGGGTGGACGAGGATTCGGAGCGGCAGGACGCGCGGGTGGCGCTGGCGCGCGAGGCGGGTTCGGCGTTGCGGTGTCCGGAGTGCGGGCGGGCGTGTCCGGGTTGCGGCGGGAGTGGCGGGGGCTGGACGCATGGGGATACAAGACGTTCGTGGTGTACGACGTGCCTCGGGTGGAATGTCCCGAGCACGGGGTGGTGACGACGCGGGTGCCGTCTCTCATCTCTCCTCGACAGGGAACTCCCGCCCATGAGTGACAGATACCGACTCTCTCAGTTTCTGTTTGCCGGATTGCTTTCGGCGGCTTTCCAGGCTGGCGTTGCCCCGGCGGCAACTGGAGCCCTTCAATCCCCCTCTTCGTTCTTCGTAGGCGCGACGGAAGCGTATGGTGACGTAGGACAAGTCGGTGGTGCGGACGATTGGATGGCGGCCACAAAGGACTTCGTCGCCGGCGAGCAGCGCGCCCGCACCGAAGACGTTGCGCCCCCGCAAGAGTGTGGAGCGCCGTCCATCCGTTCCGATGCCGCCTACTGCCCCGAATGGGCCAGTAAGAGCAGGATCACGCCCAGTAGCGGCGCTCCAGGCGAGATTGACGGAGTCGAAATCACGGCGTGCAGGCTCAGAGGCCAGAAAGTGGTTTACATCGAACACCTCTGGTTCGATACCTTTGCTGTCTGGGAATGCGACTACGGCCCATGTGGAACCCGCTCTCACATTTCGCACTGACATGCGCATTTGGAGTGGCGTTGCTGTTGCGTTGGCCACTGGCGTGCCGGATGGATCGACGCAACAGATTCTGGAAGTGGACATGGATGCCGGCCGGGAGCTCGTCGGCGGGATCGAGTACCTGTTCGACTCCAGGACTGCGGTAGTGGACTATGGTCGGCGGCTGGTGATGGTCTCGGAGGCTGCCGATCCATTGGCCGTGACGGCCTACTCGCTGGACGACGGTTCGGTGCAAGGCATCTTCGGAGGCGGCCAGCTGGGCGACGGGCCCGGCGAACTCACGCACTTGGAGGCAGTGGCCGTTGGATCAGACGGCGTCTTCGTGGCCGGAAGAGGCAGGGTGCTCCACTGGAGTTGGTCGGGCGTCCTTCTCCATCGATGGAGGCCGACCGCACCGGGAACGAACGCTCTATGCGCATTGAACGGCCGTCCCGCCGTTCCGTTGCAGGACAAGGGGGTGGTGTTCCGTGGCGACGACGGCGAGAGCGTTGCGTTGGGCGGAGAAGCCCGATCCGAATTGGACTGGTCCGCGGCCTCTAGGCGCGATGACCTTCTCGATATCTTTACCGCCTACGGTCAAGCCAAGGTGGCATGTGCTGATTCGGCGGCATATGTGCTGGCCGGCATGAACCATGTGCTCACGGAGTACAAGACGGGAGCGGAGCCGCGCTTGGTCGCGATGCCCGCAGAGTTGGTGGAAGCGGCACGCAAGAGAATGGAAGAATCCAGCCAGAACGCCTTTTATCCTGGGTACGAGACCCTGTTCCTGGCCGACGACGGTCGGCTTGTCGTCACGACGTTGGCGTACGGGCTGGCGGGAGCGGTCGTGGACCGGAAGACGGGCTGTTACGCACTGTTGAAGAACAAGCCCAATCCGCCCGCATGGAGCTACGTCGGGATGTTCGCCGACAGCCTCGTGACGCTGGAGGGCAGCCGACAACCGACGACGATGGTTTTGGACGGAAAGGAACGTCGCGTGTTTGTATCGGACGAGACGCACATCTTCGTGCGCCCGGTTCGGCCCGCATCGGGCCAGCCCTGTACGTAGCGGGACGCTCTTCAACGCGGCGCACCGTTGCGTTGTGAGACTGTCTGGAGGGAGCAAGGTTGCGAAACGTTATGGAACTCGACGAGTTGCACATGCCAACCGTTCCGTCTGGGAAAGCGACTACGACCCATGTGGAACTCGCCCTCACATTTCGCACTGACATGCGCATTTGGAGTGGCGTTGCTGTTGCGTTGGCCACTGGCGTGCCGGAGGGAGCGACGCAACAGATTCTGGCAGTGGACATGGATGCCGGGCGAGAGGTCGGCCGCACCGGGAACGAAGGCTCTTTGCGCATTGAACGGCCGTCTCGCCGTCCCGTTGCAGGAGAATGGGGTGGTGTTCCGTGGCGACGCCGGCGAGAGCGTTGCATTGAGCGGAGAAGCCCGATCCGAATTGGACTGGTCCGTGGCCTCTAGGCGCTGTGACCTTCTCGATATCTCTATCGTCTACGGTCAAGCCAAGGTGGCATGTGCTGATTCGACGGCATATGTGTTGGCCGGCACGGACCACGTGCTCACGGAGTACAAGACGGGAGCGGAGCCGCGCTTGGTCGCGATGCCCGCAGAGTTGGTGGAAGCCGCGCGCAAGAGAATGGAACAACCCAGCGGGAATGCCTTTTATCCTGGGTACGAGGCCCTTCCTGGCCGACGACGGTCGGCTCGTCATCTTGTACGTTGGCGTACGGATTGGCCGGAGCGGTCATGGACCGGACCATGGGCTGTTACGCGCTGGACAAGCCCAATTCCGCGCCCGTATGGAGCCACGGCGCGCGCGTCCCATTCGGCCATGTACGCGTCCCGGTGGGCGTTGCATCGTTTTGGTAGACAGCGACCGACGCGGTTCCTCTCTGCGATCGGGAGCGACCCGAGCCCGTCCGTGCGGGGACGCCGGGTGACGATTACGCTGGGCGGAAGGTAGCCCGCTGACACCGGAGGAGTGCCGATGAACTTCGAGAATTGGCTTGGGACGCTGACCACCGTCGCGATCATGTGCGGCGCGATGCTTGCCTTGGGGCGGTGGCTCCGGACGCAGACGGCGGATCAGATCGCCGTCCTCAAGGTGTCGATGGACCAGCAGTTTGCCGTGGTGGACCAGCGCTTCGCTGCCGTGGACCAGCGCTTCATTGCCGTGGACCAGCGCTTCGCCTCCATCAAGGAATCCATGGACCGGATGTCGCGGGAGAACAAGGAGGAGCACGCGGACATCCGGCGGAGCATCCAAGAGGCCACTCGGCAAGTGCTGGGGGTCATGGACCGGCGTTTCGAGGACACTGGCAAGCGGATGGACGAAATGAGCAAGCGCATCGACGACCTGCGCTCCCACGTCGATGCCGCCGGAGGGAGGGCGGCTTGAGCGCGTCGCCCACGCCGGGCAACTCCCCCGGCCGGACGCCGGGACCGCACTGACAACTCCGGGCGCGCCTGCACTCCGGCCCCGCAACCCGAACGCGCCTCGGTGCCAGCGCCACCCGCGCTTCCTGGCGCTCCGAATCCTCGTCCACCCGCGTGATCCGTCACTCCGGCCGTAGCCCCATCATCCGCTCCACCCACTCCCGCATCTCCAAGAGTCACGCCGTCCCCCCAGTCCGTTCTACGGCGCCCACCGAAACAGGGGTAAGAGCCGAAGGGCAGGTCCTACGGCGCCACGCCGAACAGCACCAGCGGGACCGCCGGCGTGCTCCTCCCCTGCCGGATCAGGTTGTAGAGCTCCCCTTCGTAGTACCCCGGTCCGGAGGACATCTCCGCCTGGAGTTCCTTCATCGGCAGAATCTCGACGCCCACGTCGATCTTGTCGCCGACGAAAAACGCCATGTGCTTGACGAAGATGTCGAACGCCACAAATGCATATTTGCCGAACTGCACTTCGACAGCCACTCGTTGCTTGACGTAGTCGGTCTGATTGTACGAATAGATCGGTAGTTCGAAGCGATGGACCATCATCCATTCCAGGCCGTTCAGATGGGAGTATCGCTCAACAATGCGCACGGCTAATGGCCCCCTCCGGCCAAGGAGGGATCGTATATCGGTTTGTGCATGGGGCGGGTGCGCAACACGCCGGCGTCCAGGTTACGAACGCGCTGACGGGCGATCTCGACGTACTCGGCGACCACGTCGCAGCCGAAGGCGGCGCGTCCGTGCTTCCGAGCAGCCACCAACGACGACCCAACGCCCATGTAGGGGTCAAGGACGGCGTTGCCCTGCTCGGTCATGGACAAGACCAGCCGCTCCACGAGTTCGACGGGAAACTGACACGGATGCATCGTCTTCTCGACGTGGTTGGCCTTTACGTTCGGGATGTCCGAGACGTCCGAGGGATTCTTTCCCAACGGGTTTCCCGACCGCTTGCCCCTGTTCGGCCCCTTGAAGTACTTCTTGCCCGGATACTTAGAGGGGATCCGAACGGGATCAACGTCGAAGTAGTAATCGTCCGACGTCGTCAACCACAATATCGTCTCGTATCGCCCGGAAAACCGCTTTGTGCAGTGCAGTCCATGGCCGAAATGCCAGACAATGCGATTGCGCAGTCGCAACCCATGGGACTTGAACACGTCGTACAGCACAATGTCCAACGGAACACCTCGCGGCCGCGCACGTGGTTGCCCACCTGCCAGCAAAGCGATCCCCGCGAATCAAGAACTCGGACGCATTCGGCGATTGTCGCCGCCTGTTCTTCCAAGTACCGTTCGAGGCTTGTGCGCGTCTCGTATGATTTTCCGATGTTGTAGGGAGGAGAAGTGACGACTAGATGCATCGAGTCGCTGGGCAACGTTGCGAGAAAGTCCAAGTTGTCGGCGCATTCGATTCTCACGGCTAGGTCGGGGTTGGGGCCGTTCGCGATGTCGGCGCCGAGCAAGTATTGGGTCAATCGTGTCTCTCCGGTTGGAGCGTCTCGAAAACATCGGAAGGAATGCGCGAACGGTACCAAACGGCCAGGGGCGGGTCAAGGCGGCCGGTCGAATGGAGCGGCGAGTCGCCAAGACGGGCCGGTCTGCGTGCCGGGCGTGCGCGCGGGGGAGGGCAACGCCGGTCCACCACGAGGCGAGCCGCGAAGGGCGCCGTGGGCGGCGATCGTCAACGAGCGCGAGGCCAGGCGGGCGCCGTCGTCGGCCAAACGGGAAACCGAGCCCGTGACGCGAGGAGGGCGTGGCAGGCGTTGCGTGGCGGCTGCCGGGACGCGGCGGGCTCGCGGCCGCCGGCCCGTCGCCTGCCGAATCGCGGGGATGGGGCGAGGCGTCCCTTCATCCAGCGAGCGAGTTCGCGCGGTGGCCCTCGCGCGGCTGCCCGTCGCCCTGGATTTGCCATCTGCGAATCGATTCGTTATAGTTCCTAGCCCGGCGACCGAGGGCGCGGATCGAGAGTGACGCGCCGGGGGCGGCCCGCGAGGGAAGCCTCGGCAGTCGCCGGACCACGGGAGCCGGAGGGCTTCAGGGAAGGGGGAGGGCGGTCCGAGAGGAACGACCGGCCCCGGAAGGGAGTCCTTCGGAACTCGGACGCGCCGAGGAGGCCGCGAGCAGCGTTGCGAGACGCGGGGAGCGGGTTCCACGGCGAGCGCGGCGCCCCGATTCGGCGGGAGCCGCGACGGTTGCAAGGTCGCTGGACGCAACCGGAGTCCCCGGGAACGGGGGCGGCCCGGACCGCGGAGAACGCCGGAGACGGCGGAGGAGGCGGGACGGGAGAAGAGCACGGAGGACCGTGCCGTCGCACACGGCGGCGCCGAAACGGAACCCTCCCGCTCGCCAGCGAGACGGAGCCCCCGGCCGGGCGGTGTGCCTCCCGCCGGGGGCTCTTCTTTTTTTGCGCCTTGTTCGCGCCGTCGGGTTACATTTGACGGCTTGCTCGTTGCCGGTCCCTTGGAACCGAAGGCGGGTCGGTTCCGTAAGTGTCCGAAGGCGCTTGGCCGCACATCCCCCCCCCCCCCCCCCCCTCAACCCGGTCTCCCCCGCGCGGGAATCCAACGGACCGGCGAGAAACACCCGGAGCGCCGCCCTCCCCGGAAGGCGGCGAGCGCAACCCATGACCGAGACAAGGGGTCCCGCTGGGGCCGGCGCGCGCCGGTCCCGGCCCGCACCGCGATTCGACCCGGACGACATCTCTCCGGAGTTCGTCCACGACACCTACGGCGAGGAAGTCCTCGACATCTCGAGCGACGCCTTCGAGGCGATGCTCGCCGAGCACCAGACCGCGCGGGGCGACATCCGCGAAGGGGAGATCGTCAATGCCCGGGTTCTCCGGGTGACCGACGCGACGGTGATCCTCGAGTTCGGCTTCAAGAGCGAGGGCGCGGTCTCCATCGACGAGTTCAAGGACTCGGACGGCGTGGAGCCGGGCCAGGAAGTCGAAGTTCTGCTGGAGAGCCTGGAAGACGACGACGGCGTGGTCGTCCTTTCCAAGAAGAAGGCCGACTTCCTGCGCGTCTGGGAGCTGATCCGCGACGCCTACGAGAACGACCGGCCGGTCAGCGGTCTCCTCACCCGCAAGATCAAGGGCGGCGTGACGGTGGACATCATGGGGGTGGACGCCTTCCTTCCCGGTTCGCAGATCGCCCTTCGGCGGGTGCCCAACATCGAGGACCGCATCGGGGAGACCTACGACTTCAAGATCATCAAGCTCAACAAGCGCCGCCGCAACATCGTCGTCTCGCGCCGGGTCATCCTGGAGCAGGAGCGCAAGGCGAAGCGCTCGACGCTGGTCAAGGAGCTGCTGAAGGGCCAGGTCCGGGAAGGGGTCGTCAAGAACATCACCGACTTCGGCGCCTTCGTGGATCTGGGCGGC
The DNA here is from genome assembly GCA_965203485.1 of Longimicrobiales bacterium. Lineage (GTDB taxonomy): Bacteria > Gemmatimonadota > Gemmatimonadetes > Longimicrobiales > Gaopeijiaceae. The sequence goes on from OZ241892.1 coordinate 1,038,398, forward strand.
CTGGACGGCCTGCTTCACATCACCGACATGTCGTGGGGCCGCGTGGGCCACCCGTCCGAAGTGGTGGACATCGGTGCGACCCTGGACGTCAAGGTGCTGGACGTCGACTGGAACCGCGAGCGCATCTCGTTGGGGCTCAAGCAGCTCCTCCCGTATCCGTGGAACGACATCGCCGACCGCTACCCGGTGGGCGCGCGCGTGCGGGGCAAGGTCGTCTCGATCACGAACTACGGCGCGTTCGTGGAGTTGCAGAGGGGCGTCGAAGGGCTCGTGCACATTTCCGAGATGTCGTGGACGAGGAACGTGCGCCATCCCTCCAAGCTGGTGTCGGTGGGCGACGAGATCGAAGCGGTGGTCCTGCGCGTGGACCAGAAGGAAGAGAAGATCTCGCTGGGCATGAAGCAGACGGAAGAGGACCCGTGGCTCGCCTTGCCGCAGAAGCGCCCGCCGGGCACGCGCCTGTCGGGGACGGTCCGCAACCTCACGACGTACGGCGCGTTCGTCGAGATCGAGCCGGGGATCGACGGCTTGGTCCACGTGTCCGACATGAGCTGGACGAAGCACGTGGAGCACCCGTCGGAAGTGGTCCGCAAGGGTAGCCAGATCGAAGTGATGGTCCTCGAGGTGGACTCGGACAAGAAGCGGGTGTCGCTCGGCGTCAAGCAGCTCGCCGACGATCCGTGGCCCGATCTGGTGGTGCGGTTCTCGGCCGGGGTGCAGCTGGACGCGACCGTGGTTCGAGTGCGCGACAAGGGCGTGCTCGTCAACTTGGGCGACGACGTGGAGGGCTTCGTGCCGGCCGCTCGCGCGGGCGTCGACTCGGGCGTGCTCGGCGAGCACTTCCGGGCGGGCGAAACCGTGGCCGTGCGGGTCGTGACGGCCGACGCCGGAGAACGCCGGATCGACCTTGAAGTCCTCGAGGCCCCGGAGCGGCGCAAGGCCGGTCCCGCTGGGGACGCCGCGGGAGACGACGAGGCGGCGGAGGAGGCCGGGACCGGGAAGACGGCGTCCGAGCGCAAGGACGGGGAACCGGAAGAAGCCGTTGCGGGCGGAGAAGGCCGTGAGGGCGACGCGACCGCTCCCGTTCCCGAGGATTCGGAGCCGGAAGGAGCGGCCGCGGACGGAAAGGGCCGTGAAGACGGCAAGACCGAGTCGGCTCCTGAGGATTCGGAGCCGGAGTCCGAGACCGACGTTGCGCCCGCGCCCCTGGCCGACGAGCCGGAGTCCGAGGCCGAAGCTGCGGCGGTCCCGGAGGTCGGCGAGCCCGGGAGGCCCGAGACGGACGCCGCGGCCGATCCCCATCCGCCTGCTCCCGAGGATGCCGAGCCCGGCGGTGGGACCGCCGAAGCCGCCGAGAACTCCCCCGAGGCCGACGACGGCTCCGGTCGGCAGGGAGAGGCCGACGCCCCCGCCGGCGAGCGCGGCGGCTAGAGGGGCCGCGATGGGCGGACCGCGCCGCCGGCGCCCGTGGCCGGTCATCGGCGCCGCCGCCGCGACCGACGCGACCGGCTTCGCCCTCCCGCGCGCGTCGGCCGGGCGTCGGGTTGCGACGGTTCCGCGCCCGTTCAAAGGGGTTCTTGCGGCGGCGCTGTGGGCGGCCTGCATCCCGGCGGGCCCAGAGGACGCCTCGGCCCCTTTTCCGATCCCCAGCAGCTATCCGCCGATCGAGTCCGGCGGCTATTCGCCTGCCGACCACGCGAGCGCGGACCGCCTCCTCGTCGCGGCCCGAGAGGCTCTCGTGGCGCGGCAGTACGCGGCGGCGCTCGCGGCCGCCGTGCAGGTCGAGGACCGTCACGCCACCGTTCCCGGATCCTCGGAGGCCCTCTGGATCGTCGCCTTCGCGGCCCGCGGCGAGAGCCGCCACGCCGAAGCCGCGGAGACGGCCGGCGCCTTGGCCGACCTGCTGGGCGAAGACCACCCCGCGTTCCCCGAGGTGCAGGACTTCCGCGCCGGGGCCCTGTTCGACGCGGGCGCCTTCCTGGCGGCGGCCGAGGCGACGCTCCAGTTGCCCGAACGGGCGTACACCGAGGCCTCGGCCGCCCGCTTGGAGGCGGCGGTGGGCCGTCTGGGCCGCGACGATCTGAGACGCCTGGCCGCCGCCGCCCCGGACGGCGTCCCCGGCGAGCGCTTCGCCCCGGTGCTGGCCGAGCTGGCGCTCGCGACCGCCTACGCCTACGACGCGGAGGCGGCGCGCGCGTACGCGGAGCAGGCGCGCCGGGCGGGAGCGTCGGGCAGGGCGGCCCGCATCGCGGCGGCCGTGCTGGACGGCGACGTGTCGGCGCTCGGGGTGGCCGCGCCGCTGATCGGTGTTGTGTTGCCGATCACCGGCTCGCCCGCGAACCGGGCGTACGCGGAATCGTTCCTGGAGGGCGTCGAGTTGGCGTCCGCGGCGGCGCGCCGCTCGGGCGTGCGCGTGGACGTTGCGGTCGAGGACAACCGCGGCACTGCGCGGGGCAGCGCGCGCAGCGTGCGGACGCTGGCGACGAAGGACGCCGTGGCGATCCTGGGCCCGCTCCGCGACGAGAACGTCTCCGAGGCCGCTCGCGCCAAGCCGGGCCGGGTTCCGCTGTTCTCGCCGACGGCCCAGCGCGTTTCCGCCGCGGACGGCGTCTACAGCCTGGGCGCGGCGAGCCCGCTGGCCGCCCGGACGCTCGCTCGCTCGCTGGCCGGGCTCGGACACGCGACGGCGGTCGTGCTGCACGGGTCCGGCCACGGCGAGGTGCTGGAGGCGCGAGCGTTCGCGGACGCCTTCGCGGAGGCCGGAGGCGTAGTGGAGCGGCACGTCGAGTACCCGAGCGGCGCGACGACGTTCCTCGAGCCGCTGGCCGAAGTGGAGCCGCTGGCGCCGGAGCTGCTGGTGGTGCTTTCGTCCCCAACGGACCTGGAGCTGCTCGCGCCGCAGATGTCGTTCATGGGGCTGGACACGCTCGGCATCCAAGTCGCGGGCACGTCGGCGTGGACCTCTCCCGAGGTGACGAGTTCGGTGGCCCAACGCCACACGGACCGCGTGATCGCCGTGAGTTCCACGCCGCCGGCCGAGCCCGGTGGTTCGAGCGAGCCCGCCGCCGCCTTCCGCGCCGCCTACGAGGATCGCTTCCGCAAGACGCTCCAAAGCGGCGTGCCCGCCGTCGCCTTCGACCTGTTCCGGATGGCGCTCGCGGCGCACGGCGAAGGCCGGACGAGACCCGGCGGGGCGGCTGTCGGCGTCGAGAGCATGAGGCGCTTCCGGGGCGTGACCGGCACGTTCTCGGTCGTGGACGGAAGGCTCGAGCGCGAAGCGTTTCCCGTCCGCATCTTCCAGGGCGAGTTCCTTGCGGTCGACGCGGAGCTCCCCGAGGACGAGCGGCGCAGAACCCCTCCGCCCCGAACCCGGGTGCGCGGCGAGGCGTGATCCGCGCGCGGCCCGAGTCCCGCCGCCGCGTCCGTTGACCGGCGCGGGCGCTTTCGAACGGCTGGAAGCCCTCGGGCGCAAGGCGGCTCTGGGCGGCGGCGAGGACCGCAACCAAGCGCAGCGCGCCCGGGGCAAGCTGCTGGCGCGCGAGCGGCTGGACCTTCTCCTCGACGAGGGCTCCTTCGTGGAGATGGACCGCTTCGTGACGCACCGGTCGCGCGACTTCGGACTGGACGCGCGCAAGTTCTTGGGCGACGGCGTGGTCACCGGGTACGGGACGATCCGCGGCCGCCCGGCGTACGTGTTTTCGCAGGACTTCACGGTGCTGGGCGGGTCGCTGGGCGAAGCGCACGCCCAGAAGATCGTCAAGGTGCAGGAGATGGCGCTCAAGAACGGCGCGCCGCTGATCGGGCTCAACGACTCGGGCGGAGCTCGCATTCAGGAAGGCGTGGTGTCGCTGGGCGGCTACGCCGACATCTTCCTGCGCAACACGCTGGCGTCGGGCGTGGTCCCGCAGGTCAGCGTCGTCCTCGGACCCTGCGCCGGCGGCGCCGTGTATTCCCCGGCGATCACCGACTGGGTCTACATGGTGCGCGGCACCAGCTACATGTTCGTGACCGGCCCCGACGTGGTGAAGGCCGTCACGCACGAGAGCGTGGACATGGAGAGCCTTGGGGGGGCCGACGTTCACGCGGAGCGGTCGGGAGTCGCGCACTTCGTCCACGACACGGAGGCGGAATGCCTGGCCGCGGTCCGGGGCCTGTTCCGGTTCATTCCGCAGAACAACGCCGAGACGCCTCCGCCGGGCCCCGGCGCCGACCCGCGCGACCGCCGCGAGGACGCCCTGGCGACCATGGCGCCCGACAACCCCAACCTCCCGTACGACATGCTGGACGTGGTCCGCGCGGTCGTCGACGACGGCGACTTCTACGAGGTGCACGCTCGCTTCGCGCCCAACCTGGTGACCGGATTCGCGCACCTGGGCGGCCGTTCGGTGGGGGTGGTCGCGAACCAGCCGGCGGTGCTGGCGGGCGCGCTCGACATCGACTCGTCCGTCAAGGGCGCCCGCTTCGTCCGCTTCTGCGACGCCTTCAACATTCCCTTGGTCGTGTTCGAGGACGTGCCCGGCTTCCTGCCCGGCGTGGACCAGGAGCACGGCGGCATCATCCGGCACGGCGCCAAGCTCCTCTACGCCTTCAGCGAGGCCACCGTGCCCAAGGTCACCGTCATCACCCGCAAGGCGTACGGAGGCGCCTACGACGTGATGAACTCGAAGCACGTCCGCGGCGACGTGAACCTCGCATGGCCGGGCGCGGAGATCGCGGTGATGGGGCCGAAGGGGGCGGTCGAGGTCCTGTTTCGCAGGGAAATCGCCGGCGCCGACGATCCCGGGGCCGTGGCCGAGGCGAAGATGGCCGAGTACCGCGAGGCGTTCGCGCACCCCTACGTGGCCGCGTCCCGAGGATACGTGGACGACGTGATCGACCCTCGCGACACGCGGCCCAGGCTCGCGAGCGCGCTCGACATGCTCGCCGACAAGCGGGACGCGAATCCCCCCAAGAAGCACGGCAACGTCCCCCTCTGAGTGCGCCGCGAAGGCGGTGCGGGCAACCCTCGCGCGTTCTCGGCGCGTCCCATTTCCGAAAGGTCTTTCGGCGGCGGATCTTCCGCCGGAGCGGAGTTCCCGGCGGGGCGAACGGCCGAGACCAGGTTGCGCCCCGGGCGCCGGCAGCGCTGCTGGGCGAACGACGATTCGGACAACGGGGAAGGGACTGGAAGAATGATCAAGACACCGATGGCACGGCTGGCGCTGGGGGCGGTCGGACTGGCGATGACGGGTTCGGCTTCGGCGGGCGCGGTCCAGCGCCACCCGCGCCTGCCCGAGATGGACATGCACGTGAAGGCGCCGGCGATCCTGGACGCCGTGGGGCACGCGCATTTCGAATTCGGCATCTACGTGGACTGGGGCTGGGACGTCGATGCGCGCATCGACGACGGTGTGCGCATCGCGATGGTCGTTGGTGGAGGGCCGGCCGAGGACGCGGGACTGCGCGCAGGCGACGTCGTCGTTTCGGTGGCGGGCCGCGACTTGGCGGAACCGCTGGACGACGAGACGGAGAGCGAGTTCGAGTCCAATGGGTCGCTGGCCGCGCAGAGGTTCGTGGCCGTATTGGGCGACTTGGAAATCGAAGAGGGAAGCGAATTCGAGTTCGAGGTGATCCGCGACGGCGAAACGCGAACGTTTCAGGTCGCGCCGCGGAGGCGGACGGCCCTCCTTCGCAGAGACCTTCGCGAGCCCATCGAGCGGTTGCGGGTTCGTCTGGAGCAGATGCACCACGACGAAGGACGATTTCGCGAGGGCCTCGACCGCCTCAGGGAGGGCTTCGAGCGGATGCGCCTGGACACGGTGGTGTTGCCGTCCCCGAGCCGGGAGCTCGTCGTGCGATGGGGGGGCAGGTGGAGGACGTGGGACTCCGGCCTCGACTTGGTGGACCTCAACCCGGATCTCGGCGCCTACTTCGGCGCGTCCACCGGCGTGCTGGTCGCCGAAGCCGACGCCGACTCCTGGACCGGACTGCGCGGAGGAGACGTCGTGACGCACGTGGACGGGCGGGCGGTGGAAGGCGTCGCCAAGCTGCGCCGGATCCTGCGCTCCTACGACGAGGGCGAGCAGGTCCGCTTCCGCATTCGCCGCGACGGCGAGGAGACCACGGTCTCGGCCAACATGAAGTAGCTTTGCGGAGGGAGGGGCCGTCGTCGCGCTGGGCGGGCCGGACGCTCCCTGCGCGCGGCGGCGGCTTTTCCTGATCCGGGAGGAGCGGTCGCCGCCTGCACGCTCCGCCAGTCCATCGCCGGCTCCCCGGAGGCGCCGCGCTTGATCCAGTCCGTGCTGGTCGCGAACCGGGGCGAGATCGCCGTCCGCGTGATCCGAACCGCCCGCGAGCTGGGCATCAAGTCCGTGGCCGTCTTCTCGGAGGCCGACCGCGCGGCTCCGCACGTGGCGCTCGCCGACGAGGCGCATGCCATCGGCCCGGCCCCGGCCTCGCAGAGCTATCTCGACGTGCGCCGGGTGATCGCGGCGGCTCGGCGCGCGAAGGTGGACGCGGTCCATCCCGGCTACGGCTTCCTGGCCGAGCGGGGCGACTTCGCGGAGGCCGTGGCTCGCGCGGGGATGGCGTTCGTGGGCCCGCGGCCCGACACGATCCGCGCCATGGGCGACAAGACGGCTGCCCGCGAGCGCATGAAGGCGGCCGGCGTGCCGGTCGTGCCGGGCACGGCCGAACCGGCCGCCTCGGGTTCGGCGGCGCTGCGCGCCGCGCGGGCGGTGGGGTTTCCCGTCGTCCTCAAGGCGGCGGCCGGAGGCGGAGGAAGAGGGATGCGGGTCGTGAGCGGCCCCGGCGGCGTGCAGGACGCCTTCGCGGCGGCCTCGCGCGAAGCCGAGGCGGCCTTCGGTGACGGACGCGTCTACGTGGAGGCGTTCCTGGAGCGCCCCCGCCACGTCGAGATCCAGGTGTTCGGCGACGCCCGCGGCTCCGTGGTGCACCTCTTCGAGCGCGAGTGCTCGATCCAGCGCCGCCACCAGAAGCTGGTCGAGGAGGCGCCGTCGCCCGCGCTCGGCCTCGAGGACCGCGAGCGCATGGGACGCGCCGCCGTCCGCGCCGCTCGGGCCGTGGACTACGTCGGCGCGGGCACGGTCGAGTTCCTCTGGCACGAGGGCGCCTTCTACTTTCTCGAAATGAACACGCGCCTCCAGGTCGAGCACCCGGTCACGGAGATGGTGACGGGGATCGACTTGGTCGAGTGGCAGTTTCGCGTCGCGTCCGGCGAGCCCCTTCCGCTTCGCCAGCAGGAGATTCCGTTGCGCGGGCACGCGATCGAGTGCCGCGTCACGAGCGAATCGCCGTTCGACGGCCTTCTGCCCGCGGCCGGCGTGGTGGAGGACTTGCAGGCGCCGGGCGGCCCCGGCGTGCGCTGGGACGGCGGCGTCGCGCGCGGCGCCGAAGTCGGCCTCCACTACGACTCCCTCCTCGGCAAGCTCGTGGTGCATGCCCGCGACCGGACCGGGGCGGCGAGACGCATGAAGCGCGCCCTGCAGGAACTCGAGATCGCGGGCGTCGCGACGACCGCGCCCTTGCTGGCGCGGATCATGGACGAGCCGGACTTCCTGGCGGGCGCGCTGTCCACCGCGTACCTCGAAGACCATCCCGGCCTGTTCGATCCGGCCCTGCCGGCCGAGGACGAAGCGGAACTGGCGGCCGCCGCGGCCTTGCTGGAGCACGCAGCGCGGGCCGGAAGCGCGCCCGCCCCCGTTCGCCGCGAAGACCGGCGGCTCTCGGAGTGGCAAAGAGGGCTTGCGCGATGACCGGACGCCGTCGGCCCCGCAGGCGCGAGCCGCCGGTCCTCGTCTTGCCGCAACCTCGGCCGGGCGCGTGACCGCGCGGCCCGCGGTTTCCGCGCGCTACCGGGTCGAGCTCCCCGGCGGCGTCCACGTCGTGGAGGTGGACGAGGGGCGCGTCCGGGTGGACGGGCGCGAGTTCGCGTGCGACCTCGCGGCGGTCGGCGGAGAGGCGGCCGGAGAGAGCGGGAGGGGCGGCGCGCGGTTCTCGCTCCTGGTCGACGGGCGGTCGCGCAGGATGACCGCCGCGCGCCGGGCGGACGGCCGCTGGGAACTGCTCTGGTCCGGGCGCGCGGTCGTGGCGGAGGTCTTGGGCGAGCGCGCCGCCAGGATGCGCGATCTCTCGGCCGCGACCCGGTCGGGCCCGCGCGCGGAGGCGGTCCGCGCGCCGATGCCGGGCCTCGTGGTACAGGTCGCGGTGAGCGTCGGCGACGAGGTGGCGGCGGGGGACCGGGTGGTCGTCGTGGAGGCCATGAAGATGGAGAACGAGTTGCGCGCCGCGGCCGCCGGGACGGTGGCGAAGGTGCTGGTCGAGGATGGCGCGGCCGTCGACAAGGGCGACGTCCTGGTCCAGTTCGAGGCGATGCCGTGAGCCGGTCCGGCGGTCCCTCGTCCGCCGCGGGCCCTCGCCCTCGCGTCGCCCGCGATTGGCCGGAGGGCTTCTCCGTGGCCGAGGACCTGGGAGAACCCGGCGAGTTTCCCTTCACGCGCGGCGTCTACCCGTCCATGTACCGCGGCCGCGTCTGGACCATGCGGCAGTACGCCGGCTTCGGCACGGCGGACGAGACCAACCGGCGCTACCGCTTCCTGTTGGAGCGCGGCACGACCGGCTTGTCGGTGGCTTTCGACCTGCCCACCCAAATGGGACTCGACTCCGACGCGCCGCTCGCCGCCGGCGAAGTAGGCCGGGTCGGCGTCGCGATCGACTCCATCGCCGACATGCGCGCGCTCTTTCGGGACATCGCGCTGGACGCCGTCTCGTGCTCGATGACGATCAACGCCACCGCGCCCGTCCTGCTGGCCCTGTACGTCGCGCTGGCCGACGAACAGGGCGTCCCGCGCGAACGCCTCGCGGGCACCGTCCAGAACGACATCCTCAAGGAGTACGTGGCGCGCGGAACCTTCATCTATCCGGTCGGGCCCTCGCTGCGCCTGGCCGGCGACGTCATGGCGTTCTGCGCCCGCGAGCTGCCGCGCTGGAATCCCATATCCGTTTCCGGCTACCACATCCGCGAAGCGGGCTCGACCGCGGCCCAGGAGATCGGCTTCACCCTCGCCAACGGCCTCGAGTACGTCGGCCGGGCCCTGTCCCGCGGACTGCGCGTCGAGGACTTCGCTCCCCGCGTCTCCTTCTTCTTCGCCGCGCACAACGACCTGTTCGAGGAAGTCGCCAAGTTCCGAGCCGCGCGGCGCATCTGGGCACGTCTCATGCGCGAGCGCTTTCAGGCGCCGGACCCCTGCTGCCGACTCCGCTTCCACGCTCAGACGGGCGGCTCCACGCTGACGGCCCAGCAACCCATGAACAACGTCGTGCGCGTAGCCGTCCAGGCCCTCGCCGCCGCGCTCGGGGGCACGCAATCCCTTCATGCCAACGGCTACGACGAGGCCCTCGGGCTTCCGACCGCCGCCTCGGCCGCGCTGGCGTTGCGCACGCAGCAGATCCTCGCCGAAGAGTCCGGCGTGACCGCTTCGGCCGACCCGCTCGGCGGCAGCTTCCTCGTCGAGACCCTCACGCACCGTCTCGAAGCCGAAGCGCTCGGCATCATCGAGCGCGTGGCCGGGCTCGGGGGCGCCGCCGCCGCCATCGACCACATGCGCGACGAGATTCACCGAGCCGCCTACGAGTTCCAGCTCGCGGTAGAGTCCGGCGCGCGCGCGGTCGTCGGCGTGAACCGGCACGTGAGCGAGGACGCGCCCGACCCGCCGCACCGGCCCGACTATCGAACCATGGAGGCGCGCCAGAAGGCCGCGCTGGCCGCGCACCGGAGCCGCCGCGACGACGCCGCGGCCGCCATGCGCCTCGATCGGATTCGTCGCACCGCCTCGCGCGACGAGAACCTGCTCCCCGCCATGATCGCAGCAGTCAAGGCCGGAGCCACGCTGGGCGAGATCAGCGACGAACTGCGAGCAGTCTGGGGAACGCGCGACGCTCCCGCCTGACCCGGCGGCCGACAAAGCGACCCGCTGGGACGCCGTGGCTGGTCCGCGCGGGGAGCCCCGCGACCTGCGGGACTCCGTGTTATTTTGCGGATTGTCCGAGGTTCGCGTTCGGCCAAGACAGGGGGTCGCCCAAGCGTCGCGATGCCGACCTACGAGTACCGGTGCTCCGAGTGCGGGCACACTTTCGACGTCTTTCAGAGGATGAGCGACGATCCGCGGGCCGAGTGCGGCGAATGCGGCAGTGCGGCCGAGCGGCTGATTTCCGGCGGGGGCGGCCTTCTCTTCAAGGGCGAGGGCTTCTACATCACCGACTACCGGTCCGAGAGCTACAAGAAGGCGGAACGCGAGGGGGCCGGCGAAGCGCCGTCGGCTCGAGGCGAGGCCGAAGCCGGCGGCGGCGCGCAGGCGGGCGGCGACGGAGGCTCGGGCCGAACCGAAGACGGCAAGCCGCGGACGGCCAAGCCGGACGCCGGGACGGCGCCGGACCCGGCCTCGACCGGATCGGGCGGGCGGGCGCGCGAGTCTCGCGGCCGCTCGCCTGCGCGGACCGGGCATTCCGGGCGGGCTCGGGAACGGCGCGGCGGCGGGTCCGGCGGCTCGGCCGAGAAGCCGCGGGATGCGAAGCGGGGTAGAGCGGGCAAATGAGCGCGGGTCCGGCCGGGCGCATCGCGGCGGCGCTGGCCGGCGCGGCGGCGGAGCTGGGCGCTCCCGGCGTGCAGGTGCGCATGGAGCGCCCCCGCGACGACGGCCACGGAGACTGGGCTTCGAACGTCGCCATGGTCCTGGCGTCGAAGTTGCGGCGTCCACCCCGGCGCCTGGCCGAGGACCTGCTGGCGCGGGCCGGGAAGATCGACGGCGTGGCCCGCGCGGAGGTGGCCGGACCCGGCTTCGTCAACTTCTTCCTCGACGCCGCGGCGGCGAGCGGCGGGCTGCGCCGGATCATCGAGCTGGACGACCGCTACGGGTGCAGCGACGACGGAGGCGGGCACCCGGTCATGGTCGAGTTCGTCTCGGCCAACCCGACCGGCCCCTTGCATCTCGGCCACGGCCGCCAGGCCGCGCTGGGCGACGCCATCGCCAGGCTCTTCGAGTGGTCGGGCTGGAAGGCGCACCGCGAGTTCTACTTCAACGACGCCGGCCGCCAGATCGAACGCTTGGCCGAGAGCGTCCGCGCCCGCTACCAGCAGCTCCTGGGCCGGGACGAGCCGGTTCCCGCGGACGGCTACCACGGCGAATACGTGGCCGAGATCGCCCGCGCCTTCCGCCAGAAGAAAGGGGACCGGGTCCTCGACGACGGGCACGGGGCCGCGCTGGCCGCGATGCGCGCCTTCGCCGTGGCGCGCCTGCGGCGAGAGCACGAGACGGGACTGGCCGCCTTCGGCGTGCGCTTCGACGAGTACTATCCCGAGACGAGCCTCTACTCGGCCGGACTCGTGGCCGAGACCATGCAGGCGCTCGAACGGACCGGCCTCACGTACCGGAAGGACGGAGCCTGCTGGCTCCGCACGACCCGCTTCGGCGACCAGAAGGACCGCGTCATGGTGAAGAGCGACGGATCGCCCACCTACTTCCTTCCCGACGTGGCCTACCACATGACGAAGTGGGAGCGGGGCTTTCGCCGCGTGGTGAACGTCCAGGGCGCCGACCACCACAGCACCGTGAGCCGCGTGCGCGCCGGCCTGCAGGCGTTGGGCCGTCCCGCCGGATATCCCGAGTACGTGCTGCACCAGATGGTCACGGTCGAGCGCGACGGCGAGGAGATCCGGTTCTCGAAGCGCGCGGGTTCGTACACCACGCTGGCCGAGCTCGTCGCGGAGGTCGGCGTCTCCGTGGCGCGCTACTTCTTCCTCATGCGGCGTCCCGAGGCCCACCTGGTCTTCGACCTGGACCTCGCGCTGGACCAGTCCGACAAGAACCCCGTGTACAAGGTTCAGTACGCGCACGCAAGGCTGTGCCGGTTGCTTGACCTGGGCGAGAACGACGGCCGCGACGTTTCCGGCGCGCGGGCCGACGCGGCGTTGCTGGCGGAACCCGCGGAACGCGACTTGGCGGGCCAGCTGAACGAGTTTCCGTCCGTCGTGCGCCGCGCCGCCGAGAGCCGCGCTCCCCAAGTCGTGTGCGCCTACTTGGAACGGACCGCCGGCCTCGTCAACTCCTGGTACCAAGCCGGGCACCCGTCGCGGGACCCCGGCAAGGCGGCGCTGGTCGACGACCCGACGCTCAGCGATGCCCGCCTGATGCTCGCCCGCGCCGCCCGCATCGTGCTCCGCAACGGACTGGACGTTCTGGGCGTGGAGGCGCCGAAGCGAATGCACCGGGTCGAGCCCGCCGCGACCGTGCTCCGCAACGGACCGGACGTTCCGGGCGTGGAGGCCCCGGAGCGAACGCACACGGGAGAGCTCGTCGCGGAAGGATCCCGGCCGGCCCCGGCCGGCGCCGGCATGGCGGGACCCGGCGCGGCCGCGCCTTCCGGCTGAGCCGTGTCCGTGCTCGTGGTGGGGAGCGTGGCGCTCGACACGGTGGAGACGCCCGCGGACCGGGCCGACCGCGTCGTCGGCGGATCGGCGGTGTTCTTCGCGTCGTCGGCGTCCTTGCTCGCGGACGTGCGGGTGGTGGGCGTCGTGGGCGAAGACTACCCGCTTGACCGGCTGGCGTTCCTCGCCGGCCGAGGCGTCTGCCTGCGGGGCGTAGCGCAGGCGCCGGGCGAGAGCTTCTTCTGGGCGGGCCGCTACAGCGCCGGCTTCGCTGCGCGCGAGAGCCTCGAGACGCGGCTCGGCGTCTTCGCCTCCTTCAGCCCCGACATGCCGGCCGCCTACCAGGACTCGGACGTTGTCTTCCTCGGCAACATCGATCCGGCGCTCCAGTTGCGCGTGCTCGACCAGATCGACGCGCCGGCGCTGGTCGCCGCCGACACGATGGACTTCTGGATCGAGGGTGCGCGGGACGCGCTCCTCGAAGTCGTGAGCCGCCTCGACGTGCTGTTCTGCAACGACGAGGAGGTGCGCGCTCTGGCGGGCGAGCCGAATCTCGCCGCTGCGGCCCGCTGGGTGCGGGCGCGCGGGCCGGACGCCGTCGTGGTCAAGAAGGGCGAGCACGGAGCCGTCGTCTTCTCGGAAGACTGGACGTTCTTCGTCGCCGGCTATCCTCTCGATGCGGTCGTGGATCCGACGGGCGCGGGCGACGCGTTCGCGGGCGGCTTCCTCGGCCGTCTCGCCGCCGCCGGCATTGGCGACAGAGAGGAATGGAAGCGCGCGGCCGCCACCGGCTCGGCCATGGGCGCGTTCGCCGCCGAAGCCTTTTCGGTGGACCGGTTTCGCGACCTGCGCCGGGTGGACGTGGATGCGCGGGTGCGTGAACTGGCGAGGATGACGGAGTTCGAGCCCTCGCCCGCGCCGGTTCGACGCTGGCGGCGGGGCTGTCCGGACAGGGTTGTTTCTTCTTCGCCGACACCGGCATGACGCTCGGCGCGCCGCCGGGCCCGGGCCGAGAGGCGCCGGCCTACAAGGCCGCGGGCGTGGACCTCGACGCGGCGGTGCGCGCCAAGCGCTCGTTCTCCGCGTTGCTGGACTCGACGCGCGACGCCCGCACACTGAGTGGCTTGGGCGCTTTCGGCGGCTGCTACGCTGTGCCCGGCGGCATGGCCGAGCCCGTCTTGGTGGCCAGCGCGGACGGAGTGGGAACCAAGCTCAAGGTGGCCTTCGCCGCGGGGCGGCACGATTCGGTGGGGCGCGACTTGGTGAACCACTGCGTCAACGACGTCCTCGTGCAGGGGGCGCGTCCGCTCTTCTTCCTGGACTACCTGGCCGTCGGCGCGATGGACGAGCGCGTGCCTCGGGCAGTCGTCGAAGGGCTGGCGCGGGGATGCCGCGAGAACGCCTGCGTGCTGCTCGGCGGAGAGACGGCCGAGATGCCCGGCTTCTACGCCCCCGGCGAGTACGACTTGGCGGGCTTCGTCGTGGGCGCCGTGGACAGGCGGCAGCTCCTCGACGGCGCGGCCCTGCGCCCGGGCCACCGTCTCGTGGGCTTGGCGTCCGACGGCCTCCACACGAACGGCTACACGCTGGCCCGGTCGATCGTGTTCGAGCGCATGGGGCTGGAGGCGGGCGACCCGTTTCCGGGCGAAGGCGGCGCTTCGGTGGCGGACGTGCTGCTGCGCGTGCACCGGTCCTATCTCGGCGTGGCCGCTCCCTTGCTCGACGCGGGCGCGCTGTCGGCCATGGTCCACGTTACCGGAGGCGGCATCGAAGGGAACCTGCCGCGGGTGTTGCCGGAGGGTCTCGGCGCCCGCGTGGACTGCGCCTCGTGGCGGGTTCCGGGCGTGTTCGAGACGCTGGCCGACGGCGGACGGGTGCGCGCGCGCGAGATGTACCGCGTCTTCAACATGGGCGTCGGCATGGTACTGGCCGCGCCGCCGGAGCGGGTGGGCGACGTGCTGGCCGCCGCCCCGGCCGGCGAGGCTTGGGAGATCGGAGACGTGGTGGAGGGCGAGGGCGTGGAAATGGCGGCCGTGCGGCAATGACGGCCGGCGCGGCGCGAGGATCGAGGCGCCGTCGCAACGGATCGGCGTTGCGCGCTACGGCGGCCGTCGTCGCGGCGGTCGCGTGCTTCGGCGGGGCGCCGCCGAAGCACGCGACCGCCCAGGGGATGGTCGAACTGGCGCAAGCGTGCGCCGCGGAGACGCCCGCCGGCGAGGAGGCGTGCCGGGAACTCGCGCTGGCGGCCGCGGCCCTGCAACGCGGCGTCGGGCTGGCGTCGGCGCTGGGCAGCGACGTGCCCGGTTCGTCCAGCACGATGGGTCGCCGCATCGGGCGAATGCCCAGGATGGGTCTCTCGGTCGCCGCCCTGGGCGTTCGCGTTGCCGCGCCGCGGCTCACGGGGGGATCCCGCGAATCCCTGCAGGAGGAAGCCACGGGATGGATTACGGGCATGAGGCTCTCCGCCGCCGTCGGCGTGCTCGAAGGCTTTCAGCTCGGCACGGCGGTCGGCGGCGTGCTCTCGCTGGACGTGCTCGGCGGCTACTCGCTGCTGCGGTTGCCGGCGTCGGCCGGCCTCGACGGCTGGTCGTCCGGGGGCGGGGCGGGCCTGCGCGTGGGCCTGACGCGCGAGTCGTTCACGCTGCCCGGCGTATCGGTGTCGGCGATGCGGCGCTGGCGGGGCGACTTCGGGCCGGGGGCGGCGGCCGCGGGCCCGGCGTCGGTCGAGACCGGCGGCTCGACGGTCACGTCGGTGCGCGCCACGGCGGGCAAGAACTGGTTCGTCGTGGGCCTCCTCGGAGGCGTCGGCTGGGACCGCTACAGCGGACGCGCCCGGCTGTCCGTGCCTGGAGACGCCGAGATGCGCTCGGCCGCCGAGGGCCGGCTGCGCTCCAGCCGCCGCCTCTACTTCGCCGGAGCGTGGCTCAGCTACCTCGTCACCCGTCTCGCCGTGGAGGCGGGCGTCGCCGAGGGCCTGGCCGATCCGTTCACCGGACGCGGCGGAGCGTTCGACCCCGGCGCGCGCACGTGGTTCGCGTCCGCCGCGCTTCGGGTCACGCTTTGACGCCCGTTCTCGGCACGGCTTGCGGCGCTGCGCCCGCGCGTCCGCTCCGGAGCCCAGGTTGCGTCCCCGGCACGCCGCTCGCGGGCTCGCCGCGCCGCGCCGCCGCCCGGAACCGGCCAGCCCGCTCCGCGCATCGCGAGACGCTTGTCGCCGGGGCGTCCCTGGGCGGCGCGGACCGCCGCCACCTTCTCCGCGCCGTCGAACTCGGCCGCGCCGGCTGGGGCCGGGTCCACCCGAACCCCATGGTGGGCGCCGTCGTCGTCCGCGCCGGAACGATCTTGGCGGAGGCGTGGCACGACGAGTTCGGGGCGGCCCACGCCGAGGTCCTGGCGCTCGCGGCCGCCAGCGATGCGCGAGGCTCCACCGTCTACGCCAGCCTGGAGCCGTGCGCCCATGCGGGCAAGACTCCGCCGTGCACGGACGCGCTGCTGGCGGCGGGCGTCGCGCGCGTCGTCTACTGGGCCCCGGAACCGGGCCGCCGCGCAGGCGGCGGCGCGGCGCGGCTCCGGGCCTCGGGCGTGCGGGCGGACGGACCCTTCGGCGCTCCCCCGGACTGGGCCGCCGAGAACCCGTTCTTCTTCCACCGGCGGGCGCGGCCGTACGTGGCGCTCAAGCTGGCGATCAGCGCGGACGCGCGCATCGCGCCGCCCGGCGGCAGGCGCGCCTGGATCACGGGCCCGGCGGCGCGACGCGAAGGACACCGCATCCGCGCGGGCTTCGACGCCATCCTTGTCGGAGCGGGCACGTGGAGGGCCGACGATCCCCGCCTGACGGTTCGCGGCCCGGTTGCGCCCCGAATCCCGCCGGCCAGGATCCTGCTGGACCACGACGGCGAAGTTCCGCTGGCCGCCCGCGCCCTCGAGCGCTCCGGCGGGCCCGCGCTCGTGGCCGTCGCCCCCGAACATGCCACCGCGGCGCGCGCCCGCCTGGGCCGCCGCGCCGAGATCGTCCCCGTTCCGCCCTCGCCGCCCGCCGGGTCCCGCCTCGCCGTTCCGCGCTCCCCTGCCGGAACGAACCGCCGCCGTCTGGACGTCGCCGCCCTCTTCGCCAGCCTGCGCGACCGCGGCGTTTCCCGCGTCCTCTGCGAGGGCGGCGGACGCCTGGCCGCGTCCCTGCTCGCCGCCGACCACGTGGACCGCGCCTACGTCTTCCTTGCGCCCAGGGTCGTGGGCGCCGCCGGCGTCCCTGCCTTCCCCGAACAACCGTCTCCGGACCCGGCGGACGGCCTGCGCGCATACGTCGAGTCCATGGCGGCCCGCCCGGACGCGGACCCTGGTCCACCGCCGGCGGGATGGCGGGTCTCCAAGGAGCCGGTGCGCCTCGGACCCGACGCGCTCGTGGTGCTCGACAAGAGCGCTTGATTCCGCTTGTTCACCGGCATCGTCGAGGAAGCGGGCCGCGTCGAGGCCGTGCGGACGGGGGTCGGCGGCGGGCGGCTGCAAGTGGCCGCGTCCTTCGCCGCCCGCCTCGCGCCGGGCCAGTCGGTCGCGGTGGACGGCGCTTGCCTGACCGTGCGCGCCCGCGACGACGAGACGTTTTCGGCCGACTTGTCGGCCGCGACCTTGGAGCGCACGATCGCCGCGCGCTACGTCCGCGGCGCCCTGGTCAACCTGGAGCGCGCGGCGACGATCGGCGACCGGCTCGACGGACACCTCGTGCAGGGGCACGTGGACGCGCAAGCCCGCTTGGAGACCGCCAGACAGCAAGGAAACACCCGTTTCCTGGAATTTCGGTTGCCGCCGGACGCGCTTGCCGATATGGTTCCCCGCGGCTCCGTCGCGCTGAACGGCGTGAGTCTGACGGTGAACCGGCTTGGGGAATCCGACCTGTGCGAGGTCGCCGTGGTGCCTCGCACGTGGGAGCACACCAACCTCTCGGCCCTGCGACCCGGCGACGCCGTCAACTTGGAGACCGACTTGATCGGCAAGTACGTGCGCCGGGCGATCGAGGCTCGTTGCCCATCCAGCGAACCCGGCGGCCATGGCGTTTGACTCGATCCCCGCGGCGCTGGCCGACGTCGCCGCTGGCAAGCTCGTGATCGTCGCGGACGACGAAGACCGGGAGAACGAGGGCGACTTGGTCTGCGCGGCGGAGAAGATCACGCCCGAACTCGTGAACTTCATGACCAAGCGCGGACGGGGGCTCGTGTGCGCCGCGCTCACCGCCGAGCGAGCGGACGCCTTGGACCTGCCGCTGATGACCGAGCGCGGCACCGATCCGCGGGGCACGGCCTTCACGATATCCGTGGACGCCCACCGGCGGTTCGGAGTCACGACCGGCATATCGGCGCACGACCGGGCCAAGACGATCGAGGTCTTGGCGGATCCGGGTTCGCGGCCCGCCGACTTGCAGCGTCCCGGCCACGTCTTTCCGCTTCGGGCCAAGCGCGGCGGCGTCCTGCGCCGCGTCGGACAGACCGAAGCCGCCGTGGACCTGGCGCGGGCCGCGGGGTGCGCTCCCGCCGGCGTCATCTGCGAGATCCTGAACGAGGACGGCACGATGGCCCGGCGAGACGAGCTGAGGTCGATGGCCGCGGAGCACGGACTCAAGCTGGTGACGGTGGAGCAGCTCGTGGCGCACCGCTTGGCCCGCGAGCGCCTCGTGAAGCGCGTCGTCGAGGCGCCGCTGCGGACCCCGTGGGGAACCTTTCGCGCGCTCGCGTACCGCACCGACGTCGACGAGCGGGTCCACGTGGCTCTCGTCCTCGGCGCCGTGGACGGAAGGGACGGCGTCCTGGTGCGAATGCACGCGGAGAACCCATTGGGCGAGACGTTCGCCTCGCAGGACGAACCGGGCGGCAACCTGCTCGCGGGCGCGATGAAGCGGATCGCGGCCGAAGGTCGCGGGGTCGTCGTCTACATCCGCCGCCCCCGGTCCGGCGACTGGCTGGTGAACCGCCTCCGGGACTTGGCCGCGAGCGTCCCTCCTCCCGGCCGCCGCTCCGCCGCCCTCCAGCCGGTCCCGCCGCCCGCGCCCCCCGTCCATCCCGGCTCCGGCGGCGAGTCCGCGCTGCGCGACTACGGGATCGGCGCCCAGATACTCCTGGACCTCGGCCTGGCTTCGATCCGGCTGCTCACCAACAGCCGCCGGCACATCGTGGGCCTGGACGGCTACGCGCTGGAAGTGCGGGGACGCGTGTCCTTCCAGGGAGCTCCCGCGGCGAGTCGCGCGCCTTCGGGCCTTGCGGACGAGGCTCCGCCGTCCCGCCGCCGGCCGCCGGCCGCGCCAGCCCAACGGAGCCGCCGTCCATGCCCGGCGTGAATCCCGTCCGCGAGCCCCGCGTCGCCCTGCTCGCGGCGCGCTTCAACAGCTTGGTGACCGAGCAGCTCGTGCTCGGCGCGCGAGCCCGTCTTCTCGCCGAGGGCGTCGCCGAGGACCGCATCTCGGTCGTGCGCGTGCCGGGCGCCTGGGAGCTCCCGCAGGCCGCGCGGCGCTTGGTTCGGGCGGGGAAGCACGACGCCGTCGTGGCCCTCGGTTGCGTGATTCGGGGCGCCACGGCCCACTTCGACTACGTGGCGGGCCATGCCAGCGACGGACTCGGGCGGGTGGCGCTGGACGCCGACGTTCCCGTCGTGTTCGGCGTGCTCACCACCGAGAACGCCCAGCAGGCGCGCGAGCGGGCCGACCCCCACGGCGCCGACAAGGGCGGCGAGGCGGCGAAAGCCGCGCTCGACATGCTGGCCGTCTTCGGAGGCCGCTGACCGGTGGCCGGCCGCCTCCCGGAGCGCGAGCGGCGCGACCGGGTCCAGTCCCGGGCCTGGTTCCTGCAAGTCCACTATCGCTGGGAGACGGACGGCGGACAGGGAGACATGGATGCCGCCCTCGAAGAGACGCTGGCGCGCCGCCGGGTGTCGCCCGCCCGCACGGCCTACCTGCGACGCTTGGTCCGCGAATTCGGGGCCAACCGGGCCCGCGTCGACCGGGCGATCGACGAGACCACCGACAACTGGCGCATCGACCGCCTCGCCGTCATGGACCGCGGCGTCCTTCGCCTGGGTGCGACCGAGCTGCTCTGCATGAGCGACGTTCCGGGGAAAGTGGCGGTCTTGGAGTCGGTGCGCCTGGCCGAGCGCTACGGCGGCGCCGAGTCCCCGCGCTTCGTCAACGGCGTGCTGGACGCCGTGTACCGTTCGGCGCGAGGCCGGTGAGCCCGCCACCGCCAAGCGGCCGAGCCCCCGGCCCGGCGGCCGTCGCGCCGCCACCGGCATCCGCCCGCCGCTTGCGCATCCTCGTGGTCAACTGGCAGGACCGCATGAACCCGAGGGCAGGCGGCGCCGAGGAGCATCTCCACCAGGTCTTCGGACGACTGGCGGCCGCCGGGCACGAAGTCGTCGTGCTGTGCTCGAACTGGCCGGGCGGGGAGCCGGCGGCCGAAGTGGACGGCATGCGGGTGCACCGGGTCGGCGGGCGCTACACGTTCAACTTCGCGGCTCCCGCGTACGCCCGCAGGCGCCTGCGCCGCGCCTTCGACGTCGTCGTCGAGGATCTCAACAAGGTGCCGATGTTCGCTCCCCAGTGGGCGCGGGCGTCGCGCAGCGTCCTGCTCGTCCACCACCTCTTCGGCCCCACTGCGTTTCGCGAGGTCAATCCGTTCCTCGCCGCCGCGACTTGGCTGTTCGAGCGCGCGATTCCATGGGCGTACCGCAGGTTGCCGTGCATCGCCGTCTCGGAGAGCACGAAGCAGGACTTGGTCCGCCGCGGGCTGGCCGCGTCGCGCATCGAGGTGGTGCCGAACGGAGTGACCCTGGCCGAGCTCTGGCCTGCCCGGGAGCGCTACCCGGAGCCGACCGCCGTGTTCCTGGGCCGCCTTCAGCGCTACAAGGGCGTGGACTTGGTTCTCCGCGCCGTGGCGGCGCTTCGGGCGCGCGGGTCGGGGCTTCGCTTGATCGTGGCCGGCCGTGGCCGCGACAGGAAGCGCCTGGAATCGGTCGCCCGCCAGCTGGGCATCGCGGACAGCGTGCGCTTCGCCGGCTTCGTGGGCGCCCCGGAGAAGCGCGAACTGCTCTCGCGCTCGTGGGTCCACGTCCTCACGTCTCCGAAGGAGGGCTGGGGCATCTCGTCGATCGAAGCGTCGGCTTGCGGCACGGCCACGGTCGCGTCCAACTCGCCGGGGTTGCGCGACACGGTGCGGCACGGCGAGACCGGCATCCTCGTGCCCCACGGCGAAATCGACGCGCTGGCCGGCGCGATCGCCGAGACGCTGGACCCGGAGCGCAGGGACGCCATGGGCCGGGCCGCCAGACGGATGGCCGAGCAGTACACTTGGGACGGCGCCGCGGCCGCCTTCGAGAGGATGTTCATGCCGCCGCCGGACGCCGACGCGGCGCCGACCGTCCCGCCCGGGGAAGACGCGGCCGCCGCCGGACGCTCCGCCTCGCGCCGGCCGTAGCGCCGGCCTCCGCATCCCCCAGCCACGGGAGACGACCTCGCAGATGCACGCACAGACGACGGGCCAGGGGTGCGAAGTGCCCGCCGCGGACCGCAACCGCGCCGACGCGATCGCCGCCAAGTGGCCGCGCTTCGATCCGGCCGTGGCCAGCGCGCGCTTTATCTTTCGCATGGAAGGCCGCACTCGCGCAGTCGAAGCGATCGTCCAGCGCCGCCGCCTCGAGCCCGTCGTCGCCCACGCCCAGGCGCCGGACTTTCGCAGCGCCTTGGACGAACTCGACGAGCGCATGAAGCGCATCCTCAAGAAAGATCGCGAGCGCCGCAAGGCGCACCACCGCCTCGACCCAGGCCCCGGCCGCTGAAGGGGGACCCCATGACGACGCGCTCCCCCGCGACGAAGCAGGAGATTCTCGGCCCGCTCGGCATCGAAGACGTGAACCCGGGCGGCTTCGCCGGCGACTGGATGGGCTCCGGCGCCGAGGCGCCCGTGCATTCGCCGGTCGACGGCTCCCGCATCGCGACCGTCGTGCAAGTCGCCGAGGACGAGTACGACGCGATCGCCGGCCGCGCGCACCGGGCGTTTCTCGAGTGGCGGCGCGCGCCCGCGCCCCGGCGCGGGGAGGTCGTGCGGCGGCTGGGCGAGCGGTTGCGCGCCAACAAGGAGGCGCTGGGCGCCCTGGTGACGCTGGAGATGGGCAAGATCAGGACCGAAGGCGAAGGCGAAGTGCAGGAGATGATCGACGTCTGCGACTTCGCGACGGGGCTTTCCCGCCAGCTCTACGGGCTGACGATGGCCAGCGAGCGGCCCGACCACCACATGCGCGAGCAGTGGCATCCGCTGGGCGTGGTCGGCGTGGTGAGCGCCTTCAATTTCCCCGTCGCCGTGTGGTCGTGGAACGCCGCCGTGGCGGCCGTGTGCGGCGACGCGATCCTGTGGAAGCCCGCGTCGGGCACGCCGCTGACCGCGATCGCCGTGACGAAGATGACCGAGGCGGTCTGCCGCGAGTCCGGAGTCGACCCCGCGGTCTTCAGCTTGGTGGCGGGCAAGGGCTCGGTGGTCGGCGACAGGATGCTGCGCGACCGCCGCGTTCCCCTCGTGTCGGCCACGGGATCGTGCGCGGTGGGCCGCCGCGTGGCGCAGGTCGTCGGCGAACGCCTGGGCCGGACGATCCTCGAGCTCGGAGGCAACAACGCGATCGTCGTGACGCCGCACGCCAACCTCGACCTGGCCGTCCGTTCCATCGTCTTCGGCGCGGTGGGCACGGCGGGCCAGCGTTGCACCAGCACGCGCCGGGTCATCGTCCACCGTTCTCTCGCAGGCGAACTCGCCGACCGCTTGGTTCGCGCTTACCGCAACGTTCGCATCGGCAACCCGTTGGACGACGGCGTGCTCATGGGCCCGGTCGTGAACCAGCAGGCCGTGGACGACTTGCTGGCCGCGCGGCGACGCGTGGTCGAGGAAGGCGGCGAGGTTCTCTACGGCGGCGAGCGGCTCGACGGTCCGGCCTTCCCCGGCGGCCTGTACGTGACGCCGTGCATCGCGGCGGCCGAGAACCACTACCGCATCGTGCAGGAAGAGACCTTCGCGCCCATCCTCTACCTGATCCCCTACGGCGACCCCGCCACCTCGCGGCCGGACTCGGTCGGGGAGCTGGACGAAGCCGTCGATCTCCACAACGCCGTCCCCCAAGGGCTCTCGTCGGCGATCTTCACGGACCACTTGCGCGAAGCCGAGCGCTTCCTGTCCCACCGGGGCAGCGACTGCGGCATCGCCAACGTCAACATCGGCACTTCCGGCGCCGAGATCGGGGGCGCGTTCGGCGGCGAGAAGGAGACCGGCGGCGGCCGCGAATCCGGCTCCGACTCCTGGAAGGCGTACATGCGCCGCCAAACCAACACCGTCAACTGGAGCACCGACCTCCCGCTGGCCCAGGGCGTCGAGTTCGCGGACCCCGAACACGGGCGGACCGGTTAGCGAGCGTGCCGACGGGTGGCGGCGACGGGGAAAACCGGGGGATTGACCTATGCCGCGCGGCGAACCAACTTTGTCGGGGAATCGACTCATGCCGCAGCTCGAGCCGGGCCCGTGGTTGCGCGCCGGTGCGGCGTCGCACCGTGGCGGTGGACGATCAGACTCGCCGAGAGGATGGGATCTTCGACGATGTTCGCAGTCTTCAGGACGGGCGGGAAGCAGTTTCGGGCGGAGCGGGGGACGACGCTCCGCGTGCCGTCGTTGGACGCGACGCCCGGTTCGACGGTGACGTTCGAGGACGTGCTGTTGGCGTCGGGAGACGGCCGGGTGTCCGTGGGCGCTCCGCTGGTGGAAGGGGCCGCCGTGAGGGCCGAGGTGCTGGCGCACGACCGGACGAAGAAGACCGTCGTCTTCAAGCGCAAGCGGCGCAAGGGTTGCCGGCGCAAGCGCGGGCACAGGCAAGGCTTCACCTTGGTTCGCGTTTCCGACATCGCGGTCTGAAGGAGGCGAGATGGCGCACAAGAAGGGCGTCGGGTCGTCCAGGAACGGCCGGGACAGCAACCCGAAGCGGCTGGGCGTCAAGCGCTATGGCGGCCAGCGCGTGGTTGCCGGCAACATCCTGGTCCGCCAGCGCGGCACGAAGTTCCACCCTGGAGCCGGCGTAGGGAAAGGCAAGGACGACACGCTTTTTGCCACGATCGACGGCCTCGTCAAGTTCGAGAACCTGCGTCGCCGCCGCGTGGTATCCGTGTACGCGGAGACCCGCCCTGCAGGCGAGGCGCTGGGTCTCCCAGCCGACGTATGATTCCCCCCCCCCCCCCCTTTTTTTCGTTTGACCACCGGCTCCCACCCGATGGGAGGCAGGAAGGGCCGCGCGGCCAAACGCTCGCCCTTCCGGGCGCCCACGGCGTCAGCTTCCCGCCAAGTCGCTTCACGTCTGCGTAGCGCGCGCAGGATTCCGTGGCGGCGGGCGCTCGCCGTCGTGGGACGAGCCATGCCCGAACCGCCTCGGCGTTCGAGACATTTCTGGCCCACGCGATGCCGGTAGCCAGAACCGCGCTCGCGGCGCTCGGCCTGCTGGCGGCGGTTGGGACTACGGCGCCGTCGTCGCTGAGCGCGCAAACAGTAACGGTGGACAGTTTGAGGATGGCCAGCTCGGCGGGTAATGACAGCACGTACGCGCGGGGCGACACCATAGACGTGAGGGTGTACTTCAGCAGCAACACAGACGTCAACAGCCTCCCGGCGCGGCTTTACCTGGAGATCGGGACGGAGACCCGGACAGCCACTTGGACCGGCCCCTCGAATCCCTGCGATTGCGGGTCCGGCGGGGCTACTTGGTTCGGGTTTCTGTACGTTGTGCAGGCGGGGGACTACGACGCGAACGGGATCACTACCACGTCGTTGTCGAATCGGGACATAACCGCTGCAAACGGCAGCTCAATCAGCAACACGGCCTTGACCGGCATCGCAATCACGAACGCGGCGGCCCACAAGGTGGACGGCGCGCTGGGGTATCCGAAGGTGACGGGGGTGACGATATCCAGCAGCGCGGGCGCCGACAACACGTACAATGTTGACGACACGATAGCGGTGACGGTGGCGTTCGACTCGACCGTGGCGGTGACGGGCACGCCGCAGCTGGCGCTGGGGATCGGGAGCGCGACGAAGCAGGCGAACTACGCGAGCGGGACGAGCACGGCGTCGCTGGTGTTCCGGTACGTGGTGGTGGCGGGGGACTTGGACACGGACGGGATCAGCATCGGCGCGAGCGCGCTGTCGCTGAACGGCGGCACGATCAGGCTCGGCACGAAGGACGCGGTCCTCCAGAGCCTGAGCAGCCACGCGATCACGAACGCCGCGGCGCACAAGGTGGACACCCCGCCGGGGGTGACGGACGTCGTGTTCCCGAACTCTCCGGCAGAGGGGGATTCGCTTTGGCGCAGGCTCGAACATATGCGAGTTTCGGTCCATTTCAGCAAGTTGGTTTGGGTGACGGGCTCGCCGCGGCTGGCCCTGACGATCGGCGCGAACACCCGGCAGGCGAGCTACGAGTTGGGCAGCGGATCGGATTCGCTGGTGTTCCGCTACCGGATCGAGGACACGGACGAGGACACGGACGGCGTGAGCATTGGGGCGAGCGCGCTGACGCTGAACAGCGGGACGATCAAGGCCTCGAGCGACTCGACGGACGCCGCCTTGTCGCTTGGCTCGCACGCCGTCAGCAACGCCGCGGCCCACAAGGTGGACGGCATCACGCGCTTCGCTGGCCCAGTGTCTTTTGAGGACAACCCGGGTGCTGATTCGACGTTCGGCTTCGGCGACCGAATCAGGATAGTGATCTACTTCAACAACTTGATCAACCCGCCTGGGGGAGGTTCTGTAACGCTTAACGTCCAGATCGGCACGAGGACGGTACCCTTCGCTTATACTGGCGTCGGCCCGAATCTTCTGTCGTTCACGCACTACGTTACGACCGACGACATCGACGCGGATGGCCTAAGCCTTCCCGAGAACGCGTTGAGCGGCAGCGTAAGTGGTGGGGGCAGGGCTGCGTTCACCGGGCTTCGTGGGCGTGCCATCACGAACGACCCCACCTTGAAGGTCAATGGCCTGCTGGGCTTGCCGGACGTTCAGCGGGCGTCGATCACCAGCAACGCGGGCACGGACAGCACGTACGTGCGGGGCGACGTGATCGAGATCGGGGTGGTCTTCGACGAGAACGTGACGGTGACGGGCACGCCGTCGCTGGCGTTGACGATCGGCGCGAACACGCGGCAGGCGAGATACATCTCCGGCAGCGGGGGGGATTCGCTGACGTTCCGCTACGCCACGCGGACGACGGACGCGGACGCCAACGGGATCAGCTATTCGGCGAACGCGCTGGCTCTGAACGGGGGGACGATCAAGGGGCGGGTCGTGTATGGGGACAGCACGCGAAACGCGCACCTGGACTTGAAGACCCACGTCGTCGCCAACGGGGCGGCGCACAAGGTGGACGGTTCGCAGGGGCCGCCGGTGGTGGCGGGCGTGGCGATCGCGAGCGACGCGGGGGCGGACAACGCCTACGTGGTGGATGACACGATCGAGGTCGGCGTGGTGTTCGTCGAGAACGTGGACGTGACGGGCACGCCGCAGCTGGCGCTGACGATCGGTTCGCGGACGGGACAGGCGAGCTACGCGTCGGGGACGGGCGGCGATTCGCTGACGTTCCGCTACGTGGCGGTGGCGGGAGACGTCGACACGGACGGGCTGAGCATTGGCGAGAGCGCGCTGACGCTGAACGGCGGGACGATCAGGCGGGCGGGCAGCGCGACGGTGGACGCGAACTTGGGGTTGAGCATCTACGCAGTGACGAACGCGGCGGCGCACAAGGTGTTGGCCGTGCAGGGGTTGCCGCACGTGACGGGCACGGCGATCGCGAGCGATCCGGGCACGGACAGCATCTACGCGGCGGGCGACACGATCGAGGTAGCCGTGGTGTTCAACGAGAACGTGAACGTGACGGGGACGCCGCAGGTGGCGTTGGAGATCGGCGCGGCGACGCGGCAGGCGAACTACGTTTTGGGTACGGGCGGGGATTCGCTGACGTTCCGCTACGTCACGGTGGCGGCGGACACGGACACGACCGGGATCAGCTATTCGGCGGACGCGCTGACGCTGAACGGCGGGACGATCAGGCGGGTGGCCACGACGCTGGACGCGGTCGTCAGCTTGCTGACCCACGTGATCACGAACGCTGCGGCGCACAAGGTGCTTCCCACGAGCAACAAGGTGACAGGGTTGTCGGTCAACTCGGCGGGCACGGACTCGACGTTCGTCAGAGGCGACACGATGAAGGTGACGCTGGCTTTCAGGGAGACGACGGTCGTGACGGGCACGCCGCGGATCAGGATGTGGCTTGGGGCGGTGAGCCGGTGGGCGACCTACCACTCTGGGTCGGGCACGAGCGAGTTGGAGTTCCGCTACGTGGTGGAGGCGGGGATCGACGACGGAAACGGTGTTGGGATACTCGCCGACGCCGTCGACCTGAACGGCGGTATGGTCAGGGCCGCCAACCAGGTCGACGTGAGTGTATGGATAGCGTCATCGTTGACGATAGTGGACGGCCCGGCATGGAAGGTGGCGGGTTCGGCGCGCATAACGAGCGCTTCGGTGGGGCGGCCGCCGACGGGCAACGTGTTCGAGCGGGGCGACACGATCGTGGTGACGATGGTCTACTCGGACTCGGTGGACGTGACGGGCGTGCCGACGGCGTGGCTGAACTTCGCGTCGGCTTCGCACAATCCGGCGCTGTACGTGTCGGGCACGGGCACGGACACTCTGAAGTTCCGCTACGTGGTGCAGGCGGCGGACTCCGACCCCGACGGCCTGAGCCTCTACGGCAACGCGATTCAGTTGACGGGGGGCTCGACGATCAGAGAGGCGGGCACCGCCACGAACGCGTTCCACCACACGCCCTGGCCTTATCTGGGCCAGAACGCGCTCACGAACAGCGCGGACCACATAGTGGCGGGCGCGGAGCGCATCACGAGCGTTTCGCTGGGGCCGCCGCCGGTGGGCGACACGTTCGAGCGCGGCGACACGATCAAGGTGATCGTCGTCTACAGCGGTTCGGTGGACGTGACGGGCGTGCCGACGGTGTGGATGAACATCGGGACGAACAACTACGCGGGGGCGACGTACGCTTCGGGCACGGGCACGGACACTTTGGAGTTCCACCGCGTGGTGGAGGCGACGGACGTGGACGGCGACGGCATCAGCATCGGCGGCAACGCGTTGCAGCTGACGGGAACCCCGGCCTCGACGATCACGGATGCGGGCACCAACGTGGCCGTGCTTGGCGGAACGCCCTGGGGGACGGCGTCGAACGCGATCACGAACAGCGGGGGTCACAAGGTGCAGGGCGGGACGTTCACGGCGGCGGCGGTGAGCGGGGTGGCGGTCACGAGTAGCCCGTCGAGCGGGGACACGTACGAGCTGGGCGAGCGGATCGAGGTCGGGGTGTCGTTCAACCGCGGCGTGGCAGTGACGGGGACGCCGCAGTTGGCGCTTGAGATCGGGAGCGACACGGTGCAGGCGTCCTACGCGAGCGGGAGCGGCACGAAGACGCTGGCGTTCCGGTACACGGTGACGGCTGCGGACGCGGACGCGAACGGGATCAGCATCGGCGCGAGCGCTTTGGCTCTGAACGGCGGGACGATTGGCGACGGTCGGGACACTACGGTGGCGGCGAGCCTGGGTCTGGGTTCGAACGCGATTGCGGACGCGACCGCGCACAAGGTGGACGGCGCGCAGGGGCCGCCGGGCGTGGCGGGGTTGTCGATCGGTTCGCCGCAGGTGGGCGACACGTTCGAGCGCGGCGAGACGATCGAGGTGTCGGTGGCGTTCAACAAGTCGGTGGACGTGACGGGCACGCCGCAGCTCGCGCTGACGATCGGGAGCGCGACGAAGCAGGCGGGCTACGCTGCGGGCACGGGCACGGACACGCTGGTGTTCCGGTACGTGGTGGTGACGGCGGACGTGGACGCGGACGGATTGAGCATCGGGTCGAGCGCTTTGGCGCTGAACGGCGGGACGATCCGTGTGGCGGGCGGGACGACGGACGCGGTGCTGGGGCTGGGCGCGCACGCGGTGACGAACAGCACGGGCCACAAGGTGGCGGGCGGCACGTTCACGGCGTCGGCGCCGAGCGGCGTGACGATCACGAGCGCGCCGTCGAGCGACAGCACATACGGTCGGACGGAGCGGATCGAGGTCGAGGTGACGTTTACGCGTCCGGTGGACGTGACGGGGACGCCGCAGCTGGCGCTGACGATCGATACGCTGACGCGGCAGGCGTCGTACGCGAGCGGGAGCGGCACGGCGACGCTGGTGTTCCGCTACACGGTGGTTGCGGCGGACGCGGACTCGACGGGGATCAGCATCGGCGCGACTGCGCTGGCGCTGAACGGCGGTACGATCGCCGACGCTCGGGACGGTTCGACGGCGGCGGGCCTGGGGTTGGGATCGGCCGCGATAGCGAACGATGCGGCGCACAAGGTGGACGGGAACTTGGGACCGCCGAGCGTGACCGGCGTGTCGTTCGAGTACGAGCCGCACAACGGGACTTACGAGCGTGGCGAGCAGATCGGGGTCCGCGTCCAGTTCCATCGCGCGGTGGACGTGACGGGGACGCCGCGGCTGGCGCTGACGATTGGAAGCGCGACGCGGCAGGCGAGCTACGTGAATGGGACGGGCACGACGACGCTCCTGTTCCGCTACACGGTGGTGCAGTCGGACGACGACGGGAACGGGATCAGCATCGGCGCGAGCGCGCTGACGCTGAACGGCGGCACGATCCGGCTTTCGGGCGCGATGGTGGACGCGCTTCTGGATTTGGGTTCGCACGCGGTCGCGAACGACGGCTTCCAAAGGGTGGACGGTTCGCAGTTCACGACGCCGTACGCGGTCGGCATGGCCGTCCGCAGCTCGCCGGCGAGCGCGAGCACATACCAGCTGGCCGAGCGGATCGATGTGCTGGTGACGTTTTCGACCCCGGTGACGGTGACGGGCACGCCCCGGGTGGCGTTGGGGATCGGGAGCGCGACGCGGCATGCGGAGTACGCGAGGGGCACGGGCACGCGGGACGTGTGGTTCCACTACACGGTAGCGGCGACGGATGTGGACGCGGACGGGATCAGCATTGGCGGGAGCGCGCTGGCGCTGAACGGCGGCACGATCAACGACGCGCGGGCGGGCGGGTCGGCGGCGTTGCTGACCTTGGCGGGCGAAGCGTTCAGCAACGACGGGGACCACAAGGTGAACGGCGGCCTGGGCGCGCCGAGCGTGGTCGGCGTGTCGATCGGCGATGCGCCGGCGGACAGCACGTTCGAGTTGAGCGACGTGATGGTCGTGACGGTGGAGTTCAACGCGGCGGTGACGGTGGCGCCCACGACGGGCGCAAGCAGGCCGCGTGTGCGTGTCGGGGTCGGGTCGGGCTTGAAGAACGCGTTTTACGCGAGGGGTTCGGGTACGACGGCGTTGGAGTTCGAGTACACGGTGTTCCAGGCGGACGCGGACGCGGACGGGATCAGCATCGGGGCGAGCGCACTGGAGACCCCGTCCGGGAGCACGATTCGGCGGATGGGGACGACGACGGACGCGGTGTTGGGCCTGGGCGTTCACGCGATAACGAACAGCGCGGCGCACAAGGTGGCGGGCAACACGCGGACGGCGCCTGTGGTGAAGGGGTTGAGGGTCACGAGCAGTCCTGTGGTTGGGGACACGTACTTGGCGGGCGAGGCGATCGAGGTGGAGGTGGCGTTCGTGCGGGGGGTGTACGTGGCGGGCACGCCGCGTCTGGCTTTGGAGGTCGGCGACTCGACGCGGCAGGCGGAGTACAACCGCAGGGACGCGACGTTCACGCGGGTGACGTTCCGGTACGTGGTGCAGGCGACGGACATGGACGCGGACGGGATCAGCGTGGGCGCGGGCGCTTTGGCGGCGAGCGCGTCGGACACGATCGCGGACGGTCGGTTGTGGTCGGACGCGGCGGACTTGGCGTTGGGGTCGCACGTGTTCACGAATGCTGGGGCGCACAAGGTTTCGGGCGCCGTTCCGTACGTGACGAGCGTGTTCTTCGTGTCGGCGTCGAACACGGGGATTTCGTACGCGAGCACGGACAGCGTGTTCGGACTTGGGGACGAGATACGTGTGGGGGTGGGGTTCAGCGCGGGGGTGACGGTGGCGGGGACGCCGCGCCTGGCTTTGGGGATCGGTTCGCAGACGCGGAGCGCTGCGCAGTGCGACGCGGTAACGAGCGGCAACATCGTGGTGTTCTGCTACACGGTGGTTGCGGCGGACGCGGACACGACGGGAATCAGCATCGGAGCGAACGCTTTGACGTTGCCGGGCGGCGCGACGATTCGAGCGGCGGGGGCGGCGACGGACGCTCGGCTGTCGTTGGCGCAGTGGAGCTTCGCGGACGCGGTGGAGTACCAGGTGGACGGGACGAAGGAGGTGGCGCCTGGCGTGGCGGGGGTGGCGATCACGAGCGCGCCGGCGAGCGACAGCACGTACGGACGCACGGAGGCGATCGAGGTGGAGGTGGAGTTCGAGCGTGCGGTGGCGGTGACGGGCACGCCGCAGCTGGCGCTGGGGATCGACACGCTGACGCGTCAGGCGGGCTACGCGAGCGGGAGCGGTACGCGGACGCTGGTGTTCCGTTACGTGGTGGCGGCGGCTGACGCGGACACGAGCGGGATCAGCGTCGCAGCGAGCGCGTTGGCGTTGAACGGCGGCACGATTGTGCTTTCGGGCGGCACGGCGGCGGCGGCGTTGGGTTTGGGCAGCCATGCGGTCGCGAACGCTCGTTCGCACAAGGTGGACGGGAGCCTGGGATCGCCGGGCGTGACGGGGTTGTCGATCGGTTCGCCTGCGGTGGGCGACGTGTTCGAGCGCGGCGAGACGATCGAGGTGTCGGTGGTGTTCCACCGCGCGGTGGACGTGGGGGGCACGCCGCAACTGGCGCTGGGCATCGGGAGCGCGACCAGGCAGGCGGAGTACGCGAGCGGGACGGGGACGGACACGCTGGTGTTCGGGTACGTGGTGGCGGTCGGCGACGCTGACGCGGACGGGTTGAGCATTGCGGCGGGCGCGTTGACGTTGAACGGCGGGACGATCCGGCTGGCCGGCGGGACGCTGGACGCAGTGTTGGACTTGGGGTCGCACGCGGTTGCGAACAGCGCGGGGCACAAGGTGACGGGCGCGTTCGTGGCGTCGGCGGTGAGCGGCGTGACGGTGTCGAGCGCGCCAGCGAGCGCGAGCACGTACGAGCTGGGCGAGTCTATCGAGGTGAAGGTGGCGTTCACGCGCGACGTGGCGGTGACGGGGACGCCGCGACTGGCCTTGGGGATCGGTACGGTCACGCGCCAAGCGGACTACGATTCGGGTTCGAGCAGTGCGGACACGCTGGTGTTCGGGTACGCGGTCCGGCCTGCGGACGCGGACGCGGACGGATTGAGCATTGCGGCGGGCGCGCTGGGGTTGAACGGCGGTACGATCGACGACGCTCGTCCGGGCATCGGCGCTGCGAGCCTGGATTTGGGGTCGAACGCGATAGCGAACGCTGCGGCGCACAAGGTGAACGGCGGGTTGGGCCCGCCTGGGGTGACGGGGTTGGCGGTGGCGCCGCCGCCGGCGGGCGCGGTGTTCGAGCGCGGCGACACGATTGTTGCGACGGTGCGGTTCAACAAGGCGGTGGACGTGACGGGCACGCCGCAGCTGGCGCTGGGGATCGGGGCGCAGACGCGGCAGGCGGCGTATGCGAGCGGGACGGGCACGGCGGCGCTGGTGTTCCGGTACGTGGTGGCGACGGCGGACGTGGACGTGGACGGGTTGAGCGTTGGCGCGAGCGCACTGGCGCTGAACAGCGGCACGATCGACGTGTCGGGCGGGACGACGGACGCGTTGCTGAGCTTGGAGCGCCATGCGTTCGAGAACTTCCTGGTGGTGAACGGCGGGCTGTTCACGGCGTCGTCGGCGAGCGGCGTGTCGATATCGAGCAGTCCAGCGAGCGACAGCACGTACGGTCGCACGGAGCGGATCGAGGTCGAGGTGACGTTCGCCCGCGCGGTGACGGTGACGGGCACGCCGCAGCTGGCGTTGACGATCGGCGACTCGACGCGCCAGGCGAGCTACGCGAGCGGGAGCGGCACGAAGACGCTGGCGTTCGGCTACGTGGTGGTGGCTGCGGACGCGGACGCGAACGGTTTGAGCATCGGGCCGGCCGCGCTGGCGTTGAACGGCGGTGCGATCGACGACGCGCGCGACGCGAGCGAGGCTGCGGGCCTGGGTCTGGGGAGCCATGCGATATCGAACGCTTTGGCGCACAAGGTGAACGGGAGCCTGGGCCCGCCCGGCGTGACGGGCGTGACGCTCGGCTCGCCGCCGGTGGGCACGACGTTCGAGCGGGGCGACACGATCGTGGCGACGCTGGCGTTCAACCGGGCGGTGGCGGTGACGGGCGCGCCGCAGCTGGCGCTGGGGATCGGGAGCGCGACGAAGCAGGCGGTCTACGCGAGCGGGAGCGGCACGTCGTCGCTCGAGTTCCGGTACGTGGTGGTGACGGCGGACGTGGACGCCGACGGGTTGAGCGTCGCGACGACGGCGCTGGGATTGAACGGCGGTACGGTTCGGCTGGCGGGCGGGACGCTGGACGCGACGCTGGGGTTGGGCACGCACGCGATATCGAACAGCGCGGGCCACAAGGTTGCGGGCGGGACGTTCACGGCGTCGGGCGTGACGGGGGTGGCGGTCGCGAGCAGTCCTGCGAGCGGCGCGACGTACGGGTTGGGCGAGCGGATCGAGGTTCGGGTGACGTTTGCGCGCGCTGTGGCGGTGACGGGCACGCCGCAGCTGGCGCTGTCGTTCGGCGCTGCGACGCGGCAGGCGGACTACGCGGGCGGCACGGGCACGCCGCAGCTGGCGTTCGGCTACGTGGTCGTCGCGGGCGACGCCGACTCCGACGGGCTCAGCATCGGCGCGAGCGCTTTGGCGCTGAACGGCGGCGGGATCGCGGACGGTCGCGACGGTTCGACGGCGGCGGCGCTGGGCCTGGGTTCGAGCGCGGTCACGGACGCTGGGGGCCACCGCGTGGACGCGACGCGCGGCCCGCCGGGGGTGATGGGCGTGACGATCGGGTCGCCGCAGGTGGGCGACACGTTCGAGCGCGGCGACACGGTCGAGGTCGAGGTCGAGTTCAACAAGCCGGTGGCGGTGACGGGCGCGCCGCAGCTGGCGCTGGGCATCGGCGCGGCGACGAAGCAGGCGGGCTACGCGGGCGGGAGCGGGACGGCTGCGCTGGCGTTCCGGTACGTGGTCGTGTCCGCCGACGCGGACGCCGACGGGCTCAGCGTCGCGGCGGGCGCTTTGGCGCTGAACGGCGGGACGATCAAGGTGTCGGGCGGCACGGCCGACGCTTTGCTGGGCCTGGGCGCGCACGCGGTGGCGAACAGCGGGGGCCACAAGGTTGCGGGCGGGACGTTCACGGCGTCGTCGCCGAGCGCGGCGTCGGTGACGAGCGCGCCGGCGAGCGGCGACACGTACGGGTTGGGCGAGCGCATCGAGGTACGGGTGACGTTCGCTCGCCCGGTCGTCGTGACGGGCGCGCCGCAGCTGGCGCTGGGCATCGGCGCGGCGACGAAGCAGGCGGGCTACGCGGGCGGCAGCGGGACGCGCGCGCTGGTGTTCGGCTACGTGGTCGCGTCTGCGGACGCGGACGCCGACGGGATCAGCGTGGGCGCGAGCGCGCTGTCGTTGAACGGCGGCGCGATAGCCGACGCGCGCGACGGGTCGACGGCTGCCGGGCTGGGCCTGGGCTCGAGCGCGATTGCGAACGCTGGCGCGCACAAGGTGGACGGCAGCGTCGAGGGCGCGCCGGCGGTTGCGGGCGCTCGGCTGGCGAGCGCGCCGTCGGGCGGCGGGTCGTACGGACTGGGCGAGGAGATACGGGTGGCGGTGCGCTTCGACCGCGCGGTGGCGGTGACGGGCACGCCCGAGCTGGCGCTGGGCATCGGCGCCGCGACGCGGCAGGCGGGCTACGCGAGCGGGAGCGGCACGTCCGAGCTCGAGTTCGCGTACGTGGTTCAGGCGGCGGACGCCGACAGGGACGGGATCAGCGTTGGCGCGGGCGCGTTGTCGCTGAGCGGCGGGACGCTGGTGGTCGCGGGCGGCACGGCGGCGGCGGTTCTGTCGCTGGGGAGCCACGCGATAGTGAACGCGAGCGGCCACGCCGTCGCCGGCACGCTCGAGGCGGCGCCGGTCGTGACGGGCGCGCGGCTGGTATCGTCGCCTGCGAACGGGAGCGCTTACGGGTTGAGCGAGCGGATCGCCGTCGCGCTGGCGTTCAGCCGTCCGGTCGACGTTGCGGGCGCGCCGCAGCTGGCGCTGGGCATCGGGAGCGCGACGCGGCAGGCGGGCTACGCGAGCGGGAGCGGCACGGCCGAGCTGGTGTTCGGCTACGTCGTCGCGGGCGGCGACGCCGACGCCGACGGCGTGAGCGTCGCGGCGGGCGCGCTGGCCTTGAACGGCGGGACGATCGTGATCGCGGGCGGGCGCGTGGCGGCGGTGCTGTCGCTGGGCACGCACGCGCTGTCGAACGTCGCGGGCCACCTGGTGGACGGGAGCGTCGAGACGGCGCCTGCCGTGGCGGGCGTGACGCTGGCGAGCGCGCCGATCGGCGGCGGCCGCTACGAGCTGGGCGAGGAGATCCGCGTGCACGTGCGCTTCGACCGCGCCGTCGCCGTGACGGGCTCGCCGCAGCTGGCGCTGACGATCGGCGCGCAGACGCGCACGGCGCGCTTCGTGCGCGTCGTCGGCTACGGCGCCGCCGCGCGCGCGGGCTGGGCCGGCGTCGCGGCGGGCTATGCAGGCGCGGGCTGGGCCGGCGGGTCGGCGGGCGGCGCAGGCGGTTCCGCCGGCGCGTTGGGCGCGACGCAGGGCGCGGCGCTCGAGTTCGCGTACGCCGTTCAGGCGTCGGACGCCGACGCGGACGGGATCAGCGTGGGCGCGGGCGCGCTGTCGCTGAACGGCGGCGCGATCACGCTGCTGGGCGGCACGGCGGCGGCTGGACTGTCGCTGGGCGGCCACGCGCTGACGAACGTCGGCGGCCACTTGGTGGACGGCAGCGTCGTGTCGCCGCCTGCGGTCGCGGGCGTCGAGGCGAGCCGTCCGCCGTCGGGCGGCCGGTGGCGCGCCGGCCAGACGATCGAGATCGCCGTCGTGTTCGACCGGCCGGTGAGCGTGACGGGCGGCCCGCGCTTGGCGCTGGCGATGGGCACGCGCACGGTGCACGCCGCGCTGGCGTCGGCGAGCGGGCGGCGCGTCGAGTTCGCGTACGAGGTGCGTCCTCACGACCGCGCGCCGAACGGGATCGCGCTGGCCGCCGGCGCGCTGGACGCGAGCGGCGCGGCGATCGTGTCGGCCGCCGACGGTTCGACGCCGGCCGCGCTGTCGCTGGGCAGCCATGCGTTCGCAAGCGATCCGACGCGCAGGGTCGAGGGCGGCGGCGGCGAGCCGGAGCCTGGGCGGCCGCCGAAGTTCTCGGCCGAGTCGTACGCGTTCGAGCTGGCCGAGAACGTCGCGGGCGCCGTCGTCGTGGGCGCCGTGAGCGCCGTGGACCCGGACGAGGGCGACGAGGTGCGCTACCGGCTGCGCGAGGGCGGCGGCGGGCTGTTCGAGGTGGACGAGACGAGCGGCGAGGTCAGCTACGTCGGCGCGGGCGAGGACTACGAGGCCGGCCCGCGCGAGCACGCGCTCGTCGTGTCGGCCGCCGACGTCGGCGGCCTGGCGTCGACCGTCCGCGTGACGGTGAAGGTGACGAACGCGAACGAGGCGCCGGCGTTCGAGCGGGCGAGCTGGACGTTCGAGCTGGCCGAGAACGCGGCCGGGCCCATAGTGCTGGGCACGGTCAGCGCGACCGACCCGGACGAGGGCGAGGCGCTGTCGTACAGCCTGGTCTCGGGCGGCGGCGGGCTGTTCGAGCTGGACGCTGCGAGCGGCGCCGTGCGCTACGTCGGCGCCGGCGAAGACTACGAGACGGGCCCGCGCGAGCACGCGCTGGCCGTCGCCGTCGCCGACGCGGGCGGGCTGCGCGCGGCGGCCGGCGTCGTGATAGCCGTCGCCGACGCCGACGAGGCGCCCGTGTTCGAGCGGGCGAGCTGGACGTTCGAGCTGGCCGAGAACGCGGCCGGGCCCATAGTGCTGGGCACGGTCAGCGCGACCGACCCGGACGAGGGCGAGGCGCTGTCGTACAGCCTGGTCTCGGGCGGCGGCGGCCTGTTCGAGCTGGACGCTGCGAGCGGCGCGATCAGCTACGTGGGCGCCGGCGAGGACTACGAGACGGGCCCGCGCGAGCACGCGCTCGTCGTCGCCGCGACGGGCGCCGACGGCCTCGCCGCGCGGGCGGCCGTCGTCGTCGCCGTCGCCGACGTGAACGAGGCGCCCGTGTTCGAGCAGGCGAGCTGGACGTTCGAGCTGGCCGAGAACGCGGCCGGCCCGCTCGCCGTCGGCGCCGTCGCCGCCGCCGACGAGGACGAGGGCGACGTGCTGTCGTACAGCCTGGTCTCGGGCGGCGGCGGCCTGTTCGAGCTGGACGCTGCGAGCGGCGCCGTGCGCTACGTCGGCGCCGGCGAGGACTACGAGACGGGTCCGCGCGAGCACGCGCTCGTCGTCGCCGCGACGGACAGGGGCGGCCTGGCGGCGACGGCGAACGCGACCGTCGTCGTGACCGACGTCAACGAGGCGCCCGAAGCGACCGCGCAGATCGCCGTGGCGGCGCTCGACGCGCACGGCGCGGCCGTGCAGGAGACGCTGGACGCGTACTTCCGGGACCCGGACGGCGACGCGCTCGCGTACGCCGCCGAGTCGTCCGACACGGCGGTGGCGGCGGCGAGCGTTGCGGGCGGCGTGCTGACCATCCAGCCGTTCGCTATCGGCACGGCGAGCGTGACCGTGACGGCGACCGATCCCGGCGGGCTGGCCGCCGAGCAGACCGTCGCCGTCGTCGTCGAGGCGTCGCGCTCCGAGCGAGCGCGCGTGCTCGAGGGCGCGCTGGCCGCGTTCGGGCGCTCGCTCGGCGCCGAGGCCGTCGACGTGATCGGCGGCCGGCTCGGGCTCGAGTCGGCCGGCGGACTCGGACGCTCGCACCTCCAGCTCGGCGGACGCTCGATCGCCTGCGGCGACGGCGCCGGAGCGGGTGCAGGCGACGGGTGCGGCTGGCGGGCGCTGGCGCGCACGGCGTCCGGCCTGCTCGGCGTCCAAGTCGCGTTGCCGACCGTCGGCGGTCCGGGCGGCGCGCAGTCCCCCGGCGCGCTCAATCCGGCCGCGC
This sequence comes from Longimicrobiales bacterium, assembly GCA_965203485.1. Lineage (GTDB taxonomy): Bacteria > Gemmatimonadota > Gemmatimonadetes > Longimicrobiales > Gaopeijiaceae. The sequence goes on from OZ241892.1 coordinate 1,076,112, forward strand.
TGCTGCTCGGCGGCCCGGACGCGGGCGCTGGCGCGCACGGCGGATTCGGCGTGCAGGCAGGCGGCGGCCTCGGCATGGGCGGCGACTACCGGGGCCAGCAGGAGCCGGCGGCGGCCACGCCGGGCGGCGTGACGTTCAATCCGCTGTCGGGCGGCGACCTGCTCGAGCGCAGCTCGTTCCAGCTCTCGCTCGGCGGCGGCGCGGCCAGCGACTCGGGCGCGTTCGGCGCGCAGGACGCCGCCGGCCTGCGTCCCGGCTGGACCGTCTGGGGCCGCGCGGGCATGGGCGGCTACGAGGGCCGCCCGGCCGACGGCCTGCACTTCGACGGCGGGCGCGCGCGCTCGGCGCACCTCGGCGCCGACTACCGCTTCGCGTCCGGCCTGCTCGTCGGCGTCGCCGGCGCGCGCAGCAGCTTCGAGACCGAGTTCGAGAGCGCCGTCAACGGCGCGGGCTCCGTCGCCGCGAGCCTGACCAGCGTGCATCCCTACGTGCACTGGTCGCCCACCGGCGGGCTCGGCCTCTGGGCCCTCGCAGGCGCCGGAACCGGCGACGCGACGCTCGACGAAGCCGCCGGCGGCCGGTTCGGCGCCGACATCGCGATGCTGATGGGCGCGCTCGGCGCGCGCCGCGAGCTGGCGGGCGGCATCGCGCTCAAGGCCGACGCGTTCTCCGTGCGCGTCCGCTCCGACGACGCGGCCGACCTGGCAGGCGTGACCGCGCGCGCGCACCGCGTCCGGCTCGCGCCCGAAGTCGCGAAGACCTGGGCGCTCGGCGGCGAAGCGTCGCTGCGCACGCGGCTCGAGCTCGGTGCGCGCCTCGACGCCGGCGACGCCGAGACCGGCCTCGGCGCCGAGGCCGGCGGCGAAGCGTCGTTCGACCACGCGCCCACCGGCCTGTCCGTCGCGATGCGCGGGCGCGCGCTGCTCGCGCACCAGGCCGAGGGGTTGCGCGAATGGGGCGCCGGCGTCTCGCTCCGGCTCCAGCCCGGCGGGACCGCCGAGACCGGCCTCTCGCTCTCCGTCGAGCCGGCATGGGGTGCCGCCACCGGCGCCACCGGCGAACTCTGGCGCCAAGGCCCCGCCGCCATCGGCCCCGCCGCCCAGGCGGCGCACCCGGTTGCGCACCAGGCCGCGCCGTCCGGCTGGGTGCCCGGACGCATGGCCATGGAACTCGGCTGGGGCGTCGCGCTCGACAACGGCGCCACGATCACGCCCTTCGGACGCTGGAGCCAGGACGCCGGCGCCGGCCAGCGCTTCAACGCCGGCGCGCGCTTCTCGCTGCTCGGCCAGTCCGTCCAGTCCGGCACGCGCGCCGCCACGGACGCCTCCTCGCCCGCCGCCGAGAGCCTGCGCTTCCTCCTCCACCTCTACGGCGAGCACGCCTCCTCGCCGCTCGAACCCCCGCAACGCCGCCTCGGCCTAGCAGGCGTCGTCCAGCTCAGGCAGTAGCGCCCAACGCAACCGCGCCGCTTCGAGACTCGCGGCAACGGGTGGGGGGCGTAGGCGCCCTACGGGTCGCTGCAGTCTCGCTGGAAGCCGCAGTTGAGACAGGTGATCTTGCAGTGGTGCTCCATGACGGGGCCGCCGCACAAGTCGCAACGCGGTTCGGCCGCCAGGTAGCGGCGGCTCAGTTCCACGTAGTGCGCGGAACTCCGCTCGACCCAGGATGCAGCGGCGGCACTCAGCGGCAGGACGCGACCCGGCACGCCCGCCACCAGACGGCCCGGCGGCACTGTCGTTCCCTCCTTCACGAGCGCGCCCGCGGCCACGAGGCAACCCTCGCCGAGTTCGGCCCGCTGGAGCAGCACGGCGTTCATGCCGACGACCGTGCCGCGTCCGATCCGGCAACTCTCCAGGACCGCGCCGTGGCCGACGGTCACCTCGTCCCCGACCACCGTCGGTCCCTGGTCGCTCACGTGCACCACCGCATTGTCCTGCACGTTGGCGCGCGCGCCGACGGCGATCGCGTTGCGGGGATCGTCGCCCCTCAGCACGGCCCCATACCAGACGCTGGCTTCCTCGCCGATTTCCACGTTGCCGACCACGACCACGCCGGGCGCCAGGAACGCGCTGGCCGCCACCCGCGGCCGCCGCCCCTCGAACTCCACGATGCGCGCCGTCACGACCGGAACTCCACGCGGTCGGCCCGGCGCCCGCTCACGATTCGGCGTTCGCGCCGGGCAACCGCCGCAACCGCGCCCGCAACACCTGCGTCTCCGACGCCTCCAGCACCTCGACGCGCGCGCCGCCCGCCTCGAACGCGGCGCCCTGGCCCGGCACGTGCCCCATTTCCTCGAGGATGAAGCCGTTGAGTGACCGGTTCTCGCCGACCGGCAGCACGAAGCCGAAGCGCTCGTTGATCTCCCGCAGATCGGCGGTCCCCGCCGCCACGATCTCGTCGTCCGACGTCCGGGCGATCGGGTCCTCTTCCTGGTCGGTCTCGTCCACGATCTCGCCCACCAGCTCTTCGAGCACGTCCTCGAGCGTGATGAGTCCGTCGGTGCCGCCGAACTCGTCGGCCACGATGCCCATGTGGGTCCGGCGCGCCCTGAAGTCGGCCAGGAGCTTCGCCAGCGACAGCGACCCGGGCACGAACATCGCCGGCCGCGCCAGCTCCGAGAGCGCAACGGCGCCGCGGCCCGCTACGAGGGCTCGGTAGGCGTCGCGGACGTGCAAGATGCCCGTCACGTCGTCGATGCTGTCGCCGTAGACGGGGACCCGCGAGTACGGCGCCGAGCCCAGTTCGGCCTCCACGTCGCCCACGCGGAGCGACTGGCGCCAAGCAAAGACCTCCACGCGCGGCGTCATCGCGTCCCATGCGGACAGCTCGTCCAGCTTGAACGCGCGCTCGACCAAGCGGTGCTCGTCCGCCTCGACGATGCCGGCGCCGGCGCCAATGTCGAGCGCCTCGCGCACTTGGAGCTCGTCGTCCGACGCCCCGACGCCCCGCCTGTCCCCCGCAAGCGACCGTTCCAGCAAGCGGAAGGGCGACAGGACGCGCCCGAAGAACCCGGACCCCCACCGGAGCAACGGCGCGGCGGCCAGGGCGAGCCGCACCGGCCGCCGCCCCGCCAACCCGCGCGCCACCACGTCGCCCGCGGCGAAGACGGCCAGCGCCACGGCCAGCCCCCCGCCCATCGCCGCCCACGGCCGCCCCCCGGAGCCCGCGTGCACCGCAACCGTGCCCGTCGCCACCGATCCCAGCGCACACAGCCTCTGGAGCACTCCGAGCGGCGACCCCGCTACCGATCCCGCTCGCACCGCCGCCAACGCCTCCGCGCCCGCGAATCCCTCGTCAGCCAGCACGCGCGCCCCGGAATCGCCGATCTTGAGCACGGCCGCCCGCGCCGCCGCCAACCCCGCCGACAGCAACAGCAGCACGACCGCCGCCAGCGCCGCCGTCAACGCCACGACCGTGCTCCCGCCCCTGCCATGCTCCAAGTCCCGTCTCGGGCCGCTCTCGGCGCCCGCTCGACAAGCCGGGCCGAGCCGGTGTCCCGCAACGGCCGCCCGCGCCGCCCGGGCAAGCCGCTCGTCCCCGTCGCCCCGCCAGGCGGCCGGGCCGAGACTCGCTCAAGACTTGGAGGCTGGTCCTCGACTTCCGGCGGCTCTAGGTCCACTTGCGGCTCTCGCGCAACAGTTCCCGGATCACGTCGCGCGTGCTCAGCCCTTCCGCCTCGGCGTCGAAGTTCACCACGATCCGATGCGCCAAGATCGAAGGCGCGATGTCGCGCACGTCGTCCAGCGAGGGAACGGGCACGCCCCGAAACGCCGCCCGCGCCTTCGCGCCCAGCACCAAGTACTGCGACGCCCGCGGCCCCGCGCCCCAGCTGACGTAGCGCTTCGCCGCCTCCGCGTGCTCGTCGCCCCCCGGCCTCGTCGACCGCGCCAGCCGCACCGCGAAGCCGACCAGCGAAGGCGGAACCGGAATGCGCCGCACCAGCTGCTGCAACTCGACGATCTCGTTGCCGTGCACGACCGGGTCGACGGCCACGTCCTGCACTTCCTGCGTGAGAGCGGCGATCCTCTCCTCTTCGCCCCGGTCCGGATACCCGATGCGCAGGTCGAACATGAACCGGTCCAGCTGTGCTTCCGGCAACGGGTACGTGCCCTCCTGCTCGATCGGGTTCTGCGTGGCCAGCACGAAGAAGGGCGGCGCAAGCGAATAGGTCTTGCCCGCTGCGGTCACCTCGCGCTCCTGCATCGCCTCCAGCAGGGCGGCCTGGGTCTTCGGCGGCGTGCGGTTGATCTCGTCCGCCAAGACGATGTTGGCGAAGATGGGGCCGCGCACGAAGCGGAAGACGCGCTCCCCCGTCGCCTTGTTCTCCTCGATCACGTCCGTGCCCGTGATGTCCGTGGGCATCAGGTCGGGCGTGAACTGAATGCGGGAGAAGTCGAGGTGCAGGGCCTCGGCCAGCGTCGAGATGATCAGGGTCTTGGCGAGTCCGGGGACTCCCACCAGCAGGACGTGGCCGTTGGCCATCATGGCCGTGACCAAGCCGTCCACGATGTGCTTCTGGCCCACGATCCGCCGCTCTACGGCGACCCGCAAGTCCTCGGCAATCTCCCCGGCGCGCCGCAGAAGGCGAACGTCGGGGTCCTCGTCGGCTGGAGCGGTCGGCGGGGCGGTGGCCAGGGGGGCCGTGGACGTCGGGGGATGCATGGCGATGCGAATCCGGAACGTGCGGGGGGAGTCGCCAAGAATAGACAAGGGCTGCCGCCGCCGGTCAAGCCTCGTCGCGCGCGACGGAGGAGATCGGGCGCTGCGTTCTCGATGTCGGGGGCATGGGCAAGGCGTTTGACCACGCCACCGGCTGTTTTCAGGTCGTTCGTGCCCGTCGGCGACGAGACTTGGCGGCCGTCGTGATCGTGGATCCCCGCCCCGAGTCGGGGGGCGCCTGCCCGGCCCAGGCTCGCCGCCTTGCGGTCGCGTGCCGGCCTGTTCGCGGGCTTCGGCGTCTCCTTCGGACGCGCGTGGATTGCGGCTCGTGCCTCTCGGAGCCCTAACCTCGTCTCCAGGTCGTGCGCAAGCGCGCCACGACCGAGTTTCCGGTCGCCGGATCCTTCCGTGTCGCCAGGATGGCGCCACGCTCTCGGCCACGAGAACTACCTCCTCTTCCGTCGCCGGGCCGACATTGAAGAGTTGCCACAACGTCGCTCCGTCGTCCGCGATCCGAACTACGTTCAAGATCAGGCCGTCCGCCATGTCGAAGACCGCCACCGACTGCGGATAGGTCACGTTGAAGCGGCGCCAGGGGACCCCGTCCTCCACCGTTTCGACGACGACGGCGTCCCCGGGCGCCTCGAGGAGGCCGGGCAAGGCCGCAACTCGTTCCCCGTCCGCGCCGCTTTCGTGGACCTGCGCATCATAGCGCGCGATGAGGTGCGGGGCGCCCTGGGAGTAGAGGAAGTTCCCCCCGGACAACGCATGCACGGCGCCGCCGGTTCCGATCATTCGGGCTTGGTAGTCCCTTGCGTCCGCCGGGGCGCCCCAGCTTCGGCGCAACCCTCCGCGCGGTCCGAAATAGTGCACCGCGAAGTCGATCCCCTGAATCGCGCCGCTCAGCACGAAGCCGCCCGACGGCAGCACGTCGAAGCCCTTCGTCCAGTCCACGCGGACCGGAAAGCGAACTCTGCCGCGCGGTTCGCCGTCCGGCGAGTACGTCTCGACCCCGCCTCTGCCGCTGTCGTACACCACGACGTCTCCGTTGGGTGCGACCGAAATGCGGTTGGGCCGCAACACCTCGCCGGGTCCGTCGCCGATCCGCGCGACTACGCGAGTGGTTCCCGGCGGCAGGGCTCCCGGTGCACCAAGACGCGGCCGGGGCCGCCGGCGACGATGTCGGCGATCCAGAGCGCGTCGTCGGCGGTCTCGGCAAGGCCGGCAACATGCGAGAGCCCTCCAGCCATGTCGAAGCCCTCCGAACTCCACACCTCCTCGACCGCTAGGGACAGGCGAACGGACGGCGTCGCCGACCGAGCTCGCAACTGGACGGCCGAGAACGAGGGCGGAGCCTGCACCCAAAGCAGGCCGCCTGCCAAGATCGACCACAGCAGGCGGAACGGGTCCGTCCGGCGAGCCGACGGGCACGTCGTCTCGGTGGGCGGATGGACGGCGGCGTGGGTGGAGCGGCTGCATGTCGGAGCCGCGCTTCCTCCGATCTTGCGAATTTTTTCACAAGCACTAGCTTTTGTCGTCTGGCGGCATCCGCCGGGGGCGCTCCGACGCGCCTGTTTGCGAGCCCGCAGGAAGCTAACGCCGAGAGAGCCGGGGAACCCATGAACGCGTCCTCGGAGAACCGTCCTGGCGCCGGCGAGCGCGCGTCGTTCGGGCTGGGCGGCTTGGAACGCTACGCGGGGTACGGGCTGGCCTTGGCCTTGGCCGTGGTCGTCGGCGGCTGGGCCGGGCTGGCGCTCGACCGTTGGCTGGGGACGGCTCCCCTGCTGACGTTGCTCGGAGGCTTCGCTGGCGCCGGCGCGGGCACGTACACCGTCTACCAGCGGCTGGTCGCGGCGTTGCGCCGGCGCCCGGAGCAAGAGGAAGCGCCGTGACCCGGTCTCAGCGGTTCGTCGCCACCGCCTTCGCAACAGTGTTCGCGGGCGTCCTCGCGGGCTGGATGGTCCTGAGTCCCGAGGCTCGGACGGCCGTGGCAGGGGCGGGCGCCGCCGCCTTGGCGGTGCAGTCGGCGCTGCACTTCGGGTTGAGGGGCTGGCGCGGCCGCAACGACCGCTTCTACAGGGCCATCGCGGTCGCCGCCCTGTCTCGCGCCGCGACGGTGGGCGCCGCGGTGGTCCTCCTCGCCGTTGCGCCGGAACTCGTGGCGCCCCTGCCGTTCCTCCTTGCGCTGGGCGTCTTCATGGTCGTCGTGTCGTTCCTCGAGCCGGTGATCGAGTCCGGGTTGCCCACGCGCGGGCGCGGAGCCCGCAGAACCGGCAACGCTCGCAACGCGCCCGGAGCTTCCCGCGCATGAGTCGGCTCCCCGCGCGGCTGCGGCCGGGCGCCACCCTGCAGGACGATGCGGCGGCCGCCCAAGCGCACGGCTCGCCGGGCGCGGCCGCCGCCCAGGAGTTCGACCTGGGCCGCGACGTGCTGGCCGACCACATCCTCAACTCGCCCGAATACCACGGCCTCTTCGGCGTCCATTTCGGATTCCCGCGCTGGACGCCGTTCGGCATCGACCTCTCCATCGACAAGCACACGTTCCTGCTGCTGGTCGCCGCGATCCTCGCCACGGTCGTGGTCGTCCGGGCGGCCCGCGCCGTCGCGGGACTCGGACGCGAGCGCGCCCCCTCCGGGCTCGCCAACGCCGTCGAGGCGATCTTCGTCTTCTTCCGCGACGACGTCTGCAAGTCGAACATCGGCCCGGGCTACGAGCGCTTCCTGCCCTTCGTCCTCACCCTCTTCTTCTTCATCCTGTCGATGAACCTGCTGGGCCTCGTGCCCTGGGGCGGCTCCGCTACCGGAAACCTCTCGGTCACGGCCGCGCTCGCAGTCCTCACCTTCTTGGTGACCGAGGTGGCTGGACTCCTCAAGCTGGGCCCGCGCGGCTACATGCGGACCATCTTCTTCGTGCCCGAGGGCGTGGGCGGCGTCGGCAAGGTGTTCGTGCTGGCCCTCATGGCGCCGATCGAGCTGCTCGGCAAGGTCACCAAGCCCCTTGCGCTCGCCATCCGGCTCTTCGCCAACATGACGGCGGGCCACATGTTGATCTTCACGGTTCTGGGCTTGGTCTTCGTCTTCGCCGAGTGGGCGGGCGTCCGCTGGTTCGTCGCGGGCGCTTCCTTCGGGATGGTCGTGGCCTTCCTCCTCATGGAACTCTTGATCGCGGTCATCCAGGCGTACGTCTTCGCCATGTTGTCCGCCGTCTTCATCGGCATGATGCAGCACGAGCACTAAACTCACCCCAACCCCAATAACGGAGACGAGATGCTCTACGCAATGCTGTCCGCGCTTCAGGAAACCGACGCGCAGGCGACCATCGACTACGGCAAGAACTACATGGCCCTGCTGGGCGCCGGCATCGGGGCCGGGCTCGCAGCGATCGGCGCCGGGCTGGGCATCGGCCGCATCGGCGAGGGCGCGACGCAAGGGATCGCGCGCCAGCCGGACGCGGCGGGCGACATCCGCGCCGTGGCCATCCTCCTGGCGATCTTCGTCGAAGGAGTCGCGCTCTTCGGCATCATCATCGCGGCCACCCTCAAGTTCGTCGGATGACGATCGGCGCCGCGGCGGCCGCGCTCGTCGCCGCCGTTCCGCCGCTTCTGGCTCAAGAGGGCGGCGGCTGGAACCAGCTCTTCAGCGTCAAGCCGGGGCTGAGCATCTGGACGTTGGCCACCTTCCTCGCGATGGCGGCGCTCCTGTGGCGCTTCGCGTGGGCGCCGCTGACGAAAGCGCTCGAGGCCCGCGAGAGCGGCATCCAGGGCGACATCGACGACGCCCGCCGCCAGCGCGGCGAGGCCGAGGCCCTGCTGGCGCAGCACCGCGAACAGCTGGTCGAGGGCAAGCAGCAGGTGCAGGCCATGATGGCCGAAGGCCGCGAGGCCGCGGAGCGCCTGCGCAAGGAACTCGAGGCCAAGGCCCGCGACGAGAGCCAGGCCATCCTCGAGAACGCGCGCAAGGAGATTCGTCACGAGCGAGCCGCGGCGATCGAAGCAGTGCGCAGCGAAGCCGTGGAAGTGGCCTTGGCCGCCGCGTCGAAGCTCGTGGCCGAGCGGCTGGACGCCGAGCGCGACCACCGGCTGGTCGCCGAGTACATCGGCCGGATGACCGGCGCCGCGGACGGAATCGAGGCGTGACGGCCGGCCGGAGCAGGCACGACGCCGTCGTGCGCAACTACGCCGAGACCGCCTTCGAGCTGGCCGGGCGCCACGAGGGCCCGGAGGCCTTCGGCGAGGCGCTGGTCGCCGTGGCGAAGCTGTGGGAAGATCCGGCCGTCCGCCGCTTCTTCGCGACCCCGCGCGTGCCGGCCGCGGCCAAGAAGAAGGCGCTGGACGAGGCGTGCGCCGGCCTTCCCGCCATGCTGGTGCGGTTTCTCAAGGTCCTGGTCGACAAGCGCCGCCAGGACCGCGTGCCCGCCGTGGCGGCCCACTACGCGGCGCTCCTGGACCGGCGGATGGGACGCAGGCACATGGACGTGACGCTTGCCCGCCCGCTGGGCGATGCCGCGTCGCAAGAAGTGGAGGCTCGGCTGTCGAGCGCGGTCGGCGCCGACGTGACGGCCCGCTTCCTGGTGGACCCGTCGATCCTTGGAGGCGTCGTGATCCGCGAGGGAGACATGGTGTACGACGGCTCCGTCAAGCGCCGCCTGGACGGCCTGCGCCGAGCGCTCCTGCACGGCCCCGGCTTCCACGCCTAGCAGACCAAGACGAGAAACCGAGAGAGATTCATGGCAGATGCGCAACTGCGGGCGGGCGAGCTGAAGGGCGTCCTGCTCGCCCAGATCGAGAACTACGAAGAGGCTCTCCAAGCCGAGGAGGTCGGCGAAGTCCTCGAGGTCAAGGACGGGGTCGCCCGCATCTACGGGCTGACCAAGGCGGTCGCCAGCGAGATGCTGGAGATCACGTCGTCCGAGAGCGGCGTCGTCGTCGTGGCCCTGGCTTTGAACCTGGAAGAGGACAACATCGGCGCCGTCGTAATGGGCGAGTGGGCCGGCCTGCGCGAGGGCGACCAAGTTCGCCGCACCGGCCGCGTCCTGGACGTGCCCGTGGGCGACGCCTACCTGGGCCGCGTCGTGGACGCGCTGGGTGCGCCCGTGGACGGCGGGTCCCGCATCGAGACGGCCGAACGCCGCCAGATCGACGTGGTGGCGCCCGGCATCGTCAAGCGGCAGCCGGTCAAGGAGCCGCTCCAGACGGGCATCAAGGCGATCGACGCGATGATTCCCATCGGGCGGGGCCAGCGCGAGCTGATCATCGGCGACCGCCAGACGGGCAAGACGGCGATCGCCGTGGACGCGATCATCAACCAGAAGGACACCGGCGTCGTCTGCATCTACTGCGCCGTCGGGCAGCGCGCGGGCAAGGTGGCCGCGGTCGTGGAGACGCTGCGCCGGCACGGGGCGATGGACTACACCGTCGTGGTGGCCGCCAACGCGTCCGATCCCGCGCCCATGCAGTACATCGCCCCCTACTCGGCCACCGCGCTCGCCGAGCACTTCATGTGGCAGGGCCGCCACGCCCTCGTCGTCTACGACGACCTGTCCAAGCAGGCCCAGGCATACCGGCAGCTCTCCCTGGTGCTCCGCCGCCCGCCCGGCCGCGAGGCGTACCCCGGCGACGTCTTCTATCTCCACTCGCGGCTCTTGGAGCGCGCGGCCAAGCTCTCCGACGAACTCGGCGGCGGCTCCCTGACGGCGCTCCCCGTCATCGAGACCCAGGCGGGCGACGTGTCCGCCTACATCCCGACCAACGTCATTTCCATCACCGACGGCCAGATATACCTGGAGCCCGACCTCTTCAACTCCGGCGTGCGGCCCGCCGTCAACGTGGGCATCTCCGTTTCTCGGGTAGGAGGCGCGGCCCAGGTCAAGGCGATGAAGTCCGTCGCGGGCAGGCTCCGGCTGGACTTGGCCCAGTTCCGCGCCATGGAGACCTTCGCCCAGTTCGCATCGGACCTCGACGCGGCCACCCAGCAACAGCTGGCGCGCGGCCAGCGCACCGTCGAACTGCTCAAGCAGCCGCAATACCGGCCGGCGCCGGTCGAGCAGCAGATCGCCGCCATCTACGCGGTCGTCAACGCCCACCTGGACGACGTGGAGGTGTCGCAGGTCCGCGCCTGGGAGCTTGGCTTCCTCGATTTCGTCCAGAGCAGCTACGGCGACGTGCTGGCCGGGCTTCGCCAGGAGGGCCGCCTCACGGACGACATCGAAGCGCGGCTCGAGGAGTGCATCGCGAAGTACAACGAGGTGTTCCAAGCGGAGACCGAGCAAGCAAGCGGGGGCGCTGCGCGGACAAGCCCGGGCACGCCGCGGACCGCACCGCCCGGGACGGCGGACGGGGCCGAGTCCCCGGCGGGCGACGACCCGTCCCAGGCTTCGGCGGCCCCGGCCGCGAGATAGCACGTGGCCGGCTCCCGCGACGTCCTTCGGCGGATCAAGTCCGTCCGCAGCACGCGCAAGATCACCCGCACCATGGAACTGGTGGCCACGTCGAAGCTCAAGCGCGCGATGGACCGGGTTGCGGCCGCGCGCCCGTACGCCGAAGCGGCCCAGGACCTGGTGCGCGCCCTCCACTCGCCGGCGCTCGCCCAGGATCACGCCGCGCTGCGCCAGCCTTCCGAGATCCGGCGGGCCGCCGTCCTGCTGCTCACCGCCAACCGCGGCTTCTGCGGCGCGTTCAACGCCAACCTCATCCGCGAGGCCCAGGACCGCTTGGCCGAGCTGGAGGACGCCGGCACGGAGACCGAACTCCACGTTGCCGGCAAGAAGGGCCTGGCCTACTTCCGCTTCCGCGGCAGGGCCGTCGCGTCTGCCACCACGTCGATCGGCGACGACCCCACGCCGCGCGACGCGGAGGCCCTCGTCGGTCCTCTCCGCGAGCGCTTCGCCGCCGGCGAGCTGGACGCCGTCGTGGTCGTGTCGGCCCAGTTCCGCTCGGCGATGTCCACGCCGCCCAAGGCCACGCGCGTCCTCCCCGTGGCGCCGCCGCCCAGTGCCCACTCCCGTACGCCCGGTCCCGCCGGCCCAACGGATTCGCGCGTCCCGCCCGCCGCCGCCCCGCCGCCCCGCCGCCGAACCGGCGACGCCTTCATCCTCTCGCCCTCGGCAGGCGAGATCGTGACCCGCTTGCTTCCCGCCTACGTCCGCGCCACCGTCTACGGCGCGCTGGCCGAGAACGCGGCAGGCGAGCAGGGCGCCCGCCGCGCCGCCATGAAGAGCGCCACCGACAACGCCGGCGACATCCTCGACAACCTGACCCGCAGCTACAACCGCGCGCGCCAAGCCCAGATCACGCAGGAGATCGCGGAGATCGTCGGCGGGGCCGCGGCGCTCGAATAGATCGAACGACAAGACCCTTCAAGCAAGGCATATCATGGCTGACAAGAACACGGGCCGCGTGGTGCAGGTCATCGGACCGGTCCTGGACGTGGAGTTCGCCCCCGAGAACCTGCCCGAGATATACAACGCCCTGCGCCTGACGGCCGAGTCCGAGTCGGGCCGCGCGATCGATCTCGTGGCCGAGGTGCAGCAGCACGTCGGGCGCGCCCAGGTCCGCGCCGTCTCGATGAGTTCCACGGACGGCGTGCGGCGCGGCATGGAGGTCGTGGACACGGGCCGCGCGATCGCGGTGCCGGTGGGCGAGTCCGCGCTCGGGCGCATCCTGAACGTCCTGGGCGAGCCGGTGGACGAGCAGGGCCCGGTGGCCGGCGGCGACGAAACCGAGCGCTGGCCCATCCACCGCCAAGCTCCCCGCTTCGACGACTTGGAGCCCAAGACCGAGATCTTCGAGACGGGCATCAAGGTGGTGGACTTGCTGGCGCCCTACGTGAAGGGCGGCAAGACGGGTCTCTTCGGGGGCGCCGGGGTCGGCAAGACCGTCATCATCATGGAACTCATCAACAACATCGCCATGGAGCACGGCGGCCGCTCCGTCTTCTGCGGTGTGGGCGAGCGCACCCGCGAGGGCAACGACCTCTGGCTGGAGATGAAGGAGTCCGGCGTGCTCGACTCGACGGCCCTCGTCTACGGGCAGATGAACGAGCCGCCCGGCGCCCGCCTGCGCGTCGGACTCTCCGGCCTCACCATCGCCGAGTACTTCCGCGACGTGGAAAAGCAGGACGTGTTGCTCTTCGTCGACAACATCTTCCGCTTCACGCAGGCGGGCTCCGAGGTCTCGGCGCTCTTGGGCAGGATGCCCTCCGCGGTCGGCTACCAGCCCACGCTCGGCACCGAGATGGGCGAACTCCAGGAGCGCATCACGTCCACGCGCCAGGGCTCCATCACGTCCGTCCAAGCCATCTACGTCCCCGCCGACGACCTCACCGACCCCGCCCCGGCCGCCGCCTTCACGCACCTCGACGCCACCACCGTGCTCTCCCGGGAGATCTCCGAGAAGGGCATCTACCCGGCCGTCGATCCGCTGGACTCCTCCTCCCGCATCCTCGATCCGCAGTTCATCGGCGACCGCCACTACGAGGTGGCCGGCAGCGTCCAGCGCATCCTGCAGCGCTACAAGGACCTGCAGGACATCATCGCGATCCTGGGCATGGACGAGCTCAGCGAGGAGGACAAGATCATCGTGGCGCGCGCGCGGCGGCTCGAGCGCTTCCTTTCGCAGCCGTTCTTCGTGGCCACCGCCTTCACCAACATCCCCGGCTGCTACGTCAAGCTCGAAGACACGATCGAGTCGTTCGAGCGCGTCGCCGTCGGCGAGTTCGATCACCTGCCCGAGCAGGCGTTCTACATGAAGGGCGGGATCGAGCAGGTCGTCGAGGCCGCCGAGGCGATGGGCGTGCCCGCGGCGGCGTAGGCCGGCCATGACCTTGTTGCGGATGCGGGTGCTCGCGCCGGACCGCGTGGTCCTGGACGAGAGCGCGCGGTCGCTCGTGGCGCCGGCGTGGGACGGCCGCGTCGGCGTCTATCCGCGCCACGCGCCGTTGCTGGCGATCCTGGACGAGGGGCGGCTCGCGTTCACGGCCGAGAGCGGCGAGGAGCGCGAACTGCAGATCGACGGCGGCGTCCTCAAGGTGGCCGGCGGCGAGGCCACGGTGCTGGCGGACGGCGTACGGGGCGCGGGCGGGTCCGGCGAGCGCCGGTGAGGCTCGACCTGCACATCCACAGCACCGCGTCCGACGGCGCATGCTCGCCCGAGGAGGTCGTGGAGCGGGCCGTCGCGGGGGGGCTCGATGTGATCGCGCTGGCGGACCACGACACTGTGGCCGGCGTCGGCCGCGCGCTGGACGCGGCCAGCGGTCGGCCCATCCAGGTGATCCCGGCGGCCGAGATGAGCAGCACGATCGACGGCGAAGACATCCATATCCTGGGCTACTTCCTGGACGTCGAGTCCGAGGCGCTGGTCGGCCTGGCCCGGCGCGGGGCCACGAGGCGGGCGGCCCGCATGGACGAGATGGTCTCGAAGCTGGCGAGCTTGGGGTTCCCGGTGAGCCGCGACCTTCTGGAGGCCGAGCGCGCTTCGCCCGACACCGCCTTCGTGCGGCCCCACTTGGCCCGCGCGCTCGTGGCCGCCGGTCACGCGAGGGACGTGGCCGACGCGTTCAAGCGCTTCATCGGCGACGGCTGTCCCGCCTACGTGCCGACCGAGGTGGCGAAGCCGCGCGAGGTCATCGAGGCGATCCTCTCCGCCGGAGGCGTGCCGGTGTGGGCTCACCCGCCCGTCAAGACTTGGGAAGACAGCCTGCCCGAGCTGCTGCAGGCCGGCTTGCAGGGGCTCGAGGTCTACCGCCCCCCCGGCCGGTCCGCGAGTCCGAGCAGCCTGGAAGACGCCGCCCGCCGCCACCGCCTGCTGACGACCGGGGGCTCCGATTGGCACGGCCCCCAGACTGGCGTCGAACTGGGCGACTTCCGCGTGTCCTCGGACGACGTCCAGGCGTTCCTGTCGCTGGCGGGGATGTAGCGAGATCAGTCTTTGACTTCCTCGCCGGTTGCGTTACCTTTCTGGACTGCTCGCGCGTGGGATCGCGAGGGGGCCGGTCCGGGGGAAGCCCCGCGGTTCCGTTCCGGCGGTCCCAGGGGCGGGCGCCTGCTTCTTGACAAAACCAGGGTAGAGGGAAGGGAAGCGCCTTAGGTCGCTCCACCCCGCCGGCGACGGCGGGGCGGGAGCGTACGTGAGGGAAAGGCGACGGTGGACCGCTCTGAATCGGACGCGGAGCGCGGACGGCCCGGCTTGAACGGGGCCGCCCCGGGCTCGGCTCGCGAGGAAAGGGCTGGTCAAGCGAGAAAGTGCACACGGTGGATGCCATGGCACAGACCGGCGACGAAGGACGCGGCAAGCTGCGAAAAGCCTCGGGGAGCTGCAAGCAAGCTTCGATCCGGGGATTTCCGAATGGGGCAACCCGGCGGGAGCAATCCCGTCACCCTTTCGAGGGAGCCAACCCAGGGAACTGAAACATCTAAGTACCTGGAGGAAAAGAAATCAATCGAGATTCCCAGAGTAGCGGCGAGCGAAAAGGGAAGAGCCCAAACCCGGTCCGGGGCGACTCGGCCGGGGGTTGTGGGGCCGCGCATTTCGGGTTGCCGAAGCGTAGCGGAACGGTACTGGAACGTACGACCGCAGAGGGTGAGAGTCCCGTACGCGAAACGCGAGTAGGCAATCTGGTGCGGACCCCGAGTAGGCCGGGACACGTGAAACCCTGGCTGAATCCGGGAGGACCATCTTCCAAGGCTAAATACGAGTCTGTGACCGATAGCGAACGAGTACCGTGAGGGAAAGGTGAAAAGAACGCCTGACGGCGAGTGAAATAGACCCTGAAACCGTGTGCATACAAGCGGTCGGAGCCCGGCCTGCGTCTTCGGGCGCGGGGATGGGTGACGGCGTGCCTTTTGCATTATGATCCGGCGAGTTGCTCCTCGCGTGCAAGGTTAAGGGCCTCAGGTCCGGAGCCGAAGCGAAAGCGAGTCTTAACAGGGCGCCAAAGTGCGCGGGGGCAGACCCGAAACCGAAGCGATCTATCCATGGCCAGGGTGAAGCTGGGGTAACACCCGGTGGAGGCCCGAACCGTTGTGGGTTGAAAACTGCTCGGATGAGCTGTGGATAGGGGTGAAAGGCCAATCAAGCTCGGAGATAGCTGGTTCTCCCCGAAATATATTTAGGTATAGCCTCAGGTAACTGTCTCGAGGAGGTAGAGCACTGAATGGGCTAGGGGCCTCACCAGGTTACCGAACCCAATCAAACTCCGAATGCCTCTGAGATTTATCCTGGGAGTCAGTGGGCGGGCGATAATGTCCGTTCGCGAGAGGGAAAGAGCCCAGACCGTCAGCTAAGGCCCCCAAGTCCATGCTAAGTGACAAAGGATGTGAATATGCAGAGACAACTAGGAGGTTGGCTTAGAAGCAGCCATGCCTTTAAAGAGTGCGTAATAGCTCACTAGTCAAGTGGATCTGCGCCGATAATGGTCGGGACTCAAGCATGGCGCCGAAGCTACGGACGACGAAAGTCGTGGTAGGGGAGCATTCTCTGGTCGGCGAAGCGGACCCGCGAGGGCATCCGTGGAGAGCAGAGAAGAGAGCATGCCGGAATGAGTACGCGATAAACAGGGCGAGAATCCCTGTCACCGAAAGCCTAAGGGTTCCGGAGCCAGGCTTATCCGCTCCGGGTTAGTCGGCCCCTAAGCCGAGGCCGAAGGGCGTAGGCGATGGGAAACAGGTCAATATTCCTGTACCGGCCAGGTAGCGTTCGACCATGAGGGGGGACGCGGGAGTGACAGGACCGTCGGGTGGTGGAATATCCGATGCAAGGTGGTAGGCGATGAGAGGGGAGAAAAGACCTCTTTAGCCGAGCGCCGATGCCGAAGGGCCAATTTTCTGGCCCGCAAAGGGTCCGTAATCATGCCGCCAAGAAAAGCCTCGCATGGGAGGTGCCTGGACGACCGTACCGCAAACGGACACACGTAGGCGAGGCGAGTAGCCTAAGGTGCTCGAGTGATTCGCGGAGAAGGAACTCGGCAAAATGTCCCCGTAACTTCGGGAGAAGGGGAGCCCGTGGTAGGTGAACCACGACGCGTGGGGAGCCGAAGCGGGCCGCAGAGAATCGGCCCAAGCGACTGTTTAGTAAAAACACAGGTGTCTGCAAAGTCGCGCAAGACGACGTATAGGCACTGACGCCTGCCCGGTGCCGGAAGGTTAAAGCGAGGGGTTAGGGGCAACCCGAAGCTCTGAACTGAAGCCCCGGTAAACGGCGGCCGTAACTATAACGGTCCTAAGGTAGCGAAATTCCTTGTCGGGTAAGTTCCGACCTGCACGAATGGCGTAACGACTTGGGCGCTGTCTCCTCCGCGAGCTCGGCGAAATTGGAGTATCGGTGAGGATACCGATTACCCGCGACAGGACAAAAAGACCCCGTGCACCTTTACTGCAGCCTGCCATTGGGTCTTGGCTTTGCATGTGTAGGATAGGTGGGAGACTGCGAACTGCCCTCGCCAGGGGGCAGGGAGTCGCTGGTGAAATACCACCCTTACAATGTTGAGGCCCTAACCCAGGGGAGTGAATCCTCCTCGGGAACAGTGGCAGGTGGGTAGTTTGACTGGGGCGGTCGCCTCCCAAAAGGTAACGGAGGCGCGCAAAGGTTCCCTCAGCGCGGTCGGCAATCGCGCGAAGAGTGCAAAGGCATAAGGGAGCTTGACTGCGAGACCGACGGGTCGAGCAGGAACGAAAGTTGGCCTTAGTGATCCGGCGGTTCCGAATGGAAGGGCCGTCGCTCAACGGATAAAAGGTACGCCGGGGATAACAGGCTTATCGCCCCCGAGAGTTCACATCGACGGGGCGGTTTGGCACCTCGATGTCGGCTTATCGCATCCTGGGGCTGGAGAAGGTCCCAAGGGTCGGGCTGTTCGCCCGTTAAAGCGGTACATGAGCTGGGTTTAGAACGTCGTGAGACAGTTCGGTCTGTATCCGTCGTGGGCGTTGGAGTACTGAGGGGAGCTGTTCCTAGTACGAGAGGACCGGAATGGACTGACCTCTCGTGTACCGGTTGTTCCGCCAGGGGCATTGCCGGGTAGCGACGTCGGGAAGGGATAACCGCTGAAAGCATCTAAGTGGGAAGCCCACCCCAAGATGAGTACTCCCAGACCTTCGGGTCTCTGAAGGGCCGTGCGAGACTAGCACGTTGATAGGCGGCAAGTGGAAGCGTGGCGACACGTGCAGCTGAGCCGTACTAATGGCCCGTGCGGCTTGACCAGCTTTCCTTTCCGCGTCTTTTCTGCACGCGAGGCGCTTCCCCGACCTCTTCCTGGGTTCGAGGCGCCGCGGGGCGATCCGCGGCGCCTTTCGACTTGGCTGGTGGCCACAGCGCAGGGGTCACACCCGATCCCATCCCGAACTCGGAAGTTAAGCCCTGCCGCGCGGATGGTACTGCTGGAGCGATCCGGTGGAAGAGTACGTCGTCGCCGGCCTGCCTTGCGAACGCCCCGTTCGGCCCGAAGCGGCCGGGCGGGGCGTTCTGCGTTCCAGCCTATAAACCCGTCTCGACAACCGACGCGCTTGAAGCAAAGCAGACCGCGAACGGCTGGACGAGGCCAGGAGTGGTGCGGTGGAGAGCCGAGACACCGGAGTTGGCAACTTGCCGGGACGATGAGGAGCCGTGCCTCAATCGTCGCGGGCGACGAGCCCCACGCCGCAGACCAAGAGAAGCACGTTCCAGCAGGCCACGCGAAGCACGCGCCGACAGCGCGCGCGCAAGGACCAGCGCTTGGCCGCCGTGGCCGCGGCCGGCGGCGGTGCCGGCGGTTGGCCCTCGGAAGATCGTGGGACTCATGACTTCCGGATTGAAGGAAGCCAAAAGGGATCGGCGGCAACTTTCGGCAACAGCTGTCTCCGCAGTCGCAAGTGCGATTGCCTTCAAGCGCCTGCGACCTGTCGTGCAGACTGAAGTAGCCTAGCCTAGCCTGGCAGGGGCGAGGCCACGTGACGCGGCGAGAATCTTCGCGGTGGCCTTGCAGGGGTCGGGGGCGGCCATGATGGTGCGGGCGACTGCGCAACCGGCGGCGCCGGCGTTGCGGGCCGCGGGGGCGCGGACGGCGTTCAGGCCGCCGATGGCGATGACGGGGATGCTTACGGAAGCGGCGACGGCGGCGAGGCGTTGGAGGCCGATGGACCGGGCCGGCTTGGTGCGGGTCGGAAAGACGGGGCCGCAACCGATGTAGTCGGCGCCGTCCGCCTCGGCCGCCTGGGCGCCAAGGGGAGTGCGCGCGGAGGCGCCGATCAGGAAGGGCGGCGGGGCGAGCCGCCGGGCGGCGGCGATCGGAAGGTCTTCGGGGCCGAGATGGACGCCGTCGGCTTTGGTGGCGAGGGCGAGATCGAGGCGGTCGTTCACGAAGAAGAGGGCGTCGGCGGCGTGCGCGGCGAACCGGAGGCGGCGAGCAAGGGGAAGGAGGTCGCGGGGCGGCAGGTGTTTCTCGCGAAGTTGGACGGCGGGCGCCCCCCCGGCGCGGAGGACGTCGCCGACGATGGCTTCAAGGAAGCTGGAAGGGCGATCGCCGCGGTCGGTCACCACGAGCAAGCGCAAGCGTTCGGCGAGGGGTACGGCCCTCACTCGCGTTGCGCGGATTCGCGGCGGATGCGGATGCGGGCGTTGTTGTGGGCCCGCAGGGAGCGCGAGAAGACGTGCTCGCCGTTGGACCGGGCGACGAAGTAGTAGTAGTCGGTTTCTGCGGGGTCGAGCGCGGCGTCGAGCGCGGCGGCTCCCGGCGCTCCGATGGGGCCGGGCGGGAGGCCGGCATGCGCGTAGGTGTTGTAGGGATTGTCGGCCACCGAGTCGATGGCGGCGTAGAGCAGGCGCGGCCGGTGGCCCCCGAGCGCGTAGAGCACCGTCGGGTCCGCCTGGAGCCTCATCCCGGCGCGCAACCGGTTGTGGTAGACGCTCGAGATCGTGCGCATCTCCGACTCGCGCCGCGACTCCGCCTGGATGATCGACGCCAGCGTGACCACTTCGCGCTCGCTCATCCCCGTCTCGGCCAGCCGGGCGCGCCGCTCGGGCGTCCAGTAGCGCTTGTACTGCGCCGTCATGGCCGCGACGAAATGGCCGGGCCCCACGCCCTTGGCGAGGCGGTACGTGTCGGGGAAGAGGTATCCTTCGAGCCCCGGCCCCGGCACGTCCCAAACGCGGTCCAGCGTGTCGCCGGCCAGCTCCGCGAAGATTGCGGCGGAGTCGTCCGTCTCGACGAAGACGGCGATGCGGCCCGCCATCTCCTTGAGGGTGAGTCCCTCGGGGAACGTCGTCGGATAGGTCTCGACCCGTCCGTCCGTGAGCGTCTCGATGAGCCGCCCGTACCCCTCTCCCCGCGCCAGCTTGTAGGTGCCGGCCTTGACTGATCCGTCGAGTCCTCGCAACCGCGCGTACACGCGAAAGAGACCTGGGCGGGCGACGACTTGGCGGGCCTCCAGGCTGTCCACCACAGACCGGAACGACGATCCCGGGGCGATGTGGACGTACGTCTCTCCTCCCGGCAACCGCGGTCCGGCAAGCGTGGCCGTGGCCGCCGCCGCCAGGGCGAGGCCGGCAACGCCAAGAATCACGGCGCGACCACGACCGAGGGTCATCCGGCTTTCCCGCTTTCGCCGGCATTGCCACGGGGCGTCGTCCGGCTCGGACAAGCCGGAGCGTCGCTCGCCGGCGCACCCTGGGGCTGGGCTGTCCGCGTGTGCCGGACGCCGTCCAGCCAGTCCTGCAGGATGATCGCCGCCGCTCCAGCGTCGATTCGAGCCTTGTTCTCGCGCTTCTTGCGCGGCAATCCCGCGGACCGGATGCGGGATTCGGCTTCCGCCGACGAATACCGTTCATCTTGAAACACCACCGAGACCTCTCCCCGTCTTGCGAGCCGCTCTCCGAACGACCGCACCTCCGCCGTCCAGCCAGTCTCGCGCCCCGACGGGTCCAACGGAAGCCCCACCACGATCAGGCGCGCCCGGTGACGGTCGGCGATTTCCAGCAACCGGTTCAAGGGAGGCCGCTTGCCCGCCCGGCGCGTCAGAGTCGTCAGCGGCGTGGCCAGCACGTCCGCAACGTCGCTCACGGCGACCCCGATGCGGCGTCGCCCATAGTCGATGCCCATCGAGCGGCCCTCTTCCTTGACGGAATCGCCCGCTTTGTCCACAGCGGCTTCGCCGGTACGCATGGAAGCGTTCACGACCCTGGCGCCGCGACGATCAATACCGACGCCCTTCGCGAATCGAGTCGATCAGTGCGGCGACGGAGGCTCCGCCCAGCCGCTTGCGGCGCTCCCGGATGCGTTGCTCAGCTTGGCCGCCCCGCTTTCTGGCGTCGTCTTCAAAGGGCACCAGACCGGCAACAAGCTGGCCGCGACGAGTGATCGTCACGCTCTCGCCTCCGGCTACCGAGTCGAGCAACCGTGGGAGATGCGTCTTGGCTTCGTAGCTTCCGACGGTCCGCATGGCTGAAACTCCGGCGAGCGTGAGCGATGTTCATCCGACCGATCCGCTAGACCAGTCTAGTATCTAATATAGTGTCTGCCGTGTCTGCCAGAGAATAGGGGGTTTAGCGGGGGCTGGCGAGTCGTAGAGGTTCTGGTGGTGATACGGCCGGTGGTTGGCAGTGGCCTGCGACCCGGTCTGGCGAAGCGTTGAGGGGGGCGTTTTGGAGGCACGGACGCGCTTGGGCGAGGCAACTGGAGACTCGTGTCCGCATTCCTCCCGAAGGAGGACGTTGGAGCCGGGTCGTCGAGGATGCCGCATTGTTACGCGGCCCGTCGTCGTCGCTTTCCGTTCCCCTTGGCACGTGATGTGGCGGCAAACGGACGATGACATGCAACCCGGGGGGCGAGTATTTTAACTTCATGGAGATGAAAGGCGCATGTGGGTGCGCCGAGAGCGGCCGTTGGGCAACGGAGGACCAGCGTGAATGCAACGTGGGAGAGTCCTGGATCGCGCTGGTGGCGAGTGGATCTGCACGCGCACACGCCGGCATCGCCGGATTGGGATGCGGCCGGCGAAGATTGGGATGCTACCGACGAGACGCCTTGGCTCCGCTGGCTGGAGGCGGCCCGGGACGCAAAATTAGATGCGGTAGCCGTCACGGACCACAACACGGCTCAGGGCATCGCCCGCCTGCAAAAGCTTCGGACGAAGGTCGAGGGCGCACCGGTGCTTTTTCCGGGCGTGGAGCTCACCACGGAGAACGGGACGCATCTCCTGCTGTTGGCGGACCCCAGCACCGGCCTAGCAGACATCGACGACATCCTGGCTCGGGTCGGCGTCGCTTCGGCTTCCCGCGGCACGCCGGAGGCTCGTTCCCCGCATGGCGTCCTCGACATCCTCGACAAGGTTGGGAACAAGATGCTAGTGGTCGCCGCTCATGTGAACAGGCGGCGGGGTTTGTTGCGGACCTACGAGTCCGGATCTTTCGGCAAGATACTGACGCGTGAGGCATTGGTCGCGGTGGAAGTTGATCCCGACGCAACGAAAGTTGATCCCGACGCGGCGCTCACTGATGACCGAACACGATGGCTCGACGGAAGCGTAGCGGAAATCGGAAGGCGGATTCCGCAGGTATGGTCTTCCGACAGCCATCGTCACGATCAGCTGGGCCAGCGGTTTACCTGGGTCAAGATGGCTCGCCCCACTTTGGACGGCTTGCGCTTGGCCTTCCTGGACGGGGATGGCTCAATCCGGCAAGGCCGCTCCACCGACAACCCTGCTGACTCGCCGTCGCATGCCCCATCCTACCTTCATAGCATCTCAGTTTGCAACGGACGGTACATGGGCCGCGGAGAGCCTTTCGAAGTGGCTTTCAGTCCTTGGTTGACAGCGATTATCGGTGGTCGGGGAACTGGAAAGTCAACTTTGGTGGATTTTCTGCGAAAGACGCTTCGGTGTGATCGTGAACTAAATGCAGGTGGCAATGACGGATCAAGAGAACTTAGAAAAGCATTCGACTCCCGAATGAGAGTTCCCGCATCGCATGCGGACGAGGGATTGCTGTTAGAAGAGACGCGTGTCCGTGTCGTCTACTGCAAGGATGCCCAGCGTTTTGAACTCGGTTGGAGTCAAGATGGCAGTGTTCCGGCGATCGGTCGCATGGCCGATGGCGATTTGGTCGAAGAACGTGGCGATGTCCGGGAACGTTTCCCCATGCGCATCTACAGTCAGAAGCAGTTGTTTGCAATGGCACAGAACCCTAGTGCCTTGCTAACTGTGATTGACGACGCCCATTCCGTGCAAGGATCGACCTTTCGACGCCGCCTAGCAGAGCTAGAATCTCGCTATCTGTCGCTACGCGCAGAAGCTCGAATGGCGGAGACGACAGCTACCGCTTTGGAGGCTACGAACGCATCGTTGCAAGATCTGCGGCGGAAGATTGAGATATTGGAAAGAAGCGGCTACGCTGATGTGCTAAGACGCCATCGGCGATTTCGGTGGTTGGACGACACTTGGCGCGAGATTGCCAAACAGACGTTGGATGGAATACAACAGGCAGCTCGAGAGACGACCGAATTAGACGTGGCGGACTTAGATCTGACGGCGGATAGCGACAGGCCCGGCGTAGAGGATCTGGCGAGTGCCTACGAGTCGCTGAAAGCCGTAATGGCGCGCACGCGGACTGGCATCGCAGAGATGTTGCGACACGCGGAGATCGAAATTCAGACCGTGATGTCCGGCGACCCTTTGCGTCGCTGGCAACGGACGGTGCACGACACAGGCTCCGCGTTCGAAGGGGTCGTCGCAAAGTTGTCAAATGCCGGAGCACCGGTGCCGACTGACTAGAGCCTATCTCAAAAAGCATGATGGGTTGCGATGGGCCGGGGAGTTGTTCATCTTCGAGGCATGACGACGGTGAAGCTGAGCGACGAGCAGTGGGAGCGGATTCGCCACCACTTCCCCGAGGAAGCGCAAAAGGGGAAGCGGCTGGGGCGGCCGCCGGTGCCCGCTCGGCGCGTGTTCGAGGCAGCGCTGTGGATTCTGCACACGGGCGCCCAGTGGAGCTTTCTGCCGCAACACTATCCGAACTACAAGACCGTGCACCAGAGGTTCCAGACTTGGATCCGGACGGGCGTGCTCGAACGGGTGCTGAGGGACTTGGCGGGGGAAGCGAGGCAACGGGGTCTCTTCGACGGCACGGAGGCATACGTGGACGCGTCGTTCGCGCGGGCGAAGGGAGGCGGGGCGGGCGTGGGAAACACCAAGGCGGGCAAGGGCGTGAAGATCATGGCGGTCGTGGACCGTTGCGGTCTTCCGCTGTCGTTGAGCACGCATCCTGCGAATCCTCGCGAGGCGACGCTCGTCCAGTTGTCGCTGGACTTGGCGTTCACGGACGACACGCCGGCAAACTTGATCGGCGACAAGGCGTACGACAGCGACCCGCTGGACGCGGCCTTGCGTGCGCGAGGCATCGAGATGATCGCGCCGCACCGGCGCAATCGAACGCGGCCGCGGACGCAGGACGGTCGTCGGCTTCGGCGGGCGAAGCGACGATGGATTGTCGAGCGGTTCTTCGGGTGGATGCAGTGGAAGCGCCGGCTGTTGGTCCGTTGGGAATATCATCCCGAGAACTTCCTGGCGTTCGTCCAACTGTCCGCCATCTGCATCTTCTTCAACCATCTCGGCTTTTTGAGATAGGTTCTACACTGACCTGCTGATGAGGTCTGCGGAACTGGAACGCGAGATTGACCGCCTACAGGGCGAACGGGAACGGGCCCAGTCCTTGATTCGCGAAGGGCGTGACGTACTTGCGAACTACCGCAAAGTTCGTCGAACGTGGTCCGAGCGACGCGTCGACTTTGCCAAGGAATTGAGCGGAGCTGGCATCGACGTCGTCATCGCCCCTCTTGCCGACACGAGCGATCTTGTAGCGGAAATCGGCAGGCGGTTGGGGATGTCTCGTTATGAGAATGACCGAGTTGCGTTAGCCGAACACATTAGCAGTAGCGAGAAATGGGAGACAGGACTTGATAGAATCACAGACAAGTTGTCTGCGCTTCGCCGTGGAGAAGACCAACTATTCCAAGTTAAGGATCACCGTTTTAAGAAAGCGATTGCCGATCGGCCGCCGGACGCGATCGATCACTTGGCGGTGTATCTGCCTGAGGATGCCGTTACGATCCGGTTCAAGGATCGAGCAACCCAAAAATGGCGGCCAATCAACCAGGGATCACCGGGACAGCAAACGGCCGCCCTCTTGTCCTTGGTGCTCAGTTACGGGTCGGATCCTGTTGTTCTCGACCAGCCGGAAGACGATCTCGACAATACGCTCATCTATGATTTGGTCGTGTCGCGGTTGAAGGAAGTAAAAAACGAACGACAAATCATCGTGATCACGCACAATCCGAACATCGTCGTGCATGGCGACGCGGAATACGTGCTGTCGTTCAGGAGCGACAACGGGCGGACCACAGTGACATGCCATGCAGGCTTACCGGAGGCTGACGTGCGAGAAGAGGTTTGCCGAATAATGGAGGGCGGACGGGAGGCCTTCGAGAGTCGTTTCAAGAAGATATTATTCAGGGCATCGGAGACGAGTTCGTGAACAGTGAAAAGTTGCTTCGAGAATTGGGCTTGGAGAAGATGCAACAACGGAACAGTCGTCTTGGGCATCGACGACAAAACGAAAGAGATCATTGGCATTCCCATCGACGCATTGAATGCTGTCGAGGCGTGGATATGCGAAAATCTGTTTGGATGCGATCAATCCGTCCGTCGAAATTGAATTCTAGTGCCGGGGCGGCTCGTCAACCATCTCACGCCGGAGAACATGGCGTTGTTGCAACACAACAGGAATGATGTCGTCGTTTCCTTACTGGGAAGGTGCAAAATTGATCCGGCAGAGAAGGTGGCCAGAAGCCGAATGATGGACCGAAGGGGAGATGGCGTACCGATCATTATGAAGCAGAACCGTTTGCTCTCAGGGCGGTCGCCGGAGTACCGAGTGATTGATGACAGGGAGCTTCAGCTGGTGATTTGGACGGCGTCGGCGTTTTCGCGGGAGTGACCGGTCGGCGGGCATCCGCCGAGATGGAATCGGCGTTGACGATTCGATTCGTGCCGGCTCGGAGCGTTGCCTCCTTATGGGGGAGGGGGGGTGGGGAGGGGGGGATGTCGGCGAGTGGCGACTCGGCGGGACTGGCGAGATGGTTTTCGGAGTCCGTCACGACGGCGGCCCGGCGCGGGCCAGCAGCTCGGCGAAGTCGTAGTTGACGCTGGTCACGCCGAAGTCGGGCTCGCGCTTGAAGGGACGGCGAAGGTAGCGGACCTCATGGGTTCCGTCGTCGCGGAACTCGACCAGGGCGAGGACGTATCCGTCGGGCTTGTTGAGGGAGGTGAGGATCTCGTTGCGCGTCACCGTGACCGCAACGGCCCCGGCGACCCGGCCCTTCACCTCGATGAAGCGCAGGCCGCCCGTCTCCGGATCTCGGCTCTCGATGTCGTAGCCCACGCGGTCGAACTCCCGGTCCACCGGTTCGAAGCCCAACGTGCGCTCCACGTCCATGACGACGGCGCGGGCGCGGGCGGCGGCGGCTTGCGTGTCTGCGGTCCGGACGGCAGTGGTTGACTCGGCCTGGTCGCTCGTCCGGGCCAACAAGCCGATGGGCGCCACGAGCACGCCCCCCAGCACGACCGGCGGCAGAGACGAGACGAGCCGTTCCCGCTTCAGCGCACCCAGACGCGCCTTCAGCCGGGTCTGAAGGACATCGGCGCGCTTGGCGGCTTCCCCGGCGGCCAGGCGCGTGTCGGCGGCGCCGGCCTCGTCCTTGGCCTTGAGTTCCTGCGCACGGCGGTCCCAGTAGTTGATCTCCTTCGTGAGCCGGTCCTTCACCGCCGCTTCGGTCCGGTCGACGAGGTCCACGCGGGCCGCCCGCACCTCGGCCACGTGCTCCGGCGCGATCTTGGCCACGGCGTGGCCGAGCGCGCTCTGCTCCAGCTCGGCGGTGATCCACGCGCATTCGGGGCGTTCCAGGAGTTCGTCGGGACTCGGCTCGTCGTCCGCCAGCGGCCGGTAGTCCAGGTAGGGCGCGTGTCCGACGTGGCTGACCGCGCCGTCGCGCCGCAGCTCCACGTGCAGCATCCGCTTCGATATGACGCGGCGGGCGCCAGAGCGGTCTAGGCCTCCGTCCTGCACGGCGTGTTCCAGGTAGAAGAGGACGCGGGGCTCGCAACCGGAGTCGCGGTCGTCCACGAGCGTCGCCCCGCGCTTGAGCAACTCGCCGTGGCGTTCGAGCGTCAAGTCCAGCACGGCGTCCAGGAGCGGGTGCCCCGGACAGACGAAGGCGGCAGCGGGCTTGCCCGGCGGCGGCTCGGCTTCCTTCTCGAACACGATGCGCTCGTAGCGCGACAGCGCCGGCTCTCTCCCGCGACGACGTTGCGTGGCGGCCCGCACCGTCGAGGGGACCCGCGCGATCTCGTAGCGGCGCGGCTCCCGCTGCTTGGCCGCGCCGCCCAGGCGCCCGAACGCCTCCTTGAAGAACGACTCGACGTAGTGGGGCTGAAGACGCCGCGCCTCCGCCCGCTCCATCGACTCGCGGACTCGCCGCAGCCTGCGCGAGTCCATGGCGTCGTGGGCCAGGGCCCGCTCCTCGATCAAGTCGCGAAGCCTGTCCTGGTCCAGCGTCTCGTCCAGAACGGTGGTCAGGTGGGCCCGCACGTCGGGGCGTGCACCGTAGCGCACCGCTTGGAGGAGCAGGTCCCTCAGCGGCTTGCCTTCGAAGTGCAGCCGGCCCAGCACGTCGAACACTTGGCCGCCCAGCGACTGCCGCGCGGTCTCCAGCTTGTCCAGCAGGCGTTGGTAGACGTCGCCTTCCCGAGTGCCGTCGGCCACCAAGTTCCACAGATGGCAGACCTCGCGCTGGCCGATGCGGTGAATCCGGCCGAAGCGCTGCTCGAGCCGGTTCGGGTTCCAGGGCAGGTCGTAGTTCACCATCAGGTGCGCGCGCTGCAGGTTGATCCCCTCGCCCGCCGCGTCGGTCGCCAGCAGAATCCGAGTCTCCGGGTCGTGGCGAAACGCCTCCTGCGCCCGCAGGCGCTCCTCTCGGCGCAAGCTGCCGTGGACGACGACCAGCGCGTCGGGCCTTCCCAAGCGCGTGCCGATCCGATCCCGCAGGTACTCCAGCGTGTCGCGGTGCTCGGTGAAGACGACCAGCTTCTGGCTCGGCGAGGGCGTGTGAGCCGGAATCGCCCCCGCTCCGTAGGCGTGTTCCGAACCCTCGACGACCCTGGCCGCCAAGCCCGCGGGCGTGAAGATCTCGTCGAGCAGGCCGGCCAGCTCCTGCCACTTGGCGTCCTCGCCGCCGCGAAGGACGTCGTCGGCGAGTCGCTCGAGGCGACCCAGCGTGGCGATCTCGGCCTGGAGCTCGGCCATGGAGCGGGCCGCCGTGACCTGGCCGAGCAGATCGGCCTCGATGTCGTGCAGCTCGGCTTCGGTGGCTTCGTCGAGGTCATCCCACGCCTCCGCGTCCTCGAAGTCGAAAGTGGGGCCGCGGACGTGCAACGACGGCGGCAACGTCTCGTCGAGCGGCGTCGGCCCCGCGCGACTCGCCCGCCCGCCGCCCGTCTCGGCCCGCGCCGACTCCATCTCCCGCAACCGCTCCTCCAGCCGCTCTCGCCGGCGAACGAGCGACCGGTGAATCGCCCGTGGAGACGACGCCACGCGCCGCTGGAGCACGGTGAGCGCGAACCCGATCGTCCCGCGCCGGTCCATCTCGAGCGCCGCCGCCCGGTCGAACTCCTCGCGTACGTAGTCGGTGACGGCATCGTAGAGCCGGGTCTCGCCCTCGGAGAGCCGGTAGGGGACGGTGTGCGCCCGGCGCCGGGGAAACACCGGTGTCCCGTCGAAGCGCACCAGACTCTCCTTGACCACGCGCCGCATGAGGTCCGACGCGTCGGACTCGTGCACGCCGTCGCGAAAGCGTCCCTCGAAGCGGTCCTCGTCCAGCAGCGACATGAAGAGCTGGAAGTCCTGCTCCTTGCCGTTGTGGGGCGTCGCCGTCATGAGCAGGAAGTGGCGCGCGAGTCCCGACAGCAGGCGGCCCAGGCGGTGTCGCTTGGTGTACTTCACCTCGCCCCCGAAGTACGTGGCCGACATCTTGTGGGCCTCGTCGCAGACCACCAAGTCCCACCGGCAGTCCGGCGCCTTCAGCTTCTCCTGCACATCCTCGTCGCGCGCCAGCTTGTCGAGCCGCGCGATCGCCAAGTCGGCCTCCAGGAACCAGTTGCCCGTCCCCGCCGCCTCCAGCTTGTCGTTGGTGAGGATCTCGAACGGCAGGTGGAACCGGCGGCGCAGCTCGTCCTGCCACTGTTCCGCAAGCGACCCCGGGCACACCACCAAGCACCGCTCCACGTCGCCCCGCGCCATCAGTTCCTTGACGAGGAGCCCCGCCATGATCGTCTTGCCGGCCCCGGGGTCGTCCGCCAGCAGGAAGCGCAGGGGCTGGCGCGGCAGCATCGCGTCGTACACCGCCGTGATCTGGTGGGGCAGGGGCTCCACGACCGACGTGTGGACCGCCAGCATCGGGTCGAACAGATGGGCCAGCCGAATCCGCAACGCCTCCGAGACGAGGCGGAAGTGCGCGCCGTCCCCGTCGAAGCGCCAGGGCCTGCCCCGCTCGGCGATCTCGAGGCGGGCCTCGTCGTCTCGGTAGAGGAGCTCGTTGGCCACGCGGCCGCCGGAGGTCTTGTAGGTCAGCTCGACGGCCTCGGAGCCGAACCAACGCACGCCGACGACGGTGGCGAGCGCTTCGTCGGGCAGAAGACCGCGGACGGCCGCATTGGGGGCAAGGTCTTCGAGGCGCATGGACAAGGTGGGGGGACTCGTCGGTTGACCGCCGTGCTGAGGCAAGATAACGTTGGGAGCGCATGAGCTTCCCCGTCTCCAACGCCTGCGTGCGGAATCGCTGGGGCAGTTGAATGAACGCGCCCGCCCGAACATTTCAACCGCGCTCGAAGGCGTGCCGCGCATGAAGAAGCCCGGGTTCCTGAACGCGCGCGCGGCCGACTACTGGGACCTGATCGGCAACGGCAGGGTCTATCGCGTGCCTCCTCACCAGCGCGACTACTCGTGGACGCACGAGGAGTGGGAGGACCTGTGGCGAGACGTCGTGGCTTTGCGCGACGGGGGCGGCGAAGCGCGCCATTACTTGGGCGCGCTGGTGGTCCAGGAAGTCCGCGACCGGGACTTTCGGGTGATCGACGGACAGCAACGGCTGGCGACCTTGAGCGTGTTCGCGCTGGCCGTCGTGGCGCACCTGCAGGAACTGGCCGGCGAAGGACGCGACGCCGAGGCCAATCGCGGGCGCAGCGAGCGGCTCCGCAGCCGGTTCGTGGGCGAGAAGGACCCCGCGTCGCTCGTCGAGAGCAGCCATCTGTTCCTGAACGACGCCGACGACGGCTTCTACCAGGACCACTTGGTGCAGTTGCGCCCCCCGCACAACCCGCGGGGCCTGTCGGACTCCAATCGCCAGCTGTGGGGAGCCTTCCAGCACTTTCGCGGCTGCATCGACAGGTTGCCCGACCGGGACGACGGCGCGTCCGTGGCCCGGATTCTGTCCGAGACCGTTGCGAAGCGGCTCGTGTTCATCGTGATCGACGTGGACGACGAGTCGGACGCCTACACGGTGTTCGAGACGATGAACGCGCGCGGCGTGGACCTCACGACCACGGACCTGCTGAAGAACTTTCTCTTTTCTCACGTGCGCGTGGCCAGCGACCTCGACATGTTGCGGCGGCGGTGGCTGTCGCTGGTCGGGACCGTCGGCGCGCGCCGCTTCCCCGACTTTCTGCGAGCCCATCTGCTTTGCGAGACTCCGGGGATCCGCAAGCGGCGGACCTTTCGGTTCGTGCGAAGTCGAATCGCCTCGTCGCACGACGTGTTCCAGCTGATTGACGACATGGAGCCGCGGGGCGAACTGTTCGCGGCCCTTCGCGACCCGGGGCACGAGTATTGGGCGGAGCTGCCCCAAGCGCGGCCGCACGTGCGGGAGTTCCTGCTCTTCGGCGCGCGCGAGGCGACCCCGTTGCTGTTCGCGGCGTGGAAGGCCATGCCGCCGACCGAGTTCGCGAAGACGCTCAGGTGCGTCTGCACGGTCGCCTTCCGGTATTCGGTCGTCTGCGGACTTCGCAACGGCGCCTTCGAGTCGGCCTGCCAAGAGGCGGCCGTGGCCGTTGGCAAGGGCGATGCAGGCACGGCTCGGTCCGCGTTCGAGTTCTTGAAGGCAGTGTACGTGGACGACAAGAAGTTCGCCCGCGACTTCGCGCAACTCGTGCTCGATTCCAGCCAGAAGCGCTTGACGCGGCACGTCCTGGCGCGCCTGGAGACCGACGCGGCCGGCCGCGCGTGCGACCCCGAGACCGATCCCGGAACGGTCGAACACATTCTGCCGCTCAACCCGTCGAGCGATTGGGACGAGAGCTTCCCGGCCCGACGCTGGGACGGGTTGGCGCACCGGCTCGGGAACCTTACCTTGCTGGAGCCGACGATCAACCGGGCTGTCGGGAACGCGGCGTATGGCGAGAAGGTCGCCGCGTACGCCCGTAGCGAGTACGCGTTGACGAGGGCGGTCGCCGAGCTGGCCCCGGAGGAGTGGACGGCGTCGTTGCTGGATGAACGGCAACGGAGGATGGGCAAGCGGGCGGCGCATCTTTGGAGGATCGATGTGGGGTAGGGGGGGGCGGCTGGCAGGCGGACGTGAGGTCGGGTGTGTTGCGGCGGCGAGGCGTGCGCCATGAATCGGAAGAAGCTCATCGAGGTCGCGCTTCCGTTGAATGCGATCAACAAGGCGGCTGCGAGAGAGAAGTCGATTCGGCACGGGCATCCCAGCACGCTTCATTTATGGTGGGCGCGTAGGCCGTTGGCAGCGGCCCGGGCTGTGATTTTTGCCCAAATGGTGGACGATCCGTCGTCGAGGCCGGAGCTGTTTCCGACCGAGGCGGAGCAGGACGCCGAGCGTGCGCGCCTTTTCGACTTGATCGAGCGGCTGGTCCAGTGGAAGAACACCACGAACGAAGCACTCCTGGACGAGGCGAGGACGGAGATCAAGGAGAGCTGGCGGCGGACATGTGCGGACCACGAGGCCGAGCCCGATGCGACAGACCGCTTCGATCCGGATCGACTTCCGGCGTTCCATGATCCCTTCGCTGGCGGCGGTGCGTTGCCGCTTGAGGCTCAGCGCCTTGGCTTGGAGGTTCATGCCAGCGACCTTAATCCGGTCGCGGTGCTGATAAACAAGGCAATGATTGAGATTCCTCCGAAGTTCGTCGATTGTCCACCGGTCAATCCGGCTTGGAGATCGACCCAAGACGAACAAAAGAAGCTGACCATTTGGTCGGGCACGACGGGCCTTGCTGAAGATGTGCGCTATTACGGACGATGGATGCGCAAGGAAGCGCAGCGTCGCATTGGTACTGTCTACCCGACAATCTGCATCTCTGAAACGATGGTAGCCGCCCGTCCGGAACTTGGCAAATACGAAGGACAGCACCTCAAGATCATTGCCTGGATTTGGGCAAGGACGGTACGAAGTCCGAATCCAGCGTTTGCTGATTCGATGGTACCGCTAGTGTCGTCGTTTTGGTTGTCGAAGAAGACTGGCAAAGAAGCATGGGTTGAGCTAGTTCTACGAGATCGGCACTGGGATTTCTACGTCCGAACGGGGCAACCGGACGACCCGGATGCTCTTGCACGAGGAACCAAGATTGGCGGAAGCCGCAGTCCATTCTTTTGTGTGTTCTCGAAGATCCCGATTCCGTTTGCGCATATTCGCGATGAACTACGACGGAAACAATCCACGCCTCGCTTAATGGCGATCGTTGCCGAAGGTAATCGCGAGCGCGTGTACTTGAATCCAGATGTATCACAAGAACAACTAGCACAGTATGCACTTCCAACAAATACTCCAATGCTGGAATTGCCTCCCAAAGCATTAGGTTTTCGCGTTCAGCAGTACGGCATGTATCTTTGGCGGGATCTGTATACGCCTAGGCAACTAGTCACCTTATGCACATTATCTGACTTAGTCGTGACAGCGTGGCATGAAATACAAAGGGATGCGATGGACGCTTCGATCGCAGGTAATGAAGGAATAGTCGACGCACGATCCTATGCAGATGCTGTAGCGCTCTATTTGGCGTTGGGTGCTAGCAAGACCGCAAATCGAGCCAGTACACTGTGTACTTGGAAAACAGGTGTCCAATGCCCGGGTGATACATTCGGCCGACAGGCTTTGCCAATGTCGTGGGATTATGCCGAAGCGAACAGCTTGTCAGGACCCAGCGGTTCTTTTATGAGCATGATTGACAACACGGCGGCTGGTCTCGTTTCCATAAAATCGTCACGTAATGCCATCGGAAATGCCACAGATGCCGACGCCCGGACCGTGGCCCCCATTCGCAACAGTGTAATATCAACTGATCCTCCATATTATGACAACATAGGATACGCAGATTTGTCGGACTTTTTTTATGTGTGGTTACGACGCGCACTGCAACATCAATACCCCATGTTATTTATGGGCATGGGCACGCCGAAAACGAATGAACTAATTTCTTCACCGTTTCGTCAGAAGAACAGGAAAGAAGCTGAAGATTTTTTCTTGGAGGGAATGATTCAAGCGATGACACAGCTTGCGCGACATTGTCATCCGGCGTTTCCGGTTACTATCTACTACGCATTTAAGCAATCAGAAAAGACGGACGATGGTGGTCAAACCAGTACGGCTTGGGAGACGTTTCTTGAAGCAGTTATTCGCTCGGGATTCAATATTACGGGTACATGGCCGATCCGAACGGAACGACAGAATCGCAAGGTGGGCCAAGGAACGAACGCTCTTGCATCGTCTGTTGTCATTGTTTGTCGAAAGAGACGACATGATGCCGACATTGTGACTCGTCGGAAGTTTAGAAAGATATTGGCAGCCGATCTTAAGTCTACGATTCGACCCCTTCAAGACGGCAATATCGCACCGGTTGACTTGGCGCAGGCTGCCATTGGACCGGGCATGGCAATTTATTCCCGCTACACCAAGGTCGTTTCTCCAGATGGTAGCACGGTCAGCGTCCGTAGAGCTCTTCAATACATTAACGAAGCGTTGGATATGGCGTTGGGAGCAGACTTTGACAGAGAAACGCGGTGGGCATTGGCCTGGTTTGAAACCCACGGCTTTGATGAAGGTAAATTCGGCGTTGCCGAAGTCCTGGCCAAAGCGAAGAATACGAGTGTAAAGGGACTCGTGGAAAGATGCGTGGCGGAATCACGGGGAGGTACAGTTCGACTAATACAACCAGAAGAAATGAATGAGCTATGCCGAAGTGACTACGTTAATGCATCGGTGTGGCAACGGACACAACTCGTGTTGCGAGCGTATGCCGTTAGTGGTGATATCGGAGCGGCCGAAGTATTGGCGCGATTTGGTGAAATTGACAATGGCATTCGGGATCTTGCCTATCGTTGCTACGTGATCTGCGAGAGGAAGAGGTGGGCCGAAACCGCGTTTGCGTACAATGCGCTGGTGTCCAGCTGGCCGGAGATCGTGCTTCAGTCGCGGCTGAAGCCGTGGTTGCGGGAATCGGAACCGGAACTGGGCTTGAAGGGAGATGGATGATGTTGACCCGGCTCAGGCTCAAGAACTTCAAGTCGTGGACAGACACCGGAGACGTGACGTTGCGACCGATCACGGGTCTGTTCGGAACCAACAGCTCGGGGAAGAGCGGTTTGCTTCATGCGTTGCTGTTGCTCAAGCAGACCGCCGAGTCGGCAGATCGAGGACTCGTCTTTCACTTCGGAGACAAGGTCACTCCCGTGGATCTGGGTGACTTTGGAAGTGTATTGCATGGTGCCGCGGGAGCGGAGGAGCTCGAAGTGTCGCTGGATTGGAAACGGCGGACATCTATCGGAGTACGGGACAGCAAGCATGAAAACCGCGTCGTGGCGGAAAGTTGCAGGCTAGGGTTTTCGGCGATCGTCGGTCAGGCGAGGGCGAACGGACCAACGCGGCCGGTAGTTCGTGAAATGTCCTACCGAGTTGGGGATGCACGTTTTGGGATGCGTCGCAAGGCTGTTTCCAAAGACGAATACGAACTCTTTGCGAACGCGGCGGGGCCGAAGGACTTTCGGTTTGTTCACAGCATGGGTCGCAAGTGGCCGTTGCCGGCTCCGGAGAAGTGCTACGGATTTCCGGACCAGACTCGCGCCTACTTTCAGAATGCGGGCTTTCTGGCGGATTTGGTGCTGGCCTTCGAAAAACGCTTGAACGAGGTGGCGTACCTTGGGCCGCTTAGGGCCTACCCAGAACGGCGGTACGCTTGGACGGGCGCCCGTCCTTCCGACATGGGACGAGCGGGAGAGGCCGTGGTGGACGCCATTTTGGCGGCCCGGGAACGCGATCAAAGGATATCCCCGGGCTTTCGTAAAAGGCGCCTCAGCCTGGAGCAATACGTGGCGAAGTGGCTCGAGGAGCTGGGACTCATTCGCGACTTTCGGGTCGCGTCCGTGAGCGAGGGAAGCCAACTCTACGAAGTGAGAGTTAGGCGAACGAGCCGGTCGCCGGAGGTGTTGCTGACCGACGTCGGTTTTGGCGTATCTCAGATCCTGCCGGTCTTGGTTTTATGCTTGTTCGTTCCCGACGGTTCGACGGTCCTTCTTGAGCAACCGGAGATTCATCTTCATCCGTCGGTTCAAGCCGGGCTTGCGGACGTCATGATCGACGCATGGAAGAACCGGGGGGTCCAGGTGATCGTCGAGAGTCACAGCGAGCACCTGCTTCGCCGGTTGCAACGGCGAATTGCCGAGGAAAAGGTCGGCCCCGACGACGTGGGGCTCTACTTCTGCGACTTGGGAGCGAGGCGGTCCAAACTCGAGAGATTGAACATCAACGTGTTCGGCAACATCACGAACTGGCCGGACAACTTCTTCGGTGACGAATTCGGGGAGATTGCCGCTACGACGAGAGCGGCGCAGAGGCGCCGTCAGGCGGCCAGCCGGTGAGGACGCCCGTCGTGATGGACAGCAACGTGGCTTTTGTCGGTAGCGGGGAAGCAGAACAGGCGGAACCGGCATGCGTCTTAGCGTGCGTTGATAGGATGGCGGAGATCAAGACGGACGGAAGACTGGTGCTTGACGATGGAAACCGCATTCTGAGGGAATACCCGGAGCCGACCGGGCAACTCAAGGCCGGTCACGCGTTCGCGAAATGGGCGTGGACGAATCACCGCAACCCCGAAAGGTGCACTTTGGTCTCGATTCAATCCGACGACGAGCGCGGCTTTGCCGAATTCCCGGACGACGACGACCTCGCCGGCTTCGACCGCGACGACCGTAAGTTTGTCGCGGTGGCGCTCGCCAGCGGGGAATCGCCGCCGATACTCAACGCGTCGGACACGGACTGGCGGGAGCATCGCCACGCGTTGTCGCGGCACGGCGTTATCGTGGAGTTCGTGTGCCCTGAACTGATGAAGGGATAGCGGGAGTGGCCGTCTCATATCACGAACGCGTCGGCAAGGCGATGGACAGCCTGCGCCGGGGGCTCGGCCCGTTCGTCGAGCGCGAAGTTCGCGAGCGCGTCAACCGGGGGATCGTGCAGATGCGCGCGGTTCGACGGCACGCGGGCGATCCGAAGGCGGCGGAGAAGCCGTTGGCGGACTGGGACGCGGCGGCGTTGCTGAAGGTGATGTGGGAAGCGTGGAACGACGTGTTTCGGTTCACGCTGGGGCGGGCGGAACGGTCGCTCGTGCAGGAGTTGCGGGACTGGCGCAACAAGTGGGCGCACCAAGAGCGGTTCTCCAGCGACGACGCGTATCGGGCGCTCGACTCGTCGGCGCGGTTGCTGGCGGCGGTGTCGGCGCCCGAGGCGGCGGAGGTCGAAGAGTCCAAGGCGGAGTTGCTTCGGCTCCGGTACGACCAGCAGTTGCGCAACCAGAAGAAGCAGGCGGGAGGCTCGTTGGTGGAGGCGGCGGCCGGGTCGCTCAAGCCGTGGCGCGACGTGGCGATGCCGCACGCGGACGTCGCGACCGGCCGGTACCAGCAGGCGGAGTTCGCGGCCGACCTCTGGCAGGTCCGCCGGGGCGAAGGCGAAGCCGAATACAGAGACCCGGCCGAGTTCTTTCGCCGAACGTACTTGACCGAGAACCTGCGACGCCTGCTTGCGGGTGCGGTTCGTCGGCTGGCGGGCAAGGGGGGCGATCCGGTCGTTCAGCTCCAGACGAACTTCGGCGGCGGCAAGACGCACTCGATGCTGGCGCTGTTCCACCTGTTCTCAGGGGCCGCGCCGCGGGATTCGGACGAGGTGGCGGCGGTCCTTGCGGACGCGGACGAGAGCCAGCCGCCGCGAGCCAAGCGCGTGGTGCTCGTCGGAAACCGCATCTCGCCGGGCAATCCGGACACGAAGCCCGACGGAACCGTCGTGCGGACGCTTTGGGGCGAGCTGGCGTGGCAACTGGGGGGACGCGATGCCTTCGAGCAGGTGCGGGCGGACGACGAGAACGCCACCAGCCCCGGGGATCGCCTCCGCGCCCTGCTGGCCGCCCGCGGACCGGTTCTCGTCCTCATCGACGAGTGGGTCGCCTACGCGCGCCAGCTTCACGATCAAGGCGACCTGCCGGGCGGGAGCTTCGAGACCCAGTTCACGTTCGCCCAGGCGCTGACCGAGTCGGCGAAGGTGGTGGACGACTGCCTGCTGGTCGTGTCGTTGCCGGCCTCGGCGCCGGGCTCCGAAGGCGCCCACCCGCACGCCGACGACGCGGAGGTCGGGGGCGTGCGGGGCCGCGACGCGCTCGACCGCCTGTCCCACGTGGTGGGAAGGGTGGGCGCGGTCTGGCATCCGGCCACTTCGGAAGAGGCGTTCGAGATTGTCCGGCGGCGTCTCTTCGAGCCCCTCCAAGGCGACGACGCCTTCAAGGCGCGCGATCTGACGGCGCGGGCTTTCGCCGAGTTGTACCGGCGCGCCCAAGGCGACTTCCCGCAGGAGTGCCGCGACGCCGACTACGAGAAGCGCATTCGCGCCGCCTACCCCGTCCACCCGGAGATCTTCGACCGGCTGTACACGGACTGGTCGTCCCTGGTGAAGTTCCAGCGGACGCGGGGCGTGCTGCGGCTCATGGCCTCGGTCGTTCACAGCCTCTGGGAGAGCGGCGACAAGAATCCGCTCGTCCTGCCGTCCACGATTCCCGTCGACGACTCGCGCGTCCAGCCCGAACTCACGCGCTACCTCGCGGACAACTGGACGCCGATCATCGAGAAGGACATCGACGGGTCGGCTTCGTTGCCGCACCGGCTGGACAGCGAGTCGCCCAACCTGGGCAAGCTGTCGGCCACCCGCCGCGTCGCTCGGACCATCTACATGGGGTCCGCGCCGCTCACGCTCGCGGCCAACCGGGGCATCGACGACCGCCGGGTCAACCTGGGTTGCGCCATGCCGGGCGAGCAGGTCTCGTTGTTCGGCGACGCGTTGCGCCGTCTGGCGGCGGCGGCCACGTACCTCTACCAGGACGGCAACCGCTACTGGTACGCGACCCAGCCCACCGTCGCCAAGCTGGCCGAGCAACGGGCCGCGGAGCTGGCGGGCGAGCCGCACAGAGCGGCCCAGGAACTCGAACGCCGCCTCCGCAAGGAGTTCGACGCGGTGGGACCGGACCAAGTCCGGGTGCACATGCTGCCGAGGTCCGTCGCCGACGTGCCCGACGCCTTGGACGCCCGCCTGGTCGTGCTCCCCGCCGACAAGCCGTACTCCAGGGACGCCGACAACGCGGCCACGGCGGCCGCGAAGGAGATTCTGGCGCGCCGGGGCGCCGGTCCGCGCATCTACCGCAACACGCTGGTGTTCCTGGCCGCCGACAAGGTGCGGATGCAGGACATGGACCAAGCTCTGCGCGAGTACTTGGCTTGGCAGTCGATCCTGGCCGAGACGGACGCGCTCAACCTCGACCCGCACCAAGCGAAGCAGGCCGCCGTGCGCGAGGAGTCCGCCGACGAGTCGGTCGCCGCCCGCATGCCCGAGGTCTACAAATGGCTTCTGGCTCCCGAGCAGGCGAACGCGAGCGCGCCCGTCGAGTGGAGGGCCTTCCAGATGCGGAGCCGCGAGTCGGCGGCGGCGAGTGCGCTTGGCCGAATCGGCAGGGAAGACCTAGCGCTTCCCCGCATGGCCGCGAGCATCCTCCGAAGGCACCTGGACGACGTGCCGCTCTGGCGCGGAAACCACGTCCCGGTTCGCCAGCTGGCCGAGGACTTCGCCACCTATCTCTACCTGCCGCGCCTGAAGGCGCCGGCCGTGCTCGCCCGCTCGGTGTGCGAAGGCGTGGGGCTCTTGTCCTGGGAGCTGGACAGCTTCGCGTACGCGGACAGCTACGACGAAGCCAAAGAGCGTTACGTCGGCTTGCGTGTGGCGATCGGCGTGGAGACGACCGCCGACGACCACGGTTTGGTCGTCAAGCCGGACGTGGCGGGCGCGCAGCTGGAGCAGGAAGCGCCGACGGCGACCAACACGCCTGTGGAGTCGGAAGAGTCGGGCGGGACCGAGGGTGGGGACGCCGCGGTGCCCGAGGACGACCGGGACGGGACCCGTGACGAAGACGAGCGTCCCCGCGCACGCCGCTTCCACGGCTCGGTGAGCTTGGACCCGCAGCGCGTCGGCCGCGACGCGGGCCAGATCGCCGAAGAGGTGATCGCCCACTTGGCCGGCCTGGTCGGCTCCGACGTGCGGGTGGCCCTGGAGATCGAGGCCGACATGCCGGACGGCGCGCCGGACCGCGTCGTGCGGGCGGTCACCGAGAACTGCCGCCAGCTGAACTTCTCCAGCCAGGGCTTCGAGGCGGAGTAAGGGGACGGCATGGCACGATCGAGATTTCCGCGCGGTGGCTTGTCGGCCTTTGCAAGGGGCCTGGGCTCGCTACTCGACCTGGAGATCGCGGGCCACGACCTGATCAACGCTCGTGATCGGAGCGCTTACGGCGGGCTGACGTCGAGCACGACCACGCGAATGAACCGTTGTTGCTCCTCCGAGAGCTGTCGGCGAAGACTCTCCTCCAGTTGCTCGGGGGACTTCGGGCGGCGGCCGCTCGGGGGCACCATGCAGTCCACGCCGAACCAGAGAACTAGGTAGATGCCGTGCCCCTCACATGCAGGATCACAGACATACTGTTTGATCAACTGGTTGCCTACCGCGCTCCAAAGTTCGCGATGGTTGCTCTTCTTGACCTCGATGGGAAGCGCAGGGCCGCCCGAAACCGATGCACGGATGTCGGCTCGCTTGTCCGCGGCGTAGTGCGGTTCGGGTTGAACGTCGATGTTCAGGCTTTCTAAGCGCGGCCGCAACGCCAAGAGCAACGCGTCGCGGCAAGAGTTTTCAGGCTTTGGCTCGACCGGGCGGCCATGTCCGTCTTCGTTCCAGAAAAGTCGCCAGCCGTCGGCGTTGCCGCCGCGGATATCTTCCGTGAGGCGCCGGAGTTGTTCCACGACGACCTCGGCCAGGTCGCTGGCGTTGGCCGGGGGGCCGCCGCTCAGGACGTTGACGATTTCGCGGAGAGAAGGAAGGCGACGGGTCGTCTCCCGGCGAAGTTCCGTCTGCTCCTCGCACGCCTGGTCCAGCTCGTCGCGCCAGGACGCCAGCGTCGGGTCTTCGGCCAACAGCCGCAACGCCCGGCTGGCCGACCGCCCGCGTGCGCGCGCTCGTTCGCCTTCGCCGGAGCGCCCAGCGACGCTCGGTTCGCTGGACAGGTACCGGATGCAACGTCCGACGAGTTTGCTTACTCTCTTGTGGACTTCCTCTTCCTCGGAGACAATGAAGGCACGGCCAGCTTCGCTCTCGGCAAGCGAGCGTCTGCTCATCCAGCCGGGTGCGTAGCGCCTGCCAAACCATTGCAGGAGCAAGAACACGCCTCCCGGGCCGGCGTCCGACGGTGAGAACTGCGCTTGACCGTTTCCGCTCGCCCAGGCGCTTGCCAACTGGCTGACGGTGACATCGCGCTTGTCGGCGAGAAAATGCAGAGCGCGACCGACGAAGCGGCGTGGCCATGTCCGAAGCGCGATGCCCAGCCAAACGGCCCGCTGGGCAGTGTCCATGCTGCCGAACCTCAACTTGCGCTCCACGAGCGCTCGCAACTCGTCTCTTGGGAGGTTGTGCAAGGCGAATTCAAGTATATGCTGAAGCTTGGCCAAGTGCCGCTTTGTTCCGCGTACGGGAAACGCGTTCAGCAACTTCGGGACGACCTCGTTGAGCATATCCGCGTTCAGCGAGCGCAGGTGATGTTCTTCGTAGTCGCACCGCCCTCGGATCTGCGCCTTCATGACTTTGACGAGCACCTCGGCCACGAGTTTGGGCTTGGCATCGAGCAGGACGCCAACCCAGTGCGGGAGGTGCTTGTCCATCACGACGGTCATGTAGTGCATGCCCAGCGCACTGCGAATCCGATCGTCGCTCAAGGACCCTGGAATCGCGCCTTGCCGGCGACCGAGATGATCTAGTCCGGCTAGGACAGAATACGTCACCGTGTATACCTTGCCTTCCCGCTCAAGCTCAAGTAGCTGGGGCAAGCTGGGAATGTCGACCTTGCTCGGGATTTGGCCCAGCGCACGCAGGGCCGCTTCGACCGCTGTCGAGGCGTCGTCGTCGCCGTCGTTGGAGTCCTCGGA
This sequence comes from Longimicrobiales bacterium, assembly GCA_965203485.1. Taxonomy (GTDB): domain Bacteria; phylum Gemmatimonadota; class Gemmatimonadetes; order Longimicrobiales; family Gaopeijiaceae. The sequence goes on from OZ241892.1 coordinate 1,117,337, forward strand.
AAGCCATTCGCGCAATCGCTCGACGGGTTCAAGCGACCGCTCCATCGGATTCATGCCCAGGTAGGCGAGAGCCAGCTCGTAGAGAAGCGTCGGAGAGGCGTCGCCCGACAACAGAAGACTCCGCCGTTGCCGGACGGCCTCGTTAACGCGCTCAAGGTACGGGGCCTGACGCGTGGCGTGGGCTTGCCGCCTCTCTTCTTCGCGCTCGGCCAGCTGATCCAGGTATTCGATGAGTTCGGGCGCGTCCTGGAGCTGGGCCGATGCCCAAGCACGCCAATCTTTGGACAACGCATCCGTGAAGGTGGACCCCTTCGGCGGCCGCAGATGGACGCTGCGTTTCGCCACGGCCAAGTCGACGTACCGGCGTGCATCGGCAGGCTCTGTGGCAACCACGGCGCCGGCTTCGCCGAAGCACATCGTTGCGGCTTGGTGGGGTGAAAGACCCAACAACAGAAGACCACTCATGCGAAATTGGCGATCGTGATCACCCAAGCGGATGTCTTCAGACTGCGTGTCGTCCCATAGGCGCCCCTCGCGCCTTATGTGTTCTCGCAACAGGGCTAGGCGGATGTCGGGATGCCTTGCAAGCCATGGTTCCACTGGGCTTGCGGCGGCTTGGATGTGTATGGGCTTCGGGTGCACCGACAGCCAGTCGTACAGCCTGCGGGTGTCAATCGTCTCGCCGTGCTGTCGGAGGCCCCGGTCCAGCAGTTTCACGAACGCCTCTTCCAATATCCCCCCAAACAGTTCCGGATAGTCGGCGTCGGCTTGATCTCGGTCGAATGCGCACAGCGCGTCGAGAACGTCGGAAACGCTCGAGGCCTCGGTCTTCTCCGCCAACGTGCGCGACAGGTGCCACCTGAGGATCGGTTGGATGGCCCGAGGCAGCAAGGGCGGTATCTCCGACGGCTCGAGGTGGCGGGGATAGAGTCCTTCGACGAGTCGGCCCCGCAACTCCTGATTCAAGTCCTTGACGCGTCCGGTGCTCAAGTCCTCCAACATGCTCCTCAAAAGTCCGATGCCCTCGTCGTCTTGCTCTGCGATCTTCATTGCGGCGGCAAGTGCCTGCTTCCTGGCCGCAAACATCCAGCGGTCGTCTCTGGCCACGGCCACCACTTCGCGAACCGAAGGAGCGCCGTGCGTCGATGGCTCGGACGCTAGGATTTCGAACAGGAACTCGACGACGGACTGCGGCTGGGTCTCAGGGTCGTTCTCGGCGATGCAGCTTCGGAGGAACTCCATCGTTTCTCGGCCCGCCAACGCCGCACAGACGGCCGGGCTCGCATGGCGGAGCATGAAGCCACGATGCCGCGGAAGTTGCGCGAGCGCCCGGACGAGATGCCGCTTTTGGTTCGGAGGGAAAACGCTTGGGTCGCCGGACGTGAGGACATCGAAAGGCGCTTGTTCCACCAAGCGAAGGCGCGCGTCGGAGTTGAGTGTCGCGAGCCAAGCCGCCAGTCCTCGGAGACTGGGAGCGACGGTGCCGTCGGCGCCCGCAAGAAGGGCCAGCACTCGGCTTGCCGGAACGCCTTCCTCGATCTGCCCGTGAAGGTGCTTCGCCGCCAAGTGCTCGGCCACGTTGCGATGAGCCGGAACAAGGGCTCCGGGGGTGTCGACGGACGAGAACAGTCTCGTGTCCAGGGCGGCCCTCAACACGTTTATGCCTCCAGCTGGCCGCGCTTTGGCAGGAAGCTCTTCAAGCATGAGCGACAAGTCGGCTTCGGAGTCAGCATGGCCTGTGCCGGTTGGCTCGATGTGCTCCTTTCCAGCAATCAGAGAAAAGGTTGCCAGGCAACCGGCAGCCGAGATCTTGTCGTCCACGGCGACCTCGCGTGCCACTTTGTGTTCTTGGTTGTACTCCCTAGCCAACGCGCGACAAGCCATCTCGAACGTCTCGAGCCTGCCTTCGGGCCAGCGACCGTCCGTCGCGAATGCCTTGGCCAGCAGGCGAAGCGTAAGGGGATGATCAAGCAGTTCGGCAAGGCCGCGATCGCGGGCCTGCAACAGAAAGTCGTCGCCGACCATCCCCCCGTGCTCGGCCAGCAACTGATTGGCGTTTGCTTCCGTGAGCGGGTCCAGACGGAGCAGAAGCAAGTCCTCGTAGCCGGACAGCGACCGAAACTCTTGGTCGTCGTTGCCCGACAGCCAAGCCGCCGCTCGGCAGGATATTCTCACGCGGGGTCGGCCGAGCGTCTGCAGCTTCTCCAGGATGTCGTCGAGGGGCTTGCGCGGATCGCCGTCTCCGGCGCGCGCCTCGTCGAGTCCATCGATGAAGAGAGTTTCTTGCTTCCACTCCGGCCGATGACGAGCCTCCCGCAGAAAGCGGCGCACTGGGACGTAGACCCCTTCCAATCTTGCGGCCTGCTTGAACTCGGTGGTCTTGCCAGCCCCAGGGTCTCCGAGCAGCACGAAGGCGCGCACATGCCCGAAGGCGGAGATCGGTTGCGACATCTCTGCGCCGTCACGAGGCGAAGCCGAGTTTCCGCCAACGGCGGCGGGGAATCGGTCGTCCGAGTTGATGGCGGTCGGCGTCGTGTCCCCGCGCCTGCTCGCGTCGATGGCGGTCGCCGCTTTGTGCTCGCCCTTGACCAGAGTGACGGTCCGAGGGACGATCAGCTCCGTCTTCATCCTTCCTCCAGCCAGTACGCGGCGGGCTCCCACAAAAACTCGTTGAGCGGAGTCCCTCCAGTGCCGACGAGCCGCGTCCTGGCCCCGGGGAAGCGAGCGCGAAACGCCTCCAAGCCGCTGGTCGCTCCCTTCTTGCCGCTCTTCACTTCGATGCCGACGACGTGCGGGCCGCGGGTCAGGACGAAATCCACTTCTTGGTCGTCGCGGCGCCAGTAGTGAAGCTTCGCCGCCGGGGGCAGCGTGTTGTGGAGATGGGCTCCCACGGCGCTTTCGACGATCCTTCCCCACAGGCTGCGGTCGCTCCTCGCCTCGTCGAAGGAATAGCCCAGATGCGCGGTCATGACGGCGGGGTCGAGCACGTTCAGCTTGGGCGGAGAAGCCCGGCGAAGGTGGCTCTTGGCGGAATACCTGGGAAGACCGGTGGCCAGCCCCGCATCTGCGAGGAGTTTCAGGTAGCGAACCAGCGTGGTAGCGTTGCCCGCGTCCTGCAGCTGGCCCAGCATCTTGGTGTAGGCGAGAATCTGCCCGGAATAGTCCGGCACGAGTTCCATCAGCTGTCGCATCAGCGCGGGCTTGTCGACTTTGGCGAGCGAGAGGATGTCTCGGTTGATGACGGGCTCGACGATCGAGCCGAGGACGTAATCGCGCCAAACGTCCATGTCGCCCCGCATTTGAGCCGCCGCCGGATAGCCGCCAAAGAACATGTACTCGTCCAGGGTCAGGTCGAATGCCGACACCATCTCCCGAAGCGGCCACTGGCGAACGGGCACCCGCATGAAGCGGCCCATCAAGCTCTCGTCAAGACCCGTCATCAGATCCCACGGAGCCGAGCCCAGCACGACGACCCGCAAAGGGCAGCCCTCGGATCGGTCCCGGTCCCACATCCCCTTGACCAAGCCGGACCAGCCTTCGATGTGCTGCACCTCGTCCAAGGCCAGGACGAACCCCGACGGGCTTGCGCGGGCGGCCCGGCGCGCGCGTTCCCAGACGTTCACGAGCCATTCCCTGGGAGGCACCTCGCCGAGCTTGCCGAAAGAGGCCTCGTGGGTGGCCGGATCGTCGACGGCGACCAGCCAGTGAGGAAGGCCCGTGCGCCGAAAGGCCTGCTCGGCGATGGTGGTCTTGCCCGTCTGCCTGGGACCGATGACGGCTACGAGCTTGCGCGGCTCCATTGCCAGGAACTGCACGACGCGCTCGACGAGCGGTCTCTCGTAGGTGCTCATGCGAATATTATCCGTGATTGAATAGTTTTCCGCGATGACGTAATCATACTACAGCGAGGGGCAATCCGCCAAGCCGGAGCGCGTCCCTGCGCCTCGCCCCTACCGGACTCGCAGGGCCTCGGCGGTCGCTCGGAACGCCTCGTCGCGCTCGGTCGCGAGGCCCAGTTCGACGAGGGAGTCCAGGTCGCGTTGCAGGGTGCGCTCGGAGAGAGCGCGGTAGGCGCGTCCGAGGCCGGCGTCCAGCTCGGCGGCGTCGCCGGGGCCGACGGCGCGGTCCAGGGGCAAGGACAGGGCGAGCGCGCGGCGGCGGCGCATCACGGTCTTCTTGTGGTGCTCGTGGGCGTCGAAGCGGGCGAAGACGAACGCGCGCCAAGCGGCCCGCCATTGGTGTTCGCGCAACGAGCGCGCCACGGCGGCCAAGCCGTCTCGGAAGCCGGCGACGGCGTAGGACACGAACGAGGTGAGCGACCGGTCGGCCACGGTTTGGCGGAGCAAGCGCTCGTAGTGGCGGCGCGTCTGCGCGTAGTGGACGGTCGCCAGCGAGACGGCGAGGGCGGGGACGCCGGCACGGGCAAGCACGTAGGTCTCCATCAGGCGGGCGGCGCGACCGTTTCCGGCGGCGAACGGGCGAATCCACGCCAAGTACGCATGGACGGCGGCCGCATGCGCCAGAGCGCCGCCGGAATTGGAGCCGTCGGCGGACGGCGCACCCGGGTCCAGGGCTGGAATCTCCTGCTCGGCCCACGAGCACAGCCGCTCGACGAGGGCGGGAACGTCTCGGGCCGGAGGGCGGGGGACGCCGGTTGCGTCGTCCGTTTCGCGAAATGCTCCCGGCGATCCGGCGAAGTGGGCGCCCAGTCCCTTGCCCAGCGTTCGATGGACTTGAAGCAAAAGCGTCGGCGAGACCGGGCGCGGCGCGTCGGCACGGGCATGGTCGAGCAGCAGGCAGGTGGCCTTGGCGACGTTTCGCGCCTCGACTCCCAGGTGCCGGCGGCTCTGGGGCGGCCTTCGGCCCGCGAGCGCCGACGCCACCTGGGTCTCCGTCAGCGTGCCGCCGGCGAGCGCGAGGGTGGCGGCGGTTCCCCGGGCCAAGGCAGTGCTTGCCAGGTCGGCCTGCAGCTCGGGGGGGATGGGCGACTCCCGCAGCGAAGCGAGGCCGGCGTCGCACCAGCCGAGCTGGCGGCGGGTCTTCGCCGAGAGGCTCCAGTCGCGGCGGAAGCGGGGCGCCGAAACGTGGGTTCGCGCGCCGGAGTTCGCGGAGTGCGACATTTACGGCCCTATTTTGTCGAAGGAGACGGTGTCCGGAGCGCGGAAGCAACGAGGAAGACGCCGTTTTCGATGCCCGGACAGATTCTTGGACAGATTATGGGTATAATCTGACGACAGTCGCGAACGGGTCAAGTCGGCAGGGCGTGAACCGGCGAACGAGTCGGTGCGGGCGCGAAGGCGGCCGGGCGGCGTCGCCCCGGAGGCGCGCGCGGGCGGTGCGCCGGTCCCCATCCGCTTCCGCGCCTACCTTTCTCATCGTGCGCCGAAATCGCCAGATTTCGAGAGACGCCGGAGGGCGCGGCCATAGCGCCTTCGGCAAGGCCGTCCTCTCCTGTCCCGGCAAGCCGCCGCTTCTCTCCAGCGAGCACGGAGTTCCTTCCAGCCAGCGGAGTTCCCATCGTGCCGTCTTCGTACCGCCACGCAGCCGTTCCCCGCGGCGAGCGCATCACGTCTCGCGGCGGCGGCCTTCAAGTCCCCGACCGCCCCATCGTCCCCTTCGTCGAAGGCGACGGCATCGGGCCGGACATCTGGGCGGCCACCCGCCGCGTGGTGGACGCCGCCGTCGCGACTTCCTATGGCGACGCCCGCGCCGTCGCGTGGATGGAGGTCCTCGCGGGCGAGAAGGCCCACGAACGCGCGGGCGAATGGCTGCCCCAGGAGACGTTGGACGCATTCACGGAGTTTCGGGTCGCGATCAAGGGGCCGCTGACGACGCCCGTGGGCGGAGGGATTCGGTCGCTGAACGTGACGATTCGGCAGGTTCTGGACTTGTACTCGTGCGTTCGGCCGGTGCGCTGGATTCCGGGCGTGCCCTCGCCCGTGGGCAGTCCGGGCGATCTTGACGTGGTGATCTTTCGCGAGAACACGGAGGACGTGTACGCGGGCTTGGAGTGGGAGGCGGGCACGCCCGAGGCCGAACGGCTCCGCGCGTTCCTGGCGGACAGCCTGCGGGCGCAGGTTCGCGAAGGGAGCGGGATCGGGGTCAAGCCGGTGAGCGAGTTCGGGACCAAGCGGCACGTGGCGGCGGCGATCCGGTACGCCCTGGCGCGTGGAAGGGACTCCGTGACGCTCGTGCACAAGGGCAACATCATGAAGTTCACCGAGGGCGCGTTTCGGGACTGGGGGTACGAGGTGGCCCGGGACGAGTTTCCCGGCGACACCGTGCCCGAAGCGCGCCTCTGGGAGGGCGAGGAGGCCGGGGGAAGGGTCGTGATCAAGGACCGCATCGCCGACGCGATGTTCCAGCAGGCATTGCTTCGCCCGTCGGAATACTCCGTGCTGGCGACGCCCAACCTGAACGGCGACTACCTGTCGGACGCTTGCGCGGCGCAGGTCGGCGGGCTGGGCATGGCGCCCGGCGCCAACATCGGCGACGAGGTCGCGGTCTTCGAGGCGACCCACGGGACGGCGCCCAAGTACGCGGGGCAGGACAAGGTGAATCCGGGTTCGCTGATCCTGTCGGCGGCGATGATGCTCGAGCACTTGGGGTGGGACGAGGCGGCGGCGGCCGTGGGCAGGGGACTGGAGGGCGCGGTCCGGGCGCGCGCCGTGACGTACGACTTGGCGCGCCAAATGGAGGGCGCGACGGAAGTGTCGACGTCGCGCTTCGGGGAAGCCGTCGTCGCGTGCATGTAGGAGGCTCGCCGCGCCTCCGCGGCCATCCGGCGCCGCTCGCGCGTCGCAGCTTGCTTGCAGCGGGCGCCGCGTCGCCGGCGAGCAGGGGGTGCGGCGTGCTGCCGCGGCGAGCGCGCGAACGGGGAGGCGCCGCGTCCGCGTGAGCACGGGCCGATGCAGCTGAGGACGACGGGCGCGGAGGACGGGGCGCTCGACGTCCCGCTCGTCGTCGTGGCGGTCGCCCAGGACGGCGGAGAGGATGCCGGCGGGGACGCGTCCTCCGGCGTCTCGGTCGCGCCCGGCCGATCGGGGGAAGCCGCGACGGCGCTGGCGGCCCTCGTCCGAGCAATGGGCGGAGCGTTGCAGGCACGGTTGCCGGAGAACGCGCTGGGGGAGTCCGCGAGGCCGGCCCAGGGGCACGACGCCGTGGGCGAGGCGCAGCGGTCGCTCCGGGCGGAGGACGCGGTGGGCGGGGCGTTGCGGTCGCCCCAGGAGGACGCGGCGGGCGGAGCGTCGCGGTCGGCCGAAGGGGTGTTGCGCGCCGCCCTGGAGACGGGCGACTTCTCGGCGAGCGAGGAAGAGTCCGTGCTCGTGTACGCGGACGGCGCCGGCGGTCCCCGCCGCATCTTGTTCTGCGGGGTCGGGCCGCGCGCCGAACTCTCCGCCGAGAGGATGCGGGAGTTCGGCGGGCGGGCGGCGCGGGCGGCGGAGATGCGCCGGCTGCGGTCGCTGGCGGTGGTCGCGGACCACGTGGCGGGGGACGGCGCGGGCGGGGACGCGGCCCTTTGGCAGGGGCTGGCGGAGGGGTTGGTCCTGGGTTCCTGGCGGTTCGGCGAGTTGGCGACGGCGAGCGGGAGCGGCGATGCGTGGCCGGGCGTCGAGGAGGCGGCGCTGGCGGGAGCCGGGCGGACGCCCGCTTGGCGGGAGGCCGTGCGCGCGGGCCGCGAGTTCGCCGAAGGCGAGAACTTGGCGCGCGCGTTGCAGGCCCGTCCTGGGAACCTGCTCACGCCGACGGCGCTGGCGGACGCGGCCGTTCGCGTCGCGGACTACGCGGGACTGGCATGCCGCGTTCTGGGCCCGCGCGAGATGGAGGCGGAGCGCATGGGGGCTCTGCTGTCCGTGGCCCGCGGATCCAACGAGGAACCGCGGCTGATCGTGCTCCGCCACACGGGCGGCCCGGCGGACGATCCGCCGCTCGTGCTGGTCGGCAAGGGCCTCACCTTCGACGCGGGTGGGATTTCGATCAAGCCCGCGAAGGGCATGGAGGACATGAAGTACGACATGTCGGGCGGGGCGGCGGTGCTGGGCGCGATGCAGGCGGTCGGCCGGCTGGGTCTGCCGGTCAACGTCGTGGGCGTCGTTCCCAGCTCCGAGAACCTGCTGGGCGGGTCGGCCACCAAGCCGGGCGACGTGGTGACGACGCGGGCGGGCAAGACCGTCGAGGTGATCAACACGGACGCCGAGGGCCGCCTCGTCCTGGCCGACGCGCTCGACTACGCGCGGCAGTGGCGGCCCGCCGCCGTCGTCGATTGCGCGACGCTCACCGGCGCCTGCGTGGTCGCGCTGGGCAGCCACCGCTCCGGTCTGCTGGGCAACGACGGCGAGCTGTTGCGCGAGCTGGTCCGGGCGGGCGACGCGGCGGGACAGCGCGCGTGGCGGCTTCCGCTCGACCAGCCCTACCGCAAGCAGCTCGACAGCCAAGTGGCCGACCTCAAGAACGTCGGGGGACGCGAGGCGGGGACGATCACCGCCGCGTGCTTCCTGGCGGAGTTCGCTGGCGACGCGCCCTGGGCGCACCTGGACGTGGCGGGGACCGCCTACGGCAAGACCGACAGGCCGTACTTGAGGGACGGCCCCGCGGGGACTCCATGCCGGCTGCTGCTGGAATGGGTGCGGATGCGGGCGGCCCGGGCGGACGACCAACGACGGCGGGCGGCGCCGTCCAGCGCTCCGAGGGCGGACGCGGACGCGGCCTCGGCCGGCCCAAGCCCGGCGGCCGAGTCGGGCGCCGCCGAAGCGGTTGACGTCGTGCCGGGCCGCAGGGCCCAGCGTGCGCTTCCGGCGCCGCCCGGCGGTTCCGTCGAAGCATGCGCGGACGCGCCGCCGGACGCCGCCGCAGCCGGCCGGCCGGGCGCCTGACGGTGCCGGCGTGGCGCGCACCGGCCGCTGGGGAGGCCGAACGAAGCCGGCCGCGCCGCTCCGGAGCTTGGCGGACGTGCGCGCTTCTCCTCGGCGCCGCCGCGCCGGTCGCGGCGCAGGACCCGCCGTCGGGCCGGCCGCCGCCGCCGGACTCCGTGCCGCCGGACTCGCTGCGCGCCGACAGCGCCGTGGTTGCCCCGCCGCCGGACTCCGCCGCCGTGGACACGCTGCCGCCTCCGCCGGTGCTTCCCTCGTTGGACGACATCGGGCCTGCGCGCGGCGCGCCCGGCGTCTGGGAATGGGACCGGGACGCGCTCTTGGCGGCGCGGGGACAGACGCTTCTCGATCTGCTCTCGCAGGTGCCCGGCGTCCTGTCGTTGCGTGGCGGCGACTTCGGGGCCTCCGCGACGGCCGTCCCGGTCGGGGTGGCGGGCGGAGGGCTTCGGCTCTACTACGACGGCGTGGAGCACCTTCCCCTGAACGGAGCGGTGCCGGACCTGTCGCGGGTCGCGCTGTCGGGGTTGCAGCGGGTGCGGGCCATCAGGCGCGGCAGCGGCCTGGACGTGCGCCTGTTCCGGTTCGCCCACGCCGACGCGCGGCCCTACGCGCTGATCGAGGCGGGGACGGGCGACCTCGACACGAACGTGCTGCGGGCCACCTTCTCGTATCCGCGCGTCGTGCGCGGAAAGGCGGCGCTGGCGATCGAGCGGATCGACGCGCGGGGAGCCGACGACGCGGGAGCCGTGACGGGGGGATGGTTCCGCTACAGCCTGCACCGGGGCGACCGGGCGGGACTGCGCTTCGAGTACCGGCGCGTGTCGTCGGAGCAGTCGGCGCCGGCCGACGCGCCGGGCCTGGGCGCCCAAAGGTCCGACTGGACGGTGCAGGGCGTCTGGGAGCCCGCCGCCGGGTTGCTGGCCGAGGCGTGGGCGACCGGAGCGGCCTTGGCCCCGTCGCCGGACTCGGCGGGGGCGGACGCGCGGGCGGGGACGGGCGTCGGGCCGGTCTCGCGGCGCCAGTACGGCGCGCGGGTCGCCGGCGGGACGGATTGGCTGTGGGCGCGCGGAGCGCTGCGCGTGAACGGCGGCGCGGGCGTTCCGGAACGCGAGCTGGCGGCGGACGCGTCGGCGGCCCATCCGCGCTGGGGCGGCGCGAGCCTGCACGGCTGGCGGGAAAGCTGGGGCGGCGCGGCGGGGGCGGGCTACGACGCGCGGGCGTGGGCGGATCCGGTCTCGTTCCTGACGGTCTTCGCGGAGGCCGGGGACGGCCGGAGGTCGGCGCCGCTGCGCGGACCTCCGCTCGCTCCGCCCGACTCGGCGGAAGCGTCCGGCGGCTCGGAGCCGGGCGCCGCGCCGCCGAACCGCTTCGTCCAGCGCGCCCGAAGCCGCTACGGGCTCGTCGCGGCCCGCTGGGGCGCGAGGCTCTCGGCGGCGCGCCTGTCGGTCGAGGCCGATTCGGTGCGGCCGACTCAGCTTCCGTTCGACCGCGACGGGCTGGTGGCGGCTCAGCCGCGCCGCCGGGCCTGGGAGTTCGCGGGCCGCGTTCCCCTCTGGCCGCGGGGCCTGCACCTGCGCGCCCAAGTGCAGCTTTGGGACGCGGCGCCCGCGGCTTCGCCCGACGACTCGCCGGTTCCAGCGGATTCGGTTTCCCCAAACGACTCCCTTCCGCCCCGCCGGCTTCCCGGCCTCTACTTCCCCGACCACCTCTACGACGCCGCGCTCTCCTTCCACCGCACCTTCCTGCCCACCGAGAACTTCGAGCTGTGGGTGGACCTCGGCGCCAGGGGCCGGGCCGAGATGGCCGTGCCGTCGCCACGGCCGCCGGAGGACGCCGAGGGGGACGGGCCGCAGCCGTCGATCGTGCCCTTCTACCAGGACTGGTACCTTCGGGTCCAGATGCGGTTCCTGTCCTTGAACGTGTTCATCAGCGTGGAGAACCTGACGTTGCGCGACGCCAACCAGGACGCGCCCGGCCGGGTCCTGCCGGGAACGCGGGGGCTCTACGGCGTGCGTTGGACGCTGTGGAACTGACCGGCGGCGCCGAGCTGGCGGGGGGCGGGCCGCCACCGTCTCCACGGGGTGCGTCGGACGTTGCGGGACCGGTTGCCGCGGCGGCGGGGCCGGCCGGGGGGCGGCCGTCTGCGCCGGAGGCCCGGGGGACGCAGGGCGCGGCCGGGATTCGGAGCATGACGGGATACGGGTCGGCCGCCGCGTTCCTCCGCCAGGAGCGCGTGCTGCGCGTGGAGGTCCGCTCGGTCAACCACAGGCACCTGAGCGCCGGCGTCCGCCTGCCGGGAGGGTGGGAGAGCCTCGAGAGCCTGGCCGTCGCCCGGATTCGGGCCGCGCTCAAGCGGGGACGCGTGTCGCTTTCGGCGCGATGCGGCGAGCGCGATGCGGACGGGAACTCGCCGTTGCGGCTGGACGGGGAGCGCGTGGCCAGGGCGGCCGGGCTGCTCCGCGAGGCGTGCGCCGGCCTGGGGATCGACGACCGCCTGCGGCCCGGCGACTTGGCCAGGGTGCCGGGGGCGTGGCGCACCGACTCGGTCGCCGGGGAGCCTCCGGCGGAGGACGAGTTCGCGGGATGCGTGGACCGGGCCCTCGGGCGGGTGGCGGAGATGCGGGAGGCGGAGGGACGGCGGCTGGCGGACGCCCTCGGCGAGAGCGTCGCGAAGATCGCCGGGGCGGTGGACCGGATCGAGGCGCGCGCGCCGGAGCGGCTTGTGCGCCATCGCGACCGCTTGCGCGAGCAGGTGCGGGCGCTGGCGGAGGGAGTGGACGTGGACGAGGACCGGTTGGCGCGGGAAGTGGCCCATCTCGCGACGAAGTGGGACGTGGCCGAGGAGGTGGTGCGCCTGCGGTCGCACATGGAGCTGTTCCTGGAGGCGTTGCGGGCGGGTCCGGGGAATCCGGTGGGAAAGCGGCTCGAGTTCGTCGCCCAGGAGATGAACCGCGAGGCGAACACGATCGCGGCCAAGGCCAACGACGCGCCGATGGCCGGGGCGGTGGTCGCGATCAAGGAGGAGATCGAGCGGATTCGCGAGCAGGCGGAGAACGTGGAGTGACGGCGGGTCCGGGGTTCCTGGTGCTGGCGGGGCCGTCGGGAGCCGGCAAGACGACGATCGCGAGCGGTCTCGTGGAGCGCTGGCCGGAGCGCTTCGCGGTCTCGGTGTCGGTCACGACGCGGCCGGCGCGCCGGGGCGAGCGCGGAGGCGTCGAGTACCGCTTCGTGTCGCGGCGCGAGTTCGGCGCGATGATCGAGGCGGGCGAGCTGGCCGAATGGGCGGAAGTGCACGGCGAATGCTACGGAACCCCGTTGCGCAATCTGTCGGGGGAGGAGTTGGACAGCGATGCCGGGCGGGGCAGGGGCGTCGGCCGGGGTGGCCGGGCGGCGTCGCCGGCCGGGCCGGGAATCGCCGCTCCCCCCGTTGTCCTGGTCCTCGACATCGATGTGCAGGGGGCCCGCCAAGTCGTGCGCCGGTCGCCGGAGGCCGTGGTTATGTTTGTCGTCCCCCCGGGGCCGGGGCCATGGCTTCGGCGGCTTCGCGGCAGGGGGACCGAGTCCCCTCGCCAGATCGCCGGGCGCCTTGCGACGGCCCTCCGCGAGCTGGAGGCGGCGGAGTCGCTCGCTCGCGCTCCGCAGTTCGGCGGCTTCGTGGTGAACGAGTCGGTGGACGGGGCGGTCTGCGAAGTCGTGGCGGCGGTGGACGGGTTCGGGCGGGCCGGACCCGCGGTGGGCCGGGCGAGGGGACGGGCGGGGGTGCGCGCCCTGTGCCTTCGCTTGGCGGAAGGGGCCCGGGCCGAGATCGAGCGGCTGGAGCGGGCCGGAGGAGACGGCGAGGCCGTCCGCGTCCGGCCGCAGGACGGCAGCGAAGCAGTCCCAGCAACAGGACGTGGAACATGAGAGTCTTTCCCCCGGAACTCGTGGCCGAGCACAACCAGAGCAAGTACTTGGGCGTGCTGGTGGCGGCCAAGTACGCTCGCGAGCTCAACCTGCTTCCCAGCGAGCCGCTCGGCGACCAGAAGAAGCTGACCACGCGCGCCCTCGAGGCGATCACGTCCGGGCAGGTGGACTACAGCCTGGTCGAGCGCAGGCGGCCGGAAACGGATTAGGCGCGTTGGCGCTGCGCTCGGCGGTCGCGGACGTCCGCGAGCCGCGCCCGCCTTGGAAGGGCAAGAGGGTCGTGTTGGGCGTGTCGGGCGGCATTGCGGCCTACAAGGCGGTGCAGGTGGCCCGCGACCTGACGCTCCTGGGCGCGCTCGTGGACGTGGTCCTCACGCCGGCCGCCGCCGAGTTCGTGAGGCCGCTCTCGTTCGCCGGCGTCACCGGGCGCAGGCCGTTCCAGGCGCCCCTGGGCATCGGGCCGGACGGGGCGATCCATCTGGATTTGGCCCGGCAGGCGGACTGCGTGTGCGTGGCGCCCGCGACGGCGGACCTCCTCGCGCGGGCGGCGTCCGGCCGGGCGGGCGACCTGCTGGCGGCGGTTCTGCTCGGCACGCGGGCCCCGGTGCTGGTGGCGCCCGCCATGAACGACGCCATGTACGAGCACCCGCAGACGCAGGCGAACGTGGACCGGATCGAGGACGTGCTCGGCTACGTGCGCGTGGGGCCGGTGGAGGGACCGCTGGCGGCAGGCGAGGGCAGCGGGGCGGGGCGCATGGCGGACCCGTCCGCGATCGTGCAGGCCGTGGGACGCGCGCTGGCGCCGGCCTCGCCGCTGGCGGGGGCGGCGGCGCTCGTGACCGCGGGACCCACGTGGGAACCGCTCGATCCGGTGCGCTGCCTGGGCAACCGCTCCTCGGGCAAGATGGGATACGCGGTGGCGGCGGCGGCGTGGCGGCGCGGCGCGGACGTCGTCCTCGTCTCGGGTCCCTCGGGCGAAGCGCCGCCTTGGGGGGTCGAGGTGATCCGGGTCGAGACCGCGCGGGAGATGCACGACGCCGTGATGGAACGGGCGGCATCCGCCGACGCCGTCGTTCACGCGGCCGCCGTTGCCGACTACCGGCCCAAGCAGGTCTCCGCCGAGAAGATCAAGAAGAGCGCCGCGGGGGACGAGATGGACGTGGACTTGGTGGCGAACCCGGACATCGCGGTGGAGTCGCGCAAGCGCATGCCGCCGGGAAGCGTGTCCGTGGGCTTTGCGCTGGAGACGTCGGACGTCGTGGCGAACGCGGAAGCCAAGCTGGCCCGCAAGGGCTTCGACTTCGTGGTCGCGAACCGGGCGGGGCGGGAGGGCGAGGGATTCGGCGCGGACACGAACCGCGCGGTCGTCGTCGAGCCGGGGCGCGAGCCGAGGGCGTTGCCGCTGATGTCCAAGGACGCGGTCGCCGAAGAGATCATGGACCTCGTCGAGGCGGCGCTCGAGCGATGAGCGAGGCCGCCGAGCGCTTGGCCGTTCACTTGGACCAGCGGCGCCGGCTGGGCGAGCCGCCGGTCGTGCCTTCGGCCTTGTCCGCCGCCGAGTTCGTGATGGCGGCCTCGGCCGGGGCGGGCGGCCTTGATCGGTCCGCGGCGCCGAAGCGGGCGGGTGCGCCGGGTGCAGGCGGATCCGCCGCGTCTCGGTCGCGGGGCCGGTCTCGGTCTCCGGCTCCTGGGGACGGCGGCCGGGGCGCGGCCATGCTCGACTCGGCCGCCGCCCCCGCCGAGGACGACTTGCCCGGCCGCGCCGCGGCCGCGGGCTACGACGAGTTGCGCGAAATGGCGCTGGGATGCACGCGCTGCCGCTTGGCCAAGGAGCGCAAGCACGTCGTCTTCGCGGACGGCGCCCCGGATGCGGAGCTGGCCGTGGTGGGCGAAGCGCCCGGCGCGAACGAGGACGCGACTGGCCTGCCGTTCGTGGGCGAAGCGGGCAAGCTGCTCGATCTGATGCTGGCGTCGGTGGGTCTCTCGCGCGGCGAGTCGGTGTACATCTGCAACGTGCTCAAGTGCCGTCCGCCGGGAAACCGCAACCCGGCGCCCGACGAGATCGAGGCGTGCGCGCCCTTTCTGAAGCGGCAGATCGAGCTGGTGGCGCCGCGCGCCGTGCTGGCCGTGGGCGCGTTCGCCGCGAACCGCCTCACGGCGTCGCAGGCGTCTCTGGGCAAGTTGCGCGGCCAGGTGTACCGTTACGAAGGAGTCCCGCTGGTCGTCACCTATCACCCGGCGGCCCTGCTGCGCAACCCGGGCTGGGGCCGCAGGGCGTGGGACGACCTTCAGCTTCTGCGCCAGGAGATGGACCGGCAGTGACGAGGCGGCCGAGAGGCCGTCGAGGGGCGGGACCGGCGGCGAGACCGTCCGGGCGCGACCCACCCGCAAGAGCAGCGCGAGGACCAAGGTGAGCGAGGCGATTCCTCTTCAGCCCGAGCAGGCTCCGGCGTTCGACCGCGAGCCGCCGTTCGCGCCCGCGGCCGAGGCGTCGGTCCTGGGCGGGATGCTGATCGACGCCACCGCCGCGCCGCGCGCGCTCGAGGTCGTCGACGCCTCCATGTTCTTCCGGGAGGCGCACCGCCGGCTGTACCGCGCCATGACTCGCCTGTTCGAGCGCGGCACGGCGCTCGACGTGATCACCGTCTCCGAAGAGCTCAAGAAGGAAGGCGAGCTCGACAACGCGGGCGGCCTGGAGTACTTGGCGTCGCTGCTGGACGCCGTGCCCACCGCCGCCAACATCGAGTACCACGCTCGCATCGTCCGCGAGAAGGCGCTGCTGCGCAGGTTGATCGAGGCGGCCAACGCGATCGTGCAGGACGTCCACGACCCCGGCGAATCGAGCGCCGAGGATGTGCTCGACCAGGCGGAGCACCGCATCTTCGGCGTGTCGCAGTCCCGCGAGCGCGCGGGCTTCGTTTGGATCAAGGAGATCCTGTGGCCCACGTTCGAGCGCATCGAGCAGCTGCAGGAGTCGGCGGGCGGCGTTTCGGGGCTTCCCACCGGCTATGCCGACGTGGACCAGATGACCACGGGCCTGCAGCCGGGCGACTTGGTCGTCGTCGCGGGCCGTCCGTCGATGGGCAAGACGTCGTGGGCGCTCAACGTGTCGCAGTGGGTGGCGCTCAACCAGGGCGTCCCGGTCGCGATCTTCAGCCTTGAGATGTCGAAGGAGCAGCTGGCGCAGCGCTTCCTGTGCGCGGAGGGCCGCGTGGACGCGCAGAGGTTGCGCAAGGGCTCGCTTTCGGCCGAAGACCACCGGCGTCTGGCCATGGCCGCGGGCCGCTTGAACACGGCCCCGATCTGGATCGACGACTCGGCCACGTCGAACGTGCTCGAGATGAAGGCCAAGTCCCGGCGTCTCAAGTCCGAATCCGACGTCGGCCTGATCGTCGTCGACTACATGCAGCTGATGTCGGCCCCGGGGGCGGGGCGCAACGACAGCCGCGTGCAGGAGATGAGCGACATTTCCAGAGGACTCAAGGGCCTGGCGCGGGAGATCGGCGTTCCGGTGATCGCGCTGAGCCAGCTGAGCCGCGCCCCCGAGCAGCGCACGAACCGCCGTCCCCAGCTGTCGGACCTGCGCGACAGCGGATCGATCGAGCAGGACGCGGACTTGGTGATGTTCCTCTACCGTCCCGAGTACTACGAGGGGCCGGAGGACAAGGACGGCGCCTCGCTGGAGGGCAAGGCCGAGCTCATCCTCTCGAAGCAGCGCAACGGCCCCACCGGCACGATCGACCTGTACTTCCACAAGGAGTTCACCCGCTTCGATTCCGTGGCGCGGGAGTCCGGCGCCGAAGGAGGGTAGGGCCGCGTGCCGGATGTCGCTTCGAAGCCGCCTCGTCCGGCGCGGGTCGTCGTGCTGGTGCCGGCGGCGGGATCGGGCCGGCGCATGGGGGGGACGCGCAAGCCGTTCCTGGCGCTCGGTCGGCGGACCGTGCTGGAGGAGGGCGTCTCGCGCTTCCTTCGCCGGCGCGAGGTCGTCCAGGTGGTCGTGGCGGCGCCGCGGGGGTTCTTCGACGAGGAGCCGGACGAGGCGGCGCGGCTCGAGGGCGGAGACGCGCGCATGCGCTTGGTGGAGGGGGGAGCCAGCCGGTTCGAGTCGGTCGAGCGCGCGTTCGCGGCGGCGCGGGCGGACGCGGACGTGGTGGCGGTGCACGACGGGGCGCGGCCGTTTCCGCCGGACGACGCGATCGGGGCCTGCATCGCCTGCGCGGCGCAGGGGCGGGTGGCGGTGGCGGGGGTTCCGGTCGTCGACACCGTGAAGCGCGCCGACTCGTCGGGACGGCGGGCCGAGACGGTTCCGCGCGAGGGCCTTTGGCGCGCGCAGACGCCCCAAATGTTTCCGCGCCCGCTCTTCTCCGCCGCGCTGGCCCGGTGCAGGGAAAGCGGCGCCCGGCCGACCGACGACTCGTGGATGGCCGAGGCCATGGGCGAGTCCGTGCGGATGATCCGGTCGTCCTCCGCCAACCTCAAGATCACCCGTCCGGCGGACCTGCGCGTCGCCGAGTGCCTGTTGCGGTCGCGCCGGCGGTGAGCGGGCGGCGTCGCCTTTCCGCAGGGCCTCCGAGTCCGGCGGCGAGATCGTCCGGGCGCGTGTCCGGCGCGCGCCCGGCCTCCCGCGCGACGAAGTCCGAGTCCGGCCCGGCAGGCGCCCCCGCGCCGCCGCTCGCCCTGGCCGAGTGCGCGCGAGCAGTGCGCGCGGGCGAACTCGTCGTCCATCCGGCCGAGTCCGTCTACGGCTTCGGCGGAGCGCTCGATCCGCGCCCGCTGGAGGCATTGCGGGCGCTGAAGGGCCGCGCGTCCAGCGGATTCGTCGTGCTCGTCCCGCGCGTGGACGAAGTGGAGGAGCTGCTGGGCGCCGCCGGCCGCGCGTTGGCGGACGCGTTCTGGCCCGGTCCCCTGACCTTGGTCGTGGACGATCCCGCAGGCCGCTTTCCGTCGGGAGCGAAGGCGGCGGACGGTTCGGTCGCGGTGCGCGTTCCGGGGCGCGCGGAGACGCTGGCGCTCCTGGGCGAGGCGGGGCGGCCGATGACCTCGACCTCGGCCAACGCTCCGGGCGGGCGTCCGGCGGTCACGGCGGAAGGGGCTCTCGCCGCCGCGCGGGCGCTCGGCCGCGAGATGGCCGTCCTCGACGCGGGCCCGTTGTGCGGCGGGCCCGCGTCCACGTTGGTGCGCTTGGGGGCGCCGCGGCCCGCGGTGCTTCGCGAGGGCCGAGTGAGCGCGCGCGACGTGGCCAGGGCTCTCGGCGAGCCGAGCCCGGCGCCTCGCGACGTCGCCGCTTCGCCGCGCGGAGACGCCTTGCGCCCGGACACCGGCGCCGCGCGGCGCCCGTCCGCCGGCCCCGAGCCCGGGGCGGAGCCGTTCGTGGTCACCTTCGTTTGCACCGGCAACACGTGCCGCTCGCCGATGGCGGAGGCGATCGCCCGCCGCGCCTTCGACCGCAGGGGGATGAGCGGCTTCCACGCGCGCTCGGCGGGCGTGGCGGCGTGGCCGGGGGCTCCGGCGAGCGACGGCGCGTTGCGGGCGGCCGCGGAATCGGGCCTCGACTTGGAAGCGCACCGCAGCGAGCCGCTCTCCCGCGAGACCGCGGAGTCGTCGAGCCTGCTGCTGTGCATGGGACGAAGCCACTTGGCCCGGACGGAGGCGCTGGGCGGCGGCGGAAGGTGCCGGTTGCTGAAGGAAATGGCGGGCGGGGGCGGCGAGGTGGCGGACCCCTTCGGGAGAAGCGACCGGGCGTATCGCGAGACGTTCGCCGAACTGGAGGCGGCGGTCGAGGCGGTCGTGGAGGGACTGGCGGGCCGTGCCTAGCGTCTTCGCCGTCCTGGGCGATCCGGTGTCGCACAGTCTGTCGCCGGCGTTGCACAACGCCGCGTTCCGCGCCGAGGGACGCGACGCCCGCTACGAGGCCCGCGCCGTGCCGGCGTCCGAGTGCGGCCGCGTGCTGCGCGAGCTGGCGCTGGGCGGCGGCGGCGGCAACGTCACCGTGCCGCACAAGGAACGAGTGCTGCCGTTCCTCGACCGCCGCACCTCCGCCGTGTCGGCCACCGGGGCGTGCAACACGTTCTGGGCCGTCGGCGCAGACGTGTGGGGAGACAACACCGACGTGGCCGGCTTCGAGGCCGCATGGCGCGCGGCGACGACGGGCCTGCACGGCTCCCTCGACGTGCTGGTGCTGGGCGCCGGCGGGGCCGCCCGTGCCGTCTTGGCCGTCCTGCTGGCGGATGCTCGCACGGCCAGGGCAGGGGTCTGGAACCGGACGCGCGAGCGAGCGGAAGGCGTGCTGCGCCACTTCGGCGGCGAGCGGACCGCCTTGGCCTGGGACTGGAGGCGAAGCAGGGCGCAGGCGGTGGTGAACGCCACGTCGGCGGGCATGAACGGCGGGGCGCCGCCGATCGACCTCGAGCGTCTCGCGGAGCGGCCTCGCGTCGTCGTCGATCTGGTGTACTGCGACGGGGGGACGGCGCTCGTGCGGCAGGCGCGGCGCATGGGCGTCGCGGCCGCCGACGGGCGCGAGATGCTCGTGCGGCAGGCGGAAGCGTCTTACGCGCGCTGGTTCGGAGCGCCGCCCCCCGAGGGAGTCATGCGATGCGCGCTCGGGTAGACCGCGGGCTGGAGCGGGCGGGCGCCGGGGCGCCGGGGCGTCCTCCCGCGTCCGGCTCGGGGCGGCGGGGCGTCGCGGTCGCGCGCTTGGCGGCCGTCCTCGACTTCCTGCTCCCGGCGGCGTGCGCGGGTTGCGGGGGAGCGGTGGACGACGCCTCGTATCCGGGGCCGGTCTGCCGCGGTTGCCGCCTGGGGTTGCCCGCCGTCCCGTTGCCGCTCTGCGAGCGTTGCGGAGCGCCGTCGGGGGCCGGCCGGGCGCCCGCGTGCCTCGAATGCGCCGACTGGCCGGCGGCGCTTCACGGCGCCCGCGCCGCGTGTCTCCTGCAGTCGCCGGCCCGCGAACTGGTCCATGCGCTCAAGTACCAGGGCTGGCGCGGCGCGGGAGCGTTCATGGGCGCCGAGATGGCCCGGCGAGCCGGTCCCGCCGTGCGCAAGGCCGAGCGCCTGGTTCCCGTGCCCACTTCCGCTCGCAACAGGCGCCGCCGCGGCTACAACCAAGCCCGGGTGATCGCCGACGCGATGGGGGCCGCGCTCGGCGTGCCGGTCGCGGAATGCCTCGAACGGCGGCGCCAGCAGGGCACGCAAACGGCCTTGAACCCGGAGCAGCGCAGGGCTAACGTCAGTAGCGCGTTCGCGCTGGTGCAGGGCGGGGAGCGCGACGTCGAGGGTCGCCGAGTCGTCTTGGTGGACGACGTGCTGACGACCGGCGCCACGGTCCTCGCCGCGTTCGGGGCGTTGGCCCCGGCGGGGCCGGCCGGAGTGTTCGCCTATGCGTTCGCCCGCGCGGTGCCCATGTCGGGCCCCGACGCGGACGGCGTTCCTCACCTTCCGGAGCTGAGATAGCAGATGTCGGTTCGCGTTGCCGTCAACGGCTTCGGGCGCATCGGCCGCAACGTGTTGCGGGCGGCCAAGCAGTCCGCGGCCCCGCTCGATTTCGTGGCGGTCAACGATCTCGCCGACAGCGCCACGCTCGCGCACCTGCTCAAGCACGACTCCGTGCACGGCCGCTATCCGGGCACGGTGGAGGCGACGGACCGGGGATTGATCGTGGACGGCGACGAGGTGAGGGTCGTCTCGGAGCGGGACCCGGCCGACCTGCCGTGGCGCGCCTTGGGCGTCGACGTCGTGGTCGAGTCGACGGGCCTCTTCCGACGTCGCGTCCAAGCGTCCAAGCATCTGGACGCCGGAGCCAAGAAGGTCGTGATCTCGGCGCCCGCCAAGGACGAAGACATCACCATAGTCTTCGGCGTGAACGACCACCTCTACGATCCCGCCCGCCACGACGTCGTCTCCAACGCGAGCTGCACGACCAACTGCCTCGCCCCCGTGGCCAAGGTGCTGGCCGACGAGTTCGGATTCGTGCGAGGCCTCGTGACGACCATCCATTCGTACACGGGCGGCCAAGCCCTCCTCGACGCTCCCCGCAGCGACCTCCGCCGGGGGCGCGCGGCGGCGTTGAGCATGGTCCCGACCTCCACCGGCGCGGCGCGCGCGATCGGGTTGGTGTTGCCGGAGCTGCGGGGCAAGCTGGACGGGATGGCGATCCGCGTGCCCACGCCGAACGTCTCGCTGGTCGACCTCGTGGCCGAGGTCGAGCGCCCGGTCGCTGCCGAAACCGTCAACGAGGCGTTTCGGGCCGCCGCGGCCGACAGCTTGACCGGCGTGCTCGCCGTCGAGGACGCGCCCTTGGTGTCGGTCGACTTCACCGGCAACCCCGCGAGTTCGGTCGTCGACGCGCCGAGCACCGCGGTCATGGACGGCCATATGGTGAAGGTCCTCTCGTGGTACGACAACGAATGGGGCTACTCGGCCCGCGTGGCGGACCTTGTTGCGCGCGTGGGCATGCCTTCGACTGCGACGTAGGGGCCGGGGGGGAGCCCGCCGCTGCAGTCGAAGAAGGGCCTTGACGGCCTGCCCGCCGACTTGGACGGAGCCGTCGTCGCCGTGCGCGCCGACCTCAACGTGCCCCTGTCGGGCGCCGAAGTGGCGGACGACATCCGCGTCCGCCGCACCGTGCCCACGATCCGTTGCTTGGCCGCGGCCGGCGCCCGCGTGGTCGTGCTCTCCCACTTGGGGCGCCCGGGCGGCGAGTTCGTGCCGGCCCTTTCCCTGGAGCCCGTCGCGACCCGCTTGTCGGAGTTGCTCGGAGCGACCCGCGCCGGCGCGGCCCGGGCCAACGCCGGCGGCGCGCGGCTCCGGTTCGTCCGCCACGCGCGCGGCGATCCGGTTGCCGCCGCCGTGGCCGCCGTGCCCTCCGGCGGCGTCCTGCTTCTCGAGAACACCCGCTTCTTGCCCGGCGAGACCGCCAACTCGCCGTGCCTCGCGGCCGAATGGGCCGCCTGGACCGATCACTTCGTCGCGGACGCGTTCGGCGCGATGCACCGGGCGCACGCCTCGACCGACGCCCTGCCGCGGGCCGTGCGGACGAAGGGCGGCGAGGCGGTCGCGGGCCTGCTCGTGGAGCGCGAGCTCGCCCTTCTGGGCCGTGCCGTCGACGCGGGGCGGCGTCCCCTGGTCGTCGTGCTGGGCGGCGCCAAGGTCTCCGGCAAGATCGCGTTCGTGGAGGCGTTGCTCGAGCAGGCGGACACGGTGCTCGTGGGCGGCGCCATGGCCAACGTCTTCCTTCGCGCCCTCGGGCTGGAGACGGGAGCTTCGCTGGTGGAGGAGGAGGCGGTCGACGCGGCCCGGCACCTCTTGAAGATCGGCGGCCCGCGCTTGGCGCTGCCCGTGGACTGCGTCGTGGCCGAGCGAGTGGCTCCGGGCGTGCCGACGCGGATCGCCGAGCGCACGGGAGTGGCCCCCGGCGAGGCGATCGGCGACATCGGCCCCGTCACGGCGGAGCTGTTCGGCCGACGCGTCGCCGAAGCCGAGACGGTGCTGTGGAACGGTCCCATGGGCGCGTTTGAGACCGAGGGATTCGGGGCGGGAACGAAGGATGTCGGCCTGGCGGCGGCCGCGGCCGCCGAGGAAGGCGCGACGGTGATCGTCGGAGGAGGCGACTCGGCGGCCGCAGTGGAGTTCGCAGGCGTGGCCGGCCGCGTTACGCACGTGTCGACCGGCGGGGGCGCCGCTCTGGAATTGCTGGCGGGCGCCGACTTGCCGGGCATCGCGGCGTTGTCCGACCGTCCTCCGCTCCTGGAAGAGTCGGCATGACGCCGCGAGACTCGTTTTCGCGGCGGCCCCGCGCCGCGCCGGTCGTCGCGGCCAACTGGAAGATGCACTTGGGGCCGTCCGGCGCCGGCCGTTTCTTCGCGGCGTTTCGGCCCGGCGCCGAGCACGCACGCGTCCGCCTCCAGTTCTTCGTGCCGGCCGTCTCGCTGGCGGCGGCGAGGGACAGCGCCGAGGTCCAAGCGGAGTTCGGCGTCCAAAACGTCCACTGGGAGCCCGCAGGCGCGCTGACCGGCGAGACGTCGGCCGAGATGGCGCGAGACGCCGGGGCCGCCCTGGCCTTGATCGGCCACTCCGAACGCCGGGGCCTTTTCGGCGAGACCGACGCCGAGGTCGCTCGGAAGACGAGCGCCGCGGTCCGCGCGGGCTTGATCCCTGTCGTCTGCGTCGGCGAAAGCCTGGAGGAACGCCGTGCCGGACGCCTGGACGACGTCCTCCGGCGCCAAGTGGAAGCGTTCGCCGGGCCGCTTTCCCGGGCGCGAGAGTGGATCGTCGCGTACGAACCGGTCTGGGCGATCGGCACGGGCGAGACCGCGAGCCCGGGAGACGTTGCTGAAGCCCACGCGATCGTGCGCGCTGCGCTGGGCGACGCTGGGCGGATGCCGATCCTTTACGGCGGCAGCGTCAAGGCGGCCAATGCGTCCGAGCTCTTGGCCGTGCGGGGCGTGGACGGCTTGCTGGTGGGGGGCGCCAGCCTGGACGCGGAGGAGTTCGCCGGCATCGTCGCCGCGGCCGTCGAGGTCGCGCGCTCGGGTCGTCCGTAGGCGGGTCCGGGGCGCGGCTGGGCGCATCCGCTGGACGGACCCCGCTGGGCTGGGGCCGACCCGGGGAGCTTGCCGAACTAGGCTGGGCTTGTGGCGCCGGGACGCCTTCGCGACCGGGCGCCGGTTGCGGTGCGCGCGGCCGCATCGCCGCCCGTGGACGTCGTGGCCGCGGCGCGCGCCTTGGCCGTCCGCCGGTCTGTCGCCGGACCCGCGGGATCGTCGGCGGCCCCGTAGCCGAACTCGTCGACCATCGCGGCCACGACGGCCGCGGCGGCGTCCCATGTGGCCACTTCGCGCCCCAGCAGCCGGCTCAGGCTCGTTACCGGTCGGCCTCGGATGCCGCAGGGCACGATCGCCGAGAAGTAGGACAGGTCGGTGCTGGCGTTGAGGGCGAAGCCGTGGGACGTGATCCAGCGGGACGACACGCGCACGCCGACGGCGGCAACCTTGGCGCCGCCGGCCCAGATGCCCGTGGCGCTGGGCTCGCGGGTCCCCTCCAGGCCGAAGGCGGCGAGCGTGCGAAGCAACGCTCCCTCGATGCCTCGCAGGTACGCGTGCAGGTCCTTGCGGTCGGGCTTGAGGTCCAAGACGGGGTAGCCCACCAGCTGGCCCGGCCCGTGGTAGGTCACGTCGCCGCCTCGGCCGGCACGGTGGACCGCGATCTCTCCGGCCGCCAGCTCCTCCGGCGACAGCAGCACGTGCTCGCCACGGGCCGACGAGCCCAGCGTGATCACGTGGGAGTGCTCGAGGAGCAGCAGCGTGTCGGGTATCTCGTCCCTGCGCCGCTCGTCCACGAGCCGGGCCTGGAGCGCAAGACCCTGGCCGTACTCGACTCGGCCGAGCCGCCGCACGGCGAGCGTCCGCTTGGACCAGTCCGGCGCCGGGCGTACTTCGTACGTCACGAGGCGGCGCGACGGCGAAGTCCGGCGGCCTCGAGGGCGAAGGGGCCGCGCCGGCCGGGATTGCACCGGCGGGTCACGCTTCCGCCGGAAAGTCCTCCAGCAACTCCTTGAGCTGCGCGAGGAAGCGTGCCGCGTCGGCGCCGTCCACGAGCCGGTGGTCGTAGCCCAGCGAAAAATAGGCGCGCTTGCGAATCGCCATCGTGTCCTGGCCGCTTGCCGCGTCGGCGAGGACGACCACTCTCTTCTCGACGGCCCCCGTGCCGAGGATCGCCGCCGTTCCCCTGGGTATGACGGGCATGCCCACGATGGTGCCGAGGACCCCCGGGTTGGTGATCGTGAACGTGCCGCCTTGAATTTCCGCCGGCGCCAAGCGCCGCGCGCGTGCTCGCTCGGCCAAGTCCACGATCTTCTTCCCAAGGCCTGCCAAGCTCAGCGTGCTCGCGTCGTGGATCACCGGAACGATCAGCCCCGGGTTGAGGTCCACGGCCATGCCCAGGTTCACCGACCCCCGGTGGATGACGCTGTTGCCCGAGACAGTTCCGTTGATCGCCGGGAACCCCTGCAGCACGCGGGCGCAGGCCCACGCCACGAAGGCGGTGTACGACACGCGCGCCCCCCGGGCGGCCCACCGCTCTCGGTTCTCCCTGCGGATCCGGTCGATCGCGGAGAAGTCGATCTCGATGAAGGAATGGACGTGGGGCGCGATGCGCTTGGCCAGCACCATGTGGCGGGCCGTGAGGCGGCGCATCTTGTCCATTGCTTCGACGCGGTCGCCCTCGAAGACCGGAAACTCCGGGTGCTCCACTTCGTCGTGGAAGCGGTTCCACAGCGCGTCGGGGGCGGACGCGGGCGAGGGGACGGCTCTTTCGGCGGAATCGGCGGCCGTGCCCGCGCCGGCGGGCGCGGGCGCCGCCGCAGGTCGCGCCCCCGGCGCGGCAGGAGGCGCGCCTGCTCCCGCGTCGATGTAGGACAGGATGTCGTCCTTGGTGACGCGCCCCAGGTGCCCGGTGCCCGGAACGGCCGCCAGGTCCACCCCGGACTCGTCGGCGATGCGCCGCACGACCGGCGTGGACTTGGTGCGCAGGCGCTCCTCGCGGGTCGCCGCCGCGCGGATGGCGTCGGCCGGCTCGTCTACCCCCGCCTGCTTGGGCGAGTCCGCGCCTGCCCGATCGCCTGCCGTCGCTTGTCGTCCCGCTTGCCCGGGCAAGGCTCCGCTCGTCGCGCCCGCACCGGTCCCGCGTACTCCGTCCCCGGCCGCCGGGGCGCCGGCCTCGGGTCGCGGCTCGCCGGCCTCCGTGCCGCGTCCGTCGTCCGTCGCGTCTCCTGCGCCGTCGCCGCTGGCGACGTAGGCCAGCACAGCGCCGACCTCCACCGTCTGACCCTCGGCGACCACGATCTCCGCCAGCGTGCCCGCCGCGGGCGACGGGATCTCGGCGTCCACCTTGTCCGTCGATATCTCCAGCACCGGCTCGTCCCTTTCGACCGCGTCGCCGGGCTTCTTCAGCCACTTGGAAACGGTCCCCTCGGCGATCGACTCGCCCATCTGGGGCATCGGCACTTCGATCCGAGACACGTGGGCTTCTCCTGGGGACGACGGTTCGGGGGGGGGAGGGGGGGGGCGGGACCGGAACCCGGGCGGCAACCCGCTTCGAGGGCTTGCGGCGTCCGTCGGCCCGGCGCGCGGCTTCAGTACCGGGAAAGGTAACGTCCGGCCACGGCCACGTCGGCGGCGGACGGCAGGAAATAGTCCTCGAGAGACCCGGCGAAGGGCACCGGGGAGTCGATCGCGGTGACGCGGAGGATGGGGCCGTCCAGCCACTCGAACGCGCGTTCGTTCATGCGGATGGCGATCTCGCCCGCGATGCCTCCGGTGCGCGTGTCCTCGTGGACGATCAGCAGCTTCGACGTCTTTTCGACCGACGCCGCGATCATGTCTTCGTCGAGCGGAGCCAGCGTCCGCAGATCGATCACCTCCGCCCGGATGCCCTCGGCGGCCAATGCCTCGGCGGCCTCCAAGCTGCGGTGCACCATGAGGCCGTAGGTGACGATCGTCAAGTCGTGTCCCTCCAGCGCGATGCGCGCCTTGCCCAGCGGAATCGTGAAGTCGTCCGCGGGCAGGAGCTCGCGAAGGTGCGGGGCGCGGTAGAGTCCCTTGTGCTCCTCGAAGATGACCGGATTGTCGTCGCGGACGGCGCTCTTCAGCAGGCCCTTCGCGTCGCTCGGCGTCGAGGGGTAGACGATCTTGAGACCGGGCGTGTGAAAGAACGCCATCTCCACGTTCTGCGAGTGGAACGGCCCCGCTCGGTTCCCGCCGCCCACGGGCCCGCGCACCACCATCGGCAACGGTCCCGCTCCCCGGTAGAGCGACGTCGCGACGTAGTTGGTCAGCACGTCGTAGGCCGGCGAGATGAAGTCCATGAACTGCATCTCGACCACGGGCCTGAGCCCCATGTGCGCCGCCCCCGCCGCCGCCCCGGTGAATCCGCCCTCGGCGATGGGCGTGTCCACGACCCGCAGAGGCCCGAAGCGCTCCAGGAATCCGCGCGTGACCTTGAAGGCGCCCCCGTAGGCGCCGATGTCCTCGCCCAGGAGAAACACGCGGTCGTCGCGCTCCATTTCTTCCCAGAGCGCCTCGCTCACGGCCTCCAGGAACGTTGCGGGCCGACGCGCGCGGGTGCGCGAGACGTGCTCGGGGGGCTCCACGGCGGATGCGCGCCCGCGGTCCCCGCCGGGGCTATCAGGCGACGCCGGCAAGGTCGGGCCGGGCGGGGGGACGCTCGCCGGGGTCGGGCGGATCCAGGCGCGTCCAGTGGGGAGTCTGGGCGGAGCCGGACAGGACCGGGGCCATCGCCTCGGCGCCGGCGGGATCGGGCTCCAGGCGCAACCTTGCCGTCGCGTGCTCCACCGCCGCCAGGGCCGCCCGCCGCGCTCGGCGCACACCGGCGTCCTCGCCGTCCGCCGGAGCGGCCGCGCGGCCTTGGCGCCAGTCCTCCAGCTCCTCGGCGGCGGGCAGGCCCATCTCCAGCAGCGTAGGTCCGCCGCCGTCCGCGGCCCGTTGCCGGGCATGGGCCGCCAGCTCGTGCACGCGGTCGAGCGGTCTGCCGGCCAGCGACACGGACTCGAGGCCGTAGTTGGCCGCCGCGTCGGCCGCGGAGACGGGGGCGTCCCGCTCCTTCTCGGAATCGCTTCGAGCGGCGCGCGCCCCGGCGGGCGCCAGCACGACGATCAGGGGGACGGCGAGCGCGGTCGCCAAGCTCATGCCCTCGTGCCAGCGTCCGGTCTCCAACGCCAGATCGTCTTCGAAGACCAGCGCGGCCCGAGATTCGCCTCGGCGCCGAAAAGCCAGCGCGACCCCGGCCATCACCTGGGTCATGGCTCCGGGCGGGCCGTCGAAGCCGAGCAGTCCGCGGCGCAGATCGGTCCAGCTCCATCCCCCGGCGCGCGCCGCCGCCGCCGCCGTGCCCTTGGCGGCCGCCCAGCGCAGAAACTCGAGCGGCGTAGCGCCGAAGGCCAGCGCGGGCCCGAGCGACGTCGGTCCGGGGCAGCACACGTCGCCGCCCTCGGGTTGCCGGCGCATGGCGCAGGCGACGGCGACGCACCGCGGATCCACTCGGAAGCCGGCGGCGGGCACGGACTCCAGGGCGCCGTCCTTCAACAGGTCCTCGACGGCGGCCTCCAACGCCTGGGCTTGAAGGACGTGATAGAGGAAGTCGTCCCCATGCCGCGACCAACCGAGTCCGGCCGGCTCGGCGGGCGCCGCCGGCGTCACGCGCGCTCCGGCCCGGACGCGGAACTCCGCCATCGGCTCCGCGAGAGCAAGCGCGCTCGGCCGAGCCATGCCCGCCGGGCCCGACGGACACTGCCCGAGAACCGTGGTCCGGCGAGTCCCCCGCAACGCCGAGCGGAGGCCCGTCCGATCAGTCGGCGCCTTTCGGCCGCACCCCGTCACCGGGTCCCCCCGCCGGAGGCTCGTCTCCGGAGCCTTCGGGGGGAGGTTCGTCTCCGGCCCCCTGCGGCGGAGGCTCGGCGGCCTCTTCGCCGTCGTTCGCCTCGGACGGTTCCGCCTGCGCGTCGCCGGGGTCGGGAAGGAGCAGCTCGCCGCCCGGCGACTCCCCGCCCAAGACCGGCGCGGGGGCGACCGTGGACGGACCGGCGACCCCTTCGAGCACTGAAGTGGGCGCTTGGCTCTGCGAGGAAAGGATCGCCAGGATCAGCGAGATCACCATGAAGGCCGAGCCGGCCGCCCACGTGGCCCGCGTCAGCAGCGTCGTCGCCTGCCTGCCGCCGAGCACCTCGGTCGCGGCGGCTCCGCCCCCGACCGCGGCCAGACCGCCGCCCTTGCCCGCCTGCAACAGAATGACGACGGCCAGGAACACCCCGTCCAGCACCAGCAGAGCCAACAGGAATCCGTACATTGAGTTCGAAGCAGCCTTGGCGCGACGAGGGAAATCGGCGGCCGGCTCGTGTCGGCCGCACCGTGGCGGTGCAACATCCAAACATGCCGAGAACGGGACCGCGAGTCAACGTTTCGCGGTGCACCTCGCTTGGGCGGGCGTCCCTGCCGGATCGGTACGGGGGCACGTTCGCGCCGGCCCCGCGGTCCGCCGCCCGCCCGGCGCCCCAACGCGGACCCCGCAGGGCCGCGTGCCTGGCCCGCCGCCTCGACCGTGCGGTCGCGCTCCAGGGGCGGCGGCCGTACCGGACCTGCCTCGCCCGCGGTAGAATAGTCGGAGGTGCGCCTCCGCTCCCCGGTCCCGGCAGGCGCGCCGCGCCCCCCCGGCGCTCCGGCCCCTCGCCCCTTCTCGCCACCGCCGCCGTGAAGCAAGCGTTCCTCCTTCTGGAAGACGGCCGCCGCTTCGACGGCCTTGCCTTGGGCGCTCCCGGCGTCGCGATCGGCGAAGTCGTGTTCAACACCGCGATGACCGGGTACCAGGAGGTGCTGACCGATCCGTCGTACGCGGGCCAGCTCGTCGCGATGACCTACCCGCTGATCGGCAACTACGGCGCGAACGACGAAGATCCGGAGTCCGCCCGGCCCCAGGTCGCGGGCTTCGTTGTGCGGGAAGCCGCGCGCGCGCCGAGTTCCTGGCGGAGCCGCGAGTCGCTGGACGACTACTTGGCGCGCTGCGGGGTTCCCGGCGTTCGCGACGTCGACACGCGCAGTCTCACGCGCCACATCCGCGCCGAGGGCGCGATGCGCGGCGCCGTCGCGGAAGCGAGCGAGGACCAAGACGAGGTCATGGCCCGTGTGCTCGCCCATCCGAAGATGGACGGACTCGACTTGGCCTGCCGCGTCTCGACGGGCGAGCCGCGCGAGAGCCCTCCGGAGCACGCGGCCGCCCGCCACGTTGCGGCGTTTGATCTCGGGGTCAAGCGCAACTCGGTGCGGATGCTGGCGCGAAGGGGTTGCCGCGTGACGGTCTTGCCCGCGAACTCCACGGCGCAGGCCGCGCTCGCGCTCGATCCGGACGGCGTCTTCCTCTCCAACGGTCCGGGCGACCCGGCCGCGATGGATCGCGCCGCGAGAACGGTCCGCGCACTCGCCGAGGCGGGCTTGCCCGTCTTCGGCATCTGCCTGGGCCACCAACTGATCGCCCGCGCCTTCGGCGGCGCAACCTTCAAGCTGCCCTTCGGACACCACGGCGCCAATCATCCGGTGCGCAACCACGACCGCGGGACCATCGAGATCACGTCGCAGAACCACGGCTTCGCCGTCCGGGCCGGAGACGGCCGGACCGTTGCCGGTGCGCCGGCGCTGCGGGTCACGCACACGAACCTCTACGACGGGACCGTCGCGGGGATCGTGCATCGCTCGCTCCCGGTGCTGGGCGTCCAGTACCACCCCGAGGCGGCCCCGGGACCGCACGACAGCCGCTACTTGTTCGACGACTTCGTCGCGTTGATGGACGCGCGCCGCCGCGCGGCGGCCGCGCCTTGACGCCGCCGCGCGTCCTCGGGTTATCTTGAGCGTCCTGGCTGGACGCCCGGCCCGGCCCTCGCCGCAGGCGAATCGGAGGAACAGGACGATGAAGAAGGCGGAGCTGGTGGACCAAGTCGCCGACGCCATCGGGCCGGGGCTCAGCCGGAGAGAGTGCGCCCTGGTCGTGGACGGATTCTTGAATGCGGTCAAGCAGGCGTTGGCGCGCGGCGAGACCGTCCAGCTGCGCGGCTTCGGCACGTTCAAGCGCCAGGAGCGGAAGCCGCGCAG
Source organism: Longimicrobiales bacterium (assembly GCA_965203485.1). Classification (GTDB taxonomy): domain Bacteria; phylum Gemmatimonadota; class Gemmatimonadetes; order Longimicrobiales; family Gaopeijiaceae. The sequence goes on from OZ241892.1 coordinate 1,147,758, forward strand.
GGCTCGGAACCCGCGTACGGGCGAGCGCGTCGAGGTCCCGGCCCGCTCCGTCCCCGTCTTCAAGCCGGCCGAGGACTTCCGCCGCAAGGTGAACCGCGCGCATTCGGTGCGGGAGACGTCGCCCGACGCGCCCTACGTCTCCTTCTCGGTCCCGGGTTCCGCGGCGCCGACGCGCTTCGGATAGCCGGGCCGCCGCCCGGTGCGCGTAACCGTGCTTCTGTTCGCGGTCTACCGGGAACTGGCCGGAACCGGCGACCTCGAGGTGTCCTTGCCCGAACGGGCCGACGTGAGGGCGTTGCTGGCGAAGTTGCGCGAGCGCGCAGGCTTGGCGGGGTTGCCTGCGGAGGTGGCAGTGGCGGTGAATCGCAGGTACGCGGACCTGGGCACGCCCCTGGCCGACGGCGACGAGGTGGCCCTGATTCCGCCCGTGTCGGGAGGGTGACGCCGGTGGCGTGGAGCGACATCGTCTTCGCACCGATCGTGCCCTCGGAGGTGCTGGAGCGCGTCGGCGCCAGCGGTCACGGAGCGGTCGATCTGTTCCTGGGCGTCGTGCGGGACGCCAACGACGGCCGGGCCGTGTCCGGCATCGAGTACGAGGGCTACGAAGCGATGGCGCGCGACGAGCTGGCCGCGATCGTGGCGAACGCCGAGGCTTCGATGCCGGAAGGCGGTCGCGTGGCGGCAGTGCACCGTCTGGGCGTCTTGAACGTGGGCGAGGCCAGCGTCGCGGTCGCGGTGTCCGCCCCGCACAGGGCGCCCGCGTTCGACGCCGCCCGCCGGGTGATGGACGAGATCAAGGCGCGTCTTCCCGTGTGGAAGCGCGAGCGCTACGTGGACGGAGAGCCGGAGTGGCTCGAGGGCCGGACGCCCGCTCCGGCGAGGGAAGCCGAGGCCGGTTCGTGATCGACGGCTTCGGGCGGCGCGTCGAGTACCTGCGCATTTCGGTCACCGACAAGTGCAATCTGCGGTGCGTGTACTGCATGCCCGAGGAGGGACTCCACTGGTTGCGGCGGGACGAGCTTCTCAGCTACGAAGAGATCGCGACGGTGGTGGAGGCGATGGCGGGCATGGGCCTGCGCCGTCTGCGGCTGACCGGAGGCGAGCCGTTGGTGCGCAAGGACCTGGACCGCTTGGCGTCCCTGCTCCGGGCCGTGGACGGGATCGAGGACGTCGCGCTCTCGACCAACGCGGTGCTGCTGGCGCCGGTCGCCCGCCGTCTCCGCGAGGCAGGCATCTCGCGGATCAACATCTCGCTGGACTCGTTGCGGCCCGAACGAGCCGACGAGATCGCGCGCCGTCCGGGAACCCTCGCCAGGGTCATGCAAGGCTTGGACGCGGCCCTGGCCGCCGGCTTCGATCCGGTCAAGATCAACGTCGTCCTGGTGCGCGGCGTCAACGACGACGAGGTGCCCGCGTTCGCCGAACTCACCCGAACGCGTCCCGTCCACGTCCGCTTCATCGAGATCATGCCGACCGCGTCCAACTTGGACTTGAGCGCGGACAACTTCCTGTCGTGCGACGAAGCGCTCGCGGCCGTGTCGTCGGTGGACGAGTTGCGCCCGGTGCCAGGTCCGCCCGGCAACGGCCCCGCGACGTACTTCGCGTTGCCGGGGGCGCTGGGCACGATTGGGGCCATCACGCCGATGAGCCACAACTTCTGCGACCGGTGCAACCGAATGCGCCTCACCGCCGACGGCCAGTTGCGCCCGTGCCTCTTCGGCGACCTCCAGACGCCGTTGCGCGACGCGCTTCGCCGGGGCGAGGACCTGCGGCCCTTGGTCGAGGAGACCCTGCGCGTAAAGCCCGAACGGCACCTGCTCGTGCAGGGCTCGGCGGCCGGCTCGGGCGGACTGGTGGCGCTGTCTCAGACCGGCGGCTAGACCTCCAAACGCGACAGGCGGCGCTCGAAAGCAGCGTAGCGAACGGGGTTGCACGGCGCCCCGGAGGAATCCGTCGCGATCGGCTGGGCCGGGCTGGTAGGTTTGTCTCGGTCGGAGGCGCGCCGCATCTCGGGCCGGGGCCGCCTTCCCTTGGTGCGCCTCTGCTCCAGGGTTGACCGCGAAGGCGATTGCGGGGTGCGCCCGTCCGGCCAAGATTCGATGTTTCCGCACCCCAAGAGGAAGGAAGCGCCGGATGGCCAAGAAGATCACCGTGGTGGGCGCCGGCCACGTCGGCGAGGTCTGCGCGCAACGGCTCGCCGAAAAGGAGCTGTGCGAAGAAGTCGTGCTGATCGACATCGTCGAGGGCATCCCCCAAGGCAAGGGGCTCGACCAATGGCAGAGCGCCCCGGTCGAAGGCTTCGACACCCGCGTGTCGGGCTCCAACGACTACGCCCCCGCCGAGGGATCGGACCTCTTCGTCGTGACCGCGGGCATCGCCCGCAAGCCGGGCATGAGTCGCGACGACCTGCTCCGCACCAATGCCGGCATCGTCCGGTCGGTGGGCCGCGAGATCGCCCGCGTCGCCCCCGAGGCGGTGGTGATCGTCGTGTCCAACCCGCTCGACGTGATGGCCTACGTCATGAAGGAGGCCACAGGGTTCCCCCGCGAGCGCGTGGTCGGCATGGCGGGCGTCCTCGACACGGCCCGCTTCCGCGCGTTCATCGCCATGGAACTCGACGTGAGCGTGCAGGACATCCAGGCGCTGGTGCTGGGCGGCCACGGCGACACGATGGTGCCGCTGGCCTCGTACGCCTCGGTGAGCGGCATTCCGCTGACCCAGCTGATCGAGCCCGACCGCCTCGAGGCCATCGTCCGGAGGACGCGAGACGGCGGCGCGGAGATCGTGGCCCATCTCAAGACCGGGAGCGCCTATTACGCGCCGTCCGCCGCGGCCGTGCAGATGGCCGCCGCCGTCGTCGGCAACCAGCGCCGAATCCTGCCGGCCGCGGCCTTCCTGGAAGGCGAGTACGGCCAAGCGGGCATCTACCTGGGCGTTCCCTGCAAGCTCGGCGCGGGCGGACTCTTGGAGATCGTCCAAGTGGACTTGGCCGAGGGCGAGCAAGCCGCATTGGCCGAGAGCGCCGCGCACGTGCGCGCCACGATGGCGGCGCTTTCGGAGGACTGAAGATGCCCGGCGTCCATGGCTCGCGAACGCCGCCCGACTCCGGCCGTTGCCTGCCCCCGGATCCGTCGGCGGTCGGGGCCGCGTCGGCGCCCGCGCCCGGCGGCGCCCGCGCCCTTCGCGGGCGAAGGCTGTGGGCGCTGCTTCCGGCGCTGGCGGCATGCGGCGGCGACGCCGTCTTGCCCGACGGGCCTCCCGGCATCGAGGACCTGGCCTTCGCGCCGGAGCTCGAGGTCGATCTGTCCCGCATGACCTTGTTGGCTTCGGGCCTGTACGTGCGCGACCTCGTGGCGGGAACCGGGGCCGAGGCCGTGTCCCAGGCCGGAGTTCGCTTCGACTACGAGGGGTGGCTCCACGACGGCACGCCCGTGGACCGGGGGCGATACCCGGCAAGCCCGTTCTGGCCGGGCGCCTTCGAGAGCCAGCTCGACGGCGAAGTCTACTACCTGGTGGGCAGCGGCGAGACCATCGCCGGATGGGACATCGGACTGGTGGGGATGCGGGTCGGGGGCACGCGCCAAGTGGTTATTCCGCCGAAGCTTGGCTACGGCGCCGGGGGCTCGCCCGACAACAGGGTGCCGCCCAACGCGGTTCTCGTGTACCGGTTCGGTCTGCTTGCCGTCGAACCCTAGTCCGAAGGCCCAGGTGGAAAAGGGAGCGTTCGGCGCGCAAGTCGGTCTTCGCTGGGCATTGCGCGTCGCCGGTGGGCGGGCTCGCCGCTCCCGCCGCCGTCGTCGGCCGGACTCTCGGCCTACAACCGCGGCAACGCCACTCCCGTCTGGCCCTGGTACTTGCCCTTCCGGTCGGCGTACGTGACGTCCGGCGTCTCGTCGCCCTGGAAGAAAACCAGCTGGGCGATCCCCTCGCCGCCGTAGATCCGGGCGGGCAGGGGCGTCGTGTTGGATATTTCCAGCGTCAGATAGCCCTCCCAGCCGGGCTCCAGCGGCGTCACGTTGACGATTATGCCGCACCGGGCATAGGTGCTCTTGCCGACGCACAGAACCAGCACGTCGGACGGCACCCGGAACCGCTCGACCGTCCGGGCCAACGCGAACGAGTTGGGTGGGATGATGCACTCCGGGCCGTTCACGTCCACGAAGGATCGCTCGTCGAACGCCTTCGGGTCCACAACGAGGTTGTGCACGTTGGTGAAGACCTTGAACTCGGGAGCGACGCGGATGTCGTAGCCGAACGAAGAGAGGCCGAACGAGATGCTGCCGTTGCGCACCTGCCCGGCTTCGAACGGCTTGATCATCCCGTGCTCGAGGGCCATCCGGCGAATCCAGCGGTCGCTCTTGACGGGCATGTGGGCTGGCGGGAAAGGCGCGGGGGACGGAAGGAGGAACATGATGCCGGCCGACTCGATTCTGCACGTCGGCAGGGGGTGAACTGCGGGCCAACATAGCCGCTCGGCGAAGTTGCCGCCAAGCGGAACCGGTGCGCCTCGCTGGGCGGCCCCATCGATCCGCTTGCCGGCGCCGCGAGGGCTTGGGAAGCGGCTGGACGAACGACGCCTCCCAAGGCGAATCGAGACCGGTCCGTCCGAAGACGGGAGCGGCCCGGCCCGGTCTTCTCTCGCGCCGTCAGCTAGCGCGGCAACCCGCGCAGGGTCACGACGGCGGTCCGTCCGCCGAAAGCGGCGGGAAAGGCCCCCGACCAGTCGCGGACTATGCTCCGCACGCGGCCCGTCGCTTCGTCGACCGGCATCGCCGCGCGTCCTCCGGTTGCCCGGTCCAGCGTCGCGGCTCCCTCCGGCCCGGCCATCCCGATGCGGTCCAGCATGGTGGTCCACGTGTCCTCGACGGCACGGCGAAGAGAAAGCCGGCGCCCCCGTGGTCCACGGGATCGGGCGAGAGAGTCAGCCGATGGCGACGGAGAACGCCGCCGTGTCGCCGATCGACGCCAGCGTGACCGACGGCGTGACGACCAGCGACTCGGCCCGCGGCACGGCGGAACCGTCGTCGCAGGAGCCCACCGCGAACGCAACGAGCGTCCCGAGCGCGCCGGTTCCCGGTATGCCGGTGGCCGGCGCCCGTGCCTTGCCCGCGCGGACCCGGTCCAGGGCGCGCTCACGTCGGCCCGTCCTCGAGCGGCCTTCACGACTCGATGCCGGTCTCCCGTGCAGGATTGGTGGACTGCCGCTCGCGCACGCCAAGGTTGCGGCGCCGTCGTCGGCCCGCGGCCGGCGATGCCGCCCAGCCACGCACAGCGCGACGTGCCAATCGCGCGCGCTCGACGCGAAACGTTACCCAAGGGTGTGACAAGGGCGCGACCGGCGAGTCCCGGCGATGCCGGCGGAGCGTCCCGCGGCACCTCGCGGCCTGCGGCACCGCGGCCCGTGGGTTGCCGCGCCGTCGTCCGCCGCCTCGCGCCGCCGCCCCGCGCTTGAGCATCGCGGCCGACGGCCGTATCTTCCGTGGCCAGCAGCTCGTGAAACATTTCACAAGCGAGCGCGCCGCGGCCCGGGGCGACCGGGGCCGACGACCGGGAGCCCCGCATGGCATCGTCCTACATTCCGCTCCTCATCATTCTGGGCGTGTCGGTCGTCAACGCGGTGGGGATGGCGGTTGCGTCGCACGTGCTCAATCCACGTCGCCCGACGCCCGAGAAGGCCATGCCGTACGAGTCTGGAATGATCCCGCTCGGAGACACGCGGGCGCGCTTCTCGATCAAGTTCTACATGGTGGCGATCAGCTTCATCGTCTTCGACCTGGAGGCGATCTTTCTTGTGCCGTGGGCGGTGCGGATGCGCGAGCTGGGCTGGGGTCCGTTCGTGGCCGTCTTCCTCTTCACGGCGGTGCTCGCGGTGGGGCTGGCCTACGAATGGAGGAAAGGAGGCCTGGAATGGGACTAGACCGGCCGGGCGTGCTCGGCGCCGGAACGCCGGCCTTCCTGACGACCAAGCTGGACTTCGTCGTCAATTGGGCCAGACGCAACTCGCTCTGGCCGATGCCGTTCGGGACGGCCTGCTGCGCGATCGAGATGATGGCGTCGGCGGCCAGCAACTACGACTTGGCCCGCTTCGGCATGGAGCGGATGTCGTTCAGCCCGCGGCAGGCCGACGTGCTCATCTGCGCGGGCCGCGTGCCCTACAAGCTGGCGCCGGTCCTGCGCCGCATCTGGGACCAGATGATGCAGCCCAAGTGGTGCATCTCCATGGGAGCCTGCGCGTCCTCGGGGGGCGTCTTCGACGCGTACTCGATGGTGCAGGGGATCGACACGATCGTGCCCGTGGACGTCTACATTCCGGGGTGCCCCCCGCGCCCGGAGGCCCTCATCTACGGCCTCATGATGGTCCAGGAGAAGATTCGCGGCGAGAGCTTGGCCCGGCATGCGGAGTTGCGGGCCGAAGATCCGGCGGACGCCGGCCGTCCGAAGGCGAGCGAGCGCGAGGTCCTCGACTTGACCGGCCCGTTCGGCAACTCCACCCAGCAGAACCGGGTCAGCGGCGAGGTCGAGACCAGCGCCGTCGGCCGGCCTGCCGACCGCCTGCCCTGAAGGGGAGGAAGCGCGCCTTGAGCCCGAGCGGCGACCCCGCCGGCCCGCCGCCGTTCGACTTCAGCGCCGTCGCTCGCGGTCCGGCCGCCGCCGCCGAGGTTGCTCCGGCCGGTCGCCGGCCCGGCAGCGGGGAGCCGATCAATCCGTCCGTGCGCGCGCTCGGGGCCCGCTTCGGCTCAGCCGTCCTGCGCAGCGAGGTCAACGCGGGCGACCAGGACGTCGTGTACGTCGAGCCCGCGCGGATCCTGGAGGTTCTCCGCTGGCTTCGCGACGAGCCGGAAGAGCACTACGACCACCTCGCGGACGTCACCGCGGTGGACTACGGCGGCGGACGCCCCATCGAGGTCGTCTACCAGCTTTGGTCGATTCCGCGGCGCAAGGCGCTCCGCGTCAAGTGCGAGCTGCCGCTCTCGGCTCTGGAGATCGACAGCGCCACGGCGCTGTGGGCGGGCGCCGACTGGCTGGAGCGAGAGGTGTACGACCTCTTCGGAGTCAGGTTCCGGGGGCACCCCAACTTGCGCCGCATCCTGATGCCCGACAACTACGCCGAGGGACATCCGCTGCGGAAGGACTTTCCGCTGAGGGGCCGCTTCTCGCGGGCCGAGCAGACGCGCCGCGCGCTGTCCCAGGAGCCGGAGGACTACTACGCGCCCGGCGAGATCGGCGACCGCGTTCCCCAGACCATGGTGAGCCCCCGGGGCGCCGGCGACGCCGAGGAAAGCGCCGCTCCGCCGTCGCCGGCCGGCGACGAAGCGCGGACCCGCCGATGACGACCCGCACGGTCGAGTTCGACGCCTCCCGCACCCCCGAGATGGGACCGGGCGGCGTCCTCGTCGCCAGTCCGTCGGTCCCGTTCGACGCGCCCGAGCCGGAGTGGGACTCCGAGACGATGCTGGTCAACGTCGGTCCGCAGCACCCGGCCACGCACGGAGTGCTCCGGCTGATCGTGGAGCTCGACGGCGAGACCGTCGTCAGCGTCGTGCCTCGCATCGGCTATCTGCACTCGTCGTTCGAGAAGCTGGGCGAGTACCGCACGTGGAACCAGATCGTGCCGCTCACGGACCGCATGGACTACCTGGCGCCGCTCATCTACAACTGCGCCTACGTCATGGCCGTCGAGAAGCTGATGGGCATCGAAGTCACCGACCGTTGCCGGGTTGCGCGCGTGATCTGCATGGAGATGGACCGCATCTTCTCGCACTTGCTGTGGCTGGGCACGTGGTCCATCGACGTCGGCGCCTTCACCCCCTTCCTCTACGCCTTCCAGCAACGCGAGAAGGTCTACAAGCTGCACGAAGCGCTCACCGGCGCCCGCATCACGACCTCGGCCACGCGCATCGGCGGCATGATGGCCGACCTTCCGGAGGGCTGGACCGCCGGCGTGCGCGAGTTCGCGGACAACCTGCCGGCCACGCTGGACGAGATCGACGCGCTGCTGACGTGCAACGCCATCCACGTCGGACGGACGCAGGGAATCGGAGCGATCTCGGCGGAAGACGCGGTGGCGCATGGGCTCACGGGCGCGAACCTGCGCGCGAGCGGCGTCCCCTACGACGTGCGCAAGGACCGGCCGTACTACGACTACGAGAGCTACGACTTCGAGGTTCCCATCGGTTGCCACGGCGACTGCTACGACCGCTACTTGGTGCGGATGGAGGAAATGCGCCAGAGCCTGCGCATTCTCCACCAGGCGCTGGACCGCCTGCCGTCCGGCCCCATGGACGTCGCAGACCCGCGCGTCAGCCTCCCGTCCAAGACCGACTGCATGTCCGACATGGAGTCGATGATCCACCACTTCAAGCTGATCACCGAAGGGCTCCCGGCGCCTGCGGAGGACTGCTGGTTCTCGGTGGAGGGATCGAAGGGCGAGCTCGGGATGTACGTGGTGGGAGACGGCGGGCCGAAACCGGTCCGGTGGCGGATCCGCCCGCCGTCGTTCGTCAACTTGGCGGCGATTCCGGCGCTTGCCGAGGGCCACTTGATGGCCGACCTCATCGTCATCAACGCAAGCTTGGACATCGTCCTGGGCGAGATCGACAGGTGAGCGCCGCGCCCGTCAACAATCCCGGCTGGGCCGGCAACACGGGAGAGTTCGGCTTGTCCGAAGCGGACGTGCGGGGCGGGGCCGTTTCGGACGGTCCTCCGCTGGACGGCGGTCACGCGAGCGTAGCCCCCAGCCTGCCGTACATGCTGGCCGCCGGCGATCCGGACGCCGTCCTGTTCGAAGGCCCGTACGCGGAGCGCTTCAAGAAGATCAGGAGCCGCTATCCCACCGCGCGCGCGGCTCTGCTTCCGGCGCTGAACTTGGCCCAGGAGCTGCGTGGCTTCGTGTCGCCCGAGACCATGGACGAAGTGGCGGCGCTTCTCGGCCTGAGCAAGGCGTACGTGCGCGGCGTGGCGACCTTCTACACGATGTACAACAAGCGTCCCGTGGGACGCTTCCTCATCCAGGTGTGCACGAACATCTCTTGCAACCTGTGCGGCGCCGAGGACGTGCTGGCCGCGTTCCTGGACCAGACGGGCGCCGAGCTCGGCGAGACCTCCAAGGACGGAACGTTCACGGTCGTGGAGGCCGAGTGCCTGGCCGCGTGCGGCTTTCCGACGTGCGTGCAGATCAACTCGCGCTACTTCGAGGACGTCGGTCCGGGCGACGTGCCGAGCATCCTGGACCGCTTGAAGGGCGAGCTCCAGAGCGGCGCACGGGTCTGAGGAGCTGCGACGTGGCCTACCCGTACCGGCACCGCCGCGAGACCCGAGTCCTCAGCGAGGCGTTCGGGGACCCGGCCGCCCGCACCGTCGCCGGGTGGAAGGCGCTGGGCGGCTACCAGGGACTGGCTCGCGCCTTGGAGATCGGGCGGGCCGCGACCGTCGACGAGGTGAAGGCGTCGGGCCTGCGGGGCAGAGGCGGGGCGGGCTTTCCGACGGGCGTGAAGTGGTCGTTCATGCCGCAGGACTCCGGGCGGACGCACTACTTGCTGTGCAACGCCGACGAGTCGGAGCCGGGTACGTTCAAGGACCGAGAGATCATTCGCTGGACGCCGCACCAGCTGATCGAGGGATGCCTGGTCGGCGCGTACGCGATCGGCGCAACGCATTGCTACGTCTATCTGCGCGGCGAGTTCTTCGAGGCCACGCGCGTTCTGGCCCGGGCGCTCGAGGAAGCGTACGCGGAGGGGTTGGCCGGCCCGGACGTCATGGGTTCGGGCGTGGACATCGACGTCACGCTGCACGTGGGCGCAGGCGCGTACATCTGCGGCGAGGAGACCGGCCTCATGAGTTCCCTGGAGGGCCGCCGCGGCGAGCCCCGAATCAAGCCGCCGTTTCCAGCCGCGTCGGGCGCGTTCGGAATGCCCACGACGATCAACAACGTCGAGACGCTGGCCGCCGTTCCCCACATCCTGCGGCACGGCGGCGAATGGTACCGCCAATGGGGAACCGACAAGAGCCCCGGCACGAAGCTGTTCTGCGTGTCGGGCCACGTGAACCGCCCCGGCAACTACGAGTTGCCCCTGGGGTTCCCGATGATGGACCTGATCGACGACGTGTGCGGGGGCATGCGCGAGGGCAAGGCGCTCAAGGCGGTGATCCCGGGCGGAAGCTCGGTGCCGATCTTGAGCGCCGACGACTGCGAGTCGTGCGACTTGTGCTACGAAGGAGTGGAAGCCGCCGGGTCGATGCTGGGGTGCGCGTCCGTGATCGTCATGGACGAGACGGCCGACGTCGTCAAGCAGGTCCGCCGCATGGCGGACTTCTACGCGCACGAGTCGTGCGGCCAGTGCACGCCCTGCCGCGAAGGCACCGCTTGGGCCGGCCGCATCCTGCGCCGCATCGAGGAGGGCCGGGGCAGGGAGGACGACCTCGGCACGCTCCTGCAGATATCCGAGCAGATGACGGGCACCACGATCTGCGTTCTGTCGGACTCGCTGGCGGCGCCCGTGATCTCTTCCATAGAGAAGTTCCGCGACGACTACCTGGCCCTGATCCGCCGCGGCGAGCGAGTCGGGGCAACGTGACGCAAGCGAGGAAACGCAATGGCCGATAACGGACGTCCGCCCGCCGCCGCGGTGGCCCTCACGATCGACGGCCGCGACGTCACGGTGCCGAAGGGCACGTCGTTGCTGGAGGCCGCCGCGCTCGCGGGAACGGAGTTGCCCCACTACTGCTACCATCCGGGCCTGTCGGCGCCCGCCCAATGCCGAATCTGCCTCGTGGAGGTGGAGGGCGCCCCGAAGCTGCAGCCGTCGTGCGTCACGATGGCCCAGGACGGGCAAGTGGTGCGCACGGACAGCCCGGAAGCGCTCAAGATGCGCAAGGGCGTGCTCGAGTTCTACCTGGTCAACCACCCGCTCGACTGCCCGGTCTGCGACATGTCGGGCGAGTGCAAGCTCCAGGACTACGTGTTCGCGGAAGGGCGCGAGAAGGGACGCGGCACGGAACCCAAGCGCGTCTTCGGGCGCGACGACTTCGGCGGCGACGTGCTGTACTACGGCGACCGTTGCGTCATGTGCACCCGTTGCGTGCGCTTCATGGACGAGGTGGCGCGCGACTCGCGCCTGACCGTGGTGGAGCGGGGGAGCCGGGCCGTCATCGACACGTTCTTCGACGAAGGGCTGGAGGGGGCGTCGTTCGCCGGCAACGTCGTGGACATATGTCCCGTGGGCGCCTTGGTGTCCAAGGACTTCCTGCACAAGGCGAGAGCGTGGGACTTGGACCACGCTCCGTCGGTGTGCCCCGGATGCAGCCAGGGCTGCAACATCGAGCTGCACGTCCGCGACAACGCGGTTCAGCGCCTGAAGCCTCGGGAGAACGCGGACGTCAACGGGCACTGGATGTGCGACTTCGGCCGCGCCGGCTACGAGTGGATCAACCGGGGCGGACGGCTCGAAGCGCCTGCCGTGGGGCGCGGGGCCGGCCGCCGGGCTGCGGCGTGGGACGAGGCGCTGGGGTCGTTGCTGGCGCGGTTGCGGGCCGCCGCCGGCTCGGACGTGAAGGTGGTCGGTTCGGCAGGGTCGTCGTGCGAGGCGCTCGCGGCGCTCGCCGGGGTGGCCGAGGAGACGGGAGCCGTCTCGGCCCGGTTGTTCCGCTCGCGGCGGGCCGCCGACGAGGATCCCTTGCCCGGGTTCCCCACCTTGGTGCGAAGGCGCGACTTGGCCCCGAACGTGGACGGCGCGAGGGCCCTCGGCTTCTCGCGCGTGGGCGGCGACGACGCGGCGGGCGGACTCGAGGACGTGGCGGCGCACGACGGCGTGGTGCTCGTGCTGGACGACGAGCTCGCCGACCAGGACGAGTCGTTCGGCGCGCGGGCCGGCCTCTTCGTCTACTTGGGCGCCTGGGCGCCTGCGGCGGCCGCGAACGCGGACTTCGTGCTGCCGCTCGCCACGTTCGCCGAGCAGGACGGCGCGTTCGTCAACGTGCAGGGGCGCGTGCAGCGGTTCCGGCCGGGGATGCGCGCGCCGGGAGAGGCGCGGCCGGCTTGGCTGGCGCTGGGCGCCCTGATGGCGGCCTTGCAGGGCGCGGACGCTCCGCCGGCGAGCGCGGCGGCGGCGTTCGCGGCAGCGGCGCGGCGGCACCGCGCGTTGTCCGGCCTGTCGTACGAAGCGCTTGGATCGCTGGGGGCGCCGTCGGTTGCCGATCCAGGGGCGGACGCGGCGTGAGCAGGCTCGACTCGGGGCTCTGGTTCGTCGTGGCGGGCGCGGCCAAGGTGCTCGTCGTCTTCACCGTGATCATGGTGGTGGTCGCCTACATGACGCTTGCGGAGCGCCGCGTGTCCGCCTTCATCCAGGACCGGCTGGGGCCCAACCGCGTCGGCCGCTTCGGATGGCTGCAGCCGATCGCCGACGGCATCAAGAACATCCTCAAGGAGGAGACGATGCCTGGAACGGCGTCGCGCTTCTACTTCCTCCTGGGCCCGGCGCTGGCGATCATCCCGGCGCTCGCCACGTTCGCCGTGATTCCGTTCGCCGCTCCGCTGCCCACGCCGGCGGGAGCGGTGGACATGATCGTGGCGGACGTGCCCGTGGGCGTCCTCTACGTCCTCGCTCTCTCCTCGCTGGCCGTGTACGGCGTCGTGCTGGCGGGCTGGGCCTCCAACAACAAGTACGCGTTTCTGGGCGGCCTGCGGGCGTCGGCCCAGATGATCTCCTACGAGGTGGCGCTCGGGCTGAGCTTGATCGCGGTGCTGCTGCTCGCGGGCAACGTCACGCTTACGGAGGTCGTTCGCCAGCAGCAGCAGATGGGACTGTGGTTCGTCCTGCCGCTCTCGCTGGCCTTCGTGTTCTTCGTGATCTCGGCCTTCGCGGAAACCAACCGGCTCCCGTTCGACATGCCCGAGGCCGAGTCGGAGCTCGTCACGGGCTATCACACGGAGTACTCCGCCATGAAGTTCTCGATGTTCTTCATCGCCGAGTACGCGCACGTGCTGACGGCCTCCGCGCTGATGGCCACGCTCTTCTTCGGCGGATGGGACGTGCCTTTCTGGAAGGGCGACGACATGTTCTGGCACGACGGCGCCTGGATCCGCGGCTTCGACGCGAGCGGAGCCGCGATTCCCGCGCAGCCCAGCGTCTGGATCACGCTGGCGACGCTGGCGTCCTTCGTCGCCAAGACGGCGTTCTTCCTGCTGCTGTTCATCTGGGTGCGCTGGACGCTGCCGCGCTTCCGCTACGACCAGGTCATGCACTTGGGCTGGAAGGTGATGTTGCCCGCGGCCCTGGGCTACGTCGTCCTCATGGCCGGGACGATGCTTGTGCTGGCGCAGCTCGGCGTGGAGTTCGGCATGCGGTACGGACTCGCGCTCACCGGCGTGAGCGGGCTCGCCACGGTGGCTTTCCTGTTCTTCGTGGACCGCGACCGCATCATCGGCGGCGCGCACGCCAAGCGAAGGCCGATTCGGCGCCGGTTCGCAGCAACCGGGGCCTCCGCCGAATAGGCCCGAAAGGAGAAGCTGATGGCAATATCGGTCAAGGTCGTTCGCCGTCCCGAGGCGGGGCGCACGTCCTACATGCGCGCCACTCTCAAGGGCATGAGCCTGACGTTCCGCCACTTGGTGAGCCCGCAGAAGGTGACGCTCGAGTATCCGGAGGAACAGCCCGACCTGCACCCGCGCTGGCGCGGGACGCACCGAATGGAAGTGCACGCCGACGGACGGCCGAAGTGCGTTGCCTGCGGCCTTTGCCCCACGGTCTGCCCGGCCAACTGCATCCGCTTGGTCGGAGGCGAGGACGACCAAGGCGCCCGCTATCCGATCGTCTACGAGATCGACGAGTTCCGTTGCATCTTCTGCGGCATGTGCCAGGAAGTGTGTCCCGTCGAGGCGATCCACGTGGGGCGCCACTTCGAGAACGCCGAGTACGAGCGCGACCGCTTCGTGTACGACCTCGACCGGCTGATGGACCAGGAGCACTCGACGACGCTGCTGTGGGATCCGTCGGACCCGCGTTCCGAATGACGGACGTCCTCTTCTTCGTCTTCGCGGTGGTCGCCGTCGTCGGCGCATGCGGCGTCGTTGCGGGACGCAGCCCCGTCGCCAGCCTGCTCTTCATGGTGGGCGCCCTGGCCAGCGTTGCCGGCATCTTCGTGCTGCTGGAAGCGCACTTCCTGGCCGCCGTGCAGGTGATCGTCTACGCGGGCGCGATCATGGTGCTGTTCCTCTTCGTGATCATGCTCCTCAACTTGGGCCACGACTACCGGGCCGACCTCAAGTTCGGCCTGTGGACGCTCCTCGCGGCGGCGGCCTCGGGCTTCACCGGTTGGCTGCTGTGGACCGGCTTCGCCGAGGAGGGAGCGTCCGGCGCCTTGGGGGGCGACGCGGCCGCGGCGGTGGACGCGGCGGTCGCCGAGAAGGGGGCGGTGGGCGCGATCGCCGATCCCCTCTTCACCGACTACGTGGTGGCGTTCGAGATCATCGGCCTGCTTCTGCTCGTGGCGATCGTGGCCGCGGTCGTCCTCGCGAAGCCGCGCGGGAAAGACGCCCGCCAATGCTGACGCACGCGCTGGCGCTGAGCGCGGTCCTCTTCGTGATCGGCACGCTGGGCGTGATCGTCCGCCGCAACGCGATCGTGATGTTCCTGTGCATCGAGCTGCAGCTGAACGCGGTCAATCTCGCCTTCGTGACGCTGTCGCGGCAGGTGGGAATCGAAGGCCAGCTGTTCGTGTTCTTCGTGATGACGGTCGCCGCCGCCGAGGCCGCCGTGGGCTTGGCGATCATCATCGCCGTCTTCCGCCATCAGAAGACGGTGCAGGTGGACAAGTTCAATCTGCTCCGCTGGTGATTCGATGACGGGAGGCGCGACGACCGGGACGGCGGCTGAACCGGGGACCGTCGCGGGAGCGGGGCCGTGGGCGGCGCTGGCCGGACCGGGCGCCCCGCTCGAGAGCGCGGCTGAGTGGAGTCCCTTCCTTCCCGGCTTGGTTGTGCTGTTGCCGCTGCTCGGCTTCGCCGTCAACGGCGTGCTGGCCCTCGTTGCTTCGGCGCGGTCGTCCGCCGAGTTGCGCGCCGGCGCCGAGAGCGGGTCGTCGTCCGGACCCGCCGGGCTCTCGCGCACCCATCGCTGGCCCACCGTCGTCGGGCCCGGCGTCATGATTGCCGCGTTCCTGCTGGCCGCCGTCAACTTCTGGCGGATGCTGGGGGCGGACCCGCACGATCCGGTCGTGCAGACGTACTGGACCTGGATGGCCACCTCGTCGTTGCGGATCGACGTGGCTCTCCAGCTCGACCAGCTGTCGATGATCATGATGCTGGTCGTCACCGGCGTCGGCTCGCTCATCCACGTGTTCAGCGTCGGATACATGCGCGACGATCCCGGCTATCCGCGCTACTTCGCCTACCTCAACCTGTTCGTGTTCTTCATGCTGGTCCTGGTGCTGGGCGCCGGGTACCCGCTGATGTTCGTGGGCTGGGAAGGGGTCGGGCTCTGCAGCTACCTGCTCATCGGCTACTGGTTCGCCGACCGCGAGAAGTCCGACGCCGGAAAGAAGGCGTTCGTCGTCAACCGAATCGGCGACTTCGGCTTTCTCCTGGCCATGTTCCTGCTCTTCGCCACGTTCGGCGCGCTGGACTTCGCGACGGTCGTGGAGGGCGCGCCGACCGCCTTCGAACACGGCGGCTTGCTGGTGACGGCGATTACGTTGCTGTTCATGTTGGGAGCGGCGGGCAAGAGCGCGCAGGTTCCTCTTCACGTCTGGTTGCCCGACGCCATGGCCGGGCCCACCCCCGTCTCGGCGCTGATCCACGCCGCGACGATGGTCACCGCCGGCGTCTACATGATCGCCCGCTCGGCGGTGTTGTTCGCGCTCGCTCCGACCAGCCAGGCGATCGTGGCGGGCATCGGCGCGCTAACCGCCCTGCTGGCGGCGACGATCGCGTTGCAGCAGTACGACATCAAGAAGGTCCTGGCGTACTCGACGGTCTCGCAGCTCGGCTTCATGGTGCTCGCCGCGGGCGTGGGCGCCTTCACCGCCTCGGTCTTCCACCTCGTCACGCACGCCTTCTTCAAGGCGTTGCTGTTCCTGGGCGCCGGCGCCGTGATCCACTCGCTGCACCACGCCTTCCACGAGACCAGCAACAAGGCCGACGCCCAGGACATGCGCAACATGGGCGGACTCTCCAAGCGCATGCCCGCCACGCGCGCGACGATGTGGATCGCCACCCTCGCCATCGCCGGCGTCTACCCGCTGGCCGGCTTCTTCTCGAAGGACGAGATCATCTGGTACGCGGGCGCTTGGGCCGGCGCGCCGAACAACGTCCACGCCGGGTGGTACGCCGCGTTCTGGGCCGTCGCGCTCGTCACGGCTCTGCTCACGGCCTTCTACATGACGCGGCTGATGGTGATGACGTTCCACGGCCGGACGCGCCTGAGCGAGGCCGACCGAGGGCATGTACGCGACGCGCCCTGGGTCATGCGGGCGCCGCTGCTGGTCCTCGCCGTCCTCTCGGTGGCGGGCGGCCTGCTCAACGTGCCGGAGAAGCTGGGCGTGCTGCTCGGCGGCCTTGCGCCCGCGGAATGGCTGCACCACTGGCTTCACCCGGTCACGCAGGCCGCCGCCGACATCCAGGTCGCCGCGATGGGCGCCGCCAGCGACTACGCGCCCGTCGGCGGCGGCGAACTGGTTTGGGCAGGCGCTTCGGGGCTGGCCGCGCTTGCGGTGGTGGCGTTCGCGGCCCTGGCCCTGGCTAAGCGCGCGTACCGGCCGGCGGCGGAGGATGCGGGGCCGGCCGGCGGACTTCGGCTCGCTCTCTACCGCAAGTGGTACTTCGACGAGGTCTTCGACCGCGCGGTGGTGCGGCCCGTCCTTGCGGCGTCCCGGTGGTGCTGGAAAGTGGTCGACGCGGTCGTGATCGACGGCTTCGTCAACCTCGCGGCGGCGTCCACGCGCTTGGCCGGCTGGATCGCGAGCCTCTTTCAGACGGGCCAGGTCAACACGTACGCCTTCGTGCTGGCCCTCGGCGTGCTCGCCGTCCTCGGCGCGGCGTACCTGCAGTGAGTTCGCTGCTCGCTTCGGTCGCCTACGACTCGTGGGCGCTCCACTTCCTGGTGCTGGGCCCGCTTGCGGGGATGCTGCACGTGCTGGCCGCCCCCGCCGCCCGGGCCAAGCACGTCGCCCTGGCATGGTCGGTGGCCGTGTTCGCCGTCAGCGCAGGACTGTGGTGGGCCTACGATCCCGGCCCCGGCTTCGCGCTCCGCTCGTCCGCGCCTTGGATTCCGGGCTGGGGCGCGGAGTACGCGCTGGGCGTCGACGGCATCTCCTTGTTCATGGTCATGCTGTCCGCCCTCACCACGCCGGTCGCTGTCCTCGCCTCCTTCAAGTACATAGAGACGCGCCAGAAGGCGTTCTACGCCCTGATGCTGCTCCTGGCGGCGGGCGTCTCGGGCGTCTTCCTGGCGACGGACGTTTTTCTCTTCTACGTGTTCTTCGAGCTCACGCTGGTGCCGATGTACTTCATCGTCGGCATCTGGGGCGGCGAGCGGCGCATCTACGCCGCCGTCAAGTTCTTCCTCTACACGGCGCTCGGATCGCTGCTCATGCTGGCGGCGATTCTCTACGTCTACTTCAAGACTCCGACGGCCTCGTTCAGCTACGCGGCGTTCCTGGCCGCCGACCTGACGCTGAGCGAGCAGCTCTGGCTCTTTGGCGCCTTCGCGGCGGCGTTCGCCATCAAGGTGCCGGTCTTCCCCCTGCACACGTGGTTGCCGGACGCCCACGTCGAGGCCCCCACGCCGGGCTCGGTCGTCTTGGCCGCGGTGCTCCTGAAGGTGGGCGCGTACGGATTTCTGCGCTTCCTGCTGCCCCTCTTTCCGGATGCGGCGCAGCACCCCGGGGTCGTGGCGACGATGCTGGCGCTGGGCGTCGCGGGCATCGTCTACGCGGCTTGGGTGGCCGCCGTCCAGCCGGACGCCAAGAAGCTCGTGGCGTACACCTCGGTGGCGCACATGGGCTTCGTGGTCGTCGGCGTCTTTGCGCTCACGGCCAACGGCCTCGTAGGCGGCTTGATGGTCATGATCAGCCACGGCGTCTCCACGGGCGCGCTGTTCCTGTTGCTCGGGATGATGTACGAGCGCCGCCGCACGCGCCGGATCGAGGACTTCGGCGGCCTGGCCAGAGTCGCGCCGCTGTTCTCCACCGCCTTCGTGATCACGGCGCTCGCGTCGATCGGGTTGCCCGGCACGAGCGGCTTCGTCGGCGAGTTCCTTGCGCTTCTGGGCCTGTTCGAGCGCC
Organism: Longimicrobiales bacterium; assembly: GCA_965203485.1. Taxonomy (GTDB): domain Bacteria; phylum Gemmatimonadota; class Gemmatimonadetes; order Longimicrobiales; family Gaopeijiaceae. Next base: position 1,166,034 of record OZ241892.1, read on the forward strand.
ACCCGGTTGCGGCGGCGGTGGCCGCGACAGGCGTGATCTTCGCCGCGTACTACATGCTCCCGATGGTCCAGAAGATCCTTTTCAACAAGCTGGACAAGCCGGAGAACCGGTCGTTCCGCGACCTCTCCCGGCGGGAGTCGGTGATCTTGGCGCCCCTGGTGGCGCTGATGATCTGGATCGGCGTGCACCCGGCGCCGGTGCTCGACCGCATGGGTCCCAGCGTGGACGCCGTGCTGGAGCGGGTGCGGGACGCCGGCGGCAGTTCCGCCGGTGCGGCGTTGTCGGCTGATGGCGTTGCCGTCGCAGTGGGCGCGGCTCGGTCGGCCAGCCAACCGGCGGCGGGCCGGTCGGCGTCCGCGAGCGTCGGTGGCGCGCTGGCCGGGCCGCCCCAGCCGACGCCGAATCGGCCGGATGCCGTGGGCCGCGGCGGCGAACCGAGGGCGAGTCAGCCGGCGGCCTTGAATCGGGGCGGCGGCGCGCCGGACCGGTCGGAGAGGGAGCGTACGCCGTGACGCTCGACTACGCCTCCAGCTTCCACTACTTGGTGGCGTTGCTGCCGGAGCTGCTCGTGTTCGTGGGAGGGATGGCCGTGCTGCTCGCGGGCGTCTCCAAGCGCGACGGCGAACGGCGGCCGGAGCTGGGCTGGGCGACCCTGGGGGTTTTGGCGGCGGCCGCCGTCGCGAACGGCTGGCTCTACTCGGTGAGCGAGAACGGCGCCACGGCCATGATCGCCGTGGACGACTTCCGCCTCTTCGCCAACTGGATCTTCATCGTGGGCGCGGCTCTCGCGATCGCGATATCGCTGGCCTACGTGTCGCGCCAGCGCCTCCAGGCGGCCGAGTACTACGCGCTGATCGCGTTCGCGACGGTCGGCATGATGGTGATGGCGGCGGCCCGCGACCTGATGATCGTCTTCCTGGGCATGGAGACGATGTCCATCGCGGTGTACGCGCTGGCCGCCTTCAACCGCCGCGACCCGCGCTCCGCCGAGGCCGGCCTCAAGTACTTCCTGCTCGGCGCGTTCGCGAGCGGCTTCCTGCTGTTCGGCATCGCGCTGGTCTACGGCGCGGCGGGAAGCACCAACTTGCACGCGATTGCGGTCGCCGTGCAGGACGGCGCCGCGGCGAGCAGCCTGATGATCCCGGGCGTCGCCCTGCTCGTGACCGGCTTCGCGTTCAAGGTGTCGGCCGTGCCCTTCCACATGTGGACTCCGGATGCCTACGAAGGGGCGCCGACTCCGGTGACCGCGTTCATGGCGTCGACGGTCAAGGCGGCCGCTTTCATCGCGCTGGCGCGGATACTCTTCGTCGGCCTCGACGGCGTCTACCAAGAATGGTGGCGCATCCTCTGGTGGCTCGCGGCGGTAACGATGGTCGCGGGCAACTTGGTGGCGGTCGTGCAGTCCAGCATCAAGCGGATGCTGGCCTACTCGTCCATCGCGCACGGGGGATATCTTCTCGTCGCGCTGGTGGCCGCCAACGACTTGGCCGCCGCGGGGCTCCTCTTCTACCTCTTCGTGTACACGGTAATGAACATCGGCGCCTTCGCCGTGGTCGTCACCGTCGGGCGGCAGTCAGAACGCAACGCCGCCGTCGAGAGCTACGCCGGATATGGATGGCGAAGACCGGTCCTGGGCACCCTGATGACGCTGTTCCTCCTGTCGCTGGCGGGCTTCCCGGGCACCGGCGGCTTCATGGCCAAGTTCTACTTGCTGCAGGGCGCGGCCGACGCGGGCCTGTGGTCGCTCATAGTCGTCTTGGTCGTCACCACGTTGGTCTCGTACTGGTACTACCTGCGCGTGGCTTGGTTCATGTGGATGAAGGAGGCCCCGGCGGAAGCGGCCCGAGCGGCCCGAGCCACGCCGTTCGCCATCTACGTGGTGCTGATCATCTGCGCCGGCCTGGTCTTGGTGACGGGCGTCTTCCCAGGCGCGGCGATCGACTTCGCGCAGGCATCCGTGGACGGACTGCGACACTTGGTGGCGGGTGCCGCGCCGGATGGTTGATCAACCCGTGGATATGCAACCGCCGAGCGGCAAGAAGTCGTTCCTTGACGCGGCGGAACAAGTGTTGCAAGCCTTGAACCCCGGTGAGCAACTGCACTATGGCGAAATCGCACGGCGGGCCCTGGAAGAAGAACTCATCGTGGAAAAGCGCCAGACTCCGGACGCGACGTTGAGGGCGAAGATCAGAACGGACATACGTCGGCGGGAGGTACGGGGCGACCCACAACGCTTCGTGCGCGGCGGGCGCGGCATGTATGGTTTGGCCGACGATCGCGTGTCGGGACCCATACCCAAGGAGATTTCCCGGCACAACAGGGAGGCGCGGGACCAGCTCCTTGAGCAAGCGAGAAAGGGGTCTTCTGACGAGTTCGAGGGTCTCGTTGAGAGACTACTAGAGCCTATCTCAAAAAGCATGATGGGTTGCGATGGGCCGGGGAGTTGTTCATCTTCGAGGCATGACGACGGTGAAGCTGAGCGACGAGCAGTGGGAGCGGATTCGCCACCACTTCCCCGAGGAAGCGCAAAAGGGGAAGCGGCTGGGGCGGCCGCCGGTGCCCGCTCGGCGCGTGTTCGAGGCAGCGCTGTGGATTCTGCACACGGGCGCCCAGTGGAGCTTTCTGCCGCAACACTATCCGAACTACAAGACCGTGCACCAGAGGTTCCAGACTTGGATCCGGACGGGCGTGCTCGAACGGGTGCTGAGGGACTTGGCGGGGGAAGCGAGGCAACGGGGTCTCTTCGACGGCACGGAGGCATACGTGGACGCGTCGTTCGCGCGGGCGAAGGGAGGCGGGGCGGGCGTGGGAAACACCAAGGCGGGCAAGGGCGTGAAGATCATGGCGGTCGTGGACCGTTGCGGTCTTCCGCTGTCGTTGAGCACGCATCCTGCGAATCCTCACGAGGCGACGCTCGTCCAGTTGTCGCTGGACTTGGCGTTCACGGACGACACGCCGGCAAACTTGATCGGCGACAAGGCGTACGACAGCGACCCGCTGGACGCGGCCTTGCGTGCGCGAGGCATCGAGATGATCGCGCCGCACCGGCGCAATCGAACGCGGCCGCGGACGCAGGACGGTCGTCGGCTTCGGCGGGCGAAGCGACGATGGATTGTCGAGCGGTTCTTCGGGTGGATGCAGTGGAAGCGCCGGCTGTTGGTCCGTTGGGAATATCATCCCGAGAACTTCCTGGCGTTCGTCCAACTGTCCGCCATCTGCATCTTCTTCAACCATCTCGGCTTTTTGAGATAGGTTCTAGTCGAGATGGGCTTCGCGGACGTTGAGAAGACGCCTATGAGTCGCGACGGTGGGATCGACGTGCGCGGGACCTTGATCGTAGGCGATGTTGTGCGCATTCGCATGGCCGTACAGGCAAAGAGATGGAAGCAAGATGTAGGTCCGGCGATTGTGCGGGAGCTTCGAGGAGCGATGGGTCCGGACGAACACGGACTTGTCATCACGACCAGTGAGTTCACCAAGGGAGCACAAGACGAGGCGACACGCGCTAATGCTCGCTCTGTTGCACTCATGGACGGCAAGCAACTGGCCGACCTCCTTGCCTGGTACCAGATTGGGGTGAAACGCAAGGAGCATGCGCTCTTCGTGCTTGATTCTCCCGAATCCGAGCACCGTTGAAACCGACTCTACCGCGCGGGGTCAAGTCGGTTGAAAGAACGCGGCGATCCGGCGTGAAGAGATGGCGACGAGCTGCCCAGACGAGGATATCCTGGGACTGGATGAGGCCACCTACGGCAAGGGTTGCCGACTCGGCCTCCGCCGTCACGGACTAGGATCCATCCAGACGACGGCTCCGGTCCATGTTGCGACTTCATCGCCGAAGTCGGCACCGTGCCCAGTGGCCGACTGGCTTCTCGGCGAAGGTCGGCGCAGGCCATGGTCTCCGTAGCACGCTCCGCCGCAATTCGGCGGACAACAGTCTTCTTCCTCGCTCTTCCGTCGAGGCATGTCGGTGTGCCAGTCAACTGCATCGACGGCGCTGCATTCAGCAATGGTTCAACGGATGGCTCCTGTGCACGCATCGTCGCTTCCACGTACTCTCGGCGGCGGTAGCCGTCAAATAGTGCGGCGAGCGCCATGGCCTGAGCACTGTCGGATTCGCTATTGCCGGCAAATGTCGCCCAACCGTTCGGCGCATCGGCGTCTCCCTGCGAACGGCGGGCGCTTGTCGGCGACCGGCCCGTGCCGGGCCGCCACCAGCACTCCTTCTTCGTTGTCGTTCGACAGAAATATGCGAGGCATCTACGGACGTGAAGTCGCCTCAATCGCCACGTCAAACTCCTCCCTTTGCCCGCTTGGTCCGGAATCTGATCTGTCTGACGAGATCTCGGCGAAGCGACTCCTGCCGATCTTCCAGCCCGAAGAACCTCAATACCATTTCGTCGATGGCCAAGTGCTCGTCCGTGCGGACCTCCTGGTCGACCGGAAGGGGCTCTCGTTTCCTCAGGACGTCGAAGACGGCCCTTGCGCTGTCCGCGAAGTCGAAGGATAAATCCACCGGCAAAGCTTTCATGTCCGTCGCTTCGGCCTTGAGCAGTCCACCTCCGAGGTTCTTTCGGCCCGTGACTTCTCTGTACAACCAGACAAGAGACGAGTTCATGTATGCCCACAAGGAGTAGTGCAGATCCGATTCCCAGAGCTCAGCAGGCAAGTACAGCTCTACGGCGCTGTAGGAAAACGCTCTGCATGAATTGAAGACGCAATAGTGCTTGTTGCCTACGCCGCGCGGCATCACCAGCGCAGGTATTTTGTCTTCGGTCCGGGCCAACGACGATGGAATACGATCCGGGGCGTCGTCGGCGGCAAATGCTGCTCGTCCCGTGAGGGTCAGAATCGGCGTGTCCCGGCGGTTGCTCTGGAGCGCGTGCTTCGGAAAGTTGAGCCCTTGACCGAAGCGTGCGATGGCCTTCTTCTTCTCTGGGCGGTCATCACAGCGAGACATCCGATGTAGCGCATCTGCAAGATAATCTGGCATCGCGATTAAGTGACCCCACTTCATGTTGCTGACGGAATCGATCTCTTTCTTGACGCCGAAAGCCATTCTGGAATCGGCAACGAGGTACTCGATGGGCTTGCCCGGCGTTCGCGAAAACAATGTGATTACGGCATTGATGTTCTGACTCCGGGTATCGGAGAAGAACTTGCCGGACGTGTCGACGATCTTTTCGAAAGATGCTTTGTTCAAAGAGAAAATCTGAAACTTCTTGCCGTAGTCGGTGCTCAGCCATGCGTTGTGCGTGATGAAGCAACCATGCCCGTCGGTCGCCAAGACTCGAAGCCCGCGAGCATAAAAGTAGATGAGAAGATCGCTGCCTCGCGGCAAGCTCTCGCTCCAATCCCGTCGTACCTGCTCTCCATAGGAGTCCTTCATCTCCGGCGACAGGAGGCTGTTGCGAGATTCCACGTACGGCGGATTTCCGATCACGATGTCGAAGCCGTCGCCTATGCCGAACATCCATTCCGGGTCGAACCAGCAGGCATGTTTGTTTTGATCGTAGGGGTTCCACCGTGCGATCAGTTTTGCGGCGTCCTTGCCCCAGTCGTCTTCGATCAACGCCTCGTGGAGCAGTCGGCGGATCCGCTTGTCCTGCTTCTTCAGCTCCCACTTCTGGTCCCGCGTACGGGCGTCGAACCAGTCGGATCTGACCTGCTCCAGCTCTTCTTCCAGGTTCTTGACTCTTGTGTTGGGGAGGGTCCGTTGCGGGGGTCCGTTCAGACCGATCAACGCATCTGCCGCGACGAAGCGGGTCTCCAGGTTCGGCAAGGCCTGGATGCCGTAGTTGTCGTCGGGATCGTCGTTGGACTGCTGCTCGATCACCAACGAGATGAAGAAGCGCAGCTTGGCGATTTGGCAGGCGATGGGCTGGATGTCCACGCCGTGGATTACGTTCTGGATCAGGTACAGCTTGCGACCGTAGTCGCCGTAGTTTCGCTCCGGCGAGAAGCTTTTCTCCACGGCCGCCACGGCGTCCCGCCGGGCCACGGGGTCGGGAATATCCCGGGCGCGGGCCAATTGGCGTTTCTTCCACCGCTGGTTGTCGGGGTCGACCTTCGCCAGAACCGACACGAGCTTCTGAAGGATGCCCATGGGGAACGCCCCCGAGCCGCAGGCGGGATCCAGGACCTTCATGGAGTCGATCGCGTCGATCAGAGGCTCGACCTCGTCGTCGCGCATCTGGCGGCCGGCTGGCGAGCCTGGATCGGCGCTCCGCGTCGCGACGAGCTTGCGGAGGCGTGCCTCGAGCCCGGAGCTGGAGCCGTCGCGGGGACGCATGTGGGCACGGAAGTGGGCGACCAGCGCCTCGTCCACCATGTAGTCCACGACGCGACGGGGCGTGTAGTAGGAGCCCGTGGCCTTGCGGGCCGTGTCGCGCGTCTCGGGGTTGTAGGAGGCCAGCAGGTTCTCGAAGGCGCGGCCCAGAAGCTCGGGGTCGAGCGCCACTTCCTCGTCCAGCGGCGTGTTCTCTTCGATGGTGAACTTGTAGCGGCGAAACAACGGGAAGAGACCGCCCTCATCGAAGAACAGCCGGGCCGGGACCGACAGCTCGCCGCCGTGGTTCGGGAGGTCGATGTTGTCGGTGAACGCGTCGATGCGACGACCGCCGCCGCGCACATGCTCGAAGTCGTCCAGGCAGTCGAACAGGCCGCCGTCCACGAACGGAACGGAGCGGAGCCGCTCCGCAAAGCGGTCGGGGTGGCGGAGCAAGTCACGATAGCGGTATCTGGTGAAGTCTCGATGCGTGCTCTTGTCCTTCTTGCTGAAGGATCGGCGGCGTATCTCCGTGTTCAACGTGGCAAAGAACAGGTTCTGCAGCACGGCGCGGTAGTAGTCGGTAGCGTCGTCCGCGTGATGCTTCAGCTGGCTCCGGGCGAAGTGATCCTCGAAGAGGGCGTCGGGCACTAGACGCTTCTCCTTGAGGAACCAGACGAACAACAAGCGGGTGATCAAGCGGATGACGTGCCGCTCCGTGTTGCCCTCGCCCACGCCGTCGTCGGGAAAGTTGCATTCCTTCGTCGCTCGCTGGAACCAAGCGAAGAGGTCCGCGTAGAAGCGGCGATTCAGCTCGCCCGTGTCGAGGACGGCTTCCCACGCTTCAAGGAGCTCGTCGAAGTTGGAGACCTTGCGTTGTTGGATCAGCTGGTCGAACGCAAGCTCCGAGAGCAGCTGAAGATGCGCGCGATGAGGATTCTCCAGGCTCACGTCCTTGATGAGCGACACGCGCTCGAGGACGTCCCTGTCGGCGTCCAACTTGTGCAGCCGACGGTGAATCACGGCCATGGTGAGGTGCGGAGAGCCGTTGTCGTCTCGGTGCCGGAAGCAGACGACCGTGGGCATCGGGAAGATGTGGTTCACGGCTCGGGTGGAGGCGGTGAAGTAGGAGCGCGAGCGGCGCCCGGACTTCAAGTCGACGGCGAGGAACAGGAACGACTTCGCGATGCCGTCGTCGAAGTGGCTGGCCTGCGTCGAAGAAGTCGGCGGGCTGGGCCGGCCGTCGGTGATGTCGCTCGTCCGCGCAACCTCGTCGTTCGTGAACTGGAAGACGATGTCCATGTCTTCCCATTGCTCGAACGTGGCCAGCTGACCGGCGGCGAGCCTGTCCGCAGCCCGCACGTCCTCCAGAAAGACGTCGACAGAAGGGAAGTCGATCGTCCGGTCGCTGCGGTAGCCGAGCGTCCCGAGCAGGGCTTCGGTGCAATCCGCAAGCGATCCGTCGGCCAGATCTCGGAGCGCGTCTCGGATCGTCCTCTCCGCTTCGCTCATTCCGGACCTGTCCCGGTTGAGGAGACGGTCATGCTGACGTGACGTGCCGCCCCGGACTCGGGGAGCTACGGTCCACACCGATACGTCGCTCCACTGCCGCAACTTCCTGCGCAGTGAGCTTGTAGAGACGGTACACCAGACGATCCACTCTCTCTTCGATCTCACCGATCGCCGAGTCGTCCCCGTCTTCCTTTGCTATGTCGATCAGGAGATGGGCCAACTCGACGATGGATCGTTCGTCCTCTCTACTGAGCTTCGGCACCGGGATCGCCTCTACGATGTATTTATTCCACTGAGGACGCCCTTTACCGGTCGTCGGTGCGATGCGGTCCACGAGCCACGACACCAGGGTGCTGTTGAGAACAGCGCACAGATAGGGGAGCGACTCTCCCGACATCACGAACACCTTGTTGTTGCAGTACATCTCGTCGTCGGAATACGCAAATCGTCCGCAGTCGGCTATTTCCATCCAAAAAAGCTTTTCGTGTCCAAAGCGGGCGTGAGTTTCGTCGCTTGGGCTAGCCTGGAGCTCATACCATGCGTTTGCGCCCGACTTCCTGGACAGGGCCCCCTTATGGCGTTGAAGCCAGGCGAACACTCCGGGATACCTCTCGATTTCGGTTCCGCGGCGCACCAGTATCAGCCACCGGTCGTTGAATCGAGCGTGCCACCGCCGAATGTCTCGCCCCTGAAGTAGCGGCTTGACGATCTCGGCTACCCCCGGGTCCTCGGCCAGCAACTGCTCCCGAGTCGCGCCGTTGATTACAAAGGCCTGATTGTAGCCGGTCTTGATGCCATTGTTCATGATGACTTTCCATTCCTTCAACGGAATGCCTACTGCCTTCTTCATCTTGTCCATGACGCCTTGCTCGATCTTCGACAGCACCACCCACGGCTCGGCGTTGCGCGGCCGGAATCGACCCCAGTGCCGATCTTCAGGCGGGAAGTCGCCAACGTTCAAGCGATCCATGTCCACCGTCATGCATGGGCCTTCGTGTTTGCCCTCGCGCAGGATCAGAATGCTCGAGTCCACGATCGCGTTCTCAAAGACGTCCTTGCCCAGCTCGACCAGCCTAAGCGGTGCATGGTTCTCGGCAAGAAGCCGTCGCGTCGCCTTGCCGTACGCAGCCCGCAGCCAGCTGTTTGACGTGATGTAGGTCAGTACGCCTTTGCGTGCGGCGAGCAACCGGCAACCCTTCTCGTAGAAGAGCTGGTACACGTCGCCTCTTTTCGTGAACGTGCGGTAGCCGCGAGAACCGTACAGCCTCGCAAGAACGCTCCCCTGCTTCTGTAGCTGCACGTACGGCGGATTTCCGATCACGATGTCGAAGCCGTCGCGGACGCCGAACATCCACTCCGCGTCGAACCAGCAGGCGTGCTTGTTCTGATCGTAGGGGTTCCAGCCCGCGATCAGATTGGCGGCCTTCTTGTTCCATTCGTCTTCAGTCAGCGCCTCGTGGAGCCGGCGGCGGATCCGCTTGTCCTGCTTCTTCAGCTCCCACTTCTGGTCCCGCGTACGGGCGTCGAACCAATCGGATCTGACCTGCTCCAGCTCTTCTTCCAGGTTCTTGACTCTTGTGTTGGGGAGGGTCCGTTGCGGGGGTCCGTTCAGACCGATCAACGCATCTGCCGCGACGAAGCGGGTCTCCAGGTTCGGCAAGGCCTGGATGCCGTAGTTGTCGTCGGGATCGTCGTTGGACTGCTGCTCGATCACCAACGAGATGAAGAAGCGCAGCTTGGCGATTTGGCAGGCGATGGGCTGGATGTCCACGCCGTGGATTACGTTCTGGATCAGGTACAGCTTGCGACCGTAGTCGCCGTAGTTTCGCTCCGGCGAGAAGCTTTTCTCCACCGCTGTCACGGCGTCCCGCCGGGCCACGGGGTCGGGAATATCCCGGGCGCGGGCCAATTGGCGTTTCTTCCACCGCTGGTTGTCGGGGTCGACCTTCGCCAGAACCGACACGAGCTTCTGAAGGATGCCCATGGGGAACGCCCCCGAGCCGCAGGCGGGATCCAGGACCTTCATGGAGTCGATCGCGTCGATCAGAGGCTCGACCTCGTCGTCGCGCATCTGGCGACCGGCTGGCGAGCCTGGATCGGCGCTCCGCGTCGCGACGAGCTTGCGGAGGCGTGCCTCGAGCCCGGAGCTGGAGCCGTCGCGGGGACGCATGTGGGCACGGAAGTGGGCGACCAGCGCCTCGTCCACCATGTAGTCCACGACGCGACGGGGCGTGTAGTAGGAGCCCGTGGCCTTGCGGGCCGTGTCGCGCGTCTCGGGGTTGTAGGAGGCCAGCAGGTTCTCGAAGGCGCGGCCCAGAAGCTCGGGGTCGAGCGCCACTTCCTCGTCCAGCGGCGTGTTCTCTTCGATGGTGAACTTGTAGCGGCGAAACAACGGGAAGAGACCGCCCTCATCGAAGAACAGCCGGGCCGGGACCGACAGCTCGCCGCCGTGGTTCGGGAGGTCGATGTTGTCGGTGAACGCGTCGATGCGACGACCGCCGCCGCGCACATGCTCGAAGTCGTCCAGGCAGTCGAACAGGCCGCCGTCCACGAACGGAACGGAGCGGAGCCGCTCCGCAAAGCGGTCGGGGTGGCGGAGCAAGTCATGATAGCGGTATCTGGTGAAGTCTCGATGCGTGCTCTTGTCCTTCTTGCTGAAGGATCGGCGGCGTATCTCCGTGTTCAACGTGGCAAAGAACAGGTTCTGCAGCACGGCGCGGTAGTAGTCGGTAGCGTCGTCCGCGTGATGCTTCAGCTGGCTCCGGGCGAAGTGATCCTCGAAGAGGGCGTCGGGCACTAGACGCTTCTCCTTGAGGAACCAGACGAACAACAAGCGGGTGATCAAGCGGATGACGTGCCGCTCCGTGTTGCCCTCGCCCACGCCGTCGTCGGGAAAGTTGCATTCCTTCGTCGCTCGCTGGAACCAAGCGAAGAGGTCCGCGTAGAAGCGGCGATTCAGCTCGCCCGTGTCGAGGACGGCTTCCCACGCTTCAAGGAGCTCGTCGAAGTTGGAGACCTTGCGTTGTTGGATCAGCCGGTCGAACGCAAGCTCCGAGAGCAGCTGAAGATGCGCGCGATGAGGATTCTCCAGGCTCACGTCCTTGATGAGCGACACGCGCTCGAGGACGTCCCTGTCGGCGTCCAACCTGTGCAGCCGACGGTGAATCACGGCCACGGTGAGGTGCGGAGAGCCGTCGTCGTCTCGGTGCCGGAAGCAGACGACCGTGGGCATCGGGAAGATGCGGTTCACGGCTCGGGTGGAGGCCGTGAAGTAGGAGCGCGAGCGGCGTCTGGACTTCAAGTCGACGGCGAGGAACAGGAACGACTTCGCGATGCCGTCGTCGAAGTGGCTGGCCTGCGTCGAAGAAGTCGGCGGGCTGGGCCGGCCGTCGGTGATGTCGCTCGTCCGCGCAACCTCGTCGTTCGTGAACTGGAAGACGATGTCCATGTCTTCCCATTGCTCGAACGTGGCCAGCTGACCGGCGGCGAGCCTGTCCGCAGCCCGCACGTCCTCCAGAAAGACGTCGACAGAAGGGAAGTCGATCGTCCGGTCGCTGCGGTAGCCGAGCGTCCCGAGCAGGGCTTCGGTGCAATCCGCAAGCGATCCGTCGGCCAGATCTCGGAGCGCGTCTCGGATCGCCGTCTCCGCTTCGCTCACTTCCTTTCGCTCATTGGTTGGGATTCTCCATGATCACGAGCCACGTCACGAGTTCGAAGTCGGCGCCGGCGGCAGGACGGCGCGACCGAGCGGCAAGAGATGTCTCCCGGCGTCCGACGAACGAGCCGATCTCCGCTTGGCGGTATGTGCTCTCGACGCTCCGGATGCAAGCGCGGATCATTCGGTCGTACTTGGCCACGTCCCGGCCGTGACGGGTTTCTCGGTCGAATGCGCTCGCCAGCTCCGTCAGGGCCTCCGCCCGTCCCCGAGCCAGCGCGCTGAAGAGAGTCAGCGTCTGCTTGGCCTGCTTGAAGGCGTAGCGGACGCTCCCGTCGTCGCGGACGTAGGCGAGGAAGTAGGGCTGGAGGCGGTTCGGCGTTCTCCGTTCCCCGTCTTTCTGCTTGAGACAGAAGATAGCGCCGGGACGAACGCGCGCGGGAGCCGCTTCGCCGGATTCGCCCGCGCCTCCGCCGGGAACGGGCGGAACCACGGCTTGAATGCCGAAGGGCGCGGACTCCAACGCCTCCCGGTTCTCCTGCAGGTAGTTGAGCAGGTCCACCAGGAAGTCGTCCAGGGTGAAGTCGCTCATGGAGATGCCGTCCTCGACCTCTTCCAGGTCCAGGCTCTCCTCTCGCAGGCGGCGGAGTTGCCGGTCGCGGAAGCTCAGTTCGTGCCGAACCGCCTCCTCGGCGCCGTTGGTCTTCGGCGCCAGCGGGTCGTCGGTTCCCGTCGCCGCCGCGTCCACCAGGGCCATCCGGGCCTCGACCCGGTTCTTGAGGTCCAGATAGCGGTCCAGGTCCCCGGTCGGCCAGAAGTTGGCCATGGCGACCTGATGGTTGCGGCTGCCGATCCGGTCGATGCGTCCGAAGCGCTGCATGAGGCGGACCGGATTCCAGTGGACGTCGTAGTTCACCACCAAGTCGCAGTCCTGCAGGTTCTGGCCCTCGGAAAGGCAGTCGGTGGCGATGAGGATGTCGATCTCCTCCGCGGGCCGGGGGATCAGCTGGGCCACGGGCGCAAAGCGCGCGAGAATGCCGGCGAAGCTCGGCGAGCCGATGGTGGCGCGGTTGTCGCCGCTTCCCGTCACCAAGCCCACGTGCACGCCGAGCTCCGCGCGCGCCCACTCCGCAACGTTGCGGTACAGATAGTGGGCCGTGTCGGAGAAGGTCGTGAAGACCAGGGCTTTGCGGTTCGCTCGCCCGTCCTTGTCGGCAGGCGCCTCCGCCACCTTGTCCGCCAGCGTCCGCTTCAGCTCGGCCAGCTTGGCGTCGCGCGCCACGTCGACACGGACGACCTGCCGCAGAATCGTCCCGAAGGAGCGTCGGTCCGCCTTCAAGTCCTCCTTCCAAGCCTGCAGGTCCAGGTCGGCAAGCCTGTACCTGCGCCCTCGGCCCAGGGTGAACTCCTCGTCCTCTTCGTCGCCTCGGTCGTCTTCGTCGTCGCTGGCCAGGAGGTTGATCTGTTGGTTGCCGGGCTTTTCTATCCAGGCGTCGATGCGCTCGTCTAGCGCGTCCATTTTCGCGACGATGCGTTCCATCGTCCGCGTGAACGAGTGCACCGAACTCTCCAGCCGCTTGAGCAAGTTGACCCGCATCATTCCGATCAGCCAGCGCTCCCGGTCCCGCTGGTCGAAGTGCAACCGCTCCTTTTCGGCGTCGAGCGCCGACGTGTCCCGCACGTACTGGGAAGGCATGTACACCGCCAGGCGAAAGTCGCTGATCCGCCCGTGCAAGGCATCGTAGGACAGCTCGCCGGCGCTGTCGGTCGGCGGATGCAGGTTCACCGGCTTGGCCCGCTCCGGGAAGCCGCCGATCCGAGTCTCGACCTCCGGGTAGAAACGCCGCACGTGGTCGCGGGAGCGCGCGATGCTGACGGCGTCCAGCAACGCCAAGAAATCGGCGCCTAGCTGTTCGAGCAGCTGGGTCTTGTCCCGATGGCCCGTGGCCTTGCAGTCGTTCTCCCACTTCTGGAACGCCTTCTGCGCCACGCCGAACAAGCTTTGGACGCTCCCTATCCCGAGGCTCTCGCGGAACGCGTCCTGGCGCTTCTCGGTCATCAGGTAGATCTGATTGCGCAGGTCGCGAAGTCCCGTGTTGACGGGCGTTGCCGAGAGCATGAGCACTTTGGTGTGGACGCCGCCCCTGAGCACTTCCTCCAACAGGCGGTTGTAGCGGCTGCGACGCACCACGCGCCCGGCCTCGTCCTTCCGGTCGCGGCCTTCGTTGCGAAAATTGTGCGACTCGTCGATCACGATCAGGTCGAAGGCGCTCCAGTTGAACTTGGCCAAGTCAATGGCGTCCGACTTGCCGTGGTACCGGCTCAAGTCGGTGTGGGCAAGCACCGTGTAGCCGAACCGGTCCTCGACCAGCGGGTTGTTGTCGTAGCCCGCCCACGAGGTGTAGCGGACCCAGTTCTCCTTCAGCTTCTTGGGACAGAGCACCAGCACGCGCTCGTTGCGCATCTCGAAGAACTTGGCGACTGCCAGGGCGGTCCACGTCTTCCCCAGCCCGACGCTGTCCGCGAGGATGCATCCGTTGTGATCGAGCAGCCGGTTGATCGCGCTCACGGCGCCGTCCCTCTGAAACCGGTAGAGCGCCTGCCAAACGGCGGTGTCGTGCAGCTGAACGTCCTGCACGAGGCCGTCCCGTTGTCCGCGTTCGTCGATCCGGTCCTTCAGGACGTGAAAGAGCGTCTTGTAGTAGAGGAACTCGGGCGAATAGTCCTTGCCCAAGCGCTCCAGCGCCGCCAGCACCTGCTCCTTCGCGTCGCGGGTAAGCTGCTCGTCGCACCAGAGAGCGTCGAACCATTCGAGCAGCCGGGCCCGGTCGGCGCCGTCGCGGACTTCGATGTTGAGCTCGATGTTGGGGTTGGCGCCGAAGCCCAGGCCGCCCCGAGTGAAGTTGGAGCTGCCCGCAAGGGCGGCGGTGTCGCCGTCGGCGTTCTCCACGCAGTACAACTTGCCGTACAGGAAGTTGGCCTTGCGCACGGTGCGCACCTCCACCTTCTCCTTGATCCACTGCGCGCACGCGCGAGCGAGGGGCTTCTGCGTCAGCGCGCGACGCAACTCCAGGGCGCCGTCGCGAGTGAGCCGGTAGGCTTTGTCTTCGCCCTCCGCCGGGTCCACCGAGGCCGCGCCCTCCGGCTGGCCGTAGAGGAAGCGAAGCCGTCGGAGCCCCTCCAGCTCGGTCCGAAGATCTCCGTAGGCGTAGATCGTGAAGTAGGCCGACACGACGGAGAGCGTAGCGTCGGCTCGGAGGCGAGCCCCAAGGAACTTGCCCACGGTGCGGGCGCGGTTGTCCACGATGGCGTTCCTGTCGCGAACGGCCGCGGGCGGCCGCGGCTCCGTGCTCATCGGACCGACACTAACCGGTCGGGCCAGTGGAGAGTCGGCGCCGACAACTTGCCTGACCGCCAAGGCGGCCAACGTGAAGAAGCGATCGCGATGCCGCGATGGCGTCGCCGAAGTCGGTCCCCGCCTTCACCGGTTTCCTCTGCTGTTGCCTATCCCTTGGGCCTCTCCACCTGCAACTCTGCGATGTCGGCGCTCCAGCGCTCGTCGCCGAGCAGGTGCTTGACGAAGTACTCGGCGCGTAGCCAGTACCAGTAGTCGCTCATGTCGCCGAAGCCGTGGCGCTGGCCGGGAAACACGAAGAAGTCGAAGCGCTTGTTGGCGCGAATGAGCGCCTCCGCCATGCGGAAGGTGCCCGCGTGATGGACGTTGTTGTCGACGTCTCCCGTGGTCAGCAGAAGGCGGCCCTTCAAGTTGGCGGCCAAGTCCGAGTTGCGGTCGATGTCGTACTCGAAGCCGGTCACGACCCCCGCCGAATCCCTCACCTCCTTCACGCCGTCGTGCTTCTCGGACCAGTTGAGGTTGTACACGTCGTTGTCGTGGTTGCCGGCCGACGACACGGCTACCTTGAAGAAGTCGGGATAGACGAGCATCGCGGCGGTGGACATGAAGCCGCCGCCCGAATGACCGTAGATGCCGACCCGGCCCGCGTCGATGAAGTCGTGGCGGGCGGCGAGTTGCTCGATCGCTGCCTTCTTGTCCGCCAGTCCGTAGTCCCGAAGGTTGCCGTAGCCGTAGTTGTGGTACCACTTGGAGCGGTCGGGGTGCCCGCCCCGGTTGCCGACGGTGATGACGACGAAGCCGAACTGCGCCAGGCCCTGCTCGTACGGATTGAGCGAAAACGACTTGGCCACCGATTCCGTCTGCGGCCCGGGATAGACGTAGGCGACGATAGGATAGGTCTTTTCGGCGTCGAAGTCGTAGGGGCGGTACATGACGCCGTGCAAGTCGGTCACGCCGTCGGCGGACTTGACGGCGTAGCGTTCGGGGAACTCGTAGCCCGCCGCCCGCAGCCGCGACAGATCCGCTTCCTCCAGATCCATGATCTTGCGTCCGCGCGCATCGTGGAGCGCCGAGGCGGGTCCCGCGTCCACGCGGGAGTAGTTGTCCACGAAGTAGCGCGCCGACTCGGCCGCCGAACTCTGGTGGTCGTAGTTGCCGGGGTTGAGCAGGGCGAGCCCCGACCCGTCCAGCCCCACTCGGTAGGCGTGCATGTAGTACGGGTCCTCGCCGGCTTCTCGGCCGTTGGCGCGGAAGAGCAGATAGCCGCCTTCCTCGTTCACGCCGACGACCGCATCCACGTGCCACGGTCCTTCGGTCAGCCGCGTTCGCACGGTCCCGTCCGGCGCGTAGCGGTACAAGTGGGCCCATCCGTCGCGCTCCGACCACCAGACCAGGTCGCCGTTCGCGAGCCTGCGCGGGGTCTGATGCTCCACATAGGTGTTAAGCCGCTCTTCGATCACCACCGTGGTCTCGCCCGTGGCGGGGTTCGCCCTGATCACGTCCACCCGGTGCTGGTTCCTGCTGCGCCGCCAAAAGTAGAGTTCGTCGGGACGGTCCGAGAGCCATTTGGCGACGGGGACTTCGTCCGGATCACGGCGGAAGCCCGAAGGCTCCACGAACACGCCCATCCTCTGGTCCTTCCACGGTTCGTCGTCGATCCGGCTCGCCTCTCTGGACTCCATGTCGAAGACCCAAAGGCTGCTCTGCGTAACCGTCTCCTCGCCGGGCATGTCGTACTTGTAGGTCTCGAGCTGCGGACGCTTGTTGCCCACGGCGTGGACGACCCACAGCTCGCCGACTTCGCGCCGGTCCTGTCGCGTCAGCGCGAAATAGCGCGAGTCGTGCGACCACGCGACGCCTGGTCTCTGGCGCTTGCCGAACTCTTCCTCGGTCTCTTCGTCGTGGCGCCCGCGACCCTGAAAGCCGTAGCTGAAGTCCTTCTCGCCGTCGGTCGTCAGCTGGACCTCCTCGACCTCGGCGTCCTCTTCGGCGTCCTCCGCGTCGTCCCCCGACTTGCCTCTGCGCGCCTCGAGGATCTTCTCGTACTCCTCGTAGCTCATCATCCACAGATTGAACTCCCTGCTGAACACGACCCATGCCGTGTCCGGCGAGACGCTGGCCCATCCCGGATGGTTGTCGGGGGCCTCGTAGTCCTCCAACTCGCGAAGCGCGCGAGTCGCGACGTCGTACTCGAAGTGGTGAACCTTCTTGCGGGTGCGCGGCCGCTCTTGCTCTTCTTCCTGCTGGTCCTCCTCGTCCTCGATTTGCTCGTCGTCGCCCTCCTCCTCGTCGATCTCCTCGTCCTGCGACGACGTCACGTCGAACTGAATCGTGTTGTCGTCCGTGAAGCGGATGGACTGGATGGGCAAGTGCTTGCCGTCCCAGGGATCGAGCGTGATGCGGGTCAGCTCGGCCGCGATGCGGTCGTTGTCGAAGATCTCGGTCTTGGTTCCGCGCGCCGGATCCACGAGGAAGAAGCGCTTTCCCTCGGACGTCTCCCATTCGTACCAGAAGTGGTCCGAGCGCTTGATCCAACGCGGCGCGACGCGCAAGGAGTGGACCATTTCGCGGATCTTGTACGGCGCGAAGCGGGCGGCCATCTCGTAGTTCGCTGATCCCTCCGCTTCCTGGGCGAGCGCGGCGCGACCCGTCGGCAACCCGAACACGGCGGCGAAGAGAGCGGCTGACAGAACGCGGCAGGGGCGGACGCCTCTGCGCGCTGGACGGGTGGTGAACGTCATCCGGCGGCTCCTGCGGGCAAGAGATAAGGGGATGGTTGGCATTGGGAGCCCCTGTTCC
Organism: Longimicrobiales bacterium; assembly: GCA_965203485.1. Lineage (GTDB taxonomy): Bacteria > Gemmatimonadota > Gemmatimonadetes > Longimicrobiales > Gaopeijiaceae. The sequence goes on from OZ241892.1 coordinate 1,183,623, forward strand.
TGGGCGCCGCCAGCGATTGTAGCCCATGCACCGAGGTGCCGCCACCGACCCTGTGCTCCGGAGCCGGCGCACGGGCCGTTCCGCCGAGTGGGCGCCCGCCCCGGCCGGGCTTGCGTCCGGCGGGGTCCGACCGGGGCACGGAGCGCCGCGTCGCCCGCGGGGATCGTCGCCGCCTTTCGCGGTCGCGGCAGGCGCCGCAGGGACGACGTCCGGCGCCGGGCGTATTCTGGGCGCGCCCATCCGGCCATGTAGCCGCCCCCCGATCCGCGCGTACTTCCCCACGCGATGCTTCATCCCCGCTCTTCGCCCGCCGCCACGGACCGCGCAGCGCCGCCGCTTCCTCCGGGCGCGGCCCCGGTTCGGCCCTCCATCGCCGCCGCCCGGGCCGTCCTCGAGGAGCGGTTCGGCTTCGGCGGCTTTCGTCCCGGCCAAGAACGCCTGATCGCCGGAGCGCTGTCGGGGCGGGACGTGCTCGGTGTCCTGCCGACAGGCGGCGGCAAGACGCTCTGCTACCAGTTGCCGGCGTTCTTGCTGGACGGCCTCGTCGTCGTCGCAAGCCCGCTCCTGTCGCTGATGCAGGACCAAGTGGACCGGGCACGGCGCCTGGGCCTTCGGGCTGGGTCGCTCACGTCGTTGCATTCCCCGGAATCGCAGCGGCGCACCGAGCGGATGATATGCGGGAACCAGCTGGACCTGCTGTTCTGCTCGCCGGAGCGGCTCGAGGCCGGCCGGCTGGGAAGCGCGCTGGCGTCGGCCCGAGTGTCGTTGCTCGTCGTGGACGAGGCGCACTGCATATCGGAGTGGGGGCACGACTTTCGCCCCGCGTTCCGCCGCATCGGCCGGATGCGGGCGGTCGTGCCGGCCTCGGCGCTCGCGGTCACGGCCACCGCCACGCCGGCGGTGCGCGACGACATCGCCCGCGTTTGCCGGATGAACGATCCATTGCGCGTCGTGACGTCGTTCGACCGGCCCAACATTCGCTGGCTCGTTGCCCGGGCGGGCGCCGGAGCCGGCCGCGTGCGCGCCATCGCGCGTTGCGTTCGCGGCGCCGCCGGCGCGGGCAAGGCGGAAGCCGTGATCGTCTATGCGCCGACGCGGCGCGCGGTCGCTGCCATCCGGCGCGTCCTGGCTGGGTACGGCATCGCGGCAGACGCCTATCACGCCGCGTTGCCGCCCGAGGAGCGCCAAGCCGTCCAGGATCGGTTCATGGCTCGCGAGTGCAACGTCGTCGTCGCCACGTGCGCCTTCGGGATGGGCATCGACCGCAGCGACGTGCGGGCCGTCTTCCACTACGCCTTTCCCGGCTCGCTCGAGAGCTACTACCAGGAGGCGGGACGCGCAGGGCGCGACGGGGCGCCGTCGCTGGCGCTGGGGTTCGTTCACCGCAAGGACTGGGCGATTCCCGAAGCGTTCTTGGAGAAGTCGTTTCCGCGCCCGCAGGCCGTGTTGCGCTTCCTTGCCCGGCTGGCGTCCCAGGGACGCACCGCCAAGCTGCATCCCCAGCAGCTCCTGGGACGCGGCGGAACCAACGCGGCCGTGTTGCGGTGGGCCGAGCGGTCCGGTGCGCTCCAACTGGACCCCGTCTTCGCCGGCCGTCTGGCCGCGGCCCCGGCCGGAACGCCGGCCGCGGAGGCGAGTTGCGAGCGCCCGCCTTCCGGCGACCCCGGCGTTCGCGTGGCCTCGTGCCCGGCTCGGCTCACGGGCAAGCCGCCGGACCTCGAGCCGTTGCGGACCGCCCGCGACCAAGCCAGGCGGCGCCTCGCCGGCATGCGGCGCTACTGCCATGGGCGGCGATGCCGCCGGGCGGAGCTCCTGCGTTATCTTGGAGAACGCGTCTCCCAGCGGTCGTGCGGCTCCTGCGACCGGTGCGAGTCTCCCCGGGCATGACGGCGCGCGCCGTTGCTCCTTCCGCTCCCGCCGGACCAGCATGCATCCGTTTCTGGCCGCCTCGCACCTCGCCCTGCAGGCCGAGGTTCGCGACTTCGGGCGCGAGGCCGTAGCGCCGGCAGCCCGCGAACTCGACGAAGCGGCCCTGTTTCCGTGGGACAACGTCCGCGCGATGGGCGAGCGCGGCTGGCTCGGCGTGCCCGTTCCCAAGGCGCTGGGCGGCATGGGACGCGACTATCTGTCCTACGTGCTCGTCGTCGAAGAGCTCGCCAAGCACGACGCGAGCCACGCGATCACGGTCGCCGCCCACACCACGTTGGGCACTTCGCCGCTCGTGTCGTTCGGCAACGACGAGCAGAGGCGGCGGTTCGTCCCCTTGCTGGCCGGCGGGCAGGTGCTCGGCGGCTTTGGCCTGACGGAGCCCGAGGCCGGGTCGGACTCGTCGGGCATCCGCACGCGCGCCGTCGCCGAGGACGGCGGCTACCGCATCAACGGCAACAAGATATTCATCACGCACGCGGGAGTCGGCGAGATATTCGTCGTGGCCGCTTCGACCGACCCTTCCAAGGGTGCGCGCGGCATCACCAACTTCGTGGTCTGCAAGCCCACGGACGCTCCGGACGAAGCGGAGCGCACCGGGATGGGCCACCGTCCCGAACTCCCGTACACGCCGGGCGTGTCGGCGGGCAAGAAGGAGGACAAGCTGGGCTGGCGCGCCTCGGACACGCGCGAACTCCGATTCGAGAACGCCTGGGTCGCCGAGGATCAGCGCATCGGCGGGGAAGGGCAGGGATTCGCCAACTTCATGCGCACCTTGGATGCCGGCCGGATCGGCATCGCCGCGCTCTCGCTGGGCATCGCTCAGGGCGCGCTGGAGGCGGCGGTCGCCCACTCCTCGCGGCGGCCGCGGCTCGGACGGCCGGCATGGCGCCGCCAGGAAGTGCGGCTCGGCTTGGCCGGCTTGGCAGCCGAGATCGAAGCCGCGCGCCAGCTGACCTACCTCGCCGCGTGGCTCAAGGAGCACGCCCGTCCGTTCGCCAAGGAGGCCGCCATGGCCAAGCTGGTCGCGTCCGAGCTGGCCACCAAGTCCGCCGGCACGGCCGTGCGGTGCATGGGCGGGGCCGGCTACACGGCCGACTACCCCGCGGAGCGGATGCTGCGCGACGCCAAGGCGTGCGAGATCGGCGAGGGGACCAGCGAGATTCAGAAGATCGTGATCGCGCGACGGATCGCCGAAGAGTTCGGGGCCGCGCGGCCGCCTTGACCGGCCCGGCCCGAGCGGGAAATGCCCCAGTGAAGCGCGAGCTCCTCGTCAGCCTCTCCGGCGGCGAAGCGTGGGTGGCGCTCAAGGAAGACGGCATCGTTGCCGAGACGATGTTCGAGCGTCCCGGCCGCGGACGGATCGTGGGCGACGTGTTCTTGGGCCGCGTGGACGCCGTGGTGCCGGGAATCCAGGCGGCGTTCGTGGACGTCGGCATCGAGAAGTCGGCGTTCCTCCATGCCTCGGACATCCTTGGCGTTGCCGGCGGCGAGACGGCCGAGCGTCGCGGCGGCGGACGGAGCAGCGCCCGTAGTGGGCCCGAAGGCGGCGGCGGACGGGACGGACGGGGCGGCGAAGGCGGGCGCAAGGACGAAGGCCGCCAGGGCCGCGTCCGCCCAGGGCGCCGCGGCCGCGAAGCTGTTCTCGTCCAGGACGTCGTGGAGCGGGGGCAGTCCGTTCTGGTGCAGGCGACCAAGGAGCCGATGTCCACGAAGGGCGCGCGCGTGACCACGGACATATCGCTGGCCGGGCGGTTTCTGGTGTATCTGCCCATGTCCAGCCACGTCGGCGTCAGCCGCAAGATCGGCGACAGGGCCGAGCGGTTGCGCTTGCGCCGGATGGCCGCGGCGGTGGCCGGAGAAGGGGACGGCGGCGTCATCGTGCGCACCGCGGGCGAAGAGCTGACGGAGCCGAAGCTTGCCGGGGAGTACCGGCGTCTGCAGGAGCGTTGGGAGGCGATTCGCCGCAGGGCGGCCTCCGAGTCCCCCCCTGCGCTCCTCCACGAAGAGGCGAAGCTCGTCTCCGGAGTGATCCGAGACGTCTTCACCGACAAGTTCGATTCGGTGACGATCGACGACCGCGCCACGCACGAGGAAGTCGTCGAATACGTACGCGCGTTCGCGCCCGAACTGCTCGGCCGCGTGCACCTCTACGAGGGCGACGTCCCACTCTTCGACCAAGCGGGCGTCAACCAGGAACTCCGCCGCGCCTTCCGCCGCAAGGTGGACCTGCCGGGCGGCGGCCACGTTGTGATCGAGCAGACCGAAGCTCTCGTGGCGGTGGACGTGAACACCGGTAGCTTCGCCGACAAGAAGAAGAGCCCCGAGGACACGATTCTGGAGACGAACCTGGAGGCGGCGCGCGAGATCGCCACGCAGTTGCGCCTGCGCGACGCGGGCGGCATCGTCGTGATCGATTTCATCGATATGGACGTGCCGGAGCACCGCGCCGCCGTGGTCCGCGAGTTGCGCAACAGGGTGGGCCGGGACCGCGCCCGCACGCGCGTCTGGGAAATGTCGGCGCTGGGTTTGGTCGAGATGACGCGCCAGCGCGTCCGGCCGTCGTTGCTCCACGCGCTGACCGAGCCGTGCGGCGAGTGCGCGGGCCTGGGCCGGGTCGCCGTTGCGGCGACGGTGCTCCGCGACGTCGAGCGCGCCGTGCGCAAGGCCGCGGCGGCGGGCGAGGCGCTACTCCTGGCGAGGGTGCATCCGCGCGTGGTCCTGCACGCGATGGAGTCGCAACCGGACTACGCTCGGTTGCTGGGCAAAGCGGCTCGCGTCCGCGTGGACCTTCGGGATGATCCGTTGCTCCGCGCCGACCAGTTTCGCCTGCTCGCCAGCCGCGCCGAGACCGACGTCACCGAGAAGTACCGGGAGTAGACATCGGATGGCGCGCGCGCGCCGACCGACTTCGCGCGCGTTGGCAGTCCTTCGCTGGGGTCGTTTCTTGACTTGGACTGGTGGCTGACCGACCTTCCATCCATATCCCCACGTTCCACCGACCTTGCCAAGCCACCGGTGCAACCTGCCATGAGACGACAGAAGCCCCCCCCCCCCCCCCCCAAGCGATTTGGTTTAGTCAACAGCCTGGATCGGGCGCTCGGTCTCGGTCTGCGCTGATGCCGGTAGCGAGAACCGCGCTCGCGGCCCTCGGCCTGCTGGCGGCGTTCGGGACCACGGCGCCGGTGCCGCTGAGCGCCCAAAGCGTGGACAGTCTTAAGATCGTCAGCTCGGCGGGTTCGGACAACACGTACGCGGCGGGCGACACCATCAAGATCAGGGCGTACTTCAGTGCCGGTGTGGACTTTGCCCAAAGCGACGGTGCGGCCGTGCATATGACGATCGGGACGACGACCAGGCACGCACAGGCGAGGACTGGAACCGGAACGTTCGCCGAAGGTACCCCACTTCCAGGATACAGCAATGGGTTCAGCTGGATAGAGTATTGGTACCTTGTGCAGACGTCGGACATGGACGCGGACGGGATCAGCGTCACCCAGATGGGTCCTAACGATCTGGACGGTGGCGTCAGTGGTCTACGAATCAACGAGAGCTTGACGGGCAAGACGATCACGAACGCTGCGGCCCACAAGGTGGACGGCGCCCAGGGGTTGCCCCAGGTGACGGGGGTGACGATATCCAGCAGCACGGGCGCCGACAGCACGTACTATGCTGGCGACACGATTGCGGTGACGGTGGCGTTCGACTCGACCGTGGCGGTGACGGGCACGCCGCAGCTGGCGCTGTGGGTCGGCGACTCGACGCGGCAGGCGAACTACGCGAGCGGGACGGGTTCGGCGTCGCTGGTGTTCCGGTACGTGGTGGCGTCGTCGGACATGGACGCGGACGGGATTAGCATCGGCGCGAGCGCGTTGTCGCTGAACAGCGGGACGATCCGGTTGGGGACGAAGAACGCGGTCCTGAGCCTGAGCGGCTACACGATCACGAACCCTGCGGCTCACAAGGTGCAAGGGGGGACGGCGAGGCGGACGGTGACCGGTGTTGCGTTGGCGAGCACGCCGGTAGCTGCGGACAGCACGTACGGTCGGGCGGAGCGGATTCGTGTGGCAGTGGTGTTCAGCGGGAACGTGGACGTGACGGGGACGCCGCAGCTGGCGCTGACGATCGGCACGCAGACGCGGCAGGCGTCCTACGCGAGCGGGACGGGCACGGACACGCTGGTGTTCGAGTACGCTGTGGTGGCGGCGGACACGGACGCGAACGGGCTGAGCATCGGCGCGAGCGCGCTGGCGGCCCCGTCCGGCGCGACGATCAGGAACGCGGGCACGACGGTGGGCGCGACGCTGTCGCTCGGCAGTCACGCGGTCACGAACGCTGGTGCGCACAAGGTGAACGGCGCGCTGATCGTGCCGAGGATATCGGCGGTGACGTTCTTGAGCGGCGCGGGCACGGACTCGACGTACGCTGCGGGGGACAACATCAACGTGCGGGTTCAGTTCGACCGGCCGGTGGTGACGCCGAACTTCCTGGGCAACATGACGCTGAACCTGGAGATTGGGGACAACGTTCGGGCGGCGGGCTGGTACTCGAAGGACGCGGACGACGTGTTCTTCCGGTACACGGTGACGCGTGCGGACGCGGACGCGGACGGGATCAGCATCCCGGCGAACGCTTTCAGGAACTTCGCGACGCCGATCACGCGCGTCGGGGGCACGGAGCGTGCGGACTTGTCGCTGGGCGTGCATGCGGTGGCGAACGCTGCGGCGCACAAGGTGGACGGTTTGCAGGGCGTGCCTGTGGTGGCGGGCGCGGGTCTGGCGAGCGTGACGGGCTCGGACGGGACGTACGGGGTGGGCCAGCGGATCGAGGTGTGGGTGAAGTTCAGCGAGGCGGTGGACGTGACGGGCACGCCGCAGGTGGCGTTGGGGATCGGGGCGGCGACGCGTCAGGCGGGCTACGCGGGCGGGACGGGGACGGATTCGCTGACGTTCCGTTACGTGGTTCAGGCGACGGACGCGGACGCGGACGGGTTGAGCATCGGCGCGAGCGCGTTGGGATTGAACAGCGGGACGATCAACAAGGCGGGCGCGTCGGTGGCGGCGGAGCTGGGACTGGGTTCTCATGCGATCGCGAACGCTGGGGCGCACAAGGTTGCGGGCGACCGTCCAGTGGTGACGGGCGTGTCGCTCAACGAAGCTCCGGCGGACAGCACGTTCGAGTTGAGCGACGTGGTGGTCGTGACGGTGGAGTTCAACGCGGCGGTGACGGTGGCGCCCACGACGGGCGCAAGCAGGCCGCGTGTGCGTGTCGGGGTCGGGTCGGGCTTGAAGAACGCGTTTTACGCGAGGGGTTCGGGTACGACGGCGTTGGAGTTCGAGTACACGGTGTTCCAGGCGGACGCGGACGCGGACGGGATCAGCATCGGGGCGAGCGCACTGGAGACCCCGTCCGGGAGCACGATTCGGCGGATGGGGACGACGACGGACGCGGTGTTGGGCCTGGGCGCGCATGCGATAACGAACAGCGCGGCGCACAAGGTGGCGGGCAACACGCGGACGGCGCCTGTGGTGAAGGGGTTGAGGGTCACGAGCAGTCCTGTGGTTGGGGACACGTACTTGGCGGGCGAGGCGATCGAGGTGGAGGTGGCGTTCGTGCGGGGGGTGTACGTGGCGGGGACGCCGCGTCTGGCTTTGGAGGTCGGCGACTCGACGCGGCAGGCGGAGTACAACCGCAGGGACGCGACGTTCACGCGGGTGACGTTCCGGTACGTGGTGCAGGCGACGGACGCGGACGCGGACGGGATCAGCGTGGGTGCGGGCGCTTTGGCGGCGAGCGCGTCGGACACGATCGCGGACGGTCGGTTGTGGTCGGACGCGGCGGACTTGGCGTTGGGGTCGCACGTGTTCACGAATGCTGGGGCGCACAAGGTTTCGGGCGCCGTTCCGTACGTGACGAGCGTGTTCTTCATGTCGGCGTCGAACACGGGGATTTCGTACGCGAGCACGGACAGCGTGTTCGGACTTGGGGACGAGATACGTGTGGGGGTGGGGTTCAACGCGGGGGTGACGGTGGCGGGGACGCCGCGCCTGGCTTTGGGGATCGGTGCGCAGACGCGGAGCGCTGCGCAGTGCGACGCGGTAACGAGCGGCAACATCGTGGTGTTCTGCTATACGGTGGTTGCGGCGGACGCGGACACGACGGGAATCAGCATCGGAGCGAACGCTTTGACGTTGCCGGGCGGCGCGACGATTCGAGCGGCGGGGGCGGCGACGGACGCTCGGCTGTCGTTGGCGCAGTGGAGCTTCGCGGACGCGGTGGAGTACCAGGTGGACGGGACGAAGGAGGTGGCGCCTGGCGTGGCGGGGGTGGCGATCACGAGCGCGCCGGCGAGCGACAGCACGTACGGACGCACGGAGGCGATCGAGGTGGAGGTGGAGTTCGAGCGTGCGGTGGCGGTGACGGGCACGCCGCAGCTGGCCTTGGGGATCGACACGCTGACGCGTCAGGCGGGCTACGCGAGCGGGAGCGGTACGCGGACGCTGGTGTTCCGTTACGTGGTGGCGGCGGCTGACGCGGACACGAGCGGGATCAGCGTGGGCGCGAGCGCGTTGGCTCTGAACGGCGGGACGATTGTGCTTTCGGGCGGCACGGCGGCGGCGGCGTTGGGTTTGGGCAGCCATGCGGTCGCGAACGCTCGTTCGCACAAGGTGGACGGGAGCCTGGGATCGCCGGGCGTGACGGGGTTGTCGATCGGTTCGCCTGCGGTGGGCGACGTGTTCGAGCGCGGCGAGACGATCGAGGTGTCGGTGGTGTTCCACCGCGCGGTGGACGTGGGGGGCACGCCGCAACTGGCGCTGGGCATCGGGAGCGCGACCAGGCAGGCGGAGTACGCGAGCGGGACGGGGACGGACACGCTGGTGTTCGGGTACGTGGTGGCGGTCGGCGACGCTGACGCGGACGGGTTGAGCATTGCGGCGGGCGCGTTGACGTTGAACGGCGGGACGATCCGGCTGGCCGGCGGGACGCTGGACGCGACGCTGGACTTGGGGTCGCACGCGGTTGCGAACAGCGCGGGGCACAAGGTGACGGGCGCGTTCGTGGCGTCGGCGGTGAGCGGCGTGACGGTGTCGAGCGCGCCAGCGAGCGCGAGCACGTACGAGCTGGGCGAGTCTATCGAGGTGAAGGTGGCGTTCACGCGCGACGTGGCGGTGACGGGGACGCCGCGACTGGCCTTGGGGATCGGTACGGTCACGCGCCAAGCGGACTACGATTCGGGTTCGAGCAGTGCGGACACGCTGGTGTTCGGGTACGCGGTCCGGCCTGCGGACGCGGACGCGGACGGATTGAGCATTGCGGCGGGCGCGCTGGGGTTGAACGGCGGTACGATCGACGACGCTCGTCCGGGCATCGGCGCTGCGAGCCTGGATTTGGGGTCGAACGCGATAGCGAACGCTGCGGCGCACAAGGTGAACGGCGGGTTGGGCCCGCCTGGGGTGACGGGGTTGGCGGTGGCGCCGCCGCCGGCGGGCGCGGTGTTCGAGCGCGGCGACACGATTGTTGCGACGGTGCGGTTCAACAAGGCGGTGGACGTGACGGGCACGCCGCAGCTGGCGCTGGGGATCGGGGCGCAGACGCGGCAGGCGGCGTATGCGAGCGGGACGGGCACGGCGGCGCTGGTGTTCCGGTACGTGGTGGCGACGGCGGACGTGGACTTGGACGGGTTGAGCGTTGGCGCGAGCGCACTGGCGCTGAACAGCGGCACGATCGACGTGTCGGGCGGGACGACGGACGCGTTGCTGAGCTTGGAGCGCCATGCGTTCGAGAACTTCCTGGTGGTGAACGGCGGGCTGTTCACGGCGTCGTCGGTGAGCGGCGTGTCGATATCGAGCAGTCCAGCGAGCGACAGCACGTACGGTCGCACGGAGCGGATCGAGGTCGAGGTGACGTTCGCCCGCGCGGTGGCGGTGACGGGCACGCCGCAGCTGGCGTTGACGATCGGCGACTCGACGCGCCAGGCGAGCTACGCGAGCGGGAGCGGCACGAAGACGCTGGCGTTCGGCTACGTGGTGGTGGCTGCGGACGCGGACGCGAACGGTTTGAGCATCGGGCCGGCCGCGCTGGCGTTGAACGGCGGTGCGATCGACGACGCGCGCGACGCGAGCGAGGCTGCGGGCCTGGGTCTGGGGAGCCATGCGATATCGAACGCTTTGGCGCACAAGGTGAACGGGAGCCTGGGCCCGCCCGGCGTGACGGGCGTGACGCTCGGCTCGCCGCCGGTGGGCACGACGTTCGAGCGGGGCGACACGATCGTGGCGACGCTGGCGTTCAACCGGGCGGTGGCGGTGACGGGCGCGCCGCAGCTGGCGCTGGGGATCGGGAGCGCGACGAAGCAGGCGGTCTACGCGAGCGGGAGCGGCACGTCGTCGCTCGAGTTCCGGTACGTGGTGGTGACGGCGGACGTGGACGCCGACGGGTTGAGCGTCGCGACGACGGCGCTGGGATTGAACGGCGGTACGGTTCGGCTGGCGGGCGGGACGCTGGACGCGACTTTGGGGTTGGGCACGCACGCGATATCGAACAGCGCGGGCCACAAGGTTGCGGGCGGGACGTTCACGGCGTCTGGCGTGACGGGGGTGGCGGTCGCGAGCAGTCCTGCGAGCGGCGCGACGTACGGGTTGGGCGAGCGGATCGAGGTTCGGGTGACGTTTGCGCGCGCTGTGGCGGTGACGGGCACGCCGCAGCTGGCGCTGTCGTTCGGCGCTGCGACGCGGCAGGCGGACTACGCGGGCGGCACGGGCACGCCGCAGCTGGCGTTCGGCTACGTGGTCGTCGCGGGCGACGCCGACTCCGACGGGCTCAGCATCGGCGCGAGCGCTTTGGCGCTGAACGGCGGCGGGATCGCGGACGGTCGCGACGGTTCGACGGCGGCGGCGCTGGGCCTGGGTTCGAGCGCGGTCACGGACGCTGGGGGCCACCGCGTGGACGCGACGCGCGGCCCGCCGGGGGTGATGGGCGTGACGATCGGGTCGCCGCAGGTGGGCGACACGTTCGAGCGCGGCGACACGGTCGAGGTCGAGGTCGAGTTCAACAAGCCGGTGGCGGTGACGGGCGCGCCGCAGCTGGCGCTGGGCATCGGCGCTGCGACGAAGCAGGCGGGCTACGCGGGCGGGAGCGGGACGGCTGCGCTGGCGTTCCGGTACGTGGTCGTGTCCGCCGACGCGGACGCCGACGGGCTCAGCGTCGCGGCGGGCGCTTTGGCGCTGAACGGCGGGACGATCAAGGTGTCGGGCGGCACGGCGGACGCTTTGCTGGGCCTGGGCGCGCACGCGGTGGCGAACAGCGGGGGCCACAAGGTTGCGGGCGGGACGTTCACGGCGTCGTCGCCGAGCGCGGCGTCGGTGACGAGCGCGCCGGCGAGCGGCGACACGTACGGGTTGGGCGAGCGCATCGAGGTACGGGTGACGTTCGCTCGCCCGGTCGTCGTGACGGGCGCGCCGCAGCTGGCGCTGGGCATCGGCGCGGCGACGAAGCAGGCGGGCTACGCGGGCGGCAGCGGGACGCGCGCGCTGGTGTTCGGCTACGTGGTCGCGTCTGCGGACGCGGACGCCGACGGGATCAGCGTGGGCGCGAGCGCGCTGTCGTTGAACGGCGGCGCGATAGCCGACGCGCGCGACGGGTCGACGGCTGCCGGGCTGGGCCTGGGCTCGAGCGCGATTGCGAACGCTGGCGCGCACAAGGTGGACGGCAGCGTCGAGGGCGCGCCGGCGGTTGCGGGCGCTCGGCTGGCGAGCGCGCCGTCGGGCGGCGGGTCGTACGGACTGGGCGAGGAGATACGGGTGGCGGTGCGCTTCGACCGCGCGGTGGCGGTGACGGGCACGCCCGAGCTGGCGCTGGGCATCGGCGCCGCGACGCGGCAGGCGGGCTACGCGAGCGGGAGCGGCACGTCCGAGCTCGAGTTCGCGTACGTGGTTCAGGCGGCGGACGCCGACAGGGACGGGATCAGCGTTGGCGCGGGCGCGTTGTCGCTGAGCGGCGGGACGCTGGTGGTCGCGGGCGGCACGGCGGCGGCGGTTCTGTCGCTGGGGAGCCACGCGATAGTGAACGCGAGCGGCCACGCCGTCGCCGGCACGCTCGAGGCGGCGCCGGTCGTGACGGGCGCGCGGCTGGTATCGTCGCCTGCGAACGGGAGCGCTTACGGGTTGAGCGAGCGGATCGCCGTCGCGCTGGCGTTCAGCCGTCCGGTCGACGTTGCGGGCGCGCCGCAGCTGGCGCTGGGCATCGGGAGCGCGACGCGGCAGGCGGGCTACGCGAGCGGGAGCGGCACGGCCGAGCTGGTGTTCGGCTACGTCGTCGCGGGCGGCGACGCCGACGCCGACGGCGTGAGCGTCGCGGCGGGCGCGCTGGCCTTGAACGGCGGGACGATCGTGATCGCGGGCGGGCGCGTGGCGGCGGTGCTGTCGCTGGGCACGCACGCGCTGTCGAACGTCGCGGGCCACCTGGTGGACGGGAGCGTCGAGACGGCGCCTGCCGTGGCGGGCGTGACGCTGGCGAGCGCGCCGATCGGCGGCGGCCGCTACGAGCTGGGCGAGGAGATCCGCGTGCACGTGCGCTTCGACCGCGCCGTCGCCGTGACGGGCTCGCCGCAGCTGGCGCTGACGATCGGCGCGCAGACGCGCACGGCGCGCTTCGTGCGCGTCGTCGGCTACGGCGCCGCCGCGCGCGCGGGCTGGGCCGGCGTCGCGGCGGGCTATGCAGGCGCGCGCTGGGCCGGCGGGTCGGCGGGCGGCGCAGGCGGTTCCGCCGGCGCGTTGGGCGCGACGCAGGGCGCGGCGCTCGAGTTCGCGTACGCCGTTCAGGCGTCGGACGCCGACGCGGACGGGATCAGCGTGGGCGCGGGCGCGCTGTCGCTGAACGGCGGCGCGATCACGCTGCTGGGCGGCACGGCGGCGGCTGGACTGTCGCTGGGCGGCCACGCGCTGACGAACGTCGGCGGCCACTTGGTGGACGGCAGCGTCGTGTCGCCGCCTGCGGTCGCGGGCGTCGAGGCGAGCCGTCCGCCGTCGGGCGGCCGGTGGCGCGCCGGCCAGACGATCGAGATCGCCGTCGTGTTCGACCGGCCGGTGAGCGTGACGGGCGGCCCGCGCTTGGCGCTGGCGATGGGCACGCGCACGGTGCACGCCGCGCTGGCGTCGGCGAGCGGGCGGCGCGTCGAGTTCGCGTACGAGGTGCGTCCTCACGACCGCGCGCCGAACGGGATCGCGCTGGCCGCCGGCGCGCTGGACGCGAGCGGCGCGGCGATCGTGTCGGCCGCCGACGGTTCGACGCCGGCCGCGCTGTCGCTGGGCAGCCATGCGTTCGCAAGCGATCCGACGCGCAGGGTCGAGGGCGGCGGCGGCGAGCCGGAGCCTGGGCGGCCGCCGAAGTTCTCGGCCGAGTCGTACGCGTTCGAGCTGGCCGAGAACGTCGCGGGCGCCGTCGTCGTGGGCGCCGTGAGCGCCGTGGACCCGGACGAGGGCGACGAGGTGCGCTACCGGCTGCGCGAGGGCGGCGGCGGGCTGTTCGAGGTGGACGAGACGAGCGGCGAGGTCAGCTACGTCGGCGCGGGCGAGGACTACGAGGCCGGCCCGCGCGAGCACGCGCTCGTCGTGTCGGCCGCCGACGTCGGCGGCCTGGCGTCGACCGTCCGCGTGACGGTGAAGGTGACGAACGCGAACGAGGCGCCGGCGTTCGAGCGGGCGAGCTGGACGTTCGAGCTGGCCGAGAACGCGGCCGGGCCCATAGTGCTGGGCACGGTCAGCGCGACCGACCCGGACGAGGGCGAGGCGCTGTCGTACAGCCTGGTCTCGGGCGGCGGCGGGCTGTTCGAGCTGGACGCTGCGAGCGGCGCCGTGCGCTACGTCGGCGCCGGCGAAGACTACGAGACGGGCCCGCGCGAGCACGCGCTGGCCGTCGCCGTCGCCGACGCGGGCGGGCTGCGCGCGGCGGCCGGCGTCGTGATAGCCGTCGCCGACGCCGACGAGGCGCCCGTGTTCGAGCGGGCGAGCTGGACGTTCGAGCTGGCCGAGAACGCGGCCGGGCCCGTCGTGCTGGGCACGGTGTCGGCGACCGACCCGGACGAGGGCGAGGCGCTGTCGTACGGCCTGGTCTCGGGCGGCGGCGGCCTGTTCGAGCTGGACGCTGCGACCGGCGAGGTCAGCTACGTGGGCGCCGGCGAGGACTACGAGACGGGCCCGCGCGAGCACGCGCTCGTCGTCGCCGCGACGGGCGCCGACGGCCTCGCCGCGCAGGCGGCCGTCGTCGTGACGGTCGCCGACGTGAACGAGGCGCCCGTGTTCGAGCAGGCGAGCTGGACGTTCGAGCTGGCCGAGAACGCGGCCGGCCCGCTCGCCGTCGGCGCCGTCGCCGCCGCCGACGAGGACGAGGGCGACGTGCTGTCGTACAGCCTCGTCTCGGGCGGCGGCGGCCTGTTCGAGCTCGACGCGTCGACCGGCGAGGTCAGCTACGTGGGCGCCGGCGAGGACTACGAGACGGGCCCGCGCGAGCACGCGCTCGTCGTCGCCGCGACGGACAGGGGCGGCTTGGCGGCGACGGCGAACGCGACCGTCGTCGTGACCGACGTCAACGAGGCGCCCGAAGCGACGGCGCAGATCGCCGTCCCGGCGCTCGACGCGCACGGCGCGTCCGTGCAGGAGACGCTGGACGCGTACTTCCGGGACCCGGACGGCGACGCGCTCGCGTACGCCGCCGAGTCGTCCGACACGGCGGTGGCGGCGGCGAGCGTGGCGGGCGGCGTGCTGACCATCCGGCCGTTCGCTATCGGCACGGCGAGCGTGACCGTGACGGCGACCGATCCCGGCGGGCTGGCCGCCGAGCAGACCGTCGCCGTCGTCGTCGAGGCGTCGCGCTCCGAGCGAGCGCGCGTGCTCGAGGGCGCGCTGGCCGCGTTCGGACGCTCGCTCGGCGCCGAGGCCGTCGACGTGATCGGCGGCCGGTTCGGGATCGAATCGGCGGGCGGACTCGGACGCTCGCACCTCCAGCTCGGAGGACGCGCCGTCGGTTGCGGCGGCGGCTTCGCGCAACGGGCGGAGGACCCGGTTGGGGCCGCCGGGGCGGCGCAGGCGGGGGCGGGTGCCGAAACGGGCGCTCGAGCGTGCGGCTGGCAGGCGCTGGCGCGCGCCGCGTCCGGCCTGCTCGGCGTCCAAGTCGCGTTGCCGAGCGTCGGCGGCCTGGGCGGCGCGCAGGCCGCCGCCGCGCTCGACCCGGCCGCGTTGCTGTTCGGCGGCACTGGAGCAGGCGGATTCGGCGGCCCGGCAGGCGCCGCCGCCCCCGGACTCGGCGTTGCCGGCGACTACCGGGGCCAGCAGGAGCCGGCGGCGCCCGCGCCGGGCGGCGTGACGCTCAACCCGCTGTCGGGCGGCGACCTGCTCGAGCGCAGCTCGTTCCAGCTCTCGCTCGGCGGCGGCGCGGCCAGCGATCCGGCGGGCGCGTTCGGCGCGCAGGACGCCGCCGGCCTGCGTCCCGGCTGGACCGTCTGGGGCCGCGCCGGCATGGGCGGCTACGAGGGCCGCCCGGCCGACGGCCTGCGCTTCGGCGGCGGGCGCGCGCGCTCGGCGCACCTCGGCGCCGACTACCGCTTCGCGTCCGGCCTGCTCGTCGGCGTCGCCGGCGCGCGCAGCAGCTTCGAGACCGAGTTCGAGAGCGCCGTCAACGGCGCCGGCTCCGTCGCCGCGAGCCTGACCAGCGTGCATCCCTACGTGCACTGGTCGCCCACCGGCGGGCTCGGCCTCTGGGCCCTCGCAGGCGCCGGAACCGGCGACGCGACGCTCGACGAAACCGCCGGCGGCCGGTTCGGCGCCGACATCGCGATGCTGATGGGCGCGCTCGGCGCGCGCCGCGAGCTGGCCGGCGGCATCGCGCTCAAGGCCGACGCGTTCTCCGTGCGCGTCCGCTCCGACGACGCGGCCGACCTGGCAGGCGTGACCGCGCGCGCGCACCGCGTCCGGCTCGCGCCCGAAGTCGCGAAGACCTGGGCGCTCGGCGGCGAAGCGTCGCTGCGCACGCGGCTCGAGCTCGGCGCGCGCCTCGACGCCGGCGACGCCGAGACCGGCCTCGGCGCCGAGGCCGGCGGCGAAGCGTCGTTCGACCACGCGCCCACCGGCCTGTCCGTCGCGATGCGCGGGCGCGCGCTGCTCGCGCACCAGGCCGAGGGGCTGCGCGAATGGGGCGCCGGCGTCTCGCTCCGGCTCCAGCCCGGCGGCGACGCCGAGAACGGCCTGTCGCTCTCCGTCGAGCCGGCATGGGGCGCCGCCACCGGCGCCACCGGCGAACTCTGGCGCCAAGGCCCCGCCGCCATCGGCCCCGCCGCCCAGGCGGCGCACCCGGTTGCGCACCAGGCCGCGCCGTCCGGCTGGGCGCCCGGACGCATGGCCATGGAGCTCGGCTGGGGCGTCGCGCTCGACAACGGCGCCACGATCACGCCCTTCGGACGCTGGAGCCAGGACGCCGGCGCCGGCCAGCGCTTCAACGCCGGCGCGCGCTTCTCGCTGCTCGGCCCGTCCGTCCAGTCCGGCACGCGCGCCGCCACGGACGCCTCCTCGCCCGCCGCCGAGAGCCTGCGCTTCCTCCTCCACCTCTACGGCGAGCACGCCTCCTCGCCGCTCGAACCCCCGCAACGCCGCCTCGGCCTAGCAGGCGTCGTCCAGCTCAGGTAGCCCCCCCCCCCCCCCCCCGGTACGATCAGCCCGATTCGACGACGCTGTCGCTCGCTCGCCCGCTTCCTCCGCGCACTCGCTCGCCCGCGTCCCGTGGGGCCTCCTGATCGCCCCGCGCCGAGGCCATCACCTTCCAAACCACGTCGCGCACCAGCCTTTCGTCGATATCGGCGGCGCGAGCCATTTCGGCGGCGCGGCGGGCGACGGCCGCCTCCCGGGCCGGGTCGGTCACCGGGAGGCCTAAGCGGCGCTTGATGCGCCCAATCTTGCGGACCAACGCCCGTCGCCTGCTGATCGCGTCCACGATGTCTCGGTCGCATGCAAGAACCTCGTCGCGCAAGCGCTCGAGTTCGGCCTGCCCTTCGGAGGGTTCGTCCTCGCGCGCTCGCCCCGCGGACCGTGGCGTGGCCCGCTTTCCGCCCGTCTCGCCCCCGTCGTGGCGCGACGCAGAGCCTCGCGGTGCAGCACGTTCCCCGCTCGCCCCACGCTCGTTGGTGCGCGACTGGCCTCCCTCGCGACCCGTCGGCGCGACCGGCGCCCCGTCTCCTTCCGAGACCATGCCGTTCTCGTCAGGCATCGACGTACTCCGCCACATGCCCCGCGTCCTGTGCCTTGCCGGCGAGGCTGACCAGCACGAGCACGGGAAGGTGCACGGCCAGTCCCAGAATCCCTTCGTGGATGTCGAGCGGCTTGAGATCCGGCTGCAGGAAGAAGAACACGGCGACCGCCGACCCGGCCACCAAGCCCGACGCGACGCCGGCCGTGGTCGCCCGTCTCCAGTACATGGCCGAGAGGACGGCGGGCATGAACTGGCAGACGATCCCGTACGACGCCAGAAGAAGGCTCACCAGCGAGTCGTTCTCCTGCAACGCCAGAACGTACGCGAGCGCACCGGTGCCGACCACCAGCACGCGCATCAGCGCGCGCCGCGCCTTGTCCGACAGGTTCCGGAACGGCTGCACTCCGTCTTCGACCACGACGGACGCTCCCGCGTGCAGCAGCGCGTCGCCGGTTGACATCGAGGCCGACAGCGCACCGGCGCAGAACAGTCCCACGACCAAAGCCGGGAGTTCCGTGCGCAGGACGAGGAAGGGAAGCACCATGTCCGGTTGCGGGGGCGACTCCGGGAAGAGCACGCCTGCGAATCCGATCAAGAACACGGGGATCAAGAAGAGCTGGAAGGTGGGGAACAGGACGACGGTGCGGCGGATCGTCCGATCGTCCCTCGCCGTGAACGCCTTCATGAACAGGTGCGGCAACATGGTGAAGCCGATTGCGCTCACCAGGATGGCGCTCGAGTATGCGCCCCACGTCCACGGACTTCCGTCGCCGTCGAGCCCCGGGAGCGACAGGAGTTCGGGGCGCGTCGCGAGGATCTGGTCGAACATCGCGCCCACGCCGCCGTAGAGCTTCGCGGGCAGGAAGAGGCCCAGCGTCCAAGCGATTGCCAGCATGAAGACGCCCTGGAAGGCGTTCGTCCAGCCGACCGCCGACACGCCGCTAGCCAGCACGTACGCCATCACAACCCCGTACGCGACCGCGCCCCCCGCCCAGAACGGGATGCGTCCGTCGGTCACGGTCTCGATCACGATGCCCGCGCCCCCGATCTGGATCGTCACGTACGGCACGAACGCCGCCAGCGTCAGCGCCGCCATGAGAGCCGAGAGACCGCGCGACGGGAAGCGCCCGGTCAGCAGCTGCGCCTGGGTGACGAAACCGAAACGCCGTCCCAGCGCCGCGGCCTTGGGCCCCACCGCGTACCACGGGGCCATCCCAAGCACTCCGTAGGCGAGGATGTAGAACGCCGCCGCGCCCCGCGAGTACGCCCATCCCGGCCCGCCCAGGAATGCGAATGCCGAGAACACCGACGCGCCCGTGACGAAGTACATCACCAGCAACCCGAAGTCCCGGTCGCCCGCCACGTATCCCTGCACGCTCTTCGACGCTCGGCGGCCGGCCGCCAGCCCCACGGCCAGCGTCGTGGCCAAGTAGCCGAAGACGACTAGAGTGATCAGGCCGAAGCTATCCATTGGAAGAGCCGTGCCTGCCGCGCCCCCCCGCGCTCTCGGTTGCGCGATCCCGCCGGTTGCGGGCCGAGTCCATGCGCCACAACACGAACAGGCTGCCGACGAGCCACGCCGCAGTCCACGCCATTTGCCTCGGCAACCCCAGCACGAACGGCGCGGGAGCGTTCACAAGCATCTGCCCCGGCCATGTGACCGCGACGGCGAACAACAGATGGTAGGCCCACGCGACGCGGGTCCAGGTGCGATAGGGCATCGGGGCGGCGGACCTGCGGGTCGTGGGAGGGCGGCGGCGCGGAAGGTCGACATGGGCCGGCCTGAGGGCGGCGGCGACCACTCAAGCTAATCCCGGCGCGACGGGCGCCGTAAATCTCGGCGCCGGGCTCGCCAGTCGGGCGTCGAGCGCGACGCGGCGCGACGGCGCCACGAAGCTGCTGGGCGTCAGCCTCGCTGTTGCTTTTCCACGAACGTCTTGACGCCTTCGCGGCCCGCATCGGAGGCGAAGGCCTCGAGGAACAGCTCCTTCTCCAGGGCGAGACCAGCGGACAAGGGGCGCTCGAAGGCTTCGCGCACGGCATGCTTGACGAGCCGGAGGGCGACAGGGCTCCACCGGGCGATGCGCCCCGCGACCTCGCGCGCCTTGTCGAGGTGCTTGCCTTCGCCCACCAGGAACTCGACCAGGCCGATGCGGTGGGCCTCGGCGGCGTCCACCAAGTCGCCGGAGAGACCGAGCCGGAGGGCTTGGCCCGGGCCGACCAGGCGGGCGAGGCGCTGCGTGCCGCCCGCGCCCGGGACGAGGCCGAGGCGTATCTCGAACTGCCCGAACCGGGCTGTGGCGTCGGCGATCCGCAGGTCGCATGCCAGCGCGAGTTCGTTTCCGCCTCCGATGCAGAAGCCGTGGACGGCGCAAATCACCGGCTTCGGGAACTCGGCAAGAGCGTCGTAGACTCGGCGAAGCTTGTACAGCTCGCGCTGTTGTCCCGGCGTTCGGGACGCGAACTCGCTCACGTCCGCTCCAGCGGCGAAGGCGTCGCCGGCGCCGTGGAGGATCGCGACCTTCGCTTCGTCGCGGGCGGCCAGCTCGTCGAAGGCGGCCGCCAGCGCCTGCCGCACGGGCTCGTTGAGCGCGTTGAGCTTGCCGGGGCGGCTGATCTGCACCTCTGCGATCCCGTCTCCGACGGACACGCGAACCGCGTCGGCGCTCAAGAGCCGGTCCAGTCGTAGAAGCCCTGGCCGGACTTCCTTCCCAGCTTGCCCTCTGCGACCATCTGCTCGAGAAGGGCAGGGGGACGGAACGCGTCCGAGCCCAGGGCCGCGTGCAACGTGCGGGCGATTTCCAGCCGCACGTCGAGCCCCACCAGGTCCGTCACCCTGAGGGGGCCCATGGGGTGCCTGTAGCCGAGCACCATCGCCTTGTCGATGTCTTCGGGCGACGCAACGCGCGCTTCCACCATCCGGATTGCCTCCAGGCCCAGCGCCACGCCCAGGCGCGACGACGCGAAGCCCGGCGAGTCGTTCACGACGATCGGTTCCTTGCCCAAGTCCTCGACGAAGGCGAGACACCGCCTCAGCGTGTCCGGGTCCGTCTCGGGGCCCTTGACCACTTCAACGAGCGCCATCAGATGAACGGGGTTGAAGAAGTGCAAGCCGACGAACCGGCTTGGCGACGGAAGGTCTTCGGCGATGGCCCCGATCGAGAGCGCCGACGTGTTGGTGGCCAGGACGGTCTCGCGAGACGCCGCCTCGGCCACCGAACCGAACAACGCCTTCTTCAAGCTCATCGACTCGGGAACCGCTTCGACCACCAGGTCGGCGCCGTCCAGAGCGTCTTCCCGGCGGGGCGCGGCGCGGATGCGGGCGAGCGCGCCGTCGCGGACCGAGCCGTCCACCTTGCCCAAGCTCACGCCCTTGTCCAGCGTCGCCGCGATGCGCGCCATGCCTTCCCGCAGGCTCGCTTCGTCGGCGTCGTGGAGCGCTGTGGAGTATCCCGCGGTCGCCGTCGCCTGTGCGATCCCGTGGCCCATCGTCCCCGCGCCGATCACGGCCACGCGACCGAAGGGCCGGGCTGCCGCGACGCCGGCCGCCGCGCTTTCGTTGTTCCGGTCGAGCGCCACCTTCAGGCTCGCTCTACGACGGTCGCGACGCCCTGTCCCACGCCGACGCACATCGTCGCCAGCCCCAGCGAGGCGTCGCGCCGCCTCATTTCGTGGGCCAGCGTGACGAGAATGCGGGCGCCGGAGCAGCCGATGGGGTGGCCGAGGGCGATCGCGCCGCCGTGCACGTTGACCGTTTTCGGGTCCAGGCCGAGTTCGCGGACGCACGGAATCGCCTGCGCCGCGAACGCCTCGTTGACTTCGGCGAGGTCGAGGTCGCCGGCGTCCGCGCCCGCCCGGTCGAGGCACCGGCGCGACGCGGGCACCGGTCCGATCCCCATGAGGCCCGGCTCCACGCCGGCGACGGCCGTGGCGCGGATCTTCGCCAGGGGCGCCAAACCGAGTTCGGTCGCCCGGGACGCCTCGACCACCAGCAACGCGGCGGCTCCGTCGTTGACGCCCGAGGAGTTGCCAGCGGTCACCGTCCCGTCCTTCGCGAACACGGGCCGAAGCGCGGCCAAGGCGTCCGGCGTCGTGTGCGGACGCGGATGCTCGTCCCGGTCCACCACCTGGGCTCCGTTCCGGCGGCGGGGCGCGCGCACCGGGACCGTCTCCGCATCGAACCGTCCTGCGGCGACCGCGGCGGCGGCCTTGCGCTGGCTCTCCAGGGCGAAGGCGTCCTGCTCCTCGCGCCCGACGCCGAACTTTCGCGCCACCGTCTCCGCGGTCGCTCCCAGGCTCGCCGTCCACGCGCCGGGAAAGCGCGGGTTGGGGAACCGCCACCCGAGCACTGTGTCCGCGACTTCGGGGACGCCGCGCGCATACCCGCGCTCCGGCTTGAGCATCACCAGCGGCGCGCGGCTCATCGATTCGACGCCGCCAGCGACGAACACGTCGCCCTCGCCGGCCCGGATCGCGTGAAACGCCGCGGCCACGGCCTGCATCCCCGAGCCGCAGAGACGGTTCACCGTCTGCCCGGGGACCTCCACCGGCAACCCGGCGCGGAGCAGCGCCATGCGGGCCACGTTGCGGTTGTCCTCGCCCGCTTGGTTGGCGCATCCGAAGACGACGTCGTCGACCGTCTCCGCCGGAAAGCGGTTGCGGGCCAGCAGCGCCTCGATCACCACCGCCGCCAGGTCGTCCGGCCGCACCGGAGCAAGCGCTCCGCCGTGTCGTCCGATGGGCGTGCGGACGGCGTCCACGATCCACGCCTCGCGCATGGAGCCGGCGCTCAAGACGGCGCCGTCGGCGAGCCTGCCCAGCCGGCTATCCGTCCAGCGCCACCCATACGCTCTTGACCCGCGTGTACTTCTCCAGCGCCGTCTGGAAGCCCAGGTCGCGTCCGAAGCCGCTGTCCTTGCAGCCGCCGAACGGCGACGCGGGCGCGTACTGGTTGTACGTGTTGATCCACACCGTGCCGGCGTCGATGGCGGCCGCCATGCGGTGTGCCTTGCCCACGTCGCGCGTCCAGACGCCGGCCGCCAGTCCGTAGCACGAGTCGTTGGCCTTGGCCACCGCGTCGTCGGCGTCTCGGAACGGGATCACGGCCGCCACCGGGCCGAAGATCTCCTCGCGGGCAATGGCCATCTCGGGCTCGACCCCGGAGAAGACGGTGGCGTTCACGAAGTTGCCGCGTCCGTTGACGGCGACGCGGTCTCCCCCAGCCTCCAGGCGCGCCCCGTCCGCCGTGCCCGACTCGATGTAGCCCATCACGCGCTTGAGCTGTTCCTTGCTGACGACGGCCCCCAAGCGCGTCTTCGGGTCCATCGGGTCGCCGGCCGGCATCCGCTGGGCGCGAGCCGCCAGCCCGGCCACGAAGTCGTCGTGCACCGCGTCCTCAACGAGAATGCGGCTCCCTGCGGCGCACACTTCGCCCTTCCCGTAGAAGATGCCGGTGGACGCGCCCCTCACCGCCTGGTCCAAGTCGGCGTCGGCGAACACCACGTTGGGCGACTTGCCGCCGAGCTCCAGCGACACCGGCGTGAGCGTGGCCGCCGCCTCGCGCATCACGATCCGCCCCACTTCGGTCGAGCCCGTGAACGAGATCGCGTCCACGCCCGGATGGCGGACCAGCGCGGCCCCGGCCGTCTCGCCGAAGCCGGGCAACACGTTCAGGACGCCCGCGGGAAACCCGGCCTCGGCGGCCAGCTCGCCGAAGCGTAGCGCGGTCAGGGGCGTCTGCTCGGCCGGCTTGAGCACGACGGCGGCGCCGCAGGCCAGCGCCGGAGCGACCTTCCAGGCCGCCATCGACAGCGGAAAGTTCCACGGGATGATCGCGCCGACGACGCCCACGGGCTCCCGCATCGCGTAGTTGAGGAACGGTCCGGGCACCGGCGCCACGTCGCCCTGGATCTTGTCGGCCAGCCCCGCGTAGTATCGCAGCGTCCGCGTCACCGACGGCAAGTCCACGCGGCGGGCCTCGAACCATGGCTTGCCGTTGTCCTGCGTCTCGAGCCGGGCCAGCTCGTCCGCGTGACGGTCCACCAGGTCGGCCAGGGTCCACAGCAGGCGCGAGCGCTTCCCGGGGTCCATGCGCCTCCAGCCCTCCGACGCGAAGGCGGTCCGGGCCGCGTCCACCGCGCGGTCCACGTCCGCGGAGCGCGCCTCGGCCACCTCGGCCAGCGTCTCGTCCGTCGCGGGATTGATCGACTCGAACGTGCCGCCCGCCTCCGCGTCGCACCACTCGTTGCCGATCCAGAGCTGGCCGCGGGGCGCCTGCGTTGCGCGGTGCGCGGGGCCGTCCTTGGTTCCGGCGCCCGCCCGGCCCGTCATCGTTCGGCTCGCCGAAGCTTCCTGGACGCTTCCGGCGCGCAGCGTCAGGCGCCCTGGAACTGGGGCTTGCGCTTCTCCACGTAGGCGTTCAGCCCCTCGCGCGCATCCCCGCTGGCGAACAGCTGCTGCTGCAGCTCGCGTTCCAGGCCCAGGGCCGACTCGAACGGCACCTCGGCTCCCGTCTGCACCGAACGCTTGATGGCGCCCACCGCCTTCGCCGCCTTGGCCGGTGGGCAGAATCCGCGTGCGTACTCCGTCACGCGGTCCATGAAGGCGGCGTGCGTCTCGGCCTCCCAGAGCTCGTTGACGAGGCCCAGCTCGGCGGCCCGGTCGAACCCGAACGTGCGGCCCGTGGCCATGAGCTCGATCGCCCTGGACTTGCCCACCAGCCTGGCCAGCCGCTGCGTGCCTCCCGTTCCCGGCAAGACGCCCAGGTGGACCTCCGGCAACCCCGTCTTGCCCGCTCCCGCCCTCGCCACGCGAACGTCGGCGGCCATCGCGATCTCCAGTCCGCCGCCGACCGCGTGGCCGTTGAGCGCCGCGATCACCAGCTTCGGCGTGTGCTCCAGACGGTTCAGCGTCTCGTTGGCGTGCAGGCAGAAGTTGTACTTGAACTCGGCGGTCACGTCGGCGAGCATGCCGATGTCGGCGCCGGCGCAGAAGAACTTCTCGCCCTTGCCGGTGATCACGATCACGTGGACGGCGTCGTCGAAGCGCGCCTTGAGGACGGCGTCGTCCAGCTGTCGCATCATCTCGTGCGTGTAGGTGTTCGCGGGCGGATCGTCGAGGGAGAGGACCGCGACGCCTGCGCTGGAGTCGTAGTGGACGAGAGCCTTGTCGGACATTGCCATGCCTTGGGGAAGGGGCATTGAGGTGGAAGCGGCGGCCGCGCGGGCGCGACACGCGAGGACCAGCGGATGTGAAGGCGCCGCGCCGGTCGTTTGCCCGCCACCGGCACGTCGCGAGGATGGCCGGCCGGCAGGCGCCGCGCGCGCCGACTGCACGACAGTCGGGTGCGGTCTCGCGGGCGGGCGCCCTGCACGGGCCGGAGTCGGCAAAGATAACATGCGCGGGTGCGGAGCAAGGCTAGATTTGGAGCCTTGGGCCGTCTCTTGCCGCACGCGCGCCCCCTCGCGGGTACTGCACGGAGGGGTGGACGCGAGCGCGTGGCCGCCGGTTCGCATGGCGGCTGGGCGCCGGTCGCTCGCCGAAGGGCTTCGGGCCGCGGCGCGTATTGGGAAGAGGACGGAGTGGCGCATGCGCAGGTGGACCGCATGAAGGAGTGGTGGCCATGGACGAGACGAAGCGCTGGAACGCGGGCTTGGAGGCGGTTGCGGTCGCGGGAGCGGCGCTCTTTGGGGCGTGGCTCGGCGTGCTCGCCCCCGCCGCGGCGCAGCAATCCGTGGTGAGGGTGCCCGTCGCCGGCACCGTCGAGATGGGATTGGCGCCCTTCATCGAGCGGACGCTGGCCGAGGCCGAAGCGGCCGGCGCGCGCGCGGTCGTGCTGGACATCGAGACGTTCGGGGGGCGCGTGGACGCCGCCGAGCGGATCGTGAGCGCGGTCAGCCGCGCCGAGGTGCCCGTGTATTCCTACGTCAACATGTACGCGTATTCGGCCGGAGCCATGATCGCGCTGTCGGCCGAGCGGGTGCTCATGCGGCGGGGCGCGGCCATGGGCGCCGTGACCCCGGTGGACGGGCAGGGGAACAAGGCGTCCGAGAAGATGGTGTCGGTGATGCGGGGGCGGATGCGCGCGCTGGCGGAAGCCCGCGGGCTGGACCCGGCGGTGGCCGAGGCGATGGTGGACGAGGAGATCGAGGTCGAGGGCATCGTCGAGCGCGGCAAGCTGCTGACGCTGACCGCCGAGGAGGCCCAGGCGCTGGGCTACGCCGAGGTCGTGGACGACTGGACGGGGCTGGCCGCCGCGCTGGGGCTGGAGACGTCCGCCGTCGTGCGGGCCGAGGTCAACTGGGCCGAGCGGCTCGTTCGCTTCTTCACGAATCCCGTGATCGCGCCGTTCCTGCTCTCGATCGGCTTTCTCGGCCTGATCGTCGAGGTCAAGACGGCCGGCTTCGGGCTGGCGGGGGCGGCGGGACTCCTTGCGCTGGGACTGTTCTTCGGCGCGCACCTGCTGATCGGTCTCGCGGGCATCGAGAGCCTCATCCTGCTCGGCGCGGGCGTCGTGCTGCTCGCCGTCGAAGTCCTGGTCATTCCGGGGATGGGACTGTTCGGCGTCGCCGGAGGGCTGGCGCTCGCGGGGGGCATCTTCATGGCGATGCTGGGCGACCTTCCCGAGGGCGCCGACTTCGCCCGGGCCGCGAGCGTGCTTTCGGCGGCGGTCCTGCTCGTCCTGGTGAGCGCGTGGGTTCTGCTGCGCACCTTGCCCGGCAATTGGCGCTTGCAGCGGAGCGGCGTTCTATTGCCCGAGTCCACGGACCGGCGCGAGGGCTACACCTCCGCCAGCGTGCGGCCCGAGCTCGTCGGCGCCGAGGGCGTGGCGATCACCGCGCTTCGGCCCGCGGGCATGGGCCTCTTCGGCGACGAGCGGATCGACGTCGTCTCCGAGAGCGAGTGGATCGAGGAGGGCACCCCGATACGCGTGATGAGCGCCGAGGGCTACCGGCACATCGTGCGCGCCGTGACGCCCGGCTAGCGCGCCGGTCAACACTTCACCCCAAAGGACAAAGGACTCGCCCGCATGGATGAGCTCACTTTCAACACCACCGTCTTCGTGGTGTTGGCCGTCGTCGTCGTGTCCCTTCTCGTGCTCACGTGGGTCGTCCCGGTTCGCCTGTGGATCGAGGCCACGTTCTCGGGAGTGCGCCTCGGCTTGGGAAGCTTGGTGGGAATGCGGTTGCGCAAGGTGAGTCCGCCCGCAGTCGTGCGACCGCTGATCGCTTCGACTAAGGCCGGCCTGCCGCTGGACGTGTCGCACTTGGAGGCGCACTACTTGGCCGGCGGCGACGTGGACCGGGTGGTGAGGGCCTTGATCAGCGCGGACAAGGCGACGATCGAGTTGCCGTTCCAGCAGGCGGCGGCCATCGACTTGGCGGGCAGGGACGTGTTCGAGGCGGTTCAGGTGTCCGTGAATCCGAAGGTCGTGCAGACGCCCCGCGTGGCGGCGATGGCCCGCGACGGCATTCAGCTGATCGCCGTGGCGCGCGTGACCGTCCGAGCGAACATCAACCGGCTCGTGGGCGGCGCCGGCGAGGAAACGATCCTGGCTCGGGTCGGCGAAGGCATCGTGTCGACGATCGGTTCCGCCGATTCCCACAAGGCCGTGCTGGAGAACCCGGACGCGATCTCCAAGACGGTTCTGCAGAAGGGACTGGACTCGGGCACGGCGTTCGAGATCCTGTCGATCGACATCGCCGACGTGGACGTGGGCAAGAACATCGGCGCGGAGCTGCAAACGGACCAAGCCGAGGCCGACAAGCGCGTGGCCCAGGCGCGGGCCGAGGAGCGCCGCGCGATGGCGATGGCCAAGGAGCAGGAGATGAAGGCCAAGGTCGAAGAAATGCGGGCCGAGGTGATCGCCGCCGAGGCCAAGATTCCGCTCGCGATGGCCGACGCCTTCCGCAGCGGGAACCTCGGCATCATGGATTACGCCAAGTACCGCAACATCGAGTCCGACACGCACATGCGGCGCGCCATCGCCACCGGCGACGAAGAGTCGTCCGAATCGGCCTCGTAGGGGGAGCGGACGAAACCCGAGACGCGCCATGGACACGCGCCTCATCGTCGTGCTGGCGGTCATCGCCCTCCTGCAGTCCCTCTTCGCCAAGAAGAAGGGGAGGGCGGGAGCCGAAGCCCCGGAGGACGCGGCGGAACCGCCGGGCGAGGGATTGCCGCCGGGCATGGGCGAACGGCCGGAGGGAGCCGGGGCGGGCGGCCGCGGAGCGACGGACGGGCGATGGCCGGATATTGCGCGAGAGGAGCCGGGCGCTCGCTCGCCGTCGGCGCGTCCGGCCGCGGCTGGGACCGCGACCGTTGCTCGCGGCGGCGAGTCCGTGGCCAGGCCGCGCCGGCCGGGGGTCCGCCCGCGCCCCAGCCCCGTGGCCGGCGGGCACGGCGGCGAGTCCGTTGCGACGGGGCCGCGCAGCAGAACGACGCAGCCTGGTCCGGTGCGCGCCGAGGCTGCTCCGGCGGGTTCGCGCGGACGCGGACGCGGCATTTTGGCGGAGCTGTTCGCCGAACTCGAGGCCCAAGCCAAGAAGGAGTTGCCGTTTCCAGGGTCCGGCCGCGACGCGACGCCGGGCCGGGGCGGGCGCGCCGACGGCCCGGAAGCGGATTCTTCGGGCATTGCGGAGCCCGGACTTCCCAGCTTCGGCGTCCCGGAGCGCGCCGAAGCGGAACGGCGCGAGGCGGCGGACGCCGGGCGTCGCGAGTTGCGCGTTCCACCGGTTCCCCCGCGCGGCGACCCGTGGGCGCTCGGGTCGACGGGTTCGGCGCCGCCGGCGCGACCGGCGCGTGCCACGTCCCGGCAATCGCCCGAGGCCCGCGGCGCCGCGGCGCCGGCCGGGGCTCCGCCCGTTGGGTCCGGGGCGGCGAGCCCCGACCACGACCTCTACGGCCTGCGCAACCGGGACAGCCTGAAGCGCGCCGTCGTCGCCCGCGAGGTGCTCGGTCCGCCGTTGGCGCTGCGACGGGGAGACGAAGGCGCGTCCTGGCGGTAGCCCGCGCCCCAGCGGTCGCGGTCGGTCGCCGCTTGCTTCCGCTCGCTTGGCCGCCGCGCGCGCTCCTGCCGCCAGGCTCTACGCCGCCGGGGCCGCCAGCTTTCTCAGCACCGTCTGCAGGATGCCGCCGTTGCGGTAGTACTCCACGTCGACCTGCGAGTCGAGGCGCGCGACGACCTCGAACGCGACCGAGGAGCCGTCTTCGCGGGTCGCCGTTACCCGGACCGGCGCTCGCGGCGCCAGCCCGGCGGCGATGCCGGCGACGTCGTACATCTCCAGCCCCGTCAGGCCCAGGCGCTCCGCGCCCTCGCCGTCTCGGAACTGCAACGGCAGGACGCCCATTCCCACCAGATTGGAGCGGTGGATGCGCTCGTAGCTCTCGGCGATCACCGCCTTGACGCCCAGCAGCAGCGTGCCCTTGGCGGCCCAGTCGCGCGAGCTTCCGGCCCCGTACTCGCGTCCCGCGATCACGACCAGCGGCGTCCCGGCCTCGCGGTAGCGGGCGGCCGCCTCGAAGATGGACGTCGTCTCGCCGCTGGGCACGTGCAGCGTGTAGCCGCCTTCCTTCCCGTCCAGCAGCAGGTTGCGCAGGCGCACGTTGGCGAAGGTGCCGCGCATCATCACCTCGTGGTTGCCCCGGCGCGACCCGAAGGTGTTGAAGCGGATGGGGTCCACTCCGCGCTCCTGCAGATAGCGGCCGGCCGGTTCGTCCCTTGGAATCGCCCCCGCGGGCGAGATGTGGTCGGTGGTGACCGTCTGCCCCAGCATCGCGAGCACGCGGGCGCCCGCGATGTCCTGCGGCCGCTGCGGCTCGGCCCGGATGCCGTCGAAGAACGGCGGGTTGCGGATGTAGGTCGATTCGGCGTCCCAGTCGTAGAGGTCGCCGTCTTCCGGAAGAGACAGCGCGCGCCAGTGCGCGTCGCCGTCGAAGACGCCGGCGTAGCGCTCGCGGTACATCTCGGGCTTGAGCGAGGCCGTCACGGCGGCGCGAATCTCGTCCGGCGACGGCCAGATGTCGCCGAGGAAGACGGGATCGCCGTCTTGGTCCCGTCCCAGCGGCTCGGTCCGCAAGTCCACGTCGATCCGGCCCGCGAGCGCGAACGCCACCACCAGCATCGGCGACGCCAAGTAGTTCGCCCGCACGAGCGTGTGGATGCGGGCCTCGTAGTTGCGGTTGCCCGACAGGATCGACGCCACCACCAGCCCGTGCTTCTCGACCGCCTCGGCCACCGGCTCCGGCAGCGGCCCGCTGTTTCCGATGCAGGTGGTGCACCCGTAGCCCACCAAGTTGAAGCGTAGCTCTTCCAGGTACCGCATCAGCCCCGCCGCCTCCAAGTAGTCCGTGACCACCTGCGAGCCGGGCGCCATGCTCGTCTTGACCCACGGCTTGACTTGGAGGCCGCGCTGCCTCGCCTTCTTGGCCATGAGCCCCGCGCCCACCATGACCGACGGGTTGGACGTGTTGGTGCAGCTCGTGATCGCCGCGACCACGATCGTGCCGTCGCCGATCCGGGCGCTCTGCCCGTCCATCTCTATTTCGGCGGTTCGTCTCGCGGCCGGTGCGGCTCCGTTCCGCTTGCCGTTCGCGTTCGCCGGTCCGGCCGGGCGGAGCTTCGGCAGGTCGCGCGGGAACGCCGTCGCGACGTCCGCTAGCGCGATGCGGTCCTGGGGCCGCTTCGGTCCCGCCAAGCTCGGCTCGACCGTGGACAGGTCCAGCTCCAGGGTGGACGAATACTCCGGGTCCGGTGCGTCGTCCGTTCGGAACAGGCCCTGCTCCTTGGCCACGCGCTCGACCCGGGCCACGTGCTCCGGACTCCGGCCCGTGCCGGCCAGGTAGCGCAACGCCTCCTCGTCCACCGGGAAGAATCCGACCGTCGCCCCGTATTCCGGCGACATGTTGGCCAGCGTCGCCTTGTCGGGGAGGCTCAGAGCGGACAGCCCCGCGCCGCAGTACTCGACGAACCGGCCCACGACCCCGTGCGCCCGCAGCATCTCGGTCACGCGCAGGACGAGATCGGTGGCCGTCGCGCCGTCGGCGAGCGTCCCCGCGAACTTCACGCCCACCACCTCGGGCAGGAGCATGTGGTACGGCTGTCCCAGCAGCACGGCCTCGGCCTCGATTCCGCCGACGCCCCATCCCACCACGCCCAGCCCGTTGATCATCGTCGTGTGCGAATCCGTGCCCACGACCGTGTCCGGATAGGCGAGGAACGCGCCCCCGTGCTCCCTGCGATGCACCACGGACGCCAAGTACTCCAGGTTGACCTGGTGCACGATCCCCGTGCCGGGCGGCACCACGCGGTAGTTCTCGAACGCCTCCTGCGCCCAGCGCAGCAACGCGTAGCGCTCCCGGTTCCGCTCGTACTCGCGGGCCACGTTCTTCTCGAAGGCGTAGTCCGAGCCGAAGAAGTCCACCTGCACCGAGTGGTCGA
Source organism: Longimicrobiales bacterium (assembly GCA_965203485.1). Taxonomy (GTDB): domain Bacteria; phylum Gemmatimonadota; class Gemmatimonadetes; order Longimicrobiales; family Gaopeijiaceae. Next base: position 1,214,218 of record OZ241892.1, read on the forward strand.
TCACCAAATCGGCGGGGACCAGAGGATTGATCCGCCGCGGGTCTCCCCCCATCGCCCGCAATCCGTCGCGCATCGACGCCAAGTCCACCACGGCCGGCACGCCCGTGAAGTCCTGGAGGACCACGCGGGCCGGCATGAACGGAATCGCGGGCCGCGGCTCGCCCGGACGCCAAGCCGCCACGGCGTTCACGTCCTCGTCGGTCGCGTGGGCGTCCTCGCCGCCGCCGCTCGCGTTGCGGAGCACGTTCTCCAACAGCACGCGCACGGAGAAGGGGAGCCGGTCCAGGGAGCCGAGGACGCCCGCCTCCTCCAGCCGGGCGAGGCGGTAGAAGGACGTCGGGCCCTCGGGAAGGTCCAGCGTGGCGAGCGCGCCGAACGGGTCGGTGGATTGGTGTCGCAAGGGGTTCGCGTCTCCTGGCGGGAGGTGCTTGAAGGCCGGCGCGTCGATTCGAGCGCGCGTAGCTCTCGTTACCATGGCGACGCCCCGGCGAGAGTTCAAGGCGGCCATCGGAGGGTCGGCCGCACAAGCGGAGGAGGCGACGCCGACACTACATTGAGGCCGGACGATCTCCCGCCGGGGAAGGGTGCGCCTGTGACGTGGATCGAGCCGGCCCACTCGAAGGGCCGCGTGGATTGGGCGGGACGAATTCTCGCGACGGCGGACGAGCGCGGCTCGTCGGACTCCGGGGACCTGCGCGAGGCACGCCTCGTCGCCAGCGCCTGGCGCTCGGCCCACGCGTTCCCCCTCAATGCGTTGCAGAACGGTCTCCGCCAACATGTCCGAAGGGTTTGCGACGACGCCGTCGTTTCTCAGCGCCTCAAGAGGATTCCGTCGACCATCGCCAAGCTCAAGCGCTTCGGCAGGATGAAACTGTCCCGGATGCAGGACGTCGGCGGCTGCCGCGCCGTCGTGAGCACGGTCGAGCAGGTCGAAGAGCTGGCCGACCGCTACCGCCGGTCGAGGACCAAGCACCGGGCCGCGAACGGAAGGGACTACATCGCCCACCCGAAGGCGTCCGGATACCGCGGCGTGCACTTGGTCTACCGGTACGAGAGCAGCAGAAACCCGGCCTACAACGGATTGTTGACGGAAATCCAGCTTCGCACCCGCCTCCAGCACGCCTGGGCCACCGCGGTCGAAACCGCCGGTGCCTTCCTGGGGCAAGCGCTCAAGTCCAGCGAGGGCGAAGACGACTGGCTCCGCTTCTTCGCCTTGGCCAGCTCCGCCTTCGCATTGGACGAAGGCAGAAGCGCGGTCCCGGACACGCCGACGGACCACGACGCGTTGCGGGAACGGACGCGAAGGCTCGCCCAACGCTTGGACGTGGCGGCGCGCTTGGACGAGTTCGGCGCCCTGATCGACGGTCGGCCGGTTGAACGGTCGGCCAAGAAAGCGCACTTCGTCCTCCTGGAGCGGCGTCCCGACATGCGCCGCCTCTACGTGACCGAATACGGCAAGGGCGAGCTGGCCAAGATCACGGACGACTACCTGAGCGCCGAGGAGAACCTCCGCCACGTCGACGGCGCCGAAGTCGTGATGGTGTCCGTCGACTCCCTTCAGGCGTTGCGGCGCGCCTATCCCAACTACTACCTCGACACGCGCCTGTTCATGAAGGAGCTGGAGCGGGTTGTGGATCCGTAGGCGGCGGATGCCGAGGCCTGCGGCGCGACGGACCTTCGGCGTGGCCGGAAACGCCGGTGTCGTTCCGCCTGCTGGAAGTCGCCAACTTCCGTGTCCGGCCGTTGCCGCGCCACTTCCTCTGTCGCCCTTTCGGCGGAGCGCTCCGCCTCGTGGGCCCTTTACGGATCGTGCCGGATCGGCTACGCTACGTATCCAGCCGAGGTGGCGGAACCGGTAGACGCGAAGGTCTCAAAAACCTTTGTCCTTGCGGGCGTGAGGGTTCGAATCCCTCCCTCGGCATTCGGTGGTGGGCGGCCACCGCGTTCTTCGATGCGAGGGCGAAGGTCACGTCCCGCTCCGGAGGCGGGCTACGATCCATTGGTTCGGTTCCATGTGGTCGGGGTTTTGGAAATAGAACAAATCATTGCCGACGACGTGGAGTTGCGGCGTGTTGCTCAACAGCGCTTTGGCATTCCCTTCCCGATCAATTATTGCCAGGTAATATGTGAATTCCTGCGTTTCCCATTCCATGGTCTGTATCCGAACTGCAAAATCTCCGTCTTCCAGAAACCAAAATGAGGCGATCTCCCAAAGCATCGAGGGATCGCGCGTGTCCACTTGCTTGCTCATCGGAATCGGGATCGACCCAACCGGGGAGCCATCCAGAGCAAACATGTAGATGCTGTCCGAGAGAGACGATGTCGCCCAAATCGTGTCCCTTGCCACCTTGGCATCTGCATACGCGCTGCGCCACCAAGGAGCGACGGGCTCGGGGTACGCGGGGTCAAAAAAAGAACTTTCTACATCCCGAGTCACGGGGTTCCATACATGCAAAAGAGGCCGCGAGCTATCCGACGACTCCGACGAGAAGTCATCTCCGACCACAAGTTTCCGTCCCTCGTCCAAGTCCCACTGGTCTGTGACCAAGAACGGGACTTCGACGACTGTGGGCTCGGTTCCGGCAACCAAGTCGAAAGTGGTCGCTCTCGATGAAGTCAGGTCAAGCACAACGATCCGCCCTGCTCGGTCGCGCCGGGCCATCACCGGACCCGTGAACTCCCCAGGCCCGCTTCCCCTGCGTCCCCCTGCCCATAACAGCTCGCCGCTCGTCGCGTACACGCGTGCTTGGAAGGCGTACATGTCGCTCATCACCAAGTGCTCGCCGTCGAACGTGACGGAAGGATTTGCAATGATCACGTCGTCCCTTTCCTCCAAGGCCATCGTGTCCACGACTTCGAAGACGTCGGAGAACGCCGCGGCTGCGCCTGCCTCCGCCGCAAACGGAAACGACGGCGGCAGGCCGTCTGCGCACGCCCCTTGAGCCGCCGCAGCAAGGAAAAGCCATGGACAGAGAAGACTCCGACTTGGGGAACTCCGCTCCGTCGCGTCGCTATGCTCGGTCATCGTCCTCGCTCCTCATGTAGTTGGAAGACAGTCGTACTCTTGCCAAGCTAGGGGGCCGGCCGCCCATGACGCAAGGCGGCCGACCCACCGAGCGTTCTTCACTCGAAGACGATAATGTTGCAACAGATCGTCGGTTCGAATGGCTTTGGATTGCAGCGCCTCGGCGTGCAGAGGACGCCGCCTTTGACCTCGTAGCCCCAACGCAGGTCGGCCGTGGCCTCCAGCCTGGTCTCCGCCGGCCCCTCCAGAGGCGTGACGGGCGCGGCGACGAGGCACGACACGGCCAGTGCCAGCGCGACCCCCAGCTTCTTGATGGACTTCATGGCACACCCCTCTCGGAATGAAGGAACGAAGCCGCGGCAGGAACCATCTCTTCCCGCCCGACTACTTCCTAGATACCACGACAGGTCGATTTGGTTTCATCTGGACGTTGCCGCCAGTGCGCAACGGTCGGCCGACCTACGCCTACGCAACGGTTACCGCACGGGTTCTTCCCCCGTTTCGCTGGGCGCCGTAGGATGGACGAGGGGGGACGGCGTGACTCTTGGAGCGAGGAGAGCGGATGGATATGCGGGAGTGAGTGGAACGGCTGATGGGTCTGGGGCTGGAGTGGCGGATCGAGCGGGTGGACGAGGATTCGGAGCGCTGGAAGGCGCAAGACGGCGTTCGACCGGTTTCACGTGGCCAGCCGCATCCAAGCGATCAAGGCCCGGTGTCGCGGCTTCCGCAACCAGGACCGCTTCGCCGCCGCCATTCTCTTCCACCTCGGCGGCCTCGACCTCTTGACCGCGCCCCGCCCAGCGCTAACCGCCGTGTCCCGTGCCATCCCCGCTTGTTCCGATTCCGTGTCTTCCCCGCCACATCAGGCGAAGAGCCCAAATACTTGTCGCGATGCCTGCCCTCTTGGACAAGTTGGCCGTAGTCGTCGGCGCAATGGCAGAGGGCCATCCTTCTCGTGCTCTCCGGCTCGGATGAATCGGCATGGGCACAGTACGCCGCGGAGTGTGCTCTGGCCCCCTGGAAGCCATTTTGTGGGCGGACGGACCCACAGTGGGCGACGGAACGGGCATCATTGCGGCTGTTGAGGCACGAGCTACCCGCCCGCCGCGGGCTCCACCGCCTTCAACACCTCGCGCGTCAGATCCCAGCGGTTGAAGCCCTGGCGGCCGTAGTCCAAGCCGCGGCGGACGATGACGAGGTCGTGGGTCGGCACGACGACGACGTACTGGCCCCGGTTGCCCGCCGTGGAGTAGGCGTCGGCGGGCACGTCGTCGCGGTCGGCGGGGACGAGCCACCATTGGCCGCCGTAGAAGGCGCCCCGGTCGGCGGTGGACGGGGCGGGTGCGCGGGCGAAGTCGATCCATTCTTCCGAGAGGATTCGCTCGCCGTTCCAGAGGCCGCCGTTCAGGTAGAGCAGGCCGAAACGGGCCAAGTCGCGGGCGTTGGTGTAGACTTGGCTGCTCAAGATGAAGTCGCCGAAGCGGTCCACGCTGAGCAGCGTGTTGCGCATTCCGATGCGATCCAGCAACGCCGTCCGAGGGAAGGCGAGGTAGTCGCCGCCGAGCGCCAGCTTCATGGCGTAGACGCCGAGCAGGGTATCGTAGTTCTCGTAGTCCCAGTTGGTTCCGGGCTCGCGGATCAAGGCGCGGTGGCGCGCACCGGCCACCGAGCTGGCGCCCGCCCAGTACGACAGGCCCGAACCCGTGGCGTACTCCATTCGCCGGTTGTCCACGGGGTAGAGCCCGCTGGACATGTTGAGGACGTGGCGCAGCGTGATCGCGGAGCGCGGGTCCGCTTGCGGCGCCGAGGCTCGGGGAAGCCAGTCGAAGCCCAGCGGAGCGTCCAAGTCGAGCCGGCCCTGGTCCGCGAGAATGCCGATCAGGGTCACCGCGATGCTCTTGGCGGTCGACCACGTGCGGGTGCGGGTCGCCATGTCGGCGCCCGGCCCGTAGCGCTCGTGGACGATCCGCCCGTCGTGGATTACCAGGAGGCTCAGCGTCACCTGTTCCGGGGACTCCCGGTCGAACGCCCAGTCGGACGCGGCCTGGAGGGCTGCTCCGTCCACGGCCGCCGGGAGCGGCGCGTCGTCCACGAGGTCGCCGTCGGGCCACGGGATCGCGGCCGGATCGCCCGGCGGCGGCGGCATCACCAGCTCGGGCAGGCTCTCGATGTCGTCCCAGGTCTGGTCGGGCGCCATGATCACGCATCCGAGCCCCTCCCTGAACGCGGCTCGCATGACGGGCACGTACCCCGGCGCGCCGATGGCGACGGCCCGCCTGTCCCAATCGACCTCGTAGTCGCCGCCCGCCGCCGTGCCCACGGGCGTGCCCACTCCACCCCGTATGTACGCAATCTCCTGCTCGAACACCTGCTCCAGCGACCGGCCGGACGTGAAGAGTCCGTTGCAGAGGAAGACCGCCTGCATTCCGCGGGCGATCATCTCGCGGTTGAAGCCCCAGTAGTCGTAGGACTCCTGGCGCTGTGCCTGGGCGGCGAGCGGGAGGATGGCCAGAGCGGCCGTCAAGACGCGAAAGGGCTTCATGGTCGGCGAGGTCTGTTTCGAGTGGTTCCGGCGTGCGGCGGAAGGGCGCTTCGCGGCCCGAACCGGTCCGAATCGGGGCGATGGGAGACCGCGTGGCGCCCGGCCATCCTATCGCTCTGGGCGGCGAACGGGCAAGCGCGTGGGACGGGGTTTGGAGCGTGTCGTCGGGGCCTGCCCTTGTGGGCACGGGCCGAGGCCCCGAGGCCCGGCAGCGCCAGAGGATCTGGTCGCGGAGGCGTGCCGCCGGACATGCGTGCCCCACGGGCCGCGAGGGGACGGCTCCGGCCGCAAGACGGGCCGCGAGCATGTCTCGATGGGCCGGTTGGGCCGCGACCGGCGGCTCGCGTCGTCGCGGACCGGGCGGATTGGCTAGCTTTACGCGAGTCGCGGTGCGCCAGTGGGTGGAGGAGCCTCGCGAGGTATGGGAGGGAGGAATCCGTCTGCTTTCGGGAGTAGAGAGAGAGTCATGAGCATGAAGAAGCTGTCCGCGGTTCTGGTGGCCCTTGGCATGTCGGCCGCGCTCTGGCCGGCGGAGCGGACGCCGGGAAGCCCGGAGATGCGCGTCTACAAGTCGCCAACGTGCGGATGTTGCGCCAAGTGGGTGGAGCACATGCGCGCCGCCGGGTTCGACGTCGTGGTCGAAGACGTGTCGGACATGCGGGAGGTCAAGCGTCGCGAGGGCGTGCCGGCCGACTTGGCGTCGTGCCACACTGCGGTCGTCGAAGGGTACGTCGTCGAGGGCCACGTGCCTGCGCGGGTCGTCCGAGCCTTCCTCGAGGCGGAGGGCTCGGCGAAGGGAATTGCCGTTCCGGGGATGCCCATCGGCTCGCCTGGGATGGAAGGGCCGAACCCGCAGCCCTACGATGTCGTCGCCTTCGACGAGGCCGGCGCCCGCACCGTCTTCGAACGCATCGGGCGGTAGCCGCGAGCCGCTGGCGCGCGCCCCGTCCGCCTCGTCTGCCCGGCGCGAGCCTTCGAGGGCGGCTCTGTCGGAGCGGGCGCCGATGGGGCGGGCGCCCGCCTCGTCTGCCCGGACGATGCCTTCGAGGGGGCGACTTCTCGCAACCGGGTTGCCGCGGCGGCGTCCGCCTCGTCCGCCGCGCCTCGAGCCGACGCGCGGCCGTAAGCGCAGGCTCGCTGTCCGCCGCCCGCCCCGCGAACCGACCAAGACGGGACTGTCGAAGCCCGCCGCGGCGTGGTAGCTTTCGAGGCTCGATTGCGCATCCCGCCGTGCGCGTTTTTCGCCGCCCACCTTGACGCGCCCGTTCGCCTCGCCGCCCCCAAAATGCCCGCTACCGACGCTAGAAGCACGCTTTCCATCACCGACAACCGCACGGGCAAGCAGTACGAGGTGGACGTGCTCGAGGGCGACGTCGTGCGCGCCATGGACCTGCGGCAAATCAAGGTCGCCGCCGAGGACTTCGGCATGATGGCCTACGACCCCGGCTTCACCAACACGGCTTTCACCACCAGCCGCGTCACGGATGTGGACGGCGGGCGGGGGCTCCTGGAGTACCGGGGCTACCCCATCGAGCAGCTGGCCGAGCGCTCGACGTTCTTGGAGGTCGCCCACCTGCTCCTGAAGGGCGAGCTCCCGGCGCAAGCCGAGCTGGACGACTTCGTGCGCCAGATCACCTACCACACCTACGTGCACGAGAACGTCCTGACACTGCTCAAGGGCTTTCGCTACGACGCGCACGCGATGGGGATGATGATCTCGCTGGTCGCCGCCCTGTCCACGTTCTACCCCGAGGCCAAGAGCGTGGACGACCCGGAGAGCCGCTGGGCGCAGATCGTCCGCTTGGTGGCCAAGATGCCCACGCTGGCCGCGCTCACCTACAGGCACCATCGCGGGCTGCCCTACGTCTACCCCGAGAACGAACTCTCCTACGCCGCCAACTTCCTGGCCATGCTCTTCCGCATCGGCGGGCGCGACTACCGCCCGAATCCGGTGCTGGAGCGCGCCCTGGACGTCCTCTTCATCCTGCACGCGGACCACGAGCAGAACTGCTCGACCACGGCGATGCGCGTCATCGGCAGCTCCGGCACCGATCCGTTCTCGGCCATGGCCGGCGCGATGGCGGCGCTTTACGGTCCCCTGCACGGCGGCGCCAACGAGGCCGTGCTGCGCATGCTGTCCGAGATCGGCAACACGGACAACATCCCCGCCTTCATGGAGAGCGTCCGCAAGGGCGAGCGCCGCCTCATGGGGTTCGGCCACCGCGTCTACAAGGCGTACGATCCGCGGGCGTCGATCATCAAGCGCACCGCCGAGGACGTCTTCGCCGTCACCGGCCGCAATCCGCTCCTGGACGTGGCCCTCGAACTCGAGAAGATCGCGCTTCAGGAGGAGTACTTCGTCGAGCGGCGCCTCTACCCCAACGTGGACTTCTACTCGGGCCTCATCTACCAGGCGATGGGCTTTCCAGTCGAGCTCTTCCCGGTGCTCTTCGCGATTCCGCGCACGGTGGGCTGGCTCGCCCAATGGCAGGAGATGGTCCAGGATCCCGAGCAGCGGATCGCGCGGCCCAGGCAGGTCTTCAAGGGGAAGTCGTCGCGGGACTACGTCGCGGCCGAGTCGCGGTGAGGACGGCGAAGCGCCGCGTCGGACCGACTGGGCGCCCGTCGGTCCCGGCGGCAACCGGCCGCGCGACCGTCTTGCCGGCGACGACGGCGAAGCCCGGCTTGCCCACGCGGACCAGCGCGGCCGCGCTTCTTCTGGCGGCTCTCGGCCCGGCGCTTCTTGGCGCCTGCGCATGGGGCGGCACCGGGTTTCGTCCACCCGGCGAGGCGTCCGCGGGGTACGAAGAGATAGAGATCTTGGTGCGCAACGCCAACTTCAACCAGGTTACCGTGTACACCGTTCGCAGCGGCGCGCAACGGCGGCTCGGGATAGTCGCGGGGAAGGACGAGGCCGTCTTCAAGACCGACTGGAACTATCCGGACCTTCAGTTGCGCGTGAAGTTCCTGGCCGGGCCGGACTACTTCACGGAAACGTTGCCGGTGAGTCCCGGCGAGAGGCTCGAGCTGACCATTCCGGCGCGGTCCCAGTCCGCATCTTGACGCTCCGTCCGGGGGGAGGGGCTTCGGCCCGCCTCGCCCGCGCGGACTCCGCGCCGTGATCCGGTTTTCGCGACTGGGCCTGGGCCAGCCGGCGTTCCCGTCCACATGGCCCGGCAAGGCGGCCGCGCCGTGATCCCGCAACGCGTGATCGCCGCCAAGCGGGCCGGCGAGCCGGTGGCTCCGGACGCGTTGCGGCAGTTCCTGGCCGACTACTTGAGCGGGCGCGTCGAGGACAGCCAGATGGCCGCCTTCTTGATGGCCGTCTGCTTCAACGGGCTCTCGGACGACGAGCTCGCCGTGCTCGTGGACGCTATGATCGGCTCCGGCGAGGTGCTGGACCGCGCCGCCGGTCCGCCGGGCCCGCGAGTGGACAAGCACTCGACCGGCGGGGTCGGCGACAAGATTTCTCTCGCGCTCGCGCCGCTGGCGGCCGAGATGGGGCTGGTCGTCCCGATGATCTCCGGTCGCGGGTTGGGCCACACCGGCGGCACGCTGGACAAGTTGGAGGCCATCCCGGGCTTCGAGACGCGGTTGCCGCTCGACCGATTCCACCGCATCCTCCGCGAGACGGGGTGCGCGATGATCGGCCAGACGCGCGAGATCGCTCCGCTGGACCGCAAGCTCTACGCGCTCCGCGACGTCACCGCGACGGTGGCCTCGCGGCCGCTGATCACCGCGTCCATCATGTCGAAGAAGCTGGCCGAGACGCTGGACGGCTTGGTGCTGGACGTGAAGGTCGGCTCCGGCGCGTTCCTGCCGTCGGCGGGGGAAGCCCGCGAACTCGCGCGCGCGATGGTCGCGGTCGGCACGGTCCGGGGCTTGGGCGCGGCGGCCGTGCTGTCGGCGATGGACCGGCCGCTCGGCCGGGCGATAGGGCACGGGCTCGAGGTGGCCGAGGCGGTGGCCTGCCTGTCGGGCGGCGGTCCGGCGGACCTTCGCGAGCTGACGGTGGAGCTGGCGGCGGAAATGGCCTTGGCCGGGGGCGTGGCGCAGTCGCTGGAGGCTGCGCGACGGGCCGCGGTCGCGGCGTTGGATTCCGGCAGGGCGCTGGAACGGTTCGGCCGAATGGTGCGCGCGCACGGGGGCGATGCCGGGCGCGCGGAGTCCGGGCAGCTGCCCGCGGCGCCGCTTCGCAGGGCGGTTCCGGCGCCGCGTTCGGGCGCGGTGGCGGCGATGGATCCCCGCGAACTGGGCTACGCGCTGGTTGGACTGGGCGGTGGGAGGACGCGCCGGGACCAGCGGATCGACCCGAGAGTGGGCTTCGAGATGGAGGTCGAGATAGGCCAGGCCGTGTCGGCGGGCGAACCGCTGGCGGTGGTGCACGCCGCCGACGAAGGCCGGTTGGCCGCCGCCCAGCGGACGGTGGCCGAGGCCGTTCGCGTTGGGGACGAGGCGCCGAAGCCCCTTCCGCTGGTCTTGGAACGGATCCGGGGTTCGTCGCCGGTTGCCGCAGGGCGCGCGTGAACGCATGTCGCGGGCGAGATGCCGGGCGGATCAACCGCGCGCCGGCGCACCAGGAGTCGAGTGGTCGCGGCGAGACGGCTCGTCGGCCGTCAGGAGCCTCCGCGGCCCGGAGGCGGCCGCTACTCGCCGCTGGAGAACATCTCGTAGACGATGCCTTCCCGGTCCAGGGCCGCCGCCAGCTCGGGAGCGCCGGCCGCTTGGATCTTGAGCGCGATTCCGCACTTGGCCTCGGACTGCGGCGGGGCAGGCACTACTTCCGCGGGGATGGACTGCTCGCGGGCGACGTCTTCCGCCCACATGGCGTGGTGCGTGGTCTTGAAGACGAAGACGCGCGCGCCGGGCTCGGGTGTCGATTGGGGCTGGCCTGTCATCGGCGGTTGCGTGGCGAGAGGGCGGGAGAACGCCCGCTCTGGCGGTCGCAGACCGTCGTGGGCGCGGTTCCAGGAAGGTAGCGCTCGGTGTAGGCGTCCGCGTCCGGACACCAGCGCGAAGCCAGCGTGCCCGTCTTCTTGTCGATGCGCCGGCTGATCACTCCGCCGGGCCAAGGCCAGCGACCCGGAACCGGCAGGAGCGCAGGAGCCTCTTGGACGGACGCCTCCTCCGCCAAGCTGTCGGCGACGAGCCCGGCCGCCCCTTCGCTTGCGGCCGGCGAGCCGTAGTAGAGGCGCTTCGCGAAATGGCCCCAGACCGGCGACGCGAACCGGCCGCCGGTGGCGCCTTCGACGATCGGCACCGGTTGCTCCATGCCGAACCACACGGCCGCCACCAAGTTGGGCGTGAAGCCGATGAACCAGATGTCGCTGCCCTCGTTCGTGGTCCCGGTCTTGCCCGCCACCGGCACGTCGCGAGGAAGGCCGGCCAGCAGGCGCACGCCGGTGTAGCCGGTGCCGCGCGGATGGTCGGCCACGTCTTCGAGGAGCGAGACCACGAGCCGCGCCACCGCGGGGTCGAGCACGCGCTCCCGCTCGGGCCGCGGCTCCCAAAGGACTTCTCCTTCCGCGCTCTCGACGCGCACGATGGGGAAGGGGCGAACGCGCTCGCCCAGCGTCGCCAGCGTCGCGTACGCCTCGAGCATCTGAACCGGAACGACCTCGGCGGCGCCGATCGTCGTGGAAGGGAAGGGCTCCACCTCGGTGCGGATCCCCATGCGGCGCGCCATTTGCGCGACCGACTCCAGGCCCACCTGCATCCCCACCTTGATCGCAACCATGTTGATCGAGCGGACGAGCGCCTCGCGCATGGTGATCCAGCCCGCGAACTCGGGATTGTAGTTGCTCGGGCGCCACGTCGTGCCGTCCGGCTCGTCGAGCACGACGGGACCGTCCAGAACCAGCTCCGACGCCGGCACGCCGTTCTCCAGGGCCGCCGCGTAGACGAACGGCTTGAACGACGACCCGGCTTGGCGGCGGGCCTGCGTTGCGCGGTTGAACTCGGACTGGGCGAAGTCGCGTCCGCCCACCATCGCCCGCACGTGGCCGGTCGCGGGGTCGGCGGCGACCAGCATGCCCTGCACGTAGGGCAGCGCCGCCGCTGCGCTCCCGCCGCTGTCGGAGAATTCGCGGTACCTGGGATGCGGATAGTCCGCCCATCCCTCTATGCGGCTCCATCCGCCCTCCATCGCCGCTTCCGCGGCCATCTGCATGTCGAGGTCCAGCGTCGTGTGCACGCGGAGCCCGGCGGTGTTGAGCAGGCGGTTGCCGAACCGGTCGTCCACGATTCCGCGCACCCATTCCACGAAGTAGGGCGCCAGCGTCTCGACCGTCTGCGCGCGCTCGAGCGGGACCGGCTCCGCCTGCCACCGCTCGACTTCGGCGTCGGTCAAGTAGCCCTCGCGGCCCATCAGCGCCAGCACGAGATTGCGGCGGCGGCGGGCGGCTTCCGGGTGCCGAAGCGGCGTGTAGTGCTCGGGCAGATTGGCGACGGCCGCCAGCAGCGCCGCCTCCGCCGGATTGATGTCCGTGGCGTTCTTGCCGAAGTAGTTCCTCGAAGCCGTCTGGATGCCGTACCAGCCGTGCGCCAAGCCGATCTGGTTCATGTACGCTTCGATGATCTGCTCCTTCGTGTACGCCTGCTCGAGCGCGATGGCGACCTGCCATTCCTTGAGCTTGCGCACGATCCGCTTCTCGAACCCCAGGCTCTCCGTCCACATGTGGCGGGCCAGCTGCTGGGTGATCGTGCTTCCGCCGCCTCCCGAGAGCGACCGCGTGCGCGCGGCCTCGATCACGGCGCGGCCGATTCCTCGCCAGTCCAGTCCCTCGTGGCTGTAGAAGCGGCGGTCCTCGACGGCGATGAACGCCTGCGGCACGTGCGCCGGCAGGTCGGAAAGCGCCGCCGGCGTGCGCCGCTCGACGCCGATCTCGTCCACCAAGCGTCCGTCGCGAGCGTATATCTTGCTCGTCAGGCTCGGCTCGTAGGTGTAGATTTGCGCGATGGACGGGCAGTCGTTGCACAAGTTCCGCCATGCCCCCGCCGTCGCGCCGACGAGTCCCGCGGCCAGGAAGAGAAGCACGAGCCAGAGCGCGTTCGGGACGCGGGCTATCCAAGCCCGGCCGCGGGCGGTCGGCCGCAGGCGTTTCTTTTTCGGGCGTGCGGACACGTTGAGACCTGCATCGGTCGCGGGAGACGAAGCGGCGCGCCGGGCAAATCTAATCGTCCGGCCGCACCGGGCCTTCCGGCGGTTTCGGCCCGCGGCGAAGGGCTTCGCCTTCTCGGCGGGCGCGGCCGTTGCGCTGGCGGCGGGCGGAGGTTGCGCCGAAGCCCCGGCCCCGGTAGTCGTCGGCGACGCCCGGCTGGCCCCGTTGGCCGCAAGGCTGCTTCGCGACGTGGAGCGGGCATCCGGCCTGCGAGCCGTCGGCCGGCTTCGCGTCGCGGCCAAGTCCAGAGGCGAGCTGGAGACGTTCCTCGCCGAGAAGATCGCCGAGGAGATGCCGGCGCCGGACCAAGCCGCGGCTCCGTACGTGCTGCTGGGGCTGCTCGAGCCCGGCGCCGACTTGGGCGAACTGATGCTGTCGCTTCACCTCGAGCAGGTGGCGGGCTTCTACGAGCCGGATTCGGCCGCGCTCTTCGTGCTCGCCGACCACCCCGAAGCGCTCTTGGAGCCGCTTCTGGTCCACGAACTCGTGCACGCGCTCCAGGACCAGCACGTCGGCCTGGACTCCTTGACGGCGCGGCGGCGAGGCGCAGACGCCCGCGCGGCCGCCCGCGCGGCTATCGAGGGTCATGCCATGCTGGCCGCGGCCGAGTGGAGCGGCGCCCCCGACGCGCGCAGGTCGGCGGACGCGTTGCGCGCCGCCGTTCTCGCCGACGCGGGCGCCCGCTACCCGTTGTTGGCCGCCGCTCCGGCCGTGGTTCGCGAGAGCGTGCTGTTCCCGTACGTGGAAGGGATGCGGTTTGCGCGCGCCGCGTGGGTCCGGGACCGGAACCGGGCCGCGGCGCTGACCGTTCGGATGCCTCGGTCCACGGAGCAAGTGTTCCATCCGGACAAGCTGTGGGGCGCGTCCCCCGACCTGCCGGTCGCGCTCGCTTTCTCGTTCTCCGGCGACGACGGGCCCGTGCCGCTGGCGGCGTCCGGCGACGCGTCGGCGCCGGGTGCGGTCGGGGAGCGCCCGTCGCCTTTCCGGCCGCGGCTCGGGAGCGTGCGCGAGGACGTTCTGGGCCACTTGGAGCTCGGCTTGGTCGCCGAGGCGTGGGGAGGCGACCGGTCGATGGCCGACGGCTGGGCGGGCGACAGGTACGCGCTGTTTGGTTCGCCGGGCCGCTGGTCGCTCCGCTGGGTAGTGGCGTGGGACGACCGCGCGCGCAGGGACGCTTTCCTCGGCTGGGCGAAGGACGCTCCGGGAAGGCCGTCCGGCTTGGCGCTGCGGGCGCTGGAGGTCGGCGGCTTGGCCGCGCTCGAGGTCGTGGCGGGCGCGCCGCCGGCGTGGGTGGTTCGCGTCGCGCGGGACGGCGGGCCGGGGCCGTGACGCCGGCGGGCGGGGCGGGGTTGGGCGAGGCGCGGCAGTCGGACGGCGGGGCGGGGCGGCTGCGGGAGATTGCCGTGGGCTCGGCCTCGGGAGGGTACGCGGTGCACGTGGGGCGGGGCGCCCTCGAGAGGGCCGGGCCGGCGGCGATGCGGGCCGCGCCGTCGGGACGGTGCGCGCTGATCGCGGACGACGAGGTGGCGGCGCTTTGGGGGGACTTGGTGGAGAGGGCGCTAGCCGACGCGGGCGCGGGCGTGGTGCGGGCGTCGTTCCCGCCGGGCGAAGCGCACAAGACGCGGGCGACGTGGGCGCGCCTGACCGATGCGCTCCTGGATGCCGGCCTGGGCCGCGACTCCTGCGTCGTGGCTCTGGGCGGAGGCGTGACCGGCGACTTGGCCGGGTTCGTCGCGGCCACGTATCTGCGAGGAGTGCCCGTGTTGCAGATTCCGACGACGACGCTTGCGATGATCGACGCGTCCGTGGGCGGCAAGACGGGCGTCGACCACCCGCTCGGCAAGAACCTTGTGGGGGCGTTTCATCCGCCCTGCGGCGTGTTGGCGGATCCGCGCTTTCTCAGCACGTTGCCCGGCGGCGCCAGGGCCGAGGGCTTCGCGGAAGCCGTCAAGCACGGCGTGGTCGCCGACGCTCGCTACGCCTCCTGGCTGGCGGCGAACGCGGCGTCGCTCATGAGCGTCGAGGGCCACGCGGTGGAACGGGCCGTAGCGAGGTCCGTGGAGATCAAGGCCGGGATCGTGTCCGGCGACGAGTTCGAAGCGGGCCGGCGACAGGTCCTCAACTTCGGACACACCGTCGGGCACGCGCTCGAAGCCGCCTCGGACTACTCTCTGGCGCACGGGCGGGCGGTTGCCGCCGGAATGGTGGCGGAAGCCCGCATCGGCGAGGCGATGGGGGTCACGGCTTCGGGCACCGCCGACGAGGTGGCCGCGATGGTTCGCGCCTTCGGACTGTCTCCCCGTTGGCCGGCGCCCGCGAATCCGGACCGGCTCGCGCGGCTGATGTCGAGCGACAAGAAGACGAGGGGCGGCGTCGTGCACGTCGTGCTTCTGGCGGAAGTGGGCAGCGTCCACGGCGCGCGAGGGACGGCCACGCCGCTGCCGGCCGACGAGCTCGCGCGCATCGTCGGGGCGTGGAAGGCGTGACGGCGCCGCCGGGTCCCGGCCAGGGCGGACAGCCAACCAGGAGGCCGCGCGGCGGACGCTCGCGGGCGCACCGCGGGGGGACCCGCGTGAACGCGGCGCGCGCCGGCGCCGGGAAAGCCCTCACGCCCGGCCTCGCGCGTCCGCCGATTGACTCCGGGGTCGCAATTCGCCAGAATCCCCGAAGCCCGTCGCGGACGGCATGTCGGCCGGAGGACACATGGCGCCACCCGAGCGCTCGCAGGACATCTTGATATCGTCGCTCTTGGCCCGGCAAGCCGCGGAACGCCCGTCGGCCCCCTTCCTGTTGCCGGACGCCGCCCCGCTTTCCTACGGCGAAGTGGAGCGGCAGGCCACTGCCTTGGCGGCGTCGCTCGCCGGTCTGGGCGTCGGCCCGGGCGACCGAATCGCCTTGGTGCTTCCCGCGTGGCCGGAGTTCGCGATCGCCGCCTTCGCCGCGGCCAAGCTAGGGGCTCCGCTCGTGCCCCTGGATCCGCGCCTTTCGGCGACCGACCTTCGCTACCGCCTCCGGCATTCCGGGGCCGCCTGCGCCGTCTCGGCCGAAGACGCCTACGGCACCGACTACCTGCAGATCTTTGAAGACCTTCTCGTCGCCCTGCCGGAGCTGCAGCACGTCGTCACCGTCGGCGAGGAAGACCTCTGGCACGACGACCGCATCTTTCAGTGGGAGGACCTGCTCTCGGCGGGCGAAGGCCGCCCTTTCGCGCCGGCGCCGGGCGCTCCGGCCGCTCCGTTCGCGATCCTCTACACGTCCGGCGCCTCGGGCAAGCCCAAGGGCGTCGAGCTGAGCCACGCCAACGTGGCGCACGCGGCTTCCGAAACCGTCGCGGCCGTCGGCTTGCGGGCCGACGACGTCGTGGTGGGAGTCACTGCGCTGTTCCACGTCTTCGGCTTGGGTCCGGGGCTCGTCGGCACCTTGACGGCCGGAGCGAGCTTGGCGCTCCAGGAC
Organism: Longimicrobiales bacterium; assembly: GCA_965203485.1. Classification (GTDB taxonomy): domain Bacteria; phylum Gemmatimonadota; class Gemmatimonadetes; order Longimicrobiales; family Gaopeijiaceae. The sequence continues at coordinate 1,230,398 of OZ241892.1, forward strand.
GGATTCGACGCCGCCGAGACCCTGCGCCTGATGGACCGGCATCGCGCGACCGTTCACTACGGGGTGCCCACGCTGTTCGCGATGGAGCTGGACGAGGCCGAGCGCCGGGGACGCATGCCGGGTTCCGTGCGCGTCTGCGTGGCCTCGGGCGCGCCTGTCCGGCCCGCCTTGGCGCGGCGGATCGAAGAAGGGTTCGGCGCGCCGCTGCTCGTCGCCTACTCGTTGACCGAAGCCGCGTCCACCTTGGCCGTGACCCTCCCGGAGGATCCAGCCGACAAGCGCGCGTCGACGCTCGGGCGTCCGGTCAAGGACACCAGCGTGCGCGTCACCGGGGAAGACGGCGAAGCGCTGCCGCCCGAGAGCGTGGGCGAACTCTGGGTGAGAGGCCCCGGCGTCATGAGCGGCTATCACCGGCAACCGAGGGAAACCGCTCAGGTCTTCGACGACGACGGGTACCTGCCCACGGGCGACATCGGCATGGTCGACGCGGACGGGTACCTCCACTTGGTCGGGCGGCGCAACGACGTGATCATCCGGGGCGGCCACAACGTGCACCCGAGCGAAGTCGAGGATCGTCTTGTCGCGCATCCCGCCGTGGACCGCGCCGCGGTGGTCGGCGTCTCGGACTCCGTGCTGGGGGACGCCATCTGCGCGTGCGTCGTGCTGGTCGAGGGCGGCGTGGCGACGGCGGAGGAGCTGCGCGAATGGGGCGCCGTGACGCTCGCCGCGTACAAGTTGCCCGACTCGGTTACCTTCTTGGACGACCTTCCCTTGACGACCACCGGCGCCGTCTCTCGCGCCGAGCTGGCACGCTTGGTGGCGCCGGAGGGACTCGACGCGCGAAGGCAGAACGAAGACAACTGATGCCCAACCCCTTTGTGCGGGTGCCTCACGGCGACCGCAGACCCACGGCGGCCGACGCGCCCAACGCCGCGTTGCTCATCGACTTCGACAACGTCACGATGGGCATGAGAAGCGACTTGGCGAACGAACTCAGGACGCTTCTCGGCTCCGACATCATCAAGGGCAAGGTCACGGTGCAGCGGGCGTACGCCGACTGGCGGCGGTATCCGCAGTACATCGTTCCGCTCTCGGAAGCCTCGATAGACTTGATCTTCGCCCCGGCCTACGGAAGCTCGAAGAAGAACGCGACCGACATTCGGATGGCCATCGACGGCATCGAACTCGTCTTCATCCGGCCCGAGATCGGCACCTTCATTCTGCTCACGGGAGATTCGGACTTCTCGAGCCTGGTGCTGAAGCTCAAGGAGTACGGCAAGTACGTCATAGGGATTGGGATTCAGGAGTCCAGCTCGGACATTCTGGTCCAGAACTGCGACGAGTACTACTCGTATACGGCCCTCGCCGGGCTGAGCAAGACGTCCGACGGCAAGCCGGCAACCGCCGACCCCTGGCAGTCCGTGAGCGAGGCCGTGCAGCGGATGGCCGCCCGCGGCGACGTGATGCGCTCGGACCGGTTGAAGCAGGTGCTGATCGAGATCGCGCCCGGCTTCGACGAACGAAACCTGGGCTTCAGAAAGTTCTCGCGCTTCCTCGTCGAAGCGTCCCGGAAGGGCCTGCTGGCGATCGAACGCGGCCAGAACGGACAGTACGCCGTTGCGTTGCCCGGGGATGCAGGGGGAAAGGCGTCCGGGTCCGCGCGGACGGGCAAGACGGCGCAAGCCCAGCCCAGGCGCGGCGGTGGACGGCGCGGCGGACGCGACGAGACGAACGGCGACGGGGCCTCGGTCGCGGCGGACACGGCGCCTGCGCTCGGCCTCCTGCGCCGCGCGCTGGAGGCGGCGGGCGAGGACGGCAGGAGCCAGGTGCGGGACTCGACCATCAAGCGCAGGCTGCTGGCCTTGGACGCCGACTTCGACGAGGGCGCCCTGGGGTTCGCCAAGTTCAGCAAGTTTCTCCACTTCGCGGCGGACCGCGGCGAGGTCGAGTTGCTGCCGCTCGACGGTGGCGGCTTCGACGTCCGTCTTTCCCGCGCGGACGCCGACAAGAGATCGCCGCCCTCCCGGCAAGGCGCCGGCGCCTCTCCTTCTCGAGTGGACGCGAAGTCGCTGGGCTTGCCGCACACCAAGGATGCCATGGAGAGCTACTTGGCGAACCGGTACCGCGGTGTGGGCGCCAAGACCGCCGAAGCGCTCGTGAGCAAGTTCGGCGCCGACTTGTTCGCCGTGATGCAGGACGATCCGGCCAAGGTGCGGGCGCTCCTTCCGCGGACCCGGGCCGACCGGGTGCTTCACGCCTGGGAGGTCGACTACACGCGACGCGTCGGGCAAGCCAAGCCCAAGGCCCGGGCCGCGCGGCCGGCGGACCCGGAAGCGTCGGCGCAGGTTGTCGGCGGGGCGGGGCCGCCGGGGGCGGATCCCCCGTCTTCGGCTCGGCGAGGACGCACCGGCGGCGACCACGGGGGGCGCGGCCGGGCCGTCTCTTCCGGGGACGCGGCCTCCGGACGGCCTCCGCGGGAGAGCCCCCGCCGAAGCGGCTCCCGCGCGGCGGCCGCGCGCGACGCCGAGAGGCCGAGGGGGGAGCGCCGGCGAAGCGGAGCCGCGCCGGGCGCCCCCCGCCCGGAGCACGGCGGCTCCGCCGCTCCCGCAGGCCCAGCGGCGGCGAGCGCGGACGGTTCCCACGTCGCGGCGCGCGGTGCCGAGGGCGGGGCGGACGGCTCGCGGCCGGAGGGAGGCGGGCGGGACTCCAGCGCCAAGAAGCCGACCGGACTCGTCGGCTTCCTCAAGCAAGCTGCCCGGCGCACGCGAGGCCGCGGGACGGGCGACGACCGAGAGCGGAGAGGTCGGTAAGACCCTGCTTCGCGCGCGCCGGGGCCGTGCTTCGGCTCCCGGCTGAGCATCGCCACGGGGCGCCGCGAGCGGAGCGTCGCCAGGTCCGAGTCCTTGTTGCAGTCGGCGTCCATGGTTAACTTTGCAACGCAAAGTCATTCGGCGCCGGAGGCGAGCAGATGGAACGACGAGACGACGGAGGCCGCATCGGACGGGGCGGACGCCCTGCCCCCCGGCTTCTTCGAAGGAGACTGCGCGGAGATCGCCCGCAACCTGCTGGGCGCGATCCTGGCGTCCACCGTGGACGGCCGGGCCGCCAGCGGCGTGGTCGTGGAGACGGAGGCGTACGTGGGGCCGCACGACCCGGCCAGCCACGCCCGCGCCTCCACGGGCCGGACCGCCCGCAACGAGTCCATGTTCGGAGACGGCGGCACCCTTTACGTCTACCTGTCGCACGGGTTGCACCATTGCGCGAACGTCGTGACTGGTCGGCGCGGATACCCGTCGGCCGTGCTGGTCCGGGCGCTCGCGCCCGTGGACGGGCTCGGGGTCATGGCGGCGCGGCGCGGGCGGAAGACCGATCTCTGCAACGGGCCGGGCCGCCTCTGCCAAGCGCTGGGCATCACGCTCAGCCACGACGGCCGCTCGCTTTCCCGGCCGCCCGTGCGGTTGCTCGCGGGTCGGCCGTTGCGCAACGCGGACGTCGGCGTCTCCGGCCGCATCGGCGTCTCCAGGGCGGCGGACTGGCCGCTTCGATTCTTCGTCAGGGGGCACCCCTGCGTGAGGGCGCCCAGGGAGTAGCGACATGAGGCTTGAAGCAGTGGGCAGAGCGGCCGCGGCGGGACGCGATGCCGCAGCGAGGTTCCCCGAAGTGATGGTCTGCGCCGTGGCGGCCGCGGCCGGCGGCGTCTTCGGCGTCGACGGAGGCGACCAGAAGTGGTTGCAGCTCCTCTCCTCGTCCAGCTTGGGGCTCCCGCTCTTCACGGGGCTGGTTCTGGCCGTGGAGCGGTACGGCTGGTCCGTCCGGACGCGGGCGCTCGCGGACACGGCCGCGGCGGCGCTGCTCGCGACGCTGTTCTTCTACTTCGGACGACTGGAAGAGAACGGCTGGGCGCTGCGGTACGTGCACCTCTCGGCCACGTTCCACATGGCCGTGGCGATCGTGCCCTACCTGGGCGCGCGCGAGCCGTGGGGCTTCTGGCAGTACAACCGGTCGCTGTTCTTCCGCTTCGTGACGGCGGTGGTCTTTTCCGGCGCGCTCTTCGCCGGGTTGGCCTTGGCCCTTGCGGCCGTCGACAACCTGCTGGGCCTGGCAGTGCCGGAGATCGCCTACGCCAGGCTGTTCTTCGTCGTCGCTCTCGTGCTCCACCCCCTGATCTTCCTGGCGGGCGTCCCTTCGGACTTCGCTCGCCTGGACGCAGCCCGCGACTATCCGGCGGGACTGCGCGTGTTCTCGCAGCATGTCCTGTTGCCGCTCGTGGCCTTGTACGTTGCGATACTGTTGGCGTACATGGGCAAGATCCTGGTCACCGGCGTCTGGCCCAGCGGTTGGATCAGCTACTTGGTGTCGGCCTTGGCGGTGGTGGGAATCTTCTCGCTCCTCATGGTGCATCCGGAGCGGATGCGCGCGGAGCGCAGCTGGATCGACCACTATGCGCTGGCCTTCTGGATCGCGATCCTGCCTTCGGCGGGGATGGTGGGGATGGCGCTGTGGTTGCGCGTCGAGCAGTACGGCATCACGGAGAGGCGCTACGCGCTGGGCTTGCTGGCGGCTTGGCTGGCAGGAGCGGCCGTGCACCGCGTGGCGACGCGCACCCGCGACGTCAAGTCCATTCCGCTCGTGCTGACGATTCTGGGCGCGGCGTCCTTCATGGGGCCGTGGTCCGTGTACGCCGTGGCGGAACGCAGCCAAGTCGGGCGTCTCGAACGGATCTTGAGCGAGCACGGCGTCTTGGACGAATCGACGCTGTCCTCGTCGACCGTCGAGATCCCCTTCGAGGAATGGCGGCAGGTGGAGGAAGGTGTGGCGTATCTGTTCGACTACCACGGAACGGAGATAATCGACGCGTGGTCCGGCGGCGTCCGGCAGGCGGTCGGCATCGTGCCCGCCGAAGACGACAGCACGCGACGCGCGCGGATTGCCCGGACGGTTGCGCGGCTGGGCGTTCGGCCCGCCCCGAGCGGACGGCCAGTCGAGTTCAGGCCCCAGAGCCCCGCCGCCGCCGTGCCTGCGGACGGCTATGAATTCTTGGCGGCCCACTGGCAAGCGGGCGAGGCGTTCGTCGCCCGCGCCGGCGCCCCGGAAGCGGCCGAGTCCCTCCGCTTCCGCTTGGCGGACGACGGTCGCGCGATTGTCATGACGGTGGGGGACGACGAATCGAGCGCCTCGTTGAGCCACCTGCTCGAACTGGCGGCGGCTCCACCCGGAGCGGGCAGCGGGGACAGCGGCGCCGAAGCGGAGAGGATCGATTTGCCGGCCCAGGCCATGACGTTGGACGTGGCGGGTCCGGTGTTCGACGCCCGGATCGTGTTGGAACGGTTGCGCGTCGAGCAGGGCGAGGCGGGGCGGTCGGCCACCGAGTTCGCCGTCGAGGCGGTCTTGTTGCGCCGGCCGCCCGGCGGGCCTTCCGAGCCGTAGGCCGCAGGGCGGCGGATTCGGCCGCGCGGTCCCCGGCGGCGGTGCGTCCCGGGGGCTGGCCGGTCCGGATCCGCCGCCTCGATGCGCCGGGCGGGGCAGGCTCGGCGGGGCGCCCGGGGCCGGCCTCGCCGAGCGGGGCCCCCGCGCGCTGCTGGAGCCGGGCGTTGGGTTAGCTTGTCGGCATGAGCGCTCCCGGCTGGATGTCCGTGTTGCCCCCGTTGCTGGCGATCGGGCTCGCCATCGCCTCAAGGCAGGTCTACCTGTCGTTGGCCGGGGGGATCTGGCTCGGATGGTCGATTCTCCACGACTGGAACTTCGCTTCGGGGCTGGCGGAGACGGTGGAGGCGACCGTTCGCGTGCTGGCCTCGCCCGGCGACGCCAAGGTCATCATGTTCACGCTGGTCATGGGCGCGCTGATCGCGACCCTGGGATCGTCGGGAGGCGTTGCGGGCTTCGTCGCCTGGCTGGAGCGCAACCGCTGGGTCACCAACGGACGCCGGGCGCAGCTTCTGGCGTGGGTCGCCGGCGTCGTGATCTTCATCGAATCCAACATCACCGTGCTGGTGGCGGGCTCCGTCGCCCGCCCGCTCTTCGACCGCTTCCGCGTCTCGCGCGAGAAGCTGGCCTACCTGATCGATTCGACCAGCGCGCCGATCTGCATCCTCGTCCCGCTCAACGCGTGGGGCGCCTACAACCTGCGCTTGCTGGCCGGAGAGGGGATCGGCGACTCGGCCGCCTGGATGCTGCTGCTCAAGTCCATCCTGTTCAACTTCTACTCCTTCGCGGCGGTGGTCCTTGCCCTGGCCGTCGCCCTGTTTCGGCTGAACTGGGGCCCGATGAAGCGCGCCGAAGCGCGCGCCTCGCGAGGCGAGGTGCTGCGCCCCGGGGCGACGCCGATGATGGACGAGGAGGTCCTGGGCGGCTCCGGCGATCCCGCCGTTCGGCCCAGGGCCGCCAACATGATCGTGCCCATCGCCGTGCTGGTGGCGCTCATGCCGGCCGGACTGTGGGCGACCGGCGACGGCGATCTGCGGGCGGGCGACGGCTCCACGGCGGTGCTGTGGGCGTCGCTGGGCGCGCTGGCGTCGGCGTGGCTGCTGCTGCTCGCGCAACGGGCGAGCACGGTGGACAAGCTGGTGCGAACGGCCCTGAAGGGAGCGGGCGGTTTGGTGCCGCTGGCGCTCATCCTGGTGCTGGCCCTCGCGCTCAAGGAAGTTGCGAACGAACTGGGAACGGGGGCCTACGTCGCGGGGGTGGCCGAGGGCGCTCTTCCGCCGGCGGTGTTCCTGCCGCTGGTGTTCGCGGTGTCGTCGGCCGTGGCGTTCTCGATCGGGTCGAGCTGGGGCACTTTTGCGATCATGATCCCGATTGCGGTCCCGGCGGCCGGCATGATGGACCTCCCGCCGGCGCCGTTCCTCGCCGCGGCGCTGTCCGGCGGCATCTTCGGCGACCACTGCTCGCCCGTGAGCGACACGACGATCGTATCTTCCATGGCGTCGGCCACCGATCACGTGGACCATGTGCGGACGCAGCTGCCCTACGCGTTGGCGGGGGGCGCGGCGGCGACCGCGTGCTTCGCCTTGACCGGGGCGCTCCTCTAGGGCTGGCCGGGCCGGAACGAAGACCGCCGAATGAAGATCGCCGTCTGCGTCAAGCGCGTGCCCGACACGGGGGCGCGAATTCGCGTCGCCGGCACGGGCGACTCGATCGAGATCGACGGCGTCAAGCACGTCATGAGCCCGTACGACGAGTTTGCCGTGGAAGCGGCGCTCCAGCTTGCGGAGGAGGCGGGCGGGGGCGAGGTCTCACTGCTGGCGTACGGACCTCCGGCGGCGCAGGAAGTCCTGCGGGCGGGGCTGGCCTTGGGCGCCCATCGGGGAGCGCTGCTGACGGGCGAGCCCAGCATGGACGGCTGGGCCACCGCGCAGGTGCTGGCGGCGGAGCTGGGCGGCTGGGACGCGAGCCTCGTCCTGTTCGGCGTCAAGGCGGTCGACAGCGATCAGCAGCAAGTCGGTCCGATGGTGGCGGAACTGCTCGGCCGGCCTTGCGCCACTGCCGTGACCTCGATGGAAGCGGCGGACGGGGTGGCGACGTGCCGCAGGGTGGTCGAAGGGGGCCAGCAAGTGGTGGAGATGAGCCTGCCGGCGGTCGCCACCGTCACGAAGGGCAAGTACGAGCCCCGCTACGCGTCGTTGCGCGGGATCATGGCCGCCAAGCGGAAGCCCTTGGAGCAGAAGGCGGCCGCGAACGCCGAGAGCGGAACCGAGATCGAGTCGCTCGCCTACCCGCCGAACCGGCCTCCAGGACGAATTCTGGGCGAGGGCCCCGCCGCCGCCGCCGAGCTGGTGCGGCTCTTGCGCCACGAAGACAAAGTGATCTAGGCATGAACGCGAACCCGGGGGGCGGAGGAGAGCGGGGAGGCGCGATGGCCGTCGTGGAAGTGACCCCGGACGGCGTGCGGGGCACGTCGCGGGAGGTCGTGTCGGTCGCCCGGGCCTTGGCGGACACGTGGGCGGCGCCGGTGGCGGCGATTGCAGTGGGAGAACCCGGCGGCGCCGAGACGGCCGCGGAACTCGGCGAATGGGGCGCCGACCGGATCGTTGGAGTCGAGCGCGAGGGGTTCGGATCGGCGGGACCGGGCGCGCACGCGTCCGCAGTGGCGGGCGTGGCGCTGGATGACGGCTTTGCGGCGGTGTTGTTCTCCGCCACGCCCACGGGGAGGGACTTGGCGCCGCGAGTGGCGGCCAAGCTGGCGTGTCCGCTTCTCACGGACGTCACGGGGCTGGAAGTGGACGGAGAAGACGTGTACGCCACCCGCCCCGTCTACGCCGGAAAGGCTCTGGCGCGCGTGCGTTGCCGCGGCCCCCACCTGCTCGCGTCGCTGCGGCCGAACGCGTCTTCGCCGGTCGCTTGCCCCAGGCAACCCGTGGTCGAAGTTCGGCCGCCGGGCCCGGACGCGGTGGAGACGGGCTACCGCGTGATCGGATTCGAGGCCTCTGGCGGAGCCGCCGTCGACGTCTCCGAGGCGTCCGTCGTCGTGTCGGGCGGACGCGGGATGAAGGGGCCGGAGAACTGGGGCGTGCTGGAAGACCTGCGCGACGCCCTGGGCGAGGGCGCCGCGCTGGGCGCGTCGCGTGCCGTGGTGGACGCGGGCTGGCGTCCTCACGCCGAGCAGGTGGGGCAGACCGGCAAGACGGTGACGCCCGACCTGTACTTCGCCGTCGGCATCTCCGGGGCAGTCCAGCACTTGGCCGGGATGCGCACCGCGAAGCTGATCGTCGCGGTGAACGCGGATCCCGACGCCCCCATCTTCAGCGTCGCCGACTACGGCATCGTCGGCGACCTGTTCGAGGTCGTTCCCGCGATTGCGGAAGCCGTCCGCAGACTCAAGGAGTAGCCGGGCCGGGCGCGAGCAGGCGGGGCCGTGCACCGCTGGAAGCCGGCAGGGCCTCAGTTGCGGGGCGGCGGGCCCATCAGCGCCACCGGGTCGACCTCGCGGCCCCATCTCCACACTTCGAAGTGCAGGTGCGGGCCGGTAGCCGCCCCGGACTGTCCGCTCAGGCCGATGACAGTATTCTGGTCGACCTCCTGACCGGCGGCCACCGACACGTCGGACAGGTGGGCGTAGACGGAGAGCAGGTCGTCGTTGTGATCCACCCAGATGACTTGGCCGTAGCCGCTCATCGGTCCGGCGAAGCGCACGCGGCCGGCGAGCAGCGGCCGCACGGGCGTGCCCACGTCCGCGGCCACGTCGACTCCCCGGTGCATGTCCGGCAGGGCGCCCTCCATGCGCAAGCCGTAGGGCGACGTGAGACGTCCGCCCAGAGGCCACTGCGGCGTCTGGCAAGAGGCGAGCAAGGCGGCCAATCCCGCTATGCAGGCCGACAGCCCGCGCGCAGCCGCGGCACGTCGGTCCCGGCGACGACGAGCGGCTTGCCGACGGCGCGGCCTGCGCACGTCGGCGGCTTGCGCCGCATGCCTTTTCGCCACGTCCGCGCTGCGCGGCGCCGGCCCAAGCGCCGTCCGCCCCCGCGCGACGGCGGTCACCGCCGCGCTCCGGCGAGCAGCATCACCCGGGCCCGGCGGCCGCGCTCGATCCCCTCGGTTCCCTCCGGAACCACGGCCAGCGCGTCGGCGTCGAGAAGCGAGCGCACCAAGCCGCTCCCTTGCGGCCCCGAGAGCCGGCACCGCGGTTCGTCTTCGCGTAGGCCGCGATCGAGCCGCACCCGCAGGAAGTGCGTCGCGCGGCCTCCGCCCGCGAGATCGTCGTCGGTCGTCGCCAGGGCGAACCGTCCGCCGGGGTCGGCCGATCCGAGGAGCGCGCGCAGGTAAGGGGCGACCAGCACATGGAAGGCGACGAACGCGGAGGCGGGGTTCCCCGGCAGTCCGAAAACGGGGACAGGCCGCCCGCCCCGCGGCAGCGATCCAAAGGATACGGGGCTGCCGGGACGCATCCGGACGCGCCAGAAGCGAAGACGAAGGCCCGCGCGGGCCAACGCCCGCTTGACGAGGTCCCTCTCGCCCATGGAGGCGCCCCCCGTCACGACGAGCGCGTCCAAGTCGCCCAGCCTCTCCAGCTTGCTCCGGATGTCGTCCACGTCGTCCGCGACGATCCCGAGGTCGACGGCAACGGCGCCCGCCTCCCCGACCCCCGCCGCGAGCATCGCCCGGTTGGTGTCGGGCGTTGCGCGCCCCGCCGCCACCTCGTCGAAGCGCTCGGTCCCCGCCAGTTCGCTCCCGCTCGACAGCACGCCGACGCGCGGCCGCCGATGCACCGAGACCGCCGAGGCGCCGCAGGCGAGCAGCACGGCGAGAGAACCCGAGTGCACGACCGAGCCCGCCGGCGCCGCTTCCCGGCCGGCCCGCAAGTCCTGGCCCGCCCTCCGCACGTGCCGTCCCAGGTCGTCCGCGCGGTGCAGCGCGACGACTCCCTCCTCCTCTTCTCCGTCGGTGTGCTCGACCCGCACGACCGAATCGAATCCGGTCGGCACGGGCGCTCCCGTCATGATTCGCACCGCCGACCCTTCCGGCACGTTCTCGAGCGGAGCGTCGCCCGGATACGCGCGTCCCGCCACGGGCAACCGAACGCCGGCGTCCGCGGGCTGTCTCGCGTCGCCCGCCCGCCCGCCGCCGGCGTCCGCGCCCCCGCCAGCCCGGCCGTCGATCACCGGCGCGCCCGCGCCTGAGCGTCGCCCGGCCGCTCTCGCCGTCACGTCCGCGCTGCGCACGGCGAAGCCGTCCATGGCGCTGTTGTCCCACGCGGGCAGCGTGGCGCGGGCGCGCACGCCTTCCGCGAGAGAACGGCCCAGCGAATTGTCCAGGGCCACGCGCTCCGCCGGCAACGGAACGGCGTCGGCGAGGATCCGCCGCAACGCTTCGTCGTAGGACAGCCAGTCGGCCCGAGCGCGCTCGAAGTCGGCCAATGCGCCCTTCGCCCGGGGTCAGAAGCGCAGCGACAAGCCTGCGGACACGCCGAGACCGGCGACCCACTCGCGCGGCTCGACTGCGCCGTCGTACTTGTCCGGCTCGTGGAACCCGGAAGGCGTTCGGAGGCGCCAGAACAAGGCTTCGCCGTCGATCCGCAACATGAGGCGCTGACCCAGCGCAAGCCGAAGCCCCGTCCCCGCAGACGTCGTGAACGCGGTGCCGAAGCTGTAGCGGTCCTGAGGATCGAGCGAACCGTCGAGTTCGCCCGCTTCGGACGCGTCGTAGGCCAGACCCGCGGAGGCGAACAGGTAAGGACTCAGGCGGCGCCAAGTCCTGCGGCCGGTCACGCTGAACCCCATCCTGACGCTCGCCATCAGCATTTGAACGTCGTCGGCGCCGATCGCCCGGTCGCCTTCCGGGCGCCGGGGGTCGATCACCCGGCGAGTGCCCGGCGCATAGCCGGCCAGTCCCTCGAAGAACAGCGGTCCGCTCGCCTCGATCGAGTACCGCCCGCTCGCCGCCCAGCTCAGTTGCGGCCCGAGGTCCAGCGAGCCCCGGCCGAAGGAATACGCGACGCCCGCCACGCCGGCCTCCTGTCCGTGCTCGATGCTTCGGTACGACGAGGGCACGACCTGGGCCGCCGCCGGCGCCACGGCGAACGCCGCGACGGAGGCGGCCGACCGGACGAGGAAAGCGCGAGACATGGCCTGCAATCTAATCTCGATTGCGTCTGCGCGTTATCTTTCGGCCTCCGGCGCACTGCAAGGCGGCCAAAGTCCTACATGGCGAAGGGAGTCCCGGATTGTCGATCCGCTGTTCGACCTGCGGCGAGGCGCTTCGCGTCGGCGAGGATCGATGTCCAACCTGCGGGTCGGTCGTGAGCAGGCGTCCGCTTCCGTCCCGGCGGTCCGACGCGCGGCAATGCATGCGATGCGGGTTCGTGGGCGAGCCCGTCTTGTACTTCCGCAAGGGAAGCCATCGGGCGATCCTCGTCGCGGCGAGCCTGTGCACGTACGGCGTCGGCGGATTGGCGTACTACTTGGCCCGGCGCAAGCACCCGGTTTGTCCCGCGTGCGGAATCGGCTGGGAACATTCCCGTGACGTGGCCGGCAGAGAGGCGCTCGTGCGGACCGAAGGCGCGGACGCTCGGCCTCCCTTGGGGGGTGCGGCGCGCAGGATCGCGGGAACCGTGCTGGCGGCCCTGGGAACGGCCTTGATCGTCGGAGCCGTGGTCACGCAGGACTTCGAGGTGATCGTGCCCGGTTCCATGATCGGGCTGGCGGGTTCCGGCTTGCTCTTGTCCGGATGGCGCGCTCTCCAGAGGCGGCGCCAAACCGCATTCAACCGGCTTGCGCGCAAGGTGCTGATGCTGGCGCACCAAGGCGCCGGGGTCGTGACCGTCACCGAAGTCGCCACGGAGCTCAACTTGTCGATGACCGCCGCCGAGAGGCTCTTGGAGGCGATGGACGACGGCCTGCGCGTCAAGTCGGAAGTCAGCCAAGAAGGCATCATCTACTACGAGTTTCCGGAGGTCAGGCACGGCGCCAAGCTTCGCGAGCTGAAGCCGCTCGTCTGACGCGCGGACTTACCCCGCTGGAGGACGGCTCATGAGAACGTTCACGGACGAAGAGGGCGCTCGCTGGAACGCGTCGGTCGCGCGCCGGGCGGGCGGCGACTACAAGGGACGGTACTGCTTGGCCATGGAAGTCGCCGGCAACCCCGGCCGCCGGGTCGAACTCTTCGACGTGCGTTGGAACTCCCGGCGCACAGGCGAACGGACTCTCGCGACCATGTCGGACGTCGAGCTTCGGCGCCGGTTGCGTGCCGCCTTGGGGAGGGCCGCGGGGCCGCGGCCGCTTCCGGAGGCCGCCGGCGGTTGAGCGCGAGCAGCGCGCGGGCCGTGGACGCGAGCGGCTCCGAGAGCGCCCGCGGCCCACATGGCGGACGCCCGCCCCCCCCGACGGCGCCCTTTGTCCTGATTCTGGTCTCGTTGGCGGCGGCCGGGGGCTTGCACGTGCTGTTCCGCACCGCCACGCACGGGTTGGCGTTGACGGCCGACGGGCTCGACATGTGGTCGGCCGCGCTCAACTTTCTCGACGGCGAAGGACTCGTGGACTTCTCGGGGCGGCCGCTCGTCCATCAACCCCCGCTCCTGGCCCTGTTGATGGCCGCGGCCGGCTGGGTCGGCCTGGACATGCTCGAGGCCGCCCGCTGGGCGAACGCGGCCGCGTTCGCCGCAACGCTGCTCGTCTTGGGACTCTGGCTTGCCAGAACAGCTTGGTCGCGGACCGTGGCGGCCGGCGCAGTCCTGGTGGCGGCTGCCGCTTGGCCGCTCGGCTTCGGGGCGGCGCACCTGCTGAGCGAAGCGCTCATGATCCTGCTTGTCGTAGCGGCGCTCGTGTTGCTGGACGCCTTCCTGCACCGCGGCGCGAGGCCGTCCGCCTTGGCGTGCGCCGCCGGCTTTGCCGGCTTGGCCGGCTTGGCCCGGTATCCCAGCGTGACGGTGATCCTCGCCGGCTTGGCCACGCTCCTGCTTGACCGCAACGCGGCCGTCCTGGCGCGGCTCAAGCATGCCGTCGTCTACGGGGGCGTCGGGTCGGTTCCGACGGCCGCGGTCCTGACAAGGAACTGGATCGTCGCGGGGACTGCCACCGGAGATGATAGATTCGACTCAGCGTCCGTGCCGGACTTCCTGGACATTTCGCTCCAGGCGGGCAAGGCGCTCGCTACCTGGGCGGCGCCGGGCGCCGGACCCGAATGGTTCGGTCATCTGCCCTGGATCGTCGCGGGAACGCTGTGCGCGGCGATCGTCGTTGCGCTCGTCGCGTTTCCTCGCGCGGCTGGGCTCCCGCGCGCCGGGGTGCCCGCCCCCGACCCGGCGGTTCGCCTGTTCGCGCTTTTCGCCGGCATCTACTTCGCGTTCATGTGCACCGCTGTTTCGGTGGTCACTTGGCAAGAGCTCGACAGTCGGTACCTGTCGCCCATGTTCGTTCCGGTCGTTGCGCTGGCGGCGTTGCTCGTGGACCGCTTCGCGCGCATCCAGGCAGAGGGCCGGGGCCTCCTCGCGAAGCGGACGCTGACTGCGGCCGTGCTGGTCGGCTCTGTCGCGCACTTGGCGTTCGCAGTTCGCCAGAACGCCGTCGTCACCGCCGAGTGGAGACAGCGCGGCAACGCCACGTGGGCGGCCTACAACAGCGCCTTTTGGGACGAGTCCGCGACCCTTCGAGCGGTTTCGCGCGGGCGCGTGGACGCCGTCGTCTACAGCAACGACGCCCCCTTGCTCTGGTACAACGACCGCTCGGCGCCGACGGGAACGTACAGGCGGTTGCCCCGGGTGGCCCGGCGCCTCGGCGTCTCCTTGGACGGCGAGAGCAGCATCGTGTGGTTCGACGAAATGCCGATCAACACGATGTTCTACGACGTCTCGGATGTCCTGGCGATGCCGCGGGTCAGGATGTCCGCCGAGTGGGACGACGGAATGCTCCTTCGCGTGAGCGCGCCGGCGCGGACGCCATGACCCGGCCCGTTCCCCGCTGAAGTCCGTCGCGTCCCAACCGCCGACGCAACTCCATTGGCTTCGGCCTTTGCGCCGCCTCCAGGCGCAAACCGTCCCGTCCTGCCCCCTCCTATTCGTCGGCCAGCGGGTCCCGCGCCCGTCTCCTGCGCGGGCGGGCGGGCTTCTTCTTGAGCGGCTTGGCGGGCGTGCCGGCGTACACGGTTCCCGCTGCCGTGTCCCGCGTCACCACGGACCCCGCGCCGACCATCGAGTCGGCGGCCAAGCGCGCGCCGGCCAGGATCGTGGCGTGGTACGCGATCCGGACTCCTCGTCCGACGTTGGTCGGCGGCGTCCGCACCATCTGGGCGTCGGCGACGTCGTGGGTGTGCGAGTACACGTTGGCGAAGTCGGCGATCGAGGCCCCGTCGCCGATGCGGATTCCGCCTCGGTCGTCCAGCAGCACGTGACGGTGGACCACCACGTTGTCGCCCACTTCAAGCCCGTAGCCGAACGTGAGCCTGACGTAGCTGAACGCCTTGAAGTTCTTGCCGCAGGCGCCGAATATCCTCTTCGCCAGCATTCGGCGGAACTTGACCCCCAGGTGGACGTTTTCGCCCAGCAGGCTCCTGTCGAACATCTCCCACAGCCAGATGAGCGGCTTGACCCGCGCGTAGCGCTCGACGTCGATCTCGGCGTAGTACTCGGGCTCCAACGTGACCCTGCGCGGGTCCAGGTGGTCGAGCAGGACGCGAGTGTGGAGCGTCATCTCGCCCGGCGCCGCGTCTTCTTCGACCATGACTCCGCCGGGCAGGTATATGTCCCCCAGCACTCGGCGGCAGAAGTGGTTGCGGTCGGTGGCCGGGTCGGAGAGCTCCTCGTCCAGCGCGGCGATCCATCGGTCGTAGCGTTGCTCCGCTCCGCGCCCGAGCGCTACGCGGCGAAGCGGAAGAAGGCGATGGTCGTCTGTCCGGGCCATGGTTCGGCATTCGTGCAAGTTGCGGCGCCTGCTTCCCGGCGGCGGACGCGAAGCTCGGCCGGGATATCTCCGGGCGGGTCGTCCGCCGGGCACGGCGGCATGGAGCGGCACCAAGAATAACGAGGCACGACGGCGGGGATCTCCGGGCCGGTTGCGCCGGTCGGGGGGCGGGGCGTTATTCAGTCCATGCACGACGTACTGCGGGCCCGCGTGATGCGCAAGATCGAGAGCCTTCCCGAAGCGCAGGTCTACGCTGTCCTGGACTACATCGACTTTCTGGAGTCGAAGTACGCGGCCGCCGACGGGAAGAAGCGGGCCGGAGGGTTGCAACGGCTCGCAGAGGGAATCGAGGACGGGTTGCGCAGGCGCGCGTTCAGTCCGTCCAACCTGCGCGAGGCGTTCCAAGTGATCGCAGCGGCGGACAGGGCGCTGAGCGGCGTGACCGAAGCCGGACGCCAGATCCTAGGAGAGTTGTCGCGGACGGGCCGGGGCGAAGACGACTCCGAGGCGAGCGCCGAAGACGCGCCGAAGGATGCCGGCGCCGGTCCCGGCGACGCCGCGGAAGCCGGAGAGCTGAAGCGGTAGCCGGGCAAACGCCGGAAGGGGTCGGCGGTGCGCGCGAACCGCCTTGCTTGACCCGCCTCGCCCGAGGCGCGTAGATTCGCAGATGCCGAGCGGCCAGGACATCCAGGGCAACGCACCCGCCGGGGGCTTTCCGGAGGCCCTCACCTTCGACGACGTCTTGCTGGTCCCGGGGCGCTCCCGCGTGCATCCGAAGGATGTCGACGTCTCGACGGCGCTGACGCGGCGGATCGGCCTCCAGGTGCCGTTGGTCTCGGCGGCGATGGACACCGTCACGGAAGCGGGAATGGCGATCGCCTTGGCCCGCGAGGGCGGCATCGGCGTCGTCCACAAGAACATGTCCGTGGACCGGCAGGCCGAGGAAGTCGATCGCGTCAAGCGGTCCGAGAGCGGAATGATCCTCAAGCCCATCACGCTGGGCCCATCCGCGTCGCTGGCGGAGGCTCACGCGTTGATGGCGCGCTTCTCGATCAGCGGCGTCCCGGTCGTGGAGGAAGGGGGCAAGCTGGTGGGCATCGTCACGAATCGCGACCTGCAGTTCGAGTCCGACCTCTCCAGGCCCGTCTCGGCCCTCATGACGTCCGACGGTCTGGTGACCGCGCCGAAGGGCACGACGCTGGACGAAGCCGAGGTGATCCTCCACAGGCACCGGATCGAGAAGTTGCCCGTCGTCGACGAGGAAGGAGGACTGGAGGGCCTCATCACGGTAAAGGACATCGCCAAGCGCCTCCAGTTTCCCCGCGCGTCCAAGGACGACCACGGGCGGCTTAGGGTCGGGGCCGCCGTCGGCGCGTCGCGGGAGGACTTCGAGCGGGCCGGGGCGCTCGTCGCGGCGGGGGTGGACGTGCTCGTCGTCGACACGGCGCACGGGCACTCCGAAGGCGTGCTCCGGGCAGTGGCGCGAATCCGCGAGGCGTTTCCCGACGAGGACCTGATCGCGGGCAACGTGGCCACGGCCGCGGGTGCGCGCGCCTTGGCGCAACGCGGGGCGGACGCGGTCAAGGTGGGCGTCGGTCCGGGATCGATCTGCACGACTCGCGTTGTGACGGGCGTGGGCGTGCCGCAGCTGACGGCCGTGATGGAAGCGGTGCGCGGAGTGGCCGGCGAAGCGCCCGTAGTCGCCGACGGAGGCATCCGCTACTCGGGCGACATGGTCAAGGCGCTGGCCGCGGGGGCGAGTTGCGTGATGATGGGGTCCGCCTTTGCCGGCACGGAGGAGGCGCCGGGCGAGGCATTCCTGCTCGAGGGGCGCCGGTTCAAGGTGGTTCGGGGAATGGGTTCGCTGTCGGCCATGGAGGACGGTTCGGCCGACCGCTACTTCCAGGACGGGGGGCCGCGCAAGCTCGTGCCCGAGGGAATCGAGGCGCGCGTGCCGTACAAGGGGCCGGTGTCGGACACGGTCTATCAAATGGTCGGCGGGCTGCGCAGCGGGATGGGATACTGCGGCGCGGCCTCGCTGGAGCGGTTGCGGGCCGGCGCCCGCTTCGTGCGGGTGACTTCGGGCGGGTTGCGCGAGTCTCACCCGCACGACGTCACGATCACCCGCGAAGCCCCCAACTACTCGCACTGAGGCGCATGAGCGGACGTCCAGTCGCAGCACGCCCGGGCGGCGGTCCGTCAGCCGGCGTCTTCCGCCCGGCTCTGCGGTCAGGCCACGGCGCGCTCGGGTGGCGGCCCAGGCGGCGGCCTCCCCAGCCCGGGCTTGTCCGGAGCCATGCTGTGACCCGTCCGCCCCGCGGGCGGCGCCCGCGAACCCGTCCAAGACCGGTCCCGCGCGTGCCCAGGGCGGGGGTCCGTGGAGGGGGCGGAGCAACTCGCGACCACGGCAAGAGAGGGACATTTCTGCTTTGGCCTGCCCCCGGACGTCGCTCGTCTCGTTTGACTGCGGTTGCCGCGGTGGGCGTCCTCGTCGTGTTGCCCGCCTGCGGGACCCGCATTCCGCCGCCGCCGCCCCTGCCGGCAGCTGTGTCGCCGGAAGCGGCCGGTCCGGGCGGAGGCGCGCGAGCCCGCGTGCCGTCGGCGCCGGGCCGCGTGGTTTCCCCGGCGCGTTCCGCCGATGCCATCCTCGGCTCCCCGTGGACGGCCCACGAAGACGCCGAGCTCTACGTCGCCCGCTGGCTCGATGTCTGGCGAAACCGCGCGCGCGGGCCGTTCGAGCGCTCGCTCGTGCGCATGGGGCGCTACGAGGACTTCGTCGAAGACGAGATCGCCAAGCGCGGCCTGCCGCCGTCGCTCAAGTACCTGCCCGTGATCGAAGGGGGCTACTACCCCAAGGCGGTGTCGCCGGCCGGAGCCGGAGGGATATGGCAGTTCATGCCCGAAACTGCTCGCTGGCTGGGCCTTGCGGTGACTCCGCTCGTGGACGAGCGCTTCGATCCCTTCCGGGCGACTCCCGTGGCATTGGAGTATTTGGAGCAGCTGCACGATCAGTTTCATTCCTGGTTTCTTGCGCTCGCGGCCTACAACTCCGGTCCTGGACGCGTCGAGCGCATCCTGCGCGAGCACGCCGAGAACGCGCCTCGCGGCGACGGCCTGTTTTGGCGCATCCGCGAGCGCCTTCCCGCCGAGACGCGCGACTTCATCCCGAAGTTCCTCGCGGCCGCGCGCGTCGCCGCCGACCCGGCATTCCACGGGTTTGCTTCGGCGCCCAAGGACGCGCCGCTGGCCCTGGACACGGCAACGATTCTGGGCGCGGCCTCGGTCGACGTCGTGGCGCGCGCCGCCGGCGTCTCCGAGGACACTGTCAGGTTCCTGAATCCGCAGTTGCTTCGCGGCCTGACTCCGGCGGAGGGGACCACCGTCGTGCGCCTCCCAAGGGGCGCGGGCGGCGCGTTCGCGCAGCGCTTTGCGGCGATCCCTCCTGGCGAGCGCGTCACGTTCTACGAGCATTCGGTCGCGGCGGGCGAGACGCTGTGGGACATCTCGCGCCGCTACGACGTGGCGGTCGAAGTGATTCAAGCTGCGAATCCGTCGGTCGAGGCCCGCAGGATGCGGATCGGAACCGTGCTGGTCGTCCCGAGGGGCCGCGCGTTCGGTGCGGCTTCCGCGAGCGAGGCGCGCCCTCCTGGCGACAAGGGCGCGCGCGCGTCCGGCTCCGCCGCCGGAATGCCGGAAGAGACGGAGGTCGGCGGCGAGCGCGTGCACATTGTGGAGTCCGGGGAGAGCCTCTGGCTGATCGCGCGGCTTTACGGCGTGAAGGTGCAGCGGTTGCGGAGCTACAACGGGCTGGAGAGCGACCTCATCCAGGCCGGGACCCGGTTGCGGATACCCCCCTCCGGCGGATAGGCGGCGTGCCGGAAGGCCGCCCCTCCACCACATGAGTATCCAAGCGCCCCCGGAGGACAGGGCACGACCGGCGCCCGCGGCCATAGGCGCCTGGCCGAAGGGGGCGGGTTGCGCCGGCGCGGAATACGCCTTTTCGGCGCTGGGGCGGATCGGCAGCCGCGCCAGCTGGCGGCGTCGGCCAGCGTCCGTTTGGGGTGGCGGAGCGGCCCGGCGATGGTCGTTGGCGCGGCGCCCGGACACCGTGAACCGAGCGAGCGCTCGCAGCACGCTCAAGCAACAACACGCATGCCACGCGCCGGTGCCGAAACCAGGACGCGCGGCCCTGCGCCTCGCTTACGGCCGACGGCCGGGTTCATCCCGAGCCGACCAGGAACGACGTGCCCCGGTTCTCGATCGCCCCGCATCCCTCCTCGGCCGGGGACCTCGGGTCCATCCGCACCACCACTTGCGCCGCCAGCGCCGCCAGCACGAATTCCGCCCGTAGCCGTGTGTACCTAGTTTGTATTAGGTTAGAATTAGGTACTTGACCCAATGCCACGTAGCGAGGCCTGCCCCATGGATTCGCATCTTCCTCGTGCCCGCCATATGAATTCCCCCCCCCCCCCCCCCCCCCCCCCCCCCCTTGATGGTCGGCCAACCGGGGCGTTCGGGGCCCAGTACGCGACAGTCGATAGGCAGAACCGCGCTCGCGGCCATGGGCCTGCTGGCGGCGTTCGGGACCACGCCGCCGCCGCCGCTGAGCGCCCAGATGGCGCCGGCAGTGGACAGCGTGTACATCGTCAGCACGCCGGTGGCCGCCGCCAGCACGTACGGGACGTCGGAGGAGATCCGGGTGACGGTGACGTTCAACGGGAACATCGACATGGCGGGAACGGCTCCGTACCTGAACCTGACGATCGGGGCGAACACTAGGCAAGCTACTCGGTGCGCGACGCTGGACGACGGGGCGAGCTTCTGCTACACGGTCGTGTCTGCGGACAGCGACACGACCGGCATCAGCATCGGCGCGAGCGCGCTGGTTCTCCCGTCGGGAGGCACGATCAGGGCGCAGGGCACCACGACGAATGCGAACCTGTCGCTGGGAACCCATGCCATCGTCGACGACGCCGGCCACAAGGTGAACGGCGCTCTGATCACGCCGAGAGTGAGCAGGGTAGCGTGGCAGAGTTCTCCCGGACCCGATTCGACGTACGTCCTAGGCGATGTCGTATCAGTTAGAGTCTATTGGGACCAACAGATAGACTTTCCTACTTATGGGCATGAGATGTCTTTCGCCTTCCAGATCGGAGAGAACTCTCGCCGGGTGAATTGGTACACTCGTACTGGCGGCCACACAGATGTGGCGTTCCGATACACGATCACGGCGAACGACCTCGATGCGGACGGGATCAGCCTGCTCGAGGATGCGTTCCGCTTTCATACAAGCACGCCCCCGACTCGCAGGGGAGGCACGGCGCTAGTCGACGTGTCGCTCGGCGCGCACGCCGTCATGAACGCCGCTGGGCACAAGGTGGACGGTCGCGTTCCGAGCGTCGCGCGCACGTCGATCACGAGCGACGCGGGCACGGACAGCACGTACGCTCGGGGCGACGCGATCGACATCGGGGTTGTGTTCAGCGAGGTCGTGGACGTGACGGGCACGCCGCAACTGGCGTTGCAGATAGGCAGCGACACTGTCCAGGCGAACTACGTGAGCGGAACGGGCGGCGATTCGCTGACCTTCCGCTACGCGGTGTCGTCGGGAGACACGGACGGCAACGGGATAAGCTATGCGGCGGACGCGCTGGCGCTGAACGGCGGCACGATCAACAAGGCGGGCCAAGCGGTGACAGCGGCCCTTGGCCTGGGGAGCGCGGTGGCCACGAACGCGGCGGCCCACAAGGTGGACGGTACAACGGGACCGCCGGTGGTCACGGGCGTGTCGATTGCGAGCGACGCGGGGACGGACAGCGCCTATGCGTCGGGCGACACGATCAAAGCAGTGGTCGTGTTCAACGAGAACGTGACGGTGACGGGCACGCCGCAACTGGCGCTGACGATCGGTTCGCAGACGCGGCAGGCGAACTACGTCTCGGGGAGTGGGAACGATTCGCTGACGTTCACCTACGTGGCGGCGACGGGAGACATCGACGACAACGGGCTGAGCATCGGATCGAGCGCGCTGACGCTGAACGGCGGGACGATCAAGCGGGGCACGACGGTGGACGCGGCGCTGTCGTTGCTTGGCAGGGAAGTGACGAACGCGCCCGCCCACAGGGTCGTGGTTGTGACGGGCTTCGCGCACGTCACGGGCACGTCGATCACGAGCGATCCGGGGACGGACAGCATCTACACGTTGGGCGACACGATCGAGGTATTGGTCGTGTTCAACGAGAACGTGGACGTGACGGGCACGCCGCAGCTGGTGTTGGAGATCGGCGCGGCGACGCGGCAGGCGAACTACGTGTCGGGTACGGGCAACGACTCGCTGACGTTCCGGTACGTCACGGTAGCGGCAGACACCGACACGACCGGGATCAGCTACTCGCGGAACGCGCTGACGCTTAACGGGGGAACGATCAAGCGGGCCGGGGCGACGGCGGACGCGTACCTTGGCTTGCGGACCCACGTGGTCACCGACGCCGCGGCGCACAAGGTGCTTGCCACCACCAACAAGGTGACGGGCTTGTCGGTCAACTCGGCGGGTCCGGACTCGACGTTCGTCAGAGGCGACACGATGAGGGTGACGCTGTCTTTCGGGGAGACGACCGTCGTGACGGGCACACCGCGGATAAGGATGTGGCTGGGCGCCACGTCCAGGTGGGCGACCTACCACTCGGGGTCGGGCACGAGCGAGTTGGAGTTCCGCTACGTGGTGGAGGTGGCGATCAACGACGGAACCGGTGTTGGGATACTCGCCGATGCCGTCGACCTGAACGGGGGTACGGTCAAGGACGCCAACCAGGCCGACGTGGGTGTACGGATACCGATGGCGTTGACGATAGTGGATGATCCCAGATGGAAGGTGGCGGGTTCGACGCGCATAACGAGCGCTTCGGTTGGGCGGCCGCCGACGGGCGACACGTTTGAGCGGGGCGACACGATCGTGGTGACGATGATCTACTCCGACTCGGTGGACGTGACGGGCGTTCCGACGGCGTGGCTGAAGCTCACGTCGGCTTCGCACAGGCCGGCGCTGTACGCGTCGGGCACGGGCACGGACACTCTGAAGTTCCGCTACGTGGTGGAGGCGGGGGACCACGACAACGACGGCCTGAGCCTCTACGGCAACGCGATTCAGTTGACGGGGGGCTCGACGATCAGAGAGGCGGGCACCACCACGAGCGCGTTCCACGACACGCCTTGGCCCTATGGGGGCCAGGACGCGATCGCGAACAGCGCGGGCCACAAGGTGGCGGGCGCTGCGCGGGTGGCGAGCGTTTCGGTGGGGTCGCCGCCGGTGGGCGACACCTTCGAGCGAGGCGACACGATCAAGGTGACGCTGGTCTACACCGACTCGGTGGACGTGGCGGGCGTTCCGACGGTGTGGGTGACGATCGGGACGAATCCGTGGGCGGGGGCGACGTACGCGTCGGGCAGCGGGACGGACTCGTTGGAGTTCCACTACGTGGTGCAGGCGGCGGACGCAGACGCCGACGGGATCAGCATGGTGGGCAACGCATTGCAGTTGACGGGGGGCTCGACGATCACGGAGGCGGGCACGAGCACGAACACGTTTACCGATGTGCCATGGTCTGGCCCGGGTTCAGGCGGGAACGCGATCACGAACAGCGCAGGCCACAAGGTTGCGGGCGGGACGTTCACGGCGGCGTTGGTGAGCGGCGTGGCGATCACGAGCGAGCCGTCGAGCGACAGCACGTACGGTCGGACGGAGCGGATCGAGGCCGAGGTGACGTTCAACCGCAAGGTGACGGTGACGGGCACGCCGCAGCTGGCGCTGGAGATCGGCAACGATACGGTCCAGGCGAACTACGCGAGCGGGACGACGACGAAGACGCTGACGTTCGGCTACACGGTGGCTGCTGCGGACGCGGATTCGACGGGGATCAGCATCGGAGCGAGCGCGCTGACGCTGAACAGCGGGGCGATCAACGACGCGCGCGACAACACGATGGCGGCGAGCTTGGGTCTGGGCACGAACGCGATCGCGAACGCTCGTTCGCACAAGGTGAACGGCAACCTGGGTCCGCCGGGTGTGACGGAGCTGACGATCAGCTCTCCGACGGTGGGCGACACCTTCGAGCGCGGCGAGACGATCGAGGTGTCGCTGGTGTTCAACCGCGCGGTGGCGGTGACGGGGACGCCGCAACTGGCGCTGGGGATCGGTGCGGCGACGAAGCAGGCGAGCTACGCATCGGGGACGGGCACGACATCGTTGGTGTTTCGGTACTTGGTTGTGGCTGCGGACGCGGACGCGGACGGGTTGAGCATCGGAGCGAGCGCTTTGGCGCTGAACGGCGGGACGATCCGGCTGGCTGGCGGCGTCCTGGACGCGACGTTGGGTCTGGCCGCGAGCGCGGTGACGAACAGCGCGGGCCACAAGGTTGAGGGGGGCACGTTCACGACGCCGGTGGTGAGCGCGGTGACGATCTCGAGCACGCCAGCGAGCGCGAGCACGTATCAGCTGGGCGAGTCTATCGAGGTGAAGGTGGCGTTCAGCCGTCCGGTGGCGGTGACGGGATCGCCGGAGCTGGCTCTGGGAGTCGGGACAGCGACGCGCCAGGCGGACTACGATTCGGGTTCGAGCAGTGCGGACACGCTGGTGTTCGGGTACGCGGTCCGGCCGGCGGACGCGGACGCGGACGGGCTCAGCATCGCGGCGGGCGCGCTGGCGTTGAACGGCGGGACGATCGCGGACGCGCGTCCGGGCGCGACGGCTGCGAGCCTGGATTTGGGGTCGAACGCGATAACGAACGCTGCGGCGCACAAGGTGAACGGCGGGTTGGGCCCGCCTGGGGTGACGGGGTTGGCGGTGGCGTCGCCGCCTGCGGGCGCGGTGTTCGAGCGCGGCGACACGATTGTTGCGACGGTGCGGTTCAACAAGGCGGTGGACGTGACGGGCACGCCGCAGCTGGCGCTGGGGATCGGTGCGCAGACGCGGCAGGCGGCGTATGCGAGCGGGACGGGCACGGCGGCGCTGGTGTTCCGGTACGTGGTGGCGACGGCGGACGTGGACGCGGACGGGTTGAGCGTTGGCGCGAGCGCACTGGCTCTGAACAGCGGCACGATCGACGTGTCGGGCGGGACGACGGACGCGTTGCTGAGCTTGGAGCGCCATGCGTTCGAGAACTTCCTGGTGGTGAACGGCGGGCTGTTCACGGCGTCGTCGGTGAGCGGGGTGTCGATATCGAGCAGTCCAGCGAGCGACAGCACGTACGGTCGCACGGAGCGGATCGAGGTCGAGGTGACGTTCGCCCGCGCGGTGACGGTGACGGGCACGCCGCAGCTGGCGTTGACGATCGGCGACTCGACGCGCCAGGCGAGCTACGCGAGCGGGAGCGGCACGAAGACGCTGGCGTTCGGCTACGTGGTGGCGGCGAGCGACTCCGACGCGAACGGGTTGAGCGTCGGGCCGGCCGCGCTGGCGTTGAACGGCGGTGCGATCGACGACGCGCGCGACGCGAGCGAGGCTGCGGGCCTGGGCCTGGGGAGCCATGCGATATCGAACGCTTTGGCGCACAAGGTGAACGGGAGCCTGGGCCCGCCCGGCGTGACGGGCGTGACGCTCGGGTCGCCGCCGGTGGGCGCGACGTTCGAGCGGGGCGACACGATCGTGGCGGCGCTGGCGTTCAACCGGGCGGTGGCGGTGACGGGCGCGCCGCAGCTGGCGCTGGGGATCGGGAGCGCGACGAAGCAGGCGGTCTACGCGAGCGGGAGCGGCACGTCGTCGCTCGAGTTCCGGTACGTGGTGGTGACGGCGGACGTGGACGCCGACGGGTTGAGCGTCGCGACGACGGCGCTGGGATTGAACGGCGGTACGGTTCGGCTGGCGGGCGGGACGCTGGACGCGACGCTGGGGTTGGGCACGCACGCGATATCGAACAGCGCGGGCCACAAGGTTGCGGGCGGGACGTTCACGGCGTCGGGCGTGACGGGGGTGGCGGTCGCGAGCAGTCCTGCGAGCGGCGCGACGTACGGGTTGGGCGAGCGGATCGAGGTTCGGGTGACGTTTGCGCGCGCTGTGGCGGTGACGGGCACGCCGCAGCTGGCGCTGGGGATCGGCGCTGCGACGCGACAGGCGGACTACGCGGGCGGCACGGGCACGCCGCAGCTGTCGTTCGGCTACGTGGTCGTTGCGGGCGACGCCGACTCCGACGGGCTCAGCATCGGCGCGAGCGCTTTGGCGCTGAACGGCGGCGGGATCGCGGACGGTCGCGACGGTTCGACGGCGGCGGCGCTGGGCCTGGGGTCGAGCGCGGTCGCGGACGCTGCGGGCCACCGCGTGGACGCGACGCGCGGCCCGCCCGGGGTGATGGGCGTGACGATCGGGTCGCCGCAGGTGGGCGACACGTTCGAGCGGGGCGACACGGTCGAGGTCGAGGTCGAGTTCAACAAGCCGGTGGCGGTGACGGGCGCGCCGCAGCTGGCGCTGGGCATCGGCGCTGCGACGAAGCAGGCGGGCTACGCGGGCGGCAGCGGGACGGCTACGCTGGCGTTCCGGTACGTGGTCGTGTCCGCCGACGCGGACGCCGACGGGCTCAGCGTCGCGGCGGGCGCGTTGGCGCTGAACGGCGGCACGATCAAGGTGTCGGGCGGCACGGCGGACGCTTTGCTGGGCCTGGGCGCGCACGCGGTGGCGAACAGCGGGGGCCACAAGGTTGCGGGCGGGACGTTCACGGCGTCGTCGCCGAGCGCGGCGTCGGTGACGAGCGCGCCGGCGAGCGGCGACACGTACGGGTTGGGCGAGCGCATCGAGGTACGGGTGACGTTCGCGCGCCCGGTCGTCGTGACGGGCGCGCCGCAGCTGGCGCTGGGCATCGGGAGCGCGACGAAGCAGGCGGGTTACGCTGGCGGGAGCGGGACGCGCGCGCTGGTGTTCGGCTACGTGGTCGCGTCCGCGGACGCGGACGCCGACGGGATCAGCGTGGGCGCGAGCGCGCTGTCGTTGAACGGCGGCGCGATAGCCGACGCGCGCGACGGGGCGACGGCGGCCGGGCTGGGCCTGGGCTCGAGCGCGATCGCGAACGCTGGCGCGCACAAGGTGGACGGCAGCGTCGAGGGCGCGCCGGCGGTTGCGGGCGCTCGGCTGGCGAGCGCGCCGTCGAGCGGCGGGTCGTACGGACTGGGCGAGGAGATACGGGTGGCGGTGCGCTTCGACCGCGCGGTGGCGGTGACGGGCACGCCCGAGCTGGCGCTGGGCATCGGCGCTGCGACGCGGCAGGCGGGCTACGCGAGCGGGAGCGGCACGTCCGAGCTCGAGTTCGCGTACGTGGTTCAGGCGGCGGACGCCGACAGGGACGGGATCAGCGTTGGCGCGGGCGCGTTGTCGCTGAGCGGCGGGACGCTGGTGGTCGCGGGCGGCACGGCGGCGGCGGTTCTGTCGCTGGGCAGCCACGCGATAGTGAACGCGAGCGGCCACGCCGTCGCCGGCACGCTCGAGGCGGCGCCGGTCGTGACGGGCGCGCGGCTGGTCTCGTCGCCTGCGAACGGGAGCGCGTACGGGTTGAGCGAGCGGATCGCCGTCGCGCTGGCGTTCAGCCGTCCGGTGGACGTTGCGGGCGCGCCGCAGCTGGCGCTGGGCATCGGGAGCGCGACGCGGCAGGCGGGCTACGCGAGCGGGAGCGGCACGGCCGAGCTGGTGTTCGGCTACGTCGTCGCGGGCGGCGACGCCGACGCCGACGGCGTGAGCGTCGCGGCGGGCGCGCTGGCCTTGAACGGCGGGACGATCGTGATCGCGGGCGGGCGCGTGGCGGCCGTGCTGTCGCTGGGCACGCACGCGTTGTCGAACGTCGCGGGCCACCTGGTGGACGGGAGCGCCGAGACGGCGCCTGCCGTGGCGGGCGTGGCGCTGGCGAGCGCGCCGATCGGCGGCGGCCGCTACGAGCTGGGCGAGGAGATCCGCGTGCACGTGCGCTTCGACCGCGCCGTCGCCGTTACGGGCGCGCCGACGCTGGCGCTGACGATCGGCGCGCAGACGCGCACGGCGCGCTTCGTGCGCGTGGTCGGCTACGCCGCCGCCGCGCGCGCGGGCTGGGCCGGCGGCGCGGCGGGCTATGCAGGCGCGGGCTGGGCCGGCGGTGGCGGTGCCGCGGGCTCCGGCGCTGGGGCGGGCGCGTTGGGCGCGACGCAGGGCGCGGCGCTCGAGTTCGCGTACGCCGTTCAGGCGGCGGACGCCGACGCGGACGGGATCAGCGTGGGCGCGGGCGCGCTGTCGCTGAACGGCGGCGCGATCACGCTGCTGGGCGGCACCGCGGCGGCTGGACTGTCGCTGGGCGGCCACGCGATCGCGAACGTCGGCGGCCACAATGTGGACGGCAGCGTCGTGTCGCCGCCTGCGGTCGCGGGCGTCGAGGCGAGCCGTCCGCAGTCGGGCGGCCGCTGGCGCGCCGGCCAGACGATCGAGATCGCCGTCGTGTTCGACCGGCCGGTGAGCGCGACGGGCAGCCCGCGTCTGGCGCTGGCGATGGGCACGCGCACGGTGCACGCCGCGCTGGCGTCGGCGAGCGGGCGGCGCGTCGAGTTCGCGTACGAGGTGCGTCCTCACGACCGCGCGCCGAACGGGATCGCGCTGGCCGCCGACGCGCTGGACGCGAGCGGCGCGGCGATCGTGTCGGCCGCCGACGGTTCGACGCCGGCCGTGCTGTCGCTGGGCAGCCATGCGTTCGCGAGCGATCCGACGCGCAGGGTCGAGGGCGGCGGCGGCGAGCCGGAGCCGGGGCGGCCGCCGAAGTTCGGGGCCGAGTCGTACGCGTTCGAGCTGGCCGAGAACGTCGCGGGCGCCGTCGTCGTGGGCGCCGTGAGCGCCGTGGACCCGGACGAGGGCGACGAGGTGTACTACCGGCTGCGCGAGGGCGGCGGCCTGTTCGAGGTGGGCGAGACGAGCGGCGAGGTCAGCTACGTCGGCGCGGGCGAAGACTACGAAGCCGGCCCGCGCGAGCACGCGCTCGTCGTGTCGGCCGCCGACGTCGGCGGCCTCGCGTCGACCGTCCGCGTGACGGTGAAGGTGACGAACGCGAACGAGGCGCCCGCGTTCGAGCGGGCGAGCTGGACGTTCGAGCTGGCCGAGAACGCGGCCGGGCCCATAGTGCTGGGCACGGTCAGCGCGACCGACCCGGACGAGGGCGAGGCGCTGTCGTACAGCCTCGTCTCGGGCGG
Organism: Longimicrobiales bacterium; assembly: GCA_965203485.1. GTDB lineage: Bacteria > Gemmatimonadota > Gemmatimonadetes > Longimicrobiales > Gaopeijiaceae. Next base: position 1,258,906 of record OZ241892.1, read on the forward strand.
CGGCGGCCTGTTCGAGCTGGACGCTGCGAGCGGCGCCGTGCGCTACGTCGGCGCCGGCGAAGACTACGAGGCCGGCCCGCGCGAGCACGCGCTGGCCGTCGCCGTCGCCGACGCGGGCGGGCTGCGAGCGGCGGCCGGCGTCGTGATAGCCGTCGCCGACGCCGACGAGGCGCCCGTGTTCGAGCGGGCGAGCTGGACGTTCGAGCTGGCCGAGAACGCGGCCGGGCCCATAGTGCTGGGCACGGTGTCGGCGACCGACCCGGACGAGGGCGAGGCGCTGTCGTACAGCCTGGTCTCGGGCGGCGGCGGCCTGTTCGAGCTGGACGCTGCGAGCGGCGCCGTGCGCTACGTCGGCGCCGGCGAGGACTACGAGACGGGTCCGCGCGAGCACGCGCTCGTCGTCGCCGCGACGGGCGCCGACGGCTTGGCCGTGCGGGCGGCCGTCGTCGTGACGGTCGCCGACGTGAACGAGGCGCCCGTGTTCGAGCAGGCGAGCTGGACGTTCGAGCTGGCCGAGAACGCTGCCGGCCCGCTCGCCGTCGGCGCCGTCGTCGCCGACGACGAGGACGAGGGCGACGTGCTGTCGTACAGCCTGGTCTCGGGCGGCGGCGGCCTGTTCGAGCTGGACGCGTCGACCGGCGCGATCAGCTACGTGGGCGCGGGCGAGGACTACGAGACGGGCCCGCGCGAGCACGCGCTCGTCGTCGCCGCGACGGACAGGGGCGGCCTGGCGGCGACGGCGAACGCGACCGTCGTCGTGACCGACGTCAACGAGGCGCCCGAAGCGACCGCGCAGATCGCCGTGGCGGCGCTCGACGCGCACGGCGCGGCCGTGCAGGAGACGCTGGACGCGTACTTCCGGGACCCGGACGGCGACGCGCTCGCGTACGCCGCCGAGTCGTCCGACACGGCGGTGGCGGCGGCGAGCGTTGCGGGCGGCGTGCTGACCATCCAGCCGTTCGCTATCGGCACGGCGAGCGTGACGGTGACGGCGACCGATCCCGGCGGGCTGGCCGCCGAGCAGACCGTCGCCGTCGTCGTCGAGGCGTCGCGCTCCGAGCGAGCGCGCGTGCTCGAGGGCGCGCTGGCCGCGTTCGGGCGCTCGCTCGGCGCCGAGGCCGTCGACGTGATCGGCGGCCGGCTCGGGCTCGAATCGGCGGGCGGACTCGGACGCTCGCACCTCCAGCTCGGCGGACGCTCGATCGCCTGCGACGGCGGCGCGCAACGGGCGGGCGCCGCGGTCGAAACGTCCGGGGCGACGCTGGCAGGGGCGGTTACCGGGACGGGCGCGCGTGCGTGCGGCTGGCGGGCGCTCGCTCGCTCGGCGTCCGGCCTGCTCGGCGTCCAAGTCGCGTTGCCGACCACCGGCGGTCCGGGCGGCGCGCAGTCCGCCGGCGCGCTCAATCCGGCCGCGTTGCTCTTCGGCGGCCAGGACGCGCGCGCTGGCGCGCACGGCGGATTCGGCGTGCAGGCAGGCGGCGGCCTCGGCACTGCCGGCGACTACCGGGGCCAGCAGGAGCCGGCGGCGGCCGCGCCGGGCGGCGTGACGTTCAACCCGCTGTCTGGCGGCGACCTGCTCGAGCGCAGCTCGTTCCAGCTCTCGCTCGGTGGCGGCGCGGCCAGCGACTCGGGCGCGTTCGGCGCGCAGGACGCCGCCGGCCTGCGTCCCGGCTGGACCGTCTGGGGCCGCGCGGGCATGGGCGGCTACGAGGGCCGCCCGGCCGACGGCCTGCGCTTCGGCGGCGGGCGCGCGCGCTCGGCGCACCTCGGCGCCGACTACCGCTTCGCGTCCGGCCTGCTCGTCGGCGTCGCCGGCGCGCGCAGCAGCTTCGAGACCGAGTTCGAGAGCGCCGTCAACGGCGCGGGCTCCGTCGCCGCGAGCCTGACCAGCGTGCATCCCTACGTGCACTGGTCGCCCACCGGAGGACTCGGCCTCTGGGCCCTCGCAGGCGCAGGAACCGGCGACGCGACGCTCGAGGAGACGGCCGGCGGCCGGTTCGGCGCCGACATCGCGATGCTGATGGGCGCGCTCGGCGCGCGCCGCGAGCTGGCGGGCGGCATCGCGCTCAAGGCCGACGCGTTCTCCGTGCGCGTCCGCTCCGACGATGCGGCCGACCTGGCCGGCGTGACCGCGCGCGCGCACCGCGTCCGGCTCGCGCCCGAAGTCGCGAAGACCTGGGCGCTCGGCGGCGAAGCGTCGCTGCGCACGCGGCTCGAGCTCGGCGCGCGCCTCGACGCCGGCGACGCCGAGACGGGCCTGGGCGCCGAGGCGGGCGGCGAAGCGTCGTTCGACCACGCGCCCACCGGCCTGTCCGTCGCGATGCGCGGGCGCGCGCTGCTCGCGCACCAGGCCGAGGGCCTGCGCGAATGGGGCGCCGGCGTCTCGCTCCGGCTCCAGCCCGGCGGCGGCGCCGAGGACGGCCTGTCGCTCTCCGTCGAGCCGGCATGGGGCGCCGGCGCGGGCGCCACGGGGGCGCTCTGGCGCCAAGGCGCCGCCGCGCTCGAACCCGCCGTGCAAACGGCGCCGACGGCCGCGCCGTCCGGCTGGGCGCCCGGGCGCATGGCCATGGAGCTCGGCTGGGGCGTCGCGCTCGACAACGGCGCCACGATCACGCCCTTCGGACGCTGGAGCCAGGACGCAGGCGCCGGCCAGCGCTTCAACGCCGGCGCGCGCTTCTCGCTGCTCGGCCAGTCCGCCCAGTCCGGCCCGCGCGCCGACACGGACGCCTCCTCGCCCGCCGCCGAGAGCCCGCGGTTCTTCCTCCACCTCTACGGCGAGCACGCCTCCTCGCCGCTCGAACCCCCGCAACGCCGCCTCGGCATCGCAGGCGCCATCCAGCTCAGGTAAACGCCCAACGGCACGGTTCCCTCCGACGAAGCGCGCCAAGCCGCCCCGCCTGGCCGGAGCAGGCGAGTCAGGACGCGCCTCGCGGGAACCGCATCATCGGCGGACGGCGTGCACTTACGCCCCGGTGAGCCAAGTGCGCTTCCGGGTCCCGCTCTTCGGCAAACTGGCAGCGCGTCCGTCCGCTCAGTCCTGTCCCTTCCGCGCCGTGTCTTCCCGCGTCCAGTCGCCGGACCGGCCGCCGGACTTGCGAACAAGCTGGACGCGCTCGATCGTCATCGAGCGGTCCGCCGCCTTCAACATGTCGTAGGCGGCAAGCAGCGCGACGCAAACGGCCGTCAGCGCTTCCATTTCGGCTCCCGTGCGTCCGTTGGCGCGAGCGGCGGCCGTGACGCGCAACCCGGGCAAGGCAGGCTCCCTCCGCACTTCCACGGCGACGCCGGCCTCCGGGAGCACATGGCAAAGCGGAACGAGGTCGCCCGCCCGCTTGCCGCCCATGATGCCGGCAATGCGCGCGACCTGCTCCACGTCGCCCTTGGGATTGGCGCCGCTCTCCAGCAACCGGTAGGCGTCCGCCGAGCAACGCAACGCGCCCTCGGCCACGGCTTCGCGCTCAGTCGCGACCTTGGCCGTGACATCGACCATGGAGGCTTCGCCCGCGTGGGAGAGGTGGGTCAGCGCGGCAGCCGCATCGGTCGGCCGCGCATGGACCAGCCGGTGGTCGTGGGCGGCGTCGCCGCGGTCGGCGCTCCCAGGGGCGTCTCCCGATTCGTTCACGGCCTGCCTCCAAGAGCGGCACGCAGGTCCAGCAGCATCGCCGAGACCAGCAGTTGAGGATTCACGTTGCCCGCGGCGAGCATCGACGCCTCCTCGACGTGGCCCACGGCGGCCGCGACAGTGTCCGGCGCGGGCCGAAGTCGCTCCGCCAGCCGTTGCAGGAACGGCAACTCGTCGGCGTTGACGACATGCGCGTCCCTGCCCAAGCAGACGGCGCACAGGTCCCGGAGCCACAGCTGAAGCGCCGCCAGCAAACCCAGCAGCGCCCGGCCGCCGCCGCTGCCGAAGTCGAGCGCCCGCGCGTATGGGCCGCCGCGCTTGTCGTCCGTCGCAGCCCGCAGGAGATCGAGGGCCGTGGCGCGCGCCTCGGACAGACTGCTCTCAGGGTCCAGCATCCGCAAGGCGACGCCGATCGATCCCTGCGACAGCGCCGCCGCCGAATCCGCGGCCGCTTGGCCGACGCCGCGCTCCTCCACCAGGAACGCCGCGACGCGGCCGATGGACAACGGCGGCACGCGGATCGGCAACGCGCGCGACCGGATCGTGTCCAGGAGGCTGTCCGGCTTGCTGGACGTGAGTATGAAGCGACATGGGCCCGGCGGCTCCTCAAGGAGCTTCAGCAGCGCGTTCGCGGCCTCGGGGCTTGATTCCTGCGGGACCAGGTGCTCGGCGTCTCCAACGATGAAGGTCTGTTTGTCGGTCGTGGCCGGACGCCGGTGGGCCTGTCGGCGAACGACGCTGACCGCCGCGAAGTAGATGCCCTTGACGTCGCCTTCGGAGACGGCGTCCAGCGGACTCGCTCGCAACGCGCTGAGGCGTTCTTGACGCGCGGTCTCGAGCGCCTCCTCCAACTTGCCGGGGCCCGACGTCCCCTTGGGCCGGGGCAACGGAAAATGCCAGTGCACGTCCGGGTGCTCCAAGCGAAGCGCGCTGCGGCAATGTCCGCACTCGTCGCACGGCGCCGCCTCGTCGGATCCGCAAATGCTTGCCCGCGCAATCCATTGAGCGAGCGACTGCTTGCCGCAACCGGCAGGCCCGTGCAGAAGCACCGTGCCAGGGAGAGATCCGCGCTCGATGGAGCGCCGAATAGCCGCGCGTAGGCCGACATGCCCTCGAAGACGAGGCATTCGAGCGTTGCGGGGCTCGGGCTCCGGCGTCTTCATGGCCCTCGGGGAAGAAGGATCGGGCCGTCGTGCACGCATGGCCAACGGGATGAGCAACCCAGCAAATGTGCCGGTTGCCCGGCTGGGCGGCAACGGCGCCCGCGAATGCGGTGACCGCCGGGGGCAACGAGCAAGGTCCTGCTTTCCGTCGAGTCCAAGCCGCCGCGCGCGGGAACAGCAGCGCCGCCGTCATTGGATTGGCGGTTCGCATGTTGGCCGTCGCCGCCGTGCGGCGGAACTCGGCGACCGGCGCCGAACCGGCTTCCCGGCCGTGGCAAGACGCCAGTCTCATTGGACGCCCGGCCCGCCCACCAGATCGGCGCTCGTTCCGTCCATTCCGCCCAAGGCGCTCCCTTGCCGGAACTGCTCGACGAGCCGAGGGGCCGTCGCGGATTGCCCCTTCCTAGCCTAGCTGTCACGCGGCCCCGCGCGAGTTCCCGTCGGTGACGCCGTCCACGGACGGGAAGGGAGACTGGGTTGCGACGCGCGACCAAAGTAGATTGATGCAACCGCAACGGCGCGTACGCACGGCGAGCGTACGCGGACCGGCGAGTCGCCACCTGCTTCTGCGAGCGGTCTACGTCCACCGTTCGACTGCCTTCGCAGCGAGACGCCATGCACGACCAGCCGACATCGGGCAACGCCTTGTTGCGCCGCATCTGTTCGGTTTTCCGGCGGTCCGCCTGCTCGCTTCCGCTGGCTGTCTGCGTTGTCGCGGCGATAGCGGGCCTGGCCGTGGTCGACGACTACGGCGTGTCGGTGGACGAAGAGAGCAGGCGCCTCATCGGCGCCAGAGCGGCCGACTACGTGTTGGGCAAGAACGACGAAATGCTGCACCACTTCGACCGCGTCATGGGCGTCGCATTCGAATTGCCTCTGTATATCGTCGAGCACGTCTTGGGGCTCGACGATTCGCGCAGCGTTTTTCTTGCTCGACACTTGCTTTCGCATTGGTTCTTCGTGGCTAGCGGATTCTTCTGCGCGTTGTTGACTCTTCGCCTGACGAACAGCAGATCCATCGCGGTGGTGACGATGCTGTTGTTCATGCTTCATCCGCGTTTGTATGCGCACTCCTTCTTCAACACGAAGGACGTCCCGTTCGCCGGCATGTTCATGATCTCTCTTTACGTCCTGTGGCGCGCCTTCGACCGCAGCGCCTGGCGGTCGTTCGTCCTTGCCGGCGTCGCGGTCGGCTGTCTCACGAGCATGCGCGTCATGGGACTTGCGCTGGTCTTCGGCGCAACTGTCCTCCAACTCTTGGACGTCGCTGCGGCGAAAGGGGTGCGGATCAAGAGGCGGCGTTGCGGCGAGCTGTGCGCCTTTCTCGGGGCCGCGGCCCTCACGCTCTACGCGACGTGGCCGTACCTGTGGGCAGATCCGCTGGCGCGGTTCGCCGAGTCGCTTTCGATGTCGGCAAGCCATCCGCTGGGGACGGCCGAATTGGTGAACGGCGAGCGGGTGTCCAGCCAGGATCTTCCGGCGTGGTATGCGTCGGCGTGGTTTGCGGTAACCACCCCGCCGTACGTCTTGTTTCTCGGCTTGGTCGGCGCGGCATGGATTCTGGGGCGGTCCGCGCGCAGGCCCGTGGAAGCTCTGCGCAATGGCCGCTTTCGGTTTCAGCTGCTGATTGTCGGATGTCTCGTGGCGCCCGTTCTGGCGGTCGTCGTACTGAGGCCGACGCTCTTCAACGGTTGGCGCCATCTCTACTTCGCATATGCACCCTTTGCGTTGCTTGCGGGCGTCGGCCTTCACGAATTGGCGTCGCGGATTCGGTCGAAGCAGGCCAGGATCGGAATTGTCTGCATGGCGGGCGTCGGCTTGGTTGTCACGGTTGCAGGCATGATTCGACTGCATCCATATCAGCATGTATACTTCAACGCTCTTGTGGACAAGAGCGACGCCGAACGGCTAGCGGAACAGTACGAGTTGGACTATTGGCATACGGCATATCGCGAGGCATTCGAGTTTCTTCTCTCTCGTCGTCCGGATCAGCAGGTCTACGTTCAAGGACAGTTTGGCGCCTCGATGCGGCAAAACGGCGGCATACTTCGGCCGGAGGAGCGGGCACGGCTGGCGATAAACCAGGAACGCGCGGACTTCTTTGTCGCCGTGTATGCCGACCGGGGACAGTCGAACTGGCGTCCGGTCTTCGGGCCGGTGTTGCACAGCAGGAAACTGTACAACAGCACCATCATGGAAGTGGCCGCGATCGACTTGGCGGACGCGCCGGAGGCGGAGAAGTACCACCGCGCGTACGAGACCTATGCGGACGCCACGCCGCTGGTCCGCTCCGGGTACGACGTGTACGCGGACGAGGGCGGGCTGGCGTACCTCAAGGAGGCTTGCGACGCCAGCGATACGGGGACCGTGCTCTTCGTGCACGTCGTTCCGGCCGACGCTGGAGACCTGCTGGCCCACCGCCGGCTGCACGGATACCTCGGCGGGACGCATCCGTTCGGGCGGTTCGGCGCGCGGTTCGGCGGCAAGTGCCTGATGAGGGTGCCGCTCCCGGACTTTCCGATCTTTCGAGTCCGCACGGGAAGCGGCGGAGGCGGAAGCGGCGCCTGGGAAGCCGTGCTCGATATGGATGCGGCCAAGACGCGGGACGGAGAGGCGAGGAAAGGCGGGAGCGCCAACGAGACGGCGTCAACGCGAGGGGAGGCGACCACCGGGCCCAAGCCCGCGGCCCGTGGAGCGGCGTCAGCGCGAGGCGAGGCGAACCGCTAGGCGCAACGCTTCCGTCATTGAGGAGGGGTCGGCGGCGCCGGACCGCGCAATGTCGAAGGCGGTCCCGTGGTCGGGGGAGGTGCGCACGAACGGCAAGCCGATCGTCACGTTGACGCCCCGGCGAAAGGATGCGGTCTTGAAAGCGGCCATGCCCACGTCGTGATACGGTGCGACGACGGCGTCGAACTCGCCGCAGAAAGCACGCGTGAACGCGGTATCGGCGGGGATCGGTCCGAGGACGGTTGCCGGGTCGTCGCGAAGGGCGTCGAGGGCCTGCGGGTAGACGCGGCCTTCCTCGGAGCCGAACAGGCCGCCGTCGGAGGCGTGCGGGTTCAAGGCGCAGAGCGCGATGCGCGGGGCGGGGACTCCCCACCGTTCGCGCAGCGCAGCCGACAACAGGCGCGTCTTGGAGGCGAGGAGCTGAGCGGTCAGAAGGGCGGGCACTCGAGCCAGGGCGACATGAGTGGTGGCGAGCAGGACGCGCTTGGGCGCGACGGCGGCCGCCGAGATCGCCGGTACCGCAGACGCCGCCACGGCGGGCTCGTCGGCGCACATGAGCATTCCGACCGAGTCGGCGCCCGCCAGTTCCGCGAGCATCTCGGTGTGGCCCGGCGGGTAGCCTGCGCGCGCGAGCGCCCGCTTCTCCAGCGGCGCGGTGACGACGGCGTCGGCTTCGCCGGCCAGCGCGAGGGCGGCGGCGCGTTCCACCGCGAGACCAGCGGCCCGGCCGGGGTCCAAGCCCGCGGCCCCGTCCGCGACGCACTCGAACTCGCAACGGCCGGGCAAGGAGGCGAAGGCGTCCTCGCACTCGATCGGACCCACGACCCGCACGGTGCAGGGAAGTCCTTCGTCTTCGGCCGCCGCCAGGGCCGTGGCCGCCACTTCCGGCCCGATCCCGCGCGGGTCGCCGGCCGTCACGACGACGCGCGGCCCAGTCACGGCGGAATCAGTCGGTCGCGTGCCCGGGCCCTCGTCGGCGGGGAGGTCAATACGTCTTGATCTCGACGTACGTCTTGGCCCTCAGCCCTTCCAGCAAGGCCGTGAACCGCTTTTGTTGGACGAGGTTGGCCCGGATGCTCTCGCGCAGATCCTCGAATCCGAAGGCGCCGGCTTCGCGGGTTTCCAAGACCTTGATCACTGCGAACCTGTCCTTGCCCTGATAGGAGAACTGGATGGGGCCGAAGAGCTCTCCAGCGCTTCGTGGGCTCCCTAGCGGCGCCAGGTAGGCGGGCGGCAGGCGTTGCGCGACCTGTCGGCGGGCGACGGTCGCGGAGTCCGCCCTGAAGGGGAACACCAGTGCGTCGTGGTGTTCGTCGACGAGTTCGGCAAAATCGCGGCCGGAGCGCGCATCGGCCGCGATCTCTTCTGCCAGTGCGCGGGCCCGCCCGACGTCGGTCGGCGTCGTCTCCGGTACGACGAGGATGTGACGAGCCCGCCGCTCCGCGAACCGGACTTGGTCGACGCGAATGACGTGGTACCCGAAGGCCGTCTCGACGACGTCGCTGACTTGTCCCTCGGCGAGCCCGAACGCCGCGTCTTCGAATTCGTCGACGAAGGCGCCTTCGCGACGGAACCAGCCCAAGTCGCCGCCCGCCGCGGCCGAGCCGGGATCTTGCGAGTGCGCTTGGGCCAGCTCGGCGAAGTCCTCGCCCGCCCGGGCGCGCTCCATCAACGCTTCGGCGGTTGCGCGGGCCGCGGCCCGCGCGGAGTCGTCCGGCGTCACCGACAGCACGACCTGCTGGAACGTGATTGTCGCGGGGCGCTCCTGAAGCGTTTCCTGGCCGGCGTCGAACAGCGCCCGCATCTCCTCCTCCGAGACCTCGACGGCGGCGGAGCTCATGCGCAGGCGGAGATAGAGTTCGACGAGCTTGTCCTGCCGAACCTGTTGGCGAAGCCTCTCCCGGTACCCCTGCATCGTGAGCCCCTCGCGTTGCAGAGCTTGCTCCATTTCCGAGCGGGACGCGTAGTTGGCCTGCACCCGGTCCACGTGCTCCTGGACGGCCCCGTCGACCTCGGCTTCGTCGACCGCGAGCAAGGTGTCGGCGGCCGCCGCCTGCAACACGATCTGGTGGTTGACCAGGTCGTTGAGCTGCTCGGCTAGGAACTGGTCGCGTTCGGGCGTGCCCGGGGCGGGAACGGGCTGCCCCGAGTTCCGCAACTCGTTCTCGCGCTCCAGCAACTGCGACAGCAAGATGGCGGAGTCGCCGACGACCGCCACGACGCGATCGACCGGCGCCGGGCCTCCGACTACCTGGGCCGGCAGCGTGCCTGCCGGAACGAAGAACGCCGCCAGGCCCACGAGCGCCCGTGCACCGGCATGTCGGCGCTTCCGATGCGGCATTCGAGTCCCTCCGGGAGACGGCAGTGGCCGGCACGCGGCGCGCAGAGACAACCGCTCTGCCGAGCTAGAACGGTTGCAGCGCGCGAGCTTGCTCCGCGGTCGCCTCTGCGCGGCCGGCGTGAATCCGCCACGCCGCCTGCGATCGCAGGAGAAAAGTAACGTCGCCCAAGGGCGTCATCTCCTGCCGGCCTGAAAGGATGCGCGCCAGGGCGGCCTCGACGCGCGCCGCCGTCCCGTCGCCAGGCCGCCTTGCGGCTCGGCCGGAATCGGTTGCGAGGCTTGCGCCGCCGTCCCGCGGCGCCGAGCCGCCGGCAGAAGGCGCATCCGCCTCCAGCCGGAGCTCACGCTGCTCGGGACCGGCAAGGTCCTGCGCCTCCGGGTCGCCGGAGGCAGCCTCCTGCGCCGACGGGGCGGCGCTTCCGTGAAGTCCGATCAGCCGGCCTCCCTCGCGAATCGCGTCGCGGACGGCCCAGGCCAGGGAGTCCCGCGTTGCCGGGACCGGCTCGAAGCCGCGTGCGCGCGCCTCGGCGAGCAGCGCCTGCTCCCGGCCGAGCCTGCGCAACGCCGAGCGAAGATCGTCGTCGTCCGCCTCCGCCACGCCCTGGGCAAAGGCGCCCGAAGAGCGGCGCACCAAGGCGGCGAACTCTCCGGCGGTGTAGGCGCCGCCGCTCCACGTGAGCAACGGCCTGCCGGTGCCCCGCGCCGCCAGCCGCCGGGGCCTCGACCGCGATAGGCCCCGCGCAACCTCCAGCGCGTCGTCCGCCAGCGCGAGGCCGGACGCGGAGTCGAGATGCTGCAGGAAGGCGGCCTCGGCCTCGGCGAGGCGTTCCGTCCGAATCCGCCGTCGAAACGCGTCGGCCACTTCCGGCAACTCCGGCACGTCCAACGCCTCGAGCTTCAGGACGTGGTAGCCGAGCGACGTCCTCACCGGATCGCTGACTTCGCCCGGGCGCATGCCGAACACCGCGCTGTCGACGGGCCTCAGCAGCTCGCCGCGCTCGACGACGCCCAGTCGTCCCCCGCGCTGCGCGTTGCCGGGGTCGTCGCTGAACGCCCTGGCCAGCGCGGCGAAGTCGTCGCCTCGGTCCAAGCGGCGCCGCACCATGTCGGCGGCGGCCAGCACGCTGTCGCGTTGGAGTTGCGTAGCCGCGGCGGGGAACAGCAGCAGGATCTGCGACGCGGTCGCCTGGGCGCCGGGCAGCTCGACCGCGAACCGCTCGGCCAGCTCTTCGTCGCTCACCACCGTGTCCGCTTCGAGCGCCTCCCCGTGCAGTCCGGCCAGCATCCGTTCCCGCAGCATGGGCTCGACGGCCGTCCCCACGTCGAGGCCGGCGAGCGTGGAGTCCGCGGCCAGGCGGGTCGCCAACAGCGTGTAGTCCACCCACAGCTCGGCCACGGTCCGCACCACCTGCGCGTCGACCGGGACCGCGCTGTGCTCGGCGATCAGCGCCGCCGCCTGCGTCATGCCCAGCCGGGCGCCGCCCGCCTCCGCCAGCGTGTCCCCGCCGCATCCCGCCGCCAGCGTCGCGCAGACCGCGGCAGCCACGCCCGCCGACGCCCGCCCGCGGACCGTCGCGCTTCGAGATCCATCTCGCGCGTTCGCGCCGGTCTCGCCGAGAGCGTCGATGGCCCGGACGACGATTTCGGGCAAGCGTTCCTCGGCGCCGGCCTCGAGCGCCACCGCCAACGGAGACAGGCGCGGCACCTCCACGCCGACGTCCTCTTCGTCGAGCGCGCCGGCGAGCGCCGACATGCGCGGCGCGACCTCCGGCCGGAAGTCCAAGCGCGCCCGCCGTCCCTTCACATGAATGCGCGCGACGCCCGCGTCCCGGCCGGCGAGGCCGAGCACGGCTTGGTCCACGAGACTCCTCGCTTCCGGGGGCAACGGTCCGAACCGGTCCGCCAGCTCGCCGGCCAGCGCCGCCACGTCGGCGCGGTCGGAGACGCCGGCCAGCCTCCGGTAAACATGGAGCTTCTGGCGCTCGTCCGCCACGTAGTCCGCAGGCAGGTAGGCGCCGTGCTCCATGGCGATTTCGGGCCGGGGAAAGTCCGCCTCGCCGGGCTGGTTGCGGATGCGCCGGACCGCCTTCTCCAGGAGGCGCATGTACGTCTCGACACCCACGGCGTGCGCGAAGCCCGATTGGGCGTCGCCCAGGAGGTTGCCCGCGCCACGGGCCTGCAGGTCGCGCAACGCGATCTGGTACCCGCTGCCGAGTTCGGTGTAGTGCTCCAGCACGCTCAACCGGCGGGCGGCGTCGTCGGCGAGCTCCTCGGGGGCGATCAGGTAGCAGAAGGCCCGCCGGTCCGACCGGCCGACGCGCCCGCGGATTTGATGCAGTTGCGCGAGGCCGAAGCGGTCGGCGCGGTCGACGATCAGCGTGTTGGCATTTGCCACGTCGAGGCCGTTCTCGATGATCGCCGAGCAAACCAGCACGTCGGTGCCGCCGTCGACGAAGCGGGTCATTGCTTCGTGCAGCCGACGGGGGCGCATCCGGCCGTGCGCCACGCCGACGGTTGCGGGCGCGGCCAGGTCGCGAACGCGCGCGGCCACCGTGTCGATTGTCTCGACGCGGTTGTGCAGAAAGAAGACTTGGCCGCCCCGGTCTATCTCCCTCTCGCAGGCCTCCGCGATAATGCGGTCGTGCCACGGGACGACGCGCGTGACGATGGGGAGGCGGTTTCTCGGGGGCGTGCGGATCAACGACATGTCCCGGATCCCCGCGAGCGACAGGTAGAGCGTGCGGGGGATGGGCGTCGCCGAGAGCGTGAGCACGTCCACGGTCGTCCGCAACTGCTTGATCCGTTCCTTCTGGCGCACGCCGAGGCGTTGCTCTTCGTCCACGACCAGCAGTCCCAGGTCCTTGAACGCCACGTCGCGCGACAGCAGTCGGTGCGTGCCCACGACCACGTCCACCGAGCCGTTGCGGATGCCCTCCAGCACTTGCCGTTGCTGGGCCGCATCCTCGAAGCGCGAGAGCGACGCGACGCGAACGGGATACTTGTCCAGGCGCTCCCTGAACGATCCCGCATGCTGCGCCGCGAGCACCGTCGTCGGCGCCAGGACCGCGACCTGCTTGCCGTCCTGGACGGCCTTGAAGGCGGCCCGGACCGCCACCTCCGTCTTGCCGTATCCGGCATCGCCGCAGACGAGCCGGTCCATGATCGCGGGCGATTCCATGTCGCGCTTGACCTCTTCCGCCGCGCGCCGCTGGTCGGGCGTGTCTTCGTAGGGGAACGCGGATTCCATCTCGCGTTGCCACTCGGTGTCGGCCGAGTACGCATGGCCGGCTCCGGACTTGCGGACCGCGTAGAGGTCGAGGAGTTCGGCCGTCATTGCCTGGATTGCGTCCTCGGTCTTGCGCCTCAAGTTCTTCCAGCGCTTGCCGCCGATTCGGTCGAGGCGCGCCGGGGCCGCTTCGGGATCGGGACCTATCCAGCGCTCGACTTGGTCGAGCGCGTGCACCGGAACGCGCAACAGCTCGCCGCCCGCGTATGCGATCACCAGAGCCTCCAGCGGCTGGCCGCCGATGTTGACGCGTTCCAGGCCCCGGAATCGGCCGATGCCGTGATCCATGTGCACGACGTAGTCGCCGGACGAGAGTTCGGCCAGGCTCTCGACGGAGGCGCTGCCGCGGAACCGCCGCGTCGACGGTCGCCGTCGCCTGCGCCGGAAGAGTTCGTGATCGGCGAGGACGTTGGCGGGGGGCGAGGCGTCGGGCAGGCGAAAGCCGCCTGCGATGCTTCCGGAGACGAAGCTGCAACTGGCGGGCGGCACGCCGCGGCGGTCCGACACGAGTTCCTCCAGGCGGGTTGCCTGGCCCTCGTTGTCGCAAAGGATCGACGTGGCGGCGCCTGCCGTGGCCGCCGACGCCAGGAACCGCCTGAGCGCGCGGAGGTCGCCGTCCACCTGCGGCGGGGCAAGCGCGTTGAAGACGACGTCGCCCGTCGGCGCCTCGCCAAGCCGCAGGCGGGCGAAGCGGGAAACGCGCTCCCGGAAGCCGTCCGCGTCCAGGAACAAGCGCGCGGGCTGGACGGCGGGGTTGCCGTGGCGCTTGGCGTCGCTGCAGCGGCGGGCGGCGTCCCGCCACGCGGCGGCCGCGTCCTCCGTCCAGTCGGCCCCGCCGGTGCGGAGCAGGACGGCGCCCCGCGGAAGCCGGTCGAGGAGCGACGTGGGCGCCGCGGCGGCGGAGGAACCGGCCGCGAAAGCGCCGGTTCCCCCGGCCTCGCCGCCAGGCGCCGCGGCCGTGGGCGTTGCGGGCGGGCCGCGGCCGTCGCTTCGGCGCCCACGATGGCGAGTCGGCGCCGCGGCGCTCCGGGCCGCCGGCCCGCGGAGCACGGCCTCGCCGCCGGCCATGGCGGGACGCGGGACGCGGTCGGCCGCCTCTGCCCGGTCGCGGAAGGCGACGGGCAGGATGTCGACGCTGTCGACGATCTGGGTCGAGAGCTGGTCGCGCACGTCGAAGAGGCGAACCGAATCCACGGCCTCGCCGCTGAACTCGATGCGGGCGGGCCCGGCCGCGCCGAGCGAGAACACGTCCACGATTCCTCCTCGAATCGCGTAGCAGCCCACTTCCTCGACCGTGGGCACGCAACGGAAGCCCCTCTCCTGCAAGGCGGCGATCACGGCGTCCCGGCCGGGACGCGTGCCGCTGGCGACGACGAAGCGCAGTCCGGCCAAGTCCCGCGGGATGCGGGCGACCTCCTGCAACGCTCTGCGCGTGGCAACGAGGATGCGGGCGCGACCTGCGAGCACGGCCTCGACCGCTTCGACCCGCTGGCCCGACGTCGCGGCGGCTTCGCCCTCTTCTTCGCCGCCGGCGAGTTCGCGCTGCGGGTAGTGGACCGCGTCCCCCGGAGCCAGCGCTTCAAGGTCCTGGAAGTGGTCGGCCGCGTCGCCCGGCGACGAAGCGGCCACGACCCAGAGCCGCTCGGGCGCCTGCCGCGCCAGCGCGGCCGCGACGACGACCGGCAGCGAGCCCGCCATTCCCCCGGCCGACCTCGATTCGCCCGGTCGCGGCAGGCGCGCGGCCAGCTCCCGCAACGCCGGAGTGGAGGCCACCGCCGCAACGGCGGGATGCTCCATCCCGCTACCCGCCACCGGCCCGCAAGCTTGCCGTCCCGGCGCGCCCCTCGCGCAACCGCTTCGGTGCGGCGACCAAGCTCTCCGCGACCAGCAGCGCCAGCAGCAGGACCAGAAGCGCCCGCCAGGGCTCGGGACCGCGCCGGTTGCGGAACACCGCGTCGCGCAAGCCCGCCAAGTCCTCCACGACCGCGACGACGCCCGGCGCCGCGGCTCGCACTTGGTCCGGCGACGCCGGGGCCAGGTCGATTTCCTCGACGGGCGCGTTCACCGCCACCGAGTCGACAACGGAGTCGCCCGCCAGAACCTCGTAAATGCCGGTCAGCGCCGTTTCGAGAAAGGGCTGGCCGCCGTCCACTCGGTGCTCGGCGCCGTCCGGAGCCCGGACTCTGGAAGCGATCCCCGGCAAGAGGATGGGACTGCCCGCGGGCGCCGAGACCGCGCCCCCGCCGTCGAAGCGAGCGACGATCCACTCCAGCAGCGGGATCATTGCCGCCGAAACGGCAACGTCGGTCGATCGCGCGTCGAGGGGCGATGCGAACAGCACGTAGGAGCCCGAACGCGTTCGTCCGGCCACGAGCCAGGGATCGCCGCTGGAGAGCACGACCAGCCGCGCGGTGCCGGCCGCTCGGTCGTCGCCGCCGTCGGCCGGCTCGGCCCCCTCGCCCAGCGCGGTCCGGCCTCGTCCGGCGGCCGGAACGATGCGATGAAAGACGGACACCTCCATGTCGTCCAGCGCCAAGGGGAGGTGATTGGCCGCCACGCGGACTCCGGCGCCCGCGCGCGAAGCGTAGGCGAACGGAATGGCCGCTTGGGCGAGCCGTCGGTTCAAGGCCGGCAGCAGGGCGGGGTCGGCGGCGGGCACGATCACCGCGGCCTGGGACGGGGTCCGCCGGTCGAGCCCCTCGCCTGCCGCACTCACCAGCAAGGCGGCTCCTTCGAGCGGGCCGCGCGCGACGCGGCCGTGCTCCTCGAGCGCTCCCAGCGCTTCGGTCACGAAGAGGCCGGGGGCGCCCGCGGTGGCCAGCGGGGTCGGCTCGCGAACCCGCAGCGCGAAGTAGCGCCTGTCGTCGGCCGCCAGCGCGTCGGAGTCGATCTCGGCATGCCCGTCGACCCGCCCCGCCGCGAAGGGGCCGGCGAGCAGCCGCACCGAAGACCCCGCCGGCACGGCCGCCGCGGCGCGCACGCGTCCTCCGATCGCCAGCCGCACCCCGACGGTATCGTCCTCCGCGTCCCCCCGAACGGCGACGGCGACTTCGGTCCGCCGGCCGGCGAGCGGCCGAAGCCCCCCGTCGAACGAGAGCGAGGCCACGCCCCGGTTGCGCCCGCCGCCGGCCGGTCGAGCCCCGAAGACGACGACGGGAACGGCGCTCGGACCGCCTCCTCGGCCCGGCTCCGCGAAGCCGGACGCCTGCATGTCCGTGAAGACGTGCACCTCCTGCGCCGCCAGTCCGCTTTGGCCGACCAGCTCTCGCGCCCGCCCGACGGCCCTGCCGATGTTGCCGGGAGCGTGCCCGGACCTCGTCTCGTCGACCGCTTCGCGCGCGCGTTCGGCGCCGCCCCGCACGGCCGGCTCCCACGGCGCCCCGGCGCGGAGCACCCAGAACACGTCGTCGTGGCCCGCCATCGCCACGCTCGCCCGCGCCGCCGCCTTCAGCGTGTCGAGCAGGCGCCGCCCCCCGTCCACGATCGACGTGCTCATCGAGTTGTCGAGCACGATCGCCACGGCCGTGGGCTCGTGGCTCGTGCCCGGACCCGCCACGTACAGCCGGGCGCCGGCCAACGTGGCGACCGCGACGATTGCGATCCGCAACAGCAGCAGCAGCAGCTTGGACCGGATTCGCCGCGCATGGTCGCGCTCGTGGCGGAGCAGGTAGCGGATGGCCGGAAACGGGACGCTCTCGGTGCGTCGCCGAAAGAAGAAGTGCAGCAGCAGGGGCACGGCGGCCGCTCCGCCCGCCAGCAGGAACCAGGGTTGCAAGAACCCGATCAAGGCAGTCGCTGCCGCTTCCAGAGATAGGCGCGCAACGCGTGCGAGAGCGGCGCGCTGGTGTCGAGAGCGGAGTACGCGATCCCGCGCCCCGCGAGTCCGCTGGTCCATTCGGCGATCGCCTGTTCCACCGCGTTGCGGTACCGGCGCCGCGCGTCGGCGGCCGAGACCTGAAGCGCGTCGCCGGTCTCCGGATCGACCAACGGCGCGCGGCCCGTGGCCGGGAGGGTGCGTTCGCCCGGATCGATCAGGTGGAAGACGAGCACTTCGTGGCCCGTGCGCTGGAGGTACAAGAGCGCCTTCGCCGTGCCGGCCGGATCTACGAGCAGATCGGAGACGAGGACGACGAGCCCCTTGCGCTTCAGCCGCAGCGCCACGTCGCGCAACGCCGTCTCCGCGTCCGTGCCGCCGCCGCTTTCCATCGCGTTCAGGTGCCGCAGCAGAAGACGCCAGTGCACCTTGCCGCCCCGGCAGCGGATCTGGCGCGTTATGCGGTCGGCGAACGCCATGAGCCCGACCGTGTCGCCCTGGCGAATCAGGATCAGCGACACCGCCGCCGCCAAGTGCTTGGCGTACCACAGCTTGGAGGGCAACGACCGCCGCGACGTCCAGTTCATCGACTCGCTCACGTCGAGCAGCAGGTGCGCGCGCAGGTTCGTCTCCTCTTCGTACTGCTTGACGTAGAAGCGGTCCGACCGGGCGAACATCCGCCAGTCCAGCGTGCGCAGATCGTCGCCGGGCCGGTACGCGCGCAGTTCCGCGAACTCGGCCGAAAAGCCTCGGTTCGGCGACCGGTGGAGGCCCAGCAGGAAGCCCTGCACGACCTTGCGGGCCACGATGTCGATGCCCCCGAGTTGCTCCAGGGTTTCCGGGTCCAGGAGGTCCGCTCTCCGGTCCCGGTGCGGAAAGACCGTCTCGTTCGTTGCCATGGGACGTTCAATTTCGCCAAGGCGGGGAAGCGGCGACAACCGGCGGTCGGGCCGGCGCGCCAAGAGGAGGCCGCCCAGCGCTCGAGACGTCAGCCCAAGGTCTGGCGCACCGCGCCCAGGGGCTTAAGTTGAGAGCCGAGCACGAAGCCGCGGGAGCCGCACCCGCCGGAGGGCGAGGTCCGCCATGCGTAGAATCCTTGTCGCAGCAGCCGTCCTGGCGCCGCTCGGGGCGGGGTGGGGAACGGGCTGGGCGTGGGGCGGCTCGGACGGTTCCCTCGTCGGCCGCCGGGACGCCTTCGCGGCGCCGGCGCTGGGCGAGACCCCGGCCGGCCCGGCCGTCGGCGCGGACAGCGTGGCCAACGAGGTCGTCCAACAGTACTGCGTCCGTTGCCACAACGAACGGCGGCTGCTCGGCAACCTCTCGCTCGAGAGTTTCGACGCGGCCGATCCGTCGGCGAACGCGCCCGTGGCGGAAAAGATGATCCGCAAGCTGCGAGCGGGCATGATGCCGCCGCCCGGGGCGCGCCGGCCTGCCCGCGAGGCGCTCGTCCAGCTGGCGTCGTCGATGGAGGAGCGCCTCGACGCGGCCGCCGCAGGTCGGCCCAACCCCGGCAAGCGCACCTTCCAGCGCCTCAACCGCGCCGAGTACGCGCGCGCCGTCCACGAACTCCTGGGCATCCGGATCGACGCGTCGGCGTTTCTGCCGGGCGAGACCTTGAGCGCGGGCTTCGACAACGTGGCCGACGCGCAACAGCTGTCCGCCACCCTGCTGGGCGCCTACATGCGGGCGGCCAGCCACGTCAGCCGCGTCGCGCTGGGCGATCCCGCCGCGACGCCGTCCGAGGCCACCTACGAGGTCTCCCGCTACGCCGAGCAGCGCCGGCACGTGCCCGGCGCCCCGTTCGGAACCCGCGGCGGCATCTCGGTCGTCCACAACTTCCCGGCCGACGGCGACTACGTGTTCCGCCTCGCGTTCCAGCACGAATCGACCGGCAACTTCTTCGGCCAGACCGCGCCCTTCGACGAGCACGTCGAGGTGTCGGTGGACGGCCGGCGCGTGGCCCTGATCCCCCTGGACCGCTGGATGCACCGCCAGGACCCCGGCGGCATCGAGGTCGAGACCGGCCGCGTGCCCGTGACGGCCGGTCCGCGACGGGTGTCGGCGGCGTTCCTGGTGACGGCCGAAGGGCCGGTCGAGGACTTGACCTCGCCGCATGAATGGTCGCTGGCGGACAAGAAGATCGGCTACTCGTACGGGATCACGGGGCTGGCCCACCTGCGCGACATGGTGGTCGGCGGCCCGTACGACGCCACGGGCGCGTCTCCGTCCGATGCCTGGTCTCGCGTGATGATCTGCGAACCCGCGGCCGGCGAGGAGGATGCGTGCGCCAGGAAGATCGCGGCCGACTTGGCCGAGCGGGCGTTCCGCCGCCCCGTGTCCGAGCCGGAGGTGGACGACTTGATGGCGCTCTACGCGCAGGGAGCGGGGGAGGGGGGATTCGTCGTCGGCGTCCGCACGCTCCTGCAAGGCGTGCTGGCGAGCCCGGACTTCGTCTTCCGCTTCGAGCCGCCGCCGCCCGGCGTTCGTCCCGGCCAAGTCTACGAGATTGGCGGTCCTGCGTTGGCGTCTCGCCTCGCGTTCTTCGTCTGGGGCGGGCCGCCCGACGCCGATCTCGTCCGGGCCGGGGCAACGGGAGACTTGTCGAACCCGCGCGTCTTCGCTGCCCACCTGGACCGGTTGCTGGCCGATCCGCGCGCGGAGGCCCTCGGCTCACGGTTCGCGGCTCAGTGGCTGCGTTTGCAGGACCTGGACAAAGTCCATCCGGACGCGCTCCGCTTCCCCGACTTTCACGACCAGCTGGCGCGCGACATGCGGCTGGAGACCGAGACGTTCTTCAACCGGTTAGTGTCCTCCGGCGGCACGCTTTGGGACCTGCTGAACGCCGACTACTCCTACATGAACGAGCGCCTGGCCCGGCACTACGGCATTCCCGGCGTGGCCGGCGAACGCTTCCGCAAAGTGCGCTACGTTCGTCCGGAACGGCGCGGCGTCCTGGGCCACGGCAGCGTGCTGACGCTCACTTCGCACGCCAACCGCACGTCGCCGGTCCTGCGCGGCAAGTGGATCATGGAGGTCCTCCTGGGCTCGCCGCCGCCGCCGCCTCCTCCCGACGTCCCTGAACTCGACGCCATCGCGTCCGCCGAGGAAGGCCGCTTTCTCACCGTGCGCGAGCGCATGGAGCAGCACCGCTCCAACCCGGCCTGCAGCTCCTGCCACCGCGTGATAGACCCTGTGGGCTTGGCTCTCGAGAACTTCGACGTGACCGGCGCCTGGCGCATCCGCGACCTCGGCAGCCCCGTCGAGACGGCGGGCGAACTCTACGACGGCACTTCCATCGGCGGCCCCGGCGACCTGAGGACGGCGTTGCTGGCCCGGCCCGAGTCGCTGGCCCGCTCCTTCGCCGAGAACCTGCTGGCGTACGCGCTGGGCCGCAGGATCGAGCACGAGGACATGCCCGTCGTGCGCCGAATCACGAAGGCGGCCGCGACCGAAGGCTACCAGCTCTCCGTGTTCGTGCGCGAAGTGGCGCGAAGCGTGCCGTTCCGGATGGCGACGGCGACGGCCGCAGTGCAGGACGCCGAGGGCGAGAGCAGGGAGTAGTCCAACCCCGAGGCGACGCGGCCCTGCACGGTCCGACCCGGTGCGGTCTTTCGTCGTCGCCGCAAGGAGTCTCACCGAGGGCGTCCCCTCCGTGAGAACGCGCCGGCGCTCGAGCGGCCGGGCCGCGACGTGCTGATGGCCCGGGCTCTCGTGGCGTTGGCCAAGGAAGGACCCGTCCACATCAACGTCACTTCGCTCGGAAGGTCGCCGGACGCCGGGGAGTCACGGTGGCGCCGCCGGGCGGGGCTCGGTACATTTGCTGCAACGCGATGGAGGCGAGGTCGCCAGCTCGGATCGGGCCGCTCGAATGGCGGACCGCCCGTGCGCGTCTTGCGCCCGGCCGGAGGAACCACCGGGGGCAGTCGGCGGCCGATCGCCTGCGCCGACACGGGAGACGACCGCCGATGCACGTCATCACGGGAGCCAGCATTCCGCGCCGAACCTTCCTTCGGGGAGTCGGCGCCACGGTGTCGTTGCCGTTCCTCGACGCGATGGTGCCTGCAGGGTTGGGGAGGGGCAGGGGAGTTGCGTCGGCCGATCCCACCCGGCTGGTCGCCATCGAAATGGTCCACGGGGCGGCCGGCAGCAACGCGTGGGGCGCCGACCGCAACTACTGGTCGCCCGCGAAGACCGGACGCGACTTCGACTTGGCGCCGAGCGCGCTGAGCCCGCTCGAGCCCTTCCGCGACTACCTGACGATCGTCAGCGACACCGACGTGGAGCCCGCCGAAGCCAAGAAGCCCAAGGAAATCGGGGGCGACCACTTTCGTTCCAGCGCGACGTTCCTCACGCAGGCGCACCCGCGCCAGACCGAGGGCTCCGACATCTTCGTCGGCGCTTCGCTCGACCAGATGTACGCGCAGCGCTTCGGAGGCGACACGCCGTTGCCTTCGATGCAGCTGTGCATCGAGAACGTGGACCAGTCGGGCGGTTGCGCGTACGGCTACGCCTGCGTCTACACGGACACGATCAGCTGGGCCTCGCCGACCGAGCCGCTCCCCATGGTGCGGGACCCGCGGGTCGCCTTCGACCAGCTCTTCGGAGCGGGCGGCAGCGCCGAGGAACGGGCGGCGCGACGGCGAACCGAGCGAAGCATCCTGGACTTCATCGCCCGGCGGGTCGGCGAGTTGCGCCGCGAGCTGGGCGCGGCCGACGTCGCGCGACTGGACCAGTACCTGGACAACGTGCGCGAGCTCGAGCGCCGCATTCAGCGCGTGGAGGCCCGCAACGAGAGCGGCGAGGAGCGCGAGCTGCCCGAGGCGCCGGCCGGAGTGCCCGACTCGTTCGAAGAGCACGTGAGGCTCATGTTCGATCTCCAGGCGCTGGCGTTCGCCGCCGACGTGACGCGCGTCTTTTCGTTCAAGATGGGACGCGACTCGTCCGCTCGCGTCTACCCGGAGAGCGGCGTCGACAAGCCGTTCCACCCGGCGTCGCACCACGGGGGCGACGAGAAGAACATCACCGACTTCGCGCAAATCAACCGCTATCACGTCGGCATGCTGCCCTACTTTCTCGAGCGCCTCCAGTCCACGATGGAAGGGAACACGCATCTGCTCGACAAGACCCTGATCGTGTACGGGTCGCCGATGGGCGATCCCAACGTCCACAACCACAAGCGTTGTCCCCTCTTCCTGGCGGGCCGCGCCAACGGCCGGCTCGAAGGGGGCGTGCACGTCCGGGCACACCCCGGGACCCCCATGGCCAACGTGATGCTGTCCGCCGCGCACGCGCTCGGCATGGACGACATGGAAAGCTTCGGCAACAGCACCGGCCCGCTGCCGCTGGCGGTCTAGCCCAAGCCGGTGAACGGCGTTTCCGTCCGGCGCTCTCGGCGCGTCGCGCTTCGAGCCAAGGTCTCGGCGGCTCCCCGAAGGCGGCCCGGCGCCTTGCGCACGGCGCTCGGGTGTGTCGTCGTGGCGGCGGCTCCGGCTCCACTTGCGGGCGCCGACGCGTCGGCGCCCTGGCACGGCTTCGCGGCTTGCCGCGCTTCGACTGCGGCGCCCTCCGCTTGTGCGCAACGGCCCGTCGCGCCGTCCCGGCAGAGCCCCGTGGCGGATGCGGCAATGCGTGGCGACGCCGTCGCGGCCGTTCGGCTCCTGGAGCGCGGCGGGGACGTGAACGCGCCCCAGGGCGACGGCATGACCGCGTTGCACTGGGCGGCGCGGAACGCGGACGCCGGGCTGGCAGGGACCCTGTTGGCCGCGGGCGCGGACGTCGCCGCCGGCACTCGCATCGGCCGCTACCAGCCGCTCCACATGGCGGCGCAGGCGGGGGCGGGCGAGGTGGTGGAGGCGCTGCTCGCCGCGGGCGCGGACCCGGAAGCGAAGACCGAGAGCACCGGCGGCGCGCGCCCGCTCCACTTCGCCGCCGCGGCGGGCGACGGGCGGGCCGTGCGGGCGTTGCTGGTCGCGGGCGCGAGCGTGGACGCCCGCGAGGAGTCGTGGGGCCAGACTCCGCTGATCTTCGCGGCCGCGGCCGGGCGGGCCCAGGCGGTGCGGGTCCTGCTGGAGGCGGGCGCCGACCCGTCCGTCCGCACCAAGGTCGTCGACGTGGCCGCGAGGGCGGTGGCGGACCGCATCGAGCGAGCGCGGCGAAACGAGCAAGTCAAGGCCGGCAAGTCCTGGAACCCGTCCGAAGCGCGCACGGTGCGCCACGAGCAGGAGCGCGCGCGCGAACTGGCCGAGGCCGCGTCGCGCAAGGAAGCCGAGACCCGGATGATCGAAGAACCCGAGCCGCTCTCGTACGGCGAGCTGGTGGGCGGACACGGCGGCTTCACGGCCCTCCTGCATGCGGTTCGCGAAGGGCACGCCGACGCGGCCGCGGCCCTTCTGGACGGCGGCGCGGCCGTCGATCAGGCCAGCGGAGGAGACCGCACCAGCCCGCTGCTCATGGCCACGATCAACGGCCACTTCGACTTGGCGATGGCGCTCCTGGACCGCGGCGCCGATCCCAACGCCGTCAGCCGTGCGGGCACGGGCCCCCTCTTTGCCGCCCTGAACACGCACTGGGCGCCCAAGTCGCGCTATCCGCAGCAGCACGCGTACATGCAGCAGGACCACACGTACCTCGAGCTGATGCGCAAGTTGCTCGACGCGGGCGCCGACCCCGACGCGCGCTTGGCCCGCCACCTCTGGTTCGTGTCGTTCAACTTCGACCTCCTTCAGGTCGATCTCCGGGGAGCCACGCCGTTTTGGCGCGCCGCCTACGCGCTGGACGTCGAGGCCATGCGGCTGCTCGTCTCCTACGGCGCCGACCCCTCGATCCCGACGCGGACCGTGCCCAGCCGCCGCTACGGGGGGACGGTCGAGCGCGAGGACCAGTCCGGGCTTCCGCCGGTCCCCTTGGGCGGCCCGGCGGTGCAGCCGATCCACGCCGCCTCGGGCGTCGGGTACGGGCAGGGCTTCGCGGGCAACGCCCACCGCCACGTGCCCGGCGGCTGGATGCCCGCCGTCCGGTACTTGGTCGAGGAGCTGGGCGCCGACGTCAATGCCCGCGACCACGACGGGTACGCTCCGCTCCACCACGCCGCCGCCAGGGGCGACAACGAGCTCGTCCTCTACTTGGTCTCGAAGGGCGCCGATCCCACGCTGGTCAGTCGCGAGGGCCGCACGACGGCCGACATGGCCAACGGCCCCGTGCAACGCATTCAGCCGTTTCCCGCCACCGTGGCGCTCCTTGAACGGCTGGGAGCGCGCAACAACCACAACTGCGTCTCGTGCTGACGCGCGCGACGCTGCGACGGCACGCCGCCTCCGCCTCTCGGGCCACCTCTCGGTGCAGACCGACCTCATCCGCAATTTCTGCATAATCGCCCACGTCGACCACGGCAAGTCCACGCTCGCGGACCGGCTTCTGGAGGCCACCGGCACGCTGGACGAGCGACAGATGCGCGACCAGGTCCTCGACTCCAACGAGCTGGAACGGGAGCGCGGCATCACGATCAAGCTCCATGCGGTCTCGATGTCCTACGGCGCCCGCGACGGACGCGAGTACGATCTGAACCTGATCGACACGCCCGGGCATGTGGACTTCTCGTACGAGGTGTCGCGCTCCTTGGCCGCGTGCGAAGGCGCCGTGCTGGTCGTGGACGCGGCCCAGGGAGTGCAGGCCCAGACCCTGTCCAACCTCTTCCTTGCCCTCGACGCGGACCTCGAGATCGTGCCGGTCGTCAACAAGATCGACCTTCCCGGCGCGGAGCCCGGCCGCCGCCGCGACGAACTCGCCGAGCTGATCGGCGTCGATCCATCGAGCGTGATCCTGGCGAGCGCCAAGGAGGGCGAGGGCGTGGATGCCGTCCTGGAAGCCGTCGTGGAGCGCGTTCCCCCGCCTGCGGGCGACGGCGGGGCGCCTCTGCGCGCGCTCATCTTCGATTCCTGCTACGACCAGTACCTGGGCGCGGTCCCGAGCATCCGGGTCGTGGACGGCGTGGTCCGCGCAGGCACTCCGATCACCTTCGGCACCGTCCGCGCCCGCTACGAGGTCACCGAAGTCGGGCGGCAGCGGCTGGCGCGCGTGCCGTGCGACCACTTGGGTCCCGGCGAGGTCGGCTACGTCGTGGCCGCGATCAAGGCCGTGTCCGACACGCCCGTCGGCGACACCGTGCTCGACGCGTCGAACCCGGCGCCCGAGTTGCTGCCCGGCTACCAGGAGCCCCGCCCCATGGTGTTCGCGGGCTTGTATCCCGCCGAGACCGACGGCTACCAGGAGCTGCGCGACGCGCTCGAACGGCTTCAGCTCAACGACGCGGCGCTTCGCTTCGAGCCCGAGAAGTCGAACGCGCTCGGCTTCGGGTTCCGTTGCGGCTTCCTGGGCCTGCTCCACCTGGAGATCGTGCAGGAGCGGCTGGATCGCGAGTTCGGGGTGAAGCTCGTCACCACGGTGCCCAACGTCGAATACCTAGTGCGCTTGACGGACGGCGGCGAAGTGCGGCTGGAGAACCCGGCCAACCTTCCGGACCGCGCGACCGTCGAGTCCATAGCCGAGCCGGTCGTCAGCGCGCGCATAGTCGTGCCCGCCGAGTACATCGGCAACGTGCAGAAGCTTTGCCACGACCGCCGGGGCGTGTTCCGCGGAATGAAGTACCTGGACCTCCAGCGCGTCGAGATGGACTACGAGTTGCCGCTGGCCGAGATCGTCCTGGACTTCTACGACCGCCTCAAGGGCGGCACAAGGGGCTACGCGGCGCTCGACTACGAGTTTCACGAGCACCGGCCCGGCAGCCTGGCCCGCCTCGACATCCTGGTCAACGGCGACCCGGTGGACGCGTTCTCGGTGATCCTGCACCGCGACAACGCGTACCACCACGGCCGCTCGCTGGTGCGCAAGCTCAAGCAGCTGATCCCGCGCCAGCAGTTCGAGGTGGCGCTCCAGGCGGCCGTCGGCGGCCAGGTAATCGCCCGCGAGTCGGTGCGCCCGTTGCGCAAGAACGTCACCGCCAAGTGCTACGGGGGCGACATCACCCGCAAGCGCAAGCTCCTGGAGCGCCAGAAGGAGGGAAAGAAGCGGATGAAGCAGATCGGGTCCGTCGAAATCCCCCAGGAGGCGTTCATGGCGGTGCTCCAGCTGGACGACGAGCGATGAGCTGGGGTTCGGGCGATCGACGCGCGCGCCCGCGGCCATGCGTCCGGGCTCCGGCGGCCGCCGGGAGGATGGGCCTCGAACTGGACGCCGGCGACCGGTCACCCCCGGCGACCGACGTCCCTCGGCCTGCGGCCCTCCTGGGCGAGCGTTGAACGGACCGTCGGCCGACGGTGGTGGCCGCCGCCGGCGTCTCGGCGTCCTCGGCACGCTCGTGCTGGACACGCTCGTCCGTGCCGGGCGCCCGCCGGAGGCGGGATTGTGGGGCGGCATCGCCTACTCGCTGGCCGCCTTCGATCAAGTCCTCGGGCCGGGATGGACGATCGTGCCCCTGGTCGTCGTGGGGGTCGACTTGGCCGGGCCCGGACGGCGTTGCCTGCGGCGCCTGGCGCCTTCTGCGGACCTGAGCCGGATTCGCGTGGCGGACGCGCCGAACAACCGCGTCGAGCTGCGTTGCTCGGTATCCGGCGACCGCACCGAGCGTCTGACCGGGGGCGTGCCCGGCTGGGCCGCGCGCGAAGTCGCCCCATTGTTGCCGACGCTCGACGCGCTCTACGTGAACTTCGTTTCGGGGGCGGAGCTGGACCTCGTCGGCGCGCGGCTTGTCCGCGACGACTTCCACGGCCCGGCCTATGCGGACCTCCACTCCCTCTTCCTCGGGGTCGAGAGCGGCGGCGCGCGGCGCCCGCGCCCCTTGGCGGAGGCGCCGGAGTTCGCCGCCTGCTTCGACGTCGTGCAGATGAACCAGGACGAGTTCGCTCTCTACCAAGCAGGCCTGGACGAAGCGAGCGCCGCCCGTCTTGCCGCCACGGGGCGCGCGGCGCGGACGCGTCCTCATGCGGCCGGCGCGACGAGCCCCGTCGGGGAGGACGCAATCGGCATGCGCGCGAAGCTGCTGGCGGTCACGCGCGGAGCCGCGGGCGCCGACATCTTCGAGCACGCGACTTGCGAAGCCGAGCGAGACGCTTCGCACGGCCCTCCGACCCGGATCGAGCCGAAGCGGAAGGCGCCTTTGCGGCCGCAGGTGAACGCCGCCGCCGTCGGTTGCGGGGACGCATGGGGAGCGACCTTCTTCTCGGGCCTGCTCGCAGGCGCGTCCGCGCCGGCCGCCGCCGCCCACGCCAACGCGATTGCCGCCGCCAACCTCGAATGCATCGGTGCGCTCGACCTGCGCGCCGCCTTGGCCCGTTGCGCCCCCGCTCTTCGCGAGCCGCCGCCCTCGGGCCACCTCCGAACTTCCGACGCGTCCTCGACCGCCGCCCATGTGCCCCGGACCACGAAGGCGCCGTCTCCAGGGCGCCCGCGCGGATTCCTGGCCGCCTCGGCGCTCGCGCCACCGGAGTCCTTCCCGGCCTGCCGCAGGCGGCTGGTTGAGCCGCCGGCATCGTCTCCGGGGCGCCCGCAACGGCGCATGGCCGCCACGTCGTTTGCGCAGCGGGCCGCGCCGCCGCCCCGGCTCTCTCCGAACGCGTTCCAGTCCACCGCCAAGGCGCCCGCGCCCGCAACCGGCCCACCCGCAGGTCCTCGTGGTCGATGAGAGTCCTCGACATCCCCGTGTCGCTCGACTACGACAGCGTCGAAGCGCTCTACCGGCCCCTGGCGGACGCCGCCGCCGCCCCCGTCCTGTTCGACGCGCGCCGCCTTCGCTGGATCGACCCCAACGGGATGACGGCGCTTCTCGCCGCCGCCGCCGTCGCGGCCCAGCGGAGCGGGACGTCTCCCAGCTTGTCGCTTCCCGCGAACGCCGACGTGACCAGCTACTTGGCCCGCATGGGCTTCTTTCGCGAGGCGGCCAGCCTGTTCAGGGCCGCGCCCGGCTCTCCTCGCGCAGCCGGTCCGGCCCGCGAGTCGGACGTGCTCCTCGAAATCACGCCCGTCGCCACCAACCAGGACGTGCACGCCGTCGTGAACCGGGTGCAGGACCGGGCCGGGGCGATCTTGCGGTCTCTGCGCTACGCGGACGCCGCCGTGGTCAAGTTCTCCGTCATCCTGTCCGAAGTCTGCCAGAACATCACCGAGCACGCGAACGGCCGGGGGTGGGTGGCGGCCCAGTCCTACAACTGGACCAAGCGCCTGGGCCGCCGCGTGGTCGTCATCGCGGTCTCCGACGTCGGGCGCGGCTTTCGCGCGTCGCTGGCGGATGCCCATGCGGCCCGCTTCGGCGACCTGTGGGGCGACGCGAAGGCTCTGGAAGCCGCCTTTCTCGAGGGATTGACGCGCTTCCCCGAAACCGGCCGGGGACAGGGCCTGCAACAGATCCGCAAGCAGGTGAAGCGGTGGGACGGCCTAGTCTCGATTCGCAGCGGCACGGCCCAGATCGCGGACGCCCCGGAATGGACGCGGGCGCCGCCCATGGCGGACGGACTCGCCCCGTTCCCGGGAGCCCAGATCAACATCATGCTGCCCGAGCGAGCCGATGGCTGAAGCGCGCGTCAGCAGGTTGCACATCGACCTGGGCGACATCGCGCGCGAAGCGGCGGTGCCCGTCGGCGCCAACTTGGTCACTCGGCCCACAGGGCGCGCCGTTCGGTCCGCGATCGAAAGCAGGCTGGCCGACGTGCGCCCCACCGCCGTCACGGTGATAGACTTCCGTCGCGTGAGCGTGCTGGACTACAGTTGCGCCGACGAGGTCGTCGCCCGGTTGCTGCTCGGGCGCATGGGCGCGACGGACCGGCGCGACGGCGGCGGACTTGCCGGCTCCAGCGACGGCGGCCGTCTTGCGAACGGGCACG
The DNA here is from genome assembly GCA_965203485.1 of Longimicrobiales bacterium. Classification (GTDB taxonomy): domain Bacteria; phylum Gemmatimonadota; class Gemmatimonadetes; order Longimicrobiales; family Gaopeijiaceae. The sequence goes on from OZ241892.1 coordinate 1,287,729, forward strand.
CGGATCCGCTCGGCGGCGACGTCGGCGCATCCGGCGCAGGCGCTGATTGCGCTGGTCTCGTCGGCCAGCCCGGCGAAGGCCCGTTCGGAGACGCCGAGACGTCGCAGCGCGCCTACTTCTTTTTGTTCCGCGTCCTGGACGAAGTGCGCGGCCACTTCGTTGCCGAGGCATTGGCGCGCCACGGACTGGCGGCGGTCTGCGACGTGTGTGGAAGCCGGTTTCGCGTGCTGGGCGCGATTCGGCCCGAAGAGCAGGCCGCGTGGACGACCGTGGAGGATTGCGGCAACATCCCCGCCGGGGGCGCAACCGCCGTTCTAGGCCGGCGCGGAGAGGAAATTCTGCGCTCGCTCGCCCGCCGTCGCCTCGTCTACCGGCACGCCGACGGCGGCACGACGGCCCTCAGCGTCCTCGCCCGCGGCCCAAATGCCCGAAGCAGCGAACCCGGCCTTGCTTCGACGGGTTGATTGCCGACCGGCCGGGGAGCGCCACGGACGACCCTGAACGCCGCAAGAAGCAAGTAGGTTAAGCGGGCCTCGACGATTCGAACACCGGATTTGGGGAAAGAGATGGCGAAGGTGGGACAAGAACGGGAAGCCGTCGGCGAGGGATCGCGGCGCACCGCCACTCTGGCGGTTCACGGCGGCTCCGGGGACCGGCGCCCCGGCGCGCCCGTCGTTGCGCCGCTGGTGCGGAGTTCGACGTTTCATTGGGCCGGACCGGCCGATGGAACCGACCTGCTGTACACCCGCTACGGCAACAATCCGGTCCAGACGTCGTTGGCAAAGAAGCTCGCCGCGCTGGAGGGCGCCGAGGCGGCGGTGGCGCTGGCGAGCGGGATGGCGGCGATCTCCATGACGCTCCTCGCCGCGACCGAGGCCGGCGACCACGTCGTGTCGAGCCGCTACGTCTACGGCGCCACGCACGCGCTGCTGGCCGACGAGCTTCCCCGGCGCGGCGTGTCCACCACGTTCGTGGACCCGACCGATCCCGCCTCGTGGACGGCCGCCGTGACGGACCGGACCAAGGTCGTCTACGCCGAGATCCCCACCAACCCCGTGTTGCGGGTCTTCGACCTGGAGCCCGCCCGCCTAGCGGCCGACCGGACGGGCGCCGTCTTGGCGGCCGACGTGACCTTCGCCACGCCCGTCAACTTTCGGGCCGCCGACCACGGGGTCGACGCGATCGTCCACAGCGCCACGAAGTACCTGGGCGGCCACTCGGACCTCGTTGCGGGCGTCGTCGCGGGAAGCGGCGAGTTCGTCGAGCGCGTTACGGCCGCAATGAAGCTCTACGGTCCGTCGATCGACCCGGACGCGGCATGGTTGCTCGACCGCGGCCTGCGGACCTTGGCGGCGCGAATGGAGCGCCACAACCGATCGGCGCGCGAGCTGGCCGAATGGTTGGAGGGAGCCGAGGGCGTCCGCGCCGTCGTCTACCCGGGCCTCCCGTCTCATCCCGACCACGCCACGGCGCGCCGGATGCTGGCGGGCTTCGGCGGCATCGTCTCGATCGTCCTGCAGGGGGGCGGGCAAGCCGCGGACAGATTCTGCTCGAGCCTCGAACTTGCGGCGGCGGCGCCTTCGCTTGGCGGCGTCGAGACGCTGGTCTCGCAACCGCGCTGCACGTCCCACGCGGGCCTGCTAGCGGCCGAGCGCGAAGCGGCCGGCATCCCGGACGGCTTCGTTCGCATCTCGGTCGGACTGGAAGACGTTGCGGACTTGAAGGCGGACTTCTCCCAAGCGCTGCGGCAGGCGGCGGTCTGACGGCTTCGCCGCGGCCGGCCCTCGTCACTCCTCCGCCATGAACGGGTAGCGGTAGTCGCGAGGCGGGTTCAGGTTTTCCTTGATTGTTCGGGGCGTGAGCCACTTGCTCAGGTTGAGGACCGAGCCGGCCTTGTCGTTGGTGCCGGACGCGCGGCCGCCGCCGAAGGGCTGCTGGCCGACCACGGCGCCGGTGGGCTTGTCGTTCACGTAGAAGTTGCCCGCGGCCCAGCGGAGCGTGTCCGCGGCCTCGCGGACGGCGGCGCGGTCGCGCGCGAAGACTGCGCCGGTGAGCCCGTAGGGCGAGGTGGCGTCGGCCAGGGCCAGCGTTTCGCTCCACGCGCCGTCGGGGTACGCGTGGATGGAAACCACCGGCCCGAAGATCTCGTCGCACATGGATTCGCAACGCGGGTCTTCGGCCTCGACGATCGTCGGGCGCACGAAGAACCCCTCGTCGTCGGAGCAGGCGCCTCCCGCGACGATCTCGGCGCCGGTGCCCGCGGCCGCCCGGTCGACGTAGCCCCGAATGCTGTCGTACGCTCCTTGGTCGATGACTGCGTTGACGAAGTTGCGGAAGTCGGCCGGACTCCCCATTGCCAGCGCCTCCGTTTCGTCCACGACGGCGTCCTTGAGGCGCCGCCACAGCGACTTAGGCACGTAGACGCGCGACGCCGCGGAGCACTTTTGCCCCTGGTACTCGAACGCGCCCCGCACGATGGCCGTGCGAAGCGCGTCCACGTGGGCCGACTCGTGCGCGACGATGAAGTTCTTTCCCCCGGTCTCGCCCACGAGCCGGGGGTAGGATCGGTAGCGGCCGATGTTGCGCCCCACCGTCGTCCACAGCGAGCGAAAGACCTCGGTGGAGCCCGTGAAGTGGAGCCCGCCGAAGTCGGGGTGGCCGAGAACCGCGTTCGTGATTTCGCCCGGGTTGCCGGGCACGAAGTCGATCACGCCCGGCGGCAGTCCAGCCTCTTCGAGCAGCTTGTACGTGTAGTAGGCCGAGAGCACCGCGTGCTTGGACGGCTTCCAGACGACTCCGCAACCGGCCATGGCGGGCGTGCCCGCCAAGTTGCCGCCGATCGCCGTGAAGTTGAAGGGACTCACGGCGTACACGAAGCCCTCGAGGGGCCGGTGGTCGGTGCGGTTCCATGCGCCGTCGTCGGAGAACGGCTGCTGCTCGCAGGTCTCGCCCAGGAAGGCCGCGCCGTAGCGGAAGAAGTCGATCGTCTCGCAGGCCGCGTCGATCTCGGCCTGGAACGCGTTCTTGCTTTGGCCCAGCATCGTCGCGGCGTTCAGCGTGGCCCTCCATGGCCCCGACAGCAACTCAGCCGCCCGGATGAAGACGGCGGCCCGCTCCTCCCAGGGCCAGGACGCCCACTCGCGCCTGGCTTCTCGGCTGCCCTCGATGGACTGGCGGGCCTCGTCCGCTCCCGCCGAATGCCACACCCCGAGGCGAAGCGAGCGGTCGTGCGGGGCGACGATGGGGTGCGTGTCGCCCGTCCGGATCTCTTGGCCTCCGACGATGGCCGGGACGTCCGCGTCCATGTCCGACAAGCGGCGCAGCGCGGCCTTGAGCTCTGCTCGCTCGGGACTGCCGGAAGCGTAGTCGAAGACAGGCTCGTTGACGGGTTCGGGGACGCGGAAGTTTCCTGCCATCGAGCGGCTTCCTTGCGTGTGAAGAGGGACGCTGGGGAGGGCGACTCCAATAGTAACGTTGCCTCGCGCGCGGCGGCCGTCCAGCAGCAACGTTGGGAGACCTTCCTCGGGCCCGGAAGGAGCGGCGTGGCCCGCCCGCGCGGGCCCTGCGACGCCCTGACGACGCCCTGGCCAAACACGGCCGCCCGCCGTTGCGGACGTGGCGGCTTTGCGGCGCCGCCGGGCTGGGCAAGACCCACCTCCCAAACGCGGCCGCCCCGCCGTTGCGGACGTGGCGGGCGCCGCCCCCGCCCTTGACCCGGGACCGGCCGTGGCCGCAGATTGCCGGCTTGCCTCGCGTAAGGTGGGCAGGTCACGCGCCGGTGCGGGCTCGACAGCGAACGATCACCGGAGTCCCGTGCATGGCCGCAACCGACTCGGCGGCTCCCCGCCCGCAACATGCGCTTGACGACGCCGTTCGCCGCGCCCTCGAGGCCGTGGTCAACCCGGCGACGAACGAGAGCGTCGTGTCCGGCGGCCAAGTCTCGGACGTGACGGTGAGTGCGGACGGCGAGGCGCGCTTCACGTTTTCGTTGCGGCAGGGCGACCCGGGCCGCTTGGTGCGCGAGGCGCGCGCCGCCGCCGAAGCCGTCGAGGGCGTCGAGCGCGCGAAGGTGGACGTGGAGTTGCCTCAGAGCTCTCCGGCGCCGGCCGGATCCGCCGCGCCTGCGCGGGCGCGCCCAAAGGCGGGGGGGGGCTTGGCGCCTGGGAGCGTGCCCGCGCCTGTTCCGCAGCCGGGGATCCTGCCGGGCGTCAAGCGGATCGTGGCTGTGAGTTCCGGGAAGGGCGGCGTCGGCAAGTCGATGGTGGCCACCAACTTGGCGGTGGCGGCTGCGCGCCGCGGCCTCGTGGTGGGGTTGCTGGACGCGGACATCTACGGTCCGAACATCCCGGTCATGTTCGGCGAGCGCAGGCGGCCGTCGGTGACGGGCGCCAAGGGCTCGGAGATGATCGAGCCGCTGGACAAGCACGGCGTGCGGCTGATGAGCTTGGGCTTCCTGCTCAAGCGCGAGCAGCCCGCCATCATGCGCGGCCCGCTGATCTCGGGCGTCCTCAAGCAGTTCATGGAGCAGGTCTCTTGGGGGCCGCTCGACTTGCTGGTCGTGGACATGCCTCCCGGCACGGGAGACGCGCAGCTGTCGCTGGTTCAGACCGTGGAGCTCGACGGGGCCGCGATGGTGACCACGCCGCAGAAGGTGGCGACCGGGGACGTGCTGCGAGGCGTGAAGATGTTCGAGCGCGTCAACACGCGAGTGCTGGGCGTCGTCGAGAACATGTGCGGATTTCGGCTTCCGGGATCGGACGAGGTGGTGGACTTGTTCGGGCGGGGCGGCGGGGAAGCGCTGGCCCGGGAACTGTCGGTTCCGTTCCTTGGAAGGGTGCCGCTGGACTTGGCCGTGCGGGAGGCGGGCGACACTGGGACGCCCACGGTGCTTGCGGCGCCCGAGTCTCCGGCGGGCGTCGCGCTTCGCGAAATCGGCGACCGGCTCCTGGCCGGGCTGGACGCGTTGCCGCCCAGGGCCGTCGGCTAACCGAGCGAAATGGATGCCGCCGAGGCGCGTCGCGACGGCAGCGCCGTCGGATCGAGCGTCCTCAGTCGCCCTCGAGCCATTGGCGGTCCGCCGACGAGAGCGAGCCCCGCCTGATCTTCGCCAGGGCCTTGAGGACCAGCCAGCCGACCAGCATGACCGGAGCGACGTGAGACAGAAGGAAGCCTGCGATGCCGAGCGTCAAGCCCAAGAGCGAGCCGACGACCTGCAAGACGATCCAGACGGCCACGATGCTGACGATGCCCACGGCCAGAAACGTCAACAAGGTGCCGATCATGGTTGCTCCCGGAGACTCGAACAAGCCGCCGGGCGGGCCGGCGGAAGCGGCTCCACCAATGTAGCGCCGAGGTCGCAGGCGGCCGTCCTCGCCGCGGCTCGCGACCGCGCGGCTCGATGCCCGGCGTCGCGCTTCAACGAATCCACTCGAGCTCGATGCCGCCGACGCCGGCCCTGATCTCGATGTCCACCTTCCGGCCCGCGTCGTTCCAATTCCACGAGTAGTAGGCGTCGCCGCGCTTCTCCATGCGGTCCAGGTCCGAAGACGCCAGCAGGCGCGGTGCGTCCCGGCGCACCCGCACCGCCAGCGACTCGGGAACGCGCAACGCCAGCAGGCCGACGCCCATCTCCACAAGCAGGTGCGCCTCGGTCTCCCACGGGCCGCGCAGGTCCAGCGTAACCGAGCCGACGCCCGCCTTCGCCGAAATCCGCTTGGCGTTCATGTTTCCCAAGCCCGAGACGCTGAAGTCGGCGGCGCCCACCTGAAAGTTGGCCAGCTCCATGACGGCCGGGTTGGGCCGGCCAATGCGCACGGCCGCCTCGGCCGCGCCGGTGCTCAACTCGAGCCGCTCGACGGGGACGCCGGTCAGGTCCACTTCCGCCTGCCCGGCCCCGAACTGGACGTCCAGCGTCACCGGAACTCTGGTCGGCAACTTCAGGTCGAGTTCGCCTCCGTGGCGTCTCCTGACCGAGACGCCGTCCCGGCGGGCGGCCCCGACGCGCAACCGTCCGTGCTCGTAGTCCATCTGGGGACGCTCGGCGTCCTCGTCGAAGCGAAGACGCGCCTCGTAGAGGCCCTGCGCCGGGCCCGGCCGGATCGTCAGCACGCCCGCCGTGTACGCGACTCGCACGCGCAAGCCCTCTTCGTCGGTCACGGCCCGCCAGCTGGAAATTGTCTTCCAGTGCTGCCCCTGGGCCGTCGCGGGAGTCGCGAGCGCCGCCGCGGCCAGCAGGAACAAGGGGCTCCTCGACGCGCGCAAGCAAGAATGGCCGTCCAGCGCCGCGTTTCCGGGCGGCTCGGCCCGAGCGGCCCAGGCGCAGCCGCGGACGGGCGGGCCGGTTTTGCGACGGCGGCCGCGGTTGCCATGCTGCGACGGGCGGCCGCGGGCCAGCTGGGTCACTCGCGGTCCTCTTCGTCTTCGTCGCCCGGCTTGGCGGCCGGCTTCGTCTTCTCGCCGGACTTGCCAGCCTTGCCGGGCTTGCCCTTGCTCTTCCCGGACTGGTCGGCTTCCTGGGTCGTTGCGGACCCCTCGCTAGGGTCGCCTGCCGCGTTCCCTGCGGTTTCGCCGGCAGCGGCCGGATCCCCGTCTCCGGCGGGATGCGCTTCCGCCCGCTCGCCGCCGCCGCCGGCGTCCGGGGCGGTCGCGGACGCGTCCGGTCGGCCGGCCCTGTCGGCGTCGCGGGGGGAAAAGCCCTCGCCGGACCACGCCGCCGCGTCCAGGTCGTCGTGGATTGCGTAGTCCCCGGAGAGTCGTCGGCCGCCGCGGGTGGTCAGTACCGCGCCCAGGCCCGTGATCGTGGCGGCGAAGAGGGCCATGGTCGAGAGCGCCTCGAACAGGTCTCCCGTCCAGCCGATCAGCGGCAAGGGATCCAGGGCCTTGCCGACGGCCATCGGGAGGAGCAGGGCGGCTAGGCCGACGAGGCAAGCGTGAACCCGGTCGTTTGGGTTCGCCCAGCTCAGTCGCGCGTGGCCCCGGTCCAGGACCCAGCGCCCCACGCTGCGGCTCGCGGCGACGAGCCCCACGAAGAACGCGGCGGCCGCTGCCAGCGGAAACAGCGGGATCCAGGCAGGCAGGCCGAGAATGCCGATGATCGTGACGGCCAAGGCGACTATGCCGAGGACATAGACGGGAATCGCCAGGAAGGCGCCCGCGAGACCCACGGCGGCGCTCCTCGCCGGGTAGCGCTCGACCTCCTTGGCGACCATGTCGCCCCGGTCGCCCGCGACGATCGCAGCGACGGCGCCGAGCACGCCCAGGACCACGAACAGGACCACGGTCGCTACGATGCCCGACAGGGCTTCGCGGACGCGATCGAAGAGCGAGGGGCCGCGGTAGTGGCGCGTGCGCGCGTCTTCTGTTCGCAGCTCGCGCCGAAGCTGGGCGCGCATGCGGTCCCTCTCCCTCTCTTCATTGCGCCGGCGTTCCCGGACGACGTCCAGCACGTCGCCGACCAGGACTCCGCCCATCCGCTCGACGCGCGAGTCGACGTGGCGCACGTCGCCGAGCACCCGCCCCCCTTCGTGCACGGCCATTGTCGCGTCCACGAGGACGACGCCGCCCCGCACCGTCCCGTGCACGTCGAGCCGTCCGTCGGCCACCAGGATGCCTTCCTCCACGACGGCGTCCCCAGGAACCACGTGGTCCTCGCCGGCCACGATGACGAACGACGCCGGATCAATGTGGCGAACGGCGTCCCAAAACCCCTTGATCCGGGCGCCTTCCGCCAGCTCGGTCGCCCAGTCGCCGTCCCCAAGCCGGCGCGTCGCCTCGGCAGCGGATTCGGCAACCACCGCGCGAACCAGGGCGCTTTCGAGCGTCTCGTCCACGTCCGCCAGCAGTTCGTGCTCCGTCGGCGAGGCCGTCTGGCCGGGCTCCCATTCGTGAAGCCGCCGGGCCAGCGGGCCGTTCGTCAGGGGCAGCACGTCCGCCAGCAGCTCCCGCCAAGCCCGCTCGGCCTCGCCGTCCGCCTCGAAGCGTCCGAGGATCTCGTCGCCAACGCGCGCGACCCCGTCGGCGAACGACAACGAGAGATGGTCGCCGTCCGAGAACTCGAGGTGCAGGGAAGCCTCGTCGCCCGAGACGACCACGGTGTTCGATACGACGATCCGTTCCTGGGCGGCGGCTGGGCCGCTCGCGAAGAGGGAGGCGCAGGCCAGGGCCGCCAGCGCGCCCAGTGCGTCAAGCCGATGCATACTTGCCTTCCGTTCCGTTAGCGGTCACCACGTTCTTGTAGAGAACCCATGCGGAGAGCAGACTCAGCGCAGCCGCCGCGACCAGGCCGGCGCCGACGACGGGCGCCCATCCGCCCAATCCTTCCAAGGAGCCGGAGGCGCTGCGCGCGAGCGCGCTTGCGGTCACGCTCTCGGCGACGCCGGACACGGCAGCGGACGCCTTGTTCCACGCGAACGTGGACACGTTGGACAGTGTCGCCATCGGTCGGCTGAACACCATGTAGGCCGTTGCCGCAACGACGGCCACCGGGCCCGCGGCCAAGCCCGACGCGAACGCCAAGCGCCGTTCCGCGCGCGGCCAGCACGCCCGGCGCAACCAAGCCAAAGCCAAGACGCTCTCTCGCGACGGCGCCGGAGCGGCCGCGCGGGCGCGCGACGCCACTCGTTCGGCGAAGCCCTCGCTGGGCCGAAAGCCAGGGAGCCCCGCGAGGCGCTCCTGGAGACGCCGTGCCGCGGCCAGCGCCGCCGCGATCTCGGAGTCGCGTCCGGCCAAATCCGCCAGAATTCGGGCTTGGCGGCGCGAGAGCGCGCCTTCCGCGAAGGCCCCGAACGGATCCCGCACCAGCGAATCGGACCGGCTCGGCCGGACGCTCCACTTGGCTCGTGCCCCGGATTGCACGTGCCAGCCGGCGACGACTCGCGACGCGAAACCGGCTCGGGGCCGCGGCCGCCGGAGCGCGCGGAGTCCGGCGAACACCGACCGCAAAGCGGCCGTTTCCGCAGCCAGCCGACGGTCGCGAGCCGCTTCGGCCTCGAACTCGCCGGCCGCGGCGCCGTCCAACTCGCCGTCGAGATACGAGAGAAGGCGTTCGACTTCAGCGGGCTTCATGCGTCTTCCTGACTTGCTCATGCGAATCTCCGCGTCGCGGGGCTTCGTGTTGGCATTACGACGGCTTCCGCAAGCCGGTTTCACGTCTTCGCCGCCTTCCGCAGGGGCGTGGCGCAGGCTCTTCTCGCACTGCCCGCCACCCATGCTGCGGTCTCGCGTCTCCGCCTTCCGTCCGGCGGCGGCCCCACGAGCGACCTCCCCTCGCGGGCCGTCACTTGGACGGGTCCAGGTGCGCGAGGAGCACCCGCAGCTCGAGCCGGGCCCTGTGGATGTAGGTCTTTACCGTGCCCAAGGGCAAGTCCATGATCCCAGCGATCTCCTCGTAGGAGAACCCCTCCACGTGACGGAGGATCGTAGCGGTCCGGTACTGCGGCCGGAGCTTGGCGATCGCCGCCTCGATCTGCTCGCCCAACTCGCGATTCGCCGCGTACTCCTCGGGGCTCTCGGCGTCCGACGCGAACTCCTGGCGCGTCTGGGCCTGCTCTTCCTCGGTGACCGCGTTCGGCGCACCGTCGATCGACACCGTCTCGATCCGCCGCTTGCGCAGGTGGTCGATGGCGAGGTTGTTGGCGATCTTGAAGAGCCAGCTCGACAGCTTGTAGCGCGGATTGTAGGTGTGGATCGCGTTGAACGCCCGGATGAACGTCTCCTGCGCCAGGTCCTCGGCGAGTTCCCGGTCCCTGACCATTCGGTAGTGGAGCGAGAAGATTGGACGCTCGTAGCGCTCGACGATCTCGCGGTAGGCGCGTTCGTCTCCTTCGACGGCGCGGGCGGCCAGCGCTTGGTCGGTGGGTTCCTTCGAATCCACAGGGGGCTTTCGGCGAAGGGGACCACGCGGGCCAAGCGGGCAAGACGTCGGGCCGACCCGGGAAAGATACGCCGGTTTTCCGCGGCGCCGTCCCGCACTCTCCTTCCAGCGCCCGTTTCCGCGCGGCCGCTCCTGCCCAACGCGGCGCGGGCGTCTCCCCGCTATCTTCTCCGTCTGCCGCGCCGCACTTCCGCGTCCCGGGCCATGAAGGGAGACTTGCCGGTGGCCGCTGCAACGGGCGCGGAGCCCGCGCCGGGGCCCGAGCGCGCCGAACAGGTGCGCAGGCTCTTCGGCGAGATCGCGCCCCGCTACGACCTGCTCAACCGCCTGCTGAGCTTGCGGATCGACCAGCGATGGCGCCGCTTGGCGGTTCGCCGTCTGGACTGGCAAGCCGCGCCCGGCGGCGCCTACCTGGACGCGTGCGCCGGAACGTTCGACTTGGCGTTGGAGCTGGCGCGGCGGCCGGGCTTCTCGGGCTGGGTGGCGGGCGCGGACTTCGCGGCGCCGATGCTGGTCCAGGGGCGCGGCAAGATCGAGGGACGCCCGGTGCGGCCCGTCGCGGGGGACACCGCGCGCCTTCCGTTCGCGGACGACGCGTTCGCAGGGGCGACCGTCGGGTTCGGCGTGCGCAACTTGGCCGATCTCGGCGCCGGGCTCCGGGAGCTCTGGCGCGTCTTGAAGCCGGGGGGGCGACTCGTGGCTCTGGAATTCACGGTGCCGCCGGGCCGCGTGCTGCGATCGCTCTACATGCTCTACTTCAATCGCGTCTTGCCGCGGATCGGGCGGCTCGTCTCGGGGCACGAGTGGGCCTATTCGTACCTGCCCGAGTCGGTGAAGGGATTCCCTGGGCCGGACGGGCTGGCCTCGGTCATGAGGGACGCGGGGTTCCGCGCGGTGCGGTGGGAGTTGCTTACGGGCGGAATCGCGGCGATACACGTGGGGGAGAAGCGCCGGCCTCCAGGACCGTGACCGGTCCCAGCTCCGCGGCCGAGCCGTCGAAGCGCGTCGTGTCGCCCAGAAGGAGGATGGTCATGCGGGAGGGGTGCACGTGGTCGCGGAAGACGCGGTGCGCTTCGCCCGGCGTCACGCGCCCGATCCCCTGGGCGTAGGTCTCGAGCCAGTCCGCCGGCAGTCCCAGGTTTCGGTGGGCCAAGCTGCGCGCCACGATCTGCGCGGAGGTGCCGAAGTTGAAGGCGAAGCCGTTGGCCGTCGCGGCGGCGACGCGGGCAACTTCGCTCGCCGCCGGCGCGGCGGCGCGCAACGAGTCGATCACCTCGAGCAGCAGGCGGGCCGCGGCCAGCGTCGTCTCGGGCTTGGTGCTCGTGACGGCGCCGACCAGCCCGTCGCTGCGGCGGGGCGTCGTCCACAGCGAAGACGCGCTGTAGGCAAGCCCCTCGCGCGTCCGCACTGCTTGGCTGATGCGGCTCGACAGTCCGGACGCGCCCAGAATCGCGTTTGCCACCCGCGACGCGAAGTACGTCCGGGACGCGTCGCGCCGCACCGGCGTGGCGTGGGCGGCGATCACGACGCTCTGCGCCGTCTCCTTGTGCAGCACGAAGACGCCCGGGCTCGACCGGATGCTCGCCTTCGGCTCTTCGTCGAGCAAGCCGTCCGAACAGGCGGGCCAGCCTTCGAGCATCTCGCCGATCATCCGCTCCGCGCGTTCCCAGGCGACGTCGCCTACGACTCCCAGAGCCATGTTGCCCGGACACACGACGGCCCGGTGCACGAACCGCAGCCGCTCTGGAGCCAAGTCCGCCGGCTCGAGGTCGGACGGCTCGATCGACCAGCCCACCGGGTGGTCTCCGTACATGATCGCGTTGAAGCGGCGGAAGGCGAGCGAGGCGGGGTCGTCGGCCTGCCTGCGCACCCTCTCGATCTCCGCGCCGCGCCATGTCTCCACCTCGGCGGCGTCGAAGCGCGGCGTCCGCAGCATCGAGCCCCACAGCGCAACGGCGTCCTCGACGTGCTCGGCCAGCGCGTTCACCCACGACGAGGCGCCCCCGCCGCCCTGTCCGAAGCTCATCGAGAGCGCCATGGTCTCGATGCGTTCGTCCACCTCGCCGGGCGTCAACGCCGCCGTGCCGCCGGTTCGAAGCAGGGCGGGGAGCGCCGACGCCGCTCCGTAGTACCGCCGGGGCAGGCGTCCGGCGCCGCCGCGAAACGTTGCGTAGATCGTCACGAGCGGCAGGTCGCGGTCCTCGAGGAAGTAGACCGGCACTCCCGAGACGGCGTCGGCGCTGACGCGCGGCGGGGAAAACTCGAGTGCCGGGAACTGCAGGGTCTCGATCCGGGCACGGACGGACTGTTGCGAGGCGGCGGCCGGGAAACCCCGGACGAGTCCGGCGCCGACGCCGAGAGCCGTCGCGGCCACGGCCCAGCGCGTGCCCCGGCCGAACGGGCGGGAAGCCGTCCCTAGCGACGGCGCGGCGCGGCCCGGCCGGGAGGCCGCGCCGCGGATGCTTGTCGCGGTTGCGGCCGGCCTAGGCGCGCGAATGCGCGTTGCGCATCGCCGCCAGGCGGCGCGCCAGGTCTTCATTGCCGCTGGGATGCCTTCCTGACCATCGTTGCGACCGTGCGCTTGTCGGCCACGAGGTAGCGGGACGCCACGCGCCTCACGTCCTCGGGCGTGACGCGGGCGATCTTGCCCGACCAACGGAACGTCTCGCGCCAGTCGTCGAGCGCGGCCTCCGACGCCGCGAGCTGGATCGCGAGTTGCAGGTTGGACGCCAGTCGCCGGTACTCGCCCGCCCGCATTTGGTTGCGGATTCTCGCGAGCGCGGCCGGCTCCGGCCCCTCGGCCTTCATGCGCTCGATCTCCTCGTGCACTGCGCGTTCCACGGCTTCGGGCCGGTGAGGCGACCGCGGGACCGCGGAGACGATGAAGAGCCCGGGATGCGCGGAGCCCGGCCCGAGCCGTGCCGAGACGTGCACGGCGGAGCGGTCGCCCGTGACGAGCCGCCTGTAGAGCGGCGTGGTGCGGCCTCCGGCGAGCAGGGCCGCGAGGACGGAGAGAGCGGGGGCGTCCGCGTGAGAGCCGCCCGCGGCCTTCCAGCCGATCAGCAGCCGGGGCTCGGCGTCGAACGGGACGACGAGGCGGCGTTCACCGGCCTGTTCGGGCTCCGGCGGCGGAGGTGGCGGAAGCGGGGCGCCCGCCGGGAGTCCGCCGAAGTACGTCTCGGCCCAGGCGACGGCCTGTTCGGGGTCGACGTGCCCCACGACGGCCACCACCGCGTTGCGCGCGCCGTAGTTGTCGCGGAAGAAGTCTTCCACGTCTCGGCGGCGCAGGCGTTCGGCGTCGGACGCGAGGCCGGCTACCGGAACACCGTAGGGGTGTTCTCGGAATGCGGCGGCGAGGAGCGCGACTTCCAGCGCTCCGCCGGGGCTGGCCTCCAGCCGCGTGCGACGCTCTTCCAGCGCCACGTCGAGCTCCGTGTGGAACTCTCGGAACACCGGCCTCGCCGCGCGGTCCGATTCCAGCGCGAACCAAAGCTCCGCGCGGTTCTTCGGCAGCTCCACGAAGTAGCTGGTCGCCTCGTGCGTCGTCGTGGCGTTCAGGTTGCGCGCTCCGGCCTTGGAGAGAATTCGGTCGAACTCGTTGGGAATAACGTAGATGTGTGCATCGTCTTCAAGTTTTGCTAGAACATCGGCAAGTCGCTCGGCGCCGGTTGCGTCCGGCGAGTCGGCGCGGAGTTCGGCAACCATGGAGTCGCGAACTTGGTCCACCGCGGCCAGCGCCGCGCGCTCGGCCCCCCAGTCCCTCGTGCCGATCTCGCGCGATCCCTTGAAAAGGAGATGCTCGAGCAGATGGGCCGCGCCCGTGGCGCCCGGCTTCTCGTTCACCGAGCCCACCGGGTAGTGGACCACGAACGCCACGGTGGGCGACTGGCGCCGTTCCAGGATCAGAAACGTCATTCCGTTGCCCAGCACGTGGCGGACGACGGGCAGCTGCTCCCCGGGGGCGGGCGGCGCCTGGGCGGGCGCCGGGCCGCGGAGCAGGAGCGCCAGCACGGCGGCCACGGCCGTCTGCCCCGCCCGCCGCGATGTCGCGCGCCGCGGTGCCCGCAACCGGCGGGCCGGGCCGGGCGCGAAGGCGGCGAGATCCGGCGGCGCGCCGAGGCGCCTCCCCGGAAACGCGGTGCGGACCTGCGGCCGCGCGGCCAGCGAGGGACGGGACGAGAGGCGCGCGCTCAATGTTCTCGCGCGAAGGCGCTGGGATGGGCGCGAGCGAGCTTCGGGCCGCCGGCGGCGCGCCCCGCGGGAAGCCGCTGGCAGCGCGGGCAGAGGAAGGCCGATCGGCCGCCGAAGACGAGGCGCTCGATCGGCTCGGCGCAACGCGGGCACGGCCGGCCGGCGGCGCCGTAGGCGCGCAGCGCGAGGCCGAACGCGCCCTCCTCGCCCGAGGTCGTGCGGTAGTCGCGGAGCGTCGTGCCGTTGGCGCGGATGGCGTCGCGAAGGACGCTGCGCAGACGCCGGTGGAGCCGGCCGGCGGCGGCCGCGCGGATGTCGTTGGCCGGGTGCGCGGGATGCACGGCGGCCCGCCAGAGCGACTCGACCGCGTAGATGTTGCCCACGCCGGCAACCTTGCGCTGGTCGAGCAGGAGCGAGCGCACGGGAGACCGCGAGGTGGAGAGGATGCCGCGCCAGCGGGCGGCGGTGAAGGCGGGCGAGAGGGGCTCGGGCCCAAGGCGCGCCGACCACTCCTCCCAGCGGAGGCGGGGCATGTGCGCGACCCGTCCGAACCGCCGGACGTCGTCGTACGTGACCGCGCCGCCCCCTTCCAAGTGGAAGAAGACGGCCGGGTGCGCCGAGCCCGGAGCCGGCGGCGGATCGCCCGAAGCCAGCAAGCGGCCCGTCATTCCCAGGTTGACCACGATGCGGGCGCCGTCTTCCAGCCGCGCGACGACGTTCTTGCCGCGCCTGCCCACGGCCACGACGCGCTTGCCTTCGGCGGCGGCCAAGTGGCCGGGCTCCCCGGCCACGACGTCGGGCCTCAGCACGGCAACGGCCGCCAGGACGCGTCCCGCGAGGAACGAGTCCAGTTCCCGCGAGATGGTCTCGGCCTCGGGGAGTTCGGGCACGGCCGCGCTACGCCACCTTGACCGCAGTCCCGGTGGCCGACACCATGAGCATCCCGTTGCCCGAGCCGAGGACTTCGTAGTCCAGGTCGACGGCGACGACGGCGTCGGCGCCTCGCCCCTTCGCCTCGGCGGCCATTTCGTGCATCGCATGCTCGCGGGCCGCCCGCAGCGCCTTCTCGTAGCTGCCCGACCGGCCGCCCACGATGTCGCGCAGGCTGGCCAAGATGTCCTTGACGACGTTGGCGCCGATTATGGCCTCGCCGGTGACGATGCCCAGGTACGCGGTGACGCTCCGTCCTTCGAGCGACGGCGTGGTGGATACGATCATGGGGTCTCTCCGTGAGCTTGGGTCAGAGGTTCGCTGAACTCGCCGCCGCGCCGGCCGTGGTTCAGCCGGCGCAGGCGAGCGGACTCCCGCCAGCCGATGTCGCGGCGAAACTGCTTGCCGTCGAACGAGACCGCTTCGGCCGCCGCCCGGCTGGCCTTGCGGGCCTCGTCGAAGGAGCTTGCCACCGCCGTGGCCGCCAGCACGCGGCCGCCCGAGGTCTCCAGGCCGCCGGCGCCCTTCGACGTGCCGGCGTGGAAGAGGATGGTGTCGCCGGGGAGCGCCGGCACCGAGATCGGCGCGCCGCCCGCGCAAGCGCCGGGATAGCCGCGCGCGGCCAGGACCGTGCAGACGGCCGCGGCGTCGCGAAACCGGGGCTCGTGCCCGGCGATGCCGTCGCCCCGGGCCACGGCCAGCATCGGGTCCAGCAGCGACGACTCCATCAGCGGCAGGACCGCCTGCGTCTCGGGATCGCCGAAGCGACAGTTGAACTCGACGACCTTCGGGCCGTCGCGGGTGATCGCCAGCCCGGCGTAGAGGAGCCCCGAGAAGGGACGTCCGGCCTCGGCCAGCGCGGCCAGCGTGGGCGCGGCGACCCGCTCGCCGATCTCGTCCAGCAGACTGTCCGTCGCGAGTCCAACGGGCGCGTAGGCGCCCATGCCGCCCGTATTCGGTCCCCGGTCGCCTTCTCCAACGCGCTTGTGGTCCTGCGACGGCAACAGAGGCACGAACTGCTCTCCCGAAGCGAAGAAGAAGACGGACATCTCCTCGCCTTCGAGAAACTCTTCGATCACAACCCGCTTCCCGGCGTCCCCGAACGCGCCGTCGAAGGCGCGCCGCGCGGCCGCGACCCCGTCGTCCGCCGACGCGCAGACGGAAACGCCCTTGCCCGCCGCCAGCCCGGAAGCCTTGATCACCACGGGCGGCCGCATCGACTCGATGCAAGCGACGGCCGCTTCCAGTTCGTCGTGGACTTCGAAGGCGGCCGTCGGCACACCGGCGCGCGCCATCAGCTTCTTCGCAAACGCCTTGCTGGACTCGATGCGGGCCGCCGCCGCGGACGGCCCGAACGCGGGCACGCCGGCCTCGCCGAGCCGATCGGCCATTCCTCCCGCGAGCGGAGCCTCGGGGCCCACCACGGCCAAGTCGATCCGGGCGCCGGCGGCCCAAGCGGCCACCGCCTCGCCGTCCTGGGGGCTCAAGTCCACGGCTTCGCACTCGCCGGCCATCCCGCCGTTGGGCCGCGTGGCGAAGAACGAGGCGTCCGGCGCGTCCCGGCGCAGCTTCCACAGCAGGGCGTGCTCGCGGCCTCCGGCGCCCACGATCAGAACTCGCATTCGCGCCCGCTCTCCCTCGCCGCCGCTGGGTCCTCGCCTACTTTCGGAACGATTCCATGAAGCCTTCGCCCGCGCGCCGGGCGGCTCCAGCCATCTGCCCGAAGACGTCCTTGGCGAAGTCCGCGGCTCCGGAAGCGTAGGCGCTGGCCGCCTCGCCCAGGTCCTGCTTGTACGCCGGGTCGGGCTCGTCGCGCCGCTGGTACTCGCCTCGCAGCACGCGGTCGTAGTCTCCCGTCTCGATCCACGCCCGCAGCTCCGAGAGGCGCAGCACCCAGAACGGATGCGTCTGCCCCAGCAGGTTCAGCACCTTGAACACTTGGTCGACCAAGTCTCCCGACTCCCGGTAGTCCTCGGCTTGGCGCACGAACTCGGGCAGCGACGTCTCGCCCTCCTCGCCTCCGCCGGCCATCACGAGCATCGCCTCCATGGCGTCGTCCGCTTCCTGGATCGCCAGCAGTCCGGCCCGGTCCGCCGACAGCTCGCTCTTGCGTTGCCACTCCAGCAGGCCCACGAGCACGGCGCGCGCCGCCAGGCCGACGATCGGAAAGCCCAGCTTCGCCAAGGCGAGCAGCAGTTCGGTCATCGTCCGGTAGAGCACGTGGTCGCTCATGACGTGTCCGACCTCGTGGCCCAGCACGAACGAGACCTGGCGGTCGTTCAGCAGCCTGATCGTGCCCGAGTTCAGGATGATGAACGGCTTGCTCATGCCGTAGGCGCCGGCGTTCACGACCGGGTTCTGCGAGACGAAGAGGGGATACTTCTCCGGCGCGTCCAGCGTCTCGCACACCTCGCCGTAGAGTTCCCAGATGCGGGGAAACTGCGTTTCGCCGACACGCACCGCGTTGGCTTGGAAGGCCAAGCGGATGGGCTTCTCGCCGAAGATGCCGAACACCGTTCTGAGCACCTTGTCGAACATGGGGAGCTTGCGCAGAGCCGCGAGGGCCGCCCGGTCCGCCGGGTGCTCCCAAACCCGCGAGGAGATGTCGGCGAGGATGCGCCGGGCGCGCGCCTGCTCCGCGCCGTCCGAGGTCGCGTCGGTCATCGGTGTCCTTTCGTCGATTCGTGGGAGCCCGCGCTAGCCAGGACGAAAGCGCGGGCGCGCGGGTTTCCCGGTTGCGAGGCGCTCACTCTTCGAGGGCTCGGCGAAGATCGCCGATCAGGTCGCGCGCGTCCTCGATTCCGACGGACAAGCGCACCAAGTCGTCGGTGACGCCGTCGCGCAGGCGCTGATCCTCGGGGACGGCGTCGTGGGTCATGACGACAGGCACGCTGATCATCGACTCCACGCCGCCCAGGCTCGTGGCGACCCTGAACAGGCGGACGCCCGCGACCAGGCGCTTGGCCGCTTCTTCGTCCAGACGCAGCGAGACCATGCCGGAGAAGCCCCTCATCTGGCGCGCGGCCAAGTCGTGCTGGGGATGGGACGCCAGGCCCGGATAGTGCACTTCGCGCACTCCGCGCGCCGTCCGGAGGAACTCGGCGACGCGCTGGCCGTTCTCGTTGTGGCGCTCCATGCGGACGTGCAGCGTCTTCGTGCCGCGCAGGACCAGCCAGCTGTCCATCGGGCCGGGCACGGGGCCGGTCGACTTGCGCGTGAAGCGCAGCTCCTCGGCAAGCGGGTCGTCGTCGACCACCAGGACGCCGAAGAGGACGTCGGAGTGGCCGTTCAGGTACTTGGTGGCGGAATGCATGACCACGTCGGCGCCCAGATCGAGAGGATTCTGGTTGAAGGGCGAGGCGAAGGTGTTGTCCACGCACAAGAGCGCCCCGCGCTCGCGGGCCGCGGCGGCCAGGGCGGCGACGTCGGACACGCGGAGCAGGGGATTGGTCGGCGTCTCGACGTGGACGAGCTTGGTGTCGGGCCGCATCGCCCGGCGGACGGCGTCCGCGTCTTGGCAACCCACGACTGTGCACCGGATGCCGGCCCTGGGCAGCACCTCCGCGAACAGGCGGTGCGTTCCTCCGTACACGTTGGACTCGCAGACGACGTGGCCGCCGGCGGCGACGGTCTTGGCCAAGCATTCGATCGCGGCCAAGCCGCTCGAAAACGCGACCCCGTGCCGCCCGTTCTCGAGAGCGGCGACGTTGGCCTCCGCTGCCTCGCGCGTCGGATTGTGGAGTCGGCCGTATTCGTAGCCCTTGTCGCGGCCGGGGGCCTCCAAGGCGTACGTCGAGGTCTGAAAGATGGGCGTGGAAACGGCGCCTGTGACGGGTTCGGGGGCTTGTCCGGCGTGGACGCAGCGGGTTGCGAAGCGTTGGGAGGAGTCGGGCACGCGGTTCGTCTCTTTGGGAAGCCGGAGGGGTCGCCGGATCAGCGCGGGGGACGCGGCAATCTACGCCAACCGACGGGGCTTCGCTTGCAGCGGCGGTGCGCCTTCGGTCCGGTGGACGGCCGTCGTGTGGGACTCCTGCGGCGGTACGGGGCGGGGGCCCGGAGCCCATGGGCCAAGACCGGTTCCTGCGGCGGCGCGCGGGGGGCTAGCTTTCGGACCACCCCGCTCGCTTGGCCGTCTGCGCCTCGCCGCCCCGCGGCGCGCCTTTCCTCCTGGAGCCCCGCCAGTGCCCGTTCGCCTTCCGCCCGGCCTGATCGCGGGCGTATCTGGCTTCCGCGGACGCGTGGGCGCGGCGTTCACGCCGGAGCTTGCCGCAGCCTTGGCCGCGGCCTACGGCACGTTCCTGCGCGAGGAAGGCGAGGCCGGGCCCGTGCTGGTCGGACGCGATTCCCGCACGTCGGGGCCCATGTTCTCGGGGGCGGCCGTGGCTGGATTCGTTTCGACGGGACGCCGGGTAGTCGACGTCGGGGTCGTTCCCACGCCCACGCTGCTGCTGGCCGCGGCCGAGGCGCAGGCGGCGGGCGCGGTCGCGGTCACCGCGAGCCACAACCCGGCCGAATGGAACGCCTTCAAGTTCGCGACCGGACAGGGCGCCTTTCTGTCGCGGGACCGCATGGAACGCTTCTTGGCGTTCCTGGCCGGCCGCGACCCCGAGCGGGCAGCGTGGGACGCGCTGGCGCCGGCCGAGCGCGACGACGGGGCCTGCGAACGCCACGTCGCGCGCGTTCTGGACTTGCCTCAGCTCGACCGCGACCGGATTCGCGCGGCCGGCCTTCGCGTCGCGCTCGACTGCGTCAACGGCGCAGGCGGCGCGGCGATGTCCGCGCTCCTGGAGGGTCTCGGGTGCCAGGTGCGCGCCATCGGCTTGGAGCCGCACGGCCGCTTTCCGCGCGATCCCGAGCCGACGGCGGCCAACCTCGGCGACCTGGGACGTCTCGTGGCGTCGTCGGGCGCGTCGGTCGGCCTTGCGGTCGACCCGGACGCGGACCGGCTCTCGCTGGTGGACGAGCGGGGGCGGGCGCTGGGCGAGGACCTCACGCTGGCGCTGGCCGCCGACGTCGTCCTGGCTCGCGAGCCCGGCGCCGTCGCGACCAATCTGTCGACCAGCCGGGTGATCGACGACGTGGCCGAGGCTCGAGGCTGTTCGACCTTGCGCGCCCCGGTCGGCGAAGCGAACGTGGCTTCGCTGATCTCCCGCGAGGGTGCGGTAGTGGGCGGCGAGGGGAACGGGGGCGTGATCCTGCCCGAGCTCCACCTCACGCGGGACGCGCTTGTGGGAGCGGCCCTCGTTCTCGAATTCCTGGCTTCGAATCCGGAGACGCCCCTGTCGGAGCGCGTGGCCCGCTGGCCCGCCTATGCGATCGTCAAGGAAAAGGTGGAATTTCGCCGCGAGGCGCTCCCGGCCGCGTTCGAAGCGCTTCGGCGGGGCTTGCCGGAGGGAGGCGGCGCCAACCTCGACGACGGGTTGCGGATCGAATGGCCGGCGCGGCGGGAGTGGCTTCACGTGCGAGCGTCCGGAACCGAGCCGGTGGTGCGGCTGATCGCCGAGAGTCCCGCTCCCGGGTTCGGTGCGCATGCCCTCGTCGAGGAAGCCGGGGCGATCCTCTCGCGGACCGGAGGCGGTTGACCAGACAGTGTGCGGAATCATCGGATACGTCGGCCCGCGCCAGGCGGGTTGGATTCTCATGGAGGGCCTCAAGCGGCTGGAATATCGGGGGTACGACTCCGCCGGCATCGCCGTTTTGAACGAGAAGGGGCGTCTGTTCGCGGAGAGGCGCCCGGGCAAGATCACGGACCTCGAGGGCGCTCTGAACGGGGGCGTTCCGGAGGGAACCTGCGGCATCGCCCACACCCGCTGGGCCACGCACGGCGCCCCCACCCGGGCCAACGCCCACCCGCAGCTCTCCACGGCGCGCGACATCGCGCTCGTGCACAACGGCATCGTCGAGAACGCGGCCATGCAGCGGCCCCGGCTCCGCGACCTGGGGTTCGAGTTCGAGAGCCAGACCGACACCGAAGTCCTCGTCCACCTGATCGACTTGGCGTTTCGAAGCTGCGACCGGCTGGAGGACGCCGTGGCGGGCGCGCTGTCGGCGGTGGAAGGCACCTACGGGATCGCGGTGGTGAGCGCCCGCGACCCGGACAAGATCGTGATCGCGCGCCAGGGGAGCCCGGTGCTGCTGGGGGTGGGCGGGCAGGGCGAGTACTTGGTGTCGTCGGACGTGGGCGCCATGGCGGCCCACACGCAGAACGTCGTCTACCTGCAGGACGGCGACTCCGCGGTGCTGGGACCGGCCGGCTACCGCACGTTCGACCTTGCCCGCCGGAGCGTGAGCCGGGGAGTCAAGTTCGTCGACTGGGACGCGAGCGCGATCAGCAAGGGCGGCCACAGCCACTTCATGTACAAGGAGATCGCGGAACAGCCGTCCTCGCTGCGCGACGTCATGCGCGGCCGGCTCTTGGAGGAAGAGGGAGGCGCGAACCTCGGCGGCATCGCGATCTCCGACCAAGAGCTGGCCCGCGTGGACCGCATCATCGTCACCGCGTGCGGGACGAGCTGGCATGCGGGCTTGATCGGCAGCAAGATGATGGAGGAGATGGCGCGCATCCCGGTCGGGGCCGAGTACGCGTCGGAGTTCCGGTACCGCAACCCCGTTCTGGGCCCCAACACGTTGGTCGTCGGCCTCAGCCAATCGGGCGAGACGGCGGACACGCTCGCGGCGTTGCGCGAGGCGAAGCGGCGAGGTTGCCGCACCATGGGCATCGTCAACTGCGTCGGATCGAGCATCGCCGCCGAGACGGACTTCGGCGTCTACCTGCACGCCGGACCGGAGATCGGCGTCGCGTCCACGAAGTCGTTCACCAGCCAAATTGTCGCGCAGTTGCTGTTCGCCCTCTACGTGGCCCGCCGCCGGACGTTGTCCGTCCTGCAGGGGCGCGAGATCGTGCACGCGCTGCGCAAGCTGCCGGAGCAGGTCGAGCAGGTGCTCGGCGTGGACGAGACGGTGCGGCGGCTGGCCGAGCGCTACTGCGATAGCCCCAACTTCCTTTACTTGGGCCGCGGCTATCAGTTCCCGATCGCGCTCGAAGGCGCGCTCAAGCTCAAGGAGGTGAGCTACATCCACGCCGAGGGCTATCCGGCCGCCGAAATGAAGCACGGCCCCATCGCGCTCATCGACGAGAACATGCCGGTCGTGGTCTTGGCCCCGCGCGACCCCGTCTACGCCAAGACGCTGTCGAACATCGAAGAAGTCCGGGCACGGCACGGGCGCGTCATCGCCGTGACCGACGAGGGCGGGGACGAGGTCGCGGAGATCGCGGACGAGGCGATCGAGATCCCCAGCGCGATCCCGGTCCTGGCGCCGGCCCTCTCCGTCGTGCCTCTGCAGCTTCTGGCCTACCACATGGCCGTGTTGCGCGGTTGCGACGTCGACCAGCCGCGCAACTTGGCCAAGTCCGTCACGGTCGAGTGACGGCCGCCGGGCGCGGCGTCTCGATCGTTCTCGCGTCGGAGTCGCCGCGGCGCGCGCAAGTCCTGCGGATGCTGGGGCTGTCGTTTTCCGCAACACGGTCCGGCGTGGAGGAGCGCAGGGAGCGCGGCGAGGAGCCGGCGCGGTACGTGGAGCGGATGGCGCGCGCGAAGGCCGAAGCCGTGGCCGGCGAACGTCCCGCGGCGCTGACCGTCGCGGGAGACACGGTGGTCGAGCTGGACGGAGACGTGCTCGAAAAGCCCGGCGGCCGGGACGCGGCCCGGGCCATGCTGTCGGCTCTGGCCGGCAGGGCGCACACGGTGCGTTCGGGCTTGGCGCTGGCGCGCCACGGAACGCTGGCGTCCACCGTCGCCGCCGCCAGGGTGGTGTTCAGGCCCGCGTCGCGCCGGGCCATCGACGCGTACGTCGCCACCGGAGAACCGCTCGACAAGGCGGGCGCCTACGGCATTCAGGGGTGCGGGGCGGCTCTCGTCGAGCGCGTGGAGGGAGACTTCTACGCGGTGGTCGGGTTGCCCGTCGCCGCCTTCGTGGACCTGCTCGGAGCCGTGGACCTGCGGTACCGCCCGGGGCGGCTGGAGCCGCGGTGAGCGGTTCGCCGCGATGAGCCGGGCCGCGGTCCTGGCGCTCGACCAGGGCACGACCGGCTCCACGGCGCTCGTGGTCGCCGCGGACGGCCGCGTGCTCGGACGCGGCCACCGGGAGTTCCCGCAGTACTTTCCGTCGCCCGGCCGCGTGGAGCACGACGCGGAGGAGCTGTGGCGGGCCACGGTCGGCGCGGCGCGCGACGCCCTGGCGGCGGCCGGAGGCGCCGAAGTTGCCGCCGTGGGCGTCGCCAACCAGCGCGAGACCGTGGTCGTGTGGGACCCCGACACGCTGGAGCCGCTCCACCGCGCCATCGTCTGGCAGGACAGGCGCACGGCGCGGGCGTGCGGCGACCTGAAGGCCGCGGGCCGCGAAGGCCAAGTGCGGGCCCGCACGGGGTTGCTCCTCGACCCGTACTTCTCGGCGACAAAGCTGCGTTGGCTGCTCGACGCCGATCCTGTGCTCGCCGCGCGCGCGGCGGCGGGCGAACTCGCCGCCGGGACGGTCGACAGCTGGCTGGTGGCGCGGCTCACAGATGGGGCGGTGCACGCCACCGATCCGACGAACGCGTCGCGCACGTTGCTCTTCGACCTCGGCGAGGCGCAGTGGAGCGACGACATGCTCGCCCTGTTCGGGATCCCTCGCCGCGTGTTGCCCGAGATCCGCCCGAGCAGCGGCGACTTCGGTTGCGTGCGCGCGCCCGTGCTGAGGACCGACGCCCCCGTGGCGGCAGTCGCCGGCGACCAGCAGGCGGCGCTGTTCGGCCACGGGTGCTGGGCTCCCGGCCGCGGCAAGTGCACGTACGGCACCGGCGCCTTCTTGCTCTTCCACACGGGCGGCGAACGACCGTCGCCCCGGGCAGGCTTGCTGGCCACGGCCGCGTGCGGCCCGGCTGGGGATCTGGCCTACGCCGTGGAAGGCGGCATCTTCGTTGCCGGGGCCGCTCTCCAATGGTTGCGCGACGGCCTCGGGGTCCTGGAGGACGCGGCGCGCAGCGAGGCCATGGCCGACAACGGCGGCGTGTACTTGGTGCCCGCCTTCGCGGGACTGGGCGCGCCTCACTGGCGTCCCGACGTCCGCGGCGCGTTCTTCGGCCTGACCCGCGGCACGACGAGGGCCCATTTGGCGCGGGCGGCCCTCGAGGCCATGGCCTACGCGACGCGCGATCTCCTGGGCGCCATGGAAGAGGACACCGGCTTGCGAGGCGCGCCGCTCTGCGTCGACGGCGGGGCCGCGGCGAACGACTGGCTGGTGCAGTTCGCCGCCGACGTGCTGGATCGTCCGCTCCGCCGCCCGGCGTTGGTCGAGGTCACGGCGCTCGGGGCCGCCGGCCTGGCGGGACTGCGCGCCGGCCTCTGGAGCTCGCCCGACGAGTTCGCCGCCGCGTGCCGCAGTCTCCGCACCTTCGTTCCGTCGATGGCGGCGCCTCAGAGGGAGTCGCTGCTGGCCGGATGGCGGAGGGCGGTGCGCGGCGTCCTCGCCGCCGCGGGGCCTGTACCTTGACCATGGCCCGGGCGCGGCGCAACGAGGACGAGCTGGGCTTCTCTTCGGCTCCCGAGGCAGGACGCTCCTCATCTCTTCAGCGCGTTTCGGGGCAAGGCCGATTCCTAGTAGATTTGCCTCCGACGGCCGTATCCGCCCGGTGTTGCCGGCGAGGAGAACGGCCGACGCGCCGCTGTCGCCGCCGTTGGCGACGCGAGAACGCCGGAGACGGGCGCCAATGAAGAACACGCGATTTCTCGTAGGCTTGGTGGGCGTGGCGGCCGCCGTGTCGTACCTGATGTGGACGGGCGTCACCGACAGCATGGTCTACTACCTGACGCCCGCCGAGTTGCTGGAGCGGATCGAAGAGGAGCCCGGCTTCCGCGACGTGGGCGTCAAGGTGAGCGGCCGCGTGGTTGAAGGAACCTGGAAGCGCGCGCCGGGTCCCGCGCACGAGTTTCGGGTCGCCGATCTCGACGAGCCGTCGGTCGTCTTCTCGGTTCGCTACGAGGACGTCGTGCCCGACACGTTCAACGACCGGGCGGAAGTGGTTCTCGAAGGCAAGTTCGGGCCGGACGAGGTCTTCGAGGCCCGAACCGTGCTGACGAAGTGCGGCAGCCGCTACGAGGCGGCAAAGGAGGACTTCGCGACGTGACCGCCTTGGGCGAAGTCGCCCTGTGGATCGCGCTCCCCATGGCCCTCTGGGGCACAGTTCTCTCCTTCGCCGGCGGACGGACCGCCCGCGCCGACTTCGTCCTCAGCGGCGAGCGGACCGCCTACGCGAACACGCTTCTCCTCCTGCTTGCCTCCGCGGGCGTCGTCGCGGCGTTCGTCGGCGAGCGCTACGAGTTCTGGTACGTGGCCAGCTACTCGAACCGCGAGCTCGGCCTCTACTTCAAGGTCGCGGGCCTTTGGGCGGGACAGCGCGGATCGCTCCTGTTCTGGACTCTGCTCCTTTCCGCCTTCACGTCGGTTGCCGTCTTCCGAAACCGGCGTCGCAACCGCGAGTTCATGCCGTACGTCGCCGGCACGCTTCTCGCGATGCTCTCGTTCTTGCTGGTCGTCCTCCTGTTCGCCGACGTGAACCCGTTCGAGCGGCTGGGTTTCACCCCGGCGAACGGGCGGGGCCTCAACCCGCAGTTGCAGAACTACTGGATGACGATTCATCCGCCCATGCTGTACTTGGGATTCACGGCCTTCGCGGTGCCGTTCGCCTTCGCGGTCGCGGCGCTGCTCACCGGACGGTTGGACTCGCGCTGGATCGCCGTCACCCGCCGCTGGACGTTGCTCAGCTGGTTCTTCCTCACCAACGGGATCATCTTCGGAATGCGCTGGGCGTACGAGGAGCTGGGCTGGGGCGGCTACTGGTTCTGGGACCCGGTCGAGAACGCTTCGCTGTTGCCGTGGCTCACCGCGACGGCGTTCGTGCACTCCATCCAGATCCAGGAGAACCGCGGGATGCTCAAGGTCTGGAACATGGGGCTGGTCGCGGCCACGTTCCTCCTCACGATCTTCGCGACGTTCCTCACCCGTTCCGGCCTGATCGAGTCGGTCCACAGCTTTGCCGAGAACCTCAAGATTGCATACATATTCCTCGGCTTCCTGGGCGCCGTCGCGGCGATCTGCGCGGTGCTGGTCGTCTACCGCTTGCCGTTGTTGCGGGGCGAGAGTCACATCCAGTCGTTTCTCTCCCGCGAGTCGGCCTTCCTGTTCAACAACCTGCTCTTCGTCGGAATCGCGTTCGCAGTCGCGTGGGGCACGCTCTATCCGCTCTTCACCGAAGGATTCTTCGGCCAGAAGATCAACGTCGGACCTCCATACTACAATCGAGTCAACGTGCCGGCCGGCCTTGTCCTTCTCGCCTTGACGGGGATCGGCCCGGTCATCGCGTGGCGGAGGGCGTCGCGCCGCAATCTGCGCAGGAACTTCGCCTGGCCGGTGGCCTCTGCCGCCGCCGTGGCGGGCGTGCTGGCGGGCATCGGCGTGCGCCACTGGGCCGCGCTCGCCACGTTCTCCATATCGGCCTTCGTGATGACGGTCGTCGTCGTCGAATTCGCCAAGGGGACGGGTGCGCGGGCCCGCATATCCGGCGAGGGCCGGTGGAGATCGCTGTTCAACTTGGTGCGCCGCAACCGTCGCCGGTGGGGCGGCTACGTGGTCCACGCAGGCGTCGTCGTGGTCTTCACGGGCATGGCCGGTTCCGCGTTCGACGTGGCCGTGACCCAGGAGCTGGCGCCGGGCGAGTCGCTGTCCGTGCGGTCCGCGTTCGGGCACGAGTACACCCTCGCATACGAGAGCCTTTCGCACTCTCGCCCGCGTTCCGGCGCAACCCTCGAAAACGACTGGCGGTGGACGGCGCTGGTCACGGTTCGGCGTGGCGGCGAGCGCGTCGCCGTCATGCGTCCCGAGCGAAGGTTCTATCCCGTGATGGACCAGTCGTCCACGGAAGTCGGCATCCACAGCACGGCGTTCGAGGACCTGTACGTGATTCCTCGCGACATCGACCTCGAAAGCGGCGCGGACCGCGTCGTCTTCGAGGCCAAGGTGCTGCCGCTGGTGCCCTGGATATGGTACGGTGGAATGGTCGTCGCCGCCGGCGGCTTGATCGCGCTCTGGCCGGTCGGCGCCGCCCGTCCGCTTTCGCCTGCCCGGAATCCCGCGCCCGCGCTCGGGGCGGGACGCGCGGCCTGATGCTCGTTGCCGGCGGGATCGCGTTGGCCGCCGGCATCCTCCTCTTCGTGCTGGAGCCGGTCTTTTCGGGGCGCGGCGCACTTGCCTACGACGGGAACGAACGCTGGGACGAGGCGGCGGCCAGGCGGCGGGTGGCTCTCTCCGCGCTCCGCGACTTGGAGTACGACTTGGCGACCGGCAAGATCGACGGGCGCGACTACGAGGGGACGAGGGCCGAACTGGCTCGCGAGGCCCTGCAACGGCTGAACGAGGCGCCCGGCGAGGCTCCGCCCGACCCGGCCGCCGCCGCGCTCGAAGAGGAGATCGCCGAGATGCGCCGCGCGCTCCGGGAAGGACTTCGGTGCGGGGCCTGCCGGAACGTGAACGCCCGCGGGGCCAGGTTCTGCGGGCGTTGCGGCGGCCCGCTGGGCGCCGGGGCCGCGGCGGATCCATGACGCTGGAGGGCCGGGCGCTCGCCTGCGCCTACGGCCCGACGCAGGCCCTGCGGGGCGTGAACTTGGCGGCGAGCGGGGGAGTGATGGTCGTCTTCGGCCCGAACGGCGCAGGAAAGTCCACGCTCTTGCGCGTCCTCTCCGGGGAGCG
Source organism: Longimicrobiales bacterium (assembly GCA_965203485.1). GTDB lineage: Bacteria > Gemmatimonadota > Gemmatimonadetes > Longimicrobiales > Gaopeijiaceae. Next base: position 1,315,504 of record OZ241892.1, read on the forward strand.
GCGTCCCGATCGCGGGGACGTGTTCCTGGACGGTGCGCCCGTCTCGGCCGATCTCGCCGCATGGCGCGGCCGGATCGGCGTGGTCGGCCACCGAAGCGGCCTGTACTCCAAGCTGACCGTGGCGGAGAACTTGGCGTTCTTCGCGTCGCTGTACGCGGATGGGAAGAGGGGAGGGACCCGCGAGGCGCTGGCCGCCGCCGGGGCCGGCGAGTTGGCTGACCGGCCGGCTGAAGGACTGTCCCGCGGAGAACGCCAGCGCGTCGCTCTCGCCCGCGCCTTCCTGCGCGACCCGGACGTCCTGCTCCTGGACGAGCCGTTCACGGGGCTGGACGCGGCGGCCGCGGCCGCTGTAGGCGACGCTCTGCGCGAGCGCGGCGGCCGCGGCCGCATCGTGGCGCTGACCACGCACGACCTCGTCCGGGGAACCGGCATCGCGGACCGGGTGATCGTGCTCCGGCGGGGCCGCAAGGCGCTCGATTGCGGAGGCGGCGAGGCGAGCACGAGCCGAATCGCGGGCGCGATGAGCGGGCGCGGACAGGAACGCGAGCGGCCGGGGCCAGTCGAGGGGCGGCCCGCGAGCGCCCCGAACCGTCCTGGCCTGCACGGCGGAGGCGGAACCCCGGGCGGCCCGGCGTGAGCGCGCCGAGACTGGCATGGCGCGTCGCCGCCAAGGACTTGCGGGTCGAGTTCCGCGCTCGAGGCAGGATCGTCGCCACGATCGCGTTCGTGGCCATGGCGGGGTTTCTCTTCGCGGTGTCGCTCGACCGCGCGCGGGTGGCCCCCCGGGATGTGGCCGGGCCGCTGATCTGGCTGGTCATGCTGTTCGCGGCCACCGCGGGCGCCGGGCGTGCGTTCGACTCGGAGGACGAAGACGGCGCGTTCAGGCACCTGCTCCTGGCGCCCGTGCCCAGGCCGGCTCTCTTCTTGGGCAAGGCCGCGGCCAACGCCGTGCTGGTCGCCGCCGCCGCCGCCGCGACGTTTGCGGCGTTCGCGCTGTTTCTGGGCCTCGCGCCCCGTGGGATCGCCGCCCATGCCGCCGTGTTGCTGCCGGGGGCGGTCGGGCTGGCCGCGGCAAGCACGTTCTTCGGGCGGATGGCGGGCCACAGCTCGCTGGGCGACGCTCTTCTGCCCGTCCTCGTCTTTCCCCTGCTGGCCCCCCTCGTGTTCTTCGGCGCCACGGCGACCGGCCGGTTGCTTGCGGAGCGTCCTTGGCCGGAGGCTGCGGGCCTGGTGCGTCTCCTATGGGCCTTTGCGCTGGGCGCGCTGGCGGCGGGCGGCGTTCTCTTCCGCCAAGTCGTGGACGATTAGATTGTCGCCGACCGCGCGCCGCGCCGCGCCAGACACCGTCACAGGAGCCGGGCCGCCAATGCGTGCCAAGACCGCCACGACCGGCGGAGCCGTGCTCGCGGCGACGGGCGCGGCGGCCTTTCTGGCCGCGCAATGGATGGTCGCGTTCTGGGCGCCGACCGAGGCCAGCATGGGCCTGGTTCAGCGCATCTTCTACGTGCACGTCCCGGCTGCGTGGACCACGTTCCTCGCCTTCGGCATCGCCGCCGTGGCCAGCGCGGCCTACCTCTGGCTCAAGGACGAACGGGCGGACGCGGCGGCCGTCGCGGCGGCCGAAGGCGGCCTCGTCTTCGGCGCGATCATGCTCGTGTCGGGCCCGCTGTGGGGCCGCATTGCGTGGGGCACGTACTGGACTTGGGAGCCGCGTCTCACGCTTACGCTCCTCCTCTGGTTCATCTACGTCGGCTACTTCCTCGTGCGCGGCTCGGTGCGCGACGCGCGGCGCGGAAGGAGACTCGCGGCCGTCGTGGCCGTCGTGGGCGCGCTCGACATTCCCCTCGTTCACCTCAGCGTATCCTGGTTCCGGTCCTTGCATCCCGAGGCGGTCGTGCTTAATCCGGACGGTCCCACCCTTCACCCCGACATGCTCGCGACCCTGCTCGTCTCCCTGGCCGGCTTCACCTTGCTGTTCCTGGGGTTGTTCGGCCTCCGCTATTCCGCCGAGACGAACCGGCCGCCGGCCGAGGAAGCCCGGGCGTGACCGTCGCCGGCCTCCTTGCGGACTTGGCGGGAACGGCCGCGGCCGAGGCCGTCCACGTCCAGCGGTCCGCCGGCCAGTCCGCGCGACCCCTCGTCCATGTTCTGTTGGCCTACGGATTCGCCTGGACCGCGATCCTCGGCTGGGCGTGGCGCATCGCCCGTCTGCGGCGCGCGCGGCGCTCCTTGCCGGCGAACCTCCGCGCCGAACCTGGAAGCCGACGGGAGAGGCGGTTATAATTCCCGCTGGAAGACAAGGGGGAGTCCAGCTGTCAGGCGGCCTCGCGGTCGTCGCCCGGACCCTTCGCGTCCCGCCGGGGCATCCCCGGAATCCCAGTGCGCCGCTGAACCGACAACGTTCCCCTCGCGAGAAGGAGAACTCGCAGATGCCCGCCGTCTCCAAGTTCCGCAACACGGCCGTAGCGCTCTTCTGCCTAGGCCTGCCGGCCCAGGATGCCATGTCCCAAGCCGAGTCCAGCACGTTGCGCTACGGCACGGGCCTGCTCGACGTGCCCACCGCGAAGGTGGTTCCTCACCTCTCGTTCGCGGGGACGTACTCGGGCTTCGGCATCTCGGTCGCCAACCGTCTGGTTCTGGACCGGGCCGGCCGAGAGATCGCGAAGGGCGACCCCTACGAGAAGTGGGTTTCGGACGGCTCGTTGACGTTCGGACTGTTCGACCGCCTCGAGCTGGGCGCCACGATCCAGCACTACGACGAGCCCGCGGACGGGGGCAATCTGCTGGGAGGCTTCGGGCAACTCCTGGTCCTGCCGCCGGGCCATGGATTCAACATCGCGGTCGGCGCTCGCTACGTTTCCTCGCCCAGCTTCGGCGACCAGTATCCGGACGAGTTCCAGCCCAACCGCTTCGGCTACCCGGATTCGCGCGTCATCGAGAAGCCGGAGGGCAAGGCCGAGTTCAGCTCCAATCTCTCTCCCTACGCGGTGGCGACGTTTCATCTTCCCGGGCTCGAAGCCGGCTTCCTGCCCGAGTACGACTTTTCGCTGACGGCGGGATGGGGCAGCGGCATGTTCCGCGCCGGGCGCGATCTCGACTTCTACGGCGTCTCCGACGTCGCCGGCTTGCTCGCTGGGGCCGGGTTGCACGTGGGGCTCGGCGAGGGCCGCCTGCTTCACCTGATCGGCGAGTTCAACGGCTTCGACGTCAACACGGGCGTCGAGATCGACTGGGGCGGGGTGCGCGTCGGCGCGTTCGTGCTCGGCATGGAGTACGACCAGCAATCCACGTTTCGCAGCCGCAAGATCGGCGTGAAGGGATCGCTCGCGTTCTGCGCGGCCGACGGCGGCCTTTGCAAGCCCAGCTTGGCCGGCCGTCCCGCGCCCGACACCGTGACGCTTCCGGCGCCCGCACCCGACACCGTGTTCGTCGAGCGTACCGTCGAGCCCGAGTTGCCGACTGGCACGCCGACGTCGATTTGCCTCTCCACCGGCGCGTCGATCCAAGTGTACGTCACCCCGCAGCTGGACACGCTGGTGGGCCCCGGACGGGTGTCGGTCCGCGACCTCCGGCCGGGCATCGTGTTCGCGGGCGCGTACGCGGAGGACCACCAGTGGTTCGTGGACGACGAGGCGATCGAGCTGGAACGGCGTGAGTTCAGCAAGTCCGGCAACCCTCGTTCGCTGGACTGCGACGACATCATGCGGGTCGGCGAGCACGAGGGCGTCCCCCTCTTCGCGGAGCGTTCGGCGGAGCGGCCCCTCGAGATGATCTTCGTGCCCGTTCGGCCGGGGGTCTGGCAGGCCTACGAGTACGGCCTGCAGGGGACGCGCGGCTAGAAGCGGGCGTCGCGCTCGAGAGATCGCGGTTGCGATCAGGACGGCGCTGGGCCGGACAAGCCCAGTCGGACTGCCAGTTCGGGAGTCACGTCGGCGGCCGAGTCGATGTCGGTCTCGACGGGAAGGCACGTGACGCGAAGCCCGAGTGCGCGGCAACGGGCCGTCGTCTCCGAAAACACGCACGCGGTGCTCCACGGCATCTGCTCGAAGAGCGAGGGTTGCGGCTCCTTGAGCGCAATTAGGTAGTAGCCTCCGTCGCTGGAGGGTCCAAGGACGACGTCGGCCGAACGCAACGCGTCCAACGCGAGGCCGACGGTCTCGGCGTCGACCGTCGGCGCGTCGGTTCCCACGACGGCGACGGCGCGGGCGCCCTGCGCGAAGGCGGCCCGGACCATGCGGTCCATCCGCGCGCCCAAGTCTCCGTCGCCCTGCGGGACGAAGCTGGGGCCGCCGCCCAGCCAGCCGCGCATCTCGTCCTCTGCGCCGGGCGGGTCGAAGCACACGGTCGTTCGGGCCGGCGCGTCCGCCAGCTGCTCCATCACCGATCGGCCCAAGCGGCGGTAGGCCTCCGCCGCGGCCTCCGCGCCCCAGTTCCGCGCCAAGCGAGTCTTGACGGCGCCGGGCCGGGGCGCCTTGGCGAAGACGAGAAGCGCGGCGGGCTGGAGGCGCGCGTTCGCGTCGTCGCTCGCGGCGGCCGTGCCGTCGGCCGCGGCGGTGGAACAGGCGGTGGGCTGGAAGGCCTCTGGGCCGGCTGCCCCGCGCTCGCTTGGTTCGTTGGCGCGCACGTCTTCTTGGGGCGGCGCCTCCGGGCCGGCGGTCCCGCGCACGGTCGGCGCCCGGCGGGGTTGGTAGCGGGCGGCGAGGTCGGCCGGGCGCGCCCCTGCCAGGAAGCGGCTGATGAGCGTCGCGTTTCGCGCGAAGGCGCGCAGGCGGCCCTCTTCCTCCCAGCGCCTGGCGCTGGTGCGGACGTGGGCGGGGAGACGCTCGAGCGCCCCGGACGCGGCCAGCCGCCGGTTGAGGACGACGTCCTCCATCAGCGGCTCGTCCGGATAGCCGCCCGCCCGGAAGAACGAGTCCCGCCGGATCAACAGCCCTTGGTCGCCGTACACGAGGCCGGTCCAGCGCTCGCGAAGCCGCTGTCCGGCCTCGACAAGCCGGTAGAAGAAGCGGGGATGGTCGATGGCGAGGCCGAAGTAGCCTGCCGCCGGTCGATCCCCTTCCACGTGCCGCTCGACCGCCCTCAGAGCGTCGGCGCTCAAGCGCGAGTCGGCATGCAGCAGCAGAAGCCAACGGGCGCCGAGGAACGCCGCTCCGGCGTTCAGTTGCCGCGCGCGCCCCCGCCGACTCCTGACCACCCAGGCGCCTTCCGTCCGGGCGGCGTCGGCCGTGCCGTCGCGCGAGCCGCCGTCCACGACCACAACCGTGGAGTCCAGCTGCAAGTGCGACAGATCGCGGAGCAGAGCGGGCAGGCGCTCGGCCTCGTCGAGCGCGGGAACGACGACGCCCAGCCGGGCGTCGTGTCCTGGAGCGCGCCTGCGCCGAGACGTGAAGTCGGGGCCGGCGGGCCGCCCGCCGTCCACGCCGGCTATCCGGTCGAGTCCTTCGGCGCCGGGTCGCCCGGCGGCGTCTCCAGTTCGGCGCCGCCGTCTTGGAGCGCTTCCCGGTCCGGACCGGAGGCGCAGCCCGGCGCGACCAAGGCGCCGATCGAGCCGGCCGTTGCGATGCCCGGGCCCGCCCCCTCCGCGGCAGGCGCCGCGCCACGGGCGCCGGGAAGCCGCGCGCCCAGCCGCCCCAGCAAGGCCGGCAGCACGGCCAGCGCCGCCAGCAGCGCGCCCGCGAGCAGCACGCGGAGCAACGCGTCCCTGGACGCTTCTTGCGAGCCCTGCAGGATCGCATCCGCGAAGAAGGTGTAGACGACCGTGCCCGGGACGATGCCGATCGCTGTCGCCGCGGCGTAGACCGGCCAACGGAGCGCCGTCAAGCCCGCGCCGAAGTTGAGGACGTTGAACGGCGCCAGCGGAATCAACCGCAACGTGAGCAACCCCAAGAAGCCCCTTTTCTCGACCGCCGCGTCCAGCCTGCGCAAGGCGGCCGAGTCTTCGCCCGCCAGACGACGCACGCCGTCGCGCCCCAGCGCGCGGGCCACCATGAAGGCCGCATTGGCGCCGATGTTCGCCGCAAGCCAGTTGAAGACCGACCCCCAGAACACCCCGAACACGGCGCCGCCCGCCAGCGTGAGCGCCGTGCCGGGCACGGCCAGCGCCGTGGCGGTCGCATAGGCGGCCACGAAGACCACGGGCGCCCAGGGATTGCCTCGGAGCCACGCGACGGCGGCCGCGATCCCGTCGCGGGTCAGGTGGTCGCCTGCCGGCGTCATGCGGAGGACGGCGTAGGCGGCGCCGACCAGCACGACGAGCGCTCCCAGCTTGAGAAGCGCCGGCCCGCGGCCCGCATCGGCCGTTGCGGTCGCCGAACCGCCGGGGACGAGCGGCCGCCGGTCCCCGCGCCTTCCGCCGTTCGTCACTTCAGCCAGCCCACCAGACGCTTCAGCGCCCGCCCGGAGCGGCTCTCGAGCTTGGCGCGCATGAACTCGTTCGACACGCGCTTCACGCTCTCGGCCATGGTGGGGTAGGGGAAGATCGTCTGCGCCACCCGCCCCAGCGGTATCCGGTTCTGGCGCGCCACGAGGATGGGCGCGAGGAGCTCGCCCGCCCCCTTGGCCACGATCGTCGCGCCCAGGATGCGGCCCCTGCGGTCCGCCGACACCTTCGCGAACCCTGCGGCCGTGCCGTCCGCGACGGCGCGGTCCAGGCCGGCGAGGTCGTACCGGTAGACGGTTCCGCCCGCGGCTTCGGCCTCCTCGGCGCCCAGTCCCACATGGGCGATTTCGGGATCGGAGTACGTCACGCGCGGCACGGCGTCCCAGTTCGCCTTCGCCTTGAAGGGCAACGCCGCGTTGCGGAGCGCCGTCTTGGCCATGTGCTCGGCCGCATGCGTGAACTGGGGACCCCCCGTCACGTCGCCCGCGGCCCACACGGTCCCCGCTGTCGTGCGCAGCCGCGCGTCGACGCGCACGCCGCCCCGCCGCGTCTCGATGCCGGCGGCCTCCAGGCCCAGCCCTCCGATGCGCGGACGGCGGCCCGTCGCCACCAGGATCCGGTCCGCGGCCAGCTCGCTCTCGGCGCCGCCACGGCGCTCGAGCCCTCGCCGCCCCCCGGCGCCCTCTCCCTTCGTCTCGGCCAGCACGACGATCCTCCGTCCGTCCTCCGCGCGCCGCACTCGCGCCGCCGTCGTTCCCGCGAGAACGTCGATTCCCTCCGCGGCCAGGACGCCGACCAGGTGCGCCGCCGCGTCCGCGTCCTCGCCGCCCAGGACCGTCTCCGCCGCCTCCAGGATCGTCACGCGGGTCCCGAGCCGCGAAAACGTCTGCGCCAGCTCCACCCCGACCGGACCGCCCCCCAGCACGATCAGCGACGCGGGCAGCTCGTTCTGGTCGAAGACCGTCTCGTAGGTCCAGAAGCCCGCATCCTCCAGCCCCGGCACCGGCGGCGACCACGGCTCGGCTCCCGTTGCGAGCACGAACCGCCTGGAGCGCAGCAGGCCCGCGCCCTCGACTTCCAACGTCGAAGCGTCCCTGAACCGCGCAACGCCGAAGTGCACGGCGACTCCCATCTCCCGAAACCGCTCCGGATCGTCGTGCCGGGCCACCGTCGCCCGGGCGGCCCGCATCCGCTCCATCACCGCCTTCAGCCCGTGGCCGCCCGCCGGCGCCGCCCGCAACCCGAGATCGCCCGCCTCCTCCATCCGGCGCGCCAGCCGGGCCGAGGCGATCAGCGCCTTCGACGGCACGCACCCCGTCCACAGGCAGTCCCCGCCGAGCCGGTCGCGCTCGACGATGGCCGCCCGCAACCCCAGGTAGGCCGCTCCTGCCGCCGAGACCAGCCCCCCGACGCCCCCGCCCACCGCGACCAAGTCGTAGACCTGCGTCAAGACGGGTCCGATCTGGCCATGTTCGCGTCCCGCGCCTGGAGATACGTTCGAATGGTTCGGTGCGGCGGCGGCCCGCCGAGCAACCTCGCAGGCGCCACGTTGCGCATCAATCTGTCCGTCCGCCGGGCCGCGGGCCAGGAGCGGCCGCCTCCGGCTTCGCTCTTCGGCCCTATTTCGCGTTATATTCGGTTTGTCGCGACCGAGGCCCCACATCAACCCACTGCCCTCGAAGGGAGTCCGCAGCCAGCACATGCCCAGACCCTCCACACCCACGTCCGCCGAGAGAGAGCGGAAGATGAAGGACAAGGCCCTCGACACGGCCATCACGCAGATCGAGCGATCCTACGGCAAGGGGTCGATCATGCGGATGGGGTCGGCGGCCGCCCACATGCAGATCGACGCCATCTCGACCGGTGCGGTGAATCTCGACGCCGTGATCGGCATCGGCGGAGTGCCCCGCGGCCGCATCAGCGAGATCTTCGGCCCGGAGTCGTCAGGAAAGACCACGCTGTGCCTGCACGTGATCGCGAACGCGCAGCGCGGCGGCGGCATCGCGGCCTTCATCGACGCCGAGCATGCTCTCGACGTCCAATACGCGCGCAAGCTGGGCGTGGACGTGGACAACCTCCTGGTGTCGCAGCCGGACACGGGCGAGCAGGCATTGGAGATCGCCGAGGTGCTGATCCGCAGCAACGCCGTCGACGTGGTGGTCGTCGACTCCGTGGCGGCGCTGGTCCCGCGAGCCGAGATCGAAGGCGAGATGGGCGACTCGCACGTCGGCCTGCAGGCGCGCTTGATGAGCCAGGCGCTGCGCAAGCTCACGGGCGCCGTGAACCGCTCGAACGCCGCCGTGATGTTCACCAACCAGATCCGCGAGAAGATCGGCGTCATGTTCGGAAGCCCCGAGACGACTTCCGGCGGCCGGGCGCTCAAGTTCTACTCGTCGCTCCGGATGGACATTCGGCGCATCGGCGCGCTCAAGGAAGGCGCCGAGGTGATCGGCAACCGCACGCGGGTGAAGGTCGTGAAGAACAAGTGCGCGCCGCCCTTCAAGCAGGCCGAGTTCGACATCCTGTACGCCAAGGGGATCAGCCACACGGGACTGCTGCTCGACCTGGGCGTCGAGAAGGGCATCGTGGACAAGTCGGGCGCGTGGTTCTCGTACGGCGACCTGCGGCTCGGGCAGGGCAAGGAGAACGCGCGGGCCTTCCTGGCGGAGAACGAGGACGTGGCGGCGGAGGTTGAGAGGCGCGTGATGGAGGCGCTGGGCATGCGGACGGGCGCGGCCGATGGGGCGGCCGCCCCCGGGTCGGCCGACGGGGCGGCGGCGCCTGCGGTCAAGGTCGTCTGACGAGAGAGGGGCGCCGGCGGCGGGGGCCGGGGCGGCGGGCAGGGGGCGGCTCGAGACCCGGCGGGGCGCGCTATTCAGACGCTAGGTTCTTGGGGGTGCGCTCGCGGGCAGCCGGTGGACGGCTCCGCTTCGCGGGTGCGCCCACGCCTTCGCCGCCCGTCGCCCGCTTGCCGCTCCAGCCGGGCCTTCGTCCCCAGCGATGAAATCCACCGAAATCCGCCAGCGATTCCTGGCCTTCTTCGGCGCACGCGGCCACGAAGCCAGGCCGAGCGGCCCGCTGGTGCCGGCCGGCGACCCGACGCTCCTGTTCACGAACGCGGGCATGGTGCAGTTCAAGGACGCGTTTCTCGGCGCCGTCCAGTTGCCCTTCCGGCGGGCGGTCACATCCCAGAAGTGCGTGCGCGCCGGCGGGAAGCACAACGACCTGGAGGAGGTCGGACGCACGGCCCGGCACCACACCTTCTTCGAGATGCTCGGCAACTTCTCGTTCGGCGACTACTTCAAGCGAGAGGCCATCGAGTACGCCTGGGAGTTTCTGACCGGCGAGCTGGGCTTGGAGCCGGGACGCTTGTTCGTCACCGTCCACCGCACCGACGACGAGGCCGCCCGGTTGTGGACCGAGGTCGCGGGCGTGCCGCCGGAGCGCGTGCACCGCCTGAGCGACGCCGACAACTTCTGGCAGATGGCCGACACGGGGCCGTGCGGTCCCTGCTCCGAAGTCCATTACGACCTCCGTCCCGCGGCCGGGCGGGGAAGCCCGCCGGGCACCGAGGAGTTCGAACGGCGCGTGACGGCCGGCGAGTTCCTGGAGCTCTGGAACTTGGTCTTCATGCAGTTCGACCGGGACGAGAGCGGCGCCAAGACGCCCCTGCCCGCACCCAGCATCGACACGGGCGCGGGCCTCGAGCGCCTGTGCGCGGTGCTGCAGGACGTGGACACGAACTACCACACCGACCTCTTCATGCCCCTGCTGGACGAGGCCGCCCGTGTCGTGGGACGCCCCTACCGCGCCGGGGAGCCCGACGGCGTCTCGTACCGGGTGCTCGCCGACCATGCCCGCGCGACGGCATTTCTGCTGGCGGACGGAGTGCTTCCGTCGAACGAAGGGCGCGGCTACGTGCTCCGCCGCATTCTTCGCCGCGGCGTCCGCCACGCGTGGCTCCTGGGCCGGCGCGAGCCGACGCTCTCCCCGGTCGCCGCAACCGTGATCGAACTCATGCAGGAAGCGTATCCGGAACTCGCCGCCCGGCGGGGGCCCGCGCTTGCCGCCGCCGAGTCCGAGGAAGAGCGCTTCCTGGCCACGATCGGCGGCGGGCTGGAGCGGCTCGACCGGGTGGCCCCGGCGGGCGGGCCCGCGAGCCCTCGGGCCAGGCCGGGCGATCTGGCCCCGGAGGCGCCGGACCGCTCGGTCGTACCCGGGGCCGAAGTCTTCCGGCTCTACGACACGTTCGGCTTTCCGCCCGATCTGACCCGGTTGCTCGCCGAGGAGCGGGGGTACGACGTGGACATGACGGGGTTCCAGCGCGAGCTGGACGCGCAACGCGAGCGCTCGAGGGCCGACCGGCGGCGCAAGGGGCCGGGGACGGGCGGGGGAGGTGGAACGGGCGCGGGCGGAGAACCGGCGGAGTGGTTGCGGCCGCCGGGCGAAGCGAAGCAGACGTTCGTCGGCTACGAGGAGCTTCGGGTGGAGACGCGGGTGGCGGCGGCGACCGCGGGCGGAGACGGCGGGGAGATCGTGGGCCTCGTCCTCGAGAGCAATCCGTTCTACGCCGAGGGAGGCGGGCAGGTGTCCGACCGCGGCGCGATCTCGGGCGAAGGATGGAGGATGGAGGTCGACGCGGTGACGCAGCAGGACGGCGCCGTGGCGGCGTGGGGACGTCCCAGCGGCGACTTTCCGGGCTGCGGCGCGCTGGGAGCCCGGGCGCTTGCCGAAGTGGACGAGGACGACCGTCGGCGCACGCAACGCAACCACACTGCGACTCATCTTCTCCATGCGGCTCTGAAGCAGTCGCTGGGCGAGCACGTCGCGCAGCGCGGATCGCGGGTCGAGCCCCGTCGCCTGCGCTTCGACTTCGCCCATTCGGCGCCTCTGAGCGGCGGCGAATTGGCCGAGGTGCAAGCCGCCGTCAACGATGCCGTCTGGGCCGGCCTTTCCGTGCGCGCGACGGTACGCGACCGGGAAGAGGCCGTGGCCGCGGGCGCGACCGCGCTGTTCGGCGAGAAGTACGCGGGCCGCGTGCGCGTCGTCGAGGTGCCCGGCGTGAGCATGGAGCTCTGCGGGGGCACGCACGTCCGCAACACGGGCGAGATCGGCCTGCTGGCGATCACCTCGGAGAGCGGCGTGGCGGCCGGAACGAGGCGCGTCGAAGCCGTGACGGCGGACGCGGCGCACCGGTACTTGGCCAGCTACAAGGGACGCATCGAGTCGCTGGCCGCGTCGATGAAGACGCCGGCAGGCGACGTGGAGCGGCGGGTCGCCCAGCTGGTTGCCGAGGTCTCGGAGCTTCGGAGACTCGTCGAAGCGCAGGCCCGCGACGGCGCGCAGCCGCCCGAAGTGCTGGCCGAGTCTTCGTTTGATGCAGGGGGGCGGGCGGCGGCCTACAAGGGCGTTCGCATGAGGGTGCGCGGCGCGGGCGAGGTGAGGAGCTGGGGCGACGCGTTCCGGGAGTCCGGCGCGGCGGAGGTCGCGGTGGTCGCGGCCGAGATGCCCGGCGGGAAGTGGTCGCTGTTCGCGTTCGCCACGCCCCAGGCCGTGGACGCGGGACTGCGGGCGGACGAGGTCGTGCGCGAAGTTGCGGCCGCGGCCGGGGGCCGTGGCGGCGGCAAGGCGCACCTGGCCCAGGCGGGCGTGGGCGATCCGGGCAAGGTGGACGAGGCGGTGCGGCAGGGTGCGGAGCGGGTACGGCGAATGGCGGCGGCGGGCGGCGGATGAAGATCGCCGAGTGGGTGGACGCCCAGACGCCCGCCGTGCCGGAGAGCTTCCGGCCGCGCCTGGATGCGGACGGCCCGGCTTCCGCCGAAGGCTTCGCGGCGGCCGCGGCGGCCGGGCTGAAGGCGGCGCTCGAGTGCGGCCCGGCCGACCGGCGAGGCGCGCACGTGCTCCTGGCCGCGGACGCCTACGTCACGTGGGCGTGCGCCCTCGCGCTGAGCGAAGAGGACGTGCCGGCTGCGCTGGCCGGAGTTGCGGACGCATTGCGGCAGTGGGAGGAGCGCGACGGCGCCGAAGACGGCGAGCGCGGTTTCGCGCATTCGGTTGCCGCGCCGGAGCGGCCGTGAGCGGCGCGAGCGCGGCCGCCGGCTACGGCGATTTCCACAACCACCTGGTGCCCGGCGTGGACGACGGCGCGCCGACGATGGCCGACGCGCTCCATTCCGTGGACCGCATGGTCGCCGCCGGCGTGCGCCGAATCGTGGCGACTCCCCACCTGCCTGCGTCGCTCGCGCGGACGCGGTTCCGCTTCGAGGCGTTCGCGGGACTCGTCGAAGAGCGCGGGACGGCCTTGCGCGAAGCGGTGGCCCGGAAGCACCCGGGACTGGACTTTCGCCTCGGCGCCGAACTCCGCCTGGACACGCCCGAGCCGGACGCGTCGGACGCGAGGACGAGGCTGGGCGGCACGTCGTTCGTCCTGGTGGAGTGGGCGGGCTTTCGGGCGCCGTCGGAGCCGCGGTCCGTGCTCGAGGCGATCGCCGGCCAGGGCTTCCGCCCGGTGGTCGCCCACCCCGAACGCTATGCCGGAGTCGACGAGGGCCTGGAATCGGTGCGCGCCTGGAAGGACGCGGGGGCGCTCCTGCAAGGGACCTGGGGATCGCTGGTCGGCCAGTACGGCTCCAGGGCGCGAATGCTGGTCCGGCGAATGCTGGAGGAAGGACTGCTGGACTACCTTTCGTCGGACTTCCACGGCCGCCCCCAATATGCGCTTCACGTCGAGAGCGCGGCCGACAAGCTGCGCCGGCTCGGCGGCGGCCGGCAGCTCGACCTGCTGGGCAAGGAGAATCCGGCTCGTCTCTTCTCCGACCAGGCGCCGATGCCGGTGCCGCCGCTTCCAGCGGAGCGGCCGCTCGCAGGGGCGCCGGACCACGCGGGCGCCGGTCCTGCCGAACGCGTCTTCCCGCGTCGCCCTGGAGGCGCCGCCGGCCCGCGCGGGCGCAAAGATCCACGCCTTGCACTCGCAACGCAACGTCCGACAGATTCTCGGACAGAATCCACCTATAATCTGTCGCGGGTCCGACATGCCGGTCCACGCGCCCTCCGGGCAGGCCTGCGAAGCGAAGACGGGGCGGTGACCGCCCTCGCCGCTCCGCCGCCGAAGCGGATTTCCGGACAGATTCCTCGACAGAATGTCACAGGAATCTGTCAGGGCGGAACAGCCGCCTGAGCCGGGAGACGAGATTCATGACCGCACTCGCTGTCGAACGCGCCCCCTCCGGCGAGCAGGATCGTCCCGGCGTGTCGACGGCCGACTTCGTGGCCGCGCGGCTGACCGACCTCGCGGAGCTGGCCCGCGCGGTGGCCGACGCGCAGGCGGCGGACGTCGCCGAGTACGCGAAGCGGGCGGCCCAGACGGTGGAGGCGGGGGGCAAGCTGTTGTTCTGCGGCAACGGCGGCTCCGCGGCGGACGCCCAGCACTTGGCGGCGGAATGCGTCGTGCGCTTGTCGCGCGACCGCCGCGCCCTCCCCGCGTTGGCGCTCACGACCGACACGTCGGTCCTGACGGCGTGCGCGAACGACTTGGGCTACGAGACGGTCTTCGCGCGCCAAGTGGAAGCGCTGGGCCGGCCCGGCGATCTTCTCGTCCTGCATTCGACGTCCGGGAATTCGACGAACCTCCTGCGCGCCGTGGACGCGGCGCAGGCCGCGGGCGTCGCCACGGTAGGCGTCCTTGCAGGCGACGGAGGACGGCTTCGTTCCATGGTGGACTTGGCAATCGTCGTGGACACCGGCGACCCGGCGCGGGCCCAGGAGATGCACCTCGCCATTGGCCATGTCGTGTGCAGCCACCTGGAGCGAAGGGCGGTCAAGTGACGACGGAGAGTCGAGACGGGGGGAACCGAGCTGCGCGGATGCATCCGTCGGGCGGCGCGGCGGGAGACGGCGACCGTGCTCCAGGAGGGACATCGGACCGGGCGGCGCGGGCGCGGAGTTCGGCCGCCGGGACCGAGCTGGGCCTCGCGGGCAAGAGGGCGCTGGTCACGGGCGCATCCAGAGGCGTCGGCGCGGCGGCCGCGCGCCTGCTGGCCCGCCTGGGCGCCGACGCGGGGCTGTCGTGCCGCACCCGGCTGGGCGATGCGGAGAGGGTCGCCGCAGAAGCGCGAGGGCTGGGCGTTCGCGCCTGGGCCGAAGCCGGCGACTTGTCGGACCCGGACGCCGTGGACCGCCTGTTCGCCAGGGCGGACGCCGAGTTCGACGGCCTGGACTTCTTCGTCGGCGCCGCCGGCATCTGGCCCGTCGCCGACGTCCCCCTCGCTGAAATGGGGGCGTCCCGGTGGCGCCGGACGATCGCGGCAAACCTGAACGCCGTCTTCCACACCACGCGCGAAGCCTTGCGCCGCATGGCGCCCGGCGGCCGCGTGGTGCTGGTGTCGTCCACCGCGTCCCAGCGGGGCGAAGCGGGTCATGCCGACTACGCGGCCAGCAAGGGCGCCGTCAACGCGCTGGTCAAGAGCGTGTGCGTCGAAGCGGGCAGGCGGGGAATCACGGTCAACGCGGTCGCGCCGGGCTGGATCGACACCGACATGTCGCGCGACGTGCTGCACAGCGGCGCGCGCGCCGCCATCGAAGCGGCCATTCCGCTCGGCCGCGTCGCAACCGCCACGGACGTTGCGGGCACGATCGCGTTCTTGTGCTCTTCCTGGGCGCGCCACGTCACGGGCGAGATCCTCAACGTCAACGGCGGAGCGGTCCTCGCTGGGTGAGACGCCTGCGCCGCGGGACCGCTCGCGGGCGGGTCCGCGCACCGGAATCCCCGCGCGGACGGGCCGGTTTGGGCGAGCGACCGCGTCAGGTTGCCCTCGCGTGGTCGGCGGCGCCCTCCAGGCTCCGCGTTCCGGGGTCAATGCCTTGCCCCACGCGCGCGGCGGTGCGCCGCTCGGCGCCGTGGCGGTTCGGTGAGCAACCGGTCCTGCAGGACCGCATTGCGGTCGGCTGGGCGCCGGGGCGGTTCACCGAACGGCCGCGTGGTTGGACCAAGCGAATCGCCGCGCGTGCACGTCGCGCCGGGCATGCCGCCAGCTCGGTGAGCTTCCGCGTCCGGGCGCCCCGGCCGGTCCGCCGGATCGTCGAACGGCTCGAAGAGGCCGGCTTCGAGACGTGGACGGTCGGCGGGGCCGTGCGAGACTCGGCGCTGGGCAGGTTGCCGACAGGGCCGATCGTGTGGGACCTGGCCACCGCGGCCCGGCCGGAGCAAGTGCGGGGCCTCTTCCGCCGCACCGTGCCGCTCGGCGTCGAGTACGGGACCGTCGGCGTGTTCGGCTTCGACGGAATCCTCCACGAAGTGACCACCTTCCGCCGCGACGTGGCCACGTTCGGCCGCAAGGCCGTGGTGGAGTTCGGCCGCAGCCTCGGCGACGACCTGGCGCGCCGCGACTTCACGATGAACGCCCTGGCTTGGCACCCACTGCGCCGCGAGCTGCGCGATCCGCACGGCGGCCGCGCCGACATGGAGGCCGGCGTGCTTCGGGCCGTGGGCGACCCGTCCACGCGGTTTCGCGAAGACTACCTTCGCATTCTCCGCGGCTTTCGCTTCGCCGGCGCCCTGGGCTTGCGCGTCGAGTCCGCCACCTGGGCCGGCATTGTCGAGGCCGTGCCTGGGCTCGCCCACCTGTCGATGGAGCGCGTTCGCGAGGAGCTGGCCAAGGCGCTGGCCGGCCCGGCGCCGTCCCGCGCGCTCGCCCTCTACCAAGAGTCGGGCGCGCTGGAACAGTTGCTGCCCGAGCTCGACGGCGACGCCGTGCCTGCCGCCCTGGGAGCCGTGGACGCCGCGGCCGACCGTCTCGCCGTCCGCCTGGCCATCCTGCTGCTCCATGGCTTGGCCGAGCGCTCCAGCCCGGCGAAGACCGCCGCCGAGCTGCTTCGGCGCCTCCGCTTCTCCAAGGCCGAGATCAAGCGCGCATGCGCCGCGATGGCCGGCGGCCCGGCCCCGCCCGAGAGCATCCGCGCCGGCGCCGTGGCCCGCCGCCGATGGGCCGCTGAAATCGGGCCCACGGGAGTCCGGGACGTCGCCCGCGTTTGGTTCGCCGGCCTGCGCGCTGGCTCGGAGTCTCCCGGGGCGCTGGAAGTCGTCCGCCGAGTGCGGCGCGACCTCCATGCCGGCGTGCCCATGTCGGTGCACGAGCTGGCCATTGGCGGCGGAGATCTCGTGGCGGCCGGCTGGCCCCCAAGCCCCGCCGTCGGACGCGCGCTGTCGCGCCTGCTCGAGGCCGTTTGGGAGACGCCGTCCGCCAACGAGCCTTCGCGCCTGTTGCGCCTGGCCGCCGACATGCGCCCGGCCTGGCCGGCCAGCCACCGGCGATGACCGACTCCCGAGACCTGTTCCCCGGCGCGTCCGCCCCCGGGGGGGCGTCCGGTTCTGCTGGTGCAGGAGAATTGAGCCGCGCCCCGCGCGCTGCGCCGCCCGGCGCTCCCTTGGCGGCCCGCATGAGACCGCGTAGCCTCGCCGAGTTCCGCGGGCAGCAGGCCGTCGTCGGTCCCGGCGGTCCGTTGCGCGCCATGATCGACAGCGGCCGCGTCTCGAGCTTCATCCTGTGGGGCCCGCCGGGTTCCGGGAAGACGACGTTGGCACGCTTGGTGGCCGAGTCCGCCGACGCCGCGTTCGTGGCGTTCAGCGCGGTGACCGAAGGCGTGGCGCGCGTGCGCGAGATCATCGCCGAGGCCCGAACGCGCCGACGCGCGACGGGACGGGGCACCATCCTGTTCTGCGACGAGATTCATCGCTTCAACAAGGCCCAGCAGGACGCCTTCCTGCCCGTGGTCGAAGCGGGCGACGTCGTGCTCGTCGGCGCCACGACCGAGAACCCGAGCTTCGAGGTCGTGCGCCCGTTGCTGTCGCGCGCTCCGGTTGTCGTCCTGGAGGCCCTCGCGCCGGACGACTTGGAAGCGCTGCTCTCGGCCGCCCTCGCCGACGCGGAGCGGGGCCTGGGCGCAACCGGCCTCTCCGCTGCCGCGCCGGTCCTGCGCCGGATCGCCCAAGCCGCCGACGGCGACGCCCGGCGCGCCCTGGGCATCCTCGAGCGCGCCGCGGAACTCGGGGCCGCGGTCGGCGGCGAGCTGGCCGCGGACGCCGTCGAGACTGCAATTCAGCACCGCTTCGCCGTCTACGACAAGACCGGCGACCAGCACTACGACCTCGTTTCGGCGCTCCACAAGTCGGTGCGGGGCGGCGACCCCGACGCCGCGCTCTACTGGCTCGCGAGAATGCTCGACGCCGGCGAAGACCCCATGTACGTCGCGCGCCGGCTCGTGCGCATGGCCGTGGAGGACATCGGACTGGCCGACCCCGGCGCCTTGTCCGTCGCGCTGGCGGGCCGAGACGCCTACCGGTTCCTGGGATCGCCGGAAGGCGAGCTGGCCCTGGCCCACTCCGCGGCCTACCTGGCCGCCGCGCACAAGTCGAACCGCCTCTACAAGGGATGGGGCGCCGCCCTGCAGGCCGCCCGCGACGCCCCCGCCGAGCCCGTGCCCCTGCACCTGCGCAACGCGCCGACGCAGCTCATGAAGGACCTGGGCCACGGCGAGGGATACCAATACGACCCCGACCAGCCCGGCGGCGTCTCACGCCAGCGCTACTTGCCGGAGGCGTTGCTCCGCGAGCGATTCTATCGGCCGGGCGGAGCGGGCTGGGAGGCCGAAGCCCGCGCGCGCGTCGAGGAATGGCGGCGCAAGCGAGGATAGGACGACTCGTGCGAGACCCCCTGCCCGAATCGAACGCGTCTCCGGAACGCGTCGTCCTCGTGGGCGCCCCCAGAGGGAGCCGCGCGGTGCGCGAGGCCCAAGCCGACCTCGACGAGCTCGCCCGGCTGACCGACACCGCCGGAGGGGTCGTCGCGGGCACGCTCGTCCAGCGCGCGACCGCGCCGCGGCCCCGCTACTACCTGGGCGCCGGCAAGGCGCGCGAGCTGGCCGCCCTGGTCGAGGAGACCGACGCCGCCCTGGTCGTGTTCGACGACGAACTCACGCCTGCGCAGGGAAGCAACCTCGAGAAGCTCGTCGGCGTGCGCGTCGTGGACCGCTCGGAACTCATCCTCGACATCTTCGCCACGCGGGCGCGCAGCTACGAGGCCCGGCTTCAGGTAGAACTGGCCCAGCTCCAGTACCTGCTGCCGCGCCTCAAGCGCATGTGGAGCCATCTCTCTCGCATCCGCGGCGGCATCGGCCTGCGCGGCCCAGGCGAGACCCAGCTGGAGACGGACCGCCGGCTCGTGGGGGCCCGCATCGCCGAACTCGGACGCAAGCTCAAGGCCGTGGCCCGCGCCCGCGCCACCCGCCGGAGCGCACGCGAGGGCTGGTTCCGGGTCGCGCTCGTCGGCTACACCAACGCCGGCAAGTCCTCGCTCCTGCAGGCGCTTTCGGGCAAGCCCCAGTTCGTGATGGACCGTCTCTTCGCCACGCTCGACTCGTCCACCCGCGCCGTCCCGCTGGGCGACGGCCGCGACGCCCTGGTGACCGACACGGTCGGCTTCATCCGCAAGCTCCCGCACCACCTGGTCGCTTCCTTCCGCTCCACGCTCGAAGAGGCGCGCGAAGCGGACGTGCTGCTCCATGTCGTCGATTCGGCCAGCCCCGACCTTGAGCGCCACCGCCGGGTGGTGCGGAGCGTGCTGCGCGACCTCGACCTGGACGGGCGTCCGCGCGTTCCCGTCTTCCACAAGACCGACCTGCTCGCTCCGGACGCGCTGCTCGCTCTCAAGGAGCGCGCCGCCCGAGGCTCCCCGAACCCGCCGGTCTTCACGTCGGCCCGCGCCCCGGCCACGCTCGAGCCCCTGCGCCGCGCCCTCGCCGCCCGGCTCGACGCCCGCCTCGTGCCCGTTCGCGTGGACCTGCCGGCCGCCGACGGCGCCGCTCTGGCCGCGCTCCACCGCGAGGCCCAGATCATCCGCCGCGCCCACGAAGGAACCCGCACCACGGTCGTCGCCAACGCTCCTCCCGCCCTCGTGGCCCGCCTGCGCTCCCGAGACGGCGTGCGCGTAGAACCGGTCCCGCCGGCCCCGGCCAAGAGCTAGACTGGTCCGCTCGCAGGACCCGCAACGCGCTTTCTCGAAAGGTTCCGGACGGCGTCCTGCGCCGCTCTCGCGAATCGTCGCCGATTATCTTTGGCCCGTCGCGGGCGGCTTCCGCGATGAGCGTTCCCGCGGCCGGAGCATCCCTGCGTGCGGCTCTACGTCAACATCGACCACGTGGCCACGGTTCGGCAGGCGCGCCGGACCGACGAGCCCGATCCAGCGCGAGCCGCGGTCTTGGCGGAGCTCGGCGGAGCCGACGGGATCACCGTGCACTTGCGCGAGGACCGCCGGCACGTCCAGGACCGGGACGTGCGCCTTCTGCGGGATACGATTCGCACCCCCCTGAACTTCGAGCTGGCGGCGGCCGGGGACGTCTTGGAACTGGCGGCGGAGCTGGCGCCGGCGGCAGCGACGCTGGTGCCCGAAAAGCGCGAGGAGGTGACGACCGAGGGCGGCCTCGACTTGGCGTCCGCCGAGGTGCGCGCGTCGCTCGACGACGCTCTCCGGCGGCTCGAGTGCGGGGGAACCCGCACGTCCCTCTTCGTCGATCCCGACGAGGGCGCGCTGGACCAAGCGGCACGTCTCCGCGCCGATGCCGTCGAGCTGCACACCGGCGAATTCGCCAACGCCCGGGACGACGCGGGCAAGCGGCACGAACTCGGCCGTCTGGCCAAGGCCGCCGCGCACGGCCACGCGCTCGGGCTGGCGGTCCACGCCGGCCACGGCCTCACCTACGAGAACGTCGTCCCGGTGGCCGCGCTGCGCCACGTCGAAGAACTCAACATCGGTCACAGCGTCGTCTCGCGGGCCGTGTTCGTGGGAATGGAGCGCGCGGTCCGGGAGATGAAGGAGATCGTCGAACGCGCTCCCGCCCGCGTGCGGTCGCCGGGCGCGTGGACGCCGCCTGCCGGGTTCTAGGACGGGCGGGTGAGCGCTTGGTGGAAAACCGCGGCCGGCTTGGCCGTGGTCGCGGCGCTGTTCTGGTGGCTGTTCCGCGACGTGGACCCCGCGGACGTCTGGGCCCAAGTGCGGGGTGCGGACTTCCTCCTGCTGTCCTTGGCGGTGGCCGCCACCACGGCCGGCTTTCTCGTGCGGGCCGTACGCTGGCGCTGGCTTCTGGCGCCGGTTCACCCGGCCACGCCGCTGCGCTCCCGGTTCGCGGCCGTCTGCGTCGGCTTCATGGTGAACAACTTCCTGCCCCGGGTGGGCGAGCTGGCGCGGGCGTACGCCTACAGCCGGATCGAGCCCGTGCCCGCCGCAACGGCCTTCGCGACGCTTGTCGTGGAACGCTTCCTCGACGGCGTGGCGGTGCTGCTGCTTCTGGCCGTGGCCGTCGCGAGCCCGGGCTTTCCAGCGGACGACCTGCCCGCGGAGGTGGTCGTCGGCCTGCGTTCGGTGGCGGGCTTGACGTTGGTGGTCTTGGCGGGTTCGGCTCTGCTGGTTGCTTTCCCGGACCGGAGCACGCGCCTCCTCGCCAGCGGGGCGCACCGCTGGCTGCCCGCCGGGCTCGCCGCCAGGACGGAGGCCGCGGCCACGGGCTTCGTGGCGGGCTTCGCGGCTCTGCGCGGCTGGCGGACGCTCGTGCCGGCCGCGCTCTGGAGCGTGGCGTTTTGGGCGCTCCAGTCCCTGTCTTTCTGGATCGGCTTCTTCGCCTTCGGCATCCACCTCCCCTACACGGCCGCGCTCTTCATGAACGCGGCGGTGGCGGCCGCCGTCGTCGTCCCGACGCCCGGTTACGTCGGAACGCTCCAGGCGGGGGCCACGCTGGCGCTGCGCGACGTCTACGGCGCGCCGGAGGCTTCCACGCTGGGCTTCGCCGTCGGCTGGCACCTGGGCGCCTTCGTCCCCATCACTCTGCTCGGTCTCTGGTACGCCCGGCGGATCGGCCTCTCCTTCGGCGAGATGGCGTCCGGAAGCCGGGCAGCCGCAGGGGACGAGGCCGGTGCGCGCCCGGCGCCGGATGCGCCCGAGCCGGCCGTTGCGGCTCGATCCGAGGGCCTGCGCCCTTGAAACGCGCGCGAGGACGACGCCCGCCCGCCGCGCCGGGCGGCCGCTCGCTCCCAGCGTCCGCGCCCTTGGACCGGGTCTCCGTCGATTGTCCCGCCAAGGTCAACCTGTTCTTGCGAGTCCTGGCCCGGGAAGACTCCGGATACCATCAGATCGAGACCTTCTTCCTGGCCGTGGGGCTCTACGACCGCCTGACGGCCGAGAGGGGAAGCCCGGGCGTCGCTTTGCGGATCGAGGCCGGCCCGTGCTCGGACGACCTCGGCCCGCCCAGCCAGAACACCGTCAGCCGCGCGGCCGCGGCCTTCTACGACGCCGCGGAACTCCGGCCCGCCGTGGCCCTTTCGCTTGCCAAGCGGATTCCCGCGGGCACCGGTCTGGGCGGCGGTTCGTCCGACGCGGCCGCCACGCTGGTTGCGCTGAACCGCCTCCACGGCGAGCCGCTGACGCAACGCGATCTCCTGCGGGTCGGCGGCGGTGTCGGATCGGACGTGCCGTTCTTCTGCAATGGAGCGCCCGCCGCCTTCGCGTGGGGCAGGGGAGACCGGTTGCTCCCGGTTCGCCCCCCCGGGCCTGCGTGGGTCGCGATCGCGGCGCCCCGCGAGCGGACTTCGACGGCCGAAGCCTACGGCGCCGTCGCGTCGGCGCTTTCGCTTCCGGCCGGACCGTCGGTCGTGCCGGACATGGTCCTCGAGGGATGGCGCGCACTGGCGCGGATTCGCCGCAACGACTTCGAGGAGGACGCGTTTCGCCGCGTGCCCGCATTGGCCGAGGCGTCCGCCGTCATGAAGGGCGAGGGCGCGATCATGGCGGGTCTCACGGGCAGCGGATCGGCGGTCTTCGGTCTCTTTGCGACCGAGAGGGCGGCATCGGCCGCGGCCGCGCGCGCGCGATCGCTGGAGGCTGTCGCGGAAGCCGCGGCAGCGCCTTCCCTCGAGCGGCCGTGGCTGGGCGCCCCGACGCGTGCACGCTAGCGAAACCGGCGGCGTCCTCGCTCGCAACACCCCGGGAACTCGCCGCCTCTACGCCGGCCATCCCTGGGGAAGCCGTCGTCCGCGGGGATGGACAGGGTTCTGGTTCGGGGTTGCGCGAGCGCTTCCCGGAGGATGGCCGTGGAGCCGCCTCGCTCTCGTGGCGCGCCGCTTGGCCCGCCGGCGCCTGGAGGGTCCAGTGGACGCTCGGACATGGGGGTTCAGGCTGCGGTTGCATCCGCGCGGTTCGGTCTCCGAGGCCAGGATTCTGTTCCTGCCCCGCGAGTGGGACCGCCGCGAACGCGCCTTCCTCGCCGAGCGGCTGCGGCCGGGCGCGGTCTTCGTGGACGTGGGCGCCAACGTGGGCGGCTACGCGTTCTGGGCGGCTTCGCTGGTCGGCGAGACGGGGCGCGTGCTGGTCTTCGAGCCCGATCCCGCGCTGGTGCGGCAACTTCGCTGGAACGTGGGAGCCAACCGAGCGGAGGGCCGGATCCGCGTGGTCGAAGCGGCGGTTGGCGCGTCTTGTGGGACGGGCCGGTTGCTGCGCGCCGCGGGCAACTCGGGACAGAACCGTCTGGCGGACGACGGCGAGGGCCTGCCGGTACGGGTAGTAGCCTTGGCCGACGCCGTTGCGGCGGTAGGCCTGGCGCGCATCGATGCCCTCAAGGTCGATGTCGAGGGACGGGAGGCGGACGTGCTCAAGTCCTTCTTCGCCGTCGGCCCGCGCCGCCTACGGCCGCGGACGCTGGTGGTGGAGTTCGGCGACGCGCCCCCGCCCGAAGGCGACGACTTGGCGCAGTGGATCGTTGCCCAAGGATACCGCTTGGCGTTGCGCACCAAGTTGAACGGCGTTTTCGAACAGGCGTGACGCAACCCGGCCGCTGGGCCGTCGTCCCATGGCCAACTTGATCTTCCACGTCCAATGCGACGTGTGATCTCCACTCACGGCGGCCCTTCCCAAACCCGAATGTGGTCGTGCCAGATGAGCCATAGCGCTTCGCCCGCGTAGCTCGCCGCGTATTCAGCGATGGGAAACGCCTGGAACCCCTGGCAATGATGCTGCGGGAGATTGCATTCAGCGGACAGGTGACCACGAGTGACGAAGAGAAACGCTGGAGATTCTGAATTCAGCGTACAGGACACCCCGCCGGGCCGCCACGACGTCCCCTTGATGGAACAATCGTGCCGAAATGCTAAGAAGGCCTCGACCGCCGACATCCAACGACAAGATATGATCGTCGGCGTCCAGGAAGTCCTGAGCATCAAGGACATGCCTATCGATCCTAATCTGCATTCCTGCAAGGCCCGCGGAGTCCGAAAGAAGACCATTCCACGACACCACGCTGTCAGGATGTACGCTAGGTCCGCTATACACCTCATTGGTCGGTATAACCCTGAGGCGCCACGGAAACACATCACCTTCGTCGTCGCAGGCGCTGCTTGCGAGCACAAGCGCCATCCCGGCAAATCGGGCGTACATGCGAATGAGCCGCGCGCTTCGTTTGCTATCGGCCGACATTATTGAGCCAAGTTGATCGGATGTGATTGGGATTCCAGTTGGAAGGCTCGTTTGCGCGCTCGGAACAGTATTGCGGGTTCTAGATCCGGCCCGGCGCCGAGAATCGGGAGGATGGATCGTGCACGTTCTGAACACTTCGATGACGTACGTAGACGGATACGTCGTGCTGTCTCCTGTTTCGTTATTTGTATCGATCAAGTCTTGAAACAGTGCGGCAACGCTTCCTTCCGTTTCTGCCCTTCTTGTTGTTTCTTCGGCATTCTCGAAATCAAAAACGCCAGGAGCACCTATGCTCGCGGCATAGTTCGCCAATCCCTCAGAAAATGCGCACGTATAGGAAGAAGGAACCCACAAGTAGTGCGGATTGCATCGAGTCGTGGTCCACATGCCGCCGAGAGAAACACAATGCAGTGCATGGCCGTACTCGTGCGCAGCAACCCACTTGGTGCTCTTAGGGCTCAATACGATTTCGTTGTGGCGACGACTGAAGAAAGAACGATCGCCAGAACCGATCCGCCATCGAACCGGTGGCGTACCGTAGCCGAAGTGCCCGCGAATGCGTGGGATCACTTCGTTCAAATGGCGCCAGCTTAAGTACACCGCGCGGGTGATGGCGACTTGAATCGTATCGCCGCATTGATGGGAGGCCGCGGTCCAGTATGGCGCGGCGACTGCCGGTCCTGCATACGCGGTGCCCGGCACGCTGACGCTGCCTTTCCAGTACTCGAAAGGCCCGGCGCAAGGGAATGAGACGACGCCGGTACGCGGAATGCGCGTGCCGCCGTCTTGCTCGCGGGCCGGTCATGGCGTCCGCGGCCGGTCGTCGTTACAATTCTTGGAGCGATACCGGCCCGCTTGGCGTCGTGGCCGGATCCGGCAATGGCCCGTCGTCTAATGGCAGGACTCCGGTCTTTGGAACCGGCGGTGGTGGTTCGAGTCCACCCGGGCCAACTGCTCCAACTTCGGAAGCCGTTTCCGGCGCGGCGCCTACCCGTTTCCCGGCGCCTTCAGGTTGGGCGGTTCGGAACCCCGCGTTCCCCGGCTCGTCGTTCCGCTGCCGCGATAGAGCGCTTCCTGTGCGTTGGACTCCGCCGCTCGCCCTTGGTGGCGTGCAGCCGCAGCCAAGCGTCGAAGTTGCGGCTGGCCCGTACCACGCCGTAGAACCAGCGGGGCGAGCGCCGCCCGCCGACGATCAAGTCGATCAGTATGGCGACGATCGACAGGTTGAAGACCAGCAGGTCCTTGACTCCGTCGACGGCCAACTTGATCTGGAAGACGACGAAGTCGCGCGTGGCGACGGTCTTGGAGGGGCCGGTCGGTTCGGGCGTCCTCATTCGGCTTCCTCTGCGTCGACTGGCGGAAGCAGATGCGTCGGTGCGGGCAGAACGCCCACGACGGCGCCCGGAAATGCTTGCACAGCCGGCCTTACGCGTTCCCGCCGGGGCCGGCCGGACCGGCGCCGTCGGTCCAGCGGAAGTAGAAGCGCTGCCACAGCTGGCGTACCCGTTCTCTGAAGACTTCCTTGCGGTCCCCAGTGCGGTCCACTGGTTGCACCCAGAAGCGGCAGCCCTTCGGACCGAAGGACTCCGTGCGGGCCTGGCCCATTGCGAAGATCGGTTGCGTGAGCCGAAGAAAGTCCGCCGGGGCGTACTCCCGGCCCTCTTGAATGGCGAGGGCGTGCGCGACGGCGGCATCGCCGCCCCGGGCAGGCGGAAACGCGTGGAACGCCCTCATCCCGCCGTCGGTGAGTTCGACGCGCAGGATGAACTCGAGTCCCGTGGCTTCAGTGTACCAGCAGGGCGACGGGTCGATGCCGGTTCCCTCCAGCTGCCGCAGTTGGTTCTCCCGGTGTTCGGCGCGGCCCACGGCGTCGTCCCGTTCGCGCGCGATCGACTCCACTGCACGCTCCAGAGAATCTGCGACGGCGTTCAGCGAATCCGCCGCCGACCCGGCTAGGAGACGGTAGGCCTCCCTTCGCCGGGCGTCCGCCGACCGCAGGACCGCGCGAGCGTTCTCGAGGTCCTCCTCCAGCTGCTTCGCGCGTCCTGCCCTGGCCACGACGGAATCCACCTGCGCGGCCGTGAGGTCGCGCCTTCCTGCCAACTGCCGGCGCAACGCGTCGCCGAAGCGCCCCGTTTCTTCGGCCGCCGACTCGAGCGAGTCGATCCTGGCGGCCTGCCTGGCCAACGCCTGTTCGCTTCGCGCGACCGAATCCTCGAGCCGGGCGATCCGGCCAGCCTGATCCAGAAGACTGTCGGCTTCGTCGTCGCCGCCGTCGTCGGCCAGCAAGGCGCGGGCGGCCCTTTCCCGCTCGGCGGCTTCGGTTGCCGCGCGCTCCGCCGAATCGGCCTTCGCGCCCAGGCGCCGCGCCTCCTGCAACCAAGCGTCGCTGTTGATGTAGGACGAGTCGCCGCCCAGCGCCATCCCTTCGAGAATGGCGCGGTCCACCTCGGCGTCGGCGAGCTCTTCCTCGGCATCGGCGCGGCCTGCCTCCGCCTGCTCCTTGGAGAGCGCCTCCCGTCCGAGCAGCGCCGCGGACGCCAAGAGCAGGATGAACACGAGGACGCTGAACGTTTCCGCAAGCGTCATGCCCAGGGCCAAGCCCTTGCGGTAGTGCTTCTTCTCGGCCGGGAGCATGGCGAATCCCCTATGCGCCCCGCGTCTTGCGCCGCTTCGGAACCAAGCGGGCCAGGAGACCGAAAGCGCGTCGCGCGACGGCGAGCGTCCAGCGCCCCCCGCGCGCCGCGGCCCCCAACAGTGCGCGAATCCAGTACGCCGTAGCAGGCATCAAGCGAGCGGCGGCGGCAGGCGGAAGCGGCGAGGCCGGAGCTGTTCGACGCGCGTCCGCCGTCGAGGACGCCGGCCGCTTCCGCGTCTCGGGCGCGCCTTCGTCGAGCGCGAGACTTGGTTGCCGCTTCCCGTCGCGTCCGGCCCGCTTCTTGGCTCTCTTCATCGATTCTGCCGCGCGCATTCGGCGCTCCGCGTCGTCCGCTGCCGAGGCCAGGGCCGAGAAGGAGCGGCCGGCGTCGGCCACGGTTGTTCCAAGCTGTTCCGCCCGCCCCACGAACGCGTCCAGCGAGCCGCCGAGGCGCTGGGCCGTCTGCTGCAACGCCGCGGAGGCGGCTTCCGCGCTGTGGGCGGCGTGCTCGCCGAGGTCCGACACGGCGTGGTGCAAGCGGGCGATCTCCTGCTGCAGGGCGCGCGCCTGCCCCACCGCGCCGTCCATGGCCGCCGTCGCCTCGTTGCTGGCCTTCGAGAGCCCCGCGCGCGCCTGCTGGGAGGCGTCGCTCATGGCGCTCACGTTGCGCTGGACGCGTCCCAGCGCGCCGCCCAGCGCCTCGGCCTCTCCGCTCAGGTCCGCGATACCTCGCTTGGCTCCGTTCATGAGCTCGCGAAATCCGGAAGCCGCGCCGCCCAGCTCGGCCACCGAGTCCTTGAAGTCGCCGGCGCCGCTCGCAAGGTCGCGTGCCGTCTCGGTCACCTTCGCCGAGTACTCGCCCAAGGTCTTGGCGGTCGATGCGGCCCGCTTCGCGGATCCGGCGATGTGGTCGCCGGTCTTCTGAACTTCGCGCGCCGACGTGCGCAGATGGCCCATGATGTCTTCCATGCTCTGCGCGCCGCTGACCACGTTGCGCTTCATGTCGTCGATGGCCTCGGCCAAGCCGTGGGTCGCTTCCGCGACTACGTCGCCGGGAGACGCTTGGAACACCGAGAACCAAACGCGTCCTGCGAGGCCGACGATAGTGGTAACCAGCGCGATCCCCAGGTTGCCGACGAGCGACATCGTGTCGGCGATCTCGTCTTCGCCGCCCGCGCCCGCCTGCAGGGTGAACTCGATCAGGGCCGCGACCATCGACGCGAACGTGAAGAGCAAACCCAGGTAGTAGATGCAGTCGCCCTTCGTGTCGGGCCCGACGTATTCGTTGCCGCGTGCAGTAAGCGCGTAGACGCCCATCAGAACGGCCAGCGCGGAGGCGATGACCCACTCGTTCCAGCCGAGAGAACGGAAGAGCACGAGCGTCGCCGCGCCGGTCGCCAACACCGCGAACCACGTCCGGTTGTGGTCGCGCCGGCCCCGCTCCGCGCCCTCCGCGCGCTCCTGCTCGGTCATCCCTCCACCAAGACCCAGCGGGGCCGCGCCCGCAAGTCCGCTTCCTGATCGACGAAGTAGTCCTCCCAGAACGCCTCGAGCCGGGCTCCTTGAATCCGGCCGGCGCGGTCCCGGCGGGCAAGCAGAAACACGGTCGCCTCGGCGCCGTCCAAGTCCACCCGCAGGGTTTGGTAGGCGGGATCGCCGGCGAAGGCGCCGAAGTCCGGAGTCTCCCGGAAGAAGGACAGATCGGCGGAGTGCTGAACCATGTCGGACACCATGAGCAGATGGCGCTCGATCGCGGCGTCCCTCGGCTGGAAGGCGTCGACGGACGCCGTCTGGATCGCCTCCACGATCGGCGACGCCGTGTCGCCGGCTGCGCCCAGCAGGGCTCCGAGGGCTTCCTCGACCGGGTCCAGGAATTCCCGGCGGTAGCGCCTGCGGGCAAGATCGCGGTTCACCCACAGGCTCTCCAAGCGGCCGATGCCGGCCGGGTCGCGGGGCTTGCAGATCCGATACTCCGGGGCGGCGTCGCCGCGGCCCGCCCGCGCGACGGCGTACACTCGTATCTCGGCGGATTCGGGGAGTCCTTCCAGCGCATCAATCACCCTGGGCGCCGCCGACAGTTGCTGCACGCCGCTCAACTCGTCCGACGGATCCAGCAGAACGACGGCCTGGGCCGCCGGCTGAGCGCCGACGAGGCAGTGGTCGTCGTCCTTCGCCGCGTCCTGGCTCTGGCCCAGCACGACCAAGGTCAGGAGGACCAAGCCACCCGCGATCGCCGTCGCAACGCCCCACCGGGTCTTGCGGCGTTCCCTGCGCCGGCGCGCCTGCCTGCTCACGAAGCCCTTCCGCTACTCATGATGCAGCGCCGTGACG
This sequence comes from Longimicrobiales bacterium, assembly GCA_965203485.1. Taxonomy (GTDB): domain Bacteria; phylum Gemmatimonadota; class Gemmatimonadetes; order Longimicrobiales; family Gaopeijiaceae. The sequence continues at coordinate 1,344,362 of OZ241892.1, forward strand.
CGCTCCACCTCGGCCTCGCACTTCTTGAAGCACCCCTGCAGTTCCCGGATGCGGGCATCCAGCGCGTCCTTGGCAGCCTGGCTGCGCCTTGCCGCCTCGGTTTCGTCGCCGATGTCCGCAGGCGGGGGCGGCTCGGGCAGTTCCCATTCGACCTCCAGCTTGCCCTCCAGCGGAACGTTCCACGCTTCGGGCGCCGGTTCGCTTCGGGCGCCGCGGTTCTCCGCCCGGTAGGCGCCGACGGCGCCCGAGCACGCCTTCCTCAGGTCGGACGAGAAGCGGCAGAACTCGTCGTGGAGCCCTTGCAGTTCGGCGGCCGCTTCCTGGCCGCGCTTCCACAAGTCGGTCGGATCGGCAAACTCCTTGCGTTGCTGCAGAACAGCCTCGTCGAACTGGTCCCTGAGCCGGTCGAGCACTTCGCGCTCTTCCTCCAGGACGACGTTCTCCGCGCCGCGCCGGGCCGAGACCACCTTGCCGTATCCGGGATACGGATCGGTCATGCGCGACCACTCCCATGCGGCCGCGCCGCACATCGCCAAGCCGAGCAACAGCAGCATGTAGGACTGAAAGCCCTGAAGCGAGAAGCCTTGGGCGGCGAACAGGCAGACGGCCTCGCCGTCCGCCGCCGCTTCGTCGTCGCCTCGCCAGCAGCTCTCGCTGCCGGCTTGAGCCCCGGCCGACTCGCCCGGCGGCCCGCCCAGCATGCCGTCGTCCTGCACCACGGCGGAGCCCGGTTCCGGGGGATAGTCGGGCGCCAAGGCTTCCCGGTAATGCGCCACAGCCAGGTTCCAGCCGACCGCGCCCGCGACCACCACGGTCACCAGGATGCATCCGACGAACTTGCGCAACTGGTCGCGGTGCAGTACTTGGCGGCCGAACCAAGTTGCGAGCAGGCCGACCACCCCGACGTTGATGACGCTGATCAACGCGGCGTACGTGAGTCCCCCGACCAGGCTTCCCTCGAGGTTGGCGCCGAAGAAGAGTCCGTTGACTACGGTCTCGACGACAACGAGCCCGACCAGGACGCCCATCGACCAAGACCGGTTCTCGGGCAGCCGTGCCGCGCGCTCGAGGCGGTGGTCGTCCTTGAACTTCTTGACCTCGTCGATCGCCTCTTGGGCCGACCGCGCGAGGCGCTGCAGTTCGTGGCGCTCGCCGGCGACCATGCGGTCCATGGCGTTGCACGCCTCCTTGACGCGCGCGCCGGGGTCGGCGTCGCTCTTCGGGTCCACGCTCGAGTCGATGCGGTCCTCGAGCACCCGGCGCTGTCTGGCGTACGCCCGGCGCTCGCTTGTGAAGCGCCCGGTGCAGTCGCTGACCACTTCCGTCTCGACCGCGTCCGGCCCTGGCTGCGTTGCCGGCGGCATGTTCATTTTGCCCCGCTCGCGCCCTTTGGCGACCAGCCGGTGGCGGGAGACCAGCGACTGCACGTCGGGAACCCTTGTCATGTCCGACGGGGCGGGGGAGTCGGCCGTGGCGTGGTCAATGCGGGTTCCGTCGCGGAGGGAATGGGCGTTCTTGGCGAAGAAAGCTGGCGGGGGCGGGCCGCCTGGGACTCGCCAGCTGCCCTTTGGCGGCGTCTCCGGCGCCCGGCCTATGTTGTCCGGCGTCGCGTCGCCGGGTGGGCGCGTCGCCCTCGCAGGCCGCTCTCCGGCTCCGCGAGCCCGGCGGCCCCGGACGCGAAACATCCGTGCGCGAGTGTTGCCCGAAGGGCTCCTACGCCGCCCAATTCTACGGAGTTTCGCCCCCATGCGTCCAGCCCTGAAGCGCGCTCTCGGCTCTTGGGCGCTGGCGACGTGGGCCGTGCCCGCGGCGGCGGGAACGATCGCGGGCGACCATTCGGCGGAGGCGCGGGCTCCTGCGGGCGCGCCGGCCGGGGCCGCCTCGGCCAGGCTGTGGCGCGGCTGCCCTGCTCGGGCGCCGATTCCCGCGCGGGCGTACCCGACGAGCGCCTGTCCCGGCGCCCGGAAACATGCGGCGGCTCGGCAGGCGGCCGATCCTCAGGTCTCCCGTGCCCGACGGCTCGCCGAACGCGACTCCGCCCGCGCCCACGACCGCGCCCGCCGCCTCCAGGCCGGCTTCGAGAGACGGCGCCTGCACCGGAGCCCGCGCGCGTCCGGCGGCTCCCGCCGGTGCGATGAAGTCGTGGGCCGGCTCTGCGTTTGGCACGGCGACGAGCCCGACTCGCTGCCCCCGGAGCCGGTTGCGGTCGGCGCGGCCCGAGCGGGCCTCCTCGCAGACCTGGATTCGCTTGCCGGCCTGGCCCCCGGCGACCACTGGATCTTCGGCCAGCGAATTCGCTACATGGCGGAGGCGGGCCACCTCGCCGCCGCCGCCCGGCTGGCTCGCGCATGCGGACTTCCGGAACCTTGGCGCTGCACGGCGTATCTCGGCTTCGTCCACCACGAGGCCGGCGACGCGCAGTCCGCGGAAGCGGCGTTTCGCGCGGCGCTGGCAACCATGCCGGCCGGCCGAGCCGCGCAATGGGCCGACCCTTCGCCGGTCCTGGACCCCGGCCTTCGCCGCTGGCTCGAGTCGCGCCCGGACTCCGCGGCCGCCGCGGCCCACCTCTGGACGCTGGCCGACCCTCTCTTTCTTTCCAAGGGCAACGAACGCTGGGCCGGGCACCTGAGCCGTTGGACCTACGCCATGAGCGCGGAGCGGTCTTGGAGCCCTCATCAGATGCGCTGGGGCGACGACCTGACGGAGGTCGTCGTGCGCTACGGCTGGCCGGCCGCGTGGGAGCAGTCCTGGCCCTCGGCGGGCGAGGCGACCGGCGCCGCGGTCGGGCGCGAGCCGCCCGGAGCGCGCCGCGCCTTTCCCCCTCGCGCCGTGCTCGAGCCCGGCCTGGGGCGCGCGGAGCCCTGGCCGCCCCCGTCCGCGGGGGGACAGGCCATCTACGTCCCGCCGTTCCTCGACTCCATCGGCGTCCTCGCCGCGCAGGTCGGCCGCTTCTGGAGGCCCGGCGGCGTCCTGGTGGTCGCGGCGGCCGAGGTGCCGGACCTGCCCGTCCCGAAGCGCGAGAGCCCGGCGGGCGCCGGCATGGAGCAGGCGACGCTCGACGCAGGCCGGGCAGGGTCCGGACGGCCCGTTCCGGCCGCCATGGCCGGACTCTTCCTCGCGCGCGACGGCGAGATCGCGATGGAGGCTTGGCGCGCCGCTCGCCCGGGCACGACCGTCCGCTTTGCAAGCTCGGCGCCCGTCCGCGGCGCCGGCGTGGTCAGCGTGGAGACGTGGATTCCCGCCGGGCGCGTCGCCCATCGAGTGCGCGTCGGCATGGCGCTTCCGGCGCTCGTGCCCGGGTTGCTCGCCATGTCCGACTTGGCGCTCCTGGAGGCGTCGGCCGAGCCCCGCGACGCCCTCGAGGCGGCCGGTGCCCTCAGGACGGGCGCGGCCTACCGGGGCGCCGACTCCATCAATCTGGCGTTCGAGGTGTACGGCGCGGGCGGCACGCAGGCGACGGTCTCGTTCGCCGCTTGGGTGGAGAGCAGGGAAGGCCTGCTCACGCGCCTAGCGCGACGACTCGGCCTCGCCGGACCCCGGCGCGCGGCCTTCGTCGAATGGGCCGAGCCTGGGCCGCCTGCCTCCGCGCCGCTGTTTCGCACCCTGCGAATTCGCTTGCCCGCGCTCGCACCCGGCGCGTATCGGTTGACGGTTGAGGCGTCGGCGCAAGGCAAGCTGCCCGCCCGCCGCAGCCGCCGCTTCACGGTCGACTCCCCGGCGCGGAGGCGAAAGAACTGGCGCGCCCAGCCCTCCGTGGCCAAGTTGCCCCGCAGGAGAGCCGTTCGGCCCCCGGTCGGCTCCCAGCCCGGTCCGCCTTCCCGCCCAACCAAGGAGAATCCCGTGAAGACGCGTTTCGCCGTTGCGGTTGTCTCCGTCCTTGCCTCGGCGCCGTCCACTGCCGCGCCGCAGCTCTCCCAATTGCCGGCCGGCGCCGAGTACGGAAGCCACGCCGTGGGACTGGCCGCGGGCTTCGCCGTGGACTCCCGGCACCGCTTCGATCCTTGGAACGCGCACTACGGAAGGGCGCCGTACCGCGCCATGCTGCGGCGGGTCGAGGCGTCAGGGCAACGCCGCGCGGTCGCCTTCCATCTCTGGTATCCGGCGGCGCCGGCGCCCGGAGGGGAACGGCTGGTCGGCCTTCGCTCGCCCTTTCCGGCCGCGAGCGGACGGCGCGCCGTTTACCCGGACCTTTTCTTTCAGGACTCGGCCGCCGCCGCCGCCGCTGTAGCGGGAGAACTCGAGGCCGGCATGATCCATTCCGCCGACGAAGGCGAGCTGGATCTCGGCGTGCACCAAGCCGCCGTGAGCCGGCTGGCCGCGACGATGGTCGGCCAGCCTCTGGGCGCTTGGTGGAACGCCCGGCCCGCGGACGGCGCCTTTCCCTTGGTGCTCCTCGCGCACGGACTGGGAGGCAACTCGGCCATGTGGGCCTCCCTGGGCGAGTTCCTCGCGTCCCACGGCTACGTCGTGGCCGCGCCCACCTTCGTGTCGGACGGCTCGCCCGCCCTGGTCTTCCACGACGAGGACTCGCCCTACGCGGACCGGGCGTCTCCGGCCGAGCTGAGGCGGGCGTACGGCTTGCTCGCGGGCGAACCCAAGGTCGTCCCGTACTTCTACCGGTTCTTGTTCGGCCGCGAAGTCGGCGAAGGACCCGGCTCGCTGGACGTGGTCGACGTGGGTTCCGTGAGCCTCGTGCCCGGCGGCGTGGAGCGCGCGACGACGATGATGCGCAATCTGTTTCGGCAACGCGTGTCGGACTTCGGCTTGCTTCTCGGCACCGTCCGCCTGCTGGGCGAGGAACGCGGCACGTGCTCGGTCGCGCTTTCGTCGATGGGGGCCACGAGCGCGGCCCGCGATCTCTGCGGGCTGCTGGAGGGCCGCCTGGACGATCGGCCGGCCGGCGCGGCCGGGCACTCCCTGGGCTCGATGACGGCGCAGCTCGCGGCCAACCACCTGCCGGGCGTGGCGGCGGCCGCCGGCTTCAACAACGGGCCTCCCTTCACGTGGACCCCCGAGGAGATGCTGGGCGGCCGGGAAGCCGAGGACGGACTGCCGGGAGGGATAGAGAAGCCTCTGCTGCTGATGATCGGCGACGAGGACGCCTTCGTGCAGTCCGTGTTCGTCGGCCTGTTCCAGTCGATGGTTTCCCGAGCGGGCGGCGACCCCGCCGCGGCGTTTCCGCTGGCGCCGGAACGGGCCCTGCCCGAGCGCGACGACAATCCCCAGCCGGTGGCGCTCAGCACGTGGCGCCGGGCCGGCGCAGCCCGCATGCTGGTCACGGTGCGCGACGTCGACCACGGCATTCTCGTGGTCGACTTGCCCCGCGTCTTCTCGTGGACGGCCTTCCAGCGCGGCGAGGCGGCCTTCGGCTTCGCTCCGATGCGCCGGCGCAAGCCCACCGGAACGGACGCGCTGGCCCGCAGTCCCGCGCCGGGCGAGCCGTTCGACCTGCTGGGCTGGGCCTCCGCGGGCGCTTCGGGCGAGGTCTACATGCCCCACGTGGTGCGCGACTGGTACCTGCACGCTTGGTTCGACTGGCATCTCAAGGACGACGAGGAAGCCCGCGCGCGCCTTGCCGGCGACGATCCGTTCGGCGGCATGACCCACGCGCGCAAGGATCTTTCCCGGCCGTGAAGCCGGCTCCACCGCGTTGCGCTCGGTCCGCGATTCGACGTGGGCGCTTCGGGCCGCGCGCGGTCGTTCTTGCGGTCGTTCTCGCCGCTCCGGCCGTGCCCTCGGCGTCCTCCGCATCCCAGTCCCACAGCCTCGTCTCGCCGTCCGGCCAAGTCGACTGGAACCGCTTCTACACGGCCGCCGAGACCGACCAGATCCTCCGAGAGTTCCATGTCCTCTACCCGGGCCTCGCCGAGCTCCACGAGATTGGCCGAAGCTACCGCGGGCGGCCGCTCATGGTGATCGAGATCACCAACGAAGCCACGGGCCCTGCGGCCGAGAAGCCCGCTCTTTACGTGGACGGCGGCATCCACGCCGGGGAACTCACGGCCTCCGCCGTCGCGACGCATTTGGTCGGCCACCTCCTGAACGGCTTCGGCCGCGACCCCCGCGTCACCGCGCTCTTGGATGCGCGAGCCTTCTACGTGCGACCCAAGTTCAATCCGGACGGCTCGGACTTGGCGCTCGTCCACGACCAGTTCCTGCGCAGCACGACCCGCCCCGTCGACGAAGACGAAGACGGGAGCGCCGACGAAGATCCGCCCGAGGACCTGAACGGGGACGGATGGATCACGCAGATGCGCGTCCCCGATCCCCAAGGAGACTGGGTGGCCGACCCCGATGACGAGCGCATTCTGGTGCGCGACCCCGAACAGCAGGGGGCCGCCTCTGCCGGCGCCCGCGCCTCCGCCCGATGCCCGCGCGGGGCCGTACCCGCCAGTTGCCGCTACTCCCTCTTCCGCGAGGGTCTGGACAACGACGGAGACGGCGCCGTCAACGAGGACGGAATCGGCGGCATCGACATGAACCGCAACTTCCCGCGCAACTGGGAGCGCCGCCATCTGCAGGCGGGCGCGGGCGACTACCCGCTCTCGGAGCCCGAGACTCGCGCCGCCGCGGAGTTCGTCAACGCGCGCCGCAACATCACGGGCATCGTCCACGGCCACACGTCGGGCGGCTTCGTCTACCGGCTCCCGTCCGCCTCGGCGCCTTCGCTGTTCCCCAAGGACGACCTGGCGCTGATCCTCCACTTGGGCGAGGAGTACACGCGGACGACCGGCCGGCCCGTTGCGCCGAGCGCCACCCATCCCACCGAGCACCGCTACGGCACGTTCATATCGTGGGGCTACTGGGACCACGGCGTGATCGGCTGGGTGCCCGAGTTCTCGCCGGGGCCGGAGGCGTGGGTCACCGACTACGACGGCGACGGCGAAGCGAGCGCCGCCGAGCAGCACCGGTTCAACGACGAAGAGCTGGGCGGACGCTACTTCGCGGACTGGACCCCCTACGAACATCCGCAGCTGGGCGCCGTGGAGATCGGGGGCTGGCGCTCCAAATTCTGGGGCCAGAATCCTCCGCCGGAGTTCCTTGAGGAGGAGACGGCGGCGCAGTTGCCGTGGATTCTCTACTTGGCGGAGCAGAGTCCCTTGCTGGCCGTGACGGAGACGCGGGTCGAACCGCTGGACGAAGACGGCCTGTTTCGCGTGAGCGCGACCGTCTCCAACGAAGGATTCCTGCCGACGAGCGCGACGGGGCGGGGCGCCGTGGGCCGCGAGCGCCCGGACGGCGGCGTGGACCGGCAGGTGGTGCGCCCGCCCGCTGTCGCCTTGGAGCGCCGCGGCTTGGAGATCGTGTCCGGCGGCGCCCGGATCGCCCTAGGGCATTTGGCGGGCGCCAACGCGTTCCTGGCCACGGGCGCCGGCCGCGAGGCGACGGTCTCGTGGACCGTGCGCAAGACGGCCGCAGAGGCGCGCGTGCGCGTGGTGGCCTCGTCGGACAAGGGCGGCGTGGCCCGCTCCGGCTGGACCGACGTGCCCTGAGCCGGACGAGACCGAGCCTCGAACCGTCGCCTTGTTGCGCGTTCATGCCTTAATCCGGAACAAGGCACATGCTTATTCCAGATTGGGCAACGAAGACTGAATAACGGAGGCCTTCGGGGCGCGCCCGCGCGGTCCCGTCCGCCGCTTGACGCCCGCGCCCGGCCTTGCGATCATCATCGGCTGTCCCGCAACTGCCTTCCCCCGCCTCCCCGTCCCCGTCGCGTGCTCGGCCATGGACGACACCTACAAGCGCGGACCGCTCCTGATGCTGGCGGGGCGGGCCAACCTTCCGCTGGCTCGCGAAATCGCGGGCGAGCTGGGCACGTCGATCGACAACGCCGTCGTCTACGACTTCGAGGACGGCGAGATCTTCGTGCGCATCGTGCGCAACGCGCGCGGCCGCGACGTCTTCATCGTGCAGCCGACGGTGGCGGGGGCCGACAACATCATGGAGCTGCTCCTGCTGGTGGACGCCGCCAAGCGCGCGTCGGCGGCCCGCGTGTCCGCCGTCGTGCCGTACTTCGGCTACGGCCGCCAGGACCGCAAGGACCAGCCTCGCGTCGCCATCGGTGCGAAGCTCATGGCCAACCTGATCGTCGCGGCGGGCGCGGACCGCGTGGTGAGCATCGACTTCCACCAGCACCAGATCCAGGGCTTCTTCGACATTCCGGTGGACCACCTCTACGCCGCCCCGGTCTTCACGCACTACTTCCGCGAGAAGCAGTTGCGCGATCCGGTCGTGGTGGCGCCCGACGTGGGGTCGGCCCGCATGGCCAGGGGCTTCGCCCGGCGGCTGGGCGCCACGTTCGCGATCATCGACAAGCGGCGGCCCGCCCCCAACGTGGCCGAGGTGCTCAACGTAGTCGGCGAAGTGAAGGACCGGACGTGCCTCGTGACCGACGACATGATCGACACCGGCGGCACCATCGCCCAGGCGGTCCAGGCCCTGATGGACCGGGGCGCGGGCGCCGTCTACGTGGCGGCGACGCACGCGCTGTTGTCGGGCGAGGCGGTGGCCAAGCTGTCGGCAGCGCCCCTGAAGGAGCTGGTGGTCACCAACAGCATCGATGTTCCCGAACCGAAGCGCTTCGAGCGTCTCAAGGTGCTTTCCGTGGCTCCGTTGCTGGCTCGCGCGATCCGCTACATCCATTCGAACGAGTCGGTGAGCCAGCTCTTCGAGATTTCGAGCCGCGAGGCCCCGCCCAAGGTGGCGCTGGCCTGAATCCCCCGCATGCGGCGGCGCCAGCGCCGTCCCGCCACGAGCGCAACGAGAACTTCCAGACCGATTCCGAATCCCAATGGAAACGACACTGAACCTTCAGTCGCGCGCCGAGTCCGGCAAAGGGGCCGCGCGCAGGCTTCGCCGGGCGGGCCGCGTGCCCGGAGTGCTCTACGGGGGCGACGCGGCCCCGGTCCTGGTTTCGGCCGAAGCCCACGAAGCGTGGCGCCTCTTCAACGCGATCTCGGTGGAGAACACGATCCTCCACTTGGTCGTGGACGGCGGCAAGGCCGAACGCGCCTTGGTGCGCGAGATACAGACGCATCCCTTCCAGCCGCAGTTGCTCCACGTCGACTTCCTGCGCGTGCAACGGGGCAAGCCGATCGAGGTGCAGGTGCCGATTGTGTTCGAGGGCCTGGCCGAGGGCGTGCGCAACGAGGGCGGGCTCTTGGACCAAGTCGTGCACGACTTGGCGGTCAAGTGCGTGCCCTCGAAGATCCCCGAGGCGATCAGGGCGGACGTGACCGAGCTGAAGGTCGGCGACGTGATGCGCGCGGGCGACCTGGAGATGCCCGAGGGCGTCGAGAACTTGGTCGACCCGCAACGCACGATTTGCTCGGTGGCGCCGCCCAGAGTGATCGAGGACGAGGAGGCCGCGCCCGAGGACGGCGAGGAGGCCGCGCCCGAGGAGCAGGATCCGGACGCGGCTGGCCAGTCCGGCGGGACCGCTGCCTGACGGCTCGGGGCCGGACGCCGGGCCTTCCGTCAAGATCGTCGTGGGCATCGGCAACCCCGGCCCCGAGTACGAGGCCACGCGCCACAACGTGGGCTGGTGGGTGCTCGACCGCTTTGCGCGCGACCGCGGGATCGGGCCGTTCGAACGGCGGAGCAGGGGGTGGGAAGCGTCCGGCGAAGTCGAGGGACGGGCGGTGCGGCTGCTCAAGCCTCGCACGTACGTGAACCGCACGGGCTTGGCGCTGGGCGGCCTGTGGCGCGAAGCCGGCTTCGAGGCGAAGCGCGACCTGCTGGTCGTGGCCGACGACGCGAACTTGCCGGTCGGCCGAATCAGGATGCGGCCCGGCGGCGGAGCGGGGGGCCACAACGGCCTCAAGTCCGTGAGCGGCGCGCTGGGTACGCAGGAGTACGCCCGGCTGCGCGTCGGCGTGGGCGAGCGGCCGCCGGGGACGGACTTGGCCGACTGGGTGCTGTCGCCCATGCCGGCCGAAGACGAGGACGCGGTGGCCGAGCTGCTGCCCGACCTCAGCGAGGCCGTGGCCACGTGGGCGCGCGAGGGACCGGCCGCGGCCATGAACCGATTCAACCGATGACATCCAGCGGGCCGGCGCGCCGGCGCCCGCGGAACCGAAAGCAAGGAACCGAGACGTGGACTTTCTGAGCTTTACCGAGTGGTCTTGGACTGCGGGCGCGGTGGGCCTCGTTGCCGCCCTGGGCGTCTACCGCTACGTCGTGGCGCAGCCGCCGGGCAGCGACGCCATGGCGGGCCTGGCCGAACAGATACACGACGGAGCGATGGCGTTTCTCCGCCGCGAGTACATGGTGCTCGGTGCGTTCGTCGCCGTGGTCTCCTGCCTGTTGTACTTCGCCCTCGGCGTGCAGTCCGCCGGAGCGTACGTCTTCGGGGCCTTCAGCAGCGTGCTGGCCGGCTTCTTCGGCATGAAGGCGGCGACCCGGGCCAACGTGCGCACGTCGGCCGCGGCCAACGAGAGCGGCCAGGGGAAGGCGCTTCGCATCGCCTTCTTCGGGGGCGCGGTGATGGGTCTCTCCGTCGCGGCGCTGGGATTGCTGGGCATCGGCGTGCTGTACGCCGTCCTGGGCGCCGGAGCCATTCCGGGCACCGACGAGCTGCCCAACTTCGCCGAGATCGTGTCCGGATTCGCGATGGGGGCGTCGTCGATCGCGCTGTTCGCCCGCGTGGGCGGCGGCATCTTCACCAAGGCGGCCGACGTGGGCGCCGACCTCGTGGGCAAGGTCGAGGCGGGCATCCCCGAGGACGATCCGCGCAACCCGGCGACGATCGCGGACAACGTGGGCGACAACGTGGGCGACGTGGCAGGCATGGGCGCCGACATCTTCGAGTCGTACGTGGGCTCGATCGTGGCCACCATCGCCATCGGAGCCACCTCGGCGGCGCTGGTCGCGAGCGCCGCCGAGGCCGTCGCGCTTCCGATCGCGACCGTGCTCGTGGGGTTGCTGTGCTCGTTCGTGGCCATCGGGGCGATGAAGGCGCTGGAGCGCACGGCGCCGGGCGCGGCGCTGCGAAACGTGACGCTCATCGCAGCCGGACTGTTCCTCGCGGCCATGTACTTCGTGGTCGGCGCCTTCGACATGGAAATCGAAGGGAAGTCGCCGATGGGACCGTTCTGGGCCATCCTGGCGGGCACGCTCGTGGGCATCCTCATCGGCGTAGTCACCGAGTACTACACCGGGGCGCGCCCGGTTCGGAAGATCGCGGACTCCTCGCGCACGGGCTCGGCCACCAACATCATCACCGGCCTGGCCGTCGGCATGGAGTCCACGGCGATACCCCTGCTGCTGATCTGCGCGGCGATCTTCGTGTCGTTCATGGCCGCGGGCCTCTACGGGATCGGCATCGCCGCCGTCGGCATGCTGGCGACCGTGGGCGCCACCATGTCCGTGGACGCCTACGGCCCCGTCGCCGACAACGCGGGCGGCATCAGCGAGATGGCCGGCCTCGGCCCCGAGACCCGCAAGGTCACCGACTCGCTCGACGCCATCGGCAACACGACGGCCGCAATCGGCAAGGGCTTCGCGATCGGCTCGGCGGCGCTGACCGCGCTGGCGCTGTTCTCGGCCTACGCTTCGAGCGTGGGGCTCCAGGAGGCGGGCATCAACATCGCCGACCCGCTGGTCGTGGTCGGACTCTTCATCGGTGGGATGCTGCCGTTCCTGGTCGGCGCCTTCACCATGACGGCCGTGGGCCGGGCCGCCTCCGGGATGGTGGACGAGGTGCGCCGCCAATTCCGGGAGATTCCCGGGTTGATGGACGGCTCCGCGAAGCCCGATTCGGCCCGTTGCGTGGACATCTCGACGCGCGCCGCCTTGCGCGAGATGCTCCTGCCCGGCGTGACGGCGGTCGCGGCTCCCGTGATCGTGGGACGCTTCCTGGGCATCGAAGCGCTCGGCGGCCTGCTGGCCGGCGCCACAGTGACCGGCGTCCTGATGGCGCTCTTCATGGCCAACGCGGGCGGCGCCTGGGACAACGCCAAGAAGTACATCGAGGGCGGCGCCCTGGGCGGCAAGGGATCGGACCCCCACAAGGCGGCCGTCGTCGGCGACACCGTGGGCGACCCCTTCAAGGACACCTCCGGCCCCTCGCTCAACATCCTCATCAAGCTCATGAGCGTGGTCGCGCTGGTGCTGGCGCCGTGGCTGGCGAGCTTCGGATGAGGCTTTCCGCGCCTGCCCCGGCGTAGGTTGCGCGCGTGCGCGCGCTCACGTGGCCGACAGCGTGGTGGTCCGCCATGGTCTCGGCGTAGTCGCGCGCGCGGGCACTCAGCTTGACGGCGCATGCTCGAGCGATGCCTCGGCTGTCGCAAGATGGTTCGTGCTTGACCGCAGGGCCGTGGCGTGCACCGATTCGGCGAATCGGGGGCCGATGGGCTGATCGTTCGGCCTTGTGCGCCCAGCGGAGCGCGCGTCGTGGACCGCCCAGCGATGGGCGTCGCAGGGCCGCCGTCCATTTCCTACATTCCAAGTTCTCTTCCAGCGACCGTTGTTCTCTTCGGCGCAGACGGCCCGGCGCGCATCCGTCCGAGTTCGCCGCCCCGAGCGCGACCCCAGCGTCCCAAATGACTCCATCCTTCGACGCCGCGCTTGCGTTCGCCCAGGATCTCATCCGGCTTCCGTCCCTTCCCGGCGAGGAGGAGGACGTGGCCCGGCGCGTCCTGCGGGAGATGGAGTCGCTGAGGTACGACGAGGCGTACGTGGACGAACTCGGCAACGTGGTTGGCGTCCTGCACGGCGGCGCCGGTCCGTCGGTCATGCTCAGTTGCCATTTGGACATGGTGGCCGCCGGGGACGAGGCCGAATGGGAGGTCCCGCCCTTCGGCGGCGTGATCGAGGGAGGGTTCCTGCACGGTCGCGGCGCAATGGACATCAAGGGGCCTCTGGCCCTCCAGACGCATGCGGCGGCGGCGCTCAAGGGCAAGACGGAGGGGGACGTGATCGTGGCTCACACGGTCTTCGAGGAACGGGGCGGGTGGGGCATGGACCATCTGACGCGACCGGATGGGGGATTGGCTCCCGCAGCCGTGGTCATCGGCGAGTCGACCAACGGCGACATCGCGATCGGACACCGCGGCCGGGCGGAAGTGGAGATCGTCGCCCGCGGCTTGGCGGCCCACGCATCCGCACCGGAGCGGGCCCGCAACGCGCTCGACCTGGTGCCGCCCGTCCTGCGGGGCGTCGAAGACCTGGCCGCGGATCAAGAATCGGCGGACGTGCTCGAGAGCGCGTCGCTCGTCGCCACCGACGTCCGCGCGTCCCCGGCCAGCCGCAACGTTGTGCCCGACCAAGCCGTCGTCGTGCTCGACTGGCGCATTCTCCCGTCCGACACCGAGGAGAGCCTGCTGGCAAGGGTCCGCGACGCCGTCGCCCCCCGTCTCGACCGATGGGCGGCCCGCCAGCCGTCCGGCGGCCGTGCCGACAATGCATCGCCGTCCTCCGGCGACCCACCCGCCGAGCTTGCGCATGCCGCGGCCCCGCAGGTCGAATGCCGCATCGCCTCCGAATTGCAACGCGCCTACACCGGCGTCGAGCAGCGCCGAGGCATCCTGACGCCCGGCTTCCTCATGGACGCCGACAGTCCCGTGGCCGTTGCCGCCGCCCGAGCCGTCGGCCGTCGCCGCGCCCCTGGCCCCGCGCTAATCCGCCCCTGGCAGTTCGCCACCGACGGCGGCTGGACGCGCGGCGTGCGCGGCATTCCCACCGTCGGCTTCGCCCCCGGCGAAGAGCGCCACGCCCACACCAACACCGAACGCCTCCGTCTCGACGACGCCCGCTGGGCCTACGGCAAGTACCTGGATCTGGTTCCGGCGGTACAGGCGGCAGTTCGGCGCGCTTGAAATAGCGGCGCAGGGCAACGGCGCCGTGGACGCCACGGCAACGGGCGAACCCGGCGTCGCGACGGCGAGGAGCAACGCGTCCCAGCACGATCCGCGCGACATGGTCCCGAGCGTCCTGCTCGACCAATCGCGCTAATGCCGCGCTTCGCCCGCGTCCGAAGCTGCCAAGACCAGCTCCAGAGCGACGCGGTGAGCAAACTCAGCCTCGTCGGCTGGCCGGCGCCCGCGTCGAGACGACCTCGATTGCTCCCCGAGGCCGTGACCCCGCCTTATCCGCACCACCGCCTCGCGGCAACAGTGCGTCTCGACGCGGGCGAGGACGCCGAGCACGAACTCCGTCCCGCCCGCAGCCGTGTGCGCCTTGCCTTCCCGCAGACGAGCGTCCAGCAAGTCGCCCGTCTCCGCACGCCCGCTGGCCGCCAGCCGCAACGCCGGATCGTCCCGCAACGCCGTCGCGTCGTCGTGGTCCCGCCGGCCCTGCGCCGCCAGCACGCAGACCGCGCGCACCAGCTCCGCCAGCGAATGGCGAATCCGGCGCGGGTCCCGAGCGTCGTCGATGCGCTCGCTCATCCAACGATCCACGCCGCTCCCGCTCAACGCCTCCCGGCACAGCGCCGCGCCCGCGTCGCCCGTCACCTTGTCCGGCCGAACCTCGAGGCGCACCGACTTGCTGCCGAAACAGCCCCTTGTTATCTTCACCTCGGCGTTGCGCGCGGCGGGCCACCGGTTCTCGGCCGAACACCTTGAACCTACTGGCCTCGCCGCCGCACGCCACCCCTTCACCACGCTCCCTCGTGAATAAGGCGGGCGTCTGGACGAGAGAGGATCGGTCCATGCCCACGAAGAACTTCACGCGCCTCGCCGTCGCGCTGGCGGCGACTTCCGTTGTTGCGGTTTCGGCTTGCTCGGAGGTCGTCAGCCCGATCACCGACGCGGAGCCGTTGTCGCTTCCGGAGCCGGACACGTATGTCGCTCGCGATCGCGAGGGCGCCGTTCTGGCAACCGGAAGAATCTCGCACTCGCCGGCAACGGAGCGGATAAGCTGGGCGTTCTCCCACGCCTTGCCCGTACGGGGGGGCTTGATGGCCCGCATAGCGAGTTACTCCGGTCCGGACCCCGAGTGCCTCTCGAGCGTCTACGCCTCGGAGGAAGAGCTCGCCGAATGGGCAAAGTGCGTCAACAGGTTGTTTGAAGAAGACGCGGGGTGCGAAGTGGTCGTGACGGAGTACTTCAGGAAGACAGGCGAACTCCACGCACACTGCATGGAATAGCAGGAGGAGAGCCGGTCTGGCCTAGCGGCGCCGTCGCTCCACGACGCGTCTTCGCATCGTGCGCTCGCGCCCGCGCGGCCACGTCGCCGCCGGCACGGTGCGCAAGCTGGGCTTCGAGCGCCTGCTGGACCGCAGGCGCGAAGAACCCGCTCGCTGGCGGTGTGCCGACGTGATCTCGGCGTACTTCGAGGGCCGGCATTGCCCGCCGGCGACTCACTTGATCCACGGTTCGTATTGAAGGATCGCCGCCTTGGCAAGGACCTCGGGAATGCGGATCAACAGCGCGGTTCCGGCAGCGTCCGTCACGTGCAGCCCCTCGCCCGGCGCGAAGGCCACCGGTTGATCCGCGCCCTGGTTGATCGTGGCGCCGGAGACGTAGAGGCTGGTTCTGTCGTGCGCGTCGCGGACGGGATTGAGCCGTGCTCGGAGTCCCGGCACTTCGCCGGCGCCGTCAGCGAAGACGACGGAACCGCCGCCTCGAAGGGCGGCAAGTTCAAGGTCGATCGAGAACCCGTTCCGCATCGGCACCCATTCCCGGACGACGCGCGCGGCGAAGCCGGGGGCCGCCGCAAAGAGCGTAATGGGAAGGTGCGTCGAGTGCAGGTCGGCGAAGGCCGCGCCCTCCACGTTGGTCGCGGCACGTCGGTACGCGCCGTCGGGGAAGATCAAGAGGAGATCGGCGTCGGCGACCGGTCGCCCTTTCGACAGGACCGTCAAGGCAACGTGGCCGGGAGTCCAACCAAGGGGCGCGGCGGGAATCGTGAGGCGCAGTTCGGCGGCGCCGATCAACTCGTAGGACGGGGGCTTGGCGCCGAGAGCCTCCGTCTCCCGACGGATGATGCCCACGCCGTCGCCGCGCTTCTCCATGAAGTACTGGCGGTCGCCGGAGCCCTTGACGCCGGTGCAGCTCATGCGCGCCAACGCGGAGGCCAGGATCTCGTTCCGCGTGGCCTGCTGGCTGTCCATGATGTCGACCCTGAGGCCGTTGGCCAGCGGGCCGGGCGACTGAATCTCCACCCTGTCCTCGAACACCGACACTCGAATTCGGCGTTCGGAAATCGAGTAGTCGCGGTGCGCCACCGCGTTGACCACGGCCTCGAATACGGCTCTGTCGCCGTACTGCGGGAGGTCGATCCGGCCGGGCTCCTTGCGGGCCGCGATGCGCATGTTGCGCAGGACGAAGGCCACCGTGGCGCCGATCTGCTTGTCCAGCGGCCCGCAAATCGTCTCGGCGTCGACTTGCATGGAGGCGCGGTCCGTCCCTCGATAGCAGGTCGCCGTCACGCATGCATGGCCGAGCCACGTTTCCGGCGCTTGGGCACACAGCAACAGGCCGGCCACGGACGCCCTGAGGGCTCCCCGCTCGTCCCGCGCCAGCAGTCCCATCTTCTCCAGCGCGACTTCGGGGTCCGCCATGCCGTGCACGCTCACGAGGCGCTTCCACAGAGTCTCGTCCAAGCTCTGGAAACCCGTGTCGGGCACAGCGGCCTTGTCCAACCATGTGAAGCGCGACATGGCGCGCTCCTGGGCAAGCCGCAACCGCTGGTCGCCGGTCATCTTGATCTTCGACGACCCGATGCGGTGGTAGCTGCCGCCCGGACTGTCGTGTTGCGAGCGTCCCCTGGGCACCGCAACGACCATGACGTGCTTCCCCTCGAGATCTCGCCGATGAATCTGCACGGGCAAGGGAGGCTCGATGGACTGGGTGCAGACCTCCACCAGCACGCGGTCCAAGGCGTCCATCTGCTCGCGCGTCATTCCTTGGACGTCCCCTTGATCGGTAGCGCCGAACACGACGACGCCGCCTTGGCTGTTGGCGTAGGCCGCGATCTCGTCCGCGATGTCGTTTCGCTTGGGGGCCTTGAGACGGGCGCCTCCGAAACGCACCTCCTTGAACTCCCACCCGCCGTCCTCGCCGGCCTTCAGACGGGACAGAAGCTCTTCCGGAGGGTACTTCATGGCGACAACGCTACCCCACTCGTGCAGTCCGCAAGGGCAACTCGCGTCGTGGCCCACCGAAGTCGCCTGGCGCATCGGCCCAGGCCGCAAGTCGGGAGCGGAATCGGTCGGCCGCGCTCGTCACGGAGTCCTCCACTTCGCTGTTGGCTTGGCGACCGCGCGGAAACGGCCCGCTTGCCGCCCCTTCCTCAGCCCATCGGCACGGTCGGCAGGATCTTTCCCTCGATCCGCTCGAAGATCTCGTCCAGGGTTTCGCCCGTGATCGTCAGGCCGTGGTTCTTGAGCCCCACCACGCACCGAACGGGATCGTCGGCCTCCCGCACGATGTCCGCCACCGCCTGCCCCAGCTCGCGGGTGCCGCACGGGAAGTTGAACTCGGTGCTGGGGACGCCGTCCATCCAGCCGTGGACGTGCACGATGGCGCCGACGCGGGGGTGCTCGCGGTAGATCATCCAGTGCTCGATGGCGTCGACCGAGACGCGGCGAGGCTCCACGCCGGGCGGATGGGCCACGCGCATTCCGTTGCGGTCGGCATCGTAGTCCTTCACCATCAGGAAGTCGCGCCCGACCGTTCGCAGGTTCGACTTGTCGACGCCGCTGGCGCTCATCCAGAACCACTCGTCGTCGTAGCGGGCCGACAAGTTGCCGTACGACAGGCCGCCGATTCCGAAGAGGCGCTTCATGTGCCGAAAGTCCCTCTCGGGCAGCAGCTCGTCCATGGGGAACGGGGCCGGGAGCAGGTCGAGCAGGTCGAGCTTCTTGCCGGCCCGGCGCAAGGACGCGGTGAGTTCGTCGCCCTCCCAGAGGCGCTCGGGCAAGTCGGGCTCGAAGAAGTTCTCGATCACGAGCGTGGACGAGGCGAGCGGATGAATCCGCTCGTAGACGCGTCGGAAGTACGCGTCGTGCCCCGAGTTGTCCGCCACCGTGTAGTGCCCCTGCTCCGGCGTCAGGAAGTGGGCCTCGTGGCGTCCGTTGCTCGACGGCACCAAACCGACCACTAGGTTGGCGAGGGCGCGCACCAGCGTCGGATAGCCTTGGGGGACGGGATTGTTGAACGGGTCCGGGAATTCGGTAACGGCGCACACGAACACGGCTTGGGCGTGCCGCCGCACGGGCTTGGGCCGCCCTTCGGGAAAGAAGTTCACGACGAGCTTGGCATCGTCCGAGTCGGCCACGAACCGGTGGCCGTTCGATTCCATAACGGTCCGGAGCCCCTGGGAGAACCAGGAAAACGGAGCCGCACCGGCGTCGCCGGCGAAAGTGAAGTCCATAACGTGTGGAACACCTCGGTGGTTTGGCGTCGGTCCAGTCAACATATAAGGTCGCATCTTCGGGCGAGAAGCAAGCCGGGCGGCCCGCCCGGACCGCTTCCAGCCTCCGCCTTGCCGGGCCGCGCACTCCGTGCTCCCTGCCTTACGTGCCGCCGCTGGGTTGGCTACATTTCGGGCTCCCGCTCCGCTTGGACGGCGGAGCCCGTATGCCAGACTTGCGGACCGAGGGACTCCGAATCCGATGAGACCGTACGAGATCGTCTACGTTCTGGATGCCTCGCTGGACCGGGACGCCGCCGCCGAGAAGATCGACGGCTTCCACGAAGTTCTGGGCGGCGAAGTCGAAGCCGTCGACCACTGGGGCGTACGCCGGCTGGCCTACCCGATCGCGAAGGCCCGCTTGGCGTACTACGCGGTCGCGCACGTGAAGGCGGAGCCGTCCGCGTTGCCCGAGTTCGAGCGCCGGCTGAGGCTCGACGAACAGGTCGTCCGCTACTTGCTGGTGCTCAACGAGGGCCAGCCGACGTCCGGGGACTCGATCTTCGCGCAGGCGGCGAAGGCGGCCGAGGAGGACGCCGGCGGAGACGAGGGAACGCCCGGCAAGAACGGCGGCGACCCGAGCGCCGCGCCTGCCGAGACCGACGAGAACGGCGGTGGCGAGAGCCCCTCGACGGCGGAAGGCGGCGCCGATTCGGGAGACGAGACGCCCGCGCCCGCGGAGGCGCCGGGCGAGCCGGATGCCGGAGCGGCGGAGAGCGGCGAAGGGTCGAGCGGCTCGGGCGGCGGAACTGGGCCCGCCGCCGAGACCGGCGAGACCGCCTCGGGGCCGGGCGACGGAGCCGAGGCCGCGCGAGGCGAAGAGGGCGAGAGCGAACGGACGGCTCCCGTCCACGGCCCCCCGGAGTTTTCGGGCGCGCGAGGCCGAGGCCGCCGCCACGACGCGCCCCGCATCCTGCTCCTCGACTACAAGGACGTGGCGACGCTGTCCCACTTCGTGAGCGAGCAGGGCAAGATCCTGCCGAAGCGCACCACCAAGGTGACTGCCCGCTTCCAGCGCCGGCTCGGCACGGCCGTGAAGCGCGCCCGCTACCTCGCCTTGCTGCCCTACGTCCGCGACCACGGGAGCTGATCCCATGAAAGTCGTCTTGCGCAAGCGCGTGGCCAAGCTGGGCGACGCCGGCGACGTGCTCAGCGTCAAGCCCGGCTTCGCCCGCAACTACTTGGTCCCGCAGGGGCTGGCCTACGCCGCGTCGCCCGCCGCCGTCCGCGCCATCGAGGAGGAACGGCGGCGCAGCGCCGAGGAGGCGCGCAAGAACTACCTCGAGGCCAGGCGGCGCGCGGCCCGGCTGGAGGGCGTCGTCGTCACCGTCGCGGCCAAGGCCGGCGAGGCCGGGCGGCTCTTCGGGTCGGTGGGTCCCAGGGACGTGCTCGACGCGGTGCACGCGTCCGGCATCGACTTCCGCCTGGAGCTGCGGACGCTGCAGCTGGCCGATCCGATCAAGGCGGTGGGCGAGCACCGAGTCGGCGTTCGCCTGCACGCGGACGTGACGGCCGAGATCGGCGTCGTCGTGGAGGCCGAAGCGGATTGATTCCGGTGCGAAGGACATCCGCGCGTGCCTGAAGACCAGCAGCTCGCGATGATGCCGTCGGTGCGGCGGGCCGTCCGTTGCGCGATCGAGCGAAAGGCGCGGGACGTGACGGTCATGGACCTGCGCAAGCTGTCGTCCGTCACCGACTTCTTCGTGATCGCCACGGGCCGCTCCGACGTCCATGCGCGCACCATCGCCGAGCACGTCATCGACTCGTCCAAGCGCGACGGCAGGGGACCGGAGACGGTCGAGGGCCTGGACCAGGGACGCTGGGTCCTCGTGGACTACATCGACTACGTGGTCCACGTCTTTCAGCCGTCCGTGCGGGAGTACTACCAGCTGGAACTTCTGTGGGGGGACGCGAAGACCGTCGTCGTGGAAGACGCTTGAGCGCCGGGTCCGCTGGCAACCGGCCCGGGGCCTTGCGGGCCGTGCCGGTCCGGCGGGAGGTCTCGTGAAGCTCAAGTCCCTGAAGATGCAGGGCTTCAAGTCGTTCCCAGAATCGACGCGGGTGGAGTTCCACGAGGGCATCACGGCCGTGGTGGGGCCGAACGGATGCGGCAAGTCGAACATCGCCGACGCGGTTCGCTGGGTTCTGGGCGAACAGCGTCCGACCGCGATCCGCGGGGCGCGCATGGAGGAGGCGATCTTCCAGGGGACGGTTTCGCGCAGGCCGGTGGGCAGGGCCTCCGTCTCGCTTCTGGTGTCCAACGAGGATGGCACGCTTCCCGTGCCCTTCGAGGAGGTCGAGCTCTCTCGCGCAGTCTACCGCGACGGCGGCAGCGAGTACCGGCTCAACCGGACGCCGTGCCGGTTGCGCGACGTGGTGGACCTGTGCCGCGACACGGGCCTGGGAGCGAGCGGGTACTCGGTCATCGAAGCTCGAATGATCGACGCCATCTTGTCGGGCCGGGCCGAGGAGAGGCGAGCTCTCTTCGAGGAGGCCGCGGGCATAGGCAAGTACAAGGACCGCCGCCGAACGGCGCTGCGCCGCTTGGATGCGTCCGAGATCGACCTGCAGCGGGTCGAGACCGTCGTCGAGGAGGTGCGCTCGAAGGTCCGTTCGCTCGCGCGGCAACGGGGCAAGGCGCAGCGATGGAAGGATCTTCGGGCCCGCCGGCTGGTGGTGGAGCTCGCGGTGGCGCGCCACCGGACTGCCGGTCTCGAGGAGCGCTTGGCGCGCATCGACGCCGAACTCCGGTCGGGACGGAGCGAGGGCGCGGCGGACGAAGCGCGGCTGGCGGCGGCGGAGGCCGACCTGGAGCGCGCGCGGCTCGGGCGGGTCGAAGCCGAGAAGACGCGCGCTGAGGCCGCCCAGGCGCTGGACCAGGCAGGCGCGCGGCTGGCGAGCATCGAGAAGGAGAGCGCGGTGGCGGCCGTTCAGATCGAAGCGGGACAGCGGCGCTTGGACCAGATCGCCGAGGAGGAGGCGAATCTGGAGGAGGTGCGGGGACGCTCGTCCACCGAGCTGGCGGGGCTACGGGAGGAACTCGCGGCGCAGAGGTCGTCGCTGGAGGCCGCCGCCGCGGAGTTGGCCGGGCGCCGCGCCGCGTCCGCCGAAGCGGCGAGTCGGCTGGAAGGCGCCCGCGGCGCCGCGGGCGAGCTCGAGGCGCGGCGAGGAGAGCTGGCCCGGCGTCTCGCGCAGTTGCGAGGCGACCGCGAAAGCGCCCGGACCCGGGCCGCCGAGCTCGAGCGGCGCCATGCGCAGCTGACGGAGGACTCGGAACGCGGCGCCGCGGCATTGCGGGACTTGCGGACCCAGGGCGACTTGTTCTCGGAGCGGAGCGCGGAGATGGCCCGCAAGGCCGCCGAGGCGGCCGAGGTTGCGGACGACGCCCGCCGCGGCTCGGCAAAGGCGCGCGAACGCTTGGCGGAGGCGCGCGAACGCGAGATGGGGTTCGAGTCGCAGATCGCGGGCCTCGCGGCCGAAGCCGCCGGGTTGCGGAGGGCCGCGGAAGCAGGCGGCGACCTGGAAGCGATGGCGCGTGCCGCGCAGGCAGCCTTTCCGGACCGGGTGCGCGGGCTCCTGGCGGACTTCGTGAGCGCCCGGCCCGGCGACGAGAAGGTCGTGGACGACGCGCTGGGCGCGCTCGGCTTCGCGTTGCTGGTCGGCGCCCCCGAGGACGCCGACGCCGTTGCGGACTGGTACTTGGCCGAACCCGGACGCGAGGCGGGGCTGGCGTTGCTGCCCGTCGGCACGGCCCCGGCCCCCGCCGGCCCGCTTCCGCCGGGGGTCTCGGCGAGCGGGCAGGGCGCGGCCTGGGCGGAGGCGGTGCTCGGCGGCATCAGCGTTCGAGGCGCCGGGCCGCGGGCCGAGGCCGGGGCGGCGTCGGCCGGATCGCTCGATTTCGCCGGGTCGGGGTGGACGGACTCGTTCGGGGCAGTCCACTTGGTGCCCGAGCGCGGGGTTGCCGGGCCCGTCGAGAGAGCCGCCCACATGGATGCCCTGGAGTCGCAGCTCCAGCGGCTTCGCGTTGATCTAGAAACTGCTGTAAGTGAGCGTACACAAGCCGAGGAAGAACAATCACTTAGAGACGCGTCTTCCGACGCGGCCGCGGAGCGTCTTCTCAAGGCGCGCGACGACGCCCGCTCGGCTCAGGCCGAGGCCGCCGCCCGCTCCGACGAGCACGAGCGGCTGAGCCGCCACCAGGCCGAGACGGCCCAGCGCGTGGAGTCGACGAAGGCCGCTCGCGCCGAGGCGGCCGAGCGTGAGCGGGCGGCAGGCCGCGAGATCGAGGCCTCTGCCGACGAGGAGAGCGCGCTGGCCTCGAAGACGGACGACTGTCGGACGAAGCTTCAGGACGCGGAGAGAGCGTGGGAGGCGGCGCGCGAGACGCAGTCGGAAGCCGCGGTTCGAGCTACCCGCGTCGAGAGCGCGTGCGAGCGCCTCGACGGGCGCGTGTCGGACGGCGTCGCCTCGGTGGACGGCGCGACCGCCAGGATCGGCGAACTCCAAGCCGAGGCCGCCGCCTTGGAAGCGGAAGGCGCGCGGCTCAAGACGGCGGCGCAGGAGGCCGAGGCGCAGCTGGAGGGGCTCTTCGGCCGACGCGACGACGCCCGCGCGGCTCTGTCGGCCCGGGATCGTGTTCTCGACGAGGCCCGCGAGGCCGAGGGCGAACTGGAACGCCGCGTCCGCGAAGTTCGCGCCGCCGAGCGCAAGTCGGCCGAGCGCAGGCACGAGCTGGAACTGGACCGCCAAGACTTGGCCAACCAGCTCGGCCGCGTCGCCGAGCGCATCGAGGCCGAGTGGGGCCGCGCGCTGGACGCGCTCCTGGCCGAGACGAAGCCGGCCGACGGCGGCCTGGAGGAACTGGAGGCCGAGCTGGCCGACATCGTGCACCGGCAGGGCCGCATGGGTCCCGTCAACATGCTCGCCGTCGAGGAGCACGCGGAGGAAAAGGAGCGGCTGGAATTCTTGGAGCGCCAGCGCCGGGACCTGGCCGCCGCCCGCGACGACCTGCGTTCCGCCGTGCGCGGCATCAACGCCAGAGCCACGGAGCTGTTCACGAGCACGTTCGAGGCGGTGCGCGAGCACTTTCGGCGAACGTTCATGCGCCTCTTCAGCGGCGGCGAGGCCGACCTCTGGCTGGCGGATCCCGACGACCCGCTGGAGTCTCCGGTCGAGATTCACGCCGCGCCGAGAGGCAAGCGGACGCAGCGCATCGACCTGCTCTCGGGCGGCGAGCGCGCGCTGACGGCATTGTCCCTCTTGTTCGGCATTTATCTCTACAAGCCCAGTCCGTTCTGCTTTCTCGACGAGGTGGACGCCCCTCTCGACGAGGCCAACATCGCGCGCTTCGTTCGCCTGCTCGATGCCTTCAAGGCCGAGACTCAGTTCGTGGTGATCACCCACAACCCCCGCACGATCGAGGCGGCCGACTGGATATACGGGGTAACCATGGAGGAGCCGGGCGTGTCCTCGATCGTCGGCGTGCAGCTGGAGCAGGCGGCGGAAGCGCGGGGGACGGCCGCATGAACGGTGGGCAGCTGGCGGTCCGAGCGAACGGAGCGGGGCCGTGCTGATCGTCATGGACCACCGGGCCACGTCCGGCGACATCCAGCGCGTCGTCGACACGATCGGCGCCATGGGCTACGGCGCGAAGCCGATACCCGGCCGCCAGCGGACGGCGATCGGCTTGGTGGGCAACGACGGCCGCATCGATTCGGCGCGGCTCGAAGGGCTCCCGGGCGTGCGCGAGGTCATCAAGGTGAGCAAGCCCTACAAGCAGGTGTCCCGCGAGTGGAGGGAAGAGGACACCCTGATCGAGCTGGGCAACGGCGTCGTGCTGGGCGGCCCCGAAGTGGTCGTCATGGCGGGCCCGTGCGCCGTCGAGAGCCGGGAGCAGATACTCGAGGTGGCGGACCAAGTGCGCGACTTGGGCGCAACCGTGCTGAGGGGCGGGGCGTTCAAGCCCAGGACGTCGCCGTATTCGTTCCAGGGGCTCGGGGCCGAGGCGCTCGAGCACATGGCGGAGGCGCGGGAGCGCACGGGACTGGCGATCGTCACCGAAGCGGTCGACTCGGAGAGCGCGGAGCAGGTGGCCGAGCATGCCGACGTGATCCAGATTGGCGCGCGCAACATGCAGAACTACCGGCTGCTGCGTTGCGCGGGCCGCGCGGGCAAGCCCGTACTGCTGAAGCGCGGCATGTCCGCCACGATCACCGAGCTGCTGCTTGCCGCCGAGTACCTGCTGAGCGAAGGGAACGCGGCGGTCGCGCTCTGCGAGCGAGGAGTGCGCAGCTTCGACCAGTCGACCCGCAACCTGCTCGACCTTACGGCCGTCCCGCTCGTCAAGTCCCTCACCCACTTGCCGATCGTCGCCGACCCCAGCCACGGCACCGGGGTGCGCACCAAGGTCACGCCGATGGCGAGGGCCGCCGTGGCCGCCGGCGCCGACGGCCTGATCGTCGAAGTGCACCCGGACCCGCCCGAGGCCCTCTCCGACGGCGCCCAGAGCCTCTATCCGGCCCAGTTCGCCGAACTGGTGGCCCAGTGCGGCTCCATCGCCGCGGCGATCGACCGGTCGCTGGCCGTTCTGCCCGGCGCCCGCCCCCCACGCTAGCCCGCCGCGGCCGCGGTTGGGCGCCGCCCGGCATGCCCTTCGCCGACCCGTTTGGCCATGCCGTCGTCCCGCTTCGCGCGCCATCTTTTCGTTCATGGCGGAGGCTTGGACGACAGGACGGCGCGGCGAAGACCTGGCGGCGGAGCACTTGGAGAAGCGCGGATGGGAGGTGCTCGCCCGAAACTACCGAGCCGGCCCGAAGGAGATCGACTTGATCGCGGCTCGCGACGGAGTGGTGGCGTTCGTAGAGGTGAAGACGCGGTCCACCCCTTCCGGCGGCACGCCGCTGGAGCCGATCGGCCGCTCCAAGCGACGGTCGGTCGAGGCGGCGGCGCGCCATTGGGTTCGAGCCCACGGACCGGCCGGCGCGGCATACCGCTTCGACGCGCTGGCCGTCACCACGCTCGGGGGCCGGGTTCGCGTCGAGCACGTGCCCGACGCCTGGCGGCCGGGCACGTAGAGGCGGCGGCCGCGGATCGCCGGGCCCTTGCGGCGCCGCCGCGGCTCGGCCGCCGCAACGTGTTCCCCCGCTCCCGCGCGGCTCGGTCGGCCCGCTTGCGTCCGCGTCCTTGATCGTCGCCCGTTCGCCGCCGCGCGGTCCGGTCGGCGAAGCGCGGCCGGAGCGCGGTTCGCTTGCGCGTCCCGGGTTGCGTTAGCTTCCGGTGCGCCCCAGGTCCGCGGGACGGGAGCCCACGAACCCCGTCAGGACCTTGCCGGTAGCAGCGGTAAGTGCGGCGAGCGTTGTCGCGGAGTGCCTGGGGCGCTTCGCCTCCCGTCGGCCGTCCGCGTCGTCAAGCTCCGTTGCTCCGAGAGGGCGCCGTGTCGCATCTCGCCCTAGCCCGCAAGTACAGGCCGCGCCGGTTCGGCGAAGTGGCGACCCAAGAGCACGTCTCGGAGACGCTCCGCCGCGCCGTGTCGGGCGAACGCGTGGGCCACGCCTACCTCTTCTGCGGCCCGCGCGGCGTCGGCAAGACCACGTTGGCCCGCGTCTTGGCGATGGCGCTCAACTGCGGGAAGCGGACCGAAGACGGGGAGCCCTGCGGCGAGTGCGGAGACTGCGAGCGGATCTGGGGCGGCCACACGTCGCTGGACGTCGTGGAGATCGACGCGGCATCCAACCGGGGGGTCGACGACGCCCGCGACCTTCGCCTGCGTGCCATGTTCGCTCCTTCGGAGGAAGGCCGGCACAAGGTCTACATCCTCGACGAGGCGCACATGCTGACGCGCGAGGCGTGGAACGCGCTGCTGAAGATATTGGAGGAGCCTCCGCCGAGGGTCGTCTTCGTCTTCGCCACCACGGAAGTGCGCAAGATCGAGCAGACGGCCGCGCCGATTCTCTCGCGTTGCCAGCGGTTCGACTTCAGGCGCATCGGCACGTCCGACATCGTCGCCCGCCTGCGCGAGGTCCTCGGCGCCGAGAAGGTCGGGTACGCGGAAGAGGCGCTGAGCGCCATCGCGCGCCGGGCGAACGGCGGGATGCGCGACGGGCTCTCGTTGCTCGACCAAGTGCTCGCGCTGTCGGACGGCGAGCTGGCCGCCCAGACCGTCGTGCGGGTGCTGGGCGTGGTTCCCGAGGAACGGTACCTGGCGTTGCTCGACGTGGTCTCCGAGCGCAAGCACGGCGAAGTCTTCGGATTCATGGACCGTCTGATCGACGAGGGATACGATCCGGTCGAGCTGTACCGGGGGCTTTCCGAGAGGATTCGGCTGCTGCTCCAACTGTCGGTGGGCGCGGCGCGCCAAGCCGGCGACGGGATGGACGGGGAGTCGCTCGCCAAGTACGGCGACGTGGCGGCGCGGTTCTCTCCGGGAGACCTGCTGCGGATGCTCGCCATGGCCACCGACCTGGAGACGGACGGCAGCCTGCGGCGCACCGGGCAGCCCCGCCTGCTCGTCGAGATGCTGCTGTTGCGGATGAGCTACATGGACCGGACGGTGGAACTCGAGGAGGTGATCCGGGCGCTGGGAGGCGGCATGCCTGCCTCGGGGAAAGCGTCGGCCGCCGCGTCCAGGTCCGACGATCGCCGCGCGAACGCGTCCGTCCAGGACTCTCGAAGCGGCGCAGCCACGCCGTCGGCCGCGCCACGCCGTCCGCCCCGGGGCTCGTCGGCCGCCTCGGGTCCGGAGCCGCGCCGTCCCGTCGCCCGCCCGTCCACGGTCTCTCGCACGCCGCCGCCGGGCGAGGCTCCTCCGCCCGACAAGCGCCGCGAGACGGTTGCCGGAGCCGCGTCGGCCGTCGCAAGGCCGCTTGCGGAGGCGTGGCACGACGTCGTGAGGAGCCGCGGCGCGTTGCCGGGCGGGCTCTCGACCTTTCTGCACGGCGCGTCCGTCGCCGAGAAGGAGGGCCGCTTGGAGGTTGCGGTCCCGCCGGGCATGGGCCTGGACAGGCTCGAAGACCCCGGCGTGCGCCGAACGCTCGGGGAGGCGTTGGCCCGCAGCTCCGGGCGCGAGTCCGTTGAAGTTACCTTCACAGTGGACGGCGACGCGACGCGCCCCGGCGAACCGCCGAGCGGCGGCGGGACGAGACGCGATCTGCGGATGCGGGAAGCGATCGAGCAGACGCCCGCTCTGGAGTGGGCCGTCGACCAGTTGGACCTGGATTTCGTGGACTGACGGACGACGATCCCCGCATGCGCCGTTCGAGTCCTGTGAGGCTTACCTCGTAACACGGGCAAGCGAAATGACCAACATCCAGCAACTAATGAACATCCAACAGCTGATGAAGATGGGGCAGTCCTTCCAGGATCGGATCAAGCAGGTTCAGGACAGCCTGGAGTCCGAAGTGCTGGAAGCGTCCGCGGGCGGCGGCATGGTCACGGCGCGAGTTACCGGAAAGGGCGACCTGACCGAACTCGTCATCGACCCGGCGGCGATCGATCCCGAGGACGCGGAGATGCTCGAGGACTTGGTCGTGGCGGCGGTGGCCGCGGCGCAGAAGAAGGCCAAGGGCTTCTCGGAAGAGCACATGCGGCGGGCGGCCGGCCAACTTCCGCTGGGGTTGTCCGGCCTGCTGTAGGCGACTCGGGCGGTTCGTGTCGTCGATCGACAGCCTCGCGCAGGAGTTGCGCCGATTGCCTGGGATCGGCGCCAAGACCGCCTACCGCTTGACCTTCCATCTGGTCAAGGGGCCGTCCGAGCACCTGAGGCGCCTTGCGTCCGCGTTGCGCCAAGTGGCCGAACGGGTGCGGCCGTGCCCGGTCTGCGGCAACTATTGCGAAGACGAGACGTGCTCGGTGTGCGCCGATCCCCGGCGGGACCGCAGCGTGATCTGCGTCGTGGAGGAAGCGTACGAGGTGGGCGCCATCGAGCGAACCGGCCGGTACAAGGGACTTTTTCATGTCCTGGGCGGCCGCCTTTCGCCGCTCGACGGCGTTGGGCCCGAGTCGCTCTCGTTCGATCGGCTGCTGAGCCGCGTCGAGAGCGCCGGGGGCGAGCATGCCGAGGTCATCCTGGCCACGAACGCGAGCGTGGAGGGCGAAGCCACGGCAGTGTACCTGGAGGAGCTGCTCCGCTCGTTTCCGGTACGGGTGACGCGCCTCGCTCGGGGGATCCCGATCGGAAGCGACCTGGAGTACGTGGACGAGACGACGATTGCCGAAGCCCTGGCGGGGCGCCGGGAAATGCAGGTCTCGTGAGCCCGAAGTTGCGACGGGCGGGCCTGTTCCTGGCGGGGGCCGCCGTCGCGGGCCTGCTGGCGACGTACTTGGTGAAGGACCAGTTGCGCAGACAGAGGCGCAACCTGTTCAGCGCCAACGTGTTTCGGCGAATGGCTGCTCTGCGCCACTTGGCCGGCGAGCCGGCTACGGTGGATGCGATCAACCTCGTGCGCGACTTCGCCGCCTGGGAGCCGCGGCGCCTTCTGCGCAGGACCGCATGGGCGGTGGTCGAGCGCATGGAGCAGGAAGTGCGCCAAAGGACCGGGAGCGCTTGAACCTCCCGAACGCGATCACCTTGGCGCGCGTGGCCGTTTGCCCGGCCATCTTTCTTCTCGCTCTGTCGTCCTCGACCGCCCTGCGCTACGCCGCGTTCGGCCTCTTTCTCCTGGCGGCCTTCTCCGACGTCTGGGACGGGCACCTGGCCCGCAAGCACGGTCTGATCACCGACGCCGGCAAGCTTCTGGACCCCATCGCCGACAAGCTCCTGCTGGCGAGCACCCTGGTGCCCTTCTATCTCATTGGCCAGCGAGCCGACGAGCTGGAGCGGATGCCCTGGTGGGGCGCCTTTCCGTTCTGGGCGCTGCTGGTCGTGTTCGGACGCGAGTTGCTGGTGACGCTGTTCCGCGGCTACGCGGTGCGCCGCGGCGTGGTCATCCAGGCGGGCAAGTCGGGCAAGCACAAGGCGTTGGCCCAGAATCTGTTCATCGGCGGACTCCTGCTCTGGCATCCCCTGGTGCGGACCAGCGCGAGCGCGGACTGGTCCGGCGTCGCCTGGGGAGCGTGGCGAGCCTTCCACAGCACGTGGATCGCCGTCTTGTTCGCGGCCGCGCTGGTTCTCACGGTCTACTCCATGCTCGACTATTTCTGGAGCTACCGGGCCGTCGGGCGGAGGTAGCGGGTGGCCGATCCAGCGGATCGCCCGGAGCCAATGGCGGCGCCGGGCCGCTGGGCGCGGGGCCCGGCCGAGGACGTCCCCGCGCTGGCCCGGCGTCTAGCTGAAGCGGCGACGGCCGCTGGGCTCGCGGTGGCCACTGCCGAAAGCTGCACCGGCGGGCGCTTGGCGGCGGCGGTCACCGCGGCGGCGGGGGCGTCGTCGTTCTACGTGGGCGGGGTGGTGGCGTACGCCGACGAGGCCAAGGCGGGGCAACTGCAGGTCGACCCGGACGAGATGCAGGTTCACGGTGCGGTTTCGCGAGAGGTCGCCCTGGCGATGGCCGCCGGAGCGCTTGCGCAGTTCGACGCGGGCTTGGCGATGGCGGTGACGGGAATTGCGGGGCCGGGCGGGGGCACGCCGGAGAAGCCCGTGGGCACCGTGTGGGTCGCCGCCGCAGCGCGGGGCCGCTCCGAAGCGCGCCGCAGCCGGTTCCGGGGCGGCAGGCGCGCCGTGCAGGACCAGAGCGTCGCGCAGGCGTTGGCCATGGGCGTCCAACTCGCCCGCGCGCAAGCGCTCCCCGATTATCTTTGATCTCCCGGCCGGGCTTCGAGATTTCCCGGACCCGTTTCTTCGCCAACCTTGCGCCATCCGTGACCGAAGCAACCCCCGCAAGCGACTCGGCCGGCTCGGAGCCGTCCCCCTGCTCCGAACCGCAAGAAGCCGTGGGCGTGGACGGCGGAGACCCGGCGCCCGCCGAAGAGGCGGCTGACCGGGATGCGCCGGCGAGCGTCGCCGCGTCCGCCGGGGAGGCCGGGACGACGGGCGGGCAGGCGTCCGCCGACCAGACGGAGACGGAGTTCGCCGGTGCGCCGCCGGACCAAGGCGCGGCGGCTCCGTCCGAGGACGAAGGGGCCGAGGCGTCTCCGGATGCCGCGGCCGCACCGGTCCAGGACGACGACGTCCTGCGCGCCGAACTGGAACAGGTGCAGGACCAGCGGATCCGGCTGGCGGCCGATTTCGACAACTACCGCAAGCGCAGCGAGGAGCGCCTGCGCGCGCGGTGGACTCACGCCCAGGCCGACCTGCTGACGCGCCTGCTCGACCCGCTGGACGATCTTCGCCGAGTCGCGGAGTGCGATCCGGACACCGCCACCGCGGAATCGCTCGTGGAGGGGGTCGTCTTGGTCGAGCGGAAGTTTGCGCGCCTCCTCGAAGAGGCCGGCGTCGAAGTCGTGGACCCGCGCGACCAGCCGTTCGATCCCGCGACGATGGAAGCGATCATGCGCGTTCCGGCGGAAGCCGAGGACATGGACGACATGGTGGAGCGGGTGGTTCAGCGCGGCTTCACGCTGAAGGGACGCCTCCTTCGCCCCGCGCGGGTGGCCGTCTACAAGGCCGGGTAGGGCCGCCGTCCGCTGTGGCGCGCACCGGCAAGGACTACTACCGGACGCTTGGCGTGGCGGAGAACGCCGGCCCCGACGCGATAAAGGAAGCGTACCGAAAGCTCGCCAAGCGCTACCACCCGGACGC
Organism: Longimicrobiales bacterium; assembly: GCA_965203485.1. Lineage (GTDB taxonomy): Bacteria > Gemmatimonadota > Gemmatimonadetes > Longimicrobiales > Gaopeijiaceae. The sequence continues at coordinate 1,375,392 of OZ241892.1, forward strand.
CAATCCGGGCGATCCCGGCGCCGCCGAGCGATTCAAGGAAGTCGGCGAAGCCAACGCCGTGTTGTCCAATCCGGCGAAGCGCAAGAAGTACGACCAGATGCGCAAGCTGGGCGCGTTCGGCTTGGGCGGCGCGCGGGGAGCGCCTAAGACGGGCACGGCCGCCGGTTCTGCGGCCTTTTCCTTCGAGGACTTCGGCGGTCTCGGCGGCTTCTCCGACTTGTTCTCGTCGATCTTCGACCGGGGACGCGAGCAGCGGAGCCGGCGGCCGGGCAGTCCGAGCAAGGGCCGCAACGTGGAGTACAGCGTGGACGTGTCGTTCGAGACGGCCGCGAAGGGCGGGAGGATTGCGCTCTCCGTGCCGATCACGGAAAAGTGCGCCCGCTGCAAGGGGACGGGCGGGACCGAAGGAGCGGCGTGGAAGCGGTGCGCGGAGTGCGGCGGGTCGGGCAGCGTCTCCTTCGGGCAGGGCACTTTCGCGGTGCCCCGGCCTTGCCCGGCGTGCGCGGCGCGCGGACGCGTGTCCGCCAAGCCCTGCGAAGCCTGCGACGGAGCCGGCAAGCTGCGGCAGGCCCGAAAGATCAACGTGTCGGTTCCGGCCGGTGCGCGCACGGGCTCCAAGGTTCGCATTCCGGGACAGGGCGAGAGCGGCAACGGCGGGGGCCCGCCCGGCGACCTCCTCGTGGCCTTCAAGGTGCAGCCGCACCGCTTCCTGCGCCGCGAAGGCGCCGACATTCACGCCAGCGTCTCGGTCAACCTCGCCCAGGCCACGCTCGGCTCGACGATTCGCGTCCCGACGCTTTCCGGCAAGAAGGCGGAACTCCGCATCCCGCCGGGCACGCAGCCCGGCACCCGCTTTCGCATCAGGGGCCACGGAATCCGCCGCGACGGCAAGGTGGGCGACCAAGTAGTCGAAGTGAACGTGAAGGTCCCCAAGTCGCTGGACCCCGAGGGGCAGAAGCGCATGAAGGAGTTCGCCGCGCTCTCCGACATGAAGTGGTAGCTTCGCGGGCCGGCGCGGCCGAGCCCAGCCGGCCGCTTCCCGAGGCAACGGCGCGTCGCTAACATTTTCGGGTTGCGTTGCAGCCTTGCTCGGCCCGTCGCAACCGATCCCTCCCGCCTCGCCTTCGTCCATGGACCTCTACGAGCACCAAGCCACGGAACTGTTCGCCGCTGCCGGCATGAGGGTGAACCGGGGCTCCGTCGCGGACTCGCCGAGCGCCGCGCGAGCAGCCGCGGAGAGCATCGGATGCCCGGTGGTCGTGAAGGCCCAAGTTCACACCGGAGGCCGCGGAAAGGCCGGGGGCGTCAAGCTTGCGCGGGATCCCGCCGAGGCGTTCGAGCGGGCCGGCGCCATTATCGGGCTCGACATCAAGGGACACCGGGTCCGCAGGGTGCTCGTGGCGCCCGTCGAGGAGATTCGGTCCGAAGCGTACGCCGGCGTACTAGTGGACCGGGAGACGCAGAGCCCGGTCGTGATGGTTTCCGCCGAGGGCGGCGTGGACATAGAGGAAGTGGCCGCCCGGAATCCCGCCGCGATCCACAAGGTGCGCGTGGATCCGCGCTACGGTCTGCTCGCGCACCAAGCCCGCGGGCTGGCCGCCCGGCTGTACTCGGAACCGTCGCTGGCGAAGCAGGGCGCGAGGGCGATCGCGCAGCTGTACGCCGCCTTCGCGAACAACGGCGCTTCGATGGCGGAGATCAATCCGCTCGTGGCCAACGGCTCGGGCGAGGTCGTGGCGCTCGACGCCAAGATGAGCATCGACGACAACGAACTCTTCCGCCGTCCGGAGATCGCGGCCCTGCGGGACCCCGGGGCCGAGGGAGCGGCGGAGCGGCGCGCTCGGGAGGCCGGACTCAGTTTCGTCAAGCTGTCCGGCGCGGTGGGTTGCTGCGTGAACGGGGCCGGCCTCGCGATGGCGACGATGGACTTGGTCAAGCACTACGGGGGCGAGCCCGCCAACTTCCTGGACATCGGCGGCTCCTCGTCGCCCGACAAGGTCGTCGCCGCGCTCGAGATCATCACGGCGGACCCCGACGTGAGGTCCGTTCTCTTCAACATCTTCGGCGGCATCACGCGTTGCGACGACGTCGCGCGAGGGATCGTCGAAGCGACCGGCCGAATCGACTTGGGCGTCCCCCTGGTGATTCGCCTGACGGGCACGAACGAGGCTCTCGCGAAGGAGATGCTGGACGAAGCGGGCTTCGCGTTCGCGTCGTCCATGGACGAAGTGGTCGAGCGGGCGGTGAGCTTGGCCGGCGGCTGAGGACCAGTCTGCCCAATCCGGAACGGACATGCCGATATTCGTTGACCGCACCACCAAGGTTGTCGTGCAGGGGATCACGGGACGCGACGGATCGTTTCATGCGCGTCAGATGATGGAGTACGGAACCGCGATCGTGGCGGGCGTGACGCCGGGCAAGGGCGGACGGCTGTTCGAGGGCCCGCAGGGCCGCGGCGTGCCCGTCTTCGACACGGTGGGCGAGGCGGTGGACGCCACGGGCGCCGGCGCGTCGGTGATCTACGTGCCCCCGGCGGCCGCGGCCGGAGCGATCATGGAGGCCGCCGACGCGGGCATCGGCTTCGTCGTGTGCGTGACCGAGGGCATTCCGGTCCTGGACATGACGCGCGCCCACGCCTTCGCCCGAGACCGGGGGACGAGGGTGCTCGGCCCCAACTGTCCCGGCATCATCTGTCCGGGCGAGACGAAGCTGGGCATCATTCCGGCCGAGATCGCGGCACCGGGTCCGGTGGGCCTGGTTTCGCGCTCGGGCACGCTGACCTACGAGGCGGTCTACCACTTGACTGCCGCCGGGCTGGGTCAGACTGCGTGCGTCGGCATCGGCGGAGACCCGCTGGTCGGCACGAGCTTCGTGGACTGCCTGGAGGCGTTCGCGCAGGACGAGCGGACCGAAGCGGTGGTGATGATCGGAGAGATCGGGGGCACGGCGGAGCAGGACGCGGCGGCGTGGGCCGGCGAGCGCTTGAAGGTGCCGGCCGTGGGGTTCGTGGCGGGCCGGACCGCTCCGCCGGGCACGAAGATGGGCCATGCAGGCGCCATCATCAGCGGGTCTGCCGGCACGGCGGAGGAAAAGACGCGGGCCTTCGAGGAGAACGGCGTTCGGGTCGCGGAGCGGCCCGTCGACATCGTGGCGCTCGTGAAGGAGTCGCTGGGCCGGTAGGCAAGCCATTAGCCCTCGTCGCGGGCCGGGAAGAACGCATGACGCTCCATCAACTGCTGGCGGAGCCCCGCTGGGTCCGGGGCGCGGGCGGCGGCGACGCCGAGGCGTTGCGGGCGGCGTTGCGCGGCCTCCCCGGGGAGTCCGCGTTGAGCGAAGCGGTCCGGCTTGGCGAGACTGGCGAGTCCATCCGCCATGGCGCGATCGGCGGTCGCACCGGCATCCTCGACCTGGGCCGCGAGGCGGGCGGCCCCGGACTCGCGCTGGGCCTGCCGTCGTCCTCCGCGACCGGCGGCCAGGGCGAAGTCACTTGGATCGTGTGGGGCTTGGAGCGGCCGGCCGTCAATCTGTTCCTGGCGCCGGCGCTTCGCGGCTTCGCCTCGGCGGTGCGCGCCGGCGCCCGGGACGGCGACCTCGCGCCCGTCTTCGACTCGCCCGGCTTCCGCGAGACCGAGATCGTGACGGACGTCCGCGTCGCCCACGTGCTGACGCCGCTGTCCTACCGCGTCTATCCGGACACGCCAGTGTCGGAAGTCCAGAACCTCATGTTGCGCCGAGGCGTCTCGGCGGTGCCCGTCGTCGGCGAGAGCCTGGAGGTGATGGGCCTGATCACGGCCAGCGACATCCTCCCTCACGCTGTGCCGGGTGCGCTCGGTCCCGTCCGCGTCCGGGCGGCGGCGGCGCGCGAGGTCATGACCCGCTCGGTATTCTGCGTCTCGGACGCCGAGAGCATCGTCGAGGCCGGCCGCGCCCTCGTGGCCCGCAACGTGGCCCAGCTTCCGGTCGTCAGGGAAGGGGAGATCGTGGGCTTTCTCGAGCGCGCCACGGTCATGCGCGCATTCTTCGCACCCTCGACGGAGCAACCGAAATGAGCCGCACGCTCGCCATCGTCAAGCCCGACGCCGTCGCGAACGGCCAAGCGGGCCGCATCCTCGCCCACGCGGAAGGCGCGGGCTTCACGCTCGTCGCGATCAAGATGCTCGCCTTGAGCCCGGCCCGCGCCCGAACGTTCTACGCCGTCCACCGCGAGCGGCCGTTCTTCGATTCTCTGGTGGCCTTCATGACGTCGGGGCCGTGCGTGCCGATGGCGCTCGAAGCGCCCGAGGCCGTGGCCGCGTTTCGCCGCCTCATCGGCGCGACCGATCCGGCCGAGGCCGCCGAGGGCACCGTGCGCCGCATGTACGCGGAATCCAAGGAGCGGAACGCGGTGCACGGGTCCGATTCCGACGAGAACGCCGCAAGGGAGATCAAGTTCTTCTTCCCGGAGCTGGACGCCCTCGCGCCGGGCGGCCGCGAGGAAGGCTGACCCGGGGTGACCGAGCGCCCTCGCGCCGGGCCCGCGCCGGCCGGACGGCGCCGCGGAGGGTTGCGCGGCGACGCGTCGGCGGTCGGGCGCAACGAAGTTTCCGCACTTGCTTGCGAGCGCATTGCCGTCCGCGGCCAGGGCCGCCTGCCGGGGCCCGCGTGACCAAGCGACTTCGCTCGAAGCGGAGCAGCTTGCTGATCGGGCTGGCCGGGTTGCGTCCGGGCGGCAAGCTGCCCGTGAAGGGCGTTGTCGGACGAGACGCGGCGTTCTGGGAAGGGGCCGGCCTCGCCTTCGAGGACGGCGTGAAGTTCTCCGGCGTTGCCGAAGTCGCGGCCGACGGCGCCTTGATCGTGCGCGGTTCGTGGTCGGCTCGGGCGGCGTACGAATGCGCGCGTTGCCTGGAGCCGCTGACGGTGCCGATGCGCAAGACGTTGGTTCTCTTCTACGGCCTCGGCGACGAGTGGGGACGCGGCGATCCGGACGCGCGCACCATTGACGCCGGGGCCGCGGAGGCCGACCTTGAAGAGGCGATAAGGGAAGAAGTGGTGCTCGAGACGCCTCGCTACTACATGCCGGAGGCGGACGACGACGGATGTTGCGCCGAGTGCGGCGCATCCGCCTCTCTTCCCGCCGACACTTCCGGCGGCCAAGGCCGCCCCGATCCCCGGTGGGCTGCGTTGGAAGCCCTGAAGACCGACCACTAGGAAAGACGACCATGGCCGTCCCGAAGAGGCGAACGTCCAAGCAGCGGAAGCGCAAGCGCCGCACGCACTACAAGGCCAAGCCCGCCACGTTGGGCACCTGCTCGACGACGGGCGACCCGGCGTTGCGCCACCGCGTGTGCCCCACTTCGGGCATGTACCGCGGCAAGACGGTCCTGGAAGTGGACCGAGACTAGCCCAGCCACCGCGCTCCGGGCGCTTCGTCGCCAACCATGCGTATCGCTCTCGACGCGATGGGCACCGACCACGCGCCCGCCAGCGAAGTCGAAGGCGCGATCGCCGCCGTCCAGGCGGATTCCGAGTTGCACGTGCTGCTCGTGGGCGACGAGGCCGCCATTGGCGCGCAGTTGCGCCGTCGCCGCGGACGGCCGCGCGTCTCGGTGGTCCACGCACCCGACCGGATCACGTCGTCGGACGCCCCCGCGTCCGCCCTCCGCCGAAGGCCTCGCTCGTCGATGGGCGTGGCGCTCAGGCTCCACGACGAAGGCGAAGCCGACGCTTTCGTGTCTGCGGGGCCTACCGGCGCAGCCATGGCGGGCTCCCTTCTGGCGCTTGGGGCCCTGCCGGGAGTGGACCGGCCCACGGTTGCTGCGCTGTTGCCCACCTCGGGCGGGGCCACGCTCCTGGCCGACGCCGGCGCCAACATCGAATGCAAGCCCCGGCACCTCGTCCAGTTTGCTCGGTTGGGAACCGTGTACATGCAGGATCTGCGCGGCGTGAGCGCACCGCGGGTGGGCCTGCTCAATGTGGGATCCGAGGCCGTGAAGGGCACGGAAGTCGTGCAGGAAGCGTACAGGCGGCTCGAAGGCAGCGGACTCAACTTCGTCGGCAACGTCGAGGGGCGCGACATCATTCACGGCGCATGCGACGTGCTGGTCTGCGACGGCTTTGCAGGCAACGTGCTTCTCAAGTTCTACGAATCGGTGGCCGGCTTTCTGGTCGACAACCTGCGCTCGCGGCTGGGCGAACGTCAGCTGGAGCCCGAAGTCGAGGAGGTGTTTCGCGTCTTGGACTACGAGGAATACGGCGGCGCGCCCCTGCTGGGAGTGGACGGAGTGAGCGTGATTTGCCACGGAAGTTCGTCGCCGCGCGCAATCCGCGCGGCCCTCGCCGTAGCGTCCGGTGCAGTGCGCAGCGGCGTGGCTTCGCACATCGCCCGAGACCTCTCGCCGCGTCGCAAGGAGCCCGCGTTGTGAGGAAGAAGCCCGGACCCTCGGTGCGCATTGCGGCCACGGCGCGGTACCTGCCCGAGAGGGTGCTGGCCAACGCCGACCTGGAGCGCATGGTGGACACCACCGACGCCTGGATTCGAGAGCGCACCGGCATCCTCGAACGGCGCATCGCACCCAAGGAGACGACGGCGGCCGACATGGGCGAGCGCGCGGCCCTTGCGGTCATGGAGAAGGCGGGCGTCGAGCCGTCCGACATCGACCTGATCGTGGTCACGACGGCGACGCCGGACCGCTGGTTGCCGTCCACGGCGTGCGAAGTGCAGTCGCGCATCGGAGCGTCGCGGACGTCGTTCGCGTTCGATCTGCACGCCGCCTGCACGGGCTTTCTCTACGCCCTTTCCGTGGCCGAAGGACACGTCGTCGCCGGCCAGTGCGAGACGGTGCTGGTCGTGTCGACCGAGAAGATGTCTTCGATCATCGACTGGCAGGACCGCTCCACCTGCATCCTCTTCGGCGACGGAGCCGGCGCCGCCGTCGTGGTCCCCAGCGAGGACGACAGAGGCATCCTGTCCAGCTACCACCGCTCCGACGGCGACATGGCGCTCTTGCTGCAACGGCCCGCGGGGGGCGCCGCGCAACCCATCGACGAGCGCGCGCTGCGCAACCGAGATCACCTGCTTCGCATGTCGGGCCGCGAGGTGTTCAAGTCGGCCGTGCAGTCCATGGCCCGCGGGGGATTCCAAGCGCTCGAGGACGCGGGCAGGACGTGCGACGAAGTGGACTTGATGGTTCCGCACCAAGCCAACGTGCGCATCATCGAGGCCACCGCGCGCTACGCGGGCATTCCCGTCGAGAAGGTGTTCGTGAACCTGCACCGCTACGGGAACATCTCGTCGGCGACCATTCCCGTCGCCCTGGACGAGGCCGCCGAACAGGGACGCCTGCAGGCCGGCGCCTTGGTGCTTCTGACGGCGTTCGGCGCAGGCCTCACCTGGGGCGCCATGACCATGCGCTGGTAGGGGTCGGCGCGGCCGTGGCGGTTGGGCTCCTGTTTCCGGGACAGGGTTCGCAGCACGTCGGCATGGGCAAGATCCTGGCGGAGCGCTTCCCTGCGGCGCGCGCGACGTTCGAGGAAGCCGACGACGTGCTGGGGCTTCGTCTCTCGCGCTTGGCGTGGGAAGGGCCGGAAGACGCCTTGCAGGCCACCGAGAACGCGCAGCCGGCGCTGTACGCGCATTCCCTGGCGGTCTACCGGGCCGCCAAGGAGGGCCTGGGCGGCGTGGCCGTCGCCGCCGGACACTCGCTGGGCGAGCTCTCCGCGCATGCGGCGGCCGGCACGTTCTCGTTCGCGGACGGACTCCGCGCGGTGCGCAAGCGTGGCGAGCTCATGGCCCGCGCCGGAGATTCGGCTCCTGGCGCCATGGCCGCCGTGCTGGGCCTCGACCTTGACGCCGTTCGGGAGCTGTGCCGCCAAGTGGGCGAAGCGGGCTTCACTGTGGTGCCGGCCAACGTCAACGCGCCCGGCCAGGTCGTGGTCAGCGGCGATGTCGAGGGCGTGGAGCGGCTGGGGTGGGCCGCGTCCGGGCGCGGCGCGCGGCGCGTGACCCGGCTGAAGGTGTCGGCCGCCTTCCATTCTCCCTCGATGGCCCCGGCCGCCGATGCGTTCCGCGAGCACTTGGCCGGGATGCGCTTCGAGCGTCCCGCGTTCCCGGTCGTCTCCAACGTGACGGCGCGGGAGACGGCCGACTCCGAGCGCGTGCGCGAACTTCTGGTGCGCCAGCTGACGGCGCCGGTGCGCTGGATCGATTGCGTGTCCCGGATGCTCGCCTTGGGCGCCGAGCGGTTCGCCGAGCTGGGGCCCGGTCGGGTCTTGGCGGGGTTGAGCCGGCGAAACGCGCCGGGCGTGCCGGTCGAAGCGCTCGGCGACGGGGGCACCGCCGCGTGACCGGCGCCGAACGTTCGGGCGCGCCCGGGGCCATTCCTGCCGGCTTGGAGCGCCGCGGCGGGCCGCGCGCTTCTTCGCCGTCGAAGGCCGGCGGCGGGACCGGCTTGGCGGAACAGGAAGGGCAAGCGTCCGGCGACGGTCCGTTGTCCGGCGGCGCAGCGCTCGTGACGGGCGGGTCGCGGGGCATCGGGCTGGGAATCGCGCAGGCGCTGGCCCGCGACGGCGCGCGGGTCGTCCTGGCGGCCCGCGACGGCGAGCGAGCGTCCACCGCCGCTTCCACGCTTCCCGGCGAAGGGCACTTCGGGATCGCCTGCGACGTGTCGAGCGCCGACGAATGCAAGGCCGCCGTCGCCGCCGCCGCTGCCCGCCTGGGTCCCGTCTCGATCCTGGTCAACAACGCCGGCATCACCCGCGACAACGTCCTCGTGCGGCTCCGCGACGACGACTGGACCGACGTGCTGGCGACCAATCTGGGAGGCGCGTTCAACATGATCCGCGCCGCCGCTCGCGGCATGATGCGGAGCCGCGCCGGATCGATCGTCAACGTTAGTTCGGTGATCGGCTTGACGGGCAACGCGGGACAGGCGAACTACGCCGCGTCCAAGGCGGGCATCCACGGCCTCACGAAGTCGGCGGCGCGCGAGTTGGCGCCCAGGGGCGTGCGCTGCAACGCCGTGGCTCCGGGATTCATCGAGACCGACATGACGGCGGCGCTCGGCGAAACCCGCGTGAACGAGTTGCTGGAAAGGATTCCGCTGGGCCGCCTCGGCCAGCCCGCGGACGTGGCGGGGTTGGTCGCGTTCCTTGCGGGACCGGCGGCGCGTTACATTACCGGACAGGTCTTCGCGGTGGACGGAGGCATGACCATGTAGGCTCGGCGTCCTCGTCGGGCCGCTTGGCGCCTCCCCAGCGTGCCGCAATCCCTTCAGGCTCCACACTACTTCCCACCAAAGCCCCGCGACGGGCGGAGAAAAAGCGAACATGTCCGACACTCCGGAAGCCAAGGTCAAGGAGATCATCATCAACGAACTCGGCGTGGAGCCCGACAAGGTTGTTGCGGAAGCGTCCTTCGTCGACGACCTGGGCGCCGATTCGCTCGACACCGTCGAACTCGTCATGGCGTTCGAAGAGGAGTTCGACATCGACATCCCGGACGAGGACGCCGAGCAGATGCGCACCGTGGGGGACGCGATCTCCTACATCGAGAAGCACGCGGAGTAGCCGGGCCGGCGGCGGGCCGTCCGGGGGCGACACTCTCCCCGGAACTAGAGCCAATGCACGAGGTGCGCGAGCGACGGCGGGTAGCAGTGACCGGGCTGGGCTTGGTGAGCCCCGTGGGCCTCGACGCCGAGTCGACGTGGGCCGCCTTGCTCGACGGCAAGCCGGGCGGCGGGCCGATCACTCTCTTCGACGCCCACGAGGGATTCGCCACGCGGATCGCCTGCGAGGTCAAGGGCTTCGATCCCCTGCGGCACATGGATCGCAAGGAGTCGCGCCGCTACGACCGGTTTGCCCAGCTCGCACTGGCCGCGGCGGACGAGGCGATGCGCTCCGCCGGGCTGGACGGACCGCCTGCGGGTTGCAGCGCGTCCGCGTTCGGCGTGATCTGCGGGAGCGGGATCGGGGGGATCGACACGTTCGAGAAGAATTGCGAGGCGTTGCTCTCGAAGGGTCCCGCGCGCGTGAGCCCGTTCTTCGTCCCCATGTACATACCGGACATCGCGCCGGGGCTGATCTCGATCCGCTACGGGCTCAAGGGCCCGAACTACGCCACGGTGTCGGCCTGCGCCTCCAGCGCGCACGCCATCGGCGCGGCGGCCCGCTACATCGAGCGCGGCGACGCCGATCTGATGCTGGCGGGCGGCACGGAAGCATCCGTCACTCCGCTCACGATCGGCGGGTTCGCGGCGATGAAGGCGATGTCCACGCGCAACGACGATCCGAAGCGGGCCAGCCGTCCGTTCGACGCCACCCGCGACGGCTTCGTCATCGGCGAGGGGGCAGGTTGCCTCATCCTGGAGGGACTGGATCACGCGCTGAGCCGGGACGCCGAGATCCTGGGCGAGATCGCGGGCTACGGTCTGTCGAGCGACGCTCATCACATCACCGCGCCGCCGGACGACGGGGAGGGCGCCCAGCGCGCAATGCGCATGGCCATGGACGACGCGGGCATCGGCCCGGAGCACGTAGCGTACGTGAACGCCCACGGCACTTCCACTCCTCTCAACGACGCCACCGAGACCGAGGCGATCAAGTCCGTCTTCGGAGCGCGCGCCTACGATCTCGTCGTCGGCTCGACCAAGTCCATGACCGGCCACCTTCTGGGCGCCGCGGGGGCCGTGGAGGCCGCCTTCTGCCTGTTGGCGTGCCGCAACGGCAAGGTTCCTCCGACGATCAACTTCGTCGAACGCGACGACGCGTGCGATCTGGAGTACGCGCACGGCGGCGTGGTCGAGCGGCCCGTCGAGTACGCGCTGAGCAACTCTTTCGGGTTCGGCGGCCACAACGTTTGCCTCGTCTTGCGCAGATACGAGAAGTAGCGGATGGCGGGCCCTCCGCCGCTTCGGGTCGGCGCTGGATACGATTCGCATCGCTTCGACCCCGGGCGGCCCCTCGTGCTGGGCGGCGTGCGCTTTCCGGAGTCGGCGGGACTGGCGGGGTTCTCGGACGGAGACGCAGTCGCGCACGCGGTGATCGACGCGTTGCTGGGCGCCGCGGCGCTGGGCGACGTGGGGCGGCATTTTCCGCCGGGCGACTCGCGGTGGCGCGACGCCGACTCGATGGAGCTGCTTGGCCGGGTGGTCCGGATGGTTCGGGAAGAATCGTGGGAAGTCGGCAACGTCGACTTGACGGTCGTGTGCGAGCATCCGAGGATCGGGCCGCGCGCCGCGGAGATGACGGAGGCGCTGGCCGGGCGCTTGGGCGTGGGACGCCGTTGCGTCTCGGTGAAGGCGAAGACGAACGAGGGCATGGGATGGATCGGCCGCCGGGAGGGCGTGGCGGTTCACGCGGTGGCGCTTCTGGTGCGGACGACGGTCCCGCCGTCGGGTTGAGTTCCGGTCGTGAACGAGGCCCTGGCCTTCCTCGACGGCCTTCCGCCTTGGCTCGTCTACGCGGCGCTGGCCGGGGGAGCGGCAGTCGAGAACGTGTTGCCCATGGTGCCGGCCGACACCTTCATCGCCGCGGGGGGCTTCTTGGCGGGACGCGGAGCGATCGGCGTCGCGGGCGCGTTCCTGGTGGTCTGGGGATTCAACGCCGGGGGTGCGCTGGCCGTCTACGGCCTGGGGCGCAGGCACGGTCCCGGGTTCTTCCGCACGAAACTGGGCCGCCGGGTCGCCACGGAGGACCAGATGGAGGCGCTGGGTCGCTTTTACGGACGCTGGGGAGTGGCGGCGATCTTCGCCTCGCGGTTCCTGCCCGGGTTCAGGGCGCTGGCGCCGGTGTTCGCGGGCGCGACCGGCCAGGCCGTGTTGCGAGTGGCGCCGCCGGTGCTGGTCGCTTCCGCTCTTTGGTACGGCGCACTGTTGCGGTTGGGCTACCTGGCGGGCGAGAACATGGGAGAAGTCGCGGCCGTCCTGGGCCGGACGAATCGAGGCCTGCTGGCGGCGTCGGCGGTCTTGGCCGTCTGCTTGGCCGCTTGGTGGTGGCGCGCGCGCCGGGCGGCAAGGCGAGGGACGGCCGGTCGCGGGCCGGCGCGGCCGGAGGAGACGAACGGCGGGCCCAGGGACGGCGCGCGGGGAGAGCCGGGTTCCGTCGCCTGCGCCGCGGAACTCGGCGCTGGGGCGGACGCCGGGCGGGGGAAGGGGGCCGCGGAAGCGCCGGACGAGGCCGAGCGGGAGCGCGCAGGGAGCCCTGCGTGACCCGGCCCGCGAGATGTCGGCGGGCCCATGTGGGCGAGGCGCCCGTAAGCGGAGGGTCCGCGCTGGGCGTCCCGGCCTTCGCGGAGGCGCGCGCGCGTTGCATGGCGATGCCGTCGCCTCGGGCGGCGTCGCGGGCCGCTCGTCGCGCGGGCGTGCGCATGTGTTGCGAACATGCGTAGGGAGGCCGGGGAGGACGCCTACCAACGCCGGTTCTTCCTGGAACCGTTCGTGGACTTTCTCGAGCTGGAGAGGGGCCTGCGGGCGGGAACCGTCGCCGCATACAGGAACGACCTGGCACGCTTTCTGCGGTTCGCCCGGGAGACCGCCGTGGAGGCGCCCCGCCATCTCACCGACCGCGTCCTTCACGCCTATGTGGCGGCGATGGGCGAAGAGGGGATGGCCCCCGCGTCGATCCGCAGGACGCAGTCGGCGTTGCGCGCGTACTTCGCCTTTCTCTCGGGCGAAGGCGTCCTGGCCGAGAATCCGTCGGACCGCATGGACTCGCCGAAGAATCGGGGTGCGTTGCCGGAATTCCTTACCCAGGACGAAGCGGCGCGGCTCGTCGGCGCCGTGGACCCGGACTCGCCGGCCCACTGGCGCGACCGGGCCGTGCTGGAGCTGCTCTATGCGACGGGGATGCGGGTGAGCGAGCTGGTCGGCCTCAAGGTTTCGATGCTCGACCTCGACCAAGGCGACTGCCTGGTGCTGGGCAAGGGCGGCAAGGAGCGCTTGGCGCCGGTTGGCCGGATCGCCTGCAACGCGCTGGACCGCTACCTCCGGAGCGTTCGTCCGCGCCTGGACAAGGGACGGAGCGGGGGGGCCGTGTTCTTGAACCAAAGGGGCGGTCCGCTCACCCGCGCTTCGGTATGGACCATCGTGCGGCGGGCGGCGGCCAGGGCGGGCATCCAGCGCAAGGTGTCGCCGCACACGCTCCGCCATACCTGCGCCACCCATTTGCTGGAAGGTGGCGCCGACTTGGCCGCCGTCCAGGAACTGCTGGGCCACGCGAGCATCGCCACCACCCAGATATACACGCACCTCGACCGCGAGCACCTTCGCCGCGCGCACGGCAAGTACCATCCGCGCGGCGGCTGACTTCCGGCCGCGAGCGACTCGACGAAAGCCGCGGTGCGTCCGGCATGGGCGCCCGCGTCGCGGATCGGCGGCGCATGACGCCGGTCCGTCAGGCCGGTTGCACCGTGTTCCGCGTTACGGCGGACTCAACTCTTCGAGCGGGACGTAGTACTTGGCGTAGCGGCGTCCGTTGCTGTACGGCTGGCCGGCGGGATCGGCAACGAGAACCGTGGCGCGCTTTGTCACGCGGTTGACGCGGCCCGTCAGGCGGACGCCGTCGCATTCGAACGCGACGCGCGAGCCCACGACGATTCCCGCGCGCGCGGCGCGGGCGCGGCGAGTCAGGAGTTCGTGCGTGAAGCGGCGGTGGCCGAAGAGCGCTTTGGCCATCTGCTGAAACGGTCGTCGGTTGCAGTGGCTGTCGTTCGTGGCCGCGTACTCCACGACGTGCACGAACTCGTGCTCGACGATGCGTTGCAGCGCTTCGAGGCGACTGGCGCAGGGCAGGCCGGCGACGGTCGCAGGGGGATCGTCGTCGCCGAAGCCGTCGAAGAGCAGGAAAGCGGACACGGCGACCTCGAAGTCGGGCGCGCCCCGCGCGCGGGCCAGCCGCGCGGCGGTTCCGGCGGTCCGCGTCATCCGCGTCGAGAGCCGAAAACGGATTTCTCCGGGCGCCACGGCGCGCCGGCACAAGCCTCCCAGGAAGACCCGGTCGCATTCGTCGAAGATGAACGCCACGTCGTCGGCTTGGAGGCGCTCGACGCCGGCGCTCCCCATGTGCGGAGACTTGGCGAGCGCCGCGTCGCGAATCTGCTTCTGCAGGGAGCGCACGTTGCCGGGCGCCAACCCCGGCGAGAGGGCGCGGGCCAGCAGCTCGGAGCGGAGCGATGCGGGCGCCTGCGCGGCCGGCCGGTCGCGCGCCTCAGCGCTCGGGGCCAGCGGCGCCCCGCCTTGCTGTGACGGCGAACAGCTCTTCTTGGGTCATGGCCGAGCGCGCAAGCTCCAGGGCCGCGGCGAGCACGTCGTCCCGCTCCGCCTGCACTTCCAGCGCCAGGTGACGGGCTCCGGCCCGGTTCAGATACCGCACTTGCGCGCGCCAGCGCAGGTAGTCGCGGACGACGGGGTCGTGCACGACCGAGTCCGGAATCCCGGCCTCGACCAAGCTTGTTGCGACCTCGTCCAGTCGTCCGGCGGGCAGGGGCTCGACGCGATCCGATGCGCGTCGGGCTTGCTTGGCGAGTTCGAAGGCGTGCTCCTCGATCAGCACGAACAGCGAGGCCCCGGCACGGCCGGCGGCGGCGATCAACTCGCGTTCCTCCGGCTTCAGCAGGGCGTCTTCCACCGCCACGTCCGGGAACACGCCTCCGCCGGACTGCAACGACCGGCCCGAGGCGGTCGTGCGCGCCTGCGCCTTGGCGTCCTCGGGCGCGAGCGTGCCGTCGCGTTGCCGAAGGCGGTGCAGCGAGCGGCCCAGCGGCGTGTACCACGAGCCCGTCGTCACGCTGATCTGGCGTCCGGCCGGCAACGGAAACACGGTCTGCACCAAGCCCTTGCCGAAAGTGCGTTCGCCGACCACCACGGCCCTGTCGTGGTCCTGAAGCGCGCCGGCGATGATCTCCGCCGCCGACGCCGTGTACTCGTCGACGAGCACGAGCAACGGCTTCTCCGGGTTGCGGGCGGGCGATCTCGCCCTCCATGCGTTGCGATTGACCGCGCCGTTGCCCGCGCGCGCGTCGGCGCTGGCCAGGGTCTGGCCGGGAGCCAGGAACAGGTCGGCGGACTGCAACGCCTCGTCGAGAAAGCCGCCGGGGTTGCCGCGGAAGTCCAGGACGACCGCGCGCGCGTCCGCGGCGTCGTCGAGCGCCGCGGCGAGCTCGTCGGCGGCCCCGCGGGCGATCCGGTCCACGAGCAAGTAGACGACGCCGTCCTCGAAGCGCGCCGGCGCGACGGCTGCCACGTGCACGGTGTCTCGCTCGATTGCCATCGCGATCGCGCCCGAAACGCCGTCGCGCTCGACCTTCAGCTTCACGACCGACCCCGGAGGTCCGCGAATGGCGTCGCGCGCCTGGTCGAGGGACCACTCGGTCGCGTCTTCTTCCTCAACTCGCACGATCCTGTCGCCGACGATCATGCCGGCCCGCTCGGCCGGGGTCTCGCGAAAGACGGCCGTGACCGTCACGCGCTCCCGCAGGTGGGTGATCTGCACGCCGATGCCGGCGTAGTTGCCGGTGTTTCGCTCCTCGAAGCGCCCGTACTCGGCCGGAGTGAAGACGTTGGAATAGGGATCGTCCAGCTGGTCGAGAAGCGCATCGATCGCCCGCTCCCAGAGCGTCGAGTCGGCCGGGACCGGATCGCCCGCCTGGGACGCGGCGAGCAGCGCGTCCACGAACGGGCGCGCTTCCGGACTCTCGAACGGGTCGAGCCGAGCGTCGCCGATCGCGAGCGCCGGCGCGGAGCCGTTCGAGTCTGCCGCCGGATGGTGGAGGAGCGCGAGCGAAGCGGTGTCCAGTTGCTCCAGGAGCCCTTCGGCGGCGCCGTGCCACAGCGCGGAATCGCCGAGCGCCGACGCATGGTGCCGCGAGAGCGCCTGGAGCGCAGCCAGAAAGACGCGCGCTCCGTCGTCGTCGAAGGGACGGCTGGTTGCCTGATCGCGCGCAACGGGCGGGGCGTCGAGGCGCTGGCCGAGCGCCGTGCCGGGAAAGGCGAGGACGGAGCCTGCGAGGCCGAGAACAAGTGCACGGGCGCTGGGGAACATGAGCTTCCTTCAAGTGGGGTCGCGGCGGCCTTAAGATAATCGCATGGTCGGCCGGCCGCGCCGGGCCGCGAAAGAGAGCTGGATTGTGCTCCGGGCCTTGCAAAGGAGAGGGCGATGAACCACCGCGCGGTGCGCGTGCAGCTGTCGCAGATCAAGCCCGTCAAGGGCGACGTGCAGGCCAACGCGTCGGCAGTCCGCGAAGCGCTGGCGCCTGATGCCGATTTGGCCGTCTTCCCGGAGACCGTGCTTTCGGGATACTTCGTCGAGGGCGCCGTGCGCGAGGTCGCGATCTCGGCCGGCGAACTCGTCCGGACGCTCGGCGCTCCGCCGCCCGAATGCCGGTGCGACGTGGCGCTGGGCTTCTACGAGCAGTACCGGCGCGGCGTCTACAACAGCATGGCGTACCTGTCGCCGGCGGGCGCCCGCTACGAGGTCGTGCACGTGCACCGCAAGGTGTTCCTGCCCACGTACGGCCTGTTCGAGGAGCGGAGGTTCGTGTCTCCGGGACACGACTTTCGCGCGTTCGACACGCGTTTCGGGCGCGTGGGCATGCTCGTCTGCGAGGACATGTGGCATTCCTTGCCCGCTTCGGCGCTGGCGCTGGACGGGGCCGAGGTCGTGTTGTGCGGCGCGGCGTCGCCGGCACGCGGATTCGGGCGAGACTCGGCGCGCCCGGGCAACCTCGAGACGTGGGATCGAATCGGGGCGCGCACCGCCGAGGAACACGGCCTCTTTGTGCTGGTCGCGCATCTGGTGGGTTCGGAAGGCGGCAAGCTCTTTGCCGGCGGGTCGGCCGCATGGGGGCCGGCGGGGGCGTTGCTGGCTCGCGGGCCCTTGTTCGGAGAGGGCGGCGTTCCGGTCTCGGTCGCGTTGGACGACATCGGCAGGGTGAGGGTCCAGCAGCCGCTCCTTTCGGACTTGAGCGCGGCGCTGCCGCTGTTGCGCCGCTCGCTCGACCGCGCCTGGGCAGCCGAGGCCGATGGAAGCGGACGCGGCGCCGGAGTCGCTTCTCATGCCGGCGCCGCCGGGGCGGACGGACGTGGGGATGGCGCCGGAATCGTTTCTCCGCCGGGGTCGGCCGACGACGCCGAGCCGGGAGGCCGCAACGGCCTCTCTCCGCGCGAGGTCGCGCGGGACCGGCGGCGGACTGCCGGGCCTGCGGCCGATGCGGCCGAACCGATCGAGACTGGAGTACGCTCGGAGGCGGCCGCGACGACGTCCGAGCGTCCGGCCGCGGAGGACTACGACGCGCTGGCGATCAATCCGGGCCTAGTGGAGGCGGCTCTGATCGAGTTCATCCGCGAGGAGACTTCGCGACGAGGGTTCTCGCGGGTCGTGGTGGGCGTTTCGGGCGGAATGGACTCGGCCGTGTCGCTGTTCCTGGCCTGCAGCGCGCTGGGCCCGGGCAACGTCTACGCGTTTTGCCTGCCGTACGCGACGTCCAGCCCGGACGCGCTCGCCCATGCCGGCTTGGCCTTGAAGGCGACCGGAGCCCGCGCCCGAACGGTCTCCGTCAGCCCCGCGGTGGACGCCTACGTGGACGAGCACGAGCCGTCCGTGTCTCCGGAGCGGCGGGGGAACCTGGCCGCGCGGTTCCGCTCGGTGGTCCTGTTCGACCAGGCGGCCAAGCTCGGCGCGCTGCCGCTCGGCACGGGCAACAAGAGCGAGCGCCTGCTCGGCTACTACACTTGGCACGCCGACGACTCGCCGCCGATCAACCCTTTGGGCGACTTGTTCAAGCTCCAAGTCGCCGAACTCGCCGAGCACCTGGGCGTTCCCGCCGAGATCGTCGGCAAGCCGCCCAGCGCTGACCTGGTCGAGGACGTGCACGACGAAGACGAGCTCGGGATCGCCTACGACCGCGCGGACCCCATCCTTCGCCGCCTGCTCGACGGACACTCGCCGGACGCGCTCGTGGCGGCCGGCTTCCGAGGCGATGAAGTGCGGACCGTCTGGACGCGCCTGTCTTCCACGCACTGGAAGCGCGAACTGCCGACCGTCGCGCTCCTGTCGAACACGGCCATCGGCGAGTCGTATCTCCGTCCGGTCGACTACTAGCGACCCGGTGGCAGAAGACCCTCGCCCTCCGAGATCGCACGTCTTCGGCACGGCCGCCTCCCGGGCGAACGGCCCCGGCGGGGCCGCCCGGACACGCCGGCCGGACGGCGGCTTGGCGTCCGCGACGACGGCCGCGCCCGAACTTCGCATCCATGCGGACGAGTCCTGCTTGGGCAACCAGTTCGCCGGGCGCCGGCGGCCTGGAGGGGCGGGCGCGCTCGTGGAGGCGTGGACCGGCGACCACTGGACGCGCCAGGACCTTTGGCTGAGCTCGCCCGACACGACCAACAACCGCATGGCCCTCGCGATCGCCATCCGTTTGCTGGAGACGCTTGGCCGGCCTAGCCGCGCAGTCTTCGTCTCGGACTCGCAGTACTTGGTCAAGGGAGCGTCGCAGTGGATGCAGGCATGGAAGAGGAAGGGATGGAAACGCAAGGGCGGCCCGATCGAGAACGTGGAGATGTGGCGCCGGCTCGACGCGGCGCTGGCGAAGCACGAAGTGCGATGGGAATGGGTCAGGGGTCACGCGGGAAATCCCCGCAACGAGTACGCGGACCACTTGGCCACGCGCGCGGCCCGCGAGCAGTACGCGTCCTCCGGCCTCGTGCCGTCGGCGTTTCCGGACTGGCTGGAGGAGCAGCGCGGCACGCGGGGGCGGTTCCTGGACTTCTGCGAACGTGCCCCCCCGAACTAGGCGGCTTGCTGGGCGGCTGGAGCCGGGCCGCGCCGCGTCTCGGCGCGTGCGCGCTGGCGGTCGCGATCGGCGTAGGGCCACAACGCCGGCGTGGTTGACGAACAGGTTGCTCTTGGCGGTGCGCGGTCCGGTTGCGACTCGACGGGCAGGGAGGGTACGCGCTGGTCGGCCGGCTAGCGTCGGCCGGCGTCCGCGCCCCAGCCGAGCCACTCGGTGAACAGCGACGCGGGCGGCGGGGCGCCGCGCTCCCGCCACAGCCTGAAGAGAAGAAGGCCGAGCGCGGGAGCGGCGATGCCGGTCGGATCGGACAAGTGGCCGGCGAGCAGGCGCGAGGCATCGCGGCTCGGCGCGCCCGTCGTCGCCAGGCGCTCTAAGGCGTCGCGCGGACCAATGCGGCCGAGGTGCACGAGCGCGGCGAGGCGGGCCGCCTCCGCCTCCGCGAGCGCGGCGCCGGCGCCTCCCCCTGTTTCGCCGGACGCGCGCGAGACCGTCGCCATCGCGAGCCAGCGGGCGGCTGGCGCCAAGCCGTCCCATGCGACGATCAAGCGTACGGCCGCGCGCGGGTCGCGGCGGTCGCCGCCGCCCGTGGCAGCTTCGGCAGGCGAGTCTGCCGCGGAGAAGAGCCACGCTGGCGCGGCGGCCTCGGCAAGGGCCGCCTCGACAAGCTGGTCCGCGGCGCCGTCCTCCGCGACGTAGATGCGCGCAAGGCCTCCCGACGACCGCGCCGACCCCGGCCGCCAGGCCGCCACGACCGGTCCCCGGCCCGCGATCCCTGGGCCGAACGACGCCGCGACGGCGGGCGCCGGGTCCGACCCGGGCCACCGGGCCGCGACGGCGCGGCCCAGGGAGACGTCGGCGTCCGGACGGAGCGGGCTGGCCAGGCGCGCCGCCGCGTCGCCCGTCGCCCGCCCGCCGCCCGCCCGCATCTCCGCGACCGCCGCCTCCAGGGTCTCGACGAGATGGTAGGCGCCGTCGAATCCGTAGTTGCGCGCGATCTCGGACAGGACTTCCTCGCCAAGGCCGGGCGCGCCGTTGCTGCGCGACGGCGCATCCTCTTCCAGCCGGTCGAGGAAAGCGCGAAGCGCGGCGGCCGCGGCGTCCAGCGCTTGGGCGAGGGCCCATTTCTGGCGCCCTTCGGGGATTTGGGCGGTCCGCGCGGCCAGCGCGCCGATCCACCGGTCGAGGATACGGCCCTCGAACAGCGCCTGGCGCGCGAGAAGGCGCGGCGGGTTGACTAGCGCCGCGGCCGCGGCATCCAGCACGTACGGCGCTTGCCGGGCCCGTTCCGTCAGCGCTCGCCGGCGCTCGGGACCGTCCAGGCCGGGATCGATCTCCACGGCCGCCAGCGCCTCGGCAACGCCGCGCACGTAGTAGAGCGGCGACCTCGCCCACGCTCGAACGCGGTGGAACTCGGCGACGCGCCGGTCGAGAAAGCGGTGTGGATCGAGCGCGGCGTCCAGCTCGTCGGGCGCGTTGGGGAACAGCAACGGCCCCGCCGCCGCCGACCGAAGCCGCTGGTATCCCCTCGCCCGCGCCGCCAAGCCTTCTTCGGCGAAGTCGCTGACGCGTCCGGTCTCGGCCGAGAGTCCCAGGAGAGCGGCGGTCTCCGGCTCGAAGAACGTGGCGAATCCTGCGAAGCGCTCGTAGGGCCGCGACTCCTGGGCCGCCGCCGGGCCGGCGGCGAAGACGATCGCGACGCCGGCCGGAAGCAGCGGCCGGCGCAACACGCCGGCGCGGCGCACGCGGCTCGCCTTCATCGCGCCGTTTCCGATCCGCTCGCGCGGGGCGCCCCGGAAGGGAGCGCAGGGCGAACGGAAACGGGCGTCAGCTCGCCGTCGATGATCTCCGCCAACGCTTCTTCCTTTCGCCAATGCGCTTCGAGTTCGGCCAGCTCCATCTCGAGCAGGCGCTTCTCGCGCTCCTCGTGCACAGCGATCTCGAGCGCGATGCGGCCGATGCGCCCCAGGTCGCCGAACGCCCGCGAACTCGGCACGATCTTCGACGCGATCCGCTCGGGACCGCCGCCGACCTCGATCAGCCTCGACGCCTCCTCCACGCGGCGACTCGACGCGCCGGAGAAGTGATGGTACGCGAGAGCCCGGCCCAACGCACGCGCGCCCTCGCGGCCGGTCAGCGCCAAGCCGGATTCTCCCCGCGGCTCCCGCCTCGCGCACCACGGGCACGGAATCGTCACCGCGAGACCACCCTCTCGCGCGGACAGCACGAGCTGCTTCCGGTCCTTGAAGGACAACGAATCCATGCGGAGGCCGCAACGCGGACAGCGCCCCCGCCCGCGCCATGCCACGCGGCCGAACCGCAGCCATCGAGCCGCCCCGACCACGGCGTCCGGCAAGCGGTCCCACAAGAGCCACGCCGTGAAGAAGCTCATTCCGCCGGTCGCGACCGAACCGAGGCCGGCGGCCGCGGCGCCCACCGCGGCCGCCGTCGTGAGCTTCTTGTGGCGGTCGCGGCGTTCGCGCAGCTCCCGGCCGTAGCGCCACCACGCTTCCTCGGCCAGGCCCGCGCGCCCGACGCGGACGATTTCGATCCCGCCAGCCCGCAGGAGCGCGACGTTGTCGGTCTCGGCCAGCAGACGCGCCCGGTCGGCGACGAGCCGCTCCAATGCATCCAGCGCCTCCCACCGCGACTCGATCGGAGCCAGCGACCACCGCTTGCAGGTCCGGCAGATCGCCCAGAGGCGTCCGCGCAACGGATCGTACGCCACGCGGTTGCCGGTCGCCACGCCCTCCAGCGCCTCGGCGCGCTCGAACGGCCTGTTGCAGATCAGGCACTTGTCGTACATGCTTCGGGCCGACTCCCGTCTTGCCTCCGCCGGCTTCCCGTTCTCCCGGCCACCCGCCGGCCCCCGGCACGCCATGCTCGCAGTCATCGACAACTACGACTCCTTCACGTGGAACCTAGTGCAGGCGTTCGGCGGCCTGGGCCAGCAACCGCGGGTCTTTCGCAACGACGCCGTTGCGGTTGCCGACTTGCTGGAAGCGGGCGTCGACCGGTTGGTGGTCTCGCCCGGGCCGTGCACGCCTGCGGAGGCGGGCGTCAGCGTGGAGGCGGTCCGCGAACTCGGCCCCCGCGTTCCCACCCTGGGCGTCTGCCTGGGGCACCAGGCCATCGGCGAAGCCTATGGAGGAAGGACCGTTCCCGCCGCGCGCTGCGTGCACGGAAAGGTCGGCGCCGTCGAGCACGCCGGCGACGCGCTCTTCGCCGGACTGCCGTCGCCGCTTCGCGTGGCCCGCTACCACTCTCTGGTCGCGTCGCCCGACCTGCCGCCCGGCTTGGAGCCCATCGCTTGGAGCGCCGAAGCCGCCGACCGGGGCGAGGTGCAGGCGATGCGGCACCGGGAGCACCCCGTGTGGGGCGTCCAGTTTCATCCCGAATCCTGGTTCACGGAGGGCGGGACGCGCATTCTGCGGAACTTCCTGGCAATGCGGCCCTCGGGAGACGCTGGGCCGTGACGCGCGTCCTGGGCGTGATTCCAGCACGGATCGGATCGACCCGCCTGCCGCGCAAGCCGCTTCGCCTTCTCTGCGGCCAGCCGATGATCGTGCGCGTCTGGCGCCGGGCGCGGGGGCTCGTCGAACGCTTGGTGGTGGCCACCGACTCGGACGAGATTCGCCGCGTGTGCGCCGACGCCGGGGCCGAGGTCGTGATGACGGACGCCGGTCACCCGTCGGGGACCGACCGCGTGGCCGCCGCCGTCGCCGCATGCGGGACGGAGTGCGACGTCGTCGTCAACGTCCAGGGCGACGAACCCCTCCTGGAGCCCGGCGCCGTGCGGACGGCCGTGGCCATGGTCGAAGCGGGATTCGCAGTGGGCACGTGCGCCACTCCGGTGCGCGACGAGGCCGAACTCGGCGACCCGTCGGTGGTCAAGGTCGCGGCGACGAAGGAGGGCAGGGCGTTATACTTCTCGAGAGCGCCGATACCCCATTGTCGCGAAGGCTTCGGACCGCACCGCGCTCGGCGACCGGGTCTTCACCTGCGGCACGTCGGGACCTACGCCTACCGTCTTGAGTCCTTGATGCAGTTCGTCCGCTTCGGCCCTTCGCCGCTGGAAGCCGCGGAGGGCCTCGAGCAATTGCGCGCCTTGGAGAACGGAATCGAGATCGGCGTGGGCGTGATCCCGAGCGCCGAACCGGGCGTGGACACCGAGGAGGACCTGCGCCGCGCGGAACGGCGGATTGGGGCGCTGGCGAGGGCGGCCGCGCGGTGAGAGGCGCAACGAGGGCCGCTTCGGACGGCGCCAAGTTCGTATTCGTCACCGGCGGAGTCGTTTCGTCGCTGGGCAAGGGGATCGCAGCCGCTTCCTTGGGGCTTCTCCTCAAGGAGCGCGGATTGCGCGTGACGCTCCAGAAGCTCGACCCCTACATCAACGTCGATCCGGGCACGCTCTCGCCTCTGCAGCACGGCGAGGTCTTCGTCACCGACGACGGCGCCGAGACGGACCTGGACCTGGGGCACTACGAGCGCTTCGTGGACGCCAGCCTGTCGCAGGCCAACAACGCCACCACGGGCAGCGTCTACCGCACGGTCATCGAGCGCGAGCGGCGGGGCGACTATCTGGGCCGGACCGTGCAGGTAGTCCCCCACATCACGGACGAGATCAAGCGTTGCGTGCACGCGGTCGCCGACGGCCACGACGTCGTCATCTCGGAGGTGGGCGGCACCGTGGGCGACATCGAGAGCTTGCCGTTCCTGGAAGCGATCCGGCAGTTCCGCCAGGAAGTCGGGCCCCGCAACGCGCTCCACGTGCACCTCACGCTCGTGCCCTACATCGGAGCCGCGGGCGAGCTCAAGACCAAGCCGACGCAGCACTCGGTCCGCGAGCTGATGCAGACGGGGATACAGCCGGCCGTGCTGGTCTGCCGCACGGAGCATCCGCTGGGCGAGGCCACGAAGGCCAAGATCGCCGGTTTCACCAACGTCGACCCGGCGGGCGTCGTCGAAGCCCGCGACGTCGAGACCATCTACGAGGTGCCGCTCGAGTTTCGGCGCCAGCGGCTCGACGACTTCGTGCTGTCCTGGTTCGGCGTGCAGGCGCCCGCGCCCGACTTGGCGCCGTGGACGCGCATCGTCGAGCGCATCAAGTCTCCTTCCGGGGGCCGGGCGCGCATCGCGGTGGTCGGCAAGTACACGAAGTTGGTCGACGCCTACAAGTCCGTCGAGCAAGCGCTGGTTCACGGAGGCGTCCGCAACGACGCCCAGGTCGAGATCGGCTGGATCTCGAGCGAGGATCTGGAGGAGGACCTCGATCCCGACTTCCTGGCCGAGTACGACGGCCTGCTGGTGCCCGGCGGATTCGGCGACCGGGGCATCGAGGGCATGATCCGGGCGGTCGGCTGGGCGCGGGGCAACGGACTGCCCTTCCTGGGCATCTGCCTGGGCCTCCAGTGCGCGGTGATCGAGTTCGCGCGCAACGTCTGCGGCATGGACCGGGCCGACTCCTTCGAATTCGATCCGTCGTCGCCGCACCCGGTCATCTGCCTGATGGACGCGCAGCGCAACGTCACCACGAAGGGAGGCACCATGCGGTTGGGCGCCTATCGGGCCAAGCTGGCGCCCGGTTCCACGGCGGCGCGCGTCTACGGCTCGGACGCGGTCGACGAGCGCCATCGCCACCGCTACGAGGTCAACAACGACTATCGGGCCTTGCTTGCGGAGCGGGGGATGCGCTTCTGCGCCACGTCGCTGGACGACAAGCTGGTGGAGATGATCGAATTGCCGGGCCACCCGTGGTTTGTTGCCGGTCAGTTTCATCCGGAGCTGAAGAGCCGGCCCACCCGCGCCCACCCGCTGTTCGCGGCGTTTGTCGAAGCGGCGTGCGCGCGACGGGCCGCGGGCGGCGGCGGCGCTGCAGGGGCGGCGCCGGGGTGCGCGGAGGATCCCGGTCCCGCCCTCGCGGAAGGCGCCGCTCGCGGGACGGCGTTGTTGCCGGGCTGAGGACCCGGGATTCCGGCCAGTGTTTCTGATGGACGGCTTCGCGTTGTTCGCGGGACCCTGCGTGCTGGAAGACGAGGCGCTCAACTTGCGCGTGGCCGAGGGCGTGCGGGACGCGGCGGCCGACGCCGGGTTGCCCGTCGTGTTCAAGGCGTCGTTCGACAAGGCGAACCGGTCGCGCTCGGCCTCGGCCCGGGGTCCGGGGCTGGCCGCCGGGTTGCCGTTGCTGCGCGCCGTGCGCGAGACGACCGGGATGCCCGTGCTGACCGACGTTCACGAGGTCGCGCAGGCCGAGCCGGCGGCGGAAGTGGCCGACGTCTTGCAAGTGCCCGCCTTTCTCTGCCGCCAGACCGACCTGCTGCGGGCCGCCGGGCGCACAGGGAAGGTGGTGAACTTGAAGAAAGGGCAGTGGATGTCGCCCGAGGCGATGGCGGGCGCCGTGGAGAAGGTCCTCGAGGCGGGTGCGGCGCAAGCGCTGGTCACCGAGCGCGGCACGGCCTTTGGCTACGGCGATCTGGTGGTGGACATGCGCTCGTTCGGACGCATTCGCCGGGTTGCCGATGCCCCGGTGATCTTCGACGGGACGCATTCGGTCCAGCGGCCGGGGCGCGGGCGGGACGGCTCCTCGGGCGGGACGCCCGAGCATGTCGGCCCGCTGGTTCGCGCGGCCGTGGCGGCGGGTTGCGACGGACTGTTCCTGGAAGCGCACCCGGCTCCGGACCGCGCCCCCTCCGACGGCGCCACCATGTTGCCTTTGCACGAGTTGCCCGCGCTCTTGCGCTCGGTCGCGGCAATCCGGGCCGCGCTGGCGCCGGGCCCGGAGGCGGCGTGACGGGGGCGCCGACAGTTGCCAAGGAGGGTGGGCTAGGCGCCATGCCGATCGCCGCCGAGTTGGCCCGCCGGGTTCGCCTCGTGATGTTGGATGTGGACGGCGTGCTCACGGACGGAGGTATCTACATTGGTGCTATGCAATATGATACACCAATCGAGTTAAAGCGCTTTCACGTCGAGGACGGGATTGCCGTTCGCATGCTCCGGAAGGTGGGCATCCATGTCGCCATCGTGTCGGGCCGGGTGTCGGAAGCGACCAACCTGCGGGCCCGGGAGCTGGAGATCGCCGACGTGATTCAGGACGGCAACGCGTGCAAGCTGCCCGCCGTCGAGAGACTGCTGGAGCGGTTGGGCGTGGACTGGTCCGAGACGGCTCACCTGGGCGACGACTTGGCGGACCTTCCGTTGCTTCGCCGCGTCGGCTTGCCGGCTACCGTGGCCAACGGCGTGCCGGAAATCCGCCGTCTCGCTGTCTGGCAGGGCTTGCGGCGAGGAGGACAGGGCGCGGCCAGGGAGTTCGCGGAGGCGATTCTCACAGCGCGAGGCGACTGGGACAGGCTGGTCGATGAGTACTGCCGCGAGCGTGGCGACTAGCGTCGGCGGAGGTGCGCTGGCTGAAGGCGTCCGGGTCCTGCGAATGGAGGCCGCGGCGGTGGACGCGCTGGCCGGGCGGATCGGGCCGGAGTTCGAACGGGCCGTGGAGCTGGTGGCGGAGACGGAAGGGCGCGTGGTCGTGTCGGGCGTCGGCAAGTCGGGGATCGTCGCGCGCAAGGTCGCGGCGACCCTGACCTCGACGGGCACGCCGGCCGTCTTCGTGCATCCGGTGGACGCGTTGCACGGCGACTTGGGGCTCGTGGGAGCCGGCGACGTGATGGTGGTGCTTTCGAAGAGCGGCGCGACGGCCGAGCTGCACGGCCTGCTCGAGTTCGCAGAGGCGCGCCGCGTCCCTGTCGTCGCTTTCGCGGGGGACGCTCGCTCGCCGCTTGCCCGGCAGGCTGCCGCGACGCTCGACTGCGGCGTCGCCGAAGAGGCGTGCCCGATGGGCTTGGCTCCCACGTCGTCCACGACGGCGGCGCTGGCGATGGGCGACGCCCTGGCGGTGGCCGTCCTGGCCCGGCGTGGATTCGGGGCCGACGACTTCGCCGGCATCCACCCCGGCGGCGCCTTGGGCAGGCGGCTCAAGTTGCGCGTGCGCGACGTGATGGAGGCGGGAGACTATCCTGCGGCCGCTCCGGACGCGTGCGCCCGGGACGTGATCGTGCCCCTTGCGCGGATGCGGGGCACGGTGCCGGTGATCGACGCGGCTCGCTCCGTAGTCGGGGTCGTGACCGCCGGAGATCTGACGCGGCTCATGGAGCGCGCGAAGGACTTCCTCGACGTGCCAGTCTCCGAGTTCATGGCCCGCGCGCCGAAGGTGGCCGCCCCGGAGGAGCGCGCCGCGGCGGCCGTTCGCCGCATGGAGGAGCACGGCGTCATGGCGTTGCCGGTGGTCGGAGACGACGGCCTCGAGGGCATCGTGCACCTGCACGACCTGTTGCGGGCGGGCGCGGCGTGACGCGAGCCGCGCGGCGCTTCGGGCTCGCGGGCGCCCGGACGGACGGACACGGAGCCTGGGCGAGCCGCGCGGCGGCCGCCGCCCTGCCGCGGCATGGGGCGACGGCCTCCGGGTTCACGCCGCGGCTTTCGCTCGTCGCAACGGCGGCCCGGTCCCGGCCGCCCTGGGTCTTGGCCGCCGTCGTGGCGGCCTGCGGGCCCGATGCGGCCGAACGAACGGGGCCGGGCGGGCTCGCGCCGACGTCGGCCGATGAAGTCACGTTCGACGTCACGCACGTGGTCTCGGTCGACGGCGTCAGAGAAGCGCGCCTGCGGGCCGACAGCATGCTGGCCTGGCGGGACTCGGCCCATGTCGTGCTCGGACGCATGGAGCTGGCGATCTTCGACGAGCAGGGCAGGGCGCGCGCCACAATCACCGCCGATTCCGGGCGTCTGCTTCGTCGGACCGACGAGCTGACCGCCATGGGCAATGCCCGGCTGGTGGTCGCGGCCGAGGACCTCGAGATATCGAGTTCCATTTTGCGCTTCGCGCCCGCGTCCGACCGGGTGTGGAGCGACAGCGCCGTCGTGATGCGCAAGGAGCAGTGCCGAGTGGAAGGGGATCGCTTCGAGGCCGACTTGAACTTCGACGACGTGACGATCGGCGGCACGCAGGAGCGAGGGTGCGGATGATCCGGTCGCGGGTTCTGCCCGGCCGCCGGGCCGCCGGGCGCGGAGCGCGGTCGCGGCGGTCGGCAAGCTGGGTTCCGCGACCCGGCAGACCGCTCTTGGCTTGGACGCCGTTGGTCCTCGGCTCGCCGCTAGGCCAGGACGCGCCCCAGGACGCCGACTGCCGACTCCACGGAGTGGGCGCCTATTCGCGGAGCGTGCGCATTTCCGGCTCCGACAACTACCGGCATCACGGATCGGGCGGCATCGACTACCGTTGCGACGACGGCGTGCGGATCCGGGGCGATTCGGCCGTCGTCTTCGAGGCCGACAACCAGATACACCTTTTTGGAAGCGTGCGGTTCGCCGACCGGAGCAGCGAGCTGGAAGCCGACAGCGCGTTCTACTTCGGCGCGGACAAGCAGCTGCGCGCTTGGGGCGACATCAGGGTCGAGGATCACGCGAGCGGAGCGATCATCACCGGCCAGACGCTCAACTACTTTCGCGGATCCGCAATCCGCGCGCTCGACCGGCTGGACGTGTACGAGGGACGGCCCCACGCCACGGTGCGCCCGCCGCGGCCGCTCCAGCCCGGCGGCGCCCGCGCGGACCCCGATTCGGCGCGCGCGGGAGCGTCCGGCGAAGCCGCGGCCGAGGATCCCGAAGCGAGCGCCGCCGTCCCCTACGAGATCGACGCCGATCACTTCGTGCTCGAAGGAAGACGCTTCTTTCGGGCGCGAGACAACGTGGTCGTCGTTAGGGACTCGATCAGAATCACCGGCGACACGCTCGTCTACGACCTCGAGGGCGGCCTGATGACCGTTTCCGGCAACGCCCGCGTGGAAGAACAGGACTTCGTGCTGACGGCGCCGTCGCTGACCGCGCGGCCGGCCGGGCGCGGCGACGTGGTCCTGGCGCGCGGAGGCGCTCAACTGACGGGCCGAAGCATGCTGATGCTGGCCCCGGCCATCCGGGTCTTTCTCGCCGGAGGCGCCGCCGACCGCCTGTTGGCGCTGAGTCGCGTGCCGGCCTCCGAGCCGGTGTCCGCGCTGTCGCCCGACGACATGGTGGGGCTTTCGCCGGGCGACCAAGCACGCCTGCGGAGCCTCGTCCAGCGCGATGCGGACGCGGATGCCTCCGCAGCCCCGCCCGTCCAGCCTTCCGTCTCGACCACGGCCTTCAACCTGTGGGCCGACTCCATCGAGGTCGTTGCACCCGCCCAGGCGCTGGACGTCGTCAACGCGGTGGGCGCCGCCCGCGCGGAGACGCTGTCCAACCAGGCGGCCGCCGACTGGAACGCGCCGGAAGTTGCGGCCAAGGACTGGATGAAGGGGGACACGATCATCGCCCGGTTCGCCCCTGGCGAGCCCGCGGCGCCCGGCGAGCCGCCGTCCGCCCGGTTGGAGACCCTGACGGCTTCGGGCGGCGCCACGAGCTTCTACCGGTTGGCGCCGTCCGACACGCTGGAGTCCGCCGGGGCCGCGCCGTCCCCCGCGCTCCACTATGTTGCGGGCGACCGCATCACGGTGCTGCTCGAGGGAGGCGAAGTGGTCCAAATGGACGTGGAGGGCGCGACGGTGGGCCATCACTGGGAGCCCGCGCCGCCCGTGGCGGACACGGCCGCGCCGCCGCCCGACACCACCGGCCGAGGCGGCGCCGCGCCCGCGCTCGCTGGACGACGCCCGTGGACGTAGCGCGCTCCGCAGGCAGGACCGCCGCGCCCGCGCCGCACGCTCTCGGGGTCGCGGGCTCGTCCTCCGTCTCTCCCGGCGCAGGGCAGGCCCCTGCGCGATTGCGCGGCGAACGCCTCACGAAGATCTACCGCAAGACGGCCGTAGTGTCCGAGGTGGACATCTCGGTCCGCCAGCGCGAGATCGTCGGCCTTCTGGGGCCGAACGGCGCAGGCAAGACCACCCTCTTCTACATGCTGGTGGGCCTGATCCCTCCGAACGGCGGCCGAGTCTTTCTGGACGGCCGGGAACTCACCAGCGTGCCGATGTACAAGCGCGCCCGCCTGGGTGTGGGCTACCTGTCGCAGGAGCCCTCGGTGTTTCGCAAGCTCACGGTGGCGCAGAACGTGATGGCCATCCTCGAGACGCTGGACCTTTCGCGCAGGGAGCGTGCCGAGCGCCTGGACCGGCTCCTCGACGAACTCTCGATCGGCCACCTCCGCGCGGCGAAGGCGTACACGCTGTCGGGAGGCGAGCGCCGCCGGCTGGAGATCACGCGCGCGCTCGTGCAGCGCCCCAAGTTCATGCTCCTCGACGAGCCGTTCGCGGGAATCGACCCCATCGCCGTCAACGACATCCAGGAAATCGTGTCGCGGCTGAGGACGCGCGACATCGGGGTCATCGTCTCGGACCACAACGTCGAGCAGACGCTCGACATCGTGGACAGGGCGTTCATCATGTACGAGGGCCGGATCAGGTGCAGCGGCACTGTACCGGAGCTCGTGTGGAACGACGAGGTGGCCGATCTCTACTTGGGCCCGAGCCTCACTGCGCGCATGAGGACGAGGTTCCCTCCTTCTGGGGCCTGACGGCCCGCGATGAGCGCCGTGAGGTCGCCGGGCCAAGGCATGACGGGCCGGGCCGAGCACCAGCCCGGCCCGCGCCTGTACGAGGCGATGAACATCCTGGCGATGCCCATGGAGGAGGTGGAGGCTCGCGTTCAAGATGAGCTGTCGGCCAATCCGCTGCTCGAGGCCGAGGACGCCGGAGACGAGTACGACGAAGAGGAGAGGGACGACGACGAGGACGAGGAGATCGAGGATCCGGAGGACGAGACGTTCGACTGGGACGACGCCTTCTTCGACGATGCGGACGCGCCGCCCGAGCGCGGGGTCCACGAGGCTCCCGACTACCGGCAGTCCACGGTGGCCGTGACGCGAGGACTCCACGATCACCTGGAAGACCAGATCGGCCTGTTGCGCCTTGACGACCGGCAGACTGCGGTCGCGGGGGAGATCGTCGGCAACATCGACGACGACGGTTTTCTCGTCTGCACGGTCGGAGTCGTGGCGGACAGCTTGGCCGACCTGTTCCAGCCGGAGAGTGTGCAGGCATTGGAGCGCCGGGAGGGCGGGAAGGACGGCGCCTGCTCGGAGACGGAGACGGACCGCTTGGCGTTTGCGTTGGCCGAGGAGGCGTGCGAGGAGGTCGAGTCGGTCCTGCGGATCGTGCAGTCGCTCGACCCGGCCGGGGTGGGTGCGCGCGACCTGCCGGAGTGCCTAAGCATTCAATTGCGCCGGTCCGGCGCCGCGGGAACGCTGGCCGCCACGATCGTCGACCGGCGCTTCGACGCGTTCGTGGAGCGGCGTTGGACCGAGATTGCGGCGTCGCTCGGGGTCCCCCTCGCGGAAGTTGAGGAAGCAGCCCGCGAAATCGCCAAGCTGGAGCCCAAGCCGGGTAGGCGGCACGACGCCGGGGCGGAGCGCTACGTCGTGCCCGACCTCGTGCTGGAGCATGCCGCCGGCGAGTACCGGGTCTACGCCAACGATGCCGGCCGTCCGCGTCTTCGCCTGGCCCGCTCGTACGTGGAGGCGGCGGAGCAGGGCCGCCTGACGGACGAGAACAAGGAGTTCGTGGCGGAGAGGATGGCGGCGGCGACCTGGTTCCTCCAGGCCATCGAGCAACGGCGCAGGACCATCATCGAGCTGATGGAGTTCATCGTCGACCGGCAACGCGCCTTCTTCGACAAGGGCGTTCGGCATCTGGCGCCGCTCACCATGCGCGAAGCAGCGGACGGGATCGGCGTGGCGGAGTCGACGATCTCGCGCGCGGTCAACGGAAAGTACGTTCAGTCGCCTTCGGGCGTGCACTCCCTTCGGTATTTTTTCTCCGGCGGCTTCAAGACGATCTCCGGCGAGCCCGTGTCCGGTCGCGCGATCGAGGCCTGCATCGAGAAGCTGGTGGAGGACGAGGACCCCAAGCGCCCCTTGACCGACGAGGCAATCATGACGCTCCTGAAGAGCGAAGGGATCAAGATCGCCCGCCGCACCGTGGCGAAGTACAGGGACTCGCTCGGCATCGCGAGCGCCCGCATGCGCGAACGCCCGTAGCGCTGGACCAGCCCTCGGAGACCCGCCGCCCCTTGCTTGTTCGCATGCCCGCCGAGAACGCCCCGGACCGTGCCGGCGGCGCCGGCGCCCGGGAGGTTCCGGCGCGTCGGGCCTACGACGACTTCGCTCTCGTGGTGCCCGCCTACGACGAAGAGCCGAACATGGCCGAGCTGATACGCCAGCTCCGGGCAACGTTCGCCGAGTTCCGGTTGGGCGGCGACGTGATCATCGTCGACGACGGGTCCACGGACGGCACGGCCCGGCGCGCGGAAGAAGTCTCTGCGGGCTGGGCCAGGCTGCGGGTCCTGCGCCATCGCGCCAACATGGGCAAGACCGAAGCTCTGCTCACGGCCGCCGCCGCGACCGACAAGAAGTATATCGTGCTCTTCGACGCCGATCTTCAGCACCTTCCGCAAGAGATCCCTCGTTTTCTCGACAAGCTCGACGAGGGCTGGGACATCGTCACGGCGCGCAAGGTGGGCGCGTACGACAAGCGGGCCGTCTCTTCGATCTACAACGCGCTGAGCCGCCGCGTCTTTGCGGTGCCCGTGAGCGACCTCAACTCGATGAAGGCGTTTCGGGCGGACATTCTGGACATGGTGCGGCTCCGCCACGACTGGCACCGCTTCTTCGTGGTGATGGCCTACGCGGCCGGCTGCAGCGCGACGGAGATCGACGTCGACCTGCATCCGCGGATGGCCGGCAAGTCGAAGTACTCCGGCACGGGACGCATCTTCGTCGGCCTGCTGGACTTGGCGGCGGTCTGGTTCCAGGTCCGGCTGTCCCGCAAGCCGATGCTCGCGTTCGGGATTCCCGGACTGACGTTCGTGCTGGCCGGCGTTGCCGTGGGCTTGGCGGCGTCCTACCTGCGCTTCGTCGCCGGAGTGGGGTACCGGCCGCTCATCTACTTGGTCATGCTGCTCGTGACCGTCGGAACGCTGTGCTTCGTGGCGGGCTTTCTCGGCGAGATGGTGGCGTCCGCCGTCGAGCGAGTCGGGGCTCCCGATCCCGCCGCGGCCTCGCGGGCCCGGCGGGGCGTCGGCGCCACGGGGCCGTCGGCCCGGCTCTCGTCAAGGCCGCAAGTCCCGTCGGTCGAGCGCCAAGCGCACCCGCCGGAGCGGCGGGAAGGCGCGAGCGCAACGCGGCGGGACCCGCAGGATACGGGCTGAGTCGCCCGGCGCCCCGGAACCTCTGCGTGCCCGCCCCCCGCGTCCTCAGCGTGATCGGCACGCGCCCCGAAGCCATCAAGATGCTCCCGGTCGTGCGCGCGCTGGAGGAGCGAGGCGGGACCGAACACCGGGTGGCGCTCACGGGACAGCACCAGATGGCCGCGGGAATCCTGGAGGCGTTTGGCGTCGAGCGGCATTACGACCTCGACATCATGACGCCGGGTCAAGCGTTGCGCGACGTGGGTCCGCGCTGCCTCGACCGCGTGGGCCGCGTCGTCGCGGAGTTCGCTCCCGACGTCGCGATCGTGCAGGGCGACACCGCGACGGTCTTCTTCGCGGGCGTCGCCGCGTTCTTCGAGCGCGCGCGCCTGGCGCACGTCGAGGCCGGGCTGAGGAGCGGCCGCAAGTGGTCGCCGTTTCCCGAGGAAATGCTTCGTCGCATGACCGACGCCGTGTCGGACTTTTGCTTCGCCCCCACGGCGGAGGCGGCCGAGAACCTGGGCCGCGAAGGCGTCTCGAGCGAGCGCGTGTTCGTCACGGGCAACACCGTGGTGGACGCGATGCAGGCGATGCGGGCGCACCCCGCGCCGGTGCGGGACCGGCAGGTGGCGTGGCTGTTGGCGCGGGCCGAGGCCGGCGGGCGCTTGGTTCTCTTGACCGCGCACCGGCGCGAGTCGTTCGGGCAGCCGCTGGAATCCGTCTTCGAGGCGGCGGCCGAGCTTGCGCTTCGCCACGAAGACGTGGCCGTGCTGTACCCGGTGCACCCCAATCCCAACGTTCTGAAGCCGGCGCGGCGCATCTTGAGCGACCGCCCGCGCGTGCACCTGACCGGGCCGCTGGCGTACGGCGACCTTCTGCGCGCGCTGGGGCTCGCGGACTTGGTGCTGACGGACTCGGGCGGGATACAGGAGGAGGCATGCGCATTCGGCGTGCACGTGCTCGTGCTGCGCGAAGTGACCGAGCGCCCGGAAGGAGTGCGGGCCGGGGTGGCCACGCTCGTCGGCACGGACAAGGACGCGATCCTCGCCGAGGCCGGCCGGCGGCTGGCCCAAGAACGGCCGCGGCACACGGCCGCCAACCCCTACGGAGACGGGCGCGCGGGGAAGCGCATCGCCGACGTGCTGCTCTCCTCGCTGCTGGGAACGCCGCGCCGGACGCAGGACTGGGAGGGGCCGTGAACGTCGTCGTCCACTGCGTCTACTTTCCGCCGGAGGTGGGGGGACTCGAGAGCCACGTGCACTACCTTTGCCGGCGGCTCGCGGCGATGGGCCACGACGTCTCGGTGGTCACGTCTCTGTCGCGGCCGGGCCTGCCGGAGCGCGAGGACGTGGACGGCGTCCGCGTCCACAGGACGCCGTTGCCCTCGCGAACGCCTGCGGGATGGTTCGCCCATGCGGTGCGCTCGACGCCCGCGACGCGCGCCTTGGTGGACCGCGCCGACGTCGTGCACGCCCAGGCGTTCCCGTCGATCCTGCCGTGCGCGCTGGCGCTGGCGGGACGAAGCGCGCCCCTGGTGGCAACCCTGCACACCTCGCACTTCCTTCGTCTCTGCGAGCGCCGCCTCGCCAAGTGGCCGTTGGGAAGGCTGATCGGCTTGGCCGACCACTGCTTCGCCGCGAGCGGCGAAATCGCCCGGGCGGGCGAAGCGCTCAACCCGGCGGTCCGCGTCGAGCCGCTGACGAACGGCGTGGAGACGACCGTGTTCCGTCCAGCGGAGGCCGCTCGCGGCGGGTCGGCTCGCGGCGGAGACGAAGGCCGGTCGCGGAAGCGCCTCGTCGTGCCGCGAAGGTTGTTCGCCAAGAACGGCGTGGAGTACCTTGTGCGGGCCATGCCGTCCATCGTTTCCCGCTCGGACGCCGAGGCGGTTGTCATCGGCGACGGCCCGGAGGGCCCCCGGTTGCGGGAGCTTGCGCGCGAACTCGGAGCGGCCGACCGGATCGAGTTCCTCGGCGCGCGTCCGCACGAGGAGATGCCGAGCCTTCTCGCCGACGCGGACTTGGCCGTTTTCCCCTCGCTCATGGAGGCGACCTCGGTCGCCGCACTCGAGGCGATGGCCTGCGGCGTGCCGGTCGCGGCGAGCGCGGTCGGAGGCCTGCCCGAGATCGTGGACGACGACGTCGGGGGCTTGTTCCCGCCTCGCGATCCGGATGCGCTTGCCGCGACCGTGACCGCGCTTCTAGCGGATCCGGGGTTGTCGGCGCGCGGCGCCCGTGCGAGGCGGCGCGTCGTGGAACGATGGAGCAACGCGCGCTTGGCGGAGCGCCACGTCGCGGTGTACGAGGCGCTGGCGGGGCGGGGCGCCGCGTCCGGGCGACGCCCGCAATGAGCGGCCAGTCCAGCGTGCTCGTCGTCGTTCCCACCTACAACGAGCGCGAAAACCTCCCCCGCGTGGCGCCCCGCGTCCTGGAGCAGGGAGCCCGCTTCCACATGCTGGTCGTGGACGACGCCTCGCCCGACGGGACAGGCGCGGTCGCGGACCGTCTTGCGGCGGAGAGCGAGCGCGTGCACGTGCTGCACCGCGACGGCAAGCTGGGCGTGGGACCTGCGTACGTGGCCGGCTTCGGCTGGGGGCTGGCCAAGCGATTCGGAGCGCTGCTGCAAATGGACGCGGACCTGTCCCACCCTCCAGAGAAGCTGCCCGAACTCGCCCGCGTGTGCGACGCAACCGGCGTGGCCGTGGGCTCCCGCTACCAGGGCGCCCGCATGACCGTGAAGGACTGGCCGTTGAGCCGTGTGCTGGTCAGTCGGTGCGGATCCTGGTACGCGCGCCTCGCAACGGGGTTGCCCGTGCGCGACGCGACGGGCGGATTCAACGGCTTCCGGCGCGACGTGCTCGAGAAGATCGGCATCGACGGGATCCGATCGAGCGGATACTGCTTTCAGATCGAGCTCAAGTACCGCGCTTGGCGCGCCGGCTTCCAGTTGGGCGAGGTCCCCTTCGTGTTCGAAGAGCGGCGGGCGGGCAAGTCGAAGATGTCGAAGCGAATCGTCGCCGAGGCGGCGTGGCGGGTCTGGCAACTCCGTTTTCTGGCCGTGACGGGAAGATTGCAGTGACGGCCGCGACCCGGCCCGGCATGCGTTCGCGTGGCGCGACTTGCGGTGCGTGGCCCGGCGGAAAGACTGCGGCCGAACGCTCCGGCGACGTTGGCCTGTCGTTGCGGCTCCGCGCGCGCCGGTGCGCCCGCTCGGCTTGGCGATCGATTCGTCCGCCCCAGCGCCGGCGCAGCCACGTGGGTTTGCACGGCTGCACGACGTAGAGGAACCGTGGCGCTTGCGCACCTGTGCTACCGCTGTCCCTGTTGCGGGCGCGACCCCACGACGGGCAAGGGCAACCGTGTGCGTTGCGGGGCTTGCGGCGCCAGGGTGGAGCGCAGGGGCGGACGGTTGTTGCTCGCGCCGCCCGCGCCGGCGCGGCCGCGCCAAGTGACGGCGGCGTTCCTCGCCCGCGAGATCGAGGGCCACGGGGGGCCCATGACCCGGGCCACGCGGCCCGACGGCTCGGTGCGGTACTCGGCGAGCGCGCGGATCTCGTGGCGAGCCGGCCAACGCGCCGTCCGATGGAAGGGTCGGCTCCTGGGTTTCGCGGAGTCCACGGGCAAGGCACGGAGCGGCGTCGTCACGGCTGGGTCCCGCTCCATCGCCGTCGAGGACCCCGTCGGCGTCGTCCTCGCGGACTACCTGGACATCCGGGCCCTGCAGGGCACGTCGGCGTGCATTCAGATCGCGCTGTCCGGCGACCGGCTTGTCGAAGCCCGGTTCGACGCGGACTCTCCCAGGCGCTGGGAATCGCTTCTGCGCCGGATGATCCGCGACGCCTACGCGCGCGCGGGCTTGGGCGCCGTCGTCGAGTTTCAGCCGCGCGTCTCGGCGAAGCGGTCGGCATGAGGCCCTCGAAGCCGTCCACGCCGAGCCCCACGGGCGCGCCCCCCGGCGGCCGCCGCCCACGCCGCCGAGGCCGGAGGCCGCCGCGGCCGCACCGCGGCTTGCTGGGCAAGCTCGTGATGGACAAGACGGTGGCTCGCGAGGGCGGCCGCTCTCGCCCCGGTCGCCCCCGAACCCGGCCCGGCGGCGCCCCCAGGAGGAGTCCGCTGCGTGGATCCGCCGTGCGCCGGCTCGCCGCAACCAAACGCCGCTTCCCCCGCATCCGCTCGGCCGACGTCCTCGCAGGCATCAAAGCGGCCAACGCCCGCATCCTGATCCGCGCGCGCCGCCGCCTCGCCGGACGTGGCCGCCCCCGCGGCGTGTCGCACCCGCCTTCGGCGGGGCTGGGACGAGCGCCGCAGCGGGATCGCCGCCGGCCCGGCGCCGGCCGCACGGGCGCCGCACGCCCTCGAGACACGGCGGAGGCGGGGCGCCCGGTCTTCGGCCCGCCGCTTCGCCACGCCGCCCGTCGCCCGCGGGCCCTCACGTGGTACTCGGTCTTCCGCGGCGCGGGCAAGGTGGTCGCCGCCGCGTTGACCCGGCTGGAGGTCGAAGGCGCGGAACACGTGCCGGCCGCAGGACCGTTCTTCTTGATCGCCAACCACGGCAGCGCGCTCGATCCCGTCTTGGTGCAGAGCAGTTGCCCGCGTTCGGTGCACTCGCTTGCCAAGAGCACTCAGTTCTCGAGTCCGCTCAGCGCGTGGGCGTTGCCCCGCGCCAACGCCGTTCCGGCACGCCGCCACCGAGTCGACCCCCAAGTGGTCCGCACGGTGCTTCGCTTGCTCGCAGACGGGAAGGGGGTGTGCATCTACCCCGAAGGCGAGCGAAGCTGGGACGGGACGCTCCAGCCCCTCAGGC
The DNA here is from genome assembly GCA_965203485.1 of Longimicrobiales bacterium. Classification (GTDB taxonomy): domain Bacteria; phylum Gemmatimonadota; class Gemmatimonadetes; order Longimicrobiales; family Gaopeijiaceae. Next base: position 1,413,151 of record OZ241892.1, read on the forward strand.
GCGGCACCGTTCGTCTGATCCTCAAGGTCGGCGTGCCGGTCGTTCCGTGCGGCGTCGCGGGTTCGTTCGACGCTTGGCCGCGGTGGAGCGCCGCGCCGTCGCGAATTCCGGTGACCGTCCGGTTTGGTCCTCCGATGCGGTTCGGAGTTCACCACGGCCGCGACGAGCGCGAGCGCGCCCTGGACGAAACGAGCCGCAGACTGGCGCAGGCCCTCCGCCGCCTCAGCCGGGGCGCAGGCGCGCAACCGAAGCGGGTTCAGCCATGAGGACGCCATCGCAGTAGGGACCGATTCGCGGTCCGGGAGAATTCCGCCGAAACCACCACGATTTGCTTGGCCGTCGGACCGACGCCCGCCGACCGGCCTTCACGAACCGCGAAGCGGACCGGCGCGCCCTGGATGAAACCCGTCCGGGGGAGGCCGGGCGTGCATTCCGGCTTCGCACCCGGCCCGCGCGGTCTGGACGAGACCCCGTCGCGTCGCAATACTCATGGGCATGCGCTCGATCCTTCTTTGGGCTTCGGAGAACGAGTGGTGCGGGCGGCGACTCCCGCGCTACCGCTTTGTCAAGCGCGCCGTTCGCCGCTTCATGCCCGGCGAAACGCTGGACGACGCGCTTGGCGCAGCGGCCGAACTGGCTCGCAGGCGGCGCATCCCGGCTCTCGTCAGCCTCCTGGGCGAGAACGTGAGCCGGGCCGCGGACGCGCAGGCCGTCTCCCGCCATTACGCCGACGCGGCCACGGCCATCGCCTCGCGGGGCCTGGACGCCGAGGTTTCGCTCAAGCCCACGCATCTGGGGCTGGACATCGGCGCCGACGCGGCCCGCATCAACATCGGGCGCGTCGTCGCGGCCGCGGCGTCCCGCGGCACGTGGGTGTGGCTGGACATGGAGTACAGCCGGTACGTGGATCCGACGATCGACCTCTACCGGACGCTCCGCGCGGAACACCCCAACGTCGGCATCTGTCTCCAAGCGTACCTCCATCGGACGCGCGCCGACGTCGAAGCGCTGTTGCCCATGGGCCCAGCGATTCGGCTCGTGAAGGGCGCCTACGCCGAACCGCCGGACGTGGCCATGGCCCGAAAAGAGGACGTGGACGCGGCGTTCTACGAGCTGGCCTTGCGAATGCTGTCCGCGGACGCCAAGCGCGCCGGGTTGCGTGCCCGTTTCGCGACGCACGACGGCAAGCTCATTCGCAGGATCGACCGCTGGGTGGACCAGAACGGCGGCGACTGGAGCGCCTTCGAGTACCAGATGCTCTACGGCATCGCCACCGCCGAACAGAATCGCTTGGCCGAAGAAGGGAAGGGCGTGCGGGTCCTCGTCAGCTACGGGCGCGACTGGTTCCCCTGGTACGCGCGTCGTCTGGCAGAGCGTCCGGCCAACATGTGGTTCGTGCTCAGGCACATGGTCCCGGTGTGACGCGCGCGCGCCCCGCGATCCGGCGGAGGCGGCGAACGGGCAGACCGGCTGGGCCGAGGCTGCTTCCGCTCGGGCTCGCGCTGGGCCTCGCGCTCACGAGCGGGCCTCGAGACGCGACGGCCGCGCTTCCGGCGGCATCCGCGCAGGCCCGAAGCCAAGCCGCGAAGGTCGAGGCGGCCGCCCACGGCCCGCGCGCCGAATCGATCCGCGCGGCTCGCCGACTGCTCGACTCGATCATGGCCGCCGCATCGATCCCGGGACTGTCGGTCGCGGTGGGGAGAGAATCCGAAGTCCTTTGGTCGCAAGGACTTGGGTTCTCCGATCTAACGCATGGCGTCATGGCAACGCCGCTAACCAAGTTCCGCGTGGGCAGCGTGTCCAAGCCGATGACGGCGGCAGCCGTTGCTCGCTTGGTGGAAGCCGGCGTCTTGGATCTCGATGCGCCCGTCCAGACTTACGTGCCTTCGTTTCCCGCGAAGCGCTGGGCGGTGACGACCCGCCAGCTGGCGGGCCACTTGGCGGGCATTCGCCACTACCGCGGCGCCGAGAACTTCTCGGCAGTGCGGTATCCGACGGTCGCCGCTGGACTAGCGATCTTCGCGGACGACTCCCTGGAGAGCGAGCCGGGCGTCCGCTTCTCCTACTCGAGCTACGGCTGGAACTTGGTGAGCGCAGTCGTCGAGGGCGCGAGCGGAACGCCGTTCCTGCCATTCATGGACAGCGTGGTGTTCCGCCCATTGGGCATGCGCCACACGACCGCCGGCCACACCGACAGCATCGTGCCGCACCGGACCCGCTTCTACGTGCGCGGCGAGAACGGCCGCGTCTTCAACGCGCCCCATGTCGACAACAGCTACAAGTGGGCCGGCGGCGGATTCCTATCGACGCCCGAGGACCTGCTTCGCTTTGCAAGCGCCCACTACGAGCCGGGCTATCTCGGGGCAGAGACCCTGGAGTTGCTCTTCACGTCTCAGCGCCTCCGCAACGGCGAGGAGACCGGCTACGCCCTCGGCTGGCGGACCGGCCGCAACGAACTCGGCCAGGAGGTCGTCGGCCACAGCGGCGGCTCCGTCGGCGGCACCACGATACTCACCCTGAATCGAGACACCGGCCTGATCGTCGCCGTGGTCGCCAACCTGTCGAGCGCCCCCGTGGACGCGGCGCTCGCCGCCAGGCTGGAAGCGCTCTTCGCCGGGTAACCAAGTGGGCGATGCGCGTGCTCGTCCAGTTCGGGTCGCCGCGTATCGTCAAGCGTTGCCCGTCAGCGCGGCCATGACGGCCGAGGGCGCAGGTTCAGCGAACTCAGCCCCTCGGTCCGCGACTCCACACCGTGCAGGCCGGCGACGTTGCTCCGGCAGGCGCGAGCATCGCGGTGCGTCGTCCAGCCAAGCCGGGGGGGCGGGGGGGCGAATCATCGCCAAGCCGGAAAAGAACGATTCGAACAACTTGACATAATACATATTATATGAACTTCATAACGAATGATTGCAACGGGCTCTTCGGGCGGTATCGCGGCCTCCGGCACGGCCCGGGGCGGCCTTTCGCTTCGCCACCGTGCGCCTCCGCTCGGCGCACTCCTCAGATCGGGCCTGCAACCAGCGCGAAGCAGTCCCGCAGGTCGCTGGGCGGCTCCGGCTCGTTTCAGCGGATCGCAGCCGCCGCCTCCGCTCGGCGCAACTCGATCAGGCTTGCGGTCGGCCCGAGGTCTTCCGGCGATTCGAGAAGGCGGTCGTAGAGTGCGAGCGCGCCCGCGTGGTCGCCCCTCGCTTGGCGCATGCGGGCCGCCGAGGCGAGCGCGTCGCGGGCGTGGAAGCCGAGGTCGTCCCGGTCGGCCAAGCGCATGTACAGGGCTTCCGCGCCTTGCTGGTTGCCCAGGTCCTCGAAGACGCCCGCGAGCTGCGCCGCCGCCTGGGCGCCCAAGGGGCGGCCCACGTCCCGGGCAATGGGTTCCAAGACCTGGGCGGCCGCATCGCTCTCTCCTTCGCTCACCAGAGCTTGGGCCAGCGCCAGCCTCGCCTCGCCGGCGAACTGCGTGCTGCCGTACCGTTCCAGGAAGACCTCCAGGTCGGCCCGAACGCCGTCCTGTTGCCCGGCGTCGATGCGTTGCTGGAGGCTTTCCAGCTGGACGGCCGCGTCCGCTCGCAACGTCTGGCGGTAACTGGCGTAGTAGACCAGCGAGACGACGGAGACGGCCACGACTACGAGCAGCAGTCCCAACAGGGTCCTATTGCGCCTGGCCCAGTCCGTCGCTCGGACCGTCGCCGAGACGAACGCGTCCTCGTCGGTCGCGACGGACGGCTCGGGCTCGTTGCGGTGGGTGGCGGGCTTGCGATAAATGGCCATCCGGCGGTTTCCTCCAGGGGTGGTCGTCCAAGGTCGGCTTTGCACGTTGCGGGAACGTCGTCGCAAACCCATATTGCTGAGATGGACGCCCGAAATCTAGCGTGGCGCCGTGGGCGGCTGTTTGCCGGACGGGCCGCATGGGCGCCTGTTGCAGCCGCTCTGGCCGTTGCGACGGCAGTCGGGTGCGGCTCGTCGGCCGGAGCCCCGGAGCCGGACGGGCCTTGGCGCCCCGCAAGCAGCCGCCCCGACGTGAGAGGCACGGAGGGCGCGGTGTCCGCCGGCCATCCGCTGGCGGCCGTCGCGGGGTTGGACGTGTTGCGGGACGGCGGCAACGCGACGGACGCCGCCGTGGCCATGGCCGCGGTGCTGGCGGTCGTGCGGCCCCACATGAACGGCGTGGGCGGCGACGCCTTCGCGCTCTTCTACGACGGGGCGACCGGCGGCGTCCACGGACTGAACGGGAGCGGCCGGGCCGGCGGCCGGGCGACGCCGGCGTTCTTCGCCGGGCAGGGCTTGGCGGAGATCCCCGAGACGGGCCCGCTGTCCGTCTCGGTGCCCGGGGCGGTTGCAGCGTGGCACGACGCGCACTCCCGCTTCGGGTCCCTTCCCTTCTCCGACCTGCTGGCTCCCGCGATCCGCTACGCCGAAGACGGATTCCCCGTCTCGACGCGCTTGGCGGACGACTTCGCCGCCCAAGGCGGGGATCTGAATGCCGCCGGGAGGGCCCTCTACTTGCCCAGAGGCGACCGTCCGGCTCCAGGCTCGCTGCTTCGCAATCCCGCGCTGGCCACGACCTTGAGGAGCATCGCCCACGGCGGAAAGGACGCCTTCTACGCCGCCGGCCCGGCGGCCCGCCTGGCGGCCTTCGTGGACTCCGCGGGCGGCGCGCTCGACCTGTCCGACTTCCACGAGCATGCCTCCACGTGGGTCGCGCCGCTTTCGGCGGCCTACCGAGGCGTGCTCTTGCACGTGTTGCCGCCCAACACGCAGGGAATCGCCCAGCTGGCGCTCGCCGGCATGGCGCGCCGCCACCCGCTGGCCGAGATGGGCCACAACACGGTCCCGTACCTGCACACGCTGGTCGAACTCAAGAAGCTGGCCTTCGCGGACCGGGACGCATGGGTGGCGGACCCCGAGTTCGCCGCCGTGCCCGTGAGCCGGCTTCTGGACTCGATCTACCTGGAAGCACGAGCCGCGGCCGTCGACCCGCGAGCCGCTGCCGAGGCGGTGACGACGGGGGTCGACGACTCCGGCGACACCGTGTATCTGACCGCCGTGGACCGATGGGGCAACGCCGTCTCGTGGATACAGAGCTTGTTCCACGGCTTCGGCTCCGGGTTGCTGGAATCCGAGACCGGGATCGTGCTGCACAACCGGGGTTCGCTGCACGTGCTCGACGAAGCCCACCCCAACGTCGTGGCCCCCGGCAAGCGGCCGTATCACACCTTGACGCCCCTGCTCGCCACGGCGCCGGGGGGCGAGTTCGCGTTCACGCTGGGCACGCCCGGCGGAGACGGCCAGACCCAGTCCCTGATGCAGATCGTCAACAACTTGCTGCTGTTCGGCATGACGCCCCAGCAGGCGATCGAGGCGCCGCGCTTCCGCAGCTATCCGGGACTGCGCTTGGAAGTGGAGGACCGCGTGCCCGTGTCCGTCCGGGAGCAGTTGGCCGCTCTCGGTCACGACGTCTCCGTCGTCTCGGGGTGGACGGCGGCGTTCGGCGGCGCCCAGATGATCTTGGTGGACGGCCCCGGCGGAACGCTGGTCGCCGCTGCCGACCCGCGCCGGGAAGCGTATGCGCTCGCGCATTGACCGGTTGTCCGCCGTCGCCCTGCTCGCCTTGGCGGCGTGTGGGGGAGACGAGACCGTCCCGCCGGTCCCCGCCCGCGTCACCGTGACGCCGTCCGCAGTCGAAACGCCCGTGTCCGGGCGGACGTTCCAGTTCACCGCCGCCGTCGTGGACAACCGAGGCGACCCGATGCCCGGTGTGCCCGTGACGTGGGCGTCAACCAGCGAGGACGTCGCCACCGTCTCCCAAGCGGGACTGGCGACCGTTGTCGGCCAAGGCAGGGCCAACATTCGCGCCACCGCCGGACCCGCGTCGGGCCGGGCCGTGGTCGTCGCCGATCTGCGGCCTGCGGAGCTGATGAAGGTTGCGGGCGACACGCAGACGGCGGCTGCGTTGACCCAGGTCCCGGAGAACCTCGTCGTGCGCGTGACCGACGAGGCGGACCTGCCGCTCTCGGGCGTGCGAATCGATTTCGAGGTCTTCAACGAGCGGGCTCGGGCCGACCCGGTTCTCGTCTTGACCAACGATTCCGGCGAAGCCGGCACGCGTTGGAAGTTGGGGCTCGGCGAGGGCAGGCAGGACTTGCGGGCTTACGTCGCCGGCACCTCCCTGTGGGTCGACTTCGCCGCCAATGCCACGGGTCCCCCGTTGACCGTGCTGACGACGGACCTGCCCGACGGACGCGAGACTTTGCCGTACGAGGCGACGCTGCAGTTGGTCGGAGGCGTGCCGCCGTTCACCTGGTCTCTCGCCTCGGGGGAATTGCCGGCGGGGCTCGCGCTGGACTCGACGGGATTGCTCTCGGGCGCCGTCCGCGGCGAAGGCGCCGCCGAGTTCACCGTGGCCGTTCGCGACTCCGCGGGCGCGGAGGCGACGGCGGACTTGACGTTGCGCACCTGCCCCGCCCCGCTGACGCTCGACGTCGGCCAAGCCGAGGTCTCGGATCCGCTTTGGCCGGGCGCCTGCTTTCCGTTCCTTCCGGCCGGCGACCCGGGCGACCGGTACCACGTGGCCTTCGTGCGAACCGTCGAACGCCCCGACGTGCGGCCGGTGCACACCGAGCTGGCCATTCGGGAGCCCTGGCCCGGCGACACCACGGCAGCAGGACCGGCTCCGGAAGCCGTCGCCGCGCCGGAGCCGCCGGTTCAGCTCGACGTCCCGGGCTTCGACCGCGAATCCGACCGCCGCCGACGGTGGATGAAGGCGGAGCTCCTCGACCGCACCGAGCGCATCTTCCGCGACATGGACCCGGCCGCGTTGCTCCCCGACCAGAGAGGCGGTGCCCAGGCCCAGCGCCGCGCCGCCGCGACGAGCACGCCGCCCAGCACGATCTCGTTGCGGCCGACCACGTGGGAGGACGGGCCGTGCTCGTCGTCTCCGCCGGACCGCGTGACGGCGAACTTGGTCGGCTACAACGACTTTCTGGCGATCTACCAGGATTCGGCGCAGCAAACGACGGCGGCCGTCGACTCGGCCGCCGCGACCGCCGTGCTCGACTACTACGCCGCATACGGCGCGCCCACGATCGAGGAGTACTTCGGCGGCACGACCGACGTCAACGGCGACGGTCGAATCGTGCTCTTCGTCACTCCGGTGGTGCCGTCCGATTTCGCTGCCTACGTCTGGGGCCCCGACTTCCTCTCGGCGACGGCCTGCGCCGGATCGAACGAAATGGAAGTCGTGTACTACCAGGAAGGGATGTTCGCCGCGATCGTGGCCGAGAAACCATTCTACCAAGCGTTGCCGACCACCGTGCACGAGGTCGCGCACGTAGCTTCCCTCTATCGCCGCGCCGCGACCCGCAACTGGCCTCCGCGCTGGGCCGAGGAAGGACGGGCGGAGATCGCCGCCGAAGTGTCGTCCCGCAGAGCCTTGGAAGCCGCGGCGGTCGTAGGGCGAACGGAGGTCTTGGACCGGAGCGCGTATCCGCCCGCCGGGGAGTGGATATGGACCCCCGAGAACACGGGGGTCGTCTTGCGGATGCTCCGCACGGGACTCGCGTACTCGCAGTCCTTGAACTCCGTCACGTTCGACCCGGTCGAGGAACACTCGTACTACGGTTCGGCCTGGCACTTCCACCGCTTTCTGGGCGACGCGTACGGCGATGCCGCCGCGTTGGGAGACAGCGCCTTCTTTCGGCAGTTGACCGCCCCTGAGACCGCTCCGGGAACCGCCGGGATCGAGCGACTCACGGGCAAGTCGATGCAGGCGCTCCTGGTGGAGTACGCGATCGCGATGGCAACGAACGGAACGGGCGCCCCGCACCCCGAGCGCGGGTTCAGCAGCTACGACTTCCGTTCCACGACGCTGACTTGGGGAGGCGGCCCTCCGCGTGGCTATACCTATCCGTGGCCGATCACCGGCGCCGGCCCCGCAGCCTTCGCCGACCACGTCTATCGGGGGTACTTGTACCCCGCCGGCATCCGCTTTCACGAGTTCGAGTCCGACGGGCGAGGCGAAGGCATCGAAGTCGCGGCGACGGTCGACGGGCCCTCCGCAAAGGTGATCATCGTTCGCGTGCGCTGACGGCTCGCGGGCCGTCGGCGCGACGGCCGCGCTACTGCGAGATCGTCCGTTGCGCCTCGACCAGCTTCACGATCCAGAGGCCGGAGTTGAGGTCGGAGGTGAAGATGTTGCCCTTGTGGATCTGGGCGCCCCACGTCATGCCCCAGTTGGGGACGGTGGACTCGGAGTCGATCGTCTTGAAGACGGCTAGTTCCCTGCCCTGCCGGTAGAGATCGCCGCGAAGTTCCCCGGAGATGTCCACGACCCGCAGGCCCGCTTGGTAGTAGCCGACGTAGAGGCGGTCGCCCTCCACCCAGATGTTGTGGGCGCCGGCCTCGGGCACCTCGTAGCGGGCGACTTCGACGGGGTTCTCCGGGTCGGCCATGTCCAGCACGTGCACGTAGCCCCGGGCTTCGATCGGCGCGTCGGCGTTCCAGTCCCCGGGGAATATCTCGTCGCCGACGAAGAGGTAGCGGCCGGCCCGCCATGCCGTGTGAGTGTTGCCTGCCGCGTACTTGTAGCGCGACACGAACTGCGGCGCGGTGGGCGTCCCTCCGTGCGTCCCGGCGCCGACGTCCAGCATCACGACCCCGTCGTCCCAATAGGACAGATAGGCGTAGCCGTCCTGGACGATGACGTCGTGCAGCGACTTGGACGGCGACGCCGGTAGTCCCCATCGCCCGACCTCGTCCGGCTCGGCGGGGTTGGAGATGTCGATGATGTGGATGTCGCGCGTGCCGTTGTGCACCGCGTAGATCAAGTCCCCCTCTACCCAGACGTTGTGCACGCCGCCCGGGACCGTGCGCTTGTACTCCGACAGCACCGTGGGATGCGCCGGGTCGGACAGGTCCAGGACGACGATACCGTTTCGCCGGTCGGACGCACCCTCGCGGGTGAGCACGCCGATGCGGGCGCTCTCGTGAATCTTGACGTCGTTGATGCGGCGCGCGTCGAGCCGCACCGAGTCGGCAAGCACGGGCGCGGACGGATCCGTTACGTCCCAAGCCTTCATCCAGTCGTGCATGAAGGTGCCCACGTAGGCGTAGTCGCGTCCGTCGGCGCCCTCGAAGACCCAGGTGTCGCCCGAATGGTGGTCCGCCGCCGCGCCGCGGCCGACGTGCACGAGCTCGGCGGCCGCTTGGCGGGGAGCCGCATGGACGAGGGTCGTGAGAGCCTGCGCTTCGCCTACGAGCGCGGTCACCCGGTAGACGCCCGGCTCTTCGGCGACGAATACGCCCTCTGCGCCGTCGGGCTCGATCTGGGCGCCCGCGCCGTCCACGCTCCAAGCCGGATGCAGGGCGCGCTCGCCGACCTCCGCGCGGAAGCGCACCACGTCGCCCGTGCGCGTGCGCGGACCGTCCGGCAGGAGGGCCGCCTGCGCCGTCGCGCCCTCTTCGACCACGACCATCACGGCCGCGCGCAGCTCGCCTGCCGTCACGACGACTTCGGCCTTGCCCGGCGAGCGGGCGAACACCCGGCCCGCGGCGTCCACCGCCGCCACGCTCTCGTCGCTCGACGCGAAGGCGAGCGGTCCCGTTTCAGTGGGCTCGCCGTCCGCACCGGCCGCGGCCACGGAGACCGGCGCGCTCGTGCCCGAAAGCAGCGTGGGCTCGGGGAGCGCCGCCGAGACGACCTCGGCGGGGGCGGCCCGCACGACGACGACGGCGAAGCCCATGGTGTTCCCCGCCCTGGCGGCCACGCGCGCTTCGCCCGGCGAGACGGCCGTGACCCGTCCGTTCGCGTCCACGGTCGCGATCTCCGGTGCCAGCGCCCGCCAGGCGAAGGTCAGGCCTCTCACGAGGGCGCCGTCTTCGTCCAGGGCGCGGGCCTCGACCGCGGCGGACTCGCCGGGATCGAGCGCGAGACGCGCGGGGGCGAGTTCGATCCGTTCGGGGGCGGCCTGCATGGCCGCGAGCAGCATCGACGTCGTTGCGAGCACGGACTGGTCCTTTCTTGCCAAGAGGGCTTCGGCGTGGCTCCGTCGTCGCCCAAGGTACCGCGCCCGCTCCTACTTGAACATGGAGCACGCGAAGGCGAGCTTGATCGCTTGCGCGCCGTCCGCGCGCCCGTCCCCGTAGCTCAGGTGGATAGAGCGACTGCCTCCTAAGCAGTAGGCCCCAGGTTCGAGTCCTGGCGGGGACACTCGGCGGCTTCTTGGCCGTGGTCGCGCACGGGCATGCCGTGCGCAGGCCAAGTCCGTCCGCCCGGCGCTATCGGTCCGCGGTTCGCCTCCCCAGCCTTTCCAGCGCCGTCACGGCCGCGACGCCGGCCGCGAACATTGCGACGACCGAGAGCGTTGCCGGATCGCCGGCTACGGGCAGCGACGCCGTTTCATCTCCACTGGGCAGGTGGCGGTGGAACGGCCAGAGCTCGCGCAGCGAACCCAGCATGAGACCGGCCAAGACGGCCAGCACCGCGTCCGGCCACTTGGCGAGCAGGCGCCTTAGGATCCGGGCGAACGTCAACAGGCCGGCCGTCATGGCCACGATCATGGTGGCGACCACGGCCAAGCTGCCCCCGTCGCCGTGGTAGAGCGCCGAGCGCAGGGCGCCGAGCACGTAGTCGTAGAGGCCGAGCGCCACCAGCACGAAGGAGCCGGACAATCCCGGCAAGCTCATGGCCGAGATCGCAAGCACGCCGGCGGCGAACACGAACGGAAGCCCGGGGTCCCGGCCGCCCGAAAGCGGCTGGTCCTGCCGCGCGGCCGCCACGGCGACCGGCGCGCGCACTTCGCGGATGGACCCGGCCGCCAGGTTGGCGTCGGCGCCCGCGACCCGCGCGACGATCTCGATGCGCACTTCCTCGGCGCCGGCCGGAACCGTGGCCGGCCGGGCGGCTCCGTAGGCGATGCGAAGCCCGCCGCCGGGCCGTTGCGCCCAAAGCGTCGCGTTGGCCGGCGTAATCACGACGTCGGCCTCGGCCGGGCGCTCGAGTTCCAGCACGACAGCGCCGTGGGCGCGACCCTCGACCGTGGCCCGCAACCCAGTGAGCAGAAACGCACCGAGCGCCGCCGTCGTCCCCAGCGCCAAGGCCGTGGCCCCGCGTCGTTCCATGCGCCGGACCGGGATCGCCACCGACGCCAAGACCAACCCGAAGAACAGGCCCTTCATCTGCGCCGGGTAATCGTTCAGCAACGGCGGCAAGAAGCGCGATCCCGCGGCGATCGCAGGCCCGATCCCGATCGCAAGCGACGCCAGGAAGAGCAACCGGCCGGCGTCTCGTCCGTCGTCGTCGCCGGCGAGCTTGGCCGGATCCCTCGCGCCGGCGGCCAATTGTCCGCGGAAGCGCGCGCGGGCCAGCCGCTTCGCCATCGCCGGGCCGATCCCGCTCACCGCGTCGATGGCTCGCGGGTAGATGCCCAGCACCAGCGCCACGGTGGCGCCGGACACCCCAGGCACGAGGTCGGCAAGCCCCATGCAGAGTCCGCGCGCCGCGTTGCCCAGCCAGCGGGTCATCGCCGGCTCTCTCGGGTGGTCGGCCGGCGCGGCGCGCATGGGACGGCGGTTGCCGCCCTCGAGGTCCAGCGGCCGGAGGCCACGAGCACGGAACGCGCGGGCGGGCGCCGATCGACCTGCCGGCCCCGCTTCGAAGCGGCTATAGCTCCAGCTTCCATTCGCGGACGGCGCTCATTCGAGCCCGGTTCGTCAGGTCGAGATGAAGCGGGGTCACCGAGACGCATCCCTCGCTGACGGCTTGGAAGTCCGAGTCCGGGGCGTCGTCCCAGCGCTCCACGGTGCCGCCGATCCAGTAGTACTCCCTGCCCGACGGGTCGGGCGCCCGCGTGACCGCGTCCGTGTAGTGACGGCGGCCGAGCTCGGTGACGCGGACCCCCCGTGCTTCGTCCGGCCGGACCGGGGGCAGGTTGACGTTCAGAACTTCGCCGGCCGCGATGCCGCGCGCCGTAATTTGCGTCAGCAAGCCGACGAGCGCGGTCTGCCAGCCCTCGACTTCCTCGACTCGCCGGCCCGCGAAGGAAACCGCCACGGCCGGGATCCTCATGATGGCGGCTTCCATCGCCGCGGCCACGGTGCCCGAGTAGAAGACGTCCTCGCCCATGTTGGGGCCTGCGTTGACGCCGGAAAGGCACAGTCCAGGTCGTTCGCCGAGCAACTCGTTGACCGCGAGCATGACGCAGTCGGTGGGCGTGCCGTCGATGATCGTGGTGCCGTCGGGGGCGCGCCGCTTGCGCAGGGGATGATGAAGAGTCAGCGCGTGGCTGGACGCGCTTCGCTCCCGGTCGGGCGCCACGACGTCGACCGCGCCGATCTCGTGGGCGGCCTCGGCCAGCACGCGAAGTCCCGGAGACAGGTAGCCGTCGTCGTTGGTGCAGAGAATGCGCACGCGGGCGTGCTCGCTCAGTCCGGCCGTCGGGTCGCCTGGTCCGGCGGAAGCGTCAGGGCCGCCCGCGCCGCCACCAAGCCATCCTTGATCAAGGCCAGCATGGCTGGTTCCGCGCGAAGCTGGGTCTCCGCTTCGAACTTCCGGTCCCGCCGCATCTCGTGGAGCTTCTGCTTGGCGCCTTCGATGGTGAAGCGCTCCTCGTAGAGCAGGCGCTTGACCAGGAGGATGGTCCTTATGTCCTCGACGCGGTAGACGCGGCTCCCGCCCCGGTTCTTGCCCGGAGAGACGACGTTGAACTGCGACTCCCAATACCGCAGGACGTGCGGCTTGAGTCCCGTGAGCTCGCCGACTTCGCCGATCGAGTAGTAGACCTTCTTCGCGACGGGCTCGGTCGCGGTCGCGGCTCCGTCCGGGGAGACCCCATCGCGGTTCAGCGGACCGGCGGCGGCTTCGTCTTCGGGGCGCCCAGCGACGCCGGACTCTGGGTGCGCGTCCCTCTCGACGCCGACGTGCTCGGCGGTGTCGCCGGACTGGTCCGGCGCCCCCGGCGGGTCGGGGGCGGCCTCGCCGGGCGGATCGGCTTGGGCTCGGTCGTACGGGCTCGGCGGAAGGCGGGCGGGCGGATTGGGATCGGCATGTTCGACGACGTCGGCGGACCGGTCGGCGCCGGGGGCGACCGGCGGATCGGCGGTCGCGGCGGCTTCCGCGTGGTCCGCGGCGTCGTGGACGGTGCGAGCGGGGCGCCGGGGGGGGGCGGCATCGTCGATGGCGCCGGCGCGCGGCCCGGCGTTCGCGCCGCCGGAGCGGCCGGCGGCGTCTCCGTTCGGCACGGCGGTGGTCACGGCAACGCCCTTCCGTGGTCTGCCCCGGCGGCGGCCGGCGGGCGTTCGAAGGCCAACTCCGGGTTCTCGGGCTTCGGCTGTCTGGTCATGAGCCGGGACAACGCCTCGGTGGGATCGGCCCCTTCGACGACGATGCGGTGCGCTTCGGCGCAGAGCGGCATTTCGACTTCCAAGCGGTCGGCGAGTTGGTTGACGGCGCGCACGGTTGCCACGCCTTCGGCCACCGTGCGCTCTCTCTTCAGAATTTCGCCAATCGGGCGTCCTTTGCCCAGTTGCACGCCGACGGCTCGGTTGCGGCTCAACTCGCCGGTGCAGGTCAGGACCAAGTCGCCCAAGCCGGCCAGTCCGGCGAACGTGACGGCCTGGGCGCCCAACGCGCCCCCTAGCCGGCTCGTCTCGGCCAGCCCGCGGGTGATCAGGGCGGCGACCGCGTTGCTCCCCAGCCCCAGCCCCGACGCGACCCCGGCCGCCAGCGCCACGACGTTCTTGAGCGCGCCCGCGAGCTGGACGCCCACGACGTCGGGCGACGTGTAGACTCGGAAGCGGTCCGTCTGAAGAAGCGCCTGCGCGGCGAGGCACGCGTCCTCGTCGCGGCTGGCGACGACGACCGCGGTCGGCCTTCCCGCGGCCACTTCGCGGGCGAAGCTCGGGCCGGAGAGCGCGCAGAAGCGCCGGACTTGCCGGGTCGGCAGGAACTCGGCGAACACCTCGTCCATGCGCCGCTTCGTTTCGACCTCGATGCCCTTCGAGCACGACACCACCAGCGCGTCCGCGGCGATGAACGGAGCCGCCCGCGCGAGCACGGCGGCCGAGTGCTGGACCGGACAGGCCCAGACTACCGCTCTCGCGCCGCCGAGAGCTCGTTCGAGCGAGCAAGTCGCCCGAAGCCGGCCTCGGTCCAGGGGAACGCCCTTCAAGTAGACGGCGTTCTCGCCCGACGCCTCGATGGAGTCCACCACCTCCGGCTCGCGCGCCCACAGGCGGACTCGACCGGACTCGGCGAGGAGCTTGGCCAGCGCCGTGCCCCAGGAACCGGCCCCGACGACGGCGACGGGCCGGTCCGCGTCGTCCTCGCCCGAACCGGACGCCCGGCGCCCGCGCGCAACCCCGGCGGCGCCCGCATCCTCGCCGGCCGGTTCAGCCGCCGGCCTTCCAAGCGGCCCGGAGGCTTCGGCGTCTCTCCTTGGCGAGGCGGGCGCAGGTTCCCCAACCTTGGGCTCTTCTCCGCTCCGCAACCGCGCCAGGTTGCCGCGGTGGGACCAAGCGACGAACCCCGCCGTCACCAGCAAGAAGGCTCGCAGCGCGGTCCCCGCCCCCGCAACGAGCCATGCGGACATGGCGGCGGCCCCAGCGGCCGAAATGGACGCCAGCGAGACGTAGCGCGTCAGGAGCAGCGCCATTCCCCATGCGACGAGCGCAACGGCGAGAACCGGCGGGGAGAGCGCCGCCAGCACGCCGGCCCCCGTGGCCACGCCCTTCCCTCCGCGAAAGCCCGTCCAGAACGAGAACGCGTGTCCGGCGATCGCCGCCGCGCCGTACAAGACCCCCCAGTCGGACGCCGGCAGTTCGTCGAGGCGCGGGAACCACAACGCCGGCGCAAGGCCCTTGAGGACGTCGGCCAGGACGACCGGCGCCCCGGCCTTCCAGCCGAGCACGCGGAAGGCGTTCGTGGCGCCCAAGTTGCCGCTTCCATGGGCGCGCAAGTCCACTCCGTATGCCGCGCGGCCTACCCAGTACGACGCAGGGGTCGCGCCGACGACGTATGCGGCGAAGGTCAGCAGCAGCGCCGCGGTCATCGTCGCGCGTTCTCGCCGCCGCTCCTGCGGAAGCGGACGCGGACGGGCACTCCGGCGAAGTTCCAGCGGCGCCGCAATCCGTTGGCGAGGTAGCGGCGATAGGCGGCCGGCACGTCCTTGGGGTAGTTGGCGAAGACCACGAAGGTGGGCGGCGCGGTCGTCGCCTGGGTCGCGTACTTGAGCCTGAGCGGGCGCCCCCGCACGTGCGGCGGAGGACGCTGGGCCGTCAAGTTCCGGACCGCCCGGTTCACTCTCGCCGTCTCCAAGCGCGCACGCCGCCGTTCGGCGACGCCGAGCGCCAAGTCGAGGACCCTGCGCACGCGCATGCCGGTAAGCGCCGACGCGAACAAGAACGGCGCGTCGGCGAGAAAAGGCGCCCGGCCGCGGACCTCGGCCTCGAACTCCTGGGCCGTGCGCGCGTCCTTCGTCACCAAGTCCCACTTGTTGCACACCGCGACCACGCCGCAGCCCGCGTCCCATGCCGCGCGGGCCACCTTGACGTCCTGCACGTGCAGACCCTCCGCGGCGTCGATCATCGCGAGACACACGTCGGCGTCCTCGACCACCCGCGCCGTGCGCAGGTTCGCGTAGTACTCGACCGAATCCCGGATGCGGGAGTGCCGGCGGAGTCCGGCCGTGTCGACGAACGTCACCGTCCTTCCGTGGTACTTGAGGTGCAGGTCGACCGGATCGCGCGTGGTCCCGGCCTCGTCGCTCACCACCATGCGCTCCTCTCCGAAGATGCGGTTCACGAAGGACGACTTGCCCGCGTTGGGCTTGCCGATCACGGCGACGCGCACGTCGCTCGCGGACGGCGTCCCATCCTCCCCGGGCAACCGTTGCAGCAACTCGTCGAAGAGATCGCCGAGGCCCCGGCCCGACATGGCGCTGACCGGATGCGGCCTTCCCATCCCCAGAGCCCAGAAGTCCAGGTGCGACTGCGCGCCCGGGAGATCGTCCACCTTGTTCGCCGCGAGCAGGACGGGTTTGCCGGCCCGGCGCAGCACGTCGGCCAGGTGTTCGTCCAGAGAGTGCACGCCTTCCTTCGAGTCCACGAGGAACACCACGGCGTCGGCCTCGCCGATCGCGGTCATGGCCTGTCGGCGAACGCTGCGGTCGATCTCGCGGGCGGAATCCTCGATCACGCCGCCCGTGTCGACCACGAAGAAGCCGCGCCCGCACCACTCCGCCTCGCCGAAGTTGCGGTCGCGCGTCACGCCGGCCGCGTCGTCCACGATTGCGGTTCGGCGCCCCACCGCCCGGTTGAAGAAGGTCGACTTCCCCACGTTGGGCCGCCCGACGACCGCGACCACTGGAAGGCTCACGGCGCCGCCAGCGCGTCGAGCAGGCCGGCGCCCGTCCGCGTCTCGGCCGGCGCCAGCCGTCGCTCGACCTCGGCCAGCGCCAGCCCGTCGATGAATACGCCGTCTCCGTTGACGGCCTCTTTCGGCAACAGAACCAAGTCTCCGTCCCGCGACGGCCCGAGCGCATCCACCAGGTCGCGCCCGGCCAAGAGGCCGGCGACCGTCACCGTCGGCCCGAAGTACCGGTTCCCGACCGTCACGAGATCGACCTCGGCGGCGACGCCGGCGGCGACGGCCGGAGCAAGGCGCTCCATGAAGGGAGACATCGAGCGGCCGGTGGCAATTCGCACCCGGTTCACCCCTGTCAAGGGACGCAGCCGCCCCCTGCCGGTCTCGAAACAATCCAGGAACGCCCGCAACGCGCCGACTCCGTTCTCGACCAGCTCCGCGCCGCCGTAGTAGTCGGCAGCGGGTGGTTCGCGCCCGGCGACGAGGAACATCTCGTCGGCGGCGTAGCACCACGCGCCGTCCCGCTCTTGCCGCGCCCGGCGCCGGGCCTCGCCCACTTGGCGCAGGGCGCGATCGGCTTCGCCGGGAGTCAGAAGGCGCACGGGGCGGTTCAGGTTGTGCCGCGTCAGGCCGACCGGCACCACGGACAGAGTGAGGACGGCGCCGCCCAGGGCGTACAGGTCGCGAATCGTGCGGTCCAGCTCGGTTCCGTCGTTCCAGCCCGGACAGAGCACGATCTGGGCGTGCACTTCGACGCCGCCGTCCAGGAGAACGCCAAGCTGGTCGAGGACGGGAGGCGCGCGGTCGTTGCCCAGAAGGCGGTTGCGGACGTCGGTGTCCGTGGCGTGCACGCTCACGTAGAGCGGCGATATCCGCTGGTCGACGAGACGCTGAATGCCTCGCGGACCCAAGTTGGTCAGCGTCACGTAGCTGCCGTAGGTGAACGACAAGCGGAAGTCGTCGTCGCGAAGCCAGAGCGGCGCCCGCGCCTCGGGCAGATTCCCGTCGATGAAGCAGAACACGCAGGCGTTGGCGCACTCGCGCACCTTGTCGCGGGCGGGGACGATGCCGAGCGCCTCGCCCGGATCGCGCTCGATGTCGTAGACGACGAGCTCGCCGCCGGGGGACACCGCCTCGAGCTCGATGCGGGCCTCCGCCGTGCGAAACGCGAAGTCCAGCGAGTCGCGGACGCGCTCGCCGTTGACGCTCAGGACGCGCGTTCCAATCTGAAGCTCCAGGGTCTCCCCCAAGGAGCCGGACGCGATTTCGGCGATTCGCACCACGGACGATTTCTCTCCCGCTGCGCGGACGACCCCAACCCCTTCCCCGTCCTCCGCAAGGGCGGTCGCGGCAAGCGGCTAGACTTGCCGCCAAGGAGGCGCGAACGTCTCCGATCGCCGTACAGGCGGAGGGACGCCCGCCTTCCTCGCCCTTTCGGGCGGGCGCCGGGCTCGGGGGCTGGGGGCTAGCGGTTCCGCGCCAGCATCTCCTGGAAGAGGATGTGGTCGCGCACGTTGTTCCAGGTGTAGCGGGTCGACAGGCTGTTGACCGTCACCAGAGTCGAGCTGGCGATGAGGGGCTCCAGGAGGCCCACGGCTTCCGCCACGTCGCCCAGCTCCGCGTAAGTCTGCGCCCACCGGCGCTGCACGCCCGGGCGAGCCTCGTCGCTGACGGGCATCGACATGGCCTTTTCGAGCGCCGCGCGCGCGTCCGCCATGCGGCCCGCCCTGGCCAAGTTGCGCGCGTACTGCCCCTGCCAGTTGGCTTGCTGGTCCGGGGCGTCGAAATCGAGCGGATTGCGGTCCCACGCCGCCACGAGGCGCCCCCACAGGATGCGCGACTCGTGCTGCCGCCCCGCGACGCGGTGCATCCAAGCCTTCTCGGCCAAGCACGTGCACCGGTAGCCGGGATCCGGATGGTCGGGAGACAGCTCCGCGACGAGTTCGTCGAATTCGCCGCCCTGGAGGAGCGCTGGGAAGCTGTTGGTCACGCCCGCGACCTGCACGGGGGTGAGGCGGACGACGGCCCGCGTCTCCCGCAGCGCCCGTTGCATGCCGTCCACGCCGCCGCCGGACGCGAGCGCCTGAAAGATGTGCTCGCGCACCCATTCGCCCTTGGCGGCTTCGAGGGCTTCCGTGGCTTGGTCGAGCAGCTGCGCGGCCACTTCGAAGTCGCCGAGGCGCCGGGCCGCGGCCGCTCCTGCCATGAGAACGCCCAGGTCGCTCGAGCCGCGTGCGTCCTGGACGCGCGTCATGAGGTCGGGGGCGGGCGTCTGCGCCAACATCGGAACGGCGGAGAAAGTGACGAGCGAGAGGGCGACGGTCGGCAGAAGGGCTCTGCGCATGGTGCGGCTCCGAATGGGGCGAATGTGCGGAATGTCCTCGCGCGGCGGCGCATGGGGCGCCGAGACGCGGCGCGAAGAGCGGGAGACGGGAATCGAACCCGCGACCCTCAGCTTGGGAAGCTGATGCTCTACCGACTGAGCTACTCCCGCTATGGGCCTGCCGTCGTCACCGATTGAGTACCTCCAGATAGTAGGCGAGCACCGACTCGTCGCTGGTAAGGTCCGCCTGAAAGCTCTGCGCCGCGTCTGCCGCAGGAGCGATGACCCGAACGTCCACGAAGCCGACTTCGGCCCCGTCCTCGCCCAGAAAGTGGACTCGCACTTCGACAGTCGTGCCCGGCTCCAGCAACTTGTTGGTCAGCTCGCCACGCACGGACCCGCCGCCCGACGACCGGGGGGTCAGCGTCGTGCCGCCCAAGTTGAACTCCAGGGCCTCGGCGGACTCCAGCACGCGCACGGCTTCCTGCTCGTCGCCCGCCTGGACCAGCGCCTGCGCGTAGAGCCGATGGTTGTATGGGTCGAAGCCGTCGAGTTCGATCAAGCGGGAGCTGACGGCCGCCAGCTCCTCCCACGCCTCCGAGTCCAGGAGGGCCTGGGCCAAGTTGAACAGCGCGTCGCGGCTCTCGGGAGCGATCTCCGCCACCTTGCGAAACGCGTCGGCGGCTTGCTCGAACGCCTCGCCCGTGTACAGGCCGACTCCGACGTTCATCAGTTCGCGGGGGCCGAGATCGTCGTTTGCCAGCAATCCGTCGTAGATGGCCTGGGCCGAGTCCTGCATTCCCGACATTGACAGCACGGACGCCATGCTCGAAAGCGCCGTGACGTCGTTCGGATAGTTGCCCAGGTAGGTCTCGTACTCCGCGATGGCCTCGTCGTGACGCTCGGCTTGGCTCAGCAACTGCGCGCGGTTGAAGGCTACGCTCATCTCCCGCTCGGACCAACTTGCCCGCGTGGCGCTGTCCACGCTCTCGGAGCGAGGGTTGCGGATGATCCGGAGCGCGCGGCCGAACGCATCGATGGCGTCGTCCGGGCGCTCCGCCATGTTGTACGCCATGCCGAGGTTGATCAAGGCCTCGGGGCGCCGCTCGCTGAAGATCATCTCGGCCTTCTCGAGCAGGCGGATGCCTTCCGCCGCGTCGCCGGCGTCGATGGGAACGAGGGCGGTGTTGAACGCCGTGATCCATGCGCTCTCGCGCTCGATGCGGATGTCCTCGCCGTAGGCGGGATAGAGTTCCAATGCCTTGTCGAACAGCGAGTCGGCCGCCACGTAGTCGTCCAGGCCTATTTGGGCTTGGCCCGCCAGCATGTAGCCCATCGGATTGTCGGCTTCCTGGGCGATCGACGTCATGGCGGCGGCGAGAGCCTCCCGGTAGCGCGCCTCGCCTCCGTCCTCGGCGGCGCCCGCCTGCAGCAACGCGAACTGCGCCGTGCGCGTGTGAGTGTTCTCGCTGGGCGCGAATCCCTCCATTCCGCCCCCGTCGCCTCCCCCACCCGAGCCGGAAGCACATCCGCCTGCGGCCAGTCCGCAGGCAACCGCGATAACGCCGAACTGGGCCCTGTTCACTCAATTCTCCTGATCACGTTGGGTCTGGCGCCCGCCTCTGCCCGAAGGCCCAAGGGGGCGCCGCGTCCTGGAAGCCGACTTGAAATGTATTGCCCGGCCCGCCGGAGGTCAAAGCCCGAAGTCGGCCTCGCGGCCGCGCCGTCCAGCGGGCGAGGGCCGGGGCAACTTGGGGGATGCGCCCGGTCGCCGGTGAATCGCGACCGGTCTCAAGGCGGCCTCCGGTTCAGGAACGACAGGATGCGCACGCCGGCCGCCTCGCTCAGACCGGGGACGCGGCCGATCTCCTCGGGCGTGGCGCTCCGCACGCCGCGGACGGATCCGAACCGGGAGAGCAGCGCCTGCTGCCGCTTCGGCCCGATGCCCGGAATTTCGGCGAGCTGCGAGCGCAGCGCGCGGCGCGACCGAAGCTTGCGGTTGTATCCGACCGCGATCCGGTGGGCCTCGTTCCTGGCGCGCTGAAGCACATAGAGCGACGGAGCCGTCGGCGGGATGCGGACGGCCGCCCGGCGTCCCGGCACGTAAGCGACCTCTTCCTTCTTGGCGAGCGCCGCGAGCGCCACTCCTTCGGCGCCGGCCTCGGCCACGGCGCCCGCCGCCGCGCTCAGCTGTCCCTTGCCTCCATCGACCAAAAGCAGGTCGGGAAGCCGGTCGCCCGCCTTGGCCGCGCGGGCGAAGTAGCGGACCACGGCTTCGGCCATCGACAGGCAGTCGTCCGCGCCGCGCTCGTGGCGGATCCTCATTCGGCGGTATCCGGCGCGCCACGGCTCGCCGTTCTTGAGGGTCGCCACGCCGGCCACGGTCTCTGCGCCCTGCGTGTGCGAGACGTCGAAGCACGCCAGCAACCGCGGCACGACCTTGAGGCCCAGGTAGTCCTGCAACTCGTAAAGGGCCTCGCCGGCCCGGCCCGGCGACCCGGCGCCTCCCCGGGCGGCGTCTTCCAGCACGTGGCGCGCGTTGGCCACGCCCAGCCGCACCAATTCGGCCTTGGCGCCGCGCTTGGGCGCCCGCACGCTCACGCGCCGCCCCGCTTGGCGCGAGAGGACTTGTCCGAGAAGGTCCATGTCCGGAAAGGCGGCGGGCACGAGCACCTCCCGCGGCAAGTGCTCCAGCGTCTCCGTGCCGCCCGCCAAGTACGCATGCGACGCGAAGCGCCCCACGAGCGCCTCGTCGGGGTCGTCCTCCGTGCCCGACAGAAAGTGGGCGTCCTGGCCGATCAGCACGCCGTCCCTGATGCGGAGCTTGACCGCGGCGGCCCGCTTTCCGTCCCTTGCCAGCCCGACGACGTCGCGGTCGCCGCCCCCCGTCGTCTGCACGCGTTGCCGCCCACCGATACCGTTCAGTCCGGCAAGCACGTCGCGCAACAGGGCTGCCCTCTCGAAGTTCAACTCCAAAGCCGCGTTGCGCATCTCTGCTTCAACCTCCGCCTGAACCTTGGCGACATCGCCGGCCAGGACGCGGACCAGCCCGTCGACGGCGGCCCGATAGTCCTCCACGGACTGCTTTCCGGCGCAAGGGGCGTGACAGCGGCCGATGTCGTAGTCCAAGCACGGCCTGGAGGGCGTCTCGGCGGGCAAGTCGTAGCGGCAGGAGCGGATGCCGCAGCTCTTGTTCAGCAAGTCCAGCGCGGCCCGCACCCGGCCCACGGCGGTGAACGGTCCGAAGTATCTCGCGCCGTCCTTGCGCACGCGTCGCGTCAGGTAGGCGCGCGGAAACGGCTCGCCCGTCGTCACCTTGACGTAGGGATACTTCTTGTCGTCCCGCAGGTGGATGTTGAAGCGGGGCTGGTGCTCCTTGATGAGGTTGGCCTCCAGGATCAGCGCCTCCGCGTCCGATCCCACCACGAAGGTCCGGACCGTTCGGGACCGGCGGACCAATTCCCGCGTCTTGACGCCCAGACCGCGCGCCAAGTAGGAGCGCACGCGGGCGCTCAGCCGCTTCGCCTTGCCCACGTAAAGGATCTCTCCCGTCGGACTGCGGAACATGTAGACTCCCGGCCCCGGCGGGAGACGGCGCACGTTCGCCGCGTCGAGCGGAATGCCGTCCGGTTCCGCCATTCCCGTCAACTCCCCCTCCTTCGCTCGAGCGCGTGCGAAGCCCTTCGCCGAAGATTCAGCGGCGAAGACCCGATCGCTTCCGAGACTCCAAGCCACGCGGCCGCGTAGACGCCGACGATCACGAGCCCGTGCACGCGCGGGAACGCCGCGTCGGCGGCCAAGCCCGCCGCCACGCCCGCTCCCGTGGCCAGCAGCAGGCGTCCCGTGCCGGGCGTCCACAACGACATGCCGCCCAGCCTGCGGCGGAGTTGGGCCCTGAGCGTCGCGAGCTCCAACCAACGGGCCAGCGCGGAGCCCAGAGCCAAGCCCGCCGCGCCCAGCCCGTACGGTCCCACCCTGATCTCGTCGAACGGGAACATCAGGCCGACGCCGGCGAGGGCCGCCACGGCAACCGCGACCAACGCAGTCCGCGCCGGCGTGCGCGTGTCTCCCAGCCCGTGGAACGAGCCGGCCAGGACGCGCGACATTCCCGTGGCGGGCAAGCCCAGGCCGTACGCCGCCAGCACCCAGCCTGCCGCCGCGGCCTCGTCGGCACCGAACTCGCCTCCCCATGCGTAGACGGCCATGACCTCCTCGCGGAAGAAGACGAAGGCCGCAGCAGCCGCGGCGAGGCCGGCCAAGGCAGTCCGCACGGCCCTCTCGGACCGCTCTCGGACCGCATGCGGCCCCGCCGCCCGGTCGCGAGAGAGTTCGGGCAGCGCCGCCGCCGCGACCGCGTGGGCGAAGACGGCGATCGGCACCAAGTACAGCGTGGTCGCGTACCCCAGCAGCGCCACCGCGCCCGTCGCGAGAAGCGAGGCGAGCGCGGTCTCGACCAGTCCGCTCACGTTGACGGCTCCGCGCGCCGCGACCGCGGGCAGAAAGCCCGACACGACCGACCGCGTCTCCGGCGACAGGCGCCCCGTTCGCGGCGCGGCCCCGCGGAGATGCCGGACCGCATGGGGCAGATGGAAGAGGAACTGGAGAACGCCTCCGCCCAGGGCCCCCCAGCCCATTCCGATCATCAGGTCCACGCCGAGCAAGCCGCGGCCCGCCAGCGCGACGACGGTTGCGACGATTGCGAGGTTCCAGAGGGCCGGGGCCACGTAGGCCGTGAAGAAGCGTCCGTGGCTGTTGAGGATTCCCAAGGTCCAGGCGGACAGGATCAGCGCCGCCGACATCGGGAAGAATATCCGCAGCAGGTCCACCGAGGTGCGCGCGGTCGGCGCGTCGAAGCCCGGAAAGCAGACCGCCACCAGCCAGGGCGAAGCGACGTAGCCGGCGACGGCGAGCGCGCCCGCCGTCGCCGCCAGCAGGCCGAGCACCGAGCGGGCGACGCGAGCGGCGTCCTCCTCCCTGCCCTGTTGCAGCAAGCGGACGTAGACGGGCACGAAGGATGCGCTCAGTGTCCCCTCGCCCAGGAGACTCTGCAACGCGCCGGGAACGCGTGCCGCCGCCCTCCACGCGTCGGCCAACGCCCCGGCGCCGAAGTAGTACGCAAACACCTGGTCGCGGACCAGCCCGAGCGCCCGGCTGACGACGATGCCGGAGGCCACGCGCCGCGCCGCCAATGTCAAGCCTCCGCAGGAACTTGCGGCATCCCCCCGCCGTCTGCGCGCAACGCCGTCCGCCGCGCTCCTTGTGCGCCGGCCCTCGTCACGAGCGGCCGCGTCGCGGGTGGTCGTCGCCAGACCGCTCGGCGAGCAGCTTCTGGTAGAACCGGCTTTCCTCGTCGAGCCGCTCGACCTCGCGTCCCAAGCGCTCCACTTCCGCCTCCAGGGCCGTTACCCGCTCATGGCCCCCCTCTTCCCCGCCGCCCAGCCTCGGCCGCTCCAAGCGGCGCGCGATCGCCCGGCCGAACTGGGAGTCCAGGACGATGGCCAGGATCGGGATCAGCACGACCGCGACGATGATCACTTGCCAGAACATGGAAGGAAGCTACGAAATCTCGGGAGAGGCGGTGGGGCGGCCGTTCCGTCCTGCTGGCCGGACATGCCCCTAAGCTTGACGCTCTCGCTTGGTCGACGAGATGGAAGAGGGCGTTCGGGCTTTCTGCGCCAGCCGTCTCACCAAAGACGTCGGTCGCGACGGATCACCTGAACCGAACTGCGCCCTGCAGGCCGAGCCGACGGCCGGTAGGCTCGGCGCCGCCCGACACCTGCTCGCCGAACAGGTCGAGCGTCGCCGCTTCCAGCACGGACAGCCGGACCCCCACGTTCAACCGGCGCGCCGAACCGCTCTCGGCCGCCCAGCGTCCAAACGGCGCCACGCGGCCCCCGTCCGCCAGGACGATCGCGTAGTCCATCTCCATCCGGAGACGGCCCGGGCTCGAGTTCGCGCGCCCGCCCGCAAGCGGCCCGCCCCCGGCTAGCGACGCGGACGATGCGCCCAGGGACGCGCCGGACGCGCCGCGCCCGATCCCGTCGCGCCACAGCATCGCCATGCCGCTCGCCGCGTTGCCCCAGGTCGGCTCGAGAGTGAACGACAAGCCTCCCGCTTCGCGACTCGGCCGCAGGCGGATCGCAACGCTCGCCCCCCACTCCCGGAACGACGATGCCTGGTGCGCCACCAGCGCGCGACCTCGCGCGTCCACGCTCAGCCCGATGCCGTCGTGCACGTAGCCGATCCCCGCGCCCGCCTCCGCGCCCGCGCCCGTCTCCGCGTCGCCGCCGTCGAAACGCGCGCCGACTTCGACCCGCGACGTGATCGCGGACCCGCTCGACAAGCTCCAGCGGCCCCCGACCTCCGACGCCAAGCGCAACCGCTGGACGTTGGCCACGACGCCCGCCAGCTCTCGAGCCTCGTCGGCGTCGGTGCGCACTGCGAAGGCATCCGCTTTGACGGCAAGCGCGCCGGTCAACCTCTGGCGGACGCCCGCCGCCGCCATCGCCATCCCGATGTTCGTTGCGAAGTCGCGGCCCGTTGCGTCCTCCGACAGCTCCGCCGTGCCCCGGCCCGCTCCGACCAGCCCCCACACGTTCAACCCGGCGCGCGGCGACCACTGCGCATAGGGATGCAGGCTGGTCAGGCGGGCGTCCACCGCGCCCGTGCCGTTGATCCCGCTCTCGAAGCCGATCGAGCTGGTCGTCCGCGACAGCGCAAGGCCGACCAGAGGCCCCGCTCCGAACCGGTAGTCGGCGCCCAGGTAGGCCGAGCGGACCGTGCCGTCGAGCACGAGGTCGTCTTCGGGCCGGCCCTTGAAGCCGCCGGCGCCGGCTTGGCCCCAGAACGTCCACCCGGCCGGCGACCTCTGCCTGTCGGCGCCTGGCGAAAACCGAAACGACGAACGCCCAAGCAGCTCTTCGCGCGACACGGGGTCCACGGTGACCAGCCGACCCCAGCCGGCGCGGCCGCCGGGCCGACGGGCAAACGGGACGCCGGGGCCGGTTGCCTTGCCGACCGTTGCGCCGAAGTCGGCCGCAGAGCCGAGGCTCGTCGTCGCGCCGATCTCGGCTGGTTGTCCGAAGGGGCCGGCCAGCCCGCGCAACGCGTCCGCGTCGTGGCTTCCGTTCGCGGCGGCCCAAAGCGCCGACGCCAAGCCGCCCGCGCCCTGCGACATCCGCAAGCCGAGCACCCCGGTAGCCTGCCGGGCCAGCTCCCGCAAGTCGCAGCGTTCGCCCGCGCCCACGCACGAAAGCGTCCGGCCGCCGACTTGGAGCTGCGCTTCGCCCGTTGCGCCGGGATTGTCGTCCGCCGCCCCCAGTCGCCCGCCGATCGCTTCCACCGCCCCCGTCCCCACGGCCCGGCCGAAGGCGGCCAGCGAACGCTTCATGATCCGGGCGCGGTCCGTACGCGACGCCTCGACCGTCACCATGAAGCTCTGCTCGGCTTCCGCCCCGTCCGGGTCGGCCGCCCGCACCGTCACAAGCGACTCGCCCACAGCCAGCGGATCGACCGTTAGCGCGCTGCCCGCCACATCCGCCCGCACTGAGCGCGGCGCTGCCGAGACGGAGAAGTAGCGGAGCTCGTCGCCGTCCGGGTCGCGGAAGTGCTCCGACAGGTCGACGACGGCCGCCGGGCTGGCCACCTCCATCGTCATGGGCGCGATGGCCGACGCGACTTCCGGCGCTCGATTCTCCTCCGGCTCGGCGTCGCCCGCCGTCCGGCTCCCGTCCACCTTGTGCGCCGCGCTCGCCGGCACCGAGTCGTGCGTCAGAACAGCGGCCGTCGTGCCGCCGGGCGCGGTGATCGTGCCGCCGTTCAGCTCGAGCGCGTTGGCCGCGACGCTGAGGCCGTCCGCGTCCCGGTCCGTCGCCTGCACGACGTACTCGAAGCCGTGGTGCGTCCGCGTGCGCGGCGGGCCCAGGTACGTCGCGTAGCGCGTCGAGTCCCCCACTTGCAACGCGAGCCGCGGCCGCCCCCCGACCGTGTCCAGCGCCGCATCGCGGTCGAATGCAACCGTCACCAAGACCAGGTCGCCGCGCAGATACGTGTCGCCGCTCGCAGGAGCGTCGACGTCGAACCCCATCCAGCGCACGCGCGGCGCATCCAATCGGCCGCCGTCCACCTTGTACGCCGAGTCCGCGCGCACCGCCGCGTGCGACAGCTCCGCCGCGACCGTGTCGTCCGGCGCGGTGATCGAGCCGCCGTTCAGCTCGAGCGCGTTCGCCGCGATCTCGATGCCGTCCGCGTCCCGGTCTCCCGCCTGCACCACGTACTCGAACCCCAGTCGCGACGGCAACTCCAACATGGTGAATCCGTACGTCGCGTATCGCGTCGAATCGCCCACGCCGAGCGCGATCCGTGGCCGGCCCCCCACCGTGTCCACGGCTACGTTCCGGTCGAAGTCCACGTACACGTAGAACACTTCGTCGCGGGTGTACGTGCTGTCGGCGGACGGCGGCGGACCAATCCACGTTGCCTTCACCTTCGCCGCTCCCACTTGCCGCCCGTCCACCTTGTGCGCCGCGCTCGTCGGCACCGAGTCGTGCGTCAGAACAGCGGCCGTCGTGCCGCCGGGCGCGGTGATCGTGCCGCCGTTCAGCTCGAGCGCGTTGGCCGCGACGCTGAGGCCGTCCGCGTCCCGGTCCGTCGCCTGCACGACGTACTCGAAGCCGTGGTGCGTCCGCGTGCGCGGCGGGCCCAGGTACGTCGCGTAGCGCGTCGAGTCCCCCACTTGCAACGCGAGCCGCGGCCGCCCCCCGACCGTGTCCAGCGCCGCATCGCGGTCGAATGCAACCGTCACCAAGACCAGGTCGCCGCGCAGATACGTGTCGCCGCTCGCAGGAGCGTCGACGTCGAACCCCATCCAGCGCACGCGCGGCGCATCCAATCGGCCGCCGTCCACCTTGTACGCCGAGTCCGCGCGCACCGCCGCGTGCGACAGCTCCGCCGCGACCGTGTCGTCCGGCGCGGTGATCGAGCCGCCGTTCAGCTCGAGCGCGTTCGCCGCGATCTCGATGCCGTCCGCGTCCCGGTCTCCCGCCTGCACCACGTACTCGAACCCCAGTCGCGACGGCAACTCCGTCAAGGTGAACCGGTACGTCGCGTGCCGCGTCGAATCGCCCACGCCGAGCGCGATCCGTGGCCGGCCCCCCGTCGTGTCCACAGCTACGTTCCGGTCGAAGTCCACGTACACGTAGAACACTTCGTCGCGGGTGTACGTGCTGTCGGCGGACGGCGGCGGACCAATCCACGTTGCCTTCACCCTCGCCGCTCCCACTTGCCGCCCGTCCACCTTGTGCGACGGGCTCGCCGGCACAGAATCGTGTGTCATAACAGCTACGACGCTCGTGTCCGCAACCGAGCGGATCGTCGCACCGCTCGGCAGCGACAACGTGTTCGCCGACACGCTGATGCCGTCCTCGTCCAGGTCTCCGGGCTGGACCTCATGCTCGAAGAGCAACCCTCGGCTTCTGTAGCCGACCGCCGCCAGCTGACGCGTCCCCGTTCCCAGGTTCAACGTCAGCTCCGGTGTGCCCGTCACTGCCACGCCCGCGGAGTACGACACGCCGATGTAAATCCGCTCGTGCCGCGTGAACGTGCTCCCGTTCGCGGGCGAGCCCTGAAAGTACACGACCGGCCGTGGCGCCGGAGTCAGTCTCCCGTTCACCCTCCGGTTGCTGTCGGCCCGCACCCCGTCGTGGTCCAGCCGCGCGTTCGTCACGCCGTCCGCCGCCGCCCGCAACGAGCCTCCGCTCAGCGTCAGCACCCCCTTCGGTATCCGCAGGCCGTCCGTGTCCACCGCGTCGCGAGTCACGGTGTAGTAGAACGCCACCGCGCTGTCCGCCATCCGCAAGCGCGAGTGCGACCCCAGCCGCAACGTGTCCGTGCCCACTTCGATCGACAGAAGCGCCTGCTGCTCCAACACCATCTCTTGATCGAAGCGCGCCAGAACCCATATCCGTTCGTCGTACCCGTACACACCCTGCGGCGGGGGCGGCGGGGCCCTAGGCGGCCGATAGAACTCCAGGGCCGTGATCCGCGGCCGGCCATCCACCTTCCTCGTCGGATCGGCCGCCAACGCGTCGTGCGTCAGGTTCGCCGCCACGGCGCTGTCCGCCTCGGCCTTGATCGCGCCGCCGTTCAGACCGAGTGCGTTCGCATCGACGCCTGCCCCATCCGCGTCCATGTCCGCCGACTGCACGCGATATGCGAACATCAGCGTCGTGGCGGTGCTCGCAGAAGGCGCGAATGCCGCGTGCCGTCGCTGCGCTCCCACCGCAAGCGCGAGCCGAGGACTCCCGCGTGCCGTGTCCACCACCACGCTCCGGTCGAAGACGACCTCTACACGCAACTCGGTGTCGTAGTAATACGTGCCGCCGTAGGGCGCCGAACCCACAAACGCGACGCTTCGGACCGCAGGTGCCCTCACCTTGCTTCCGTCCACCGTCCGCGCAACGCTCGCCTTCACCAACGGATGCGTCACGTCGGCGTCGCGCCCGGACGCGGCCCCGGTTCCCCTTATCGTCGCACCGTTCAGCGCCAGCGCGTTGGCCGCGATGCTCACGCCGTCCGCGTCCCGGTCCGTCGCCTGCACCACGTACGCGAACTCCAACGCCTTGCCGTTGCTTGCCGAGAACATCGCTTGTCGGGTCACCGTGCCGATCGTCAGCGCCACTTGCGGGCTTCCGCCCGTCGCGATCACCGCAACGGAGTCGTCGAACCCCACCCGCACCGCGATTGTGTCGCCCCGCCAGTAAACGCTGTCCTTCGGTGCGGTGCCGAACGCGATTCCTTCGACCTTCGGCGGGCGGCCCCGGCGGCCGTTCACCTTGCGGGTCGAGTCGGCCGCAATGGCCCCGTGGGCAAGCGCCGCGTGGGTGGCGGTGTCGGCGTCGTGCGTGATCGCCCCCCCGTTCAAGCTCAGGGCGTTGGCCGCGATGCTCGCGCCTGCTGGAGCGACGTCGCCGGCCTGCACGGTGTAGGAGAACGTCAGCCGCGTTCGCCTGCCCGCCCTGGTCAGCGTCGCCTGCCGCGTGTGCGCGCCGATGGTCAACGCCAGCGTTGGCGTCCCGCCCGTCGTGGTCACCAGCACGCGGTGACTGACAGCAACAGTGGCTTCGATCTTCTCGCCATAGCCGTACGTGTCGCCGCTGGCCGGCGAGTTGCTGAACGTCACGCCGCGCACTTCCGGCGGCCGGTACTTGCCGCCGTCCACCTTGCGCGACGCGCCGCCCGTCGCCGAGTCGTGGGCAACGTTCGCGTGCGCCGAAGTGTCGTTCTGCGCCGTGATCCTCGCGCCGTTCAGCGCCAACCCGTTCGCCGGAACGCTCACGCCGTCGCTGTCGAAGTCGCCGGCCTGCACGCGGTAGCTGAAGCCCAGGTAGTTCTGCCGCGAAGAATTGTACGCGGCCCGCCGAGTCGTCGTGCCGATCGTCAGGTCCAGGTACGGCTTGCCACCCACCGTGTTTACCGTCACATGCTGCGTGAAGAACACGCGCACTCGCACTACTTCGTCCCGATAATACGTGCTGTCGCTCGTTGCCAAACCGCGGAAGTTGAACCGTTGCACCGACAGAGCCGACGACTGGGCACCAACCGCGGGTCCTGTCGGCAAGCCGCTGTCTGCGTCGGTTTCCGAAAGCGTTTCTTGCTTCGGTTCGCCGTCCTCGTCGTCGACTGTGGACGGCGCCTCGCTCCCTGCGTCGTCCGTTGCAAGCGGGTCCCCGTCCGCTTCCGGTCCGTCGGGGCGATCAAGAAAGCAGTTGTCGGCCAACTCGACCTGGGCCGTGAAGCTCAAGGTCGCCGAATCCCCGTCTTCGTCGGTCGCTGTGTAGCGGTAAGTGGAGACCGGTTGCTCCTGCCTGGGCGTGCCCGCAATCGTGCGACGCTCGGCGTCGAATTTCATTCCCGAAGGCAAGGCGGGGGCCAGCCCGTACGTCAGAGGCGGGTTGCCGCCCTCGGCCGGAGGCAACTGCAACGTTCGTATCTCGCAGGCTCGGAACCAGCGTTGCGCCGACACCAACGCGTCGCCGAACGAGGGAACCAAGTCGTCGCCGTCGTCGTCTCGGATACTGCCGGTGATCAATGCCTCGGAGACCGCGAGCACCGTCGAATCGGGGGACGACAGCCTGAGGACCACCGTCTCGTCGAGTTCCTGGAGCGTGTCCCCTAGGATCATCACGTCGACCGACTTTCGGAGCTCCCCCGGCTCGAAGAAGAGCGTGTCCGGCGAGACTTCCTCGTAGTCGGCGCCAGACGTCGCGGTTCCCGTGCCCGCGTCGGCGTAGTGCAGCGCCAAGCCGCGGCCGCTGGGGCGGTCCAACGCTAGCGTGAACGTCAGACGCCGACCGCCGCTGTTGCCCTCCTCGACCGAAGGCGACTCGGCCGAAAGCGTCGGCGCGTCGTCGTCGTCCTCGATCGTGCCAACACCGGCCGCATAGCCGTTCGGAAGGTCGGCGTTGACCGGGTTGGCCAGCGCAAGCACGATTGTCTCGGCTGGCTCGTCCAGCGCGTCGCCCCGGACCGTCACCTCCAGCGCCTGGGTCGTGTCCCCCGGCGCGAACACCACACTGCCGGGCGTCACCGCGTCGTAGTCGGTACCGGGCGTGGCCGTGCCGGTTCCTGCGTCCCTGTACCGGACCGTCACCTGTCTGGCCGCCGGCGCGCTGAGCGACATCGCGAAGGAGAGGGCAACCGTCTCTCCAGGCCCGGGCTCGTGGACGGCGAGGGAGTCGATCGAGACGCGCGGCCGGGAGCCGTCGTCGTCTCTGATCGTGCCCTTGACCGTCCGAGTCGCGAGCTCCGCGCCGGTCGCGCCGCTCAACGCCAGCACGACCGTCTCGTCGTCCTCGACCGCGTCGTCGCCCCGCACGGTCACCCGCACCGTCTTCAGCGTCTCGCCCGGTTCGAACGTCAGCGTCCCGCCCTCGACCGCCGCGTAGTCCACCCCCGAAGTCGCTGTCCCGCTCCCCGCGTCCGCGTACTCCACCGTCACGCGTGACGACGACGGCGGCCCAAGCCACACATCGAACTCCAACTCCGTCTCCGTCCCTGCGCCGCCCTCGGCCACGCTCGCCCCGCCCGCCGACAGCGTCGGACCCTGCGGCCGAGCCCGGCTACCGTCCACCTTGCGCGACAGCCCGCCCTCCGCCGCGCCGTGCGCAGGGTCCGCGACGACCGCCGGATTGTCCTTCGCCGTCACCAACGCGCCGTTCAGCGCCAAGCCGTTCGCCGGAACGCTCACGCCGTCGCCGTCGAAGTCGCCCGCCTGCACACGGTAGCTGAAGCCCAGGTAGTTTTGCCGCGACGAGTTGTACCGAGCGCGCCGCGTCGCCGTGCCAACCCTCAGGTCCAGGTACGGCTCGCCGCCCGACGCGTCTACCGCGACGTGCTGCGTGAAGAACACCCGCACGCGCACCACTTCGTTCAGGTAGTACGTGCTGTCGCCGGCCCCCAGGCCCCGGAAGTTGAACCGCTTAACCGTCAGCGCCGGCGGCGCCTCGTCGTCGTCTCTGATCGTGCCCTTGACCGTCCGAGTCGCGAGCTCCGCGCCGGTCGCGCCGCTCAACGCCAGCACGACCGTCTCGTCGTCCTCGACCGCGTCGTCGCCCCGCACGGTCACCCGCACCGTCTTCAGCGTCTCGCCCGGTTCGAACGTCAGCGTCCCGCCCTCGACCGCCGCGTAGTCCACCCCCGAAGTCGCTGTCCCGCTCCCCGCGTCCGCGTACTCCACCGTCACGCGTGACGACGACGGCGGCCCAAGCCACACATCGAACTCCAACTCCGTCTCCGTCCCTGCGCCGCCCTCGGCCACGCTCGCCCCGCCCGCCGACAGCGTCGGACCCTGCGGCCGAGCCCGGCTACCGTCCACCTTGCGCGACAGCCCGCCCTCCGCCGCGCCGTGCGCAGGGTCCGCGACGACCGCCGGATTGTCCTTCGCCGTCACCAACGCGCCGTTCAGCGCCAAGCCGTTCGCCGGAACGCTCACGCCGTCGCCGTCGAAGTCGCCCGCCTGCACACGGTAGCTGAAGCCCAGGTAGTTCTGCCGCGACGAGTTGTACCGAGCGCGCCGCGTCGCCGTGCCAACCCTCAGGTCCAGGTACGGCTCGCCGCCCGACGCGTCCACCGCGACGTGCTGCGTGAAGAACACCCGCACGCGCACCACTTCGTTCAAGTAGTACGTGCTGTCGCCGGCCCCCAGGCCCCGGAAGTTGAACCGCTGAACCGTCAGCGCCGGCGGCGCGGCCTCGTCGTCGTCTCTGATCGTGCCCGCGACCGTCCGAGTCGCGAGCTCCGCGCCGGTCGCGCCGCTCAACGCCAGCACGACCGTCTCGTCGTCCTCGACCGCGTCGTCGCCCCGAACCTTCACCCACACCGTCCGCAACGTGTCGCCCGGCTCGAACGTCAGCGTCCCGCCATCGACCGCCGCGTAGTCCACCCCCGAAGTCGCCGTCCCGCTCCCCGCGTCCGCGTACTCCACCGTCACCCGCGCCGCAGCCGCCGGCGACAGCCGCACCGCGAACCCCAGGTCCGTCTCCGTCCCCGCGCCGCCCTCCGCCACGCTCGCCCCGACCGCCGACAGCGTCGGACCCTGCGGCCGCGCCCGGCTGCCGTCCACCCTGTGCGCCGCGCCGCCCTCGACCCCGGCGTGCGCCGTCTCCGCCCGGACCGAAGCGTCGTTCTGCGCCGTGACCAACGCGCCGTTCAGCGCCAAGCCGTTCGCCTGCACGCTCACGCCGTCGCCGTCGAAGTCGCCTTCCTGCACCGTGTACCGCAACTCGAGCCGATTCTGGTTCCAGCTCCTCGAACCCATCACCGCCCGCCGCGTCTCCGTCCCCACCGTCAGGTCCACCGACGGCAACCCCCCCGAGGCGTCCACAGCGATGCGTTGCGTGAAGAACACGCGCACACGCACGATCTCGCCCCGGTAGTACGTGCTGTCGCCCCCCGGCGCGGCCCGGAAATCGATCCGCTGAACCGTCAGCGGCGGCGGCGCGGCCTCGTCGTCGTTCACGATCGTGCCCTTGACCGTCCGAGTCGCGAGCTCCGCGCCGGTCGCGCCGCTCAACGCCAGCACGACCGTCTCGTCGTCCTCGACCGCGTCGTCGCCCCGAACCTTCACCCACACCGTCCGCAACGTGTCGCCCGGCTCGAACGTCAGCGTCCCGCCATCGACCGCCGCGTAGTCCACCCCCGAAGTCGCCGTCCCGCTCCCCGCGTCCGCGTACTCCACCGTCACGCGTGACGACGACGGCGGCCCAAGCCACACATCGAACTCCAACTCCGTCTCCGTCCCTGCGCCGCCCTCGGCCACGCTCGCCCCGCCCGCCGACAGCGTCGGGCCCTGCGGCCGCGCCCGGCTGCCGTCCACCTTGCGCGACAGCCCGCCCTCCGCCGCGCCGTGCGCAGGGTCCGCGACGACCGCCGGATTGTCCTTCGCCGTCACCAACGCGCCGTTCAGCGCCAAGCCGTTCGCCGGAACGCTCACGCCGTCGCCGTCGAAGTCGCCCGCCTGCACACGGTAGCTGAAGCCCAGGTAGTTCTGCCGCGACGAGTTGTACCGAGCGCGCCGCGTCGCCGTGCCCACCGTCAGGTCCAGGTACGGCTCGCCGCCCGACATGTCCACCGCGACGTGCTGCGTGAAGAACACCCGCACGCGCACCACTTCGTTCAAGTAGTACGTGCTGTCGCCGGCCCCCAGGCCCCGGAAGTTGAACCGCTGAACCGTCAGCGCCGGCGGCGCGGCCTCGTCGTCGTTCACGATCGTGCCCGCGACCGTCCGAGTCGCGAGCTCCGCGCCGGTCGCGCCGCTCAACGCCAGCACGACCGTCTCGTCGTCCTCGACCGCGTCGTCGCCCCGAACCTTCACCCACACCGTCCGCAACGTGTCGCCCGGCTCGAACGTCAGCGTCCCGCCCTCGACCGCCGCGTAGTCCACCCCCGAAGTCGCCGTCCCGCTCCCCGCGTCCGCGTACTCCACCGTCACGCGTGACGACGACGGCGACAGCCGCACCGCGAACCCCAGGTCCGTCTCCGTCCCCGCGCCGCCCTCGGCCACGCTCGCCCCGACCGCCGACAGCGTCGGGCCCTGCGGCCGCGCCCGGCTGCCGTCCACCTTGCGCGACAGCCCGCCCTCCGCCGCGCCGTGCGCAGGGTCCGCGACGACCGCCGGATTGTCCTTCGCCGTCACCAACGCGCCGTTCAGCGCCAAGCCGTTCGCCGGAACGCTCACGCCGTCGCCGTCGAAGTCGCCCGCCTGCACACGGTAGCTGAAGCCCAGGTAGTTCTGCCGCGACGAGTTGTACCGAGCCCGCCGCGTCGCCGTGCCCACCCTCAGCTCCAGGTACGGCTCGCCGCCCGACGCGTCCACCGCGACGTGCTGCGTGAAGAACACCCGCACGCGCACCACTTCGTTCAAGTAGTACGTGCTGTCGCCGGCCCCCAGGCCCCGGAAGTTGAACCGCTGAACCGTCAGCGCCGGCGGCGCGGCCTCGTCGTCGTTCACGATCGTGCCCGCGACCGTCCGAGTCGCGAGCTCCGCGCCGGTCGCGCCGCTCAACGCCAGCACGACCGTCTCGTCGTCCTCGACCGCATCGTCGCCCCGAACCTTCACCCACACCGTCCGCAACGTGTCGCCCGGCTCGAACGTCAGCGTCCCGCCATCGACCGCCGCGTAGTCCACCCCCGAAGTCGCCGTCCCGCTCCCCGCGTCCGCGTACTCCACCGTCACCCGCGCCGCAGCCGCCGGCGACAGCCGCACCGCGAACCCCAGGTCCGTCTCCGTCCCCGCGCCGCCCTCCGCCACGCTCGCCCCGACCGCCGACAGCGTCGGACCCTGCGGCCGCGCCCGGCTGCCGTCCACCCTGTGCGCCGCGCCGCCCTCGACCCCGGCGTGCGCCGTCTCCGCCCGGACCGAAGCGTCGTTCTGCGCCGTGACCAACGCGCCGTTCAGCGCCAAGCCGTTCGCCTGCACGCTCACGCCGTCGCCGTCGAAGTCGCCTTCCTGCACCGTGTACCGCAACTCGAGCCGATTCTGGTTCCAGCTCCTCGAACCCATCACCGCCCGCCGCGTCTCCGTCCCCACCGTCAGGTCCACCGACGGCAACCCCCCCGAGGCGTCCACAGCGATGCGTTGCGTGAAGAACACGCGCACACGCACGATCTCGCCCCGGTAGTACGTGCTGTCGCCCCCCGGCGCGGCCCGGAAATCGATCCGCTGAACCGTCAGCGGCGGCGGCGCGGCCTCGTCGTCGTTCACGATCGTGCCCTTGACCGTCCGAGTCGCGAGCTCCGCGCCGGTCGCGCCGCTCAACGCCAGCACGACCGTCTCGTCGTCCTCGACCGCGTCGTCGCCCCGAACCTTCACCCACACCGTCCGCAACGTGTCGCCCGGCTCGAACGTCAGCGTCCCGCCATCGACCGCCGCGTAGTCCACCCCCGAAGTCGCCGTCCCGCTCCCCGCGTCCGCGTACTCCACCGTCACCCGCGCCGCAGCCGCCGGCGACAGCCGCACCGCGAACCCCAGGTCCGTCTCCGCCCCCGCGCCGCCCTCCGCCACGCTCGCCCCGACCGCCGACAGCGTCGGACCCTGCGGCCGAGCCCGGCTACCGTCCACCTTGCGCGACAGCCCGCCCTCCGCCGCGCCGTGCGCAGGGTCCGCGACGACCGCCGGATTGTCCTTCGCCGTCACCAACGCGCCGTTCAGCGCCAAGCCGTTCGCCGGAACGCTCACGCCGTCGCCGTCGAAGTCGCCCGCCTGCACACGGTAGCTGAAGCCCAGGTAGTTCTGCCGCGACGAGTTGTACCGAGCCCGCCGCGTCGCCGTGCCAACCGTCAGGTCCAGGTACGGCTCGCCGCCCGACATGTCCACCGCGACGTGCTGCGTGAAGAACACCCGCACGCGCACCACTTCGTTCAAGTAGTACGTGCTGTCGCCGGCCCCCAGGCCCCGGAAGTTGAACCGCTGAACCGTCAGCGCCTGGGCTTCAGCTTCGCTGGAAGGAATTCCTCCGATCAACGCCAGCAGAAACGGAACGGCGAAAGCTGTCCAGGCTCTGCCGCTAGAGCTGGACGCCGAGCGGCATACGCCCAAGACCGCCTTCAGCACCACATTGCTAACGATACGCCTCCACTGCCTTAGTGCCTTTTGGGGCCGGCTTCAGCCCGCATCATCCCGAACGGCCCGCGGTGAAGGGGTGGCGTGCGGCGGCCGGTAGGTTCAAGGTGCCACGCCGAGAACCGGCGACCCGCCGCACGCAAACGCCGAGGGTAAGATACTGGAGGGGGACTGCTTCTGTCAATAAGTCGGTGCGCGTCGAGGTTCGGCCCGACGAGGTGGCGGGCGAGGCGGGCGCGTTGCTGTGCCGCCGAGGCGTTGGAGCGCGAGCGGCGTGGACCGTTGGATGAGCGAGCGCATCGACGACGCTCGGGATCCACCGGATTCGCCATTCGCTGACCGAGCTGGTGCGGACGGTCTGCCTGCCGGCGGTCCGGGGCCGGCCCGTCAGGACGCACGGCCCGCGCCGGCTCGAACGTGCCATCAATCAAGACCGGATGGAACCTGCGTCGGCCTGCTGAGCGCGTGCTGCGAGCGCCCACCGGGTTCACGGTGCTCGGACGCCGCGTCACGACCATTGCCGGCCGCTCCGCCGCTCCGCGCCTAGCCTAGGCAGAGCGCCCGTGGAAAGACTTGTAGACACGGCTCGGTCTCGCGTACCTAGTCGGTCAGCCCCGGCGATGCGGCGCGTACGGCGTCTCGGGCCTGCCTAGCGAATCCTGGACCGTAGCGCATCGCGTACTGGAGCGGCCCCAGAACGCGTTCCTGCGCCTTGCCGTCCGGCCAGAGGTTGACCTGGGCCTTCTCGAGCTGGCCCAGCACGGTCGAATTCTTGCGCTTCACGGCCCGCGCAATCTTCTTTTCCAGCGCGTGGAGCGCAGACAGGGTGGCGTTCCTTGCGCCCTCGACTGCACCCTGCAACGTCGGATCGATGTCGCCGACCGCCCCGGCCAGTTCGTCGGCCTTCGCCGCAGTTGCCTTGCGCCAGCCCAGCAACGGCTCGCTTGCGGCGTCCGGCATTCCCTCGCGGGCGATACGGCTCGCGACGGCCGCGCCGTCCTTCGCCTCGGCGGCCGACAGGCCGAACTTGTCGAGCACCTGGTCGACCTTGCGCTCCACGACGAGAAGCGAGGCTCGCGGCGCGGCCACGGGAGGTTCGAGCGAGTGCACGCGGAACAATTCGCCCAGCTGCCCGAAGTACGCGAGCTCCGCCGGGCCTCCGACGTAGGCCAGCGTCGGAAGCAAGTAGCTCTCCACCACGGGACGAAGCAGCACGTTCGGAGACGCCGGGAAGTCGCGGCTCCGCAAGAGGTCGCGAACCCGGCGCTCGGCAAGCTCCTTGCCTGACCGGCGCAATCTGAACCCGCTTGACACGCGTTGCAGGCGGTCTCGTCCGTCGGGGGTGTGGAGGAACACGTTGAGCGCACCGTCGATCAGGGGGACTTGCAGCGCATAGCCGGCGCGCTTCAGCCGGGCGGCGGCGGCGGCCAGCGCCGCCTCGCTGCGGCCGGGATGATCCGTCTCCGCTTGCAGCAGGGGCAGCGCCGCCTCCCTCACAGTGGGCTCCGAGGCGTCGACGAAGCCGAGCGGCGCGTCCTCGAGCAGGCTCGCAAGAACATCCGCGTAGGCGGTGGCCATGGTGGCCTCCGGGCCGTGGGTCCGCCGCGCGAGAGCGAGCGTCTCGGCGAAGAAGTCGTTTGGGGGCAAGAGACCCGCGAGCTGGTCCACCAGCGTCTGGGCGCCCGGGCCGAGGGGGATCCGCGCCAGCGACGAACGGCCCTCGCCAGGGACGCCCTTCAAGAACATTCGGTGCAACTGGTTGGCGCCGTCGACGAAGTGGGCGCGGGCGGCTTCGTTCCAGTCGTGGTCGTCGGATGCGATCCAGAACAGCGGCATCACCGGCTTGCCGGTGGCCTCGCCAAGGTCTTCGGCGAGCCGTTCGGCGGAAAGGGCCTTGTAGAGGCCGTACAGCGGTCCACCGAACAGGCCCGGTTGCTGTCCAGTCGTGACGAAGTATCCCCCAGCGTTCACTACCTCGGCGAGGCGCCGGCGGGCCGCCTTCCCCAGAGGCCGAATCAAGGACGCCGCGCGGGCCAGGCGATCTGGTCCCGCGCTCTCGTCCAGGGCCTTCGCCTTCCTAAGGTACGACGCCCGCTCCGACGGCGAGCCGAAGTAGAACTCTCGAGCCGAGCCGGCGCCCGCCAAGTAGTCGCGCACAAGTCGCGGTCCGCCCAGGGGCCGGGCGACGAAGCGCATTACGCCACCGCCACGAGGATGCAACGCGGGGACTCCGGCGACCACGGCGCTTGGTCGTAGCCGCCGAACTCGAAGCGCGGACGGAGACCTGCAGCCGCCAGCATCGCCTGCAGGGTGCGCGGCTCGTGCAGGCGGACGCGCTCCACGAACTCGCGGCCGGGAAGCCCTGCGCCCGGCCCGATCGTGATCCGCTTCTCGACGATCCGGCCGCCGTCCACCAAGCGCCTGCGTTGCGTGACCACCCTGCCGGCCACCGTCGTCTCGTCGTCCTCCTTGAGATTGGCCGTGACGTAGCCGACGTTCAGGAAGTCGAGCAGGAACACGCCGCCGCTCACGACGACCCGGCGAACTTCCCGAAGCACTCCGAGGTCGTCCGCCTCGTCGTCGAAGTAGCCGAACGACGTGAAGTAGGAAGTTACGACGTCGAACGTCCCGGTCCCGAAGGGGAGCCGCCGCATGTCGCCCCGGGCCAACGCGGCGTCCGGGGCGGTTCGCCGGGCGGCCTCCAGCATGGGAAGCGAGAGGTCCAAGCCGGTCGCGCGGTGGCCGGTGCGGCCGAGTTCGGCCAAGTGCCTGCC
This sequence comes from Longimicrobiales bacterium, assembly GCA_965203485.1. GTDB lineage: Bacteria > Gemmatimonadota > Gemmatimonadetes > Longimicrobiales > Gaopeijiaceae. The sequence goes on from OZ241892.1 coordinate 1,452,717, forward strand.
AGCGCCGCAAGCAAGGTCGAGCACGCGGGCGCGCGATCCTGCCGGAACGGCCACCTCCAGGAGCTTGACGGCGCGGCGCGCCTCTTCGCGGTCGCGATGCGGATAGAGAGCCAGGTACTCGCGCCCGAACCATTCGCCGAACCACGAGAGCCGATTCATCGCGGTCCCTTGTGGTAGGGCTCGTTCCGGAGGATGGCGCCGGCGCGGTAGAGCTGTTCGGCGAGCACTAGCCGGGCGAGGTCGTGCGGCAAGGTGAAGCTGGAGAGGGACAGGGTCCGCTCGCACTCGCCGCGCAACCGTTCCGAGAGCCCGAACGCGCCGCCGATCACGAAGTGGACGCCGCGTTCCGATCCCGTCGCCGCCCGCTCCAGCCACCGCGCGAGTTCGGCGGACGAGAACGGATCGCCCTCGCGCGACAACGCCACGCGCAAGTGTCGCGCCCGCAGCTTGGCCCGAATGCCCGCCTCCTCCCGGGCGATGACTTTGCGGGCACACCTGCCCCTGCCCTGCGGGGCTTCGACGGCTTCGAAGCGCCAGTAGCGGGCTGCCCGCCGTTCGTATTCGCGAACTGGCGCAGCCAGCAAGCCGGGCTTTCCCACCGCCACTACGCAGATACGCATCCCGCGCCCGCTTGCGCGCCGGCCGCAGGGCGCGGCCCCGGTTCCGCGCGCCGTCGGCCCACCGCGTGCGCCAACGCATCTGCGAGCGCAGTCGGAAGAGGTCCGGCGACGCGAAGCCCCACTGCGCGCGCGCCCGGCAAGTCGTCCCGCCACTGCGCCAGCTTGACCGCGTCCTTTTCGGTGCACGCGAGCGCCCGGCCCGCCCGCCGCTTCCGCAGCGTCGCGACGTCGGCGGCCGTGAAGTCGTGGTGGTCCGGGAAAGCCACCAGTTCCAGGCGAGCGCCGCCCAGCAGCGTCCGAAGGCCCGAAGCGAAGGCGGCGGGCCGGGCGATCGAGCAGACCGCCATGACCTCTCCCGCGGGCGCGTCGGCCGGCCCGCCCGCGAGATCCGTCCACGGTCCCATCTCCATGCGCACGGCCGCCGAGGGAACGCCGGGCGCCAAACGCGCCAACAGGTCGCGCCATGCCCGGGCGGCCCCCGCCCCCGCCGTCCGGCAGGTCACTAGAACGTGAGTGGCCCGGCGCACGGCACGCAACGGCTCGCGGTACGGCCCCCGGGGCAGCATCCGCGCGCGCATCGAGTCCTCGGCCGCAACCAGAACCACGTCGATGTCGCGGGCGAGGATCCGATGCTGGAAGCCGTCGTCCAGCAACGCGATCCGGTGGCCCCGCGCCCATGCGTGCGAGACCGCCGCGCACCGGTCGCGTCCGGTGAAGACGGCATCCGCCCCGGCCCACCGCCTGTGCAACGCGGCCTCGTCGCCGTAGCCGCGGCTGACCACGGCCGCGCGGATCCCGGCCTCGGCCAGCCAGTCCGCCATCCAGCGCACGACCGGCGTCTTCCCCACGCCCCCGACCACCAGATTGCCGACCGACACCACCGGCATGGGCGCCGCAACCGGCCGGCGCCGGTCGTGCCAAGCGTTCCTGGCGAACACGCCACATCGAAACGCTTGCTCGGCCGGCGCCAGCAGCGGACCCAGCCAGCGCGGGGCCGGACCGTCCGCCCGGTCGCCGCCCCAAACGCCCTGCACGGCTCGCCCGAGCGCTGCCGCCATCGTCATGCCGCGCTTCCCTGCGCGGCTTCCGCCACGACCTCCTCCGCCAAGTCGGCTACCCGCGCGGAGGCCCCCGGGCACCCCAAGCCCGCCCGAACCGACGCCAGTCCCTTCAACATCTCGCGCCGTTCGGGCGACGCCGTGTCCAGGAGCGGCTCCACCGCCGACGCCAGCGCGCCGGGCCGCGCCTCGCCCTGCACGAACTCGGGCACGACGCGCCCGCCCGCCACCAAGTTGGCCAACGCCACGTGAGGCACGCGCACGAGCCGCCTCGCCAACGCGAACGTCGCCGGGTGCGCGACGTAGGCCACCGCGAACGGCATCGCCGCCAGCGCCGCCTCCAGCGTGCTCGTGCCCGACTTCACCAGGCCCGCCGTGGCGAGGGCACGGAGCGACGCGCCGTCCTCGGTGCGCGGAAACGGAAGCCGCCGGTACGCCTTGTCCGCCAGCGACGCGGCCTTGCCCACGACCACTTGCAGCCCTCGCACGCGCTCCCGCAGGACCATGGCCGCGTCCGCGAACGGTTGGGCGTGCCTGGCGAGCTCCTGCGGCCGCGATCCCGGAAACAGCGCCAGCACCGGCCTCCTCCGGTCCAGTCCGAGCGCGCGGGCCAGCCCGTTCGGGTCGGCGCGCAGGCGGCCGTCCAGGAGCGGATGCCCGACGAAGACCGCGCGCCCGCCATGGCGCTGGTACAGGGGCGCCTCGAAGGGCAGCACGAGCGCGATGCGGCTTGCGGCCCGGGCCAGCCGCCGCGCGCGTCCGGCTCTCCACGCCCACACTTGAGGCCCGATGTAGTACAGCACCGGCACGCCCAGCCGCGCCGTCGCCGTCGCGATCCGCAGGTTGAAGCCGGGGTAGTCGATCGGAATGACCACGTCGAAGCGTCCGCCCGCGACCCGGCGCTTGATCTCGGCTTCGAGCCGGCGAAAGAACACCAGCTTGGCCGCCACCTCGGCGAAGCCCATCACGGCCAGTTCGTCCAGTCCGCGCAGCAGTCTCACGCCCGCGGCCTCCAGGCGCTCGCCTCCGAGGCCCGTCATTTCCACGCCGGGCCAGCGTCGCCGGAGCTCGGCCGCGACGAGGGCGCCGTGGGCGTCCCCGGAGGCTTCGCCCGCGAGGATCATGACTCGCCGCAGCGGCCGCACGCCCCGCGGCACCGCAGAGGCGGCCATCCGTCAACCCTTCAGAAGGCCCGGCCGAGGTACCACGCGAGCGCGAGCACCAGGACCAGGAGCGCACCGAGCTTCCAGGGCGGCGCGCCCCTCTTGACGTCGATCCACTCCCGCTTACGACGTCGTCGAGCGCGTATGAGCGACATGCTCCTCGATCTGCCGTTCGACGGCCAGCGAAAGTTCGAGCGCGCGGCGCCCGTCGTCGCCGGTCACCGGCGGCGGGGCAGCTCCCGCGACCGCGTCGCGAAACGAAGCCAGTTCCGCGACGAGCGGCTCCGGGCCCGCGCCGCGAATGGGAATGCGCTCCACCACGGACTCCAGCCCCGTCGCGTCCTCCAGGGCCCGGGGCGGCCCTTCGCCGAGCGCCGCGGGCCCGCCGTGCTTGAGGCGGTAGAAGTCCCCCTTCCCCGCCGCCAAGTCGAGCGACAGGTATCCCGACGACTGCCAGACGCGGAGCTTCCGCACCCGCTTCACGGATATCCTGCTCGCGGTCAGATTGGCCACGGCGCCGCCCTCGAAGCCTATCCGGGCGTGCGCGACGTCCACGTGCGCGGTGAGCACCGGCACGCCCGCCGCCAACACGCTGTCGGCGGGCTGGTTGGTCAAGGTGGCGACCAAGTCGAGATCGTGAATCATGAGGTCCAGCACGACGGCCACGTCCAGCGACCGGGGCGTGAAGCGGGCCAGGCGATGGCTCTCCAGGAAGAGCGGCCGCTCCAGGTAGGGCGCGGCGCCGGCCACGGCCCGGTTGAAGCGCTCGACGTGGCCGACCTGCACGACGGCGCCGTGGGCCCGGGCCGAGGCGAGGATGCGGTCGGCGCTCGCGAGCGAGTCGGCCAGCGGCTTCTCGACCAGCACGTGCACGCCCCGGGAAGTGGCGGCGCAAGCCACTTCCTCGTGCGCGTTCGTGGACGTGGCGACGATCACCGCGTCGCTCGCGTCCAGCAGGTCCTCCAGCGACGAATGCAACGGGACGCCCATCTCGTCGGCGATCGTTCGTCCGCGCGCGGGATCGGCGTCGTAGACGCCCGCCGACTCGACCCCGTCGAGACCGCGGAGCACGCGGGCGTGATGGCGCCCCAATGCGCCCACGCCCGCGACTCCTATCGCCGGACGGCTAAAGTCGCCCACGGCTTCAGAAGGTGATCCCTCGTTCGCTGTTGCGGATGAAGTCGAGAAAGTAGCGCACCTCCGGACAGGCCAGCTCCGGATCGGCGTCGGCCAGCTCGATTCCCTGCGACGGGCCGGCGCCGGACTGGAAGAGCAGCCTGTACGCTTTCTTGAGGCGGCGCCGCGCGTCGGGCGAAAAGCCCTTGCGCTCGAGCCCGACCTTGTTGAGGCCGTACAGCTTCGGAGACGGATTGCCCACCACGCTGCAGTACGGAGGCACGTCCTGCGGCACCCGCGATCCGCCGCCCACGAAGGCGTACGCGCCGATCCGCACGAACTGGTGGATCGCTACCAGGCCGCTGACCACCGCGCCGTCGGCGATGTTCACGTGGCCCGCCATGTTGGTGGCGTTCGAGACGACCACGTGGTTGCCCAACTCGCAGTCGTGGGCGATGTGGGAATACGCCATCAGGAGGCAGTCCGAGCCGACCACGGTGCGGCCCGACGCCGCAGTCCCCCGGTTGAGCGTGGCGAACTCGCGGATCACGGTGCGGTCGCCGACCTCGAGATAGGTCTCTTCGCCCTTGAACTTGAGGTCCTGCGGGTCGGTGCCGAGCACCGCGCCGTTGGCGACGAAGCAGTTCGTGCCGATCGTCGTGTTGCGCTCGACGTAGGCGCGCGGGCCGATCCGCGTGTTGGCGCCGATGCGAACGCCCGGGCCGATCACGGCGAACGGACCTACTTCGACGTCGTCCGCGAGTTCGGCGGCCGGGTCCACGATGGCGGTCTCGTGGACGACGGGCGCCGACGTCCGCGCGAGCGAGGCGCTCCTCACCGGTCCATGATCCTGGCGGTCATCTCCGCCTGGGCGACCAGCCGGCCGTCGACCGTGCCCGTGCCGCGCATCTTGCACACCTGGCGCCGAAAGTGGAGCATCTCCAGCTTGAAGACGAGCTGGTCGCCTGGCACCACCGGACGGCGCCACTTCACGTTGTCGAGCGACATGAAGTAGACGACCTTGCCCTCCGGATCGTCGACCGCGTCCATGAGGAGCAGTCCCCCCACCTGGCCCATCGCTTCGACGATGAGCACTCCCGGCATGATCGGATGCTCGGGAAAGTGCCCCCCGAAGAAGGGCTCGTTGATCGTCACGTTCTTGAGGCCGACGATTCGCTTTCGCGACTCGAATTCGAGGACGCGGTCCACGAGCAGCATCGGGTAGCGGTGCGGCAGGCAGTCCATGATGCGCCGCACATCGATCGCCCCGGCGCCCGGGCCGCCGCAGTGGCGTTCGCTGATCGCGGAGGCCAGCTTGAAGTTGCCCGCGTGGCTGGGCTTGTCGGCAACGACATGGCCGCGGAAGCGGCTTCCCAGCAGCGCCAAGTCGCCGACGATGTCGCCCGCCTTGTGCCGCACGAACTCGTCCGTGAAGCGCAGGCCGTCGTTCATGACGCGGGCGTCGTCCAGCACCACGGTATTGTCCAGCGACGCGCCCAGCGCCCGTCCGCGCGCGTGCAGCGCGTCCGCGTCGGCCTTGAAGCCGAACGTCCTGGCGCCGGCCAGCTCCTCGGCGAACGAGTTGCCGGTCGCGCAGTAGGAGCCGTGCTGGCGCCGGATGGCCGGATGCGGATAGTCGATGGTGGCCGAGACGCGAAAGCCGTCGTCCGGCACGGCCACGTACGAGCCGACGCGTCCGTCCCCCGCCGTGACCGGAGCGGACAGGCGGACGACAGACGCCGGAGCACGCTGCGACTTCACTCCCGCCTCCGTCACCGCCGCGACGTAGGGAGCGAAGCTGCCGTCGAGGATCGGCGGCTCGGGCCCGTCGAGCTCGACGAGCGCGTTGTCGACCTCGAGCGCGGCCAGCGCCGCCAGCACGTGCTCCACGGTCATGACCTCGGCGCCGTCGCGGCCCAGCGTCGTGCCCAGATCGGTGTGCGTCACGCACTCCAGGCGGGCCGGTACCTCCGGAGCTCCGGGCAGGTCCGTGCGCCGAAACCGCACCCCGAACGAGTCCGCCGCGGGCTTGATGCGAAGCCGACTCCGTTGGCCCGAGTGAACGCCGATCCCTTCAAGCGCAACCTCGCTGGCGAGAGTCTGCTGGCGCTCTGCGGCCATCGGCGGAACAGTTGAATGAGGGTCAAAGAGCCGTGGAAGGAGCATCCTGGGCGGCCGACCCCGCGAACGAGGCGACGGGGCAACCAAGGAATCTAGCAGAACCGCTGGGCTCGCCCCCCGGCGCCCTGGCCAGGAGCGGGCCGAGGCGACCGGGCCGAGCAAGCCGGTACAGAGCGCCGGGCCGGGCTTCGATTCGTTGCGGCGTTCGCCGGTGCGCCCCTCCGCTACCCGTCTCCCGTCCCTTCGTCCGGACCGGACGAGCAACGCTCCCGTCGCTCCAGTTGCGCCACTCGCTTCGCCAACTGGGGCAGCCGCATCAGGCGCGCCATGGCCCGCAAGTAGCCCTTGTGGTCGCGCGCCGGGTAGCCGGAGACGACTTCGCCGGACCCCACGTCCCCGATGACGCCCGCCTGCGCGCCGATCCGGGCGCCGGCGCCGATCCGGAGATGGCCGATCAGACCCGCTTGGCCGCCCATCGCCACGCCGGGGCCGGTCCGGGTAGAACCCGCCACGCCGACTTGCGCCACCAAGAGCGAGCCCGGGCCGATCTCGACGTTGTGCGCCAAGTGCACCAAGTTGTCCAGCTTGCTGCCGGCGCCGATCACGGTCCGTCCGATCGAACCCCGGTCGATCGTGCAGTTCGCGCCGATCTCCACGTCGTCCTCGACCACGCAACCGCCGACTTGCGGCACCTTGACGTGCTCGCCCTCCACCGTGGCGTAGCCGAATCCGTCCACGCCGATTCGCGTTCCCGCATGCACGGTCACCCGCGCGCCCAGCACGCAGCCCGGATAGACCGTCGCGTTGGGGAACAGCACGGTGTCCGCACCGATCGCAACGTCTTCGCCCACGACGCAGTTGGCGCCGACGACGGCGCGTTCGCCGATCGCCGCGCGCTCGCCGACGACCGCCCCCGGGCCGACTCGGGCCGACGGATCCACGGACGCCGACGGATCCACGACCGCCGTGGCGTGAACGCCCGCCTCGGCGCCGGTCCGAGCGTCGGGGCGAAGGAGGCGCAACAACTCGCCCAGCGCGCGGTAGGGGTCGCCGACCACGAGCCGGTCGCAAGGCCCATGCTCCACCTCGGCCAGCGCGTCCGCTACCAGCAACGCCCGTCCCCGGCAACCCGCCAACTCCTGCACATAGCGCCGGTTGGCCAAGAACGCCAAGTCGTCCTTTCCGGCGTCGCGCACTGGAGCGATGCGCGTGAAGAGCGCGCTTCCGTCGCCGACGACGCGGCCGTTGGTGGCCCGGGCGGCCGCGTCCAGCGTCAAGGCCACCTCGGTCACGGCCCGACGGACCTCGTGCGCGGCGCCCGTCCCGGCCGCCGCCTGCACGGTCGCCGCCCGCCGACTGCAGGGGCTTCCCCGCCCCGGCGGACCGCGACGGCGCTCACCTGTCCGTCAGGCCGCGCCGAACACCCTGCCGAGAATCACCGTTCCCCGGGACTCCCGCCGCTGGCGCCGTTCTGAAGCCGCGTGATCACTTCTTGGGTCAGGTCGAGCGACGGGTCGGCCGTGATGATCGCCTGCGAGGCCACGTCCAGGATCACGGCGTAGGCGCCCTCGACCCGGATCTCGTCGATCACCGCCTTGACCGCGTCCATGACGGGCTGAAACAGCTCCGCGCGCCGCTGGTCGGCCTGGTTGCCCAAAGCCGCCCGCCGTTGCTGCAACGCTTGGTCCTGGTTCAACAACTCCTGCTGGCGCGCGTCGCGCGCTTCGGGCGTCATCGTCAGCTGCTGCTGGCGGAACTCGTCGGCGCTCGTCTGCAACGCCTCCTCGAGTTCCTGAATCTCCAGCTGGTATCCCCGCAGGCTGGCGTCCATCTGCCTCTGCGCGTCTTGGGCCAACGGGAACGCTTCGAGGACGGCCGCCGAGTTGATGTAGCCCACCTTGGTCGGCTGTGCGTCGAGCGAAACGGCGGAAGCGAGGGCCAACGCCGCTGCCAGCCCCACGGACGAACCACGCATGATACCCACTCTCCAGTTGTGAATCCCAGGGTCGGCCGCCGCCGCCCCGGCGCGAAATATAATGGGCGCGCTCTTCCGGCGCCGGTGCGCTGCTCCGCGTCAGAAGTTCGGCCCCATCTTGAAGTGGAGTTGCCAGCCCGGTTCCGTCTTGTCGAATCCGTAGGCGTAGTCGAGGCCGATTGGACCGAACGGCGTCATGAGCTGAACTCCGAAGCCGGCCCCGCGGTACAGCTTCGAGGAATTGAAGTCGCGCGGGTCCGCCCACAGGTTGCCCGCGTCGAAGAAGGCGGCAAGGCCCACGTTGGCGTTGATGACCGCCCTGACCTCGCCCGTCGCGGAGAGGTAGGCGTCGCCCAGGCGGTCGATCTGGGCGATGCCGTCGGCGCGGCGAGGGAAGTATCCGCGCGGCGTGATCGTGGTCTCGTCGTATCCGCGCAAGGGCTGGCCGAACTGGACGCCGCCGAGCCAGAACGACTCGAAGGGGAAACGCGACGCGTCTCCGAACAGCGCGCCGCCGCGCACGCCCGCCGAAAGCGCGAACTGCACGCCGCCCGGCGACACGCCGTCGCCTCCAAGCCCGCCGACCGGCACGATCCACTGGGCTTCGGCCGTGTTCTTGACGAAGTCGCCCGCCCCGCCCAGCGGCCCGCCGTTCAATTCGGTCGTCCAAGACTGGAGCGAGCCCGAAGTGGGGAACAGCGGATGGTTGAGGGTGCGGCGCGTCACGCCGACCGAGAAGGAGCTGAGCGTGCCCGGCGGCAACCCGAAGAGCGATTCGTCGTCGACGTCGCGAAAGAGTTCGTAGCTGGTGCGCGAGAGCGAGTACCCGAAGAAGATCCGCGTCCGCAAGGAACCCGGGAACGGGATCCCGAACGTCGTCGTGAACCCGGAGCGCCGTCGTCGCCCTGTAGCGAACTGGAAGAAGCGGTCGGTGGAGTTGAAGAGCGAGATGGAGCCGCTCACCGTCGACTGGAAGAGCGCCGGGTCGCTGGCGCTCAGGGTGAAGCTCTGGATGTAGCGCCCGAAGTCCCAGCGAATGCTGCCCGACTTCGCTTGGCCGAAGAGGTTCGGCTGGTCGTAGCCGAGGAAGCCCGAGAGGCCGACGCCGCCGCCGACCGCCGTGCCGAACTGAATGGAGCCTGTGCTCTTCTCCTCGACCGTGAACACGATGTCCACGTCGCCCGTCTCGTCCAGGCGCTCGATTTCGGGCGGCGCCATGGGCTCGAAGAACCCCAGCGACTGGATGTTCTGATAGGACTGCAGGAGCAGGGCCTGACTGTAGACGTCGCCGGGCAGGAGAAAGACCTTCTCGCGGATGACGCGGTCGTAGGTGAAGTCGTTGCCGGCGATGACGATCTTGTTGACGTACGCTTGCGTCATTTCCTGGATCCGCCACGTGGCCCGCACTTGCGGGGCGCCCTCCTCGTCGTCGGCGATGGGTTCCCAAGAGGGGTCGATTCGGGCGTACAGATAGCCCTGGTTCGTGTAGAGCTCGCGAACGCGTTGCGCGGCCTCCTCGAAGGCCACCGCGTCGAACACCTGTCCGGTGGCGCCGCCGCCGTCGTCGCCGATGCCCAGCATTCCCAGCAAGCCGCCCGACCCGCGTTCGTAGTAGCGCTCCAGGTCCTCCGTCTCGAACGCCTTGGCGCCCTCGACGGCGAACTCCCCGAGCTTGTACTGGGGCCCCTCGCTGACGCGAACCTCGATCCTGGCCTTGCCGCTTTGCGGGTCCACGATCAGCGTGTCCCCCAGCACTTCGAAGTCCAGGAACCCTGCCTGGAAGTAGCGCCTCGGCAGAGATTCGAGGAGGTCGGTCTCGAACTCCACCTCGTCGTAGTCCCCGCCCCGGAACCACAGGAAGCTCTCCGGCTTCGTGGTCATCGCGTCGCGCAGCTCGTCGTCGGAGAAGCTCTCGTTGCCGGAGAACGCGACCTGGGCGATCGTCACGCGCTGGCCCTCCTCGACTTCGAGGACCACGTCCACGCGGCCGGCGCTGCCCGGCACCGGCTGCTCGCGCTGCTCGATGCGGGCGAACGGCACGCCCCGGCGCCGCAACTCGTCGCGGATGAACGCCTTGGCCTTCTCGAGGCCGCTAGGCGACAGCGGCGCGTCCTCCTCCAGGCCGCCCGCCTCGAGAACGTCGTCCGCGCTCAGCGACTCGAGGCCCGTGATTCGTATCAGGCGGGCGAGCGCTCGCTCCTCGACCTGGAAGACCAGCACGTTGCGGCCCGTGGACTCGTCGATGCGGACCACGACGTCCTCGTAGCGGCCCGTCGCCCACAGCGCCTTGACGGCGCGCTGGATGTCCAGCCAGCTGTTGAGCGACCCGGGCTGGATCCCCGCCGCGCCCACGACGTCCCCGTACTCGAGCTGAACCATGCCCTCGGCGGCGACCGAGTCGATCCGCACGAGCGGGCTGCCGACCGGCGCCTGCCCGGCGGCCCCCCGCCCCGCGGCGGCCAAGGCCACCCCGGCGAGCACCCCCGGAAGCGCCCGCGGCCGGCGTCGGCGCCGTCCGGGTTTCACGTCTTGGTGGGAGAGGCGACCCCGATGGACAGCCGCTCGCCGTCCTCGCTCACGTCCGCCGCCACTTCGTCCCCGGCCGCGAACTCCGCCAGCAGGATCTTCTCGGAGAGCGGGTCCTCCAGGTAGCGCCGGATCGCCCGCTTCAGGGGCCGGGCGCCGAACTTCTCGTCGTAGCCGCGGTCCACCAGGAAGTCCACGGCGGCGGCCGTCAGCTCGAGCGACATCTTCTCGCGCGCGAGGCGCTCCTGGACGTTGTCGAGCAGGATGTGGACGATTCGGCCGATTTCGTCGCGGCTCAGCGGATGGAACACGATCGTGTCGTCCAGCCGGTTCAGGAACTCCGGATTGAAGGCGCGGTCGATCTCCTCCTTGACCTTGTCGCGCATGAACTCGTAGTCCGATCCCGCGTCCGCCTTCCGGAACCCGAGGCCGCCCTTGGAGATTTCCCGCGCCCCCAGGTTGGAGGTCATGATCAGCACCGTGTTCTTGAAGTCGATCACGCGGCCGTAGTTGTCCGTCAGGTGGCCTTCGTCGAGCACCTGCAGGAGCACGTTGAAGACGTCTGGGTGGGCCTTCTCGATCTCGTCCAGGAGCACGACGGCGTACGGGCGGCGGCGGACCGCCTTGGTGAGTGCGCCCGAGTCCTCGTAGCCGACGTAGCCGGGCGGGGCTCCGATCAGCCGCGACACCGAGAACTTTTCCATGTACTCGCTCATGTCCACGCGAATGAGAGCGTCGCGGTCGGCAAAGAGGAACTCGGCCAGCGTGCGTGCGAGTTCGGTCTTGCCGACGCCCGTAGGCCCGGAAAAGACGAAGGAGCCGATCGGGCGCGCCGGGTCCTGCAGGCCTGCGCGGCTCCGCCGAATGGCGCGGCTGATCGCCGCGATCGCGTCGTCCTGGCCGACGACCCGCTTGTGCAGCTCCTCCTCCATGTTGACCAAGCGCTCGGTCTCCGCCTGTTGAATGCGCGCGACGGGAATCCCCGTCCAGCGGCTGACGATGAAGGCGACGTCGTCTCCGCCGATCTCCGGCCGGAACTGCTTGCGCTCCTCTTCCCAGGCCGCCTGCTCGTCCTCCATGCTCTGCTGGATATCCCGCTCCTCGTCGCGCAACTGGGCAGCCCGCTCGAAGTCCTGGCTCCGGATCGCCTCCTCCTTGGCTCCGACCACGGCCGCGAGACGCTGCTTGAGGCCCTCGACGCCGGGCGGCGGCGCTTGGCCGGTGATGCGCGCGCGCGCACCCGCTTCATCAATCACGTCGATCGCCTTGTCCGGCAGGAAGCGGTCCGTGATGTAGCGGTCCGCCAAGTGCGACGCTTCCGCGAGCGCCTCGTCCGAGACGACGACCTTGTGGTGCTCCTCGTAGTGGCCGCGCAGGCCGCGCAGGATCTCCACCGTGTCGTCCACGGACGGGGGCTCGACGATCACGGCCTGGAAGCGGCGTTCGAGGGCCCCGTCCGTCTCCACGTGCTTGCGGTACTCGTTGAGCGTGGATGCCCCGATGCATTGCAGCTCGCCCCGGGCCAGCGCCGGCTTGAGCATGCTCGACGCGTCGATGGCGCCCTCCGCCGCCCCGGCGCCGACGAGCGTGTGCAGTTCGTCGATGAACAGGACGACGTTGCGGCTTTGCTGTATTTCGTTGACGACGGCCTTGAGGCGCTCCTCGAACTGCCCGCGGTACTTGGTGCCCGCGATCACAGAGGCCATGTCCAGGGCCAACACGCGATGCGACTTGAGCGCCTCCGTCACCTCGCCCTTGGCCACCAGCTGCGCGAGCCCCTCCACGATCGCCGTCTTGCCGACGCCGGGCTCGCCGATCAGGACCGGGTTGTTCTTGCGGCGCCGGCACAGGATCTCGACGATGCGCTCGATCTCGCCCACGCGGCCGACGATCGGGTCCAGCTCGCCGCCGCGGGCCATGCCGGTCAGGTCGCGGCAGAAGTGGTTGAGCGCCGGCGTGCCCGACTTCTTGCCGGACGCTTTCTGAAGGCCGGCGCCGTACTTGGGCGCCGGATCGTGGACTGCCGACGCGGGCGACGTCGCCGTGCCGCCGGCGTCCGAGCCGAGCACCTTGAGCGTCTCGGCCCTGGCGTCGTCCAACGACACGCCCTGGGCGTTGAGCACCTGGGCCGCGACGCCCTTGCTCTCCCGGAGCAGGCCGAGCAGCAGGTGCTCGGTGCCGACGTAGGAATGGTTGAGGTCGTGCGCTTCCGCGACCGCGTAGTCGAGCACTTTCTTCGCAGGCGACGTGTACGGCAACTCGCCCAGCGCGATCGTGGCGTTTCCCTTGCGGACGGACTCCTCCACACCGCTGTGGACCTTGTCCAGGTTGGCGTTCAAGTTGCTCAGCACGTGGGCGGCCACGCCCTCGCCCTCGCGAATCAACCCCAGCAACACGTGCTCGGTGCTGATGTAGTCGTGCTGAAGCCGAATCGCTTCCTGCCGGGCCATCGACAGAACTTTCCGAACCCGTTCGGTGAAGTTGTACTTCTTCATCGTCTCCGCCATCCTCCCGAGGCCGCCTTCCTGCCGAAAGGTCGCCCCGAAGCCCGTCAACCGGAAGACCCGCCTTCTTCTGCGCCGTCTGCGCCCGCTCCGCCGGGCTCGCCGACCGCCACCAAGCGCGACCGCACGAACGAGGCGCGCCGCGCGTGGCGTTCGGCCGGCGACAGCTCCCGGCCGGCCGCGTCCTCGACGTGGGCCGCCTGCGCAAGGATCATGAGCCGGTTGAGCGAATCGACGGACGGCCCCGGCAAGATTCTCAGCGCGACCCCCAACCGCACCCCGGACAGCAGGTTGGCCATCTCCTCGTAGCGGAGGCTGCGGGCGTACCGGAGCAAGCCGTAAGCCCGCCACACCTTGTCCTCCACGGCCGCGCGCGCGTCGCGCATCAGGACTTCGCGGGCCTGCGTCTCCGTCTGGATGACGGTGTCCACGATCCTGGCCACGTGGTCCACCAAGTCCTCTTCGCTCTTTCCCAAGGTCGTCTGGTTGGATATCTGGAAGAAGTTGCCGACCACGTCCGAGCCCTCGCCGTAGAGTCCCCTGAACGTCAGCCCGACCTGCGACACCCCCCGCAGGACCTTCTCGATCTCCTTCGTGAGCACCAGCCCCGGCAGATGGACCAGCGCCGAGGCCCGAAGCCCCGTGCCGGCGTTGGTGGGGCACGCGGTGAGAAAACCGAACTCGTTGTGATAGGCCAGCGGCAGCGCCGCGCCGATCTCGTCGTCCAGGCGGTCGGCCAGACGCCACGCCTCGATCAGCTGCAGTCCGGGAGCCAAGCTCTGCAGGCGAAGATGATCCTCCTCGTTGACCATCAAGCTCACGCGGCGCCCGGCGCCCGCGACCGCTGCCGTGCCGGCGGGTGGTTCCTCGCCCGCGCCCAGGAGCTCGCGCGACACGAGACGCCGTTCATGCAGGATGCGCCGCCGTCGTTCGGTTATCGCGGGCAACGGCAGCACGGTTGCGCCGCGCAGGAGCGGGACCCGTTCGACCGCCGCCGCCACCCGGTCGAGAACGGCCAAGTGGTCGGCCGCCTCGGCACGGGAGACGAACGCGCAACCTTGCAAGTTGCGCGCCAGCCGCACTCGCGTGGACACGACGACCGCGGCGTGCGGGCCGCTTCCGTCGAGCCAGCCCAAGCCCAGGCCGGGGCGGACGTCCAGTGAACTCATCCGGCCGCCCGGCGCGGGCAGGCGCGGACGTCCGTGCAGGCCCTGCGCGCGCTTCGGCCCGCGCGGCCGCCGACAACGCGCGGGGGCGTCACGGCGCGGCCCCCTCCAGCGCGCGGATCGTGTCGCGCAACGTCGCGGCGCGCTCGAAGTCCTCCGCGGCGACCGCTCTCTCCAGGCGTCCCCGAAGGACTTGCAGGCGGTCGGCGTCGTCCGCGGCGGGGCCGGGCGGCAGATACACCTTGCCCGTGTGTTGGCTCGAGCCGTGAATCCGCCCGAGGAGCTGGCGCAGCTTCACCTCGAAGCAGGCGTAGCACTCCGGGCATCCCAGGCGCCCCGTCTTCTTGAAGTCGGCGTGGGCTAGGCCGCAGAAGCCGCAAGCCTCGGCCCTGTCGGCGGCGCCGGCCTCTTCGCCGCCCAGCTGCGCCAGCATCTCGCCGATGTCGAAGGCCAGCGGCGCCCCCGACGCGCCGATGCCCTTCTCCGCCGCGCACGACTTGCAGTAGTAGTGGCTGGACTGGTGGCCGTTCACGACCTTTTCCAGATGCACGACCGCCGGGCGCCCGCACCCGTCGGCGCCGCACTTCTTCGGATCAGGCATCCTCGAGCACTCCGTCCTTGAGCGTCAGCGTCCTGTCCGCCTTGGACGCCAGCTCAAGGTTGTGGGTTGCCACGACGAGAGCAACGCCGCTTCGGCGCCTCATCTCGAACAGCAGTTCGCGCACCGCTTGGCCGGAGCGGGCGTCCAAGTTCCCGGTCGGCTCGTCCGCCAAGACGACCAGGGGCTCGTTCACCAGGGCCCGCGCCACCGCCACCCGCTGCTGTTCGCCGCCCGACAGTTCCGCAGGCCGGTGGGCCGCGCGCTCCGCCAGGCCCACTTGGCCCAGCAGCATCGACGCCCGCCGACGCGCCTCGGACGCGCCGTCGCCCCGAATCAGCGCGGGCATCATGACGTTCTCGAGCGCCGAAAACTCCCGGAGCAGATGGTGGAACTGAAAGACGAAGCCGACGCTCGCGTTGCGCGCCGCCGCAAGCCGCTCGTCGTCCATTCGCGCGACGTCGGCGCCGCCCAGCTCCACGCAGCCCTCCGTGGGCCGGTCCAATGCGCCCAGCAGGCCGAGCAGGGTCGACTTGCCCGCTCCGCTGGCTCCCACGACGGCGACCGCCTCGCCCGGCGCGGCGGCGAAGTCCACGCCCCGCAACACGTCCAGCTCTCCACCCCCGGGCGCGGCGAATGAGCGGCGAAGGCCGCGCACGACCAGCGGCGGCGCGCTCCGCCCGGCAGTCCCGTTGCGTGCCGCGACGACGCCCGCCCGGCGGAGATCGCCCGCGACCGGCGGCGGCCCCCCCGCGACCGCCGGTCCCCCTCGTTCCGTCCCGGCCGCGCCCGCCCGCTCACTCATGGCGGATCGCGTCCACCGGCGCCAGCTTCGCCGCCTGCCTCGCCGGATAGATGGTGGCGGCGAACGAAATCGCCATGCTGACGCCGACGATCCAGGCGACGTCGAGCGGCGAAACCGCCACCGGCAACCTGTCCACCAAGTACACTTCGGGCGGGATCGGAATCAGCTGGTACCGCTCGACGGCGACCGACGCGCCGACGCCCAGAAGCACGCCCGCCGCCGTGCCGATGGCCCCGATCCACAGTCCCTGCAAGAGGAAGACCAGCAGCGTGTCCCGCTTGGTCAGGCCCATCGCCTTGAGGATGCCGATCTCCCGAGTTCGGTCGACCACTACCATTACCAGCGTGCTGACGATGTTGAACGCGGCAACGAGCACGATGAGCGACAGCACGATTCCCATCGCCAGCTTCTCCAGCTTGAGCGCGCCGAAGAGATGCCGGTTCGTTCGCGTCCAGGGGTCCACGACGTACGGCCATCCTCCGACGGCCCGCCGAACCTCGTCGGCGGTTTCGTCGGCCTTCCAGGGGTCCGCCGATCTCACGCCGACGAACGAAGCGGCCCCCTCGTCCATGTCCAGCAGCTCCTGCACGTCGGACAGTGCGGCGTAGCCGTTCTTGAGGTCGTAGTCGTAGATGCCCGTCGTGAAGATGCCCGAGACCCGCCACTGGGCCATGCGGGGCCAGAAGTCCGCGTTCGGACTCAGGTCGAACGTCTCCATGGCCACGACCAGGACCGTGTCGCCCTCGAACAGGTTCATCCGGCCGGCCACGCCGCTGCCCAGCACCACGGGCACGAGGGCGCCGGGCGCTCTCTCCAGCGACAGCTCGCCGGACCGCAGGCTGTCGTGGATGGCGTTGAGGGCCGGCCCCGGCGCGTCCAGGTCCACGCCGTAGAGGTCGAGCACCTCCGAGTAGTCGCCCCTGACCAAGCCCACGCGAGTCAGCGCCAGGGGCGAGGCCGCCACCACGCCTTCGACTGCGCGGGCGCTCTCGACGACTTGCCGCCAGTCGTGCACGCGAAGCGACTCTCCGGACTCCAGGACCAGCACGTGCGGGTTCGATCCCAGGATCTTCTCGCGCAGCTCGTTGGTCATGCCCGTCATGACGCCGATGACGACGACCAGCGCCGTCACGCCCACGACGATGCCGCACAGCGCAACCCACGTGATGAACGAGAGGAGGCGCCCTCCCTTGCGGGACGCCAAGTAGCGGCGCGCCAGGAACCAAGCAAGGCCCGTCCGCGACGTCATGGGCCCGGCCCGGACCTCACTCGGAGTCCCTGAGCACCGGGAACAGAATCACGTCGCGGATCGACGGCTGGCCCGTCAGCAGCATCACGAGCCGGTCGATGCCGATGCCCACGCCCCCCGTCGGCGGCAGTCCGTGCTCGAGCGCCTGCACGTAGTCTTCGTCCACCTCGTGCGCTTCGCGGTCCCCGGCCGAGCGGAGCGCCGCCTGCGCGCTGAAGATCTCGGCCTGCTCCGTCGGGTCGTTGAGCTCGCTGAAGGCGTTGGCCAATTCCTGGCCGCCCACGAAGAGTTCGAATCGCTCGGCCAGCGCCGGCGCCCCTCGCTTCGGCTTGGCCAGCGGACTCATCTCCCGAGGATGGTCCACGACGAACGTGGGCTGCACGAGGCGGGGCTGGACCAGCGCGCCGAACAGCTTGTCGAGCAGCTTGCCCGTGCCGGCGCCGTCCAGGGCGGGCAATCCGTGGCGCCGGGCGGCCGCGCGAAGCTCTTCGCGAGCGGCCCGCAGGGGCGCGAAACCCAGGGCCTCGCCGAGGGCGTCCACGAACGACAGCCGCGCGTACGGCGGCTCCAGGTCTATCTCGGAGCCTTCCCAGGAAAGGCGCGGGCCGTCGCCGTCCAATGCCGCCAGCCTTGAGACCAGCGCCTCGACGAGCCCCATCATCTCCTCGTAGTCGGCGAATGCCTGATAGAACTCGAGCATCGTGAATTCGGGGTTGTGGAACCGGTCGATGCCCTCGTTGCGAAAGTCCTTCGATATCTCGTAGACTCGGTCCAGGCCGCCCACGATGAGCCGCTTGAGGTAGAGTTCGTCGGCGATCCTCAGGTAGAGAGTACGGCCGAGCGAACGGTGCCTGGTGACGAACGGCTCGGCCGCCGCGCCGCCGTAGACGGGTTGCAGGACCGGCGTCTCGACCTCCACGTACCCCAGCTCGTCCAGAAACCTGCGCGTCTCCGAGACGATGCGCGCCCGCGTGCAAAACACGTCGCGAACCTCGGGATGCACCGCCAAGTCGGCGTACCGCCTCCGGTAGCGCGCTTCCTGGTCGGCCAGCGCCGAGTGCCCCGAGCGTCGTCCGGTCTCCTTGTCGACGCCCGACTTTCCCAGCGGCAACGGGCGCAGGCACTTGGCCAGGAGACGCAGGCGGTCGGCTCGCACGGTGACTTGGCCCATCCGCGTGCGGAAGACCGTGCCGGCCGTCTCGATCCAGTCGCCCAGGTCGAGCAAGGCCAGCAGCTCCCATCCGTCCTCGCCGAGAGCGTCCCGCCGCAGGTGGACCTGAATGCGTCCCGTCCGGTCCTCCAGGTCGGCGAACGCGCTGCCGCCGTGCGACCGCAACGCCACCATGCGACCTGCCCACGTGCCGTCGTGCCCGCCCTCCTCCACCGTGCCCGCCGCTTCCGCCTCTTCGAACTTCGCGATGGAGGGCGCGGCGTGGAGGTCGGCCGACGAGGAATACGCGTACGGCTCGACTCCCAAGCGGCGAAGCGTCTCGAGCTTTTCCCGACGTGCCCGCATCATCCTCGGGAGCGCGTCGGCGCCGTCCTCCGTCCGGCTTTGGTCCGCGGGTCTGCCGCCGCACCGTTCGGCCCTCCCGGCGGCTTGGCGCTCCCCCGTCGCCGATGCCCCGTGATCATCGCCGCGGCCGTTCCCGCGGCCCCTCTCGCCTTCGTCCGTCATCGGGCCGCCTCCGCGCCGAACTTCTTGAGAAACGCCTCGATGAAGGCGTCCAGGCGCCCGTCCATCACGGCCGCCACGTTGCCCTCCTTGAGTTCGGTGCGGTGATCGTTGACCATGGTGTACGGCGCGAAGACGTAGGAGCGGATCTGGTTGCCCCACGCGATCTCCGTCTTGGACGCCTCCAGCGCCTGCTTCTCCTTCTCGCGCTCTTCCTTGGCTCTCTGATAAAGGGCCGCCTTCAACATCTTCATGGCCGTCGAACGGTTCTTGTGCTGGGAACGCTCCTGCTGGCACGAGACCACGATGCTCGAGGGCTCGTGCGTGATGCGGATAGCCGAGTCGGTCTTGTTCACGTGCTGGCCCCCGGCGCCGGACGCGCGGAAGGTGTCGATGCGAAGGTCGCCCTCGTCGATTTCGATCTCGATCTCGTCGTCCACGACCGGGTAGACGAACACGGACGCGAACGACGTGTGGCGGCGCGACTGCGAGTCGAACGGCGAGATGCGCACCAGCCGGTGGACGCCCTTTTCGGCCCGCAGATAGCCGTAGGCGTGGTCGCCGGCGACCTCCAGCGCCGCGCTCTTGAAGCCGCCGTCGTCGCCGGCCTGCACGTCGAGCACCGACACGTCGCAACCGCGCCGCTCCGCCCACCGGGAATACATGCGAAAGAGCATGCGCGCCCAGTCCTGCGACTCGAGCCCTCCAGCGCCCGGATGAATGACCAGCATGGCGTCGCGATGGTCGTCCTCGCCCTGCAACATGGTCCTGAGCTCGAGGCGGTCCAAGCCGGATTCGAGCTTCTCGACGCCTTCCCGCCACTCGTCCGCGAACTCGGCGTCCTCGTCCTGGCCGAGCAGGATGCCGAACTCGCGCAGTTCGGCGGCTTCCGCGCGGAGTTCTCGCCACGGCTCCACCCACGCCTTGAGGCGATTCGCTTCGCCGATTACGGCCTGTGCGCGCTGCCGGTTGTCCCAGAAGCCCGGCCTGGCCATCTCTTCGTCCAAGACCGCGATTCGACTGCTGCGCGCATCGACGTCAAAGATACCCCCGAAGCTCCTCGATCCGGCGGATCGCCGCCCCGAGGCGCTGGTTCGTTTCTTGTGGAGCGGGCATGAGAATGTTCCGTGCGGGCGTCGTTGGGAGAGGCGATGGGGCGCGTGGCCGGCGCCACGGCCTGGTTGCGCGCGCGCAAGGGTTGCGCGAGGACCTCAAAGATACGCGAGCGCCCGGCGCCGACGGACCAAGCCGTGACGGCCCGCGATCCAGCTCGTTTCAGCGGGTGCGCGCGGCGACCACGACGCCGAGGCGGCCGCCGGGCAACGCGGCGATTCGGGCGGCGACGAACCCGTCCAAGGCGCTGGCCACGTGGTTGGCCAAGACGATCCACAGGGCGCGTCTTGCCTCGCCGAACAGTCTGTCGCTGCGGCCGATCAGCCGGGCGAAGCGCCTGCGCTCGTCCGGTCCCCGCCAGGCCCAGAGAAATTGGGGTCTTTGCGCGCGGCGCCGGTAGTAGTCCAGCGCCCGCTCGAAGCCCGGCGACTGCTCGCCGTCGTCCAAGCTCACCTCGTGCAACGCGGTCGCGAGCGCCCATATCCACCCGTTGTAGGTGGCAGGGTCGGTCTCCGGCTGGAGGCCCGGACGCGACGAATCGCCGTCCCACGCGCCCGACGCGCTCCAGTGGGCCATCGCCTCGTAGTACTCGAAGCCGCCGTCGAGCCGGTCTCCCCGGCCCACGCCGCGCCGCGCCGCGTTCCACGCCAAGTCCCGGTAGCCCCGCCGCGCGTCCCTCGCTTCGCTCCGCCGCGCGCCGTACGCGGCCGCAAACAACACCTCCGCTCCCGCGTACGCGATCCAGCGGCGCGAACCCAGCCGGTACTGCGCCAAGCCGGGCACGACCAGCGAGGACAGGAAGGCATCGCCTTCGCCGATGATGCGCCCATTCCGCCCGATCTCCGCTACGCCCGAGCACGCAGGCAAGCCCGCTCTCATCGTGCCTGCGACGCGTGCACGGAACTCGCCGGCTTCGTCTCCCCGGACGGGCCGGACTGGCGCGGACGTGGCTTTCCCCTTCTCCGCGCCGCATTCCGCGCCGAAGCGCCCGGCCCCGGGTCGGAGCCGCGTCAGGACGGCGACCGCGAGAGGCTCTCCGGACGGCGCGTCCGAGCCGCGACCTCGCGACCAAGCCGCCCCTGCTGCGACCGCCAAGTCGGCAGGCAAGCCCGGCTTCCAGCGGTCTCCCAGCCGCCACGCGCCGGGCGCTGGGCCCACGGCCTGCGCAGGCGGGCTCCCGGAAAGGCCCGCCGCCTCCGCGCCCAGCGGGACCGCAAGTACGCCGAAAGTCACCAGCGCCACCGGAGCGCGAGCAAGCCCACGCCGAGCGCGCCGCACTGCGATGCTCGTCCGAAGCGCCCGCCACCACGCCGTCGCACCGCTCGGCAGCCGCGGCGCCAGGAACGCGGCGAAGATCACGGCGGCGGCCGACGGGTGCGTCGCCGTGTTGTGCCCATACTCTCCTCTCCGTGACGCCAACGGCGGAAACAGGAGCGTGGCCGCCCGGGAGCATTGCATCGAGTCGCGGTGTAGAAGGTAAGCACGAGGCCGGCCAGGCGCCCTGTCGGCCGCGCCCGACCCTTGGAAGTCGCCTTTGGCGGACGGCACGGCGCGGACCGTGAAGCCGTGCGCCGCCCGCGCCATCGACGCCTTGAAGAGGGCCGCGAAAGATGCTTGACCATCCGCGGGGTGGCGAGGATCGACGACCACTCGGAGACCTCGTTGCAACCTTTTCGCGGTTCGTCGGGATTAATGAATGAAGTTCGCCGACGCGGAAGTCGGGCGTCGGTGGCGTCGCGGGCCGCCGAAGCTGATCGGCCCCCCGACCGGGATGGGCCTCGGTTACCGGAGGCGACGCAAGTCAGTTGCAGTGCCGTTGGGGATTCCCCCCTTCGGAACATTCACTTCCGACCAACGGAGGAAGCATCGTGAACAAGAAGCTCCTCGGAGTGATCGGCGCCGGGTTCTTCCTGGCGCTGGCGCCCGTTGCGGTCGACGTGGACACGTCCGGCCGCGCGGTGGTTCGGCTCGACGGAGCGTGCGGGCAGGCGACGGGTTGCACCATCAACACCAACGCCCTATGCTCCATGCACAACGGGAACGAGCGGGGCTACGAGTGCAGGACGGGTTGCGAGAACACCGAGACCTGATGGCGCTGGAGGAGGGATCGCGAGCCAGAGGGGCTGTCGCCTTGTCGTGCAGGCTCGCGACTCCTCCGTGCACCTGAGCGTTCTTCACCACGGAGGAAGACCATGACGTGCCGAAGGGGGTTCATAGTATTGATGTGCGCGACAATGACCACAGCTTGCCAACCCGACCAAGCAGACGACCGCGCCCGTCGGGACGACGCCGAATGGCTGGCCGTCGAGGAGGTCCCCTTAAGCTACGGCGCCACCGAAGGTGTCCGGACGATGGAGTCGGCGGCGCCCGGTCCCGGGCAGAGGGACACCCTCGTCGTCGTCGCCGAGTACGGCGATTCCACGACGTTCGGCGACGTGCAGGCGATCTTCGAGACGCCGCGTCACCTCGTGGTTGCCGACAGGCGCTCGTCGCCGCATGTCGCAGTGATGGATCGCGCTACGAAGTCGATTACCCATTGGATTGGCGAGCATGGGAGCGGCAGTCGGCAGTTCTCCGATCCAGCCGGATTCGACCGCGTTGCGGGCCGAGACGACCGAGCGTGGGTGCACGACTTCAGCAACCGACGGCTGTCGTTGCTGGAGGTGAGCACCGAAGGCAAGGCGGTTGTCATCGGCGAGGTCCCTCTTCGAATTCGCCAAGACATGGAAAACGTTTCCTGGATCGGAGACTCGATTGTCGCAACCGCTCTCGGAAATCTCGCAACGATCGTGTTTTTCGACGAGGACGGCCATCCTTCTTCCCGCGTCTCTCTGATGGAGCCTTTCAGCAACGACGAAGTGCCGCATGCCACGGGTAGATTCATGCTAAATCGCGCATCCATGGCTGTGCACCCGCAAGGCCTGGGAATCGCCTTGGGCTACTATTCGTCTGCGGATATCTTTCTGCTTGATCGCACGGGCGTCCCCAGCGTTGCAGTTAGAGGCCGATACGAGGTCGATGTCCGTTATCGTCTTGCAAATGGCAGGTTCTCCTGGAGCGACGGCAACCAATACGGTCATACGCGGCTAATGGCCACTTCGGATCACATTATTGCCTTCTATTGCGGATGTACGTACCGCTACCCCGTCGCGGGCGCCCGAAAAGCGGAGTCGAAACGAGACCCGAGCCTGCACGTCTATACCTGGTCCGGCGAGTTCGTCGGCGAGTACTACTTTGGCGCCGACGTGTTGGCCTCTTCGCTGGCGGTCAGCCGGGACGGCAACTCCATATTCGGCGCCGTCAGCGATCCGTACTCGCGAGTCGTGCAGTGGAAGTTTCCGTAACCCGCAAGCATGAACTCCTCTTCCAAGGACGTGCGACGATGAACACTCGCCTTTTTTCGGTCCTGCTCTGTTGCGGCTTGGCGGCTTCGTGCGGAGACGACAACAGCTCGCATGCTCTTGCGTGTGCTGTTGCGGACAGCGCGGGCGTCCAGCTCGTTTCGAACTCGGCGCAGTTAGACGCCGAAGCGGCTAGGAGCTATGCGGCATCGCCGTCGGCGTCTCTTGGGGCCGGCGCGGCGGCGACCGACGGACGCCCCCCGCTCTCCCGGGTTAGAGACGCAACGCGGCTTCAAGACGGGACCGTCGTGGTGGCTGACGGAGGGTCGGCGTCGCTCGTAGTGTTCGACGCGGATGGGTCGCATGCCGACACCTGGGGCCGCAAGGGGCAAGGCCCCGGCGAGTTCACCGGGCTGGCCTCCGTTGCGAGCTGGCGGGGCGACTCGATTGCGGCCTGGGACATGTGGCAGAACCGCGTTTCGGTCTTTGACGACGGGGGCATCTTCGGCCGGTCATTCCGTCTTCTGCCGACCGAGGAAAGCGCCCCCCGCGTGATCGACGTCAAGGCCGACGGCACAGTATTGGCAGTGATCCTCCCCAGCATCGGGCCGGGCGAGCGCCGTAGCGGCGTCGTGCGCCGAGACCGGGATTACGTCATCCTCGACGACGAAGGCTACCTCCAGGCGTCGCTGGGCACGTTTCCGGGACCAGAGGGCTACGTGGACTTGTCGGGGGATTTCCTGATGTCTTGGGTCCTTCCCTTCGGCCGGTCGACGGTCGCGGCGTTCTGGCAGGACTGGGTTGTCGTGGGCACGAACGACCAGTACGAGATACGGAGCTACCGCACCGACGGAGCGCTTCACCGGCTAGTTCGCCGCAACCACGACGTGGCGTCGCCCACCCAAGCCGACCTCGATGCCCACGTCGAAGCCTTGCTGGCCGACATGCCGAGGGAGGAACGCGCTGTGCAGGAGGCCAGCGCGGCCAAATTGCCGCTGGTGGACGCCTACCCCGCCTACGGGCGCGTCAGGGGCGATCCTCAGGGACGCTTGTGGGTGGAGGACTATCGCTTGCCCGGATACGAAGCGCGGACATGGACGGTCTACGACGGCCAGGGATGCGTTCGCGAGGTGGTCGAGCTGCCGGAGGGCCTGGATGTCTACGAGATCGGCCGGGACTACGTGCTGGGCAAGGCCGTGGACGAGCTGGGCGTCGAACGGGTTCAGCTCTGGCCGTTGCAGTAGCCGAAGCTGGACGGCCGGGAAGAGGAGGCCATGCAAGGGTAGCGGCCCCGGAGGCGGAAGGGCGCCGACATCACGTCGCATGGTCGCGGCAAGGGTCGGCGTTCCACGAGCGTGGCGGCAAGCGCCGCGCCCCTTCCCGTTTGTTCAGCAGTTTCGAGGGCCTATTGGGTTGTCGGACGCCGTCGTGTTCGTGGGGTTGCCAGCTCAAAGCAACCATCGCCCGGGTACGTGTGCCTACGCCAATCATTACTTGGTTGGTCAAGGGTGCCCCGGCGTGCCGGGTGCCGCCGCAACGACCCGTGCTTGGCGACTGCCCACGGTCGTCTTCGGCGCATGCCGACGGGCAGGGACGGGGAACGCCCGTCGGGCGAGAGACGCGAGGCCGGCCGACGCCGATGAGCGTCTTTGCGCGTGCGCACGAGGTTGTTCACCGGGCATGCAAGCAAGGAAACGGTCGCGCCGAAGGGGCCGGTTCAGCGGTTGGCGCGCGCCGACCTCCGGAGCGCTGAAGGGAAGCAGTCGTCCTTTGGGCGCTACTGCCTGATCCGGATGGCGCCTGCTAGGCCGAGGCGGCGTTGCGGGGATTCGAGCGGCGAGGAGGCGTGCTCGCCGTAGAGGTGGAGGAGGAATCGCAGGCTCTCGGCGGGGCCTGTGGCGGGCGAATGGATGCCGGTGTGCGCGCTGGACGGGCCGCTCTTGCCGAGCAGCGAGAAGCGCGCGCCGGCGTTGAAGCGCTGGCCGGCGCCTGCGTCCTGGCTCCAGCGTCCAAAGGGCGTGATCGTGGCGCCGTTGTCGAGCGCGACGCCCCAGCCGAGCTCCATGGCCATGCGCCCGGGCGCCCAGCCGGACGGCGCGGCCGTCGGCGCCGTTTGCACGGCGGGTTCGAGCGCGGCGGCGCCTTGGCGCCAGAGTTCGCCGGTGGCGCCCGCGCCGGCGCCCCATGCCGGCTCGACGGAGAGCGACAGGCCGTTCTCGGCGCCGCCGCCGGGCTGGAGCCGGAGCGAGACGCCGGCGCCCCATTCGCGCAGGCCCTCGGCCTGGTGCGCGAGCAGCGCGCGCCCGCGCATTGCGACGGACAGGCCGGTGGGCGCGTGGTCGAACGACGCTTCGCCGCCCGCCTCGGCGCCCAACCCAGTCTCGGCGTCGCCGGCGTCGAGGCGCGCGCCGAGCTCGAGCCGCGTGCGCAGCGACGCTTCGCCGCCGAGCGCCCAGGTCTTCGCGACTTCGGGCGCGAGCCGGACGCGGTGCGCGCGCGCGGTCACGCCTGCCAGGTCGGCCGCGTCGTCGGAGCGCACGCGCACGGAGAACGCGTCGGCCTTGAGCGCGATGCCGCCGGCCAGCTCGCGGCGCGCGCCGAGCGCGCCCATCAGCATCGCGATGTCGGCGCCGAACCGGCCGCCGGCCGTCTCCTCGAGCGTCGCGTCGCCGGTTCCTGCGCCTGCGAGGGCCCAGAGGCCGAGCCCGCCGGTGGGCGACCAGTGCACGTAGGGATGCACGCTGGTCAGGCTCGCGGCGACGGAGCCGGCGCCGTTGACGGCGCTCTCGAACTCGGTCTCGAAGCTGTTGCGCGCGCCGGCGACGCCGACGAGCAGGCCGGACGCGAAGCGGTAGTCGGCGCCGAGGTGCGCCGAGCGCGCGCGCCCGCCGTCGAAGCGCAGGCCGTCGGCCGGGCGGCCCTCGTAGCCGCCCATGCCGGCGCGGCCCCAGACGGTCCAGCCGGGACGCAGGCCGGCGGCGTCCTGCGCGCCGAACGCGCCCGAGTCGCTGGCCGCGCCGCCGCCGAGCGAGAGCTGGAACGAGCTGCGCTCGAGCAGGTCGCTGCCCGACAGCGGATTGAACGTCACGCCGCCCGGCGCGGCCGCCGCCGGCTCCTGCTGGCCCCGGTAGTCGCCGCCCATGTCGAGGCCGCCGAATCCGCCAGCTCCCGCGCCCGGGGCGCCAAACAGCAGCGCGGCCGGGTCGAGCGGGCCTGCGTCCTGCGCGCCGCCCATGCCGCCGGCGCTCGGCAACGCGATCTGCACGCCGAGCAGGCCCGGCGCCGCACGCGCCAGCGCCCGCCAGCCGCACGCACGCGCGCCCGTCCCGGTAACCGCCCCTGCCAGCGTCGCCCCGGACGTTTCGACCGCAGCACCCGCCCGTTGCGCGACGCCGGTTGCGGCACCGCCGTCGCAGGCGATCGAGCGTCCTCCGAGCTGGAGGTGCGAGCGTCCGAGTCCGCCCGCCGATTCGATCCCGAGCCGGCCGCCGATCACGTCGACGGCCTCGGCGCCGACGGAGCGCCCGAACGCGGCCAGCGCGCCCTCGAGCACGCGCGCTCGCTCGGAGCGCGACGCCTCGACGACGACGGCGACGGTCTGCTCGGCGGCCAGCCCGCCGGGATCGGCGGCCGTCACCGTCACGCTCGCCGTGCCGATCGCGAACGGCTGGATGGTCAGCACGCCGCCCGCAACGCTCGCCGCCGCCACCGCCGTGTCCGACGACTCGGCGGCGTACGCGAGCGCGTCGCCGTCCGGGTCCCGGAAGTACGCGTCCAGCGTCTCCTGCACGGCCGCGCCGTGCGCCTCGAGCGCCGGGATCGCGATCTGCGCGGTCGCTTCGGGCGCCTCGTTGACGTCGGTCACGACGACGGTCGCGTTCGCCGTCGCCGCCAGGCCGCCCCTGTCCGTCGCGGCGACGACGAGCGCGTGCTCGCGCGGGCCGGTCTCGTAGTCCTCGCCGGCGCCGACGTAGCGCACGGCGCCGCTCGCAGCGTCCAGCTCGAACAGGCCGCCGCCGCCCGAGACCAGGCTGTACGACAGCACGTCGCCCTCGTCCTCGTCGTCGGCGGCGACGGCGCCGACGGCGAGCGGGCCGGCCGCGTTCTCGGCCAGCTCGAACGTCCAGCTCGCCTGCTCGAACACGGGCGCCTCGTTCACGTCGGCGACCGTCACGACGACGGCCGCCCGCGCGGCCAGGCCGTCGGCGCCCGTCGCGGCGACGACGAGCGCGTGCTCGCGCGGGCCCGTCTCGTAGTCCTCGCCGGTGCCCACGTAGCTGACCGCGCCGCTCGACGCGTCCAGCTCGAACAGCCCACCGCCGCCCGAGACCAGGCTGTACGACAGCGCCTCGCCCTCGTCCGGGTCGGTCGCCGACACCGTGCCCAGCACGACGGGCCCGGCCGCGTTCTCGGCCAGCTCGAACGTCCAGCTCGCCCGCTCGAACACGGGCGCCTCGTCGGCGTCGGCGACGGCTATCACGACGCCGGCCGCCGCGCGCAATCCACCCGCGTCGGCGACGGCGACGGCCAGCGCGTGCTCGCGCGGGCCCGTCTCGTAGTCTTCGCCGGCGCCGACGTAGCGCACGGCGCCGCTCGCAACGTCCAGCTCGAACAGGCCGCCGCCGCCCGAGACCAGGCTGTACGACAGCGCCTCGCCCTCGTCCGGGTCGGTCGCGCTGACCGTGCCCAGCACTATGGGCCCGGCCGCGTTCTCGGCCAGCTCGAACGTCCAGCTCGCCCGCTCGAACGCGGGCGCCTCGTTCGCGTTCGTCACCTTCACCGTCACGCGGACGGTCGACGCGAGGCCGCCGACGTCGGCGGCCGACACGACGAGCGCGTGCTCGCGCGGGCCGGCTTCGTAGTCTTCGCCCGCGCCGACGTAGC
The DNA here is from genome assembly GCA_965203485.1 of Longimicrobiales bacterium. GTDB lineage: Bacteria > Gemmatimonadota > Gemmatimonadetes > Longimicrobiales > Gaopeijiaceae. The sequence continues at coordinate 1,480,631 of OZ241892.1, forward strand.
TGACCTCGCCGCTCGTCTCGCCCACCTCGAACAGGCCGCCGCCGCCCTCGCGCAGCCGGTAGTACACCTCGTCGCCCTCGTCCGGGTCCACGGCGCTCACGGCGCCCACGACGACGGCGCCCGCGACGTTCTCGGCCAGCTCGAACGCGTACGACTCGGCCGAGAACTTCGGCGGCCGCCCAGGCTCCGGCTCGCCGCCGCCGCCCTCGACCCTGCGCGTCGGATCGCTTGCGAACGCATGGCTGCCCAGCGACAGCGCAGCCGGCGTCGAACCGTCGGCGGCCGACACGATCGCCGCGCCGCTCGCGTCCAGCGCGCCGGCGGCCAGCGCGATCCCGTTCGGCGCGCGGTCGTGAGGACGCACCTCGTACGCGAACTCGACGCGCCGCCCGCTCGCCGACGCCAGCGCGGCGTGAACCGTGCGCGTGCCCATCGCCAGCGCCAGACGCGGGCCGCCCGTCACGCTCACCGGCCGGTCGAACACGACGGCGATCTCGATCGTCTGGCCGGCGCGCCACCGGCCGCCCGACTGCGGACGGCTCGCCTCGACGCCCGCGACCGCAGGCGGCGACACGACGCTGCCGTCCACCAAGTGGCCGCCGACGTTCGTCAGCGCGTGGCCGCCCAGCGACAGTCCAGCCGCCGCCGTGCCGCCCAGCAGCGTGATCGCGCCGCCGTTCAGCGACAGCGCGCCCGCGCCCACGCTCAATCCGTCCGCGTCGGCGTCCGCCGCCTGAACGGCGTACGCGAACTCGAGCGCCGCGCCCTGCGTCGCGCCCAACGCGCCGGCGGAACCGCCTGCGCCGCCCGCCGACCCGCCGGCCCAGCCCGCGCCTGCATAGCCCGCCGCGACGCCGGCCCAGCCCGCGCGCGCGGCGGCGCCGTAGCCGACGACGCGCACGAAGCGCGCCGTGCGCGTCTGCGCGCCGATCGTCAGCGCCAGCTGCGGCGAGCCCGTCACGGCGACGGCGCGGTCGAAGCGCACGTGCACGCGGATCTCCTCGCCCAGCTCGTAGCGCCCGCCGCCGATGGGCGCGCTCGCCAGCACCACGCCCGCCACGGCAGGCGCCGTCTCGGCGCTCCCGTCCACCAGGTGGCCCGCGACGTTCGACAGCGCGTGCGTGCCCAGCGACAGCACCGCCGCCACGCGCCCGCCCGCGATCACGATCGTCCCGCCGTTCAAGGCCAGCGCCGCCGCCGCGACGCTCACGCCGTCGGCGTCGGCGTCGGCGCCCGCGACGACGTAGCCGAACACCAGCTCGGCCGTGCCGCTCCCGCTCGCGTAGCCCGCCTGCCGCGTCGCGCTCCCGATGCCCAGCGCCAGCTGCGGCGCGCCCGCAACGTCGACCGGACGGCTGAACGCCAGCGCGACGGCGATCCGCTCGCTCAACCCGTAAGCGCTCCCGTTCGCGGGCGACGATACCAGCCGCGCGCCCGTCACGACCGGCGCCGCCTCGAGCGTGCCGGCGACGGCGTGGCCGCTCGCGTTCACGATCGCGTGGCTGCCCAGCGACAGAACCGCCGCCGCCGTGCCGCCCGCGACCACCAGCGTCCCGCCGCTCAGCGACAACGCGCCCGCGCCAACGCTGATCCCGTCGCTGTCGGCGTCCGCCGCCTGAACCACGTACGCGAACTCGAGCTCGGACGTGCCGCTCCCGCCCGCGTAGCCCGCCTGCCGCGTCGCAGCGCCGATGCCCAGCGCCAGCTCGGGCGTGCCCGTCACCGCCACCGCGCGGTCGAAGCGCACCGCCACCCGTATCTCCTCGCCCAGTCCGTACGACCCGCCGCCCGACGGCGCGCTCGCCAGCCGAGCGCCCGCAACCGCCGGCGCGCCCTCGACGCTGCCGTCCACCTTGTGCGCGCCAGCGTTCGCAATCGCGCTCGAGCCCAGGCCCAGCCCGGCCGCCGTCGACCCGTCGCGCGCGTCGGCTATCGCGCCGCCGTTCAGCGACAGCGCGCTCGCGCCCACGCTGATCCCGTCGGCGTCGGCGTCCGCAGACGCGACCACGTAGCCGAACACCAGCGCGCGCGTCCCGCTGCCGCCAGCGTAGCCCGCCTGCTTCGTCGCGCTCCCGATGCCCAGCGCCAGCTGCGGCGCGCCCGTCACGACGACCGGGCGAGCGAACGTCACCCGTACCTCGATGCGCTCGCCCAACCCGTACGTGTCGCCGCTCGCCGGCGCGCTCGTCACCGACGCCGCGCTCGGCGACGACGCCGTGAACGTCCCGCCCGCCACCTTGTGGCCCGCGCTGTTCGCCACCGCGTGCGCGCCCAGGCCCAGCAAAGCGTCCGCCGTGCCGCCCGACACCTTGATCGTCCCGCCGTTCAGCGCCAAAGCGCCCGCCGCGACGCTGAGCCCGTCCGCGTCCGCGTCGGCGGACACGACCACGTACCGGAACGCCAGCGCAGCCGTCCCGCTCCCGCCCGCGTAGCCCGCCTGCTTCGTCGCCGCGCCGATGCCCAGCGCCAGCTGCGGCGCGCCCGTCACCGACACCGGCTTGTTGAACTCGACCTCGACCTCGACCGTGTCGCCCCGCTCGAACGTGTCGCCCACCGTCGGCGACCCGATCGTCACGCCCATCACCCCGGGCGGGCCGCGCGTCGCGTCCACGCGGTGGCCCGCAGCGTCCGCGACCGCGTTCGAACCCAGGCCCAGCGCCGCCGCCGTCGAACCGTCGCGACCGTCCGCGATCCCGCCGCCGTTCAGCGCCAAAGCGCTCGCGCCGATGCTGAGCCCGTCGGAGTCGGCGTCGCCCGCGACGACCACGTAGCCGAACGACAGCTGCGGCGTGCCCGTGCCGCCCGCGTAGTCCGCCTGCCGCGTCGCAGCGCCGAACGACAGCGCCAGCTGCGGCGTGCCCGTCACCGCCACAGCGCGCGCGAACGTCACCCGAACCTCGATCCGCTCGCCCAACCCGTACGTCGCGCCGCTCGCAGGACTGCTCGCGACCGCCACCCCCGTCACGCCAGACGCCGTGAACGTCCCGCCCGCAACCTTGTGGCCCGCGCTGTTCGATATCGCGTGCGTGCCCAACCCCAGCGTCGCGTCCAGCGTGCCGCCGGCCAGCCGAACCGTACCGCCGTTCAATCCCAGCGCCGTCGTCGCGACGCTCAACCCGTCGGCGTCCACGTCCGCCGTCACCACCACGTAGCGGAACTCGAGCGACGACGTGCCGCTCCCGCTCGCGTAGACCGCCTGCTTCGTCGCGCTCCCGATCCCCAGCGCCAGCTGCGGCGCGCCCGTCACGTCCACCGAGCGGTTGAACGCCAGCGTCGCCACTATCGTGTCGCCCCGCTCGAACGTCGTGCCCACCGGCGGCGAGCCGAGCGTCACGCCCGTCACGCCGGGCGGCCCCAGGTTCCCGTTCACCTTGTGCGCCGCAGCGTTCGATATCGCATGGCTCCCCAGACCCAGGCCCGCAGCCTCGCTCGCGTCGCGCGCGTCGTCGATCGCACCGCCGTTCAACGCCAGCGCGGCCGGCCCGATGCTCAAACCGTTCGCGTCCGCGTCCGCAGCCACCACCACGTAGCCGAACGCCAGCGTCTTCGTGCCCGTGCCGCTCGCATAGCTCGCCTGGCGCGTCTGCGCGCCGATCGTCAACGCCAGCTGCGGCGTGCCCGTCACCGCCACCGCGCGGTCGAACGTCACCTCGACCTCGATCCGCTCCGTGCGACCGTACGTGCTGTCGCTCGCTGGACTGCTCGTCACCGACACGCCGCTCACCGACGACGCCGTGAACGTCGCGCCCGACACGCGCAACGCGCCGTCGTTGCCGATCGCATGGCGCTCCAGGCTCAGCAACGCGTCCGTCGTCCCGCCCGCAACGTCGATCGTGCCGCCGTTCAGCGCCAGAGCGCTCGCGCCCACGCTCAACCCGTCGGCATCAGCGTCCGCCGTCGCCACCACGTACCGGAACACCAGCGCCGCCGTGCCCGTGCCCGATGCGTACGCCGCCTGCCGCGTCTGCGTGCCGATCCCCAGCGCCAGCTGCGGCGTGCCCGTCACGTCCACCGCCTTGTTGAACCGCACCGTCGCAACAATCGTGTCGCCGCGCTCGAACACCGCGCCCGCCGGCGGCGACGCCACCGCCAACCCCGTCACGCCAGGCGGGCCCAGCCCGCCGTTCACCTTGTGCGCCGCAGCGTTCGTTATCGCATGGCTCCCCAAGCCCAGGCTCGCAGCCGTCGCGCCCGGCCGCGCGTCCGCGATCGTCCCGCCGTTCAGCGCCAGCGCGCCCGCCGCGATGCTGAGCCCGTCGGCGTCCACGTCGGCCGGCCGGATCGCGTACCCGAACACCAGCGTGTCCGCACTGCTCGACGCCGAATCGTAGTCCGCCTGGCGCGTCGCCGTCCCGATCCCCAAAGCCAGTCGCGGCGTCCCCGTCACCGCCACCGGACGGCTGAACGCCAGCTTCACCTCGACCGACTCGCCCAGCTGGTACGTGCTCGCGCTCGCTGGCGCGCTCGACACCGCCACCGCAGTCACCGCCGGCGTCGTGAACGTGCCGCCCGCCACCTTGTGGCCCGCGCTGTTCGTCACCGCGTGGCCGCCCAGTCCCAGCGTCGCGTCCAGCGTGCCGCCGGCGACCCTGATCGTCCCGCCGCTCAACGACAACGCGCCCGCTGCGATGCTGATGCCGTCGGAGTCCGCGTCGCCGCTCGCCACCACGTACCGGAACGCCAGCGTGTCCGTGCCCGTACCGCTCGCGTAGCTCGCCTGCCTGGTCGCTGAACCAATCGCCAGCGCCAGCTGCGGCGCGCCCCCCACGTCCACCGCGCGGTTGAACACCAGCTCGACCTCGATCGTCTCGCCGCGCTCGAACACGTCGCCCACCGCCGGCGAACCGATCGACAGCGCCGTCACGCCCGGCGGCCCGCGGCTGCCGTCCACCTTGTGCGCCGCAGCGTTCGATATCGCGGACGAGCCCAGACCCAGGCCCGCCGCCGTCGTGCCGCCCCGAGCGTCGTTGATCGTCCCGCCGTTCAGCGCCAGCGCGCTCGCCGCGACGCTGATCCCGTCCGTGTCCGCGTCCGCCGCCGCCACCACGTACCGGAACGCCAGCGCCGTCGTGCCGCTCCCGCTCGCGTACGCCGCTTGCCGCGTCTGACTCCCGACCCCCAGCGCCAGCTGCGGCGCGCCCGTCACGGCCACCGGGCGCGTGAACGACACCTCGGCCTCGATCACCTCCGTGCGTCCGTACGTGCTGTCGCTCGACGGAGCGCTCGTGATCGCGACCCCGCTCGCCGCAGACGCCGTGAACGTGCCGCCCGCCACCTTGTGGCCCGTGCTGCGGATCACCGCGTGGCTGCCCAGCCCCAGCACCGCGTCCGTCGCCGTCCCCGACCGACGGATCGTGCCACCGTTCAGCCGCAAGTCGGACGCGCCGATGCCCAACCCGTCGGCATCCGCGTCCGCAGCCGCCACCACGTACCGGAACACCAGCGTGTCCGTCCCCGTCCCGCTCGCGTAGTCCGCCTGCTTCGAGCCGCTCGCGAACCGCAGCTGCAGCTGCGGCGTCCCCGTCACCGCCACCGCCTTGTTGAACGCGACCTTGACCTCGATCGTCTCGCCGCGCTCGAACGTGTCGCCCACCTGAGGCGCACCGATCAACAACCCCGTCACGCCCGGCGGCCCCTGTGCGCCGTCCACTTTGTGCGGCGCCGCGTTCGCGATCGCGCTCGAACCCAAGCCCAGGCTGGCCGCCGTCGAACCGTCACGAGCGTCCGAGATCGTGCCGCCGTTCAACGCCAACGCGCTCGCACCGACGCTGACGCCGTCGCTGTCCGCATCCCCCGCCACCACCTCGTACCCGAACGTCAGCGTCTTCGTGCCGCCCCCGCTCGCGTGGTCCGCCTGCCGCGTCGCTGCCCCCATCGTCAGCGCCAGCTGCGGCGTGCCCGTCACGTTCACCGGCCGCGCGAACGTCACCTCGACCTCGATCCGCTCGCCCAGCCCGTACGTGTCGCCGCTCGACGGAGCGCTCGATATCGTCACGCCGCTCACCGACGCCGCCGTGAACGTGCCGCCCGCCACCTTGTGCCCCCCGCTGTTCGTCACCGCGTGCGCGCCCAGACCCAGCGTCGCGTCCAGCGTGCCGCCCGACAGCCGGATCGTGCCGCCGTTCAACGCCAGCGCGCTCGTCCCGATGCTCAACCCGTCGGCGTCCGCGTCCGCAGTCACCACCGTGTACTGGAACACCAGCGACGTCGTGCCGCTCCCGCTCGCGTAGCTCGCCTGACGCGTCTGCGTGCCGATCGCCAGCGCCAGCTGCGGCGTGCCCGTCACCGCCACCGCGCGGTTGAACGTCACCGTCGCCGCGATCGCGTCGCCCCGCTCGAACACGTCGCCCGCCGGAGGCGGCGCGACGACCAAGCCCGTCACGCCCGGCGGCCCCTGGTTGCCGTCCACCTTGTGCGCCGCCGCGTTCGCGATCGCGCTCGAACCCAGCCCCAGCCCCGCCGCCTCGCTCGCGTCGCGAGCGTCCGCAATCGTCCCGCCGTTCAACGCCAGCGCGGCCGGCCCGATGCTGATCCCGTTCGCGTCCGCGTCCGCCGCAACCACCGCGTAGCCGAACGCCAGCGTCTTCGTGCCCGTCCCGCTCGCGTAGCTCGCCTGGCGCGTCTGCGCGCCGATCGTCAACGCCAGCTGCGGCGTGCCCGTCACCGCCACGTTGCGGTCGAACGTCACCTCGACCTCGATCCGCTCCGTCCGGCCGTACGTGCTGTCGCTCGCCGGACTGCTCGATATCGTCACGCCGCTCGCCGACGCCGCCGTGAACGTCGCGCCCGACACGCGCAACGCGCCGTCGTTGCCGATCGCATGGCGCTCCAGGCTCAGCAACGCGTCCGTCGTACCGCCCGCCACGTCGATCGTGCCGCCGTTCAGCGCCAGCGCGCTCGCCGCGATGCTGAGCCCGTCGGCGTCCGCGTCCGCAGCCACCACCACGTACCGGAACACCAGCGCCGTCGTGCCCGTCCCCGAAGCGTAGCCCGCCTGCCGCGTCTGCGTCCCGATCGACAACGCCAGCTGCGGCGTGCCCGTCGCGTCCACCGCCTTGTTGAACGTCACCGTCGCAACCACCGTGTCGCCCCGCTCGAACGCGGCGCCCACCAGCGGCGCAGCCACCGTCAACCCCACGACGCCCGGCGGCCCCAGGCTGCCGTTCACCTTGTGCGAAGCGTCGTTCGTCACCGCGTTCGAGCCCAGGCCCAGCGCAGCAGCCTCGCTCGCGTCGCGAGCGTCCGCAATCGTCCCGCCGTTCAGCGCCAACGCGCTCGCGCCGATGCTGAGCCCGTCGGTGTCCGCGTCCGCCGGACGGACCGCGTAGCCGAACACCAGCGTGTCCGCCGTGCTCGACGCCGCCTCCCAGCTCGCCTGCCGCGTCCGCGTCCCGATCCCCAGCGCCAGACGCGGCGTGCCCGTCACCGCGACCGGACGACCGAACGCCACCTTCACCTCGATCCGCTCGCCCAGCTGGTACGTGCTCGCGCTCGCCGGCGCGCTCGAGACCGTCACGCCGCTCACCGACGCCGCCGTGAACGTGCCGCCCGCCACCTTGTGGCCCCCGCTGTTCGTCACCGCTCGCGCGCCCAGGCCCAAGGCCGCGTCCAGCGTGCCGCCCGCGACCTTGATCGTCCCGCCGTTCAGCGCCAAAGCGCCCGCCGCGATGCTGAGCCCGTCCGCGTCCGCGTCGCCGCTCGCCACCACGTACCGGAACACGAGCGTGTCCGTGCCCGTACCAGCGGCGTAGCTCGCCTGCCGCGTCGCGCTCCCGATCGCCAGCGCCAACCGCGGAGTCCCCCCCACGTCCACCGACCGGTTGAATACCAGCTCGACCTCGATCGTCTCGCCGCGCTCGAACACGTCGCCCACCGCCGGAGAGCTGATCGACAGCCCCGTCACGCCCGGCGGCCCGCGGCTGCCGTCCACCTTGTGCGCCGCAGCGTTGGCGACCGCGTTCGAACCCAGACCCAGCGCCGCAGCCGTCGCGCCGTCGCGCGCGTCGGCGATCCCGCCGCCGTTCAGCGCCAGCGCGCCCGCCGCGATGCCGATGCCGTCCGAGTCGGCGTCCGCAGCCGCCACCGTGTAGCCGAACGCCAGCGTCGCCGTGCCGCTCCCGCTCGCGTACGACGCCTGCCGCGTCTGCGCGCCGACCGTCAGCGCCAGCTGCGGCGTACCCGTCACCGCCACCCTGCGGTTGAACGTCACCTCCACCTCGATCCGCTCCGTCCGGCCGTACGTGCTGTCGCTCGCCGGAGCGCTCGTGATCGCGACCCCGCTCACCGACGCCGCCGTGAACGTGCCGCCCGCGACCTTGTGGCCCGCGCTGTTCGCCACCGCGCTCGGCCCCAGACCCAGCAGCGCGTCCGTCGTGCCGCCCGCCACGTCAATCGTCCCGCCGTTCAACGCCAGAGCGCCCGCCGCGATGCTCAACCCGTCGGCGTCCGCGTCCGCCTGCACCACCACGTACCGGAACACCAGCGACGCCGTGCCCGTGCCGCCCGCGTACGACGCCTGCCGCGTCGCAGAGCCGATCGTCAGCGCCAGCTGCGGCGTACCCGTCACGTCCACCGCCTTGTTGAACACGACCGTCGCCGCAATCGTGTCGCCCCGCTCGAACACGTCGCCCACCACCGGCGACGCGACAGACAGCGCCGTCACGCCCGGCGGCCCCTGCGCGCCGTCCACCTTGTGCGACGCTGCGTTCGCAATCGCGTTCGTCCCCAGGCCCAGGCTCGCCGCCGTCGAACCGTCGCGCGCGTCGACGATCGTCCCGCCGTTCAGCGCCAGCGCGCCCGCCGCGATGCTGAGCCCGTCGCCGTCGGCGTCGGACGCCGCGACCGCGTAGCTGAACGCCAGCGTCTTCGTGCCCGTGCCCGAGCCGTAGTCCGCCTGCACCGTGTCTGTCCCGATGCCCAGCGCCAGCTGCGGCGTGCCCGTCACGTTCACCGGCCGCACGAACGTCACCTCGACCTCGATCTCCTCGCCCAGCCCGTACGTGTCGCCGCTCGCCGGGCTGCTCGTGATCGTCACGCCGCTCACCGACGACGCCGTGAACGTGCCGCCCGCAACCTTGTGGTTCGTGCTGTTCGCGATCGCGTGGCCGCCCAGGCCCAGCACCGCGTCCGTCGTGCCGCCCGCCACGTCGATCGTCCCGCCGTTCAGCGCCAGAGCGCCCGCCGCGATGCTGAGCCCGTCCGCGTCCGCGTCCGCCTGCACCACGACGTAGCGGAACACCAGCGACGCCGTGCCGCTGCCGCTCGCGTAGCCCGCCTGCCGCGTCTGCGTGCCGATCGCCAGCGCCAGCCGCGGCGCGCCCCCCACGTCCACCGCCTTGTTGAACGTCACCGTCGCCGCAATCGTGTCGCCACGCTCGAACACGTCGCCCGCCGGCGGCGCCGCAATCGACACCCCGCTCACGCCCGGCGGCCCCCGGCTGCCGTCCACCGCATGGCCCGCGCTGTTCGCGATCGCACTCGCGCCCAGCCCCAGCGCGGCCGCCGTCGTGCCGTCGCGCGGGTCCACGATCGTCCCGCCGTTCAGCGCCAGCGCGCTTGCGCCCACGCTCAGCCCGTCCGCGTCCGCGTCGCCCGCCGCCACCGTGTAGCGGAACTCCAGCTCGCGGTTGCCCGACGCCGCCGCGACGTACGCCGCCTGCCGCGTCTGCGCGCCAATCCCCAGCGCCAGCTCCGGCGCGCCCGTCACCGTCACGTTCCGGTTGAACGTCACCGTCACGCCGATCTGCTCGCCCAGCTCGTACGTGCTCCCGTCCGACGGAGCGCTCGAAATCCCCGCCCACGTCACCGCCGGCGCCGTGAACGTGCCGCCCGCGACGCGGAAGCCGGACGCGTTGCTGATCGCTACGTGCTCGAGACTCAGCAACGCGTCCGTCGTCCCGCCCGCCACGTCGATCGTCCCGCCGTTCAACCCCAGCGCGTTCGCCGCGATGCTCAGCCCGTCCGCGTCCGCGTCCGACTGCACCACCACGTAGCGGAACTCCAGCTCCGTCGCGCCCGTCCCGCTCGCGTACGCAGCCTGCCGCGTCGCGCTCCCGATGCCCAGCGCCAGCTGCGGCGTCCCCCCCACGTCCACCGCCTTGTTGAACCGCACGCTCGCGAAGATCGTGTCGCCCCGCTCGAACGTCTGCGCCGACAGCGGCGCCGTGACCGACAAGTGCGTCACGCCCGGCGGCCCCAGGCTGCCGTCCACCTTGTGCGCCGCCGCGTCCGCGATCGCATGCGACCCCAGGCCCAGGCTCGCCGCCGCCGCCCCCGCACGCACGTCGGCGATCGTACCGCCGTTCAGCCCCAGCGCGCTCGCGCCGATGCTGAGCCCGTCGGTGTCCGCGTCCGCCGGACGAATCGCATACCCGAACACCAGCGTGTCCGCAACGCTCGTCGCCGACTCCCAGCTCGCCTGCCGCGTCCGGCTCCCGATCGTCAGCGCCAGCTCCGGCGCGCCCGTCACCGCCACCGGGCGGCCGAACGCCACCTTCACCTCGATCCGCTCGCCCAGCTGGTACGTGCTCGCGCTCGCCGGCGTGCTCGATATCGTCACCGCGCTCACCGCCGGCGTCGTGAACGTCCCGCCCGCCACCTTGTGGCCACCGCTGTTCGCGACCGCGTACGCGCCCAGGTCCAGCTCCGCGTCCAGCGCCTCGCCCGACGCCCTGATCGTGCCGCCGTTCAGCGCCAGCGCGCTCGCTGCGATGCTGATCCCGTCCGCGTCCGCGTCGCCGCTCGCCACCACGTAGCGGAACACCAGCGTGTCCGTCCCCGTGCCGCTCGCGTAGCTCGCCTGCCGCGTCGCCGCGCCGATCGTCAGCGCCAGCTGCGGCGTGCCCGTCACGTCGACCGCCCTGTGGAACACCAGCTCGACCTCGATCGTCTCGCCACGCTCGAACACGTCGCCCACCGCAGGCGCCCCAATCGCCAAGCCCCTCGCCTCCGGCGCCCCCGTCGCACGCGTCACCGGCGGCGGCAGGCTGCCGTCCACCTTGTGCGCCGCCGCGTCCGCGATCGCGTTCGATCCCAAGCCCAGGCTCGCCGCCGTCGTGCCGTCGCGAGCATCCGCGATGGTACCGCCGTTCAACCCCAGCGCGCTCGCGCCGATGCTGATCCCCGTCGAGTCCGCGTCCGCCACCACCACCTGGTACGCGAACGTCAGCGTCGCCGTGCCCGTGCCGCCGGCGTACTCCGCCTGCCGCGTCAGCGTGTCGATCGCCAACGCCAGCTGCGGCGTGCCCGTCACCGTCACACGACGGTTGAACGAGACCTCGACCGCGATCTCCTCCGTCTCCGCATACGTGCTGTCGCTCGCCGGCTCGCTCGCTATCGTCACCGCGCTCACCGCCGCCGCCGTGAACGTCCCCCCCGCCACCTTGTGGCTCGTGCTGTTGCTCACCGCGTGACTGCCCAGCCCCAGCAAAGCGTCCGTCGTCCCGCCCGCCACGTCGATCGTCCCGCCGTTCAGCGCCAATGCGCTCGCGCCGATGCTCAACCCGTCCGCGTCCGCGTCGCCACTCGCCACCACGTACCGGAACACCAGCGACGCCGTGCCCGTCCCCGAAGCATAGCTCGCCTGCCGCGTCGCCGAACCAATCCCCAGCGCCAGCCGCGGCGTGCCCGTCACGTCCACCGAGTCGGTGAACGTCACCGTCACCGCTATCGTGTCGCCGCGCTCGAACACGTCGCCCACCACCGGCGAGCCGATCGACAACCCGCTCACGCCCGGCGGTCCCCGGGCGCCGTTCACCTTGTGCGCCGCCGCGTTCGCGATCGCATGGCTCCCCAACCCCAGCCCCGCCGCCGTCGCGCCGTCGCGCGCGTCCGCGATCGTCCCGCCGTTCAGCGCCAGCGCGCTCGCGCCGATGCTGATCCCGTCCGAATCAGAGTCCGCCGCCTGCACCGCGTAACGGAACGCCAGCGTCTTCGTGCCGCTCCCGCTCGCGTACTCCGCCTGCCGCGTCTGCGAACCGATCCCCAGCGCCAGCTGCGGCGCCCCCGTCACCGTCACCGGCCGCGCGAACGACACCTCCACCTCGATCCGCTCCGTGCGGACGTACGTGCTGTCGCTCCCAGGCACGCTCGCTATCGCCACGCCGCTCACCGCCGACGCCGTGAACGTCCCGCCCGCAACCTTGTGGCCCGCGCTGTTCGTCACCGCGTGCCCGCCCAGGCCCAGCAGCGCGTTCGTCGTCGTGCCCGTCCGCCGGATCGTCCCGCCGTTCAACGCCAACGCGCTCGCGCCGATGCTCAACCCGTCCGCGTCCGCGTCCGCCGCCACCACCACGTACCGGAACACCAGCGACGCCGTGCCCGTCCCCGATGCGTAGCCCGCCTGCCGCGTCGCCGATCCAATCCCCAACGCCAGCTGCGGCGTCCCCGTCACCGCCACCGCCGCGTTGAACTCCACCGTCGCAACTATCGTGTCGCCGCGCTCGAACACGTCGCCCACCACCGGCGCGCCGATCCCCAACGCGCTTACGCTCGGCGCGCCCACGCCGCCGTTCACCTTGTGCGCCGCGTCGTTGCTGAACACGCTCGCCGACGTGCCCAGCCCCGCAGCCGTCCCGCCCGCACGCGCGTCGTCGATCGCCCCGCCGTTCAAAGCCAGCGCGCTCCCGCTCAGGCTGATCCCGTCCGCGTCCACGTCCGCAGCCGCCACCGCGTACCGGAACCGCAACCGCTTCGTGCCGCTCCCGCCCGCGTACGACGCCTGCCGCGTCGCGCTCCCGATCCCCAGCGCCAGCTGCGGCGTCCCCGTCACCACCACCGCCCGCTGGAACAACACCTCCAACTCGATCCGCTCGCCCAGCTTGTACGTGCTGTCGCTCGCCGGCACGCTCCGAACATGGACATCCTCCACCGCCAGACCCGTGAACAGCGAGCCGTTCACCTGGTGACCCGAACTGTTCGCAATCGCGTGCGAACCCAGACCCAGAACAGCGTCCATCGTCGTGCCCGCCGCGCGGATCGTCCCGCCGTTCAACCCCAGCGCGCTCGCGCCGATGCTGATCCCGTCGATGTCCCGGTCCGACTGCACCACCACGTACCGGAACACCAGCGTGTCCGTGCCCGTGCCCGACGCATATGCAGCCTGCCGCGTCTGCGAACCGATCCCCAGCGCCAGCCGCGGCGCGCCCGTCACCGCCACCGCCCTGCTGAACAACACACGAACATCGATCGCGTCGCCCCGCTCGTACTCCGAGTTGTACGGATCGTCCGCGAACGACACGCCGATCACCCCCGGCGTGCCCAGGCTGCCGTCCACCTTGTGCGCCGCCGCGTCGGACACCGCGTGAGCGCCCAGCCCCAGCGCCGCCGCCGTCGTGCCGTCGCGCGCGTCGGCGATCGTACCGCCGTTCAGCGCCAGCGCGCTCGCGCCGACGCCGATCCCAGTCGAGTCGCGGTCCGTCCCCTGCACCGTGTACCGGAACGCCAGCGCCTTCGTGCCACTCCCGCTCGCGTACGACGCCTGCCGCGTCTGCGTCCCGATCGTCAGCGCCAGCTGCGGCGTCCCCGTCACCACCACCGGCCGCGCGAACGTCACCTCCACCTCGATCCGCTCCGTCCGACCGTACGTGCTGTCGCTCGACGGCACGCTCGCAATCGCCACCCCGCTCGGCGCCGGCCCCGTCAACGTCCCGCCCGCCACCTTGTGGCCCGCGCTGTTGCTCACCGCGTGACTGCCCAAGCCCAGCAAAGCGTCCGTCGTCTCGCCCGCCACCCGGATCGTCCCGCCGTTCAACCCCAAAGCGCTCGCGCCGATGCTCAACCCGTCCGCGTCCGCGTCCGCCTGAACCACCACGTAGCGGAACACCAGCGACGCCGTGCCCGTGCCCGAAGCGTACGACGCCTGCCGCGTGACCGCGCCGATCGTCAGCGCCAGCTGCGGCGCGCCCGTCACGTCCACCGCCTTGTTGAACGTCACCGTCACGGCAACCGTGTCGCCCCGCTCGAACGTGTCGCCCACCACAGGGGCGCCGATCGACACGCCCGTCACCCCCGCCGCGCCCCGGCTCGCGTCTACCTTGTGCGCCGCCGCGTTCGCAATCGCGTGCGCGCTCAGCCCCAGTCCAGCCGCAAAGCTGGTGCCGCCTCGCACGTCGTTGATCGTCCCACCGTTCAAGGTCAGCGCGCTTGCGTCGACGCTGATCCCGTCGGAGTCCGCGTCGCCCACCGCCACGGCATGCCGGAACGTTAGCGTCGTCGTGCCCGTCCCGGAGGCGTAGTCCGCCTGCACCGTGTCTGTCCCGATGCCCAGCGCCAGCTGCGGCGTCCCCGTCACAACCACCGGCCGCACGAACGACACCTCCACTTCGATCTGCTCGCCCAGGCCGTACGTGTCCCCGCTCGCCGGGCTGCTCGCAACCGTCACCCCGCTCGCCGACGACGTCGTGAACCTGTTGCCCGCGACCTTGTGGCCCGTGCTGTTGCTCACCGCGTGACTGCCCAGCCCCAGCAGCGCGTCCGTCGTGCCGCCCGCGATGTCGATCGCCCCGCCGTTCAGTGACAGCGCGCTCGCGCCGATGCTCAGCCCGTCGGCGTCCACATCCCCCGGCACCACCAAGTAGCGGAACACCAGCGACGCCGTCCCCGTGCCGCTCGCATACGACGCCTGCTTCGTCGCCGCGCCGATCCCCAGCGCCAGCTGCGGCGTCCCCGTCACGTCCACCGCCTTGTTGAACGTCACCGTCACCGCAATCGAGTCGTTGCGCTCGAACGTGTCGCCCGTCGGCGGCGACCCCACGACCAAGTCCGTCACCGTCGGCCGGTCCAGCGCTCCGTCCACCTTGTGGCTCGCGCTGTTCGACACCGCGTGGCCGCCCAGCTCCAGCAGCGCGTCCGTCGTCCCGCCCGCCACGTCGATCGTCCCGCCGTTCAGCGTCAGCGCGCTCGCGCCGATGCTCAGCCCGACGCTGTCCGCGTCGGCCGCCACCACCGTGTAGCGGAACACCAGCGACGCCGTCCCCGTGCCGCTCGCGTACGACGCCTGCCGCGTGACCGCGCCGATCCCCAGCGCCAGCTGCGGCGTCCCCGTCACGTCCACCGCCTTGTTGAACGTCACCGTCGCCTCGATCACGTCCCCCAAGCCGTAAGTGTCGTCTGCCACCGGCGAGTTCAACGCGAGGCCGCTCACCCCCGGCGGTCCCAGGTTGCTGTCCACCTTGCGGTTGGCGTCGTCGACGATCGCGTGCGCGCCCAACCCCAGGTTCGCGTTCACCGTCGCGCTGCCGCCCAGGCGGATCGTCCCTCCGTTCAACGTCAGCGCGTTCGCCCCGATGCTGATCCCGTTCGAATCCGCGTCCGGCGGCCGCACCACGTAGCTGAAGCGCAATATGTCGCCCAGCCGGGCGAGTTCGTCGAAGCTCGCCTGGCGCGTCTCCGCGCCGATCGTCAGCGCCAGCTGCGGCGTGCCCGTCACCTCGATCACCCTGTCGAAGCCTACGCTGACGACGACTTCGTCGCCCAGCTCGTAGGTCTGCCCCGTCGGCAAGTCGCCGAACGCCACGGTCGTCACCGACGGCTGCGTCGTCTGGGCGCCGTTCACCTTGTAGTTCGCGCCGGGAGCGAACGCCTGCGTCGCCAAGTTCGCCGCCGTCGTGCTGTCGACCGCCGACGCGATCGTGCCGCCGTTCAGCGTCAGCGCGTTCGCGTCCATCGAGATGCCGTCCGCGTCCACGTCCGACGCCTGCACCACATAAGTGAAGGTCAGCTGGTCCGTCGAACCGGTGAAGTACTCCGCCTGCCGCGTCTGCGTCCCCACCCTCAGCGCCACCTGCGGCGCCCCCGTGACGACGACCTCCCGGTCGAAGATCAGGAAGATGATGATGAACTGGCCCAGCTCGTACGTGTCCCCGACTCGCCGCCCGCCGATCGCCACTTCGTCCACCGACGGCGAAACGATTCGGCTTCCGTCCACCTTGTGGCTCGCGCTGTTCGAGATCGCATGCGTGCCCAGTCCCAGCAACGCGTTCGCCGTGCCGCCCGCGATCCGGATTGCGCCGCTGTTCGCCCTGCCTCCGTTCAGCGTCAGCGCGCTCGCGCCGATGCTCAGCCCGTCGGAGTCCGCGTCCGACGGCTGCACCGTGTACTCGAACGTCAGCGTCTTCGTTCTGGTGCCCCTCAGGAAGCTCGCCTGCCGCGTCTGCGTCCCCAGCGTCAGCGCCAACCCCAGACGGTGCGAGTTCGTCACCGCCACCACCCGGTCGAAGGCGACCTCAACTCTGATCTTCTCCGACCGCTTGTAGGTGGTCCCGTCCGCCGGCGTGCTCCCGATCTGCACGCCGACCACCGCCGGGGCCTTCTCCATGCTGCCGTCCACCTTGTGGCCCGCGGCGTCGGCAATCGCGTTCGCGCCCAGCCCGAGCGCGGCGGCCGTGGCTCCGTCGCGCAAGTCCACGATCGTGCCGCCGTTCAGCGTCAGCGCGCTCGCGCCGATGCTCAGCCCGTCCGCGTCCGCGTCCGACGCCGCCACGACGTAGCGGAACGTCAGCGTCGCCGTGCCCGAGCCCAAGACGAAGTTGGCCTGGCGGGTCTGCGAACCGATCGTCAGCGCCAGCCGCGGCGTCCTCCTCACGTTCACCGGGCGGCCGAACGTCACCTGGACCGTGATCTCCTCGCCGAGGCCGTAGGTCGATGCGCTGTCGGGGCTGCTGACAAGCGCAACGCCCGTCACCGCAGGCGCCCTCAACGCGCCGCCCGCCACCTTGTGGCCCGCGCTGTTGGTCACCGCTCGGCTGCCCAGGCCCAGCAACGCGTTGATCGTGCCCCCTGCGAGCCGAATCGTGCCGCCGTTCAGCCCCAGCGCGCTCGCACCGACGCTGATCCCGTCCGCGTCGGCGTCGCCCGTCGCCACCACGTAGCGGAAGACCAGCGACGCCGTGCCCGTTCCGCCGGCGTACGCCGCCTGCCGCGCGACCGCGCCGATCGTCAGCGCCAGCTGCGGCGCGCCCGTCACGTCCACCGCCTTGTTGAACGTCACCGTCGCAACAATTGTGTCGCCCCGCTCGAAGGTGTCGCCCACCGGCGGCGAGCCCAAGACCAGGCCGGCGACGCCCGGCGGACCCTGGCTGGCGTCCACCTTGTGGGCGGCGGCGTTCGCGATCGCATGCGCGCCCAGCCCCAGGGCCGCGTTGGTCGACGTCCCGCTCCGGATCGTGCCGCCGTTCAGCGACAGCGCGCTCGCGCCCACGCCGATCCCGTCCGAGTCCGAGTCGCCGGCTTCCACCGTGTAGCTGAACGTCAGCGAGTCCGCGCCGCTTCCGGCGGCGTAGGACGCCTGCCGCGTCCGGGTCCCGATCGTCAGCGCCAGCTGCGGCGTGCCGGTCACCGTGACGGCGATCTGGAAGCCCACCTGGACCGTGATCGTCTCGCCGATCTCGTAAGTGTCCCCGCTCGCCGGAGAGCTGGTGATCGCGACGGCGTTCACCACCGGCACCGTCGTCGTCCCGTCCACCTTGTGGCCGCTCGCGTCGGCGATCGTGTGCGCGCCCAACCCCAGCGCCGCGTTGGTCCCCGTTTGGCTCCGGATCGTGCCGCCGTTCAGCGCCAGCGCGCTCGCGCCCACGCCGATGCCGTCGCTGTCGGCGTCCGCCACCGTGGTCGTGTAGGCGAAGGAGAGCGTCTTGCTGCCGCTTCCGCCGACGTAGGACGCCTGCCGCGTCTGGGCGCCGATCGTCAGCGCCAGCTGCGGGGCGCCCGTCACCGCCACAGGCGTCGTGAACGCGATCTCGACCGTGATCGCTTCGGCGGCGCCGTACGTGTCTCCGGTTGCGGGAGCGCTGGCGATCGTCGCCCGGCTCACTGCCGGAACCGTCGCCGTGGCGCCGTTCACCTTGTGGCCGCTCGCGTTGGCAATCGCGTGCGTGCCCAGACCCAGCACCGCCGACGCGCCGAAGCTGCTGCCGATCGTGCCGCTGTTCAGTGCCAGCGCGCTCGCGCCGATGCCGATGCCGTCGTTGTCCGCGTCCGCCGACTGCACCACGTACTCGAAGGCGAGGGTTCGCGTCCCGCCGCCGCTTCGGTACGCCGCTTGGCGCGTCTGGGCGCCGATCGTCAGCGCCAGCTGCGGCGCGCCCGTCACGTCCACTGCGATGTCGAAGCCGACCGTCACATCGATCCGCTCGCCGGCGCCGTAGGTGTCCCCGCTCGCCGGCGAACTGGCGACGGCGACGGCGTTCACGGTCGGCGGAGTGGCCGTGGCGCCGTTCACCTTGTGGCCGCTCGCGTTGGCAATCGCGTGCGTGCCCAGGCCCAGCGCCGCGTTCGTCCCCGCTCCGCTCCGGATCGTCCCGCCGTTCAGGGTCAACGCGCTCGCGCCGATGCTGATCCCGTCGGCGTCCACGTTGGCGGTCTGCACGACGTGCTCGAAGACGAGCGTCCCGGAGCCGCTCCCCCGAACGTACTGGGCCTGGACGGTCGAGGCGCCGACCGTCAGCGCCAGCTGCGGCGTCCCCGTCACCGTCGCCGGTATCTGGAAGCCCACCTCCACCGTGATCGTCTCGCCCGCGCCGTACGTGTCCCCGCTCGCCGGAGCACTCGCGATCGTCACCGCGTTCACCGCCGGAACCGTCGCCGCCCCGTCCACCTTGTGGCTGCTCGCGTTCGCGATCGCGTTCGTGCCCAAGCCCAGCGCCGCATCCGTCCCCGCTCCGCTCTGGATCGTCCCGCCGTTCAGCGCCAAAGCGCTCGCGCCCACGCCGATCCCGTCCGAGTCCGCGTCCGTCGCCACTACCTCGTAGCTGAACGTCAGCGTCTTCGTCCCGCTCCCGCTCGCGTACTCCGCCTGCCGCGTCTGCGAACCCACCGTCAGCGCCAGCTGCGGCGTCCCCGTCACCGTCGCCGGAATCTGGAAGCCCACCTCCACCGTGATCGTCTCGCCCGCGCCGTACGTGTCCCCGCTCGCCGGCGTGCTCGCGATCGTCACCGCGTTCACCGTCGGCGCCGTCGCCGCCCCGTCCACCTTGTGGCTGCCCGCGTTGGCGATCGCGTTCGCGCCCAGGCCCAGCGCCGCGTTCGTCCCCGCACCGCTTTGGATCGTGCCGCCGTTCAGCGCCAAAGCGTCTGCGAACCCACCGTCAGCGCCAGCTGCGGCGTCCCCGTCACCGTCGCCGGAATCTGGAAGCCCACCTCCACCGTGATCGTCTCGCCCGCGCCGTACGTGTCCCCGCTCGCCGGCGTGCTCGCGATCGTCACCGCGTTCACCGTCGGCGCCGTCGCCGCCCCGTCCACCTTGTGGCTGCCCGCGTTGGCGATCGCGTTCGCGCCCAGGCCCAGCGCCGCGTTCGTCCCCGCACCGCTTTGGATCGTGCCGCCGTTCAGCGCCAAAGCACTCGCGCCCACGCCGATCCCGTCCGAGTCCGCGTCCGTCGCCACTACCTCGTAGCTGAACGTCAGCGTCTTCGTCCCGCTCCCGCTCGCGTACTCCGCCTGCCGCGTCTGCGCCCCCACCGTCAGCGCCAGCCGCGGCGTCCCCGTCACCGTCGCCGGTATCCGGAAGCCCACCTCCACCGTGATCGTCTCGCCCGCGCCGTACGTGTCCCCGCTCGCAGGCGTGCTCGCGATCGTCAGCGTGTTCACCGCCGGAACCGTCGCCGCGCCGTTCACCTTGTGGCCGCTCGCGTTCGCGATTGCGTTCGTGCCCAGCCCCAGCGCCGCGTTCGTCCCCGCCCCGCTTTGGATCGTGCCGCCGTTCAGCGCCAAAGCGCTCGCCCCGACGCCGATCCCGTCCGAGTCCGCGTCCGTCGCCGCCACCTCGTAGCTGAACGTCAGCGTCTTCGTCCCGCTCCCGCTCGCGTACCCCGCCTGCCGCGTCTGCGCCCCCACCGTCAGCGCCAGCTGCGGCGCCCCCGTCACCGTCGCCGGAATCTGGAAGCCCACCTCCACCGTGATCGTCTCGCCCGCGCCGTACGTGTCCCCGCTCGCAGGCGTGCTCGCGATCGTCAGCGTGTTCACCGCCGGAACCGTCGCCGCGCCGTTCACCTTGTGGCCGCTCGCGTTCGCGATTGCGTTCGCGCCCAGGCCCAGCACCGCGTTCGTCCCCGCCCAGTTCCGGACCGTGCCGCCGTTCAGCGTCAGGGCAGCGGCGGCGACGCCGATCCCGTTCGCGTCCGCGTCCGTCGCCACCGTCGCGTAGTCGAACGTCAGGACGCGGGTCCCGCTGCCGCCCGCGTAGCCGGCCTGCCGGGTCCGCGTCCCGATCGTCAGCGCCAGCTGCGGCGCCCCGGTCACCACGACCGGGATCCGGAAGCCGATCTGCACCGCGATCTTCTCGGCGGCGCCGTAGGTGTCGCCCGTCGCAGGCGTGCTCGTGACCGACGCCGCGTTCACCGTGGGCGCCGTCGTCGTTCCCGCCACTTTGTGAGCCGCCGCGTTCGAGATCGCATGCGTTCCCAAGGTCAGCGTGGCATAGGCGCCGCTCCCGCTCCGGATCGTCCCGCCGTTCAGCGCAAGCGCGAGGTCGCCGATGCTGATGCCGTCGGCGTCCGCGTCCGCGTCCGTCACCGCGTAGCGGAACGTCAGCGTCGCCGTCCCGCTTCCGCTGGCGTAGGCCGCCTGGCGCGTCGCGCTGCCGATCGAGAGCGCCAACTGCGGCGTCCCCGTCACCGTGGCCGCAACGGTGAAGCCCACCTGCACCGAGATCGTGTCGCCCGCCGCGTAGGTGCTGTCGTTCCCGGCGCTGCTGCTGATCGTCACCGCGTTCGGCATCGGAATCGACGCCCGGTTGTCGCTCGCGGCATCGACCTTGTGGTCGACGAGGTCCGCGGTCTTCACGCGTTCATACTCTTTGCTCGTGTCCAGGCTGTTGCCCGACGCGACGCTGCTGATCGATCCAGCGAGGTCGGTGAACGTGCCCGGGACGGCAACGCCGTTGTCGTCTTTGTCCCCCGCTTGGACCGTGTAGCGGAACTCCAGCTCCGTCGTGCCCGTGCCCGAAGCGTACGACGCCAGCCGCGTCGCCGTCCCGATCTCAAGCCCCAGCTGCGGCGTCCCCGTCACCGCCACCAGCTCGTTGAAGACCACCCGCAACCTGATCGTCTCGCCGACCCCGTACGAGTCTCCAACCCCTGGGCGGCTGACGATCGAGCCTCCCGTCACTTCCGGAGCGCCGCCTCCTTGCCGACCGTCCACCGTGTGGCCCGACGCCGCCGTGATCGCGTGGCTGCCGAGTCCCAAGGCCGCGCTGGCGCCCGCCCTGCTCCGGATCGCACCGCCGTTCAGCGTCAGCGCGCTCGCGCCGACCCCGATCCCGTCCCCGTCCAGGTCCGACTGGCCAACCGTGTAGCGGAACGCCAGCGTCGCCGTGCCCGATCCGCCCGCGTAGGCCGCCTGTCTCGTCGCCGCGCCGATCGTCAACGCCAGCCGGGGCGCGCCCGTCACCCTCACAGGCAGGCTGAAGCCGACCTGCACCTCGATCGTCTCGCCCCGTCCGTACAAGCCGACGTTCCGCACTTGAAGCAGCGGCGTGCTCGCGACCCTCACGGCCGTCACCGTCGGCGCGGTCGCCCTGCCGTCCACCTTGTGGCCCGCGGCGTTCGCGATCGCGTGGGCGCCCAGGCCCAGCAACGCGTCCGTTCCCCTGCCGCTCCGGATCGTCCCGCCGTTCAGCGCCAGCGCGCTCGCGGCGATCCCGATCCCGTCCGTGTCCGTGTCCGTCGCCACCGTCGTGTAGCTGAACGCCAGCGTGTCCGTCCCGCTTCCGCCGGCGAGGGCGGCCTGCCGCGTCTCGGGCCCCACCGTCAGCGCCAGCTGGGGCGCGCCCGTCACCACGACCGGAACCTGGAACACGACGTGCACGGTGATCGTCTCGCCTGCGCCGTAGGCGTCGCCGCTCGCCGGGCTGCTCGCGATCGAGACTCCGGTCACCGTCGGGACCGCCGGGGTCCCGATCACCTTGTGGCCGGAGGCGTTGGCGATCGCGTGCGCGCCCAGGCCCAAGCTCGCCGCCGTGGCGCTGCTCCGGACGTCGTTGATCGTTCCCCCGTTGAGCGTCAGCGCGCTCGCGCCGATGCTGATGCCGGTGGTGTCGGAGTCTGCGGCCACCACCGCGTAGCCGAACGTCAGCGTGGTCGTGCCCGTGCCCGATGCGTAGGCCGCCTGGCGCGTCTGCGTCCCGATCGTCAGCGCCAGCTGCGGCACGCCCGAAACGCTCACCGGCCTGCTGAACGCGACCTCGACCTCGATCCGCTCGGCCAAGGCGTATGTGTCGCCGACGCTGGGACTGCTCGAGATCGTCACTCCGCTCACCGCCGGCGTCGTGAAGGTCCCGCCCGCCACTTTGTGGCCCGAACTGTTCGCGATCGCGCGCGAGCCCAGCCCCAGCAGCGCGTCGGTCGTACCACCCGCCACGTCGATCGTCCCGCCGTTCAGCGCCAGCGCGCTCGCCCCGATGCTGAGCCCGTCGGCGTCCGCGTCCGCCTGCACCACCAGGTAGCGGAACACCAGCGACGCCGTGCCCGTGCCGCTCGCATACGCCGCCTGCTTCGTCGCCGCGCCGATCGTCAGCGCCAGCTGCGGCGTCCCCGTAACGTCCACCGCCTTGGTGAACGTGACCGTGACCTCGATCCGCTCGCCGCGCTCGAAGGTGTCGCCCACCGCCGGCGACCCGACGGCCACGCCCGCCACCCTGGGCGGACCCCGGGCGCCGTCCACCTTGTGCGCCGCCGCGGCGGCGATCGCGTTCGCGCCCAGCCCCAAGCTCGCCGCCGTGCTCCCGTCGCGGGCGTCGGCGATCCCACCGCCGTTCAGCGCCAGCGCGCTTGCGCCGATGCCGACGCCGGTCGAGTCCGCGTCCGCCGCCATCACCGTGTAGCGGAACGTCAGCGCCGCCGTGCCCGTGCCGGAGGTGTAGGACGCCTGGCGCGTCTGCGTCCCGATCGTCAGCGCCAGCTGGGGCGTGCCCGTCACAGTCACGCGGCGGTTGAACGTCGCTTGCACCTCGATCACCTCGTCGAAGCCGTAGGTGCTGTCGCTGGCCGGGCTGCTCGTGATCGACACGCCGCTGACCGCCGCCGCCGTGAACGTCCCGCCCGCCACCTTGTGGCCCGAGCTGTTCGCTACCGCGTGACTGCCCAAGCCCAGCCGCGCGTCCGTCGTCCCGCCCGCCGCGTCGATCGTCCCGCCGTTCAGCGCCAGCGCGCTCGCGCCGATGCTCAACCCGTCGGCGTCGGCGTCCGCCTGCACCACTACGTAGCGGAAGACCAGCGACGCCGTGCCCGTGCCCGAGACGTAGGCGGCCTGGCGCGTGGTCGCGCCGATCGTCAGCGCCAGCTGCGGCGTCCCCGTCACGTCCACCGCCCTGTTGAACGTCAACGTCGCGGCAATCGTGTCGCCCCGCTCGAAGGTGTCGCCCACCGGCGGCGAGCCCAACACCAAGCCGCCGACCCCAGGCGCGCCCTGGCTGGCGTCCACCTTGTGGGCGGCGGCGTTCGCGATTGCATGGTGCCCCAGCGCCAAGCTCGCGTTCGTGGCCGTGTCGCCCTGCAACGCGATCTTCCCTCCGTTCAACGTCAGCGCGCTCGCGCCGATGCTCAACCCGTCGGCGTCCGCATCGGACACCTGCACCCGGTAGCCGAACTCGAGGAACTCCGTCCCCGTTCCCGAAGCGTAGCTCGCCTGTCGCGTCTGCGACCCGATCGTCAGGGCCAGCCGCGGCGTGCCGGTCACGGCCACGGCCCTGCTGAACTCCACCCGCACCCGAATGTTCTCCAAGAACCCGTAGGTGTCCCCGCTGGCCGGCGAGCTGACGATCCTCACGTTCCTCGCCGAGGGCGCCGTCGAGCTGCCGCCGTTCACCTTGGTGTCGGTTGCAACGGGCGAGCCCGCGTGCTTGAGCGGCGCGTCGCGTTGCGAGCCGGCAACCTTGATCGTGCCGCCGTTCAGCCGCAGTCCGTTGGGCGGGATGTGGATCCCGTCCGTGTCCCTGTCCGCCGGCTGGACAAAGTACGAGAAGTAGACGACGCCCGGCCCCGACGTGCCCAGCTCGACCGTCTTCTCTGCGTCGTAGTTCGCGTAGCGGGTCTGCGCCCCGACGGCAATCGCGATCTGGGGCGTGCCCGTGACGTCTATGCCAACGATCCGCCGTCGGTTGGAGTCGGTCCAGAGGCCAAAGACCAGGATCCTGTCTCCGAGTTCGCAAGTATCGCCGGTCTCGGGACAGCTCAGGCCAGACACGCCCACGCCACGCATGATGATGCTGACTTGACTCCCATCCACCTTGTGGCGGGCGCTGTTGGCAAGAGCGTGCGTCCCGAGGCCCAGGTTCGCGTCCACCGCACTGGATCCGACATGCTTTATCGTCCCGCCGTTCAGCGCCAGCGCGGTCGCCCCGATGCTGATCCCCGTCGTGTCCACGTCCGTGGCCGCCACCGAGTAGCGGAACGCCAGCGCGTTCGTGCCCGTCCCGCTCGCGTACTCCGCCTGCCGCGTCTGCGTGCCGATCGTCAGCGCCAGCCGAGGGGTGCCCGTAACCGCGACCGTACGATTCCACCTCACCGTGACGACGATCCGGTCGCCCAAGGTGAACGTGGAGTCCGGCGTGCTGTTCAGCGACAGTGCGCT
The DNA here is from genome assembly GCA_965203485.1 of Longimicrobiales bacterium. GTDB lineage: Bacteria > Gemmatimonadota > Gemmatimonadetes > Longimicrobiales > Gaopeijiaceae. Next base: position 1,505,195 of record OZ241892.1, read on the forward strand.
CACCGACGGCCGGGTCGTTCGACCGCCGTTCACCTTGTGGGACAGCGTGTTTGGGATAGCCCAGGGGAGCGTCAAGGCGGCCGCCGAATCGTTGACGGCGTCGTTGATCGTCCCGCCGTTCAGCGTCAGCGCGTTGGTCGCGACGCTGATCCCGTCCGCGTCCACGTCCGACGCCTGCACCTTGTAGCGGAAGTGGGTGCGGGTGCCCGAAGCGCTCTCGTAGTAATCCGCCTGCCGCGTCCGCGACCCGATCGTCACCGCCAGTTGGGGCGTGCCCGTAACTGCAACCGCGCGATTCCAGGACACCCTGAACGCGATTTCCTCTCCCAGCTCGTACGTTTGGTCGGCCGGCGGGCTGCTCAAGATCTGTACTGCAGTCGCCGCTGGCACGGGCGCTCGGCTACCGTCCACCTTGTGCGCCGCAACGTTCGAGACCGCGTGTGCGCCGAAGCTCCTGTTCGCTGCCGTCGTGCCGTTCGCCGCCAAGTTGATCGTACCGATGGTCCGCGCCAAGCTGTTGTTGTGGAGGCTCAACCCGTCGCTGTCCCGGTCCACCGCTCGAACCGTGTAGCGGAAGTTCAACGTCGTGGCGCCTCCTGTGCACCCCGGGCAATGGTAGCGCGCCGCCGGAAACTCGGCCCCGATGAGCAGTGTCACTATCGGCTCGCCGGTAACCACGACAGGACGGTCGAAGTCGACAGCCACCTCGATTTGCTCGCCCAGCCCGTAGGTGCTGCCGCTCGCCGGGCTGCTCGTGATTCGCACGTCGGCGACCGACGGCGCCGTCACTTGGCTCCCGTCCACCTGGTGGCGGCCATCGTTCGTGATCTGGGACCCGAGCCCAAGGTTCGCGGCCGTGGTGTCCGTCCGGGCCGTGATCGTCCCTCCGTTCAGCCTCAGCGCGCTCACCCCGATGCTGACGCCGTCGGGGTCGGAGTCGGACGCCTGCACGTCGTAAGTGAACACCAGCGCTCCGCTCAGGGACGCGTTGCTGAGCGCGGCGTATCGCGTGGCCGCTCCGACCCACAGCGCCAGCTGCGGAGTGCCGGTGTAGCTGATGGACCTGTCGAACCGCACCTCGACATGGATCCGCTCGCCCAGGTGATACGTCGAGTCGGCGCTCGCCGGCGTGCTTGTGAACCGCACGTTGCTCACCACCGGCGCGCCCACCCTGCGACCGTCCACTTTGTGCGCCGCGCTGTTGGAGATCGCGTGGGCGCCCAGACCCAGCCCCGCCTGCGTCCTCGTCCCCGCTGCGAAGATCCGGCCGCGCCCCCAGTTGCTCAGCGCGTCCGCCCCGATGCTGATCCCGTCCAAGTCCAAGTCCGACCGCTGCACCGGGTGCCGGAACACCAGCGACGACGTGCCGTGCCCCCGCGCGTACCTGGCCGCGCGGTCCAACACCCCGATCCCCAGAACCATGCGGGGCGGCGAGCTCAAATTCACGTCGACCGCTCGGTTCCACGTCACCGTCACCTCGATCCAGTCGCCTGCCTTGAACGTCGAATCGCTCGACGACGGCGACGAGATCGACACCCCCGTCACCCCCGTCCCCATGCTGCCGTCCACCTTGTGCGCCGCGGCGTTCGCGATCGCGTGGGCGCCCAGCGCCAGATTCGCGTTCACCGTGTCGCCCGCCACCTTGATCGTCCCTCCGTTCAGCGCCAGCGCCGGCCCTACGCTCAACCCGTCTGCGTCCCTGTCCGACGCCTGCACGAAGTACCGGAAGTAGAAGTCGCGCCTTGCCGCCGTGGGCGTGGGCCCGGAGTAGCTCGCGTAGCGCGTCTGCGACCCGATCGTCAACGCCAGCTGGGGCTCTCCCGTCATCACGACGCCGCGGTCGAATACGACCCACATCGTGATCTCCTCGGACACCGCATACGTCGAGTCGCTGCCGGCAGAAGTATGGATGTAGGCGTCCGTAACGGTCGGCGCCGTCGCCCGACGTCCATCCGCCTTTTGCGCCGGATCGTTGGCGATCGCGTGCGTTCCCAGCCCCAACTCCGCGTTCGTCGTCCGGTCCGTCGACCTGATCGACCCCCCGTTCAACGTCAGCGCGTTCGCCCCGATGCTGATCCCGTCCGTGTCCACGTCGGTCGCCCGCAGGTAGTAGTCGAACGAGATGGCGTTGCCGCCCCACCCCACGGGCGACATCTGCCCGGTCCCGGACCCGAAGGTCAACGCCAACTGCGGCCGGCCCGTCAGCGAGAAGCTCCGGTCGAAGAAGACCCGAACCCCGATCAGCTCGCCCACCTCGTACGTCGAATCGCTCGCCGGCGTCGTTGTGAACTGCACGTCGGTCACCACCGGCGCGCCCGCCACGCTGCCGTCCACCTTGTGGGCCGCGCTGTTCGAGATCGCATGGCTGCCCAGGCCCAGCGCCGCTCTGGTCGTGCCCTGCCCCACCACGAGAACCCGGCCGTCGCAGCAGAGCGCGCCCGCCGCGATGCTGATCCCGTTCGCGTCCGAGTCCGAAGACGACACCGTGTACTCGAACTCCAGCGACGACGTTCCCCCGCCCCGCGCGTAGCTCGCCTGTCGCGTCGCCGATCCGATCCCCAGGTTCAGAACCGGCCGTGTGCTCGCCACGTCGACCGCCGCGCTGAACGTCACCGTCGCCTTGATCCGGTCGCCCCCCTTGAACGTCGAATCGCTCGTCGCCGGCGACGCGATCGACACGCCCGTCACCTTCGTCCCCCGGCTGCCGTCCACCTTGTGCGCTGCGGCGTTGGCGACGGCGTGCGTGCCCAGCCCCAGGATCGCGCTCGCCGGAGAATAGCCCAGCAGCGTCAGCGTCCCCCCGTTCAGCGTCAGTGCGTTCGCCCCGATGCTGATCCCGTTCGCGTCCGTGTCCGACGCCTGCACGAAGTAGCTGAACCGGAGGATCGCCCCCGGCGGTCCAGGTTCGGCTTCCCAGCGCGCCTGCCGGGTCTGCGACCCCACCGTCAACGCCAACTGCGGCCTCCCGCTCACCGTGACGTGCCGGTTCACCACGACTGCGCGGTCGAACCGAACCACGACCTCGATCTCGTCGCCGAACGTGTACGTCGAGTCGCTGCCCGCATCGGTAATGAACGTTACGCTTGCCACGCGCGGCGCCGACCGCCGACCTCCTTGCACCTTGCGCGCCGGATCGTTGGTGATTGCGTGCGTTCCCAGCCCCAGCGCCGCATTCGTCCCGTCGCTCGACGTGATCGTCCCCCCGTTGAGCGTCAGCGCGCTCGCCCCGATGCTGATCCCGTCCAAGTCGTGGTCGGTCGATTCGGTATAGTCGTTGAAGTCGATGTAGTTGCTTCCCACCGCCAAGTGGTAGAACGGTCGCGTCGTGGATCCCATCGTCATCGCCAGCTGCGGGCTGCCCGTTACCACGATCGCCCTGTCGAACACGACCCGAACGGTGATCGGCTCGCCCCGCTCGTACGTCGAGTCGCGCGTCGGGGTCGTCGTGAAGTACACGTCGCTCACCACCGGCGCGTTCCCCTGGGGCCCGCCCGCCTTCTCTCCGGGGCCGACCCGGTCTTCCCCCGACGCCCCGCGCGCTTCCAAGCCCCACGGCGACGCGAGCAGCAACACGACGGCAACGGTGACGAACGACACGTGCTTCATCTCGACGCGATACCGCGGCCGCCCCCCAACAGCCGGAAGCTCGATCTCGCCGCCCATGCCGCCGGATTCCGGGACGCGCCTTCTAGCTAGCGCCGTCATCATCGTCCGGCCCCATTCCTCCTAGAACGCCACGCCGAAGCTGACGTGGACCGGCTCGCTCTCGCCCGTTACCGGCGAGCGCGTCAGGGACTTGGCGAGATGCAGGTCGAAGCGGTCGACCCGGAAACCGACGCCGACGGACGCGCCGTTGGTCTGGTCGAGTTCGCCGCCCACGTAGCCTGCGCTCACGGAGAACAGGTCCGCCGCCCAAAAATCCAGGCCCAGGTAGTAGGAGGGTGACCCAACGTCGCGCGCCCGGTCCTCGACCTCCAAGGCCAACCACAGTTCCGTGGCCGCGTCGTCGGCGACCCAGTGCAGCACCTCGTAGGCGGCCGCGACGCGAAGCCGCGTCGGGAGAGGGTCGGCTTGCTCTTCGTTGCGGATCCGAAAGTCCGTGCCCGCGTGCGCCAGCATCGCGCCGAAGCGAAGCGGCACGCCCGCAAACGGCGTCGCCTGCACACCCACGTCGACGGCGTAGGCGGAGCTGGTGGTCTCCAGGTCCTGGCACCGGCCGCGACAGGCGCCTCGGAACTGGACGAGCTTCATGTTGAGGCCCGCGTGGACCCGGCCGGCGAACGACGCCGCGAAGCTGGCGATGGCAAGGTGGTTTCGGACTGAGAGCGACCCCAGCGTGTTGCCGAACTGGTCGCGCAGGTCCTGTTCGCCCACGTCGAGCAGGAAGTAGGACGCGCCGAACGTTCCCACTCCCTGCCATGGGACGAGAACGTTGACGGCCGTGGACGCGCCGACCAGCTGATCGCCCCGGTACACCATGACCCGTCTGCGCGATTGCTCCGCCAGGGCCGCCGGATTCCAGAACGTGCCTTCTTCCGTCGGAAGCGCCGTCATCGCCCGGCCCAATCCTACGCCGCGCGCGCCCACAGGCAACAACAAGAAGAGCGCACCCTCTTGAGCGCCCGCCTCCCCGCTCTGCGCGTACGCTCCGCAAGGAGCCGTGCCGGCCAACGCGGCAAGCGCCATCGCGGTCCACTGCCGGCGCCATCTCCGGCGTTCGCGCCGCGGATCAGCGGCCGCTTCGCGGCACCGCATGACCAAACTCCATCAAGCCCTCCCTCTTCCGCTTCCAACCCGCCCAGACCT
>OZ241892.1:1515000-3557016 GCA_965203485.1 Longimicrobiales bacterium
GTTGCCAACGCGCGGGGCGGTGGCGGCCGCAGGCCCTTCCTCCGTGTTCCGCGCGCAGGCCCAACCGGAAGCGACCCGTCCAAGTTAACGATGCGTGCCGAGGATCGGGGCGGCGCGCGCCCCCTGCCGGGCGCCTGCCGAATGAAGTCGGGCCGCCGGGCAACGGCGACGGGACCGGCTTGGGCGGGACTTCCGGTGGCCATGCGGTGGCGGAGCCGCAGCCGCGACGCCACATTGAGGAACTTCGGACGCCGTTCGCGGCTCCCTGGGAGAGCAAGAGGACGACATGGCCGACCGGTCCCAGTGGGAAGACACCACGTTCTTCATCGGCACATTGCTGCTCACGGCCGGCGGAGGACTCGTCATTCAGGCCGGTCTGGAGACTCGGGTCGCTTCGCCGGTCGCGGCCAAGGTCGTGTGGGGGGCTGTCGGCTTGGCGTGGGGCGCCGTGCTGATCCGCGTCTGGCTGTCGCGGGGCGGAAAGGCGGGATAGCCCTTCCCTTCCTCGGGCCTCAGCCGACCGCGACCTTCTTCTCGGCCTCTTCCGGCGCGTCCGGCGCGTCGGCTCGGCCTTCATGGGCGCCGAGGCTGGCCTTGAGCGCCTCCATCAGGTCGATGATCCTCGTCTCGGGCCGCTCCTGCGGCGCCACCGTGATCTGCTCGCCCTCGATCTTGCGGTCGATGAGCGCCTGGACCCGCTCGCGCACTTCGTCCTTGTACCGCGACGGATCGAACGCCTCGACCGTCGCGTTGGCGACGAGCTGCTTGGCCAAGGCCAGCTCCGCCTCGTCCACGACCCCATCTTCGCGCGGCACGTCGTCGAAGGAGCGCACTTCTTCGCCGTAGAGCAGCTGTTCCAGAACCAAGCCGCAGTCCTTGGGCCGGATCATCGTCAGGTACTGCTTGCCTCGGGCGGAGTAGCGCGCGATCGCGACCACGCCGACGTCCGCCAAGGCCGCCGACAGCAAGCGGTAGGCCCGTCCGCCTCCCTGCCCGGGCCCCAAGTAGTACGCCCGGTCCACGTACGTGCGGTCGACCGCCTCTGCGGAGACGAATTCCGCGATCTCGATCAGCTCGGTGGACTGCGCCTCGAGCGCCTTGAGTTCGTCGGGCTCGAACGTCACGTACTGGTCCTTCGCAATCTCGTAGCCCTTGACCATCTTCTCCCGCGGCACCACGTCGCCGCTGCCGACGTCCACGTACTGCTGCTTGACTCGCGCACCCGTTTCGCGGTTGATCCAGTTGAAGCGGATCTTGGCGGACGACTCGCTCCTGGCGTACAACTTCACGGGCAACGAGACGAGACCGAACGAAATGGTCGACGAGGCAATCGGGCGGGCGCTCATGATTCGAAAGCTGTAGCTTGGCGGCCATGACGGCAAGGCGCGCGGACGGCCACGAGGAGCGCCGTCTGGAAGACTACCGGGCCAAGCGGTCGGCGTCGTCCACGGGCGAGCCCTTCAGCGGCGACGCGAGCGCGGGCGGACGGCTGTTCGTGGTGCAGAAGCACAAGGCGAGCTCCCTTCACTGGGACCTCCGCCTGGAGATGGGCGGCGTGCTGGTCTCGTGGGCCGTGCCCAAGGGGCCGTCTCCCAACCAGTCCGACAAGCGGCTGGCCGTGCACGTGGAAGACCATCCGCTCGAGTACGCCGACTTCGAGGGCGTGATTCCAGCGGACAACTACGGCGCAGGGCCGTCGATCGTGTGGGACCGCGGCTGCTGGCGGCCCGTGGGCGATCCCGCCGATGGGATGGACAAGGGGAAGCTCCTCTTCGACCTGCACGGCTACAAGCTGCGCGGCAGGTGGACGCTGATCCGCACCAAGGGCGGCGAGGCCAACCACTGGCTGCTGGTCAAGGAGAGCGACGCGTACGAAGACCCGGACGGACGCACCGAGGACTATCCGGACGACTCCATCCTGTCGGGACTGACCGTCGAGCAGCTGGGACGGGGCGGCGACGTGGGCGGCCCGATCCGCGAGCGTTGTCGGCGGCTCGGAGCCGAGGAGTCGGCCGTGGACGCCGAGGCCGTGGCGCTGATGCATGCCGAGTCCACGGCGGCGGCGTTTTCGCGCGACGGGTGGGTGTTCGAGCTCAAGTACGACGGCTACCGGTTGCTCGGAGAGCGGCGGGGACGGGAGGCGCGGCTCCTTTCGAGGAACGGCAACGACCTCACGCGGACGTTCCCGGAAGTTGCTCGGGCGCTGGGCGGCCTGCCCTACGGGGGCCTCGTGCTCGACGGCGAAGTCGTGGTGACCGGAGAGTCCGGCCTCCCCAGCTTCCGGCTGATCCAGAAGCGGGGACGGCTGGCGCGCGAACGCGACGTGGCCCGGGCGGCCGCGGCTTCGCCGGCGACGTACTTCGCCTTCGACCTGCTGTCGTTCGAGGGGTTGGACCTGCGTCCCCTGCCCCTTCTGGACCGCAAGGACATCCTGCGCGCCGTGCTTCCGTCGGTGGGTCCCATTCGCTACTCGGAACACGTCGCCCGGGAAGGAGACGCCGTCTTCGCGCGGGTCGCCGAGATGGGACTGGAAGGCATCGTCGGCAAGCGGGCGGATTCGCCCTACTCCGGCGGACGCAGTCGTTCCTGGGTGAAGGTGCGGGTGATGCGCGCCGGAGACTTCGCGGTGCACGGCTTCACGGAGCCGGACGCCCGCGACGGATTCGGGGCGCTCCACTTGGCGCAGTACGACGAGCAGGGCGAAGCGGTCTACCGAGGACGGGTGGGCAGCGGGTTTTCGGCGCAGGCGATGGCGGAGCTCGGCGCGAAGCTTCGCGGTCTTGGGCCCGCGTCGCCTCCGAAGGGGGCGGAAGCGGTCGGCTCGGGGCGGCACCGGTGGGTGATCCCGGCGCTGGTCGTCGAGGTGAGGTACCAGGAGACGACGGAGGCCGGGCACCTGCGCCAGCCGTCGTTCCTGAGGGTGCGCGACGACAAGCGGCCATCCGAATGCACGTTTGCCGAAGTCGCCGGCCCACTGCCGGAACCGGCGGAGATCGAGGCGTCCGAGGTCGCGAAGACGGTCCACTTCTCGAACTTGGACAAGACGTTCTGGCCCGAGGACGGGTACTCGAAGCGCGAGCTGGTCGACTACTACCGCGCCGTCTCCCGCTGGATGCTGCCGCATCTGCGCGACCGGCCCATCGTCCTCACGCGCTATCCGGACGGCATCCACGGCAAGTCGTTCTTCCAAAAGAACGCGCCGGCCTTCGCGCCCTCGTGGGTTCGGCGGGTGCGCATCTACAGCGAAGGCGCCGAGCGGGAGGTCGACTACTTCGTGGCCGACGACGCCGAGACCCTCCTCTACGTGGCCAACAGCGCCAGCATTCCCCTGCACGTGTGGCTGAGCCGCGTGTCGGACTTGGCTCATCCCGACTACTGCGTGCTCGACCTCGATCCCAAGGACGCGCCGTTCGCGCACGTCGTGGAGATCGCTCGGTTCGTCAAGGAGCTGGCCGACGAGATCCGGCTGCCCGCCTTCGTGAAGACGAGCGGGTCCACCGGGCTGCACGTGGCGTTCCCGCTCGGCGGCGCCGCGACCTACCGCCAGTCGCGGACGATCGGCGAACTTCTGGCGTTGGCGGTCGTCCGGGAGATGGAAAGCCTCGCGACGGTGGCGCGCAGGCCTTCGCAGCGCGAAGGCAAGGTATACGTGGACTTCCTCCAGAACGGGCACGGCCGCCTCATCGTCGCCCCGTACTGCGTGCGGCCCTTGGCGGGGGCGCCCGTCTCCGCGCCGCTCGACTGGGCCGAGGTGGACGAGGAGCTGTCGTTGCGAGACCACACCATCCGCACCGTGCCGGGCCGCATGGAAGCGCTCGGGCGGGACCCGTTCGCAGGCGTGCTGGATGCGAAGCCGGACTTGCGGGGCTCGCTGGACCGCCTCCGGGGAGCCCTGGGCGGCCCATAGGCTGTCGTCGGGGCCGCTCGGCGCCGGGTCCCGCCGGAGTTACGCTTTGCCCGCCGCCGGGATGCCGAACTCGCGCAACGTGGTATCGACGGTGGGACGGCCCACGCGCATGCGGTCGTCGTTGAGCAGGTAGGAGAAGAGGTAGCCGGCGCCGAGCATGAATATGCCGATGAGGAAGCAGTACATGACGGCGCGGTCCGGGTACTGGTCCTTGAGGAAGCCTACGTACACGGGCCCGCAGATTCCCGCCATCGCCCAGGCCGTGAGAATCGCGCCGTAGATCGTCGACATCCTGCGAGAGCCGAACACGCCGAGGATGAAGGGAGGCATCGTGGCGAATCCACCGCCGAAGCAAAGGAGGACGTAGCAGACGAGCACCGAGAAGACCCAAGGATTGGATTCGGTCATGAGCACGCCGAACACCACCATCTGGCTGGCCAGCAGGATGCGGAACACCTTGACTCGCCCGATCCGGTCCGACAGCGATCCCCAGAGCAGCCGGCCGCCGCCGTTGCACAAGGAGCTGACCGCGATCAGCGTCGCGCCGTACTCGGCGAGCGTCGCGGGCTCGACCGTGGGATCGGCAAGCCCCCAGACCTCCTGCAACAGCTCAGACTGGAAGCTGATGACCGATATCCCCGCCGCGATGTTGAAGAAGAACACCACCCACATCAGGACGAACTGCACCGACATCAGGTAGGGTTTCGTCGTTTCGGGCGCGGGTCCCGCCACCGCGCCCAGCGGCCGGTCGGCCACGGACTCCGACCCCGGAGGATTGCTCAGCGCGAGGCTGCACGGGACCATCACGCAGGCGAACACGATGCCCAGCCCCACGAAGACGAGCGACAGGTCGCCCTCGGCCATGGCGATCAAGTACGGCGCCAAGCCCTTGCTCATCAGCAACGCGCCCAGCCCGAAGCCCATCACGACGATTCCGCTGACCCTGCCCTTCTGATCGGGAAACCACTTGACCGCCGTCGTGACGGGCGTGCCGTAGCCCAGGCCGATGCCCATGCCGCCGATCACGCCGAACCCCAGCACGAACAGCGGCACCAACTCCATCCGCAGGGCCAGTCCGGCGATCACGTAGCCGACGGCGAACAGCAAGCTGCCCGCCAGCGCCATGCGGCGCGGTCCGACCCTGGGAAGCACGTTGCCCGCCCACGCCGCCGACATTCCGATCGAGAAGAACGCCGTGCTGATCGCCAAAGCCGTTTCGGTGTACGACCACCCGTACTGGCGCACCAGGATGGTCTGGAAGTAGCTCCACGCGTAGACGGTCCCGAAGCAGATGTGCAACGCGGTGCAGTATACGACGATCAGCGTCCGCGGGGGCTTGGACACCCACTGCCAGTTCACTGCCGGGTCACGCCTCCCGCGGGTCGCCGGCCGGCCGCGGTTCCGGCGCTCCGACATGGGACGAAGGCCGCGAGAGATGGCTGACGATACGCGCCAAGTGTCCGGCCTCGTCGTCGCGCTCGAGCAAGCGTTCGGCCGCCGTCGCGGCGTCCGGATCGCCGCGCGCTACCGACACGGCGTATCCCAGGACGTCGCCCAACGGCTTGGCGGCCAGGTTCACGAACCAGATCGACGACAGGAACCCCACGACGACGAGGATCGAGATCAGGTAGTTCTGCCGGCCGATCGCGCGTTGCACCTTGAGGGACACGTGGTCGGTGTTCGTGCCCACGTGCACGGTGCCGGCCACGCCCGCGAGAATGGGGCTTCCCACCTCGACGAAGCTGCCGGCGAGGCAGGCGGCGGGGCTGCAGCCGCCCGTGTTTCGCAACTGTCGCTCGACGGGCTCGGTGTTGTTGGGGTCGCTGTTGCGGATGTCCTCGGGGATTCCGGGGACAAACGTGTGCGCCAAGAACTCGCCGTCCTCGTTGGTGATGTAGATGTAGTCGATGCTCGAGATCTCGGCGTACTGGTCGATCGTGGACTGCAGCGCCGACAAGCCGCGGTTCAGCAAGATGTCCACGCTGGCGTCCGCGATCGTCTTGGCGATGTTGCGGCTGTTGGTCTCGTACTCCTCCGAGAGCTGCGTGTCGATGGTGCGGTACCACAGCAACGAAGTCGACAGCAGGATGAGAAAGAAGAGGAAGAGGACGCCGAAGTGCGTCTTCCGGAAGAGCTTGTGGACCTTCATGCCGAACCGGCTCGGGAGCCCAGCGCATCCCAGTCCTCGTCCTCCAGCGTCACGAAGCGGTCGTCCTCGACCTTGGTGTAGTACACTCGTTGCAGTCCCTGCCGCCGCTCAGGGCCGAACGAAACCATCTCGCCGATTCCCAGGTCGTAGTCGCGCACCGAGAAGACCGCCGGCTCGATGTCGCCGCGCTGCGGATGGGAGCCCAGGCGGCCCAGGATTTCGAACATGAGCTTGGCGTTCAGGAAGCCCTCGAGGCTCACGAAGCTGCGAAAGACCGGCTCGTACTCCTCCGTGACGAGTTCCGTCGGCGGCTGCGGATCGTAGCGGTCCATCATGTCGTGGTACTCCCTCACCGCCGGGATCGAGGAGTCGTGGTAGCTGGGCACGACCTGGGAGTTTACGAGGAGCGACGTGTACCGGCCGCTGTCCTCGAGACCGGTAAGGCGGCCGAGCAGGTTCTCGCTTCCCACGAACGACAAATTGGCCATCGGAACTCGGAGGCCCGCGTCGACGGCGTCGCGCGCGAAGGCTGCGCAGGCGTTGTAGGAGCCCACGCAGATGACGGCCTGCGGGTCGCCCCGCTGAAGGATCTCGGCCTGGCTGCGCATGCTCGCGGTGAACTGCGCGCCCCGCCGGTAGGTGGCCTCCCCGGCCAGTGCGTGTCCGTGCCGCTCGAGCGCGCGCTTCACGCCATCCCAACCGCTGCGGCCGTAGGCGTCGGCTTGGTAGAACACGGCGATGCGGGTGCGGCCGGAGCGCACGAAGTTGTCCACGAGGCCCGCGGTCTCCTGGCGGTAGGACGCGCGCAGGTTGAACGCAAAATCGCCGTAGGGGGGCTCCCGTTGCGGCTGCGCGCCCGTGAACGGGAAGAACAGGTAGAAGTTGTCGTCCTGGAACTTCTTGAGCAAAGGCAGCACGCGCGTGACCGTCGGCGTCCCCACGTAGCCGAAGAGGAGAAAGACGTCGTCCTCGAGCATGAGGACCCGCGTGTTCTGCACCGACGGGTCGGGCTGGTAGCCGTCGTCGTAGAGCTTGAGGGCGATCTCGCGCCCGCCGACGCCGCCCCGCTGGTTGACGTGCTCGAAGTAGGCGGTGGCGCCGCGGTAGAGCTCGATACCCAGTCCCCGCGAGGATCCGGAAAACGCCGCGGACACGCCCAGCACGATCGGGTCCTCTTGGTCGGCCCGGGAGGTTCGGCGCGACGACGCGCTGGGCGTCGCGACGGCGGCTCTCGCCTTCGTGCCCTTGGCGACGGGCAACAACGCGCACCCGGCGAGCGCGCTCCGCAGGAGGCGTCTGCGGCTCACGGGACGGGCGGCTTCCGCGCCGACCGGGGGCCGGCTCTTCGGAGGGATCCGGCCGGACAGGCGCTCGGCGCCGGCCGACAGATGGGCAGGGCCGTCCGGCCTCTCGGTTCCTCGGCGTGCCGACCGCAGTTCGGGCCGGAACCGGCGGGCAAGCAAGGGTGAACGGGCGGGTACGTCGAGCACGGCTTCAGTCATCGGCGTCCGTCGCTTGGTTGGGGGGGGCTGGCGACATGTCGCCATGCAAGGTAGTGCCCAGGTTTCGGCGAATCAATGCGCCGGGGTCGGGATCGCGGCCCATGAAGGACCGAAACAAATGTTCCGGGTCTTGGCGGTCGCCCTGCGACAGCACGCAGTCGAGGAACGCCCTGCCCGTCTCGGAGTTCATCGGACCTTCGCGGCGGAACCGGGAGAACGCGTCGGCCTCCAGCGTTTCGGACCACAGGTAGGAATAGTAGGCGGATGCGTAGCCGCCGCCGAAAACATGCGAGAAGGACGGCAGTCCGTGCAACTCGGCGAAGCGCCGCGACGGAACGAAGGGCGCCAGCGTCTCGGCGGCGAACTCCACGACTGGAGTCCGGCCCCCGTAGCTGCGGTGAAGCTCCAGGTCCAGGTTGGCGAGCGAGAGCTGGCGCATTTGGCGCCATCCGCCCATGAACCGCCTCGCCGCCAGCAGCCGCTCCAGGACGTCGGGCGGCAACGGCCGCGCAGTCTCCCAATGACGCGCGAAGATGGCGAGCGACTCCGCCTCCCACGTCCAGTTCTCCATGATCTGCGACGGAACCTCCACCCAGTCCCAGGCCACGTTGATCCCGCCGCGGGCCGGAACCTCGACCCGCGAGGCTACATGGTGAAGCAGGTGACCGAACTCGTGAAAGAGCGTTCGCGCGTCCGCGTGCGTGAGCAACGCGGGCCGGCCGGCGGCCGGCGGCGTGAAGTTCGCCCCGACGAAGCCGAGGTTGGGCTCGAACCCGTCGCCGCGCGGGCCTCCGGCGACCAAGCTGTCCATCCACGCGCCCTGCCGCTTCGTTTCGCGCGGGAACCAGTCCGCGTAGAACGACCCGAGGTGCGTTCCGGCCTCGTCGCGAACCTCGAAGAAAGATACGTCCTCGTGCCAGACGGCGGAGTTGTCGATCCGTTCGACCGCCAAGCCGAACAGCCGCCCGGCGATCTCGAAGAGGCCGGCCTGCACTTCCTCCAGCGGAAACCAGGGACGCAGCGCCTCGTCGTCGACGCCGAAGCGGTCCTTGCGCATCTTCTCCGTCAGGAAGGCCACGTCCCAGGGTTCCAGCCGCTCGATGCCGGCGGCCCCGGCACGCGCCTCCAAGAGGGCCGCGTCGCGTTCGTAGAAGGGGCGCGTGCGCCCCGCCAGGTCGTCCAGGAAGCGTCCCACCTCGTCCCCGGTGCGCGCCATCGCGTCCTCGAGGCGGTAGTCAGGAAACCCGTCGTAGCCCAAGAGGCCCGCCAGCTCGCGCCGCGCTTCCAGCAGGCGCTCGGCGACAGGGCGGTTGTCGTGCTCGCCTTCGCAACAGCGGCCCGCGTAGGCTTCGTGGATCTCGCGCCGCAGACCGCGGTCCTCGGCATGCTTGAGGACGGCTTGCACCGTTGGCATGTCCAGCGTCAGCACCCACCCCGGCAACCCCCGCTCCTCGGCTCGGGCGGCGGCCAAGTCGCGCGCCGCGTCGGGAAGGCCGGCCAGCGCCTCAGGCTTCGTCACGTGCTTGGCGTAGGCGGCCGTCTCGTCGAGAACGTTCTCTTCAAAGCGACGGCCGAGTTCGCCCAGCTCGACGCGCAGCTCCTCCAGCCGCTCCTTGGCGTCCGGCTCCAAGTCCGCGCCGGCCCGGCGAAAGTCCTGAAGCGTCTTGCGCAGGTGCCGCGCTTGAAGCGGCGAAAGCGCGCCGGGCTCGGCCGACGCCGCGAATGCGCGCAACCTGCGGTAGAGGCCGTCATGGTGAAACAGCCGGCTCCAGAAGCGGGAGACGTCGGGCAGGACGGTCCCGTGCGCCTCGCGAAGCTCCGGGGTGGCGTGCACGTTGGCCAAGTGCGAGACCGGCGCCCAGACGCGGGCCACGCGGTCCGTCAGCTCGTCGAGAGCCGCGAGCGGGTCCTCGTGGACGTCCGCGGCGCCCTCCGCCACCGCGTCGATCCGTCCGCGCGCCTCGGCCAAGGCCGAGGACACGGCAGGCTCGACGTGGTCGGCCCGAATGCGGTCGAACGGGACGGGCTGCCCGCGCTCCAGGAGCGGGTTGCTCAACGCGGTCGCCCGCTGCCTGCGGCCTTCGCTCGGGCGCCGTCCAGCGCGTCGCGCATCCATGCGGCCGTTCGCCCAGCGAGCGCCGCGAGCACGTCGGCACGTCGGCGGCCCGAGCGCTTCGGCACGTCGAACGAATGGCCTGCGTCGTCCACCACGTGCAGGGCGGCTCTCGGGGCCATCCGGGCGAGAACCGGCTTCAGCAGGCCGATTTCCGCCAACCGGTCGCGCGTGCCCTGATGGAAGAGCATCGGGAGGCGCACGTCGGCCAGATGATCGGCCCTCGCCGTGCCCGGCCGGCCCGGAGGATGCAACGGAAAGCCGAAGAAGACCAAGCCGGCCGGCGCGAACGGCGGCGAACCGTTCGATGCGCCGGACCGCGCCGCCGCGAGCAAGGAAGTCATGCGCCCGCCCATCGACTTTCCGCCCGCGAACATGGGCGCGTCCCCCGCCAACCGGCCGCCGACCGCCAGGGCGCAGTCCACGACGGCGAGCAACTTGGCTCGCGGGTCCGGGCGTCTCCGCCCGGCTTCGGCGTACGCGAAGTTGTAGCGAAGCACGGAGACGCCCTCCGCCACGAGCGCGGCGGCCAGCCCCGCCATGAACGGATGCGTCATCGGGGCTCCGGCGCCGTGACCCAGAACCAACAGCGGCGACGCACCCGGCGCGCGGTCGAGCAGGCCCGACACCGAGGGATGCCCGTCGCCTTCGATCGTCAACCGCAAGCCGGTCGCTCTCGTCCGAATCGCGTCGGCGGCAACGGACGCGGCAAGCCGGCAACCGGGCAGAACGCCCGCTGGACGGCGCCGAAGCCGCTCCCCTGCCGCGAAGCTCCTACCACGCGATGCCGTGGTCCTCGCCGTGGTTGCTCGACCCGCCCCACATGGTTCCCGCCGCCCAGTCGAAGTATATGGCGTTGATCGGGCCGGACGTGCGCTCCGAGAAGACGAGGTCGTAGCCCATGTCGCGCAACTCGGACCGCACCCAGGCGGGAACCGCCTCGTTGAGCAGCAACCGGCCGGGGCGCGCCTCGTGGGACCCGAAGGAACTCCGCATCTGGTAGCTGTTGAAGTTGGCCGCCTCCGCCGCGTCCTGCACGCTCATCCCGAACTCGACCACGTTGAGGAAGAACTGGAGCAGGTTCTGGTCCTGCGCGTCGCCGCCCTGCACCGCGAACGAAAGGAACGGGCGCCCGTCCTTGAGCGCCAGCGACGGCGTGAGCGTCGCCCGCGGACGCTTCCCCGGTTCGAGCACGTTGTAGGGACCGGCGCGCTCGTCGAGCACGAAGCTCTGCATGCGCTGGCTCATGCCGATGCCGGTGCGGCCGGCGACGACTGCCGGTATCCAAGCGCCCGAGGGCGTCGCGGAGACGACCCAGCCGTCGGCGTCGGCCGCCTGGATCGACGTGGTGCCTGCGTGGAAATCCCGTTCGAAGGCGGCGTCGGAAGCGGGCGCGGAGGACTCGGGCGTGGCCGTCGGCGCGGAGCCCCAGGTCTCCAGCAGGTGAAGGAACGGGTTGGGGCCTCCTTCCTGGAACGGGTACGGGTCGCCCGGGGACGCCAGCGAATCGTTGGCCTCCCAGTCGATCTCGGCCGCCCGCGCCTTGGCGTAGTCCTTGGAAAGCAAGCCTGCGATCGGTTCTTCCGGGGGGAAGTACGGGTCGCCGTAGTAGAAGTCGCGGTCGGCGAACGCCAGGTTCATGGCCTGATAGAGGGCGTGGACATAGCGCGCCGAGTTGTATCCCATCGCGCCCACGTCCAGGCTCTCGACGATGTTGAGGGCTTGCAAGAGGACCGGGCCCTGCACCCACGTCGTGAGCTTGTAGACGTCGATGCCCTTGTAGGACGTGGAGACGGGCTCCTCGACGTGCACCTGCCAATTGGCCAGGTCCTTGAGCGTGTGCAGGCCGCCCTGCTCCTGCGATCCCCTCACGAACTCCTCGGCGACGTCGCCCGCGTAGAAGCGTTCGTACGCGGCGTAGATCGCGTCCTCGCGCGACGCCCCGGCCGCCAGCGCCTCGGCCTCCGCCTCCACCAGCTTCTCAAGGGTCCGCGCCAAGTCCGCCTGCACGAAGAGCTCGCCTGCCGACGGCCCCTGCCGTTCGCTCCCGGCGTTGGGCAGGAACACTTCCTTCGAATACGGCCAGCCGGTCAAGCGCTCGGCTTCGCGTTCGATCGCCGCCGCCGCCTGCGCCTCGATCGGATAGCCGCGTGCCATGTCGATCGACGGCCCCAGCACGTCGGCAAGCGCAAGGCGGCCGTATTCCGCGACCATCACCATCAGGCCGCCGGGAGTGCCCGGGGTGACCGCCGCGAGGGGTCCGTGCGCAGGCGGAACGTCCATGCCGCGCTCCCGGAAGAAGGCGGGCGTGGCGCCGGCGGGTGCGACGCCCAGCGCGTTGATCCCCACGACCTTCCCCGTCTCCGGGTTGAACACGAGCGCCTGGGTCTCGCCGCCCCATCCGAGCACGTCCCACATCGTTGCGGTGGCCCCGAGCATGGCGGCGGCCGCGTCCACCGCGTTGCCTCCCTTGAGAAACATCATCGCCCCGGCCGTCGCGCCCAGCGGCTTGCCCGTGATGGCGATCCAGTCCTTGGCGTGCAACGCCGGCTTCTGGGTCCGCTGTGCGTTCGCGTGGCCGGACGACAAAGCGACTGCGGCCGCAACGGCCGAGAGGAAGGCGATGGTTCGGGACGGGCGACGAGTCGTCACGGGGGAACTCCTGGGGCGTCGGCGGCTGGGCTCGCAAGTTAGGTTACTCGCCCCGCGCGGCGGGGGCCCGCGCGCAGGGCGGACACTCGGGCTAAGGGCGAGCATGGACTTCATCAGAGCCAAGATTTCGCGCGATGTCGAGACCGGCAAGTACGGAGGCCAAGTCACGACGCGCTTTCCGCCCGAGCCGAACGGCTTTCCGCACATCGGCCACGCCAAGTCCATCTGCCTGAACTTCGGGATCGCGGCGGAGCACTCCGGCGGCCGGTGTCACCTGCGGATGGACGACACCAACCCGGACACCGAGAAGGCCGAGTACGCCGAGGCCATGAAGCGGGACATTCGTTGGCTCGGCTTCGACTGGGGAGAACGCCTTCACCACGCGTCGGACTACTTCGAGGACCTGTACGCCTTCGCGCTCGTGCTGGTGGACAAGGGTCTGGCCTACGTGGACGACTCCGGCGAAACCGCGATTCGGGAGCGGCGCGGCACTGTGACGCGTCCGGGCGCAGACAGCCCGTGGCGCGAGCGGTCGGCCGCCGAGAATCGCGATCTCTTCGAACGCATGAGGACCGGCGAGTTCCCGGACGGGAGCCGGGTGCTGCGGGCCAAGATCGACATGGCCCATCCCAACATGGTCATGCGCGACCCGGTGCTCTACAGGATTCGCCACGCCCGCCACTACCGGCGCGGCGACGACTGGCCGATCTACCCGATGTACGACTTCGCGCATTGCTTGTCCGACTCCCTGGAGGGCGTCACGCATTCGCTGTGCACCCTGGAGTTCGAGAACAACCGGGAGATCTACGACTGGCTTCTCGAGCACGTGGACGCGCCCCGCCCCCGGCCCGAACAGACGGAGTTCGCGCCGCTGGCGCTCGAGTACGTCGTGACGAGCAAGCGGCGGCTCCGTCCGCTCGTCGAGAGCGGCGTGGTCGGCGGCTGGGACGACCCACGGATGTTCACGCTGGCCGGCCTGCGGCGGCGGGGCGTGACGCCGGAAGCGATTCGCAAGCTCTGCGCCATGGTGGGGGTCTCCAGGGCTCGGTCGGTCGTGGACCTGGGGAAGTTCGAGTTTGCCGTGCGCGACGACCTCGACCGTCGCGCGCCGCGGGCCTTCTGCGTGCTGGAGCCCTTGAGGGTCGTGCTCGTCAACTATCCGGAAGAACGCGAGGAGCTGTTCCCCGCCCCGCTCTTCCCGGGCGCTCCGGACCCTGGTCCGCCCGACGCCCGCATGCTGCCCCTGAGCCGGGTCCTCTACATCGACCGCGAAGACTTCCACGAGACCCCGCCGCCGGGATTTCGGAGGCTCACGCCGGGCGGCCGCGTCCGGCTCAAGTACGCGGGCGTGATCCGGTGCCAGGAAGTCGCGAGGGATCCCCGGACGGGGGGCGTCGCCGAGCTGCGCTGTCTGTGGGAGCCGGCCGGAGGCGGGGACGCCGCGAGAACCGGCCCTCCGCCCCGTGCCGCCGTGCACTGGCTCTCGGCCCGCCATGCCGTCGGGGCGGAGGTGCGCCTCTACGACCGCTTGTTCCTCGTGCGCGACCCGTCCGCCGAGGAGGACTTGGAAGCCGTCGTGAATCCTTGCTCGGAGCGGATCGTCGCGGGCGCGTTGGTCGAACCCGGCTTGGCCGGCGCCCGTCCCCGCTCGCGCCATCAGTTCGAGCGCCACGGCTATTTCGTGGTGGACAGCGCGGACTCGAGCGAAGAGAAACTGGTCTTCAACCGGACGGTGACGCTGAGGGACTCGTGGAAGGCCCGGACAGCCGCCGCGGACAGGCGGAGCGCTAGCCGCGGGCGGACCGGCGACGACGAGCAGTCGAAGGAGGGCGGCGGGACGGCGCGGGACGGCGCCTTGATGTCGCAGAGCGGGCTGGGGCCGCGGGCCCGCGCGCCGGCGGAAAAGACGGCGGGGGCCGGCCGCGGCGCCGCGGCCGGCGAAGCATTGAGGGACGAAGGCGCGCGACGACGCTTTCGAGAGCTGCTGGCCCTAGGAGCCAACGAAGCCACTGCCGTGGTCGTCGCGAGTTCGCCGGTGCTGGAGAACGTCCTTCGGGCGGCACTGGCCTTCTACCCGGAGGGCGGCAAGTCTCTTGCCGCGTGGACGGCCAATGAAGTGGCGCGGTCGCTCTCGCGGGCCGACGCGCAACGAGCGGCCGGCCTGAACCCCGCCGCGCTTGCGGCGCTCGCGCGAGCAGTGGACGCCGGCGACCTCTCTCATCGCCGGGGCCGCGCGGTCCTGGAGGCGCTCGTCCGGACCGGGACGTCGTTCGAGGAGGCGCGCCAAAGCCTCCAGTTGACCGAGACCGACGATCCCGAAGCGATCGAGCCGGTCGCGCGCGCGCTCGTGGCGGAGCACCCCGCCAAGGCCGCCGCCTACAAGAAGGGGCGGCGGGGACTGCTGGGCTTCTTCGTCGGCCAAGCGCTGCGGCGAACCGGCGGCCGTGCAGATCCGCGGGCCGTCAGTTCCCTGCTCCGCAACATTCTCGAGGAAGACGCCGGGTCCGAAGAGCCCTGAGCCGGGCGGGGTCTGCAACGGGCCGGGCGAAGCTGGTTCCGAGCCAACGCCTCGACCGGGTCGCTAGCCGCCTCCCGCAACCCTGTCGAATCCTGCCGCAACCCCGTCGGAGTCTCGCGGGTCGGGAACGCCCACGAGCTGGCCGGTATCGGCGTCCACGAAGATGCAGTGGGCAATTCCCTGCCCAGCCCGCCAGGAGACTTCGTGGCCCATGGCCGCCAATGCGGCGGCGGCCTCGTCCGTCATGAGCCCCTCCTCGAGGACCGCCGCGTCGGGCAACCACTGGTGGTGCATCCGCCGGGACGAGACGGCCTCGGCGGGCGCCTGCTGGAAGTCCACCGTGTTCAGCACGAGCTGCAGGACGGTGTTGATGATGGTGCGTCCGCCGGGCGAGCCCAGCACTGCGACGAGCCGCCCGTCGCGCGCGAGGATCGTGGGCGTCATCGACGAAAGCATGCGTTGCTCGGGGCGGGCCAGATTGGCGTCGGTCCCGATCAGTCCGCGCTCGGTCGTGAGTCCGGGACGGGCGTTGAAGTCGCCCATTTCGTTGTTGAGCAGGAAACCCGCGCCCGGCACGGTGATGAACGAGCCGTAGCTGCCCTCCAGCGTGTAGGTGACCGCCACCGCCATGCCGTCGGCGTCGACGACCGAGTAGTGCGTCGTCTCGGAGGTCTCGCGCGCCATCGCGGCGGCGGCCGCGTCGACGTCCTCCGTCCTGGACGGCGTGGCGGCGGCCGCGTCGATTCCGGCCCGCAACTCCTCGGCGTACGCCTTGCTCGTCAGCCGCGCCACCGGAATGTCCGCGAAGTCCGGGTCGGCCAGAAACGCGGCGCGGTCCCTGAACGCGCGGCGCATGACCTCGGCCAGGTGGTGCGCGTAGGCCGGCGTGTTGTGTCCCAGCGCGGCCAGGTCGTACCCCTCGAGAATGTTCAGCATCTCGACGATCGCCGTGCCGCCGGACGACGGCGGCGGCATGCTGACGACGTCGTACCCGCGGTAGCTTCCTCGCACGGGCTCGCGCTGCTTGGCCTCGTACCGGGCCAAGTCTTCCTGGGTAATCCATCCGCCGCCGCTGACCATCTCGGCTTCCAGCAGCTGGGCCGTGACGCCGGCGTAGAAGCCGCCGCGTCCATGGTCGCGGATGCGCTCCAGCGTGCTCGCCAAGTCGGCTTGGACGAGCGTGTCGCCGGGCTGGTATGGCTCGCCTCCTCGCGAGAACTGCGCCAGGGTGGCCGGATAGTCCTCAAACGCGGGCAGCATGCGCTCGAGCGAGGCCGCCAGGCGCGGGCTGATCTCGAAGCCGTTCCTCGCGAGCCGAACCGCAGGCTCCACCAAATCGAGCCACTCCGCCGAGCCGTGCCGTTCGTGCGCCAAGACGAAGCCCGCGACGGTGCCGGGGACGCCCACCGCCAGATGGCTGCGGTGATGCAGTGCGCTGGAGTACTGGCCGTCCTCGCCGACGAACATCTCCGGGTGGGCCCTCAGCGGAGCCTTCTCGCGAAAGTCGAACGCGGTGGCCTCGCCGTCGGGAAAGCGGACGACCATGAAGCCGCCCCCGCCGATGTTGCCCGCGGCCGGATGGGTCACAGCGAGCGCGAAGCCCACCGCCACGGCCGCGTCCACCGCGTTTCCGCCCTTGCGGAGCACGTCGGCGCCGATCTCGCTCGCATCGGGAAACGCGCTCGCCACCATGCCGCCGCTGGCGGTCACGACGCCCCGCGACGCCTGGATCTCCGGGAGGCCGGCGTCCTGCGCTTCGCGCGCGCAGGACGGGACGAGAACGGCTCCGGCGGCAAACGCGCCGAGGAGTCGCAACGGCGCGCGGCCCCGCGGGCACGCAGATCGGACGACGGTCATTGGCTTGTGCCTCCCCCCTAGGAAGGTTCGGTGTGGACTTCGGCTCCTCCGCGCAACGACGCCGGAGCCCCCAAGGTCGCAGGACCGGGCACCGGCGCCCCAGGGACCGCCGGCTCGGGCTGCGCGGCCGCCAAGCGCGCGCGGCTCCGCCTGAAGAGATTCACGAGGTCGTGCACCAGGCTGTACATGACCGGCACCAAGACGAGCGTGAGAAACGTAGCGAAGATTATTCCGACGATCACGGCCACCGCCATCGGCGCCCACCATGCGGCTTGCTCGCCGCCCCAATAGATCTCCGGCGACAGGCTGGAGAAGAAGCCGAAGAAGTTGACGTTCAAGCCGATCGCCAGCGGAACGAGGCCGAGGGCGGTCGTCAAGGCCGTCAGCAGCACGGGACGGAGCCGCGTCTTGCCGCCCCGCATGAGCGCGTCGGTCACGTTCAGGCCGTCGCGGCGGCGCAAGACGTCGATGTAGTCGATCAGCACGATGGCGTTGTTGACGACGATCCCGGCCAGCGAGATGATGCCCACGCCGGTCATGATGATGACGAAGGGCATGCTGAACAGCATCAGCCCGATGAGGACGCCGATCGTCGACAGGATCACCGACGACAGAATGATGACCGGCTTCACGACGGAGTTGAACTGCGACACCAGGATGAGGGCGATCAACATGAGCGCCGCCATGAAGGCCGTCAGCAGGAAGTCCTGAGCCTCCTGCTGCTCTTCCTGCTCGCCGGTAAAACGCAAGCTGTAACCCACCGGAAGAGATCCCGAAAAGTCCGACAGGGCCTCCTCCACCGAAGCGCGCACGATGTTGCTGTTGTGCCCCGACGCGACCTCGGCGCTGATGGTCGCCACGCGATCCATGTCCTTGCGCCGAATTGATCCGTACCCCTCGCCCACGGCCCAGCGCGCCACCGACGTGAGAGGAATCTGCTCGCCCTCCGAGAACACCGCCAAGCCGGCCAACGCAGTCAACTCTCTCCGGTCTTCCTCGCGCAACCGCACGACGATGTCGTACTCGTCGTTGCCGGTCCGGTACTTCGCGGCTTCGATCCCGTTGACGGCCGCCCGCACCGCGAAGCCCACTTCGTTCGTCGAAACGCCGTGCAGGCTGGCCGCCTCGCGGTCCACTTCGACCTGCAACTCCGGGCGGGCGTCGTTCATGTCGCTCTCGAGTCCGACCAGGCGCGGATAGGCGGGCGAGCGCTCGACGATCCCGATCGCCTCGTCGGCCAAGCCCTTCAGAAGCTCCGGATCCTCGCCCACGATCTCGATGTTGACCGGAGGTCCGCTCGCCGGCCCCTCCTCGACCTTGTCGACGCGCACCTCGGCCCCCGCCAGGTCCCTGCCGATCCGCGACTGCATCTCGGCGAGCGTGGCGAACGCGTCGAAGCTGCGCGCTCGGTAGTCGACCATGCTCAGGGTGATCCGCCCGGCCTCCGGCCCGGCGGGCCCGGCGCCCGACATCGGGTTGAAGCCGCCGCCGGAGCCCACCGTCGCGACAATCGACTCGGCGTCCGCCACGCCGGCCACGCCGGCCAGCTCTCCCTGAAGGCGCGTTGCGTATTCGTTGGTCACGGCGGCCGTAGTGCCCACCGGGGCCTCGATGTCCACGATCAAGGCGCTCGGGGGCACGTCTTCGGGAAAGTACTCGACGGGCGGGGCGACCGCCCCGTAGACGGTGATCGTCACCACCAGCGTGGCGGCAGAGCCCGCAAGCACCACGAAGCGGTGCCCAAGCGACCATCGCAGGAGCCGCTCGTACCATCCGACGAAGCGAGGGAATCCGCGCGTCATGAAGATCTTGCTGGCGTTCTCCAAGACGCGGGCATGGACGAGCCACAGCGCCGCGCCCGCGCCGAGCAGCAACGCCGCAGTCAGCGGATTGACGATCGCGATCAAGAGCAGCACGGCGCCTGCCGCCGCCACCGTGAGCCACCTCGCCCCCCCCCGCGCGGGCCGGGGACGCCCTCCCTCCGCGCGGAGGAAGATCGAGCACAGCGTGGGCACGATGACGAGCGCCACGAAGAGCGAGCTGGACAAGGTGACGATCAGCGTCAGCGGCAGGAACTTCATGAACTCGCCCGCCATGCCCGGCCAGAACATCAGGGGAGCGAACGCGGCGAGCGTCGTGGCCGTCGCCGCCACGACGGGCCCGGCGACTTCGCCGGTGGCCTTCTTGGATGCGGCCTTGCGGTCCCAGCCTTCCTCCACGAACCGGTAGATGTTCTCGACGATGACGATCGCGTTGTCCACAAGCATTCCGAGCGCCAGGATCAGCGAGAACAGCACGACCATGTTCATCGACACGCCGAGCAACCGCAGCGCCACGAACGACACGAACATCGAGGTCGGAATGGAGATCGCTACGAAGATCGACGTGCGGAGCCCGAGCACGAAGAACAGCACGGCGACGATCAGAAGAAGGCCCGAGACGATGTTGTTCTGCAGGCTCGACACCATCTCGCCGATGTCCTGGGACATGTCCGACGTGATCTGGACCGACGTCGATGCAGGCATGAGCGGGCGCATGTCCTCGATGGCGGCCCTCACCGCAGTCGCCGTCTCGATGATGTTCTCGCCCGACCGCTTGATCACATCCAGCGTCACGACCGGTTCGTCGCCCAAGCGGGCGTAGCTGTCGCGCTCGGCGAACCCGAACCGCACGTCCGCCACGTCCCGGACGTACACGGGACGGCCGCCCGGCGAGGCGACCACCAAGTCGCGGATCACCAACGGCTCCTCGAACTCGCCGTCCACCCGCACCAGGTACTTGACGCCTCCGACGTCGATTGGCCCGCCGGGCACGTTCACGTTCTCCGCGCGGATAGCGTCCAGCACGTCGTTGAACGACAGGTTGTAGTGCTTCAGCTTCGCTAGGTCCACGTCGACCTGCACCTCGCGCTCGAGCCCGCCTCGCAACTCGGCCCTGAGCACAGCCGGAATCGACTCGATGCGCTCCTGCAGGTCCTCGCCGATCTCCTTCAGCCTGACCAGCCCGAAGCCGCCCGCCACGTTGACCTGCATGATCGGCGCTTCGTCGAAGGAGATCTCGAACACCGAGGGCTCCTCGGCGTCGGGCGGGAGTTCCGGGCGCGCCAGGTCCACCTTCTCGCGCACCTCCTGCAACGCCTCCTCCATGCTGATCGTCGCCTCGAACTCCGCGATCACCGAGGAATAGCCTTCGACCGACGTCGAGGTCAGCTCCTTGACGTCCGCGATGCCGTTCAGCTCTTCCTCGATCTTGCGGGTGACGAGGCTCTCCACGTCTCCGGGCGCAACGCCGGGATACATGGTGTTGACGACGATCATGGGAATCTCGATCTCCGGGAACGACTCCTTCGGAATCGCCCGGTACGACAGCAGGCCCGCGATCGTCAGGAACACGAAGAGGACGATCACCGACGTGGAGTGGTCGACCGCCAGCGAGGTGAGCCGGAATTCCTTGTAGGACCGCTTCTCGCCGCCTTGCGACGGATCGCCCGGCACGCCGCTCACCGCCCTACTGCCGGGCGGCCGGGCGCACGGCGCCGCCCACCACGCGCACCCTGTCGCCGGCCGTGAGTCCGTGCTGGCCCACCACGACCAGCAGGTCGCCCGCGTTCAAGCCCTCGCCCACGACCGCCTCGTTGCCCTGATTGTCGACGACGTCGATCCGGCTTGCCCGCGCCCGTGCCTGCTCGCCTTCGCCGTCGACCACGAAGGCCACGTAGCCGTAGTCCATGGACACGAGGGCTTCCTGCGGCACGACGAGGGCGTCCTCGACGCGCTCCTGAACGATCGTGACCGAGGCCAGCATCGCCGGCTTGATGCGCCGGCCGGGGTTGGGGATCGCCAGCTCCACGGGGAACGTTCGGCTCTCGGGATCGACCGCGGCGCCCGCGTGGCGGACGACGGTGCGAACCGGATCGGCATCCAGCACGTCGAAGGACACGGCGGCGACCGCGCCCGCAGCCACGTCGAGCGCGAAGCGTTCGGGCACGCCTGCGGTCACCTTCACCGAGTCCACGCGGACGATCCTGGCCACGGGCAGGCCCGGCGCGACCATCGTCCCGACCTCCACCATGCGGTCTTCGAGCACCCCGTCGATGGGAGCCGTCACGGTCGCGCGCTCCAGACGCGCCTGCAGAGCTTCCAAGACGCCCTGCGCGCGCTCGGCGGCCGCTGCGGCCTCGAGGTAGCTGGCCTCCGATCCGATGCCGTCCTCCTCGTACAGCCTCCTTCGGCGCTGCCACATCTCCCGGGCGAACTCGGCGTCGGCCGCGGCGCTGCGCAGCTGGGCCCGGAGAACCGCGTCGTCCAGTTGCAGGATCGGCTCGCCGGTTCGCACGAGCGTTCCCTTGTCGCGCAGAACATGCCGCACCACGCCGGTCTCCTCGGCGGACACGGTCACGTCCTGCAACGCCTGCACGACGCCGACGAGGCGAATCGTCAAGTCCAGCGATCTCGGCTCGACTCGGATCGCCTCCACGTTCACGACCCGCTCGAACGCCGGCGCGTCTTCGTCGGGCGGCACTTCGGCGCCGCCCGCGCATCCGGCCGCTCCGGCGCACGCTGCAAGCGCCAGCCCCGCGCGGTTCCTTCCGTTCTTCCTTCCCGGCCTCATTCCTTGTCTCCGCCTTCCGCACCGACGGCCTTCCGCGCGTCCACCAGGGGCACGGTCCCGGCGGCTTCGTCGAGCCGCGCGCCGGCCGCCAAGTAGTCGTAGACCGCCTGGGCGTAGTTGAACTGGCTCTGTCGCAACGCCACCTCGGCGTCCGTGAGCTCCAGCTGGCCGCTGACCCCCTCGCGGTACTGCATGCGCGCGATCTCGTAGCCGCGTTGCGCCTGCGACACCGCCAACCGCTGGGCCGCCGCTCGCGCGCGCGCCTCTTGCATCTCGTCGGCCAAGTTCCGCAACTGCGCGTCGGCCTGGTTCGCCGCCAGGCTTCTCCGCGCTTCGGCCTGCCGGAGGGCGGCGCGCCGTTGGCCGATCCTCGCCTGGCGGCTGAATCCCGAGAAGACCGGGAAGCTCACGCGAAGGCCGACCTGCTTGGTCGTGCCCCGTTGCGACGCGTCGGCGAAGAAGTCCGGCGGGCCGTTCTGCTGGGCCGCCAGCCCGTAGGTCCCGAACGCCACGACCGTGGGCAGGTACCCGACCTGCTCGATGCGCAGCTCCGCCTGCCTCAGGTCCTCGGTGATCTCCAGCTGGCGGACGTCCGACCGCCGCTCGGCGCCGCCCTCGATCAAGCGGCGTACCGCCGCGCCGCTGGCCAGCAACGTCCCCGAGAACTCGAGAATGTCCCGGTTCGCCTCCGTGTTGCTCGCGACGTCGTCCAGGTCGAGAAGCGCCAGCTCGCCGGCTACCGCGATCTCGCCGCCGGGACCGACGTCGAGTTCGGCCCCGAGGTCCCGGGCGAACGCGACTTGCCGGTTACGGGCGCGCCTGAGGTCCGGCTCCAGGTTGGCGAGCTCGACTTCCAGCCGAAGCACGTCGTAGGAGTCGGCGAGGCCGGCCTCGTGCATCGCCGAGGTCTCGTCCAGCGACAGCCGGACGCGCTCCACCGATTCCTCCAGCAACCGGGCCTCTTCTTGGGCCAGCAACAAGTCGTAAAAGGCGATCCGCACGCGCGTCACCGTCCCCTGGGTGCGTCCGCGCAGAACTTCGCGCTGGAGCCCGCGATACTTCGACGCCACGCCCAAGCCGACCATCACGCTCGGCTCCAGGATGCGCTGCTCCGCGTTGATCGACAGATTCCAGATGTTGTCCGCGCCGAACTGGACTGGGATGAACTCGCCTTCCGCCGCGTTCGGATCGAAGATCTGGGCGGGCAGAAAGCTCACCTGCGGAGCGACGTTGCGCGTGTAGGAACTCGACAGGTCGATGCTCGGGTAGAACGTGCTCCACGTCTCGGCGAGCTGCTTGTCGGCGAGGGCGACCTCCTGGGCCGCATCGACGATGTCGAGATTGCGGTCCAGCGCAACGCGCACGGCGGCGCTCAGGAGCAACGGAGCGCTGAAGCTCTCCGCGGGCGGGGCCGTGGTCTGGCGCTCCGCGGCGAACGCAGCGCCCGGGAGCGTCGCGGCCGCGAGGACGCCGGCAACCATCGCGTGCGCGCCGCGGCGGGCCGCAACCGGGGACGCGTTCGCGGGCAACGGGCGAGAGCCGCGCGCGGCGGGCTCGCCGGTCCGGTCCGGTCTCATGCCCGGTCCCGATCTTCTTCTGGACATTGCTCTAGCGCTCGATCTCCTTGGCCCGGGGAGGCGCCGCGGGCCAGCGCGTCTCCGAAACAGGCTACGAAGGAAGGACTTGGCTGGATTCGCGGCGGCCGGTCTCGGCGGGTCGTCGAGCCGCTCCACGTCGCCAGCCGCCGCCGAAATGTACTCTCGCCGACAAATCTACCCGCGTTCGCGCCGCTTCGACCCGTGCAGACCAGTACGGTCCCGCCCGGTCCGCCGATCGCCGTTCCCGACCAGCGAGAACCGCCGGCGTGGGCGCTGCGTCCGCGCCGCGAACGGCGACGTGGGCGCGCCGGTCGAAACCCGTTCGACCCTGCGCCCGCCGCCGGGCCCGGAGGGCGCCGCTCGGCCCCGCGCTTGACTTGGGCCGCCCGCCGACATAAACTCCAAGCATCATTACCATTCGGTGGCGCCGGGCGGGGTTCGCGCGGCGGATGCCGAAGCAACGTCAGGTGACTGAAGGAGCACAGGATGCGGACCACGGGAACCGTCAAATGGTTCAACGATGCCAAGGGTTTCGGGTTTATCAGCCCGGAGGCCGGCGAACGGGACTGTTTCGTCCACTACTCGGCCATCGAGGGAGATGGCTTCAAGAGCTTGGCCAACGGAGAGCAGGTCGAGTTCGACATGGTCGACGGTCCGAAGGGGCCGTCCGCCGAGAACGTGACCCGCGTCGGGGGAGGCGATCTAGGGTAGGGGTAGACCGGCAGGCGTCCGCCGCGAGCAGCGCCGGGGCGGACGCGGAGCACAAGGGGCGGGGTCGGCGTTTCCGGCGACGGGACGACGGCCCCGCTTCGCATTTCGGGGGCGGACGGCGCGAAGCCCCGTCAGGAAAGCAACGCCGCATGCCAGCGTTCCGCGGCCGGGCCCTCCCATCGCCCGGCGCGCAGTTCGGCCATGCGGCCGATCGCGTTGTCGAACACGATCGATGCGCCGCCGACCCGGCCAGCGCGCGCCTCGCGGCGAAACGCGGCGCGGCTCGCCTGGACGACCTCGCCCTGTTCGTCGCGATACCACACGGCCTCGTTGCCGAGCAGGCGCGCGCCCGCCGCCTCGGCCAGCGCGCGCACGGCGCGCACTAGCGCGTCGATCGAGCAACCGGACGCGGAGGCCGCCGCCTCGTCCGCGCCAACCACGAGGAAGCGCCCGTAGCGCAACGACCGAGCGGCCCGCAGCGGGGTCCCGTGCGCCGCCCAGCCGTCGAGGAACTCGTCCACTCCATGCAGGAAGCGTTCGGCGGCGGCGGCCGCAAGCGCCGGGGTCATCCCGAAGATCCAGATCCGGGCGCTGTCCGGCAGGCCGTCGAGCCCGAGTCCGTCCCCGTCGCGCGTCCGCGGCTTCAAGCCGGCGTCTCCCCGGCGCCCGGCGCAGTGCGCCCCTGCGTCGCCGTCGCGCCTCCGGCCGCGTCCGGCGGCGGCGCCTTGTCCAGCAGAACGGCCACCCACTTCAGGTCTTGCGTGTTCTCCAGCATGATCTTGACGATCATCGTGAGAGGGACCGACAGCAGCGCGCCGATCGGGCCCCACAGCCATCCCCAGAAGATCAGGGAGAAGACCACGAACATGGTCGAAAGACCCAGGCTGCGTCCCATCAGAATCGGTTCCAGCCAGTTGCCCAGCACCACGTTGACCACCAAATAGCCCAAGCCCACGACAAGAGCCCCCTGCACGTCGAAGCCGGTCACGGCGTTGACCTCGAAGTCGAACTGCACCAGCGCGAGCGCCAGCGCGGGCAGAGACGCCAGTATCGAGCCGATCGTGGGCACGTAGTTCAGCCCAAACGCCACGAGGCCCAGCAGGATCGGCGACTCCACGCCCATCGCCCAGGTCCACGAGCCCAGCAAGACGCCCGTGGCCAAGCTCACCAGGGTCTTGATCACCAAGTAGCGCTGCACTTCGCCGACGATCTTCTCCATCCGCGTGCCGGACCCCACGCCGCTGCCGCCGATGAGGCGCAACTTGCGCGGAAGCACGGCGGCTTCGCCGAGCGCGAACGCGAGGATGAGAAAGACCAGCAACGTCATCGACACGACCGACAGCGCCCATCGAAACGCCACGCCCGCCCACGACACCAGCACCGGAAAGTTGAGGAGGCCCATGACGTTGGCGCGCAGGTCGCCGAGGAGGCCCCAGCGTCCCTCGAGCCGCCCCAGCACGTCGTTCAGCTGGATCTGCAACGCCTCGGCGTACGCGGGTATGCGCGCCTGCAACTCCGAGAACTGCTGGACCGAGAGCACGACCAGCAGGCCGAAGACGCCGGCCACCACCACCACGGTGGCCAAGATCGCCAGGGACAGCGGGACGCGCTTCTTCGTCAGCCAGAGCACAATCGGCAGGCTGATCACGGCGAGGAACGCGGCGACGGCGAAGGGCAGCAGCACCGGTTGCGTCAGGCGCATGCCGTGAATGAGGACGACGACGACGGCCAGCGTTAGGAGGAGCCGCAGGCCCGGCGTCTGTTCCAACCGGTCGAAGACCATCGCGCCTGCGCGCGGAGACCGCTGGTCGCGCGAGGTCACGGCCTGCGGCTAGCAGACGATGGGAACAAGGGACCGCGGCCGGGCGGCGGCGTTTTCCACGTACGGGAGCGTGTAGACCCGTATCTGCGCGCAACCGCGAATCACTTCGATCCGGTATATCTCGGTCGTGGGAAGAGTCGCCAAGTCGCGCACGCCGCCGAACGCCGGGGCGTCGTCCACGTAGATGCGCGGGCGCTGCACGACCGATCCGCGCGTGCGGATGCAGTCGCGCGACCGGTTGAAGACGCCCGTGTTCGCGCCGGCCTCGAAGCACGGGACGAACTCGAAGCCCGGCTGGCTGGAGAGGAACGCCGCCACGTCGAGGTCGGGGGCCAGCTTGATCTCCTCTTCGGCGAAGGCGCGGGCCGAGTACGGCAGCTCGGCCAAGCGCTCGCCCAGGCGGTCCACGTACACGACGATTCCCTCCAGCAGAACCGGCTTCGGCACGACCGCCACCTCGATGGTCTGCCCAGCCCGGATGTCGAGCACCTGGGCCAGGTCCACGTAGCCGAAGCGGGAGACCAGCACGTGGCTCGGACCCGGCGGCACGCCGGCGATCGCAAAGCGGCCCTCGTCGTCCGTCAGGCCCACGATCGCCGATCCGTCGCGCCGCAAGGTCTCCGTCAAGCGGACGACCGCGCCGACGACCGGCCGACCCGCGAACGTGTCGATCACGTGACCGCCGAACACGACGGGCTGGTCTGCCGCTTGGCCGCAGGCGGCCGGCGACGCCCCCGCCGCAAGCGCGAGGGGCGCCGCGAACCCGGCCAGAACCGCCCTCGTCAAAGCGCCCTGACCGCCGCCTCGACGTCGTCGAAGGGCGGCAACGTTCCCGGATCGTCGCTCGTCCACGCGAAGGCCACCCGCCCGCCGCCGTCGACGACGAACGCCGACCGCTTGGCGACGCCCCGCAACCCGAAGAAGTCCTCCTCGAGCACGCCGTACGCGCGGGCCGCCTCCTTGTTGAAATCCGACAGCACCGGAAAGGGCACGCCCATCTCCTCGGCCCACTTCTGGTTGGCGAACGGCGAATCGACGCTCACGCCGAGAATCGCGGCCCCCAGCCCGCCCCACACGCTCCAGTTCTCGGCGACGCCGCAAAGCTCCTCGGTGCACGTGCCCGAGAACGCCAACGGGACGAAGAGGAGCACGACGGGCGCTCCCCGGTGCTCCGAGAGCGTGACCGGATCCTGGCTCAGCGCCCGCAACAAGCGAAAGTCCGGGGCCGGAGCCCCCACGGCGATCGTGGTCATCGTAGTCTCCTGGTCTCCGCGCCGACCGTTGGTTCGGGTTGCCTTGCGCGTCCCCGGGGGCGGGCCGTGGCATGGGCTTGGCTTCGCCGGCGCAACATGCCCGCGAGGACCAAAAAACGCGAGCCAGCAACGTTCGCCGGACCGGACGGCGCTCGCCTTGGGGGCGCTCGGACGGCTCGAATCTAACGGCGGGCCCGACTTGTCGGCCGAGAGCCGCTCGACGGACGGTTGCGGTAGACCGTTCCTTCGCCTGCGGCGGCCCTGGCCTGCCGGAGCCGACTTGCATACATTTGATTTGGCTCTCGGTTTCGCGAGGGCGCTTGGCCGCAACCGTCTCGCAACGAGGGGCCGGGCCGGTCTCCGTTGCGCGGAGGATGCCCATGAAAAGACTGCTCCTCGCTTTCCTCGCCTCGGGAACGTTGCCGACTGGGGTCGCGTCGGTCTCATGGGCGGGAGACTTGCGGGCCGCCGCCTGGTCGGGGCGGGCCCACGGCGCGGTCTCTTCGACGAATGGGCAGACGTCCGGGCTTGCGCGCCTGCCCCTCGGCGGCGGGACCGATGCTCCGGCCTCTCGGCTCGTCTTCGGCGACACGGTGCGGCGCGCGCTTGTGGACCCGAACGCGATCGTCGAGGAGTACTGCACGCGGTGCCACAACGAGCGGCGCCGCACCGGCAACCTCGTCTTGGAGGGCTTCGACGTCGCCGAAGCCGCCGAGATGCGGCCCGTCGTCGAGAAGATGATCCGCAAGTTGCGGGCCAGGATGATGCCGCCCGCGGGCGTCCGCAGGCCCGAGCCCAGCGTGATCGCAGGGATGGCCGCCGCCCTGGAGGACGAGATGGACCGGATCGCGGCCGCGGCGCCGAACCCCGGACGCCGAACCTTCCAGCGGCTCAACCGCGCCGAGTACGCGAGCGCGGTCGAGGACCTCCTGGGCCTGGACGTGGACGTGGCCGCGTTTCTGCCCCTGGACACGAAGAGCGCCAACTTCGACAACATCGCCGACGTGCAGATGCCGTCGGCGACCGTCATGGAGGGCTACCTGCGCGCGGCCGGACACATCAGCCGGCTGGCGCTGGGCGATCCCGACGCCGAGCCCGCGTCGACGATCTACCGAGCGCCGCGCGTGGCCTCGCAGAAGGACCGCGCCGAGGGCGCGCCGCTGGGGACGCGCGGCGGCCTTTCGGTCGTGCACACCTTCCCCGCCGACGGCAAGTACGTCTTCCACGTCATGCCGTACGCGGCGGTCGAGGGCGAGGTCTTCGGGCGCACGTTCGGGACCGAGCAGATCGAGGTGTCGATCGACGGAGCGCGCGTCGCCCTGTTGACGATCGACCGCTGGATGTCGGAGGCCGAGCCCACGGGGCTCAACGTGCGCACCGACTCGATCCACGTGACCGCCGGCCCCAAGCGCGTTTCGGTGGCGTTCGTTCGCCAGTTCGAGGGCGAGGTGGACGACCTGATCCGGCCCATCGACCACACCTTGGCGGACGGGCAGATCGGCATCGGCCTGGGCGTGACCACGCAGCAGCACCTGCAGCGCGTCACGATCCTCGGCCCGTTCGCGGTGACGGGCGTGTCGGCGACTCCAACGCGCCGGGCGATCTTCAGCTGTCGTCCGACGGCGCCTGCCGAGGCGCGGCCGTGCGCGAGCGAGATCGTGGGCCGCCTCGCGGCGAAGGCGTACCGGCGGCCCGTCTCGGACGCGGACGTCGAAGGACTGCTCGCGTTCTACGACCGCGGCGCGGAGGCCGGGGGCTTCGAGCGGGGCGTGCGCACGGCGTTGCAGGCCATCCTGGCCAGCCCGCACTTCCTGTTCCGGCTCGAGCGCAGGCCCGGGAACGCGCCCGCGGGCGGCGTCTATCCGCTCGGCGGCGCGGACTTGGCCTCGCGGCTCTCCTTCTTCCTCTGGGGCTCTCCGCCCGACGACGAACTCGCGGCGGCGGCCGCCAGCGGCGCATTGTCCGACCCGGCGGAGCTGGCGGCGCAGGCCAAGCGCATGATCGCAGACCCGAAGTCGCGCGCGCTGGCCACCCGGTTCGCGGCGCAGTGGCTCCGGCTTCAGGACCTGGAGAAGATCCATCCGGACGCGCTCTCGTATCCCTACTTCGACCAGACGCTCGCCGACGCCATGCACGGCGAGACCGAGGCCCTCTTTGCGCACTTGGTCGAAGAGGACCGCCCCGTGCACGAGCTGCTCCGCGCGGACTACACCTTCGTCAACGAACGGCTGGCCCGGCACTACGGGATCAGCGGCGTGACCGGACACGAATTCCGCAAGGTCCCCTACCCCTCCGACGACCGCAGGGGCATCCTGGGGCACGGCAGCGTCCTGACGCTCACGTCGCATCCGGACCGCACGTCGCCCGTGCTCAGGGGCAAATGGGTGCTGGAAGTCCTGCTCGGCGCCCCTCCGCCTCCCCCGCCCCCGGACATTCCGGCCTTCGAGGAAACCGCGACGGCCGAGGAAGGCCGCTTTCTCACGGTGCGCGAGCGCATGGAGGAACACCGGGCCAACCCGCAGTGCCAGTCGTGCCACGACGTGATCGACCCGCTGGGACTCGCCCTGGAGAACTTCGACGTGACCGGGGCGTGGCGCACCCGCGACGGCGGCAACCCGGTGGATCCGGTGGGCGTCATGTACGACGGGACCGAGCTGGCGGGCCCCGAAGACCTTCGCGAGGCGCTGCTCGGTCTTTCCGAGGTCTACTACCGGACGTTCACCGAGAACTTGATGGCCTACGCGTTGGGCCGCAGAATCGAACACTACGACATGCCGACGATCCGGCGGATCACGCGCCAAGCGGAAGCTCAGGACTACCGGATGTCGTCGTTCCTGCTAGGCGTAGTCGGAAGCCCCGCGTTTCGCACGACGCGAGCCGGCGCGGCAACCGAAGACGACCCCGAAGACGACCCCGGACACGGCCCCGAGGCCGAACGCCACTAGCAACGCAGGCACGAAAGCGAGGTCACGACCCGATGAAGATCATCAGCGGAAGACACATCTCCCGCAGAGCCATGCTGAAGGGAACCGGAGCCGCGATCGGCCTCCCGCTGTTGGACGCCATGGTGCCCGCGGGCCGCCTTTGGGCCGCCACGCCCAACGGCAAGGCGGCCGACCGCACGCGCCTGATCTGCATCGAGCAGGTGCACGGGGCCGCCGGATGCAACGACTGGGGCGCGTCCCAGAACCTGTGGGCGCCCGCCGCGACGGGGCGCGACTTCGACCTGTCGCCGACCAGCTTGAAGCCGCTCGAGCCGTTCCGCGACTACCTGACGATCGTGAGCGACACGGACGCCCGCATGGCGGACGCATACGCGCCCAGCGAGATCGGGGGCGACCACTTCCGCACCAGCGCCGTCTTCCTGACGCAGGCGCGTCCGAAGCAGACGGAAGGATCGGACGTGCGCGTGGGCACGTCGATGGACCAGCTGTACGTGCAGCGCTTCGGCGCCGACACGCCGATCCCGTCGCTTCAGCTGTCCATCGAGAACGTGGATCAGGCCGGCGGTTGCGCGTACGGATACGCCTGCGTGTACACCGACACGATCAGCTGGTCGTCGCCGACGGAGCCGTTGCCCATGATCCGCGATCCGCGAGCGGTGTTCGAGCAGCTCTTTGGTGCGGGCGGAACACCGGAGCAGCGAGCGGAGCGCCTCGACACCGACCGCAGCATCCTGGACTGGGTCATGGACGAGATGTCGTCTCTCCGCCGCCAGCTCGACCCGGCGGACGCGCGTCGGCTCGACCAGTACGCCGACAACATTCGCGAACTCGAGCAGCGCATCCAGCGAATCGAAGCCCAGAACTCCAGCGGCGAGGAGCGCCAGATTCCCGAAGCGCCCGTCGGCGTGCCGGACTCGTTCGAAGAGCACGTCAAGCTCATGTTCGATTTGCAGGTGCTGGCGTTCCAATCGGACACGACGAGAGTGTTCTCGCTCAAGCTGGGACGGGACGCTTCGCCGCGCGTCTACCCCGAGTCGGGCGTCGACACTCCGTTCCACGCCGCGTCGCACCACGGCGGGCGGGAGGAGCGCGTGCGCCAGTTCGCCAAGATCAACGAGTACCACGTGTCGATGATGCCCTACCTGCTCAAGAAGCTGCAGGAGGCGGACGAGGGCGAGGGCTCGTTGCTGGACAAGACCATGATCGTGTACGGCTCCGCCATGGCGGACAGCAACCTGCACAATCATGCGCGTTGCCCGCTGTTCCTGGTCGGCGGCGCGAACGGCGCCTTGGAAGGCGGACAGCACGTTCGGGCTCAACCGGGGACGCCGATGGCCAACGTGATGCTGAGCTTGTTGCACAAGCTCGGCGCCGACGACATCGAGAGCTTCGGAAACAGCAACGGACGCTTCGCCTTCTAGCGGGAGCGGCCGTCCGGCGGCCCGGCTGGCGCGGGCGGACTTGCGGGAAGCGGCGGGAAAGAGGCGACCGCCTGGGTTGCCGGCCTGCGGGCCGGGCCGGGCGCCAGCACTTGGGGAGCAACGACATGAAACGCAAGGAGACCGGGACCACGCGCGGATGCAGGATGCTCGGGCTGGCCGTCGTGGCGCTCCTCGTCGCGGGCGCGCGGGCCTCGGACTCGCCGGTGGCCGACGCCGCTCAGCGAGGCGACCTCGAGGCCGTGCGGGCGCTGCTGCGCGACGGCGCGGACGCCAACGCGGCGCAAAACGACGGCATGACCGCGCTCCATTGGGCCGCAAGCCGCAACGAGGCCGAGATGGCGCGGGCGCTCCTCTACGCGGGCGCCGCCGTGCACGCGACCACGCGGCTGGGGGGCTACACGCCGTTGCATTTGGCGGCGCGGGCGGGGCACGCGGCGGTTGCCGGGATACTGCTGGAAGCGGGCGCCGATCCGAATCAGTTCACGACGACGGGCGCGACCGCCGCGCACTTTGCGGCCGAGGCCGACGCGGGAGCGGTGACCGCCGCGTTGCTGGCCCACGGAGCCGACGTGGACGCCCGCGACGCATTCGCCGAGCGGACGCCGTTGATGTTCGCGGCGGCGCGCGGCGCGGACGCCGCGGTGCGGACCTTGCTGGAAGCGGGCGCCGACTTGGCCTTGACGACGCGCGTCAAGGACTACGCGGCGCTCGACCAAGCCATGCGCGAGGAACGGCGCCGGCGCGCCCGCGTCCGCCAGGCCGCCGAAGACCCGGAGTCCGAAAAGCCCGAAGCGGCGCAACCGCAACCCGCGGCGCCGGCGCAACCTGCCCCCGCGGCGGCACGCGCCCCGGCGAACGCCGCCAATCCGCGGGAAGCCGAACTCGCGCGCGCTCCAGCGGCGCCCGCCAACCCGGCGGACTCGGCGCCTCCGCCCGCGCCCGGCAGCGAGGCCGCGCCGGCGGCTAAGCCGCACCCCGTCAAGGCGCTCTCCTCGGCCGAGCAGATCGGCAAGCAGGGCGGCTTCGGGGCTCTCCACTTCGCAGCGCGCCAGGGACACCGGAGCACGGCGGCGCTCCTCGCCGAGGCCGGCGCCGACATCGACCAGCCGACGGCCGGCGACCACTCGAGTCCGTTGCTCGTCGCCGTGGTCAACGGCAACTACGACCTCGCGCGCGACCTGCTCGAGCGCGGCGCCGATCCAAACGTGGTCAGCGACGACGGCGCGGGCCCCCTCTTCGCCACCCTGAACATCGAATGGTCCTTGCGCACGTGGTATCCGCAGCCCCAGGCGTTCCGCCAGCAGGAGACCAGCTACCTCGAGCTGATGCGCCTGCTCCTCGAGGCGGGCGCGAATCCCAACCAGCGCACCACGACGCACATCTGGTACGCCGCGTACAACGCGGGCCGCATGGGCGTGGACTTCACCGGCGCCACGCCCTTCTGGAGGGCCGCCTACGCTGTGGACGTGGATGCCATGCGGCTGCTGGTGGCGCGCGGCGCCGACCCCAACATGTGGACGCTGAACCTGCCGCCGCGGCGACGGTTCACGGATCCGAACTTTCCGGACACGCGGCCCCAGGAACCTCCGGCGGATCCGTCCGGGTTGCCGCCGGTTCCCACGGGCGGACCCGCCGTTCATCCGCTGCACGCGGCCGCCGGCGTGGGCTTCGGAACCTCGCGGGTCGCCCAGCAGCACCGCGCCGTGCCCGACGGCTGGCTGCCGGCCGTGCGCTACCTGATCGAAGAGCTGGGCGTCGACCCCGACTTGCGCGACAAGGACGGCTACAATGCCATCCACCACGCGGCGGCGCGCGGCGACAACGCGACGATCCTCTACTTGGCGTTGCAGGGCGCGGACGTGCACGCAATCAGCCGGCGCGGCCAGACCACGGCCGACCTGGCCAACAGCCCGGAGCAACGCGCCCAGCCGCACCCCGCGACGGTCGCCCTGCTGGAGAAGCTGGGCTCCCGCAACAACCACCAGTGCCGGTCGTGCGGCGGCAACCGTTAGGGGTTGCCGCGGCCGGGCTCTCCGGCGCCGCGTTGTTGGCCGCCCTCTCGCCCGGCGGCGCCGCCGCACAGAACACGGAATGGAACCGCTACACGCTGGAAGGACTGGTGGGCGTGCACGTGGTGGCGGAAACCAACGACGGCTGTCAAGGCGCTGGTCTGGCCGCGGAGTCCGTTCGAGCGGACGCCGAGACCGCGTTGCGAGACGCCGGCGTGCCGCTGTTGGCGCGCGAGGAGATGCTCGCGACGCCTGGGTTGCCGGAAGTGCGCGTCGCCTTGGAGTGCGGCGGGGGCGTCTCGGGAGTCGTGGGCTACGCCGTCTCCGTGCGCGTTCAACAGGCCACCCAGATGATTCGCGACACGCAGATCACTCTTTCGGAGACGGTCACTTGGTACGTCGCCGCAGTCGGCGTCGCCGAGGCTGCGTCCACGGCTTCGGCCGTGAACACGGCGCTTCGGGCAAAGCTGGCGGAGTTCGCGGAAGCCTTCGAGGCGGCGAACGCCAAAGAGAGTTAGGGAGACTCGCCGGGAGGCTGTCCACACAGGCTTTCGCCGGCGCCGCAGTCGCGAACGCGAAGCGCCCGAGGCGGGGCCGCCTCAGCCGCCGAGCACGTTGAGCTGGCGGGTGAACTTGAGGAAGACGGAACGGCCTATCGGTCCTGCGAGGTCGCCGATGCCGCGCACGTCGTTGTAGACGACGAAGAGTCCCGTGCCCGCGGTGTTCAGCCAGCCGAAGCGCACGTTGGCCGACCACTGATCGATCTGGTCGGAGTACTGGACCAGCGTCTGGAGGTAGATCCGCGGCGTGAAGAAGTAGCCCAGCTTGACGCTGGCCAGCGTCGCCGTGAAATCGCCCTGCGGGAGGTGCACGTCGTTGTAGGCTACCCGGAGCGTGGCGCTGGAGCGGGCGCCCCGGCGGATCGTGACGTTCGCGCTCGACGTCCGCTTGCTTCCCGACAGGAAGCCGCCCCAGTTGAAGCGGGAATTGAGCGACAGGGTCCGCGACTGGTCTGTGAAGAAGACAATTTG
This sequence comes from Longimicrobiales bacterium, assembly GCA_965203485.1. Taxonomy (GTDB): domain Bacteria; phylum Gemmatimonadota; class Gemmatimonadetes; order Longimicrobiales; family Gaopeijiaceae. The sequence goes on from OZ241892.1 coordinate 1,549,121, forward strand.
CGACTCCCAGCCCGCGTACGTGCCCGCGGGAACCACCACCTGGGCGCCCGATATCTCGAAGGGTTCGTACAAGCCTTCGGTCACGTAGTTGGCGCCGGTGTGCAACTCCATTCCCGAGGACCACTCCCAGTGGGTGTCGAGGTGCCAGCGCGACGACTCCTCGAAGCCACGGGCTACCCCGTCCCTGATCGTCCGGTACGTGAAGTAGGAAACATGCGGGCGCACTTCTCGGAACAAGCGGGAGGGACGCCAGTACCACATTCCAAACGCTTGGTAGTAGCGATGGCCGCTACGCGGCAGGAAACCGACTTCGGGGTTGAACTGCTCGCCGATCTCTCGAACGGTCGCGTTGGCTCGCCAGTTGCGGCTGGCCCAGCTGCCGGTCAAGTCCCAAGCCATGTCCGATCCATCGAGCCCCGGCGTCTCGGTACGCCCCACGAACGAGGTGAGCGTTAGCTGGTCGCCGATGCCGATGCGTCCGTCGAATGCGTAGGTGCGGTTGAAGTCGTCGTTCAAGCCGCTGCCCCGGTTGACGAAGATGCCGCCCAGCCGCGACCTGTTGGGCAGTTCCTTGGCCACCCGCGCCACCGAGTAGTGGTTGGCCGCGCCGCCCGCCTCGGCCGCGTCCGTGCGGATGTGCAGCAGGCCCAGGTTGAGGCCGGCCACTCGTCCCGACAGCCGTCCTCCGCCCTTGATGGGAACCGGTTGCCCGTCCGAGATGCCGATCCGCCGACTGAAGAACAGGTCGGCGCCCCCCGCCCCGACCGTGAAGAAGCCCGCATTCTCCAGGAAGAACGGGCGCTTCTCGGGGAAGAGCAGCGAAAAACGAGTGAGGTTGACCTGCTGGTCGTCCACCTCCACCTGGGCGAAGTCGGTGTTGAAGGTGGCGTCGAGGGTCAAGCCCTGCGTGACTTGGATCTTGGTCTCGCCGCCGATTTCCGCGTCGCGCTCGAAGGATGTCTGCACGGCGTTCTCGTAGTCTCTCGCCGTCGAGCCGAGCACGTACGGCGTAATGGTGGCCGCCCGGCGAAACGGCGGCTCGACGCCCGCCAGCTGCCCAGCGAAGTCCAGTCGGTAGAGGCCGAACTCCCGCGGCACGGGCGCCCAGAAGTCCTCTTCGTTGAGTCGCCGGATCCGCCGCGACACGTTGAATCCCCACACGTCGGTCTCGGACCCGTAGCGGAGCGTGCTGAAGGGGATGCGGAACTCCGCGTACCAACCCTTTTCGTCGCGCGAGGACGCCACGGTCCAGCTGCCGTCCCAGTTCTTGTTGAAGCCGCCGCCCGCGCCCGCCTGGAACCGCCGTTGCCCCCCGCCCCCGCCGCCGAGAAAGAAGCCGCCCCCGCCGCCCTGGGCCGCGACTTGGCCGTCGTACTCGATGCCCGCCGGAGTGGTGCCGAAGACGAAGCCGTTCTGCTGGTCGTTGTACGTGTCGAAGACCATCAGGATCGCGTCCGCGTCGGTGATCTCGTAGTCGCGTATCGATTCGCCCGGCACGATCCCGGCGGCCTGCGAGTCGTAGGCCCAAACGGCCACGTAGAGGGCGTCCCGGTCGAAGAGGATGCGCAACTCGGTGCGTTCCGAGGCGGGTTGGCCGTCGGCGGGTTCGCGCTGGACGAAGTCGGTGAGCGGCGCGGCGGCCTGCCAAGCAGTCTCGCTCGGCACGCCATCGACGATCGGGGGCGTGGCTGTTCGCGCGGCGACGGCCGTGCCGCCCGCGGGCCGCGCGCCGGAGCCGCCGGTTTCGCCTTGCACGGCGGCGTCTTGGGCCCCGAGCGGGCCAGCGCAGACCACGGAAGCAAGGAGTGCGCCGACCGTTGCGGCCGACGCACGGAGAGAGATCGGGCGAACTCGTGTCATGGCAGTGCGCGGCAAATGCGACGAGCGGGCGATGCCGGGTTTCGGCATCCACAACCGCAACTGACCGCAACATCGGAATACTACCGTGTGCGCGCAGTCGAGCCAAGCCGGCGACCGAGTCCGCTTGTCGGACCAAAGCAGAGATGTCCGCATCCAGTGCGGCGGTCTCCGTCATTGGGGGTCGCTGCAAGATCATCTGCCCCGCCTGAGCGAGCACGGTCGTCTTCGGGCGCTACTATCTGATCCGGATGGCGCCTGCTAGGCCGAGGCGGCGTTGCGGGGGTTCGAGCGGCGAGGAGGCGTGCTCGCCGTAGAGGTGGAGGAGGAACCGCAGGCTCTCGGCGGCGGGCGAGTGCGCGGCCGTGCCGGACTGGGCGGACTTGCCGAGCAGCGAGAAGCGCGCGCCGGCGTTGAAGCGCTGGCCGGCGCCGGCGTCCTGGCTCCAGCGTCCGAACGGCGTGATCGTGGCGCCGTTGTCGAGCGCGACGCCCCAGCCGAGCTCCATGGCCATGCGCCCGGGCGCCCAGCCGGACGGCGCGGCCGTCGGCGCCGTTTGCGCTGTCTGCACGGCGGGTTCGAGCGCGGCGGCGCCTTGGCGCCAGAGTTCGCCCGTCACGCCCGCGCCGGTGCCCCAGGTCGGCTCGACGGAGAGCAACAGGCCATCCTCGGCGCCGCCGCCGGGCTGGAGCCGGAGCGAGACGCCGGCGCCCCATTCGCGCAACCCCTCGGCCTGGTGCGCGAGCAGCGCGCGCCCGCGCATCGCGACGGACAGGCCGGTGGGCGCGTGGTCGAACGACGCTTCGCCGCCGGCCTCGGCGCCGAGGCCGGTCTCGGCGTCGCCGGCGTCGAGGCGCGCGCCGAGCTCGAGCCGCGTGCGCAGCGACGCTTCGCCGCCGAGCGCCCAGGTCTTCGCGACTTCGGGCGCGAGCCGGACGCGGTGCGCGCGCGCGGTCACGCCTGCCAGGTCGGCCGCGTCGTCGGAGCGCACGCGCACGGAGAACGCGTCGGCCTTGAGCGCGATGCCGCCCGCCAGCTCGCGGCGCGCGCCGAGCGCGCCCATCAGCATCGCGATGTCGGCGCCGAACCGGCCGCCGGCCGTCTCCTCGAGCGTCGCGTCGCCGGTTCCTGCGCCTGCGAGGGCCCAGAGGCCGAGCCCGCCGGTGGGCGACCAGTGCACGTAGGGATGCACGCTGGTCAGGCTCGCGGCGACGGAGCCCGCGCCGTTGACGGCGCTCTCGAACTCGGTCTCGAAGCTGCTGCGCGCGCCGGCGACGCCGACGAGCAGGCCGGACGCGAAGCGGTAGTCGGCGCCGAGGTGCGCCGAGCGCGCGCGCCCGCCGTCGAAGCGCAGGCCGTCGGCCGGGCGGCCCTCGTAGCCGCCCATGCCCGCGCGGCCCCAGACGGTCCAGCCGGGACGCAGGCCGGCGGCGTCCTGCGCGCCGAACGCGCCCGAGTCGCTGGCCGCGCCGCCGCCGAGCGAGAGCTGGAACGAGCTGCGCTCGAGCAGGTCGCCGCCCGACAGCGGATTGAACGTCACGCCGCCCGGCGCGGCCGCCGCCGGCTCCTGCTGGCCCCGGTAGTCGCCGACCGCGCCGAGTCCGGCGGCGGCGCCTGCCGGGCCGCCGAATCCGCCTGCTCCAGCGCCCGGGCCGCCGAAGAGCAGCGCGGCCGGGTCGAGCGCGCCAGCGGACTGCGCGCCACCCAGGCCGCCGGCGCTCGGCAACGCGACTTGGACGCCGAGCAGGCCCGACGCCGCACGCGCCAGCGCCTGCCAGCCGCACGCTCGGTCGCCCGTTTCGGCGCCCGCCCCGGCGGCTCCAACCCGGTCCTCCGCCCGTTGCGCGAAGCCGCCGTCGCACCCCACGGCGCGTCCTCCGAGCTGGAGGTGCGAGCGTCCGAGTCCGCCGGCCGACTCGATCCCGAGCCTGCCGCCGATCACGTCGACGGCCTCGGCGCCGACGGAGCGCCCGAACGCGGCCAGCGCGCCCTCGAGCACGCGCGCTCGCTCGGAGCGCGACGCCTCGACGACGACGGCGACGGTCTGCTCGGCGGCCAGCCCGCCGGGATCGGTCGCCGTCACCGTCACGCTCGCCGTGCCGATAGCGAACGGCTGGATGGTCAGCACGCCGCCCGCAACGCTCGCCGCCGCCACCGCCGTGTCCGACGACTCGGCGGCGTACGCGAGCGCGTCGCCGTCCGGGTCCCGGAAGTACGCGTCCAGCGTCTCCTGCACGGCCGCGCCGTGCGCGTCGAGCGCCGCGACGGCGATCTGCGCGGTCGCTTCGGGCGCCTCGTTGACGTCGGTCACGACGACGGTCGCGTTCGCCGTCGCCGCCAGGCCGCCCCTGTCCGTCGCGGCGACGACGAGCGCGTGCTCGCGCGGACCCGTCTCGTAGTCCTCGCCGGCGCCGACGTAGCGCACGGCGCCGCTCGATGCGTCCAGCTCGAACAGGCCGCCGCCGCCCGAGACCAGGCTGTACGACAGCACGTCGCCCTCGTCCTCGTCGGCGGCGGCGACGGCGCCGACGGCGAGCGGGCCGGCAGCGTTCTCGGCCAGCTCGAACGTCCAGCTCGCCTGCTCGAACACGGGCGCCTCGTTCACGTCGGCGACGACGACGACGACGGCCGCCTGCGCGGCGAGGCCGTCGGCGCCCGTCGCGGCGACGACGAGCGCGTGCTCGCGCGGGCCCGTCTCGTAGTCTTCGCCGACGCCCACGTAGCTGATCGCGCCGCTCGCAACGTCCAGCTCGAACAGGCCGCCGCCGCCCGAGACCAGGCTGTACGACAGCGCCTCGCCCTCGTCCGGGTCGGTCGCCGACACCGTGCCCAGCACTATGGGCCCGGCCGCGTTCTCGGCCAGCTCGAACGTCCAGCTCGCCTGCTCGAACACGGGCGCCTCGTCGGCGTCGGCGACGGCTACCACGACGCCGGCCGCCGCTCGCAATCCGCCCGCGTCGGCGACGGCGACGGCCAGCGCGTGCTCGCGCGGGCCCGTCTCGTAGTCTTCGCCGGCGCCGACGTAGCGCACGGCGCCGCTCGCAGCGTCCAGCTCGAACAGGCCGCCGCCGCCCGAGACGAGGCTGTACGACAGCGCCTCGCCCTCGTCCGGGTCGGTCGCGCTGACCGTGCCCAGCACTATGGGCCCGGCCGCGTTCTCGGCCAGCTCGAACGTCCAGCTCGCCCGCTCGAACGCCGGCGCCTCGTTCGCGTTCGTCACCTTCACCGTCACGCGGACGGTCGACGCGAGGCCGCCGACGTCGGCGGCCGACACGACGAGCGCGTGCTCGCGCGGGCCGGCCTCGTAGTCCTCGCCCGCGCCGACGTAGCTGACCTCGCCGCTCGTCTCGCCCACCTCGAACAGGCCGCCGCCGCCCTCGCGCAGCCGGTAGTACACCTCGTCGCCCTCGTCCGGGTCCACGGCGCTCACGGCGCCCACGACGACGGCGCCCGCGACGTTCTCGGCCAGCTCGAACGCGTACGACTCGGCCCCGAACTTCGGCGGCCGTCCCGGCTCCGGCTCGCCGCCGCCGCCCTCGACCCTGCGCGTCGGATCGCTCGCGAACGCATGGCTGCCCAGCGACAGCGCAGCCGGCGTCGAACCGTCGGCGGCCGACACGATCGCGGCGCCGCTCGCGTCCAGCGCGCCGGCGGCCAGCGCGATCCCGTTCGGCGCGCGGTCGTGAGGACGCACCTCGTACGCGAACTCGACGCGCCGCCCGCTCGCCGACGCCAGCGCGGCGTGCACCGTGCGCGTGCCCATCGCCAGCGCCAAGCGCGGGCCGCCCGTCACGCTCACCGGCCGGTCGAACACGACGGCGATCTCGATCGTCTGGCCGGCGCGCCACCGGCCGCCCGACGGCGGACGGCCCGCCTCGACGCCCGCGACCGCAGGCGGCGACACCACGCTGCCGTCCACCAAGTGGCCGCCGACGTTCGTCAGCGCGTGGCCGCCCAGCGACAGTCCAGCCGCCGCCGTGCCGCCCAGCAGCGTGATCGCGCCGCCGTTCAGCGACAGCGCGCCCGCGCCCACGCTGATCCCGTCCGCGTCGGCGTCCGACGCCTGAACGGCGTACGCGAACTCGAGCGCAGCGCCCTGCGTCGCGCCCAACGCGCCCGCCCTAGCGCCGGAGCCCGCCGAACCGCCGTCCCAACCCGCGCCTGCATAGCCTGCCGCGACGCCGGCCCAGCCCGCGGAGCCGGAGCCCGCCGCGCCGCCGACCCAGCCCGCGCGCGCGGCGGCGGCGTAGCCGACGACGCGCACGAAGCGCGCCGCGCGCGTCTGCGCGCCGATCGTCAGCGCCAGCTGCGGCGAGCCCGTAACGGCGACGGCGCGGTCGAAGCGCACGTGCACGCGGATCTCCTCGCCCAGCTCGTAGCGGCCGCCGCCGATCGGCGCGCTCGCCAGCGTCACGCCCGCCACGGCAGGCGCCGTCTCGGCGCTCCCGTCCACCAGGTGGCCCGCGACGTTCGACAGCGCGTGCGTGCCCAGCGACAGAACGGCCGCCACGCGCCCGCCCGCGATCATGATCGTCCCGCCGTTCAGCGACAGCGCCGCCGCCGCGACGCTCACGCCGTCGGCGTCGGCGTCGGCGCCCGCGACGACGTAGCCGAACACCAGCTCGGCCGTGCCGCTCCCGCTCGCGTAGCCCGCCTGCCGCGTCGCGCTCCCGATGCCCAGCGCCAGCTGCGGCGCGCCCGCAACGTCGACCGGACGGCTGAACGCCAGCGCGACGGCGATCCGCTCGCTCAACCCGTACGCGCTCCCGTTCGCAGGCGACGATACCAGCCGCGCGCCCGTCACGACCGGCGCCGCCTCGAGCGTGCCGGCGACGGCGTGGCCGCTCGCGTTCACTATCGCGTGGCTCCCCAGCGACAGAACCGCCGCCGCCGTGCCGCCCGCGACCACCAGCGTCCCGCCGCTCAGCGACAACGCGCCCGCGCCAACGCTGATCCCGTCCCTGTCGGCGTCCGCCGCCTGAACCACGTACGCGAACTCGAGCTCGGACGTGCCGCTCCCGCTCGCGTAGCCCGCCTGCCGCGTCGCAGCGCCGATGCCCAACGCCAGCTCGGGCGTGCCCGTCACCGCCACCGCGCGGTCGAAGCGCACCGCCACCCGTATCTCCTCGCCCAGTCCGTACGACCCGCCGCGCGACGGCGCGCTCGCCAGCCGAGCGCCCGCAACCGCCGGCGCGCCCTCGACGCTGCCGTCCACCTTGTGCGCGCCAGCGTTCGCGATCGCGCTCGAGCCCAGGCCCAGCCCGGCCGCCGTCGCCCCGTCGCGCGCGTCGGCTATCGCGCCGCCGTTCAACGACAGCGCGCTCGCGCCCACGCTGATCCCGTCGGCGTCCGCGTCCGCAGACGCGACCACGTAGCCGAACACCAGCGCGCGCGTCCCGCTCCCGCCAGCGTAGCCCGCCTGCTTCGTCGCGCTCCCGATGCCCAGCGCCAGCTGCGGCGCGCCCGTCACGACGACCGGGCGAGCGAACGTCACCCGTACCTCGATGCGCTCGCCCAACCCGTACGTGTCGCCGCTCGCCGGCGCGCTCGTCACCGACGCCGCGCTCGGCGACGACGCCGTGAACGTCCCGCCCGCCACCTTGTGGCCCCCGCTGTTCGCCACCGCGTGCGCGCCCAGGCCCAGCAAAGCGTCCGCCGTGCCGCCCGACACCTTGATCGTCCCGCCGTTCAGCGCCAAAGCGCCCGCCGCGACGCTGAGCCCGTCGGCGTCCGCGTCGGCGGACACGACCACGTACCGGAACGCCAGCGCAGCCGTCCCGCTGCCGCCCGCGTAGCCCGCCTGCTTCGTCGCAGCGCCGATGCCCAGCGCCAGCTGCGGCGCGCCCGTCACCGCCACCGCCTTGTTGAACTCGACCTCGACCTCGACCGTGTCGCCGCGCTCGAACGTGTCGCCCACCTGCGGCGACCCGATCGTCACGCCCATCACCCCCGGCGGGCCGCGCGTCGCGTCCACGCGGTGGCCCCCAGCGTCCGCGACCGCGCTCGACCCCAGGCCCAGCGCCGCCGCCGTCGAACCGTCGCGACCGTCCGCGATCGCGCCGCCGTTCAGCGCCAAAGCGCTCGCGCCGATGCTGAGCCCGTCGGAGTCGGCGTCGCCCGCGACGACCACGTAGCCGAACGCCAGCGTCTTCGTGCCCGTGCCGCCCGCGTAGTCCGCCTGCCGCGTCGCAGCGCCGAACGACAGCGCCAGCTGCGGCGTGCCCGTCACCGCCACAGCGCGCGCAAACGTCACCCGAACCTCGATCCGCTCGCCCAACCCGTACGTCGCGCCGCTCGCAGGACTGCTCGCGACCGCCACGCCCGTCACGCCAGACGCCGTGAACGTCCCGCCCGCAACCTTGTGGCCCGCGCTGTTCGATATCGCGTGCGTGCCCAACCCCAAAGTCGCGTCCAGCGTCCCGCCCGCCAGCCGAACCGTACCGCCGTTCAATCCCAGCGCCGTCGTCGCGACGCTCAACCCGTCGGCGTCCACGTCCGCCGTCACCACCACGTACCGGAACTCGAGCGACGACGTGCCGCTCCCGCTCGCGTAGACCGCCTGCTTCGTCGCGCTCCCGATCCCCAGCGCCAGCTGCGGCGCGCCCGTCACCGCCACCGCCCGGTTGAACGCCAGCGTCGCCACGATCGTGTCGCCCCGCTCGAACGTCGTGCCCACCGGCGGCGAGCCGAGCGTCACGCCCGTCACGCCGGGCGGCCCCAGGCTCCCGTTCACCTTGTGCGCCGCAGCGTTCGATATCGCATGGCTCCCCAGACCCAGGCCCGCAGCCTCGCTCGCGTCGCGCGCGTCGTCGATCGCACCGCCGTTCAACGCCAGCGCGGCCGGCCCGATGCTCAAACCGTTCGCGTCCGCGTCCGCAGCCACCACCACGTAGCCGAACGCCAGCGTCTTCGTGCCGCTCCCGCTCGCGTAGCTCGCCTGGCGCGTCGAGTCGCCGATCGTCAACGCCAGCTGCGGCGTGCCCGTCACCGTCACCGCGCGGGCGAACGTCACCTCGACCTCGATCCGCTCCGTGCGACCGTACGTGCTGTCGCTCGCTGGACTGCTCGATATCGACACGCCGCTCACCGACGACGCCGTGAACAGCCCGCCGTTCACCACCAGGAAGTTCTCGAACGCATGGCGCTCCAAGCTCAGCAACGCGTCCGTCGTCCCGCCCGACACGTCGATCGTGCCGCTGTTCAGCGCCAGTGCGCTCGCGCCAACGCTCAACCCGTCCGCGTCCACGTCCGCCGTCGCCACCACGTACCGGAACACCAGCGCCGCCGTGCCCGTCCCGCTCGCATACGCCGCCTGCCGCGTCTGCGCCCCGATCCCCAGCGCCAGCTGCGGCGTCCCCGTCACGTCCACCGCCTTGTTGAACCGCACCGTCGCAACAATCGTGTCGCCGCGCTCGAACACCGCGCCCGCCGGCGGCGGCGCCACCGCCAACCCCGTCACCCCAGGCGGGCCCAACCCGCCGTTCACCTTGTGCGCCGCAGCGTTCGCTATCGCGTTCGACCCCAAATCCAGGCTCGCAGCGCCGATGCCCGGACGAGCGTCGTTGATCGTACCGCCGTTCAACCCCAGCGCGCCCGCCGCAATGCTCAATCCGTCCGCGTCCGCGTCCGCAGGCCGGACCGCGTACCCGAACACCAGCGTGTCCGCACTGCTCGAACCCGAATCGTAGTCCGCTTGGCGCGTGACCGTACCGATCCCCAAGGCCAGTCGCGGCGTCCCCGTCACCGCCACGTCGCGCGTGAACGCCACCTTCACCTCGATAGACTCGCCCAGCTCGTACGTGCTCGCGCTCGCTGGCGCGCTCGACACCGTCACGCCGCTCACCGCCGACGCCACGAACGCGCCCGTCACCTTGTGCCCCGCGCTGTTCGCAACCGCGTGCGACCCCAAGTCCAGCGTCGCGTCCAGCGTCCCGCCGGCCAGCCGGATCGTCCCGCCGTTCAACGTCAACGCGCCCGCCGCAATGCTCAACCCGTCCGCGTCAGCGTCGCCGACCGCCACCACGTACCCGAACACCAGCGTGTCCGTCCCCGTCCCGCTCGCGTACTCCGCCTGCCTGGTCGCGCTCCCGATGCCCAGCGCCAGTTGCGGCGTGCCCCCCACGTCCACCGCGCGGTGGAACACCACCGACACCTCGATCGTCTCGCCGCGCTCGAACACGTCGCCCACCGCAGGCGAACCGATCGACAACCCCGTCACGCCCGGCGATCCCAGGCTCCCGTCCACCTTGTGCGAACGAGCGTTCGCGACCGCATGGCTGCCCAAACCCAACGCCGCCGCCGCCGTGCCGCCCGAAAGCACAATCGTCCCGCCGTTCAGAGCCAACGCGCTCGCGCCCACGCTGATCCCGCTCGTGTCCGCGTCAGCCGCCGCCACCACGTAACGGAACACCAGCGTCCGCGTACCGCTCCCGCTCGCGTAGCCCGCCTGACGCGTCAGCGTGTCGATCCCCAGCGCCAGCTGCGGCGTGCCCGTCACCGCCACCGCACGCTCGAACTCCACCTCCACCTCGATCGCCTCCGTGCGTCCGTACGTGCTGTCGCTCGCCGGCGCGCTCGTGATCGCCACCCCCGCCACGCCAGGCGCCACCTCCTTCGTCCCGTCCACCTGGTACTCCACCGCGTCCGCGAAGCTCCACTGCGCCAACGACAGCCGAGCGTCCGTCGCCGCCCCCGCCGCTCGAATCGTCGCGCCGCCCGGCAACGTCAAAGCGTTCGCTCCGATGCTGATTCCCGTCGTGTCCGCGTCCGCCGCAACCACCGTGTAGCAGAACACCACGATGTTGCCGCTCGTTACCGCGTCGCACTGCGCAGCGCTCCGCGTCTGCGAACCGATCCCCAAAGCCAGCCGCGGCGTCCCCGTCGCCGTCACCCCCGCGTTGAACCCCACCCCCACGCGTATCTCGTCGCCCAGTCCGAACACGCTGTCCGTGCTCGCGTACGCCAGCCCCGTGTTCGACGGCGTCAGGAAGAACGCGCTCGTCACGTGCGGCACGTCGCCCGCCACCTTGTGCGCCCCAGCATTCGTGAACACGTGCGAGCCCAACGCCAAGTCCGCCGCGTCCGACCACAACCGACCGTCCGCGATCGTGTCCGACGCGCTCGCCGCCAAAGCGCCCGCACCCACGCTGATCCCGTCCGCGTCCGCGTCCGTCGCCTGCACCACGTACCGGAACGTCACTCGCGAAAACGTCGCGTCCCTGCGGTTGTAGTCCGCCTGACGCGTCGAGTCGCCGACCTCCAACGCCAGACGCGGCGTGCCCGCCACGTACACCCCTCGCACGAACGCCACCTCCACCTCGATCGCCTCGCCCACCAAGTACGTGTCCCCCACCACAGGACGGCTCGTTATCCTCACCCCCTTCACCACCGGCACCGTCCGCGTGTTGCCCGTCACCTTGTGCGCCGCGCTGTTCGATATCGCGTGAACGCCCAGACCCAGCACCGCGTCCGTCGTCGTCCCCATCCGCCGAATCGCGCTCCCGGACGGGGTCTCCAGCGCGCTCGCCCCGATGCTGATCCCGTCCGCGTCCGCGTCCGTCTGGAACACCGTGTACTCGAACTCCAACGCCGTCGTACCCGAACCCCTCGCGTACCACGCGTTACGCAAGCTCGACCCGATCCCGACACGCACCCGCGGCCTGTTTGCGCCCGTGCCCGTCACCGTCACCGCCGCGCTGAACTCCACCGTCACGACCACCACGTCGCTCAACTCGAACGTGCTGTCCGCCGGAGCTTCGCCAATCGACACCCCCGTCACCCGCGGCGGGCCCGTGCTGCCGTCCACCTTGTGCGCCGCCGCGTTCGCAATCGCGTGGCTCCCCAACCCCAGGCTCGCGGGCGTCGCGCCCGGACGCACGTCCGCAATCGTCCCGCCGTTCAGCGTCAACGCGCTCGACCCGATGCTGATCCCGTCCGTGTCCGCGTCGGCAACATCGACCGGGTACACGAACACCAGCGTGTCCGCCTTGCTCGTCGCCGACCACCACCTCGCCTGCCGCGTCGCGCTCCCGATCCCCAACGCCAGCTGCGGAGCGCCCGTCACCGACACCGGCCGCGAAAACGCCACCTTCACCCATATCGCTTCGCCGCCCCCGTACGTGCTTGCGCTCGCCGGCGTGCTCGAGATCGCCACCGCGCTCACCGAAGGCGTCGTGGCCGTGCCCGTTACCTTGTGGTTCGTGCTGTTCGTCACCGCGCTCGATCCCAGCCCCAGCGTCGCGTCCGCCGTCTGACCGGCCAGCTTGATCGTCCCGCCGTTCAGCGTCAACGCGCTGGTGCCGACGCTCAATCCGTCCGCGTCCGCGTCGCCGGTCGCCACCACGTACCGGAACACCAGGGTGTCCGTGCCTGTGCCGCTCGCGTAGCTCGCCTGCCGCGTCGCGCTCCCGATCCCCAGCGCCAGACGCGGCGTCCCCGTCACGTCCACCTCTCGGTTGAACACCAACGAGACCTCGATCGTCTCGCCCGGTTCGAAGGTGTCGCCCACCGTGGGCGAGCTGAGCGTTAGAGCCGTCACCGCCGGCCCCAGGCCGCCGTTCACCTTGTGTGCCGCCGCGTCCGTGACCGCGTGCGAACCCAACCCCAAGTTCGCCGCCACCGAAGCGTCTCGAGCGTCGTTGATCGTCCCGCCGTTCAGCCCCAGCGCGCTCGACCCGATGCTCAGACCGTTCAAGTCCGCGTCCGCCGCCGCTGTCACGTACCGGAACGCCAGCGAGGACGTCCCAGTGCCGCTCGCGTAGCTCGCCTGCCGCGTCTGCGTCCCCACCGTCAGCGCCAGCTGCGGAGTGTCCGTCACCGTCACATTATGCGTGAACGTCACGGCCACCGCGATCGTGTCGCCCTGCATGTACGTGTCGCCCACGACCGGACTGCTCGACATCGCCACGCCGCTCACCGCCGCCGCCTCGGCCACCTTGTGCGCCGCAGCATTCGTGATCGCGTGCGTGCCCAGGCTCAACGTCGCGTTCTGCATCGTGCCCGACCGCCGGATCGTTCCGCTGTTCAGCCCCAGCGCGCTCGACCCGATGCTCAGACCGTCCACGTCCAAGTCCGCAGCCACTACCACGTACCGGAACACCAGCGTGTCCGTCCCAGTGCCGCTCGCGTAGCTCGCCTGCCGCGTCTGCGCTCCGACCCACAGCGCCAGCTGCGGAGTGCCCGTCACGTCCACCGCCGCGTCGAACACCACCTTCGCCGCGACCGTGTCCCCAGCGCTGTACGTGCTGTCGGTGCCTGCGTTGCTCGAAATCGCCACCCCGCTGACCGTCGGCGCCGACAACCCCAGGAGGCCGTTCACCTTGTGTGCCGCGGCATTTGTGATCGCGGTCAAAGTACGGTTAATGTCCAGTCCTGTATTGCTATTCTCAAGATCGTTGTCCAGCGCGTTCGAGGCGATGCTGATCCCGTCCGCGTCCAGGTCCGCCGCCGCCACGTGGTACCAATACTCCAACCACCTGAACGGGAAACCACTGCGAGGCGGTCTTCCCCCTGGGCAAGTAGTCCCAGCACAGGCCGTTCTGGTGTTTGCCCCAATCGTCAGACTCAATTCCGATTCGTTGTCGTTAAAGCTCCAGTCGACGCCGACGCTGAACCACAGTCTTACCTTGATAGTGTCGCCGAACCGGTACGTGTTGTCCGCCCCCGCCGAGCTGACGATCTTCAGGCTGTCTACCCGACCCTGGGCGCTCAACGAGTCGGCGCCGAACACCGCCAGCAGGCCTAGGGCCGCGAGCGCGGTTCTGGCTACGGGCATTGCGCGGACCCAGAATGCTCGGGCTGGGCGGCCGCAAACGGGGGGGGGGGGGGGGGGGGGGGGGGCATGTCGGGGCTCGCCCTTTGTCGGCGTCGCGCCTCGTGACGCGCGTGGCCAGGTTCGGAACTTCAGCCCGTCTTGTTCACGAGGGGGGGCGTGGTGAAGGGGTGGCGTGCGGCGGCGAGGCCAGTAGGTTCAAGGTGTTCGGGCCGAGAACCGGCGGCCCGCCGCGCGCAACGCCGAGGTGAAGATAACGGAGGGGCGAGCTGAAGAGCGTCGTGGACCTGGCGCTGTCGTCGTCGCCCCGGCCCAACCGCCGCTGCCGGGGTCGGGACGCGCGGCCCGAGCGCCGGCTCGTCGCGCTGTTCGGCTACCAGATCATGCACGTGCTGCGCAACCTGCTCGAACGCGCCACCAAGACCGGCTGGAGCCTGCGCCGGCTGCTCGAGCGCGTGCTGCGAGCGCCCGCCCGGGTCACCGTATCCGGACGCCGCGTCACGACCGTCGTCGGCCGCTCCGCCGCGCACTGGACGCTGGCCGCCCGCCAGCTGGCGCTGCTGCCCGACCCGGGCGGCTAACGCCACCAGCCGGCAACCGTCCCCGTTCCCGCTTCACGGTCCGGCCCTCCCAGATCGTGCGCATGGTCGCGCCGCCCTTGGTGGAAGACGACATGGAGCAACGCGCCCGCGACGAAGGCTTGGTAGAGAGTCGCGCCGGGTCCGTCCGCAATGGGCCCAAGCGCCTCGGAGCCCAGCGCGTAGCCCGCCATCGTCGCGGCGCACAAGAAGCCGACCGCGAGCCACACGGCGAGGGGCCCGTGTCGGGGCCTGAGAAGCCACCAAATGACCGAGCCCACGAGCAACCGGTGGAGCGCCACGGCCATGATCAGCGGGTCGCCGAGTCCCGCTTCGCTTCGAGTGGCCAGCGCGGCGCCCTCCAGCAGAACGTGAACGGCGGCGCCCGAGGCTCCCACCAGGACGGCCACGTCGTCCGTGCGCGGCGACCGAGCGCGAAAGATGCGCTCTGCGGCCCAGACCACCAGCGAGCCTGCTGCGACCGCCAGCACAGGCAGGGGGTCGCGCTCGCGCCACGCCGCGGGAAGCACGTACCAAGCCACGAGGCCCGGAAAGGCTATGTAGATGAAGTTGTCGACGCTTCGCGTCAAGCGCGGATGCTCGTGCAACCAACTGTACAGCAAGACCCCCGCCGCGGGCGCCGCGACCGCAACGGCCAAACCCGTGGACATCATGGACAGTTCCCTCCTCTATTTGAACCTCGCTTGTGCGCGCGCGCATCGGTTGCGGGGCGTCGTGCGTGGGAAGGCGGGATTCCTCGCACGCGGGACCGGGCGAACTGGGCGCTTGCATCAGCCACTTCCAGGTGGAATCCCCGTGCAAACGCGCGGGGCCGCGCCGAGCGGTTGTCGCGGTCCCGCCCTCCAGCGTCTCAGGCCTCCTCGCCCCAGCGCCGTACCAGGGGACTCGCCAGAAGCGCCACCAGCCCGACCAAGCCAAAGATCGTCGCCATCTGGCTGAACAGCGAGGCCGGCGCCAAGCCCTCCAGCAAGCCTGCAATTCGGCCTGCCTGGAGGTTGCCCAGGGCCGTCGCCACGAACCAGAGGCCCATCAGCTGGCTGACCCGCTTGGCAGGCGCCAGCTTGGTGACGGCCGAGAGGCCCACGGGCGAGAGCGCCAACTCGCCGACCGTGAACAGGAAGTACATGACGACCAGCCAGGAAGCCGAGGCCGGCGAGTCGGCCGTCGCGTTGGCGGCGCCCCATGAGACGACGAGGAAGCCGGCGCCGACGAGCAGGAGTCCGAGAGCGAACTTGAGCGCCGTGGACGGGTTGGCCCGGCGGGTCGCCAGCCACACCCAGAGCGAGCCGAAGACGGGCGCGAGGACGATGATGAAGAGGGAGTTGACGGACTGGAGCCAGCCGGCCGGGTAGCTGAAGCCGAAGATCGTGCGGTCGGTGTAGTCGCGCGCAAAGATGTTGAGGGACGATCCCGCCTGCTCGAAGCCTGTCCAGAATGCGGCGGCAAGGATGCACAGCCAGAATATGACTGCGATGTTTTTCTGTTCCGCTCTGTTGTGGCCGCCGAAGAAGGTCACGGCCACGAAGTAGACCAGGACGACGGCCAGCACGACCCACGTGAGTCCCTCGGCCACCTGCGGGAGCGTGATCGTCGTCGAGAGAAGGATTCCCCCGACCGCCAACGCCGCCGCCACGCCCAGGCAGACGCCGAAGGCGCGGAGGCCCAGCCGGCGCCGGGTCTCGGCGGACAGACCGCTCCGCAGCAAGCCCGCATCTCCGAGCTTGCCGTACGAGAGCCTGAACTGGATCACGCCCAGGACCATGCCGAAGCCGGCCAGCGAGAACCCGAGGTGCCAGTTGTAGTTCTCGCCGAGCCACGAGCAAGCCAAGGGACCCAGGAACGCGCCCAGATTGATGCCCATGTAGAAGATCGAGAAGCCCGCGTCGCGACGGGCGTCCTTTTCCGGGTACAGGTCCGCGACGACCGAACTCACGTTCGGCTTCAGAAGTCCCGTGCCGACGGCGATGATGCCCAGGCCCGCGAAGAACATGGGCGTGAACGGCACGGCCATGCTGAAATGGCCGGCCGCGATGACGCATCCGCCCACGAAGACGGCCTTGCGCTGGCCCCACAGGCGGTCGGCCACCCAGCCGCCGGGGAGGCCCAGGAGGTAGACCATGCCGGTGTAGAGGCCGTAGATGGCGCCGGCCGTGGCCGCGTCGAGCTCGAGCCCGGGGTTCGCCCCGACCGTCGCCTGAGTCATGTAGAGAATGAGGAGCGCCCGCATTCCGTAGTAGGAGAATCGCTCCCACATTTCGGTGAAAAAGAGGGTGTAGAGCCCTCGCGGGTGTCTGTCGGCGACGGGTTGGCTCAACGTCGGGTCTCCGTGGATCGGGGCTGGCAAGCTCGGGCAACGTCGGAAGACGGCGGGCAGGCGTCAATACTGGCGCGTCCGCTTCACAAACCGCGGGCACGCCCGATCGGCGGGATGCCGTCGGCGCGCGCTCGAAATCCGGCTGGCGCGGGGCGCGAAACGCGGCGCCGGCCGCGAAACCCCGCGTTGGGGGCCCCGGGAAGAATCGAGCAGGCGCAGGCGGCAAGGACGCGGAAGAAGCAAGGTCCGACGCGCTATCGCGGCGACTTGCGCGACGGACGCTTGCGCTCGCGCTCCCGCCGGCCCGGAGCGCGGCCGCCCGGGCGCGAGCCGACCGCGACTCTGGCGGACTTGATTTCGGATCGGAGGGCGGGCCGCCACCGTCCGACCTCGAGCGGCCCCAGGCGGAACGGGCCAAACCGGATGCGGCGGAGAGCGGCGGCTGGACACCCGACCGCCCTCAGGAGTCGGCGAACTTCGCGCTTGCGTCCTTCGGCCAAGACCAGCCGGACGCCCCATTCGCCGCCCTCCGTGCGCGTCTTGCGCACTCTCTTGGGGCGGGCGAACCCGTCGTCCAGCTCCACTCCGGCCTTGAGCGCGCGGATCGTCCGGGCCGTGACCGGTCCTCTCACCGCGGCCACGTACTCGCGTTCGATTCGGCCGCCGGGATGGGCAAGGGCCGCGGCCAAGTCGCCGTCGTTGGTCATCAGGAGCAACCCCGACGTGTCGCGGTCCAAGCGTCCGACGTACCGCAGACCCGCTGCCCACGGGGGCAGCACGTCGTAGACGGTATCGCCTCCATAGGGGTCGTTCCGCGTGCAGAGGACGCCCGCGGGCTTGTGGAACGCGATCCAACGCCGGGGCGCGGGGCGGACGACCTTCCCGTCCAAGGACACGACGTCCACGCCGGGCGCCACACGAACACCCGGTTGCTTCGTGGGCTGGCCGTTGACGGCGATCCTGCCCTGCTCCAGCATCGCCTCGGCCTGTCTCCGCGACGCGACGCCGGCCTGCGAGAGGTACTTCTGGACGCGGACGGGGGCGGCCGTCACAGGTCCGCGGCGCGGTCGGCGCGAGCCGCATCCGCGGCGGGATCGGGATCCTCGGGGCCGGGGCCGACGGGCGTGGAACCGGCGTCGGCGCGGTCGGCGTGAGCGGGGCCCGCATGGGCCAAGACGGCTTCGACGGCGTCCGTGGGCGTGAGTTCCGGGTCGACGGAGGCGCTGGGGTCGCCCGCTTCGGCCTCTTCCGAGAGCGGAGCCTCGGCCGCGGCCGGATCGCGCAGCACGATGGGCAGCTCCTCGGGCCTGGGGAGGGCGTCCAGCGACTCGAAGCCGAAGTGCTCCAGGAATTGCGGCGACGTGCCGTACAGGACCGGGCGCCCTATTCCGTCCCCCCGCCCCACGACGTGGACGAGCTCTCGGGCGAGCAACGTGCGGATCACGCCGGACGAGGCGACGCCGCGCACGCTCTCGACGTCCACGCG
This sequence comes from Longimicrobiales bacterium, assembly GCA_965203485.1. GTDB lineage: Bacteria > Gemmatimonadota > Gemmatimonadetes > Longimicrobiales > Gaopeijiaceae. The sequence continues at coordinate 1,567,147 of OZ241892.1, forward strand.
GCTGATCGGTTGCCGGTAGGCGACGATGGCCAACGCTTCGAGGGCCGGCCCGGAAAGGCGCGACGGCTTCGCGACGGTGTCGAGCTGTTCGAGATACGGTGCAAATTCCGGCCGGGTCATGAGCTGGACGCCGCCCGCCACTTGCCGGAGCTCGAATGCCCGGCCGGACTCGGCGTAGTGCGTCCGAAGCTCGGCCAGCGCCGCCTCGACCCGGTCCTCGTCGAGCGCCTCGTCCGCCCGGGCAATCTCCTCCGGAGACAGCGGCGCGTCGCTCGCGAAGAGGACGGCCTCGACGACGCTCGCGTCGTTCACGGCGCCGAGGGGGCCGCCGAGGCCGCGGCGGCCGGGCGTTCGGGCGGCGGCTCGTGGACCGCCGGACCCGCGGCAGGGCCCTTCGCAGAAGGTTGTCCGTACTCCGCGCCGATGTCGCCGAGTCCTCCGAACGCGCGCTCGTTCATCTGTCGGCCCGCGTATATCCAAAGGGGCGAGAACGGCTCTCTCTGGCGAAGAGACACGATCTGCCGCTTCCCCAGCTCGAGGCCCGCGAGCAACGTCATGACTCCGTGCATGCTCCGTCTCCACGGAGCCACCAAGCTGCGGAACTCGATCCGCCGCACGCGCCTGAGCGTCTGCACGATCAGATCGGCCTTGCCGCGCATCGCCACCGGCCTTGGTCGCACCCGGTGCGCCGCATCCCTCTCCTGGGGCGGCTCCACGCCGAGAGCGACCGCGTAGATTTCGTCCCAAGCGACCTCGAGCGGCATCCTCCGCGGCCGGGGCGGCCTGGCCGGCACATAGCCCTTCGCGAAGCGACGACGGCGGTCGTCCTCGGCGGCTCGGAAGCGGTGGGCAATTTCGCGCACTTGCTCGTATTCGAGAAGACGGCGCACCAGCTCCGCCCGCGGATCCTCGTCGTCATCGTCGCCGGGCGCTCCCGGCAACAGCAACCGCGCCTTGATGCGCACCAGCGTCGCCGCCATTTCCAGGAATTCTCCGGCTTCGTCGATTCGGCGGGCCACCACGCTCTCGACGGCCTCGACGAACTGCCGCGTGATCGGCGCGATGGGAATGTCGAAGATGTCCACGTCCTGCGTGCGAATCAGGTGCAGCAGCAGGTCGAGCGGGCCTTGGAAGTGGTCGGTGTCGACCATGAGGAACCCGTCTGTCGACGCGCCGTCGTCGAGTCCCCGAACGGCGACTCGGCCGGTCATCCGAGCACCAGCCCGAGAATCCAAGTCAGGGCCAGTCGGACCGGCGCGAAGACCACCGAGAACGCGCCCGGCGCCAGCGCCACCACGAGCAAGACGCCCACCGCGCCAAAGCGGCCAAACCGCAGGTAAGGCGCCCGCAACGACCGCGGAAGCAGGTGGAGGAGCACCCTGGAGCCGTCCAGGGGCGGGACCGGAATCAGGTTGATCCACGCCAAGGTAAGATTGATCAAGATGCCGTAGAAGAGAACCGAGGAGAAACCGGCGCCCGCAACGACGGCCGAGCCGAAGGCCCCGCCCGTGGTCCGCCAGAGGACGAACCCCGCAACCGACAACACCGCCACGAGCGCCAAGTTGGCCGCGACGCCGGCCAGCGACACGCGAATGTCGCCGCCCCGGTAGTCGCGGAAGTTCTCGGGATTGACGGGAACCGGCTTCGCCCAGCCGAACACGAAACCGCCCGGAAGGAGATGGAGGGCCACGGGCACCAGAAGCGATCCGACCAAGTCCAGGTGCGGAAGCGGGTTCAGCGTGATGCGACCCAAGTCGCGAGCCGTGGGGTCGCCCTCGCGCCAAGCCTGCCACGCATGGGCGACTTCGTGAACGACGACGGAGAAGACGAGGACCAGCACGACGACGAGAAAATCCATTGCGATGCAATATAGGCGAACGGGGGGACGCGCGGAGCGGGACGGGTCGGTTCGGCGCACCCGTTGACCCTTGGGCGGCGCGTCTCTATTCTTGTCGGTGCCGATCGGGACTTCGCGGCGGAAGCGGAGCGGCGGATTGCCGGAAGCGAAACGGAGAAAATGCCGAACATCAAGAGCGCGAAGAAGCGCATGGAGCTCAGCAGGCGGGCGCGCGACCGCAACCGGGTGACGCGGTCCCGCATCCGAACGGCCGTGCGGCGCGTTCGCGAAGCCGGTTCGCGCGAGCAGGCGGAGGGCCTCCGCCGGCAGGCAGTCGCCATCGTCGACCGGGCGGCGGCGCGACGCGTCATGCACCCCAACAGGGCCGCGCGCATCAAGTCGCAACTCGACCGGCTGGTCCGCGCCGCTTCCTGAGGGAGGTTGCGCGGTTCGGACCGCTCAGCCGGCGGAGTCCAGGCTCCAGGCGGTGCGGCCCGCCACCAGCGTTCGCACGGGACGTCCGATCGCGTTGAAGCCGGAGAACGGCGTGTTGCGGCTCTTCGACAAGAACCCGCCCGCGTCGATGGTCCACCGGCGCGACGGGTCGATCAGCGCCACGTCCGCCGGGCGGCCGGGAGCCAAGCTGCCTGCAGGCACGCCCAGGAGTCTGGCGGGGGCGGCGGACATGCGCTCGATCAGAGTGGGCAGATCGATGACGCCGCCCAGAACAAGCTCGGTGTGCAGCACGGCGAACGCGGTCTCCAGACCGACGACGCCGAACGGCGCGTCGTCGAACGCCTGCTCCTTCTCGTCGTAGTGGCAGGGCGCGTGGTCGGTCGCCACGCAGTCGATCACGCCTTCGGCGAGCGCCTGGCGCAATGCGCCGACGTCCTCGGCCGGGCGAAGCGGCGGGTCGACCTTGTACTCGGCGCCGTAGCCGGCCAGCATCTCGTGGTGGAGGAGAAGATGATGCGGCGTGGCCTCCGCGGTCACCCGCGCGCCTCGCTCCCTCGCCCTCCGGATCAAATCGCATGCGGCGGCGGTGGTGACTCGCTGCACGTGAAGACGGCCGCCCGTGGCCTCGGCCAGCGCCACGTCGCGCGCCGTTCCAACCTCCTCGGCGACCGCGGGCTTGCCTCGCAATCCCAGGCGGGTCGAGACGACGCCCTCGTGCATGACCCCGCCCTCGGCGAGCCACGAATCTTCGGCGTGGGCCAGGACGGGCACGCCGAAGGACTGCGCGTACTCCAGCGCGCGCCGCATGATCAGCGTGGACCGCACGGCCCGGCAGTCGGCCAGGGCCACGGCGCCCGCCGCGACGACCTCGCCGAATTCGGTGAGCCGCTCGCCCGCGCAGCTCACCGACAGCGCCGCCGCCGGAAGCACTCTGGCGCCGACGGCCCTGCGCCCGGCCGCGACCGCAAAGCCCACGGCGGCCGGGTCGTCCACGACCGGGTCGGTGCCGGGCATCGTACAGACGGCCGTGCAACCACCGGCCGCAGCCGCGCGCGCGCCCGACGCGATCGTCTCCCGATGCTCCCCCCCGGGCTCGCAAAAATGCACGTGCGGATCCACGAAGCCGGGCGCCGCCACCAGGCCCGACGCATCGATGAGGCGATCGCCGTTCGCCGCCCGTTCTCCGCCGCCGGGTCCCCCGCCCACCCGGGCCGACGCCGCTCGGCCTCCGGTCGCTTCCGGCGCAAGTCCGGCGCCCACGGCCGCGATCCGTCCGTCCTCGATCAGCACGTCGGCCCGACGGTCCACCCCTTGCGCCGGGTCCACCACCCGCCCGCCGCGTATCCAAAGCCGGCCGCTCACTGCGCCGTTCGCTCCGTTCGAGTCCCGGACGCGCTCGGGCGCCGCGTCACGCGCCCGCCGCCTCCGACTCGGCCGCCGACGGAGCTCCTCCGGCAACGAGATAGAGCACGGCCATCCGGACGGCGATGCCGTTGGTCACCTGCCGAAGGATCACGGAGTGCGGTCCGTCCGCCACGTCCGAATCGATCTCGACGCCGCGGTTCATGGGGCCGGGATGCAGGACCAGCAACGGCTTCCGGGCGTTCGCAAGGCGTTCCCGGGTAACGCCGAAGACGCGGTTGTATTCCCGCAGCGACGGGACGAAGCCGCCGCGCATGCGCTCGAGCTGCAACCGAAGCACGTTGAGCGCATCCGCCCACTCGACGGCTTCCTCCACGCGCGCCAGCACTCGGGCTCCCAAGTCCTCGATCCCCGCCGGCACCAGAGTGCGGGGTCCGCACACGGCCACCCGAGCGCCCATCTTCGTCAGCCCGTAGATGTTGGAGCGCGCGACGCGGGAATGCAGGATGTCGCCCAGGATGCAGACCTTGAGGCCGTCGAGCCGCCCGAAGTGATCGCGCAGCGTGAGGAGGTCGAGGAGAGCCTGGGTGGGGTGTTCGTGGGCGCCGTCCCCCGCGTTGATCACGTTCGAAGGGATGCGCCGGGCCAGAAATGCCGCGGCGCCTGCGCTCCAGTGGCGCAACACCACCATGTCGATCTGCATGGCCTCGAGGTTGCGGGCCGTGTCGACGAGAGTCTCGCCCTTGGTCACCGACGAGTCGGAGGGCGCCACGTGCACCGTGTCGGCCGACAACCGCTTCTCGGCGAAGTCGAACGACAGCCGCGTGCGGGTCGAAGGCTCGAAGAAGAGGTTGACGATGGTCTTGCCCCGCAGCACGGGCACCTTCTTGATGCGCCGGGCCGAGACTTCCTTGAAGGGGCCGGCCGTGTCGAGGAGCAGCGTGATCTGTGCCGCGGACAAGGATTCCAGCCCCGTGAGGTCCTTGCCCAAGGCCGCGGGCGCGGCGCTCACGGGGCGTCGCGGGCGCACAGCTCCACGGCGAGGTCGCCGTCCACTTCCGGCACGAGGACGTCGACCCTCCGGCCGGCAGCCACGCTGCACGCGTGTCCCGCCACGTCGGCTTGCACCGGCAGCTCGCGTCCGCCCCGGTCCACCAAGACGCACAGGAGAATCCGCGCCGGGCGGCCCAAGTCGGTGAGCTCCTTCATCGCCGCGCACACGGTGCGGCCGGTGTAGAGGACGTCGTCGACCAGCACGACGGTCTTGGCGTCCACGCCTCCCGGCGGGATCCGCGTCTCCCGCACTTCCGGGCGCGGACCGATCTTCATGAGATCGTCGCGGTAGAAGGTGATGTCCAGCGTGCCGGTGGGAACCGGGCCCCGGCCGGTCTCGGCGATGGCGCGGCCGATGCGGTCGGCCAAGTGCACGCCGCGCCGCTGGATGCCCATGAGGGCGATGTCTCCGGCGCCATCCAGCGCCTCCAACGCCTCGGCGGCCATGCGGGCGACGGCCCGCCGGACTGCGGCGGCGTCCATGAGGACGACGGGAGGGACGGAAGTCACGTTGTTGGGTCGTTCCCCGGTCGACAGGACGGGCGGCGCTGCCGGCCAGCGGTCGCGAAACCGAGTCCGGCGCGCAGGGGGTGCGCCGGAACACCAGACGGCCCGCTTGGGCGGGACGAGAGTTCGGCTCTACGCGAGTCGGCGGGCGGGCGCGGGCGGCCCGTTCGCATTCGCTCGGCGACCTCCGCCCCGCCCGGCGCCGATTGGAAGCTAATTGCGCGCAAGGCCGCCAACCAGCATCATGGTCTCTCTCTCTCTCGCCCCCCCACGGACCCTCGACCGCCTGCTCGTCCCATGCACCGCCGCCATGCCTTCGCGGGCTCGTTCCGGCCCGTTCCTCGACGACGCCCCGGCCGTTCGGCGCGACGGGCGACGCTCGCGTGGTGCGCGGCGGCGCTGTTCGCCGCGCCGATGCAGTCGGCAGCGCAGCTGGTGGAGGACGGCCCCAAGGTCGTGCTGGGATCGGTGCCCTTCGCGCTCTCCGTGCGCACCGAAGACGACGCCGCAGCCGTCCAAGTGCTCGACGCGGCAGGCGCGTTGCTCGCCGAGGCGCCCGCAGACGCCGGAGAGACGACGCAAATTCGCGACATCGTCGTTCCGTCGCGCGACGCGTTGCCGCTCGAGGTCCGGGCGGGGGGGGCTCGGGAGGCGTTCGACCGGCCGTTCGCGCCCGGATGGTTCTCCCTGCTGCCTCCACTCCTGGCCATCCTTCTGGCGCTCGTCCTGAAGGAGGTGATCAGCGCGCTCCTCGCGGGGATATGGCTGGGCGCGCTGGCGGTGGCGGGCTACGACCCCGTCCAGGCGACGTGGCGGCTCGTGGACCAATATGTGGTTCAGGCGCTCGCCGACACGGACAGCGGCCACGTGCACATCGTGGTCTTCAGTCTCCTGCTGGGAGGCATGGTCGGGATCATCGGCAAGAACGGCGGCACGGCCGGGATCGTGCAGGCGGTCGCGCCGCTCGCGCGAAACCGGCGTCGCGGCAAGCTGGCCACCGCGTTGGCGGGCCTCGCGATCTTCTTCGACGACTACGCGAACACGCTGGTCGTGGGCAACACGATGCGGCCGATCACCGACAAGCTGCGGGTCTCGCGCGAGAAGCTGGCGTACTTGGTGGACTCGACGGCGGCGCCCGTCGCGGCCCTCGTGCCGGTCTCCACGTGGGTCGGCTACGAGATCTCGCTCATCGACGGGGGCCTCGAGGCGGCAGCCGCGGGCACCACGGGAGCGGACGCGGCGTTCCTCGGAGGGCTCAGCCCCTTCGGCGTCTTCCTCGACACCATCCCGTACCTCTTCTATCCCATCCTGGCCATGGCGATGGTGTTCCTGACGTCGTGGACGAACCGGGACTTCGGTCCCATGGCGCGCGCCGAGACCCGCGCAGCGGACGGCGGCGGCCTCTGCCGACCGGGCGCGACGCCGGCTACCGACACGTCCGGGTCCTTCCTCGCGCCAAAGGCCGACGTGCCCCGGCGCTGGTGGAACGCGGGCTTGCCGGTGCTGACCGTGGTGACGGTCGTGCTGGCCGGGCTCTACACCACGGGGAGCGCGGCGGCGGGGCCGGAAGCGTCGCTGCGCGAAGTGTTCGGGTCGGCCGACCCGTTCCGCACGCTTCTGTGGGGATCCCTGTCGGGATGCGCGGCGGCGGCTCTGCTGTCGCTGGCGCAGCGCGCGCTAACGCTGTCGGAGTGCGTGGAGGCGTGGGCCGGAGGCGTCAAGGCGATGATGGTGGCAATGGTGATCTTGACGCTGGCGTGGGCGCTGGGGTCGGTGGCGCAAGACGTCGGCACCGCCGCGTACCTTGCGCAGATCATCCAGGGCAACCTGCCGCTCTTCCTGCTGCCGGCCGTGGTCTTCACGACCTCGGGCCTGATGGCCTTCGCTACCGGAACGTCGTGGACGACGATGTCGATCATGATCCCGTTGGTCGTGCCGCTCGCCGTGGCGCTGGCCGGAGGCACGGGGTTCGCGGACGGCTCGCAGTACGGGCTGCTGCTGGGGACCGTGAGCGCCGTGCTCGCCGGCGCGATCTGGGGCGACCACTGCTCGCCGATCTCGGACACCACGGTGCTGTCCTCCACCGCCGCCGCCTGCGACCACATGGACCACGTGCGCACGCAGATGCCCTACGCGATGCTGGTGGGCGGCGTGGCGCTCGTTCTCGGCAGCATCGGGACGGCGCTCTGGTTGCCTCCATGGCTGGCGCTCGCTGGCGGCGTGGCGCTTCTGGCCGTCGTCTTGCGGTTCTTCGGCACGACCGTGGCGGAAGCGCGGGGGTAGCTGGAGCGGCGCGTCCAAGCGGCGGGGTCGGGCGGCATCGAACCGGCCGGTGCGCGGCCGAGGCGGCCCCCGGACTCAGCTCCGCCGGGCGCGGAAGAAGTCGCGCAGCAACGCGGCGGATTCCCGGGCGAGCACCCCGCCCCGCACCTCGGCACGGTGGTTCAGGCGTTCGTCGCGGACGATGTCGCCCAAGCTTCCGGCCATCCCGGACTTCGGATCGGCGGCCGCAAAGACCAGGCGGTCGACCCGGGCGAGCACGACCGCCCCTGCGCACTGGGCGCAGGGCTCCAGCGTGGTGTACAAGGTGCAACCGTCCAGCCGCCAGTCGCCCCGCCGGCGCGCGGCCAGCCGGATTGCCACGTGTTCCGCGTGGGCCGTCGGATCGGACCACTCGACGGTCCGGTTGTGGGACTCCGCCACAAGTTCGCCGCCCGACACCACTACGGCGCCCACAGGCACCTCGCCCCGGACGGCGCCCGCTCGCGCGGCCTCGAGCGCCCGCGCCATCCACGATCGGTCGGCGCGGTCCCGGACGTCAGCGCTCGGCGAACGCCCCGGCTGCCCTTCCCTTCGGCGGATCGGGACCAGCGGCGCCCCCGGCCTAGTGCGGGGCGGCTCCGGCCCCGGTCGAGAGCGACCGGATGCGTCGCACGAGGGCCGACACGCGGCCGACGATCACGAGAGCAGTCGGTTCTTCCACGAGCATGGCGGGAGCCTTCCCCGCAACGGGGTGCAGCGAGACCCGCGAACCGCGCCTCTCGGAGCGGTAGTAGTCCGGCGAGCCTTCGACGCTCGCCACGATCAGTTGTCCGTTGGCGAGTTCCTCCCTCAGCACCGGCTCGACGACCAGCTGGTCGCCCTCCTCGATTCCAAGCGCGCCCAGTTGCGCGTTGGCGCGCACGACGAAGGCGCCCCTGCCTTCCACGAGTTGGCGGTCGAGGGACATGTGGGCGGCGGCCGGCTTGCGACGCGGGCCGGTGGCCTCGGCCAAGCTGCCGAAGCACGGCATGGACGCCGTCTTGGCGTGCAGGTCGACGCCGAGGATGCGGATTCCCCTGGAGCGCGAGGGGTCCCTCTCCAGAAAGCCCTTGTCGGCCAACGCCTGCAGGTGCTCGGACACCGTCTTGGTGCTCTTGATGCCGAATTCGCGCCCGATCTCGCGGATGGAAGGCTGGTAGGTGCGGGACCGCAGGTAGCTGACCATGAAGTCGAGGATGCCTCGCTCGACGTCTGTCAGGACCGACGTGACCTTCGGGTCGACGGCCACGGGGGAAGATGCGCCCCGTCCTGGTCCGTTGCTCATGCGGTCGGGGTGGCGGGTGGGCGTTGGGGAGGGGCGCAGTCGGGTCGCGCGAGCGGGCCGGGCTTCGCGACGACGACGGGCGGCAACGTAGGCGCTCGCTTCGCGTGGCGCAAACCGCCGGGCGCCGGACATCCGATCGAGAAGTCCGGCCATGGCGGCGGGGTCGGCCGAGGCCGATTCGGGCGGAATGGAGCGGCCCTCTCGTGGGGCCGAAACACGCTTACTTCGGCGCCTCGGGCGGTCCTTCGGCCACGGCAAGCGCCGACAGCGCCGAGTCGATGCGCCCGAGGGACGGCCGCCGGCCCAGGAGGAGCAGGACGTCGAAGATGCCGGGACTGGCCCCCGACCCCGTGAGCGCCACCCGCAAGGACTGAAAGACCCTGCCCGCCGCCATGTCCAGCCGGCCTGCGAGGGCTCGGAGCGCGTCCTCCAGGGCGACGGCATCCCAATCCGCTTCCGCCAGAATCGCGCGCGCGCGCTGGAGGACCCGGACGGCCGCGGCCCGGTCGCGGCCCCAGGCCCTTCGAGCCGCCTTGGGGTCGAAGGCCCCAACCGGCCCGACGTAAGGCCGCGCCAGAGCCGCCATCTCCCGCAGCGTGCTGCTCCGCGGGGCCAGCAGCTCGGCGAGCCGGACGAGAGGCCCCGAACCCGTGCCCGGCCCCAGCACAGGCGACGACGGAGCGAGGGAGCCGGACGGCGGAAGGCCGCATGGCGCGGGCCAGCTGGTTCGCTGCCGATCTCCGGAAGCGCCGGGTCCCCCAGGCGGCCCCCCGGACGGACCCGCCGGGCGTGCCGGCGGCGCAGCGGCCGCGCGCTCCCGCTCGATCTCCTCCTCCAGCACGGGAATCAGTTCCTCGGCCAGCCGCTCGGGTCTCATGCGGGTCATGTACTGGCGGTTCAGCCAACGGAGCTTCTCGGCGTCGAAGACGGCCCCCTTGCGGATCACGCGGCCCAGCCCGAAGCCGGCAACGAGGTCGTGCTCGGCGAGCAGTTCGTCGCCCGTCCCCGGGGACCAGCCCAGCAGGGCCAGGAAGTTGACGAGCGCCGCAGGCAGTATTCCGTCGCGCCGGTACGCCTGGACCGACTCGGCTCCGTGGCGCTTCGAGAGGCGGCTGCCGTCGGGGCCCAGGATGAGCGGCAGGTGGCCGAACTTGGGAACGGGCTCGCCGGCGGCGCGGTACAGAAGCGCCTGCTTGGGGGTGTTCGAGACGTGGTCGGCGCCGCGCACCACGTGCGTGACGCCCATTGCGGCGTCGTCGGACACGACGGCCAGGTTGTACGTGGGCGTGCCGTCGCTTCGCAGGATCACGAAGTCCTCGATCTCTTCGTTGTCGAAGCGCAGGCTCCCGAGCACGAGGTCGTCCCAGGCGGTCGCGCCGGCCGGCACGCGAAAGCGCACTGCGAACGTCCGCCCTTCGGACGCCAGGCGGTCGCGCTCCTCCGCGGACCAGCGTGCTGCGAGCATTCGGGGCAACCGAGTGACGGCGCCCGTGCCGGCCGCGACAGCCGCCTCGCGTGCGCGGACGTACTCGTCGGGCGGCGTGAAGTCTCGGTACGCAAGCCCCTGGTTCAGGAGGCGCAACGCCAGCTCGCGGTGCCGCTCGGACCCCGCGGCCTGGAACACGGGCTCCTCGTCCCACCCGATTCCGAGCCAGGCCAGCGCGTCCAATATCTCCTCGACGTGCGCGGGCAGGCTGCGTTCGCGGTCCGTGTCCTCGATGCGCAGCAGAAACTGCCCGCCGTGCCGCTTTGCCAGGAGCCAGTTGAAGAGCGCGGTTCGGGCGCCGCCGACGTGAAGGGCGCCGGTCGGGGACGGCGCGAAGCGTACCCTCACGCGGCAGCGCGTTCGCGACGGCGCTCGAACAGGTAGTAGAGGCCCGGCGTGGCGGCGAGCACCAGGAAGGTGGACGACAGAAGACCGCCGATCATCGTGTAGGCGAGAGCGTTCCACACGTTGGCGTCGGCGCTCGTGCTGAACAGCACCAGCGGCAGCATGCCCGTGATCGTGGTTGCGGCGGTCATCAGTATCGGGCGGGCGCGCTCCACCGTGCCTGCCACGAGCGCGTCGTGCAGGCTGAGCCCTCGGTCTGTCCTGATCCTGTTTACGTGATGCACCAGGAGAATCGCGTTGTTGACGACGACGCCTCCCATCATGATCACGCCGATGCTCGCTTCGCGCGTGAACGGAGTGTCCAGGATCAAGAACAGGCTGAAGACCCCGATCAGCGCCATCGGCACCGTGAGCAGCACGCAGAGGGGGAGCAGAAACGACTCGAAGAGCGCCGCCGTGACCATGTACACGAGGACGATGGAGACGATCAGCACCAACCGCATCTGGTTCTTCTCGCTCTGGCTGATCGAAAAGCTGTCGCTCCGTTTGACGGTGTATCCCGGAGGCACTTCGGTCAACGAGACCACTGCGTCGCTCGTCGCCGACCCAAACTTGTACGATCCTCGAAACTCGTAGCCCACCGTCCGTTCGTACTGCTGGTCCTCCCGGCGAATGCGCGCCAGCACGTCGCGCGAATCGACGTTCACCACGTCGCCCAAGCGCACGGGCACGCCGTCGGCGTTGAGGACGAGAGTCTCGACCAGCTCGTGAACGTCGATGTCGCGACTGCCCTCCAGCTTCACCTCGTAGTCGACCTCGTCGCCGCCGAGCTTAAGGGTGCTTCGGCCCGCGTTGCCCCGGACCGCCGCCAGCACTTGGCGCGAAAGGTTGTCCACCGGCATGTTCTGGAACGCGGCCACGGCGCGACGGATGTCCACCGCGAATTCCGCCGTCCTTTCGTCGCTGGAGAAGTACCCGCGTTGCGCGTTCGTGTTCACGTCGCGGACGCGCGGCAAGCGTCCCAGCCGCGTGCCGATGTCCTCGGCAATGTCGCGTACCTTCTCGTAGTTGTATCCCAGCACCTGAATCCTGAACTGAGGCGCTCCTCCCCCACCGCCGTAGAACGACGGACCGTATCCATAGACACGCACGTCGGCGCCCGTGAATCCGAGCGAGAACGCATAGAGCTGGTCCTTGATCATGACCGGGATGTTCGTGTGCTCGACCTCGTCGCGAAAATACACGTTGGTGTAGCTCTCCGTGCCTTGCACGTTGGACACGAACTGCTTGACTTCGGGCATCAGCCGCAAGCGCTCCTCGAAGTAGCTGGTCAGCTCGTCCACGCGTTCCAAGTCCGAGCCTCGAGGCAAGCTGATGTTGATCGCGACGTACGTGGACGGCGCCCAGCTTCCGCGCCACGTCACGCCCGTGACGACGTTCTTCTCGAACAGATACCCCGAACCCGCGAGGAGCAATGCGCCGATCGCCACCACGACCCACGGCCAGCGCAGCGTTCGCACCACGAGACCGTGGTAGAAGCGCTCGTAGACGGGCGGCCGTCCGGCGTCCGGCGCCGCCGATGCCCCCTGGGCGGACTTCCGGGTCGGCAACAACTTGCCCGCGAGCGCCGGGATCAAGCTGAACGCCACGACCAACGAGGCCAGCAACGTCATCGCCACGACGACCGCCATCGGCAGGTAGTAGACGCGGAGCTCGCCTTGCATGTAGACGAACGGAGCGAAGACGATCAGCGTCGTCGCCGTCGCCGCCAAGACCGGAAGGACGACGTGAGCCGCGCCCTGGCGAACCGATTCGGTCACCGATCGTCCGCGCTGCCATCGCCGATAGATGTTCTCCAGGACCACGATGGAATTGTCCACGATCAGCCCGAATCCCATGGCCAAGCCCATCAGCGTAAAGATGTTCAGGGAAAGGCCCGACCAGTAGATCAGGTTGAGGGCGATGAGCACGGAGAAAGCGATCGTCGTGAAGACGACCAACGACGAACGGAACGAGCGGAGGAACAGCAACAGCACGCAGAAGATGACGGCAACGGAAACCAGGGCGCGATTCCTCAGGTCGGAAAGCTGGCTGCGGATCTGCTCGCTCTCGTCGGAGTCGAGGAGCAGGCGCGTGTTGGCGGGGAGGACTTGTTCCACGGCCGCGATGCGCTCCTTCACTCGGTCGGCGACGCGCACCGTGTTGGCTCCGATCTCCTTCCGAAGGACGACGCCCACGGCCGGGCGGCCGTTGACGCGATAATGGCTGACAACGTCGTGGTGCGTGTCGCGCACTCTCGCAACGTCCGCGACGCGCACCACTCGGTCCTCGCTCGTCGTGAGAATCGCGTTGCGGACGTCCTGGGCCGATGCAGCGCGGTTCTGGATCGTGACCGTCCATTCGTTGTCGCCGGAGCGCACGGCGCCGGCTTCCTGGACCAGGTCGAGGTCGCCGATCTTGGTGGCCACGGCGTACGGGTTCAGATTGAACGCGGCCATCAAGTCCTTGTCCAACTCGACTTCGAGCAGCCTGTCGCGGCCGCCGCGCACAACGACCAGCGCTACGCCCTCGACGCGTTGCAGCTCGGGCACCACCTGCTCCTCCAGATAGTGCCTGAGGAACTCGAGGGTACGAGCGCCCGTGAAGGTGTACGCAAGAAATGGCCGGCGCTGCTCTTGCACCTCGGGCGGCAGGTACGGCTGCACGCCGATGCGGTCCAGTCCGGGGGGGAGTTCGTTCTCCTCCAGGGTTGCCAGCCGCTCCGACAAGTCCAGCCGCGCGAAGTCCATGTCCGTGTCCCGGGCAAACCAGACTTCGATGCGGGCGCTTCCTTCCTCGGACGTGGAAATGACCTTTTCCGTGCCGGGCACCAGCTGCACTGCGGCCTCGATCGGCGACGTCACGAAGGCTTCGATCGTCTCCGGCGAAGCGCCCCACCAAGAGGCCGTCACTGTGAGGCGCGGCAGGCGCGCGTCCGGGTAGAACTCGAGGGGAACGTTGCGAAACGCGGCGAAGCCCAGCAGGGCCACGGCGACGTAGCCCATCGCGACGGCCACGGGACGGCGCAGGCTCCCCCGGATCATCCGGCCGGCTCCGGAGCGGGCGCGGCGTCGGCGGACGCGCGGCGCCGGCGTCCCACCGGCGCCAGGGCGCGGAGGTCTTCCATGACCGAGTAGGTGACCGGCACGACGACCAACGTGAGCGCGGTGGCCACCACGAGGCCGCCGATGACCGACACCGCCATCGGAGCCCGCAGGTCGGCGCCGCGCCCCAGACCCAGAGCCATCGGCGCCAAGCCCAGCACGGTCGTGACCGTCGTCATCACGATGGGCCTGAGCCGCACTTCGCCGGCCTTGAGGATCGCGGCTCGAAGGCCGCTTCCGCGTCCACGCGCCTGGTTGATGAAGTCGACCTTCACGATGGCGTCGTTGACCACGATGCCCACGAGAATGACGATGCCGATCAAGCTCATCGTGTTCATCCCCTGCCCGGCCAGCGCCAAGGCCAGGATGGCTCCGACCAGCGCCAACGGCACGGCGGTGAGGATCGTGAACGGGTGGACGAAGGACTCGAACTGCGCGGCCAAGATCATGTAGACGAGCAGCAGGGCGAGCCCGAACGCAAACGCCAAGTCGCGAAACGACCTTCGCATTTCCTCGTTCTCGCCTCCCACCTCCACGCGCACGGCGGCCGGCGTGCTCATCGCCGCCATCGCTTCGTCCACGGCCGCGATCGCGCCTCCCAAGCCCCCCGAAGCCACGTCCGCGTAGACGGTGATCAACCTCGCCTGTTCTTCGTGCCGAATCTCGGCCGGCCCGATCGTCTCGCGCACGTCCACGAGCTCGGCCAGCGGCACGCCCTCGACCCGAAGCAGGTCGAGCGTCTTCGCGTCGTACCGCAACGAGTCGGGCAGGCGCACGACCACGGGGATCTTGCGGTCGAAGTCCACGAACTCGGTGGCCCGGCGCCCGCGCATCGACGTGGCGATCACTTCGGCCACCAGGCGCGGCTCGCGGCTGTACTGGGCCGCCGCGTCGCGGTCGATGCTCACTTGGTACTGCGGCTGGCCGCGCTCCGAGCCGATGCGCACGTTCCTGACTTCCGGGACTTCGGCCGCGAGGCGGCGTTCGACCTCCTCGGCGAAGGCGTAGGCCGTCTCCAAGTCCTCCGACACGAGGCGAACCGCGATGTCCGCCTCGGTGCCGCCGAGCAGTTGTCCGAGCGCCGTGGCTTGGCCGGTCTCGAACGCGAGAGCGCCCGCCGGAAGCGCCGCCGATGCCTCGGCCCGGATACGTTCCAGCACCGCTTCCGTCTTGGCGTCGCCGCCGAGCCGCACCTGCAGGACGGCCGTGTTGACGCCGGCAGCCTCCTCCTGCTCGCCTGCGGTCTGCACGTCGCGGCCGATGCGGCTGAAGACCGCGTCCACGCCCGGATCGTCGAGCAGGATGCGTTCCAGGTCGCCGACCAGCTCGGCCGTTGCGGTCAACGCCGTGCCTTCCGGCAAGTCGACGCTCACCGAGAACACGCCCTGGTCCACGTCGGGAAGCAGATCCGTCTCGAGCGCCGAGGCGAGCAGCATCGAACCGGCAAGCGCCGCGCCGGCGATCCCCAGGACCCGTGCCCGGCGATCCAAGGCTCGGTCGAGGAGGCGGTGGTACCAACCGGCGAAGGCGGCGAAGGCGCGGTCGAACGCCTGGAACAAGGGCGAAAACGCCGCGGCGCCCGCCCTTCGCGCCAGGTCCGTCCAAAACGCGACGAGTTGGCGGGCGACGGAGAAGAGGACCGCGAGCGCGCGAAACGGCAGCCGGGCCAGCCACCCCAGCGCGCGGCCCACGCGCCGCCAGAACCCGGCCCGGAGTTCGGCCGCGCCTGCCGCGGGGGCCGGCGGCGGAACCGCGCGCGCGCCGCGAAGGTTGCCCGCCATCGTCGGCAGCAACGTGAGCGCCACCAGAAGGCTCGCCAAGAGCGAGAACGCGACCGCCAGCGAAAGCGCGCCGAAGAGTTCGCCGGCGACCCCCTGCACGTAGATGATGGGGCCGAACACCGAGATCGTGGTGAGCGTGGAAGCCGTGATCGCGCCTTGGACCTCTTCGGCGCCCTTGGCCGCGGCTTCGAGAAGCGGGGCCCCCGCTTGGCGGTGGCGGAAGATGTTCTCCAGCACGATGATGGAGTTGTCCACGAGCATGCCGACGCCGAGCGCGAGCCCGCCCAGACTCATGATGTTCAGCGAAACGCCGAAGGCGTCCATGAGGGCGAACGTGCAGATCACGGACACGGGAATCGCGAGCGACACGGCTACCGGGTACCTGGGATCGCGCAGGAAGAAGAAGAGCACGACGAACGCCAGAAGGCCCCCGAGCACCAGCGCCTGGACCACGTTGTTGATCGAGTCCGCGATGAACGTGGCTTGGTTGGACGCGACCTCGACCGCGAACTCCGGGTACTCCTCGGCCAGCAGGTCCAGCGTCGCCTGCACCTCCCCGGACACCGCCACGGTGTTCGCGTTCGGTTCCTTGTAGACGAGGATGCCGACCGATTCCAAGCCGTCGTAGCGGGCGATCGCTTCGCGTTCGGCGAATCCGTCGACCACGGTCGCCACGTCCGACAAGCGCACCAAGTGGTACGGCGACGCCTCCGCCCCGGGCGGCTCCGGGGAACGTCCCCCGGGCTGCGGGCTCGCGCCCCGCCCACCGCTTCCTCCGCGCCGCGCCACGACGACGTGGCGAATCTCCTCGACCGACTGGAACTCCCCCAGCGTCCGGAGCGGGTACCGGTAGCGCCCCTGAAGCACCGACCCTCCCGGCGACGAATAGTTGGCTCGCTCCAAGCCCTGGACGATGTCGTCGAAGGCGACGCCGTAGGTCTCCATGAGCACGGGATCGGCCTCGACCTGTATCTCGCGGTCGAGACCGCCGGTGACGCTTGCCTGAGCCACGCCGTCCAGCTGCTCCAGCCGTCGCCGAAAGATCGTCTCGGCGATCTCCTTGTTGCGAAGCAGGTCGTCCCGCCCGGTCTCGGCCGAAGCGCCGGCGGCGTCGGCTCGCGAGATCGACACAGTCATGATCGGCTCGGCCTGCGGATCGACGCGCAGGATGTTGGGCCGGGCGGCCGTCTCCGGCAGGGTTTGGCGGATGTTGTCCAGGCGCTCGCGGACGTTCAGGGTGGCGAAGTCCATGTCCGTGCCCCACGCGAAGCGCAGCGTCACGAGGCTGACGCCTTCCTGCGAGACCGACGTGACCTTCTCGACGCCGGGGACCGCCGCCGCCTGTGCTTCGATCGGCTCCGTGACGAGCCGCTCGACCTCGGCCGGCGCCACGTCCGAGTAGGCCGTGTGGACCACCAAGCGCGGGAAGCTGACGTCGGGGAGCAGGTCGATCGGCAGGCGCGCATAGGAGATCGCGCCCAGCAGCACGACCGCGAGGACCAGCATCGCGACCGCGACGGGCCGTCGAGTGCACGTCCGGGGAACGGACACGGATCAGCCTCCGGGCGGCACGGTCTCCGGCGCCGGGGCGCCGGGGCGGCCGAACAGCCCGGCGGCCTCGTGCAGGCTCACCAGAACGGCCGCGAACTCGTAGCTCTGGTCGACCGAGTCGCGCAGCGCCGACGCCCGCTCGCGCACGGCCGCCCTCAGCTCCTCCACCGACTTGACGGCCAGCTCGTACTCCTCTCGCACGATGGCGAGGCGGCGCTCGGCGACGTCCAAGCGGCGCGCGAGTTCCGTGGCCGACCGCCACGCGGACTCGAGGTCCACGAACTGGACGCGAACCTGCCGCTCGACGTCCAGCTCGATTTGGCGAATCGACTCGGTGGCGTTCCGCATTTCGACGTCGGCTTGGGCGATCGCGAAAGACGTCTGGAACTGCCTGAAGATCGGCACGGACATGCTCACCGACACTCCGCCGGACACGTCCCTGGGACTCATGTCGAACAGGGCGGCGCTCTTCGAGGCGTACGAGCTCCGCCTGAAGCTGCCGGTCACGGTAAGGGTCGGCCAGCGCGTGGCCTTCTCGCTTCTGAGCGACGCCTGCTGGACGGACAGCGACGCGCGGGCCTCGTCGACGCGCGGACTCGCCTCCATCGCGCGGGCGACGAGCTCGTCCACGTCGAGTTCGGCTGGATCGAAGACCCTGGGCGCGGCTCCGTCCACATCGATCTCGCCGAGCGAGGGATCGCCAAGATTGGCGCGCAGCTCGTAGAGCGCCTTGCCGAGGGCGGCGCGGGCGTTGTTCACCGCCGTCTGCTGGGCCTCGAGGTCGAGCTGGGCGGCCAGCACGTCCGAACGACCGATCGCCGCAATTTCGAAGCGGCTCCGCGCGAGATCCATGTCTCGCTCCCGCTCGGCCAGGAGTTCTTCCTCGACTGCCAGCTTCGCCTTCTGGCGCTGGGCCGCGAGGAAGTGGCGCCGGGTCACGGCCTGGATGCCGTTCAGCTCGCGGTCGCCGGCGCGGCGGGTCATCTCCGCCTGGGCCCGCGCGCGGGCGAGATCGTGAAAGCGACGTCCGCCCTGGAAGACGTCGACCGCGATCGACGCGCCCTGGCTCGCGCTCGAGTTCTTGATCGTCTTGACGTCTTGGCGCTCGATCGGATTGTCGAAGTTGTCGAACGCCGTCGATCGCCTGCTGAAGCTCTGGCCGGTGTTGTAGCTCAGGCTGAGGTTGGGGAGGAACGCACCCCACGCTTGGCGCGCCTGCGGGCCGGCCAGTTCGACCCGGTTCAGGGCTTGGCGGTACTGCGGGTTGTGCCGGGCGGCCCGCGCGAGCGCCTCTTCGAGCGTCAGCACGGTGACCTCCTGCTGGGCCGCGGCCACGGCGGGCAAGGCGGACAACGCCGCGAGCCACGCCCACGCCAGGAGGGCCGATCTTCGCGCCCGCACCCGGCCGGCCGCGCTCATCGGGTTGGCCTCCCGTCCGCGGCGGCGACGTCTTCCACCAGCGTCACGGCGGCGTCGTGGGGCAAGTAGTAGTGGCCGTCGACCAGGACGATCTCGCCCGGCTCCACCCATCCGTCCTCGGATCCTTCGCGAACGAGTTCGTAGAAGTCCTTGTTCTGCAGGCCGATGTTGATGTAGCGCCACTTGGCCCGGCCCTCTTCCAGGACGAACAACATGGTGCGGCGGCGCTTCTCGAGGACGGCTTGGCGAGGGACGATGAGGCGGCCCGCGTAGTGTTGCGCGCGCAGGGTTCCCTCCGCGTACATGCCGGGCTTGATGCGGCCGTCGTGGTTGGGCAGGTAGACCGTGACGCGCGCGGTGCCGGTCTCGCGGTCCACCATGGGGTTGATGGTGGCGATGCGGCCCACGAAGGTCGTGTCCGGCAGGGCCGAGAACACCATCGACGCGTTTCGTCCTTCGGCGAGGTGCGGCACCTGGGTGCCGAGGACCTGGAACTGCACCTTGATCGGGCTGATCTCGAGCACCGTCAGCAACTCGTCGCCTTGGGCGACGTGCTGGCCCGCCACGACCTTGAGGTCCGCGACGCGGCCGGCGAAGGGAGCGCGGACAGTCGTCTTCTCCAGGTTCAGCACGGCGCGCCGGTGCTCCGCCTCCGCCTGGTCGAGTCCGGTCACCGAACGAGCCAGCCGCGCCCGCTCGGCACGGGCCTCTTCGTCGAGCTCCTCGTCCATCAGCGTGCGCGCCTTGAAGTCCACCTCCGCCTTGCGCACCGCGGCGGCCCGGGCGGCAACCTCCAGTCCGTACTCCGCCGTGTCGATCTGGACCAGCAGGCGGCCCTCGCCCACGCTTTGGTTCTCTTCGACCGCCACGGCCGTGACGATCCCCGCCACGCGCGCCTGGACCGTCGACTGGCGCATCGCTTCGGACACGCCCCGGGCGTCGAAGGAAACCCAGAACGTGTCGCGGACGGCGGCGGCCCCCACCACGGGTTGCGGAACCTCGGTGGAGAACTGCTCCTGAACCGACTGGACGACCGCCTCGTTCTCCGCCGGCTCGGCGTCTTGGGCGGCGGCGTCCTCCGCCGGCCTCGTCCGCCAATAGACTCCGGCCGCCACGACGCCGACGATCAGCGCCGCGCTCAGACCTCCGAGCGCCTTTCGTGAAAGCGCCATTGCTCAACCCCTTCCTCGTGTGGGCGACTTTGGGGAACCGCTTTCCTGGCCAGTCCTGCGTGCAGCCGCCGTGCCCGGCGCTGTTTTGCTTGGGATGGATTCGAGCGCACCGGCGGTTGCCCCGGCTTGGGCGGGCCTCTTTGGGAAGCGCCGCGCCAGAATGCCTGGGAACTGGCCTTCAAGGTGACATACACCGGTGGGTTCCGCAAAGTTCCCGGGGCGTTCGCATGGCCCTTTGGGACGTGCCGCTTGGGGGCCCGCGAAACGGCTACTCGACCGCCGCGCCGAACCGCTGGGCCACGTAGTCGTCCAGAATCCGCTTGAACTCGTCCACCAAGCCGTCGCCCCTGAGCGTGCATGCGTGCGCGCCGTCCACATAGACGGGAGCCTTGGGCTCTTCGAACGTGCCCGGCAGCGAGATGCCCAGGTCCGCGTGCCGCGACTCGCCCGGCCCGTTCACGACGCAGCCCATCACGGCCACCTTGAGCGCCTCGACCCCCGGGGCGCTGTGGCGCCAGACCGGCATCCGCGCGCGGATGTGGGCCTGGATGTCCTCGGTCATCTCCTGGAAGAAGGTGCTCGTCGTGCGCCCGCACCCCGGACAGGACGTGACCTGCGGCTCGAAGCTGCGGATATCCAGCGACTGCAGGAGCTGTTGCGCCACGCGGACTTCCTCAGCGCGGTCGCCTCCGGGCCTGGGGGTGAGCGAAACGCGGATCGTGTCGCCGATGCCGTCGAGCAGGAGAGGCGCGAGCGCGGCTGCGGTGGCGACCACGCCCTTGGCGCCCATGCCCGCCTCGGTCAGGCCCAGGTGGAGCGGATGCTCGGTGAGCGGCGCGAGGCGGCGGTACACGGCGATGAGGTCGCGCACGCCGGAAACCTTGGCGCTGAGCACGATGCGGTCCGGTCCAAGGCCCGTGTCCACGGCGAGAGCGGCCGAGCGCACCGCGCTCTCGACCATGGCGTCGAGAACGATCGCGCTCGCGTCCTTGGGCGCGGGGCGCTTGGCGTTGGAGTTCATGAGCTCGGTGAGCAGGCGCTGGTCGAGCGAACCCCAGTTGACGCCGATGCGCACCGCCTTGCCGTTGTCCGCCGCGATGCGGACGATCGTCTGGAAGTTCTCGTCGCGGCGGCTAGTGCCCACGTTGCCGGGATTGATGCGGTACTTGGCCAGGAGGCCGGCCGCCTCCGGGTGTTCCCGGAGCAGGACGTGGCCGTTGTAGTGGAAGTCGCCCACGAGGGGGACCGTGCAGCCCAGGTCGTCCAGGCGGCGGCGGAGCTCGGGCACGGCGGCGGCGGCCTTCCTGTGGTTGACCGTAACGCGCACGATCTCGCTGCCGGCCTGGGCGAGGGCGTGCACCTGCTCCGCGGTGGCCGCCGGATCGGCCGTGTCCGTGTTGGTCATCGACTGGACCGCGACGGGTGCGCCGCCGCCAATCCGGACGCCGCCGACATCGGTGCGGAGGGTGCGGGAGGCGGTCGTCAACGGGCGTGCCTCGAGAGCGGGCTGGTCGCCGCCGACGGCCTTCGGCGGACTTGTCGCCGGGGCGGCCGCCGCGCGGGACCGGTCGGTCGGCGGCCGCGGCGCGCGTGCGAGAGGGCCGCCAAGAAAGAGGCGGCTACGGAGGGGGTGGGATTCGAACCCACGTGCCCGAAGGCGCCGGTTTTCAAGACCGGTGCATTGAACCGCTCTGCCACCCCTCCTGCTCCTGCTGCGACGGAAGATGGCGGCAAGGCGGCTGCGCTTCAACCCGGCCGGGCGGGCCGCAACTCCGGAGCGCCGCGGCCCCCGCGCGAGGTGATGCGGGCGAGCGATCGCCGACGGATCGGCTGGATGCGCCACGCGGCTCGTCCGTCCCGCGCGGTTGCGCCGGTCGCGGTCACGGGATGTAGGTAACGGATGCCGTGCGCCCCCGCGTGCAAACCACGGCTTCCCTCTCGATCGGCTGGCCGGACGGCCCGTGGTCCTCGATGATCCGGACTTCGCAACGCTCCTCGAGCAGGCCGAACGCCCAGTTTCGGGCGGGAGTCGTCGCTAGCAACGCGACTGCGGTCGCGAGGCCCAGGCACGCGATCGCGCCGCGTCGTCGCATGATCGCTCGGCTCAACAGGCATGTCCCTATGTCGGTGGAAACAGGCGCCGGCCAGCCGGAACCGACGGGCCGCCGCGGCGCCCGTCGCAGGGCGATCGGCCCGGCTGGAACGGCACCAAAGTTAGTGGCGAAAGAGCCGCTGGCCAGTGAAGACCATGGCGATGCCGTGCTCGTCGGCCGCGTCCACGACGTCCTGGTCGCGCATCGAACCGCCCGGCTGCACGACGGCGCGCACGCCCGCCTCTGCCGCCTCGTCCACGCCGTCGCGGAACGGGAAGAAGGCGTCGGAAGCCATGCAGGCCCCCGCCAAGCGTTCCCCCAGGCCGGCCTCTTCGGCCTTGCGGACCGCCAAGCGCACCGCGTCCACGCGGCTGGCGAGTCCGCCGCCGACGCCGACCGTCGCCCCGCTGCGCGCCAACACGATGGCATTGGACTTGACGCCCGCGACCGCGGCCCACGCGAACGCCAGGTCGTCCGCTTCGGCCTCCGTGGGCTCCCTGCGGGTGACCACCCGCCGAGCGCGGCCTCGGGCGTCGCCCTCGTCGTGGGCCGGGACCGGGCCGGGGCCCCCGGAGCCGCAGGGCTCGCGGGCGGGGCTTCCCGCGGGCGCGCCCAGGTAGAAGGGCAGCGGCGCAGGCGACTGCACGAGCGCGCCGCCGTACACGGAACGCCGTTCCTCGCCCCCGGGATGCTCCGCCGCCCGCGCCAGGAACCGGGCCGCCGCTCGCGCCCCGCAACCGGCGTCTCGCCACCAGCGGACATCGGCCGGTTCCGACTCGTGGGGACCCTGCCCCGCTGCTTCTGCCGCACCGGGGAACGCCAGCAAGCGAAGGCTCTTCTTGCGTTCCAGCACCTCCAGCGCCTCCGCCGAGTACGACGGGGCCACCACGCACTCAACGAACATCGTCGCAAGCTCGGCGGCCGTCGCCGCGTCCACGGGCCGGTTCGCGGCCACCACCGAGCCGAACGCGGAGACGGGATCCGTCCGGCGGGCCCGCGCCATCGCCTGGGCGAGGGTGGCGGCGGCGGCGAGGCCGCAGGGGCTGGTGTGCTTGACTACGGCGACGGCGGGCCTGGAGCAGAACGCGAACGGCGCCAAGGCGCGCAACGCGCCGTCGAGATCGAGGAAGTTGTTGTAGGACAGCGCCTTGCCGCGCAACTGGCGGAGAGCCGCCAACCCCGCGGGTTCGCCGGCGCCGAGAGAAAGGAAGGATGCCGTCTGCCCCGGGTTCTCGCCGTAGCGCAGGGGACGAGCGCGCGGGCGGTCGCGCGCGCAGACTTGGTTCCGCGCGGCTGGAGGCGGCGGCGCGGGCTGGGCGGTTGCCGGGGCGCCGCCGCCTGCCAGAAAGTCGGCGGCGGCGCGGTCGTAGGCCGCCGAAAGAGCGAACGCCTTGGCGGCCAAGCGGCGGCGGAGGGCGGAGAGGGCCTCGCCGCCGGGAGGGCCCTGGGCGACTTCGGCGCGCCCGTTCGTGTCGTCCGCCAGCGCGGCGGCGAGGGTCTCGTAGTCGGACGGGTCGGTGACGACCCAGACGTGGCGATGGTTCTTCGCCGCCGCCCGCAGCATGGCGGGGCCGCCCACGTCCAAGTTGTCCATGGCGGTCTCGATCGTCGCGCGCGGGTCGGCGATCGTCTCGCGAAATGGGTACAGGTTGACGGCGACCAGATCGACCGGCTCGTAGCCGCGCGAGCCGATGGCGGCCATGTCGGCCGGCACGTCGCGGCGGGCGAGGATGCCGGCGTGGATCGCAGGATGCAGCGTCTTCACGCGGCCCTCCATCATCTCCGGATGCCCGGTCGCGGTCTCGACTTCGGTGACGGCGACTCCCGCGTCCGCGAGCAGCCGCGCCGTGCCGCCGGTGGAAAGCACTTCCCACCCCAACCCCGCCAAGCGTTCCGCGAACTCCGCGACGCCGGTCTTGTCCGACACGCTCAACAGCGCGCGGCGGCTCGTCATGCGGACGCCCGGGCGGCCGGCGCTCCGAACGCCGCGCGGACCGCCGAGCGAAGCTCTCCGCGGTCCCAAGGGTCCAGGCCGGGCCAGCGAAACGGCGGCGGCGCACCGGCTCCGAGGCTGCGGGCCAGGGCCGCGGCGGATTCGGGAAAAAGGACGTGCTCGACGGCCAGCACGCGAGCCGCAAGCGATTCGGGCGTGTCGTCCCGCAACACGGGGACGGGCCACTGGGCCATGATCGTGCCCTCGTCGTACCGCTCGTTCACGTAGTGGACCGTTGGGCCCGACACGACCGCGCCCGACGCCAGCACGGCCTCGTGTATCCGGCGCCCGTGCATCCCCCTGCCCCCGAACGAGGGGAGCAACGAGGGATGGACGTTGAGGATCCGTTCGCGGTAAGCCGTGCAGACCGCGGCGGGGACGAGCGCCAGGAAGCCGGCCAGAAGGACTCCGTCGACGGCGTGTCCGTCCAGCAGGCCGAGCAGCTCGTCCGCGGGGGCGCGGCCGAAGTCGACTCGGTGGACGGGACGCCCTGCGGCGCGAGCGCGCGCTTCCGCTGCGCAGGGCCGGTCGGCGAACACGACCGCGATGCGGTAGGGGGCGTCCGGCGCTTCGGCGTCCAGCAACGCTTGGAGGTTGGTGCCGGAACCGGACGCGAACGCGGCGAAGCGCGCGCTCACGCGAGGGCGGTGTCCGGGCCGTGCGACGCCAGGAAAGGATTGTAAGTCCGCTCGCGCGCAACCGTGGTGTCGGGCCCGTGGCCGGGATGAAGCGTCGTCTCGGACGGCAGCGTCAGCACCTCGGAGCGGATCGACTTCATGAGCGCGTGGTAGTCGCCGCCGGGCAGGTCGGTGCGGCCGATCGAGCCCAGGAAGACGACGTCGCCGACGAAGGCCGCGGAGGCGGCCTCGCAGGCGAACAGGACGTGGCCGGGCGAGTGGCCCGGCGCGAAGGCGACGCGGAACTCGGATCCGCCGAACTCCAGGACCGCGCCGGGTTGCAGGTCCGCGTCCGGGGACGGCGGCCGGACGGGCAGCTGGCCGGCGGACCAATCGTAGATCGGGCGCTCGGCGGGGTGCAGGTGAACCGGCGCGCCGGTGGCCCGCTTGGCGTGCGCGAGCCCCTCGACGTGATCGACGTGGGCGTGGGTCAGCAGGATCGCGGCGACGTCGAGCCGATGCGACCGAGCCGCGGCGAGCGCGTCGCCCGTTGCCGCGCCCGGATCGACGAGCACGCCCGCGCGTCCGTCGTCGCACGCCGCTAGAAACGTGTTCTGCTGGTACGCGCCGCCCGCGAACGCGAAGACTCTCACGGCGCGGCGGCGGCCGAGCCGTCAGACGGTGAAGGAACTCCCGCAGCCACAGCCGCCCGACGCCTGCGGATTCTTGAAGGAGAAGCCCGAACCCATCATGGAGGTCACGTAGTCGATCTCCAAGCCCTCCAGGTACTGGGCGCTGAAGGGGTCGACGAAGACCCGGATGCCGCTCGTCTCGAACACCTCGTCGTCCTCTTCGGGCGCCTTGTCGATGTCGACGCCGTATTGGAAACCCGAACAGCCCCCCGGCAGGACGGAGACGCGCAAGCCCGAGGCCCCGCCGGTTCCGTGCTCCGCCAGAAAGCCCCGCACCTTCTCGGCCGCGTTTGGCGTGAGAGTCAGCTGCATGCCGCCTGCGATCCCCGTTCTCGGTTGGGCCGGCGACTCGACTGAAGGCGCCCGCGCGACGTTGGCCAGCCGACCGCCGACATGCAAAACCTACCGGGGTCGCGACGAGGGGTCAACTGGCGGCCGGAGGTCCTCGCGGTGGTCTTCGCGCCGGGCTTCGAGGCGACGCGCGAGAGCCGACGCGGCGAGCAGGTCGTCGACCACGCGCGTGGTCGCGGGAACGCGGGACTCCATCTCCCTTCCGTACCCGGTGCGCACGAGGATGCCGGTGCCTCCCGTCTCCAGGGCCGGCAGCACGTCCGTCACGTTGTCGCCCACGTAGTAGGAGCGGCCGAGGTCGAGGCCGAGTTCGGCGGCCGCGGCGCGGTGCATCGCCGTGCTCGGCTTTCGGCACGTGGTCTCGGGATCGCCGGCGGGGGTGTCGGGGCAGAAGTGCGTGGCGTCCAGCGCAACGCCCTCTGCCGCGAGTTGCCGCTCGACCTCCGCGGCGACGCGGCGGTAGTCGGACAGTGCGTAGAGACCGCGACCGATGCCCGACTGGTTCGTGACCACGACGAGCGCCAAGCCCAGGTCCCTTAAGCGCCGCAGGGCTTCCGCGGCGTTGGGCAACAGCGCAACTCCGGCGGGATCGGACAAGTAGTGGCGCTCCTCGACGATGGTGCCGTCGCGGTCCAGGAAGGCGGCGGGGCGCGGGACCGCGGGCGGCCGGGCTAGCACGCGGGCGGCTCGTCGCGGCGGCGACCCTCGGTTGCGGCGCCTTCGGAAACGCGGCGGGCCACGGCTTCCAAGGCGGATGCGACGAGGGCGTCTTCGTCGGGGGCGACGGTGCGCAGGTCCACCAGCAAGCGGCCCTGGCGGCCCCGCGCGACGATCGGCGGATCGTGGGCGCGCAACTGGGCCAGCCACGCACCGAGCTGGGCCCCGGCGTCGATGCTCGCGAGGGCTGTCGGCAGGCGAACTCCGGGGCAGGCGCCGCCGCCGACCACGGAATCTCCGTCCACGACCTCCGCGTTCGCGAGAACGGAGCCGCGGGGCGCGCCGCCCAGCCGGTCCAGGAACTCGTGGGCGCGCCGCCGCAGGGTGTCCGCTGGAACTGCGATCATTCGCAGCGCCGGCACTTCACGGAGCGCCCGGGGCGGGTCTCGGTAGAGGGCCAGCGTAGCCTCCAGCCCCGCCAGCGCGATTTTGTCGCACCGAAGAGCGCGGCAAAGGGGATGCGTCTTGGCCGCTCCGACGGCCTCGCTCGTTCCCGCCAAGAGTCCGGCCTGCGGCCCCCCCAGCAACTTGTCGCCGGAGAAGACGACCAAGTGCGCGCCTGCGGCGACGCTGGCGGCGGGGGTGGGCTCGTCGGGAAGGCCAAGCGCGGCGGGGTCCGCAAGAAGACCGGTTCCCACGTCGTGAATCACGGGGATCCCCGCTTCCGCGCCGAGCGCGGCCAAGCGTTCGACGGGCGTCTCCTCCGCGAACCCGGAGAGACGGAAGTTGGACCGATGGACCTTGAGGATGGCCCCCACCTCTTCGCCGTCCAGCGCCCGCGCGTAGTCGTTCGGTCGCGTCCGGTTGGTGGTCCCGACCGGCAAGAGGCGGGAGCCCGCGGCTTCTACGACCTCGGGAACGCGGAAGCCGCCGCCGATCTCCACGAGCTCGCCGTGCGACACCACGACGCCGCGCCCGCCCGCGAGCGCCGCCAACGCCAGGGCGAGCGCGCCTGCCCCGTTGTTGACGGCAAGGCCGTCTTCGGCGCCGGTCAGTTCCGCGACGAGCCGGGAGCAGTGCACGTAGCGGGAGCCGCGCCCGCCGACGGCCAAGTCGAACTCGAGGTTGCCGTACCCGGCCGCGGCCGCCATGGCCCGGCGGGCGGCGGCGGCCAGGGGCGCGCGGCCCAGGTTCGTGTGCAGGATCACGCCGGTGGCGTTGACGACGCGCCTCAAGCCGGGGGCGGCCGCGCGCCCGGCGTCGTGGCGAACGAGATCGCGGAGTTGGTCGTCGGTCGAAGGAACCGGCACGTCGCCGGCGCGCATGGCCGCAAGCACGGCTCGGACGCGCGCGGCGACCCATGGCCGACCGTAGCCGGCGGCGAGCTCGGCGCACCACGGCTGGGCCAAGACGCGGTCCACGCCGGGAATCGACCGCCGCGGGTCGGACGTTGCGGCCGGAGGCGGGGACGCCGTGCTCACAAGAGCCGCAACAGCATTCTCGTCGCCCGCATCGCCGAGGACGAAGCCCGCGGGGCAACCATCGTGTCCGGCGGAGTTCGTGTCGTGTCGGGCCGACTTCGCGTCGTGTCGGACGCGGCCTCCTCTGCCCCGGCGGTCGCGCTGTCGGACTGGGCCGCCTCCCGCGCAACGACGATCTTGACGCCCCGCGCCTCCAGGCCGGCCAGGTTGAAGACGCCCGTGAGCACGGCCTCGTAGGCGCGGTTCGCCTCCAGCGGCTCGGGCAGCGTTCCGGTCAGGGTCTGGGACGGGAGGATCAGCCCGGAGAGCCCGACCACCGGTTCAGGAGCGTCCGCAGGCGCAGCTTGGCCGGCGGAGTCCGCCTGCTCGGCCTTCCACGCGGCGTGTTCGTGGTCGTGGAAGAGGGGGAAGACGATGACGCCGTCCTCGCCGTCGGGGAACAGGACGCCTTCGATCGCCGCGCCGGGCTCGTGCGGGTCCAGGTAGTCGTCGAACTCGAAGGTGATCGTGACCGAATCCGAGACCGTGGCCCCGACCAGCTGGGCCGCCGTCGTGTCGGGCTCGACCAGCGAGAGCACGTCGTACGCGGTATCCGCCGCCGCCAGCGCACCGCCCGTCCGCGAGGCGAACGGCTCCGACGGGCCTGGCTCGCCGTCCCGGTCGCGGTCTTGCCACGCCCGGAGTTCGAATGGGCCCGCGGGCACGAACCGGAGCGAGTAGAAGCCGTCCGCGTCCGCGTAGCTCCAGTGCGGCGGCGCATCGCCGTCCTGGCCAAAGACGGCCTCGACGCGCACCCCCGCCGCCGCCGTTCCGTCCACCCGGTTCTCGACCACGCCGGCCACCACGTTGGGCACGAATTCGGCTCCCGTGGAGACCAGCAAGTCGAACGGATCGCGAAGCGTGTTGCCGAACATGTCGCTGACGACGGGGAGGACCGTGACCCGGTAGACCCGGTTCGGAAGAAGCCCTCGCTGCGCCTCGACGGAGATCGCGTCGCGCCGGTGTCTCACGCGAAGCGCGCCAACCTCGGGCGAAACCAAGACGGCGTCGCGCATGGCGCCGCCCGCCGCGCGTTCGCTGATTCTCTCGCTGAACTTGAACTCGAACTCTCTAAATCCTTCCTGTACAACGGCAAATGTGTCGGGAACCGTCGCCACGACATAGGGGGGAAACCGATCCTCGGGGCCTCCGGGCGGGGCCTCTGGGCGAGCGCATCCCACGACGGCGACGCACGCGGAGCCCAAGAGCAAGACCAGCCGCCGGCCGGGAAGACGGCCAGGCGCGACGGCGCGGCGACGGAGGATGGAGGCGAGGCGCCGACCGCGGCGGACGGAGCCCGGCCAGCCGCCGACACGAACCGTCCGCGTCGCCCTCCGGCCCGCGCGGGTGCCCGGCCAGCGCCGCGTCCGGCCGCCGCCCCGGTTACGCATTCGGCGTCACGACCCGGCGAGCGCCGACCGTTTCCGCTCGAGGCTCTCGATCCGCCGGCTCAAGGACGCCGCCCGCTCGCGCTCGCGCTCGACCACGTCCGGCGGAGCCTTCGAGACGAACCCGGGGTTGCCGAGCTTGGCCCGCGCGGCCTTCAGCCGGCCCCCGGTGCGCTGGACGTCGCGCTCCAGCTTTGCGCGCTCCAGCTCCAAGTCGACCAAGCCCTCCAAGGGCAAGAAAAGCTCGACGCCGTTGCTCAGTACCGCCGCGGCTCCGGGAACGCCCGGCGACGGAGAGGCGTACGCGACGGCATCGACGCGAGCCAGTCTGCGGAGCAGCGCCTGCGCGCCCTCGACGAACGTTCGCACCGCGGCCCATCCCACCGTATCCGCAACGTCCCCCGCTCGTCCGTCCGCTTCCGCCTCTGCTTCGGCGCCGACCATCTCGGGCGACCACAGATGCAGCGTCACGCCGCGGCCCTCGCCCACCCCGTACTCCTTGCGCATCGCGCGCACGCGCCCCACCACGTCTTGGAGCCAAGCGAACTGCCGCTCGGCCTCGGCGTCGTCGAACGCCGCGCGCGGCCGGGGCCACCGGGCGTCCACGAGCGGACCGCGTTCGCCCTCCGCGCGCGGAAGCCGGGCCCAAATATCCTCGGTCACGAACGGGACGATCGGGTGCATCAGGCGGCACACCGTGTCCAGCACGTGGACGAGCGTAGCGCGAGCGGCCTCGCTGCGGCGCCCGTCTTCGCCGAGTCGGTTCTTGGCCGCCTCCAGGTACCAGTCGGCGAATTCGCCCCGGAAGAAGTCCCGCAACGTCTCGACGGCGGCATGAAGGCGCAGCTCCTCCAGCTCTTCCGTGACCCGGCGCACCGCGGCTTGGCGGCGGGACAGAATCCACCGGTCCTCCAGGCGAAGGCGGCCGGCCACGTCCTGAAGGGCCAGCGGAGGGCGGTCGCCCGCGGAGAGCAGCACGAACCGCCCGGCGTTCCAGAGCTTGTTGACGAAGTTGCGGCCGGGCGCGAACGACGCTTCGAGGTCTTCGTGGTCCAGCCGAAGGTCCGCGCCCACGCCGGTTCCCGCCACCAGCGTGAAGCGCAGGGCGTCCGCGCCGTACAGGCGAACGACCTCGAGCGGATCGATGCCGTTGCCAAGCGACTTGGACATCTTGCGGCCCTGCGCGTCGCGCACGGTGCCGTGCAGGTAGACGTCCCGGAACGGCGGCTCGCCAAGCGCGTAGCATCCGGCCATGATCATGCGCGCAACCCAGAAGAAGAGTATCTCCGGCGCCGTCGAGAGCACGTGGCCCGGATAGAAGGCCGCCAAGTCGCGCGTCTTCTCGGGCCAGCCGAACACGGAGAAGGGCCAAAGCCACGACGAGAACCACGTGTCCAGCACGTCCGGGTCCTGCTCGAGGGCGCGCCCGCCGCAAGAGGCGCACTGCTCCGGGTCCTCGCGGGCGACGACGACCGCCTCGCAGTCGCCGCAGTACCAGACGGGGACGCGGTGGCCCCACCACAGCTGCCGGGAGATGCACCAGTCGCGGATGTTCTCCATCCACTGCTCGTAGACCTTCGTCCAGCGGCCGGGCGCGAAGCGAACGGCGCCGGTCCTCGACGCCTCCAGCGCGGCCTCGGCCAGCGGCCTCATCCGAACGAACCACTGCTCGCTCAACCGCGGCTCGACCACGACGTCGCACCGGTAGCAGCGGGGCACCGCGTGCGCGTAGGCGTCCCGCCCGGCGAGCAGGCCCCGCGCTTCCAGGGCCGACAGCACGGCTTCGCGGGCGCGTTCTCGTTCGAGTCCCCGGAACTCCTTCGGCGCGTTCTCGTTCACGACGGCCCGCTCGTCCATGACGCTCACCACGTCCAGCCCGGCGCGCTCGGCGATCGCGAAGTCGTTGGCGTCGTGGCCCGGCGTCACCTTGACCATCCCGGTCCCGAACGCCGGATCGACATGCGGGTCGGCGACCACGGGGATCGTCCGGCCGACAAGCGGAAGCCGGACGGCCGCGCCCACGAGCGCTTCGTAGCGGGGGTCGTCCGGCGACACGGCCACGCCGGTGTCTCCCAGCATCGTCTCGGGCCGGGTGGTGGACACCGTGAGGAACCAGCGTCCGTCCGCGGCGCGGTTCACGACCGTGGCGCCCGCGTCCCGGGCCCGGCGCGCGACGTCTTCGTGGCCCCGCGCCAGCGGGTAGCGAAGACTCCACAGGGACCCCTCCGTCTCCCGTCCCTCCGCCTCCTCGTTGGAGAGCGCGGTCAGGCAACGAGGGCACCAGTTGATGATGTACTCGCCGCGGTAGACCAGATCGTCCTCGTAGAGCCGCACGAAGATCTCGCGCACCGCCGTGGACAGGCCCTCGTCCAGCGTGAAGCGCGCGCGGCTCCAATCGCAGCTGCAGCCGATGGACTTGAGCTGCTCCAGGATCTGGCCTCCGGTGCGGTCCACGTGCTCCCAGACGCGCCGCACGAACTCCTCGCGGCCCACGTCGTGGCGCGACGCGCCCTCGGCGGCCAGCCGGCGCTCGACGACGTTCTGCGTCGCGATGCCGGCATGGTCCGTGCCGGGGATCCAGAGCGCCCGGCGGCCCTGCATTCGCCGCCAGCGGACCAGCACGTCCTGCACGGTGTTGTTGAGGCCGTGGCCCATGTGCAGGACGGCGGTGACGTTGGGGGGAGGGATGACGACGACGAACGGCTCCGCTCCGCCTTCCGACGACGAGGCGCCGAAGCTGCCGCTTCGCTCCCAGAGCGCGAGGACGCGGGGCTCGGCGGAACGCGGGTCGAAGACCGTGGGAATCGGCGCGGGGGCGTCTGCGGTCAACGTGGACTCTCTCGTCTCTCGGCGCAGTGGCGGGGCGAGGACGCGACCGGAGCTCGATGCCGGCGCGCCCGAAAGCTACCGGATGCCGGGGCGCTGGGCGGACGAAGCCGGCGGAAGCCCCCGTCGGCCAAGGGTGTCCGGCCTGGGCGACGGCGGCGTCCGGCGCTGCGCCGACTCCTTCTCCGCTTGCTCGGCGGCGCGCTGGGCCTCGCGGCGGAGCTTCATGAACTCCAGCCTCTCCTTCCACGTCAGCTGAACGGCTCGCGTGCCGGCCGCCCGGTCGATGTCGTTGAAGCGAAAGGCCCGAGCCGCCAGCTCTCCGTTGTAGTCGCGGCGGCCGGCGAAGCCGAACGGAACTGGGAGCGGCACTCCGCCGAGGTAGACGACGCCGTCCTGAGCGCCCCACTTCCGGCCCTCCGCGTCGGTATGGGTCCAGTCGGTCGCGCGGCGCAAGGCGGCATCCACGGCGGCGGCCGAGTCCGCCATGGCTTCGAGCGCCACCAAGATCTCCATTCGCAACAGCTCGTCGGGCGTGGGCTCGACGAGTTCGGGCGCAACCGGCAACCAAAGGCGCGGGTCTCCCTGACCCGCCCTCAATCGCTCTGCGGCGGGCCGGTACCCGGACGGGAAGCCGAAGCGCGGCCCGTCGAGCGCCGGAGCTTGCGGCGCGGCGCTCTCCGGCACGGACGCGTCGATCTCCACGGGTTCGTCCTGCCCGCTTGGGTCGCCCTGCTCCGCCTCGACGATCCTGACGGCCTGGATCGCGCGAAGCGCCGGAGCCGAACGCTGGACGCGAACGCCGGCGTCCGGCGGCCCGCCCGCCAAGACCGGGTAGAGACGGAGCACGACCCAGTGCAGCAACGCCGAGGCGACGAGACCGGCCGCGAACGGCGACGCGCCCTTCCGCACGGAGCGTTCGCGGGGCGCTGGAGGCTTGGCGGCGTGCGACATGTCCCTAGAAGTGTACCACCGCGACGGCGGCCGAGCCCGCGACAGGCGGACGGCGGCCCCGCGGCCGCGAGGAGCATGCCGTTCGGTCTAGGCTCTAGGCTCCAACGCGCGGCGACACGCTCGGGCCGCCCAGCGGCAAGTCCGCCTCCACCGGGTTGGTCGCCGACGAGCCGCACGACAAGACGACGGCGACGGTGTCGCCGGGGGCCAGAGGCCCGACGCCGGCGGGCGTTCCGGTGGCCACGAGGTCGCCGGGCTCCAGGGTCGTGAAGCGGGAGATGTAGCTGACCAAGCCGCGCAGGGAGAAGACGAGATCGGAGGCATGTCCGCGTTGCCGTTCCCGGCCGTTGACCCGCGTGGCGACGGACAGGTCTTCCGGGTCGACTTCGCGGGCGTCCACGGGATCGCCCACCGGGCAGAACGTGTCGAAGCCCTTGGCGCGCGACCACTGGTCGTCCGCGCGCTGCAGGTCGCGGGCCGTGACGTCGTTGAGCGCCAGCACGCCGCTCACGTGCTCCCACGCGCTCGCTTCCGGCACGCGGCGGGCGCGTTTGCCGACCAGCAACCCGATCTCGCCTTCGAAGTCCACGCGCCCGGCGTCGGGCGGAACGCGGATCGGGGCGCCGCTGGGGATCAGGGCCGACGGCGGCTTGAGGAAGAGGAGCGGCTCCGACGGCGCCTCGTGGCCCAGCTCGGCCGCGTGGGGAGCGAAGTTTCGGCCCACGCAGACGATCTTGCCGGGCCGGTCGATCAAGCGGATCGCGCGGGCGGGCGGAGACCGGGCGAGACGCCGAGGCCGGTAGAGATGCCGGGCGCGCGGAGGCCAAGTCAGTCGGCCGCCCGCGAATGCACGGCCGTGCCGATCAGGGCCGCCAGGGCCGCGATCAGCAAAAGGCTGGCGATCACCGTCCACCAGAACCCCACGTCCGAGCGCCCGGCGTCCCATCCCGCGAGCGACGTCCGGGCCGCGCCCATGGCGAGCGCAAGCAAACCGAGACCGGCGAGAGCTCCTAGGGCCTTCTTCATCGTGCGGCGATTCCGGGGATTCGAGACGTTGGGCGCGGAGGAGGCGGCGGACGGTCGGGCCGCCGCTGAAATCTAGCAAGCCGCGGACCTCCCCGCACCGCTCGGTCCCGGCGCTTGGAAATCAGAACGGCAGATCGTCGGCGGGCGCCGAGGGAACCGGCGACCGGCCGGGCACAAGCACCTTCTTGCGGCCCACGTCGTCAAAGTCCACGGTGAGCTTGAAACCCGTGCCCGATCTCTCGCGCTCGACGATCGTGCCATGTCCAAAGACGTGGTGGTCGAAGGGGCCGCCCGGCGCGTGCTACGCCCGCACGGGCTTCGGCGACCGCCGAGGAGGCCGGTCGCCCTCTTTCCCGGGCGAGGCGGGCAGTGCGCGACCTCGCGATTCGCGGCTGACCGGGCCCCTGGGGCCGCCCACGGCCGCGCGCGGAGGGCCCGCGGCGTAGAAATCCCGCAGTGGCGCATCGAGCGCTGACCATTCGCGGTACTCCACCGGCATCGGCGGCAGCGCGGCCAGAATTGCGCGCCCGTAGGGCTTCGTCCACACCCGGTCGTCGAGCAACACGACGGCGCCCCGGTCGCTGCGCGCGCGGATCAGCCGACCCACGCCCTGCTTGAGGCTCAGGCCCGCCACCGGAACGGTATAGCCGAAGAAGCCGTTTTCACCCCGCGCCTCGATCTTCGCCTTTCGCGCGGCCGCCACCGGCTCGCCGGGGACCGGGAACGGCAACTTGTGGATCACGAGCGCGCGAAGCGATTGCCCGGGGATGTCAACGCCCTCCCAGAACGACTGCGTACCGAACAGGATCCCGTTGCCGGCGCGCTTGAATTTGCGGATCAGCTTGTAGCGCGACGACCCGCCCTGCACGAACACCTCCCAACGAGCACCGGGCAAGCTCTGGAATTTCTTCGCTGCGTCGCGAAGCGCGTCGTGCGACGTGAACAACGCCATGACGCCGCCGCCCGTGATCTCGGCCAGCTCGGACAGAATGCGCGCCACGTGCGGACCGGACATCGTCCCGTCGGCACCCTTGCACACCTTGAGCACCGCCTGTTTGCGGTAGTCGAACGGCGACTTCACGACATCCTCGTGCACGCTCGTCCGATCGCCTTGCAGGCCCGTCCATTCTTTGAAGTGGTCGAAACTCTTGCCTAACGCCATCGTGGCCGACGTGAGCACAGCGGCGTCCACGCGGCCAAACAAATGTTTCCGAAGGAGCGGTCCCGCGCTCACCGGCGCCGACACCGCTTGCACGTCGTCCTTGCTCATCTCGAGCCAGCGCACCCAGTCCACATCTTCGGCCTCGCCGGGAAGGAGACAACGCTCGAGATCGGCGCCCGCCTCGACAAGCCGCTCGGCTGAGCTGCGAAGGTCGAGGACCCGACCCTTGAGGTCGTCGCCCAGGCTCTCTTCGTTCTCGTCGTCCACGCGTTCGCAGATACCGCTCAGCTCCTTGGATACGGCGCCCAGGGCAATCCGCAGGTTGTCCAGGGCCGTGCACATCCGGATGTCGTCGGCCGGCTCCTGGCCCCGGCCGATAGGCAGGCGAACCCGGTCTTGCCGAGCGGCTGGTTGACGACGGGCGCGTTCCCCGTTGGCGCGCCTCACGGTCCAAGCCCTGAGCGCGTCGAAGAACTCGTCGGTCCGTTCTCGGGCAAGCTCCACGGCCTCAACGGCGTTCTCCGCCACGCGCTGCCGCAACTCGGCGTCCAGAACCCCGCCCTGCTTCTCGAAAGCCTTCGCAACCGCAACCAGCAAGCCCATGGGCCGACGCTTGTCGTGCAACCGGGACAGGAGCGCGAGCACGCCATGGCGCTTGACCTTGGTCTTGAAAGCCTCAGTGGCGGCCTCGTCGAGGCGGTGCGCCTCGTCGAAGATCACCCTCCGGTAGCGGGGCAACACGACGGCGTCGTCGAAATTGTCATGCTCTATGCGGATGTTCAGATCCGC
Organism: Longimicrobiales bacterium; assembly: GCA_965203485.1. Lineage (GTDB taxonomy): Bacteria > Gemmatimonadota > Gemmatimonadetes > Longimicrobiales > Gaopeijiaceae. The sequence continues at coordinate 1,602,913 of OZ241892.1, forward strand.
GAAGAAGAGGGCATGGTTGACGACCACCACGTCCGCGTCGGCTACGCCCCTGCGGGCTCGAAAGTAGAAGCACTCCTGGTAGTGCGGACACTTGTCGCGCAAGCAGGCGTCCGTATCGCTCTTGACTTCGTTCCAGACTTCCTCGGCGGGCTTCACGGGCAGATCGCTCTTGGATCCGTCCCGAGTCTTCTCGAGCCACTTCATGATCTCGTCGATATCGGTGCCCTTCCCGTCCGCAAAGAGGGCGCCCGCCGACTTGGCCGCCAAGCGGGCGCGCCGGATCGACGCGTAGTTGCCCCGGCCCTTGAAGAGGGCCCACTTGAGCGGCTCGCCGAGGACGTCCTGGGCGAGCGGAAGATCCTTGAAGACCAGTTGCTGTTGCAGGTTGATGGTGTTCGTGGACACGATCGTCCGTTCGCGGTTCCGGAGCGCCCAGCTCGCGGCGGGCGTCAGGTAGGCAAGCGACTTGCCCGTTCCGGTGCCGGCCTCGACCAGGCCGACGCCGCCTTCGTTGAAGCGGCGGGCCACCAACCGCAACATCTCCCGTTGCCCTCTCCGATCCTCGTATTCCGGCTCGGCGGCGAAGGCGCCGCCCGGCGCCAGCAAGGCGGCCAGGGCGTCCTCGTCAAGCAGCCGGGGTCCCTCGCGGCCCCCTTTAGAGAGCCGCTTCGGCCAGGGCTCGCCGAAGTCCAGCGCGCCGCGAAGCCCTTCCAGCACTTTCTTGTTGCGATCCACGAGCGTCCGCAGCTGGGCCGCCACGTCGCGAAGGTCGCTGACATCGGCGGCTCGGCCGACGGCCGCCGCCAGCCTCTCGAAGTCCTCCAGCGGGATCTGGTCCTCGGACCACAGCGCCTTGAGCCTCTCGGTCAGCGCTTCCCGCGCGTCTTCGAGCGAAGGGCCGCCGGCGCGTTCGGAAGCAGCGCGGATACTCTCCACGACCCCCACCACCTCCGCGATCTTGGCCACGCGGGCGCGCAACTCGGCCGCGACCGCCAGCAGATCGTTCATGTTCGCCGCCGCCCCGGCCGCCTTCGCCAGCTCGCCGTGCTCCCGTTCCGTCAGCTGGTCCGCCGCCCAGGCGTCGCCGAGCGCCTGCACCACCCGATCTCTCGCCTGCTCCAGAGACGCCGGCGCGGCGCTCACGTCTTCAGCTTCTTCTTCTTTGCCGCCGGGAAGAGCACGTTGTTCAAGATGAGCCGGTAGCCGGGCGAGTTGGGATGCAGGTCGAGGTCGGTGGGCGCGTCGCCGATCTGGTGCTCGGGGTCCTCCGGGTCGTGGCCTCCGTAGTAGGTCCAGGTGCCCTTTCCGGCGGATCCATGGACGTACTTGGCCGAGCCGCCTTCCTTGGCGAGCTGCACGACGCCGGGCTTGAGGCGGTCGATCTCGAACGACGTCGTCAGGCCGTAGAAGTCCGGCAGAACGGACTCGTGATTCTGCGTGAGCATCGTGGGGACCGGATCGAACTTGGCCGAGAATTCAAATAAGGTGAAGGTGCCTAACTGCTTGCGCCACGGGGTGTTGACTTGATGTCCGTCTATGTCCGAGAAGGCGTTCACCGAGGGCGACGTCTGAATCCGGGCGTCTTGAAAGGCCATAGCGGCGCGCCAGTCCATGCGGTCGGTAGCGGCGGGGTCGGGCGGCGTCCCGTCCGAGTACGCCGCCGCGATGTCCACGCCGTCCGCGGCCAGCGCCAGCTCCAACGTCTCCGGGGCCGAGCACATCGCGAACAGGAATCCGCCGCCCTCGACGTACTCCTTGATCCGCCGGCTGACCGCCTTCTTGAGCGCCGGCACGTCCGCGAATTCCAGCGCGCGCGCCTCCTCTTCGTTGCGCGCCACCTCTTCCTCGAGCCATGGCGTGCCGGCGTACGTGATGTAGAACTTGGAGTACTGGCCGGTGAAGTCCTCGTGATGGAGGTGGAGCCACTCGTAGCGGCTCATGTCGCCGCCGAGAACGTCCCCGTCCCACACCTTCTCGTAGGGAATCTCGGCGTACTCGAGCGCCATGGTGACGGCGTCGTCCCACGGCGCGCTGTTCGGCGGCGTGTAGATCGCGATCCTGGTGGCCTTCTCCAGGACGATGGCGTCCATGTTGGATTCGGCGACGACGCCCCGAATGCGCGCCTCGTCCGCCGGGCCGACGCGGGTCGTCGAAACGCCCATGAGCGCCGCGCGGCGATGCACGGCCTCCGTGTCCGGCAACAGAAACGAGCCGCCCCGGTAGTTGAGGAGCCACTCCGCCGTGCTGCCCGCGCGCAGAACGGCGTAGGCCAAGCCGTACGCCTTGAGATGGTTTGCTTGGGCGCGGTCCATTGGCACAAGGACGGACTGGCCCGCCGCCGAGCGGGCGGACGGAGCCGCCAGCAGGCACGCGGCCAACGCGACGGCCCGAACGGGGACTGGGAGCGCGGCGCGGCGCGGCGCCGGACGGCTCATCGGCGCGGCGCGGCGCCGGATCCGCCGCCGACCCGGAGACGGTTGAGTTCCCGGCGCGCTTCGGGCACGACGGCGCTGCCCGGACGGGCCACGATGACGCTCTCGAGGATCCGCATTGCGTCGGCGACGCCGTCGGGGCGCCCGGCGATTGCCTTGGCGAGGCGCACGGCCGCCTCCGGGAACTCGTCGGAGTCGGGATGGTCCGCCACGATCCGGCGTCGCAACTCCTCGGCCGCCTGGGCGAGTCCGCCCCCGTCGGCAACGCGCGCCGCCAACGCCAGCAGGGGCGCCCGCTCGTCCGGGGCCGCCTCGCCGACTGCCGCGCGGGCCGCCCGCACCGCGTCTTCGGGCCTGCCGCGCCGTCCCAGCACAGCCACGCGAGCGGCCGCGCGGGCGGTCCGCGTGGTCAGCCGGGTCACGGTCATCACGACATCCAGGACGCCGGTCGCCTCCGCCGGGGCCAGGTCCGGAAGCGCGTCTCGGAGGGCTTGCGCGCCTTCGGGCACGGCCCCCGCCTCCAGGAGCAGATAAGCGCGCTCGAGGCGTGCGCCCGGGCCCGCGATTCCGTCCAGCGTCCGAAGCGCAGCCTCTCTCTCGCCGTTCTCGATGAGCGCTGCGGCCACGGCCGCGGCGAGGCCGCCGACCTCGTCGTCGTCGGGGAACTCCCGTCGGAACTCGGCGAACGCGGCGCTGCCGACTTCCGGCCCTTCGGCGGCCAGCCGCATTCGCACCTCGGCGATCCATGCGTCCCGGCGCTCGGGCGATCCACGGGGATGGGCGTCCCGAACGCGCCGCATGGCCGCGATCGCGGCGCCGGTGTCGCCCGCCGCTGCCGCCGCGACGGCCAGCCGCTCGTCGCTTCTGCGCGCGTCGGCGGCGCTCGGCGCGGTCTCGCGAAGCCGCTCGTAGGCCCAGACGGCGCTCGCGTGGAACTCGAGGTCCTCCGCCCTGCGGGCGAACGTTCGCAGAAAGCCGCGCGCCTCCATCGGATCCATTGCGCGCAACCCTTGATCCACCAGTGCGCGCGCATCTTCCTGCCGTCCTTCGCGGAGCGCGAGTTCGGCGCCCATCTCCAAGCTCGAGGGCCGCAACGGCGCCGAGCCGTGAATGGCGAGCATGCCCCGCACCACCGCGTCTCGGCCGGTCTCGAGTCTGTCCAGCCTGACGAAGACCTCGGCGGCGGCCGCGCGGTCGGCGCTCATGGCGGCGGCCCAAGCACGGGCAACTTCGTCGAAGCGTCCCATGGCCGCGTGCACGTCGCCCGAAGCAAGCAGCAGCGCGGGCGGCGAGCCGAGCGCGCCGACGCCTGCGGCAAGGAGACGGGCGGCCGCTGGCAGGTCGCCCGCCTCCACGAATGCGCGGGCGCCCTCTCGGTACGGCCGAGCAGCCCCGGGGTCGGCTCGGATCCAGCGCCGTACCGCGGCGTCGATCGCCGCCGGCGAGTCCGCGTCGCGCAGGACGCGCAGTTGGAGCGAGCGCACCGAGACGGCCGCCGGGTTGGCGTCCAGGTGCGCCGTCAGAAGGGGCGCGAGCGCGTCCAGACGACCAGATCTCCGCAACACGCGTTCAAGCGCGAAGACCGCCGCGGTCGACTCGGGCCGCCGTTCGGCGAGCTCGCGCAATCTGGCCTCGGCGCCAGCCAAGTCGCCCTGCGCCTCCAGGGCGGACGCCTCGCGCAATGCCCGGCCCTCGTAGGGATCGCTGGACCACCGCTGAGGCTGGCCGGCCACGGCCGGGACGGCCAAGGCGCCAAGGACGGCCAGCGCGGCGCCAAGGCACGCGGTGTTCGGTAGACGCGAGCGCGACGCCGGGAAGACGGAAGGCCGAGGCCCCGCGGGCCGTCCGCGGCCTCTTGGCGCGGAGGGCGCGCATGGACGCCGAACGCCGACCAGCTCGACGACTTCCCCCGAGCCAACTCGCCGTTGGACGGCTGCGACGGACGCGCGCCGACGCCGGCCGCCGACCGATTCGACGACGTAGGCGGCGCGGACTCGCCGACGGGCCGCCGCGACGGACGCGCGAAAGCGCGGAAGCGTCATGGGCGCGGATCCTCGTCGCGCGCTCCGCGAGGAGCGGGCGGGGCACGCTCGTTCAGCCGCTGGAAGTAGCGCACCACGAGGGCCTGCATCGCGGGGGGCAACGAGCGCATCGCAACGGGATCGGGAAGGCGGTAGCGAATCGCGTCCATGGCGGAAGCCGCGACGGGCGCGACGTCCTCATGCAGAAACTCGCCCGGTGTCTCGGATTCGCGCTCGTGCGACTCCTCGTCGCGCTCCAGGCCGCGGCCGGCGTCCAGCAGTCGGTGGAAGAGACGCTCCTGCCGCCTCAGGACATCCGGATCGAAGCGTCCCTGGGCCAGCGCTTCGGCCAGTCTCCGGGCTTCCGCGGCCATGCCGCCCAGGTCGCCGAGCGGGCCCTCCTCGCCCCGAGTCTCGTCCCGGCCGGCCAGCGTCCCCAGTTCGCCCGCCACTTCCTCCTGCTCGCCGGCGATCTCGCGCATCGCTTCGTTCGACGTCTCGGACCCCTGCTGCATGGGGGCGAGCCCCGCCGCATCCTGAATGATGTCGCCCTGCTGCTGGGCAAGCTCGGCGAGCTGCTGCATCATGGCCTCGCCCGCGGAAGACGCGCCGGCGGACGGATCCTGTTCCGCCGCCTCCATTGCCAAGCGCGCGGTCTCGTTCAGCGCCCGAACCACTTCGCGGGCGCTCTCGTACGGGGACGCCGAGCTGCGACGGGCGCCCATTGCCTCGACGGTGCGGTCGACGTGTTCGAGAGCCCGGCCCGCAGAGGTCATCACGTCTCGCGCCCCGGGTGCGCCCATGCCGGTCCCAATCGCATAGTTCTCCGCCAAGTTGCGAATGCCCTGCGCAATCGCCGCCTCCGCCCCGCGCAGATTCGCCACGTCGGCGGCGGCGGCGCCTCGCATCTGCTCCTGCACCTCCGCTTGGCGGCGAGAGAGCGCCAGCGCGTCGACCGCCGTGCGCGACAGAGCGGCACGAAGCGCGGCCATCCTCCGTTCCCGCATCTGCGCTCCGGCCTCGTCCACGGCCCGCGCGGCTTCGGACAGATTGCCCGCCGCCTGGGCGGCCTGCCGCTCCGCCGAACGCGAGTCCCGCCGACGGGCCGCTTGGGCGGCCTCGTTCATGCGGGCGCCCCCCTCGGAAAGACGCGTCGCCGCCGCTTCGAGTCCCGCTTGCGCCTTCGTCTCGCCCATGCCGGCCAGACGCTCCATGAGTTCCTGCACCTGCGCCTCGAGCCCGGCAGTGCGCTCGGCAAGGGCATCCTGGCGCTCGGCGCTCGTCTGGTCTCCAGCGTCGGCCGGGCCGGCCATCTCGGCGGCCAGCGACGCCTGCCGTTCTGCCAAGGCCTCCGCTTCCTGGACGGCCACGTCGAGTCCCTGGTCGACGGCCGCCCGCTCGAACCCGGCCAGCGATTCCTCGAGCCGGCTCCGAATCTCCTCCTGCTCGCGGGCGGCCCGGCGCAGCGCGTCCATCAGCTCGCTCGAGTCCATGCCGGCCGCGTCGGCGAGAGGCGCGCCCTTCGGATCGGCGGCCTCGGCGACGTCGTCCAGCGCGGAAGCCATTTCGCCCAGGCGTCCGCGCGCTTCGGCGCTCGACAGCCCGCTGCGCTCCAGGGCGGCGCGGAGCGCGGCGAGTTCGCGCCGCAACGAATCCACGGACGCCGCCAGCTGGTCCCGGCGTTCGACCGCCCGCACCATCTCCTCGCGGTCCGCGAATTGCCGCTGCTCCGCCCCCGGCTCGCCCGCCGGGCCCCGACGCTCTCCGCGCTCCAGCAGCGCGCGGGCGTCTTCCTCCGCTTCGCGCGCCTCCGCGGCCAGCCCCTGAGCGGCGTCCGCGGCTCGCGCCATCGCCTCGCCCGCCGCCCGCTCGAGGTCCAGCGTTCCCGGCACCCGCAACACGTGCTCGGCCGTCTCTGCCGACTGCGCCGAAGGATGATTGTCGGTCGCCCTGGCCAAGTAGCGGACCGTGTCGCCCGGAGAGAGCCGCCAACCGGACACGTCGAGGGCGGGGCGCGCGACCACCCCCGGCCCCGGCTCCGTCGCCGCGACGGCGACGACCGGCTCGCCGGCATCGCCGAACGCGCTGACCCGCCAAGCCACGATCTCGAGGCGCCCGATGCCGAAGTCGTCCAGCGCGCGCACCACAAGGGGCTGGCGCATTGCGGCGGGCAGAACCGCCAGGGCCTCGGGATGCTCGATCGAGACGCGAGGCGGCGAGTCTGCGATCATCCGAACGCGCAACGGCGGCGGCGACAGCGCGCCCGCGGCGTCGGCGAACTCCCACGCGAACACGCCGCCCGAGCGCGGAACCCACTCCGCGGAGAAGGACGTGCCCCGAACGTCGAACTCGACCTCGGCGCTCCCGTCGCCGCGCACCAGCCTCGCGCGGCCGATTGCCCGGTTGCCGCTGCCCCGCAGGCTGATCCGTGAGCCCTCGACGATTTCCAGGTGCGGGACGGCGCCCCGGTGCTCGCTCGGGGGAAGCCCCGTGTGCGGCGGATGAAACACGGTCGCGTCCACGCTCGCGACCAAGAGCGGATCCACGGGCGTCAGCACGTACTCGGGACTCCGCGCCCCGTCCGGGGCCTCGACCCAATAGCGGGTCACGGAGGTCAGCGGGGGCAGGCGGGTCCGGGCGATGCCGTCCAAGAGAGGCATGGCGCGCAACCGGGCGACCTGGCCGGTCGCCGCCCAACGAAGGTCGGCGTCGTCGCGGAGCGGGGCCCGAACCTCCACTTCCACTTCGGAGCCGCGGGCGGCCTCGACGGTGCCGGGCCGGGCGCTGACGGGAGGCAGAACGGGCTCCGCCAAGATGGCGATGGGAGTCAGGAGACCACCCCACGCGTCCATCGCCCGCCCTGGCGCGCGAGCCGCTACGGCGACGACGACGGCCGCCACGGCGGCCAGGCAGGCATGCGCGCGGCGCGCGTGCAGCCGCAACCGATCGCCAAGGACGCCCGAGAGCGCCGCGGGCCCCGCGCCCAGACGCTCGCTCACGGACCGCAACGCCATGGCGCGCAGGCCGGCCGACGTCCCCGCCGGCGACCCGCGGGAGAGCTCCAGGCCGCCCAGGACCGCTCCAGCCGAGAGTCCGGCCGCTCCGTCCATCGCGCGGGCCACGACCCGTTCGTCGGCCCACCGCGCCCGCAGGGCCGCCCACAGCCACGCCGCCGCCAAGACGAGGGCTCCCATCGCGGAAACCACCAGGAGCGGTCCGGGGCTTCCGGCCGCCCATCCGCCGCCTCCGGCCGCGACGCGCGCCGCAAGAAGCAACCCGAACGCGGCGGTCGCCGTCCACGCGGCCGCCAGCCCGGTCACCCGGCCCGCGACGCGCGCCCGCACCTCCGCGACCGCCCGTTCCACTCCTTCGCCGACTTGCGACGCGCCCGCGGCGCCTCGGCCTCCGGGCCGGCGAGGGCGGGGGCGCAACCCGGATCTCGCGGAGGCGTCCGGCTCCCTCACGAAGTCCACGCCGCCTGTCTCATCGCGAAGACGAAGATGTTCACGCCCATCTGCAACGCGGCCTCGCGAACCGCCGGGGGGTCGTCGTGCACGCCCGCGTCCTCCCAGCCGTCTCCGAGGTCGGCCTCGAACGTGTAGAGAACCGCCAGCCTGCCGTCGCGAAAGATGCCCAGCGCTTGGGGGCGGCCGCCGTCGTGCTCGTGCACCTTCGGCAGTCCGCCCGGCAGGCGGTACGGAACGCGGAACAGCGCGTGGTCGGGGGGCAACTCGACCATGGACTGGTCCGGGAAGAGCAACGCCATCTCACGCCGAAACGATTCGTCCATTCCGTAGTTGTCGTCCGCATGCAGGAAGCCGCCGCCTTGCAGGTATGCGCGGAGCGCGTTCCGCTCCTCGGGCGAGAAACGTATGTTTCCGTGTCCCGTCATGTAGATGAAGGGGTAGTCTCGGAGGCCCAGGTCGGCGGGCGTCAGCACGGCGTCGCGGGTCGCGGTCGCGATGCCGGTGCGTTCCCGCACTGCCGCAAGCAGGTTGGGCAGCGACGACGGATTGGCGTACCAGTCTCCGCCCCCGTCGTACTTCAGACGGCCGATCGTGGGCGGCCCGGCCGCTTGGCCAGCGGCCCCGCCGACCGCGGCCGCCAAGCCGGAAGAGGCGAGGAGAAGGGCGGAGACGAGGAAATGCCCGCGGGCTCTCAAGGTGCGTTCGCGGCGCGCGCCGGAGCCGTGAGGTGGGTCCTTCGGGCGGCAGTCTTGGGAGCGTCCGCCGGGACGGGCGTCGCCGGGCTCTCCGCATTCTCGGAAGGCCGGGCAACCGGTCGCGCCCCGGCCAAGCCGGCAAGCGCCCGGGCGGCGCCTGCTCGGCCGGGGCCGGAGGGAACGCGCGCGGTTCCGGCATCCGGTCCGACGACGCGGGCGGGACGTTTGGCTTCGGGGGGCTCCACGATCACGTTGGCAATCATAGCCGCGGGATTCCCGACGCCGCCGGCCCGAACCAGCGAAGGGCCGCCGTGGAGGGGTGGCGCCGACGACGCCGGTCCCCCACGCGGCCTCGCGGCGACGCGCTGCATCCGCCAAGAAGGCGGCGGCGCACATCAGGGCGCCCCCAAGGGCACGGGCGCCGACTCGCCGTTGCCGCAACGGCGGTCCCCTGCCCCGCCCCCGCGTTGGAAACCTCCCGCCTCCCCGGCGGAGCCGACGTCGGGCCAGCCCGGCAGGCGGAGCACTTGCCCCGCCCGGGCTTGGGCCGCCAGGCACCAGGCGCTGCCGACGTCGTCCAACTGGAACTTGAACCGGTCGTCCAACGCCGAAGCCGGCCACGGAGCGTCGTCGTCCCAGAATACGAAGACGCGCTCGCCGTCTTCCTCCGCCGGCCCCTCGACGCGACGCGCGGTCACCTTGCGCCCGCCCGGGAGGATGGCGTCGGCGGCAGGCGACAACGGCCGCCCGGCGGCGCGCAAGTGGAAGAAGACGATCTGCCCCAACGCCCAGTCCGCCGCGACCGCGTCGCCAGGACGCAGGCCCGGCTCGACGGCGGCGACCAGCGACGCGGCGGCCGGGGACCATCCCGACCTCCCCGTCAACCATTCCGCCGCGGTGGACCGTGTCCACCAAGCGCCCGCCCCAAGCACCAGCAGGACGGCCAGCACGCGGCCCGCGATCCAGTTCCGCTTCGCGACGTCGCCTCTCCCGAGGGTCTGCAACGCGCGGGCGAGCCCCGCACCCGCCAGCATCGTCAGCGCGAACACCAGCCAAAGCGTCATGCGAGGTTGCAACGACACGGGCCTGATCGCCAGGACCGACGCCGTTCCTCCGACGACCGCGGCCGCGAAGAGCCCTCGCGGCCCTGCATCGCGCCGCCGCGCGAACGCACCCGCGACGACGGCCGCGAAGAGCGTCGGTTGCGCCCAAAGGGGGACTGCCAGATTGATCCGCATCCAGGCGCCCACCGTGTTCATGGCCCAGAGTCGCCAGCGCCACGCTCCCTCCGCCCAGCCCTCCACGTGCTTGTTGGCCAACAGCGCGCCGCTCCCCGACTCCCAAAGCACCGGCGCGTACAGCAAGCTCGCCAGCGCCAGCGCGACGCCGGTCCACGCCGCGAGTCGCAACGCGAACGGTCCGAGCGCCGCCGGTCCACGCTCCCGCCAGCAAAGCAGCAGCATCCAGCAACCCGTGACCGCGGCGGGGAACGCCATCAATGGAATCGTGAAGAAGCCCAGGCCGGTCGCGGCCGAGTACCCGGCCCACAGCCGTGGGCTGCCGGGGCGCAGGACGAGCTCCCCCCCGAACCAGAGCGCGGCCACGAAGCACAGCAGCATCAGCGAGTAGCCGCGTGCGCTCGACGCGAACTCGGTGAACAGCGGCGAAGTGGCGAGCAAGGCGGTTGCGAAAGCGGCGGCGGTCCATCCGTGTTCTCTGCGCACGAGCCACCATGCCGCCGGCAACGCCGCGCAGGCCGCGAGGAAGGCTGGCATCCGCAACGCCACCGGATGCCAACCCCCGAGCCGGTGCGCGATCCACACCAGCAACGTGTGCAGCACGTGGTTGTTCGGAGCGTCGTACGCGCTCCAAGCGTGCCACAGCGGTCCGGTTGCGTAGTGCAGCGCCGTGACCGTCTCGTCGACCCGCATGGGCCCGGCGAGGCCGCGGGCCGCCAGGAGGACGCCGGCCGCGACCACGACCACCGCGACCACCCGTTCCGCGCCGGCCGGCCGCACCCCAGCCCCAGCCCCGGCCACCGCCAAGGCCGGCCGGGTGCGCCCCCGGCCGGACTCGGGCGGCGCCGGGGCGCTCGCCGACCCCGCCGCAAGAGAGCCCGCCCGACGCCGCGCCAGGAGCAACATCGCGGCCAGCGCCCCGAATCCGGCAGCCATCTCGATCGCGGCGCCCGCGAGGGTTCGGCCCAGAACGCGCTCCAAGCCGGCAGGCTCGCCGTCGATCGCGAGCAGGTCCGCCCAGCTCTGCAACGTCCCGGCGTCCAGCTGCGAGACCACCGCCAAGCCGCCGCACGCGGCGGCAGAGACCCCGCCCGCGATCGTGGCGGCGCGAACGCGCGACTCGTCGCTCCTCAACGCTCGGTCTCGCCGGGCAACGCGACGGAGGCCGCCGGGCCCTCGTCTTTAGGGCACTGTTCGCCGACCGCGCGCCCTTCGAGCGACCACGCGCCGAGCGCGGCATCGCGCAGCGACGGCCAGCGATTGAACCGCAACACCTTGCGAATGTCGGGCTGGGCGGCGACGACCGGAGCGGACGTGCCCGGCGCCCAGCCGGTCTCTCGCGCGAACCACTCGAAGACGCCGGGTCGCGCCGCCCACCACGCGAACGCTCCGGTCGCGGACGCCACCGCCGCCACCGCCGCCACCGACTGCGAGCGAGAACTCGGCAAGAGCCGCCCAAGCGCGGCGTCGCAAGACGTGGCCACCCCAGCGCCGCCCATGACCGCGACCGGAACCAGCATGAACACCGTCATGCGCGGAGGAAACAAGACCGGATGCGCGGCGAGCACGGCCCCCACCACCACGGCCAAGGCGAGCAAGCCTCTGTGCCCCGTCCCGAGCCGCGGCGCCGGCGACAGACCACGCCGCGACGCGCAACGCAAACAACGGCAACGCCCGCAGACCCCGCTCGCGCCAGCCCAACGGAATCGTTCAGCACGCCGCGATTCGCGGCTCGGGGCGGGCTCCGCGCATCCCGGGCTCTTCATCGTCTCCGCGGTCCCGCGGTCGCCTCACCGGCCCGAAGCCGTGGAACGCGCAGTACACGAATCGCCGCCGGCAGCGCCATGACCGGAATCGCGAAGAGTCCCAGCCCGATCGCCGCCGCGTACGCCGCCCACAGCCGTCGCGCCCCGGGCCGACGCGCAAGCTCGCTCCCGCACAGGAGAGCCGGCACGAAGCAAAGCACCGTCAGCGAGCAGCCCCGCGCGTTCGACGCGTACTCCGCGAAGAGCGGCTAGCAGTCCGTGGACAAAGTCCCGGCGCGCCGGCGATTTGGTGGGGAGTAGATTGGAGGGACGGAACGATTCCCTTGAAGGAGGACGGCGATGGCGTTGGGCAAGCGTCGGAGCGAGCGGCAGCAGGCGTTGTTCGTGGCGACGAGCAAGATCAGCGCGTCCGAGCACCCGTTCTACCGCGCGCTGGACAGGCTGTTGCGGGAGGACGGCTTCGACGAGTTCGCGGAGGAGGTGTGCGCCGAGTTCTACGCGGGCAACGTGGGCCGTCCGGGGATTCCTCCGGGGGTGTACTTTCGGGCGCTGATGGTGGGGTACCTGGAGGGCATCTCGTCGGAGCGGGGCATCGCCTGGCGGTGCAGGGACTCGTTTTCGTTGCGTGCGTTCCTGGGGTACGAGCTGACGAGGAACCCGCCGGACCATTCGAGCCTGTCGAAGACGCGCAAGCGGCTGAGCGTGGAGGCGCACGTCGCAGTGTTCGCGCGCGTGTTGCGGCTGCTGGACGACTCGGGGCTGTTGGGAGGCGGGACGCTGGGCGTGGACTCGACGACGCTGGAGGCGAACGCGGCGATGCGCTCGATCGTGCGGCGGGACGGGGGCGCGGGCTACGAGGCGTGGCTGCGGGAGCTGGCGCGGTCGTCGGGGATCGAGACGCCGACGCGCGAGGAGTTGGCGAAGCTGGACCGAAAGCGTCCGAAGAAGGGGTCGAACGCGGAGTGGGTGCATCCGGGGGACCCGGAGGCGCGGATCACGAAGATGAAGGACGGGCGCACGCGGCTGGGTCACAAGCTGGAGCAGGCGGTGGACCTGGAGTCGGGCGCGGTGGTGGGCATGACGGTGCAGACGACGGACGGGGGCGACGCGGCGTCGTTGCCGGAGACGCTGGACGAGGCGGAGCGGCGGCTGGCGGAGCTGGGGGCTGGGGCGGCGGAAGTGGTGTGCGACAAGGGCTATCACTCGAACAAGACGATGACGGAGTTGGAGGACCGGGGGCTGCGCGGCTACGTGAGCGAGCCCGCGCGCGGTCGGCGGAGCTGGAAGCAGAACAAGGAAGCCCAGAAGCCGGTCTACGCGAACCGGCGGCGGATTCGGGGCGAGCGCGGCAAGGCGCTGCTGAGGATGCGGGGCGAGAAGCTCGAGCGCTCGTTCGCGCACCTGCTGGGGACGGGCGGACTTCGCCGCGTGCACGTGCGTGGCCACGAGGACATCCGCAAGCGGATGCTGATTCACGTCGCCGCCTTCAACCTCGGGCTGCTCATGCGAAGACGCTTCGGCGTCGGCACGCCACGAGGCCTGCAGGGCCGCCCCGCCGCAGCGCAAGCTGTGCTCGATTCCTGCGCGACGGGCGCCGCAGGCTCCGTTTTGCGCCGATTTTGCCGCCAAATCGCCGCTCTCGAGCCGCTTCGACGCCTCTCGGGGCCGCTCCAAGCCCTATTGCGCGACTTCCGCGCGTTCGCGCCTTCGAGAGCCCGGTAAACCGCCGTGTCCCACCAAGTTTCGTCGCGGACGCGCCAAGCCCGTTTGTCCACGGGCTGCTAGGTGGCGAGGAAGGCCGTCGCGAACGCCGCGGCACGGGGGCCGTGCTCGCGCCGGGCGAACCACCAAGTCGCGGCAAGCGTCGCGCAACCGGAAAGGCGGGCATCCGCAAGGCGACCGGCTCCCAGGCCGCCAGCCGGTGCGCCACCAGAAGGTTCGGCGGGCGACCGGGGAAGCTCGATCGGCCCAGCCGACCGGACGGATTGGCCCGGCCCCGGGCCGGCTTCACGGGCCGGGGGATCCCGCGCCGCGCACGGCCTCGTATGCCGCCGCGCGGGTCGTCGAGGCGTGGCGGGCCACGACCTTGGCCGCCGCTCCCGGCGCAAGCCCCGCGGCCAGCAGCGACGCGGCCAGCGCGCGCGCCTCCGCTCCCGCCCGCACCTGCCGCGAGGACGCCGGCCGGCCGCCGACGACCAAAGTCGTTTCGCCGCGCGGAGGCGACTCCGCGAATCGCGCCGCGCACTCGCCCGCGCGCCCCCGCACGATCTCCTCGTGCACCTTGGTGAGCTCGCGACAAACGGCGACGCGGCGGTCGGCGCCGGCCGCGTCCGCCACGTCCGCCAACAAGCGCGCCAGACGGCGCGGCGACTCGAACAGCACCGATGTCTCGCGGGCACAGGCAAGCGACTTCAAGGCCGACCGCCGCGCCGCACCTTTGCGAGGCAAGAACCCCCAGAACGTGAAGGGAGCGACGGGAAGCCCCGACGCGACAAGCGCCGCGAGGACCGCCGACGGCCCCGGCACCGGGCTGACGTCGCAACCCGCTCCCACCGCGGCGGCTACAAGCCGGCCGCCGGGGTCCGACACGAGCGGCGTGCCGGCATCCGAGACCAGGGCCACGTCCTGGCCCGCCGCGAGCCATGCGAGCGCTTGGCGCGCGCGGGCCGACTCGTTGCGGGCGTGGAGCGAAGCCGGGCGGACGGCCGCGCCGACCCGGTCGAGAAGAACGCGGGCCCTGCGAGTGTCCTCCGCCAGCACGCGGGTTGCCGAACGCAGCACGCGACCCGCGCGTTCGCCGAGATCGGACAGGTTGCCGATGGGGGTCGAGACGACGAAGAGCGTTCCCTTGGCGCCGCGGCCCGGAGTCTCGACGCCTCTCTTTCTTTCGCGCAACGGCGGCGAGTCCGCCTGCGAGCGTTCCGCTCGAACGGCGAGCGACCTCACAAGTGCTGCTCGATCTTCTCCTGCAGGTGGGCCTTCGGGGTCGCGCCGACCACCGTGTCCACCAGCTTGCCGTCCTTGAAGAAGAGGATGCTGGGAATCGAGCGCACGCCGAAGCGGATCGGAGTCGCTTGGTTTTCGTCCACGTTCATCTTGCCCACGAGCACTCGGCCCGCGAAATCGTCGGCCAGCTCGTCGACGACCGGCCCCACCATCCTGCACGGACCGCACCATTCGGCCCAGAAGTCCACCATCGACAGACCCTCTCCGCCCTCGATCTCCTCGGCGAAGTTGTCGTCCGTGATCTCGTTGACGTTCGTGCCTTTCGCCATCTTCTCGTCTCCTCTGTTGTGGCCGGGAATCCGGCCGTGCTCGTGACTGCCTGGAACAGTTAGTCCGTCCCCGGCCCGGGGCCGACGACAGCGCGGCCCAGCGCTCGTCCGCCAAGCGTCGGCGCTCCCTCCCTGGACGGCCGGCGCCCCGGCGCGCGGGACGGCGACGCTCCACGCCGACAGGCCGAAGGACCGCATGGCGCGCGTCGGCGAAGGAAGCCGGCGGACCACCCGCGCGCAAAGGGGACCGCCGCGCGCCGGAGCTTGCCAGTCGCGGCGTTCGGCGGGACCACCCGCGCGCAAAGGGACCGCCGGCTTGCGAAGCCTGCGGCGGCCGTGTCGGCGACGGCCACCCGCGTGCACGGGCCGACGCCGTCATCTTATTGTAAGCGATGCGCCCTGTCTCTTCACCTTGCGGGCCGCGCGCCGGGCACGGGCCGAGCCGCGACCGTCCTGCTACGGCCCACGCCGGTTCGGACGCGACCCGCCTGTGGCCGCGCGCCCGCGCAGAGCCGCCGCATCCACCCGTTGTGCGGACCGGCCGCAGACGCGACCGCGCCGCCCGAGCCCACCCCTGCGCAAGGCCCGCCAGGAGCCAACGCCATGACCCTGCGCCCCGACTTGCCGCCGTTGCCGCTAGACCACATTGGCGTGGCCGTCCCGTCGCTAGGGGGCGCCGCCCGGCTCCTCGAGCGCCTCGCTGGGCGCCGCGCGACCGCGCCGGTTCGGGCGGAATCGCAGGCCGCGGAGATCTGCTTCGTCGGCGCTCTGGAGCTTCTGGCGCCGACGGGCGAGGACGGCCCCGTGGCCCGCTTCCTCGCACGGCGCGGGCCGGGGCTCCATCACGTGGCCTACCGGACGGAGGACCTACCGGCGCTGATGGACAGTCTGCGGGACGAGGGCTTCGAGTTCACGTCGCAAGAGCCGATGACGGGGGCCGGCGGGCACCGCATCGCCTTCGTTCATCCCCGCTCCGCGGGCGGCGTGCTGGTCGAGCTGGTCGAGAAGCGGAACGCATCGTCTCCGCCGACGAGCTCCCGCAGGTCCACCTCGCGAACCAACCAGGCTCCGTCGCGATCCTGCACCACCACAAAGGGCGCGAGCGCCGTAGATCCGGAAGCCAAGTCCAGCGCAACGACGACGGCGACCGGCGGGCCGGACCCCGCTCCGTGCCCGTCCACGGCCGTGGACCCTTCGCCGACCACCCGAAAGCCGGTGTGATCGAGGAGCCGGGCGAGCACGGCCATCCGCCGTTCGACGTCGGCCCGAGAGGGACAGGGACGGCCCATCCGCAGCCACGCCCCCATCCGCCGCAGCGCGCAGCCCGCGCGCCCACCGTCCGCCAACGGACCGGACGCCGTGCCGAAGAGCGAAGCCATCGTGGCGTGGTCTCCCCTTTCGGCCGCTTCCAGGAAGCGCGCCACGACCGCCTTCGGTCCGGCCGCGCGGGCCGGCGGAGACGGCGACGGCCGAACACCGCAGGCCAACGCCGCCACCGCGACGGCCGCCACCGCGCGCCGCCGCGCGGCCGCCGGTCCACCCCTCCGCGCCAGCGGTCCCGAGGCCGGCGCCAATCGTCCAGCCGCCCATCGCGACGCCGAGGCGAGTCCGGCACGCCGACATCGTCCCGCCCATCCAAGGCCCGGATGCCGCCCGGCGCGGCCGCCGCCCGCCAGCGCTACGCCGGCCTTTCCGGCGCGGCCGCCGCCCGCCCGTCCACCCGGAACTCCAGTCGGGCGCCGTTCCCCGCCTCGGCCAGCTCCGCAACGGAGCCCGGCGGCAGCGTTCCGTCCAGAATCCGCAACGCCAGGGGGTCCTGCACCCATCGCTGCACGGCGCGCTTGAGCGGCCGCGCCCCGTAGACCGGATCGAAGCCCTCGCGCGCGATCCGCGCACGCGCGCACGGCGACACCGACAGCTCGATCCCCTGCTCCGCCGCGAGCTTCGCCATGCGCGCCAACTGCAACTCGACGATCTTCTCCAGCTCGGGCTCGCCGAGCGGCCGAAACACCACCACGTCGTCCACGCGGTTGAGGAACTCGGGACGAAAGCGCTCCCGCAGACGCGACCGCACCATCCGCTCCACGTCGTCCCATGCATCGGTCTCGGCGCGGGCGAGAATCTCCGGGCCCGCGACGTTGGAGGTCATGACGACCACCGTCGAGCGGAAGTCCACGGTGCGGCCCTGCGCGTCGGTGAGCCGCCCGTCGTCGAGCAGTTGCAGGAAGGCGTTGAAGACCTTGGGGTGCGCCTTCTCCATTTCGTCGAGAAGCACGACCGAGTGCGGACGGCGCCGCACCGGCTCCGTGAGCTGGCCGCCCTCCTCGTAGCCGACGTAGCCGGGAGGCGCGCCCAGCAGACGCGACACCGCGTGCGCCTCCATGTACTCGGACATGTCCAGCCGCACCATCGCGCGCTCGTCGTCGAAGAGGAACTCGGCCAGCGCGCGGGCGGTCTCGGTCTTGCCGACGCCGGTCGGTCCCAGGAAGAGAAAGGACCCCGCCGGCCGGTTCGGGTCCTGCACGCCCGCCCGGGAGCGCCGCACCGCCCGGGCCACCGCGCTCAGCGCCTCCTCCTGCCCGACGACGCGGCGGCCCAGGAGGCGCTCCAGCTCGACCAGCCGGCGCCGTTCCGACTCCATCAGCCGGGTTACCGGCACGCCCGTCCACTCGGCCAGGACCTCGGCCACGTCCTCCGCCGTCACGTCCTCCTTGAGGAACTTCCCTTCCTTCTGGAGTTCGCCCAGGCGCTGCTCGGCCTCCGCGATCTCGCCCAGCGCGGCCGGGAGTTCGGCGTACTGGAGCTTCGCCGCGCGCTCGAGCTCGCCGAGCCTCGTGGCCCGATCCTGTTCCGTACGCAGGCCGTCCACCCGCTCCTTGAGCCTCTGAATGCGCAGGATCTCCTCCTTCTCTGCTTGCCAGCGCGCCTTCATGGCTTGGCTCGACTCGCCAAGGGCCGCGAGCTCCCGGGCGATGCCGTCCATCCGCTCCCCGGCGCTGGCGTCGTCTTCGCCGGAGAGCGCCTGCCTCTCGATCTCGAGTTGCACGATGCGTCGCTCCACTTCGTCGATCTCCTGGGGCAGCGAGTCGATCTCCATGCGCAAGCGGCTGGCCGCTTCGTCCATCAAGTCGATCGCCTTGTCGGGCAGGAAGCGCCCGCCCACGTACCGGTCCGAGAGTCTGGCCGCGGCGATCAGCGAATCGTCAGTGATGCGCACGCCATGGTGCACTTCATACCGCTCCTTGAGACCGCGCAGGATGGCGATCGTGTCCTCGACCGACGGCGGCGCGACGAAGACCGGCTGAAAGCGGCGCTCCAGAGCAGGGTCCTTCTCCACGCGCTTGCGGTATTCGTCGAGCGTGGTCGCGCCCACCACGCGCAGTTCGCCCCGCGCCAGCGCCGGCTTGAGCATGTTGCCGGCGTCCACCGCCCCCTCCGCGGCGCCCGCTCCCACGAGCGTGTGCATTTCGTCGACGAAGAGGACGTAGCGGCCGTCGCCGCTCGTGACCTCGTCGAGCACCGCCTTCATTCGCTTCTCGAAGTCGCCCCGGTACTTGGCGCCCGCCAGCATCGCGGAGATGTCGAGCGCGGCCAGCGTCTTGCCGTGCAGCGAGCCCGGCACGTCTCCCGAGGCGATTCGCTGGGCCAAGCCCTCGGCGATCGCGGTCTTGCCCACGCCCGGCTCGCCAATCAGGACGGGATTGTTCTTGGTCCGGCGACCCAGGACCTTGATCACCCGGCGAACCTCGTCGTCGCGGCCGACGACGGGATCGAGCTTGCCGCGGCGCGCCATCTCCGTCAGGTCGCGCGAGTACTTGGCCAGCGCCTGGAACTGGTCCTCGGGGCTCTGGTCGGTCACGCGGTGCGAGCCGCGAACGGCGTCCAGGGCGGCTTCGAGGCGCTCCGCGGTGGCTCCGTGCTCTGCGAGGATGCGGGCGGCCGCGCCCTTGGCGGCGGCGAGTCCGAGCAGCAGGTGTTCGGTCGACACGTACGCGTCGCCCAGCCGGGAAGCGGCTCGATCGGCGGCGTCCAGGGCCGTCCGCAAGGAGCGCGACGCCGCAGGCGCGCCGCCCCCGGTCGCGCGCGGCAACTTCTCCAGGGCCGCGGCGGCCGCCCGGGCGACCCGGGCCTCCGCCACTTCCATCTTGCGCAGGACGGGCGGCGCCACGCCCTCCTGCTGTTCGAGCAACGCCTTGAGGAGGTGAACGCCCCCCGTCTCGGGATGCCCGCCGCGGCGCGCGGCGGCCGCCGCCGCTCCGAGCGCCTCCGCCGCCTTGATCGTCAGTCGTTCCATCGCGTCTTCCCTCCTCTTCCCGTGAGCTTGCAGCCAAGATTCCGTCGTCTGCGGCGCCCCCTCCCCGGGCCGCGCCTCCGTCGTCTCTTGGGGACCGGCCGCCTTCGGCGGGACCGAGCGGGCCCGTCCGGAAATCTGCCGTTTTGGCAGGACGACGGCCGCGCGACCTGCCATTTTGGCAGGACCGGCGGAGGCGATCTGCCATTTTGGCAGGAAACGGGGCCCGGACCTGCCGTTTCGGCAGGAACTGCGGGCTCCGGCCGGTGCCTTCCCAACAACGTGAAAGAATCAGGCCAAGGGCCGCGACGCGAGCGCGCGGCCCGGCTGGATGCCCCGCCCGCGCGGAGGCGGGGCGGCGGGCCTCGCAGGCCGAGCCAGGAGCCGGCGCCGGGTTGACACAGGGAGGCGGTTCGGGCGAAGCTAGCGTTGGTTGTCGCGCTCCATCCGCCGCGCGGCTTCGGGCCCGCGCACTCCTCCGAGCCTCCAAAGTCGCGAAGGGACCGTGCCATGGGCCGTCTCGTTGCCGACCGGCGCCGCGGTTCGGGGAAACGCTTCGCCGCGTCGGCCGGCCCGAGAGTCTCGGGGGCTCGCCGACCGCGCTTGCTGGCCGGCTTCGCGGTTGCGGCGGCCTTCTTGCCCGGCGGGTGCGGGGGGCCGCAGGTCGACCCTGCCGACGATCCGGCCCGTGAACGCTTCGTGGCCGCGTTCGTGGCTCTGCGGAGGGCGGCGGCGCGCTCGCCCGACCGGGTCGTGCCGGCCCAGGACCGGGACCGCATCTTGGCCGAGCACGGGATGTCGGGCGACGAGATGCTCGCGTTCGTCGACGAGCACGGCGAGGACCTCGACTACATGGAGGGGGTCTGGTCGGAAGTGGACGCTCGAATCCGCGAGACCGAACCCGGCGCCCCCACTCGCTGACGAGACCCGGCTCCGCCGGACGGCGGCGGCCCCCGTCAGCGGTTGAAGCACACCTCCGCGTCGGCGACGTCCGCCGGGTGCACGATCTTCTGCTCGAATCCGCCCCGGCCGTCGTCCTGCCACTGGATCTGGAGGCCACGCAGGCCCTGCTGGCTGCCGGCCGCTGACGACCCAAGCGGCGCCACGCGATAGGGGCCGAGCACGGTTTGGACGTCGGCGCCGAACAGGAAGTCGCGCATCGCCGTCTCGTCGAGATCGCCTGCGGACGACAGCGACGCCTCCAGCGCCGCGGACAGCAACTCGACGGCTCCGAAGCCGCCCGCGGCGTGGTAGCCTGGCAACGCGCCGTGGAGCTCTTCGAACCGGCGGACGAACGTCTCGCTGCCGACCAAGATTCCGCGAGTGCGCACCGTCGCAATCCACGGTGCGTTGCCGGCCACGCACGCCGCCGACGCGCCGACCGCCGACGCGAAGCGGGGGTCGGCGGGACCGATCGACCAGCTCGCCAGCTTCGGCACGTAGTTCGCGGCGGCCGCCGCCTTGGTGAGCTCGATCGCGTCGTCGAAGTAGCCGCCCCCGATCAGCAGATCGGCCGCGCTCCGCCCGGCGGCGGCGGCCAGGGCCGCATGGTCCGCTCCTCCGGCCGGATAAGACTGGTCCAGAACGATGCCCATGCCCGCGGCGGCGGCGGCCGACCGCACGCCTTCGGCGACGCCTCGCGGGAAGCTGCTGTTTTCCCAAACAAGCGCCACGGTTTGCGCGCCGGCGGCGGCCGCCAGCTCGACCGATCCCTGCAGATACGTCTGCGCCGAATTGAGCATCTGGACGCTCCACCGCCGGTCCCGGCCCTGCCACAGGCCGGTCGACGCGGCCATCGCCGTGATCAGGGGCTTCGACGCGGCTTCGGTCACCGGCAACACTGCTTCCGTCACGGGACTCGAGTAGGGCCCCAGGAGGACGTCGACCGACGGATCGGCGACGAACTGGCGGTACAGCGAGGCCGCGAGTTGCGGATTGCTCTGGTCGTCGCGCATCTCCAGCTCCAGCAGGCGGCCCTCGATCCCGCCCCGCTCGTTCAGCATCGCGATTCCAAGCTCGTAGCCGTCGCGCATCTTGGCGCCGTCCACGCCCAGGCGTCCGGTCGCGGGGAACGACGCGGCCACTCGGAGGGGCCCCGGAGCGCGACTGAAGCAGGGCGCGGCCTCCGCGGCCGACGGCGGATGGACGACGCGCCGGACGAGGCCGCCCTGTCCGTCGTCCTGCCACTGGACGTGCAGTCCGGAGAGAGCCTGCTGGCTCCCCGCGGCCTCGCTCCCCAGCGGCGCCACGCGGTAGGGCCCCAACACGGTCCCGGCCGTGGTCGAGAAGAGGTAGTCGCGCATGACTTCGTAGTCCACGCCGACCGGCGTCAGTCCGGCCGCCAGCGCCCCTGCAAGAAGCTCCACCGCGGCGAAGGCGGCCGCTTCGTGGAAGCCCGGCAGGCGCCCGTGCTTCTGCTGGAATCGGCGGACGAACGTCTCGGTGTCCGCCAGCCGGCCGCGAGTTCGGCTGGAAGGCGCCCAGGGAGTATGCCCAGTGACGCAGCGGGCCAGCGGACCCACGGCGTCGGCGAACCCCGGGTCTTCCGAGCCCAGCATGAGGCTCGTCAGCTGCGGCCGATAGCCGGCGGCGTCCGCCGCCTTGACGAACTCCACCCCGTCGTCCGAGTAGCCGGCGATCAGGAACATGTCGGCCCCCGCCGCCTTGGCCGCGCGCACGAGCGCGGCGTGGCCTGCGGCGCCCGGACGATACGATTCGTCCAGCGCCATCCGCACGCCTGCGCGGGCCGCCGCCGCCCGCGCCCCCGCCGCCACCGACGCGGGAGCGCGGGAGTCCTCCCACACCAGCGCCGCTGTCCTTGCCCCGCCCTCGGCGCCCACCGCGACTGGGCCTTCCAGAAACGTGCTTGCCGGGTTGAGCAACTGCACGCTCCAGCGGCGGTCCCGTCCACGCCAGATCTCCGTGGACGCCGCCAAGCCGGCGATCACCGGCATCGACGCGGACTCGGTCACCGGCAACACGGCTTCCGTGATCACGCTGCTGTATGGCCCCAGCAGCGCGTCCACCGTCTCGTCCGCAATGAAGCCGGCGTAGAGCCGGGCCGCGGCCGCGGCGTCGCTGCCGTCGTCGTGCAGCGCGAGTTCCACTTCGCGGCCGTCGACGCCCCCCTGCTCGTTGAGCATCTCGACGGCCAGCTCGTAGCCGTCGCGCATCTTGGCCCCGTCGGTGCGCAAGTAGCCGGACTGGGGGAAGGTGGCCGCGACCCGCACCGCCCCCGGTTCGGGCAACGGCCGCACGGCCTCGGAGCAGGCGGTCGCGGCGGCGGACGCCGCCAGGAAGACGAGAGGAAGGCGGGGCGGACGCATCGAAGACTCCTGTTCGAGGTTGTGCTCGGTTGCTCGACGCGCTTGACGATCCACCGGGCCGGGCGCGGAACCGCCATTCGGCGCCGGAAACAACCGAACGAAATCTACAAGGCGCGCGGAGCTTCCGCGCGAACCGGACGCCGGGATCGCCGCGCTCGCGCCGAACCTCGCCCCGGGCCGCTCGCGCGGCGGTCATGCCTCCCGCTCGGGCGAGCAAGTCTGCGTCGGCCCCCTCGCGCGGCCGCCCGGCTCCCGAGCAACTGCCGGGCGCCCCGAACGACCACAGGCCCGTGCGCGCGGCCCGACCTCGGTCTACCGTGACGGGAGCCGCCCCAACCAGAATCGGCCCGCGCGCGCGGGCCGACCAACCACGGCCAGCCCCGGCGGCGGCGCGACAGCCTCGTTTGCCGCTCTCCTCGGCGACGGACTAGGTTCCTGCGCGCGGCCCGCGCGGCTTCCTTGTGCCACGGGCGCCGTTGCGGCGCCGCCAGGCCGCCGGACCCGCCCCTATCCGCCAGCTCCGAGACCAAGCCATGGCAGCGCAGGACGACCCCGACGCGCGCAACCGCCCCAACCGGCGCGGCGGACTGCCTCCGGAGGCGTACGAAGTCGTTCCCGGAGACGAATACCAGCCCTACGTTCGCCCGGAGCAGAGCCTCCCCGAACTCACGTTGCGCGCCGTGGTCGCCGGCCTGGCGCTCGCCGTCGTCTTCGGCGCGGCCAACGCCTACCTGGGGTTGCGCGTCGGCTTGACCGTCAGCGCATCGATTCCGGCCGCCGTAATGGCCGTAGCAATCTTTCGAATGCTGAGACGGGGATCGATCCTCGAGACGAACATGGTGCAGACGATCGGTTCGGCCGGCGAGTCGCTGGCCGCCGGCGTCATCTTCACCATCCCCGCGCTGTTCATATGGAGCCGTTCCGATCCCGAGATCGTGGTCAACGTGCTTCACGTCTCCGTGATCGCCGGCCTGGGCGGCGTGCTGGGCGTGCTGTTCATGATCCCGTTGCGCCGGTACTTGATTTCGCGCGAGCACGGCAAGCTGCCCTATCCCGAGGGCACGGCCTGCGCCGAGGTGCAGGTGAGCGGCAAGGAAGGCGGCGCCAGGGCCAGGCTGCTCTTCGGCGGCCTCGGCGCCGGAGCTCTCTACCAGGCGCTCGCCAACGGCGCCGGCCTCGGCCTGTGGAACGAGTCTCCGAGCCTGCGGCTGCCCAAGAAGGCCGAGATCGGGGGCGACTTCACGCCCGAACTCCTGGGCGTGGGCTTCATCGTCGGTCCGAGGATCGCCGCCATCATGTTCAGCGGCAGCGCATTGGCGTGGCTGGTCCTCATCCCCCTGATCGCGGCGTGGGCTGGCGAATCCACCGTCTATCCCGGCGACGCGCCGATGTCGAGCTTGGAACCGTCGGCGATATGGAACCACTACATCCGCTACGTGGGCGCGGGCGCCGTGGGCTTCGCCGGCATCGTGACCTTGGTCAAGTCGCTGCCGACGATCGTCGAGTCGTTCCGGCTGGGCGTCGGGCACGCGGCGAAGGACGCGGACCCGGGCGGCGGCGAGGGTCGGCCGCGCACGCAGCAAGACCTGCCCCTGAAGGTCGTCCTGGGTCTCGCCGGGCTGACCGCGGTCGCCCTCTGGAGCTGGCCGGGAATTCCGGTCGGCGCCGTGGGCGCGCTCCTCGTCGTAGCCTTCAGCTTCTTCTTCGTAACCGTGTCGAGCCGCATCGTCGGCCTGATCGGATCGTCGTCGAATCCGGTCTCGGGGATGACGATCGCCGCGCTGATCCTGACGGCTCTGATCTGGGTGGGCCTCGGCCTCGACGACGGCAGCGCGGAAGCCAAGGTAGCGGTTCTGGCCGTGGGGGCAGTCGTGTGCATATCGGCGGCGGTGGCCGGAGACACCTCGCAGGACCTGAAGACGGGGTTTCTGGTGGGCGCCACGCCGAAGCGGATGCAGCTGGGCGAGATGCTCGGCGTGCTCGCCGCGGCCACGGTGATGGGCGGCGTGCTCGTCGTGCTGAACGAGTCGTACGGGATCGGCACGGCCGACGGCCTTCCGGCGCCGCAGGCCACGCTCATGGGACTGGTGATCGACGGCGTCCTGGAGGCTTCGCTGCCCTGGGGCTTCGTGCTTGTCGGGATCGCGCTGGCGGCCGTGGCCGAGTTCGTCTTCAAGGTGCCGTCGCTCGCGTTCGCGGTCGGGCTGTACCTGCCGGTCTCGCTCATGACGCCGATCTTCGTGGGCGGACTGATGCGGCTGGGCCTGGCGCGGAGGCGCCGGCGCGAAGAACCGGAGGGCGGCCGCGCGGCCTCGGAGCGCCGCGAGCAAGGCGTTCTCTTCGCTTCCGGCCTCATCGCCGGAGCCGCGCTCGTGGGCGTGTTGATCGGAGGCGCCATCTACGCGGTCGGGCGCATTTGGGGAGATTCGGGCGGCCAGCCGGCCTGGACGGTCGGCCACGCATGGTTGGACGCGGTCGTCCCGCACGGCGGCGCGGTCGTCGGCACGCTGGCGTTCGTCGCCCTTTGCGCGAGCCTCTGGGGCGCGGCGAACTGGACTCGCCGCAAGGCCGAGTGAGCGGGCGGGCGACGGGCGGCGCGTCGTCCGCGCTGGACGGCGGTCGCGGCGCTGAACGAGCGGACGACCGGCGGCGCAGGCGGGCCGACCGGGCGTCCAAGTGGCTGTTCCGGGTTGCGGTGGTGGTCGCGTCCTTCGGCGCCGGCATGTACTTGGCGGCGACGGGCGCGCTTCCGGCGCGGTTGGCGCACCGGTGGGCAACGAGCGCCGCAAGGATGCTCGACGCGCATCTGGGGGGGCTCTCCAGCGCCGGGAGCTGGGAGACGTCGGGCGTGCCGGCCGACAGTCTGGCGCTCGCTCGCGTCCGCACGGCCGACGGCGCGCCGCTCGCCGATCCGGTGTTGTCCGCCGGGGGCAGATGGCAGTTTCGCGAGCACTGTCCTCTGGCCGACGGATGCCTCGCCGTGGAGCACCGGGGGGCCGGGCACGTGGCGAGGGCATGGCCGTTCCGGACCGGCGAACTGGCGAAGGCGGAGCCCGTCGACGCCCTGCCGTACAAGCGGACCCCCGGCGTAGACGCAGGCGAAGTCGTAGTCGTGGACGAAGTCGTGGCCGCTTCGAACGGAGACTTGCTGGCCACGCTGCGGTACCGCGACCACGTCTCTCCGTCGAGCGGCGGGATCGTACGGGTCGACTCGACGGGTCGCGTGCTCTGGTACCGGCGCGACTACAGCCACGGCGAACCGCACATAGAGGGCGACAGCACGATCTGGACGCCGAGCCGGCAACCTCCGGACTCGCCCGCCATTCAGTGGCCGGGGCAGTCGCAATCGCAGTTTTGCCCTGCAACTCCCCTGCTCGACGTCGTCAACGTGCTGGACCGAGACGGCCGGCTGACGAAGCAAGTGTCCGTCGCCCACGCGTTGCTCGACTCCCCTTGGGCGGCGTCGCTCGTGTGGTCGATCGACGCTTGCTATCCGCTTCACGTGAATTCGGTGTCGCTCGTCGGCCGCGACGTCTCGGACTTGGGCGAAGCGAGCGCGGGCGACCTGGTCGTTTCTCTTCACAGCCTCAACGCGTTCGCGGTCCTGGACCGGCGGACGAGCGCCGTGCTTCTCTACGTCCGGGGCACGTTCGCGGGGCAACGCAGCGTCAAGCACTTGCGGGGCTCGAAGTTCATCATGTTCGACGGCTCGGGCGGGTGGGAGAGCCACGCCGGCGCTTTTGCGAACTATTCGCGCGTGCTGGTGGTCGACGCCGCAACCGGCGAGGAAAGAACGGTCTTTCCGACGAACCCGCGAAGCTTCGAGGCCTGGAAGCCCCGCGGCCGCGGGCGCGTGTCCATCTCGCCGGACCGCCTTCGGGCGCTCGCGTCGCATGCGGGACGAGCGAGGGCCGTGGAAGTGCGGATCGAAGACGGAACGGTCCTGGCCCAGTTCGAAGCCGTGCACGACGTGCGAGGACTGCAAGCCTTTGCGGGCGCCGGCAGCGTGCGGTTCCTCGACGGGAGCGCCTTCTTGTATGCTCGCCAACGCGCGGACGGCGAGGTCCACGACGACGATGATCCGGCTCGACCACGCCGGTAGTCGAAGGCCGCGCCGGACGTCTCGGCTCGTCTGGAGCGCTGTCGCGGCGCTCGCGTTCGGTGGCGGCATGCTCGCGACTTGGAAGCAAGCGCTCCCCTGGCGCTTGGCCCGCGACGGCGTCAAGTCGCTCGCTAGAGCCGTGGCGGTGCACACGGAGGACAGCCTGGATCGGTCGAGATGGCTTTTCGCGGATGTTGCGGCGAGCGACGCGGGGGCGAGCCGGTTTCCAGCGGTGACCACCGAGGGAATGAGAGACCGCGTCGTCGCGGGAGGCGGCCGGTGGCAGTTCGGCGAACACTGCCCCGACGGCTGCTTGGCCGTCGAGTACGCGGGACCGGCCGACATCGGACGCGCTACACCCTTCAGGCCCGAGCTGCTGCGTGCCGCCGTGATCGCCGAAGCGCAGTACGAGAAGACGTTGGGCGCGAGCAGCGACGAGGTGATCCAACCGTTCTACATGAGTTCGTATCCCAACGGAGACCTGCTCGCAACCTTCTACTACGCCGACTTCCACTTCCCGTCGTTCGCGGGAGTGGCCCGTCTGGACCGCGCGGGGCGCCCTATTTGGTACCGGCGCGACTACAGCCACCACGAGCCCCATGTCGCGGCGGGAGACACCGCCTTGGTTCCGGGCCTCAAGTTCGAGGATGAAGTGGAGTTGCCCGGCAACCTGGCAACTTGGCGCTGCCGTCCTCACGCCACTTACGTGGACGTGGTGGACGTGCTCGACCCGGACGGCGGGCTCGTCGAGCGGATATCCGTGCTCGACGCCTTCCTGGCGTCGCCTTGGGCCAGCGTGCTGACCGCTGCGGACCCCTGCGATCCTTTCCACCTGAACTCCGTCTCGCTGGTGCGCGACGACGTCTCGGGGCTCGGCGACGTGCGCCCCGGCGACATCGTGCTTTCGCTCAAGCACTTGAGCGCCGTCGCGATCCTCGACAGGCGCACCCATGCGTTGAAGCGCTACGTCAGGGGCACGTTCTCGCAGCAGCACAGCGTCAAGCACCTGCGCGGGTCCAACTTCGTCATGTTCGACAACCGCGGCGGCTACGGGGGTCGGCGCGGCGAGCGCTACCCCTACTCCCGGGCGCTCGTCGTGGACTTGGCCACGGGCGAGGAGACGGTCGTCTTTCCGAAGAGCGGTTCGGAGCGCTACGGGAACTGGCACTCGCTCGGGCGCGGCCGGATATCGGTATCGCCCCGGGGCGACCGGATGCTCGCGTCCTACACGCGACTCGGCCGGGCCGTCGAAGTGCGCATCGAAGACGGCGAAGTTCTGGCCGAGTTCAACTTGCTCCACGACATGCGGAAGTTCGGGCGGGCGGACGGCCGCGCGATCCACTTTCAGCACGGCAATCTCTTCTATGTCCGCGAAGCATCCCGTTAGCCCGAAGTTCTGGAATCGATAACGCCGTAAGTCGTTTCGGTTCGTCTGAAGCGCGGCCCGAATGCGCAGGGTCGGGCCGACGTAGGACGCGCTACGCCCTTCGGGCCCGAGCTGCTGCGTGCGGCCATGGTCGCCGAGTCGCGGTACGAGAAGACGTTGGGCGCGAGCAGCGGCAACGTGATCACGCCGTTCTGCATGACCTCGTACCCCAATCGCGACTTGCTCGCAACCCTCTTGTACGCCGGCTTCCACTTCCCGTCGTACGCGGGAGTGGCTCGTCTGGACCGCGCGGGGCGCCCTATTCGGTACCGGCGCGACTACAGCCGCCACGAACCTCATGTCGCGGCGGGAGACACCGCCTGGTTCCGGGCGTCAAGCTGGAGGAAGACCCGGCGCTGCCCGGAACCTGGGCACGCGGCGTTGCCGCAAGCACGCCGCGTTCGTGGACTTGCTGGAGCGGCCTCGTGCCCGCTACTCCCACTCGATCGTGGACGGCGGCTTCGAGCTGACGTCGTAGGCGACGCGGTTGACGCCGGCGACCTCGTTGACGATGCGGCCCGACGCTTTCCGCAGAAGGCTGGGCTCGAACGCGTACCAGTCCGCCGTCATGCCGTCGGTGGAAGTGACGGCGCGCAGGACCACTGCGCTCTCGTAGGTGCGCGCATCGCCCATCACGCCGACCGAGCGCACGGGCAACAGCACCGCGAACGCCTGCCAGATCGCGTCGTAGAGGCCCGCCGCTTCGATCTCTTCCAAGAAGATGGCGTCCGCCTCGCGCAACACGGCCAAGCGTTCCTCCGACACGGGACCCAGCACGCGGACCGCCAAGCCGGGGCCCGGAAACGGATGGCGGCCGACGATCCGCTCGCCTAGGCCCAGCTCGCGGCCCACCCGCCTGACTTCGTCCTTGAAGAGGTCGCGCAGGGGCTCGACGAGCTCGAAGGCCATGTCGCCGGGGAGCCCCCCCACGTTGTGGTGCGTCTTGATGACCGCCGATGGGCCGCCGGACGACGCGGACTCGATCACGTCCGGGTACAGGGTGCCCTGCACGAGAAAGCGCGCCTCCGCGCCGATTTCCCGCGCAGTGCGCTCGAAGACGCGCACGAAGCGTTCGCCGATGACCCTTCGCTTGCGCTCGGGGTCGGCAATGCCCTCCAAGGCTCCGAGGAACTCCGCCGCCGCGTCGACGACGACCAAGCGGGAGCTCTCGAAGGCCCGCTCCACCAGCGCTCGCTCGCCCTTGCGCAGAAGCCCCGTGTCCACGAAGACGCACGTCAGCGCGTCTCCGACGGCCCGGCCGACCAACGCGGCCGCCACGGCCGAGTCGACGCCTCCGGAGAGTCCCGCCACGACGGCCGCGTCGCCCACCGCCGCCCGGATCCGCTCGACCGCCTCGGCCGCGAACGCTCCCGGCGTCCAATCTCCCGCGCATCCGCAAATGCGGAAAAGGAAGTTGCGGACGATCTCGGCGCCCCGGGGCGTGTGGGCGACTTCGGGATGGAACTGCACGCCGTAGACGGGCCTGCCGGCACGCCGGAAGCCGGCGACGGGAAGGTCGGGCGTGGACGCGAGAACTTCGAAGCCGGGCGGCGGCTCGTCCACGTGATCGCCGTGGGAGCACCAGACTTCCGTCGTCTCGCCGCGCGCGAAGCCGTGGAAGAGGTCGCCGGGCTCGTGGACGCGAAGCGAGGCACGCCCGTATTCGCGCTTGCCGGCGCGAACCGCCCCGCCGGCGTCCAGCGCGAGAAGCTGCATCCCGTAGCAGATTCCCAAGACGGGAACGCCCAACGACAGCAACCGAGGATCCAGGGCCGGGGCTCCGTCGCCGTACGCCGACGCCGGACCACCCGACAGGACCACGCCCTTCGGCGCGGCGTCCAGGGGCACGGCGTCCAACGCTTCCGGCGGCCGTATCTCGCAGAACACGTTGGCTTCGCGAATCCGCCGGGCAATGAGCTGAGTGAACTGGGAGCCGTAGTCGACGACGAGGACGCGCTCGTGCACGGTCATCTCCGGGGTGGCGCAAGCGGGCTCGCCCATCGGCGAAGGAGGCGTTGCGGACGGTGGAGCGCGGAGCGGCGAACGACCGCCCGTGGACGCCCAAACTTATGCCGCGCGGCGCCGACGGCGCGCAAGGCGCCGACGGATGTTCAGGGCCTCGGAGCCGCCGTCGGCCGCCGGGCCGGCTCCTCCGCGCGTCGGGTGGTCTCTACCGGACCGG
The DNA here is from genome assembly GCA_965203485.1 of Longimicrobiales bacterium. Classification (GTDB taxonomy): domain Bacteria; phylum Gemmatimonadota; class Gemmatimonadetes; order Longimicrobiales; family Gaopeijiaceae. Next base: position 1,633,134 of record OZ241892.1, read on the forward strand.
GAATGCCTCCGCGCCCAGTTGGGCGCCACGCCGTCTCGCCCCGGACCAAGTCCTCGTAGGCCTCTCGCGTCCGAACCAGCCGGGGCACGCCTTCGTGCACCATGACTTCGGCGGGCCGCGGACGGGAATTGTAGTTGGACGCCATGGAGAAGCCGTACGCGCCGGCGGCCCGCAAGCACAGGAGAGCGCCCGGACGCGGCAACGGCAGGCACCGGCGCCGGGCCAGGAAGTCGCCGCTTTCGCAGACGGGGCCGACGACGTCCACGCGGCTGGGCGCTCCCTGCCCTGCCGGGTCCACGAGCTCGAGGGGGTGGGCGGCGCCGTAGTAGCTGGGCCGCACGAAGTCGGTCATGCCCGCGTCCACGACCACGAACGTCTTGCCGCCGGACCGCTTGACGTGCAGGACGCGCGTCAAGAGCACGCCCGCGCCGGCGACGAGCGAACGCCCCGGCTCGACCACCAGCGACAGTCCGCTGCCGGCGATCAGGCTCGATGCCGCGCCGCCGAGTTCGTCCAGGTCCAGCTCGGCGCCGTCCCCGTCCGCGACCGCAAATCCGCCTCCCAGGTCCGCGTAGCGAAGCTGGGCGTCGCCATCCCGGCGGCACCGCTCGGCCACGGCAAGCGTCGTCTTCAAGGCGTCCAGGAAGGGACGGATCTCCCGCACTTGGGAGCCGATGTGGACGCAGACGCCCACCGGATCGAGAAAGGCGTCGTTGCGCGCGGCGCGGTACAGCTCGGCGGCTTCCGCAGGAGGAACGCCGAACTTCGCGGCGGCGTGGCCGGTCTGCGTGTACTCGTGAGTGGGACTGCGCACGCCTGGGTTGACGCGCGCGGCGAAGCGGGCCGGCCTTCCGGCGCGGCGGGCGACGGACGCAAGCAACGCCATCTCCGCCGCGCTCTCGACGTGGAACGACAGGATGTCCGCCTCGAGGGCGCGTTCCATTTCGCGGGCCGTCTTGCCCACGCCCGCGAAGACGATGCGCTCCGCCGCCATTCCGGCCCGAAGGCAACGATACAGCTCGCCGCCGCTCACCACGTCGGCGCCCGCCCCGTGGCGTGCCAGCAAGTCGAGCACCGCCAACGACGAGTTGGCCTTGGCGGAGTACGCGACCAGGGGATTCTGCGGCGCGAACGCGCGGCGCATCGCCTCGAGGCGTCCTACGATCTCGCCGCCGCCGTACACGTAGAGCGGCGTGCCGTGCTCGTCCGCGAGCGCGGCAAGCGAACAGGGGCCGCAGTGGAGGACGCCCCCGCGCCGCGCGAAGGAGCCGCCGTCCTTCAATAGGCGCGCGCCCAGACGACTTCCATGCGCGCCTTCCCGCCGCCAGCGCACTTCTCCGGCGCCCTGGGCGAGCGGAACTCCTCGTCCGGAACGACCCGGATCGTGGCCTTCGCCTCCTCCTTGGCCCGCTTCTCGACCTCGGGATCGCCGCTCCAGCCCGAGTACACGAAGCCGGCGCCCTCGTCCAGCAGCCCCGCAAGCTCCGCGACCGACGCCACCTCCTGCCGCACCGTGAGCGCTTCGCGACGGGCCAAGGCTTCTCGCCGCAACTGGTTCTGGAGAGCGGCCAGCCGCGCCGCCATGCCGCCAACCGCGGCCGCTTCGGGCAACGTCTCCTTGCGGGGCGTCCCGTCGACGGCCACGCGAGAGACGACGACCACTTCGCCCCGCGCCATGTCGCGGGGACCGACTTCCAGCCGTACCGGCGCACCCTTTCGCTCCCAGTCGAAGAAGCGGGCGCCGAGCGACATGTCGAGCCGCTTGTCCAGCCGGACGCGCACGCCTTCGCCCTGCAGAGCGGACACCAGCTCCGCGCCCTTGGCCAGCACGCCCGCGGCCTCGCCGCCGGCGGCGATCGGCAGCGCCACGACCTGCGAGGGCGCCAGCTGCGGCGGGACGACGACGCCCGCGTCGTCGCCATGGGTCATCACGAGCCCGCCCACCAAGCGGGTGGACGCGCCCCACGAGGTGTTCCACGCGAATTCCTCCTTGCCGTCCCGGTTCTGGAAGGTCAGGCCGAACTGCTTGGCGAAATTCTGCCCCAGCATGTGCGACGTGGCGGCCTGGAGCGCCTTTCCGTCCTGCATGAGGGCCTCGCACGCGTAGCTGCGCACCGAGCCGGCGAACCTCTCGGCGTCCGTCTTCGTGCCCGTCACGGGGGGCATGGCCATCCAGTCCTCCATGAAGCGGCGGTAGCAACCCAAGATGGTGCGCGCCTCGGCGTCGGCCTCGTCTTCGCAGGCGTGCGCGGTGTGGCCCTCCTGCCAGAGGAACTCGGCGGTGCGGAGAAAGAGCCGCGTGCGCAACTCCCACCGCATGACGTTGCACCACTGGTTCAGCAGCAGCGGCAGGTCGCGGTAGCTCTGCACCCACTTGGCGTACATCGAGTAGATGATGGTCTCCGACGTGGGGCGGACGACGTACGGCTCGTCGAGCTCCTTGCCGCCGGCGTGCGTGACCACGGCGAGTTCGGGCTTGAAGCCCTCCACGTGCTCCTTCTCGCGCTCGATGAAGCTCATGGGAATGAGCAGGGGGAAGTAGGCGTTCTCGTGTCCCGTGGCCTTGAACATGTCGTCGAGAGCGCGTTGCATGCGCTCCCATATCCCGTAGCCCCACGGACGGACGACCATGCTTCCCCGGACCGGGGAGTAGTCCGCGAGCTCGGCGCGCTGCACCACTTCGTTGTACCAAGCGCTGAAGTCCTCGCTCCTCGGCGTGAACCCCTTGCCCTTTCGCTTCGCCATCAGCTGTCTCCCTGTGCGTAGAGCGATTCCAGGGGCACGGTCTCTTGCGCGCCCGTCCCCAAGTGGCGGACGGTGGCCGAGTCCGAAGCGGCCTCGCGGGGGCCCACGACCACGGCGTGCCGGGCTCCCGACCGGGCCGCCGCGGCCAGCTGCTTGCGAAGGCTGCTCGACCGCAAGGCGCACGAGACCGAGCGTCCCGCGTCCCGCAGGCGCCGGCAAGCCTCAAGCGCGAGAAGCCGCTGCTCGTCCCCGACCCACGTCACGAAGTAGTCGAGTGGCGGCGCGCCGCCGGGAGCCAAGCCGCGGGCCGCGAGCAGTTCGCCCAGCACGACGTCGCCCATGCCGAATCCGGCGGCGGGCAGCGGCTCGCCCCCGAAGCGGCCCAGCAACCCGTCGTAGCGGCCGCCGCCGCAGACGGCGCGCAGCTCGCCCGCCCGGTCGAATATCTCGAAGACGATGCCGGTGTAGTAGGCCAGTCCGCGCACGATGGCAAAGTCGAACCGGGTGAAGTCGCCCGCGCCCAGCGCACCCAGGATTTCGGCATGCTCCTCGAGCGGCTCGGCCGCGGCGCGGACGGCCGGGGCGTCGCCGAAGCGGCGGGCAAGACCGGATGCGGACGCCGGGCGACCACCGGTCCCGGACGCCAGCCCGAGCAGTTCCTCCGCGGCGGCGGGCGGCGCGCCGGCCTCCTCGAGACGGCGGCGGGCGGCTTCGCGCGGCGTTCGCCCCGCCTTGTCGATCGCGGCCAAGCAGGCGTCCTCGCTTCCGGGCGGCACGCCCAGCGCGCCCAGCACGGCGGCGACCAGGCGGCGGTCGTTCACGCGGGCCACGAAGTCGTCCGGGCCCAGCCCGAGCGCGCGCACCGCGTCCACCGCCACCGCCAGGACTTCGGCGTCGGCCGCGACGCCCGCTTCGCCGACGATGTCGACGTTGAGCTGGAAGTGCTCGCGCAACCTGCCCCGCTGGCTGCGCTCGTAGCGGAACAGCTGAGGAATCGAGAACCAGCGGATCGGCTTGGCCATGGCCCGGCTGCGCGACCCGAGCATGCGCGCCAGCGTGGGCGTCATCTCGGGCCGGAGCGCGACGTGGCGGTCGCCTTGGTCGCGAAAGGCATAGAGCTGGCCGGCGATCTCGGGACCGCTCTTCTCGGCGTAGAGGGCGAACGGCTCGAGCGGCGGTCCGTCGTACTCCGAAAAGCCCCAAGCGCGCGCGACCTCGCGCCACCGCGCGAACACGTAGTTGCGGACGGCCATCGCGTCGGGGCCGAACTCGCGAAAGCCCGGCAGCTTGGCGGTCACGACGGCGGCGCCAATGCTACTTGGAAGGGACCGGGGTCTGCCCCAGGACCGAGAGCACGTCGCCCACCGTGTGGCACGAGCCGGTCACCACGACCGTGCCGCCGTCCTCGGCCAGGTCCCGGGCCCGCTTGGCGGCGACGGCAACCTGCTCCACGATCTCGATTGGGGCGCCCGTGCCCGCGCCCTCGGCCACCACGCGCGGGTTCCAGACGCGCTCCCGGGGCGCCGAAAGCGGGACCGTGAAGACGGCGTGGTCGGCCCGCTCGAGCAACGGGGGCAACATCCGCGCCCAGTCCTTGTCGCCCAAGACGCCCAGGAGGACCACGAGCGGCCGCTCCAGGCCCAGGTCGTCCAGAGCCCGCGTCAGCGCGTGGACGCCCGCGACGTTGTGGGCGACGTCGAAGAGGTAGCGGACGCCTTCGACGTCGCGCACGTCGCTTCGGCCCGGCCACTCCACCTCGGCCACGCCCCGCAACACGGCCTCTCGAGAAGGAGGCGGCGACAGGAGCTCCAGGGCCCGGAGCGCCACGGCGGTGTTGGCGGCTTGGTGCGCCCCGGCCAAGGGCGTCCCCACCTCGATCTCGCCCCACTCGGCGGAGACGTAGCGGAAGCGGCTGCCTCCCGCCGCCACGCGAAGGTCGATCACGTCGCGCTCCGGGTCGACGCGGTGGAGAGGAGCCCCTACCCTGTCGGCACGCGCCTCGATCTCGTCCATCACCTCGGCGGCGCTCTCGACGGTCACGGCCGGAATCCCGGGCTTGACGATGCCGGCCTTCTCGCGAGCGATTGCGGCCAGCGTTCGTCCGAGGTGCTCCTGGTGGTCCATCGCAACGTTGGTGATCGCGACCACGTCGGGCGAGACGACGTTGGTAGCGTCGAGCCTGCCCCCGAGTCCGACCTCGATGCAGGCCACGTCCACGTCCTCCTCGGCGAAGATCGAGAATGCGAGCAACGTCCACGACTCGAAGAAGGACATCTTGAGGCGGGCGGCGAGCGGGGCGACCAGCGCGTTCGCGGTGCGCGCGAGCCGAGCCGACGACAACGGGCGGCCGTCGACCAGAATGCGCTCGCGGAACGAGCACAGATGGGGCGACGTGTAGAGCCCGACGCGCGCGCCGTCCTTTGCCAGCACCGAGGCCCAGGTCGAGGCCACGGACCCCTTGCCGTTCGTGCCGCCGACGTGCAGGGTGCGGTACTTGCGGTGCGGCGAAGCGAGGGAGGCCAGCGCGGTGGTCATGCGTTCGAGCCCCCAGTCGATCCGCATCTCCACGCCGGGGAACAGCGCCTCGCCCAGCCGGTCCGACCGGGGCACGCGCCCGTGGCGTTGCCCGTACGAGACGCGTTGCGTCATGCGCGCGGCTTCCAGCCCGCCCAGGCGTGGCGGAGCAGCTGGCCCACGGCGGACTTGAGTTCGCGGCGGTCCACGACGCGGTCCACCATGCCGTGCGCTTCCAGGAACTCGGCGCTCTGAAAGTCCGGGGGAAGCTCCTGCTTGATCGTCTCCTCGATGACGCGCGGCCCCGCGAAGCCGATCAGCGCGCCGGGCTCGGCCAGGTTGAAGTCGCCGAGCATCGCGTACGAAGCGGTGACGCCGCCCGTCGTGGGGTGCGTGAGGATCGAGACGTACGGAAGTCCTCGTTCGTGCAGCCGCGCCAGCACGGACGAGGTCTTCGCCATCTGCATCAGCGAGAAGACGCCCTCCATCATCCTCGCCCCGCCCGAGGCGCTCACGACGACCAACGGCGTCTCGCGCTCGATGGCGCACCGGCCGGCCCTGGCGATCTTCTCGCCAACGACCGAGCCCATCGATCCCCCTATGAACGCGAAGTCCATGACGGCCAGCGACGCCGGGATGCCCTCGATGCGGCAACGGCCCGCCACGACGGCTTCGTTGCGGCCCGTCTTGCGGCGGGCCGCCTCAAGCCGGTCGGGATAGGACTTGAGATCGCGGAAGCCCAGCGGGTCGCCGCTCTTCATGCCCTCGTCGGCCTCCTCGAACGAGCCCGGATCGGCCAGCAGCTCAACGTAGCGGCCGGCCTCTATTCGCAGGTGGTTCCCGCACTCGGGGCAGACGCCCAAGTTGCGCGCGAGGCGCTCGCGATAGAGGATCTCGCCGCAACCGGCGCACTTCTCGAACACGTCGCGCGGCAAGTCGCGGCGTTCCCGAGCCGTGAGGGGCTTCTTCTGCTGTCTGAACCAAGCCAACGGTGAGCCCCTTTCGGCGTCCTTCAGGCGTCTTCGCTCGCGAGCCTGACGACCACCGCAGCGGCCAGCCAGGACATCAGGAGGAAGGAGCCGCCGTAGCTGATGAACGGCAACGGGATGCCCGTGATGGGCATGATGCCGACGGTCATGCCGACATTGACGAAGACATGCGTCAGCCAAAGCCCTAACGTACCCACGACGAAGAGCGTTGCAAAGTCGCTTCGCGCTTCCTCGGCCATGCGCAGCATCGTCCAGAACACGTAGCCGAAGGCCGCGATCATCAGCGACGTGCCGAGGAAGCCGAACTCTTCGCCGATCACGCTGAAAACGAAGTCGGTGTGCTGCTCGGGCAGGAAGTTCAGGCGCTTCTGCGTACCTTCGGTGAAGCCCTTGCCGAACCATCCCCCGCTGCCGACTGCCACCTTGGACTGAATGATCTGCCAGCCCGCCGCCAGCGGGTCCTGAAGAGGATCGAAGAAGACGCGTATGCGGTTCTTCTGGTACTCGGCCAGGGAGTTCCACAACGGTTGCGCGACCGCGCCCGCCGCGAAGTTGGACAGCAGCACGGCAACCGACTCGAACAGGTAGAGACGGAAGCGGTACACGTAGATCAGCACGGCCAGGAGAACGAAGTAGGCCGACCACGCCCACAGGCTGAAGGCCAGCGCAAGGCCGATCCCCGGCGAAGCGACGAAGAACAGCAGGTGCCCAGGCGTGCCGGCCCAGAACAGGACGGCAAAGAAGACGCCGACGAACGCCAGGGCCGTTCCCAGGTCCGGCTGGAGCAGCACAGCGACCAGCGGGAGCCCGACGAGCGCGACGGGCGCACCCAGCTCCCGCAGGTGCCGCGGCGGATCCTCGCGGGCGCCCAGATGCTTCGCCAGAAGGAGAACGGTGGCCACCTTGGCGGCCTCGGCCGGCTGGAAGCGGAGTCCCCCCACCGACAGAAAGCTCTTCACGCCCTCGGCCGTGCCCGGCCCGGTGCCGACGACGAGCGTCAGCAGCAGCGCCGCCGTCCAGAAGACGTAGGCGGGAGCGGCCGCCCATTCGTACCATCGCCCGGGAACGCGCGCGACCAGCGCGAAAAGAACCACGGCCACGCCGAGAATCGCGGCTTGGCGCATCCAGAGGTCCGCGGTCGAGGGCATCGGAGCATCTATCACGCCCGCCGAGTAGACGATCGCCACGCCGAAGATCGACAGCAGCGCCAGCGTCGCCGCGAAGGCGAAGCGCGCCCCCCCGCGGCCCCACCGGTCCATTCAGGAGCCCCGCGCCCGCGCCCAGGCGGTGCTCCGGCCTGCCAGAATGTGCTCGTGCAACGTCTGCACCGTGTCTTGCGCGATCCCGTGGCGGGCGCGCAGGTAGTAGTCGGCCGTCTTCGCCACCAGGGGCGCCGCCGTCTCCGAGCCGCTGTCGCCGAACTCGACCAGCGCGACCACGACGATCTCGGGCTGTGCGTTCGGCGGCCCCGCTATGCCCGCGAACCACGCGTGGTTGGGCTGTCCGCCGCCGGTCTCCGCCGTGCCGGTCTTGCCCATTAGATCGAAGTGCTCCAGCGAGGACAGGTGCGCAGTGCCGCCGGGGCCCGTCACGCGCCGCATGCCCTCGCGAATCGCCTCGAGGCTCCCGTGGGACATGTCGAGACGCCAGCTCTCGGGGGCGGCTCCGGCTCGGCGCAGCATCGGGGCCGGAGCCGATCCGTCGCGGGCTACGGCCAACATGAATTGCGCCATCTTGAGCGGCGTCTGGGCGTTCGGGCCCTGGCCCAAGATCAAGTTCAGCACTTCGCCTTCGCCTGCCCGGTACCCGAATTGCCGGTCCCAGAACTCGACGCCGTCCGGGAAGGTGCCGTCGGCTTCCTGGGGCAGGTCGATGCCCGTGCCGCGGCCGAACCCCATGCGGTTCGCTCCCTCCAGGAGGCGCTCGAGGCCGAGGGCCAAGCCGAGCTGGTAGAAGTAGACGTTGCAGGAGTGCTGCACGGCCCCGACCAGGTCGAGCCGCCCGTGCCCCTCGGGCTTCCAGCAACGGAACGCGCGGTTGCCGAACTTGAACGCGCCGTCGCAAGGCTCGGGGAAGTAGTCGGACACTCCCGTCACGCCGGCCTCGAGTCCCAGAGCGGCCCCCACCAGCTTCCAGGGCGAACCGGGCGGGTACTTGCCCATCAGGGCACGGTTGTACAGCGGGCTGGAGGGGTCCGTGCTCAGACGGGCCCAATCCTCGGGAGCCACCACGCCCGCGAACACGTTCGGGTCGAACGCCGGCTTCGAGTACATTGCCAGGACCCCGCCCGTCTCCACGTCGAGCGCCACCACCGCGCCGTTGAGTTCGGACGGAAAGATGTGGTCGATCCACTGCATGAGGTCGAGGTCGAGGTGCAGGTCGACGTCGCCGCCGGGCGAGGCGCCCACTTCGGCCACGCCTTCGAAGGAGCCAACGATCCGCCCCCGCACGTCCACTTCCACGTAGCGCGTGCCCGACCGCCCCTGCAGGCGGCGCTCATAGAACGCTTCCACGCCGGTGCGGCCCACGATCGTTCCCGGTTCGGCGGAGGCGAAGCGCGCCAATCCCAGCTCCGCCTCGTTGATCTCGCCGACGTAGCCGATCACGTGCGCCCCTACGGGGCCGGCGGGATACCGGCGCTTCGGGCGCGACTCCAGGAAGACGCGCGGGAAGGCGGACCGTCTTTCCTCGATCGCCGCGACGGTTGCGAAGGGAACGTCCACGGCCACGAGGAGCGGCCGCAACGGGCGGGTTCGGGCACGCTCGGCGAGCGCTTCCGCCTGCGCGTCCGGCAACTCCAGGTGCTCGCGAAGCCGGCCGATCGTGGCCAGCATCGAGTCGGTCCCTGCGGGAAGAACCGAGATCGAGTGGCCCGGAACGTTGTCCGCCAGCGCGCGTCCCGCGTGGTCGCGGACGACGCCGCGCGCAGGCGGAACCGTCAGCGTCCTGAGGCGGTTGGACTCGGACTGCAGCAGCCAGCCGCTCGCGCCCATGACCTGGATGCGGAAGAACGCCCCGGCGAGCACGGCCATCAGCGAGGCGATCACGGCGCGGGCCACGCGGCCGCGGAGCACGCGCTGGCGGCGGTCTCGGCGTCTCATGGCGCCCTCGGCCTCTTGAGGAACAGAAAGTGCAGCGCCAGCCCCACGACCGCGGCGTAGAGCGCGGCGAGCGGGGCGGCCATCAGGACGCGGTCGGCGAGCGCGGCCCAACCGGCTTCGTCCGACGCCAGCCAGCGGATCACGTCCACGACCCACTTGCCCACGAAGAAGTAGGAGGCCACGAAGATCACCGAATCGCCCACGAAAAGCTGGCGCGTGTAGGAAGCGGCCGCGCCCACGGCCGTCAGGGCCAGCGGGCTCGCGCCGAACCCGCGCTCGGTGAACGCGTCCTGCAACAGCCCCAGTCCGAAGCCGAGGGCGGCGGCGTGGGACATGCGCATCGACCTCCCGGCGACGAGCACCGCCAGGGCGAACAGGTCGGGGGCGACGTCGCCGATGCCGAGCCCGAACCTGATCGTCAGATGCGCGGTGGCGAGAACCGCCACGACCACCCCGGGGCTCGCGTTCATCGCGAGGACCCAGCGCCGGGCGGCGCGTCCCGGCCGGCCTCGGGCGCGCGAGGACCGCGCGTCCCGGCCGCCTCGTCCGAGCCGACGGATCCCCCAGGATCGCCTGTGGCTTCCGCCTCGGCGGGGTCCGGCTCCGCCTGCTCCCCCAGGTCGACGAGCGCGTAGGTGGCGGCGCCGGGCTGGACGGCCGGCTCCACGTGGTAGCTCTTGGACCAGCCCGCCATCGTGGCGGCCACCTCCGTGATCCAGCCGACGAGGATCCCCCGGGCGTAGGTCCCGCCCCGGCCCGAGGTCACCAGCGCCGTCCCCGCCTCAAGGTCGGAAAGATAGGCCGTGCCGGACAGCAGCAACCGGTCCTGCTCGCGAAACCGTCCGCGTTCGGCCATGACGAGGCCGTGAACCGTTCCGTCGGGCGTCATCGCCGACACGCGGAAGCCGGGATGAGACCAGTCCAAGGCCGACGCCGAACGGCCGTCCACCCGCTGGACTTGTCCGAGCAGTCCGGCTTCGGTGACCACGGCGTGGAAGGGACGCACGCCGTCGTCCGACCCGACCGCGACGCGGAAGACGCTCCCGTCGGCCGCGCCGGAACGAATCACCGGCGTCGCGACGTAGCGTCGCGGCGCGCTCTCGCGCAATCCGAGCAAGGCCCGCAACTGGCGGTTCTCCTCGGCTAGCACGCGTTGCGCCGCAACCCGCGAGAGCAACGAGTCCATGTGCGCGCGTTGCAGGTCGAAGTCGCGCGCAACGGTTCGCGCCTTGGCGTAGGTCACGTTCATGACGACGAACGGGCGCAGCACGGAGCCTCGCAGCGCCTCGCCCAGCCAGTTCTGGGCGCCGCCCGGAAGCTTCATCAGGATCGCCACGCAAACCAGGAGCCACGCGGTGACGAGCACGTCGATCCGCTTTGCCAGGCGAACGCCGCTGTCTTGGCCTTCCATGCTGGTCCCTCCCCGCCGCTCCGAGGGCCCGGCCCCGACGACGAGCGAAAGCTTACGTCATGAGGACGGGGCGGTACTTGTGGAAGTCGTCCAGGATCTCGCCCACGCCCCTGACGACGCAGCTCATCGGCTCGGGGTCGACGTGGATGGGGAGCCGCGTTTCGCGCTCGATCAGCTTGTCCAGTCCGCGAATCATGGCGCCACCGCCCGTCATCACGATGCCGTGGTCGACGATGTCGGACGCGAGTTCGGGCGGCACGATCTCGAGCGCGGCGCGGACCGCCTCCACGATGGCGCGAATCGGTTCCTGAATGCATGCGCGGATCTCGTGCGCGTGCACCAGCACCATCTTCGGGATGCCCGACACCAAGTCCCGGCCCTTGACCTCCATGCCGCGCTCGTCTTCGGTCTCCATCGCGGAGCCGATCTGCATCTTGATGCCCTCGGCGGTCGGTTCGCCTATCAGCAGGTTGTAGTTCTTGCGAAGGAACGCCACGATCGACGAATCCAGCTTGTCGCCCGCGGTCCGGATCGACGTGTCCAGCACTATCCCCGACAACGCGATCACGGCGATCTCGGTGGTGCCCCCGCCTATGTCGATGACCATGTTGCCGCGCGGCGTGTCGATCGGGAGCCCGACGCCGACGGCGGCCGCCATGGGCTCGGCGACCATGTAGACGTCCTTGGCGCCGGCCGCCTGGGCGGACGAGCGGACTGCGCGCAACTCCAGTTGCGTGATGCCGGAGGGGACGCCCACCACCACTCGCGGCTTCATGCGGAAGATGCGCTTCGCCGTCACTTGGCGAAGGAAGTGGCGAAGCATCAGCTCGGCGATGTCCACGTCGGCGATCACGCCGTCCTTGAGCGGGCGGATGGCCGTAATTCCCTCCGGCGTGCGCCCCAGCATGCGCTTCGCCTCGAGGCCGACTCCCATGATCTGCTTGGTGCCCTGCGTGACGGCGACGACCGAAGGCTCGTTCAGGACAACGCCTTCTCCCCTCACGTAGACGAGCGTGTTCGCGGTGCCGAGATCCACGCCGATGTCGCTCGTGGGCACCAGCCGCTTCGAGTCGAACAATCCGGAGAAGTAGGACAACGCGCGCCGGCAACCTTAAGTGACGGTCGTGTCGCGAACGGTCGTATCGCGGGGAACCAGCCGGAAACATAAGATTCCACAAGCCGTCCGGCAATGGCGGATCGGCCTCGCCGCCGGGCGAAGCGCGGCCCAGCCCGGCGCCGCGCTCACCGCGCGCCCGTGCTGCCGAACGACCCGGACGCGCGGCTGGTCTCGGAGACCACCTCGGTCTCCTCGACGGCCGGCGCGAGGAAGCGCCCGAAAACGAGCTGGGCGATCCGGTCGCCGCGCCGGATGTCGAAAGCCTTCTCGCCGGTGTTGCCGAGAAGAACCTTGAGTTCGCCGCGATAGTCCGGGTCGATCGTGCCGGGACTGTTCGGCAAGGTGACGCCGTGGCGCGCCGCGAGTCCGGACCGGGGCCGCACCTGGCATTCCACGCCGGACGGCAGCTCCATGACCCAGCCGGTCGCGACCGCGTGCGCCGCGCCAGGATCCAGCCGGACATCCTCTGCGGAGCGCACGTCGTAGCCCACGGCGTCGCTTGTTGCCCGGGCCGGCAACGGCAAATCGGGATTGGACGGCAGGCGCTTGAAGCGAACCCGGCATTCGCGACCGAAGCCGGCGTCCGCCAGAGGCGTGCCGAACGCCTCGGCCACTCTTCGGTGCAGGACGCGTCCGGCCGAGACGTTGACGCCCTTCGCCAGCGCCGGGTCCGCCGCGCACGCCCCGCGCCAGCCCTCGTCCGCGAGACGCAGGGCGTACGGCAACGTCGCGTTGGTGAGCGCCAGGGTCGACGACCTGGGCACGGCCCCGGGCATGTTGCTCACGCCGTAGTGGACGATGCCGTCCACTACGTACACGGGGTCCTCATGTGTCGTCGGCCGAATCGTCTCCACGCACCCGCCCTGGTCGACGGCCACGTCCACGATGACCGATCCGGGCCTCATGCCGGCCAAGTCGGCCCTCTCGACCAAGCGGGGCGCCTTGCCGCCGGCGACCAGCACCGCGCCCACCACCAAGTCGGAGTCGCGCAACTGCTTCCGGACGGCGTAACGGGTCGAGTAGAGGACCTGCACGTTGCCGGGGAGCATCTCGGCCAGCTGCCTCAAGCGCGGCAACGAGACGTCCATCACCGCAACCCGCGCGCCCAGTCCCGCCGCCATCAAGGCCGCGTGCGTGCCCACGACGCCGCCGCCCAAGACCAGCGCCTTGCCCGGCGCCACGCCCGGCACGCCGCCCAGGAGGACGCCGGAGCCGCCCGCAGGCCGCCCCAGGTGCTTGGCGCCTTCCTGCACCGCCATCCGTCCGGCCACCTCGCTCATCGGCGTGAGCAGCGGCAGGTCGCCGTCCGCCGTCTCCACCGTCTCGTACGCGATGGCGGTGGCCCCGCTGTCCAGCACGGCGCGGGTGAGCGGCTCCGAGGCGGCGAAGTGGAAGTACGTGAAGATCACCTGGCTCTCGCGCATCAGCGGCCATTCCCGCGACACCGGCTCCTTCACCTTCAGGATCATCTCGGCCCGGGCCCAGACCTCTTCGGCCGTCGTGGCCACGCGCGCGCCGGCGGTTTCGTAGAAGTCGTCCGTGAAGCCGCTCTCGGCGCCGGCGCCGGCCTGCACGAGCACCTCGTGGCCAGCCTGCGACAGCGCGTCCGCGCCTGCCGGCGTCAGGGCGACGCGGTACTCGTTGTTCTTTACTTCGGTGGGAACGCCGACGAGCATGGTTTTGCTTCCGCCGAGTGGAGGGGGTGGACGTGGGGCGTGCTGGAGGGGCCGCGGCTCAACGGCGGTCCGGCTCCGCGCCGCGGGGGCCGAGACAGAGGAGGTTCTCGCGGCCGGGCCGAAACGCGGTCTGCGCAACGCGGACGACATCGTCCGCCGACACGGCGTCGACGCGCCGTTCGAGTTCGTCGAGGGGCAGGAACGGCAAATCGTGCAGGGCCAGGTCGGCAAGCCGGTGAAGCCGGCCGCCCGGCGACTCCAGAGCCAGCAGGAGCTGGCCCTTGACCTGCTCCTTGGCGGCCCAGAGCTCGTCGTCCGGCAGACCGCCCGGCAGGAGTTCGGCCAGGACCCCGGAGAGCGCGTCCGTGGCTTCGGCGACGCACTCCGGACGGGTCGCCAAGTACGCGCCCGCCATCCCGGCCCGCGCGTAGGCCGAATGGAAGGAATGCACCGAGTAGGCGAGGCCCAGGTCCTCTCGGATCCGCTGGAAGAGCCGGGAGCTCATGCCGCCGCCGAGCGCGGTCGAAAGCAGCAGGGCGGCGTAGCGGTCCGGGTGCGCGCGTCCGGGCGCGGGCCACCCCGCCACGACGTGCACCTGGGCTCCGTCGCGCTCCACCCAGCGCGTGGCAGGCTCGGGAGCGGCCGGAACCTCCGCCGGCGGAGCGCGGACGCCCGCGGGCAGATCGCCGAACGCCCGCCCGGCAAGCTCCAGGAGCGCGTCGTGGTCCAGTCGGCCGGCCGCGGCAACGACGAGGTTGGCGCCCTGGCGGTATCCGTGGTGCTGGCGGCGGAGGTCGTCCCCGCCGAGGGCCGCCAGCGATTCGGAGGCGCCCAGAATGGGACGGCCGTACGGGTGGTCCCCCCAGAACTCGAGACCATGGAACTCGAAGACCAGGTCGTCGGGCGTGTCCTGCACGGTCGCGATCTCTTCGGCGACCACGTCCTTCTCGCGGTCCAGGTCCTCTTGGCGCAACGAGGGACGGCGCACCAGGTCGGCCAGGACGTCGACGGCGGCGGAGAGTCGCCGGGCGGGCGCGCGCGCCAAGTAGCAGGTGTGCTCGCGGGCCGTGTACGCGTCCAAGGATCCGCCGATGCTCTCGAGCGAGAGCGCGATGTCGCGGGCCGAGCGTGTCGCCGTGCCCTTGAAGACCATGTGCTCCAGCAGATGGGCTGCGCCCCCGAGCCCGGGCGGGTCGTGCACGGCGCCTTGCCGCACCCACACGCCCACCGCCGCCGAACGGATCGCGTCCATCTGCTCGGAGAGCACCCGCACGCCATTGTCCAGCGTATTCGAGCGGAACGATCCGCCGGGCGAGACCGCCGCGGCCATCGCGTTCGCGGCTCGCCGTCAGGCCGGGCTCCCGGCTCCCCCGGCGGCGCGGCTCTCTTCCCGCCCGGCCGCCTTCAAGGAGAGCCGCATGCGCCCCTTCTCGTCGATCGACAGCAGCTTCACGCGGACCACGTCGCCTCGTTGCACCACGTCCTCGGTCTTGCCGACCCGCTGGTCCGAGAGCTCCGAGATGTGGCAGAGTCCTTCGACCCCGGGCATGATCTCGACGAAAGCGCCGAAGGTCGTCGTGTTCTTGACCGGGCCTTCGTAGATGCGGCCCACTTCGGGGTCCTGCGCGATCGCCTCGACCATCTCGCGAGCTCGGTCGCCGGCTTCCTGCGAGACCGCCGCAATCTTCACGGTGCCGTCGTCGTCAACTTCGATCGTGGCGCCCGTGTCGTCTTGGATCGCCCTGATGTTCTTGCCCTTGGGTCCTATGATGTCGCCGATCTTCTGCGGGTTCACGCGGATGGCCACGATGCGCGGCGCGTGCGGGGAGAGGTCCGCGCGCGGCGCGGCGAGCGCCGCGTCCATCTCGCCCAGGATGTGCATCCGGCCCTTGCGGGCGCGCTCGAGCGCGTCGGCGAGGACTTCGGTCGTCAGCCCTTCGATCTTGATGTCCATCTGAATCGACGTGACGCCCTTGCGCGTGCCCGCCACCTTGAAGTCCATGTCGCCCAGCGCGTCCTCGAGTCCCAGGATGTCCGTGAGCACCTCGAAGCGGCCGTCGTGCGCTACGAGTCCCATGGCCACGCCCGCGCATGCGGCGCGCAACGGCACGCCGGCGTCCATGAGCGACAGCGACGCGGAGCACACGGACGCCATCGACGACGAGCCGTTCGACTCCAGGATGTCGGAGACGATGCGGATCGTGTAGGGGAACTCGTCCGGGTCGGGCAGCAACGGGCGAATCGCGCGTTCGGCCAGGGCTCCGTGCCCCTTCTCGCGCCTCGAAGTCGCGCGGATCGGACGCGCCTCCCCGACGGAGAACGGCGGGAAGTTGTAGTGGAGCATGAATGCCTTGGTGACCTGTTCCGCGGAGTCGATGGAGTCGATTCTCTGCTCGTCGCGCGACGTGCCCAGCGTCACCACGCCCAGCGACTGCGTCTCGCCCCGGGTGAAGAGCGCGGAGCCGTGAGTCCGGGGAAGCACTCCGGTCTCGCAGCCGACCGGACGGACATCGTCGGGCCCTCGCCCGTCGGCGCGCACGCCCTCTTCGAGGATCCGCGCCCGCACATGCTTCTTCTCCAACCCCCGCAAGACGTCGCGCACCGCGTCCGGCGGCGCTTCCACGCCGGGAGCGTCCTCTGCCAGGCGCGCCGCCACCTCGGCGGCCACCGACGCCAATGCGGCGTTCCGCTCCCGCTTGTCCGCG
The DNA here is from genome assembly GCA_965203485.1 of Longimicrobiales bacterium. Classification (GTDB taxonomy): domain Bacteria; phylum Gemmatimonadota; class Gemmatimonadetes; order Longimicrobiales; family Gaopeijiaceae. Next base: position 1,649,392 of record OZ241892.1, read on the forward strand.
ATCCGCGCGCCTTCGGCCACGCGCCCGTCCGCCAGCGCCTCCACGCGCTCCCGCAGGTCCGCGGCCACCGCCTTGGGCTCCCACGTCATCTCGGGCTGCCGGCGCGCCTCGATCAGTTCCTGCTGGAACTCGACCAGCTCCTGAATCGCCTGATGAGCCACGCCGAGGCCCTCGAGTATCTCGGTCTCCGGGACCTCGACCGCGCCGCCCTCCACCATCGTGATGGCCTTGGCGGAGCCAGCGACCACGATGTCCACGTCGGCGTATTCGAGCTGGCGGAAGGTGGGGTTGACCACCCAGTTGCGCTGGATTCTCCCGATGCGCACCGCCGCCACCGGCGTGCGGAACGGAACGGCGGACGAGTTGAGGGCCACCGACGCGCCCAAGAGCGCCAGCACGTCGGCGTCGTTCTCCTGGTCGGCGCTCAGGATCGACGCGTGCACCTGCGTCTCGTGGAAGTAGCCGTCCGGAAACAGCGGACGGAGCGCCCGGTCCGTAAGCCGCGCCGCAAGAACTTCCTTTTCCTGCGGCGCCCCCTCGCGCTTGAAGAAGCCGCCGGGGATCTTGCCGCCGGCGTACGCCTTTTCGCGGTACTCGACCGTGAGGGGGAAGAAGGGCAGCGTCGTGGGCCTGTCTTGGGCGGTCGCCGTGACGAGCACGACGGTCTCGCCGAATTCCACGAGACAGGCGCCATGCGCCAAGCGGGCCATGCGGCCCGATTCCAGCGCCAATCGCCTCCCGGCGAACTGGCGTTCAATTCTGTGCGTCATTCTCTCTTCCGAGGTTGCCGCCGGGAAGCGGCGGCGAGTAGTTGCGCGCCAACGGGAAGGAAGCGCGGCGGCTTGGCCGCCTGCGCTCGCTCTCGCTCAATGGCGCAAGCCGAGGTCTTTGATCAGCTCCCGGTACCGCTCCACGTCGGTGCGCTTCAGGTACTCCAGGAGACGCCTCCTGCGCCCGACCATCTTCAACAGGCCCCGGCGGCTGTGATGGTCGTGCTTGTGAGCGTCGAAGTGCGCGCGGAGGTGATCGATCCTGGCCGTCAACAGGGCCACCTGGGCGGACGCGCCGCCCGGTCCCTTGCCGTCTTCGTGCTTGCCGATGATTTCCGCTTTGTCGATTCCCATGCGATTCCGTGCTCGGCGCGCCTTGCGCTTCGCCGACTGGGGCGCACCGGCGGCCGGTCCGTCTCGGCGCGCGCGTCTCCGTTCCGCGAACAGCAACCCGTAAAGCTAACCCCTAACCCGCCTCGACGCCCCGTTGGCCTTCCAGCGGGCCGTCTCGAGACGAGGAGCCCAGGGCTTCGCGCGCCCGGGCCACGTCTTGGCGCATCCGGACCGCCAGCGCCGCCGCGGACGGGAAGTCGGCCACGGGACGCAGGCGCTTGGCCAGCTCCACGCGGAGGCGTCGTCCGTAGATGTCGCCCTCGAAGTCGAGCAGGTGTATCTCGACGGAGTCGCCGGCGCCCGCGAAGACGGGGCGGGGGCCGACGTGCAGCGCGCCCATCAGGCTGGGACCGTCCGCGCCCGAACCCGGCGGCGACGCTCCGGCCACCGCCGCCCAGCACGCGTACACGCCGGGCGCGGGGACCAGCTTGTGCTCTCCCGCGATGCGGAGGTTGGCGGTGGGAAAACCGAGCGTCCTGCCCCGCCCGTGCCCCCGCTCCACGACGCCCTCGATGGAATAGAGCCGACCCAACCCCCGGTTCGCGTCGTCCAAGCGGCCATCCGCGAGCGCGCCCCGGATCGAGGACGACGACACGGGACGGCCGCCGGCCTCGAGCGCGGTCACGACATCCAGGCGAAAACCGGCCTCGTCCGCGATCGCGCGCAACGTGTCCGCATCGCCCGAACGCCCCCTGCCGAAGCCGTGGTTGTAGCCGATCACGAGTTCGCTCGCGCCCAGGCCCGCCAGCAGGACCTCGTGCACGAAGCGTCGCGGCGAGTAGTTGCGCAACTGCGGCGTGAACGGCAGGAAGACCGCGTAGTCGATGCCGCTCTCCGCGAGGATGGCCTTCTTCTCGTCCACCGTCGTAAGCAGGTCGGGCGCGGCCTCCGGGCGCACGACGCGCAGCGGATGCGGCTCGAACGTCACGAGCACGCTGGCGCCGCCGCGGGCACGGGCGCGGGCACGTATCTCGGCGAGCACGCGCCAATGGCCCCGGTGGACGCCGTCGAACGTGCCGACCGTGACCACGACGGGGCCGTCGCCGAACGGCAGGTCCGGGCGCGGCCGGCCGGGTCGGGGCGCCGCGGGCGCGGGCGCGGACCGGAGGGCGTCAGGCACGGGCGAAGACCTTCTTCGGGCGAAGGATGCCTTCGCTCACGCTGCAGACGGCGACCAGCTCGCCCGTCTTCGAGAACGCCGCGGCCGCGCCGGCGTCCGGGACCACGGCGCCGGCATCGCAGTCGGCGGCGGGAATTCGCCTGCCGCGCGCCAGCGCGGCGCAGGCCTCCGCGCCGACCCGGATCCGGGGCAAGTGGGCGAGCGCGTCGGCCAGCGGCACGCGCGCCGACGCCGGCGGCTTCCCGCGGCGAAGCGAGTCCAGCGAGGCCGCGCCGCGCACGCCGAAGCTCCCCGCGCTGGTGCGGCGCAGGGCCGCAAGGTGGCATGCAGTGCCCAGACGCGCGCCGAGCTCGACGGCGAGCGAGCGCACGTAGGTCCCGCTGGAGCAGGACACTCGGAAGCGGACCTCCGGCAACGCGACGCCGAGCAAGTCCAAGGCGTGGACCGTGCAGGGGCGCGGCGCCAAGCGCACTTCTTCGCCCCGCCGGACCAGCCGGTGGGCCGCCGTTCCCCCGACCTTGACCGCCGAGAAGACGGGCGGCGGCAACCGGAGGGACCCCACCAAGCCGCGCGCCGCGGACTCGACGTCGGCGTTCGTCAGCGAAGTCCACCGCTCGTCCTCGGCCACGAGGCGTCCTTCGGGGTCCTGTGTGTCCGTGGCCTGCCCAAGCCGAGCCGTGGCTTCGTATTCCTTGTCCAGGCCGGACAAGTATTCCAGGAGGCGCGTCCACCGCCCCAGGCCCAGAAGCAGCAGGCCGGTCGCGAACGGATCGAGCGTGCCCGCATGGCCGGCCTTGGACACGCGCAAGCCTCGCCGGGCGGCCGCCACCACGTCGTGCGAAGTGGGACCCGCGGGCTTGTCCGCCAGGAGAACGCATTCCGTCATGCGTCCTTCTCCCCTCCGGCGGGACCGGCCGGCAGCACGTCGGCCAGGATCGACTCGACTCGCCGCCCCGCCGCGGCCGAGTCGTCGCGCAGGAAGCGCAACTCCGGCATCCGCCGGACATGCAGCCCGGCGCCGATCCGCGAGCGCAGGAACGGCGCGGCCCGGCGCAGTCCCGCCAGGGTGCGATCCTGGGCGTCGGGCGAGCCGTGCAGCTCCACGTGCACGCGCGCCACCCAAAGGTCCTCGGTGACGTCCACGCCGGTCACCACGTGCGGGCCGACCCGCGGGTCTTGGACGCGCGCACGGATGGCGCTCGAGATCTCGCGGCGCAACTGCTCGCCCAGCCGGGCGCGGCGGCGGCCCGGCATCACCAGCGGTCGGTGGAGCAACCCACGACGCGCACGCCTCTCGAGTCCGCCATCTCGCGGTCGACGGCGGCCAGCACGGCGTCCGCCTGAGCGTTGTGCGCGGCCAGAAACGCCACCGAGACCCTGGCCCGGTCGCGCGCCTCCTGCAGGCCGCACTCGGCCACGGAGACGTTCATGGCCGCCAATCGGTCCTTCAACGAGCGCAACGCCGAACGCTTCCGCTTGAGCGAGCGGGACCCGGGGATCTCGAGCTCCCAGGTGCCGACGGTGACAATCGCGCGTCCGGCCATTCAGCTTCCGGGCTGGCCGCGCCGGGCGCATCGCGGCGCGACGGCCTTTCCGGGCCCTACGGCGGCTTCAGGGCGGCGGTCGGAACGCCGGCGAGCGGCGCTCAAGCCTGGCCGGCGGCGGCCAGCGACCGGGCGATCTCTTCCACTTTGTATGTCTCGATGAGGTCGCCGACCTTGACGTCGTTGAATCCGGCGATGCCGATCCCGCACTCGAATCCTTCCTTGACTTCCTTGGCGTCGTCCTTGAAGCGGCGGAGCGATTCGATCTCGCTGTCGTAGGCGACGATCCCGTCCCGCACGACGCGCGCCTTCGCGCCGCGCCGTACCGATCCTTGCGCGATGTAGCAGCCGGCAATCGTCCCAACGCCCCGAATCTTGAATATCTCGCGGATCTCGGCCGTGCCGAGGATCTGCTCGCGACGCTCGGGAGCGAGGAGGCCTTCCAGAGCCGCCTTCACGTGCTCCACCGCTTCGTAGATGATGTCGTAGACCTGGATGTCCACGTTCTCGCGGGCGGCGGCCTGCCTGGCGCCCGCGTCCGGGCGCGCGCGGAAGCCTATGATCACGGCGCCCGAAGCCAGCGCGAGCATCACGTCCGATTCGTTGACCGCTCCCACGGCCCGGTGAATGATCTCCACCTGCACCTCGGGCCCGGAAAGCTGCTCCAGCGCATCCGACAAAGCCTGCACCGAGCCGTCCACGTCGCCCTTGACCACGAGGCGCAGGACGCCCACTTCGCCCGCCGCCATCAGTTCGGAGAAATCGCCCAGCTTGATGCCCTTCTGCCGAATGCGGAGCTGCTTCTCGCGATCCAGGCGCCGGCGCTGGGCCGCCACCGACGCGGCCCTGACGGCGTCCATCGCCTGAAGCACGTCGCCGGCCTGCGGCACCCCGTCGGCGCCCAGCATCTGGACGGGGAGGCCCGGCCCGGCGGACTCGACGCCGCGCCCCCGCTCGTCCAGCAACGCGCGCACGCGCCCTCCATGGAGACCCACGACGAAGCTGTCGCCGACCTTGAGCGAGCCGCGCCGCACCAGCACGGTGGCCAGCGGCCCCTTGCCGACGTCCAGCTCCGCCTCGACGACCGTGCCCACGGCGCTGCAGGACGGATTCGCCTTGAGTTCGAGCATCTCGGCCTGCAGGAGGATCTTGTCCAGGAGGTCGGCGATCCCGGCGCCGGTGCGGGCGGACACTTCGGCGACCAGCACGTCCCCGCCGAACTCCTCGACCGCCACGTCGTGCTGGAGCAGGTCCTGCTTGACCTTGGCGGGATCGGCGGCGGGCAGGTCGATCTTGTTGACCGCAACCACCAGGGGGACGCCGGCGTTCTTCGCATGGCTGATCGCCTCGATGGTCTGCGGCATGACCGCGTCGTCGGCCGCGACCACCAGCACCACCACGTCGGTCACGTCGGCGCCGCGGGCGCGCATGGCGGTGAACGCCGCGTGCCCAGGCGTGTCCAGGAACGAGATCGCCCGGCCGTCGTCCAGCCGGACGTGGTAGGCCCCGATGTGCTGCGTGATCCCGCCCGCCTCTCCGGCCACCACGTTCGTGTCGCGGATCTGGTCTAGCAACCGCGTCTTGCCGTGGTCCACGTGGCCCATGACCGTGACGACCGGCGGGCGCGGGCGCAGGTCCTCCGGGTCGTCTTCGACCTCTGGGCCGGACGGCGCGGCGTACGCCTCTTCGCGGACGGCGCGGAAGCCGAAGCCGTCCAGGAGAAGGTCGATCTGCTCGAAGTCCAACCTCTGGTTGATCGTGACGACCATGCCCATCTGCTTGAAGGCGGAACCGATGATGTCGGTGGCGTTCACGTCCACGAGTTCGGCGATCTCGGCCACGGTGAGGAACTCGTTGACCCGCACCGTCGGAGTCTCCTCGGCGATCTCCTCCCGAGCCTCCTCCTGCGCCGGGAAGCCGTCTTCGATCTCCGGCGCCGCCCCCCTGCCCTTCCTGCGCTTTCGCCGGCCTCCCTTGATCTGCGCCATCACGCGGTGGACGTTCACCTGGGCCGCGGCTCGGTCGGCCCCCTTGCGGCGCTTCCCCTTCTTGCGGTCGCGCTTGCGGCGGCCGTCCGCGGTGTAGCCCGTGGCCTGGATGTGAATGCGTCCTCCCGGGCGCGCGGTGGCCGCAGGGGCGGGCGCGCTCGAAGCGCTCGCGGCCGGAAGCGGATCGCCGATGCGGGCGGGCGCGGGCTTGTCGGAGGAGCCCGCGGGCGAATGCGGCGAGGCGGCGGCCATGCGTTCGGGCGGCGGGGATTCGGCGTCGGGCTCGGGCGGCGGCGGCTCGCGTTCGGGCGGCGGGGTCGCGGGGGCCGTAGCGGACGCGGGCTCGGCGAGCTTCGGAGCCGGGCCGACGGACTCCGCGGACGGTTCGGCGGGCGTCGTGGACGCCTCCGAAGGCGCGGCGGCGTCCCCGGCCTCCGCGGCCGCGTCCGCCTGGACCTTGGGCTTCGGCGCAGGGGCGCGGCGGCGCCGGCTCGTCGGCTTGCGTCCGCTCACCCGCGACGCGATGAAGGAGGCGGCGTCGGTCTGGTCGCGCCGGGTCGCCTGTTCGATGCGGGACCGTACCTTCGCCGTGACGTCGTCGTCCAGGCGCGCATCGGCGTCGCGTGCCCGCACGCCGAGCTGGCGCAGGTACCGCAACATCAGGTTCGGAGCGACCGTGAACTCGCGCGCAAGATCCTTGACGCGCATTACGTCGCCTCCTTGGCCTCCGCCGCGGGTTCGCTGGACGCGGATGCCGCAGCCTCGGAATCGACCACCGTCAGGTCCTCGATCAGCGACAGAAGGGCCGTTGCGGCTTCCTCGGTGACGCCCTCCACGGCCAGCAAGTCGGCCCGATCCAGGTCGATGATGTCCAGGAAGCTGCTGTAGCCGGCCTCTTCCAGAGCCGCCAGCGTCGTCTTGTCGACCGAGAGCTCGCTCAGCGGGAAGTCGGCGGTCTCGTACGCGGTTTCCTCGGTCTCGTCGTCGAAGATGGACATGTCGGCCCCGCGCTCCATCCAGTCGCGCGATCCGAACAGGTCGATCTGCCAGCCGATCAGCTGCGACGCCAAGCGGACGTTCTGCCCGTTGCGCCCGATCGCAAGCGACAGCTGGTCTTCGTCCACGATCGCGGTGACGACTTGGCTTTCGCGGTCCGAGACCACCTTGGCCACTCGCGCCGGCGCCAGCGCCCGCCGGGCGAAGACCTCCGGCTCGGGATGCCACGGCACGATATCTATCCGCTCCCCTCCGAGCTCGGACACGACCGCCTGCACGCGCGAGCCCCGCAGGCCGACGCAGGCCCCGACCGGATCGATCGAGTCGTCGCGGCTGTGGACCGCGATCTTGGTCCGGCCTCCCACCTCGCGCGCCAGCTCCTTGATCTCCACGATGCCCTGGTATATCTCGGGCACCTCGAGCTTGAACAGCGCGGCGACGAAGAGCGGGTCCGCCCTGGAGAAGACCAGCCGCGGCCCCTTGGACGTCTCCTCCACCTTCTTGAGCACTGCCCGGATCGACTCGCCCTGGCGGAACCGCTCTCGGTAGTTCTGCTCCTTCCACGGGATGACCGCCTCGGCCTCGCGCGAGCGGTTCAGCAGGAGAACCAGCTTGCCGCGCTCGATCTGCTGAACCTCGCCCGACAGCAGCTCGCCCACGCGCCCGCTGTACTCGTCGCGGATGCGCTGGCGCTCGCCTTCCCGCACCAGCTGCACGATGCGTTGCCGGGCCGCCATGACGGCGTTGCGTCCGAACGACGAGAACTCGACGGGGAGCTCCATGACGTCTCCCGTCTCGTACGTCGGATCGTCCCAGCGCGCCTCCTCCAGGGACACTTCCGTGGCCTTGTCGTCGACCGAATCGACGACCCGCTTGAGCACCACTATGTCGATGTCGCCCGCCACGTCGTCGACGGTGATCTCGGCGTCCACGGTCGGCCCGTGGATGCGGGCCAGCCCGGCCAGAATCCCTTCTCGGATGAGCTCGTTGACTTCCTCGGGCTCCAGGCCCTTGGCGGCAGCCACGTCCCTGAGCGCGGCGATCACGCGCCCCGTGTCCATCATCGCCTCCCCGCGGGGGCGTGCCGAACCGGCGCCCAGAACCCCGTCCGATCTTCGTTCATCCGGCTCTCCGCCCGTCGCAGGGACAAAAAAAGCGGGGGCGGACCCGCTCCCCCACTTCGGCCAGGGAGCGACATGGCCGGCCGCCGCTCCCTCCACAGCTCCGAATATAGTGCCGCCGCCGGAGGGGAGCGACCCCAGCCGCCTCCGCTCGATTGGCCGGGCGCCACGGGCGCCACGGGCGGCGCGCGCGCGTCGTGCTCCGCTTCGGTCACCTTCGCTGGACCGCTCGGCCCCGAGACAGCAGCGATCCGACGACGCCGAACCCGCCCGTCACGTTCTGCACCGGATGGACGTCGTGCAGGGCGCCTTCGTGACCCGTCGTAAGGAATGCATGCAGGTGTCGTTCCACGGCCACGACCTCGAGAACAGCGTTCGGACCCGCCGCGTCGACGCTGCTTCGCGGCACGGAGCCGTCGTACTGCGTGCCGTCGATGTCGGCGTACCATGCGCGCTCGCAGGTGAGGCAAGTCGGGTCAAAGAGCCTTCTGATGCCCATGAAGTACCGGTGGGCGGCGGCGCTGGCCGTCCACTCGGCGGACAGCGACCGCGAGGCCAAGGCAGCCCGCACGACCTCGAAGTCGCCGACAACTTGGGTCTCGCCCCGGGCCGGCGAGCGTCCATCGGCCGTGACCTCGACGCGGTACGAAGCGCCCGCCTGCAAGCGAGCTTCGGGCTTGAAGCAATAGGCGCCGCGATCGGACAGGTTGACGAAGAGGGGCACGACCGTCATCAGTTCGCAGTCCTCTTGGTACGGATCTTGCCAATGGCCCACCGACGCCCATTCGGGAGCGGAGGCGCCTTCTACGCGCTGGTGGATCGTCAGCTCGACGCCGGACAGATCCGGCCGGGCGACTCCGTCCGCGGCCGCGACCAGGACGTGGTGCCTCGACGTGTCCGGGAGCAACAGCGCGTAGACGATGAGTTGATCGCTCAGCGGGTCGGTCGGCCGCCGAGGCGCGGCCAGTTCGCCGCAGGCCCCGAGGCAGACCGCAACGACGGCCGCCCATGCGAAGCGGGGCCTGGGAACGACGCTGTTCTGGGACATTGATCGAAGCCCTTGGAGCTAGAACCGAAAGTCGATTCCTATGGTGGGCAGCACCGGAAGTTGCCGGATGCGCTCGAAGAAGAAGTCGCCGTCGCCCTCGTCCGGAAACTCCGTCAAGCCGGCAAACCGGTAGCCCAAGACGTTCCTGCGGTTGGCCAAGTTGACGACGGACAGATAGGGAGTCAATTCCCACGATCCCCAGCGAAACCCGCGCCGCGCGGCCAAGTCGAGGCGCGCATAGGTAGGCAACCTTGCCTGCACGTCAGACCAAATCGTGTACAAGTCGTCCGTCCACAACTGCACGCCTCCCCCGTCCTTCTCCGAATTGACCAGGTCGATTCGCAGCGCTCCGTACTTGCCGGCCGGATACCAGAACGGCGTGCCGGTTCCCACGGTGGCGCGCAGAGAAAGCTCCACGCCGCCGGGCGCGAGCGCCACGGCCACGCCGTCCAGCTCGTGGCGCCGGTCCCACTGCGGACGGTACTCGGAACCCTCCGCGTCCGTGAACGCCGAACGCGCCCACTGATACGATATCCATCCCCGTACCCGGCCGGAATGCCTCTGCACCATGACTTCCAAGCCGCGGGCCGCGCCGTCATGGAACTCCAGGCCCACTGCGTCCCGCGACTTGCTCGGGCGCCAATGCGGAGCGTCGGCAAACCGTCGCGTCCAACCCGCGACCGATGCGGTCCAACTCGCTCCGCGCCACAGATCCAGCGACACGCTGGCGCCGTCCGCGACCGACAAGGGCTGGTCGGCGCCGTGCACGAACCACATGGGCGCGCCGGGCTCCATGGCGTACGCGTCCCGGAACACGGAGAGGAACTGGTAGGTCCGGTCCACGCTGCCGCTCAAGGCGAATCCCGCCGTTTCGAGCCGCACTGAAAAGCGAGGCTCGACGAAGCTGCGCATGCTCTCGCGCTCGGTGCCGGCGCGCAGCCCAGGCGCGAACCGGAGCGGGCCAAGCCATCCCTCGATTTCGGCGAACGCCGACGCGTGGAGGTAGGAACGAGAGATCTCGCCGTCCACGTATCCGCCGACGCCCGACGTCTCCAGGTCCGCTGGGCCGCCTTGGACGGCGACGCCCACGCGGGCGCCCTTCCGCTCGGCCCTGAAGGTCCACTCCGTGCGCAGTCCCAAGGCCGAGACAAGGTTGTCCGTCACGGGACTGCCCGGCGTGCCTCCCGTGCTGCGGGAACCCTTGTAGCGACTGTAGTACGCGGTCACCTCTCCGCTGGCACGGGCGTCGCGGACCCAGGACCACGTCGCGGAAGACGCCAAGTTGGTCCAATTCGAGCCGAACGAAGCGTCGTCGAGCCTCTGCGACACCAAGTCCCAGGCAAACTCGTCGCGCGAGGCGAACACGGACAGGCGCAACCTGTGGTCTTCGGCCGGATGCATCGCCAGCGCGAAGTTCACGTCGCTGAAGGAGTACGGGACGTTGATCCGCGCCACGTCGGCCGACGCCACGCGGCCTGCGGCAAGCCAATGAAGCGAGCCCTCGGCCAGAGCGCCGTCGGCGGCGACGCGCAAGCCCAGGAGGCTGAGCCCGCCTTGCACTCGGGCGCCCTCGGTTCCGCCCGTTCGCTGGTGCGCGGACACGACGCCGGAAAGCGCCCCGCCGTAGCGCGCCGGAAGCGAACCGCGGTAGAACTCGGTCGATTCCACGGCGTCGGCATTGAAGGCGCCGAACAGGCCGAACATGTGGTAGGGCGCAAAGACGGGTGCGCCGTCGATCAGGACCGCCACTTGATCGCCGCCGCCGCCGCGCACGAACAGTTCGCCCGAATAGTCGTTTACGCTCGTCACGCCGGCGAACGCTTGCAAGCTGCGCACGAGGTCGGGCTCGGCCACTGGCGGCACCGCCTTGATCTCGGCGCGGGTCACGCCCAGCGCACCGACAGCGAGTTCGCGCTTGAAGAGAAGATGGTGCAGTTCGCGTGAAGTCGTTCTGCGTTCCGCCGCAATCGTCAGCGGAGCCAATGCGATGGCGGTCCGCTGAAGACGAAGCTCCACCACGCCCCCGTTCGCGGGAACGACGACCAGCGTGTCCAAGTCCGCGTAGCCCAGTCGGCTCGCCACCACGCGGACCTCGCCGCCGGCCCCCTGGCCCGGCGCCAGTCCGCCGGCGCCGGTGACCCTGGTCGCGCCGGTCTCGGGGAAGGCGACGAGCACGCCCTCCAGCGGGTTGCCCGTGGGATCGTCCAAGGCCCGAACGGCCCAGGCCCCCGGAGCGGGGACCTGGGCCAACGACGCGTGCGGCCGCGCGAGAACTCCCAGCGTCGCAACGAGCAGCGCCGCGGCCGATGCCGCGCGGGTCGCAGTCACGAGTCCACCGCTACCAGCTCAGCCCCACGATCATCCACCAGCTCAGGTACAAGATCGGGCTGGAGTCGTGTCCGAATGCGGCAGATCCCAGGAAGTCGTCCCGGCCCCAATCGGTCTCATGGGCCTCGACGTGGAAAACAGCCCCCTGTGGCTTGGGGGACACTGGAAGCAGTTGGAACATCGCTCCCCGCCAGTTCCTCGGGCTATACCATCTGCGCTCTCGGATGCCGGTGCGCCTCATCTTCCCTTGCACCCGATTGCCGTCGTGATTCGTGTACCAGACGACGATTTCGACCTCTTCGGACCCCCACTCGGTCGAATGGCGCAGCAGAAACTTGTCGAGCAGTGTTGGAGAGTACGCGACCGACGGGTCCACAGAGGTCCGATGCCGCCCCACTTCCGTGTCGGCAGACGTGGACGGCCCGCCCATCGCTTGCCCAAGCGCAACTTTCAGCGCTTCGTCCGAGTCGTACAGCCCGTAGTCCACCGACACCGGCGGCTTGCCCTCCTCCTCGTAGGTCCACACGACCGCGTGCTCGCCGTCGCCAGGGTCCTGAATCACCGGGCCCGGACCCTCCGGCTGGCGGCCGATCCGCGTGCCCCAGCTCTCCTGCGGCCGGATCAGGAAGAAGGCGTCGTAGCCCTCGAGCGCCTCCACCGTCCCGGCCTTCCGCTTGCCGCCGCCGGGCTCGTGCACGACGAATCCCAGCGCGTCCGAGTCCCACGCGCCAGCGACGCCGACGTCGGCGGAGCCGCGCCAGTTGAGCCGGTGCTCGCGCAGAGGAACGGCGATGACCACTTCAGCCACCTGCCGGAGCCTGTCCACGCGCGCCAGCAACTCGCCGCCGCCGCCGCCGAACGCCTGCGAGGCTCCGGCCAGCAAGCCGGCGCCCTCGGGGCTGCGCAGGTAGTCGGCCAGGATCAGCCGGTGCTCGACGGCGCGCGACGCGCGCATCGCCGCCAGGATGCTCCGGCGGGCGGCGGGCTCGGCCAGCCCCTTCGAGACGGCCTGGGCCAGCTCGGGGAGGTCGGCGTCCGCCAGCGTGGGCTCGGCCGGGTCGTACGGAGCGACGGGGCGCGCGGCCTCGTCGCAGGCCGCCGCCAGCACGGCGGCCGCGAGAATGCTCAGCTTCGCGTACTTCATGTTGCTGCTCTCCTTGGATTGATCGATGGATTGCCGCACGGGCGGAGCCGAGAGATTCCCCGGCGCAATCTCCGCCCGTACCCCCTGCTACACCAGAGCCCGCGAGAAAGTTCCCGCGCGGCCCGCGCGCCGGTGCTCTGGAGGCGCCGATCCCCGCGGAAGGAGCCGCGCATCGCAGCGGGCGGGCGGCCCCCACGGCGTGCAACCAACTCCGCGCACGACCACGGGATGACGAAGCCGGCCAACTTCTGGGGCGAGAGGCCGAACCCGACGCATCGTCGTGGACGGCGCGGACGACATCCGCGCGCACCCGGCCGCTTCCCGCGCGGGTCGCGGCGCCGCGCCACCGGGGCGAGGCGCCGCCCGCCCGCTCAACGCCTCGGGGCGCCTACCGCCGTAGTTGCAGGAAGCCCCCGCGCGTCTCCAGGACGCCATCGGCCTTCAGTTCGTCCAGCGCTTGGCGGAGACCTGCCTGCACCTTCGCGCCCGCCCGCTTGAAGCCGAACAGCCGCGCCGCCTCGCGCACGACGTCGCCGTCCTCGATGCCGCGGCTCGCCCGCACCGCGTGCAGCAGGGCCTCGCGGATCTCCTCCGGCGCGATGTTGCCGACTTGGCGCAGCGAACCGGGCACCGTCTCGCCGTCGCGACGGCGCACGGCCACGTCGCCGTGATCCGGACGCCACAGATAGCCGTTGCGCTCCACGAACTGTCCCCTCCGCGCGCCCAAGCGAGCGGCGTTGCGTGCCCACTCCATGATTCGAGAGCCTGTGCGTCTCGCCCCTGCCGCTCTGGCGAGCCGGGCGGCCGCCTCCTCCAGGCGAACCGGACTCTCGACGGCAACGACCTGCGCAAGCCATTCGGCTCCCTGCGGCCACGGGCGCTCGTGCAGCTCCCCCAGGGCGAGACGCACGTCCGGCTCCGCCACGCGATACGGGACGGACGGATCCGCAACCTCGTGGATCCGCACGGGAGGCCCTCGGCGCAGGCCCTTGCGCTGCTCGCGCTCGACCCCGCTGGAAGGAGCCCCGCGCTGCGAATCGGGCGGCGCCGACTCGACGGCCTTCGCGCGACTGCCCGCTCCACGGCGGCTCCCTGCTCCGCCACCGGACACTGCCTGCGCAGACCGGTCCGCCTCCCCGAGCCCGCGCTCCGCCGCTCGGTCCCGGCCGGCCGACAGGCGCTCCGTCGGCGGCGGCCCGTGTCGCGGAGCATCCGATCCGCCGGCCGCCTCTCCCGGACGCGACGAGGCTGGTGGCCGGCCAGCCGCCGTGTCCTCTCCACGCACCGTGCCAGCCGTCCGCCGCCTGGAGGCCGCCTGCTCGGCCACGCGTATGATCGCCTCCTCGGCGCGGTCCGTCTCGCGCTCCGGGCGCATGAACCAATCGGTGCTCCAAATGCGGTGAATCGTCCAGCCCAGGCCCTCGAGGACTTGCTGGCGAAGGCGGTCGCGGTCCCTGGCCGAGCGCGCGCTGTGGTAGGTCGCGCCGTCGCATTCGATGCCCAGCAGATAGCGTCCGGGGCGGGCCGGATCGACGACCGCCAGGTCCACGAAGAATCCGGCCGAGCCGATCTGGTGCTCGACTTGGTGGCCGCGCGCGCGCAACGCCGACGCCACGGCCTCTTCGAACGGAGAGTCCGCTTCCCGGCCCGTTGCGGTCGGCACGTCCAGCTGTCCAGTGCGGGCGTAGTACAGGAACTTCTTGAGGGCCTGCACGCCTCGCGACGAGGTTCGGCGCAAGTCCAAGTGGTCGGCGTCGAAGTTGGCGTGGACGACGCACCTCCGCCGCGCGCGCGTGATCAGCACGTTCAGGCGCCGCTCGCCTCCGTCGTTGTTGAGCGGGCCGAAGTTCATGGACATGCGTCCGTCCTCCGTCCGGCCGTACCCGACGCTGATCAGGATCACGTCGCGCTCGTCGCCCTGCACGTTCTCCAGGTTCTTGACGAAGAACGGCTCCTCGGGATGCTCCGAGAAGAACGCTTCGGCGGACGGGTCGCCGCGGCGCAGAATCTCCAGTTCGTCCTCGATGCACCGCGCCTGCGCCACGCTGAACGCCGCGACGCCCAGCGTCTGGCCGGGCTCGTCCCTGGCGTGCCGCATGGCGGCGCGCGCCACGGCCTTCGCCTCGCCCCGGTTCACGCGTCCTCCCGCGCCTCCCTTGTAGAAGGACTCCGAATCCCCGGCCAAGCTCAGCCCGGAGTTCTCGCGGCCCTTGTCGGGGCTGGGGAAGACCACGAGGCGGCCGTCGTAGAACTCGGCGTTGGAGACGGCGATCAGCGACTCGTGGCGGCTCCGGTAGTGCCAGCGGAGCATTCGCTGGGGCGCCTGCTGGGCGCAGAACATGCCCAGGACGCTCTCCAGGTCGGAGGTGAGCGAATGGTCCGCGTCCTCGTCGTCCTCGTCGGCGATGCGGTCGAAGAAGGTGGTCGGAGGAAGCTGCTTGCTGTCGCCCACGACGACGGCTTGGCTTGCGCGCATGATCGCGCCCAGGGCGTCGACGGGCCGCACCTGGCTGGCCTCGTCGAAGATCACCAGGTCGAAGCGGACCGATCCCGGCGGCACGAACTTGGCGATCGACAAGGGGCTCATCATGAATACCGGCTTGATCGCCTGAATCGCCGCGCCGGCCCGTTGCATGAGCTTGCGGACGGGCAAGTGGCGGCGCTTCTTCTCGAACTCGCGCAGCAGGACGCCCATTTGACCTCCCGCGCCGTCCCGCGGCACGCCCTCCCAGTGCTTGAGCGCGACGCGGGCGCGGTTGTGGGCGAACTGCTCCTCGTCCAGCCGGCGGAACCGGTCCACCACGTCCTGATGGGCCACGCCGTCGAACTCCGCGAGAACCGGCCGCTCCCGCCACGCCGCCTCGATCCACACGGCGCAGCAACGGTTGCGGAAGAGCCGCGCGAGCTGTCGGCCGGCGTCCTCCCAGCCCGCGGCCGCCTCGGCCACCGCAACCAATCCGCCCTCCTCCATGCGCTTGGCGATGCGGTTGAAGCGAACGGTCCCCTGCAGAGCGTCCACGTCGGCGGCGGCCCGCGCCAGCCACGCCTCGGTCTCGGCGAACGGTCGCGCGGCGGGCGGGCGCAACGGCGCGAAACGGGCTTCGTCCAGCTCCAGGACCGCGGCCAGGGCGTTCATCGCCTCGGCCCACTGCTCGGCCGACCGGCGGCAGGCGCTCGCCGCGGCGCTCAGGGCCTCCGCGTCCAGCGAATCGTCCAGCAGGGCGGGCGCCCGCGCGTGAACGGCGCCCGAGGCCACGTCCCCGTGCATCCGCAACAGCCATTCGGCCGTCTCGCCGATCCGCCGGCTGGCGTCGGCGTCCCATCCCGGGGCCGGCCCGTCGAACAGCCGCGCCAGCAGGGGCCGCGCCCGCTCGACGGCGTCCTTCAGGCGCTGGGCGATCAAGACGGCGTCGACGAGGATCAGGCTCGCCCGGTGGTCCTTCGGAGGCTCGTCCCTGCACAGTCCCCGCAACTCCTTGGCGGCCCTCCGCCAACCGGGCGAGAGGAATCTCAGCCAGGAACCGCCGCTGGACGCCAGTCCTTGGCGAAGCACCAGCACGCCCGGCTGCTCCCACGCCTCCGGGATCAACGCCGAGTCGTGCTCGGTGCGAAGGCGAGCAAGTTCGAGCGCGTCGCTCGCCAGCGCTTCGATTTCGCCGACTCGCTCCGTCCACTCGGGCGCCCCGTGCCGGACGCCCGCCAAGTCCGGCGCTTCGGCAACGCGCGCCGCGGTCGCGAGGAGCGTCTCGGTAGCGCGTCGGCCGAGCCTCTCGGAGCCCGCGCCAAGCATTTCGCCGAGTCGCTCCGCGTCGGCCCTGTGGCGGCGAAGCGCCGCGGTCGCGGCATCCAGCGCCTCGGCGACGCGGCTCCTGTCGGCCGGCATGTAGCGCGACAACGCGCTGCCCCAGAACGGGAGCTTTCTCGGGACGCCCGTCGTCGCCACCAGACTCTCCAGCTCGCTCACGCCTTCGGCGCGCTGGTCGAACTCGTCCCGGCTCCACGAAGCCGCGCCCGGCAACTCCAGCGGCGGGGCGCCCGCCGGACCGTCGGGGCCGCCCGTCCTCGCCAACTCGCCGATCAGCTGCTGGGGCGTCAGCTTGGTGAGCCCGACGGGCGAGTTCACCGCCCGCGAGTACTCGTTGAGGCGGTCCCGGCTCCGCTCGAGCTGGACCGTCGCGTCCTCGGCGTCCGGCGGCTGCGGCCGTCCCAGGTGCAGCGTGCGCTCGAGTTCGGCCAGCACGGCGGCCTTGTTCGCGTTGTGGCTGTGCAGCTCCAGGCAGGCGTCGCCCGCGTGCGCGCCGTCGAGCCTGCGCTTGACCACCTCGAGCGCCGCCATCTTCTCCGCGACGAAGAGCACCGTCTTGCCTCGCGCCACGCATTCGGCGACCAAATTCGTGATCGTCTGCGATTTCCCCGTCCCCGGCGGCCCCTGGACGACCAAGTTCCGCCCCGCCACCGCGTCCAGCACGGCCAGCGTTTGCGAGCTGTCCGAGTCCAGCACCTGGTGCATCTCTCCGGCCTCGGGCCGCTCGTCCAGCCAGGGGCCGCCGTCGTCCGGATCCGCGGCGCTCGGATCCCTCTCGAAGCCGTCGCCGTAGAGCGAGCGCACGACCGGGTGCTGATCGGGAGCCTCCTCGCCGGGCCAGGCGTCCACGTCCAAGTCCTTGTAGATCAGCAGCTTGCTGAAGGAAAAGAAGCCCAGGTGGACGGCCTGCCTGTCCACCTTCCAGCGCGGCAGACGCGACACGGCCTGCTCGACCTGGTCGAAGTAGACGTCCACGTCCAGGTCCTCCGCGTCCTCCAAGTCGGGCAACGGCACCTGGAAGTCGCGCCGCATCTTGGCGTCCAGCGAGAGGTTGGCCTCGATCTCGTCCTCGTTCCAGCGTACCCGGAAACGTGCCCGCAAGCTGGCCCGGTCCAGTTCCACAGGCACCAGCACCAAGGGCGCTCGGCGCTCCGTCTCGCTCGAGTCGGATTCGTACCAGACCAGCATCCCCAGCGCCAGGTAGAGAATGTTGACGCCTTGCTCCTCGATCGACGAGCGCGCATGGCGCAACGTGTTGCGCAACAGCATCTCCATGCGGTCCTCGACGTGCGCGGTCTGCAACTTGTTGTCCAGCTGGCGCTCGGCGGGATCTTCGGCGGCGGTCGGCTCGTGGCCAGTGGCGTCGTCTCCGCGCGGCCCGACCGGCGGCGGCGGGACGCCCCCCGTCTGGGACGGCGGACGTGCCGGGGAGTCGGCCACGGGGTCTCCGCGCCCGCTTCCGAGCCCTCCGAGCCCGTTCAGCGCGGGCTCGTCTCCGGCCGGCGGGAGCTGCCCGGCCCGCGTGGCCCCCTGCGGCTCGGGCGCACCCGGGCCGGCGGCCGGCTCGGTCTGGTCCGGCGCCGGCACGAAGTACATGCCGCTCTTCTTTTCGACGAGGCGGCGAAAGACTTCGCGGGGCGACTCGTCCACGACCTGCACGCCCTTGGCCCGCAACGGACGAAATGACAGCAACGGGTTGCGCAACGTGATGTCGAGGAGGTCCCGGCGCGACGTCGACAGCAGGCCGGCGATCGACGCGGGGCTCGCGCCGGCCGAGTCGTTCACCGGGGCTCCGCCGCTTCGCTGGGATCGTTCGTCGTTCATGGGGGACTTCCGCCGTACGCGCCGCCCGGCTCGCGAGCGGCCGTGATCACGGGCGCCGGGCGCCAGAACTCCCGCCTACGCGGCGCTCGGTTGGTCCTTGGCGCGGCTCCGCGCCGGCTTGGGCACGCAGGCCGCCGCTCTTCCGGGAGTCTGGGGCGCAAGGCTACGGTTCGCGTTGAATGTCCGCCCCCAAGGCCGCCAAGCGCTCGTCGATGCGCTCGTATCCGCGCTCGATCTGCCCAGCGTTGCGAATGACGCTCCGGCCGCGGGCGCACAGGGCGGCGATCACCATGGCCATGCCGGCGCGGATGTCGGGGCTCTCCAGGACGGCCCCGCGCAACGGAGCCGGGCCCGTCACCACCACGCGGTGCGGGTCGCACAGGATTATGCGCGCGCCCATCCCCACCAGCTTGTCCGTGAAGAACATCCGCGATTCGAACATCTTCTCGTGAACCAGGACGGTGCCCTTGGCCTGCGTGGCGACGACGACCGCGATCGACGTGAGGTCGGCGGGAAAGGCCGGCCAAGGCCCGTCGTCGACCTTCGGGACGTGGCCGAAGGCGTCCATGCGGACTTCGGGCGCCTCGCGTCCGTCCGCGACGAGGGCGCGTCCTCGCACGCTGCACCGCACGCCCAAGCGAGCGAAGCCGATAAGCGTCGAGTCCAGGTGTTCGATGGGAGCGTCCTCGACGACGATCTTGCCGCGCGTGGCCGCGGCGAGGCCGATGAAGGAGCCGGTCTCGATGTGGTCGCGCCCGATCGTCACCTCGGCGGGCTGCAACGCATCGACGCCGCGAACGGTCAGCGTGGAGCCGCCGGTCCCCTCGATCCTCGCGCCCATGGCGTTCAGCGCGTGGCACAGGTCCTGGACGTGCGGCTCGCACGCCGCGTTGCGGACCACGGTGCGCCCGTCGGCCAGCGCGGCCGCCATGACGGCGTTCTCCGTCGCGGTGACCGACGGCTCGTCCAGGAAGATGTTCGCGCCCGCGAGCCGCCCGGCCTTGATCTCCACGTCGGCAGGCGTGTGGACGTCGGCCCCAAGCGCGCGGAAGGCGAGCAGATGCGTGTCGAGGCGGCGGCGGCCGATGACGTCGCCCCCCGGAGGCGGCAACGAGACCGAGCCGAATCTGGCCAGCAAGGGCCCCGCCAGCAGAACCGAGGCGCGGATCCGCTGCGACAGCCCCCGGTCCAGCTTGGACGGCTCCACGCCGGCGCCGTCGATCTCCACTTCGTTGGCGCCGGTCCACTCGACGCCCGCGCCCAACGACTCGGCGATCTCGAGCAGCGTCAGCACGTCGCGGATGCGCGGCACGTTGCGAACCTTGGTTCGCTCCGGCGACATGAGCGTGGCGGCCAGAACCGGGAGCGCGGCGTTCTTGTTCCCCGCCGGAACGACGCTTCCGCCGAGGGGGCGCCCGCCCGAGATCACAAGCGAAGGCATGGCGGGCCTCGGGTTTGGTGGACGCGGCAAGAAGGAGCGCGACCAAGATAGTGCGGCGGGACGACGACGGCACGCCGGGCCGCCCTCCGTTCCCTGCAGGTCCGCCGGCCCCGGCCGCCCGGCCCGAGCGGCATCCGTGGAGGCGCGGGACGAGGGAACCGGCCCCGCGCGGTTTCGCGGCTCGCGGCGGCGGGCCATATTCCGAGCCATGAGCCTCCATCCTTCGGCGTTCCAGGCGCTGGCGGGCGCGGCCAACGGCGGCGGCGCCTGGATCCCCTGGGCGAATCTGGGCATTTTGGCGGCGCTGGCCGCCATCCTGGGCGCCCTGATCCTCGTCTTGCTGGAAGTGCGCAGGTTGGCGAAGGAGTGGGGTGGCTTCCTGGAGATTGCGCGCGACCGCACAGGCCCGCTGGTCGACCACGCGGCTAACGCGGTCCGCAACTTGGACCACGTGTGCAAGGCGGCCCGCAAGGGCGTCGACCGGATCGACGGGACTGCCAGCCGCCTGGCGGACGACGCGGACAAGGCCGCGGAGCACGTGCGGGGCCGGCTGGGCGAACTCAAGGCGCTGGCCGACTTGGCGCAGTCCGAGGCGGAGGACGCCGTGCTGGACGCCGCCGCCAAGCTGCGCCTGCTGCGGCGCGGAGCCGGACTGACCGGATTGTTGCAGAGAGTGGGGGCGCACGTTGCGCCGCCGGACAAGGCGGACGGCGAGGCCCCCGGCGAGCGTCCCCCCGCATCGCGACCATTGGACGGCACGCCGGACGCCGACGGCGACGACCCCTCCGATCAACATGAGAAGGGCGTGCCGCGCTCGGTTCAGACGTAGTCCTTCTGCAGTCCCGCGTAGCGCACCAGCAGCTTCTTGCGCCCCGCGTCTCCGAAGTCCACGACGACCTTGAGGTCCGCGCCGAAGCCGGACAGCTCGACGATCGTGCCCGAGCCGAACGTCTGGTGGACCACGGCTTCCCCCTTGGCGAACTGCGGACGGTCCTGGTCGAAGCCTTCGTCGTCCCACTCTCCGGCGCCCAACCGTCCCGACGGCCGGTCCGCCATGCCGTCGTTGGCGGCCGGCCCGCCGTCCCGCCGCCACCGCCCGCGGCGCCCCGGCGCCGCCCAGGAAGCCGGCCGGGTCGCCGCCCACTCGACTTTGTCCAGGATCGGGTCCGCGAACGACGACAGTTCCCGCGACGAGTACTCGCCGAAGCGACGGCGACGGCGAGCGTACGTGAGGTACAGCCGGTCCTGCGCGCGCGTGACGCCGACGTAGCACAACCTGCGCTCTTCTTCGACGTGTTCCGATCCCTCCTCTCCGGCGCCCAGCGGCAGGAGCCCTTCTTCCAGGCCGCTCACGAACACGATGGGGAACTCGAGCCCCTTCGCCGTATGCAACGTCATGAGCACGACCGCGTCCGCGCCCGCGTCGTGATTGTCGACGTCGGTGACCAGCGCCATCTGCTGAAGGAAGAGCTGCAACGGGGTCGGATCGCGCGACGCGTCCTCGTCCATATCCTCCATGCCGCCTCCTTCGAGTTCATCGGTCACCCCCTCGTCGAACAACTCCGCGGCGGCGATGAACTCCTTGAGGTTGTCTATGCGGTCGCTTTCTTCCGGCGCCTCGTTGCGCAATAGCGAAATCAGTCCCAGTTCCTCGACCATCCGCTTCAGCAAGTCGCCGACCCCGATGTTCTCGGACAACGCGGCATAGTCGCGTATCAGCTTCGCGAAGCCACGCGCGCCGCGCACCGCCGCGGCCGCCAGTCCGGGGGCCTCGCGGGCGCTCTCGGCAGCTTCGAGCAAACTCATGGCCCGTTCGGTCGCGAACGACGACAACCGGTTCACGGACACTTGGCCCAGTCCGCGACGAGGGTAGTTCACCACGCGCTCGAAGGCGTTGTCGTCGCGGGGGTTCGCTACAAGGTTCAAGTACGCCAGCACGTCCTGAATTTCCCGGCGTTCGTAGAAGCGCAAGCCGCCCACGATCTGATACGGCACGCCACGACGGCGCAAGCGGTCCTCCAGCGCCCGCGACTGCGCGTTCGTTCGGTACAAGACTGCAAAGTCGCCATGCCCGCGTGCGGGTTCGCTCAGCATGAGCCGCTCGATTTCCTCGACGATCCAGCGCGCCTCGTCCAATTCGTCTTCGGCGCCCGCGAGCGCGACCGGAGCGCCGCCTCGCCGTTGCGTTCGCATTGTCTTCGCCTTGCGCGTCTCGTTGCAGTCGATGACCGCATTGCCTATGTCCAAGATGGCCTGCGTGGACCGGTAGTTGCGCTCCAGCTTGACAACGCCCGCGCCTTGAAACTCGGCCTCGAAGTCCAGGATGTTGCGAATGTCGGCGCCGCGCCAGCCATAGATGGCTTGATCGTCGTCGCCGACCACCATCAGGTTGCGGTGTCGAGAGGCAAGCAAGCTGAGAAACTTGAACTGAACAGCGTTCGTATCCTGAAACTCGTCGACCAGAACGAAGGCGAAGTGCTCGCCGTATCGATTCCTGAGCGCTTCGTCCTTCTCGAGCAGCCGCACGGGCAACACCAGAAGGTCGTCGAAGTCGGTGGCGTCCTGGGCACGCAACGCTCTTTCGTAGGCCGGGTAGACGCGCGCGGCGGCGCCGACGTGCGGGTCCGCTTCCCCCGCTGTGCTCTCGGCGTACTGGGCCGGCGTCAGAAGCATGTTCTTGGCGGTGGAAATGAGCCAGCGAAGATTCTTCGGGGCATGCCGCTTGTGGTTCACGCCGACTCCGGCCGCCGCGCGCTTGATCTCGCGCAACGACTGTTCCGCATTGCGGATCGTGAACGCCGGAGTCAGCCCTGCCGCGGGCGCGTGGCGCCGCAGGAGGCGCGCCCCGATCTTGTGGAACGTCCCCATCCAAATGCCCTTTGGCGCCCCGCCGAGCATACGCGTCACGCGCTCGCGCATTTCCGCCGCCGCCTTGTTGGTGAACGTGACTGCGATGATGCGCTCGGGCGGCACTCCGTGGTCCAGGATCAGCCGGCAGACGCGCGTGGTGAGGACGCGCGTCTTGCCCGACCCCGGGCCGGCCAGCACCAGGCACGGGCCCTCGAAGTGCTCGACGGCTTGCCGCTGCTCGGGGTTGAGACCGGCCAGGATGCCGTCCGTCCGCTCCAGCAGGGTCGGCGGCGCGTCGCTACGGGCGGTCACGGGCCGCTCCGCCCCGTCCATGCTGGTTGCAGAGGGCCGCTGTCGCGCGACGCCATCCGTGCCCGCCCGAGCCAACCCCGCGCAGTCTTGGGCTGCTCCGTCCCGTCCATGCTGTCGGCACAGCGCCGCTCCGCTCGACCCTCTACGGCCGACGAAAGGCCGACGCGCGCGGTCGGTTCGGCGCTCGCCCAGCTCACGCCGTCTGCGCCTTCGGCAACCGGATCTGGAACGTCACGCCGCGATCGCCAACGTCCAGCAAGTTGATGCGGCCGCCGTGCACGCCCTCCACGATCCGCCGGGTCAGCGTGAGTCCCACGCCCCACCCGCCCGACTTGCTGGTCACGCCGGGCTCGAAGAGTCGGTCCCGGATCTCGGCGGCCACGCCCGGGCCGGTGTCGCGCACGCGGACCACCACCCACCGGCGGTCCTGGGCGCGGGCCGACACCGTGATGGCTCCGCCGGTCCCGGCCATCGCGTCGAGCGAATTCTTGACGACGTTCTCCAGCGCCCAGGTCAGCAGCACTTCGTGGCCCACGACGTCGGGGAGGTCGTCGGGAACGTCCACGTGGAGCGCCACCCCGGCCCCCAGCCTGGGGAGCCTGGCCTCGAGGTAGCCCCGCAACTCGGAGACCACGTCGCGCACCGAGACGCGGCCGAGTTCGGGGTGGCGTCCTATCAGCTCGAAGCGGCGGCTCACCCGTTCCAGACGGACGAAGTCTTCCTTGAGCGCCGACGCGATCTCGGTGCGCGGCATGAGCGCCGGACGGTCGCCGGGCTCCGGCGCAAGCACTTCGATCCACCCCTGCAACGAGCTGATCGGCGTGCCGAGCTGGTGGGCGAGTTCGCGCGCCATTGACGTCCAGGCCAGCTCGGACGCGGCGCGGCGCTGGAAGCGGAAGGCCGTCGCTGCGAGCAGGATGGCCAGGACGAGGCCGGTGGCCCAGAGGAAGGGCATCCACCGGAGCCGCGCCGCCTCCGGCGTCATTCCGTAGTGGATGAGCTGGCCGGCGGGGTCGCCGACGGGAACGTTCCGGGCGTCCAGCTCGGCCGCGTAGCGAAGGATGCGGTCCTCCTCCTCCGCGGTCGGGGGATCGCCGACCGGGAACGGCAGGTTCGCCGAGGTCTGGTAGGCGCCGCCGGGCTCGGTGGTCACCACGAACGGAACGCCAAGCTCGAGGATCAGGCTCTGCAGCCTCTGCAACGCGGCGAGCTCGGCTCCGGACTCCGGGCTGGCCAGCCCGCGCTGAACCTCCGCGTAGACCCTCGTGAACGTCTCCTTGTCGGCTTCGCTCGAACGCACGATTTCGGCAGTGAACACCAAGTACCACGCCAGCAACGCCACGAACAGGGCGCCCAGCGCCATCAGCAGCGTCCGGGAAGCGAGACGCTCTGCCCGCCCCCGGATCCGGCCCGGCCTGGCCGTTCGCGAGCCCGTCGAGACCGAGCCCGCGCCGGCGCCTGTCCCGGTCGGCGTCATCCCCGCGCCGCCCTGGGCGCCCGCCCGGCGGGGTCCGCGAAACGCCCGCCTGCTCCGCCAGTCGCCGCCGCCGCTCCCGCCCGCGAACCCCGGGTCACGCGCCGGGAGATATCTCTGCGAATCCCAGGACCGGGGCCAGCGCCTTCGGCAGGCGCACCGATCCGTCCGCCTGCAGGTGCGTCTCCAGGAGCGCCGCCATCAGCCGCGGCAACGCCAAGCCCGACCCGTTGAGCGTATGGACGTGCTCCGTCGCTTGGCCGGGGCGCGGGCGAAATCGAATGGAGGCCCGCCGTGCCTGGAAGTCCGTGAACGTCGTGCAGCTCGACACCTCCAGCCAACGCGCGACGCCGGGCGCCCAGACCTCGATGTCGTAGGTGAGCGAGGCGGAGAATCCCAGGTCCTCTCCGGCCAGCAGCACGATGCGATGCGGCAACCCCAGCGCCTCGAGTGCGCTGGCGGCCTCCGCGACCAGCTCGTCCAGCGCCCCGCTCGTCTCCGGACGCTCGAACCGCACGAGCTCGACCTTGTCGAACTGGTGCACGCGCAGCAATCCGCGCGTGTCCCTCCCAGCCGCCCCAGCCTCTCTGCGAAAGCAGGGCGAGTACGCGACATACTTTCTGGGGAGCGCGTCGCCTGCAAGTATTTCCTCGCGATGCAGGTTCGTGACCGACACTTCAGCGGTCGGAATCAGCCACAGGCCGCCGCGGTCCACCGAGTACGAGTCCTCGGCGAACTTGGGCAGCTGTCCCGTGCCCGTCATTGCATCCGCGGTAACCAAGTACGGCACCCGGACCTCGGTGTAGCCGTGCCGCGAAACGTGAAGCCGGATCATCCAGTCGATCAGGCCGCGCTGCAGGGCTGCCCCTGGCCCGCGGAGCACCGGAAAGCCGGACCCCGATATCTTCGCGCCCGCGGCAAGGTCCAGGACGCCCAGCGTCTCGGCGATTTCCCAGTGCGGGCGCGGCGCGACGCCCGGTTCGCCCGTCTCGCCCCACTGCCTTACGATCACGTTGGCGTCCTCGTCGCCGGCCGGAACGCTGGGATCCGGAAGGTTGGGAAGCCGGAGCAACAGTTCGGAGGCCGCTTCCGCCGCCTTTCCGGCGCGCGCGTCCAGTTCGGCGATCCGCCTGCCCACCTCCCGCATGCGCTCGACCTCGGCACCCGCCCGGCGACCTGCCCGCTTGGCCTCCCCTATTTCCCTGGAGACGCGATTTCGCACGGCTCGAAGCTCGCTGGCCTCGCTGAGCGCCTTGCGCCGCTCCTCGTCGTGACGCAACAGCACGCCGATTTGGCGCGCGGCGTCCGTCGCGCCCTTGCGCTCCAGCGCCGCCGCGGCGCCCTGCGGATCGCGGCGCAACAGCCTGATGTCGAGCATCCAGCCTCAGCCGGGAGGAACCAGAGACCGGTTGTTGCAGGCCGGGCTGATGTCGTACTGCATGCGGATCGCGGCGCCCGGCACGTCGACATCCAGCGCCTGCATCTTGCCGTAGTACGTGCAGGTTCCGTATCCGCCCGCATGCCGCCGCGTGCGCAGAGCGTAGACCCGGCCGGGCTCCACCGGCAATGGACGGTTCCTCGCATAGCGCGCCGTGTCGGCGGGCGCAACCCTGGCAGCATCGAAGTTCGTCTCGTCGAGTTCAGCGATGCCCGCCTGCGACGTGATGCCGAGCACGCCGGGCGGCAACCACACGAAGCGTCCGCCGGCCGTGTCCACGGCAACATCCCATTGGCCCCCGGTCGAAGCCGCCTCGACGCGGACCGCGCGGCGCGGCACGGCGTCGAGAGCCGAGACGAGGTTGTGCTCGGGATGCGACAGCGCGAACAGCCGCAACGTGTCCGGGGACGGTTCCCACGGGAAGGCGAACGGATCGTCGCCGCATCCGTAGAGCGCGGCGGCCGAGACGGCTCCCAGAGCGAGGAGCGTGCGGGTCTTCATGCCTGAAAGCTGTTCGATCCGCCCGCCTGCGGTCAACCGTCCGGCCGTGCGCAAGCCGCTCGCGGCCGCCTGCGGCTGCAACCGGACGGCGGACGCCGGCCCCAAACGCGCGGAGCGGCCAGACGCTTCCGACCCGCCCCAACCCCCCCCCCAACAGCCGCCCACGTCCGCCCGCCAGAACGCACGCGGCGATATCGTTCATGGCTTCGATGCCGAGTTGCGGCTTTGGCGCCACCGCCCCCCGGGGCGCGCAGGACTCCGAGCCCGCATATTGGAGGACATGACGACCCGAGCACGCGACAGCGCTTCGGCGGCGGGCGGCCTGGGCGAGCGCCTCTGGGCAACCGTGCTCGCCGGCGGCGTCGGCTCCCGGTTCTGGCCGGCGAGCACTCCGGCCCGTCCCAAGCAGCTTTTGCCCCTGGCTGGTCCCGACCCTCTGGTGGCGGACGCCCTCCGTCGCGCGAAGAAGCTTGTGCCGCCCGAGCGGTTGCGCGTCCTGGCGCCCCGCCGCCTCGTGCAGGCGATCGCCGCGGCGACCGGACTGAGCGACGACGCGTTCGTCGTGGAGCCCAGGCCGCGAGGTACCGCGCCCGCGTTGGTGCAGGCCGCTTGGGAGATCGCGCAGGCCGACCCGCGCGCCGTGTTGGTGTCGCTTCACGCGGACCAGCTGGTGCGGCCCGGCGCCGCGTTCCGGGAGACCGTGCTCGCGGGCGCCGAGATCGCCGTGCGCGAAGGTCTGCTCATGACCGTCGCGTCGCGCCCCGACCGCCCGGAGACGGGCTACGGCTACATCCGTCCCGGCTCGGCGCTCGACGCTCCCACGGGAGCCCATGCCTACCGCGTGGACGAGTTCGTCGAGAAGCCTCCGGAGCCCGAGGCGTCCAGGCTGAAGGCGGACGGCGCGCGCTGGAACACGGGCATCTTCATCTGGACCGCGAAGGCGTTCCTCGACGAAGCCGCCGCGCGGTCTCCCGAGATCGCCGTTGCGCTGCCCGAGCTGGAACGTGGAGACGCGGCGGCCTTTTTCGAGCAATGCGCCGCGATCTCCGTGGACGAAGCGGTGCTCCAGCGCAGCCCAAGGGTGGGCGCAGTGGACGCGTCGTTCCACTGGGACGACGTGGGCAGCTGGGAGTCGCTGGCGCGGACCCGCGGCGCCGACCGCAGAGGCAACGTCTGCCAGGGAGACGTGGTCGCGTCCGGCGCGTCGCGCAACATTGCCGTGGCCGTGGAAGGCCAAGTGGTGCTCCTGGGCGTGGAGGGCATGCTCGTGGTGCGCACGGGCGACACGACGCTGGTGATGCCCCGCGAGGAGTCCCCGAACCTGAAGGCATACTTGGACGCGTTGCCGGAACTTCGCGAGGAAGAGGGGTGAGCTTTCGGTTCTTGATGGCGGCCGACGGCGCGGCGCGTTCCTGGGTTCCCTTCGGGCTCACGCGGCCCGTCGGCGAGCTCCTCTTCGGCGTGGAGACGCTGCGGGCTCGGTGCGAGCGGATCCTGGGCGTCCGCTGCGAGGGGCACCTCGGCTGCGCGGCGCTGGCTGGATTCGAGGAGCCGGGCGCGCCGCCCTGCTTGGCCGAGCCCCCCGGCCCGGAGGCTCCCGGCCAAGCAGGCACCCTGGTGCTCTCCGGCCGCTTGGCTCCCGAGGAGGACGCCTTCGCCGCGCTCCTCGCGCGCGGCGAGAGGAGCCTGGGGCCAGCCCCGGCCGCGCTCTTCGCGGGCAACGAGATTGCCGGCGTCTGGTTGCCGGCCGGCACGGCCGTGGCCGACGACGCGCTGTCGCCGCCCCCCAAGTGGCCCCGGATTCCCGTGAACGGCGACGTCCTGGACTCCGTCTGGCAGCTGATGACGGCCAACGGCGCCCGCATCGCCGCCGACGCCGAGCGCTTTCCGGACCGGGGCACGCCGCCGGGGACCCACCGCGTCGGCCCGCACCGCCTTGCCGTTGCCGACGGCGTCCGCGTCGACCCCGGCGTGGTCTTCGATCTCTCGGAAGGACCGGTGGCGCTCGACGAGGGCGTTCGCGTCCGCGCTTTCTCCAGGATCGCCGGCCCGTGCTACGTCGGACCCGGGTCGGCGATCCTGGGCGGCGCGATCGCCCAGACAAGCATCGGTCCAGAGTGCAGGGTGCACGGCGAGGTCTCCACGTCCGTGCTGCTCGGCTTCGCCAACAAGGCTCACGCCGGCTTCCTCGGGCATTCCGTGGTGGGGCGATGGGCCAACCTGGGCGCGGGCGCCACGAACTCGAATCTCAAGAACACTTACGGATCCGTTCGCTACGAGACCGGCGAGGGGTCTCTCGACACCGGGCTCGTCAAGGCTGGATGCCTATTGGGCGACCATGTGCGCGCCGGCATCGGCACGCTCTTCGACACGGGTTCCGTGATCGGCGCGGGCTCGTTCCTTTTCGGCGGCGCGATGGCGCCGAAGTGGACGCCGCCGTTCTCGTGGGCCGGACCGCTGACGGGCGAACTCGGCGAGTGCGACATCGACGCGTTCCTCCGGGCGGCCGGACGCGCGATGGCCCGTCGCGGCGTGCCGTTGAGCGACGGAATGCGCACCCTCTATCGCCGCGCCTTCGCGGATACTCGGCCACGGCCAACCCCGAGCTGAGAAAGCGCTTGCGGACCTCGCCGGCGAACCCGAGCGGGGCGGGCGAGGGATCGAAGCCCTCGCGGCGCCCGGACCACGGCTAGCGGCGGTCCTTGCGCTTTTCCGTACTGGGCAGCAGCAGCCGCGGCAATGCCACGCTGGCCACCAACGGCCGGACGCACGTCCTCGTCGACGCCGGGTTCAGCCGGGCGGAGACGCGCCGCCGACTAGGAGCCTGTAGCGCATAGCTCGTTTCTTCTTGTGGCGGGATGTGGCGGGGGGGCAATATTGGGGGTGTGCGGGGGAGGCGAGCGATTCTTCAACGGGGGGGTCGAGTGAAGAAGCAGTACCAGGCGTGGAGGCTGGACCAGCTGTACCTGATGCCGCCGTCGATGCGGGACTGGTTGCCGGAGGACCACTTGGTGTGGTTCGTATTGGACGTGGTGTCGGAGCTGGACATTTCGGGGATCGAGGCGGCGGTTCAGGCGAAGGACGCGCGGGGCCAGCGGCCGTACGATCCGAGGATGATGGTGGCGTTGCTGGTGTACGCGTACAGCTCGGGCGTGTACTCGTCGCGGCGCATGGCTCGGGCGTGCCGGGAGCATGTGGCGTTTCGTGTGCTGACGGGCAACGCGGAGCCGCACTTCACGACGATCAACGAGTTTCGCCGTGTGCACCGCAAGCGCTTCGAGCGCTTGTTCGTGGAGGTGCTGAAGCTGTGCGGGGCGGCGGGGCTGGTGAAGCTGAAGCACGTGGCGGTGGACGGGACGAAGGTCGAGGCGAACGCGAGCAAGCACAAGGCGATGAGCTATGCGCGCATGGTGGCCGAAGAGAAGCGGTTGGCCGAGGAGGTGGCGCGGATGCTGGCGGAGGCGGAAGCGGCGGACCGGGCCGAGTCGCAGGGGGAGGGAAGCGCGGAGGGATTGCCGGAGGCGCTGAGCCGGCGCGAGGGCCGGCTGGCGCGGATCCGGGAAGCGAAGGCGCGATTGGAGGACGAGGCGCGGCGGGCGCGGGCGCGCAAGTTGCGGGCACAAGCGCAGGGCATGGAGCGGACGGCGGCGCGCTGTGGGAGTTCGGTCGTGGCGAAGGGATTGCGCACGAAGGCGGCGCGGCGGCGGGCGCGTGCGGACGCGCTGGACCCGCAAGGCGGCGCGTCCGCGAGCGAGCCGGGACAGTTGCCGCGCAAGGAGACGCCGGCGACGCCGGGCGGGCGACCGGTCGGCGGGGCGCAATGCAACTTCACGGACCCGGAGAGCCACATCATGA
Organism: Longimicrobiales bacterium; assembly: GCA_965203485.1. GTDB lineage: Bacteria > Gemmatimonadota > Gemmatimonadetes > Longimicrobiales > Gaopeijiaceae. The sequence continues at coordinate 1,679,344 of OZ241892.1, forward strand.
TGGGGGCGCACGGATTCGTGCAGGCGTACAACGCGCAACTGGCGGTCGACGACGCCGCGCAGGTCGTCGTGGCGCACGGCGTGACGAACCAGCCGGCCGACTGCCGCAATCTGGAGCCGGTGCTCGAGCGGGCCAGGGCGAACCTGGGCGAGGCGCCGGCGAACGCGACGGCCGACGCCGGATACTGGCGTCCGGGCGTCGAGGCGCAAGCGCGCGCCCTGGGGACGGAGGCCTGGGTCGCGACGGCGCGCAAGCCCCAAGGGACATCTCCGAAAACGGACGCCGCCGCGCGGCAGGACGCGTCGCCACGGGAGCGGATGCGGGCCCGGGTCGCCAGCGAGGACGGACGAGCGTTGTACGCGCGCCGCAAGGCCGTCGTCGAGCCGGTCAATGGCCAGATCAAGCAGGCGCGCGGCTTTCGGCGCTTCTCGTTCCGAAGACTCGAGGCGGTCGAGGCCGAGTGGGCGCTGGTCTGCGCCTGCCACAACCTGCTCAAGCTCTTCGCGAACCGTACGCCCCCCAGGCGTCGTGCGCCCAAACGCGACGCTCCGCACGCCCCGCGCGCCCTTTCCCGCCCAAAATCGGCCTCGCGTCGTCCGTTGCACGCCCGCCGACGCCCCATGCCGCCCATCGCCCGACCCGTCCGCCTAACGCCTGCCCGCCGCCCCGTCTGCTACGCCCCGGCCCCTTCCCTACGGCCTACAGACTCCTAGCTCTCGCCGGCTTGGCTCCGGGCGACCTCGCCGCGATCGTGCTCACTCACGAGCACGGCGACCATGCGCGCGGATCGGGCGTGCTTGCCCGGGCCGACGGCATTCCACTGTGGATGACGGCGGGGACGCGCGACGCCGCGCGCCGGTTCCTCCGCGGCGCGGAGACCGTCCACGACCTGCGCCCCGGCCGCGAGGCGCGCATTGGCGACTTCGCGATTCTGCCCTTCGCCACGCTCCACGACGCCGCCGAGCCCGTTGCCGTGGTCGTGGAGGATCGCGCCACCGGCATCCGCTTGGGCGTGGCCACCGACCTGGGCAGGCCGACAGCGCAGGCCCGCCACTTCCTGCAGGGCTGCGACGGTCTGGTCGTCGAAGCCAACTACGAGGAACGCCTGCTCTGGACGCAGGCTCCGTATCCGGCTTCCGTGAAGAACCGGACCGCCTCCAGCCATGGCCATCTCTCCAATCACGCCGCTGCCGGCCTCCTGCGCGATCTTTGGAGTCCGCGCCTCCGCGCGGTCGTGTTGGCGCACGTGTCCGAGGAGGCCAACACGCCCGATTGCGCGAAGCGGACCGTCGAAGCGCCGTTGCGCAGGCAGGGATTCGTGGGCACGCTGCACGTCGCCGACGCGAGCCGGCCCACCCCGCTGATCGACTTGGCGGATTACGAGGGCGAAGCGCGCCGGGCGCAACCGTCGTTCCTGTAGCTTCCAGGGCGAGGCCAAGCGGCTCCCCGGCAGGGGCGCTCTCCGCGCGATGCCGGCCGCCGCCAAGCCGCAAGCCGATGCAGACGCTCGAAGACTCGATCTACGCCGACCACGCCGCCACGACGCCGATTCGCCCCGAAGTGGCGCGCGTCATGGCCGAGTGCCGCGACCACGCTTTCGGCAATCCGTCGAGTTCCCATCGCTGGGGCAGGTGGGCGAGGCGGCGGCTGGACGAAGCGCGAGAAGAGGCGGCAGCCGCGCTGGGCACGCGCCCCGACCGCGTCTTCTGGACGCGCGGGGGCACGGAGTCCGCGAACATCGCCGTCCTGGGCCGGATGAGACGCGTTCGCTGGGCGGGCGACGGCCGCGGTCGGGCGGTCGCGACTTCGTCCGTGGAGCACCCGGCGGTGACCGAGGCGGCCAAGCAGGCCGAAGCGGAGGGGGCCGAGCGCATTGGCATCGCCGTCGACGACGGGGAGCTGGACATGGACGCGCTCGATCGAGCCCTGACGCGACGAACGGCGCTGGTTTCGTGCATGTGGGTCAACAACGAGACGGGTCTTCGCCTGCCGGTGGACGAGGTCGCCGCCAGGTGCCGGCGCGCAGGCGTGCCGCTGCACAGCGACGCCGTGCAGGCCGTCGGCAAGATCCCGGTTCGCCTCGACCAGACGCCCGTGGACATGCTGACGATTGCCGGACACAAGATCTACGGCCCGCGCGCCGTCGGGGCGCTCCTGGCGCCGGCGGCCGACTTCCTGCAACCGCTTCACTACGGCGGCGGCCAGGAGCGCGGGTTGCGCCCCGGCACCGAGGACGTGGAGGGAGCCGCCGGAATGGCCGAGGCGCTGCGGCTGGCGGCGGCCGAGGCGTCCACTGAATCGGCCCGGCTCGAGGCGTTGCGGACCGCCGTGGAGTCGCGCCTGCGGCCGCGCGTGCACGGACTGCGGATAGTGCACGCCGACCGGCCGCGTGCTCCTCACGTCTCGTCGCTGGCGATTCCCGACACCGACACGGACACGTTGTTGGCCGCCCTGGACATGGCAGGCGTCGCGGCGTCCTCGGGCTCGGCGTGCGCGAACGGCGCGGGCGGGCCGAGGACCGCCCGCCCGCCCAGCGCCCAACGGGAAGCGACGCTTCGCCTGAGCTTCGGGAGGCTCACCGGCGAGCGGCACGTCGATCGGATCGTAGAGTCCGTGGCTGAGGCGGCGGGGCTCGCGCGGGAAATTGGCCGGACGCCTCCGTCCGAGCTGTCCGACGACGCAACTGCGGCCCAGGCGGACGCGGGCGCGCCGGGCCGCGAGGACGGGCCGTGACCGCAGGAACACCGGCGCGCGGGACCGCAGGCGAACGGGTGGCGGGCAAGCCCGCATCCCGTCCCGCCCGCCGGGAACGCGTGCTCGCGGCCATGTCGGGGGGCGTCGACTCGTCGGTGGCCGCGGCGATGCTGGTGGAGGCCGGGCACGACGTCGTGGGCGCGACGATGAAGACGTTCTGCTACAGCGGCGGCGGCGCTTCAAAGACGTGCTGCGGCCTCGACGGCATCCGCGACGCGCGACGCGTGGCCGACGTCCTGGGCATTCCTCACTACGTGTTCGACGTCGAGGAGGCGTTCACCCGCGACGTCATCGACGACTTCGTGGACGAGTACGGCCGGGGACGCACGCCGAACCCGTGCGTCCGCTGCAACTCCAACACCAAGTTTCGCGACCTGCTCGCGCGGGCGCGGGCGCTGGGGTGCGACGCCGTGGCGTCCGGCCACTACGCGAGACTCGACCTCGACGGCTCCCGCCCGCGGCTGCTGCGCGGCGCGGACGCATCCAAGGACCAAGCCTACTTCCTGTGGGCGTTGCCGACCGCCCTTCTCGGTCGCCTCCGCTTCCCGCTTGGACGCCTGACGAAGGCCCTGGTGCGGGAGCGCGCGAGGTCGCTGGGTCTCGCAACGGCCGACAAGCCCGAGTCGCAGGAAATCTGCTTCGTGCCCGAGGGCCGCTACCGCGACTTCTTGGCCACGCGCCTCCTCCCCACGCATCCGGCGCTCTCGCCGGGCCCATTGGTGGACCATGCGGGCCGGGTCGTCGGTCGCCACGACGGCTACGCAGGCTTCACTGTAGGCCAGCGCAAGAGGATCGGAGGCGGAATGCCGGAACCGTACTACGTCCTGGAGATACGCCCCGGCGCCCGCGAGGTCGTCGTCGGTCCGAAGCGCCTGCTGTACGCGGGCGCCGTCTCGGTGGAGAACCTCAACTGGCTGGCCCCCCCGCCCCGCGCCGGCGACCGCCTGCAGGTCCAGCTCCGCCACCGCGCGAAGGCGTTGCGCTGCCGAGTCGCGGCCCGCGACGCCAACCGGCTGCGCCTTTCCTTGGAGGAGCCGGCCCGCGCGGCAACGCCCGGCCAGTCGGGCGTCCTGTTCGGCGGCGACGAGGTGCTGGGGGGCGGAAGAATCTGCTCTCCAGGCGAAGCCGTCGCCGTCGCGGAACCTACAGGGGCAGGAAGCGCACCAAGTCGTTGCCCAGGGCCAGCACCATGATGCCCACCACGACGACGAGTCCGACTTGGCTCCAGCGGAGCCGCTGCTTGGCGGTGACTTTCTTGCCCCGCGCGGCTTCGATCGCCAGGAAGACCATGTGCCCGCCGTCCAGCACGGGGATCGGCAACATGTTCAGCACCGCCAAGTTCACGCTGAACAGCGCCATGAACCGGAGGTAGTACGGCAGTCCCGCGCGCGCTGCGTCGTTCGACATCACGGCTATCGTGCCGATCGATCCCAAGGAGCGGGGCGACGCCTGCAACGTGACCAACGCGCCGACGAACCCGAGTATCTGCCGCGTCCTCGAGACCGTCTCCTCGAATCCGGCGGCCACGGCGCCGGCGAGGCCCACCGGCGCGTCGACCACCCTGCCGGCGGAGCGCACGCCGAGAGAGCCCCGCATCTCTCCGGTCTCCGGGTCGCGAACCGTGGCGATCTGCACGGCGCGGACCAAGTCGTCGTCCCCCCTGGACAAGCCGACTTCCACCCGCTCTCCTCCGCGGCTTCGAACGGTGGTGGTGAGGTCGTGCCAGCTGTGGACCGGAACCCCGTCCACCGACGCGATGCGGTCGCCCACCTCGATGCTGGCGGACTCGGCCGGCGAACCCGCGGCTACCGATCCAACGACCGGATCGATCCACGCCTCCAGCGCGCCTCGGGATGCGCCGCGCGCGAACGGATCGGCCACTACCGCTCGGCGGGCGCTGGGCGCGGCCGGCACTTCGACGTGAAACTCCGCGCTCGGTCCTTCGGTGACCACCGTCGCCGGACCCGCCGGCGCCTCCAGGAAGAACCGGCGCACCTGGCCCCACGTCTCCGGCTCCACGCCGCCGACCCTCGCCACCTTCGCACCGGGCTCGATCCCGGCCAGTTCCTCCGTCCCGGCGGGCAGAAGCGACTCCTCCACGGCCATGACGCGCGTAGTGGCCAGATCGGGCACGCCCCAGACGACGGGCACGAACACGTAGACCGCCAAGGCGAACAGCATGTTCATGGCAACGCCGGCCGAGATCACGAACGCCCGTGCCCACAGCGGCTGAGCGTCGAAGTCGTCGGGCCGGGGCTCGCGCGGTTCGCCGTCGCCCCCCTCCAGCCTTTCCATCATGTCGTCGTGCATGCCCTGCATCTTGACGTAGCCGCCCAACGGCACGGCCGCCAAGACGTACTCGGTGCCTCCGCGCTCGAAGCCCCAGAGGCGCGGCCCGAGTCCGACGGAAAAGCGCTCGACAGCGATGCCCACGGCCTTGGCCGCGCCGAAGTGTCCCAACTCGTGCACGAAGATGAGCACGCCCAGGAGCACCAGCGCTGCGAGTACGAGCATGTAGCCTCCCCCCCGCTATCCCGTCGCGGCCGACGCGGCCTCGACCGCCTCCGTGGCGCAACGGCGTGCCGCGCCATCGGCGCCGAGGACCTCTTCGACGCTCCGGGCTTCCCGCCCCGTCAGCGCGTCGAGCGCCGCCCGCACCACGTCCGCCATTTCTCCAAAACTAACCTTGGCCTCCAGGAAGGCTTGGACCGCCACCTCGTTCGCGGCGTTGAAGACGGCAGGCGCGGCGCCGCCCGCCCGCCCGGCTTCGACCCCGAGTCCGAACAGCGGGAAGCGGGCCGAATCGACCGGCTCGAATTCCAGCGGGCCGGAGCGGACTGGATCGAAGGTGCACAGCGCCGGGTCGGCGAGGCGCCGCGGCCATGTCAGCGCGTGCAGGATGGGAAGCTCCATGGTGGGCTCGCCCAACTGGGCAACCACGGAGCCGTCCGCGAACTCGACGAAGGAGTGGACGATCGACGTCGGATGCACGACGGCTTCGATCCGGTCGTAGGGGACGCCGTACAGGTAGTGCGCCTCGATCACTTCGAGCGCCTTGTTCGCCAATGTGGCCGAATCTATGGTGATCTTGGCGCCCATGTCCCAGGTCGGATGCTTCATGGCCTCGGCGGCCGTGACGCGCTTCAGCAGCTCGCGCGGCGTGCGCCGAAACGGACCCCCGCTGGCCGTCAAGATGATTCGGCGCGCGTCCCGGGGCGCCGCCGCGCCGAGGCACTGCAGGATCGCCGAGTGCTCGCTGTCCACCGGAACCAACTCGCCGCCGCCGCGCCGCGCCGCCTCGAGGACGAACTCTCCGGCGCAAACGAGCGACTCCTTGTTGGCCAGCGCACACCGCTTGCCGGCCTCCAGCGCCGCCAGCGTGGGAGCCAATCCCGCAGCCCCCACGATCGCGTTGACCACTACGTCCACGCCGGGAAGCGCCGCCAACGCCCGCACCGCGCCGGGGCCGCTGGTCCAGCCCGCCGAGCGGAGGTCGGGGCGGCCGTCCAGCGCCTCGGGCTGGGCCACCGCCGCGTGCGTCGCGCCGCACCGGCGCGCGATATCCTCGAGGGCGCCGACGGAACCGCCCGCCGACACCGCCACGACATCGAACTCGCCCGGATGCCGGGCGGCCACGGCCAGCGTGGATCGACCCACGGACCCGGTGGCGCCGAGGACCGCAAGCCGCTTCACGCCAGCGACCGTGCCAGCAGAGCCAGACCGTACGCCGCGGGCAACGCGAAGTAGACGCCGTCGAAGCGGTCCAGCACGCCGCCGTGGCCGCCGAGAAGCGATCCCGAGTCCTTCACGCCCGCGCCTCTCTTGAAAGCGGACTCGGCCAGGTCTCCGATCTGACCTGCCGCGCCCAGCGCCAACCCGCCCGCCAGCCCGCTCCAGGGCGAGAGCGGCAGGTTGGGCAGGTCGCCGAAGGCCAAGCCCGCCGCCCATCCGGTCGCGGCCGCCGCCGCCAAGCCCGCGATGCAGCCTTCGACCGTCTTGCCCGGACTGACCCGGGGCGCCAGCCTCCTGCGGCCCGCCTTGCGCCCTACGGCATAGGCCGCGCTGTCGCCGACCCAGACCACGGCAAGCGGCAGCAGCGCCAGCAACGGACCTTCCCACGCCCCGGGGGCGCCCTCGGCCCACGTCCCCGGAAGCCCCCGCAGGAACACAGCGAACGAGAGCGTCCCGCCTGCGTAGACGGCCGCGGCGACCGCGACGCACGTGGACGCGAGCGGTTGCCCGCCGCCGTCCCAGCAGAGGGCCGCCGTCCCCGACGCCACGAGGGCCAGCGCCACGAGCAGCACGGCCGCCGCACCGCCCCAATCCGCGAGCGCAGGCGCCGCGCCGGCCGCCACGACGAGTCCCGCGGCGCCGACGACGCCCAGCGCTCCGATTCGGCGGTCGGCCTGCCGGTCCGAAAAGAGGTGGCAGAACTCGTGCGCCGACCACGCGGCAAGCCCCGCCAGCGGAACGACCATTGCGCCGCCGCCGACGTAGACGGACGCGACACCGACCGGAGCGCCGAGCCCCGCGATCGCCAGCCGGGAGCGCAGGTTCGCGGTCACGCCCGGGCCGCCGAAGGGGCCGCTGCGGCCCCCGCCACGTCGAGCCCGCGAGCTCCCGCGAGCTCCCGCGACGGCCCGTCTCCGGCGCCCGCCGGCGGCACCGGCCGGCCGCTCACGCTGTCGGAACGCGGCCGAAGCGGCGCTCCCGGCGCTGATAGTCCAGGATCGCTCCGTAGAGGTGCTCGCGAGTGAAGTCCGGCCAGTACGCGCCGACGACGTGCATTTCGGTGTATGCCATCTGCCAGAGCATGAAGTTGCTGACCCGCTGCTCGCCGGACGTGCGAATGAGCAGATCGGGATCGGGAACGCCCCGAGTGAGCAACGAGGCGGAGAACAGGCCGGCGTCGATCTCGCGGTGGTCCAGCGTGCCCGCGGCCACGCGGCCGGCCAACGCCCTGGCCGCCGCAACGATCTCCTCGCGGCCTCCGTACGACACCATGAGGTTGAGCTGTAGCGCCGTCCCTCCTCTCGTTGCGGCTTCGATGCGCCCGACGGCGGCCTGGGACAACGCGTCCAGCCGCTCCGTCTCGCCCAGCACCCGCACCTCGACGCCTTGCTCGACGAGGGCGCGCCGCTCCTTCTCGGCGTAGACCTGCAACACTCCCATCAGGGCCGCCACTTCGGCCTTGGGACGGTCCCAGTTGTCCGTGGAGAAGGCGTAGAGAGTGAGGATCCGCACGCCAGCGTCGCAACAACCGGCGACCGTCTCGCGGACGGCCGCCATCCCGTGGCGGTGGCCCAGGGTTCGCGGCAGGCCTCGTTCCTGCGCCCACCGCCCGTTGCCGTCCATGATCACGGCGACGTGGCGGGGGACGTCTCCGGCGGCCCGGACGCGAAGCAAGCCCTCAGACGGCGAGTCCTTCAGATCGCCATCACCTCCTTCGTCTTGCGTTCAAGCAGATCGCCGATCTTGTCGCCGTGCTCGCGGGTCAGCTTCTGCACTTCGTCCAAGAGCCGCTTGGCTTCGTCTTCGCCGATCTCGCCGTCCTTCGACTGCGTCTTGACCGCGTCGTTCGCGGCGTGCCGGGCATGGCGCACCGACACGCGGCCGTCTTCGGCCATCTTGTTGAGCAGGCGAACGAATTCCCTGCGGCGCTCCTCGCTCAGCGGCGGGACGGGCACGCGGACGAGGCTGCCGTCGTTCGACGGATTCAGTCCCAGATCCGCGGACGCGATCGCCTTCTCGACGGCTTGCGTCAGAGACGGATCGAAGGGCATGACCGCCAGCAACGACGGCTCGGGAGCCGTTACGGTGGCCACTTGGTTGAGCGGCATCCGTCCACCGTAAGCCGGCACCACGACCGTGTCGAGCAGAGCGGGAACGGCCTTCCCCGTCCGGACGGTGGCGAACTCGCGGCCCACCGCCTCGACCGCCTCCCGCATCCGTTGCCTAGCCTGTGCCAGAACCGACATTGGCGCGCTCCATCAGCGGCTGGCCGCAAGGCCGCCTGTTTCGCAGACCCGAGGACGCGCGCGTCCTCACGACACGAGCGTTCCGACGCGTTCTCCGCAGATTGCGTCGCGCACGGCGCCGGCATCCTCCAAATTGAGCACAATAATGGGAAGCTCGTTCTCGCGGCAAAGCGCCACCGCCGCGGCGTCGATGACGCGAAGGTCTCGGGCCACCACCTCCTGGAAGGTGATGTCCTCCACGAAGGCGGCCGACGGATCGTGCGCCGGATCGGCCGTGAACACGCCCGCCACCTTCGTCGCCTTGATCACGACTTCCGCTCCCACCTCGATCGCCCGGAGCACGGCCCCCGTGTCCGTCGAGAAGTAGGGGTTGCCCGTGCCGCCCGCGAAGATGACCACCCTTCCCTTCTCAAGGTGCCGCACCGCGCGGCGGCGAATGTAGGGCTCGGCGACCTGCTCCATCCGGATGGCCGTCATGACCCGCGTGTCCACCCTCTTCTTCTCCAGCAGGTCCTGCACGGCGAGCGCGTTGATGATCGTCGCGAGCATCCCCATGTAGTCGGCCGACACTCGGTCCATCCCGTCTTGGCTGGCCACCGCTCCGCGCACGATGTTGCCGCCCCCGATCACCAGCCCGAGCGCAACGCCCAGCTCGTGAATGGCGCGCACCTCGTCGGTGATGCGGTCCACGACGGCCGGATCGACGCCGAATCCGGCCTGTCCGGCCAAAGACTCGCCGGACAACTTGAGAAGGACGCGCCTGTACCGGGGACCCGCCGTCTCGCTCACCGGGGGCGCTCCGCCGGTCAGGCCCCCACGCGAAAACGCGCGAACCGCGCCACCGCGATCTTCTCGCCCGTGCGCGCGGACACCTCCGTTACCAGTTCGCGGACCGTCCGGCCGGGGTCCTTGACGAAGGGCTGCTCCATCAATACGCGTTCCCTGAAGAACTTCGCCAGCTTGCCTTCCACGATGCGGTTGCGCATCCGCTCGGGCTTGCCCTCGTCCGCTACCTGTTCCTCGTAGACGCGCCGTTCGCGCTGCACAACCTCCTCGGCCACCTCTTCGGTGCGCACGGCGATGGGGTCCGCCGCCGCCACGTGCATCGCCAAGTCGCGGGCCAGAGCGCGAAAGTCGTCCGTGTTGGCCACGAAGTCCGTCTCGCAATTGAGTTCGACCAGCGTGCCGATGCGACCCCCGTGGTGGACGTAGCTGGCCACGACGCCTTCCCCAACCGCGCGGCCCGACCGCTCGGCAACCTTCGCCGCGCCCTTGCTCCGCAGGTGGTCGACAGCCTTTTCGAAGTCGCCGCCGGTCTCCTGGAGCGCTCGCTTGCAGTCCATCATCCCGGCCCCCGTGCGGTCGCGCAAGGACTTGACTGTCGACGCCTCTATCGGCATCGCAACGCTCCAGCCGCCCTCGGCGGGATTCGCGTCTCGGGAGCGGGAGCCTTCCGGAGCCGTCCTCGGGCGGGTGCGCACCCGGGACACGCGGCCGCGGCCGACCTACTCCGCACCGGACGAGGCGGACCCGGCCGCCGCCTTCTCGCCGGCCGCCGGCTTTGCCGCCGCGTCCCCGGTCTTCGCCGGCCGGTCGTTCTCGCCGCCCGCCGCGCCCAGCACTTGCGCGATGGCTTCGGGGCGCGGCCGCCGCCGCTTGCGCTTCCGCATGCGCCGCGGCTCCCGTCCGTCCGCCGACTTCTCGCCGGTCTCCGTGGAGTAAGTGGTCGCTTCCAGATCGGCCTGCCGCTTCAGATGCTCGTCCGGAACATCCTGGCGCGCCGCGGCGATCGTCTCGGCGATGGCTCCCATGATGAGGCTGACGGAGCGAATCGCGTCGTCGTTGCCCGGAATCGGATAGTCGATGAGGTCCGGGTCCACGTTCGTGTCGGCGATCGCGATCACCGGTATGCCCATCCGGTGCGCCTCCCGTACGCCGATGATCTCGCGCTTGGCGTCGACGACGACGACGGCGCCCGGCAAGCGAGCCATGTCGCGCACGCCCTGGAAGTACTTCTCCAGCTTGAGCCGCTCCCGGTCGAGCAGAAGCCGCTCCTTCTTCGTGTAGAACTCGAACGCGTTTTCCTCCTGGCCCCGCTCGAGCTCCCTCATGCGCCTGATCTGCCGCCGGATCGTGCGGAAGTTCGTCAGCATGCCACCCAGCCACCGCTCGGTCACGAAGAGCGCCCCGCAACCAGCGGCGTGCTCCTCCACGATGCGGCGCAACTGGCGCTTGGTGGACAAGAAGAGGATGCGCTCGCCTCCCAGCACGGTGCGGCGCACGACGCCCAGGGCCGTGTTGAGGCGGTCCAGGGTCTTGCGGAGGTCGACGATGTGGATCCCGTTGCGCTCGCCGAAGATGTACGGGCGCATCTTGGGGTTCCACCGGCGCGTCTGGTGGCCGAAGTGAACGCCCGCCTCGAGCAGCTCCCTGAGGCCGACGCTCGGCCCGGCCTGCTTCGGCGGCACGCGGTCGTCCGCTACCGGCCGCGCGCGCTCCGTCCCGGCTGCAGGACGAACAGCCGATGCGCCGTCCGCCGCGGCCACCGACACCCCTTCCTTGCTCATCGCTTGCTGAACTGGAAGCGCTTGCGCGCCTTGGGACGCCCGGGCTTCTTGCGTTCGACGCGGCGCGGGTCCCGGGTGAGCATGCCGCTCTCGCGGAAAGCGCGTCTCTCGTCTTCGCCGATCGTGGAGAGAGCGCGCGCCAAGCCCATCCGCACGGCGTCGGCTTGCCCGGTCAGTCCGCCGCCGCGCACGCGGACCAACACGTCGAAGCTTTCCCGGGGTCCAGCCACTTCAAACGGCTCCTCAGCCCGCATCCGGTGGGCGGGCCGGGGGAAGTAGTCGTCAAGCTCACGTCCGTTGATCGTCCACTTGCCGTTGCCGGGCCGAAGCGCCACCCGGGCCACCGCCGCCTTGCGACGGCCCACGCGGCTGACCCTGCCCGCGAACGGCCCGCGCTGCTCCTCGCCGCTCACAGCTCGAGCGGCCGAGGCCGCTGGCCGACGTGCGGATGCGCTTCGCCGGCGTAGACCTTGAGCTTCCGGCGCATCTGCCGCCCCAGCTTGTTCTTCGGCAACATGCCCCGCACCGCCAGCTCGATCACGCGGTCCGGGAACCTCTCGATCATGGTGCGGAACGGAACATGCTTGTCCCCACCCATGAATCCGGAGTGGCGGAAGTACGTCTTGGTCTCGGCCTTGCGGCCCGTCAGCCGGACCTTGGACGCGTTGACGACCACGACGTAGTCGCCGGTGTCCAGATGGGGCGTGTAGAGGGGCTTGTGCTTGCCGCGCAGAATGCGGGCCACCTCGCTGGCCAGCCTGCCCAAGGGCTTGCCCGCCGCGTCGGCAACCCACCATGCACGAGCGATTTCGGCCGGCTTCGGGGTGATGGTCTTGGTCAAGCGCGTTGCGTGATCTAGGGCGAGCGCGTCTTCCGCCCCCGCGTGCACCCGGGGCGGCTCCGAACGGGGCCCCCCCCCGTCTCGGAAGAACGACAGCGTCGGAGTTTCGCACCTCCGTGCGCGCGTGTCAACCGCCACTCGGGCGGCGTCATTCCAGGATCGTTGGGGCCGCGCACCTCCGACGCGCGAAAGCCGACTCCTATGGGTTTCGGACGTGTGCCGGCGCGTCGGGCGGAGGTCTCCGGGCGTCCGGGCCCGACCGTCACCGACGCGTCCGGCGCGTGAGCCGACCGGGGGAGGGGCTCCAGGCGGGCCGACTCCGGCGGCCACTCGCTTCGTCGCCGCCTCTCTTTCGTCCGGTCAACGGAACGCCCGACGCACGGGACGAGCCGCTCAAGGCGACGCGAAGGTCTCCAGCCTGCGGGCGTGCGAGTCCGCGCGCAATTGGCACAGAGCGGATTCCTTTATCTGGCGCACGCGCTCGCGGGTGACTCCGATGATGCCCCCTATCTCCTCCATCGGCTTCGGCGTCTCGCCGTCGAGACCGAAGTAGTGCCGCAGGACCATCGCCTCGCGCCCGGGCAGCGCGGCCAAGGCGTCGGAGATGGCGTCGGCGAGGGCGCGCCCCAAGGCCGCGTCTTCCGGGCTGGGCGACATCGTGTCCGGCAGGTAGTCCATCACCTGGGCATCGTCGGCGTCGGCCACGGGTCCTTCCAGCGACACGGGCGGACGCGCCGCCGCCGCGGCGATCTCGATCTCTTCCGGGCTCACGTTCGACGCCTCGGCCAGCTCGCTGGTCGTCGGCTCGCGCCCCAGCTCCGCCCGCAACTCGGCCGCGCACTTCGCAACGCGTCCAAGAGCCGCGGCGCGGTTCGTCGGCAAGCGCACGATGTTGCTCTGCTCCACCAACGCCTGCCTGATCGCCTGGCGAATCCACCAAACCGCGTAGCTGATGAACTTGACGCCCTTGGTCTCGTCGAACTTCTGCGCGGCGCGAATCAGCCCGAGGTTGCCCTCGTTGATCAGGTCCGGCAAAGGGACGCCGCGGTTCTGGTACTTCTTGGAGACCGACACCACGAAGCGGAGGTTCGAGCAGACAAGCTTGTCGAGCGCGCTCTTCTTGCCCTCGCGAATGCCCTGGGCGAGGCGTGCCTCCTCGGCTCGGTCGATGAGCGGATACTTGGCGATCTCGCGCAAGTACTGGTCCAAGGAGCCGTCCGAAGGCTCGATGCCGGGCGCAGGATTCATCTCGTCTCTCCTTCCGCGGACTTGAAGAAATAGTCGCGAACCGGCGCCCGAAGCGCAACTCGGCGACGGATCACTCGCGCCGCAGCCCGTGGCGTTCCATCTTCCTGTAGAGGCTGGACCGTTGCAACCCGACGCGCCGGGCAGTCTCCGCCACGTTCCCTTCGTGCTCCTGCAACTTGAACCCGATGAACGCCTTCTCCGCGGCCGTGGCGAAGTCGCGGATGGAGTCCATGGCGAGCAGGTGCGCCAAGCTGTCGTCGCGACGGGCGCCGGACGCCAGCTCCACGACGTCCGCCCGCTCGACGGTTCGCCCCGAGCAAAGAACGAGCAGGCGCTCGACCGCGTTCTTGAGTTCCCGCACGTTGCCGGGCCAGCTGCGTTCGCCCAGCGCTTCGACCGCGGCCCGGCTGAACTCCTTCTCCTCCGCGGCCCCGGCCCGGGCCATGAGACCGGTGAAGTGGGCCACCAGCATGGGAACGTCTTCGCGGCGGTCCCGCAACGCGGGCATTCGGACGGGCACCACGTTCAAGCGGTAGAAGAGGTCCTCCCTGAACTCGCCGGTCGCGATGGCGTCCTCGAGCACCTTGTTGGTCGCCGCTACGACTCGCACGTCCACCTCGGCGGCGCGAATGCCGCCAACCCGCGTGACGCGCCCTTCCTCGAGCGACCGCAAGACCTTCGCCTGGGCCGAGAGCGACATGTCGCCCACTTCGTCCAGGAACAGCGTGCCGCCGTGCGCCTGCTCGAACTTGCCCGCGCGGTCGGCAACCGCGCCGGTGAACGAACCCTTGACGTGGCCGAAGAGCTCCGACTCGATGAGTTCGGACGGGATCGCCGCGCAGTTCACCTCGACGAAGGGCCCTCGGGCGCGGGGGGAAAGACGGTGCAGCGCGCGAGCGACCAGTTCCTTGCCCGTGCCGCTCTCGCCCGTGACGAGCACGCGGGCCTGCGTCGGACCGACCCTCTCGATCAGCTCGATGACTTCCCGAATCACGCCCGAGGCGCCGACGATCTCGTGGCGCACCTCGACTTCCTGCTTCAGGCGCTCGACGCTCGCGGAGAGCCCGCGCACCATCAGGGCATTGCGAACGGTAACCAGCAACCGGTCCGTGTCCAGGGGCTTCTCGAGAAAATCGAAGGCGCCCCGGCGGGTGGCCTCCACCGCCGTGCCGATGGTGCCGTGGCCGGATATCATGACGACGACCCCGGACGGGTCCTCCCGCCGGATTTGCGCCAACACGTCCAGACCGTCCATGTCCTGCATCTTCACGTCCAGGAACACCACGTCCGGATCGATGTCGGGGTAGTCCACCAGCGCGGCCGGGCCGTTGGGCGCCAGGTGCACCTCGTGTCCTTCGTACTCGAACACCCGCTCGAGGGCCCGGCGAACTGATTCCTCGTCGTCCACGATGAGAATCTTCGCCATCGACGGCCTCGTTCCTCGGCGGCGGAAGACTCAGGTCCGCACCAGCACGAGCGCCCCGTCCTCGACGCGGACGCTGCGAATCGCGGCGGGCGCCGTGACCACGACCGAGTTGGGAGGCAGACCGGGCGCGCTGCGGCGCCCGATCGCCTCCAGAATCCTCGGCGCCAGCCGTTGCGGCAACGGGAACGGGACGCCGACCACGCCGATCCTGTCGATCAAGAACATCGCGGTGCCGCCCTCGACGACGTTGACGGCGCCCTCCACCTCGACCCCCACGGTGTCGGCCAGGATGCCCAGAACGGGGGCGAGAATGCCGGGCAGCGACGGGATCTTGGCCGGTTGCGACCGGAGGCGGACATCCACCACGTCCTGCCGCAGCAAGACCCGGACGTCGCTCACGCCCTGGGGAAGCGCGTAGTCGTACGTGTGGCGGAGGAGCGCCGTGACCTCGGTCTCGCTCAGCCGCAGTTCCGCTCCGCCCTCGCCCTGGAGGAACCCGACCAAACGCTCTTCGGCGGCTCGCGCCACGGCCGGGGTGGCGGCGTCCTCGACCGCGGCTCCGATCCCGTCGTCCTCGGCCGCGTACCACCGCCAGCCGAAGTAGCCGGCCGCCGCCGCGACGGCCGCGACCAAGACGATGCCCATCCAGTTGGGTCCCTTCCTCGATCTCGCCATCTGCGGCTCGGTCTCCTTTGCTTATGTCCGTTCGTCAGCGGTTGCTGGGCGAGCCCCCGCTCGGACGGCCGCGCGCGCGAAGCTCGCCCGGCCGACCGGCGCCGCCGCAGGCCGGCAGGCGGCGTCGACCGCGTCCACCGCCGCCTCCACGTCCGCCCGCGTCGAGGCCCAGCCGAGGGAAAAGCGTACCGCGCCCCGCTCGTCGGTGCCAAGCACCCGGTGCACCTCCGGAGCGCAGTGGAGTCCGGCGCGGGTTTGAATTCCGTGGTCGCGGTCCAGCCGCTCCGCCAACGCGGAAGGACTCGACCGCTCGCAGGCGACCGTCACGACCGGAACCCCGTCGGGCCCCGCCGGAGACACGACGCGCACCCCCCGCACACCCGACAGCCCCTCCCGCAGGCAGGCCTTGAGCGCCATCTCGCGCGCATGCACCCGGCCGATTCCCTCCTCGGCCAGAAACTGGCACGCCGCGAGCAGTCCCGCCAATCCCGGCGCGTTGCCCGTGCCCGCCTCGAGGCGGTCCGGCATGGCGCTCGGCATCCGACGCCGCACCGACTCGCCGCCGGTGCCGCCGCGCATAAGGGGGTCCACTCGGATTCCCTCCCGCACCCAGAGGCCCCCCGTGCCTTGGGGACCGAGCAGGCCCTTGTGGCCCGTGAACGCCACGACGTCCGCACCCAGAGCCGGCAACGATTCCTCCCAGTGGCCCGCCGACTGGGCCGCGTCCGCGACGACGACCGCTCCGACGGCCCGGGCGGCGGCGGCCAACGCCTCGAAGGGCGTCTTGGTGCCCAGCACGTTCGAAGCGGCGTTGACGACGAGGACGTCCGCCCCAGCCAGCATCTCCTCCGCCCGGGACATGTCGACGCCGCCGTCGGGACGGCCCGGGAGCATCCGCACGCGCACGCCCCGGTCGCGAGCCAAGTGATGCGCGGGCCGCAGCACGGCGTTGTGGTCGTACTGGGAAACCACGAGGACGTCGCCCTTCCCCAAGAGACCGCACAGGGCCGTGTTCAGCGCGTGCGTCGCGTTCTGCATGAAGGCGATGCGGGCCGGATCGCCCGGCAGGCCCATGGCCGAGGCCAGCGCGCGCCGGCACCGAAAGGCGATGCGGGCCGCGTCCACCGCCCCGGAATGGCCGCCCCGGCCGGGCGAACAGCCCACGCCCTCGAGGAAGTCCGCCACTGCCTTGGCCACGGCGGGCGGGCGCACGGCGCACGTGGCCGCGTAGTCCAGGTAGCGCTTCACGCCGGTAGTAGATCCTCGGATTGGGTGCGCCGACGCCTGGGGACGCCGCTCTCGCTCGCCCGCCAGAATAAGCCCGCAGGCTGGCGCGTGACAAGACGGCCGGCACCGGCCGCCGCCGGGAAACGCAGGCCGCGCGCGACAGCGACCGACGGGACGGCCGCCGCCGATGCGGTTGGTCGGGTCGGATCACGAGGAGACCGCCGCGCGCGGCAGACCCGCGCGAAGCTGAAGGGCTTCCGCCACGTGGGAATCGCCGATGCGCTCGGCGGCCGCCAAGTCCGCGATCGTGCGGGCGACGCGAAGCGTCCGGTGGACGGACCGGGCGGAGAGACGCATTCGCTCGACGCCCTGCTCCAGCAACCGGGCGCCGGACGCTGCCAGGCGGCATTGGCGCACCACGTCGCGAGACGGGATGCGCGCGTTGAGCAGCGACGGGCCGCCGAAGCGCGCCGACTGGCGAGCCCGGGCTGCCATCGCCGCCTGCCGGGCGGACGCCGTGTCCGGCCCCCCGCCGGCCGGTTCCCCGACCAGCTCGCGCCACGACGCCGGGGCTACGCGCACCTGCAAGTCCAGTCGGTCCAGCAACGGTCCCGACAAGCGCGCCCGGTAGCGCGCGACGTCCCGGTCGTGGCAAACGCAGTCGTCGCCGCCCAAGCCGCAGGGACACGGATTCATGGCGGCCACGAGTTGAAATCGGGCCGGAAACGCGACCGTGTGCCTGACCCGCGCGATGCGCACCACTCCGGACTCGATGGGTTGGCGCAGCGTCTCGAGCACGCGTCGGCTGAACTCGGGCAGCTCGTCCAGAAACAGGACGCCCAAGTGCGACAGGCTTATCTCGCCGGGCCGCGGAGGGTTGCCGCCACCAATCAAGCCGCCCGCCGAGATCGTGTGATGGGGAGCCCGGAACGGCCGCTCCGTCTTGACGGGGTCCGACTGGTCGAGCAGGCCCGCCACCGAGTGCACCCGCGTGACCTCCAGCGACTCGGGCTCCGCGAGCGGGGGCAGCAGTCCGGGAAGACGCCGGGCCAGCATCGTCTTGCCGGCGCCGGGAGGGCCCGACATGAGCAGGCTGTGGCCGCCGGACGCGGCGACCAGGAGCGCCCGCTTGCCGAGGCCCTGGCCCCGCACGTCGGCGAGGTCGGGATGCGTCTCCCGCCTGCCGGCGGCCGGAGCGGGCGCCGGCCACTTCGAATCGCCCCGGCGCAACGCCTCGGCCAGCTCGCCGAGCGCCACGACGCCGGCCACCTCGAGCCCCGGCACGGCTCCCGCCTCGCGCGCGTTTCCCAGCGGCACGAACAGGCGGCGCGTGCCGGCCGCGCGGCAACTCATGGCGAGCGCAATGGCGCCGCGCACGGGCCGCACCGACCCGTCGAGCCCCAGCTCGCCCACGAACCCCGCGCCCTCGAGCGCACGGGCTGGAATCCGCTCGTGCGCGACCAGGAGTCCGACGGCGATGGGGAGATCGAAGCCGGACCCGGACTTGGGCAGGTCGGCCGGGGCCAAGTTGACGGTCACGCGCCGGGGTGCAAGCGACATCCCCGCCTGCGCCAGCGCGGCGAAGACCCGCTCCTTGCCTTCGCGGACGGCGCCTGCCGGAAGGCCGACGACCGTGAACACCGGCAGTCCCTTCTGCACCTTCACCTCGACCCTCACGGGCAAGCCCTCTACCCCGTGAACCCAATAGGACTGGACAACGGCCAACACGTCGCGCGCCTCCGGTTTGCGGACTGCCGGCATGGATCGTAAGCCGTCGCGCGGGACGCGCGAATGGCTGAATGGGACACGCCCGCCGGCCCGCTCCGGCGTGCCCGGCCCGGAAGCTGGCGCGCACGGAGGCGCCGGCCCATAATGGGGTCGTTTCCCGAAACGAGGAGGTGGTCGAAGCAAATGAGGATCGCGGTCATGGCCGAGACTCGGCCGGGCGAGCGGCGGGTCGCGCTCACGCCCGGCGCCGCGCGCCACTACGGAGACCTGCGCTCCGGGCTCCGCATTCAGGCCGGCGCGGGCGAGGCGGCTTCGTTCGCCGACGCGGACTACGAGGAAGCCGGCGTGGAAGTCCGGCCGGACCGGGCAAGCGTCCTGGAAGGCGCGGACGTCGTGCTCAAGGTGCAGCCGCCGACGCCCGAGGAGGTGGACTCCCTGCCGCGCGGGGCGTCCCTGGTGAGCCACCTGGGCGCCGACGACGCGGCCGGAACGGCGCGCGCGCTGGAAGCCCGCGAGGTGACGGCCTTCGCCGTCGAGCGCATTCCCCGCATCACGCGCGCCCAGAAGATGGACGTCCTCTCTTCGCAGGCGACGGTCGCCGGGTACTTGGCCGCGTTGCTGGGCGCCGGCGCCATGAACCGCTTTCTGCCCATGCTCACGACGGCGGCCGGCACGATCCGCCCGGCTCATGCGCTGGTCCTGGGCGCGGGCGTGGCCGGCCTGCAGGCGATCGCCACGGCCCGGCGCCTGGGCGCGGTGGTGCACGCGTTCGACGTGCGGCCCGCGGTCAAGGAGCAGGTCGAGAGCCTGGGCGCGAAGTTCCTCGAGGCGGAACTCGACGAGAGCGCCGAGGACGAGGGCGGCTACGCCACGGCGCTGTCCGAGGAGCAGCACGAGCGAGAGCTCGCCCTCGTGGCCGAGCGGCTCCCGGACGCCGACTTGGTCGTCACGACCGCCCAGATTCCGGGCAAGCCGGCGCCGCGGCTGATCACGGCCGCCATGGTCGCGTCGATGCGGCCCGGCAGCGTCGTCGTGGACTTGGCGTCCGAGACGGGCGGCAACTGCGAGCTCACCCGGCACGGGGAGACCACGACCCATGGCGGCGTCGTGGTCATGGGACCCGCCAACCTCCCTTCCCGCTTGGCCTTTCACGCCAGCTCGATGTACGCGCGCAACTTGGCCGAGTTCGTCGGCCACGTCTTCCGCGGCGGCGCCGCCGACTTCGCCGACGAGATCACTCGCGCCACCTGCGCGACACCCCGCGACCCGGAATAGAGACCATGAGCGAAATGATGATCGGGGCCTACGTCTTCGTCCTGGCCACGCTGGCCGGCAAGGAGGTCATCTCGAAGGTGCCGCCCACGCTCCACACGCCCCTGATGTCGGGCGCCAACGCCATATCGGGCGTCGCGGTCATCGGCGCCCTGGTGGTGGCGGGATCGGCGACCACGCCGGTCGTTCGGTGGCTGGGCATCGCGGGGATCGCGATGGCGACGGTCAACGTGGTTGGCGGCTTCATGGTGACCGACCGAATGTTGCGCATGTTCAAGAAGAACTGAGGCGACGGCAAGAATGGAATGGACAGCGCTCGGCCACTTGGCCCTGTTGGCCTCCGCCTTCCTCTTCGTGTCCGGCATCAAGCTGCTTTCGTCGCCCGCCACGGCGAGGGCCGGCAACGCGCGGGCTTCGCTCGCGATGCTGCTGGCCGTCGTCGTCACGTTGCTGGAGCACGCCGTGCTCGACTGGGCTTCGGTCGGGGCCTCGGTGGCCCTCGGAGCGCTGGCGGGGGCTTTTCTCGCGCGGACGATACGGATGACGGCGATGCCGCAACTCGTAGCGGTCTTCAACGGCTTCGGAGGCGGCGCGTCGGCGGCCGTGGCGGGCGCCGAGTTCATGAGGCTCGGCGGGGACGGCGCCGTCTTGGGTCCGGCCGCGGGCGCCACGATCGTCCTCGGCACGATCATCGGCGCCGTCACGCTCTCCGGCAGCCTGCTCGCGTTCGGGAAGCTTCAGGGCATCGTGACGGGAAGCCCCATCACGTATCCGCTCCAGAGGACGGCCAACGCGATATTCTTCGCCGGCATTCTCGCGGCGGCGGTCGCCGTCGTGGCGGGCGATCCGAATCCGCAGATGTACTTCGCTCTGGCCGCGGCGGCCGTGCTCCTCGGATTCCTGCTGGTGGCTCCGATCGGCGGAGCCGACATGCCCGTGGTCGTGTCCTTGCTCAACTCCTATTCGGGGCTCGCCGCGGCCGCGACCGGCTTCGTCCTGGGCAACATGATCCTGATCATCGCCGGCGCTCTCGTCGGCGCCTCGGGGCTGATCCTGACCCAGCTCATGTGCAAGGCGATGAACCGCTCCCTGGGCAACGTGGCGTTCGGCGCGTTCGGCACGGAGGCGGCATCGGCGGGTCGCGTCGGCGCCGGGGAGAGAACGGTGCGCGACGTGGACGCCGAGCAGGCGGCGATGGTGCTCGCGTACGCCGGCTCCGTCGTCGTAGTGCCCGGCTACGGCCTGGCGGTCGCGCAGGCCCAGCACGAACTCAAGAAGGTCTGCGACCTGCTCGAGGAGCGGGGCGTGACGGTCCGCTTCGGGATCCATCCCGTCGCGGGCCGCATGCCGGGGCACATGAACGTTCTCCTGGCCGAAGCCGACGTGCCCTACGACCAGCTCCTGGACCTGGACGAGGTGAACCCGGAGTTCGACGGAACCGACGTGGCGTTGGTCGTCGGGGCGAACGACGTGGTCAACCCCGCCGCCCGCGACCCGGCGTCGGCGATCGCCGGCATGCCCATTCTCGACGTGGACCGGGCGCGCGCGGTCATCGTCATGAAGCGCTCGCTGAGCGCGGGCTTCGCGGGCCTCGACAACGATCTGTTCCACATGGACAACACCATGATGTTCTTCGGCGACGCGAAGAAGGCCATGTCGGACTTGGCGAAGGAAGTCCGGGAGGCCTGATCGCATCCGCGCTGAGCGCGCGAAGGGCGGCCGATGCGGGCCGCCGCCCCGCCGGACCGTCCGCTACGTCTCGTCGGGCGCCGCCCGGAGGACGAGGGTGACCCTGGTGCCCCGCTCCGGCTCGCTCGTCATGCGCACGCCGCCGCCCCAGGAGTCCACCAGCCGCTTCACGATCGCGAGTCCCAGGCCAGTCCCCTCGGAGCGAGTGGAGAACTGCGGTTCGAAGACCCGCGGCAAGAGCTCGGGCGCGATGCCGCAGCCCTCGTCCTCCACGATCACGTCCAGCGTGGGCCCGGGCGCGTCGCCGGCGCCGGCACGAACGCGGACGACTCCGCCGCCCGGCATCGCGGCGCGCGCGTTCTCCAAGAGATTGATCAGGACTTCCTTGAGCTCGTCCGGGCGCGTCCAAGCTCTAGGGAGGTCCGGAGCCAACTCGCCCACGACCCGTATAGGACCGTCGCCACCCCTGTAGAGGTTCACCGTTTCGCGCACCACGGCGCCTGCGTCGACGGGCGCCAGCGGAGCAGCTTCTTCGGGCGACCCCGGCGTCCCGAGCCGGGCGAAGCTCCTCGCAACGGCAGCCAGCCGGTCGATCTCCTTGAGCACGGCGCCGGCGTTCTCCTCCAGGATGCGGCCGAAGTCCCGGCGCTTGTCGCTCCACGCCCGCAACAAGTGCTGCACCGAAAGCTTCATGGGCGTCAGCGGGTTCTTGACCTCGTGGGCCACCTGCTGGGCCATCTCCCCCCAAGCGAGGATCCGCTCTCCGCGCAACTCGTCGGTCACGTCCTCCAAATTGATCACCACGCCGCCGGGACTGCCCTCGTGCGCGATGCGCCTCGCATGCCCGCGGATCCGGCGGTCGCCCCACTTGAAGTCCTTGGACGACTCCGATTCCGCTCCCGCGCGGTAGGCTTCGAGCCACCCCTCCAGCTCGGCGGCGGGCGCCGAGTCCGCCCGGAGTTCCCGGCCGACCGACAACCTCGCGGACAACAACGCTTCGGCCATCGGGTTGGCGACCGTCACCTGGCCGTCGGCGTCGATGGCGATGACTCCCGTCGCCGCCGCGTCCACGATGGCTTCGGTGCGCCGGGTCGTGCGCAGAAGTTCGCGCCGCGCCTCGCCCAGGCGCAGGACCATGTGGTTGAACGCGGCGAAGGCCGAGCCGAACTCGTCCACTCTGTCCTCGGGCAGATGAACGGCCAAGTTGCCCCCGCCGACGCGTTCCGACGCCACCTGCAGGGTTCGCATCGGACGCGTCAACGCCCTGCCCACGAAGAGCGCGAGCGCGAGCGACAGGATCGGGCCCAGAACGAAGGCGAACAGCAGCAGATGCACGACGTCGCGCATCCGCAGGGCGGCCGCGCCCGCCCGCAACGGCAATGGAGCGGCGAGGACCCGGCCGTCGGAGAACCGCTCGTAGGCGACGACGTACCGCCAGCTGCCCAGCTCGGCGACGCGGGACGCCCGCATCTGCTGCCCCGTCTCGAGCGCTTCGTGGATCGTTGGGTCCACCCATCCCTCGTAGAGGCCCAAGTCGACGAGATCGGAGACGGATCCGCCGGCCAAGCGTCCATCGCGGTACTCCAGCAGGTCGGCTCCCGCGCGCCAGCCCGGCGAATCGAACGCCACTCCGAGGTCGCGGTGCCGGCGGGCAGCTTCGCTCACGGCGCGTTCGGCCAGCGCAGTCGCCGTCCGCACCGACGCATCGGCGAGGGTGCGATAGTCCAGCATGCCGAAGATCGCGCTCGACAAGACGAAAAAGGCGAAGAGCGTCCAAGTCACCCGCGCCCGGAAGGACTTGAAGAGACCGCGCCAGTCGACGGGCATGGAGAAGCGGATCCCCAACAGCCCCGCAGCCAGGAGCCAGAGCGCCGCCAGGACGACGACGCTCAGTGCCAGCAGCAGGCCTGCGCGCGCGAGCATCACCCACACGTTCGGTATGCTCAGCGTGTACGACACCGAGTAGACTCCGTCCGGAAACAGCGCCTGCCCCTCCGCCAGCCACCCCTCGTCGTTGCGGCTCCACGACGGGCGGTTGGCCAGTCCGGATGTCGCGCTTTCGGGAGCGCGAGCGAGCATCAGGAAGTCCTGGCCGCCGCCGGTCAAGGCCGACGACAGCAACGGGGCGGCTCCAGACGACGGGCGAACGGTTCGACGGGGCGGAACCGCCGCCGTCGCGAGCCGCCCGCCGGAGAGCGACACGACCGCAAGGCGGTGCACGCCGGGCTGGTTGAAGTTCTGGTACTCGCGCGTGCCGCCGGCCCTCAACGCCGGCAGCATCCGATCGAGCACGGCGGGCCGCGTGCGGTCGGGGCCGAGCCGGAGGTCGCGCAAGGGGACGCCGGCAGCCGACCAGAGCGTCAGAAAGACCGGCGCTCCCGCCGTTGCCGAGCCGCCCGACATCCACGCGCGGTAGAGGAGCTCCATGTCGCCAACGCCCGCCCGGTCGAGTTCCAGCGCGCGCTCCGCAAACTCTCCCGGCAACATGTCCTCGGCCAACTCGCGCATGATCCCCAGCAACCCGATCTCCTGCTCCGCCACCGCCTTGCGGGCCGCGGTGCGCTGGTTCCACGCGAAGGGGAGGGCGGCGGTTCCGGCCAGCCACGCCGCGCACAGCCAGCCGACGAACGAGAGGCGGTCGCGGCCCGCCCGCAAGCCACGGGCCGCCAGCGCGGCGGGCACGGCCCAGAGCGCCGTCGCGGCCCACGGCGTGGCCGCTCCCTCTCTCGCCTCCATCGCGACGGCGAAGGCCAGAAGCGCCGCCAGCCCGCCGCCGGCCGCGATCATGCCCAACGACAACCCGTCCGCCGGCCGGGAAGCCGCGCGGCCGGAGGCCGCCGCGGATCCTTTCGAGCGCTCCCGCAACGCGAGGGCTCCGCCCGCGATCAGCGCCAGGGCCAGCGTCAGACAGAGCTGGTACGCGATCCAGGGTCCGCCTGCGCGTCCGAGGAGTTCGGTCGAAGCGCCCGACGCAAGCCACCACAGCGCGAGGGGGAAGCCCGCCGCCACCGTCGCCACCGAGAGCCACCGCGCCGCCCGCCAGTCCAAGGACGGGCACGCCAGCACGACGAGCGGCGAGGCCGCCACGGCCAGCAGCAGGAGACGGCCGAGCGTGGCCGGAGCCGGGCCCGGAAGCGAATACGACGCCAGATCGGCCAGCTCGCGCACCCCCACCAACGTCATGTCCAGCGGCACGAGGGCGGCGCCCGCCACCAGCAGGCCGACCGTGAGCGCCAGCTGCCTGCGCGGGGCGCCCACCGACTGGAGGAGCCACACCAGGCCGGCCAGGGCGAGCGCGGCCGCCAACGCGGGGCGTCTCGTCTCGGCGCGCCTGGCCGCCGCGTTGGGCTCCACCACCGTGGCGCGCAGGCTGCCGCCCGGCCATTCCACGACGAACTCGCCCGGCTCGGGCGGGCCACCACCGTCGATGACGCGGATGTCTTCGCCCGCCCGCGCCTCCGCTCGCGAGAAGAAGTCTGCGCCGCCGGGCAGAAGGGACGGCGGGAGATGCGAGCGCACGAGCGAAGCCGCCAACGCCGTGCCCCCGCCGGGCACGCTGCTTGCGAGGTAGAGATAGGAGAAGAGCGGCGATCCGCCGAAGGTCGCCGAAGCCCGCTCGCTCGATCCCACCGAGAGCGCGCCGGCGGCCGCGGCGGACATGTCGGGATCGGAGGCGGGCAACCGGCCGCGATGGCTTCCCCGCCAAGCGCGCAGACGTCCGTCCTCGCCGAACACGGCTACCGCCGTTGCTCCGGAAGCCACCCAGACCGCCTCGGCCGAGTCGCGCACTGCCGCCGGGCCGGGCGCGGCGGCGGCCGCGGCGGCAAGCCGCTCGGCCGCGCGCTGGCCGGCAGCAACGAGGCGCGCGAAGTCGCCTTGCACCATCTCGGCAACGGCCTCTCGCCGCTGCTCCCAATGACTGCTCCAGCCTTCGTCGTAGCGATGGTCGCCAACATCGACCGCGACGCCCGCCAGCACGCCGGCGCCCAGCGCCGCAACGGACACCGCGTGGCGGCGGCTCGCCCGCCCCCGGGCCGCCGCTCCCACGACGGCCGCTGCTCCAGCGAACAGAAGCCACGACGACTCGAAGCGCGCCCAAAGAACCAAGCACAGGCATCCGGCCCACAGCAGGACGCCGGGCCACCGGGCGATTTGCCGCAAACGCCTTGAACTGATCCGCGGCCCTGCCGCCGTCCGCCCGTCCCGCCGCGTGCCCGCCGCCGAAGACGCGCCTCTCGCAGGCGGTTCGCCGCCGGGAGCCGGGGAAGCTCGAGCGCTGTCCATGCTGGTTATGTTACTAGGACGATGAAGAACCGCTTCGCCCACGCGCGCCGGGGGAGCGCGCGTTCGTTGTTTCCAGGGCCCGGCACGACTCTGCTCGCGGCGGCGCTTTTCGGGGCTCTTCCGCCCGGGCCGCTCCCGGCCGGCGCTCGGGCCCTCGGCGGCGCCATGCCCGCCCAGGCCGCGCAACTCACCGACCGAGGCACGTTTCGCATCACGGTCGGCGGCGTGCACGCGGGCGACGAGGAATTCCTCATAGAGCGCTCCGGGTCCGGCGCGAGGGCGAGAGGAACCGTGACGATGCGAGACGGACGCACGGTCACCACGTTCCTCGAGCTGACCGGCCCCGGGCTTCGCCTCGCTGCCTACCAAGCGTCGGCGACAGGCCCCGACACCGCGTCGGTCTTCTTGGCGGCACGGGCCGACGGGGCTCTCGACGCGCGCATGACGGGCCCGTGGGGCGAGGAGGTGCGCGAGTACAGAGCGCGTCCGTCCACGGTGGTGCTGGACGACGGCGTGGCTCATCACTACTTCGTGCTGGCGACGGCGCTGGGAGGAGAGAGCGTCGGCGCGCTGCATGCCGTGGCGCCGCTCGCCCGCGGCGAGGAAGACGACATGGCGATCGAAGTCGGCGCGCAGACGATTCAGGTCGACGGCGAGGACATCGCGGCGACGCGGGTCCGGGTGGGCGCGGGAAACGCCGCCCGTTCGGCTTGGTTCGACGGCGGCGGCCGCCTGGTGCGGGTGGCCGTGCCCGCCCGCGGCTTTGTGGCCCAGCGGACGGGCGGCGGATGAATGGCGCGTGGACGGCGAAGGTACCTCGAAACGAAAACACAGCTCGGCGCGTAAGAGACGGGGGCGCTTGGCAGGACAAAGTGCGCCGAGGCGGCCCGCGACGCCGGGCGTCCGCCTTCCATGGCGGCGATGTTCGCCGAGATTGCGAGCGGCCTTGGGCCCGCTTCGCCGTTTCGGACTCGTGCCCAACGCGACTGGAAAAGGAGCAATTCGACTAGATGCCGACCAACCAAACAAGATGTTCGCCTTACGCCCCCCTCCGCAGGCGGACGTTCGCCGCGGCAACCGCAGTCCTCGCGAGCGCGTCCGTCCCTGCTCCGGTTCCGCTCGGGGCGCAGGAGCGCGTGCCCGAGTCGCTTGCTCTGGACGAAGCCGTCGAGATCGCCCTTCGCAACAGCCCCGACGTCTTGGCCCGGCGCAACGACGTGCGCGTCGCCGACTGGGACGTGCGCGCGGCCTACGGCGACTGGGTCCCTTCCGCGTCCGCGAGTTCGTCCTTCTCATGGCGGGGTTCCGGCGAGGAGAGGTTCGGCACGATCACCGCCAACCAGCTGGGCGTCACCGGACAGCCTTCGTACCTCACCAGCTCCTACAGCCTGGGACTGAGCTTTTCGGTCAGCGGCAGGAAGCTGTTCGCCACGGGGCAGGCCAAGCGCAATCGAGAAGCCGTGCAGGCCCGCGTCGCCGCCGCCGAGAACGCGTTGCGGCGCGACGTCGCCAAGGCGTACCTGTCCGTGCTGCGCGAAATTGAAGGACGCGCCGTGTCCGAGCAGGAGCTGGAGGGCGCCGAACTCAACCTGCGCCTGGCCGAAGGCCGCTTGGAAGTCGGGTCGGGCGACGCCATCGAAGTGGCCCAGGCGGAGGTGAACGTGGGCCGGGCCAGGATCACGCTGCTCCGCGCGCAGGCTCAGGTGCGCAACACCCGCCTCCGCCTCCTGCAGCTGATGGGCGTGCCGCTGGACGCGGAGCCGGCGCTCGTCACCGCCTTCACGGTCGAGGAGCCGAGCTGGACGGCGACAGGGCTGATCTCGCTGGCGATGAGCGGCAGTCCCGACGTCAAGGCGGCCAGGGCCAGCGAGGAATCGGCGCGGTACGACGTACGCAATGCCCGCTCTTCCTACTTCCCGACGCTCTCTATCTCAACGGGCTTTTCCGGGTTCGCCCAGCAGGCGAGCAGCACCGCATCCCAGGAGGCGCGGGCGATCGCGGCGGGCGAGGCGGCCGTGCGGAACTGCGCCGCGCAGAACGACCTGTTCTCCCGCCTGACGCCCCCGTTGCCGCCCCGGGACTGCAGCGGGCTGGCGACTCCCGAGTCCGTTCTCCAGGCCATCCGCGCCGGCAACGACGCGTTTCCCTTCGACTTCACCCGCTCGCCGCCGTCGGTCGGCCTCTCGATCTCGGTGCCGGTGTTCCAGGGTCTGTCGCGGCAACGCGGAGTCGAAGCGGCCAGGGCGGCCTTGAGCGATTCGCGCTACCAGCTGCGTCAGCAGGAGCTGGCCCTCCAAGCCGACGTCGAAGTGCAGCTGGAGCTCGTTCGCACCTCCTTCGCCACCGCAGTGCTCGAAGAGCGGAACCAGACGTTGGCCGACGACCAGCTCCGGCGCGCGCGGGAACGTTACCGGCTCGGGCTCTCCGACTTCCTCGAGCTGTCGGAGGCCGTGACGGTCAAGGCCCGCGCCGACCGAGAGCGCATCTTCTCCGTCTTCGTCTACCATGAAGCCATCGCCGACTTGGAGGCCACGGTCGGCGCTCCCTTGAGGAACCCGTGACCCCATCATGAAGACCAGAACCAAAGTCCTCCTAGGAGTCGGCGGCGTCGGCGTGCTCGCGGTGCTGACCGCCCTCAACCTCGCAGGCCGCCAAGCCGGCGGCGTCGCCGTGCGCGTCGAGGAAGTGGGCGAGCGCGACCTCGTCGAAAAGATCACCGCCAGCGGCAACGTTCGCGCCCGGCGCAAGGTGGACATCAGCTCCGACATCTCGGCCCGGGTCACCGAGCTGCTCGTGGAGGAGGGCGACGAGGTGGCGGAAGGCCAGGTACTGCTCCGCCTCGACCAGAGCCGCTTCCAGGCGAGCCTTGACCGCAACCGCGCGCAACTCAACCAAGCCCGCACGCAGGTCGCCCAGGCAAGGGCGAACTTCGCCAAGGCCGAGCGCGACACCGAACGCTTGGCCTCGCTGCACGCGCGCGACTCGTTGCTCGTCAGCCGCCAGGCTCTCGACGATGCGCGAACGGACCTAGAGATCAGGCGCGCGAGCCTGCAGTCGGCGGAATTCGGCGTCGGCCAGGCTCAAGCCGCCGTCGCCGAAACGCAGGAGGACCTCTCCAAGACCGTCATCCGAGCGCCCATGTCCGGCAAGATCACCAGGCTCAACGTCGAGCAGGGCGAGACCGTGATCGTGGGCACGATGAACAATCCGGGCAGCTTGGTGCTCACCGTGTCCGACCTGTCCGTGATGGAAGTCGTGCTGGAAGTCGACGAGACCGACGTGCCGGCGATCGAGCTGGGCGACAGCGCCGCGGTGGAACTCGATGCCTTCTCGGGCCGCGCCTTTCCCGGCATCGTCACGGAGATCGGCAACAGCGCGATCCGGGCGCCGTCCGCCAGCGCAGGGCAGACGCCGACGATTGACTTCGAGGTCGTCGTCACGCTGGGCGAGACCGACGTGGAGTTGCGCCCGGACCTCTCGGCCACCGCCGACGTGGTGACGGAAGTCCGGGACGGCCAGCTCAGCATTCCCATCATCGCGCTCACGGTGCGCGAGCCCGACGACGTGGACGGGCCGGACGCCGCCGCGCCCCAAGACGCCGAGGAGCCATCTCCCGCGGCCGAGGACGCGGAGCCGATCGAAGGCGTGTTCGTCGTGCAAGACGGCACGGTTGCCTTCACTCCCGTGGAGATCGGCATCACCGGCGACGAGTACTTCGAAGTCCTTTCGGGCCTCGTTGCAGGCGACACCGTGGTGAGCGGACC
Source organism: Longimicrobiales bacterium (assembly GCA_965203485.1). Taxonomy (GTDB): domain Bacteria; phylum Gemmatimonadota; class Gemmatimonadetes; order Longimicrobiales; family Gaopeijiaceae. Next base: position 1,708,797 of record OZ241892.1, read on the forward strand.
GTACCAAGTGGTGCGCACGCTGTCCACCGGCGACCGGGTGCGTACCGAGAACAGATTCGGATCGTCCCGGCAGGACACCGAGAGCTGACGCGGACTCGCCGTGAAGATCCTCGAAGGCGCGCATCTGGCCGTCGGCCAGATCAGGGCTCAGAAGCTCAAGAGCTTCTTCAGTCTCCTGGGCGTGATCGTCGGGGTGATGTTCCTGGTCGTCGTGGTCGGGATCGTCGAGGGCGTGGACCGCTACATGCGCGACACGCTCACGGAGCGGATCTTCGGCGTGAACACCGTGACGGTGCGAAGGTGGCCCCGCAACGTCGTGAACGCGAGCGACGAGCAGTGGAGAGCATGGTTTCGGGCGCCTAGGCTCACGTACGACGACCTGGAGCACCTGCGGGAGCGGGTCACCTTGCCGGCCACGATCGGTGCGCTGTCGTCCGCGACGGGAGACGTGGAGTCGCCGCGCGGCCTCACGGTCGAGAACGTGCGCATCATGGGCGCGACGGCGGAAATGTTCGCGGTCCGCAACTGGCGGCCCAGCGCCGGCAGGGTCTTCAGCCCGCAGGAGGAGCGCCAGGGCGTGCCCGTGGTGGTCCTGGGCGCGGGCACGGCGGAGACCCTCTTCGGGGGCCTCGATCCCCTCGGCAAGGTCGTGCGCATTCGAGGCTTTCCGTACCGGGTCGTCGGCGTGCTGGAAGAGCAGGGTTCGTTGCTGGGCCGGTCGCTGGACAACCTTGCCATCGCCCCGGCGCGCTCGCCCGTCCGCAACTTCACGACCGGACACGGCAAGGTCGAAGAGATCGTGCTCATGACCGACGCGCCGGAGCAAGTGAACGCGTTGCAGCAGGAGACCGAAGAGATCATGCGGGTGCGACGGCAACTGCGCCCCGACGAACTCAACAACTTCGGGGCCCAGACCTCGGAGGCGTCGCTGGCGTTCTGGGACAGAGTCAGCAACCTGCTGTTCGTGGCGCTGCCCGGGCTGGTGGCGATTTCGCTCGTCGTGGGCGGCATCGTGATCATGAACATCATGTTGGTCACGGTGATGGAGCGAACCCGCGAGATCGGCGTTCGCAAGGCGCTGGGGGCCCGTCGCCGCGACATTCTGGCGCAGGTCCTCGTGGAGACGATTACGCTTTCCGGCATCGGCGCGCTGATCGGCGTGGGCATAGGCGCCGGGCTGACGTTGCTCGTAGCGGCTCTCTCTCCGCTTCCCGCGGTCGTCGCGGCCAAGTGGATGGTGTTCGGGGTCGCTCTGGGCGTCGCCGTGGGCGTGGCGTCGGGCGTCTACCCGGCGGCCCGGGCCGCCAAGCTGGACCCGGTGGACGCGCTGAGGTACGAATAGCCGTGCCAAGACGCATTGTTGCGCGCACTTGGGTGCTGAGGGAGAGCCTGCTGGTCGCGTTGGACGCGCTTCGGGCAAACTGGCTGCGCGCCGCCTTGGCGGCGACGGGGGTGGGTGTCGGCGCCGGCGTGGTGGTGGCGATCGCGGCGCTGATCACCGGGCTCCGCACCGAGATCTTGTCGCAGCTCGAGGCGATGGGACCCGACAACTTCATGGTGATGCCGTTCGACATGACCCAGGTTCGGGTTCTGTCGGACGACGCCCCGTGGTTGGACCGGCCGCAGCTCAGCGATCGCGAGATCGGGCGCATCCAAGGCCTGCCGCCGATCTCGGAGGCCGTCGTCGGGTACAACTTCGGCGCAAGTCTTCGCTACGAGTCCGACTGGATCGACGACGTCTCCTGGCAAGCCACGTCGGTCGGATGGATCAACTACACGACGGGCGACATGGTGGTGGGACGCGACTTCACCAACGCGGACATGCAGGAGAGCCGCCGGGTAGTCGTCGTCACAGAGAAGCTCGCCGAGGCGTTGTTCGGTCTATCCGACCCGATCGGCAAACGCGTGCGGGTGCATGCGGGACGGCGCGCGGCCAACGAGCGCTTCACCGTGATCGGCGTCTTCAGGCCCACGGAGAACGTGTTCGCCGAAGGGCAGCCCAACGTCGCGCTGGTGCCCTACACCACGGCCGACCGCCGCCTGAAGGCCCGCGACCGCTGGACCTTCGTCAACCTCCAAGTAGTGCCGAAGCGGGGCGCGTCCGAGGAAGCGGAGCACCAAATCACTTCCACGCTCCGAACGATGCGCGGACTCGGGCCGGCCGACGACAACAACTTCGCCATCGTGCGCTCCTTTCAGATGGTCGAGTTCTTCAACGACCTGACCCGAGCGTTCTTTCTAATCATGGTCGCGCTCTCGTCGGTCGGACTGATGGTCGGCGGCATCGGCGTGATCGGAATCATGCTGATCTCGGTGACCGAGCGGACGCGCGAGATCGGCGTGCGCAAGGCGCTGGGCGCGACGCGGCGCGAGATCATGTGGCAGTTCCTGCTCGAAGCGTCGCTCTTGACGGCGCTGGGTGGCGCAACCGGACTCCTGCTTGGCTGGAGCCTGTCGGAGGTGGTCGCCGCCATCTCGCCCCTGCCCGCCCGCATTCCGCTCTGGTCAGTGTTCGCCGCGATCGGAACGTCCGCGCTGACCGGCGTCGTCTTCGGTCTGCTTCCCGCCGTGCGGGCGTCCAAGCTCGACCCCGTGGACGCGCTTCGGTACGAATGACCGAACCGCTGGACGTGCTGGCGGTCATGGCGCATCCCGACGACGCCGAGATGCTGTGCGGCGGCGCCCTGGTCAAGTCGGCCGACCGCGGGGAGCGAACGGGCGTCCTGGACCTCACGGCCGGCGAGAGAGGATCGCGCGGCACGCCCGAGAGCCGGGCCCGCGAGGCGGAAGCCGCCGCAGAGGTCATGGGCCTTGCGGTCCGCCGGTGCGCGGGCTTGCCGGACGGCGCGCTCGCCGACGACCTGGAGTCGCGGACCGCGGTCGCCCGGTTGCTTCGCGAGCTGCGGCCCCGCGTCGTCGTGGCGCACTGGAAGCGCGGCCGTCACCCAGACCATGGCGTGGCGGCTCGTCTCGCGCGCAAAGCGTCTTTTCTGGCGGGCCTGAAGAACTTCCCCTGCACCGGAGTTCCGCACCGGCCGCACAAGGTGGTGCATGCGCTCGCCTTCCGGGAAGCCGAAGCGAGGCCCACGTTCGTGGTGGACGTCACCCGGCAGATGGACCGCAAGCTGGCGGCCCTCGATGCCTACGGCTCGCAGTTCGAGGGCGCAACGGGCATGGGCGAGGCATTGCCGGCCGGCGACCGGCCCCTGATGGAGCAGGTCCGGTGCGTGCACGCCAAGTACGGGGCGCTGATCCGCCGTCGTTACGGCGAGCCGTACTGGACCGAGGAGACCGTGGCTGTGGCGACCCTGGGATCCGCGGGCGTCTCCAGCTTCTGAGCGGCAAGCCCTGCGCGGAGCCCGCGCGGGTCAGGGGCGGACACCTTGGCCGTGCAACCAGCCCTCGACGATGCTTCGTATCTCCGCCAAGCCGGCTTCGGTGCGCGCCTCGTAGCGCGCCACGATCACGGGTTGCGTGTTGGAGGCGCGGATCAACGCCCAGCCGCCGTCGAACAGGATCCGCGCGCCGTCCAAGGCGATCACCTCGTGCGTCCTGGAGAAGCGCTCGCGCGCTCTCGCCACGATCTCGAACTTGTCCTCGTCGGCGACGGCGATGCGCAACTCCGGCGTGGACGCCAGCGACGGCAGGACGGCGGTCATCTCGGACAAGCGGCGCGCGCTGGACCGCAACATCCGCACGAGTCGGCATGCCGCGTACAGCGCGTCGTCGAAGCCCAGGTACTCGTCCGCGAAGCAGATGTGCCCGGACAGCTCGCCCGCCAGCAACGCCCCCGTCTCCCACATCTTTTCCTTGATCAGCGAGTGGCCGGTCTTCCACATCACCGGCACGCCGCCGGCCTTCTCCAGCTCTTCCGGCAACGCCTGGGAGCACTTCACGTCGAACAAGATTCGGCAACCCGGCCCCCGGCGGCGCAACAAGTCGAGTCCGAACAGCAGCAGGAGGGTGTCGCCCGGCACGATGCCGCCGCGATCGTCCACGACGCCGATGCGATCCGCGTCTCCGTCGAACCCGATGCCGGCGTCGGCCCGGCGCTCCAGCACGTGCGCCGCCAAGTCGGCGACGTTCTCGGCGACGGTGGGATCGGGATGGTGATTGGGAAACGTCCCGTCCGATTCGCAGTAAAGCGGAATCACTTCGGCGCCGATCGCTTCGAGCAGCTCGACGGCCGCGACGGACGCCGTCCCGTTGCCGCAGTCGACGACGATCTTGGGGCCGGCGCTCGCGCCGCCTGCGTTCGCCGGGCGGGCGAACCGAGCCGCAATGTCGGCCACGTAGACCGGAAGCGGATCGACCTGCTCGATGTCGCCGGCTTCCAGCGCCGGCTCGGTCGCGCGGTCCCGGCCGGCACGGTTTTTCCGGTACTTCGCGAAGTCGTCGTCGCGAGCGCTCGCGGGCTTGTAGTCGGCCTCGCGAATTCGCCGCAGCAACGCCTGCACCACCGCGCCGTACACCGGTCTGGTCCCCATCGTCATCTTGATGCCGTTGTACTCCGGGGGATTGTGCGATCCGGTGACCTGAACCGCCCCGTCCGAGCCCAGCTCAATTTCGCTGAAGTAGGCCACGGGCGTGGGCACGGTGCCGAGGCGCGTCACCGCGCAACCTGCAACGCGCAATCCCTTGACCAGCGCGGCGGCCAGCTCGGGCGACGACGGGCGGTTGTCCTGCCCCACGACGACCCTGGCCACCCCTTCGCCGCATCGCCCGCGCAACTCGGCGCCGTAGGCCCGGCCCACGGCCCGGGCAACCGCGGCGTCGAGATCGGCGCCGACGATGCCGCGAATGTCGTACTGGCGGAAGATGCGCGGGTTGGGCGAGACGGCGTTCACGCGCCAAGCCCTTCGTCGTCGCCGGCCCCCGCGCGCGAGCGCCCGGTCCACCGAGAGGCGAACCGCAACGCCAGCGCGACGACCAAGACCGCGGTCGCGGCCCAAACCAGCCACGGACGCTCCGTCGCAAACCCCGCGAACGCCATCCCGGCGCCCGCGGCGAACGCCCGAATCTTCCACCGAAGGAACGGGTCGGGTCCGTCGCGGACGGCGCGGGAAGGACGAAACACGATGGGTCAGCGCTCCGTTGCGCGCGGGCGCCCGCAGTCGAGCGCGCGGCGCCCGGCCGCAGACGCCGCCTGCGCGACGACGGCACCCCGGCTGATCGAGCGCGACGCGGTCCGTGCGATGGCCTTGCGGCGGCGGCCGAACGAGCGCGCGCAACAGGCGCGGCCGGGCCCCGCGGGGCAGGTCGGCGGGCACCGCGCCAAAACGCGCAAGCCGGAAAGTCGGAGCACGGAACGCGCGCAAGCAATCCGGCTCGGCGGCCACGACAGCGTCACCCGTCGGCCTCGGCTTCGGGCCGCAGGAAGGCGGCCACGCCCTCTCGGCACTCCTGCGTGAGCCGCGCGAGCGCGTTCACCTCGGCGCCGCGCGCCACGGCGTCTTCCAGGGCCGTGCCGTCCAAGCCGTAGAGAAGCCGCTTGGTGACGCTGGTCGCCAACGGCGGACGAGCCGCCAGCTCCGCCAAGTAGTCCCCCACGCGCACCTCGAAGCCGTCGGCGGCGAAGACTTCGTTCGCCAAGCCCAAGGCCGCCGCGCGCGCGGCGCCGACCTGCCTTCCCCTCACGGTCAACTCGAAGGCGGCCGACTCGCCCACCTTGCGCCGCAGCAAGGCCGCCGCGATCGCGGGCACGAATCCCAGCCGCACTTCCGGGTAGCCGAAGCGCGCGTCGTCGCGGGCCAGCGCCAAGTCGCAGGCCGTGGCCAGCGCGCAACCGCCGGCCAGCGCCCGTCCCGTGACCACGGCCACGACCGGCTTCGGCAGACGGCGGATGCGCAAGAACAGGTCGCCCAGGCGCTGCGCGTCCGCCAAGCCGGCCTCGGGGCCTTCGGCCTGGGACGCAGCGAGGGCGCGGAGGTCGGCTCCGGCGCAAAAGTCGGGCTCCACGCCGCGAATCGCGACGACGCGCACGGCGGCGTCGGCCTCGACCGAGTCGAGGACGCTTCGAAGCGCCGCCACCATCTCCGCGTCCAGCGCGTTGCGCCGTTCGGGGCGGGCGAGTTGGATGGTCAGCACGGCGCCGGCCGCGCCTAGCCGCAACGGCCCCGAAGCCGCGACGCCGCTCACGCCTGCGGCGTCGGTCTCGGCGCCCGGCAACGGCCTGACGGTCCGATCGCCGCTCATGGCGCCGGCGCTCGCGCAGCCGGCCCCGGCGACGGCGGACGCCCGCGTCCCCGAACGCGCCGCGCCACCTCGTCGGGCACTTCGATCTCCATGCGCAGCAACGCCGTGCTGAAGACCTTCCCCTGGGCGTCCGTCATGAGGGACACCGTTCCGCCCCCGTCCAGCGCGCCGTGCAGGAGGAAGTTGAGCGCGTGGAGGTTGGGGAGCTCGAAGCGCTCCACGCCACCCTTCGCCAACGATCTAAAGTGATGCTTGACTTTGTCGGTCGTAACATGCTTCTTAATAAGAAGATAGTCTTCTGGTTCGTACGCGATCAGACCCACGTTCACGGTATCGCCCTTGTCTCCGGAGCGCGCGTGCGCCAGCTCCAGAAGCCGCACTTTGGCCATTCGGGGTCACGCCTCGAGGAAGTCCACGCGGAAGCCCGGCTCCACCGCGGCACGGTCGATCAGCGCCGGCCAATAGGCCATCACCTCCTGCACCGCCGGCCGGCCGGCGGCGAACCCGGTGACCGACGGGGGGCCCCCCAGCACGAGCGGCGCGATCTCTCGCGAGAAGCGTTCCACCGCGGCACGTTCGCGGCTCCTGACCGCGACGCGCAACTGGACCTCCGGCAGATCCGGCGGCGGCTCTCCCGCCAGATCTCCGTGCGTGGAGTCCCAGCCCACGAGTTCGACGCGCATCGCGTCGAACAGCAAGTCGGCGCGGTCCAACCTGCGACGCAGGATCGCGGCGGCGGCCCGCGCCTTGGCCGCCGCGTCGGGCCAGGCGTAGACGAGCGTGCCCGCGGCCTTGAATCCGGCCGAGTACGCGATCGAGACCTTGAGGGAGCGGGTGGGCGGGCGGCCCCGGACCCCATGGACGCGCACGCGGTTCGGGCCGTCGGCGGCGAGACCCACGGTGGTGAAGTCGGCCGTCACGTCGGGCGTCACGTACGTGCGCGGATCGCCCATCTCGTACAGCAACTGCTCCTTGACCGTCCGCGCCGTCACGGCCCCGCCCGAGCCCTCGTGCTTGCAGACCACGAACTCCCCGCAGGGGCGGGCCTCGATGATCGGGAAGCCGACGCCGGCCAAGTCAGGCACCGTCCACCACTCGGCCAGGCAGTTGCCGCCGGTCGCCTGCGCGCCGCATTCGTTCACGTGGCCCGCGACCACCCCCGCGGCCAGGAAGTCGTATGCGTTCCAGGCCCACCCGAACTCGTGCACCATGGGCGCGTAGGTGAGCGCCGTGTCCGTCGAGCGTCCGGTGACGACTACGTCCGCCCCGCCCCGCAAAGCCTCCACGATCGGGCGGGCGCCCATGTACGCGTTGGCGCTGCGCACGCTGTCGCGGACCGTCGCCAGAGGCGCTCCCGTGTCCATGTTCTCCAGGGCGTGCCCGGCCTCCAGGAGAGCGTCCAGGCGCTCCATCACGTCGTCGCCCGTGACGACGCCGACGCGCATCCCCGCCGCGCCCGCCCGTCTCGCGGCGCCGGCCAGGGCTTGCGCGCACTGGGGAGCGTTCACGCCTCCCGCGTTCGTCACCACCCTGACGCCGCGCTCCAGGCACGTCCGTGCAATCCGCTCCATCAGCGGGACGAAGTCGCGAGCGTACCCTGCCAGCGGGTCGCGAGACCGCTGCTTCCGCATTATCGACATCGTGACTTCGGCCAAGTAGTCGAGCATCAGGTAGTCGATGGGCCCATCCTCCACTTGGCGCACCGGCGCTTCGGGGTCGTCGCCCCAGAACCCCTGCCCGCCGGCGATGCGGACGCTGTCTCGCGTCATCCGGCCCTGCCCGCCTGCCCGCCGTCCGCCCAGGCGTCCGCTGGGGCGGGGCGAACGTCCGCCGGAGGCGCCGACTCGGCTCCGCCCGCAGGTGCGCCCTCGGCGCCGCCGATGCTCCAGCTGGCCGCATGCGAGCGTTCCGGGAGCACGAACGGCCCCAAGTGCGGGCCGGGATTGCGCGCCGACGCCCGGAGGAGCAGGGCCAGCACGTCCCTCAGTTCCTCCGGCAACACTACCGCGTCCACGAAGCCCCGCGCCGCGGCGAAGGTCGCGTCGAGCTGGCTGTCGTAGTCCGCCCGCACCCCGGCGATGCGCGCGGCGAGTTCGGCGCTCGGCTCGCGGCCCTCCCCTTCGAGGCGCTCCAGCTCGGCGCCGAAGAGCGCCGTCACTGCGCTCTCGCCCTCCATGACGCCCATGCGGCCCGTAGGCAACGTGACGATGAAGTCGGGATCGAACCCCTGCCCCGCCATGGCGTAGTAGCCCGCCCCCGATGCGTGGTTCAGCGTCACGACCAGCTTGGGCACGGTGGCCGTGGCCATCGCTTCCACGAAGCGGGCGCCCGCTCGGATGATGCCGCTGTGCTCGGCGTCGGGTCCGACCATGAAGCCGGAGACGTCCTGCACGAAGACGATCGGCGTGCCGCGGCGGTTCATGGCGTCCACGAAATAGGCGCCCTTTTCCGCCGATTCCGCATAGACGATTCCGCCGAGGCGCGGCGGCCCGTCGCCCGCACCCTTGACGACGCCGCGCCGGTTGGCCACGACGGCCACGGCGGTCCCGCCGATCGCCCCGGTGCCGCAGAGCAACTCGCCGGCGTGGTCCGGCTGGAACTCCGTGAGCCCGCGTCCGTCCAGCATCACGTCCAGGACCGCGCGTACGTCGTAGGACTCGCGGTGGTCGTCGGGAAGCAGGTCGTAGAGGTCTTCGGGCCGTCGCGACGGCGGTTCGGCGGGCGCGGCGGGCGCGGCGGGCGCGGGCGGCAGTTCGGCGAGCAAGTCCCTGATCCGGCCCAGGCACTCGGCGTCGTCCTTGGCCTTGTAGTGGGCGACACCGCTCTTTCGCGTGTGAACGTCCGCGCCGCCCAGCGCTTCGCTGTCCACGGTCTGTCCGGTCGCGCCCTTCACCAGATTCGGTCCGCCCAGCCCCATGAAGCTCGTGCCCTCGACCATCAAGATGACGTCCGAAAGGGCAGGCAGGTACGCGCCGCCCGCTATGCACGGCCCCATGACGGCGGCGATCTGCGGAATCCGCAGGCAACGGCGCATCACCGAATTGTAGAAGAAGATGCGCGCCGCCCCGTACTGCCCCGGGAACACCCCGCTCTGGTAGGGCAGGTTGACGCCCGCCGAGTCCACCAAGTAGACGATGGGGATCCGGCAACGCATCGCGATCTCCTGCGCGCGCAGGATCTTCGTGATCGTCTCGGGCCACCACGAACCCGCCTTCACGGTCGCGTCGTTCGCCACGACCACCGTCTCCCGCCCGTGCACGGCGCCGACTCCGGTGACCACGCCCGCGCCCGGCGCCAGGCCGTCGTACGCGTCGTGGGCCACCAGCATCCCCACCTCGAACCACGGCGCGTCCCGGTCGAAGAGCAGACGCACCCGGTCGCGGGCCAGCAGCTTGCCCCGTTCGCGCTGGCGCCGAATCTGGTGCGCGCCCCCGCCCTTGCCGATCCGCCGGCGCAGGTCCAGGAGTTCCCGGCTGAGGGCCGCGAGACGCCCGCGCCGCTCCGCCGTCTTCCCGCCGGTCGAACCCACCTAGTAGGGGTCCTCCCGCCCGGCGAACCAAGTTCTCACGTAGTCGATGGCCTCCGCGGTCGTGCTGCCGGGCCCGAACAGCCGCCCCACGCCCTCCGCCGCGAGCGCCTCGGCGTCGTCCCGGGGGATGATGCCGCCGCCGGTGAGCAGGACGTGTTCCAGTCCCTCGTCCACCAGAAGTTCGCGGACGCGGCGAAACAACGTCATGTGCGCACCCGAAAGGACCGACAGCGCCACCACGTCCACGTCCTCCTGAACCGCCGCGGCCACGATCATCTCGGGCGTTTGGTGCAGACCGGTGTAGACGACCTCGAAGCCGGCGTCCCGGAAGGCGGCGGCCACCACCTTCGCGCCGCGGTCGTGGCCGTCGAGCCCCGGCTTCGCCACGAGCACCCTTGTCCTCCGGTCGGTTCCGGGCATCCGTCGATCCTCGGCGGAGACGTGAGAACCTCGCCCGGCGCAATCGAGCGCCGCGCCAAGTCAACCGTGTAAGCTACAACGACGACCGGCCGGCTTGCCCAACGGCGCCGCGCCGCGCGCCGGCCGCCAAGGCCCCGGCGGAACCTGCGCACCCTGCCTCCCCACCCCGCAACCCTCGCACAGGCCCCGCCGGAGCGCCGGAGCGCTCCATCCATCTACGGCGAAGGCGCAGCGAAGGTTGCGGGAGGGCCGACAACCTCCCAGCATCTGTCCGGCCCCGGGACGCTTGCCGGTCCGGGCGCCGTCGCCGGGGGGCGGCCGGCGCCCCGTCCCCCTGTACGACGCGACGCGACGGCTCCATCTTCGTGGAGGCTTGCGACGCGGCTCCCGCCGGTTCGGACGACGCGCCGGCAGGCGCCGGGAACCCGGGCGCGGAAAGAGCGCGCCCCGAGCCCGGAGAAGACGACGACCACGACGAGGAGGTACGGAATGAAGCGCATCGGGCTGTGCGCGCTGCGCGTGACCACGGGATGGCTCCTGGTCATGTGGGGCGTGGACAAGATCGTCGACGTCGAGCACGGGCTCGCCGTCACGGAGGCGTTCTACGGCGGCTTGCTGGGCGGCAACGCCCAGGTCCACCACGTGCTGGGCGGCTTGCAGGCGCTGCTGGGCTTGCTCGTGATCCTCGGGTTGTGGCGGCGGCTAACCTATCCGGTCATGTTTCTGGCGCTGGCGGGGACGACGCTGGGCGTCTGGAGGTCCATCGTGGACCCGTGGGGATGGTTCCTGGAAGGAGCGAACGTGCTCTTCTACCCGTCCGTCGTCATCTTGGCGGGGGCGGCGACGCTCTGGGGCACGATCGACGAGGACCAGTTGGCGCTCGACCGGCCTTCGTCGCGAGCGAAGGCGCCGCCGGCCTGAGCTGGAGGAGGTGCGCGCGTCCGCGCCCGAGAACTCGCCTTGGACCTAGACGGCTACGTTCGGCGGACGGGCCTCGAGCACGCGCGGAGGGACGTCGCGCTGGCGCCCTTGACCACCTTCAAGATCGGCGGCCCAGCCGATTTGCTGGTCGAAGCGCGCACGAGCGACGAGTTCTGCCGCGCCGTTCTGGGAGCGCGCGAGATGGGCATCCCGGTGTTCGTCCTGGGACGGGGCGCCAACATCCTGGTGGGCGACCGAGGGTTCCGGGGCGTCGTGGTTCGCAGCGCGATGAAGGAGCTCGACTTCCTGCCCGGCGGGCGCGTGCGGGCGGGGGCGGGCCTGGACACCTTCCCGGACCTCATCCTGGCCACGGTCGCGCGGGGGCTGGGCGGCATTCACCACTTCGTGGGCATCCCCAGCACCGTCGGCGGCGCGGTCTGGCAGAATCTGCACTTCCTGGCGCCGGCGCCGGGGCGCGAGCGCACGGTCTTCTGGGAAGAGGTCATGCTGGGCGCCACGATCCTCGATCCGGCGGGACGAACGCGGGAAGTGGACACCGGCTACTTTCGCTTCGGGTACGACTACAGCATCGTCCACGACTCCGGCGACTTGGTGCTGGACGTGTCGCTCCAGCTTGCGCCGGCGCCCATGCCGGAGCTGCGCCGCGTCATGCGCGAGAACCTGGCGTGGCGAGACGAAAGGCATCCCGATCTCTGGCTCTATCCGTGCGCAGGGTCCATCTTCAAGAAGATCGAGGGAGTCGGCGCCGGGCGCCTCGTGGACGAATGCGGACTGAAGGGGCGAGTTCACGGCGGCGCCCAGATCTTCCACAAGCACGCCAACATCGTCGTCAATCTGGGTGGCGCGACGGCCGCCGACGTGCGCGCGCTGATCGACTTGGCGCAATCCACCGTCGAGCGGGAGACGGGCCGCCGACTGGAGCCCGAGATCGTCTTCATAGGGGAGTTCTGAGCCCAGCGGCGCCTGGCCGCCCGAGCAACGGGAGAAGCCCGGGACGCAGTTCGACGTCGGGCCGAGAGTTCGACCGGGTCACCCGGCTCGGCCGGGAGCAAAGCGGCGAGCCAAGTCGCGCACCACGCTCGCGTCCACCTCGTGGACTCCCGAAAACGTCCGCCACGCCTGCGCCACGCCCGCGGAGGCGAGCCGCGCCTCCTGGTCGCGCCGCAAGGGGGCGTCGAACACCGGGTCGCGGTCCCCGAACACCGTCGTGACCCGCACGCCCGCCAAGCGCGCCGCGATTTCCGGGTCCGGCGGCAGGTAGGATCCCCAAAGCACCAGTTCGTCCACCGCGGCCGAGCCCAGCGCCGCCCAGCGCGCCGCCGCGTGACCGCCCTGCGAGAAGCCCAGCGCCACCAAGCGAGGGCGCGACCCCGCCGCCGTCGAGGCGTCTCGCTCGTATTCCAGCGTTCGGCGGGCGAGCGCGTCCAGGTAGCGGACGTAGTCGCGTATCTCCGCCTCGCGGTCCACCCGCGTCATCCAGCTCGCGCCGACGCGGGAGGCGGGGCCGTGCGCCCCTGGGGCCGGATCGACGTAGAAGCGGCTGAGCGCCTCCGGGGCCACCACCACCGCACCCTCGTCCCGGGCCGCCTCGAAGCGCCGCGCGAACCGCCCCGCCGACTGCCGGTATCCGTGGCAAACCATCCAGACCTGCCCAACGCCGGCGCCCGGCCGACCAAGCTGGAAGAATCTGGCCGTGCGGGCGACTTCGATGCGTCCCATGGACGGCGGAGGCCCGCCGCGCGGGGGCGCCGGCGCGTCGGAGCCGTTCACGCTCCCGGGCGAGACAACGAGAAGCGCCGCATCGGACGGCGGAACCGCTTCCACATCCTGACCAGCAGGAGGACGGCCGCGGCCCCTAGGCCCACGGCCAAGCCCCACCACAGTCCCACCGGCCCCATCCCAGCCCGAAACCCGCACCACAGGCTCACGGGCAAGCCGAGCAGCCAGAACCCGAAGAAGTTGTAAAGGAGGGGCCGCATCGTGTCCGCCACGCCCCGCAGGAGCCCCGCGCACACCACCTGCAACCCGTCGAACATCTGGAAGCACGCCGCCACCGGCAACAGGCTCGCGGCCACGGCCACGGCGCCCGCGTCGTCGCTGAACAGAGCCGCGATTGGACCGGGCAGACCCGCGAACGCGGCCGCGGTCGCGGTCATCGCGGCGCAGCACGCCAGCAACGCCGCGCCCGCGAAGCGGCGGGCCCGGGGCGGCGCACCCTCGCCCACCGACTTGCCCACCAAGGCCGTGCCCGCCTGCGCGATCCCAACCGGCACCATGAAGGCGAAGGCGGCCAAGTTGACCGCGACCTGATGGCCCGCCAGCGCCTCCGCGCCCAGCCACCCCATCGCGATGCCGATCGCGCCGAAGGCCCCGAACTCAAGCGTCATGTGGCCGCCGATCGGCGCTCCCAGCCGCACCATTCCGGCCAGGGGACGCCACGCCAGCGCATCGCGCCGGAACCGTCGCGCGTAGGGCGCCAGCACGCGCCATCCCACCGCCGCCACGCTCAGGCACATGAACCACCGCGACGCGCTGGTCGCCCAGCCGGAGCCCACCGCGCCCATCGCCGGCGCGCCCAAGTTGCCGAAGACCAGCGCCCAGTTGGCCAGGGCGTTCAGTCCGTTGGCCAGGACCACCGTCCACACGATCGGCGCCACGCGGCCCAGCGCCTGCATGCTCTGCCGGAACACCAGGAAGCCGTAGAACGGCAGCATCCCGGCCATCAGCGACCCGGCGTAGGCCGCAGCGACCGGCACGACTTCCGCCGGTTGCCCCAGCAACGCCAACGCGGGCTCCGCGAGCGCCAGCAATGCCGACGTCGCCGCAGCGAGCCCCGCGCTCAGCACGAGCCCCCGCTGCACCGCCAGCTCGATGCCGTCGTCGTCCCCCGCCCCGAAGGCCTGCGACACCAGCGGATCGAGCGCGAGCAGCAACCCCATCCCGAAGACCGAGACGCCGAAGAAATACAGGTTCCCCAACGCCACGGCCGCCAGCTCGCCCGCCGACACGCGTCCCACCATGGCCGTGTCGACCAGGCCCTGCGACACGATCCCCAGCTGGACCACCACCACCGGCGCCGCCAAGCCCAGCAATCGCGACACCTCGGCGCGCCGAGGAACAAACGCGGCCAAGCCCTCCGGCGACTCGCTCCCCCCTCCCGTTGCGACGGGCCCGCCACGGTCAGGCGAAACAGCGGTCTCGCTCCGCGACGAAAGGCGCTCCGACCTCCTCAAGAAACGGCCGGCGCCGCCACCCAGCGCGAGGGGCGCGCCCCAGGCGAGGCCGCGCGGCGCGCCCGGCTAATCGTCGCGCCCCTCCACCTGCCCCGCCTCCATGCCGCGCCTCGGCAACGTGATCAGGAACTCCGTGAACTCGTCCTCTTCCGTCTCGACGCGCAGCTCTCCGCCGTGCTCCTTGACGATCTCGTGCGAAATCGAGAGGCCCAGGCCCGTCCCCTCGGTGCCCGTCTTGGTCGTGAAGAACGGATCGAAGATCTTCTCCACCAAGCTGTCGGGGATGCCCGTGCCGTTGTCGCGGACCGAGATCAGCACGGAGTCGCCCAAGTCCTGCGTCTTGAGCCGCACCGCCGGCGAGTAGCCGGCCTCGTCCTTCTCCTTGCGCCGTGTGTCGGTGGCCTGGCAGCCGTTGGTGATGATGTTGAGGAACACGCGGCTCAGGTCCCGCGCGATCGCCACGACTTCGCCCGCCTCCTCGTCGAAGTCCTTCTCGATGGTCAGGTTGAACGTGGAGTCCGCCGCGCGCAGCCCGTGGTACGCCAGCTTGCCATACTCGTCGAGCATCAGGTTCACGTCCACGCTCTCGGCGACCCCCGCCTCGTCGCGCGAGTGCGCCAGCATTCCCTCGACGATCCGGTTGGCGCGCACGCCGTGCTCGCGCACCTTCTGCACGTTGGTCGAGAGGTCGCCCAAGATCTCGTCCAGGTACTCCTTGTCCAATCCGCCGTCCGAGGCGCCGTTTCCGCCGGATGGTCCGCCGGCTTCGCCCGGACCGGCTCCGTTGCCGTTTCCGCGCGCGGCATCGCCCTCCGCGCCGTCCCCGGCCTCGATTCCTAGTTCCTCGCGGAGCTCGTCGATCAGCTCCACGGACAGCGCCGCGAAGTTGTTGACGAAGTTCAGCGGATTCCTGATCTCGTGCGCTATTCCGGCGGTGAGCGTCCCCAGCGACGCCAGCTTCTCCTGGCTGATCACCTGCTGCTGGGTGCGCTTGAGGTCGTCCAGGGTCGTCTCGAGCTCGGCGTTCTTGGCCTGCACCTCGGCGTGGAGCTTCTCGACCAGGTTGAGGCGCTGCACTTCCACGGCGTGAGTGCGAAAGACCTCCAGCGCGCCCGCCATGTCCGTCACTTCGTCGTTGCCGGCGATCTTGACTTCCACCTCCAGGTCGCCCTGCGACATCTCGCGCATCGCGTCGGAGAGGTGGCGGACGCGCGCCAGAAGTCGTTCGCCGAAGAACTTCCAGCCGATCGCGAACGCCGCCAGCAACGCCAGTACGCTGACCCCCAGGACCAGCCACGTCCCCAGCGCGGTCAGCGCGCTGGAGTCGTCCGCCGCCGTCCGCGCCTGCACTGAGGCGTCGTCGACCAGCTGGCCCACCAGCGTGCCGAGATCGGCGGTCGTCTCCCGGTTTCGCGCCACGTACTGCTCGGAGCGCTCCAGCTCGTCCAGTTCGCGCGTCTTCGTGTCCTGCACGTCGCCGTACAGCTGGCGCAGGCGGTCGACCGACGGGCGGAGGCTGTCCGCGACAGCCGGGCGCATCGCGCCCAGAGTCTGCTCGATCCTGGTGAACTCGGTGTTGACGCGTTCCCGGTTGGACGCCAGCAGATCCCGGTCGTCTTCGGCCATCGCCTGGAACGTGAGCGTCCGGACCACGCTTTGAGCCGCGCGGAAGCCCAGCAAGCCGCGGTGGTGGTCCAGCTCCGCTTGCGCAGTGCGCTGAAACGCCGGGGCCGGACGCGTGTCGGAGCGCCGCCGCAAGCCGGTGTCGATGAAGAATTCCTGGTCGTCCAGCTCCTCTTCCAGAAAGCGCTCCGCGTTCGGGCCCACCCGGGCCAGATCGGCCTCGAGCTCGTTGAGCCGGCTGCGGTACTCGATCCGGTTCTGCACGAGCGCCAGGATCTGGTTGATGTTCTCGACCAGGCTGCCCGACAGCGGAACGAGGGCCAAGCCGGCTTGGCCGCGGGCCTCGGCGCGAGCGATCTCGGCGATCGCGTTCTGCAGGAGTTCCTCTTCGTGCTCGACGTCCGCCTGCACGGCGTCGAGCTGCTCTTGGGTGACGGCGGCCAGCAACCTGGGCGACGCGCCCACGAGCTGGGCGCTCGAGCGCTCGACCTCGAACGCGGCGACGAGAGCCGGGATGTGCCGTTCCGTGATCTCGCCCTGACGCGCGTTGAGGTAGGCCATGATCGCGAGCGCCAGCAGGCAACCGCCCAGCGTGAGGAACACGCCCCCGCCAAGGCCCACCACGATCTGGCTGCCGAGCCCGAAGCGTCCGCCCGTGGCCTTCTCGACCCGCGCCCCGAGCCGCGCGGGCAACCTCGCCATGATCCACTCGAACGCGGAGTGGACGCGGGTCTCCAGCGTCCTCACCGCGCCAATCGCCCCACCGGCACGAAGCGCTCGTTGCGTATCTCGGTAAGGAACACCCTGTCCGAGCCCTGGTTGTCCCCTTCCGCGTACTCCACGACGAAGCCGCCCAAGTCGATCGGCCCGGCCGTGTTCAGCGCCTCCAGGAATCCTTCCCGGGTCGGATTCGCCCCGGCTCGTTCGAGGCCCTCGACCGCGAGCCGGCCGGCCAAGTAGCCCTCCAGCGAGACGAAGCCCGGCGACGCGGCCCGGTCGACTGCGCGCAGGGCGGCGTGATACCGCCGAACCACGGGCACGCTCGCGTCGCGCGGGAACGGCACCACCTGCGTCACGATCACGCCGTTTCCCTCGCCGCCGAGCGCGTTCAGCAACGCGTTGCTCCCCACGAACGAGATGTTCACGAAGACCGGCACGAAGCCGATGCGGCGCGACCACTTCACGAACTCGGCCACGGG
Organism: Longimicrobiales bacterium; assembly: GCA_965203485.1. GTDB lineage: Bacteria > Gemmatimonadota > Gemmatimonadetes > Longimicrobiales > Gaopeijiaceae. Next base: position 1,725,938 of record OZ241892.1, read on the forward strand.
CTGGTACGCGCCGATGATGATCACCGCATCCGGATCTCCGTCGCGCAGGCCCAGCAACGCGCGCTTCACGGCCCGCGTGTTGCGCATGTAGGACTCCTTGCCGACCAGCTCCATTCCGCGCGCGGCCAGCGCCAGCTCCACCCCGGTCAGGCCTGCGGCGCCGTAGCTGTCGGCCTGGTAGAGGACCGCGATGTCGCGAAAGCCCAAGTCGCGGGTCAGCCGCTCCACCATCTCGGCGGTTTCCTGGTAGTACGACGCCCGCAGATTGACCACATAGGGGCGTTCTTCCGACCGCAGGAACTCGGCGCCCGTGAAGGGGCCGATGTACGGCACCGACTCGGAGCTGGCGACCGGTTCGGCGGAAGAGGACGTCGGCGTGCCCACGGCGCCGATCAGCGCGAACACCCCCATTTCTATCAGCGCGCGCGTGTTCGTCGCGGCGGCCTCGGGCTCGTACCCGTCGTCGCGCGCGACCAGGCGAAGCTGCCGGCCGTGCACGCCCCCGGAGCGGTTCGCCTCTTCGAAGGCGGCGCGGATGCCCAACCGCATGTTCAGGCCCAGTTGCGCGGCGAGGCCCGTGAAGGCCGCCGACTGGCCGAACACGATCGAGTCCGGGTAGACGCCGGCGCTCTCGGGTTGGGCGCGGGCGGGCGCCGCGGCCACCAGACAACCCAGCACTGCCAGTCCGCACCGGAACGCACCGGCCGCAGGCCGGCGTCCCCTCGCCGCGCTCCGCACCTCTATGTCTTCCCCAGGTAGCGCAACGCCATGCAGGTGATGTCGTCCGACTGGGGCGCGTCCCCAGCGTGCTCCTGCACGGCCTGCACCACGTGGCGGCTCACGTCGGCGGCCTTCGACCCCGAGCACTCCGCAAGCACCTCGGCCAGCTCCCCCTCGCCGAATTCATCGCCGCCCGCGTTCATCGCTTCGGTGACCCCGTCGGTGTACAAGAAGAAGACGTCGCCCGGCTCCAGCTGCACGCTGCCGCCCGGAAACTCGAACTCGGGCATGACGCCCAGCACCAGGCCCGCATCGCTGCTGATCTGCTCGACCTCGCCCGACGCCTTGACAACGAACGGCAGGTTGTGGCCTCCGTTCGCGAAGTCCAGGCGTCCGCTCTCGGGGTCCAGGCTGGCGTAGAACAACGTGACGAACATCGACTCCTCGTTCGACTCCGACAGCAGGTCGTTGACCTCGGCCAAGCACCTCGCGGGATCGCTCTGGCCTATCGCGGTCCCCTTCATCAGCGTGCGGCTGACCATCATGAAGAGCGCGGCGGGGACGCCCTTGCCCGACACGTCGGCCACGACCATGCCCAGGCGTTCGTTCTCCAGCTTGAAGAAGTCGTAGAAGTCGCCGCCGACCTCGCGGGCGGGCGTCATCCACGCGTGGAGCTCGTAGCGCGGATCCGAGGGGAAGTCGGTGGGCAGGATCGACTCCTGCATCTTGGCCGCCACCCCCAGCTCCTGGCGCAGGGCAACCAGCTCGTCGCGCGACTCAAGCGCTTCGCGCATCACTTTGAGGTGCGCCAGCGTCTTGGTGATCGTCGTCTCGAGGTCCTCGAAGTCGATCGGCTTGGTGACGAAGTCGAACGCGCCGCGGTTCATCGCCGTGCGGATGTTCTTCATGTCGCCGTACGCGGTCACGATGACGGCGCGCAGGTCGACGCGCAGCTGGTTCAGCTGCTGCAACAGCGTGAGGCCGTCCATCTCGGGCATGTTGATGTCCGAGAGGACCATGTCGATGTTCTTGTGGGCCTCCAGCTGCTTGAGCGCCTCGACGCCGTTCTGCGCGAAGACGAGCTCGATGGCGCCGGAGCGGATTCGACGCCTGAACTTCTGCCGAAGAAGGAGCTCGAGATCGGGCTCGTCGTCGACGACAAGGATCTTCGGCATGTGCGGCCTGTGCTCCCCGTGCGTAGCCGACCCGAACATCTGCCAAGCGGGCCGGAGTTGGCGGGGCGGCCGCGTCGCGGGCGGACTCGGGAACCGCAACGACGGCGCCCCGGTGGTCGGATGGCGAACGCGGGCAAATCTAACACGCCTGCTGCCCGGCCGCCGCGGCCGGGGCGGAGGGTCGCCGGAAACGCGCCGGCGCCACGCTGGACAGGCGCCCGGCGAGCACTTATGATTCGCGCGCTCGGCCGGCGTGCCGAGTCCCGATCGTGCCGCCCCTGCCTGGGTTCGGCGCACCACCGTTCCCCCCGACCCGAAAGACCACCCGATGGCAGATCGAGAAGCCGTTTTCAAGGCCGTCCGCGACGAGAAGGTCGAGTTCGTCGACCTTCGCTTCACCGACCCGCGCGGGCGGTGGCACCACGTGACCCTGACACCCGAGGTCTTCGACGAAGACGCGTTCGACGACGGCGTGATGTTCGACGGTTCGTCCATCAACGGATGGAAGAGCATCGACCAGTCCGACATGGCCCTGTTCCCCGATCCCGCCACGTACGGCATCGATCCGTTCATGGGCGCGCGCACGCTGTACATCGTCTGCGACGTGCACGAGCCGACCACCGGCGAACGCTATTCCCGTTGCCCGCGCTGCACGGCGAAGGACGCGGAGGCGTACCTCAAGTACTCGGGCATCGGCGACACGGCCTACTTCGGCCCCGAGCCCGAGTTCTTCCTGTTCGACGACGTCCGCTTCGGCGTGCACGCGAACAACACGTTCTTCCACCTCGACGACGGCGAAGGGCCCTACAACACGGGCGCGGCGCTCGCCGAAGGCAACAAGGGGCACCGCCCCCGCACCAAGGGCGGCTACTTTCCGTTGCCTCCCGTCGACTCGGCGCAGGACGTGCGGGGCGACATGCTGACCGCGTTGCGCGCCGCCGGCGTCGGCGTCGAGAAGCATCATCACGAAGTGGCGGCCAGCCAGCACGAACTCGGCATTCGCTTCGAGCCGCTCACCGTGATGGGCGACAAGTTGCAGGTCTACCGGTACGTCGTCCTGAACGTGGCCGCCCGCCACGGCAAGACCGCGACGTTCATGCCGAAGCCCGTCGTGGGAGACAACGGCTCGGGCATGCACACCAACCAGTCCCTCTGGAAGGACGGCGAGGGCATCTTCTCGGGGGCGGGGTACGCCGACCTCTCGGAAACCGCGCTCCACTACATCGGCGGCATCATGAAGCACGCCCGCGCGATCAACGCCTTCGCCAACCCGAGCACCAACAGCTACAAGCGGCTGGTGCCCGGCTTCGAGGCGCCGGTCCTGCTGGCCTACTCCGCGCGCAACCGGTCCGCGTCCTGCCGCATCCCCCACGTCTCGTCGCCCAAGGCGCGCCGGGTGGAAGTGCGCTTCCCCGACGCCACCGCCAACCCCTACTTGGCGTTCTCGGCCATGCTGATGGCCGGACTGGACGGCATCGAGAACCGAATCGACCCCGGCCCGCCGATGGACAAGGACCTCTACGCGTTGCCGCCCGAGGAACTCAAGGACATTCCCACCGTCGCGACGTCGTTGCGCGAGGCGCTGGACGCGCTCGGCGCCGACTCCGAGTTCCTCACCCGGGGCGACGTGTTCACCAAGGACCAGATCGACGCGTACGTCGAACTCAAGATGGAGGACGTGGTCCGCTTCGAGCAGGCGCCGCACCCGGTGGAGTTCGACATGTACTTCTCTCCTTGACGGGGACACGACGCTGACCCGGAGCGTTCTCGCCGCGGCCGCCGGCGCGCCGGGGTTCGGCGACCTGAGGGGGCACCGAGCGGACAACGCCGCAGCGGGCATGGAGCGTCTGCGGAGCGCGGCCGCGCGCGTGAAGCGCGTCGCGCTCGCAGACGCGCTGGAGTCGGCGGAGGGCCGGGTCTTCTTCTCGTTTCTCTGCGGCAACAGCCCGTATCTGAGCCGCCTGCTGCTGCGCGATCTCGAATTCACCGAGACGCTGGTCCTCGAGGCGCCGGACGCCGTCGTTGCCGGCATCAAGCAAGAGCTGGAGGCCGCGGATCCAGCAATGCCGCGCGACGCGCTGATGACGTTCTTGCGCCGGCAGCGGAGCCGGGTCGCCGTGGTCGCGGCCGCCTACGACTGCTTCGGGGTCGCCGACGTGATGGCGTGCGCCAAGCTGCTCTCCGAGATGGCCGACCACGCGGTGCGCTTGGCGACGACTCACCTGCTGCGCGACCGCGTGGCCCGGGGCGAGCTGGCGTGCAACGCAGCGGAGGGCGAGACCGAGCCGGGGGACGCGGGCCGGCTCGGCTACTTCGTGCTGGCGATGGGCAAGCACGGCTCGGGCGAACTCAACTACTCCTCGGACATCGACCTCATCGTCCTCTACGACCCCGAAGCGGTGCGCTACACGGGCCCCAAGTCGCTCAAGGACTGCTTCGTGCGGGTGACCCGCGATCTGGCCCGCATCCTCCAGGCGCGGACGGGCGACGGCTACGTGTTCCGCACCGACCTGCGCCTGCGCCCCGACGCGTCCTCGACGCCGCCCGCCATCACGGTGGACTTCGCGGCCGACTACTACGAGCGGCTCGGGCGCACGTGGGAGCGGGCCGCGATGATCAAGGCGCGGCCCGTGGCGGGCGACCTCGCCGCGGGCGCCGCGTTCCTGAAGCGGCTGTCTCCGTTCGTGTGGGAGGAGGGTCTCGACTTCACGTCCGTGGAGGAGATCCGCTCGATGAGCCAGCAGATCCACGACTTCCACGGGCACGGCGCCGTGCGGGCTGCGGGCCACGACGTCAAGCTGGGCCGCGGCGGCATCCGCGAGATCGAGTTCTTCGTTCACATGCACCAGCTCGCCTACGGCGGACGCAACCGGCGGCTGCGGGACCCCGGCATCCTCTCGATGCTACAAGTCCTGGAGGACGAGAACCACGTCCTGCCGCGCGAAGCCGCGGACCTGGGCGAGGCGTACGTCCTGCTCCGCCGCGTCGAGCACCGGTTGCAGATGGTCAACGACGACCAGACCCAAAAGCTGCCCGAAAGCAACGACGGCATGGAGCACGTCGCCGCCTTCATGGGCTTGGACTCGGCGGAAGCGCTTGCGAATCTCGTCGAGAGCTCCGCCACCGGCGCGCACGCCATCTACCGCACTCGCTTCAACGTGCCGGAGACCGAGCAGGACATCACGGCGGCCGTGCTGGAGGGACCCGAAGGCAGCGAAGAGGCCGTGGCCAGGCTTCAGGCGGCGGGCTTCGAGCGCGCGCTCACGGCGAGCGAGACGTTCCGCGGATGGGCGGCCGGCGTGCACGCCTCCACGCGCTCCGAGCGGGCGCGCGCCATCGTGCGCGAGATCCTGCACGAGATCATCGCGGCGCTGGGCAGGACCCCGGATCCGGATCGCGCGCTGACCCGAATGAACCGGTTCCTGCAGGCGTTGCCCGAGGACGTCTCCTTCTTCTCGATGCTGCGCGCCAACACGTGGCTGCTGAACTTGATCGCGGTCGTGATGGGCGGCGCACCGCGCATCGCCGACGCCCTGGGCGCCAACCCGAGGCTGCTCCAGGCCGTGCTCGACCCCGCCTTCTTCCTGACGATGCCCGACAAGGCCGCGCTGGCCGAGGAACTGGCCGAGCGCCTGGAGGGCGTGGACGACCCGGAGGACCGGCTCGCGCGCACCTCGAGCTGGGCGAGCGACCGCCGCTTCCAAGCCGGCGTGCAGACCCTCCAGAACTTGGTCACCGTGGACGAGGCGTCCGAAGCCCTGACCGACATCGCCGACGTGGCCACGTCCACCATCTTCGCCGACGTGCTCTCGGCGCTGGAGCGCGAGCACGGCACGGTGCCCGGCAAGGGGTGCGCCGTGCTGGGCCTGGGCAAGCTGGGCGCCCGCGAGATGACCTTCGAGTCCGACCTGGACCTGATCTTCTTCGCCGACGTCCCGGACGAGAGTCTGATGTCGTCCGGCCCGCGCCCCATCGAAGCCAAACGCTACTACGCGCGCGCCGCCCAGCAGGTAATTGCCGCCCTGCAGAGCCGCTCCGCCGCTTCTGGCAAGCTCTACGAGGTCGACATGCGGCTTCGTCCGTCCGGCAAGAGCGGACCGCTGGTGACGACGCTGGACGCGTTTCGGATCTACCACGAGGGCCTCGCCGACACGTGGGAGGAGATGTCGCTGACGCGCTCGAGGATCGTTTGCGGCACGCCGGGCGCCCGCGACGCCGTGGCCGAGCAGATCGAAGCCGTCTTGACGCGCCCACGGGACGCCGCCGAACTCCGCCGGGACGTCGCCCGAATGCGCGAGCGCGTGGCCGCGGAGTACCCCTCGGACGATCCGTTCGAGGTGAAGTACGTGCGCGGCGGCTTGGTGGACTTGGAGTTCGTCGCGCAGTATCTTCAGCTGTTGCACGCCCACGCGCGTCCCGCGGTCCTCGTCGCCGGAACGGCCAAGTGCTTCGAAGCGCTGGAGGAGGCGGGCGTGTTGCCGCGGCGCGAAGCGGACGTTGCGGGATCGGACGCCACGCAGAACAACGCCGGGGCCGAGGCCGGATTGCTCGCCGAGGCAGTCCGCTTCCAGCGCGCGGTCCAGGCGCTGTTGCGACTGGCGTGGAGCGAAAGCGCCCCGGTCGGCGCCGCGCCGGAGACGTTGCAGAGGAAGCTGGCCAATGCGCTCGAACACGATACCTTCGAAGAGCTGGACGCGCGGTTGCGCGACGTGCAGGCGAAGGCGTTCGACAGGTTTCGCGCCCATCTCGGCGCCGGCGCGGCCTAGCTCCGCCCGCAGCGCGCGTCGAGCGGCCCCGGCCTAGGATGGACGCTTCGCTCGAGGTAAGCGTAAAGGCCAGCTCCTCGGAGCCACGGCGGGTGGCGGAGCTGTTCGAGCGCTTCGGCGAAGAGCACGATGTTCCTCCGCCGGTCCTGATGCGCATGGAACTCGCGCTCGACGAAGTGCTGACCAACGTCGTCAGCTACGCGTTCCCCGGGGACGCCGGAGACGCCGCCATCACGGTGGCCATGCAGATCCGCGAGGGTCGCGTTACAATATGCGTCGAAGACAACGGACCGCCCTTCGACCCGCTCACGGAGGCGCCCGAGCCGGACGTGGACCTGCCGGCCGAGGAACGCGAGATCGGCGGACTCGGCGTGCACCTTGCCAAGACGTTCGTCCAGACATTGCGCTACGAGCGCGTGGACGGGCGCAATCGCCTCACCCTAGAACAGCCCCTGGACGGCCAACCGGAGAACCCTACCTCATGAAAGTCACGACGAGCACCAGTGGAACCGCGACCGTCGCCGCAGTAGAGGGCCGCGTCGATTCCGCCAACGCCAAGGACCTGGACCAGGAACTCGGCGCCATCATCGATTCGGGCGAAAGCCGCCTGGTCGTGGACTGCAGCGACCTCAGGTACATCAGCAGCGCCGGGCTCCGCGCGCTCCTCGTGGCAATCAAGCGGACCAACAAGGAAGGCGGCGGCGTCGCCATGTGCCAAGTGCCCGACCACATCCGCGAGGTCCTCGAGGTGAGCGGCTTCACCCGTCTCACGAAGGTCTTCGGCACGATAGAGGAAGCCGCCGCCAGCTTCGACTGACCCGGGACCCGGGGGCGAGGCGGAATCCCGGAGATCCCCCGTCGCCCCCTCGCCGGTGCAATCCCGGCTTTGACGGCGGGGTCCGCCACCTGCCCGCGCGTGCCTCCCGGTGCGCAAGCAATGCGACAGCCGACGCTCGCCGCGTGGTCTCGGCCGCCTGCGGTGGTCCGGCCGCCTGCAAGAGTCGGCCGGCCGCAACGCGCCGGGACGGACTAGAACTAGAAGAACATGAACGCCTGGACCTTGAAGGACCACTCCGTCGTGTCTTCGATGGTGCGGTAAAGGTCCATGTTGGCCGCAATTCCGTTCCATCCGGCCAAGTAGACCATGAAACCGGGAGTGAAGACCATGCCGCTGGCGTCTTCGCCGTCCCCGTCCTCGGTGCTGGCCCAGCTCACGCGCAACAGGGGCTCGACCGCGTCCACGCGGCTGCCGGCGAGCGGAAGATGCCAAGCGCCCATGGCCTGGAACGCCGTGAAGGCCGCGTCCTCGGCGACCCTCCAGTTGCGGCCGCGCAACAGGTTCACGAGCAGATGGGGCCCGGCCTGCCGCCATCCGCCGGACTCGAACTCCAGCCCGGTCGCCGGCAGCCAGCAGGTCTCCCCGTCCTCGCAGTGGGTCTCGTCCATGGCGGCGTACGCGGAGAACCGGCTTTTTTCGCCCAGGAACACGGAGACGCGGCCCGACGCCGACTTCTCGTTGTTGACGTCCTTCTTGCCGATGCCCTCTCCGTTGGTCAGCGTCATCCGGTAGCCCAAGCGTCCGCCGTCGGCGCCGCCGAACCGGCCGGTGGCCAGCAGGCCGGGCTCGTAGGCGTCGAGGCCCAGCGAGCCGGTCATCTGCCCGAACGAGCACACTCCTCCGACGCCCGGGCACTCGTTCACGCCGGTGACCCGCCCGTCCCGCTCGATCACGGGCAACTGCGAGTTGGCGGCCAGCCAGAAGTACGACATCGCGCGCTTGAACTGGCCGATCTGCACCTGGAACGCGCGCGAAGGCGAGAGCTGCAGCCACGCTTCCAACACGTTGGAGCCCTGCGCGTCGAACTGCACGCGGCCGGACACCAAGTCGTTGAGCCGCCCGTCCATCGTCACCCAGGCCCGCCGGATGAAGAACGACGACGCCACGTCGTCGCGGCCGGTTTGCTCGTACTGCACCTGGACCCTGCCGCCGAGCGTGACGGTGGAGCCGTTGCGCGCGGAGATGTCCTGCGCCTCCAGCGAACCGGCGAACCCGGCGGCAACCGCCGCTCCCAGTCCAAAGGCGAGCCTGCCAAGCCGGCTCGATGTCATGTGAGTGCTCCGTTGTTGCGAGAAGCGGTGTCGGCGCGACCCCGCCGGTTCCGGCGCGCTGCGGGGCGCGACGAGACGCCCGTCTTGCGACGGCCCGAGAGATCACTACCTTGTCTCCCGGCATCCGTCACGTGGCGGCAAGGCTCACCTTCACAGCGGGACGCGGGGAGACCATCGGAATGACAGGCAACCTAGCGAGCAAGGCGGCGTTCGGCAACGCCGTCCGCGGACGAACCATCCTAGCCCTTCTCTTCGGCGGGGCGGCGCTGCTCTTCCCGGCCGCCCTCGGGGCCCAGGACGAGACCAGTTTCGTGCTCAACACGTTCTCGTTCCTGGTGTGGGGCGCGCTCGTGATGTGGATGTGCGCCGGCTTCACGATGCTGGAGTCCGGATCGGTGCGTTCCAAGAACGCCTCGATGATCTGCATGAAGAACATCGGGCTCTACTCGATCGCGGGCATCGCCTACTACGTGATCGGATACAACCTGATGTACGTGGACGTGTCGGGCTTCATCGGCTCGTTCAGCATCTTCTACGGCCCCTCGCCGGCCGAGACGGCCCTGGTGGCCGGCGACGCGGCCGCCACTGCCGACGTGACCGGCAACGGCTACGCCGTCATGTCCGATTGGTTCTTCCAGATGGTGTTCGTGGCGACGACCGCGTCGATCGTGTCCGGCGCGTTGGCGGAGCGCGTGCGCCTTTGGTCGTTCTTCGCCTTCACCGCCCTGCTCACCGCGGCCATCTATCCCGTCGTGGGGGCGTGGACGTGGGGCGGAGGCTGGCTCGCCGAGCGGGGCTTCAGCGACTTCGCCGGCTCGACGATCGTCCATTCCACGGGCGGATGGGCGGCCCTGGCGGGCATCCTGGTCGTCGGACCGCGCTGGGGGAAGTTTCGCAAGGACGGGAGCGTCCAGCCCACGCCGCCCTCCAACATTCCGGCGGTCACGCTGGGCGTCTTCATCCTGTGGCTGGGCTGGTTCGCGTTCAACGGCGGATCGGTCCTCGCGCTGGGCGACGCCGCCTCCGCCGTCAACATGAGCAACGTGATCGTGAACACGAACTTGGCGGCGGCCGCAGGCGTGCTCGCCGCGTTGCTCGTGTCGCGGCCGATTCTCGGCCGGCTCGATCTGTTCGCCGGCTTGAACGGCGCCATTGCCGGCTTGGTGTCGATCACGGCCGGCCCCGACATCGGCTCGGGCTGGCGCGCGATGCTGATCGGCGCGGCGGGCGCGATCATCTGCACGTTCGGCCTCAAGTTCCTGGAGAGCAGGAAGCTGGACGACGTGGTCGGGGCCGTGCCCGCGCACCTCTTCGCGGGCGTTTGGGGCACCATCGCGGTCTGCTTCGGCGGCGACGCCGACTTCGTGGAGCAACTGATCGGCGTCGCGGCCGTGGGCGCGTTCGTGTTCTTCGTGTCGTGGCTCGTGTGGATTGGACTGGACCGGGTGATCGGCGTGCGCGTCGGCCGCAAGATCGAGGAGATCGGGCAGGACGCGGCCGAGCTGGGGATCGACGCGTATCCGGAGTTCGTCCTCATGGTCGACCCGGACGAGGGGAGCGACTACCGCGACGCGGACTGAGGCACCCGGCGTTCCCCTCGCCGGAGCCCGGCCGGGCATGGCCGCGCCGACGCCTCCCGTCGCAGGATCGGGGTCGTTCGCGGGCTACGAGCTGGACGCGGCCTTCCACGACGAGCTCTTCGAGCCCGGCGGGGAGGCGCGTCCGGCCGCGCGTCTGCTCGCCGAGGCCCTGGCGAAGGCGGAGCCGTCCGAACTCCGCATGGTGCAGGACCTGGTCAACCGGCGCTTCCTGCACGAAGGTATCACCTTCACCGTGCTGGGCGCGGACGAAGTCAGCGAGCAGATCATCCCGATCGACTGCGTGCCGCGCGTGCTCGCCGCCGACGAATGGGCGTTGGTCGAACGCGGCCTCAAGCAGCGCCTGCGGGCGCTCAACCTGTTCCTGGAGGACATCTACCACCGGGGCCAGTCGATTCGCGACAAGGTGGTGCCCGCCGACTTGGCGCTGGGCTGCCCGCAGTACCGGACGGAGATGCGGGGGCTCAAGGTGCCTCACGGCGTGTACGTCGCGGTGTGCGGGACCGACGTCGTGCGGACGCCGGACGGATTCGCGGTTCTGGAGGACAATCTGCGGGTGCCGTCGGGCGTGTCCTACATGTTGGCTTGCCGCACGGCCATGAAGGGGGCGTTCCCCGGGCTCTACAGGGAGCACGGGGTGCGCGAGGTGGCCGAGTACCCGGAGCGGCTGCACGCGACGCTGTCGTCGCTGGGGATGTCGGGCGAAGAACCGCGGATCGCGCTACTCACGCCCGGGCGCTACAACTCCGCCTACTACGAGCACGCGTTCCTGGCCGGCGAGACCGGAATCGACCTCGTCGAGGGACGCGACCTGGTGGTGCGCGACGGCGTCCTGTACGCGCGCGCCGTCTCGGGACTGCAGCGGATCGACATCCTCTACCGCCGAATCGACGACGACTTCCTGGACCCCGTCGTCTTCCGCCCCGATTCGCTGCTGGGCGTCCCCGGCCTGTTCCACGCCTACCGGGCGGGCAACTTGACGCTGGCCAACGCGCCCGGCACGGGGGTGGCGGACGACAAGAGCATCTACGCCTGCGTGCCCAGCATCATCCGCTACTTCCTGGACGAGGAGCCCATCCTCCACAACGTGGAGACGCACCTGTGCCGCGAGCCCGGCGCGTTGTCCTATGCGCTGAACAACATGGACGAGCTGGTCTTCAAGGAGGTGGGCGGCTCGGGCGGCTACGGGATGCTGATCGGGCCGCACGCGTCCAAGCAGGAGAGGTCCGACTACGCCGACCGCGTGCGGGCCGACCCGGCGAACTTCATAGCGCAACCCGTGCTTGCGCTGTCGCGCGCCGGCTGCTTCGTGGACGGACGCATCGAGCCCAGGCACGTGGATCTTCGGCCGTTCGTGTTGCAGGGACGCCGCGACCTGCACGTCGTGCCCGGCGGGCTTTGCCGGGTCGCGCTGCGGCGCGGCAGCCTCGTGGTGAACTCCAGCCAGGGCGGCGGATGCAAGGACCTGTGGGTGCTGGCCGGGCGGGATCCAGGCGGCGCGGCGGCCGAGCGATGCTCGCGACCGTAGCCGCCGACTTCTACTGGCTCGGCCGTTACGCCGAACGCGCCGAGCAGACGGCCCGGTTGCTGCGCCACCAGCTCACGCGGCTTCCCGACACGCCGGCCGTCGAGCTGGCGGAGGGCTGGCGGGCCGTCTACCGAAGCCTCGGCCAGGCCGCGCCCGACGCGCCCAGAGGCGCCGACGAGGCCGAGGCGTTCCTGCAGGCCGACGCCTACACGCTGGCCGGCGGCCTGATGGAGGAGGCGGCCAATCCGGGATCGGTGCTGGCGTGCTGGGGCGCGGCACGCGAGAACGGCCGACGCGTGCGCCCGCACCTGCCGCTTCGGATGTGGACGAGCCTCAACCAAGGGTTCTTGTGGTTGCAGGACAGCGACTTCGCCAAGGCTTGGGCGGGGGCGCCGGCCGCATTGGCCAGCGAGGCGATCGACCGCTTGCGGTTCTTCGCGGGCGTGGTCGAGGCGATGATGCCCCGCGACCACGCGTGGCGCTTCCTGGAGCTCGGTCGCTTCGTCGAGCGGCTGCAGCGGCAAGTGGCGTTGCTGGACACGTGGAGGGGAGGCGGAGAGCCGCAGGGCGCGGCTCGGCTGGCGTGGACGGACCTGTTGCGCGTGTGCGGCGCCTACGAATTCTTCTGCCGCACGCACTCGATGACCGCCGACCGGGACGCCGCCCTCGCCTTTCTCGTGCGCAACCCCGCGCTTCCGCGATCGCTGCGCTTCGCTGTTCAGCGCATCGGAGCCCTGCTGGACGGCATCGATCCCGGCGGCGGGCAGTACCCGCTGGCCGCGCCGCACCGCGCGACGCTGCGCATCGGAGCCGCATTGGAGGTCGCAACGGGCGGCGGCGACGGACAACCCGAGTGGGAGTCGGTCCTTCGGTCGCTGGCCGGCCAGAGCCAAGCGCTTCACGACCTCGTGATCGCAACGTACGTGGACTACTCGGCCGCCGGGGGGGCTCCGTCGTGACCGTCCGCTACTCGATCGAGCACGTGATGGAGTTCCGTTACAGCGCACCCGTTCATCTCTCCGTGATGACGCTCCACCTGCGCCCGGCGCAGAACCGGCGCCAAGTCCTGCGCGACTTCTCGATCGACACCGACCCCACCGGGCCGCTGTTCGCGTTCGTGGACCCGTTCGGCAACGCCGGCCACTTCTTCGACCGGCCCGCCGAGCACGACGCCCTGCTGGTCAAGGCGCGCTCCCGGGTGGACGCGGTCGCCGCCGAGCCGGTGCCGTCCCGGCTGGGGACCGGCTCCTGGCCGGCGCTGAGGCACGCCGCTCGCGACCCGGACCTTTGGCCCATGCTCAGTGCGAGCCGCTTCGCGCGGCCGTCGCCGACGCTTCACGGCTTCCTGGAGGCCCGGAAGCTCGCGCCCGCGGACGATCCGCTGGCGACGGCTCACGAACTCTGCTCCAAGCTGCACTCGGCGTTCGAGTACGCCCCCGGCGCCACCGACGCGCACTCTCCCATCGAGCGGATCCTGGAGAGCGGCCGGGGCGTGTGCCAGGACTACGCGCACGTCATGGCCGCGGTCGCGCGGCTGTGGGGGATTCCTTGCCGCTACGTGTCCGGCTACCTGGGTCCGCCTGCGGGAGACGCATGCCGAAGGGAGGGCGTCGCCAGCGGCGAGAGCCACGCCTGGGTGGAATGCTGGTTCCCGGAGCTGGGATGGACGGCCTTCGATCCCACCAACGACGCCGTGGGCGACGAGCGGCACCTTCGCGTGGCGGTGGGCCGGGACTACGCCGACGTGCCTCCGGCAAGGGGCACCTACCGGGGTACGGCCGAGTCGGCGCTGAAGACGGACGTCTCCGTGTCGCGGCACCTCTGGGACCCGGCCCGAGATCACGGCGCCGACTGAACGGAACAACGCCGCCGGCCTGGCGAGGCTCTTCGCGCCGGCCTGTTGATTCGGCGCCTGCGACGGCACCATATTTGGATGTTCGCGCCAACGCAACCCGACACCTCCCAAGGAAGCACCAGTGACCAGACTCGCCATGCGCACCGTCTTGTTCTCGTCCGTCGCCGCCTCGACGGTCTTCGCCGCCTCGCCTGCCCAAGCCCAGGTCTCGATGGGCGCCGACATCGTCAGCCGTTACGTCTGGCGTGGGCTCGACTTCGGCGACTCCTGGTCGATTCAGCCGTCGGTCGCCTTCGCGGGCGGCGGCTTCGAGGTGGGAGCATGGGCGTCCTACGGCGTGCAGGGCATGAACGAGAACGACCTCTATCTCACCTACACCGCTCAAACGGAGTCGGGGGCCGCCTTCACGCTCGGACTGAACGACTACTACTTCCCCACGGCCATCGACAGTCCCAAGTTCTTCGACGGCGACTCGCACGCGATCGAGCCCTTCGCGTCGTTCAGCGGGCCCGAGGGCTTTCCGGTCGAACTGCTCGTGGCGGTGGCGTACAACCCGCCCCCGGCCTCGGACACTCTGGGCAGCCGCGAGAACGTCGGCTACATCGAGTTCGCAGTTCCGTTTTCGAGGGGAGGCGCGGATCTGTCCGTGCACGTCGGCGGCGTCACGAACGGAAGCCGCTTGTACTCGACAAGCGGCGCCGGAATCACCAACCTCGGCTTGTCGGCGACCAAGGCGATCGGAACGGGCGACTGGACTGTTCCGACGACCTTGAGCTACGTCCTCAATCCGGACTCGGAACAGTCGTTTCTCGTCTTCGGCGTCAGTCTGTCGCCATAGGCGGGCCGACGGACCAAGACGAGCGGCTATCGGGGCGCCCGGATTCGAACCGGGGACCTCCTGCTCCCAAAGCAGGCGCGCTGCCGGACTGCGCCACGCCCCGCCCGCAACCGTCGCCGTCTAGTGTCGCGGATCGGACTCCGGCGCGGTAGGCCTCTCGCTCAAGACCGTCCCGGCGAGGGCGGCCGGACGCGGTGGACGCCGCCGCATGCTCGGCGCCTCCTCGGCGAGGCTGGACGCGGTTCCCCGGCACGAACGGCCCCGGCGCGGCCCGGCGCGCGCGCTTCCGGGCGACTTGGCGCGGCCTGCCGGGCCGGCGCGACTCCCGGCGGGCTGGGCGCGGCGGGTTGCCCGGCCGGCCAGGACGACGCGCGAACCGGCGCGGGAGCAACCCGCGACGCCGGACGGCGCACGGCAGGTTGTTCGATCCGTTTGGGCGGCGCCGGGCGGCGCATGGCGGACTGCCTGCTCTTGGCCGGGGTGGCGATGGTGGGCCTCGGCGGTTGGGCAGGCGACGGGCGCGCGCGCGCTTTCCCGGCCGGCGAGGCGGAGCCGCCGACGCACATGCCCGAGCGGCTCGACGGCAGGGGGGGGCGGCGAAGGAGGAAGGCCGGGGCCGACAGGCGCCACGTCCGGACGAGCGGGCCGGGGCCCCCATGCAGGCGACCTCGGCGGCCGAGGACACGTTGGCCGCGCGGCTGGCGCCGGTCTCCTTTCGCCTGCTGACCGCCGAGCCCGGCGACGCGCTGTGGGAACTCTTCGGCCACAACGCGCTGCTCGTGCGGGATTCGCTCTCGGGGCGGGAAACCGCGTTCAACTTCGGCATCTTCGACTTCTCCGCCCCGGGGTTCGCCGCCCGCTTCGCGCGCGGGCAGATGACGTACTGGGCTGACACCGTCCCGCTGGCGGCAATGCTGGAGCGCTATCGCGGGCAGAACCGGCGCGTATGGGCGCAGGAGCTCGAGCTGGAACCACGGCAGAAGGCCAGGCTCTTGTCGTTGCTCGCCGCGGCCGTCCAGCCGGACAGCCGCTACTATCGCTACGACTACTTCCGCCAGAACTGCTCGACCAAGCTGAGGGACGCGCTCGACGCGGCCCTCGGCGGACAGATTAGGGAGACCACCGACTCCGCGCCCGGAGGCGGCACGTGGAGAACCCACACCCGCCGGCTCACTGCCCGCAACGTGGTCGGCTACCTGGGCATTCAACTGATGGCCGGGCCGCGCAGCGACGAAGCCACGACGGCGTGGCAGGACATGTGGGTTCCGATGAAGCTGCGCGACACGCTGGCCGGGTTGCGCGTGGCCGGGAGCGACGGGGTCCTGGCGCCGCTGGTGCGGGCCGAGGAACTCTTGGCTGGATCCGACCGGACGCCCGAGCCCGCGGCGGCCCCGCCGCTGACGACGGTCTTCTTCCTGAGCGGCACGGCCGGCGGACTGCTTCTCGTCGTCTTGGCGCACTGGGCCGCGGGCCGCAGCCGGCTGGGGGTCGCGGCGTTCGGGGGCGCCGGAGCCCTCTGGGGGCTGTCTTGCGGAGTGGTTTCCCTGACTCTGGCAGCGATGCACTGGACCGATCACGAGTTCCTGTACATGAACCGCAACATCCTCGTCTTCAGCCCGGTCGGCTTGGCACTGGCCGTTCTGTTCCCCGTGGTTGCGGTCCGGACGTCCGCCGGGCCGAAGGCGGCGGTGGTGGCCGCGGTCGCGGCGGCGCCTGCGCTGGCGGCGCTGGTCTTGTGGGCCGCTCCGGGGGTGGGGCAGGACAACTTGGAGTGGATCGCGTTCGCCGTACCCGTCCACGTCGGCGCGTGGTGGTCGCTGGCCCGCGTTCCCAGAGTCCACGGACTACCGGTTGGCCACCACGCGGGCGTCTCGCGACGCGACCAGTTGGGGCGAGGCGGCGAAGCCGCGAAAGACCTCCGGCGACCCGGACTGAAGGCGCCTCGCCGTCGCCGGTCGCAAGGGGGCGCGGCCGATCCCGCCGCGCGGCGCTGCGCCGATCGGCGGCCGGTTCGACGAGGCGGCAACCGGCGCGCGACGCCCTACGCCGCCGGCCGTTCCGGGCGGGGCCGGTCGCCGAAGCGCCTCGCCCCCGCCAAGTTCGAAGGGCGGCGCTGTTTCCGGAGGACGCCACAGCCCTGGCGCGCCGACCCGGCGGCGGAGGGTCGACAGGTGGTTTGCGCGACGGGCGCTACGCGGGGGCGGCGCGGCGGAGGCGCTCCGCCAGGGCGCGAAATGCCTTGCCTCGGTGGCTGCGCTCGTTCTTTGCCGCCGGCGCGAGTTCTGCGAACGAGAGAGCCGAGCCGACGCCGGCAAATACGGGATCGTAGCCGAATCCGCCGACGCCTCGCGGCGAAGGCAGGATGCGGCCCGGGGCCTCGCCGCGAAAGCGCCGGAGGACGTCCGTCTCGGGATCGTAGAAAGTTGCCACGCACACGTACCGGGCGCCGCGCCGCGAAAGGGGCACATCCGCCATGATCTCGAGCAAGTGGGCGATGTTCGCGTCGTCTTGCGCCATCCCGGGGTACGCGTCGAGGGGAGCGAAGCGTTTGCTGCGGACCCCGGGGCGTCCGTCCAGGGAGTCCACCTCCAGCCCGGAGTCGTCGGCTATCGTGGGCAGGCCCGATCGGTGCGCGAAGTACCGGGCCTTGGCGGCCGCGTTCTCCTCGAAGGTGGCCCAACGCTCGATGGCGTCTTCCTCTTCCGACCACGCCAAGCCGATCCCGTCCAGCGGCGTCGGTTGCGCAGCGCTCGCGGCCGCCGCGAGTATCGCCGCCACTTCGCTCGCCTTGTGGGCGCTTCTCGTGCCGAGCAGGAGCGTCGCCGCCGGAGCGCTCCGCCCGCCCGCATCGAACTCTGCCTCGCGGGACCGGATCGTCGGCGCTGGAGACCCGGACTCGCGCGGGGCCTCTTGGCCCGCTGCGCCGGGACCGTCAGCGAGCACGGCGGCCGGCAAGGCCGCGCCGACCATCGAGCAGGCTCTCGGCGCGTGCATGTCGGGGCTCGCGCGGAGCCGCCTGGGCGCCGAGGCCAGGGTCGTCAATGGCAGGGTGGCCGGCGGACGCGGCGCCAGCACGTGAACTCGCTCGGCCGGAACGGGAGGCCGTCATGATGGCCGGCCGCTGCGGCGAATGCGCTCCACCAGCGCGGACGACGAGCGGCCCGGCACCAGCGGCACCGTGGCAACGATCCCGCCCCGCGATTCCACGGCACGGCGTCCTGCCACCGCGCCGGCGTCGTAGTCGCCTCCCTTCACCAAGACGTCGGGCTGCAACGCCGCAACGAGCGCGGCCGGCGTGTCTTCGTCGAACAGCGTCACGCAGTCCACCGACTCGAGCGCCGCGACGAGCGCGGCCCGGTCGCTCTGGCCGACGAAAGGGCGCCCCCTGCCCTTCCCGAGCCGACGAGCCGACGCGTCGCTGTTGACGCCCACCACGAGCGCGTCGCCCATGCGGCGGGCTTGGTCCAGGCACTCGACGTGGCCGGCGTGCAGCAGATCGAAGCACCCGTTGGTGAAGACGAGGCGGAACGGTCGTCCAGGTCCGAAGTCCGCCTCCGCCTCGCGCCGCGACATGATCTTGGCGTCCGCACGGCGGGGATGGAGTGGGCCGCCTGGCACCGCCAGTCCGTCAGAACAGCTGGAAGAGAAGGAACGCGGCGAGCATGATCGCGACCCAGAGCACCATGCTGCCTGCCGGCCAGCTGCGCGCGAGCGGGCCGTGCGGCGCGTGCGCGCGAAACGCCGCCCGATACAACGGCGTCGTCACGGCGGCCGCGGTGTCGCGCAACGCCAGGCCGGCCCGCGCCGCAACGTCGCCGGCACGACGCGCGGCGCGGGCGCCGGCCCGCCGGTACAGCCAGTCCGCGTCCAGGTTGGTCGCCGGGATTTCGGCGGGATAGATCTTCCAGATCTGGAAGACGGCCACTGCGCATATGGCGAACGCGAGCAGTTGCAGCTGCGTCAGGACATGGCTCGCGTCGTAGGGGCTGTAGTCCACGTCGTGGGGCAGCAAGCCGTACAGGAGTTCGGGCCAGACTCCAATCGTCACGCAACCGGCGGCGCCGATCGACATCGCAGCGATCATGTTCCACGGCGGCTCGCGGGTGCGGATTCCCGAGTCGTGCGCGAAGAAGGCGAAGAAAGGAATCTTGATGCCCGCGTGCTCCACGACCCCGGCGGAGGCGAAGAGCATTACCGGCCAGATCCACGCGTGGCCCTCGTAGACGAGCGCCGACATGATCATCGACTTCGAGACGAAGCCGTTGAAGAGCGGCACCGCCGAGATCGACAGAGCCCCGACGATGCAGAGCGCGGCAGTCACGGGCATGGTCTTGTAGAGCCCGCCGAGTTCGGACGCCTTGGTCTTGCCGGTCATGTGCATGACCGCGCCCATCGCCATGAACAGCAGTCCCTTGAAGAGGACGTCGTTGAAGGCGTGCGCGACGGCGCCGTTGACGGCAAGAGCGGTGCCGACGCCGATGCCGCACACCATGAATCCGATCTGGTTGATCATCGAATACGCAAGCGTTCGCCGCAGATCGTTCTCGATGACCGCGTAGAAGATCGGAAAGCACGCCATCGCGGCCCCCACGTAGACCAGCGGCTCCGTGCCGGCAAACCCGCGTGCGAGCGCGTACACCGCGACCTTGGTCGTGAAAGCGCTCAGGAAGACCGTGCCCGTCGGCGTGCCTTCGGGGTAGGCGTCGATCAGCCAGCCGTGCAGAAGAGGAAACGCGGCCTTGACGCCGATCGCAAGGAAGATCAGCCAGCCCGCCAGGCCATCCAGTCCGATGCGTCCGAACGACAGGTCGCCCGTCTCGGCGACGCGCGCGAGCGCCCCGGCCAGCAGGGCCACGCCCGACACGACCTGCACGATCAAGTAGCGCATCCCCGCCCGCGCCGGGCGGGCCCCCGGTCTGGACCACACGAGAAAGACCGAGCTGACCGCCAGCAGCTCCCAGAACACGAAGAGCGAAATGAAGTCGCCCGCGAAGACGGCGCCGAGCGCGCTCCCTGCGTACACGAGCGCGGACACGTGCTGCAACGTGGCGTTGTCGCCCTTGCCGAGGTGCAGCGAGTAGACGACCGCGATGAAGGCGGCCAAGTGAAAGAGATAGCCGAACAGCAGGCTCAGTTCGTCGGCGCGAACCGGCTGAAGGACATAGCCCATCAACTCCAGTTGCCACTGGTAGCCCGTCTCCAGGCCCGCGACGTTGACCGCGCCGGCCACCGGCACCAAGACGAGCAGAACCTTGCGCGCCGCCCCGCGCGTCGCCGCCGCCAGCGCCGCCCCGACGAAGAAGATCAGGAAGGGAGGCACGCTACTCGTCATCGTAGTAGTCCTCGCGCCGCATCACCAAGCGCCGCAGACCCTTGGACGCCATGATCAGGCCGACGATGCCCACGAAGCCGTAGAGAGGATGGAAGAGCCAGTACTCTTCCAGCGGATGGTGCTTTCCGTGGGGGCTCACGAAGTAGCCGCCCACGGCCAAGGCCGCGCACAGCCCGAAGAACACGCGCAGGATCGCCTTGGCCCATCGCGGAGGGACGCTGTTCGGGCGGTGGCCGTCGTTCACGCGTCCCTCACCTTGCCACGACCGCCGTCATGAGCCGGTACACGGGTTCCGGATAGGCGAAGAGCGCCACGCACGCCGCGGCCGTCACTCCGATCGCCACCAGGGACATGATCGGGGCTTCGCGAATCCCGGCGGCGTCGCCCGTTGCGTTCTTGCCGCCGAAGAACGCCTTCACCGGCACCTCCAGCAGGTAGGCGAGCGACATCAGCGAACTCAGCATGAGCACGGCCAACAGGCCCGTCTGCCCCGCTTCCAGCGTCCCAAGGCCCAGGAACCACTTGCTCCACGATCCGCCGGTCGGAGGCAGTCCGGCGATGCACAAGGCGCCCACGAAGAACGCGCAGAAGGTGACGGGCATGACGCGCCCCAGTCCGCCGAGCTGGCTGACTCGGGTCTTGTGCGCGGCAACCATGATCGCCCCGGCGCAGAAGAACAAGGTGATCTTGCCGAATGCGTGCATCACGATGTGCATCCCGCCGCCCACGATCCCCCAGGTGTTGGCGAGCATGGCGCCCAAGACGATGTAGGCTAGCTGTCCTACCGTCGAGTACGCGAGCCGCGCCTTGAGATTGTCCTTGCGGAAGGCCACTAGCGAACCCAGCAGGATCGTGCCCGCGGCAACCCACATCAGCCACGCCGACGCGCCGGTCGCGGACACGAAGTCGATGCCGAACACGTACACGGTGACCTTGAGGATCGCAAACACGCCCGCCTTTACGACCGCCACCGCGTGCAACAGCGCGCTCACCGGGGTCGGCGCCACCATGGCGGCCGGAAGCCAGCGGTGAAACGGCATGACCGCCGCCTTGCCGATGCCGAAGACGAAGAGCGCCAGAAGGACCGGGACGGTCGCCGCGTCGGCCCAGCGGCCTTCGAGAATCCCGCCGGGCTGGAAGTCGAGCGTGCCGGCGACGGAGTAGGTCCAGACGATGCCGAGGAGCTGGAAGACGATCGACGTCGAGAAGAGCACGCCCAGATAGACGCGTCCGGCCTTCTTCGCCGCTTCCGTCCCCGCGTGCGTGACAAGCGGGAAGGTGGTCAGCGACAGCACCTCGTAGAAGGCGAAGAGCGTGAAGAGGTTGCCGGCGAAGGCGACCCCCATGGCCGATGCGATGGCGTAGGCGAAGAAGACGTAGAAGCGGGTCTGGTTCTTCTCGCCGTGGCCCCGCATGTAGCCGATGGCGTAGAGCGTGGTGACGATCCAGAGAAACGAGGCCACGAGCGCGAACACGATGCCCATGGGCTCCGCCGCCAGCGACAGGGAGATTCCCGGCAACGGCTCGACAAGCAGCAGCTCGGGGGCCTCTCCGGCGGAGACGGCGCCGTACACGCGCCACACCACCAAGAACAGCGCCACGGCGGACGTCAGGCTTGCCGCCTCGCGCGCGTTGGGCCGCGACCGCAGGGCCAGGATGAAGGCGGTGCCCGCGACCGGAACCAGCACGGCGACGAGCAACAGCGCGGCG
The DNA here is from genome assembly GCA_965203485.1 of Longimicrobiales bacterium. Taxonomy (GTDB): domain Bacteria; phylum Gemmatimonadota; class Gemmatimonadetes; order Longimicrobiales; family Gaopeijiaceae. The sequence continues at coordinate 1,747,569 of OZ241892.1, forward strand.
TTCACGGGACGGCTCCCATGAGGATCCCGGCCGCCTTCTCCGCCGCCGCCACGGTCGCCTCGGCGTCCACGCCGAAGTAGATGTTCAGCGCGACCAGCGCCCAGGTGGGCGCCAGCAGCGCCACGGGCGCCTCGCCGATCTCGCGGTCGCCGCGGAACTCGCGGAAGTAGGCGGCTTCGACCACGCGCCACACGTAGGCGAGCGCCACGGCCGACGTGACGAGCACCACCACTGCAAGCGGCCACCACCCCCGCTCCAGAGCGGCCAGGATCAGGTACCACTTGCTGACGAAGCCGACGGTGAGGGGCACGCCCACCAGGCTGAGTCCGCCCACCACGAACGCCGCCATCGTGGCCGGCATGCGCCTGCCCAGTCCAGCGAGCGCGTCGATGTGCACCGAGCCGACGCGATACGCCACGCAACCCAGCGCCATGAACAAGGCGCCCTTCATCAGGGCGTGGTTGAACAGGTGGAGAACCGTCGCGGTGAGCCCCGTGACCGACGCCAGCGAAATGCCCAGCGCCATGTAGCCGATCTGCGCCACCGACGAGTACGCGAGCAGGCGCTTCACGTCGGTCTGCAGAACGGCGACGAGCGACATGCTGAATATCGCCACCACGGCCAGCGGCATGAGCGCCAAGTCGAGCTGCATCACGTCGAATGAGAACGCTGGGCCGAATACCGCCAGCAGGAACCGCAGCAACATGTAGACGGCCACCTTGGTGGCTGTCGCGGCCAAGAACGCGGTGACGGCCGACGGCGCGTAGGCGTAGGCGTTCGGAAGCCAGAGATGCAACGGAAAGAGAGCCAGCTTCAGAAAGCAACCGACGGCCAAGAAACCGTACGCCACCCTTATCGCGCGGGTGTCCCACACACCGGGAAGACGGTCGGCGAGGTCCGCCATGTTGAGCGTGCCCGTCATGGCGTACAGCAACCCGATGCCGATGACGATGAACGTCGCGCCGATCGAACCCATCACGAGATAGCGGAAGGCGGCCGTCAGCGCGCGGCGGTCCCGGCCCAGGGCGATCAGCGCGTACGCCGAGAGCGACGAAATCTCCAGGAAGACGAAGACGTTGAAGACGTCCGCCGTCGCGACTATGCCGAGGAGGCCGGAGAGACACAGCAGGTACGCCGCGTAGAACAGCGCGATCCGCCCCTCCTCGACTTCTCTTCGCACGCTCGAGCGCGCGAAGAGGACGACCGCGCAGCCCACGAGCGACACGAGAACGAGCATCCAGGCGCCGAGCGCGTCGATCCTGTACTCGATGCCCAACGGCGGCGCCCAGTCGCCCAGCTCGTAAGAGACGGGCTCGCCGCCGTGGACGCTGATCGAGAGTAGAAGAGCAACGACCAGCGCGCACAGGCTGCCGAGCGCCGCCGCCGCCCAGGCCGCGCGGGGGCTGCGGACCAGCACGCACACCGGCGCCAGGACCAGGGGGACGACGACCTGCAGGATGGGCAGGTGCCGGGTCACGGCGCGGCCTCCGCGTCCAGCGCGTTGATTTCGTCCTCTTCGACAGTGCCGTACGCTTCCTTGATCCGCACCGCCAGCGCCAAGCCCACCGACGTGGTGGCGATGCCCACTACGATGGCAGTGAGGATGAGCACGTGCGGAAGCGGATTGGAATAGACGGCCCCTTGAACCGGTTCGCCGTGCTCTCCGAGGATCGGCGCGGTGCCTCCGGCGATCTTCCCCATCGTGATGTACATCAGGAAGACCGACGTCTGGAACACGTTCAGCCCGACCAGCTTCTTGATCAGGTTGCCCCGCGAAATGAGGATGTAGAAGCCCGTCATCATAAGAACGATGACGATCCAGTAGTTGTAGTTCGCCACGACGTGGGCGGCGAAGCCGGAGAGCGGCTGGGGCGCGCTCACGACGCCCGGCTTCCTCCGCCGGAGCCAGCCGAGCTGCGAGACTCGCGGGGCCGCCGCTTGCTCACGGCTCGCCGTCCCGTCTGCCGACGAAGGCGTAGAAGGCGCTCGTCATCACTCCGAACACCGTGATCACCACGCCGGCCTCCACCAGGATGATTCCGAGGTGCTGGCCCTTCTCGGGATCTGCGGCCAACGCCCCGTACCCCAGAAAGCTGCCGCCGAGCATCATGGTCGCGAAGCCCACGCCTGCGTAGATCACCACGCCCAACGCGGCGCACGACCGGGCGAACCCGGGCGGCAACGCGCGTTGCACGGCGTCCGTCCCGAAGACGAGGCACAGGAGCACGAAGGCCGCCGTCAGAATCACGCCGGCCTGGAATCCGCCGCCGGGGCCGTAGTCGCCGTGGAAGTGGACGTACAGGCCGAAGACGAGGATGAACGGCGCCATCATCTTGGCCGCGACGCGCAGAACGATCTCCTCCCTCACTCGGGGCTCTCCGGCTCTGGCTCGCGGCGTCCCGCCCGTCCCCGCTGGGCGGCCGGACCGGCCCGGCGACCCTCGGCCGCCGAGTCCGAGCCGCCGCCGCGCGTCCTGCGCCGCCCCAGCAATGCCAGCACGCCCACGGCGGCGGTGAAGACCACCGTCGCCTCGCCCATCGTGTCGTAGCCCCGGTACGACGCCAGCACGGCCGTCACGACGTTCGGGATGCCTATCTCGTGGCCGCTCTCCTTCAAGTAGCGGTCGGCCACGTGATGGTGCACCGGATTGGAGGAGTCGCCGTAAGGAGGCAGGTCGATCGTCCCCCACGCCAGCGTAAGGCCCGTGACGGTCACGACGGCGAGAGGCAGGAACGTTGGGCGGGCAGGCTTCCTCTCGCGGTGGCCGACGAGGGCGAGCGCGGCGAGGAAGAGCACCGTGGAGATGCCGGCGCCCACCGCGGCCTCCGTGAACGCCACGTCGACGGCGTCCATCACCGTGAACAGACCGGCCGAGAGCAGCGAGTAGATGCCCGCCAGCATCACGACGGTGAACAGGTTGCGGAGCTTAGCCAGGGCAACGCCGGCGGCGGCGAGCAAGGCGAGGAGGACGATGTCGGCTACGGTCTCGATGGCGCACCTCCCCCGTCGGCGTCCAGCGCGGGCGCAGGCGCCGCGCCGCCGCGCCTGCCGACGCCGCCGTCCGGGCGGCGTCCCTCCAAGCGGCCGCCCTCCGCCGCCGGGGTTGCGCCGTCGCCCGCCGGGCTCTCGCGGACCCGGTCGTGCAGGATCGCGCGAGCCAGCGCATGCGTCGCCACGGGGCTCGTGAACCAGAGAAACAGGATCACCAGGAGAAGCCGCAGGGTCGCCGGGCCGACCTCGACCTGGAAGCACAGGCCGGCCAGCACGAGGCCCGCGCCCATCGTGTCGGTCATGCCCGCGGCGTGCATCCGAGCAAAGACGTCCGGCAACCGCAGGATGCCGACGGCTCCCGTTACCAGGAAGAACGTGCCGGCCAGGATCAGCGTCCAGCTGGCGGCCGCGGCGCCCACGTCCATCATGCGCCGGTCTCCGCGCCGGAGGATCGGGCGTCCGGCCGACCGCCTTCGCCGACCCCGGGGTTGGAAGGATCGGAAGCCGGGCCCGTCTCGCGTGCGTCGGCGGGCGCTCGCGGACCCGCGCCCAGGCGTCCGTGCTCGAAGTACTTCAGCACCGCGATCGTGCCAATGAAGTTGATGAGCGCGTAGACCAGCGAGAGGTCCAGGAATTCGGGGCGGCCCGCCAAGAAGCCGAGCAACGCGATAAGCAGAACCGTCTTCGTGCCGAAGTTGTTCAGCGCCAGCACGCGGTCGTACGCCGTCGGGCCCATCAGCGCGCGGCACATCACGAGGGCCATGGCGACCAGCAAGGCGGCGGTGGCGAAGACGAACACGCTACTTCGCCGGCCCTTCGAGCGCGGCGACGCGCCGGTTCATCTCGTTCTCCTCCGAGCTGTCCACGCGCGCGTGGTCGAGCGCGTGCACCTCGAAGTCGTCGCCCACGATGCCGGTCGTGATCGTTCCCGGCGTGAGCGTGATCGAGTTGGCGTAGACGAAGCGCCCCAGATCGGACCGCTGCGACGCGCGGAAGTGCACGATCTCGGGGGCAATCTTCAGGCGCCGCCCCAGAATGATGCACGCCACGCGCCAGTTGGACTTGAGGATCTCCCAAGCCAACCACGGCAAGTACGCCGCGAGGCGGCCGGCCAGATGCAGCGGAAGGGACTCGGCGTCCAAGATGCGCATGCGAACCGCCACGTAGACGGCGGCGGAGCAGGCGCCGGCCCCGAACGAAAGGAAGAGGGGAGTCGGATGCCCCGAGAGAAGCAGCCACAAGCCGTACAAGACGATCCAGAGCCCGGCAATTCGGATCAAGAGCTGCGACCTCCGCGCTTCGATTTCGCTCGTCCCGCGCCGCCGCGAAGGCCCGGGGAACGCGCCGCGCGGGCGACGCCGAGCAGGCGGCTCGCGGCGACGGTCAATCTACCAGTTGGACTGCGCGCCGTCCACGATCTCCTGCACCAGCAGCTCGATCGCCTCGGTGCGCCCCGTCTCTTCGGTTTCGCTGGCCTCCAGGAACTGGCCTCGCACGCGCAACTGTCCCGCCTCCCACAGGATGGCGTACTCCTGGCGGTCCAGCACCTCGACTTCGACGACCAGCACGACCTCGCGCTGCAACACCTGGACCCCCCCCTGCCCCCCTCCTTCCGCTCCGGGCGTCTGCCGGTACAAGGGCGCGGTGAGTTCGTAGCGGAGTATGCGGCCCGAGAGCACGGCGTCGGCCTCGTTCTCGCCGGCCGGGTTGAGGCCCAGAGCGCGGGGCACTTGGCGCAGAAGGGCCTCGTGCACCTCCTGCGTCAGCTCGAACCGGTTGGTCTCGTTCTCGAAGGGCAGCACGGCAATCGTGCGGACGTGCTCGGGGAAGCCGGCCCCCGACCTGAACGAGTAGTTGCAGGCGGCCGCCGCCGCGACGAGAGCCAGCGCCGAGAGCGTGCTACGGATCATGGAAGTCCCAGATGTCCGGGGGAAACGGGTCCACCCACTCCAGCGACTCCAGCTCGAGCCGCAATTCGCGAAAGCCGGGAAAGTGGCGATAGACCGCCCGGGCCGGAAAAAAGGACGACGCTTCGAAGTCGTCGGCGGGCACGACTTCGACTTGTTCGACGGTCCGTCCGCCGTCCAGCCGGGCGACCGCCGCGATCAGACCGTCGCGGAGCCGGTAGCGGACCTGCCCGCCGGGCGGGAGCCGGTATTCGAGCGTGACGGCGCCCTGGGAACGGGCGCCGCGGAGGTAGGAAGCGCCGACGCCGGGGCGAAACACGCCTAGGGCGGCCCAGAACAGCGCGGGGGGCGGCACGAGCTCGGCGGGAAGGTCGGCCGGTGCGCGGAGCTCGTCGCCGACCACCGCCGCGACCAAGGCGGCCTCGCCGTTGTCGAGGAAGAGGTCCAGGCGCGCGCGGTAGGGCGGTTCGACGCGGGCCACGCCGCTTCCCCTGCCCCTGAAGTCTGGCTCGCGCGCCGACCAGCGGAAGAGCAACCGGGCCGGGCGTCCGGGCCGGCTGCTGTGCTCGGCGACCAGCGCGTCCCGCCGCGTCACCGGCCCCGGCCCGCCCTCGCCGGAGCGGCCTGCGCACGCCGCCGCCGCGCACGCCGCCGCTCCCATGGCGAGCCGCAACGCGCGACCGGGCGCAGAGGCGGACCGCGCGCGACCGGACGGGGCCGCGCGCCCTGCCCCGCCCGTCCTCCCGGGCCTAGATTGGGCGGCCATGTCCAAGCCTCTGTTCCTCGTGTCCGATGTCCATTTGGGGGCGGTGCCGCCGGAGACCGAAGCCGCCTTTCGCCGCTGGCTGCGCTACGCCAAGGAGCGCGCGAGCCGGCTCGTGATCAACGGCGATCTCTTCGACTTCTGGTTCGAGTACCGGCGGGTGGTGCCCGGCGAGCACGTTCGCGTGCTCGCCCTCTTGGCGGAGATAGCCGAGACGGGCGTGCCCGTCGTGCTGATGGGCGGCAACCACGACTGGTGGGGCGGCGACTTCATGCAACGCCTCGGCGTCGACTTTCGCCGCCAGGGTGCGCGATTGTCCCACGGCGGAAAGTCGATCCTGGTGGCGCACGGCGACGGCTTGGGACGGGGCGATCTGGGATACCGAATGCTCAAGCTCGTGCTGCGGGGCCGCGCAAGCCAGTGGGCGTTTCGCTGGCTGCACCCCGATGTCGGCGCTTGGCTGGCCGACCGGGTTTCCAGCACGGAGACCGACACGGAGCCTCCGTCCGAGCAAAGCCGGCGAAGGGCGGCGCACCTGACGCGGTGGGCGCGCGAGCGGTTGGCCGTGGACTCCACCTTGGACATCGTTGCGCTCGGCCATGTTCACCAGCCTTCCGTCCTGGAGGTCGAGCCGGGCCGCTACTACGTCAACTCGGGCGACTGGGTCCGCCACCGTTCCTACGTCACCGTCGGCGAGTCCGGGACGCCCGCGCTGCACGAGTGGCACGGCTGATCGTCATCCGAAGGGAACGCGCAGGCCCACGGCGAGCCCGCCGCCGGGCGCCGGTTCCACGAGCGGTTCGGGATAGTCCCGAAGGTGGGCCGAAACGAACGCGTCCACTCCGGAGACGAGCAATGTGAAGACGGCCACGGCCAGCCAGTCCTCGCGCTGCTCCTCTCTCGCCGCGACGAGGCCGCGCGTGCGCGCGATGTCCTCGTTGGCCTCCAGGGCGGCCGCGACTTCGCCGGGATCGGAGACCCCCGACGCTTCGAGGCGCGCCGTCGCCGCGCGCTCGGACACCGCCAAGGCGCGCCGCGCCGACCCCAGTCGGCGGATCGTTTTGAAGAGCATCCACCCGGACAACGACTCGACGGCGAAATAGAAGGCGCCGCGCGCGTGCGCACCCGATACCGTGTGCCCCCAGCCGGGGACGAGCGTCCCGCGCAGGAAGGCCCCGGCCGGGCTCGGGCGTCCCGCCGTCGAATCGGGCGCCGTTTCCCCGGGGAGGGGCGGTTCCGTCGCGTCCTGGGCCCCGGCCGGGCTCGCAAGTCCGGCCGCCGCAAGCGCCGCCACGAGCACGTACAGCCCGCCACGGCCGCAAGCCGCGGCGGAGGCGCCCACCGCCACGGCAGACCAGTCGAGCCAGCGCCACCGCCCTTCGCGCGACGGGGTCAAGCTCCTTCCCTTCCGGGCATCAGCACGCCGAGTGCCCTCGGAACGACTTCAACGCGAAGCTCCGGCAAGGGCTCGGGCAAGAGTTCTCCGTCAACTTCGAACCAGATCGCCTCCTCGCCGGCGGCCTTGACCGTGGCCCGCTCCAAGCGGCGCATCGTCACGTGCTTGGACCGGCCATGCGTCCCCCTCACCGCCTTCAGGGCCAGCGGCGCCACCTGGAGGAGCCCGAGGGCCGGAACGTGACAGAGATCGAGCCGTCCGTCCGCCGGCTCCGCCGCTGGACTAATCATAAAACCGCCGCCGATCGTCCGGCCGCACGTGAACGCCGCGATGGTGACGGCTCCCGAGATCGCCTCGCCGCCCAACTCGATCTTCGCGCTCGGCGGACGGTAGCGGACTACCGCGGTCGCGAACGCGGCCATGTACTGCGCCAAGCCGCTGATGCGCGAGAACCGGGCCCGGCGCCGCAGCACCTCCACGTCCACGCCGAACCCCAGCAGATTGACGAAGAAGCGCTGGCCGCCCGCCCACGTCGCCCGGCCCGCGTCCAGCCGAACGACCGCCCCGCGCGCCGCCCGCCGGGCCGACTCCGCGGCGTCGCGAGACGACCGGGCGGTGCGCGCGAAGTCGTTGCCGGTTCCGACGGGATGAACCGCGAGCGCGGGCGTCCCCGCGCCCACAGCCTGCCGCAGAAGGCCGTTCGCGACCTCGTGCACGGTGCCGTCGCCGCCCACGACGAGGATCCGGGCCGCGCCCTGGCGCGCCAGCCGGGCCGCGATGGCCGACGCGTCGCCCGGACCTTGCGTCCGAAACACTTCCCGCTGCGCGCCGATCTCGCCGAGGGCCCGCGAGACCTCGTCCGCCGCCCGCCCGCCCCGCCCGCGGCCCGCAACCGGGTTGACGACTACGTGGACCGTGGGACGGCTCACGTCGGCTGGCGGGGGCGTGTGGGAATCGAACCCACCCACCCGGGTCTTAGCCAGGCGCACTGGTTTTGAAGACCAGACGGAACACCAGTCCCGATCCGCCCCCGCATCGCCGACATGCCGCTTCGGCGCACAAGAGAACCCGGCCGGCCGCCGGTCCGCCACCCGGCCGCGGCGCCGCTCATTCGCCGGCCGCCTCGCCCGATCCGGCACCGGCCGCTTCCGACGACTGGCGCCGCCGCCACCGTTCCTCCATCCGCCTGAAGGCGACCGCGAGTTCGGACCGCAAGCGCGCGAAGCGACGCCGCACCTCGGGCCGTCCCTGAAGACGGAGGAACAGCGCGACGTCCTCCCGCACCTCTTCGGCCAGCTCGATCCACCGCAACGCGGCGTAGCCGCAGGCGGGCGCCAGCGCCGCCATCGCGGCAGCCGCCCACCAGCCGGACCACGCGTACGCGCCGACCGTCCACGCCACCCAAGCGAAGATCGCACCAAGGAAAAGGGTGATCAGCTTGATCGTGGCCCGCACCTCGAATTCCGGCCCGAGGAGCCTCAGTGCCAGCGGCGGCAAACCCGCCACCGCCCCCCACAGCGCCGTTCCGGCCAGCGCCGCCGGCAACCCCGCCAGCAACAGCGAACCGCGCACGAGAATGTAGCGGGCGACCGGCTTCACGCCGTACTTCGCAGGCACGTCGCCCGCGCCCGCCCTCACGAAAGAATGGAGCGCGGCGTAACCCTCGACCTTCGCGACGAGCGCCTGATGCTCCTCCGGAGCGTGGCGCCTTGTCCACTCCAACCCCGCCGCAAACCGCTGCAGACGGGGAAAGCGCGCGCCCAGCCGCTCCCGGGTGCGCCAGGGCACCCACCGCGACTCGCGCACAAACATTTGTTCCGCCATCTCGACCAAGGCCCGGTCGCCGGGATGCACGAAGTTCAGCGTCTGCTCGCGAATGCCGGCCTCGATCCTCCGCGTCAGCATTCGCACCGCCATCACCGGGTCGTGCTCGTGCGCCTGCCGGAGGTCCGCGCAAGAGAACGGCGCACCGAACCGCACCGCGACGCTCGTGCGCGCCCTCTCCTTCTTGGAGTACGTGATGCCGACCGGCACGATCGACAGCCCAAGCCGCCACCCCGCCGCCGCCTCGGCCTGAAACGCAATGCGGGCGGCGCCGGTGCGCAGTTCGGCGACCTGCGACTCGGAGTGGCTGCGCCCCTCGGGATAGATCTGGATCGCCCCGCCGGCGACGAGCACGCGGACGGCCTCGCGAAACGTTTCCTCGTTGCGGTGCATGGCGTCGGGGTCGTCTTGGCGCCGGTGCACGGGAATCCCGCCCAGGGCTCTGAGCAGGGGACCAAGCAGAAGCTGGTCGAAGAGGGGGGCGCGGCCCAGCGGCCGGGTCATGCGCTCGCTGCAGCGGAACACCAGCAGCGGGTCGAGCAAGCTGTTGGGGTGATTGACGGCGAGCATGACGGGACCGGCCGGCACCGGGGGACCGTGGCGGTCCACCCTGTAGTAGACGGCCGCCGCACCGCCGACGACGCGGCTCAGCAGGCGCGGGATACGGTTGCGGGTTCCAGGCAGTTCGCGGGCATCCTGTAAAGTGAGGGGCGACGGGTTATCTTCGCCCACGAGCGAGCAACTCCGCCACCTGAAGGGACGGCCAACTTGCGCGCCACCCGCCCATCACCGACAGCCGGCGCCGCACCGGAGGTCGTCGCAACGGCAGGACTGCCCGCCGACGGCCGCGACCGCAGTGCGGCCGCCCCCGAAGCGCGCAACCCCGGCATCCCGCTGGATTGCGACTGGGTGCGCCGGGTCCGCGTCAACCGCAGCGCCGCCGAACGCCGCGCCGCTTCGCTCGTGCGCCGCCGGTCGGTCAAGGCCGAGCAGCAAGCGGGGTGGCTGCTCCGGGCGGTCACCATGATCGACCTCACTACGCTGGCCGGCGACGACACCCCGGGACGCGTGCGCCGACTGTGCGGCAAGGCCCGCCGCCCGGTGCGCGCCGACGTGCTGGAGGCGCTCGGCGTTCCGCCCGACGAGGTGGCCGCCGCGGCCGCGTGCGTCCATCCGACGATGACGCCCACGGCCCGCGAAGCTCTCGGCGGCAGTCCCGTTCGCGTCGCCGCCGTCGCCGCCGGCTTCCCTTCCGGCCTGTCGCCGTTCGGCGTACGCGTCGAGGAGGTGCGGGCCGTGGTGGACGCCGGCGCGCAGGAAGTGGACATCGTGATTGCGCGCGGCGCGGCCCTGGCGGGCGACTGGGACCGGCTGTGGCGCGAGATCGCGGCGTTTCGCGACGCCTGCGGGCCGGCGCACTTGAAGGTGATCCTGGCCACCGGCGAACTCGGCACCCTGGCCAAGGCCGGGCAGGCCGCCCTCGTGGCGATGATGGCCGGCGCCGACTTCGTGAAGACGTCCACCGGGAAGGAGGCCGTCAACGCCACGTTGCCCGTGGGGCTGGTGATGGCGCGGGCCGTGCGCGAGTACTTCCGCGCCACGGGCCACCGCGTGGGCCTCAAGGCGGCGGGCGGCCTGCGCGCGGCTCGCGACGCGCTCGCTTGGCTGGTTCTGGTCAAGGAGGAGCTCGGAGACGCCTGGATGGTCCCCCGCCTCTTCCGGCTCGGCGCCAGCACGCTCCTGGCCGACGTCGAGCGCCAGCTCGAGCATCACGCGACCGGACGCTACTCCGCCTTCCACAGGCACGCCGTCGGATAGGGGACGACTCGATGCCTGCTCCCAAGGCGCCGACAACGCCGGTGCGCCGCGCCTTCGACGAAGCCGCCTACGGCCCCGCGCCCGAGAACAGCGACTTCGCCCTCGGGTGGCTGGACAAGCACGGGCGCGTCTTCGCCCACTTCGTGGGTGGCGAATGGTCGCCGGGCGACGGCCCGCTCCTGGAGACCCGCTGCCCGGCGGACGGGGCTTCGCTCGCCCAGTTCCGCAACGGCACGCCCCAGGACGTGGACGCCGCGGTGGCCGCAGCCTCCCAAGCGCTCCCGGCCTGGCGCGGCGCGGGCCCTTCCGCGCGCGCCCGCCACTTGTACCGGCTGGCCCGCCAGTTGCAGAAGCGGCAACGCCATTTCGCGGTGCTCGAGGCGCTCGACAACGGGAAGCCGATCCGCGAGTCGCGCGACATCGACGTGCCGCTGGCCGCCCGGCACTTCTACCATCACGCGGGCTGGGCACAGCTGCTCGAAGACGAATTCCCCGGCTACCGGGGCGTGGGCGTGGCCGGCCAGATCATCCCGTGGAACTTTCCGCTCCTCATGCTGGCCTGGAAGGTGGCGCCCGCGCTGGCCGCCGGTTGCACGGTGGTACTCAAGCCGGCCGAGCACACGCCGCTGACGGCGCTGCTCTTCGCCGAGCTCGCGGCCGACTCGGGGTTGCCGCCCGGGGTCTTCAACGTCGTCACGGGAGACGGAGCCACGGGCGCCTCGCTGGTGCGGCATTCCGGCGTGGACAAGATCGCGTTCACCGGCTCGACCGAGGTGGGGCGCGAGATCCGCGTGGCCACCGCCGGCACCGGCAAGAAGCTCTCGCTGGAGCTGGGCGGCAAGTCGCCGTTCGTCGTCTTCGAGAACGCCGACCTGGACGCGGCCGCCGAAGGCGTCGTGGACTCCGTCTGGTTCAACCAAGGCGAAGTCTGCTGCGCGGGCACGCGGTTGCTCGTGCAGGAGAGCGTCGAGGAGGAACTGGTGGAGCGCCTCGTCGCCAGGATGGAGACGATTCGGGTCGGACATCCGCTGGACAAGTCCGTAGACATGGGCGCCATCGTGGACGGCTCGCAGGTCGAGCGCATCGAGCGCTACCTGGAGATCGGCCGCCGCGACGGTGCGAAGATACGGCAACCTTCGACTCCGCTGCCCGACGGCGGATTCTTCGTGCCTCCGACGCTGTGCACCGGTGCGCCGCCGTCGAGCCCCATCGTCACGGACGAGATCTTCGGCCCCGTGGTGACTAGTCTGTCCTTCCGCACCCCCGCCGAGGCCGTGGAGCTGGCGAACGACACCCGCTACGGCTTGGCAGCCAGCGTATGGACGGAGGACGTGAACGTGGCGCTCGACGTCGCGCCGGCGATCAAGGCCGGCACCGTTTGGATCAACTGCACCAACGTGTTCGACGCGGCGTCGGGGTTCGGCGGCTACCGCGAGTCCGGCTTCGGACGCGAGGGCGGGCGAGAGGGGATGTGGGAGTACTTGGCGCGGGTCGCGGACTTGGATTCGGCGGAGCGCGCGCGGTCCGGCGGCGGCGGCGAGGGGGGCGACGCGGAAGCGGACGGCGGCCCCGGAGCCGGCGTGGACTCCAGGGGCCCAGGGCCGAGCGTGCCGGCGCTGCACGAGGCCACCGCGAACGGGGCGGCCTCGGCGGCGGCGGGGCGCGAAGAGATCGACCGCACAAGGAAGCTCTACGTCGGCGGCAAGCAGGCGCGTCCGGACGGCGGATACTCGCTGGTCGCGCTGGACAGCTCCGGCGCGCCGTGGGCCGAGGTGCCGCGCGGCAACCGCAAGGACGTGCGCAATGCGGTGGAGGCGGCCCGGCGGGCACGCGACGCATGGCGCGCCGCCAGCGGCCACGAGCGGGCTCAGGTCCTCTACTTTCTCGGCGAGAACTTGGCGGCCCGCGCCGGCGAGTTCGCCGTCGGCTTGCAACGGGCGACGGGCGTGGACGCCGAGAGCGCCGCCGCCGAAGTCGAGGCCGCGGTGCAGGCGGCGTTCACCTTCGCCGCGTGGGCCGACAAGCACGACGGCCGGGTCCACTCCACCCCCATGCGCAACGTCACGCTGGCGATGAACGAGCCCGTCGGCGCCGTGGGCGTGCGTTGCGGCGACCGGGCGCCGCTGGCGGGCTTCGTCGCTCCGCTGTGCGCCGCGATGTCGCAGGGCAGCGTGGTCGTCGCCATCGCTTCCGCTCGCTGCCCGGTCCCCGCGCTCGACCTGGTTCAGGTGCTCGAGACCTCCGACGTGCCCCCGGGCGTCGCCAACGTCCTCTCGGGCCTGCACGACGAGGTCCTCCCCACGCTCGCAGCGCACGACGACGTGGACCAGCTCTGGGACCTGGTGGGCGACAACCTGTCCGCCGAAGCCGAACGCCTGTCCGCGGGCAACCTCAAGCGCGTCTGGGCGGACCGGGCGGGCCTGGACTGGACGGCCCTCTCGGCCAGCGACTGCGAGTCCCTGCTCCGGCGGGCCACCCGCGTCAAGAACATCTGGGTGCCCTACGGCGCATGACGCCCGTGCGCGGCAGAGCCGAGTTTGGAGCACGCCGCCGATGCTGACGAACCTACGGCCTGCTCACGTGCGAGGCGGCCGAGACCGGAAGTCAGATCGTCGCCGCGACCCACTCCGAGGTGATCCTGAACGAGGCCGCCGAGCGCGACCTGGTGATCGCGTTCGTAGGACGCCCCCACCGCATTGGAGGTCGCGGCAGCCAAGTGGCGAAGGCGCTCAAGGACATCGGCTGGGAAGACTACTACCAGGCGGAGCAGTCCGGTTGGGTCTTTTACTTGGAAGGCCCAACCGACCTTGCGATCCTCCAGGCGTTCGCGCGGAGATTGGCCCACGACGGCGCCGAACGAGCCTTGGCCGCGCCCTTCGTTCACTACGTCGGCAACCAGCCGGCGGCCGCGGCCAAGCATTTCCAGGGGATCAAGGAAGCCGTGCCCGATCTAAGTGGCGCGGCTCTATTCGACAGGCTCGCCACTCCGCCCAATATTCCGCCGGTGGCATGTCTTTCATGGCGGCGCCGGGAGATCGAGAACTACCTGTGCTCTCGCGCCACGCTCGAGGCGTTCGCCAAGTCCGAAGCCCGGGACGAGGCCGGCGGCCCCTTGTTGTTGCCCGCGGGACGCGACAGGCGCGTCCGAGCGATGACCGAAGCAATCGCCGAGCTGGAAACCGCACTCGCGACGCTGGACAAGGGCTCGCCCTGGGACGCCGACGCCAAGGTCAGCGACGACTTTCTCGTCCCGCTCTTCCGCACCTACTACAAGAAGCTGGAGCTACCCAACCTCATGGCCAAAAGGAGTTTTCACTTGCTGGCCGAGCACGTGCCCCCGGCGGAGATCGATCCGGAAGTGACCGAGAAGCTGGACGCCATCGCCCGGACAGGTGCGCAGGCCGACGAGATGTCGGCCGCGCCGCCGTTCTGATCAGGCGGCCTGTTGCAGGACGAGCTTGAGGTCGTCGATGCGCTCGGAAGTCACAGCCCGGAGATCCTGAATGCGCTCGGCCGTGGACGCCTTGAGGTCGTCGATTCTCGTGCCCATGTCGTCGATCCGGCCGCCCAGCATCCTCACCACGCGCTCCTCCGACTCGCGGATGCTCGCGCGGATCCCGTCGTGCATGCGCTCCTGCTCGGCGCGCAACGCTCCGACTTCATCACGGACGTCCGCCCGCAACGCCTCGATCTCGCCGCGCAACTCCGCCCGCAACGCCCCAATCTCGCCGCGCAACTCCGTCACCCTGCGGTCAAGCCGGACATCGATGTCCTTGAGACGATTGCCGAGATACGTCGCCATCATCGCAAATCCGGTGGCCAACGCCGCCAACTGCACCAACGGTTCAATCCAGTCCATGTCCTCCCTCTCCGTGCATTGCCTCCGTCCGCCGGGCAAGGCGCCCACGCGGATCCGGCCACGAAGGTACGGAAGCCGACCCGCAACGGAAGCCACCTGGGACACTTGAATGCTCATATGCGCGCGGGCGCTCGTCAAGGGCTGGCGACGCTGGCGGGATTGAACTTCCGCCGGTACCGACGCGTCCAGACGACGATGGCCGGCGCACCAACGACGGTCGGAAGAATCCACGGCACGACCGCCGCCGCTCCATCAAGGCCGTAGTCCCAGAACCGTTGCACGCCGAAAACGAGGAACGCCGTGTGGAACGCGATGCCACCGCCGAGCATCGCCGCGAGGTGGCTGTAGAACCAACCCATGCGCTCGGCGCCCGGACGGCGCATCATGCGCAGCATCCGCCATCCGGTGAAGACGCCGATCGGGCTCATGCCCAGCAACACGGGCGACACGCTGGACCAAGCCGCGAGCGCCGTCGCGACCGCGGCTCCGCTGCTCCCGACCGCCGCCCACGCGAGAGCGGCATGGAACGGGCTCCGCAACGTCTCCGGCGCTCGCCGGGTCGCCACTACCCGCATTGCCTGGCGCACGTTGGCGAACGTCGCCACGCCCAGGTACCCCAGCAGGCACGCAAAGCCGTAGAGTTCCGGCTGCTCGGCAACGCCGATCCCGTCAAGTTGGTACCCGAGGACCCGGCCGACCGACACGGTCACGGCCGACACCGTCACGACGTAGGCGCAATACGCGTAGACCCGCCCCGCCCGCTTGTGCAAGCGGCCGCCCTTGCGGGCGAACACCGGCGCCCAGAAAGCCCCGAGGCCGACGAAGCCCGCGGCCACATGGCCGACAATGACAACGTCGAGCAACACGTTCAAAGCTCGCGCTCCACTCCGACGATCTCCAGCATCTCGTCGTGGATCTGCCGCCAGTCCGCATTCAAGTCCACGGTGCACGCCTGCACGCGAAAGCCGTCGAGCCGAACGTCCACGCGCAATCGCTTGTCCACTTGCGGATAGAGCAAGATGCCCTCGTGTCGCCTCGATTCGTCCGGGTCGCTCGCCTCCCGATTCCGCAGATACGCCAGCAACTGGTACAAGTTGCCCGAGTGCAGTTTTCCGCCTCCCCGCCCTCCAAGTGCGTCGCCGTAGAACTTCGTGTCGAGCACGATGCGCCGGTCGCTGGACTCGAGGATCAAGTCCGCTTCCATCTTCGGGACCTTGGCCAAGTCCGTCTCGCGGCCCTCCGGTTCCGGTTGCCAGCTGATTCCCCGCCCTTCCGCATTCACCCCGAAGCGATTTTGCTCCTTGCGGTAGAAGCCTGTTGCAAAACGCTCGAACAAGGCCCACATCGTCGCTTCGTCGCGGCGAAAGTCGTTGAAGCGGCGGACGAGCCGACCACCACGTGCTTCGTCGACGAGCCGACAGTCGTGGACCAAGCGGCATACGTCCAACAAGAACCGATAAAGCCGCCGATTTCGGTCGATCTGCACCAAGGAGAAGGTTCGGTGCGTGAGCGGCTGCACGGACACGCCTTCCATCTGGTGATACGCCGACGCAACTTCCTTGTGCACCTCCCGATCCAGTCCCGTTTCGGACGAATCAGCGCGCGACGCGGCGTTTCGCCGATTCCCCCTCGCCACGCCCAGCCTGCGAAGCGAAGCGAGCGACGACCGCAGGATTCGGTTGGGCAGAATGTCCGGCGAGAGTTCTTCGAACTCGCACGCAATCCGGCTCCTCGCCCGAAGCGACCGCTTCACCGTGTCGCCCAACAGCAGCTTGCCGCGAACGCCGACCAGGTCTTCCTGCTCCTCCATGTACCCACGGTCGATCCCCCTCCGAAGCAGTCGGCTGACGCCGCTGGCCAAGACCTTGCCCAGCAAGTCCTGAACGGACCGAAGCTCGCCGGCCTCGGTCACTGCCCTTGCGTCCTTCTCCTGCACCTGATCCCACGCGTAGCACAGCAGAAAATAGACGTTGAGCATGGGAACGTCCTTCAAGGAGCGAGCAACTCCTCGACCGCCTTGTTCGCCTTCTCTGCCGACTCGAACCAGTATTCCTCGAGCAACGGCCTGATCTGAGTCTTCACGACCGCATCGTACCAGTCCCGCGAAGCGGACTCGGCCTCGTCCGGCACGAAGTAGCTGTGGCCGACGCAGAAGCCCGGACCGAGTTCCGAGTCCTCGGCAATGTCCTCGTTCAACTGCTGGAGCTTCCGGTCGATCGTCCTCGCCAGCTCGTCCGTCGCTCCCCGTTCGCGCACGAGAAACTCCCTGAACGCGCTCCCCTTGCCGAACGCCGGTTCCAGCGTCTCGAAGGCAAACCTGCGCCGCAACGCGTAGTCCACGACCGCCAGCGACCGGTCTGCCGTGTTCATCAAGCCGAGGACATGCAAATTCGGCGGAACGTAGAAGCGATTCCCGGGACTCCCGTAGGTCAACGAGACGGCGTATTCCTCGCTTCTCTTGTCCGCCTCCACCAGCATCAGCAATTCGCCGAATATGCGCGACAGATTGCCCCTGTTGATTTCGTCGATGACCAGAACATGCGGAATTTCCGCGTCCTCGCGAGCCCGATCGCAGAACTCGAAGAAGACCCCGTTCCTGAGGTCGAATCCTCCGTCTTTGTTCGGACGATATCCCTGCACGAAGTCCTCGTACGCGTATGCTTGATGGAACTGAACCATCTCGATCGCTTCTGAATTCTTCTCGCCCATCAAGCACCAGGCCAGCCTCCGCGCCATAAACGTCTTTCCGGTGCCCGGCGGTCCCTGCAAGACGAGGTTCTTGCGGGATTCAAGCGCATCGAGCATGCGCGTGAATTGTTCACGGGGCACAAACAGGTCCTCCATCGCGTCGTCGACGTAATACGACGGCCGAGACAGCGTGGGAACGCCCGGCGGCAGAGAGGGGGGCACGTCGGGAGCTTGACCAGCATTCGGCATTTCTGGAAGCAAGCGACGCATGCTGGCGAGCTCGGGTCTCCTCGTGTAATCCACGAGCGTGTTGTTGGGCAACCGCGACGGCGCCTTTCGAGGTGGATCGAGCAAATGCCATGTCACTTTTCTCGTGTGCGGATAATCTCGAAGCGACGATTCGTCGTAACGGTATTCGCCCTCAATTCGCCCGAGACCGACGATCTGGCTGCGCCCGCGTCTAGCTATGATCTCGTCTCCTGGCTTCATCACGCCCTGGGGACCGAACTTCCACAACATCGAGGCCGTATGCGTGCCCCCTTCGGCTGCCTGGCGGACGGCCTCGTCGAGATCACGCCGACGGCGGCAGTCGCGCAAATCGCCGACGCGCCATGGCAGTGCGGCCATGCCATGTTCCCGAAAAGCAGGCCAAGCTTGACCATCTCGGCCTGTCGCAATTATCCAGGTGCGCGTGGCATCCGTCGATGATCGCGGGTGGGCGGCCTTCATTTTCTCGGCAAGCGCGTCGGCGTCGCACACGCCTCTGCCGTCTTCAGTAATCGCCCACACCGCCTTCTCGGGATTGACAAGCAATCCGCGTTGGCGGAGTCTCATGCGCGCAAACTCCAAATTGGTCTGGAACACAGACTTCCCTGTAGGCTGGTGACGGATTCCCAAAGCCGCTTCAGGCAACTCGATGGCAGACGCGACTTCTTTCAGGATCTGGTCGTTGGTCGCAGATCCGCCGAGCGATTGAACAGCCTCGAGCACGGGCCAATGAAGGGCGCCTTCAGAAGGAATCCCGTGGCCCTTCTCCGTCCCTTCCATCTTCTCCATCCCCGCCTCAGCCGCCGCCGTCAGCTCACCAGCCGCCGCCCCTGGATCGGCTCCAGGCGTTCCCGGATCAACAACTCGTTGAGTCGGCCCACGTCGCGCTGGACCACGATCTCCAGTTCCGACAGCTGCTCGGCCAACAGAGCCGAAAGGCGCTCGAACACATCGTAGGACTGGTCGGTGGGGCGGTTCTCCGAGCCTTCGACGACGCCCAGCAGCGCCGCCAGCTTATTGTTGAGCTTGATGGGGTAGTTGAGGGGGTCTTGGTTGCTCTGGTTCTTGACCTGGTAGATCTCGGCTTCGACCACGTTCAAGTTCTCGGTCGTCGTTTCGGCCTGCTGCTCGACTTCGGTGTTGTCGGTCTGCTCCAGGCGGTCCGCGATCTGGCCTTCGATGTCGCGGATGCGGACCACGGCGTCGTTCGCCTCGGACACGCGGTCGCGGATCTGGATGGCCAAGTCGAAGCGCTCTTGGAGGTCGGCCACGGTGACGCCGGCCAAGTTGGGATTGGCACGAACCTCGAAGTCGCGCTCCATGGGCTCGCCGCCGTTCACGGTCAAGCGGACGGAGTAGGCTCCCGGCACCGCCATCGGACCCATGGGCCGGGCGGCCCACATGATGCGGCCTTCGAAGTCGGTCCACGCGGGGTAGCGCAGGTCCCAGCGGAACCGGCGGGCGCCCGCCTTCGCCGACGGCCTCGCGCCGCGCCCGCCGCCGAACCCGAAGCGCGCCGCCGGACCGCGCGCCGCCTCTTCCTCGTCGGCCTCGGCCTCCTCTTCGTCCGCAACCACGCGCTCGAACGAACGCACCGTCTCGCCCGCCCCGTTCAGCACGTCGATCTTCACGCTCTCGGCGTCATCGGCCAAATAGTAGTCGAAGACCGCGCCGCCCAGCCCCCGCATCGGGTCCGCCGGCTGGAAGAGCCACGCATCGGCGGCCGCCACCTCCGCGCTCATCTGGCGCAACGGCCCGATCCCCTCAAGCACCCAGAACGAACGGCCGTGCGTGGCGATCACCAAGTCCTCGTCCTCGACGACCAAGTCCGACACCTGCACGACCGGCAGGTTGAGCGAGAGCGGCTGCCAGAGCGCCCCGTCGTCGAAGGAGACGTACACGGTCCGTTCGGACGCGGCGTAGAGCAACCCCGGGCGCACCGGGTCCTCGCGCGTGGCCCGAATGAAGTCGTCGCCGGGCAGGCCGTCCACGACCTTGGTCCAGGTCGCGCCGTAGTCCTCGGTCTTCCAGATGTAGGGCGCGCGGTCGTCGTCCACCAAGTAGCGGATGCCCGACACGTATGCCTTGCCCCCCGCGTTGGGCGACGCCTCGATGGTGTTGATTCGCACCAAGGCGGGCGCGTCGGCGGGCGTGACGTCCGTCCAGGTGGCGCCGCCGTCGCGGGTGACGTGCACCAGCCCGTCGTCGGAGCCGGCCCATATCACTTGCGGATCGTGGTAGGACGGCGCAATGGCGAAGACGGTCGCGAAGGTCTCCACACCCGTCTGGTCCTTGGTGATCGGGCCCCCCGACGGCCCCATGGTCTCGGCGTCGGCGCGGGTCAGGTCGGGGCTGATCTGCTCCCACGACTGGCCCTCGGTGGTCGTCTTCCAAACCTTCTGCGTGCCCGTGTAGAGCACGTTCGGGTCGTGGTGGGAGAAGACGATCGGGAAGGTCCACTGCACCCGTTCGACGAGGTCCTCGGACGACTGGCCCATGGGATTCTCGGGCCACACGTTCACGGCGCGGCTCGTGCCCGTCGCCCTGTCGTGGCGCGACAGGCTGCCGCCGTAGCACCCGGCGTAGAAGACGTCGAGGTTCACGGGGCTCGGCGCGACGTAGCCGCTCTCGCAACCGCCTACCGCGTAGTACCAGGCCCGGTTGCCGGGGCCGCGCGCCGCCATGTGGTTCCAGCCCCGCACGGGGACGCACGCGGTCGAGTTGTCCTGCTGGCCGCCGCAGATGTGGTACGGCGTGTGCTCCGTCGTGATCACGCGGTAGAACTGGGCTGTCGAGTAGTCCTGGTCGGTCCAGCTGCGGCCGCCGTTGAAGGAGACGTTGGCACCGCCGTCGTTGCCGTTGACCATGCGGTCGGAATCGCTGGGCGCGATCCAGAGGTCGTGGTTGTCGCCGTGGGGCACCGCGATGCCTTGCGGGAAGGTCTCGCCGCCGTCGCGCGAACGGTAGAAGCCCGTGTTGAGCGCGTAGACGACGTCCTCGTCGTTCGGATCGGCGTAGACGCGCGTGTAGTAGAAGGCGCGCTGCCGCAGCTTGCGCTCGTCGTTGACGCGCTCCCACGTGGCCCCGGCGTCGTCCGAGCGCCACACGCCGCCGTCCGGCTCGTGCTCGATCAGCGCCCAGACGCGATCGGGGTTCGCCGGCGACACCGCGACGCCGATCTTGCCCACCGGGCCCTCGGAGAGCCCGATGGCGCCGGTGATCTCGGTCCACGTCTCGCCCCCGTCGGTGGACTTGAAGAGGCCGCTGTCCTCGCCTCCCGACGACATCGCCCACGAACGCCGCCACGCTTCCCAGATCGACGCGTACAGGACGTCCGGGTCGGTCGCGTCCACGCTGACGTCCACCGCGCCGGCCTTGTCGCTCCGGTAGAGCACCTTGCGCCAAGTCTCGCCGCCGTCGGTCGTCTTGAAGACGCCGCGTTCGGTGTTCGACGCGGAGTGCTTGCCGAACGCCGCGGCCCAGGCCATGTCGCAGTTCTCGGGATGGACGCGGATGCGCGCGATGTTCTGCGTCTCGCGCAAGCCCACGTGCTCCCACGTCGTGCCCCCGTCGGTGGACTTGTAGGCCCCGTCGCCCTGCTGGATGTTCCCCCGCAACTGCGTCTCGCCCGTGCCCATGTAGACGACGTCGGGGTCCGCTTGGCAGACCTCGACGGCGCCGATCGACGCGCTGCCGATCTTGCCGTCCGTGACCGCGCGCCAGTTCTGGCCGCCGTCGGTGGTCCTCCACAGGCCGCCGCCCGTGGTGCCCATGTAGTACTCGAACGGGCGGGAGTCGGAGCCGGCCACTGCGATGGAGCGGCCTCCGCGCGGCGGGCCGACGTTGCGCCAGCGCAAGGACTTCCAGAAGGCGTCGGAGTAGGTTCCTTGCATGTCCTCGGCCTCTTGAGCAGTGGAGCCGACGGGAGTCGCAAGGGCGGAGAGGGCGACGGCGGCCAGCGCCGCGGACGTGGCGAGGGGGTTCGTTTTGCGCATGTGGCGAGTCCTGTGCTGCTTTGGGGGGCGCCGCGCCGCGCGGGACGCGGGCCACAGTTCTCGGGGAACGACGATCTCGTGGCCTGACCCGACGCATTCCAAGAGCGCCGGCCACGGACGAAGACGTCGCGAGCTGGCGGACAGAATACCCTTCGGCGCACCGGACGGCAACACCGCGAACAGTTCGGCGAGCCAAGTCCCCCGCCACTGGCGCACCCTTCCCCGCCGTGCCACCATGGAGCCCATGCCTTCTCTTTCCAGCCTGATCGAACGCGTGGTCAAGCCGCCGTACATCTGCGCGCGCTTGGCCGAGGAGCGGATCCGCGGCGGGATCGCGTGGTGGCCGCTGGGACGCCGATACCTCGCCGATCCGTATCCTTTTCTGCACCGCTTGCGCGAGAAGAACCCCTGCCACCGCAGTCCGCTGACCAAGATGTTCCTCGTGTCGCGCTACGAGGACGTCGACCGCATTCTCCGCGACCACAAGCGCTTCAGCAACGATCTACGACGCGGGACGCGGGCCCGCCGCTCGGCCCCGCGCTCCAAGCTGGTTCCCAGCATGCTCTCGCTGGACCCGCCCGACCACACGCGCCTGCGCGGACTTGTCAACCGGGCCTTCACGCCCCGCCAAGTCGCCAAGATGGAGGACTACGTCCGAAGCGCCGCGCACCGGCTTTTGGACGAGGCGACCGGGGCGGGCCGCGCGAACTCCAGCGCCGAATTCGACCTCATGGCATCGTTCGCCGCACCGTTGCCCACTCTGGTGATCGCGCGCATGATCGGCGTGCCGGACGACGACATCGGCCGCTTCAAGGACTGGTCCGACCGCTTCGCCCGTGCGCTGGAGCCCATCCTTACCGAGCGCGAGGCCCAGGACATGTTCCGGGCAAGCGCTCAGTTCGCCGACTACTTCGCGGACGTGATCGAAGAGCGCCGCAAGAGCCCCAGAGACGATCTGGTGTCCCGGCTCGTGGAGGCCGAGTACGAGGAGAACCGCCTGACCTCGGAGGAGACGCAGGTGATGCTGCGCCTCCTGCTGGTGGCCGGCAACGAGACTACCACCAACCTCGTCGGCAACGGCATGCTGGCCCTGCTTCGCCGCCCTGAGCAGATGCAGGCGTTGCGCGACCAGCCCGGCCTGCTCAAGGACGCGGTCGAGGAGCTCGTCCGCTTCGACTCGCCGGTTCAGGTGGATGGCCGCTTTGCCACCGAGGACGTGGAGGTCGGCGGCCGAGCCGTGCCGGCGGGATCGCAGGTGGCTTTGCTGCTCGGCGCGGCCAACCGCGATCCGGCCCGCTTCGAACGCCCCGACGAACTGGACCCCATGCGCCCCGACAAGGGCAACATTTCGTTCGGGCGCGGCATCCACCATTGCCTGGGCGCGCCCTTGGCCAGGCTCGAAGGCCGAGTCGCGCTGGAAGTCCTGCTGGAACGCTTCGCCGACATTCAGCTGGGCGGCCGACCGCCCGTCTTCTCGCGCACAATCGTGTTGCGCGGCCTCGAACACCTGGACGTGCGGGCGACCCTGCGCCGGACCGCAACCACCTGACTCGCGACGCGGCAGGGGCCCTCGCACACTCCCGTGGACGCGCGGGCTACGCGTCGGCCGACCTTCGGCTCAGCGTCCCGCCAACCGCCTCGCCAGGTCCGCTAGTCCAGCAAACGACACCCTGAAGCTCCGGTCGCCGTCCCCGCTTCCGTCGTCGCCCGCGTCCCCGCCCTGGATGCCCAGGGCCGCCAGCGCGAGCAACGCCGCGCCCCCCGCGATCACGGCGCCCAGCACCGTGCTCTTGGCCCTCGAGAACTCGCGCACCTCGATGCGCGTCGTCCCCTCGACCGGAATGCGCAACGTGTCGTCGCGCACGACTTCTCGATACGCGCCGATGTCGCGCCGTATCTTCGTCGCCAGCACGATGGAGTCCCCGTACTCGACCACGATCCCTTCGACCGACGCCGTCTCCGGCGCCTCGTTGGGATCGTCCGCCGCCGACAACACCGGCACGTGCACGCGGGCGACGGCCCCCGGCGCCGGCGCGTCGACCCGGTACGTGTAGCATCCCGCCAACGCGCCCAAGAACGCGACGGCGGCTACGGATCG
The DNA here is from genome assembly GCA_965203485.1 of Longimicrobiales bacterium. Classification (GTDB taxonomy): domain Bacteria; phylum Gemmatimonadota; class Gemmatimonadetes; order Longimicrobiales; family Gaopeijiaceae. Next base: position 1,771,175 of record OZ241892.1, read on the forward strand.
GTACCGCCGAAACCCCGTCACCTACAGCTCCACGTCGAGCGAGCGCGACAGCCGGTGGTTGAAAGAGTACGCGAACCGCCAGGGCACGTCGGGAAACACTCCGCCCATCTCGTCCAACAGGCTGCGGTCGTCCACGTTCACGAGCACCCGCACTACAAGGGTGTCGCCGCCGATCGTTTCCGCTTGGCCGAACCACCGCCGTTCGACCGAGATGTCGATCACCGTGTCGAAGGGCAGCGTGTGCACGACCGTGTCGGACCGGACAACCTGCACCCGCGTGACACCGGTCTCGGTGATGCCCACAACGAACTGCTTGGAGTAGATGAGCCGCACCTGCTTGCCGGCGTCGCCCCGCATCGCCAGCGAAATGTTGCGGGGCGTGGGGTCCTTGAACGCACTGCAGGCCCAAGAGGCCACGGCAAGGGCCGTCGTCGCCAATGCCCACGACGACGCCGACAAGCGCGACCGCCTCGCGGCGCCGCGACGAGAGCGGGCGCACCCGCCAACCTGCACGGATGCGCCCGCCATCTTCGTCAGCCTCCGCAACCGAGCCCGTTGAGGTGGCAATTCGCCCGAATCTCGATGATCGAGATCGGGAGCATCTCGCCCGGCCTCGCGATCGTCGGATTCGTCGCCAGCCACTTCGGGTCCCTGATGCCGAACCGGTACATGTCGGCAAGGCGCAGGCCCTGCAGCAACACGTTCACGCGGCGCGTGTGCTTCAACATCTCCATGTCCTCGATCTGCCCGCTGAATGGGGTCAGCTTGTCCATCGCCCGGATGTGGTTGACGTGCGTCCGGAACGCTTCGCTGTTGCCGCCCGCCAAAGCGTTCTCGGCCAGGATCAGGTGCATCATCCGCGTCGACGCCACGGTCAGCGGTGGGTAGACGCCGCCCTTGGCCAAGTAGCTTCCGCCCTTCCACTGGTTCAACCACTTGATCACGGCCGGATCGTCCACGTTGTCGATCGGATCTTGCAACGCGATTCCGTTGATGTCGCCCCCGGCCGTGACCGTAACGATCGACTGGTCGATCTGGTTCTCCTTGCGGTCGTTCACCCAGGATGCCATCGAGTTGGCGCGGCTGGTGGCCGAGTACTCCAGGTTGAACATCCAGTCGGCGGAGTTGCCGCCGGCGGCGGCGATCACCGCCATCGCGTCGGCACCGGCGTCGGCCGAATTGACCAGCCCGTTGCCCGAAGGCGACGGGTTGATGGCGTTCCAAATGGCGCGCGACTGATGCGCTCGGGCTCGCACCGCCATCGCCTGCGTGGCCATGGCGCTCTCGTTCACCGAGTTGAAGCCGTTGATCGCCGCCGTCAAGCGCGTGATCGCGCCGTCGAGCACCTGGTGCATGTTGGCGGGACCCACCGGCGCGCCGCTCTCCTTCTTGTTGGAGAACGCGAAGTCCTCCTGGATCTCCCCGATCACCATGTACATGATGCCCGAGTAGAAGTTCGCCCGGGCCAAGTCCGTCGTAATCGCCTTGGACGGGTTGTTGCCGTGATGCTCGGTCAGGATCTCGATCGCCTGGTCGCTCATCCAGCGGCCCTGCCCCATCGCCGGGAACGGCCCGTCGATGAACTCGTTCAGCGGGTCGCCCACGGCGCCCTGGTCCAGCGCGAACCAGGCGTCGCGCGATCCGATCCAGTACATCTCGTCGGACGCCACGAGGTAGGGTTGCCAGGACTGCGAGACCGACGAGGCCACCAGCGTCTGCGCGCCGTTGACCACCGCGTTGGCGGCGGCCTCCTGCCTGACGTCGTCCTCGACCAAATCGTTGGGGTTGTTCACGTCCAGCAGGTCGCAACCCGCGAGGACGGACGCCACGCCGATCGCTACGGACGAAGCGGTCCACTTCTTGAGAATCTGCTTCTTCATGGTTCGCATTCCCTCCCAGTCAGAACGCGACGCGCGCGGAAAAGGTGAGCCGTCGCGGAATCGGGGGCGACCAGCCTTCCGTGGAATCCAGGAAGTTGCAGCTGAGGCCGCTGTTGCAACGACCCAGCACGTTGGTCTCCGGGTCCATTCCGGGATAGTCGCCCAACATGAACAGCCAGAGGTTGCGGACGCCGAGGTTCAACGTGGCGCTGGACAGCCCGAGGTCGGCCACCGAGGCCGTCGGCACGCGGTAGGTCAGTCCCAGCTCGCGCCAGTTGATCCAGCTGGCGTCGTAGATGCCGTTCATTCCGCTCATCGGCGCCAGTCCCTCGATCTCCTTGGCCCACGCAACGGCGGCGTCCAAGCGCTGCTCGGCCGACGACGCCGGATTGAGCATGATCGAGTAGAGCTCGGCGCTGCGCGGCGTGTTGCGGCCGATGAAGTTGTTGGCCCGCCGAAACATGCCCGACAGGTCCTGCACCTGGTGGCCGATCTTGTACTCCATGAGCGAGCTGAGCTCGAAGTTGCCGCCGAAAGCCATGTTGAACCCGAAGGATCCCGCGAAGTCGGGCGTCGGCTTGCCCAGGTAGCTCAGGAGCAGGCCCTCGCCGCAGTTGTTCGACGCCAACCCGCCGTTGGGAACGCCGAAGGCGCCTGTCGCGTCGTTGCCGATGGCCAAGGGCTTGAAGCTGTTGGGGTTGCGGGGCTGGCTGAAGTATTCCAGCGCCTGCTGGCGCGTGGGCACCATGCAAGTCCCTAGAGAATCCGGCGCCAAGATGTTCAGCGGAATCTCCACGTCGGCGATCTTCGCACCGAAGAACGCGCCAGGGGTGTAGCCCTCGGTCAAGTAGTTCCGGTAGCGCGGATAGCTGCCGCCGGTCTTCAGCGGCGGCGCGCCGCCCATGTCGCTGATCTCCTCGTTCAGGTAGGCCGTGTTGGCGAACACGTTGAGCGAGAAGCCCTCGCGCTGGACCAAGGAGCCGTTGACGCCGACCTCGACGCCCCACGCCTTCATCTCGCCGATGTTGTCGAGCTGCGTCCTGGTGAAGCCGCCCGTGACCGGAAACTGGCGCGCAACCATCGCGTCGCTGACCGTTCGGTTCCAGTAGTCTAGCTGCACCGACCAAGTGTCCTCGAAGAGGCCGAGCTCGACGCCCGCTTCGATCTCGGTGGAGATCTCGGGCTTGAGGCCGGCGTTGCCCAGGTTGGCAGGCGCGACGCCGGGTCCGCTCTCGGACCCCTGCGACGTGAAGGTCGTGAACTTGTCGAACGCGCCCGGCTGGAGGCCGGAGCGCCCGAATGCGGTCCGGAAGCGGACGGTCGAGAACATGTCGTTCGACCAGCCCAGGCCCTGGCTGGGGACGATGGAGAGCGTGGCCTTCGGGTAGAACGCCGTGCTGAACTCCGAGCCGAACGCCGAGTTCGCGTCCCACCGCCCGCCGAGCGTCAGGAACATCCAGTCGTCGAAGCCGATCTGATCCTGCAAGTAGCCGCCGATCTGCGTTACGCGCAACCAGAACTCGTTCGAACTCTCCGATCCGAGCGCGGAGAGCGTCTCCAAGCCGGGACCGGGGAAGTCGCGGCCGCCACCGCCGGCCGTCTGGCGCTGGCGGAGGAAGCCCTGGCCTCCGAAGAGGAACGTGTTCTCGATCCTGTCGGTCGCCCAGATGTAAGAGCCCTTGAGGTCGGCCGTGATCTCGCGGCTGCGGGCCTCTTCCACGGTCCGGCTGCCGATCGGCGTTGAGCCGGAGTAGTTGTCGACGTTCCACCGATACGGCCGGAAGCTCACCGCGTCGTCGGACGTGAAGTCCACGCCGAAAATCGCCTCCAAGCGCAGGTCCTCGGTCGGCGTGTACTGGACGTTCGTCGTGCCCGTGAAGTGCTGCGAGTTCGTGAAGTTGAGCTGGTACATGTTCTCGCGCAACGTGGCGAACGCCGGCTGGCCGTACTTGTTGACCTCGCCGTCTGCGTTCGGCTCTTCGTGTGCCTTGCGCAACTGCATCATGAGCGCCGACGAGAACACGCCGTAGATGTTGTTCGAGTTGTCGGGCGTGTGGTGCTCCATGTCGGCGTACATCATGCTCATGCCGATCCTCACCTTGTCGTTCGGAATGACGGTGAAGTTCGTGTTCGCCGAGACGCGGCGGTTCGTGTCCGTCTCGGGCTCGTATCCCTCGACGGGCTCGAAGTTCTGGGCCGCGTCATACGAGCCGTCTTCGGTGACCAGCCGACTCGATACGAAGTACTGGAACCGGTCGGAACCGCCCGAAATGGAACCCTGGTAGGACTGGCCGAATCCCGTGGTCAGCATGTCCGGAATCAGGTCCCGGACCACCGGATCCCACGGAGTGACCGACTGCCCCCACCGCTCCGACATGCGGGCGATGGTCGCCGCCAGGGTCGCCGCGTCGGCGGCGCCAGTGCACCCGGGCGTGCCGCACTCCCGTCCCGCGAAGTCGGCAAGCGGAAGGATGCGGTTGGTCGGCGTCGAAATCGCCGTCCAGTCGCCCTGCAACGTGAAGCGCGGCGCGCCTGCCCGGCCCCGCTTCGTGAAGACCTGAATGACGCCGTTGGAGGCTTCGGTGCCGTAGAGCGTGGCGGCCGACGCGCCCTTCAGGATTTCGATGCGCTCGATGGCGCTGGGCGGAATATCGTCGAGCCTCGACGGATTCCCCTGCCCGTTGAAGTTCTGGACCGCCGAGCGGTCGATGCGTACGCCGTCCAAGTAGACGATCGGCTCGTTGAGCTGCGACAGCGACGCCGAGCCGCGGATTCGGATGCGCGCGCCCTCGCCGGTGTAGCCGGACGACGGAAGCGCCACCACGCCGGCTTCGCGGCCCGCCAGCAATTGGCTGAAGTCCGAGATCGGCGCGTTCTCCACCTCCGTCACGTCCAGCGTGGCGATGCTGTGGCCGAGCTTGCGCTTCTCGGTGGCGAGGCCCGCGCCCGTGACCACGATCTCGTTGAGCTCGATCGCCGTCGCCTGCAACGAAATGTCGGCTTGAGTCGTCTGGCCCGCCGCCACGGTGATCGTCCGCCGGGCTTCGCTGTAGCCCACGGACCGCGCGAGGAGCGTGTACTCTCCGGGCGGCACCTGGAGCAGGAGGAACCGCCCGGCCGCCGTAGTGAGCGTGCCGAACGAAGTCCCCTCGAGCGCGACGTACACGGCGTCGAGGGAACGCGACGTGGCCTCGTCTTGGACAAGGCCCTGCACGGTCCCGGCGGCCTGCTGGGCCGCGACCCGGGACGGCGCCCCGCTTCCAAGCGCGACCACTGCGGCCGCGACGAGGGCGAGGCTGGCTGACATGCGAGACTTCATGTGGTCTCTCCTTAAGTGGGAGGTGGTGGGTACAGATCACCCTGGGTGTCGAAAATCTATCGGCGAGCCGCAACGCTTCGGGTTCCGGCGAGCAGGGTGCCGCGTCGGGCGGTGTCGCCGCCGCCCATTAATGTTGAATGCGCCGCGCGGGCGCGTCAAGCGAGGCAGGTTCATCGGAGCCTGGCCACGGCGTCGATCTCCACGTCCACGCCCTTGGGCAGTCCCTTGACCGCGACCGTCGAGCGAGCGGGCTTGTGGTCGCCGAAGCCGCGTTCGTAGGCGGCGTTCATCGCGCCGAAGAGGGCCATGTCGGAAAGAAACACTGTCGTCTTGACCACGGTGTCCAAACCGCCGCCCGCCGCGTCCAGCACGGCGGCCAGGTTGGCGAGAACGCGGTTGGTCTGGGTGGCCACGTCGCCCTGGACGAGCGCGCCCGTGTCCGGGTCGAGCGGGATCTGGCCCGACGCGAAGACCCAGCCGTCCGAGACGACGGCCTGCGAGTAGGGACCGAGCGCCCCCGGAGCGCGGGGGGTGTCGACCGGAGTCGCATCTGGCATTGGAAGGCGGCCTCGCATGGGCGGGCGGAAGGTTTGCGCAATGGGCGGCACGTCGCCCGGTTGCGCAACAACATGGGCCCATGGCGCCGCCGCCGTCCAGTCCGGCCTTCACCCGCTTGCGGCCTCCAGCGACTCGCGGATCGCCGAGGCCGTGACCGCTGTCGCGCCCACGGTCGCCAAGCCCGCGGCGGCTCCATGGGCCGACCAGCGCACCGCGTCGCCCATCGACGCGCCCGCGGCCAGCGACACGGCCACCACCGCCGAGACCGTGTCGCCGGCGCCGGAGACGTCGTACACCGTGCGCGGGACCACGCGCACACGGTCCACGCCGCCTTCCGCGGACGCCAGCGCCATCCCGTCGGCGCCCAGCGTGAGCAGCAGATGGCGGCAACCGGCGCGCGCGCGGGCCCGCTCCATCCACTGCGGGTCGTCGGGCCGGGCGGGTTCGCCGAGCGCGTGCTCCAGCTCGTGGCGGTTCGGCTTGAGGACGGTCGCTCCGGCGTAGGCGAAGAAGCGCCGCCGCTTGGGGTCGGCCACGACGGGAATGCTCCGCGCCGCCGCCAAGTCCAGCGCCGGGCGGACGACGCCGGCCGTCAGGGAGCCCTTGTCGTAGTCCGCGAGGATCAGCGCGTCGGCGCCGGACAGGCGCCGCTTCAGCCGGAACGCCAGCGCATCCGCGACCTGCTCCCCGTGGTCGTCGTCGCGCTCGCGGTCCACTCGCACCACCTGCTGGCCCTGCGAAAGCACCCTGGTCTTGACCGGGGTGGGCCGCCCGGGCGAAGCGACGAACTCGTGTCCGACGCCGGACTTCGCCAGCTCCCGGGCGAGCGCGCGGCCGGCGTCGTCGTCGCCCGCAACGCCCACCAAGTCGCACTGGGCTCCCAATCCGCGGACGTTGGCCGCCACGTTGGCCGCGCCGCCCGGCACGTCCCATTCCCTCTCCACGAGGACGACCGGCACCGGCGCCTCCGGAGAGACCCGGTCGGTCGCGCCTTCCACGTACCGGTCCAGCATGACGTCGCCGAGCACCACCACGCGGCGCTGCGAGAAGCCCGCCGCGGCCTCGGCGAAGCGGGCAACGTCGCCCGCCGGGCCCGCGGGACTTGCCGTTCGGGCGCTCTTGGGTTCCGCTGAGCTCGCGGCGCCAAGTCCCCTTCGCGCCCGGACGGCGGTCACCGCGGCGTCTGCCAGCCGGCCAGCGAGAACACCGCCGTCCGCACCCGTCCTGCCCCCTCCGTGTCGGTCCAGGCGGCCAACAACCGGTCCGTTCCCAGCCGCGCGATGCGCGGGAAGCCGGACGCCCGTTCGGCGGACACGCCAGCCAACCGGCGCGCCGCCCCCGCAGCGCCGTCCGCGGCTACGCGCCTCGCCAGCACGGACGGCGCGCCGCCGCCCTCCATCCACGAAACAAGAGCCGAGCCGTCGTCCAGCAGCAGCACGTCCGTCCGGCCGAGCGGCGACCCGGCGTCCACCGGCGCGGGCGGGCCGAACGTCGCTCCGCCGTCTTGCGAGAAGGCCACGTTCACCCGAGCCCGCCCGTCCGGCGCCGTGAACCACGCCACCGCCACGGTCGCCCCGAGCGCCGCGACCGCTGGTCCGTTGACCGGACACCCCGGAAACACCCATCCGTCCCGGTGCACCGGCACGCTCTCGGTCCAGCCCGCCGCCAGCCGCCTCGACACGTGCACGTCGCGAACCTCGTCGTCCGAGCGGTTCCGAAAGACCAGCAACGGCACGCCGTCCGCGATCACGCCGCCGGTTTGGCAGCATTCGCAGGTCCTCGCGTCCACGACCTCCTCGGCACCGGCCGGTCCGCGCACGGGAACACGGCGCGCCCGCAGAGCCATGGCGCCGCCCTCCTGGACCATCGCCCGTCCGTCCAGCCACGCCGCCCACGTCCCGGAGCCGTCGCCGAAGACCGACACGAAGCCGTGCTCCGTGGGCGTGTCGTCGCCGTGCGGCGTCCATGGAGGCGACCACGCGCGGCCGGCGTCGGGCGACCACGCCAGTCGCACGCCATAATCGTAGACGCCGCCGCCCTGCCGGTGCAGCCAGTGCGCCACGAGGAAGTCGCCGACCGGCTGAACGGACGGAAAGTCGGCCCAGTTGACGAAGAACGAATCGGCCTCGGCCACGGTGGCGGGCGGACCCCACGCTTCGCCGTCGAAGAAGGCGGCCGCCACGCGATGCCCGGCGCCCCGCGGCTCGATCCAGCTCATCCAGGCGCCGTCGCCGGCCGCCGCGAGGAAGGGTTGCCCGCTGCCGTCCGCGACGGGCGGGTCGCCGCCCGGGCCTGCCAAGGCCGCTTCGAGCACGCCGGGCGCAGCCGAGTCCGTTCCGCCTTCCCCGGCGGCGCGGTCACCCGGGCTGGAGTCGCACGCGGCGAGGATCCCAGCGGCCGCCGCGGCGGCGAGCGGGCGGACGACCAGCCGAGGGACGACTTCGCGGGGCGAGGGAATGCCGGGTAGGGCCACGGATCGTTCGAATCGAGTTCGAGGGGCGGTTTCGGGCGGGACGGGCGGGCGGCACGCGAGGAGGTCCCGACCCGGTGTTATCGTAACGAGATCGCGGTCGATCGCACGAGTTCGCGGTTGCGGCGCGGGCGTGCCGGGAACTTTCGCGCGCCTCCGGGCGTAAGGACAAGCAGTGGGGCGGCGGACCACTGCCGGACGCGGGCGCTCCAAATGTTCGGGGCCCATCGGCCAGCTTGGCAAGCCGGGCGGGACGGCCTGCGCCGGACGGTTCCGCTTTCGCGCCGCCCGCGTCGTCCGTAGCTTGGGCGGCAACCCGCGAGGCGGCGGACCGTCCCTATCCATATCTCACACAAGAGAGACAGAGGTCCCCCAATGGACTTGTCGAGACACCTGTTCGTCCGTTGCGTTGCCGTTGCGCGGATCGCAGCGGCCGCGACCGCCCTGGTCGTGGCGGCGCCTGCGGCGTCGTCCGCCCAGTACTTCGGCCGGAACAAGGTCCAGTACGAGGAATTCGACTTCAAGGTTCTGACGACCAAGAACTGGGAAGTCCACTACTACCCGGCGGCCGAGGCGGCGGCGGAGGACATGGCCCGCATGGCCGAGCGGTGGTACGAGCGGTTCGCCCGCGCCTTCCAGCACGAGTTCAACAGCAAGAAGCCGCTCATCATCTACGCGGACCACCCCGACTTTCAGCAGACCAACACGTTGTCGGGCACGATCGGCCAGGGGACCGGGGGCGTCACGGAATCGCTCAAGAACCGCGTGATCATGCCGCTCACGGCGTCTCACCGGGAGACGGACCGCATCCTCGGCCACGAGCTGGTTCACGCCTTCCAGTACAACATCGCCCAAGGCCGCATGGGCGGCGGCATCATGAACTTGGCCAGGATGCCCCTGTGGCTCGTGGAGGGGATGGCCGAGTACATGTCGCTGGGCCGCAACCATCCGCACACGGCGATGTGGCTCCGCGACCACATCCTGCGCGACGAGAAGCCGTCGCTGACCGAGATCACGCGCAATCCGAAGTACTTCGCGTACCGGTTCGGGCAGGGCCTGATGTCGTACTTGGGCGGCACCTACGGCGACGACGCCGTGCAGGACCTGTACCGGGTCGCTCTTCAGGCCGGCTGGGAACCCGCCATCGAGGAGGTCTTCGGGATGCCGGAGGACAGCCTGGCCGCCCAGTGGTGGGAGGCGGTCGAGGCCGAGTTTCGTCCGCTCATGGCGGGCCGGACCGACCCCTACGAGACGGGCGACCTGCTGCTGTGCGTGGAGTGCGGTGCCGGGCGGGTCAACGTGGCGCCTTCGATCAGCCCGGACGGGCGCTACATCGTCTTCCAGTCCGAGAAGGACCTGTTCTCGATGGACCTGTTCCTGGCCGACGTGGAGACCGGTCGCATCCTGCGCCCGCTCCAGCGCAACCAGACGCCGTACATCGACGGAGTGCGCTACATCGACACGAGCGGCTCCTGGTCGCCGGACAGCCGCAAGCTGGCCTTCGTCGTGCAGGCCGGCGGCAACAACCAGCTGGCGATCCTCGACGTGCAGAGCGGCGACATCGAGCAACGGCTGCATGTGGGAGGACTGGGCGCCATTCAGAACCCCGCTTGGTCCCCAGACGGCCGGACCGTGGCCTTCACCGGCGCCAAGGGCGGCTTCACCGACCTTTATCTGTGGGACAGCGAGACCGACGACGTGAAGCAGCTCACGAACGACAAGTACGCCGACCTTCAGCCCGCGTGGTCGCCCGACGGCCGGACGCTGGTCTTCGTCTCCGACCGCGGGCCGGACACCGACTTCTCGCTCCTTGCGTTCGGCAACTACTCGCTCGCGTTCCTGAACCTGGAGACGCTGGACGTGCATTCGCGCACCGTGTTCCGCGGCGCCAAGCACACCAACCCGGTGTTCGACCGGACCGGCGACGGCGTGTACTTCGTCTCGGACGCGGACGGCTTCCCCGACATCTACCACATGGCCCTGGCCGACGGCGAGATGCTTCGCGTCACCCGCACCGCGACCGGCATCAGCGGCATCACCATGCTGTCGCCCGCGTTCTCGTATTCGCCCGAGAAGGACCTGCTGGCCTTCTCGATATTCCACGAGCGCGGCTACATCGTCAACACGGGGACAGCGAGCGAGATGGCGACCTCCGTCAACACGGTGGCCGAGGCCGACGGCGCCGGCCGGATGCTGCCGCCCCGCCATCCCACGTTCCGCAGCCGCATCGCCGAGTACCTGACGGACCACGACACCGGCTTGGTGGGGGACGGCGTCTACGCCGCCAGCCAGGCGAAGGACTACGACCCGTCGCTCCAGCTCGACTACGTGGGCCAGCCCTCGCTGGGCGTCGGAGCGGACACGTACGGCACCTACGTGGGCGGCGGCACGTCGGCCTTCTTCACCGACATGCTCGGCGACCGCTTCCTGGGCGTGGCCTTGAACGCCAACGGCACCATCAAGGACATCGGCGGGCAGGTGTACTACATGAACCAGAAGCGACGCTGGAACTGGGGCGTCGGCATCCAGCACACGCCGTACCTGTTCCAGCAATGGGGCTACAACCCGCAAGCGAACACCTTCAACATCCAGCGCTACCGCATTTTCGTGGACGCCGTCTCCGGGCTCGTCGCTTATCCGTTGTCGTCCACGCGGCGGATCGAGGCCGGACTCGGCTTCACCCGATACAGCTACGACCTCGAGCAGGACATCTTCCACCTCGACGCGTTCGGACGCGCCATCGCCCGCGAGCAACGCGACCTGCCGGCTCGCGACCCGCTCAACTTGGCCACGGCTTCGATCGCCTTCGTCGGCGACAACTCCTTCCACGCCTTCATCGGCCCCGTGCGCGGACACCGCTTCCGGGTCGGCGTCGAAACGGCCTACGGCACCGTGGACTTCCAGACCCTCAACGTGGACTACCGCCGCTACTTCAACAGGGGCGGCCCGCTGACCCTCGCCGCCCGAGCCTGGCACCTGGGCCGCTACGGCGACATCCGCTCGCTCTACGACAAGCAACTCAATCCGTTCTTCCTCGGCTACGAGACCCTCGTGCGGGGCTACGCCGCCGACACCTTCAGCCGCCGCGAGTGCTCGATCACCGTCAGCGGCTCCAACTGCCCCGAGGTCAATCGCCTCTACGGCCACCGAATCGCCGTCGCCAACCTCGAACTCCGCTTCCCCTTCACCGGCGTCGAAGAGTTCGGCTTCATCAACTTTCCCTACATCCCCATCGAGCTGACCGCCTTCACCGACGTCGGCGTGGCCTGGGACAGCGAGCAACCGGCGAACTTGACTTGGGCCCGAGAGTCGCCCGACCGCATCCCCGTCGCCAGCTCCGGCTTCTCCGCCCGCTTCAACGTGCTCGGCGTCGCGATCCTGGAAGCGTACTATGCCTACCCCTGGCAACGGCCCACCAAAAGCTGGCACTGGGGATTCCACTTGGCGCAGGCTTGGTAGGAGGGAGCTCGCGCCACGGGAGAACCCCCGATCGCCCCTTCGCACGGTTGCTTCCCGAGCATAGTCCTGTCGCACGGGGAACACCAAAGATCTATCGCTTGGTGAGCTTCGGTCCCACGTAGACGACGTAGACCGGTTCGTCCGCTCGGATTGGCCACGAGAAGTGAAATCGGATCACGTCTCGCCGCATCTTGCCGTGCCAGCCACAAAGCAACGACTCGCCGGCTATCCTCGGATGCCGAAAGGTCAGCTGATCGCGAAATGCCTGTTTCTCCGTCCTGGATGAATCTGAGAAGACGGCGCTGCCCGAAAAGTACTGCTCCATGATTTGATGGCCCTCAGGAGTCCTCACTCCCTTCTCGTCGAAGCAATCCACCAAGCGGTCCAGAATGCCGAACAGTTTCATGAGATGATCAGCCACCGTCCTCTTGAACGGCACGCCTTCAAGATGGCCAAAGCAATCATCGGTGAATTCGAGCCCTTCGAACTTCCGCACTGAAGTCTCCCGAAGCCCCCGCCACGACACCATCGGCGAAGCCGCCGCCGCCAGCGCCGTGCCCAAGGCCGTCGCATTCCGCCAGTTCTCCAACTGCACGGTCCGCGCGCTTTCGTTTCCTTCTTGCGCTACTCGGCGCCATGTCACCGAAACGGGAGAGAAGTCCCAGTCCGAAGGAACGACGCTGACCAAGTCCGTATCGACACCCATCAAGCTACGATACGCCGCCTCACCCACGGCCGAGTCCGTCACGATCTCGCCATTGATGTCCACCTCCAGCCAATCGTCTTCACCATGCTCCTGCGCGTCGTCCCAGAACGGGCCTCCCCGATTCAACCAGGCCATCACCGATCGTCGTTGCGCCTCTTCCAGTCCTTGCACAGCCCTCGCCATCGGCGTCTCCCGCATCGGTTTCGCGTTCGCCATGTTCCGAGTACAGAAAATGTCTCGCTTCCATCGACGGGCGACCTTGCGCATCTCCATCAGCTTGTCGAGTGACTTCCCAAACTCTTCGACATCGTAAAATTGTTGGTGAACCGATCGTTCATTGACCAAGAGATCCATCTTCAGGACCATCCAGCCAAGTAGCTCATGTCCTTGTCAAATTGGTCGAAGAACCCTTCGGGCCATTCGTCAATGTTGCCTTCCTCGTCGATTTCCGGGCTTATCACTTGCGACGTTCCGGCTTCCGCCGCATCACTACGCGACCGAAAGAAGTGCAGAGCCACGCCGCTAGCCTGCAACATCCCGTCCTTCACCGCCCGTCGTACCCCATTGAGCACATGATCGCTATGCGTCTCCACAACGACTTGGACTCCGGCCGCGGCAACCTGCCCCAAAAACCTGCCCATCTTCGCTTGGCCCGCGGGATGAAGATGCGCTTCTGGATTCTCGACAAGCAAGAGGCCTTCAACATCGCACGAAAGCGCGGCCACGACAACGGGCAGCACCTGCATCAAGCCAAATCCCGTGTGACCCGGACGATGAAAACCAGTATCCCTCGACGTGCGAACGCCCAACCTCACAGTACTCGTGCCCGCCAAGGGTTCGACCGCTAGCTGAAAGCCCGGAAAAAACGTCCCCATCCTCGCCTCCACCTGTCTCATCCACGCCCGTGGATGATCGGCTAACGCCAACGATTCAAGCACTTCCCGACGTTCCGCCGCGTGTAGAAAGCTCGCTGTGTGCTCGCCGCCGGGCCCAACAGCAACAATCACATGTGGATCCACCAACGGATAGTGATCCCTAGGGCCCAGTCTCTCTGCCGTCAGATAACACAAGTCTCGAAGTCTTGCAGCTAGGCGTCGACTGGAGCGCCGATGCTGTACCCTGTTCTGCTCTTCCAACGGAAACAACCACCGCATTTCATCAGAAGCATCCACTTCGGACTCGCCTATGCGCATCCGTTGTGCCTCCATGGACATCTCCGCGCGTTCTCCCGAGAACCACCAACGATGCTCCTCGTCGTCGTCCCAAAGCGCAATCTCAAGAGAACGACGGCCCTCGACTTGATCAACTACGTCCGCAACGGTGCCCAGCCGTACGGCCGCCCCGTTTAGCATCAACTTTCTGGACCATTCGTGGTCGCGAATCGTTTGGTGGAGCACCACCAACGCCTGGAGAACCGACGATTTGCCTGATGCGTTCGTGCCAGAGAGCACCGTGAGCGAGCGAAACGGCAACTTCAACAACGAAAAACACTTGAAGTGACGAAGATCGACTCTCGTGATCATCCTAGCGTATCTTTCAGCACAGCACGCGTGCGCGCGAAACGATGCATGACGCGTTTTCTATCGTTGGTCGCATAAGTAATTGAAGTGACAAAATCATCGTCGTACAAGAGTTCTTGCATAGCACTTCGCAATTGGCTTTTCTTCGTGACTATAGTATGTTCGGCATAGCGAGCTAGGCCGGTGGACATAACATCCCACAACGATGCGTTCAAGACACTGCGACGTTCCTGTCCTGGTGCATACTTGCGAAAAGCGTGTCGTTCAAAAACCGTGAGATTGTTGTCAAGTCCCCTGTCAAGGCTCGCCGCCAATGCCCTGAGTTGGCCATCGCTCATGTTGTTCATTTTCCGCAATGCATTTGCGAGAAAGTCGTCCATGCTGCCCCCATAGTCATCAGGCCCAAACAAGCTAAATGCGCAAAAGCGATTGACGAATTCTCGATCACGCATCGTTTTCGCGTCCAGGCTCTTTCCCGTTGCCTCCTGGAACAAAGCGGTTTTCACCGCATTTTTCAAAAATCGCGTGCCCTTGCCCATGAACAAGCAGTTGCGCATTTGCTGGCGAGAAAGTGGTTCTCCAGAATTTACTCTGTCGAAAATATCCAATTTGGCTTGATCTGGCACCTTCGAATCTATCGTGTAAATGATAAGATTGCAGTCTTCAATTCGATTCTGCAACTTAGACGTCAAGTCCGAGAACCGTTTGCCGTTGAGCTCACGTCGATCAAGCTTGCGCAACGCCAGGTCGCCACGCAGGAAACGTACGAATGTAGACAAGCGCTGGAGGCCGTCAACGACGATCATTCGGCCTTCGGAGTCCTCCGCCAGATATAGCACCGGCAAAGGGATCCGAAGGATGACGGACTCGATAAGCTTGCTCTGCTGGTCGTCCGACCAGATGAAGTCACGCTGAAAATCCGGATCGAGCACATACTGGCCGTTCTTGATTCGGCGGACCACATCGTAGACGGTCCTGCTCTCGTGCCGAATTAGGAGATCGTCCAGCGGATAGTCGCTCCACAGCGCATCTCGCTCGGCCAAGCCCTCGGGCTCTTGGGCCGTTACCGAGGAGTCCACGCCATGGAAGGGGGCGGTCTGGTCAGCGTCAGGCATCGTCGGTTCGGTCGCCTTGTCGGGTTCGAAAGGTCGGTCGCTGGTGAACAGAAGCGCCCGTGGACTCTCGTCGGTCCCGTGTCGGGAGGCGGCGGATCTCCACGGTCCAAATCTAAAACACCTTGATGTTGATGTAGCGGCCGGGGTTGGCCTTTACGTCGTCGAGGAGGTCCTTGAGGCTGGAGGCCGCGGCGTTCAGGGAGTGGTAGAGGGAGTCGTTCGCGAAGAGTTGGCCGATCGTGCCTTCGCCGCGTTCCATGCGGGCCAGGACGACATCGAGCCGCGACGCGGCGGTCTCGGCCGTGGTGGCGGTGCGGTCGAGCGTGGAGATCGCGGATTCGGCGGAGGCGATTGCGCGCTGCCACTCTTCGGCCTCGGTGATGCCTTCCACGTTCTCGGCGGAGCGGGCCAGGCTTGCGGTGATCGAACGGACTTCCGCCGCTTGGTCGTCGACGACGCCGGTCAGGCCCTGCAGGAGGTCGCGCAGAGCCACGACGGCCGCCTCGGTTCCGGCGACCGTGGAATCGGACAGCAGCGCCTGGATCCGGGCGAGCACGTCCTGGGCGCCGCCCGCAAGGTCGCCGGCCCGCTCGAAGACGCCGCCGACGGCCGTGCCCGGCAGCTCGTCCCATGCGGCCATTGCGCCGCCCCCGCCGCCCGGCACCACTGATACCACCATTCCGCCGAGCACGCCCGAACTCTCCAGCTCGGCTCGCGAACCGACGGGAACGTCCCAGTCGCCGTCGATTTCAATGGTGACCGTCACGCCGCCCCGGTCCAGCGCGAAGTCGTGGACCCGCCCGATGTTGATGCCGCGCATCCGCACCGGATCGCCGCGGCGGATGCCCTGGGCGTCCTCGACGTGGGTGGTCATCATGTAGCGGCCGCGAAACATCGCCGGGCTGGTCATCGAGAAGAGGATCGTGAAGAAGGCCGCGATGCCCAGGATCACGAAGATGCCCACGCGGAACTCGCGGGCGCGCGCCGTGGGCGGCACCGCGGCGAGGACTTCCCGGTCGTCCAGCCGACGGACTTGCGCCGTCTCGGAGTTCTTGGTCATGACATCTCCACCACGTCGAGGGCGGCCTCGGCGGCCGCGCGGTCCACGAATGCGCGCACGACCGGATCGTCGGCATTGCGAAAGTCGCCCGGGCCGCCGCAGAAGCGAATCCGTCCGCCTTCGAGCATCGCCACGCGGTCGCACATCCACAATGCGCCCTCCACGTCGTGCGAGACGATCATCGAAGTCACGCTGAGCTCGCCGGAGAGCCTCTGGATGAGCCGCTCCACGGCAGCGGTGTTGACGGGGTCCAGCCCCGTCGTCGGCTCGTCCCAGAGCAGGATGCGGGGACGGCCGACGATGGCCCGCGCGATTCCCACGCGCTTCTTCATCCCGCCGGACAGCTCCGCGGGCAGCAAGCGCAACACGGCGGCGGGGTCCAGGTTCACGAGATCGAGGGCCTCCCACACGGCTCGGGCGGCTTCGCTGCGGCTCATCCGGCGGAGGCGGTCCGCGGGAAGTCCCATCTCGACGTTGCGGTAGACGTCCATCGAGTCGAAAAGCGCAGCGTTCTGGAACACGTAGCCGACGAGCTGGCGCACGCGGGCCAGCGAGCGGCCTCCTCCGAAGTAAACCGAGCGGCCGGCCACCTCCACGTCGCCGCGGTCGGGCACGACCAAGCCGATCGTCGTCTTCAGGAGCACGCTCTTGCCCGTGCCCGACGGCCCGAAGAGAGCGAACATCTCGCCGTCGCGCACGTCCAGGTCGATGCCGGACAGGACGGGATGGCCGAATGCCTTGTGCGTGTTGCGGAAGCGGATGACGGCTTCCCCGGGCGCGGCGCTCACTGCAGGAACAGCGGCGGAAAGAGGGCGTCCAGAATAAGCACGGTCAGGGTCTGGAACATGACCGAAGCGGTCGTCGTGCTCCCGACGCCCGCGGCGCCCCCCGCCGTGCGGAAGCCCATGTGGATCGAGATGACCGGGATCGCGAAGCCGAACGCGAGGGCCTTCATGAGGGAGTAGACGAGGTCCCAGGAGTGCCAGAACAGGCGCGCGCCGTAGAAGAACGTCTCCGTGCTGAGGTCCGCGGAGATGTTGAGCGCCACGAGGCCCGAAGCGATGCCCGTAGCGTTCGCGAGGCCCACGAGGATGGGCATGACGAGGAGGCCGGCCACGATTCGGGGCGCGCCTAGGGCGACGATCGGGTCGCGTCCCAGCGAGTGGTAGGCGTCGATCTGCTCCGAGACGACCATCGTGCCCAGCTCGGCGGTGATCCGAGCCCCGACCCGCCCGACCATCACCACGGCGGTGAGGACGGGGCCGAGCTCGAGCACGATGCTCGTGACCGTCACGCTGCCGAGCACGTACAGGGGAATCGTCGCCGTGATCTGGTAGCTCCCCTGCTGCGACGTGACCACTCCGGAGAGCAACGCGGTGACGAGAACGATCGGGATGCTCTGGACGCCCATCACGTAGATCTGGCGCACGACCTCTCGCCACGACACGCGGAACCGCACCACGGCCACGACCGTGGACGCCACCAAGTGCGCGATCTGGCCCGCGTGCTCGGCCCAGTCCCGCCACCAACAGCCGACCGCTCGAACGGGGCGCCGAAGCACCCGCTCGACGATCACCTCCCGGGAGCGCGCGGAGCCGTGCGTGCGCGGGAAGGACCGACGAGGAATCCCAGCGACACCGTTTGCTGGTTCTGGTCCCGCGAGGCCAGCTCCTGGCGGACCTCCACGAACGGAACGAACACTTCGAGGCGGTCGAACCGAAGGCCGGCGACGAGGAGGGCGGTCCAGCTTCCGGTCTCCGCGGCCTCGTCCATCCCCCCGAGCCGCTGGTACGTGGCGCCCAGACCAGCATGGAAGGGACCCTGGACGAAGCCCACGAGGCCCGACGCGTCCCACTGCGAACAGCCGTCGCAGTCGGGGAAGAACCGGTCGAACGTCCCGATGGCCGCCAAGCCGCCGACGACGAACCCCAGATCGACCTCGGCACGCCCGCCTGCGCCGAACTGCCCTTCCAGAAGGCCGGTCTGGTAGACGCCGTGGCCGCCGACCCGGATCTGGGCCGCGGCGGCATCCGGGGACTGAATGGCCGCCCAGCCGGCCAAGGCGCAGGCCATGCCCAGGACGCCCGTGGCGCTTTGGACGCGGGTCCAGGCCGTCGTCGGGCGGCCCGCCGCGGCGCGGCGGCGGAACCTCGGGGTCGTCTTGGGCATGGCGGCTCCTTGGGAACCCGCTGCGGAGTGTCGAGGGGTCCGCAGAAAGTCGGCGGAACCCGGTGGCGTTCGTCCTGCGCGTGGAATCTAGCGAGAAGCCGCCGGGCGAGAGGCGGGCGGGCGGGCGGGCGAGCCGCTGGGACGGCCCGGGTTGTGGTGGTTATTCTTGTGGATAAGACGCCGCCCGTGGCGACAGGACGATCGCCGGGCGCAAGGGCGGACCAGGACTATCGCGCTCCGACGCCGAGGAGGCGAAGACGGCTTTGAACGGTGGACCACGGGCCTCTGCGCCGCTCGCCGGGCTTGCCGCGCTCTTGTGCGGCGCCGGTGCCCTAGCGACGCTGGGCGCAGGGTCGGCCGACGACGGAGACCCGGACTCGGGCATGGCGCGGGTTGCGGACTCGAGCGCGCCGGAAAGCCAGGCGGCGGCGCTCGCGGCGACGGCAAGCCATCCGTTCCGCTTGTCCGTGGCCGACGCCGAAGTGGTCGGCGACACGTTGCGCGCGCGCATTCGCTTCTTTTGGGACGATCTGCAACTGGCCGTGATGGAGCACACGTCCGACATGGCGTTTCGGCTCGCGGAGACCCCGCGCGCCGACAGCATCGTCACGCGCTACATCGACCAGATGCTGGCCATCGAGGCCGGCGGACAGCGGCTGGCCGGAACCCTCGTGGGCCGCGGAGTCGACGAAGCCGCGCTGATCGACGAGGTGATGTGGTGGTACCGGCTCGAGTACGGCCTGCCGGCCGGCACGGATCGCATCGCCATCCGCAACCGGCTGCTGTTCAACTTGTTCGAGGATCAGCGCAACGTCGTGCACCTCAAGACGCGCACGGGACGCGAACGGGCGTATTCCTTCGGCTGGAGCAAGGACAGCGCCGCGGCGGCGCTGAATTAGCGCTCGATCCTATAGCGCAAGACCGCAGGTTGTTCATGCAATTCGGCCGAATCAACCGCTATGCCCGAAAGCCCAAAGAAGACGCTGTCCGCCGTTCCCGCCAGCACAAGGTATTCGACAAGATGCCAGCCGCTGTCGTACAGCGAATCGGCGGGCAAGCCGTCGTCGCAGCTGCTGTTGCACACGCAAAGCAAACAACGGGGAACAACGCATTGCTAGGCGTGTTCTCGCTTGACATACGCGTGCGTCGTCATCCTGAGCTCCGATCATTGGGCTGGCGCAGGTTGCCGGCGCCGACTTCCATCTTCCAGAACGCGATTCCCCCCGCCTGCTGGCCCACTTCCACGTCCGCGACTCGCGCGAAGGTCGCCAAGTCGTAGACGTCCACCTTGCCGGGCTCGGCCCCGACTCCCTCCACCGAGACGAAGGCGTAGCGGCCGTCGGGGCTGACCACCACGCCGTGCGTCACCGTCGTCGAGGAACCCGCCGTTGCCAGCGCCCTGCCCTCGTCGAGGTCGAAGAACTGCACGCCGGCGCCTTGCTTGAGCGTCGCCACCAGCAGGCGGCCTCCCGGCGCCAATGCCAAGTTGTACGGTCCCCGGCCGGACTCGATCGCCTGCCGCAACGTCCACGAATCGCGGTCGATCTCCAGGATGCGGTCGCCGGCGTTGCACGCGACGACCACCGTGCCGACGCCCGGGCGCGGCGTCACCCAGGTCGGCGAGCAGGTGGGCGCTGCACGCCGAACCCCATCCGGTCGGCCGGGCAGGCCCGCAGTTCCCGTGCCGCGGCCCGGCTCGCCGCCATGAGCGCCGTGGCCCGTCCGACGGCCCCGTCCGATCGGCCCTTCCGCGCCGGCGGCCACCGAGAACCGCCGGGCCACCTTGAACGCGCGCGTGTCGATCTCCACCACTTGGTCGTCCATCATGCACGCCGAGTAGAGGAAGTCGCCCGTCGAGTCCAGCCGGGCGCCGTGCGGCATGACGCAGGTCTCGATCTGCTCCACCTCCACCATCGAGGGCGTGAAGACCACGGACACCGTGGACGGCGCCATCTCGCCGTGGAGGTTGAAGTTGGCCACGAAGGCGTAGAGGCCGCCGGGCGTGATGTCGAGCGTGGCGGGGAAGTAGCCGAGCAGGACGGGGTCCGCCACCAGCGTGTCGGGGCCGGCGTGGAACTTCCAGAGCTTCCCGTCGGGCACGCCGTGGCCGGTCGTCATGAAGAGGAACTGGCCGTCCGCCGACACGTTGAGGCCGTGCGGGCCTTCCGTTTCGGTGGGCATCTCGCCGACCGGCGTCGTCTTGTCCAGCGTGGCGCCGCCCGGTCCGAAACGGACGCGGTGAAGGAGGTCCGCGGACTCGGCGCCGACGTACACGTAGTAGGTGGCGGAGGACCGCGGCTGGGCGGTGGCGGAGCCGGCCCCCGGAGCGGGCGCCCACAGGAGCGCAAGTCCTGCAAGCAACGCAAGGGCGGCGGGACGGGGCAGGATCATTTTGCGGGACCTCCTCGACGGCGCACGGAACCGTTGCTCGCTCGCAACGGTAGGACCATCTTGTCCGGTCCGGCAAGCATGTCCGCCGCGCTTCCCTGCCCCGTTGCTCCGGAGAACACGAAGATGACCGCTCGACTCCTCCGCACCGCCGCCTTCGCCGCGCTCGCGTGCCCGCCGCTTGTCCGCGCCCAAGAGACGAGCGTGGCCGAACTGCGAGCCGACCCGCCTTCGCTCGACATCGAGGTGGGAACCACGGCCGCCGTGCGCGTCACGGCCCACGACGCCTCGGGCGCCGTCCTGGAGGCGGCGGTTCGGCTGGTCGCGCCCGCGCGCAGACTGCGCTTGAACCGGACCGACGGCACGGTGACGGGTCTGCAGGCGGGCGAATGGGCGCTGGTTGCGACGCACTCGCCCGAGGGCGGGCGTCCGGTCTTCTTGCGGATCCCCGTGACGGTCGCGTGGCCGCCGATCGCGCGCGTCGAGATCGGCGCGCCTGCCTCGGCGCTCTACGAGGGCACCACCGTGCGTCTCCGCGCCGCCGCTGTTCACGCCAACGGCTCGGAGCGTCCCGGCGCGGTCGTCTCGTGGGCCGTCTCGGACCCGAAGGTCGCGACGGTGGACCGCTTCGGCCACGTGACCGCCCGCGCGCCCGGCGCCGTCGTCGTAACGGCTTCGTCCGAGGGAGCGCAAGGCGAATTCGCTGCCGCCGTCGAGCCGCTGGCGCTCTCGTCGCTCGCCGTCGAATCGAGCCGCCCGAACGCCCGCACCGGCGACGTGGTGGACCTGGCGCTGGACGCGCGCGACCATGCCGGCCGGGCCGTGACGGACGCCGCGGTGGAATGGTCGTACTCGTTCGTGCCGGACGACTCGATCGCCGCCCCGGGGGCCGCCGCAGTGGTCCGCGACGGCAAGTTCGTGGCCAACGTGCCCGGCCAGTACACGGTTCTGGCCACGCTGGGACGCCGCACTGCCCGGGCCGTCGTGGACGTGCGCCCGCGCGAGGCCGTGCACGACTTGGAGGTCGTCGGCCACGGGCTCGTCAGCCACGTGCACTCCTCGGACTTGTGGGTGTTCGAGGGGATGGACGGCCGCGACTACGCGTTCACCGGCACGTGGGGCGGCGACGGCTGGGCCTACTTCTGGGACGTGACCGATCCCGCCAGCCCCGCGCTCACGGATTCCCTGCAGATCGACGCCCGCACGGTCAACGACGTGAAGGTCGCGCCCAACGGCCGCTGGGCCGCGCTGTCCCGAGAAGGGGCGTCCAACCGCCGCAACGGCGTGGTCGTGCTGGACTTGGCCGACCCGGCCCATCCCGTCGTGGCGTCGAACTACGACGAAGGACTCACCGGCGGCGTGCACAACATGTTCGCGACCAACGATCACCTCTTCGCGCTCTCGGGAGGCGACAAGTACGTCATCCTGGACATGGCCGACCTGGCCAATCCGCGCTACGCCGGCGAGTACAACCACCCCGACAGCCGCATTCACGACGTGTGGGTCCACGACGGAGTCGCATACTCTTCCGAATGGCGGAACGGCGTGGTCGTCGTGGACGTGGGCAACGGCCGCTGGGGCGGCACGATCGAGGATCCGGTCTTCGTCACCAACGTTCCCTATCCCGTCGGGCGCACGCACGCGGCGTTCCCGTACTTCCAGGAATCGACGGGCAAGTTCTACCTGTTCCTGGGGGACGAGATCATGAACCGGAGGGACGCGGCTTGGTCGGGCGCGGGGCTGGGCCGCATTCCGTCGCCGGGCGGCACGCCCAGCGTCACCAGCGGCTACCTGCACGTCATCGACTTCACCGACCCGGACAACCCGAAGGACGTGGCCCGCTACGAAGTGCCCGAGTTCGGCACCCACAACATCTGGGTCGAGGACGACGTCCTGTACCAGGCGTACTACGAAGGAGGACTTCGCGTGGTGGACGTGTCGGGCGAGCTGATGGGCAACCTCGCCGAGCAGGGACGCGAGATGGCCGTCTACAAGTCGTTCGCGCCCCAGGGATACGCGGCCAACGCGCCCATGGTGTGGGGCGGGCAACCGCACAAGGGCAACGTGTTCTTCTCCGACTTCAACTCAGGGCTCTGGGCGGTCAGAGTGACCCCCAAGCGCCGACCGGTTTCCTGACGACGACTCGCCGGGCAAGGCGGGAGGGGCCGGCCCGGGCGCCCGCTCGCGGCCTCCCAGCGCCCGGGGGCCGTCCTTCGGGACGCCGGCCGGTGCGACCGCGCGCCCGCCGCACCCCACGCCGCCGCAGGGCCGGGCCCCGGTGACCACGCTCGCCGCCGTGGTGGCGGTCGTGCTGGCCGCCTCGTTCCTGTGCTCCGTGCTCGAGGCGGTCTTTCTCTCGGTGACGCACTCGCACGTGGCGCTGATGAAGGAACGGGGCGACCGCGCGGGTCCGCTGCTCGAGCGGATGAAGCGGCGGATCGACGAGCCGATAGCGGCGATCCTCACGCTCAACACGATCGCGCACACGTTCGGCGCCACCGCCGCCGGGGCCATTGCCGCTGAGGTCTTCGGCGACGTGTGGATCGGAGTGTTTTCGGCCGTCCTGACGTTCGCCGTGCTGGTGTTCTCGGAGATCATCCCGAAGACGCTGGGAGCGACGTTCTGGAAACGGCTCGCAGGCCCCGCTGCGCACACGTTGCGCGCGCTGGTCTTCGCGATGCGGCCCGTGATCGTGCCGTTGGGCGTGCTGAGCCGCTGGATCGGTCCCAAGGATCGGAGCGCGACGGTCAGCCGCGCCGAGCTCGCGGTGCTGGCCGACATCGGACGGCGCGAGGGCACGCTGGACGAGGACGAATTTCGGGTGATGTCGAGGGTGATGCGGCTCGACGCCATCGGCGTGGCGGAGGTCATGACGCCGAGAATCGACATCGTGGCGGCGCCGGTGGACGCTTCGCTGCGCGACGCGATGAACCTGATGCTCGACCGGGGCAAGCTGCGCCTGCCCGTCTACGACGGCAACCTGGACCGGATCGTGGGACTCCTGCTCGCCCGCGACCTCTGGCGGGCGGACCGCGACGGGCGGACCGCCGTGCGCGAAATCGTCCGCCCCATGCAGTTCGCGCCCGCGTCGAAGACGGTCGAGAACCTGATTCGCGAGATGCGCGCGGCGCGGACCAAGATGGCGGTCGTGCTCGACGAGTTCGGGGGGACCGCCGGCCTCGTGACGCTGGAAGACCTCATCGAGGAGATCGTGGGCGAGATCCAGGACGAGCACGAGCACGACGAACCGGGCGACTTCGAGGAGATGCCCGGCGGCCGGCTGCTCGTCTGGGGCGGCGCACCGGTGAAGAGCGTGGAAGAGCGGCTGGGCGTCCAGCTCGGCGACGAGTACGACACCATCGGCGGCTACGTCTTCGGCGCCCTCGACCGAGTGCCGCAGGCGGGCGACGCCGTGCCTGCCGGCGACGGGCGGCTGAGCGTCGTCAAGGTGCGCCGCCGACGGGTCGAGTACGTCGTGTTCACGCCGGGCGGCGGCGAGAAGGCGAAGTCGAGCCCATAGGTTCGGTGAGGTCGTCCGTCGCGCCGTCGATGGACGGGACGCGCGGCGCACCATATTGTGCCTTTGCGGACAAGATTCGGGCAATCGACTGGGAACCCGGACGACGAATGAGAAAGCGAGGACGAATGGACAAGCGACGATTGCGCGCTCTCTGGGGCGCCCCCTGGCTTGCGGCGTTGGCCGCCGGTTGCGGGGAAGCGGACGCGCCGGGCGGCGCCGGGCCGGGCCTTGCGGACGCCCGCTGGACGATCGTGGAGGAGATGCGAATCGGCGCGGGCGGCGGCCCTGATCAGTTCGGCCAGCTGAAGGGCTTGGCCGTGCTTGCCGACGGCAGGTTCGCGGTCCTGGAATCGCAGGCGCGCGAACTTCGCGTCTTCGACCCGGACGGCGGTCACGTGGCCACGTACGGCCGACGGGGCGAGGGGCCCGGAGAGTCGGAGTTCCCCAACGGCCTCATGCTGGGTCCCCGCGGCCTGCTCTGGGTGCCGGACCCTTCCAACGCCCGCATGTCCCTGTTCGATCCGGACGCCGGCTTCGTCGGGCAGTTGCGGTACGGCACCAACCTCACGGAGTGGGCTTGGTCGGGAGCCATGGGCGCGGACGGCCGCGTCTTCGGCCCGGGGTTGGCCCCAGAGACCAGAGCCGACCTGCTGATCGTCTACGACTCGACGATGGCCGTGCTGGACACGCTGTCGCTGGAGGATCCGTCGGAAGAATCCGGGGGCGGCACGAATCCAGCTTCGTACTGCTGGTCGCCGTCCGAGGGCGTGACCCGCTGCGCCGGCGTGCCGTTCTACGCCGGCGTGGTGCGCTTCGTCGATCCGGAGGGATACGTGTGGGAACGCGAGTCCGGGTTCGTCGACTACAGAATTCGACGATGGGCGCCCGGCGGCGACACCGTGCTGGTCGTGACCGGCGACCGCCGGCCGACGCCGGTCGCGGCGGCGGAGAGGGACGCCGAGATCGCCCGGTTGCGCGAGGATGCCGGGGACTTGGACTGGTCCAGGATTCCCAGCGTCAAGCCGGTCGTGCAGGACCTCTTCCTGTCGGACGAAGGCAACCTCTGGGTCAAGTTCCTGTCGCCGGGCGATCCGGCGGCTTTCGACGTCTGGTCGCCGGACGGAACGCACTTGGGGGCGGCGGTCGCCGACTTCCCGGTGCACATGACCGAAGCGACGCCGGTGGTGCGCGGAGACGAAATGTGGCTGGTGACGACCGACGAGCTGGACACGGAGCACGTCGTGCGAGCGCGCTTGAGAGAGACCGGGGCAAGGTGAAGGGATAGGCGCGGCCCCAGGCCGGATGCGCATTGGCCGCGTTGCGTCGGCCACGTGGCCTGCTCGACGTCCAGGCCGGCGAGGACGGCGGCGCTTGAACCGCAACGTCCGGTTCTCTAGGTCGCGGACGCCCGATCCAAGTCCGCGCCCGCATTCGGGGGGGCGGGCGGATCCTCGCCGCCGTCCGGCGCCCCCGCGGCGGCTTGCTTCCGGCTTCGGCGGTCCTCGGCCCAAAAGCACGCGGCGAGCAGAACCGCCCCCGTCGTGATGGCCATGTCCGCGACGTTGAAGATCGGCCAGTGCATGAAGCCCAGGTCCACCGGGCCGATGAAGTCCACGACGCCGCGGTCCCAACGCAGGCGGTCGACGAGGTTGCCCACGGCCCCCGACACGACGAGGGCGAGCGCCACGAGCTTGGCGTGGTCTCGCGGGGCGGCTTGCACCAAGAGCGCGATCATCAGGCCGAGCGCCGCGATCGTCACCGGCACGAAGAACCAGCGCGGATCGTCGCCGATCGATATGCCGAACGCGGCGCCTCGGTTGAAGACGAGCGTCAGAGGCACGCGGCCGCCCAGGAAGTCGGGCCGGGGAGCGCCCGCGAGCGCGGCCAGGGCCCAGCGCTTGGTGACCACGTCGGTGACGAGCACCACGGGCAGGCACACGCCCAGCACGGCAAGCTTGCGCTTCACGCCGGGGAGTCGCTCATGGAGTGCTGGCACGCGAGGGCGGGCAGAAGCGGGAATGGAGGCGGCGGGAATCGAACCCGCGTCCGAGAACAGTTCCTTCGAGAGTCTCTACGCGCGTAGATCGCCATCGGGTTCGCTTCCGGCGGGGCTGGCGAACGACTCCGCCGGGCTAGCCGCCTGAAGGTCTCGCCTGCCGGTTCAGCGGCCTAAACCGGCAAGCCAGCCCGAATCGTCGACGCCTCGCCGATCCGCCTCGGGCGGGCAGGCCGGGAAGCGGGCCGTCTAGCTTCTTTGGCTAGGCGGCCAGAGCCAAGTCAGTGTTGGCATTCAATCGTTTTCGGGAGGTTTAACGAGGTCCCCGCACCTCGGCGCGCAACTCCGAGATCGCCGATCCCGTCGAAGCCATGTCGCCCCCGTGTTGTCAATCCGTACGTCTTGCAAGGTAGCCGTTCGTCGGCGGAAGGGGAAGCCCCGGAGGATACCGGCCGCCGGTCTCCGTCTGCGCGAGGTAGCCTTCGAGCGCCGCGTGCACGCCGGCGAGATCGTCGACGGCGAAGAGGCGCTGGCGGAGCCCGCGTCCGCCGGGGAGGCCCTTGGTGTACCAGCCCAAGTGCTTGCGGAAGTCGCGGACGGCCTTTTCGGGGTCGCGCTCGAAGGCGACTGCGTTCTCAGCGTGCTCGATGCAGGTGGCGAAGCGCGCCCGAGCGTCCGGGGGCGGCGGCACGGGCTCCCCGTTCAGGGCCGCGCGCGCTTGCAGGAACAGCCAAGGCGCGCCGTGGGATCCGCGTGCCATCATGATGCCGCGGCAACCGGTGCGTTCCTTCATTCGCACCGCGTCGGGGCCCGTGCGCACGTCGCCGTTGCCGACGACGGGCACCTCCAGGGCGGCCACGAGCGAGGCGATCTCGTCCCAGCGCGCCCGCCCGCCGTACATGTCGGTTCGCGTGCGGGGATGCAGCGTCACCAAGCGCGACCCTGCGTCTTGGCACGCCAGTCCGATGGCGACGGGATCGCGCGTGGCCTCGTCGTAGCCCGAGCGGATCTTGGTCGTGACCGGGAGCGCGACCGCGTCCACGACAGCGCGCACGATGCGCGCCACCAAGCCGAGGTCGCGCAGGCATCCGGAGCCCCCGTTTCGCTTGACCACCTTCTTTACCGGGCACCCGAAGTTGATGTCCACGAAGTCGGGCGCGTAGGTCTCGGCGACCAGGGCCGCGGCGGCGCCCATGCGTGCCGGGTCGGAGCCGAATATCTGAACGCCGATGGGACGTTCGTCGTCCTCGAAGCGCAGATAGCCGGCCGTCTTGCCGCTGCCGCGCACGATGCCCTCGGCGCTCACGAACTCGGTGAGCACGACGTCGGCGCCGAAGCGCCGGCAGAGGCGCCGAAAGGGCGACTCGGAGACGCCGGCCTGCGGCGCCAGGAAGAGGGGCGTCTCGGGCGACCCGGGCACGGGAAAGGGAAAGGCGGGCGCCGGCGGAGGCCGAGGGCGCTCACGTCGCCGCGCGGCCGCCGCGAGAGCATGCGCTGGTCGGGACATCGGCGGCTTGGCGGCGCCGCGCCTACTTGGTGACGAACATCTTCATCCAGGCGGTGCGGCCGTTCACCAGCATCTGGACGAAGTACACTCCGGACGCGACTTGGCGTCCGTTCCGGTCGCGGCCGTCCCAGTACGCCTCGTAGCGGCCGGGCGACGAGTACTCGAGTTGCAGGAGCGGCAGTCCCTCGCCGCCGGGGAACGACAGCGCGACGGGCGCGGCCACGAACTGGTTGAGGATGTTGAAGATGCGGATCGAGACCGTGGCGGGCCGCCCGTCGGCGAACAGCTCGTCGGTGAGCGCAAAGGGGATTCGCGTCTCGGGGTTGAACGGATTGGGGTAGTTCTGCTCCAAGCGGAACCCGGGGCCCGTGCCCTCGCCCCCGACTGGAAGATCCTGGGCGTCCAAATTGCCGAACGCTCCGCAGCACAAGAAGCCCGCGATGCAAGAGAAGCGTCTCACAGTGTTCGCCGCCTTCGAGTTCCGTACCGTGGTTGCGATCGCCCCCCGAGGACTATTCGGCGCATTCGGGCGCCGGGCGCCGCCTGCTCCCGGCGCGCGCCGGCCGAGGCCGACGCGACGCGTCCAACAATAAGTCGGACGGCGCGGCGAGGTCAAAGGTTGCTGGACGGAACGCGGCGTCCGTCGGGCTCGCGCAACGTGACGCCCTCGGCGTCCAAGTGCGCCAGCAACGGAATGAGGCGCTTGCGGGAGACGGGCAGCGCTTCGCGGAACTCGCGCGGGCCCAAGCCTTCGCGCCCGGCGAGCCGGGTCGCCACCCTCGACGCGGCCTCGTCCAGCGCTTCCGCCGACACCCAGAACGCGTCGTCCACGAGGCGGACCTGGCCCTGGTCGGCCATGAAGCCGAGGACGGCGGCCGCATTTTCCTGGCCGCCCGCCTGCGCCAGCAACTCCTCCGTCGAAGGCCCTTCGAGTCCGGCGGCCGCCAGGACGGCCGCGATGCGATCCGCCACTCGCCGGTGCTCGGGCCCAAGCGCGGCCCGAAACGCCGGCAGGCGGGCCGTCTTGCCCTCGACGACGAGCTGCCCCGAGCCGGCCAAGCGCGCCGCCAAGCCGTCGGCGAGCCTGTCGTGGGCTCGGGCGGGCAGCGCTCGGCGAATCGAGTCCAGCGGCGCCCCCGCGTCCAGCGGACGGAGGCGGTGGTGGTCCGCGGCCGCCTGCAGGATGCGGGCCTCGCCTTCGCGGACGACATTGCGGGCGAAGAGGGTTCCGTCGTGCCGCCAAGCGGCCTGTGAGAGATCGGGCGGCGGACCGCTCCTGCAATCGGCCGCGACCGCCAAGGCATCCTCCGGGAGCCCCGGCCAGCCGGCCAGCGCAACCGCGCCGCGCACGGCCGGGGCTCCGCCGCGCGCCAGCCCGGCCAGCGCATTCCGTTCGCGCGCGGACAGCCGCTTGCGCTTGGGCGGACACGGCTCCAGGACCACCGCCCCCGCGATGGTCGCGAGGGGCGAGTACGAGCGGATCACGACGCGGTCCCCGTGGCGGGCGACGACCGGCGCCTCGAGCCTGAGCTGGGCCGGCGCCGGCTCGCCCGGCGGCAGGGGACCGTCCGAAAAGAGCGCGATCCGCGCCAGCGCTTCGGCCGTGCCGACGTGGACCCGCACCCGCTGTCCGTGCTCCACGCGCCAGCCGGTGCCATCGATCGGCTGCAGGTCGACGGTGAGCATCATCGACGGCGCCCACGCCGGACTGTCGACGAGCACGTCGCCTCTCCGCAGGCGGCCTCTCCGCACCGCCGTCCCCGTGAGCGCCAACGCCGTCCGCTGTCCGGCCTCCGCCGCGTCCACCGGCTCGCCGTGCACCTGGACGGCGCGCACGCGGGCTTCCTCGCCGACCGGCAGGATGCGCACCACGGTCCCTCGCTCCAGCCGGCCCGACCACAGCGTGCCGGTCGCCACCGTGCCCGCGCCCTCCATCGCGAAGACGCGGTCCACCGGCATCCGCGCCAAGTCGCCGGCGTCGCGTTCGCCCGCCCCTGCGCACCGGACGAGCGCGGCGGCCAGCGCGTCCAGTCCCTCGCCCGTCGAAGCCGACACCGGCACCACTTCCGCACCGGCGTAGGGCGTGCCGGCGAGCAGGCCCCTCGCGTCCTCCTCGACCAGCTCCCGCCATTCCGCATCGGCTAGGTCGGCCTTGGTGAGCGCCACCACCATGCGCGGCACCGCCAGCAGGCCCAAGATCGCCACATGCTCGCGCGTCTGCGGCATGACGCCCTCGTCCGCGGCCACCACCAGCAACGCCACGTCGATTCCCGTGGCCCCCGCGACCATCGTCCTCACGAACGCCTCGTGCCCCGGCACGTCCACGATGCCGAACGTGCACTCTGGCGAAGGCGAGTAGCGGGCGAAGCCCAGTTCGATGGTGATCCCGCGCTTCTTTTCCTCGGCCAGCCGGTCGGTGTCGACACCGGTCAGCGCCTTGACCAGCATCGTCTTGCCGTGGTCGATGTGGCCGGCGGTGCCGAGGACGAGGTTGGCGCGCGGGCGGCGCATCAGTCGTCCGCGCGGAGCGCGTCGCGGAACTGGCGGAGCGCATCCAACGGACGGCCGCCGACCAAGTGGAACGCGACGAAGTCGCCGAGCAGCGAGGCGTGGACGCGCGGACGGCGCAATCCCGCGGGCGGCTCGCCGGCCACCAGTCCCGCCAACCCCGCGCGCGCCAAGGGACCGACGCGCCGCGATCCGTTCGGCGCTCCGCAACTCGCGCACGCGACGCCGCCCCCGGCCACGTCGAAGCGGGCCATTTCGCGCTCGCCGAGGCCGCGTCCGCACCCGGTGCAGGATTCGAGTTCCGGCCCGAAGCCTAGGACGTCCACGATGCGCCAGACCGTCGCCAAGACCGTGCCCGCGACATCGCCCGGCAAGGCGGTCTCGATGCGGCCCAAGCCGACCGAGAGGGCGTCGTACAAGTCGCGGTGCGGCTGTTCGGCGGCGTGGCGCAGCACCAGCTCGCAGGCCGCGGACGCGCCCGCGAGGCGCCGATAGTCGCCGCCGAGCCCGATATGCGCGTCGACCGGCGTGAAGTCGCGCAACGACCGCAGGTCGCGGACCGCGCTTCCGCCGATGACCGCCACGCCTTCGCAGAACGTGGCCGCCGCGCCCGTCCCCTTCGATGCCCGCGCCCGCGCGCCCCGCGCCATGGCGCTCACCAAGCCTGCTTCGCGGCAGTAGAGCTTGAGCACGCGGCTGGACTCCGACCACGGGTGAGCGCGCAGGAGAATGGCCTCGGTCGTGACCACGGACATCCGAGCCGCTATCCGTCCAGGCGTTGCAGGAGGTCGCGGCGGCGGCGGCGGTGCTCCTCCGCGTTCACGTCGCCTGCCAGCGCCGCCTCGTCCAGCTCGGCCACCTCCAACACGAGCTCGCGCCGGTCCATGCCCCTGCGGCGGCCCGCCGCGCTCCAGCGAGCCGCGACGACCGTGCCGGCCGCGCCCAGGGCAACGGCCGCCAGCACGGCCACCAAGCGTGCTCCCGACAGGCCGTCCGCGGGCGAGCGAGCTCGGACCGTCGCGACCCCGGGGGCCAAGCCGCGCCCGGCGAAGCGTC
The DNA here is from genome assembly GCA_965203485.1 of Longimicrobiales bacterium. Classification (GTDB taxonomy): domain Bacteria; phylum Gemmatimonadota; class Gemmatimonadetes; order Longimicrobiales; family Gaopeijiaceae. The sequence continues at coordinate 1,802,406 of OZ241892.1, forward strand.
GGTAGGAGACGCCCTCCAGCTCGGCCTCGCCCGCAGGCGCCAAGCCCTCCACGTCCGTCTCGGGTCCGCCCGCCGGGACCAGCAGCTCCATCGAGCCGGTCGTCCCCTCCATCGGCACGTCGAAGTCGCCCGATGGAATCCGGTACCGGAAGAAGAAGACGCTCGACCCCGGCGGCACCGGCTCCGACACCTCCACGCGTCCGCGGGCCAGGGTCGCCGAAACCTCGGACAGGCCGCCGCCCTCGGTCCGCAGGTCCGTCGCGCCGCCCGGCAACGGATGCGACCACGCCGCGCCGTGCTCGGACGACACCACGGTCGCGTCGGTCTCGTTTCGCACTTGGAAGACGTCGGTCGCCGTCCATCCGGAACCGGCCCCGGCGCCGGCGCCGGCCCCGGCGCGCTCCAAGATCAGGTTCCTCACGGCCACGGCAGGCCGCGGCACGGTTTCGGCAGGCGCCGCGGGATAGGCGCGGATCACGTACGTGGAGTCCGGCGCGAACTCGCCGGTCATCGCGTCGCCGAAGTACAGGACCTCGTCGTACCAGGTCGAAGCGAAGAAGACGTCGCCCTCCGCGCCCGGCGTCGCCGGAAGACGCAACTCGAAGGCGCCGGCGGCGTCCACCGGCACCGTGTCGACGGCCCCGCTGAACGCGGCCGACACCCGGTGCAGCACGACGGCGCCGCTGTCCGCCAAGGCCGAGCCGACCCAGAGTTCGCCGTGCACCAGCAGTCCGTCCGGCGGATCCTGGCGGACCCACGCCGCGGCCGCCGCGGCGGCGAGGAACGCGAGCGCGGCCCGTCCCGTCCGCGGCGCCCGCGCCGAGCAAAGGCGTGCTAGCGCTCGAACCGGCCCAAGTCCTCTGGCCGGAGCTTGCGGAGGTGCTCCGCCAGCGCCTCCCCGCTCATTCGGGACCGGTCCTGGCCGGGCCGCTCCGCGCTTTTCTTGGCGTCGGCGATCTTGGGGGCCGCCTCCATGACGGCGTCGTCCGCGAAGATCTTGGCCTCGGCCCGAAGGGCGATCGCGATCGAATCGGACGGCCGGGCGTCGATGGAAACGAGATCGCCGTCCCGGTCGATGATGAGCTCGGCGAAGTAGGTGCTGTCCTCGACCCGCGTGATCAGCACGCGCCGGAGGGTGCCCCCCAGTCCCTGGAGAATCGCGACGAGCAAGTCGTGCGTGAGCGGGCGGTGGAACTGGGCCTCTCCCAGCTGCATCGCGATCGCGTTCGCCTCGCCGGGGCCGATCCAGATCGGAAGCACCCGGTCGCTCCCGATCTCCTCGAGGAGGACGACCGGCGCCTTGGACGCGCGGTCGAACGCGAGCGCCTTCACGCTGAGCTCGATCAACGGCTATCCTCCTCCGACGCATCGCGCGCGCCCCGGCGGCGCAGGCGACATCATCGCCAATGAAGGGCCGGAGAACAACCACCGGCCCCGAACGGCCAGCGTCCCGCTGCCCCGCCGACGCCGCGTCCTCACGCGCCTAGAGCCGCGCGCAGCTCGTCCACTCTGTTCGTCTCCTCCCATGCGAAGAACCGCACGCAGCATCCTCCGACGACCGCCGCCCTGGGCTCGCGCCCGAAATGGCCGAACGCCGCCGTGTCGCGGAAGACGGGCTTGTCCAAGTCCAGCGCGCGAATCATGCCCTGCGGCGTGAAGTCGAACACCTCGCGCACCGCCTCCGAGAGCCGTTCGTCGCCGAACTCGCTGGTCCCGAACGAGTCTACGAACACCTGCACCGGATCGCGCTGTCCGATCGCGTAGGCCAGCTGCACCTCGCAACGCGACGCAACCCCGGCGGCGACCAAATTCTTGGCCGCCCAGCGAGCCGCGTAGGCGCCGGAGCGGTCCACCTTGGTGGCGTCCTTGCCCGAGAACGCGCCGCCCCCGTGACGCGCCGTGCCCCCGTACGTGTCCACGATGATCTTGCGCCCGGTCATGCCGGCGTCGCCGTGGGGGCCGCCCTGCACGAAGCGGCCGCTGGGGTTGATCAGACAGCAGGCGTCGTCCGGATCGAAGTAGTCCGCCGGCAGGGCCTGCCTCACCACGCGCGCCATCAGTTCTTCGTGTATCTCCTCTCGCATCTTGCCGTCGGCGTGCTGCGCGCTCAGCACCACCGTTTTTACGCGCACGGGCCGCGAGCCGTCGTACTCGAACGTCACCTGGGACTTGCCGTCGGGCCGCAGCCAGGACAGCTCGCCCGAGCGCCGCACTTCGGACAGGCGGCGCGCGAGAGCGTGCGCGTAGGTGATCGGGGCCGGCATCAGCGCGTCGGTCTCGTCGCAGGCGTATCCGAACATGAGGCCCTGGTCGCCGGCCCCGCCCCTGTCCACGCCCGCGCCGATCTCCGGCGACTGGCTGTCGATCGACTGGAGCACCGCGCACGTCTTGGCGTCGATGCCGTACTCGGCTCGCTTGTAGCCTATCCCGCGGAGCGTCTCGCGCACCAACTTGGCGAAGTCGACGCGGGCGCGCGTGGTGATCTCGCCGGCCAGGAGCGCCAGCCCCGTCGTCACCAGCGTCTCGCAAGCGACGCGGGCCCTAGGATCCTCTGCGAGGACGGCGTCCAGAACCGCGTCCGATATCTGGTCGGCAATCTTGTCGGGATGTCCGTCGGTGACGGATTCGGAAGTGAAGAGTCGCTTGGCCAAGGCGGCGCGGGCTCCTAACGGAGTTGCGGGGATGGGAGGGAGAGGGGGAAGAAACCGGGCCGAAAGTGTCACCGAAGCGCCGGGTTAGGGCAAGCTCGCCGACCGGATCCGCCAAGCGGTCGCTTCCGGCTTGGACTCCCGGGACGACGCCGGGGCGCCGCCGCCCGTCCGGCTGGACGACAACCTAATCTTTCGGAGCGGCGGGCTCGCCGGGACGGCAGATTCGGCGTCCCTCCCGCTCCCGCTAGGCTAGGGCGACACCGTTGCAAGGTACCAGGACACGACCGGCCCGCCCCAACCGTACGCGAGCGCGCCCCCGAGCGCCAGGAACGTGCCAAAGGGCACCAGGCGGCCGGTCCGGACGGCAACCGGACCGAAGATCGCGGCCCCCAGCAGCGCCCCCGCGAAGATCGCGAGCACCGCGCCCGCCGGCCCCAGGAACGCGCCGGCCATCGCCATCGCCTTGACGTCGCCCCCGCCGAGCGCGTCGCGCTTGAAGGCGGCCTTGCCCGCGAGCGCCGCTGCCCAGAGCGTCCCAAAGCCCACGAGCGCGCCTGCCGCGGCGCCCCCGGCGGACGGTCCGCCGGACAACGGCGACAGCGCCAAGCCGACGGCGGCTCCGCCCCACGTGAACTGGTCGGGAATCAGGTAGGTGCGCGCGTCGGCCAGGGCCACGCCCAGCAGGATCGTCAGGAAGACCGCGCCCCGAAACGCCTCGGGCTGCGCGCCCCAGCGGTGGGCGGCCGCAGCCCAGAGCAGCGCCCCTGCGGCCTCGGCCAAGGGATACTGGAGCGAGATGCGCGTCCGGCAGCTGCGGCACCGTCCGCGAACGGCCGCGTATCCCAGCAACGGCACGATCTCGAACCAGCGAAGCGGCGCCGCGCAGACCGGGCAGGCGGAGCGCGGAGACAGCGCCGACCGGCCCGCTGGCCAACGAAGCGCGCACACGTTGGCGAACGAGCCGGCGCACGCCCCCAGCACGGCGGCCAACCAAACCGCGCCCGCGTCAGCCAACGACGGCGGCGGCCCGCGTCAGCAGGTACATGAGAATCGATCCGGCCACCGCGACGTTGAGGGACTCCACGCCCGGCGCGAGCGGAACGGCCAAGCCGCGGCCGGCGCGGCGCACCCCTTCCGAGACGCCGTTTCCCTCGCCGCCCACCGCCAGGACCCAGGACGGCCCGCCGGCCTCCCGCGCCGACGCGGCGCCGACAGGCGCTCCGCCCGCGTCCGCGTAGAGGAGGCTGGGGACCGAACCGTCTTCGGGAAACCCCGCCGGGAGCCCGAGGAAGCTCATGCGAAACGCCGCGCCCGCCGAAGCGCGCACGGCCTTGGGATTCCACGGATCGGCCGTGCCCGCGCCGATCACGACGCCGTTCAGTCCGAAGCCGCGCGCCGAGCGGACCAGCGCGCCCAAGTTGCCGGGCGTCTGGACGCCGTCGGCCAGCAGGAAGCGGCCGCGCGCCAGCGAGCGGCGTTCGAGCGGGGGCGTCCGCACGGCCAGGATCACCGGCTGCGGCGTCTCGGTCGTGCAAAGGCGACGCACATCGCCGTCGGCGGCGCGATCGAGAGCCACGCCCTTCGCCCTGCACGCCTCCGCAATGCCGCGGCCGGCGTCGGTTCCGGCGTAGGAGTCGCCCAGGAGCGCCCACGCGACTTCCACGGGCGCCTCGAGCGCTTCCATCGCCACCCGCGGTCCCTCCGCCAAGGCCAGTCCCGCCCGCTCGCGGGTTCGGCGCCGGGCCAGCTGGGCCGCGAGCCGGCGCCTAGACTTGCTGATCATGACCCGTTGACCATAACTACGGACCTGCCATGGAACGCGCCGACCCGCCTCCCCTGCCGCCCGCGACCCGACGACGGCGCGGCGCGGCACGTCCCGTGGGCGGCCCCTCCGGCCGTCCGCCGGTCGCGCTCGCCGTCGGGGGAAGCGACAGCTGCGGCGGAGCCGGCGTGCAGGCCGATCTCAAGACGTTCCACCAGTGGCGCGTGCACGGCGCGACGGCGGTGACGGCCGTCACGGCCCAGAACACGGCTGGCGTGCAACGCGTGCAGGCGCTGGCGCCGGAGCTGGTGGCCGCCCAGATCGAGAGCGTGGCGGCCGACTTGGCGCCCGCCGCGGTCAAGACCGGGATGCTCGCCGACGCCGGCATCGCCGGGGCGGTGGCGGCCCGGTTGCGAGAGGGCGGCTTGGGCGCCTACGTCCTCGATCCGGTGATGGTCGCGACGAGCGGCGACCGGTTGCTGGCGCCCGATGCCGTGCGGGTCGTGCGCGAGCAGCTGTTGCCGCTGGCCGCGCTGGTCACGCCGAACTGGCCGGAGGCCGCGGCGCTCGCGGGAGACGCCGGCAAGGGGGGCGAGGACGGACTGGCCTGGGCGGCGCGCGCGTTGGTGGACGCCGGCGCCGGAGCGGCCTTGGTCAAGGGCGGCCATCTGCCGGGGCCGAGCGTGGCCGACGTCTTGTGGGACGGAGAAGCGCTCCGCGTGTTTCGGCATCCGCGGATCGGCGCGGCGAGCGTGCACGGCACCGGCTGCACCCTGGCCGCGGCCGCGACCGCGGCGCTGGCGCGGGGGAATCCGCTGGGGGAGGCGGTGGAGACGGCCGTGGCGTGGGTTCACCGCACGATCGCCGGAGCGCGTGGGCTGGGCGGCGGAGCCCGGTTGCTGGACCACTTCGCGGAGACCGGCACCGAAGCCCCCTGCCGCTGATCACGGGGTCGGCGCGGCGCGAAGCGGCCACGGGCCCGCGGGTGGCGGGTGACCAAGGCCGCCCGGCCCGTGGAAATCCCCGCCGAATCGGCGGCCTCCCGTCCCGGCCTCCGCCCGCGCGAGGGACGGCCCGACTGCGGACCATCCGCGTCAACCGGCGGACACGCCGTCCCGTCCGTCGGCGGCTAGAGCGTCCAGCGCCGGAATCGTCTCGGCGAGCAGCCGTGCCAGCGCGGGACCGGCGCGCGCGCCTGCTTCGGCGACTTCTTCGTGCTCGAGCGTGCCCGGCGCCAACCCGGCCGCCCAGTTCGTGATCAGCGAAACCGCCGCCGTTCGCTGTCCGAGCGCCCGGCCCGCCGCGGCCTCGGGCGCCGTGGACATGCCGACCGCGTCCGCCCCCGCCGCCGCCAGGGCGCGCACTTCGGCGGGCGTCTCGTACTGGGGTCCCAGGACGGCGGCGTAGACTCCGCGAGCCACCGGCACGCCCGCCCGCGCCGCCGCCTGCTCGGCCGCATCCAGCATCGCCGCATCGTAGAGACTCCCCGTCGGCGCACCGGGGAGCCGTCCAGCCAACGCCGCGTAAGCCGCCGGACGCGGCGGCGCGACGAGGTGGTCCGCGACGAGCATCAGCGAACCCGGCGCGAGGTCGGCCCGGATTCCCCCGGCCGCGTTGGTGAGCAGCAGCAGCCGGGCCCCGGCCGCCCGTCCGGCCCGCACGGGCGCACCCACGACGTCCGCCGCCAGGCCCTCGTACAAATGGAAGCGCCCCGACTGGACGAGCGCCGGAACCCCGCGCACCCGGCCCGCCACGAACCGTCCGGCGTGCCCCTGCACCGTCGGCGGCGGAAAGCCGGGCAGGTCGGCGAAGGGCACCACGACCGGCGCGTCCACGATCGACTCCGCGACGCCGAGTCCGGAGCCCAGCACCACGTGGACGCGGGGACGCAGGCCCGCCCGCTCCCGAAGGATTCGCCCCGCCCGCGCCGCGTCGTCCGCCGCTGTCGGCGCCCGCCGGTCGGCGGCGCGCCGAATCAAACGAGCGCGCCCGCGATGGCCGCCGTCATGAACGCGGCCAGCGATCCTCCGACCATCGCGCGCAGGCCCAGGCGCGCCAAGTCCTTCCGCCGCGACGGCGCGATCCCCCCGATTCCCCCGATCTGAATCGCGATCGAGGAGAAGTTGGCGAACCCGGAGATCGCGTAGGCCGCGATGACCGCCGACCGCGGCGACAAGGCGTCGCGGGCCATGTCGTCCGCCAGTCCCATGTAGGCCACGAACTCGGTCGCCACCGTCTTGAGCCCCATGAGCGCGCCCACGGCCGACGCCTCCTGCCAGGGCACGCCCATCACCCAGGCGACCGGGGCGAGCGCCGCGCCCAGGATCGCCTCCAGCGACAGCCCGTCGAACCCGACCAGCCCTCCCGCCCATCCCAGCACGGCGTTCAGGAGCGCGATCATGGCCAGGAACGCCATCAGCATCGCGCCCACGTTGAGCGCCAAGTGCAGTCCCTCGCCCGCCCCGCGCGCCGCGGCCTCGATCACGTTCACGTCGGGCCGCTCGACGTCCCCGCGCGCGCCGCCGGCCAAGCCGCCCGCCGTGTCCGGCCGGCCCTCCTCCGGCAGCATCAGCTTCGCCACCAGCATCGCGGCCGGCGCCGACATCACCGACGCCGCCATCAGGTGCCCGGCGATGTCCGGAAAGAAGCCCGACAGCATCCCCGCGTACGCCGCCATGACGCCGCCCGCCACGGTCGCGAAGCCGCCGGTCATGATCGCCATCAGCTCGGAGCGCGTCATCCGCTCCACGAACGGCTTGACGAGCAACGGCGCCTCGGTCTGGCCGATGAAGATGTTGCCCGCCACCGTCAGCGTCTCGGCCCCGCTCGTCTTCATGGTGCGCCGCATCACCCAGGCGATCCCGCCCACCACCCGCTGCATGACGCCCAAGTGGTACAGCACCGTCATCAGCGAAGCGAAGAAGATGATCGTCGGCAGCACGTTGAACGCGACGAACGCTCCCGTCTGCGCCACGCGCCGCCCCTCCGCCGCGAACTCGCCTCCGCCCGGCTCCAGCGTGCCCACCGGCACCTCGTTGCGCACCAAGTTGCCGAACAGGAACCGCGCCCCCTCTTCCGTGAAGCCCACGACGGCGAGGATCGCGTCGTTGGCCGCCGAGAACACGCCCGCGCCCACCGGCGTGCGCAGAATCAGGAACGCGAACGCGATCTGCAGGCCCAGGCCCCACAACACCACCCGCCACTGCACGAGCCGCCGGTTGCTGCTGAGCGCCCACGCGATGCCCGTCAGCACGAACAGGCCGAGGACGCCGCGGTAGCGCGTGAAGGGGCCGGGCTGGGCGGCGGACGAAAGGCGTCCGATCTGCGCGGGCTCGAGCGGGAGAGCGGCGGGCGGAGCCGTCGCGCTGGACTGGGCGGACGAGCTTGCCGGCGGCCCCGCAACCTCTGGTTGCCCCGCAACCGGAACGAGGGCGGCGGACGCGGGCGTGCCGGGTTGGGGAGACGGCCTTGCCGCGGCGGGCACGCCGAGGACGCGCGACGCCGGTGCGGACTCGGCGGCCGCCGCCACGCCGACCGAGCCGGCCAGACCGGGAACCAGCGAACCCGCCATGGCCACGCACGCCAGAGCGATCGGCAACCGACGGCCAGCCCAAGCCGACTTCGGCTCTTTCGTCATCTCGGAGGACTCCTTGCGGGCGGCTCGCGTGGCCGGTAAGGCCGGAACAAAGGTGCCCCGTCACGTCGGTGCTGTCCACCGGGCGAGGCCGTTGCGCTTGCCGCCATGCGCGACCGCGACCTCTCCAGTTCGCCGAGCGGGCGGCTTCACACGTCCCCGGGCCCTTGCTGTCGAAAGACCTCCGGTGTTCTGCACCGAGAGCGGACGACCCTCGCCCGCGTCGCCACGCTCGCGGGCGGGCGCGTTCTTGTCTTTGAACGCCGATCGCGGCCCGCACGTGGCCGGGCCCCGCGCCGAACCAGCCAACCGCGCCCGACGTCGCTCCGACGGGCTCCGCGCGGCTACTCCTTGCGCCCTCTCGACAACCTGCCGCATCTTCTCTTGCGGAGCACGCCCGCGCCCCGACCGTCGGTACATTCTCGGCTACAGGACCGCTCGTGCCATGAGCGGTCCGAGAGAACGGAGAAGGCGGCAATTCGCACATGATCATGACCGCCGCCGATGTCCGAGCGCGACTGCTGGCCTATCTCGACACGCCGTACACTGCACCCCTGTTCGTGCTTGGTGACGCCGCCGCTGTGTTGCGGCATTTTCCGTCAAACCTCTTCGATTGTTGCATGACAAGCCCCCCATACTGGGGCAAGCGCGAGTATGCCGATGCGGGCATCGGCCTCGAAGATCACTACCGCGACTTCATCGACAACTTGGTGGCCATATGCGCCGAAATCAAGCGCGTTCTTCGGCCCACTGGTTCGTTCTGGCTCAACATCGGAGACTCCTATCACCGCAAGCAACTGCTCGGGATACCTTGGCGAGTCGCTCTCGAGCTAACTGACAAGCAAGATTGGACGTTGCGCAACAGCATTGTGTGGAACAAGATAAAGGGCGGTCCTGACAATACTAAAGATCGTCTTCGAAACGTGCACGAGCACATCTTCCTGGAGTTGCCCCGGTATGGTGGACGGGCAAGGATCTTGGGTTCAGATGGTGCAATGTGAAACATGACTTTAGGAAGGACGGAGGCGCAAGGGCGCCGAACGGTCTCGTGTCGAGGGGGTCGGTGCACTTTACGCGACCGCACGCTTGCGCTCGAAGCCGGCGGGGGATTCGTAGCCGAGCGCCGAGTGTCGGCGCCGCGAGTTGTAGAAGCCTTCGATGAAGGCGAAGACGGCGCGCCGGGCTTCGGCCGGACTTGTGAACTGGCAACGGTCCAGCAACTCGCATTCCAACGTGGCGAAGAAGCTCTCGCACATCGCGTTGTCGTAGGCGTCGCCCACCGAGCCCGTCGAGCGACGCACGCCGGCCTTCCTGCACCGCTCGCCGAACGCCCAGGACGTGTACTGCGACCCCTGGTCCGAGTGATGGATCACGGTCTCTGGACTGCGGTTCTCGACGGCCATGGCGAGCGCGCGCTCGACGAGTTCGCCGCGCAGGTGCGTCTCCATGGCCCAGCCGACGACGCGGCGGCTCCAGGCGTCGACGACGACCGCCAGGTAGAGCCATCCGGCCCCGGCCGGCACGTACGTGATGTCGGCGACCCAGAGCTGGTCGGGGCCTTCGGCGCTGAAGTCGCGCTCGACCAAGTCCGGAGCCGGGCGCGCGTGGGCGTCGCGCACCGTCAGCGCCACCTTGCGGCGCCTGCGGCTCGCGCCTTCGATGCCCTCCTCGCGCATGAGGCGGGCGACGCGCTTCGGACCGACGCGCTCGCCCCAGGCCGCGAGATCGGCGTGGATGCGCGGTCGCCCGTACGTCCGCCGGCTCGCTTCCCAGCTGCGGCGCACCAAGACGCGCAACGCGTCGTCGCGCAACGCGCTCGCCGATCGGGGACGCTTCAGCCATGCATAGAAGCCGCTCGGGGAGAGACCGAGGACGCGGCACATCGCGCGCACGGGAAACACGGCCCGGTGCGCTTTCACGAACTCGAACCCTCTCCGGGAATCGAGCCGCTCTCCCGAGCGAACCAGGCCGCGGCTTTTTTTAGAATGTCGCGCTCGAGGCGCAACTGCTTGTTCTCCCGCTTCAGGCGGCGCAACTCGTCCCGCTCGCGCGTCGTCGTCCCGTCGTCGCGACGGCCCTCGTCGAGATCGGCCTGCTCGACCCAGTTGCGGATCGTCGGCGCCGACGGCTCGAACTCACGCGCCAGCGCCTCCGGCGACCGGCCCGAACGCGCCAGATCCACCATTCGCCGCCGGTACTCCAGCGGGTACTGCTTGCGTTTCTTCGGCATCGTGGACTCCTCCTCGTCCCGAAAGATTGAACGTGTCCACCATGCCGGGGCAACTCCATCCATTTCGTTCCAACACCTCGAGGATATTACTATAACACTGATGTGATTCGCAGCACGCCGCAGAGGACGCGGGTTGTGAATGGCTCTGTCGTTTCGGCATCTGGCGTCCGGGGTGTTCGATACAAACGCCAGATACAATTGTCCACGGCTTTGGCCGACAGTGAGAAGGAATCTGCTTTTAGGGCGCTCGACGCCATGCACGATCGCGTTCGCAAGAACGAAATCGCGGATTTTCGCATGATCATTCGCGGCCAGCAGCGGACGACGCACTCGGATTCCGAAAAGATATCCGGTCGCGCCAAGGAGCTCCGAGACAAGGGCTACTATTTTCTCCGTTATCATCCTAAAGGAAGCAAACCGTCCGACGTATGGGACATACTTCCAGAAGACAGCCATAACCGGAGAAGCCATTTTGCGCCTTATCCCAAGGACCTGTGCCGGATACCGATCATGGCGACTTGTCCCACGGGTGGATTGGTGCTCGATCCGTTCTGTGGCACAGGCACTACGATGGCCGTAGCCAGCGACCTAGGCAGAAAATCAGTGGGCGTGGACGTATCCGGAGAATACCTCGAGATCGCTGCAGAACGGAACGCCACACTTCTATGAGTGATGTCGTCGAATTGTTTGGTCGTCGGACTGGCGATTCGGCATGTGTGTCGTGGGCTTCGGTTGTTCAGGACAGGAAATGTCCATTTGTCGACCGATCATGCATCAAGACCAGAAAGAGCGACCCTGGCGTGGCGATTGGCACATGTTCAGTACTGCACGGCAAAGACGATCGGTTAATTGTCATATGTCCGCTGCGGTTATTGCAAAATGGGCGAGTGTTCATTGATTGTCTCCAACTCTTGTCACGGCATGAACCGGGAAACGATATTCATGCTGTATCGGAAATGGTCGTTCCTGGAGGAAATATTGATTATGTTCTTGTTTCAGCCAGAAATGGACAGGTGGCAGATTTCGTAGGCATCGAGCTTCAAGCTTTGGACACTACGGGTACGGTGTGGCCCGCACGACAGCGATTTCTTGGAGTTGCCCCGGCATGGTGGACACGTTCAATCTTTCGGGACGAGGAGGAGTCCACGATGCCGAAGAAACGCAAGCAGTACCCGCTGGAGTACCGGCGGCGAATGGTGGATCTGGCGCGTTCGGGCCGGTCGCCGGAGGCGCTGGCGCGTGAGTTCGAGCCGTCGGCGCCGACGATCCGCAACTGGGTCGAGCAGGCCGATCTCGACGAGGGCCGTCGCGACGACGGGACGACGACGCGCGAGCGGGACGAGTTGCGCCGCCTGAAGCGGGAGAACAAGCAGTTGCGCCTCGAGCGCGACATTCTAAAAAAAGCCGCGGCCTGGTTCGCTCGGGAGAGCGGCTCGATTCCCGGAGAGGGTTCGAGTTCGTGAAAGCGCACCGGGCCGTGTTTCCCGTGCGCGCGATGTGCCGCGTCCTCGGTCTCTCCCCGAGCGGCTTCTATGCATGGCTGAAGCGTCCCCGATCGGCGAGCGCGTTGCGCGACGACGCGTTGCGCGTCTTGGTGCGCCGCAGCTGGGAAGCGAGCCGGCGGACGTACGGGCGACCGCGCATCCACGCCGATCTCGCGGCCTGGGGCGAGCGCGTCGGTCCGAAGCGCGTCGCCCGCCTCATGCGCGAGGAGGGCATCGAAGGCGCGAGCCGCAGGCGCCGCAAGGTGGCGCTGACGGTGCGCGACGCCCACGCGCGCCCGGCTCCGGACTTGGTCGAGCGCGACTTCAGCGCCGAAGGCCCCGACCAGCTCTGGGTCGCCGACATCACGTACGTGCCGGCCGGGGCCGGATGGCTCTACCTGGCGGTCGTCGTCGACGCCTGGAGCCGCCGCGTCGTCGGCTGGGCCATGGAGACGCACCTGCGCGGCGAACTCGTCGAGCGCGCGCTCGCCATGGCCGTCGAGAACCGCAGTCCAGAGACCGTGATCCATCACTCGGACCAGGGGTCGCAGTACACGTCCTGGGCGTTCGGCGAGCGGTGCAGGAAGGCCGGCGTGCGTCGCTCGACGGGCTCGGTGGGCGACGCCTACGACAACGCGATGTGCGAGAGCTTCTTCGCCACGTTGGAATGCGAGTTGCTGGACCGTTGCCAGTTCACAAGTCCGGCCGAAGCCCGGCGCGCCGTCTTCGCCTTCATCGAAGGCTTCTACAACTCGCGGCGCCGACACTCGGCGCTCGGCTACGAATCCCCCGCCGGCTTCGAGCGCAAGCGTGCGGTCGCGTAAAGTGCACCGACCCCCTCGACACGAGACCGTTCGGCGCCCTTGCGCCTCCGTCCTTCCTAAAGTCATGTTTCACATTGCACCATCTGAACCCAAGATCCTTGCCCGTCCACCATACCGGGGCAACTCCATCTTGCCAGTGTGGGCGTTGGCACGATTCGGGAAGACGATGCTCGCCGCCGGAGCTACGGAATGAACTGGAAGATGACGGCCAAGACGATCCTGATGCAACTTCATCACAAGATTAGAACATTCGAAGCGATCGGCAAGAAACTTGTTCTTGTTGTTCAAGATCATTTGTTGCGATATCTCCGCATGGAATTCAACTTTTCGCATATTGAGGAAGCTCATCAGAGTGATTCGATGCATTTTCATGCTTATGAGATGAATCTTGGCGCCGACGGCGACTACGATCTGCAACTACGCATGCGGGCGAGCACAGATTCCGAGGGCATAGCCGCATGCCTCGGACTCAAGGCAGAGCCAGACGTGGGGCTGGAGAAGATCATCCGCCAGCTGGAAGACAAAATGTCCGACCGCACGCTGGTTCGCATGGATTCATAGGATGTGCAGGGGCGGCGGATCGGGAACTGCCGTGCAGAATCACCTTCGATCCGTACGACAGATGTCTGGGCAAAATCGCCCGCCGCAATGGCCGTCCTTGGTCCCGAGGCGTTTCCCGACCCGGGAGGCGACTCGGGGCCACCGCACCCCGCCGCCCGCCAAGAACCTGCCAAAATGGCAGGATCGGTGCCCTTCCAACCCCCAAGACCTGCCAAAATGGCAGGAGCCAAGCCGTCCGACGGCGCCGAGTCTGCCAAAATGGCAGGAATTGGCCGTCCGCACTGAGCGAATCGTGGGCACGTTCCTTGCACGGTTGCGCCCGCGAGGGCCGGCGCATGGACAGTCCAAGCGCGTCGGCCGCAATCCGCGCCCCGGCCGCCATTTCGCAAAGGAGCCGAGCGCGCGCGAGCACACCGAACGCGAGCAAGGGACGAGGAGGCACATGAGCAAGATCATCGGAATCGACCTGGGCACCACGAACTCCGTGGTCGCCGTCATGGAGGGCGGCGAGCCCGTGGTCATTCCCAACTCCGAGGGCGGGCGCACCACGCCTTCCGTCGTGGCCTTCGCCAAGGACGGCGAGCGGCTGGTCGGGCAGGTGGCGCGCCGCCAGGCCATCACGAACCCCGAGAACACGGTGTTCTCGATCAAGCGCTTCATGGGCATGCGGCACGGCGAAGTGGAGGTGGAGCGCAAGCGGGTGCCGTACAAGGTGGAGGCCGACGCGCAGGACCGCGTGGTCGTCAAGCTGCCGAACGCCGGGAAGGACTACACGCCGCCGGAGCTCTCGGCGGTGGTGCTGCAGAAGATGCGCCAGACGGCGGAGGACTATTTGGGCACGTCGGTCGCCAAGGCGGTCATCACGGTGCCGGCCTACTTCAACGACGCGCAGCGCCAGGCCACCAAGGACGCCGGCAAGATCGCCGGCATCGAGGTCATGCGCATCATCAACGAGCCGACCGCCGCGGCGCTCGCCTACGGGCTCGACAAGAAGACGGACGAGAAGGTGGCCGTCTTCGACTTGGGCGGCGGGACGTACGACATCTCGATCCTGGAGATCGGCGACGGCGTGTTCGAGGTCAAGGCCACGAACGGCGACACGCACCTTGGAGGCGACGACATCGACCAGACGATCATCGACTGGCTCGTGGCCGAGTTCAAGAAGGACCAGGGCATCGACCTGTCGCAGGATTCGATGGCGCTGCAGCGGCTCAAGGAGGCTGCCGAGAAGGCGAAGATGGAGCTGTCGTCCACGATGTCCACGGACATCAACCTGCCGTTCATCACCGCGACCGCCGAAGGACCGAAGCACCTCAACTACTCGCTGTCGCGGGCCAAGTTCGAGCAGCTGGCCGACGGGCTCGTGCAGCGCACGATTCCGCCCATGCGGAAGGCGCTGGACGACGCGGGCCTCGAGGCAGGAGACATCGACGAGGTCGTGCTGGTCGGCGGGTCCACGCGGATTCCGAAGATTCAGCAGGTGGTGCAGGAGTTCTTCGGGCGCGAGCCGCACCGGGGCGTCAATCCGGACGAGGTGGTGGCCGTGGGCGCGGCGATTCAGGGCGGCGTGCTGGCGGGCGACGTGAAGGACGTGCTGCTGCTCGACGTGACGCCGCTGTCGCTGGGCATCGAGACGCTGGGCGGCGTGATGACCACGCTGACCGAGCGCAACACGACGATTCCGACGAAGAAGATGGAGGTCTTCTCGACGGCCGAGGACAGCCAGACGACGGTGGAGATCCACGTGCTCCAGGGCGAGCGCAAGATGGCCGTGGACAACCGCACGATCGGCAAGTTCCAGCTGACGGGCATCCCGCCGGCGCCCAGGGGCGTGCCGCAGATCGAGGTCTCGTTCGACATCGACGCCAACGGGATTCTGCACGTGGCCGCCAAGGACCGGGCCACGGGCAAGGAGCAGAAGGTTCGGATCGAGGCGTCGAGCGGGCTCAGCGACCAGGAGATCGACAAGATGGTCAAGGACGCCGAGGCGCACGCGGCGGAGGACGACGCCAAGCGCGAGGAGGTCGAGGCGCGCAACAACCTGGACTCGCTCGTCTATCAGGCCGAGAAGGACTCGGGCGAGTGGGGCGACAAGGTGGGCGCCGAGACGAAGCAGCGGCTGGAGACGGCCGTCGGGCGCGCCAAGGAGGCGCTCAAGGGCGGCGACGCGGGCAAGATCAACGAGGCCCGCGACGAGCTGATGCAGGCGTTCACGGCGGCGGGCCAAGAGGTGTACCAGGCCCAGGCGGCGGAGACTGCGGAGACTGCCGAGGACGCGGGCGTGGAGGAGGAGCCGTCTTCGGATTCGGACGCCGCCGGGGAGTCCGGGGCGCCGGGCGAGGACGACGGCGTCGTCGAGGCGGAGTACGAGATCGTGGACGAGGAGGACAAGGAGGAGGACAAGAAGTAGGCGGGAGGGACGCGCGGCGGGCGCGCGGGGACGCGGACTTGCCGGGAAGGGAGACACCGGCTTTTCGCGACGGCGGCAGGTCGCCTGCCCGGAAGGACGGAGGGCGGGCGCTGGCAACCCTCGGGCCCCGTCGCGCGTCCTTGTTGCATTGGTAGACTTAAGGGGCTCATGGGCGGCGCCGACGGCGGTTCGCGCGGCCAGGGTGGAGCGCGTGGGGCGCCCCGAGCGCGCTGGTTCGGGGCAAGGAACACCAAGGAGAGAGCGATGTACGACCCTCTGAAGGCGAAGGCGAAGGTGGCGTTGTCCGTGGCCGCGTCGTTCGTGCTCGGGCTGGCCCTGGCGGCGCAGCTGGGATTCGCGGCGCCCCCGGCCGTCTCGGGGATCGACAGCAGCCCGCGGGTGGCCGACGCTCAGGTTCAGCCCGCGCTGGACTTGAGCGAGGCGTTCGTCAACATTGCGGACGCGGTGGTGCCGTCGGTGGTGCGGATCGAGGTGCCGAGGCAGCAGGAGCGGCAACTCTCGGCCCTGGAGCAGTTCTTCGGCGCGCCGCAGCAGCGCGGCCCGCCGGACATCAGCGTCGGCGGCGGAAGCGGGTTCGTCGCGTCGGCCGACGGCTACGTGCTCACGAACAACCACGTGGTCAAGGACGCCGAGAGCATCACGGTGGCGCTTCCCGACGGGCGCTCGTTCGCGGCGGAGTTCGTGGGCGGCGACCCCACGACCGACGTGGCGGTCGTGAAGATCGCCGGCGACGACTTGCCGGTGGCGTCGCTGGGGGTCTCGTCGGACGTGCGGGTGGGCGAATGGGTGCTGGCTATCGGCAACCCGGGGTTCACCGGGCGCCAGGACGCGCTCGACTACTCGGTCACGGCCGGCATCGTGTCGGCGCTCGGGCGCCCGCTGGGCCTGATCCGGCTCGACCTCATCCGCGATCCGGACGCTCAGGGCGACCTGGCCGCCTTCGCCATCGAGGACTTCATTCAGACCGACGCCGTGATCAACCCCGGCAACTCGGGCGGGCCCATGGTCAACCTGCGCGGGCAGGTGATCGGCATCAACTCGGCGATCTACACGCGCACCGGCTACTACCAGGGCTACGGCTTCGCGATTCCAATCGATCTTGCGCACCGGGTCATGCAGGACCTCGTCGCATACGGCCACGTGCGGCGCGCTTTTCTCGGGGTCAACATCGCGCCGGTGGGACCCGAGGACGCGGAGTGGTACGGCTTGCCCGAGGTTG
The DNA here is from genome assembly GCA_965203485.1 of Longimicrobiales bacterium. Taxonomy (GTDB): domain Bacteria; phylum Gemmatimonadota; class Gemmatimonadetes; order Longimicrobiales; family Gaopeijiaceae. The sequence goes on from OZ241892.1 coordinate 1,819,202, forward strand.
CCGGCGCCCTGGTCCAGAACGTCACGCCGGGGACGCCGGCCGAGGCGGCGGGCTTGCGCCAGCACGACGTGATCACCGCGCTCGACGGAGAACCCGTGCGGTCCTCCAACGACCTGCAGCGCAAGATCGCCTTGCAGGCCCCCGGAGAGCGCGTGGCCCTCGAGGTCTACCGGGAGCGGCGGGCGACCCAGGTCGAGGTGCGCCTCGAGCAGGCGCCGTTCTCGCGGCAGACCGTCGAAGCGCCCGCGCCCAGGGCCCGTCCGGCCGAGAAGATCGGCATCGAGGTGACCGGCATCACGCCGTCGATCGCGCGCGAGCTGGGACTCGACAGCGCCGAAGGCGTCGTCGTCGAGGACGTGCAGACGGGCGGTCCGGCCCACCGGCGGGGGCTGGGGCCGCGCTGCGTGATCCACGACGTGAACCGGCGGACGATCAAGGACATCGACGACCTGGACGACGAGTTCCGCCGCGCGGGGGCGGGCGACGTGCTGTCGTTGCTGGCCAGCTGTCCCTCCGGCCGGGGCGGCCGCACGGGTCCGCAGGTCTACAACATCCGAGTGCCGCGGTAGCGCGACGCGCGACGCGCGACGCGGTCCGGCGAGGGCGCAGGCGACGCGGGCCGCGGGCTGGTCCAATGCTGGAGCGGGCACTCCCCGGGGCACGTAGGCGGGGCGGCGTTACCTTACATGGTTGCCGCCGTCGGTGCGGCGGGAAGCCGCCGGAGCAGTCTTTCGCTTCGGCGCTCACGGGAGCGAAAGTGGCGAAACTGGCAGACGCGCAAGATTTAGGATCTTGTGGCCCTTGGCCGTGGGGGTTCGAGTCCCCCCTTTCGCATGCCGCGGCGCTCGTCCGCGGGCCGCGGCCGCCCGGCGCGTGCCTTGGCCGGTGGGCCGGGCCGCAGCTCCGCTCGCCGCGCGCCGCTCCGTGACGGTTTCCCACCGGTCTCCGGCGGCTGGCGGTCCCCTTGCCCGCCCCGGCTCCGCGTCGCGGCAGTCCCGTTGAGCGGCCAGGAGTTCGACGTGACCGTCACCGAAGGAGAGCGGTGCCGGCGCACGCTCGCGGCCAGAGTGCCGGCGGACGTCGTCGCCCGGCAGAAGAACGGCGTCGCCCACCGGCTGGCGTCGCGCGTCAAGCTGAAGGGCTTCCGCTCCGGCAAGGCGTCGGTGCGAATCGTCGAACAGCGCTTCGGGGACGAGATCGAGCGGCAGACCGTCGACCAGCTGGTGCGGCGCGTCTTTAGGGATGCCGTCGCGGCGCACGGCCTCGAGCCCGCCTCGGACGCGGAGGTGGACAACGTGCGCGAGGAACCGGGCGGCGGCATGTCCTTCCAGCTGTCCTTCGACGTGCAGCCCACCGTGGTGCTCCAGCGTTTGGGAGGGTTTCGGGTCGAGCGGCCGGAGCCGCCCGCCGCAGACCTGCTCGTGGACCGCTTTCTGGAGGAGCGCAGGGCCGACCACGCGACGTGGACGCCGCAGGAGGGCAAGCCTCGGGACGGCGATTCCGTGACCGTGGAGATCGCGCGCGTCGCAGAAGACGCCGGGAGGCCGGGCGCGACGGTTCGGCCGTCCGGCGACGACGGAGAGGACCAGAGTGCGCAAGCGTCGGCGGACGCGTCGTCCCGCCGCTACGACTTCGTGATCGGACGCGACCAGGCGTTGCCCGCAATCGAGGATGCGGTGCGGACGCTCGTGCCGGGGACGACCGGCGAGTTCGCCGTGGCGCTTCCCCCCGGGCGGGCGGACGAGGCGCTGCGGGGTCCGCCCACGCCGACGGACCTCCGAATCGCGCTCGTGGAGCGGCGCGCGCCCGTGCTGCCCGCGCTCGACGACACCTTCGCCCAGGACGTGGCCGGTTGCCCTCTCGAGGAATGGAAGGGGCACCTGCGCAAGCGGTTCGGGGAGGCCGCCGAGCGCGAAGCCGACGCGGTGGCCCACGAAAAGCTCGTGGAGCTGGTCGTCGACGCCAACGACTTCGAAGTGCCGGACTCGCTCGTCGACGCCTGCGCGGACGCCATGCTCGGCCCAGCTTCGGACATGGACCCAAAGGTGCGCGAGGACCTTCGGCGGCAGATCCGTCCAAAGGCCGAGTTCGTGGTGAAGCGCCGCCTGGTCCTTTCGCGCATAGCGGACGAGCACGGCCTCCGCGCGCGCAAGGCCGAGGTGGACGCTTACGTGCAGGACTTGGCGGAGACGTCGGACGAATCGCTGGCCGTCACAAAGGCCGGCCTGCGCAAGAGCGGCGCGATGAGCCACATCGAACGAATGATCACAACGAAGAACGTGTCCGAGTTCTTGGGGCGCCAGTCCGAGATCACCCGAGCAGCCTGATTTTCTCCAGGCGGAGACCTGAACGCCATGCCGACCTTCCCTCCCTACGTCATCGAGCGAACCAGCAGGGGCGAGCGAAGCTACGACATATTCAGCCGCCTTCTCATGGACAGAATCGTGTTCCTGGGAAGCTCGGTCAACGACGACGTGGCGAACATCGTGGTCGCCCAGCTTCTGTTCTTGGCCGCCGACGATCCCGAGCGCGAGATCTCCCTCTACATCAACTCGCCGGGCGGCAACGTGTACGCGGGCCTCGCCATCTACGACACGATGAACCACTTGCGGGCGCCCGTCTCCACGTACTGCGTGGGCATGGCCGCTTCGATGGCGGCGCTGCTGCTGTCGGCCGGCGCGAAGGGACGGCGCAACGCGCTGCCGAGTTCGCGCATCATGCTGCACCAGCCGTCCTCGGGCTATCAGGGCACGGCGGCGGACATCGAGATCGCGGCGAACGAAGTGCTCGACACGAGGAAGCGGCTGAACCGAATCCTGTCCGAGACCACGGGCAAGCCCGTGGAAGACATCAACGCGGACGTGGACCGCGACCGGTGGATGAGCGCCGAGGACGCGGTCGAGTACGGTCTGGTGGATCGAGTGCTGTTGCGCGACGGACACGACGGCAAGCGCGAGCGCTAGGGGGAGACGAGTGCCCACCGACAAGCACCTGCGCTGCAGCTTCTGCGGCAAGTCGAAGGAGTCGGTGAAGAAGTTCATCTCGGGACCCTCGGTCTACATCTGCAACGAGTGCGTTTCGCTGTGCAACGAGATTCTGGCGGAGGAAGAGGAGCGCGAGACGCAGCAGGAGCCCCGCGCGACGCTGACGCCGGAAGAGATCAAGGAGTTGCTCGACGACTACGTGATCGGCCAAGAAGAAGCCAAGAAGTCCCTCGCCGTCGCCGTGTACAATCACTACCGCCGGGTGAACGCCAAGGGCGTGCTCGACGAGGTCGAGGTCGACAAGTCCAACCTGCTGCTGGTCGGTCCGACCGGCGTCGGCAAGACGCTGTTGGCTCAGACGCTGGCGCGTATCCTGCAGGTGCCGTTCACGATCGCCGACGCCACGACGCTGACCGAGGCCGGCTACGTGGGCGAGGACGTCGAGAACATTCTCGTGCGGCTCCTTCAGGTGGCCGACTTCAATCTGGCCAACTGCGAACAGGGCATCGTCTACATCGACGAACTCGACAAGGTGGCCCGCAAGTCGGAGAATCCTTCCATCACCAGGGACGTGTCGGGCGAGGGCGTGCAGCAGGCGCTCCTCAAGATCCTCGAAGGCACGACCGCCAGCGTGCCGCCCCGCGGAGGGCGCAAGCATCCGCAGCAGGAATACATCCAGGTCAACACTCGCAACGTGCTGTTCATCTGCGGAGGTGCCTTCGACGGAATCGAAGAGATCATCGAACGACGCATAGGACGCCGCACGATCGGCTTCGCCAAGGAGGAGCAGGCCGGCGACGCGCCGCTTTCGCGCGAAGGCGGCGACGAGGACCCGATGCGGCATCTCGAGCCCGAGGACCTTCAGCGCTTCGGATTGATCCCGGAACTCGTGGGCCGGTTGCCCGTGACGGTGGCGCTGGACGACCTGGACGAGGCGGCGCTCGTGCGCATCCTGCAGGAACCGAAGAACGCTCTCGTCAAGCAGTACAAGAAGATGTTCGAACTGGACGGCATCGGATTGACGTTCGATCCGGGGGCTCTGCGCGCAATCGCGAAGCTCACCCTCGAACGCACCACGGGAGCGCGGGGGCTTCGAGCGGTTCTCGAGAAGATCATGCGCGACGTGATGTACGAGCTGCCGTCTCGAAGCGACGTGAAGGAAGTGGTGGTCACCCCCGAATGCGTGACGAACGGAATTCCGCCGCTCCTGGTCCTGCGTCCGGAGGCTCGGAGAAAAGAAGCCTGAGCGGATGGCGACGCTGCGCCGGGTAGACGGGTCGCTGTCTGTTCCTGCCGAACTCCCGGTCATCGCGTTGCGGGACTTGGTGTACTTCCCGTACATGGTGTTGCCGCTTCTCATCGGACGCCCTCGGTCGGTCGCCGCGCTGAGCCTCGCCGAGGAAGGCGACGGCTTGGCGCTGGTGGCGGCCCAGAAGGACTCGGAGGTGGCCGACCCCGGCGAAGAGGACATCTACCGGTCGGGAACCGTGGTGCGCGTCCTGCAGACGTCGCGCTTGGCGGACGGAACCGCGCGCGTGGTGCTGGAGGGCCTGGGCCGCGCCCGCATCGAAGCCTATGTGCGCGGCGGAGAAGGACTGCGCGCCGCAGTGGCGCTGCTCTCGGAGTGGGAGCAGGAGCGGGGCGAGGCGGCGGGGCCGGGCGAGCTGACGATCGAGTCGCCCGGCGTGCAGGAAGTGAAGAAGCTGTTCGCCGAGTACGCGCGGCTCGCGGAGCAAGTCCCCACGGAGGTCGGCGGAATGGCCGCCGAAGTCGCGGACTGCGTGCAGCTGGGACACGTGATCGCCGGGCATCTGCTCGTCGGGGCGGCCGAGAAGCAGGAGATTCTGGAGACGGGCGACGTCGGCCGGCGCTTCGGGGCGCTGCGCGAGATCCTGGTCCGGGAAGTGGAGATCCTGCGCATCCAGGCCAAGCTGAGCGGGCGTCTCGGCTTGCGCGGCGAACGCGGAGGACCCGAGCTGTTCCTGGAGGAGCTGGGCGAGATCGCGAGCGCGCCCCCGCCCGAGTGGAAGGAACTCGCGCGGGCCGTGGCGGAGGCCGACCTGCCCCCGCACGCCAGGGAACGGGCGGACCGGGAGATCGAGCGGCTGGGGAAGCTGAACCCGGTCGCCCCCGAGGCGTCGGTCGTGCGCGCTTACCTAGAGTGGATCACGGAGTTGCCGTGGCGCCGCGAGACCGACGACAACCAGGACATCGGCCACGCCGCCGCCGTGCTGGACGCGGAGCACTACGGACTGCGCGAAGTCAAGGAACGCATCCTCGACCACATCGCAGTGCTGTCGCTCGCCGGCACGTTGCCCGGACCGATCCTGTTTCTGGTGGGGCCTCCAGGGGTGGGCAAGACCTCGCTCGGGCGCAGCATAGCCAACTGCCTGGAGCGCAAGTTCGCGCGCGTGAGCTTGGGCGGCGTGCGCGACGAGGCGGAGATCCGAGGTCACCGGCGTACCTACGTGGGCGCGCTGCCGGGGCGCATCGTCCAGGGGATTCGCAAGGCCCGGTCGCGCAACCCGGTCTTCTTGCTGGACGAAGTGGACAAGCTGGCCCGCGACTTCCACGGCGACCCGGCGGCGGCGTTGCTGGAGGTGCTCGATCCCGAGCAGAACCGGACGTTCGCGGACCACTACCTGGAGCTGGAGTTCGACCTCTCGCAAGTGCTGTTCATCGCCACGGCCAACACCCTGAGCGAAGTGCCGGGACCGTTGCGCGACCGAATGGAGGTCATTCGCCTGCCCGGCTACCTCGACACGGAGAAGAAGGCGATCGCGCGCCAGTTCCTGTGGCCGAAGCTGGTGTCGCGCCACGGAATAGCGCCCTATTCGCCCGAAGTCTCCGACGGCGCGATCGAGGAGATCGTCGCCAGCTACACCCGCGAGGCTGGAGTGCGCGAGCTGGAGAGGCGGCTGTCGCGCGTCGCCCGCAAGCTGGCGCGCAGAGTCGCAGACGAGGCGTCCGCCCGGTGGCCAAGCGGCGCGGGCGCGGCCAAAGCCCGTCCCGAGCGCGTGGAGGCGTCGGCGCCGACGTCCGCCAGCCGCTCGAGCGCCGAGGCCCGCCCCGAGCGCGTGGAGGCGTCCCATCTTGCGAAGCTTCTCGGGCCGCCCGCCTACGTCCCGGCCGAGGCCGGCGGAGGATCGGACCGGCGCGGAATCGCCAGGGGGCTGTCCTGGACGGCGGCGGGCGGCGAGGTGATCGACGTGGAGGTGGCCGTCGTGCCCGGGTCGGGCAAGATCCAGCTGACCGGCACGCTGGGCGAGGTGATGAAGGAGTCGGCGTTCGCGGCCGTCACGTACGCCCGGTCCAGGGCCCGCGTCCTGGGGCTCTCGGAACGCTTCCACAAGGCGATGGATCTGCACATTCACATCCCCGAAGGGGCCACGCCGAAGGACGGGCCGTCGGCGGGCATAACGATCGCGGTCGCGCTCGTCTCGGCGCTCACCAACACGCCTACGCGGGCCGACGTGGCCATGACGGGCGAGATCACGCTGCGCGGGCGGGTGCTGGTCGTGGGCGGCGTCCGCGAGAAGGCCGTCGCGGCGTTGCGGGCGGGGGTGAAGCGGGTGCTGCTGCCCGTCGCGAACGCCCCGGACGCTGGTCGGTTGCCGTCGGAGGTGCGCGAGCAGGTGGAGCTTGTGCCGGTCGAGACGATGGAGCATGTGCTGCGCGAGGCGTTGGGGGCGCGGATGGAGGCGGCGCGGCCGGGGCGGGACAGCGTGGCGCTCGGGGCCGGCGTCGCGGCGGGCGTGTCGTGACCGGTGCGAGCGGGGCGCGAGTCGCGCGAGGAGCCGCGTCGCGCGGCAGGCGTCGCGGTGGGCATGTCGTGGTCGGCGCGAGCGGGGCGTGATCGTCCGAAGCGTGGAGTTCGCGGGCTCCGTCGCGGCGGAGGGTCAGCCGCCGCCGGGCGAGTTGCCGCAGGTCGCCTTCGCGGGACGCTCCAACGTGGGCAAGTCTTCGCTGATCAACCGCTTGCTGGGGAGACCGCGGCGCAAAATCGCCCGCGTGTCGGCCGTGCCCGGCAAGACGCAGACGCTGAACTTCTACCGCGTGAACGACGCCTTCTTCCTCGTGGACATGCCCGGGCTGGGGTACGCGAAGGCGCCCGCGGCCGCGCGCGAGTCCTGGCTGCGGCTGGTGCGAAGCTACGTGACGGGCAGCGCGGCCTTGCGGGGCGTCGCCTACTTGGTGGACTCGCGGCATCGGCCCATGGCGGCCGACCGCGAATTCATGGGTTGCTTGGCCGTATCCGGGGTACCGACGCTACTGGTGCTCACCAAGGTGGACAAGCTGAAGCGGCGGGACCGGGAGAAGGGCTTGGCCGCGCCGGTCTGCGAGGAACTCGGCGTCGAAGAGGAGCAGGTGGTCGGGAGTTCGGCCCGCACGGGCGAGGGGATGGACGTCCTGCTTGCTGCGGTCGGCCAGTTGCTGGAGGGAGAGGCTTGAGGCGGCTCGGGACGCGCGGGCGTCGCGGAGGACGGGTCGAGGCCTGTGCGTCCGCGCAAGCTTGGGCGCGCGTCCGCCGCCGAGAGCGAACCGATGGGCAGGCCGCCGGCGCCCGGGGACCGACACGCTTCCTTGCGCCGACCGTGCTTGCGGCGATCACGGCGGCTTGCGGACCGGCTCTTGCGCCCGGAAGCGCCCGCGCGCCCGCCGCCGCCGACTTCCGGCCCGACAGCGTCGCGGACCGGGCCCGTCCGTCCCGCTCGGGCGCCCTCAGGCAGGAGCAGATTTCCGTGCGGACGATGGTCGGCTCCTTGAGGATCGAGATCACGCCGCTCGACGACTGGGCGCTCGACGCCGCGGCTCCCGACACGCGCGCGCGCCTGATGCGCATTCGGGAAGAGCGCGGCCGCGAAGCCGCTCGCCGTTCCGGGTTGAGGGATCCCGGTCTCTTCCTGGTGTCGTTCTCGAGTGCCCGGACGTCCACCGACTTTCGGCCCGAGGACCTGCACCTGGTTGCCCTCGGCCTGCGCGAACGGCCGTTGGCCATACTGCCCCTCAGTCCCGCGTGGGGCAGCCATCGGCTGGAGCCGCAGACCAGCGCCGTGGCCCTGTACGCCTACGACGCCGTCGACGTCAAGCGAGAATTCGTCGTGGCATACCAGGGACACGAAGACCGCTCCTGGGCCGGCAAAGTGCCCGTGATCGAAGCGGAGCGAAGCCGGATCAGCGGCGCGGCGCGGGACCCAACACTTTCAACAGCTCGGCCACGAAGTCAGGTAGAACCGGCGGCGGTCCCTTGCCCGAGAATGATTGAGATGTAGTTGTACTCGTCCGTGCATTCTGGAAAGAGGATATGGGCCTGCGCAAACCGTTTGCGCGTCCATGTGCCGTCGTCGTACGACCTGCGAAGGTCCTCGTAGGGCGTATTCGAGACGATGTAGGAGTCCAAGGAAACGTTATTCATTCGGGATCTGTCGGCGGCCTTCTGCGCCAGCGCGGGCAGGCGCTCGTGCAAACGGGCCTTGTCGTCGTGCCGGTACGCCTCTGCATGGACCATGCCGTGGGGTTCCACAAACACCACCCGTTGCGTCGGCCCTTCCTTGATCCACAGGATGAAGTCCGGGTAGAAGCCGCGTGTGTCAAAGAAACCGATTCCCCTTCCTCGAGTTAGGTTCCGCAACAGAAAGAGTTCTCTTCCTCTGCCGAAGTCGTCCGCGTGAGCTTCGCACCGGGCCCGCAGGTCTTCGATGAACCGCACTTCGCCGACGTTGAGCCCCGGAGGCGTCGTCTCGATGCGAGCGTCCCGATCAACCAGCAACGGCTGATACAAATGCCGGTCGAAGTAGATGCCTGGAAGATCCGTCGTGGCCATTCGGTAGATCCGATCGCCTTCGGCAATTAGCTCCCGGATCGCCTCCACCAGTGCCGTCTCGTTGCGCGGAACACGAACCGTGTAACGGGGAAAATTCGCATCTCGCTCGCTCACTTTGGTATACACGACCTTTTCCGCGTCCCACTGATCTCGGCGGACACGGCAGAACTTGTCCACGTACTTCTTCAGAATCGTCAGCACAGCTTCTTCGAGAAGCCGCGTGTCTTTGTAGCTCTGAGGGGCAGCAATGTCGTCGTCCGCGATCAAGTCATAGAGTTCGTTGCCTTCCGCCGCCTTGACGATCCGCATCATTGCTTTGGGTGTGAGGGCAAGATTAGTCAGTCCCTGGCTATCCGCATACTCGACGAGCTCCAGATATACGTTCTGCCAGTTAACCAGTGTGAGGCTCGTCGCCGGGATTGGCCGGGGCTGGCCCGACCGTGCGTTACGATCATATATGTGATTCCCATCGCTCTCCAGAGTGCGGACGCGCACGGACTTGTCCACGCGCACGCGGATATCCTCGTCGCGGTCAAGCAACACATCCTCCTCGTCTACGAAGGATCCCTCGTCGGGCATGGTCGGAACGAGTAGGCCCCGGTTCAAGAACGCGCGGTTGGGTTCCGCGTCCAGGCGGAGTTCCAGCACGTCCCGCGTGTCCACGCCTTCCTGCTCCAAGTAGTTGCGGAATTGGAACATGTAGTCGGCGCGGACGGCGAAGATGTCCAGCGTTTCCAGGAGCTTCACGTCGGGCGGGTGCTCGCCGTCCAGGGCGGAGCTCCGCTTGAGGCCGAAGCCCTTGCCGCGCAGGCGGACCCCGCGTCCGAAGAGCTGGATGATCTGCGAACCCTCGGTGCGACCGATGTTCATCAGCCCCATGTTCGCGACCCGCCAGGAGTTCCATCCCTCCATGAACTTCCTGGCACCGACCAGGATGTTGACGCCGCCCTCGGGATCGGCGATGCCATCGAAGAGCGAATCGCCAACGACGTCGTGCTCGAAGACGAAGCCCGGGGCGTCCTGCCGGGCAAGCTTGACGAAGTCCCCGACGTCGCCGATGTAGATCACGCCGAAGCACCGGTCGGCCGTGCTCGCCCGAAGACCGATCTCGCCCCGGCTACCGCGCATCTGCCCCAGGTGAAGGCCGCCCGAAGCCGATGCGTGAAACACTCGCGCCAGCACGTCGCGGTACAGGGCCTCTCCCGACAGGCCGGACTTCCGGAGGGACGCGAACCTGTCCGCGAACACATCCCGCCCGTCGGCCCTTCGCAGGCCGCTACCGCCCTTCAATAGCCTGGACGCCGTCTCGACCGCCCAGCCTTCCCGGTTCGCGAGCACGCGATGAAAGAAGCGAGCCACCGTCAGCACGTCGCTTCTCTTCTGCTTTCGCAGGGAGTAGACGGCCTTAACGGTGCCCCCGACGAACACCCACAGCGGATGCTCGACGTTGTAGGACCGAATCGCGGCCTCGTGCTCGTCAAAGACCCGCATCTGCTGGTAGAACGACAGCAGGTTGCCGAGAAGCAACGTGTCCGTCGCGTCCTGCTCGACTTCCTCTCGCAGGTTCAGGATGCGGAAGTCCTTGCCGTACCCGTCTCCGTGGAAGTATCGGTACGAATAGTCGAAGCCGATCGACTTGCCGTACTCCCCCGTCAGCTCCTGGTTCCGCGCCGACGCCAGGGCTTGGCCGAAAGTGGCGCTGTACTCGAAGGTGAAGCCGCCCTTCCCGACCGATTCGCGCGCCCTCCGCCACGCCTCGCCGCCCGTGCCTCGGTGCCCTTCGTCGACGAAGACCAAGTTGACGCCCTCGAACGCCTTCACGGGGACGCTGGCGCCGCCGCCCCGCTTCTTCTCGACGAGCTTGGTGATCTCGACCACCTGCACGGTGTCCCGGTCGAGCGCCAGAAGGCCGCTGTCGTCCAGGTCGAAGCGCCGGCAAGGGATGCCCGACGCGCGCATCTCGGCGATGTGCTGGCGCGTCAGGCCCTCGTTGGGCGTGACGAGCACGATGTTGTCGAGCGGCCGGGCGTTGTAGTGCACGAACTGACGGTAGTTGACGTGCATGATCAGCGTCTTGCCGCTGCCCGTCGCCATCCAGTAGGCAAGTCTGTGAAGGTCCGACGCCTGGACCGTCGGAAATCGGTCGTCGTACGCCTTGTGCTGGTTGTGCTTGTAGGCCGCTTCGTTCAGCGACTCGACCAGCTCCGCGGGACGCCGAAGGGCCCAGTCCAAGTAGAGCTCCGTGTACAACGCCGCCGCGTGCTGAAAGTAGCGGAACACGATCGGGCGGCCGCGCCCCGCGTTCACGGCCCGCAGATGGGCTCGGATGTTCTGGTCGTAGCGGACGAAGTCCTCCAAGGGCACCTTCGCGCGCCGTCCCCGCGACTCCAAGCGTCGGTGGACGTAGCTCATTCCGGTGTCGTCGTAGCCTTCGGCGCACTCCTTCAGGTCCGCGAGCATTTCTTGATTGGTCTTGTAGCCGAATTGCTCGTGAAGCCACGCAAGAAGGACCAGCCGCCGATCCAGCTTCGCTTTCGAGGCCCGGTTCGCCATCACGCGCCCCCCGATCGGAACATGCGCCTCTTGAAGATCGGATCCAGCGCCGTCGCTTCGCGGATGAGGGAACTTCCGTTCACGAACACTTGGTCGGCCCCGTCGACGAACCCCTGGGCTGCCACGAACTCCTTGTCCCGCACGAAATCCGCCCTGCCCCAGCCCTCCGTGTCCCGCCAGATGACGACGGTCCGCCGCCTGTCGACGGTTCCGGCGTGCACAAGGTACCGCCGTCCGTCGTCGTGGTGGACACGTCGCGTGGCCACGCGAAGGCCCAGCAGGTAGGCGAACGTCTCCGGGAGGTCCGCGACGACCTCGCGCACTTGGCCGTTCGCCCCCGCGCGAAGCTTGTACGAGAAGGGCTTGTCCAGATCGAACACGTTCAAGAGGGTCGCGCTGTCCTTCGTCTCCCACCGTAGCATGTACCTGAGGACGTAGCCTTCGAGCTCCAACGCGCGCTGGCCCGCCTCGCCGTCGAAGCTGATGTTGCTCAGGGCGTCCTCGTAGCTCTCCAGCCGTACGTACTTCACGACCTGCGGTCCCCTCGTCGCTTCCTCCGGGGTTGCCACTCGCTTCGGCTTGCCGTCCTTCCACTCGGGCGCGAAGACGATCTTCTTCAGCCGAGGCAACAACATCTGGTCGAAGTATTCCCCCATCTCCACCAGAACGAACCGCCGTCTGCCTCCGTCGCGGCGGTTGAGATCGACGACCGCATGAGCCGTGGTGCCGGAGCCGGCGAAGTAGTCCAGCACCGTTCCGTCGTGACGGGCCAGCAACACGGCACACCGGTCCACGAGTTGCGTCGGCTTGGGCTTGATCTCGTCGATCAGCCCCCTCATCTCGCCGTTTCCGAAGAGGTTCAGCAAGAGCTTGGTGGCGTCAGTCGTCGTCTTGACGTCGTCCCACAGCGTCGTGGGCACCATGCCCTTGGCGCGCGCGTGCCGGAGGTAGCGCTTGCACATCGGCTTGCCCTCGCCCGATCGCCCGAACACAATCTGGCCGCCAGCGAGCAGCCGCTTCGTCTTGGCCTCGTCGAACCGCCAGTGGCGGCCCTCCGGCGGCCAGTGCTCCTCGCCCGTCTCGGGGTTGACGATCGAATAATGGAGGTTCTCTCGGACGTTGGGCGCGTCCATGGGGTCCAGGACCCAAGGCCCCTGCGGATCGTCGTCCCGGTTGGAGAACTTCGTGTCGACGTGCGGCAGCCTGAACTCCGTCTTCTTGGACTCCAGGAACGCCCTGTCGGCCGCGAAGAAGGTCGTGTGGTTGGTGGAGATCGAGATCAGCGCGTCGTTCGACACCGACTTGCGACTGTTCCAGATGACGTCGGCCACGAAGTTCTCCCGGCCCCACGTCTGCTCGAGGACCCCTCGAAGCACGGCGTACTCCCCGTCGTCGGTGCTGACGAAGATGCCCGCGCGCCGGGAAGCCAGTCTCCGCGAGGCGGCCAAGCGGTCGTTCATCATCGACAGCCACGAGCTGTGCCTATAGTTGTCCTTGTAGACGAACTTCTCGTTCTGGCCGGTGTTGTAGGGCGGGTCAATGTAGATGCAGTCCACTTCGTCTCTGTGTCGTTCCTCCAGCAGGCCGAGCGCCTGCCAGTTCTCGCCGTGCACCAACGTGCCTGCGGTCATGCCGTCCAGGTCCTCCCACGAGCCGAGAAGCCGGTCGACGAACGATTGGGAGAAGTGCCTGGTGTCGAGGACGAGCGTCGGATGCTGCCGGAGGAAGGCCAGCCGCGCGCCCGCCTTGTCTCGGGCCGAGTTGAAGAGGTCGACGCGTTCTTCGTCCACGCACAGCAGCTCGCGCCATTCGTTCCACTGTTCTTCGCACTCGGCGATCTCCGGGTGGAACGCCTCGCCTATGCACATCAGGGTGACGCAGTACTGGGTATCCGTTACGAACTTGCGCTTCTCCCACAGCATCTTCTGAAAGGACTCGATCTGGTCCAAGAAGTCGATGATCCTATGGCCCACGGTTCTGATTACGCGCACCGTCTGAAACCAGCCTTCCGATCTTTCCTCGCCAGCCGTCACGACGTTCGCCACGTTCATGACTTCGTTCTTGAGATAGAAGTCGAGTTCGCCGGTCAGAAACCTCTTCAGGTCCTTGTGAACAAAGTAGTCCGACGTGTTGCGCCTGGTGTACCGCCGAAGATGGTGCTCGAGAACCGTCACCACTTCCCCGCTCGCCGTGGTTCGGCGCTCCGCGGTCAGGGCGGCGTGCGCGCGTTCGGCGTTGCTCGTCTTTGCCAGGTGCTCCGGTATCGCGACGAGCGCCCGAGCGACGATCTCTTCCTGTGTGCCGTTGACGCCCCTCTTGCTGTTGCCGGGGCTCTCGTCCTTCGTCAGCGGGCGGTACTCGAACGAAACCGCAAGGTGGGAGGCTTGGTCGTCCCATGCGATCTGGTCGAACCGGGGCACGAAGAAGCGCCGGTCCCCCTTGACGTTGTCCTGTTCGACGTCGGCGGCCGCCAGGCGGAAATCGACACTGACGCCCTTGGCGCTGAAGGCGTAGTCGCGGAATACCTCCGTCGTCTTGACGTAATACTGATCCTTGTTGGACCAGTGCAGAAGGACCTCTTCGCCGTTGTACGGGACGGCGTAGCGCTGGCGCATCGAGTACCGACGCTGGGACATGAAGTCGCCGCGGTCGTAGTACCGGCCGAAGAAGGTGAGCAAGTGGTTGTAGATGTCGCGTTCAATCGCCGTCCGACTTCTGGTGCCGCTGGACGACAACGCCCGAAAGCGCAGGTACTTGCGTCCAATCTCAGTGTCGCCGTGAGGTGACTTAAGCGATCCGTCTGGCGTGACAGCGTCGGGTGCAAGGTATTTTTTGATCTGCGTGGCCGCCTCTTGCATCTCCTTGGCCGCCCAAGCTTGCTCTCGAAGGATGCCTTGGTCGAGTTCCTCTGCGACGGCGGCGGGCAGGTCATTAACGACGAAGTTTTCAATTACGTCGCGCTTGTGGTTCAGTATGCGATAGACGCCGAAGTCAAGGTCCGCCGAGTCGAATTGAAACAGCTCCCGTAACAGGTTATGAAACTTCGCGCAAGCACGGATGGGTTGCCCACCGACCGGCTCTTCCGCGGCCGTCATTCGTTTTTCGTCTCCGTCATTTTGTGTATTCGATGTGACATATTCAAGTCCATCGAGAAGAGAAGGGGTCCACGATGCCTATCCAAGTGCCAACAACCAATCACCTAAAGCTCGCCGCCGCTCGCACGTGGCACTCGCCGAGCCACGGCTCGTGACCGAAATCTTGTCCGCTGACAGCCGCCGCACCGAGACTAAAGAGCCATCTTAAGCGACAGTGCAAGGCCGGCTTGCCCGTGCCCCCAGGGAACAGAAAGGCCACCGTTGTCAAAGCAAGCGGTACAAAGAAGGCCGTTGTTCTGGGGCTTCAGGGTCACCACGTAAATGCTCCGGCTGTCTGAAGATATGACCAAATGGCCGTCTGGGGTAGCACAAATTGCAACTTCGGGCGGCAGGTACATATCCTTTCTCTTCCGCAACGGCTTGGCGACATACGGGCCGAAATGACTCGGTGCGGGATCAATAGACCACGCGATGACACTACAGCCACCGGGTGGTACCGTAGATTCATTCGATAAGACGTGGTAACTCGAACTGAATGCGAGTTCGGCGCACCAGTACTGTCTTTGGAGCTCGTGCAACCTAGCTCGTCCGCGATCGGTGAGAGTGTAGCGGGCAGGGATTGCGATCGTTCCATCGGATTTCGTATATCTCTGGTGGAAAGCCAACAAACCATTGTCCTTCCACAACTCCGCAATCTCTCGGCTAGCAAGCTTGCGTCCAAGGACGTGATCCTCCAGCATAAAGAGTTCCGTCCGTGATTTATCCGGGAGATCAGTCTCGCGTGCCGACGTTGCTACTACCTGGGGATTCTCCACCGGTCTTCTCCGCTGAAGGGGTCCGTCTGTATCGATCGAGAGGAGAGCTGCCGGACACCACCGACCGAGCCATCTCGCTACCCTAGCAAGATACAACGAGTTGGAAGGGGTGTCCATGAGGGGAGCACGCCGAAGCGACGATCCGGCGCATGAATCGAAGCGACCGTCGCATGGGGTCAGTGCGGTCGCGGTCCTGGCGGATCCGGCGACAGCGACGTCCTAGACACCAGAAAGGGGCGTTGGCGTGAGCTTGGCACACGCAGGCTCCGGTAAGATCTCACGATGGCGCTCCTCGCGGGGCGACTGGTGGTCCGTGTATTCGAGATGGACCAGGTGGAGCCGCCCGGCTACGCCGTCGTAGGGCTCCACGGCGGCCACGACGCCGCGGCGGTTGCGGACGGTGGCCAGCATTCCGGGGCGCGGGACGGCGGTCACATTCCCCAGACCGCGATCTCGGCGCCGCTCTCGGCGGTGCGGCTGTCTCGGAAGGTCTTGTCGTCCCAGCTGCGCTCCTCGCTGCGGTCGAAGACGACCAAGTGCCCGGCTTCGGCCTCGCAGCGATCCATGTAGGCCGCAGTCTGCTCCACGCCTTCGGCCACCACGCGCTCCAGGCCGCCGCCCGCTTGGCGCACCTTGCACTCGACCACGTACTTGCGCACCGCCTCGCCCTCGGGCCACTCGATCAGCAGCTCCGCGCGGCGCCGGCCCATGCCGTGTTCGCGCTGGACCCGGCCGCCGCTGTTCACCACGCGCTGCAAGAACGCCTGCAGCAGAAGGTGCGGGCCCGCCTCCTTGTAGTCGAACCGCTCCACCCAGCTCTCGGCGTTCTCGCGGAAGAACTCCTGAAAGCGGGCAAGGAGCTTCTCCAGCCGCAACGCGCCGGCGGCGTCCACGTACCACGCCGGGTCGTCCTGAATCTTGAGCTGGGCCGCCCGCGTCAGTTGGCGGGGCACGACCTCCGCGTAGATCGGATTCGCGATGCGCAACGGCTCGTCCTGGGCGATCAGTCCCAGGTCTCGGACGTACTCGATGTCGTCGACAGTGGACTCCAGGCCGTCCCCGCCGACCAGAAGGGGCTCGATCACGCGCCGAACGCGGTCCTCCTCGAGCTTGTCGGCGAGCTGGTCGAGGTGCGTGTCGCGGCGCAGGATCAGCGCCTCCTCCGCGTCCAGAACGTCGGCGGCGGTCACCGGGCGCGACCGGTCCGCCTCCGACGGGCAGCGGAAGCAGGCTTCGTAGGCCAGGGCGTTCACCAGCCAGGGCTGGCCCCGGGTTTGCGTCCAAACGGCGTCCAGCGCGGCGGCGGCGAACGCTTGGCCGGTCTCGTCGGTGTGCTGTCCGAGCAAGGCGAGCGTCTCGTCCCGCGAGAAGTCGCCCAAGCGCACGGACTCGGCCTTGATGTTGAAGGCGCTGCCGCCCGCGACCATGGTGCCGGCCGAGCGGGACGAGATGCGGTAGTCTCGGATGTCCCGGACGCCGCACAGGATCACGCTTTGGGGGAAGCCGTCGGGGCGCATGTCGTAGCCCGCCCGAAGCTGCCTCAGCACTGCCAGCAACGAATCGCCCACCAGCGCGTCGATCTCGTCGATCAACAGCACGATCGGCCGCTCGCCGGCTTGAGCCCATTGGGTGAGAGCTGCGCCGAGCGCACCGTCGCCGAACTCGGCCGCAATGCGACACCACGCGCCCAGCAAGAGGTCGTCGCCGGTCGCTCGCCGAGACCGCAGCGCCAGCTGGCCCAAGACGACCCGAGTCGCCCGCTCCACGTCTTCCCGCATCGCCTGGGCGCCTTCCACGTTCACGTAGACGCACCTGTGGCGGCCTTCCGCGTTCAACAAGTCCTGAAGGGCCAGGAGGGCCGACGTCTTCCCTGTCTGGCGCGGCGCATGGAGCACGAAGTAGCGCTTGCGGTCGATCAGTCGCCGGACGTCGGCAAGGTCCACGCGAGCGAGCGGCGGGACACGGTAGTGGTCGGCCGCCACCACCGGGCCGGACGTGTTGAAGAAGCGCATCACCGTGTCTCCGCGACTGTTGGGCGGACCGTCGGCTCTCGGCATCTCCCCCGCCCCCTTTTGCTTGCCGAGGGTTGCGTGGGCGTTCCGGCATCCGCGAATCCTGCGGGCCGCGCCCGCCCCGAGTCAAGCGCGCTTCCCCGGCGTCGGCCGGCGGCGGACGGGCAGCGCGTCAGACCTCCAAGCCCAGCGTGTCGATCTTGCGGTAGAGGGTGCGCTCGCCGATTCCCAGGGACTCGGCCGCGATGCGGCGGTTGCCGGACGCGGATTCCAAGGCCGCGGCGATCGTGGCGCGCTCGGCCTCCTCCAGCGTCATTCCGGCGCGGTACACAACGGGGTCTAGGGGCGGCTCTGGAACGGCCGGGCCGGGCTGGCCGGACGCGGCAAGGACGGGGGCCTCGGCATCGTCGGCGGTTTCCGGCCCAGGACGGGCGACCGGAGACGAAGCGGGCGCCGTGGCGGCGGGCGCGGCGGCAACGATGTCCGCGGGCTTGGGACGGGCGGCCGGACGCGAGGCGGGCGCGGCTGTGGCAGGGGGCTCGGCGGCGGCGGCTTCGGTCGCGGAATCGGCGTCCCCGGCGGCGCGGTCGTACACGATCTCGCCGTCCTCGCGTGCGCCGGCGCCGTCCAGTTGGGGCGCGGGCGGGGTTCGCGCAACGAGGATGCCTCCTTCGGCGCGGGCTTCGGAGCGGCGGAACGCCTCGAACTCGGCGCGCAGGTCCTCGATGTCCACCTTCATCTGCATCATGGAGCGGAAGACGAACTCGAGCTGCGGACGGAGCACGCCGGTCTTGTCGAAGGAGGCGGCGCCCGTGGCGGGCGCCAGCGCGGTCGAGGGCTCGCGTTCCGCGAAGTCGGACGGGATGTCTTCGGCGCGGATCTCCCTGCCGGGCGCCAGCACGACCATGCTCTCGATCAAGTTGCGGAGCTCGCGGACGTTGCCGGGCCAGCGGTGGCGGACGAGGATGTCCATCGCTGCCGCCGAGATGCCGGCGAAAGGGCCGCGGTCGTGCCTCTTGCTCGCGTCGCGCACGAAGGCGTCGACCAGAAGGGGGATGTCCTCGCGGCGCCGGCGCAGCGGCGGGAGCGGGATGTGCAGGACGTTGAGGCGGTAGTAGAGATCCCTGCGGAACGTGCCCTGGGCGACCATGTCGCGCAGGCGCTGATTCGTGGCCGCGACGATGCGCACGTCGACGTGCACGACCTTCTGGCCGCCGACCCGCAGGAACTCCCGCTGCTCCAGCACGCGCAGCAGCTTGGTCTGCGTCTGGAGGGGCATCTCGCCGATTTCGTCCAGGAAGATGGTGCCGCCGGAAGCCAGCTCGAACAGGCCGCGGCGCGAATCGATCGCGCCCGTGAAGGCGCCCTTCTCGTGCCCGAACAACTCGCTCTCGAGCAGCGTCTCGGTCAAGGCGGCGACGTTGACGGCCACGAACGCCTTGCGGCGGCGCTTGGACAGCGCGTGGAGACCGCGTGCCACGAGTTCCTTGCCGGTGCCGGACTCGCCGGTCACGAGCACGGTGACGTCCACGGGAGCGATCTGGACGACGCGCTCGAGCACTTCGATCATCGGGTCCGTCTCGCCGATGATGCCGGTGGCTTCCCGCAACTTGCCGCGGTCCACTGCCCGACACCCCATGAGCACGATCTCGTCGGCGTCGGCCGGCGCCGGGAACGCGGCGGCCAGCCCGGGAGCCGGAGCGGCGCCGACGGCGAACACCGGCACGCCGTTCTTGCGGCCCGCTTCGGCGAGCGCGGGGGCCCCCTTCGCCTCGGCGCCTCCGGTCAGGACCAGGAGCGCCGCGTCGGCGACGGCGTCGGGGTCGTCGTAGGCGGTGACCAGCTCCACGCGATGCCCGGCCGCCTCGAAGCCGGTCCGCAACTCGCCCGCCAGCGGCAGGTCGTCAGTCGTGACGACGACGGTCTCCGCCATGGCGTCCGGGCCCCTTCAGCGGCGGATGGAGCCTTCGGTGTAGAAGGGCGGCCGCTGCGTGAGGCCGGGCACGACCTTGTCGCGTATGCGAATGCCGACCTCCGTGCCGGGCTTGGCGGCCGCCTCGGGCAACCGCGCAAGGGCGATTCCGGCGCCCAGGGACGGGCTGGCGACGCCGGAAGTGACGACCCCGGCATCCTCGCCGCGATGGACCACGGGATATCCGGGCCGGGGAAAGCCCCGTTCGGTCAGCCGGATGCCCGTCAGCCGGCGCGCGACGCCTCGCTCCTTCTGCTCCGCCAGCGCCGCTCGTCCCACGAAGTCGCCCGCGTCCAGCTTGACGATCCATCCCAGCGCGGATTCCAGGGCCGTGTGCCGCTCGTCCAGGTCGTTCCCGTACAATGCGTACCCCATCTCCAGCCGCAGCGAGTCCCGCGCCCCGAGGCCCGCCGGGACGGCGCGCGCCTCCCCGCTCTCGGTAACCGCCCGCCAGACCGCCTCGGCCCCCGACGCGGGAACGTAGAGCTCGAACCCGTCTTCGCCCGTGTAGCCGGTGCGGCTGATCACGGCTTCCACGCCGGCCACCGTTCCTTCGGCGAACCTGTAGTAGCCGATTCCGTCGAGGCACGGCTCCGCCAGCGGCTCCAGGACCTGCCGGCAAGCCGGACCCTGCACGGCCACAAGCGCCGTGGCGTCCGAGTCGTCGGCCAAGTCCACCTCGTAACCGGCGGCGTGACCGGCGATCCACTGCCAGTCCTTGGCGCGGTTCGCGGCGTTGACGACCAGCATGAAGCGGTCGTCGAAGCGATAAACGAGCAGGTCGTCGAGCACGCGGCCGTCTTCGTCGCACAGGGCGGAGTACTGCGCTTGGCCCGGCGTCGCGCGCGTCGCGTCGTTGACCGTCAAGTACTGGACGAGCGCCTCGGCCTGGGGACCTCCGACGGTGAACTCGCCCATGTGCGACACGTCGAAGACGACGCACGACTCGCGGGCCGCCACGTGTTCCGCCCGGATTCCCGAGGGGTAGTGGATGGGCATCTCGTAGCCGGCGAACGCGACCATGCGGGCGCCCAGGGCGAGGTGGACGTCGTGGAGCGGCGTGCGGAGGCTGGGCTTGGCGTCCATTTGTCTTCTCCCGGTGCTCCGAGGGGAGCAGAGGCTCCCGCCGGCGGTTCAGCCGATGAGGTCGAGGAAGAGAGCCTGGGCGACGTGCAGACGGTTCTCCGCCTCGCGGAACACGCGCGAACGAGGGCCGTCGATGACCGCGGCAGCGACTTCCTCGCCCCGGTGGGCGGGCAGGCAATGCAGGAATATGGCGTCCGGGCGCGCCCGTGCCATGAGCGGTTCGTCCACCTGGAAGCCCGCGAACGCGGCGGCGCGGGCATGTTGCTCTTCCTCCTGTCCCATCGACGCCCAGACGTCGGTCGCCACCACGTCGGCGCCCGTCACCGCGTCGGCCGGGCTGCGGACAAGCTCGGCGTCCGCCGCCGCCGCGGCTTGCAGAATCGCGGGATCGGGGTCGTATCCCTCGGGACAAGCCAGGCGCAACGAGAAGCCCAGCCGGCTCGATGCGTTGATCCACGAGTTGGCCATGTTGTTGCCGTCGCCGACCCAGGCCACGCGGCGCTCCTCGAGGCGCGGACCGAACTCTTCGCGAACGGTGAGGAGGTCGGCCATGACTTGGCACGGGTGCAGCAGGTCGGTGAGGCCGTTGACGACGGGCACGGCGGACGCGGCGGCGAAGTCGAGCAGGTCCTCGTGGGCGAAGGTGCGCAGCAGAACGGCATCCGCGTAGCGGCTCAGGACGCGCGCCGTGTCGGCGACGCTCTCGCCTCGGCTCATTTGAGAGTCGGCGCGGGCGATCATGAGGGCGTGGCCGCCAAGGCGCGTCATGGCGACTTCGGCGCTGGCGCGCGTCCGGGTCGAGGCCTTCTGGAAGATCATCGCCAGAGAGCGTCCCTCCAGCGGCCGGTTGCCAGGCGGGTCGGCCTTGACGCGCTGCGCGAGGTCGAGCAACCGAATCAAGTCGTCCGGATCGCGGCTCGCCAGGTCGAGGAAGTCGCGGGAAGAAGGCGCCATCTCCGCCCTAAAGGATGTAGCGGCTCAGGTCGGAGTCGGACACGACCGGTTGCAGGCGTGCTCTCACGAACGCGGCGTCCACCTCCCAGTCGGACGCTTCCTCGGGCAGGCCGAACATCATCTTCTCCATGACGGAGATGAGGACGGTCTGCAATCTGCGGGCGCCGATGTTCTCCATGCGCTCGTTGAGCTCGGCCGCAACCCGCGCGATCTCCTCCAAGCCGTCGTCCGTGAACGTGACCGTCGCGTCTTCGACCTGGATGAGCGCGGCGTACTGTCGGATCAGCGAGTTGTGCGGTTCCTTGAGAATCCGCACGAAGTCGGTCGCGTCGAGGCTTCTGAGCTCCACTCGGATGGGAAAGCGGCCCTGGATCTCGGGAATGAGGTCCGAGGGCTTGGAGACGTGGAACGCGCCCGCCGCGATGAAGAGGATGTGCTCGGTGGAGATGAGGCCGTACTTCGTCTGCACGTTGCAACCTTCGACGACCGGAAGCAGGTCGCGCTGAACCCCTTCCCTGCTTACGTCGGGCCCCGCCCCGCGCTGGGGCGCGGCGATCTTGTCGATTTCGTCGAGGAAGACGATGCCGCTCTCCTCTACCCTGTCCATGGCGTCGAAGATCACGTCCTGGGTGTCCACCAGCTGGTCCAGTTCGTCCGAGAACAGGAACCGCCTCGCCTCGGCGACGGTGACCGTGCGCTGCTTCGTCTGCTTGGGAAGCATGTCGCGCAACGTTTCGGTGAAATGGACGTCGACGTCCTCCATGCGGCCGCCCGGGTTGGTCATCGCGTCGAAGAGCGGCGAAGTATGCCGAGTTTCCATCTCCACCATGCGGTTCTCGAGTTCCCCCTTTCTGAGGAGGGCCCGAAGCTTCTCGCGGGTGCGCGCGAGGCGGTCGGTCATGGGCCGGTCGTCGGACTCCGGCTCGTCGGCGTCAGCGGGCGCCTCGGCGGCATTCGCCGACTGCTCGTCCCCGGCCCCCGCTTCACCGGGCGGCAGAGGAGATTCGGACGACGCGCCGCTTCGCGGAGCTGCCGTATCCTCGCCGCCGCCGGTCCGCCGCGCCACGCCGTCCTTGCCCGCCAGAAACGCCGCCGCCGATTCCTCGTCCAGCGCCGCCGCGCCGCGCCGTTCCGCGTCGCCGTCGCCGCCGCCCGCCGCGCCGGGAGCTTCCTTGTCGCCGCCCTTGTCCGGCCGCTCCGGATCCGGATCGGCGCGGCGGCCGGCCCGCTTGCGGGGCTTCTCGGCAGAGTCGGGGAGGAGCAGGTCGAGCAGCCGCTCTTCCGCGCGCCTGCGCGCTTCGGGCGCCATCTCTTCTTCGCGCTCGTTGCGCACCATGTTGACCGCGGTGTCCGCCAAGTCCCGTATCATGGCCTCTGCGTCGCGGCCCACGTAGCCCACCTCCGTGAACTTCGACGCCTCCACCTTGACGAAGGGAGATCCCGACAACCGCGCCATCCGCCGGGCGATCTCGGTCTTCCCCACGCCGGTCGGCCCGATCATGATGAGGTTGTTGGGGAAGATTTCTTCGCGAAGCTGCGTGTCCTTGACCTTCTGGCGCCGCCAGCGGTTGCGGAGGGCGACTGCAACAGCCTTCTTGGCCTCGGACTGGCCGACGATGTACTTGTCGAGTTCGGCTACGATCTCGGCCGGCGTCAGGTTGATCAGCCAGTCGAGGAGTTCGTCGGAGAATTCGTCGTCGTCAATGCCGTCTTCGTCGTCGTCGCACTCCGCGCTGGTCTCGTCGCGAGCGGCGCCGTGCCCTTCGCCGTTGTCGTCGCCGACGGCGCCCGCGTCGTCCGCATCTTCGCCGTCGCCGGCCTCGGCGGCAGGGGCGGGCGCGCGGCCGGCGAGCCGGGGAAGCTCGGGAGAGGAAGCGATGCTGGGCCTGCGCGCTCGTCCTCGTCCGGGGGCGTGGGCGGAGGAGGACAGCTGGCCGGCGGACCACCCTTGTTCAGGCGCGTGGCCGGCGACGGGCCGAGGCTTGGCGGCACCGCCTGGCCGGGCATGGAGAGACGCGGGAGTTGCGGGCGCGTCGGTGGGACTCATGACGGTTTCAGTTCCTCGACCGTGATCTGGGAGTTGGTGTAGACGCAGATGTCGGCGGCGATCTCCAGCGCCCGGCGCGCGATGGTGGGAGCGTTCATGTTGGTGGATTCGTGCAACGCTCGCGCCGCGGCCAGCGCATAGCCGCCTCCCGATCCGATGGCCAGTACCGGGACATCCGGCTCGATGACGTTGCCGTCGCCTCCGACCAGCAGCAACCGCTTGCGGTCGGCGACCGCCAACACAGCTTCGAGGCGGCGGAGGTAGCGGTCGGTCCGCCATTCCTTGGCCAGTTCCACGCAGGCCCGGGGAAGGTTCGAGGGCCAGCGGTCCAACATCGAATCCAGCTTGGCGAACAGCGTCACTGCGTCCGCCAACGCACCCGCGAAGCCTGCGAGTATCTGGCCGTTGCCCAAGCGCCGAACCTTCTGAGCGGCGGCCTTGACGACCATGTCGCCCATCGTAACCTGGCCGTCTCCGGCCATGGCGACGCGTCCGCCCTTGGAAACCGCGATCACGGTGGTGGCCCGGACGTCGGAAGCAGGGCGAAAGGGAGACGTCATGGAAGCGGCGCTGGAAGGAGACCGGACGGAACTGCACGCTCGAATCGGCGTCGGGAAGACGAACAAGTTTAACCCCGAAGCCGGGGCTGGTCTCAAGTCGTCATAAGCCGAATCGCTTCGGCACGGAGACGCCGGCGTCCGCGAATTGCCGTTCGGAGCGCCGGGGCGTCGTGAAGAGCTGGTTGGCCGGGCATCGACGGATGCGGCGGCGCGGATATCAAAGTTGGGCGAATGCGAAGCGCGGCAGGCCTCCCCGACGCCGGGGACTGTTGCGGCGGGGAGGCTTGGCGCGCTTTTTGGCCGGCGGAGCCGTGCCGGGGGGTCTACCTGAGCTGGATGGCGCCTGCGATGCCGAGGCGGCGTTGCGGGGGTTCGAGCGGCGAGGAGGCGTGCTCGCCGTAGAGGTGGAGGAGGAAGCGCAGGCTCTGGGCGGGGTCTGCGGGCGAGTGCACGCCCGTGCCGGACTGGGCGGACGGGCCGAGCAACGAGAAGCGCGCGCCGGCGTTGAAGCGCTGGCCGGCGCCTGCGTCCTGGCTCCAGCGTCCGAAGGGCGTGATCGTGGCGCCGTTGTCGAGCGCGACGCCCCAGCCGAGTTCCATGGCCATGCGCCCGGGCGCCCAGCCGGACGGCGCGGCCGTCGGCGCCGTTTGCACGGCGGGTTCGAGCGCGGCGGCGCCTTGGCGCCAGAGTTCGCCCGTGGCGCCCGCGCCGGCGCCCCATGCCGGCTCGACGGAGAGCGACAGGCCGTCCTCGGCGCCGCCGCCGGGCTGGAGCCGGAGCGAGACGCCGGCGCCCCATTCGCGCAAGCCCTCGGCCTGGTGCGCGAGCAGCGCGCGCCCGCGCATCGCGACGGACAGGCCGGTGGGCGCGTGGTCGAACGACGCTTCGCCGCCCGCCTCGGCGCCGAGGCCGGTCTCGGCGTCGCCGGCGTCGAGGCGCGCGCCGAGCTCGAGCCGCGTGCGCAGCGACGCTTCGCCGCCGAGCGCCCAGGTCTTCGCGACTTCGGGCGCGAGCCGGACGCGGTGCGCGCGCGCGGTCACGCCTGCCAGGTCGGCCGCGTCGTCGGAGCGCACGCGCACGGAGAACGCGTCGGCCTTGAGCGCGATGCCGCCCGCCAGCTCGCGGCGCGCGCCGAGCGCGCCCATCAGCATCGCGATGTCGGCGCCGAACCGGCCGCCGGCCGTCTCCTCGAGCGTCGCGTCGCCGGTTCCGGCGCCTGCGAGGGCCCAGAGGCCGAGCCCGCCGGTGGGCGACCAGTGCACGTAGGGATGCACGCTGGTCAGGCTCGCGGCGACGGAGCCCGCGCCGTTGACGGCGCTCTCGAACTCGGTCTCGAAGCTGCTGCGCGCGCCGGCGACGCCGACGAGCAGGCCGGACGCGAAGCGGTAGTCGGCGCCGAGGTGCGCCGAGCGCGCGCGCCCGCCGTCGAAGCGCAGGCCGTCGGCCGGGCGGCCCTCGTAGCCGCCCATGCCGGCGCGGCCCCAGACGGTCCAGCCGGGACGCAGGCCGGCGGCGTCCTGCGCGCCGAACGCGCCCGAGTCGCTGGCCGCGCCGCCGCCGAGCGAGAGCTGGAACGAGCTGCGCTCGAGCAGGTCGCCGCCCGACAGCGGATTGAGCGTCACGCCGCCCGGCGTGGCCGCCGCCGGCTCCTGCTGGCCCCGGTAGTCGCCGCCCATGCCGAGGCCGCCGCCTGCCGGACCGCCGAGTCCGCCTGCTCCCGCGCCCGGGCCGCCGAACAGCAGCGCGGCCGGGTCGAGCGCGCCAGCGGACGGCGCGCCGCCCAGGCCGCCGGCGCTCGGCAACGCGACTTGGACGCCGAGCAGGCCGGACGCGGCGCGCGCCAGCGCCTGCCAGCCGCACGCTCGAGCGCCCGTTTCGGCGCCCGCCCCCGCCTGCGCGGCCGCCCCGGCGGCTCCAACCCGGTCCTCCGCCCGTTGCGCGAAGCCGCCGTCGCACCCCACGGCGCGTCCTCCGAGCTGGAGGTGCGAGCGTCCGAGTCCGCCGGCCGACTCGATCCCGAGCCTGCCGCCGATCACGTCGACGGCCTCGGCGCCGAGCGAGCGCCCGAACGCGGCCAGCGCGCCCTCGAGCACGCGCGCTCGCTCGGAGCGCGACGCCTCGACGACGACGGCGACGGTCTGCTCGGCGGCCAGCCCGCCGGGATCGGTCGCCGTCACCGTCACGCTCGCCGTGCCGATAGCGAACGGCTGGATGGTCAGCACGCCGCCCGCAACGCTCGCCGCCGCCACCGCCGTGTCGGACGACTCGGCGGCGTACGCGAGCGCGTCGCCGTCCGGGTCCCGGAAGTACGCGTCCAGCGTCTCCTGCACGGCCGCGCCGTGCGCGTCGAGCGCCGCGACGGCGATCTGCGCCGTCGCTTCGGGCGCCTCGTTGACGTCGGTCACGACGACGGTCGCGTTCGCCGTCGCCGCCAGGCCGCCCCTGTCCGTCGCGGCGACGACGAGCGCGTGCTCGCGCGGACCCGTCTCGTAATCCTCGCCGGCGCCGACGTAGCGCACGGCGCCGCTCGATGCGTCCAGCTCGAACAGGCCGCCGCCGTCCGAGACGAGGCTGTACGACAGCACGTCGCCCTCGTCCTCGTCGGCGGCGGCGACGGCGCCGACGGCGAGCGGGCCGGCCGCGTTCTCGGCCAGCTCGAACGTCCAGCTCGCCTGCTCGAACACGGGCGCCTCGTTCACGTCGGCGACCGTCACGACGACGGCCGCCTGCGCGGCGAGGCCGTCGGCGCCCGTCGCGGCGACGACGAGCGCGTGCTCGCGCGGGCCCGTCTCGTAGTCCTCGCCCGCGCCCACGTAGCTGACCGCGCCGCTCGACGCGTCCAGCTCAAACAACCCGCCGCCGCCCGAGACCAGGCTGTACGACAGCGCCTCGCCCTCGTCCGGGTCGGTCGCGCTGACCGTGCCCAGCACGACTGGGCCGGCCGCGTTCTCGGCCAGCTCGAACGTCCAGCTCGCCTGCTCGAACACGGGCGCCTCGTCGGCGTCGGCGACGGCTATCACGACGCCGGCCGCCGCTCGCAATCCACCAGCGTCGGCGACGGCGACGGCCAGCGCGTGCTCGCGCGGACCCGTCTCGTAGTCTTCGCCGGCGCCGACGTAGCGCACGGCGCCGCTCGATGCGTCCAGCTCGAACAGCCCGCCGCCGCCCGAGACGAGGCTGTACGACAGCGCCTCGCCCTCGTCCGGGTCGGTCGCGCTGACCGTGCCCAGCACTATGGGCCCGGCCGCGTTCTCGGCCAGCTCGAACGTCCAGCTCGCCCGCTCGAACGCCGGCGCCTCGTTCGCGTTCGTCACCTTCACCGTCACGCGGACGGTCGACGCGAGGCCGCCGACGTCGGCGGCCGACACGACGAGCGCGTGCTCGCGCGGGCCGGCTTCGTAGTCTTCGCCCGCGCCGACGTAGCTGACCTCGCCGCTCGTCTCGTCCACCTCGAACAGGCCGCCGCCGCCCTCGCGCAGCCGGTAGTACACCTCGTCGCCCTCGTCCGGGTCCACGGCGCTCACGGCGCCCACGACGACGGCGCCCGCCACGTTCTCGGCCAGCTCGAACGCGTACGACTCGGCCCCGAACTTCGGCGGCCGCCCCGGCTCCGGCTCGCCGCCGCCGCCCTCGACCCTGCGCGTCGGATCGCTTGCGAACGCATGGCTGCCCAGCGACAGCGCGGCCGGCGTCGAACCGTCGGCGGCCGACACGATCGCGGCGCCGCTCGCGTCCAGCGCGCCGGCGGCCAGCGCGATCCCGTTCGGCGCGCGGTCGTGAGGACGCACCTCGTACGCGAACTCGACGCGCCGCCCGCTCGCCGACGCCAGCGCGGCGTGAACCGTGCGCGTGCCCATCGCCAGCGCCAGACGCGGGCCGCCCGTCACGCTCACCGGCCGGTCGAACACGACGGCGATCTCGATCGTCTGGCCGGCGCGCCACCGGCCGCCCGACTGCGGACGGCTCGCTTCGACGCCCGCGACCGCAGGCGGCGACACGACGCTGCCGTCCACCAAGTGGCCGCCGACGTTCGTCAGCGCGTGGCCGCCCAGCGACAGTCCAGCCGCCGCCGTGCCGCCCAGCAGCGTGATCGCGCCGCCGTTCAGCGACAGCGCGCCCGCGCCCACGCTCAATCCGTCCGCGTCGGCGTCCGCCGCCTGAACGGCGTACGCGAACTCGAGCGCCGCGCCCTGCGTCGCGCCCAACGCGCCGGCGGAACCGCCTGCGCCGCCCGCCGACCCGCCGGCCCAGCGCGCGCCTGCATAGCCCGCCGCGACGCCGGCCCAGCCCGCGCGCGCGGCGGCGCCGTAGCCGACGACGCGCACGAAGCGCGCCGTGCGCGTCTGCGCGCCGATCGTCAGCGCCAGCTGCGGCGAGCCCGTCACGGCGACGGCGCGGTCGAAGCGCACGTGCACGCGGATCTCCTCGCCCAGCTCGTAGCGCCCGCCGCCGATCGGCGCGCTCGCCAGCGTCACGCCCGCCACGGCAGGCGCCGTCTCGGCGCTCCCGTCCACCAGGTGGCCCGCGACGTTCGACAGCGCGTGCGTGCCCAGCGACAGCACCGCCGCCACGCGCCCGCCCGCGATCACGATCGTCCCGCCGTTCAAGGCCAGCGCGCCCGCCGCGACGCTCACGCCGTCGGCGTCGGCGTCGCCGCCCGCGACGACGTAGCCGAACACCAGCTCGGCCGTGCCGCTCCCGCTCGCGTAGCCCGCCTGCCGCGTCGCGCTCCCGATGCCCAGCGCCAGCTGCGGCGCGCCCGCAACGTCGACCGGACGGCTGAACGCCAGCGCGACGGCGATCCGCTCGCTCAACCCGTACGCGCTCCCGTTCGCAGGCGACGAGACCAGCCGCGCGCCCGTCACTACCGGCGCCGCCTCGAGCGTGCCGGCGACGGCGTGGCCGCTCGCGTTCACTATCGCGTGGCTGCCCAGCGACAGAACCGCCGCCGCCGTGCCGCCCGCGACCACCAGCGTCCCGCCGCTCAGCGACAGCGCGCCCGCGCCAACGCTGATCCCGTCCCTGTCGGCGTCCGCCGCCTGAACCACGTACGCGAACTCGAGCTCGGACGTGCCGCTCCCGCTCGCGTAGCCCGCCTGCCGCGTCGCAGCGCCGATGCCGAGCGCCAGCTCGGGCGTGCCCGTCACCGCCACCGCGCGGTCGAAGCGCACCGCCACCCGTATCTCCTCGCCCAGTCCGTACGACCCGCCGCCCGACGGCGCGCTCGCCAGCCGAGCGCCCGCAACCGCCGGCGCGCCCTCGACGCTGCCGTCCACCTTGTGCGCGCCAGCGTTCGCAATCGCGCTCGAGCCCAGGCCCAGGCCGGCCGCCGTCGACCCGTCGCGCGCGTCGGCTATCGCGCCGCCGTTCAACGACAGCGCGCTCGCGCCCACGCTGATCCCGTCGGCGTCCGCGTCCGCGGATGCGACCACGTAGCCGAACACCAGCGCGCGCGTCCCGCTGCCGCCAGCGTAGCCCGCCTGCTTCGTCGCAGCGCCGATGCCCAGCGCCAGCTGCGGCGCGCCCGTCACGACGACCGGGCGCGCGAACGTCACCCGTACCTCGATGCGCTCGCTCAACCCGTACGTGTCGCCGCTCGCCGGCGCGCTCGTCACCGACGCCGCGCTCGGCGACGACGCCGTGAACGTCCCGCCCGCCACCTTGTGGCCCGCGCTGTTCGCCACCGCGTGCGCGCCCAGGCCCAGCAAAGCGTCGGCCGTGCCGCCCGACACCTTGATCGTCCCGCCGTTCAGCGCCAAAGCGCCCGCCGCGACGCTGATCCCGTCGGCGTCCGCGTCGGCGGACACGACCACGTACCGGAACGCCAGCGCAGCCGTGCCGCTCCCGCCCGCGTAGCCCGCCTGCTTCGTCGCAGCGCCGATGCCCAGCGCCAGCTGCGGCGCGCCCGTCACCGCCACCGGCTTGTTGAACTCGACCTCGACCTCGACCGTGTCGCCGCGCTCGAACGTGTCGCCCACCTGCGGCGACCCGATCGTCACGCCCATCACCCCCGGCGGGCCGCGCGTCGCGTCCACGCGGTGGCCCGCAGCGTCCGCGACCGCGCTCGACCCCAGGCCCAGCGCCGCCGCCGTCGAACCGTCGCGTCCGTCCGCGATCGTCCCGCCGTTCAGCGCCAAAGCGCTCGCGCCGATGCTGAGCCCGTCGGAGTCGGCGTCGCCCGCGACGACCACGTAGCCGAACGACAGCTGCGGCGTCCCCGTGCCGCCCGCGTAGTCCGCCTGCCGCGTCGCAGCGCCGAACGACAGCGCCAGCTGCGGCGTGCCCGTCACCGCCACAGCGCGCGCAAACGTCACCCGAACCTCGATCCGCTCGCCCAACCCGTACGTCGCGCCGCTCGCAGGACTGCTCGCGACCGCCACCCCCGTCACGCCAGACGCCGTGAACGTCCCGCCCGCCACCTTGTGGCCCGCGCTGTTCGATATCGCGTGCGTGCCCAACCCCAAAGTCGCGTCCAGCGTGCCGCCGGCCAGCCGAACCGTACCGCCGTTCAATCCCAGCGCCGTCGTCGCGACGCTCAACCCGTCGGCGTCCACGTCCGCCGTCACCACCACGTAGCGGAACTCGAGCGACGACGTGCCGCTCCCGCTCGCGTAGACCGCCTGCTTCGTCGCGCTCCCGATCCCCAGCGCCAGCTGCGGCGCGCCCGTCACCGCCACCGCCCGGTTGAACGCCAGCGTCGCCACGATCGTGTCGCCCCGCTCGAACGTCGTGCCCACCGGCGGCGAGCCGAGCGTCACGCCCGTCACCCCGGGCGGCCCCAGGCTCCCGTTCACCTTGTGCGCCAAAGCGTTCGATATCGCATGGCTCCCCAGGCCCAGGCCCGCAGCCTCGCTCGCGTCGCGCGCGTCGTCGATCGCACCGCCGTTCAACGCCAGCGCGGCCGGCCCGACGCTCAAACCGTTCGCGTCGGAGTCCGCAGCCACCACCACGTAGCCGAACGCCAGCGTCTTCGTGCCGCTCCCGCTCGCGTACGACGCCTGGCGCGTCGAGTCGCCGATCGTCAACGCCAGCTGCGGCGTGCCCGTCACCGCCACGTTGCGGTCGAACGTCACCTCGACCTCGATCCGCTCCGTGCGACCGTACGTGCTGTCGCTCGCTGGACTGCTCGATATCGACACCCCGCTCACCGACGACGCCGTGAACGTCGCGCCCGACACGCGCAACGCGCCGTCGTTGCCGATCGCATGGCGCTCCAGGCTCAGCAACGCGTCCGTCGTCCCGCCCGCAACGTCGATCGTGCCGCCGTTCAGCGCCAGCGCGCTCGCGCCCACGCTCAACCCGTCGGCGTCAGCGTCCGCCGTCGCCACCACGTACCGGAACACCAGCGCCGCCGTGCCCGTCCCGCTCGCGTACGCCGCCTGCCGCGTCTGCGCCCCGATCCCCAGCGCCAGCTGCGGCGTCCCCGTCACGTCCACCGCCTTGTTGAACCGCACCGTCGCAACAATCGTGTCGCCGCGCTCGAACACCGCGCCCGCCGGCGGCGGCGCCACCGCCAACCCCGTCACCCCAGGCGGGCCCAACCCGCCGTTCACCTTGTGCGACGCAGCGTTCGTTATCGCGTTCGACCCCAAATCCAGGCTCGCAGCCGTCGCGCCCGGACGCGCGTCGTTGATCGTCCCGCCGTTCAACGCCAGCGCGCCCGCCGCGATGCTGAGCCCGTCCGCGTCCACGTCGGTCGGACGGACCGCGTACCCGAACACCAGCGTGTCCGCACTGCTCGACGCCGAATCGTAGTCCGCCTGGCGCGTCGCCGTCCCGATCCCCAAAGCCAGTCGCGGCGTCCCCGTCACCGCCACCGGACGGCTGAACGCCACCTTCACCTCGATAGACTCGCCCAGCTGGTACGTGCTCGCGCTCGCTGGCGCGCTCGACACCGTCACCGCGCTCACCGAAGGCGTCGTGAACGTCCCGCCCGCAACCTTGTGACCCGCGCTGTTCGTCACCACCACGCCCGCGCCCAGCCCCAGCGTCGCGTCCAGCACCCCGCCGGCGACCTTGATCGTTCCGCCGCTGAGCGCCAATGCGCTCGCTGCGATGCTGATCCCGTCCGCGTCGGCGTCGCCCGCCGCCACCACGTACCGGAACACCAGCGTGTCCGTGCCCGTCCCGCTCGCGTAGTCCGCCTGCCTGGTCGCGCTCCCGATGCCCAGCGCCAGTTGCGGCGTCCCCCCCACGTCCACCGGCCGGCTGAACACCACCGACACCTCGATCGTCTCGCCGCGCTCGAACGTCGTGCCCGCCACCGGCGAGCCGATCGACAGCGACGCCACGCCCGGCGGGCCCAGGCTCCCGTTCACCTTGTGCGAACGATCGTTCGCGACCGCATGGCTGCCCAAACCCAGGCTCGCCGCCGCCGTGCCGTCGCGCGCGTCGTTGATCGCGCCGCCGTTCAACGCCAGCGCGCTCGCTCCGATGCTGATCCCCGTCGAGTCCGCGTCCGCAGCCACCACCACGTACCGGAACACGAGCGTCCGCGTCCCGCTCCCGCTCGCGTACGCCGCCTGCCGCGTCGCCGTCCCGATCCCCAGCGCCAGCTGCGGCGTCCCCGTCACCGTCACCGCGCGCACGAACTCGACGGCCACCTCGATCCGCTCCGTGCGTCCGTACGTGCTGTCGCTCGACGGCGCGCTCGTGATCGCCACCCCGCTCACCGACGCCGCCGTCAGCGTCCCGCCGTCCACCTTGTGGCCCGAGCTGTTCGTCACCGCGTGGCCGCCCAACCCCAGCACCGCGTTCGTCGTCCCGCCCGCCTGCCGTATCGTCCCGCCGTTCAAGCTCAAAGCGTTCGCCGCTATGCTGATCCCCAGCGTGTCCGCGTCCGCAGCCACCACCACGTACCGGAACACCAGCGTGTCCGTCCCCGTCCCGCTCGCGTACGACGCCTGCCTGGTCAGCGTGTCGACCGCCAGCGCCAGCTGCGGCGTCCCCGCAACGTCCACCGCCCGGTTGAACGCCACCGCCACCTCGATCGCGTCGCCTCGCTCGAACACGTCGCCCGACGGCGGCGACCCGATCGACAGACCGCTCACCACCGCACCAAGGCTCCCGTCCACCTTGCGCATCCCGTCGTTCGCAATCGCCAACCGCCCCAACCCCCAAAACGGCGGCCGCACCGAATGCTGCGACTGCACGTTGCCGCCCGTGATCGCGTTCGCCGCGATGCTGATCCCGTCCGCGTCAGCGTCCGCCGCCTGTACCACGTAACGGAACCTCAGCGGGTTGTAGGTGTTGCCGCCCCCGAGCACCATCGACGCCTGCCGCGTCTGCGTCCCGATCCCCAGCGCCAACTGCGGCCCCGCGCCGCTGACCAGGACGGCCGTGTGGCTCAACGACACCGTCACCTCGATCGTCTCGCCCACACCGTACGTGCCACCCGAACCCGGACTGCTCACCGCAATCCCGCTCACGCCCGCCCTGTGCGTCGGATTCGTCGCCGTGCCCGTGTAGGCGCGCCCAAAGTCCAGCAACGCCGCATCGCTGCTCCCCGCACGCCGGATCGTGCCGCCGTTCAGAGCCAGAGCATCGCGCGCCACGCCGATCCCGTCGTCGTCCCTCGGGTCGTAGCCGTGCATCTGATAACGAAAAACCAGCGTCGCCGTCCCCGTCCCGCTCGCATACGCCGCCTGCCTAGTCGCCGTCCCGATCACGATCGCCACCTGCGGCGTGCCCACAACGTCCACCGCCGCGCT
Organism: Longimicrobiales bacterium; assembly: GCA_965203485.1. Taxonomy (GTDB): domain Bacteria; phylum Gemmatimonadota; class Gemmatimonadetes; order Longimicrobiales; family Gaopeijiaceae. The sequence goes on from OZ241892.1 coordinate 1,852,814, forward strand.
GAACTCGACCGTCACCTGCATCCAGTCGCCCGCCACGAACTGATTCCATTGGCTCGTCGGCGGAACGGTGTTCAACGTCACCGACAGCACGCGAGCCGGCCGCACGCGGCTCCCGTCCACCTTGTGGCCCGTACTGTTCGAAACCGCGCTCGATCCCAAACCCAGACCCGCAGCAACCGAAACGTCGCGCGCGTCCGCTACCGTGCCGCCGTTCAGCCCCAGCGCGCCCGCCCCGATGCTCAACCCGTTCGTGTCCGCGTCCGCAGCCACCACAGCGTACCGGAACAACAGCGTGTCCGTCCCCGTCCCGCTCGCGTACGACGCCTGCCGCGTCGAGCTCCCGATCCCGATCGCCAGCTGCGGCGTCCCCGTCACCGCCACCAGCCGCGTGAACGCCACCGCCACGTCGATCGTGTCGCCCAGCAAGTACGTGTCGCCGCCCGACGGAACGCTCGCCACCGACACACCGCTCACCGACGCCGCCGTCAGCGTCCCGCCGTCCACCTTGTGCCCGGCGCTGTTCGTGATCACGTGCCACGTCTGCAACTCCAGCAATGCGTTCGCCGTGCCGCCCGTCACCGCAATCGTGCCTCCGTTCAAGCCCAATGCGCCCGCGCCCACGCTCAACCCGTCCGCGTCAGCGTCCCCGGACGCCACCACGTACCGGAACGCCAGCGACCCCGACCCGCTGCCAGACGCGTAGCTCGCCTGCCGCGTCGCCGTCCCGATCGTCAGCGCCAGCTGCGGCGTCCCCGTCACCGTCACCCACCGCCCGAAACTCACCCTCGCCTCGATCGTGTCGCCCCGCTCGAACACGTCGCCCGTCACCGGCGACCCCAACGACACCCCCGTCACCACCGGCCGGTCGCCCGCCACCTTGTGCGCCGCCGCGTTCGCAATCGCATGGCTGCCCAATCCCAGCGCCGCCGCCGCCGAGCCGCCCGCTATCTCGATCGTCCCGCCGTTCAATGCCAACGCGCTCGTCCCGATGCTCACCCCGTCCGCGTCGCTGTCCGACGGCCCCACAGAATACTGGAACGTCAGCGTGCTCGTGCCCGTCCCGCTCGCGTACCCCGCCTGCCGAGTCGCCGCCCCGATCCCCAATGCCAACTGCGGCGTGCCCACAACGTCCACCGCACGGTCGAACGCCACCTCGACTCGGATCGCCTCGAACCGGTGGTACGTCGAATCCGTACCCGCGTCGCTCGCAATCGCCACACCGCTCACCCCAGGCGCCACCTCCTTCGTCCCGTCCACCTGGAACAACGCCGAGTTCGCGAAGTTCCACGGCGCCAACGACAAGTTCGCGCCCGTCGTGCTCCCCGTCGCTCGAAGCGTCGCGCCGCCCGGCAACGTCAATGCGTTCGCGCCGACGCTGATCCCGTCCGAATCGCTGTCCGCAGCCACCACCGTGTAGCAGAACACCAACACGTTGGCTCCTGTCGTATCGCACAGCACAGCGCTCCGCGTCTGCGTGCCAATCCCCAATGCCAAACGCGGCGTCCCCGTCGCCGTCACCGCCACGCCGAAGCTGACCGCCGCGCGTATCTCGTCGCCAAGACCGAACACGCTGTCCGTGCTCGCATACGTCAACCCCGTGTTCGCCGGCGTCACGAAGAACACGCCCGACACCGTCGGCGGGCCGCCCAACACCTTGTGCGCCGCCGCGTTCGCGATCGTGTGAACCTGCAAACCCAAGTACGCGTTCACCGTCGCCGACCCCGCCCGCCGGATCGTCCCGCCGTTCAGAGCCAACGCGCCCGCGCTCACGCTCAATCCGTCCACGTCCTCGTCCCCAGGCGCCACCACGTACCGGAACACCAGCGAATCGCCCCCCGTCCCCGTCGCGTAGCCCGCCTGCTTCACCGCCGACCCGATCCCCAATGCCAGCTGCGGCGTGCCCGTCACGTCCACGTTCTCGTTGAACACCAACCCGACCTCGATCGTGTCGCCCGACGCATACGTGCTGTCGTTCCCCGCGTCGCTCGCAATCACCGTGCCCGTCACGTGAGGCACCGCCTGAGCGCCGTTCACCTTGTGCGCCGCCGCGTTCGCGATCGCGTGGCTGCCCAGACCAAGGTTCGCGACCGCCGATCCGCCTGCTATCTCGATCGTCCCACCGTTCAGAGCCAAAGCGCTCGCGCCGATGCTCAACCCGTCCGAGTCGCTGTCCGTCAGCACAACCGTGTAGCGGAACCTCAAGGAGCGAGTTCCGGTGCCCGCCGCGTAGCCAGCCTGTCGCGTCTGCGTCCCGATCCCCAGCGCCACCTGCGGCGTCCCCGTCGCGTCCACCGGGCGGTCGAAGTCGACCTTGACCTCGATCGTGTCGCTTGCCCCGTACGTCGAGTCGGCGCCCGCGTCGCTGCTGATCGTCACGCCGCTCACGTTCGGCGCCGCCTCCTGGGCGCCGTCAACCTGGAAAGCTATGTCGTTCGTGACCTCGAATCCGGCCAGCGACACGTTCGCGTCCGTCGTCGTCCCCTGCCGCCGAATGTAGGCCCCCGACCCGGTAGGAAACGTCAGCGCGTTCGCGCCGATGCTGATCCCGTCCGAGTCCATGTCCGCCGCCACGACCGTGTAGCAGAATAACGCAAACCTGGCGGCGCGGGCGCACCCCGGGGCCTGCCGCGTCTGCGTCCCGATCCCCAGCGCCAGTTCCGCATGTTGCGTCTGCGTCGTCAGAATATCAACGTTCGTGTTGAACCCAACGGCCACCCAAATCTGGTCCCCAAGCCCGAACACGCTGTCCGTGCTCGCAAAGAACTTCTGCACCCCCAGCGGGGTCACGAAAAACATGGCCGTCACGTAGGGCACGTCGCCCGTCACCTTGTGCCCCGACGCGTTCGAGATCGCGTTCGTCCCCAACCCCAAGTTCGCGGCCGTCGTGCCGCCCGCGATCCGGATCGTCCCGCCGTTCAGCGCCAGCGCGCTCGCGCCGATGCTGATCCCGTTCGCGTCGCTGTCCGTCAGCACAACCGTGTAGCGGAACCTCAAAGACTTGGTGCCCGAGCCCGCCGCGTAGTCCGCCTGCCGCGTCAGCGTGTCGATCCCCAGCGCCACACGCGGCGTTCCCGTCACGTCCACCGGACGGTCGAAGTCGACCTTGACCTCGATCGTGTTGTCTTCGGCGTACGCGCTGTCAGCGCCCGGGTCGCTGCTGATCGTCACGCCGCTGACGTTCGGCGCCACCTCCACGGTGCCGTCCACCTTGTAGGCCACATTGTTCGTGAACGTGTGGTCAGCCAGCGACACGTTCGCGTCCGTCGTCGTCCCCTGCCGCCGAATGTAGGCCCCGGACCCGGCAGGAAACGTCAGCGCGTTCGCGCCGATGCTGATGCCGTCCGCGTCCACGTCCGCCGCCACGACCGTGTAGCAGAAGAACGCAAACCTGACGTTCTGGCCGCACAGCGGGGCCTGCCGCGTCTGCGTCCCGATCCCCAGCGCCAGTTGCGCCTGCGTCTGCGTCGTCGACGCAATCCTAATGTTCGTGTTGAACCCAACGATCACGCGAACCACATCCCCCGATCCGTAGACGCTGTCCGTGCCGGCATGGAATATCTGCACCCCCTGCGGGTTCGCGAAAAAGATGGTCGTCACGTAGGGCACGTCGCCCGTCACCTTGTGCCCCGTCGCGTTCGAGATCGCGTGGCCGCCCAGACCAAGGTTCGCGTTCGCCGATCCGCCCTTGAGCTCGATCGTCCCGCCGTTCAGCGCCAGCGCGCTCGCGCCGATGCTGATGCCGTCCGCGTCCGCGTCCGCCACGACCACTGCATAGCGGAACCTCAAAGACTTGGTGCCCGTGCCCGCCGCGTAGTCCGCCTGCCGCGTCTGCGTCCCGATCCCCAGCGCCACCTGCGGCGTTCCCGTCACGTCCACCGGACGGTCGAAGTCGACCTTGACCTCGATCGTGTTGCCTTCGGCGTACGCGCTGTCAGCGCCCGGGTCGCTGGAAATCGACACGCCGCTCACGTTCGGCGCCACCTCCTTCGTGCCGTCCACCTTGAAAGCGGCATTGTCCGTGTTGTCGTGCGCCGCCAGCGACAGGATGGCGTTCGTCGACGTGCCATGCCGCCGGATCGCGCCCCCGGGTATGGTCAGCGCGTTCGCCCCGATGCTGATCCCCGTCGAGTCCCTGTCCGCCGCCACGACCGTGTAGTTGAAGTACAGTGAGTGGGCGGTAAACGCGTAGAAGGTCGCGGTTCTCGTGTTCGCCCCGATGGTCAAGGCCAGCCGCGGCCACTGAGTGTGCCAGCTGATCGACCTGTCGAACGTCACCTTCACCCTGATGACGTCTTCCAGCCCGAAGGTGCTGTCCGCCGCCGCCTGCGTCATGACAGCGCCGTGTTCGGTGATGTATTCCACGGCGGATACGACCGGCGGCGTCACCTTGGTGCCGTCCACCTTGAAGGCCACATTGTTCGTGACCTGGTGGTCAGCCAGCGACAGGTCGGCGTTCGTCGTCGTCCCCGCGGCAACGACCCGGGCTCCGCCAGGCAGCGTCAGCGCGTTCGCGCCGATGCTCAACCCGTCCGAGTCGCTGTCCGCCGCCACGACCGTGTAGCAGAAGATCAAGAAGGACGCCACTGAGTTGCACAGCGGCGCACTCCGCGTCTGCGACCCGATGTTCAGCGCCAGCTGCGGCGTTCCCGAGCCCCTCACGTCCCTGCTGAATCGGACGGCCACCCTGATCCGGTCGCCCACCCCGTAGACGCTGTCGGCCTGTTCGAGGTTCGCTAGGAGGATCTGGACTCCGCGGGTCGGATGAAGGAACCAAACGGACGCCACGGCGGGAACGTCGCCCTGCACCTTGTGGGCCGTCGCATTCGAGATTGCATGGGTGCCCAGCCCCAGGTTCGCGGCCGTCGCGCCGCCCGCGATCTGGATCGTACCGCTGTTGAGCGCCAGCGCGCTCGCGCCGATGCTGATCCCGTCCGCATCGACGTCCGTGGTCGCTACCGTGTAGCGGAAAGTCAGCGTGCTCGTGCCCGTCCCGCTTGCGTAATTCGCCTGCTGCGTCGCCGCGCCGATCGTCAGCGCCAACTGCGGCGTGCCCGTCACGTCCACCGACTGGTCGAAACGAACTTCGACCCCGATCACGTCGGTCGCGGCGTACGTCGAGTCGACGCCCGCGTTGCTGCTGATCGACACGCCGCTCACGTTCGGCGCCTGGGCGCTCGCGGCGACCGGCAACCCGGCGGCAACCAGCCCGGCGACCACCAGCGCCAGGCCGAGAGCCGAAAGAAGCCTTCGCGCTACCGGCATGGCGGCTTTGCCGCGCACGCCGTGGCCGTCGCACGGGTAATGTCGAGTCGAAGGAGAACGGGGGGGGGGGGGGGGGGGGCTTGGGTCCGATCCATTGCTATGCCGACCTTGGTTCTAGGTTGCCTTCCTGCATGTTCGGCGACAATCGCACCACGAGCGGCCGACCCGGCACCGAATCTCCACGACGATCGCCGGAAGATAACCGGTCAATCAAGATTCCGACCAAAGCTACGCTCGCGGATGGGCGTTCAGGTAGACCCGGCGGAGCCGATCCTTGGACGTATGGGCGTAGATCTGCGTCGTGTCGAGCGAGACGTGGCCCAAGAGGTCCTTGACGGCCATGATGTCGGCGCCGGCGTCGAGGAGATGGGTCGCGAAGCTGTGCCGAAGCGAGTGGACCGACAAGCCGGCGGCGGCGGAGAAGTCGGCGAGGGCCGCTTGCACTGCCCGCTGGATGTAGCGCGTCGAGATGCGCCCCCCCCGGAGGTTCACGAAAAGCGCCCGGCAATGCGGAGGGGCCACTTCCGCCCGGCGCAACAGGTAGTTTTCGACGGCTTTCGCAGCGGGCGGCGTGACCGGGACGATGCGCTCCTTGGACCCCTTGCCCACGACCCGGATTTGGTCGTCCAGAAAGGAGTTGACGTTCAGCGAGCGAAGCTCCGATACGCGCAGGCCGCTGCCGTAAAGCAGTTCCAGCCACGCCAGGAGGCGCGCGCAAGCAAAGTCGTTCTCCCGGGCGGCGCGCGTTTCCGCCCACTCGAGGAGCGCCTCGATCTCGTCCAAGCTGGCGTGGCCGGGCAGGATGCGGTCCAGCTTCGGGCCGCGCATGGCGGCGGCGGGGTTGGACTCGATCTCGCCGGTGCGATGCAAGTGCCGGAAGAGGCTGCGCACGGCCGACAGCTTGCGGGCGACGGTGCGACGGGAGAGTCCGCGGCGCCCGGCTTCCCCGAGGAACGCCCGCAAGACCGGCCTGTCCACGTCGGCCCATGCGAAGTCGGGACGCCCCAGATAGCCGCCGACGAATTCCTCGAGGTCGGCCAGGTCGCGACGGTAGGCGGCGATGGTGTGGGCCGAGAGCCGACGGACGGTCTCGATGTGTTCGAGGAACCGAGCGGTGTCCGTCCTCATGATGAAGCGGCGTCGCCGACCGCGGCGGCGAGGGGCTGGGCGGCGGGCGTCCGCTCGAACACGACGCCCGCATCCGCCGCCCATCGGCGGAAGCGATCGAGGGCGCGGGCCGCCAGCGCCTCGCGCCTCGCGGCCTTGCCGCCGCGCACCGGCGGCATCGGATCGACAAGGCCCCAGTTGGAGTTCATGGGCTGGAAGGCGCAGGGGTCGGCCTCCCTCAAGTAGCGGCAGAGACCGCCGAGCATCGACTCGGGCGGCGGCGTCACCGGCTCCTTCCCTCTCAGCGCCCGGTCCAGGTTGATGCCGGCCAGCAGGCCCGACGCCGCGGACTCCGTGTATCCCTCGACGCCCGTCAACTGTCCCGCGAAGAACAGGCGGGGGCGCCGGCGGGAGGCGCCGTGGGGCGTCAGGCATCCCGGAAAGTTGAGGTACGTGTTGCGGTGGATGGAGCCCCAGCGAAGGAATTCCGCGCGCTCCAGTCCGGGGATCATTCCGAACACGCGCCGTTGCTCGCCGGTGCGAAGCCGCGTCTGGAAGCCCACCAGGTTCCACATCTGGCCCGCCCGGTCCTCGCGGCGCAGCTGCACGACGGCGTAGGGGCGTCTGTTCGTGCGCGGGTCGCGAAGGCCGACCGGCCTCATGGGGCCGAAGCGCGGCGTGTCCCGGCCGCGGGCGGCGAGGACTTCGATCGGAAGGCAACCGTCGAAGTAGGGGACGGCGTCCCAGTCGGGGCCCTCGCGCACCTCGGCGGCGCGAAGCGCGTCCACGAAGCCGGCGTAGCGGGCCTCGTCCATGGGGCAGTTCAAGTAGTCGGACTCCTGCGCCCATCGTCCGGCGGAGAACGCGACGTCGCGATCCAGCGAATCTCCGTGCACGATGGGCGCGATCGCGTCGTAGAAGGCCAAGCCGTCGTGGCCGAGCTCTTCCGTCACGGCATCGGCCAACGCAGCTGAAGTCAGCGGTCCGGTCGCCACGACGGCCGGTTCATCCGGCAGGCGCGGCATCTCCTCGCGAACCACTCGGATGCCCGCCTGGGCCGTCACCCGCCGCTCCAGCGCCTCGGCGAAGAGGGTCCGGTCCACCGCCAGCGCGGAGCCGGCCGGGACCCGGGACTCCTCGGCGGCCTCCAGCAGCACGGAGCCCAGCAATGCCATTTCGCGCTTGAGCTCTCCGTGCGCCGTGGACGGAATCTCGCTCTTGAACGAGTTCGTGCACACGAGTTCGCCCAAGGCGCCCGTCTGGTGGGCCGGAGTCTGCGTGTCCGGCCGCATCTCGACGAGCGCGACCTCGTGGCCGCGGCGAGCCAGAGCGACGGCCGCCTCGCACCCCGCGAGCCCGCCGCCCACCACCGTCACGGCGCTCACGCGGACATGGCGCCAGGACGCGGCATCATCGCCGTCTGGCGCCTGCCGCTCGGCGTGGCCGCGACTGCTTGCGCCGCGACTGCTTGCGCCCGCGCGCGTCGGCGAGGAGAGCGACCGCCTCCTCCATCGTCGTTTCCCCGGGCTCCCTGCCGTCCTTGGGCGTGGACGCGTTGACCTGCCCGTCGGTGACGTACGGCCCGTAGCGGCCGCTCCGCACCTCGATCTCCGCACCCGTCTCGGGATGGGGCCCGAGCTCCTTGAGCACGTTGGCGCGCTTCGCGGTCGCAAGAAGCTCCAATGCCTCGTCGAGCGCGACCGAGAACAGGCGGTCCGAATCCAAGTTGCGGTACTCGCCGCCGCGCGACACGTAGGGCCCGTACCGTCCCAGCCCGGCGATCACGCGCTTGCCCGTCTTCGGATCCTTGCCCAAGTCGCGGGGGAGCGACAGCAGGCGCAGGGCGTACTCCAGCGTCACCTCGCTCACGTCCACGCCGTCCGGGAGCCGGGTCCGCCGCGGCTTCTCGCGGATGCGGCCTTCGCCCAGCTGGACGTACGGACCGTAGGGACCGACCCGCGCGTACACGGGCTTGCCCGTTTCCGGGTCCTTGCCCAACACCGCGTCTCCGGCGGCGCGGGCGTCGAGCAGTTCCATGGCCTTGTCGGGCGAGAGCTCGTCGATGAGGAGTTCGGCCGGAATCGTGGCGCGCCTCTCTCCGTCGCCCGATCCCCGCACGGCGATGGCCGAGTTGCGGCCGATCCGCACCCCGATTTCCTCGCCGGTCTCCGGGTCGGAGCCGATGCGGACGACGGGAAAGGCGATGTCGGGGAGCCGCGACTCGATCATTCGGACGAGGCCCATTCGCCTGCCGTCTCCGACCCCCTCTCCGTCTTCGCGCCCGTCCTCGTCTCCGTTGTAGAAGGCGCCGAGGAACCTCTGCGGCTGGGTGCCGCCCGCGGCGATGTCGTCGAGCGCTTCCTCCATGCGCGCCGTGAACCGCAGATCGACGTACTCGCCGAAGTGCTCGCAGAGCAACTGGTTTACCGCCAAGCCCACGTAGGTGGGCACCAAGTTGCCGTTGCGCTTGCGGACGTAGTCGCGGTCCTGGATCGTCGAGATCGTGGGCGTGTACGTGGACGGGCGCCCGATTCCCTCGTCCTCCAGCTTCTTGACCAGCGACGCCTCCGTGTAGCGGGGCGGCGGCTTCGTCTCCCCCGCCTCGGACTCGACGCCCGCCAGCGTCGCGGCGGAGCCCTCGGGGCCGACGAGGTCGCCTTCGTCCAGCGCGGGGAGGAACTGGTCGCTGCGCCGGGTTCCGTAGACCTTGAGGAAGCCGGGGAAGCGAAGCACCGAACCGGTCGCCCGAAACACGTGCGTCTTGCCGTCGGCGTCCGCCTCCAGATCGGCGGTCGCCCGTTCAAGGCGGGCGTCGGCCATCTGCGAAGCGACGGCGCGGCTCCAGATGAGGCCGTACAGGGCCAGCGCGTCCTTGTCGAGGGCGAGCCGCTTGGCCATCTCGGGAGTGCGCGACATCTCGGTGGGACGAATGGCCTCGTGCGCTTCCTGGGCCGCCTTGGACTTGGTGCGGTAGCGCCTGGGCCCGTCGTGGTACTCGGGACCGAACGCTTCGCGGACGTAGCGCCCGGCGTCGGACAGCGCCTTCTGGGAAAGCGTGACCGAGTCCGTCCTCATGTACGTGATCAGGCCCTCGCGGTCGCCTCCGCCCAAGTCGACCCCCTCGTAGAGACGTTGCGCGAGCCGCATGGCCTTCTTCGGACTCATGCGCAGGCGGCTGCTCGCGGCCTGCTGCAGCGTGGACGTCGTGAACGGAGGCGCGGGCCGCTGCTTGACCGACTTCGTCTCGGTCGAGCCGACGCGCCAGGGCACCGCCTCAAGCGTTCGTTCGCGGATCGCCGCGGCGGCGGCTTCGTCGAGCACGATGGCCTTCGATTCCGGGAGGCGCTCGCCGGTCGTGGCGTCGAAGTCGCGGCCCGTCGCCACGCGCGCGTCGCCGACGCGGTGCAGGACGGCGGTGAACGATTCGTCGCCGGATGCGAAGGTGGCCTTGACCCGCCAGTAGACGGACTTCTTGAATCGCCGGCGCTCCTCCTCGCGGTCCGCGACGAGGCGCAGGGCCGCGCTCTGGACCCGCCCCGCGCTGAGCCTGGAGCGCACCTTGCGCCAGAGGACGGGCGAAAGGGTGTATCCGTAGAGCCGGTCGAGGATGCGGCGCGCTTCCTGGGCGCGCACGAGCCGGTCGTCTACTCCGCGAGGACTGGCCAGCGCCCGCTTGATGGCGGTGCGCGTGATCTCGTGAAACGCGATGCGCTTGACCGGTATCTTGGGCTTCAGGACTTCGAGGACGTGCCAGCTGATGGCCTCTCCCTCTCGGTCCTCGTCGGTGGCGAGGACGATCTCCTCCGCGCCGGCGACGATCCGCCGCAACTCGCGCACGCGCTTCTGGCTCTCGGGCGGCACGACGTAGACGGGCTCGAACCCGTTCTCGACGTCCACCGCCATTCGCGCCCAGTCCTTGTTTCGCACGGCCTTGGGGATCTCGCCGGCCGACTTCGGGAGGTCGCGGATGTGTCCGAAGGAAGCCTCGACACGATACCCCGGACCGAGGAACTTCTCGATCGTCTTGGCCTTCGCGGGCGATTCCACGATCACGAGCTTCACGGCGATGCGTCTCCCTCGCTTGTTGCGCTCAAAGGCGCCGTCGGCGGCCGCGATCCGGGATCAGGCCGAGGTTGCGCGCAAGCCGAAATGTCCAGGCGGCGGAGAATCTCGGCAGCGACTTGTCCGGGCGCCAGTTCGTCGGTGTCGATTCTAATGCCGCACCGCGCGTAGAAGGGAGTCCGCTCGTCCAGGAGGACGCGCGCCGCGGCAAGCGGATCGGGCACGTCGAGCAGCGGCCGGTCTCGCAGTCCATCGCCGATGCGGGCGAGCACCGTTCGCGGACGAACGCGCAACCACACGCAACGCGCCCGCCGGGCGAGCGCGTCCACGCGGCCCGGGCGGGCCGCCCATCCGCCTCCCGTGGCCAGCACCACCGGCGGCCCGACCAGGATCCGGGCGGCCGTCTCGGACTCCGCGCGGCGGAAGAAGGACAGCCCCCGGTCGCGAACGATGGCCGGCACGGGACGGCCGAGGCGCCGCTCGACGGCGGCGTCCAAGTCGACGAAGCCGCACCCGAGCGCGCGCGCCAGGATGGGGCCGACGGTGGACTTGCCCGCGCCCATGAAGCCGACGAGCAACACCGGGAGACGCGGGTTCGGCGGAAGTGGGTTCGCCTGCGCGGGACCCGGGACGGGGCGCGCATGGCCGGTTGCCGGGTTCATGCGGGGGCCGGGACGGGAGCCGGGGCCGAACGCCCTCGAAAGCCGCGTTTCGACAGGCGGGTCAAGTACGATTCGAGGTTGCGCGCGAGTTCGTCGATCGAATCGCCGCCGAACTTCTCCAGGAGCGCGTCGGCCGCCACCAGCGCCACCATCGACTCGGCCACCACGGCCGCCGCGGGAACGGCGCACACGTCGCTGCGTTCGACCGCGGCGTCCTTCGCCCGCCCGTCTCGGAGATCCACGCTCGGAAGCCGCTTGCGGAGCGTGGAAATCGGCTTCATCGCGCCGCGCACGACGAGCGGGGCGCCGGTCGTGATGCCGCCTTCGAGGCCGCCGGCGCGGTTCCCGGACCGCACGAACCCGCCGCTCCTCGCAGACGCCTCGTCCCTTGCGATGGCGTCGTGAACTCGAGACCCGGGCCGTCCGGCGTTCGCGAAGGCGGGACCAATCTCGACGCCCTTCACGGCGTGCACCGACATCACCGCCTGAGCCAGCCGGCCGTCGAGCTTGCGGTCCCACGAGACGTGACTCCCCAAGCCGACGGGAAGGCCTCGCGCCACCACTTCGAAGCAACCGCCAAGCGTGTCGCCCGCGTCGCGCGCGTCGTCGATCGCCGCCTTCATCGCCGCTTCGGCGTCTCGGTCGAGGGTGCGCAGGGGCGAGGCGTCGGCTCGGCCGTTCAAGTCGTCCGGCAACCGATCCGGCGCGCGGGCCTCCACGGGGCCGACTCGGGTGACGTGGCTGCCGATCGTCACACCGAGCCGTTGCAGCAGCGTTCGGGCCACGGCTCCGCAGGCGACGCGGGCGGCGGTTTCGCGGGCGGATGCGCGCTCCAGGACGTCGCGGGCGTCGCGCCGGTCGTACTTGAGGACTCCGGCCAAGTCGGCGTGGCCCGGGCGCGGGAGGTACACGGGGCGCAACGCCCTCGGGTTGGCGTCCGCGGCCGGGGCCTCGTGAGCCATGGCGGTCGTCCAGTTTCGCCAGTCGCGGTTCCAGATGATCAGCGAGATCGGCGAGCCCAGCGTGGAGCCCAGGCGAACGCCGGAGACCAGCTCCGCCCGGTCGGACTCGATCTGCATGCGCCGGCCGCGTCCGTAGCCTCCCATCCGCCGGGCGAGTTCGGGATCGATGTCGGACGCGGCGGCCAGAGGCAGGCCGGCCGGGACGCCCTCCAGCACGGCGACAAGGCCCCGGCCGTGCGATTCGCCCGCAGTGCGGAACGACAGGTTGCGAAGCGGCATGTCTTCCTGGCGGCATTGGGCGGCGGCGGTGCGCCGGACGGGCGGCCTTCGACGCTCGGCGGCGTGCGTTCCGCCGGCGCGCCTTCGCGTCAGCCGCGCGCCCGGACCGACGCCAGCGGCCGGTCCGGTCTCCTCGGTGCGGCGGCTGTTGGCCGGCGCATCCGCGCGCCCGGCGCACAATAATATCAGCTCGGGCCGGGACCCGGGCCTACCAGCGTCGGACGGACGAGAATCAGGAGGTCGCGCTCGGTCAGAGACTCCGACCGGTTGCTGAAGAGCCGGCCCAGCAACGGAAGGTCCATGAGCAACGGGACGCCCGAACGCACTTCGCCTTGCTCCTTGACGGTCAGACCACCGATGACCACTACCTCTCCGTTCCGAACCAGCACCTGCGACTCCGCCTTCTGCCGGCGAAAGACGACGCCGACGTCCGAGGGCGCGAGGTCGGCCGAAGAGCGCTCCGCGACGAGTTCCAGCAGGATTTCGTCGTCCGACGCGACGCGCGGCGTGACCTCGAGGATGACGCCCGTTTCCTTGTAGTCCACCGTCGCGAGCGGAACGGCGCTGCCCCGGCCCTCGCCGGCGGCGACGCCGAGTTGGGCGCCCGCGTCGATGACGCGGACCGGCGTCTCCTCGCCGACCACGATCTTGGCCGTCCGGTTGTCCATGACGCGGACCGACGGCTGCGCTTCGACGTCGGTGAGCTGCAGCGATTCCAGCGCGTCCACGAAACCGACGAGGGTGTGGCGGCCGACGACCAGCGACGCGAGCACGGACAGCGTTGGGTTCGCGATGCGCCGGGTGGCGTTGCCCAGCGCGGCGATCGAGGACCCGTACAGACTGACCACGTCCACGCCCCGCGGCACGTCCTGGTCCTCGCCCTCGACCTCGCGGACACCGGGCGTGAGCAGGTTGAGCTGGTTGCCCTCTCGATCGGTGAGATCGTACGTGATCCCGAGACCCTCCATCGCGGTGCGGTTCACGAAGACGATCTTGGCCGCGATGTCGATCTGGCGGACGCGCACGTCCAGCGCGGCGACCAGCCGGCGGACCGATTCGACGACGCGCGGAACGTCGGTGACCACGATCGTGTTGGCGCCCCGCCCCGCCGACACGCGGCCGCGCTCGCTGAGCAGGGCGGCGACCAGCTCCAGGATCTCGTCGGCCCGCGCGTACCGGATGCGAAAGGGCGCCGCTTCGAGAGGGACGACGGCTTCGCGGGCGAAGAGCGCCGACGCCGAGGCGACGCGGACGATGCCGTGCTCGTCCGCTCGGGCGACGAGCCCGTGCGCTTCCAGGATGGCGTCGAGGGCCACCTCCCACGGCTGGTCGCGTATTTCCGCCGACACCAGCCCGGCGACGTCGGCGCCCGCGACGATCGATTGCCCCGAGATGTCGGCGAATGCGAAGAGCACTTCTCGGATCGGCGCGTCGAAGAAGGACACGGTGACGGCTTCGCCAGCGCCGGCCGCGGGCGGAGCCTGCAAGCCGAATCCCGCAACGGCCGCGGCGGCGGGAGGCGGCCACGCGGCGGCGGCGCAGGCCGTGGCCGCGCCCAGGAGTCCGGCGCGGACCGTCATCGGGGAAACCGCGGGCGTGGTCGCGGCGCCGGCAGCGTTTGGACGACCGGGCCGCGCGGCCCGCCGATTTCCACCAGCACGCCGTTCCAGGCGGCATCGAGGAGCCGCACGAGGCCGTGCCTCTCGCCGACGCGCAGGCGAAGCGGGCGGGTGGGCGGGGCCGCTCCGGTCACCGGAGCCCGGGCCAGCAACGCCAAGCCAAGGCGCGGGTCGTCGCTCGCGACGACCCCCAGCAGGCGGAGGGTTCCGCGCGCAGTTTCGGTCGGCTGGGCGCCGCCGGGGACGGCAAACGGATTGCGCCGCCCCGTCGCGGGATAGCGAAACACTTCTCGCTCGAACACGAGCGGCGGCGGGGCGTCCTCCTGCGGCGCAGGCCGGTTCGGGGAGCAGCACGCAACCGCGACCGCGCGCGCCAGCGGCAGGGCCTTCGGAGCGTGGCCGGCGGAAAGGGCGGAGGAGAGCGACATCGTCGGCGCGGGTGGTGGAGTCGGCCGCGGGACGCTCGGAGCGTGGCCGGCGCCGCCGGGCCGCGTGCCGCGAGGCGCTCCTTCAGTAGCGTCGTCCGCCTCGGGAGCGGCCGCAGCGAAGACGTACGTGCGAATCTCCAGCGTAGCGAGCACTTTGCCGTCTGCCTCCGATCCGGGCAGGGACGCGACGACGAGATTGTCGGGAACGACGATCCGCTCCAGCGAGGCCACGCGCGAGAGAAAGGCCCCGACGGCGTGGTAGCCGCCCTGCACGGCGATCTCGTAGCTCCACTGCTCGTAGAACTCGCCCGAGACCCGGGGCTGCGGGCGCATCACCGTCATCGCCACGCCGGCCCGGCGTTCCTCCCGCGACACGGCTTCGAGCAGCTGCGGGACCTCGCCGCTGCCCGGGATGAGCGTCTCGAGCCGGGCGACATAGCGCTCGTAGCGGCCCAGACGCTCCCCGAGGCCGCCGCCGCCGAGTTCCGTTGCCGCCTCGGCCCGCCGGTTGCGCTCGCGCATCTCCATCACTCGGGCCGCGACGGCGTCCGTGCGCTCCGCCCTGGGAGCGTGAAGGCGCGCCCGGAAGAGGTAGAGAGCGGCCAGAGCGAGCGCCGCGACGAGGACCGACCTGCGGCGGACCGGATCGGCGGAGAGCCGGCGCATCAGCGGTTCCTGCGACCGAGACCGGCGGGCGGGCGGTGCATCAACGGCCCCTGCCGGTGGATGTCCCGAACAGCACGACCATGTCCAGCTCGGCCGGCGGAGGGGGCACTTGGTGGGCCTCCAGCACGAAGTAGTAGACTTCGGCCGCAGCCTCTCCGTCGGCGCGCGGCTCCACCACGTGTTCCGTGCTCACCAAGCGCACGTCGGCGATGGAGCGCGACGCCTCGAGCCCGTTCCAGAACCGGGTGAGCGCGAAGTTGCTCGACGCCTTGCCCTCCACGCGAAACCGCGCCGGCTCGGACGGCTCGATCTGCTCCAAGTGCGTGAGCCATGCCTCGGCGGGAAGCGCGGCCGCCACTTCGTCGAGGGTGCGCGGCCAAGCATGGCGGCGGGCGTCGATCTTCCGGATCGCCTCGGCCCTGCCGGCTATCGAGTCGCGGCGAGCAGCGAGCGTCTCGGTCTGGGCGATGAGCGCCGCGAGGCGCACGGAATCTTCGGTCGCGGCCCGCAAGTCGTTCTGCGCGCGCCCCGCCCTTCTCGCCTCGGCGGCGAACATCGCCACCGCCGCGGCCAGCGACAGCAACGACGCCAAGCTGGCCACTGCGACCCACGGATCGGCAGCCAAGCCGCGGACGTAGGCCATGCGCAACGACCTCGGCCGGACTTCGTCCGCGGCAGGCTGGCGCCCCTTGGGCAGCAAGTTGACTTCGATCATGGTCCGGGCCCATCCGGGTTCTTGGCTGGTGCGCTCACGGGGCACGCAACGCCAGCCCCACTGCCAGCAACAGCATCGCCGGAGCCTCCGACAGCCAGGCGCTGCCGCCCGCCAAGCCGGGCCGGATCGCGACGCGCTCGAACGGATTCGCCACGCGGGTCTCGGCGCGGAGCCGGTCGGCCACGCCCTCGGCCATCCCGGGGATGCTCGCCCCGCCCCCGCCCAAGTAGACCCGGCCCAGGCCGGCCGACGATCCGTGCACCGTCAGGAAGGCGGTGGCGCGTTCGATCTCGGCCGCGATCTGCTCGGCCGTCTCGCGGACCCGCCGGTCGGCTTCGGGCGGACGGCTCGATCCGTACACTAGTTCCGGCGCTTGCTCGCCGGGCACGCCCGATCCTCGCTGAAGCGCCGTCTCGACCGCCTTGGACCCGACCGGCAGGTTCGCCCAAGCAACCGGGACTCCGTTGTCGACGACGCTCAGGTTGGTGACTTGGTGGCCGATGTCGGCCAGCGCCGCAGTCCCCTCGCTCGCACCGGGATAGTTGTGGCAGAACGCGTTGTGGAGCGCGAGCGCCTCGACCTCCAGCACGGACGGGGCGATTCCCGCTTGGGCCAGGAGCGCAGCCCTCGCGTCCACGACCTCGTTCTTGGCAGCCACGAGGAGAACCTGAACCCTGCCGCCAGCCGCCGAGGAGAGGACGTGATGGTCCACCTGCACGCCGCCGATGTCGAAGGGCACGCGGCGCTGCGCCTCCAGGCGGACGGCGCCTGCGATCTCCGACCCGTCCGCGGCCGCGACTTCGATTCTCTTCAGGAAGACGTCGTGTCCGCCCACCGCCGCGACCATGTCGGGGAGCCGGCCGCCATCCCGGTCCGTCAAGGCGCCGAGCGCCTTCGCGACCTCGTCGGCTTGGACGACCGCCCCCTCCACCACCGCCCCGGGACTCAGGGCCCGGACGTCGACGCGAACTACCTCGGGCCGGTCGCCCGCGTGGTCGATCTCCACCAGCTTCGCGAAGCGGCTTCCGATGTCCAGCCCTGCGACGGTCCTCGGCCGCTGGAACCATTCGATGCTCATGGGGCGCCGGGCAGAAGCGGCCCCGCCCCGGAGCGTCTCGGCAAGGAGACCGGCCGACGCAACGCAGGCGCGTTCGACAGGCTGGCCAGCGCCGCGCACGGCGATCCGTCCACCACGGCGCCCGGGGCAACCGTCACGGCACCGCCGGTGCGAAGAAGTCCGAGCAAGCGAGAGGAGTCCAGCAACGCAACGGATCCGGAGACGAGCACCAAGCCGGTCCACGAGCCGCCCGAATTCAGCGTGAGATCGCCGTCCACGACCAGCACGCCCGCCCCGGCTCCGCTCACGACAACGTTGCCGCGGCCGGCCACCAAGCCCTGCCACGAGGGCCCGCCCGGCGGCATTCCCGGCGGCGGCGCAATCCCGGGCTCGGCTCGGTCGGCCATGGCGAGCAACTGAGATGCGCCGAACCAGCCCAGCCGCACGGCTTCGTAGCCCGACCCTGGGCGCCCACCCCATTCCGGCGGTCCCGGCGCCGCCCGCCGCAACGGGACGCCGCCGCCGAACGCCTGGGCGATCGCGGCTTCCCGGGCACAGCCCGTCATCCCGGCCCGCGCCGCCAGCAGAGAATCGGCTTCGATCGTCGCGCCCGGCGTCACCGCAGGGCTCTCAACGACGGCGCCGTGGCCCGCCACCCGCGTCGCCGGATCCATCCACCACGCGACGCGCCCTTCCCGCCACGGAGGCAACGCGTCCACCGCGGCCTCGCCGATCAGCAAGTGCAGCTCGGCCGACACGCGGACCGAGGCGACGCTCCAGGCCACGCCGGTCGAGAACACGCCCGCCGCAAGCCGAACGGCGGAGTCGCCGGCCACGGCCGCCGACGCGCCGCGCGTCGAGGCCAACGCGCTCTCGATGCCCGCCCGCGCCGCGGCCCGCGCCTCGACCACCCGGCCCGCCGCGGCCGCGGCCCGGACTTGGCCGACGGCGCCCGCGACCGCCGCTGACGCGATCCCGAGGGCAACCAGCATTCCAAGCAGCACGAACACAAGCGCGAACCCGGCCTCGGCTCCTCCGTCCGCATGGCCCGGCGCGGTGGCGCAGCCGCCCCCGCCTGCTGGGCCGACGAGCTCCATGCGCCGCGGCGCCGCGGCGGTCTCGGTGGCCGACCAACTCATTCGCGCCCCCAGACGGTCCATTGGAACGAGTCCGTCAGCACGCCGCCCGTCCACTTCACGCGTGCCCGCAGGCCGCCTCCCGGCGCCGACTCCAGCGCCGTGGAATCGAGGTCCACGTTCTCGCTCGTGAGGGGCTGCGCTCCAGGGCGGCGGGCGCGCCCGGGCAGGCGGTCGCCTTGATAGCGAAACGCGCCCTCGGAGAACCGATACCCTCCTCGCTCGAAGAGGAGACCGACGGCCGGGCTCTGCGGCGCCGGATCGAGCACCCACGCCTGCCGCTCGAATCCGCGCATCTCCGGGCAGTCCAGCTGCTTCCGCGAACCGGCGCGCGCCAACCTCGCCGCCTGCCAGAGACCGTCGCCGGAGAGCACCAGCACGGAGTCCTTGCGGGAGCTGGGATCGCGATGCCCGGACCAGGCGACGCCCCATCCTTGGGTCGGCTGGCCGCGGCAAGCGACGGCCACGCCGCGAAAGGCTCGCAGACGCAACTCGCCGTCGACGAGCGCCCAGTCCTCGCCTTGCTTGCCGACTCCCGTCTCGGCGACGAGCACGTGGCGGACCAGCCGCGTCTCGTCCAGGACGCGGGCAACCTCCGACGCCCGGACCGCCACCGACGCCTGCACGGCGATCATCCACCAGCCCGCCTGAACGAGCAGCAGGAGCAGCGCCGCGCTCACGACCGCCTCGGCCAGCATGAAGCCGCCCCTCCCCGTCCGGCCGCGCTTCATGGGGCCACCCGCACCGCAAAGGCGAACTCGACCGGCGCCGAAAGCGCGTGGTGCTCGAAGCGAGCCGTGGCCTCCGCCCCAGGAGCCGCGGGCACGTTCCACGCGAGCCTGCCGAAGCGCGTTTCGCGGACCCCGGCCGACGGCCGGGCCCCCGAGGCGCTCGCCGAGTCCATGAAGCTCTGCAACGCGGCGTGGGTCTCGTCGAGCGCGCGCACGCGCACGAGCGCCGCCACCGACATCCGCGTAAGCGAGGCCACGCTCGCCAGCCCAACGCCAAGGACGACGAGGGCGACGAGCACCTCCGGCAACGAAGCGCCCGTCCGGTCGCTTGCGCGCTTCCGGGTCATCGCCGCAACACCCTTCCGTACGACGAGACGACGAGTTGCCGACTCTGGCCCCGAAGCGAGAAGGTCAGCGTCCGGGCGGCCATCTTCCCCAGTCCGAGCGGCCCGAAGGACACGGCGTCCCGCCCGGTCCAGGCAACCGACACGCCGCCCAGCCCCAAGTCCGCGAACGCCACCGTGTCGCCAGCGTCCGAGACGACCAGCCCCGAAGGCGGGTCTTGCACCAGCAAGACCTTCGCGCCGCCGTCGGCGACCGCCGCCCACCGCGCCTCGGCGAACAGGCGCGCGGCCTGCTCGCGGGCCTCGCGCACCATGAACGCGTCGAGCATCTCGGCGGCCGCGGTCCACACGGGCGGCGCCAGCACGGCCAGCAGCGCGAGCACCAGCGCTATCTCGACAATCGCGAACCCGGATCGCGGATCCCGGGGCGCGGCGGCCGGTCGCCGCGAACTCAGTTCGTGCATGCAACGACCCCGGGGTCCGCCGGATCGCCTCGCAGGCCGGCCTTGCTGGCGTCCCCGAAGAAGATGCCGCACCCCATCGCGACGTTGCCCAGCCCCTTGTGCGTCGCCGTGGCGGACCAGCCGGACGACGCAACCTTCAAGGCAAGGCTGTCCACTCCCTCGGAGCGGACGAACCCCAAGCTGTCTTCGAACGCCGAGTACTGATAGTTGGTCGCGTAGTGGAGTTCCTGCTGGGCCGCCAAGTTCTTCAGATCGGACTTGAGGGCCGCATAGTAGGCCATCTCGCGAGTCTCGGAGAACTGCGGCAACGCGATCGACGCAATGACGCCGATGATCACGAGCACGACCAGCAGCTCGATGAGCGTGAACCCTCTTTCGTCGTTCATGTTTCAGTCTCCTGTGGGCGACAGCGATTGCAACCAGGCGCTCGGCCGGCGGCGCCCAAGTCGGACTTCCGGGTGTCCGTCGCGGTTGTTTCCGTGACACGTTGGGCGGGCCGGGGCGCGGCGAGAGAGAACGGTCGCACCGATTCGCGGGCGTTGGCATGGCCGGATCGGACCGCTTATTGGACGCCCCGGGGAGTCGCCGAAAACCCGATTCGCCTAGAAAAGCAAGGAGATTTCGACAACTCGGCAACGGCGTAGGCGCCCACGCAACCACGCGCACCGAGGCTCGAGAAACGCGCATCGCCTCTGCGACCGGAAGCCGTCGCGCGGCCGGCGGTCGGCCCCGCGAGACGCATGCAACGCCGGCGGAGCCCACCGCGCACGGCCCCCCGCAACAAACCGACACGCGGCCAGGCCCAAGGCCGACGGGCCGACACGGCGCGCACGCCGGCCTCCAACCGCAAGCGAACCGGCATGCGGCCGGTCGCGCGATCGGCGAACTACCTGCTGCGCGTCAGCGGTCCGGCAGCGCGGGCCCAGAGCCGGGCCCCCGCCTGCCGCTCGCGTCCGGCCGCTCCGGCTCCCAACGGGGCGCGCGGGGCCCGGACACGCGGCACCGGGCGATGTGCCACACGGTCGCGACGCCGTCCTTCCAGCCGATCTTCTTGCCCGCCGCGCGGTTGCGGCCCTCGTAGCTGACGGAAACCTCGGCGAAGCGGGCGCCCGCTTGGGCTAGGCGCGCGGTGATCTCGGCCTCGACGGCGAATCCGTCGCACTCGAGCGGGAGCGTCCGCAACAGGTCGGCGCGCATCGCCTTGTAGCACGTCTCCATGTCGGTCAGGCGGAGCCCGGTGGCCGCGTTGCTGAGAAGCGTGAGCGCGCGGTTGCCCAGCGCGTGCCAGGACATCCGTGTCCGCCGGGACGCCGCCGCGAAGCGGGAGCCGTAGACGGCGTCGGCGGTCCCGGAGACGATCGGCCGAACAAGGCGGGGGAGGTCCGCCGGATCATATTCCAGGTCGGCGTCCTGCAACACGACGATGTCGCCGCTTGCCCGCGCGAAGCCTGTCCGCAACGCGGCGCCCTTGCCTCGGTTCCGGGCGTGGAGCACGAGATGGGAGATCAAGCGCCCGGACCTGCGCAGGCGAACAAGGATGTCCCGCGTCCCGTCCGTGGATCCGTCGTCCACGACGATCACTTCCTTGTCGAGCGGGACTTCGGCGACCCGTTGGAGCAACCGCTCCGCCGTGGCCCGCTCGTTGTAGGCCGGCACGACGATCGACACCACGCCCGCGCCAGCCGGCTTGTCGCCGACGGCAACGGACCCCGCAGAGCGACCGCCCTCGGTTCCGGGCCTCGCCGGCGCTGGACGTCCGATGGCTCTAGGATCCGTTGAGGGGCACTTCCAGCGTCTGGCCGGGATAGATGCGCGAGCCCCGGATGTTGTTGGCCGACTTCAGCCGTTCAACTGTAGTGCCATAGGACCGAGCGATCCCCCACAGGGAGTCGCCGTTGCGCACCTTGTGCCTCGCCACGCGCGGCTCGGCCGGCTCCCCGGCCGCCAACCGCGCCGCCCGCGCGCTGACCAAGCGGTCCACGTACCGCCCGTACTGCTGGGGATACAGCGCGATGTGATAGTGCGGGGGCCGGCGCTCGCGCGTCGCTTGAAGCACGCCGGTTCCCTCAAGGTCGAGCAGGACGCCCTCTAGCCAAGACCGGCAAGCCGGCGAGTTGCTGCGCCTAAGGTCCACGGCCATTCCCGTCGGGTGCACCGAGAGGTCGGACGCGTTGCGGGGCTGGCGCGACTTGGGGCGGGTCAAGCTGGTCACCACAAGCTGCTCGCCGCAGGCCCGGCGGTACTGGCCGGCGAGACGCTCGACGAACAGCCGCACTTCCGGCCGCGCGTACTTGAACGACACGCCCGCGTGCACGGTGTAGTCGGCGTTCCCCCGGAGGCGCACCAGCAATCCCAGGTCGACGAAGCGGCTCACGTGGGACGAGTTCCGAAGGAACGTGAAGTCGTGCGTCAGGGCTTGGTTGTACTGCTCCCGCATCGCCCCGTGGCTGCCCCTCAGGCTCTGCGCCCACCCGGGCGCCGGCGCGCAAGCACCCAAAACGACCATGGCCACGAGAGTCCTGCTCCGCATGCGCGCGCCTCCTCGGCCCAAGGACCTCAAGTCGCCGAATCCAAGCCCGGCCGTGCGGCCGGCCCGGACAAGGTAATGCATCCTGCCGACGATGTAAACATTTGGCTACACTGTCGTTGTCCTATCAAAATAGAAATGTCCGGGGGTAGGCCAAAGCAGAAATGTCCCGTCTTGGGGGTGGCCAGTGGGGTCCTTTCGCCTGCGGCGCGGGCGCGTTCGTGGTGACCGCCGGGCACCGGGTGGCGGACGTCCCTACAAGCCGCCCCGCGACGCGAGCACGCCGGTTGCGCCGTCGATGACGAACTGCACGCCGACCACCATCACCAGCAACCCCATGATCCGCACGACCACGTTCAGCGTAGTCCGTCCCAATGCGCCCAACAGCGTCGGCGCGAGCAGCAGCAGGGGCAACGTCACGCCGCCCACCAGCACCGCCGCAACGTGGACCGAGACGATCTGCACCGCGTTGGCCGCCTCGCCGGTCAGCGCGATCATCGTCACGATCGTGCCGGGTCCGGACAGCGTCGGCAGGCCCAGCGGAATGATCGCCGTCGTGTTGCGCTGGGCGGCTTCGTCCTGTTCCTGGCGCGTGGTCTTCAGGCGCGACCGCTTGGCCTGGAGCATGTCCGTGCCGACGCCGAAGAAGATGATCCCGGCGGCGATCTGAAACGCCTCGGTGGTGATGCCGAAGAACGTCAGGATCGCCGGACCGGCCGCGCCGAACGCCACCATCACGACGACCGACGCCACAACCCCGATCACGGCGGTGATGCGCCGGTCCCGGTTGCTGTCCTCCTCCGTGAGCGACACGAAGATCGGCATCGCGCTGACGGGATTGTACACGACCAGCAACGACGTGAACGCGATGACCGCGAAGGCGAGATCGTCTTGCATGGCGCTCGGGCGGCGCTGCGGCCGCTCCCGGGTTGCGGCTAGGCGCCGAAGTTCTCCCCGGCGACTGTCCAGTTAACCACGTTCCAGAAGGCGGCCACGTAGTCCGGGCGGCGGTTCTGGTACTTCAGATAGTAGGCGTGCTCCCATACGTCCACGCCTACCACCGGGATTCGGCCTTCCATCGCCGGCGTGTCCTGGTTGGCCGTCGAAGATACCGCAAGCGAGCCGTCCGGGCCGCGGGAGAGCCACGCCCAGCCCGATCCGAAGCGCGTGGCGGCCGCCTTCGCGAACTCGCTCTTGAAGTCGTCGAGGCTCCCGAAGGTTCGGTCGATCGCCCCCGCCAGCGCACCCGTGGGCTCGCCCGCTCCGCCGGGCGCGAGCAACTTCCAGAAGAAGGCGTGGTTGACGCAGCCGCCGCCGTTGTTGCGCACGGCGGTGCGAATCGCGTCCGGGAGCGCGCCGAGATCGCTCACGAGCTCGCCGGCGGACTTGCCGTGCAGGTCGGGGCGGCCCTCCAGCGCGGCGTTCAGGTTGGCCGTGTAGGCGGCGTGGTGCTTGCCGTGGTGGATCTCCATGGTGCGGGCGTCGATGTGCGGCTCGAGCGCGTCGTGAGCGTAGCCCAGGTCGGGAAGCTGGAACGGGTAGGCCATGAGGCGTGCGTCTCCATCTGGAGGGGGGAAGAACGGGCGAGGGACGGGCCGGCCCCGCGTTAGGTTTGCGGAGCGAGCACGGAGGTGGAACCTGTCGAATTCAGCCCCCCGCCGGCAAGGCCCCAAGCGCATCCTGCTGGCCGACTGCGACGCCTTCTTCGTGCAGGTCGCGCGCCTGGAGAACCCGGACGGCGCCGGCCGGGAGCCCTTTCTGCTCGTGGGCGGATCGAGCGCCCGCGGCGTGGTCACTTCGGCGTCGTACCGAGCGCGGGCCAAGGGCGTGCGGTCGGGGATGCCGACGGCCAGGGCGAGGAAGCTGTGTCCGGAGGCCGTCGTGGTCCCGGTGCCGCGGGCCGCGTGCGTCGAGCGCAGCCGAGCGGTGCGGGGCGTCCTGTCCGAACATGCTCCCGTCGTGCAGCCTGCCTCCATCGACGAGTTCTACCTCGACATGAGCGGGACCGAGCGGATGCTGGGCGACGAGGAACTGGCGGCCACGGCGGACCGCATCCGGCGGGCGGTGCGGGCGGGCGCGGGGGTGTCGGTGTCGGTGGGGGGCGGAACGCAGAGGGTCGTCGCCAAGATGGCGGCGGGCGTGGCGAAGCCCGGCGGGGTGCACGTGGTGCCGCCGGGCGGCGAGGCGGCGTTCATGGCCGGGTTCGACCTCGAGGATCTGCCGGGCGTGGGGCCGGCGTTCGCGGCGCGGCTGGAGCGGCGCGGACTGCGCGCGGTGGCGGACGCCGCCGCCGTGGAGCGGGAGTGGCTGGTGCGGTGGTTCGGCGAGCCGCGCGGGCAGTGGCTCTGGGAGCGGGCGCGCGGAATCGATCCCAGCGAAGTCGACGCCGCCGAGCGCAGGAAGTCGGTCAGCTCGGAGCGAACGTTCTTCGAGGACGTGCACGACGACGACGAGCTGGAGCGGCGGTTGCTGGCTCTGTGCTGCTCGGTAGGACGCCAGCTGCGCGCAGGGGACCTCCGGGCCCGCACCGTCACCGTCAAGATTCGCGATCACGACTTCAAGACGCGCCAAGCAGCCAGCACGCAGCCGGAAGGGGGCGAGACCGACCGCGGCCTCTTCGCGATCGCCGCGTCCCTGTTGCGCGAACTCAGAAGCCGGCGCCGCGCCGGCGTCCGCCTCGTGGGCGTGGGCGCCACCAACCTCGTGCGCCAATCCGAGGGACGGCAGACGGAAATCTTCCGCCGCGAAGGCGGCCGGGAGTCCGACAAGGAACGCGACGCCGCGCGCGCCGCCGACCGAATCCGTTCCCGCTACGGACGGAGCGCGCTGGCTCCCGCCCGGGTCCTGGAGAAGCCGGGCCGCGGCAACCGAGGACGGCCGGCCTAGCGCGTCACTCCTTCTCGTTCAGCCACGGCTTGCGCTCGAAGTAGTCGCGCGTCATCTCCACCACCTTCGGCGCCAGCAGGGCCAACGCGATCAGGTTGGGCCAGATGACGATCGCCAGCAGCACGTCGCCCAAGTCCCACACTGCGTCCAGCGACGCGCGGGCTCCGAGGAAGTGGAACAGGACGAACAGCACCTTGTACGGCACGATGGCCTTCGCGCCGAACAGGTAGTTCGCGCAACGGTCCCCGTAGTAGCTCCAGGCGATCGCCGTCGATATGCCGAACAGCAGCACCGAGAGGATGACGATGTAGTGGCCCCAGTCGCCCAGCGGCGAGAGGCCGCGACGGAACGCCGCCATGGTCATGGGCGCGCCGCTTTCGACCGCCAGTCCGTGAAGCGCCGCGTGGGTTCGTCCGTCGTCGCCTCGGGCCATGCCCGCCACCGGATCGATCGCGCCGGTGAACGGCTCGGCGTGCTCCGCGTCCACGAACAGCCGCTCGACCGGCACCTCGTGCCACGACACCTGCGGATCCGCGGGGCCGGTGGCCGCGTGGAGGCCGTCCTCGATGCGGATTTCGGCGACCGGCGTCACCTCCAGGTAGTTCCCGTCCAGCTGGACCGCCCGGTACGACAAGTCTCCGCCCTCCAACGTGATCTCGGTCTCGAAGCGCGCGTTCCAGACGCCCGTCATGACGACCAGGAGACCCGTCAGGGTGCATATCACCAACGTGTCGATGAACGGCTCGAGGAGCGCCACCACGCCCTCGGACACCGGCTCGTCGGTCTTGGCCGCCGAGTGCGCGATCGGCGCGGACCCCTGGCCGGCCTCGTTGGAGAAGAGGCCGCGCCGCACGCCCCACATGAGCGTCACCAAGAAGGCGCCGGCCCCGGTTCCGGCCACGCCCGCGGTCGGGTTGAACGCCTCGCTGAAGATCAGCCCGAAGGTGGGAAGGACGTCGCCCGCGTTGAAGATCAGCACCACCAGCGCGCCGGTGACGTAGACGACGGCCATCATCGGCGAAAGGATGGCGGTCACGCGCCCGATCCGCTTGATCCCGCCCAGGATCACGGCGCCCACCAAGCTGGCCGTCACCAGTCCCGTCACCCAAGTGGGGATGCCGAACTGGGTCTCCATGCTGTCGGCCACGGTGTTGGCCTGCACGCCGTTGCCGGTAGCGAACGCGGTGAGCCCCAGGACCACGGCGAAGAAGACGGCCATCCACTTCCACCTCGGCCCCAGCCCGCGCTCGATGTAGTACATGGGGCCGCCCGACACCGTGCCCGCCCTCAACCCCTCGTGCTCGGTCACGCGGTACTTCTGCGCGAGCGTCACCTCGGCGTACTTGGTGGCCATGCCCAGGGCCGCGGTCACCCACATCCAGAACAAGGCTCCGGGGCCGCCCCAGTGAATCGCCAACGCCACGCCGGCGATGTTGCCGATGCCGACCGTCGCGGACAGGGCCGTCGAAAGCGCCTGGAAGTGCGTGACGTCGCCTTCGTCGTTCGGGTCGTCGTACTTGCCCGTGGCCACCGCCGCGCCGTGGCGCAGACGCTTGACCTGCACGAAGCCCAGCCGGAGCGTGAGGTATCCGCCGATCCCCAGCAGCAGAATCACCATGAAGGGGATGTTCTCGCCGCCGATGGAGATTCCGCGCTCGACGACATGTCGTCCGAGGAAGTCGGTCAGGCGCCCGATTTGGTCGGCGAGGAGGCCGGTGATGCGTCCGTAAAGCTCCATTGGCCGGGAAGCTCCTTGGGGGTAACGTGCGGCGGGAGGACGGTTCGGCCGCTGCCCCGGCGGGGCACGGCGCGAGCAACCCGGGGAAGCTACCGCAACCGACCCACTGCGGACAGGCCAGGGACCGGCGGAAACGGAGAGCGACCCTCGCAACGGACGGGCGGCATCTTCGGGCGGCAACCTGCCTCGGCGCCGTGCCGCGAATCACGAAGGCGCTGTCGCCCCGCGGCGGGCACGGGCGGGACTTTCGGGCGGAGCCCCGAAACCGCCGTTGGAGTTGGAGCGTAGGATGAGCAGCGGCGCCCGCCTCTTGCCGTGGTCCTTCTCGGCCCTCCCCGGTCCGCGCCGCCGCCAGTCATGCCGCCGCCTCGCCATCCTGCTCTTCGTCGCCGGCCCCGTTGCCGCATCCGGCCCTCGTCCGCGGGGAAGTCGGCCTGCTCGGCCGCGCGCCGCGCGGCGGCGTGCGCGCTCGCTCTGGCCGCCTTGGCGACCCCCGCGCCAACGCTCGCCGCCCAAGCGCGGGACCGCGAGAGCGCGCCGGGCGCCGAGGTCGCGGCGGACCGCATCTGGGGACGCGTCCACACACGCGACGGAGGCGAGTACGAGGGCTTCATCGTATGGCGGGGTCGGGGCGTCGGCGACGGCGCCTGGACGGACGTGCTCGAAGGCTTCCGGGAAGTTCCCGGCGGATTCCACGAGGCGTGGTTGTCGGCGACCGAACGGACGCGGCCCGTACGGACGATCGAGCTGAAGGGATACCGGATATCGTGGGACGAGGAGGATCCCGAGTTCCCTTCGTCCGCCGCGGCGGGCGTCCGCTTTGGACACGTGGCCGAGGTCGAGGTGGACGGCGACCGATTCCTGGCGAGGCTCCGTCCCGCCGACGGAGAATCCGAGGCGCCGTCCGTCCGCTTCGGCGTCCCGTCGCGGCGTCGCGCGGCTCTCCAGGTGTTCGATCGGCACGCGGGCGAACGCGAAGTCCCTTGGCGCGATCTGCGGCGGGCGGAGTTCTTTGCGCCGCCGGCGGGCGTCGTCGCGCCGTCGCGGCGGCTGCACGGCGCCGTCGAGGACCGCTCCGGGCGGACGTTCACCGGCTACGTGGCCTGGGACTCCGACGAAATCCTGGACTCGGAGGCGCTGGACGGCTGGGACGAGGACGGCGACGATCGGGAAATCCCCTTCAAGGACGTGCTCTCGATCGAGCGGGACCTGGGGACGACGCGGGTGGCGCTGGCCTCGGGCGGCGAGCTGGCCCTGTCGGGCACCAACGACGTCGGCAGGGGCAACCGGGGCGCCAGGGTCTTTGATCCGGCTCTCGGGATGGTGCATGTGGAATGGGACGAGCTGGCGTCTTTGCGTCTGGAGGCGCCATCCGGGGCGACGGCCGCGTACGAGGACTTCGCGGGAAGCTGGCGGCTCGAGGGCAGGGTGGTGACCGAGCAGGGCGACACGCTCTCGGGGCTCCTGCGGTGGAACGCCGAGCACGAGTGGTCGTGGGAGCTGCTGAGGGGGACCTCGCGGGGCGTGGGGCTCGCGATCGAGTTCGGCGCCGTGGCGCGCATCGAACGGAAAGCGGCGGGCGCGGCGGTGACGCTGGCCGACGGAAGGGTCTTCGATCTCGAGGCCCCGGCCGACTTGGACTGGGAGAGCCGCGGCATCTTCGTGCGCGTGAAGAGCGAACCGGGGGCGGCGCAACGAAAGGGTCGCGCCGAAAGCACGGCCGCGCGCGCGGAAAGCGACCCGGTCGCGGACGGCGCCGACTGGCTCTACGTGCCCTGGAACGAGTTCCGGGAGGCGCAGTTCGTGGCGCCGGCGCCTGGAGGGGACGAGTCTTGACACGTGCCGCCCGGCCCAGGCGCCCGCGTTGCGGCCGGCGGCCGTCTCGACCGCTCGCGCGCAACCAGCTCCGGCGCGCGGGAGGCCGCGGCCGGCGGCGCACCCGAAGTCCGCTCCGCGGGCCAGGCGCCGCGACGGCAACGGCCCTCGCGGCCCTCCTCGCGGCTCCATCTCGTTCCGCCGCCCAAACGGACCCCGCGGCCCCGGCGTTCGACTCGACCGCGTTTCTCGACCCGGCCGCGCGCCGCCTGCATGCCGCGGCGGCGGCGAACTGGGCCTCGTTGGACGAGTCCGTCGTGCGCTACACCGCCCTCGTGGAGCAACGGCTGGCGGCCGCGATCCGCACGCCCCTCAAGGACCGAGTCCTGTACCGAAGCGAGGCCGCCGTCAGAGCGTTCTGGGACCGCGACCACGATCCCGTCGTGCAGGTGCTCGGCAGCCGCTCGCGATACCCCGGGCGGGACATCGCCATGCGGGAGGGCGACCTCGACTGGCTCGAGGACCTCCCGTTCGACCGGCCGTTCGAGCCCGGGGGCGACCGGCTCGCGTTCGGCGTCGCCGACGGCGGCGACGAGATGTTCCGCGCGGACGCCGACGACCCGGACGCGGACCCCGAGAACCCGTTCTGGTTCGCCCATCCGCTGGCGCCCAGGGCCGCCGAGTACTACCAGTTCCGCAGCGGCGACACGCTGACCTTGTCTCTGCCCGACGGGCGCGCGTTGTCGACGGTGCGGTTGGACGTGCTTCCGCGCGAGGCCGACGTCCACCGAATCGCCGGCGTGCTGTGGATCGAGCCGGAATCGGGAGCGCTGGTGCGGGCGGTCTACCGGATGAGCCGCAACTTCGACGCGATGCGCGACGTTCCCGAGTTGCAGCGCGAAGACGAAGAGGGCTCCTTCCGCTTCGTGCCGGGCGTGTTCAAGCCGTGGACGTTCGAACTCGATATGATCGCCGTGAACTACGCGCTGTGGGACTTTCGCGTGTGGTTGCCGCGCAGCATGAGGGTGGAGGGCGAGGCGGCGGCGGGCATCCTCAAGGTGCCGGTGTCGATGGACGTGGCGTACCGGATGGAATCGGTGACGACGGACGAGGACGAAGCCGCGGAGGCGGAAGCCGGCAGGACGGAGGCGGAGGCCGGCGCGGCGCGCGAAGCCCGAGGCGGAGAGGGCGGGGCGGGCGAGCCCATGGAGCACGTGCACTTCGCGACCCGGGCCGAGGCGTTGCGGTTCATCGGCGAGCTGTTGGCGGAAGACGGCGCCGCCTACGAGCCGCTGGACGATTCCGAAGAAGCCGCGCGGGCCAGAATGGCGGTCCTGCTGGCTCCCGCGGATCGCGCGCGCGTGGACGACAGCCCGCATCTCCCACCCCCCATCTGGGACGAGGCGCCCGGCTTCGCGTCGGAGGCCGAACTCGAGGCGCAGGTGCGGAGCTTGGCGCAGCTGCCGGCCGCTCCGGTCGAGGGAACGGCGTGGTCGGCGGGGCTGGGATGGCTGGGAGGGAGCGGACTGCGCTACAACCGGGTCGAAGGACCGGCAGCCGGCGGGGCGGTCGCCGCGGACCTGGGGCGCCGCTTCTCGCTCAAGGCGAACGGGGTGTTCGGGCTGGCCAACCTGCGGCCCGACGTTCAGGTGGAGTTCGAGCGCTCCACGGCGCTGCGCCGACTGTCGCTGGAGCTGTTCTACGAGTTGCGGGCCACCGACCGAGAGGGGACCTACCTGGGCCTGGGGAACTCCATGAAGGCCTTCTTTCTGGGCACGGACGAAGGCGACTACTACCGGGCGGCGGGAGCCGCGCTCGCATGGCGTCCTCCTGCCCTGTCGCGCGAGTCCTTCTCGCTGCGCGTGTTCGGCGAGCGTCATTGGTCGGTCGGGAAGGAGACGAACTTCGCCCTCTTCAAGGCGTTCTCCGACGGGTGGGCGTTTCGGCCGAACCCGGCGGTGGAGGAGGTCCGCGAGGCAGGCGGCGACTTGCGGCTGGCCCCGTGGTGGGGACGCGATCCGACCGAGGCGCAAGTGGGGCTGGAAGCGCGGTTGCGCGCGGCCGCGTGGGACGCCGCCGGCCGCGACGGGGCCCCGGGCGACCGCTACGCCGACGCCAGCATGGTCGTGCGCGCGGCGTTCCCTCTGTCGGGCGGCGAATGGAACGCTTGGAGGCTCGGCGTGGAAGCGGGCGGAGGGACGACTTGGGGCCGGGCGCCGCGGCAACGCCGCTTCTTCGTTGGAGGACCGCCGACCCTGCGGGGCCACCCGAGAGCCGTCGCGTCGGGAAGATCGTTCCTTCGAGGCCGGCTGGAAGTGGCCCGCACCTACCACGCGGTCGCTGCCGCCGTCTTCGCGGACGCGGCCTGGGCGGGCGATCGGTCGGGCTTCGACGCGGGCGACTTGCTCTATAGTCTCGGAATTGGCGCGAGCCTGATGGACGGACTGGTGCGCCTGGACTTTGCCCGCGGACTCAACGGCCCCGATCCGGGGTTCCGGGTGCATCTGACCCTGGATTCGATCCTGTAGGGGAGGCGGGCGCCGCCTGCGCCGGTCCGCCGTCCCGGCGCGCAAGTCGGCGTCATGGGGTCGGCCGCGCGCGGCGCACGAGCTTGGCCACGGCGGCGACCTGGGCCTGGAAGTCCATGGCGGTGGTGTCCAGCAGGACGGCGTCCGCGGGCCGCGTCAGCGGAGCCGCCCGGCGCGACGAGTCGACTTGGTCGCGGCGGGCCAGGCGGGCGGCCTCCGCGGCAATCTCCGCGGTCGCGGGGTCGCGGCGGCCTTCCTGCAGGAGGCGGCGGAGAGCCCGCGTCCGCGCGTCCGCCACCAGGAAGACCTTCACGGGCGCGGCCGGGAACACGACGGTGCCCATGTCGCGGCCGTCGGCGACCAAGCCCGGACCCCGCGCCGATCCGCGCTGAAGGGCGAGCAGTCGGTCGCGCGCGGCGGGCACGGCGGATACTTGGGAGACGAGCGCGTTGACTCTCGCCGTCCGGATCGCGCCGTCGGCCACGCGACGTCCGTTCAGGCGGACGTGCATGGCGGAACCGTCCCAACCGGCGGCCACGTCCAGCCGAGCCAACTCCGCTCGGGTCAGGCCCTCGACGTCCGCGGCGGAGCGCCCGGCGTCCAGCAGCGCCAGCGTGATCGCCCGGTACAGCGCTCCCGAATCGAGGTGGCGGAAGCCCAACTCGTCCGCAACCGCCTTGGCCGTCGCGGACTTGCCCGCCCCGGCCGGTCCGTCGATCGTCACGACGAGACAGGCTTCACGAGGGTTCGGAGCATCCGCGGCGCCGGGGGCGTCCGCTGGGCGGCGAGCGCCCGCGGCCGTCGGGACGCTGCCGTGCCGAGCGCCGGACCGAGCGGACGCATGGACCCGCGCCGTCCCGGCCGCGCCCGCCTTCGTCCGCTCGAGAAGCCGCCAGAAGCCGGGGAAGCTCACGTCGGACACGGTGGGATCGTCGATGCGGACGTCGCACTCCGGCGTCGCGCCGAGGACGCCGAAGGCCATGGCCACCCGGTGGTCGCCGAAGCTCTTGACCGTGCCCGCGAGGGGGCGCCGCGTGCCCTCGATCTCGAGCCCGTCCCTCCCTTCCTCAACGCGCGCGCCGATCTCGCGCAGATTGGCGGCCAGGGCGGCCAGCCGGTCGGACTCCTTGAGGCGCAACTCGGCGGCGCCCGTGATCCGCGTGACCCCTTCGGCGCGGACCGCCGTCACCGCCAGCGCCGGCAGCTCGTCGATCATGCCGGGGACCTCGTCTCCCCCGACTTCCACGGCCCTCAGGCCGCCAGAGCCGACGACCCGCGCGTCGCCCAGCGTCTCACCGCCCGCCTGCGAGCGGCGCGCCACGGTCACCTCCGCTCCCATGCGCTCCAAGACGCGGAGAAACCCGGTGCGCGTCTCGTTCAGGCCCACGCCGGGCGCATTGACGGCGAGGCGCTCCGACAGGGCCGCCAGCGCGAAGAAGAAGGACGCGGAGGACACGTCGCCCGGCACGCGCAGGTCCAACGGCGCCAGCTCGCCGGCCGGCACGCCCACGCGCACGACCCAGCGGCCGCCGCGCTGCTCTTCGCGGACGGGCACGCCCATCGCCGCCAGCATTCGCTCCGTGTGGTCGCGCGACCGGCGGGGCTCGGACACCACGGCCTCGACGCCCGCGCCAACCGCCGCGAGCAACACCGCGCTCTTGACCTGGGCGCTGGCCACGGGGCTCTCGAACTCCACCGCTCCGAGCGCCCCGCCCCGCACGCGCATCGGAAGCAAGCCGTGCCGGTCCAAGTACGACACGGACGCGCCCATCCCCCGGAGCGGAGCCGCGACCCTCTCCATGGGACGGCGCCGCAGCGACTCGTCGCCGTCGAGCACCACGTCCAGCGGCTGCGCGGCCAGCGCGCCCGCGAGCAGCCGAACGCCCGTGCCGCTGTTCCGGAGATCGAGCGGAGCGGCAGGCGCCGTCCACGAGCGGAGCCCCCGGCCGCGAACGCGGACCATGTCGCCCACGCCCCCGTCCAAGCCGGCGATCTCTGCGCCCAGCGCCTGCACGGCGCGGCCGGTCGCCAGCGGGTCGGCGCTGCGGAGCATTCCGGCGAGGCGGCTCTCCCCGGCCGCGACCGCTCCAAGCAGCAGCGCCCGCTGGCTCACCGACTTGTCGCCGGGCATGGGGACCGTCAGTTCGCGGATGCCGCCCACTACTGCGACGCCCTCCGAATCGTCACGTCGCGACCCCTCGCGCCCGCTCAGCCAAACGTGATATCATGATACCATCTTCTTGCGGGCTGGCCTGGACATGCCCCGCGCGCATAGGCCAAGCCCTCGCCGCACGGATCGCTCGGCCGTGTGGCTCGACCGGACGCCAAGGCGTGCACGGCGGAGCGGGCTAAGGCGCGATCCAATGCCGCGCCTTTCCGATCGCTTGCCGCAACGTGTCCTCGTCGCCGGTCTCCAGCGACCGGCGCGCGTCGGCGAGCGCGCGCTCCAGGCGGGCCAGCGCGTCGGCATCCTCCTTCGCGGCCGACCGGAGCAACGGAATCCAAACGTCGGGCGACGACGCGGCCAAGCGAGTCATGTCGCGACCGCCGGGCCCCAAGCGGTCGCGGGCCAGCCCGTCGTCGGCAAGCACCCCGGCCAAAGCCCAGGCGGCCAGCTGCGGCAAGTGGCTGGCCCGCGACATCATGTGGTCGTGCCGGGCCGGATCCACGACGCGGGGCTTGCCGCCCAGCGCCCGCCAGAACGCCTTGGCCCGTTCGAGGACCTCGGCGCCTGCCGCTTCTCCTTCGGCGGCCCCGCCGGCCGGGCACAGCCAGACGGTGGCGTCCTCGAACAAGTCCGCGTCCGCAGCGCCGTAGCCGGAGGACTCCGATCCGCACATCGGATGTGCGCCGACGAACGGCCCCGTCCCGGTCTGCTCGGCGACCGACACGACCGGCGCCTTCAGGCTCGCCACGTCCATGGCCAGCGCCGCGCGGCTCCAATGCGCGGCCTGCGACTCGACCAGCGACATCGTCGCGTCGAGCGGGAGCGCATAGACCACGACCGATCCGGCGAGGCGGCGCCCCTCGATCCCGCTCACGATCTCGACGCCGTCGCGGGCCGCCTCTTTCGCGTTCGCCCGCGACGTGTCGATCCCCCGCACCGGAACCGCCGGAAACCGCTTCGCCACCGCCTTTGCCACCGAACCGCCCATGACGCCCAGACCCACTGCCATCACCGAGCCGCCGCCGGCCACGGGCACGGCAGGGCTCCTCACGTGCCGAGCCGACGGCAAGCGGCGTCCTTGCTATGCACTGCGCGAGCCCGACCGGGCGATCGTGGCGGCTTCGAGCACGGCCCTGACTTGTCCGGCGTCGCCGGCGCTCCAGCAGTAGCACCAGGGCACGGCTGCCGCTCCGCACTCGTCTCGCACCCGCCTGCCGAAGTGAGTGCGAATGAAGCGCATGATGACGACGGCGTCGCATTCCTTCAACGCACCCCGCACGGCGTCCAGCGGCTTCTGCCAGTTCGCGCGCCATCCGCTCCGCACGAAACGCACGACAACGGCGGCGTCCCGTTCTTTAATCGCGCGCTGTACTTGGGGTTCCCTCTTGGCTTGGCGCTCGTCCCCTCCGACCACCAGCACGGTCACGCGCCTCGGGTACTCGTCGGGCGTCTTCTCGGACACGACGGAATTGGACAACTGCGCCAGCCGTTGCTCCATGTGATCGTAGTACGAATTCGGCAGGCCGAGCTCCTTGATCTGTTCCAGAACGCCCTCCGCGTCGTACAGCTTTCGGCGCTTCGCCGCCTCGAAGAAGAGCGGCCCCAGCACGTCCGCCGCAGACTGAAAGCTCCCCTGGGCTTCCAGGCAGCCGGCATGGGCCACGCGGGCGTCCTCCGGCAACAACGGCGGGCAGTCGTAGTCGTCTCGGCGCAACAAC
This sequence comes from Longimicrobiales bacterium, assembly GCA_965203485.1. GTDB lineage: Bacteria > Gemmatimonadota > Gemmatimonadetes > Longimicrobiales > Gaopeijiaceae. The sequence continues at coordinate 1,887,687 of OZ241892.1, forward strand.
TCGGTGAACTGGGCAGTCTCGATGCCCTGGGTAGCGTAGTCCTCGAGCATGTCGATCACGTCGAGGGCGGCCTCGTTGGTGTCCTCGAACGCGCCCATCGCCCGATAGCCGCGCAATGCGGTTACGAGGTCTCCGACCGCGTCCTTCTTCTTCCTGCCCGGCCGACAGGCCCGGCCGTACAAGGCCGGCGCCATCCACTTGCAGTGGTCCACGGCGGGCCCAGCAGCGAGCGTGTCGAAGGCGTCTTCATCGCCCGTCTTCTGAATCCATTCCGCGACGAGCTGCAGGTCCGACGTTGCTCCGACCAACTGCAGAGCATCGATGATCTCGCCGACGAAGTACGGCGGCAGCGCCGCGCCTTGCTTCAACCCTTCCACAATGCGCCGCGTGCCGAGCGACGAATCCTGTTCCGAGACGAGAAGAACCTCCGCGACGCCCAGGTACAAGCCCGTTCGGGCCACCAACCGTCCGTCGTATTGTCCCGGACCGGCTCCGATGACCGCGTGCGCCTGCTTGAAGCGCTCCGCGGCTTGGTCGTATTCTCGGCGGCACATGGCAAGCACCCCGAGGCAGTAGTGGCCGTGCGACGCGTAGCGAACATCGTCCTCAGCCGACTTGTCGAAGTGTTGGCGGCCCGCTTCCAGTTGATGCAGAAGCTTCTCCCGAGCCTCTGGCTCTCGGGGAAGCCGGACGTCGTTGAGTTCGCGGAATCCGCCCTTCAGCAACCCCAAGTCGGCATGCGCCATGGCGCGGACTCTAGCCGTGGGATCGCGCTTGAGGAGGTTCTGAAGGATTCGACGCGCCTTGTCGGCCTGCCCTAGATGGCGAAGGCAGTGAGCCTGCCTGCGCCTCGCGTCCAAGACCAACTGCTCCCGGTACGGCGAGTCGTTGACCGCACTGTCCGCAGGCGCCTGCCTAAGGCGTTCGAAGACCGCCAGCCCGTTGGCCGCGTCGCCGTTGCGCAGCAACTCGGTGCCCGCGTCGAGCAGAGACTTGAAGAGCGAATCGGCCGAGACGGCAAGGGCACGCGGGCGCACGAATTCCGCCAAGTCGCGCAGCCGGCCTTCGGCGCGCAATGCCCGCACGACGTGCTCGACCCCCTCCGCCGAGGGCGGCGAGCCGTCTCCCAGTCCCCGAACCAACTCGCGCCGGTCGAACTCGTCGACGATGCGGGCCCACGACGCCGAACGAGCCCAGCCTCGCACGACGCCAGCCCAGTACCAGCGCGCGCGGCGGCGGCTGGTCTCGGCCCACTGCTCCACCAGCCGTCGCCCGAACAGAGCATCGCGGAAGCCGGCGTGCAGGTGCGACCGGTGCCTTCGCCCGTTCAGATGCACGTAGTCGTCCACCATGTCGTCGACTTCGTCCTCCGACAAGGCGTCCCTGATGCCGTCCCGGGCGTCCTCGACCGCCCTGAGCAGCACGAAGTCCAGCGTCGTCAGCGAGCCGCCCGGGCCAGCCTCTGCGCTGTCGGCCTGCGGCTTCGGCTCCGTCGCGAACGAATCCGCCCGGGCGGATTCGCCTGTCGGCGTCGGGCTCGCGGAACCGGGAGAGGCTGTGGACGCGGCCGGAGAAGGAGAGGCGCCAGGACGCGCGGATGCGGAGGACAGATGCCCCCCGGGGGCCACGGAGGTCTCCACGGGTACGGGGGCGGCGGCGGCAGGGGCCTCGGGCGGCGTAGGTGCGGCAACGGCCGCAGGAGGCTCGGAGGGCGCGGGCGGCACGGCGGCAATAGGAGACCCGGAGGACGCACCCGTCCCGGCAGTCGCAGGAGCCTCGGCCGCATCGAGGCGCGGGGGCGCGGCTGGAGTCTCGCTTCCATCGGAGGACGGGGAGGCGCCGGGGGCGACGGCGTCGTCGCGGACCGGGACGACGGGGGTGGCCGGCGTCGGCGCAACGGCCGCCCCCGTCGAGGGTGCAGGCGCGCCAGCGGCCGAGGTGGCCGGCGTTGCAGCCGGGTCCGGAGCCGCGGACGCATCCGGCGCCGGCCGCTGGGCTTGGTCGCGCAACCACGCCTTCAGGTGCTCCGAGACCGGCGAGCGCTTCCGGGAGACGAACAGCAGGTAGACCGCGGCGTCCCGAGGCCCAAACTCGCCAGCCAAGCTGGCCGCCCCCGCGCGGACTCTCTCGGAAGGGACATCCGCGCCTGGACCATGGACGGCGGCCGGATCCGCCAGCCCCAGGAGACCCGCGAAGCGATGCGCCGTCATCCTCCACTTCGGCACGTCGTCAAGCGCGCCCAGCAATTCGGCGGCGTGCTTGGCGTGCCGCAGCCGCACGTGCTTCATGGCCTCCGCGATCTTGGCGTCGGGCCATCGGCCGACGGTCGCGGGCCTGAAGTTCCGGGCGGCGGCCACGGCACGGACCAAGTTGGTCCGATTGACCGGTCGTCCCCGCATGAACGCCTCCGCCACCTCCTCTCTCTCGTTCACGTGGAGCAACGTCCAGAGCCGGAGCGCGGTCGCCCGTCCCGGGTCGGCCATGATGCGCCGAAGGCCTTCCGGCAGCGGTTGGCCGCTGGCGCCAGCGTGCATCTCTCGCGTCTCCTGTCCAAAGCGGCGGCTCGTCGCGTCGCGCGAACGGGGGTTCCTCGGGGGGTCCACTACTCGCCCAGTCGCATCGCCGCGTCAAGCAACCGCGACGTCCGATAGCTGTCGGGACCGCAACGCTTGGGCGCCGCGAGGGCGACATGCGGGGTCACCGAACGGGCGTCCGCTCCACCCTTCGCAACTGAACGAACTGCTCTCCAAGCTCAGCGGTCTCGCCCAAGAGCACCGCTACTTCGCCCGAACCGCCGAGCAACCGGAAGTCCTCCGGAACGGCGACGGTCGCGCGAACCGCGCCGACGACCGGATCCACGACGAGCCAGTCCCGTCCGCCCTCCAGGTCCGGCGAAAACGGCTGCAACCACACGTCGCGACCCATCGCCACGATCCGGCGAACGGGCGGCGCCAGCGGCGGCAGGTCGTCGAGCGTGCCGTCGAACCGCCGGCGAACCAGCGCGACATCCTCGCCGACTGCTCGCGACAACGCCTCCGCTCTCAATGCCCGGATCGCTTCGCGGCTGTACCGCGGCCGCCCAACCGGCAGAGCCACGCGCCGCTCGGGACCATCGACGCCGAAACGCCAGACTTCAAGCACGGGTTCTGCGACGGGCGCGACAACAGCCGCGCCGACGGCGGCCGCGACCTGCGCACCACCGAGAAAAGCCATGCTGTTCGACGCCACGCCACCCTCGATTTGAAGCACGTAGTCGTACCCCAAGCGCCGCATCCCCAAGGACTCCGTCCTTTGCCCGGCAACGTCGAAGAGAAAGACTTCGCGTTGCCGTTCCGTCAGGCCGCTCCCGGCGTCCAGGGACGCATAGGAACTCGCCTCGAGAACCCAAACGCCGGACGCGACAACCGCCAGCAACCGCGTCGGCGCCCCATCCAGCTGGAGCGCCGGATGAATGTCCGGCTCATCCCCTCCCGGTCGCCAGACCGTCGTCCGCGCGAGTTGCGAGTCGTACGCCACGATCGTGTCGTGCAAAGCGAAGACCCGCTGAAGCCACCCGAATTCTCCCGGTCCCTCTCCACGGCCGCCCAAGACGGCGAGCACCTCTCCAACCGGCGAGACCCGAAGTATCTGCCTCGGTCCTCGATCCGCAAGCAACACGCTTCCGTCGGCCATGACCGCCGCGTCCGCCACGAACTGGAGGTGGACGCCGTCCCCGATGCCGACGACGGCAACAGGACGCCCACCAAGGCTCCAGTGCTCCAGGGCCGGTGTCGGTTGCGCGTATGAAGGCGCGGCGAGCCCGAACGTGCACCCGATCGCTGCGGCCAGGACATGAGTGCGCAACGCAGCATTGCGCAACGCATATGTCGTCTTCGTGAACATTCTGCGATTCTCCATGTGACCCCATCAGCGCCGACGCTGTCTGATTGTTCCTTTAGTTGTCGTTATTGAGTCATGCACTCGTGGCCCCCAGGGTCCGTCAGGCACGGAGGCCGATCTCCACCAGGAGGCCGTCGTGCGCGACGACCGACGCCGGGAAGACGCTCTTCGCTTGGGCTTCCAGTATCTTGGGCCTGTCGGAATAGCGGGCCGACACGTGGGTGAGAACCAGGCGCCCCGCCCCGGCCCGGGCGGCCACGTCGGCGGCTTCGGCGGCGGTCGAGTGCCGCGTCTCGCGGGCTCGGCGACCCTCGTCGGAGGCGAACGTGGCTTCGTGGATGAGAAGGTCGGCGCCGCGGGCGATCGAGACGGTCTCCCGGCAAGGCCGCGTGTCGCCTGCGTAGACGATCTTGCGTCCCGGGCGCGGCGGCCCGACGAGATCGGACGGCGAGACGGCACGGCCGTCCACCTCCACGGTCTCGCCTCGGTGCAGCTGTCCGAAGAGAGGCCCCTCGGGCACGCCCAGGGCGCGGGCTCGCTCCGCGTCGAAGCGTCCTAGGCGGGCTTCTTCGACGAGCGCGTACCCCACGGCCGGCACCCCATGGTCGACGCGGAAGACGTGCATGGACCAGCCGTCGAAGGGCACCCGGTCGCCGGGCTCCACGCCCCGCACCTCGACGCGGAAGGCGGGCTTGCCGACCCCCATCCGGGCGGCCGCCCGCAACTCGTCCCGGGCGCGAGCCGGTCCGTAGACGGTCAAGTCGTCCTCCCTGCCCTGCAGACCCATGGTGCGCAACAGGCCCGGCAAGCCCAGGAAGTGATCGGCGTGCGCGTGCGTGACGAAGACGCGCGAGAACGAGAATCCCGCGCCGAACCGCATGAGCTGGCGTTGCGTGCCCTCGCCGCAGTCCCACAGGAAGGACTCGGCGTCGACGTTGGACCCTGCCGCCCGCCCCGTGCGGTGCACGGCGATTCCCGCGACGTTGCGCGCCACCGTCGGTCGGGCCGCGGCGGTGCCCAAGAACCGGACTCGAATCATCGGGGGCGGGTGGCGCCGGAGCTGCCGGAGCCGTGGGAGAGAAGGCGTGGCGGCGTCGGTGGGAGGCCGACGGCGGAGAAAGCTACCCTCTTCGTACAAGCGGCGGCAACGCTCGCCCGGCTCGCCGGACCGCCTTTGCCGGATCGCCGGCGTTCAGCCCGCGCGTCGAAGCGGCCCCCGCCCGGGCGGCAAGGCGCGGCGCCGCGCCGCGGGACGGGCTCTCCAGGGGCCGAGAGACCTTGCGACGCCCGCCGACGCGACCCATGATGAAGCCGCACAGCGAGTTTGGGACTGCCAATGGCTGGACAGGGCCACCTCCGACATCGAGAGCAACCGATCTCATGGCCAACACGACAAGCACGACCACGCGGCCCGCGAGCCGGCGGCGCTTTCTCGGCAAGGCGACTGCCGCGCTGGGCGCCTCCTGCCTTCCCGCGCTGAAGGCCGGGGCCGCCGAGATCGCGGCGGAACTCCGCGGCCAGGCGGGCGATCCGGCAACGATCGCCTCCGACGAGACCTATTGGGCCATGGTGGCGCGCGCCTTCACCGTGGACCGCACGCTCGTCAACCTCAACAACGGCGGCGTCAGCCCGTCGCCCGCCTTCGTGCAGGACGCGATGAAGCGCCACCTGGACTATTCCAACGAAGCGCCAACCTACACCATGTGGAAGATCCTGGAGCCGCAACGCGAGGGCGTGCGCGCCCGCATGGCTCGCGAGTGGGGCGTGGACGCCGAGGAAGTCGCCTTCACCCGCAACGCTTCCGAGGGACTTCAGACTTGCCAGTTCGGCTACGACCTCGAACCGGGCGACGAGGTCCTGACCACGACCCAGGACTACGGCCGGATGCTCACCACCTTCCGCCAACGCGAGCGCCGCGAAGGCATCGTCATGCGGCAGATCAAGATTCCGGTGCCTGCCGAGGACCCGGCGGAGATCGCTCGGCTGTTCGAAGAGGCGATCACGCCGCGCACACGGCTCATTCTCATGTGCCACATGATCAACCTGACCGGGCAGATTCTTCCCGTGCGCGAAGTCGTGCGCATGGCCCGCCGCCGCGGAGTCCCCGTCATCGTGGACGGCGCACACGCCATGGCCCACTTCAGCTTCAAGCTGCCGGACCTCGAGTGCGACAACTACTCGACCAGCCTTCACAAGTGGCTCTTTGCCCCCCACGGAACCGGCCTCCTCTACGTCCGGAAGGAACGGATCCCAACGATCTGGCCCCTGATGGCGGCCCCCGATCCCATGGACGACGACATCCGCAAGTACGAGGAGATCGGCACGCATCCCGCGGCCAACTACCTGGCCATCGGCGAAGCCCTCACCTTCCACCAGGGCATCGGAAGCGACCGCAAGACCGCCCGCCTGACCTACCTGCGCGACTACTGGGCCAACCGGCTCCTGGAGAACGATCGCGTGACGCTCAACACCAGCCAGAAGCCCGGCTTCGCCTGCGGCATCGCCAACGTCCACGTGGACGGCCTGGACACGGCCCGGCTCGGCGCCTGGCTCTGGGCCGAGCACCGCATCATCAACGTCCCAATCGGCCACGAGGAGTGCGAGGGATTGCGGATCTCGCCCAGCGTGTACACGACGCTGGAGGAGCTGGACCGCTTCGCCGAGGCGATGGAATGGGCGATGAAGCACGGGTTGCCGGCGTGAGCACAAGCTTGCGTTGCGCAAGAATCACACGACGGATCCGCCCGGGCGCCGGAACGAGGCCGAAGGCGCCTGAGCGCGTCCGGCGCCGCGGACCACCCCAGACCCCGCCTCGCGATTCGGAGGAGTCCATGAAGACCACGCTTGCACCGACCTTCGCCAACATGCCTCTGGCCGCTTTCGGCCTGGTTGCCGCCACCGCTGCGGGCATTGTTGCAACCCCGGCTCCGGGCTCCGCCCAAGAGACTCCGGCCGCCGACATGCTCACCGTGGGCCACTACCTGGACATGGAGCGCGTGTCCGACCCGCAGGTGTCGCCGGACGGAAGACAGGTCGTCTACACGCGGTCGTGGGTCGACAAGATGGACGACCGGTTCCGCTCGGCGATATGGATCATGGACGCCGACGGCGGGCGGAACCGCTTCCTCTTGGAGGGATCGAATCCGCGATGGTCGCCCGACGGGTCGCGGCTGGCTTTCGTCGCGCCCGGCGGGAACGGGGGTCCCGAGGGCCCGCAGATTCATGTCCGCTGGATGGACGCGGAGGGCGCGACGAGCCAAGTCACCCGCGAGACGGAGGCGCCGTCCAACTTCAAGTGGTCGCCCGACGGGAAGCACATCTACTTCCAGCGCTTCGTCCCCCAGTCCGAGCCCTGGCCCATCGACCTGCCGGCAGCTCCGGAAGGCGCCGAGTGGACGGCGGCGCCCAGGATCGTGGACCGCATCCACTACCGCTTCGACCGCATCGGCTTCCTCGAAGAGGGCTTCACGCATCTCTTCCGCGTGCCCAGCGACGGCGGGACCGCCCAACAGCTGACCAGCGGCCGGTGGAACACGGGCGCCACCTTCGTCTCCGGCGTCGGCAGCGTGGGCTACGACCTCGCACCCGACGGCGGCACGCTCGTCTTCGACGGCCTGATGGAGGACGCCGACAACCGCTACCGGGAGTCCCACGTCTACGCCATGGACTTGGCCACCGGCGACATCCGCCAGCTGACGTCGGAGAAGGGACCGTGGGCCAATCCCAACGTGTCGCCCGACGGACGCACGATAGCGTACACGGGCTATCCTTGGACGTCGCAGACGTACAAGACCACCGACCTGTACGTGATGGACGCCGACGGCGGCGCCGCGCGTCGCCTTTCGGGCAGCCTCGACCGCGACGTGGGCGCCCTCCGCTGGGCCGGCAACTCCGACGGCGTCTACTTCACGGCCGGAGACCGGGGGACCATGAACGTCCACTTCGCGACGCGCTCGGGCGAGGTGCGGCAGGTCACGGAGGGCGCGCACATGCTGTCGCTTTCCTCGGCGACGCCGGACGGGCAGGCCGTGGGCGTGCTCTCCGCGCCCCACCAGCCCGGCGACGTGGTGGCCTACGAACTGGACGGCTCGGGCGACCTCCGGCGCCTCACCGACGTCAACGCCGACGTGCTGGCGGGGAAGCGCCTTGGGGACGTCGAGGAGATCTGGTACGAGTCGACCGGCGGCACGCAGGTGCAGGGGTGGATCGTGAAGCCGCCCGACTTCGACCCCGGCCGCCGCTATCCGCTGATCCTGCACATCCACGGCGGCCCTCACGCGATGTACAACGTCGGCTTCAGCTACCCCTACCAGAACTTCGCCGCCAACGGATACGTGACTCTCTACACGAATCCCCGGGGCAGCACCGGCTACGGCACCGACTTCGGCAACGCCATCGACAACGGCTACCCGTCGGTGGACTACGACGACCTGATGGCGGGCGTCGACGCGTTGCTCGAGCGGGGCTACGTCGCCGACGACCAGATGTACGTGACCGGATGCAGCGGCGGCGGAGTCCTCTCCAGCTGGGTGATCGGCCACACGACCCGGTTCGCCGCGGCCGGCGTGCGCTGTCCCGTGACCAACTGGATCAGCTTCGCGGGAAACGCCGACATCACCGTGTGGGGCTACTACCGCTACAACGGCTACCCCTGGGACAACCCCGACAAGTACCTCGAGCACTCGCCCCTGATGCACGTGCAGAACGTCACGACGCCGACGATCCTCATGACCGGCGAGCTGGACCTGCGAACCCCGATGGCCCAAACGGAGGAGTACTATCAAGCGTTGAAGCAGCTCGGCGTGCCCACCAAGATGATCCGCTTCCACGACGAGTACCACGGCACCGGCTCCAAGCCGTCGAACTTCATGCGAACCCAGCTGTACCTGATGAAGTGGTTCGAGGAGCACGGAGGGCAGGCGAAGCCGGCGACGGACGAGTGAGGGGCGCGGACGCCGGAACGGCGAAGTTTCCGCGTTCCTCGGCGCCCCCGGTACAGTGTTTCGGGCTTGAACCCAATCTCGCCGCACGCGAGTGGCGAGAGTGATTGGCGTTTGCCTCGCTTAGAGCAATCCCAGCGGCGGGTTCTCGTACGTCGCGGTCTTGGGTTGGCGCGGATGTTGCGCTTGAGCCCGTGTCTCCCGTTTCTTCTCGACCCACAGGACATCTGCCGTGCCAGCCAATATGAACAAGCCGGAGCGCTGGAAGGCCGACATAGCCGAGTCGGTGCACGCCTTTAACCGTTGGTTCTTGGCGAGCGCTCCAACGGCCTTCAGGGCGGAACGAAAGCGGGCTGTGGCGGATGTCGACCAGGCCATCGTCAGGACCGCAAGCTTCACGATGATCGAGCCGGCAGTCTTACTGGGTACGCCCGGCATCCTTCCGACACTGAGAATGGCGTCGTGTCCTCCCTTGGCCCGGGATCGACTCTCAGGCCTCGCCGGTGTGCGTCGCGGCTTGATCTCGACGATGGAGAGGAGGTGCACGCTTCCTGCCGGAAAGGATGGCACGGACGTTTCGGAGGAGCTCGCGCGGTTTGCCAAGTCCTTGGTCGCATGATCGATCCGGACGTCTGCCCGTGGATTCCACAGAGGCGACAACCTCGGAAGTCCGAGAGCGCAATGGCTGCAAGCGTGATCGCCGATCGACTTTGCGGCGCCGTCGCTCATCCCGTCATTCGCAACGCCCAAGAGCGACGCCAGCTGGACAGGCTCAGCAACTGGCTCAACGAGCGAGGATACCGCGCCCTACAGGATCGCGACATTGAAGAGCCGGACGATATGCCGCCGGGAACGTTCGCGTTCCGCATGAACGTCAAGGGCTGGCTCGACGGCGACGGGCTGAGGTCGATCAACATGCCGATAGATGCCGTGATCGGTGCCCTTCATGGAGATGCTGACCGGCCGGTCTTTGTCGAAGCCAAGTCGGCGGGAGATTTCGCCAACGTCAACAAGCGCCGCAAGGAAAGGCAACCAAGGCTCGTCCTCTCCGCTACCGGTATGGGCCCGACACCTGCTTCGTGCTGTTTCTCGGCGGCTATTTCGACACGGGCTACCTGGGCTACGAAGCGGCGGAGGGCATCGACTGGGTTTGGGAACACCGCATCGACGACTTCGCAGAGTTGGGCCTTTGAGCCATCTTGAACGACAACGCGAGCTTCTTCAAGCTCGCCTGGATGCCCAAAAGAGTCGGCAGGATAGAAACGTCTTGGGGCAGTTTGCCACGCCGGCGTCGTTGGCGCTGGAAATCGCCCGCTCGGCCCGCGCGGCGCTCGGGCAAAGACTGCCGATAGCGTTCCTCGATCCCGCTTTCGGGACCGGCGCCTTCTACTCGGCGCTACGTCGAGCGTTTGCTTCCGACGCGATCGCGTCAGCCCAGGGATACGAAGTCGACGCCTATTACGGAGATCCGGCTCGCCGCCTGTGGGCGCCAACAGGCTTCAATCTGGCTCTCCGCGACTTTACCGCGGCCAGGCCGTCCGACAATGGGGCATCCTGCGCCGACCTTCTAATCTGCAATCCGCCCTACGTCCGCCATCACCATATTTCACGTTCCGCGAAGCGTCGCCTCGCGACCGACCTGAAGAAGGATCTGGGAATAGGCGTCTCCGGCCTTGCGGGCCTATATGTGTACTTCATGTTGTTGAGCCACAAGTGGCTTCGGCCCGAATGCCTCTCAATTTGGCTCGTCCCCAGCGAGTTCATGGATGTCAACTATGGATCTGTCCTACGGCGATACCTTCTTGAGCAAGTCGACCTGGTCCGGATCCATCGTTTCGATCCTGCGGAAGTCCAGTTCGACGACGCCCTCGTGTCTTCGGCCGTCGTTTGGTTCAGCAATAGGCCTCCGAGCCCGGCCGGCGACCCCGAGTTCACTTTCGGCGGCTCCATCGCCACACCGAAGATTCGGCGCCGCATTGGTCGGGGTGCGTTACGCGATTCGCCCAAGTGGACCGGCCACATCGCCCATCAAGGTCGACAACTAAGCGCATCTCACTCGCTCAACCCATGGGCGCCAGCCGTTGGCCATTTCTTTTCGATACGCCGAGGCATCGTCACCGGCGCCAATCGCTTTTTCTTGCTGGATGCAAGCCGCGCCTCCAAGCTACCGATCCCATCCCGCATCCTGACCCCGATTCTCCCGAGTCCGCGCAATCTTGGAACCGACGTGGTGAACGCCGACGCTGATGGACAACCCCTCTTGGACGGCCCCATTTTCTTGTTCGATTGTCGCCTTGCTCCGGCCGACTTGGCCCGCGTCGAGCCCGAAACCGCCGCCTACGTCGCCACCGGCGAGGCCGCCAACATTCACAAGGGCTACCTGACGCTGCGACGCGATCCCTGGACCTAGACCCATAGCGCTTGGACGGCGTGCCGTCCACGGTGTCGCAATCTTCATTCAGAGCCACCCCCTCTCGCGAAATCCGCCCCCGCCGGGTCTTGGAACACCTTCAGCCCGAACTCGGGTAGGACAGCGATCAGGTGGTCGAAGATGTCCGCCTGGAAGGCTTCGTAGGAAGCCCAGGCCGTGTCCGAGGAGAAGCAGTAGACCTCGATCGGGACGCCTTGAGGGCCGGGGGCGAGCTGGCGGACGATGAGGGTCATGTCCTGGTGGGTCTTGGGGTGGGCCGACAGGTATCTGTGGACGTAGGCCCGGAAGGTGCCCAGGTTGGTGAGGCGGCGGGCTTCGGGGGTGGATCCCGGTTCGGGAGCATCGGTGCGGGAGGCGTTGTGGCGCTCGATCTCGTCGCGCTTGTCCTGCATGTAGGCGCGGAGGAGGTCGCGTTGCGAAAGGGCTTCGATCTCGTCGTCGGTCAGGAAGCGTACGGAATTCTGGTCGATGCGGAGCGAGCGCTTGATTCGGCGGCCGCCGGCGTCCGCCATGCCGCGCCAGTTGCGGAAGGACTCGCTGATGAACTTGTAGGTGGGGATCGTCGAGATGGTCTTGTCCCAGTTCTGGACCTTGACGGTGTGCAGGGCCACGTCGATGACGTCGCCGTCGGCGCCGGCTTGGGGCATTTCCACCCAGTCGCCGATTCGGACCATGTCGTTGGACATGATCTGCACGCTGGCGACGAGCGAAAGAATGGTGTCCTTGAAGACCAGCATCAGCACTGCGGCCAGCGCGCCCAGGCCAGACAGAAGGACGAATGGCGACACGCCCGCCACCATCGACACGACGACGATCGCCGCTGCCAAGTAGCCCAAGAGGCTCGCGACTTGCAGGTAGCCCTTGATCGGGGCGGACTTGGCGTCGGCATAGGTGTCGTTGTAGATGTCGTTGACGGCATCCAGCGTTGCACTGAAGGTCCTGGAAAGCACCAGGACGGCGTAGGCCGCGGCGGCGGTGCGCACCACGGTCCACGTCCAGAAGAGAAAGGCGTCTCCCGGGTCGCTGCTCGCGGCGGCCGCTTCGAACTGGGCGCCGGTGAATCCGAGAGCGGGGCCGATCCCGGCGTACACGACGAGCGCGGGCACCGTGCGGGCGACGCGGGCCAAGACGTCTCGGTCGACGAGGCGGTCGTCCCATGTGGAGCGGGTGCGGGACGCGAGCGTGCGGGCGGCGCCGGTCAAGAGCCGGCCCGCGACCCACCTGGCGGCCACCGCAACGACGACGAGGACGCCGAGGCCGGCCAGCGCCCGAGGCCAGTCGTCAAAGAACGTCAGCAAGGATTCCATTCGCGCTCTTCTGCCGTCGGAGGCGGGAGGCGTTGGCGGGCACCCGGCTCCGGGGACGAGGCCGGTCGCCGGCGGCGAGAACCGGGTCACCAAGATAATCGCCAGGGCGCCGGGCGAGAACGCGGGCACGAGCGCGGGCAGAAGGGAGCCGCCTGCGCCGCGCCGCGCCCGCAACCGAGGTCCCGGCCGACCGCCGTCGGCAGTACATTGATGGGGCGTCCCCGCACCCCTTCGCGTCCCGCGTTCCCAGATGGGCTTGGTGGGTCATGCCGGCCAACAGCGAAGCCACGATCAACGTCGAACTGGGCCGCGCGCTCCGCACGAGGCACCCGGACTGGCGGAGCGGGATCGGCGTCGAGCAGTCGCAGGTTCTTCGCCGGGCAAGCCACCGGCCCGACGTTGTGGTTCGGAGCGCCGGGGGCCAAGTCGTCGTCGTCGAGACCGAGTTCGCGCCCGGCCGGGACGTGGAGCGCGACGCCTGCGCCCGCTTGGGCCGGGTCGTGGACGCGAACGACGAGCCGGTGGAGCAGACCGTCGCGCTGCTGTTGCCGGAGGAGTTGAAAGAGGGACAAGAGGAACTGCCGGAACGCATGGCCGGCGCAACCCTTCGCTTCGCCGTCTTCGCGGGCACGGAGGAGGCGCCCGTCCGCTGGCCGACGAAGGGATGGCTGTCGGGAGGCGTCGACGACTTGGCGGCATGCGTCGAGTTCGCGTCGTTGTCGGAGAGGCGCATCGCCCAGGGCGCCGAGGCGCTGGAGACGGGCGTGCGCCAAGCCGCGTTTCGGCTCCGGGAATTCGCCGCCCACCGAAAGTCGGACTCGCTGGAGCGAATCGCCCGCGTCCTTCGCCAAGAAGAGTCCGAGCAGACCACGCGCATGGCCATGGCGATTCTGGCCAACGCGGTCACCTTCCACCACAGCATCGCCGGCACGCACGGCATCCCCCGGCTGAACGAGCTTCACCTTTCCGTGCCGGGGCTGGACCAGACAAAGCTGCTGTACTGCTGGCGCGACATCCTGGAACGCGTCAACTACTGGCCGATCTTCAAGATCGCCAGCGACGTGCTCCGGTCGATCGCGGGCGTCGAGGCGGACCGCGTGCTCGACCGGCTGGAGAAGCTGGCGTCGGAGCTGGCGAGGACGGGCGCCACCGCGACGCACGACCTGTCCGGGCAGATGTTCCAGCGGCTGATCGTGGATCGGAAGTTCCTGGCCACGTTCTACACGTTGCCCGCGTCGGCAGCGCTGCTGGCGGAGCTGGCCGTGGCCCGGTTGGAGACGGACTGGGGCGACGGCGAGGCCGTGGGCCGGCTGCGCATCGCGGACTTGGCCTGCGGGACGGGGACGTTGCTGAACGCGGCCTACCAGGCCGTGCGAATGCGGCACCGGCACCGCGGCGGCAACGACGCGGAGCTTCATCCGGCGATGATGGAGCGCTCGCTGATTGCCGCCGACATCATGCCCGCCGCCACGCACCTCACGGCGTCCATCTTGTCGGGCGCGCATCCCGCGGTGCCGTTCGAAGGGACGCGCATCGTGACGATGCCCTACGGCGAACAGCCGTCCGCGACGGGCCATCCGCTGTCCATCGGGTCGCTGGACCTCCTGGCGGACGAGACGGCTCGCTCCGTGGTCGGCGTGCGCCCAGCCGTGCAGATCGACGCCTTCGGCACCGGCCGAACGCAGGTGCGCGGCACGGGCGACGAACTCGATAGCGACGCATGCGCAGTCAGCCTGCCCCACGAGAACTGCGACCTCCTGATCATGAACCCGCCGTTCACGAGGCCCACGAACCACGAGTCGGCGACGATTCCGGTGCCGTCGTTCGCGGGCTTCGACACCTCCGACGACGAGCAACGGGCCATGTCGGCAATGCTGAAGCGATTGCGGGAGCGGCTGGACGCGGCGGCGGGAGACGGCAACGCCGGTCTGGCGTCGTACTTCGTCGACTTGGCCGACATGAAGACGAAGCCGGGCGGCGTGATCGCCCTAGTGTTGCCGGCGGCGTTCGTGCAAGGTGGATCGTGGACGGCGGCGAGGACGCTTGTCGCCCGGCGCTACGAGGACTTGACGGTCGTGTCGATAGCGGCCAGCGGCAACACGGAACGGGCGTTTTCCGCCGACACGGGCATGGCCGAGGCGCTCGTGGTGGGGACGAAGAAGCGCGACCCCGACGCTCCTTGCGGCGACACGCTGTTCGTGAACTTGCTTCGACGCCCTCGAAGCCGGGCGGAAGCGGCGGCCCTTGCGGGCGCCGCAAGACGAATTCCAGAAGAACAGCGAAGCGGCCGCATCTTCGTCGGCGAAGACGACGTGGGCACGTTCGTGCGGGCGCCCTTGGCCGAAGGAGGATGCGCGGCGCTCCGGGAACCGGCGCTGGCCGCCGCGATGCTCTCGTTGCGGGACAGCAAACTGGCGCTGCCGCGCACCAACCAGCGTCCGACCGTTCCAACCACCTGCCTGAACGAATTGGGAACGCGGGGCAAGGTCGACCGCGACATTGCGGGCCGCAACGCCGACGGCACGCCCCGAGGGCCGTTCGACATCGTGGCGTTGCGGGGCCGCCCGCTCTACCCCGTGCTCTGGCGGCACGCCGCCGAGAGAGAGCGCAACCTGATCGTAGAACCCGACCGCGAGGGCATTGTCCGCGAAGGTTGCCAAGCCCGCGCGAACGACCTCTGGCAGGCCACGGCTTCGCGCCTTCACTTCAGCCGCGACTTTCAGATCAACTCGCAGAGCTTGGCCGCCTGCCTTACCCCGAAAAAGACCATCGGAGGCAGGGGGTGGCCCAACTTCCTGGCTCAGCGCGAGGAATGGGAAGCACCGCTCGCAGTCTGGGCCAACAGCACGCTGGGCCTCATGTCGTTCTGGTGGGTCGGAACACGGCAGCAACAAGGCCGCGCCATGCTCACGATCAGCCGCCTGCCTTCCCTGATCGTGCTGGACCCCCGTTGCCTGTCGGCACCCAAGCTGGAAGCCGCTCGTCTGATTTTCGACAACTTCAAGGGTCGCGAACTGCTCCCCGCCAACGAAGCATACCGCGACGACGTGCGCCGAGCCCTCGACCGCGCGCTCTTCACCGACGTGCTGGGCCCTGCCCGAGGCCCTCCTGGAACCCCTGGACGCCCTTCGGCAAAGCTGGTGCGCCGAACCGACGGTGCACGGCGGCAAGGGGACGCGGCCGTAGAGCGGGGTGCGCGGGCCGCTCGACGCGCATCAACCGCCGCAGGGTCGATTCGCCCGCCAAGCCGTCGCCGTCGCACACGCACGGGAGCCCCTTGTTCGCCCGAACTCTTGGGAAGATTCCTCAAGGCTGTATTCTTGATGGACCGCTAACGAAGTTGCGGACGAGTCGGCGGGCCGGCCTGGACGACGACCGCGACGAGGTTGCCGGGTATCCCGCCACGCCGCGCACCGAGTTGCCAGCAACGAATCCAGCCCACCCGATCATGTCCGAGAGGAGCCGCGAAATGACGGCAACACCCAGGGACCGACGGCGTTCCGCAGCATGACCAGTCCCTCGAAGCCCCGGGAGAGCGGCCAGCGCGGCGCGTCCCGTGCCCGCCCGCGGCGACGCCGTCCTCCGGTGCGGCCGGACTGCATGCGCGTAGACGTGGACCCGGTGTATTCGGCTCGTCATTCGGCCCCTCCCGATCAATACGTGTTCACGTACTTCGTGCGCATCGAGAACATCGGCAAGGCGCCCGCGCAACTGTTCTGGCGCCAACTGTTGTTCCACGACTCGGTGGCAGGCGACCAAGAAGTCGAGGGCGAGGGCGTCGTGGGAGAGTCGCCGTGGCTGAAGCCGGGCGACGTGCACGAATACGAGAGCTTCTGCATGCTCGAGGACCAGAACGGCTACATGGAGGGCTACTACCACTTCCAGGAGGACGACGGATCCGTGTTCCGGGCCGAGATCCCGCGTTGCCTGTTGCGCACTCCGCCCGGCGCCCTGCCCCACCTGGGCGCGGAGGCGCAAGAACCGAGCTGAGCGCGGCGAGCTGCTGTGGCCCTCGGGCAACCGCGGAGATTGGCGGGACCCGGCACCGGTTGCGGGGTTTGATCGCGCGTGCCCCCGGGGCCGCTCGGACCGGCTTGTCTTGGCTTTAGCGGATTCTCCGGTAGATGGCGCGCGTGACGCGCTCCGTGCCGTCGTCGAGCGTCCTGCGGTACTCGTTGTCGATCGTCTGGCCGTCCTCCGACAGCACGTTGACGATGACTTGGTAGACTTCGCCGTCGCGCTGGTTGAGTATGTGGTTCGTGCGCTCGTCAACGACCTCCACGGCAGTGGACGCACCTTCCTGCCCTTCCACCGGGCGAAAGACGCCGTCGAACATCGTCACGTAGCCCCACTCGGACATCTCGCCGTCCGCGTTCGTGGTGGCGACGGTGATCTTCATGCCGCCCTCGCCGTAGGGCTCGTACGTCATGACGTTGCGGTACGGCGCGGGCCTGTCGGTCTCCAGCTCCCAAACGCCGAAGCGGGGATTCCGGCCGGCTTCCGCGACATCGGCGCCGTCGGCCTGCAACTCGGGCGCCCCGGTCGCGGCGTTTCCGCCGTCCTCCGGCACGGGTCCGCATCCGGCGACGGCCACCGCCAGCGCCGGCAACAGCATTCTCCTCGCGATCCGCATTCGCATGGTCCTCCGTTCTTCTTGGTCACGGGCCTCTGCGAGCCGGATCAGTGTACGCCCGAACGGGACGCGCGGCAAGGCGGAACCAGACGCGTTCCGGCCCGCATGGGACGCGGCCCAACGACGCCAGCCGTCAGGCTGGCTGGCGCCCGAACGCGGCCGGCTCTGGTCCGTACCGGAGGCGACGAGCCGCCCACCAGGACTGGCGCCTTCGTGCCCATCGTGGCCAGATTGGACGTTGCTGGCGAGGCGCCTCCAGGTTCGCGCCGACCACTGGCAGGCCAGCAAGGAGGAGAGGTGAGCGCGAAGACAAGACCATCCAGACGGCGGGCGGCGACTTTGGTCGCGGTGGCGGCGTTGTTGCCGCTGGGGGGCGCGTGCGATTCCCTCATCTTGCGCAGCGAGCCCGAGGCGGCCCGCATCCGGATCGGCAGCCCGGACGTGGAGACGGTCATTGTCGTCACTGCCAAGCGGTTCGCCTACGAACGGGACCCCGACTGCGCGGAGTGCCCGCCAGTCGTTAGGCCGGTCAACAGCGACACGCTGACGGCGTCGGTGCCGTTCGACCGGACCTACGCGCTGGACTCCCGACTCCAGTTCTTCGCGGAAACGTACGCCACCGGAACCGAGCCGGTCACCTTGTCGATGACGGCGTACGTGGACGGCACCGAGTGGTCGCGCAGCACACGCGTCTTGCGGCCCCGGAACGAGAGCGGCGAGCCCGAGACGATTCAGTTCGTGTACGAGTACAGCCGGGCCAATCGCTGAGGCTCCTGGGCCCGTCCGCGCTGGCGTTCTGTCGGAGCGCGGCGCTCTGCGCGGTTGCGTCGGCCTGCAACGCCTTGCCCCCGTTCGCGGAGGCCGATCCGGGCCTGCCGTTGCCCGACGTTTCGGCGGCCGAACTCGAGGCGTTCGCCGCAGGCCAGGCGCTGTTCAACCGGCCGTTCACGCCCGAGGAGGGCCTGGGGCCGGTCTTCAACCAAGACAGGTGCGGGTCCTGCCACGACTTGCCCACGAGCGGCGGCCACGGCGCCGAACCGGTCACCCAAGTGAGCCGCTTCGACCCGTTGCAGGGGTGCTCCGTGTTGCCGGAACTTGGCGGCGGCCTGCTGCAGCAGGTCGTCACGCGGCGGGCACGGCGTCTGGGCGTACGACCCGAAACGATTCCCACCGGCGCCACCGAGTCGTCCGAAATCCGGGCGCCGGCGATCTACGGTCTGGGCCTCGTCGAGGTAATCCCTGAAGCCGACCTGCTGGCCGCCGCCGATCCCGACGACGCCGACGGCGACGGCATTTCCGGGCGGCCCAACTTGGACGCCGACGGGCGGATCGGCCGGTTCGGGCGCAAGGCCCGTCATGCGACGCTGCGCGGATTCGTGGAAGAGGCTCTGCGAGTCGAAATGGGGCTGACGACGCCCGGCCATCCCCGCGAGGAGCGGCCCGGGGGGCGGCCTCTCCCCGCCGGAGCCGACGTCGCCGACGATCCCGAGACGGGAGAAGCCCAACTCCAGCTCCTGGTCGACTACGTCCGCTTTCTGGCGCCGCCCCGAAGGCGCCTTCCAAAGCAACGCCAAGCGCGGGCCGACGTCGCCGAGGGCGAGCGAGTCTTCAGCGCGGCGGGGTGCGCGACTTGCCACGTCCCCTCGTTCGACACGCCCGCCGACGGCCCGGCCGCCTTGCGCGGCCAGCGTTTTCGCCTCTACTCCGACCTCTTGCTTCACGACATGGGCCCGGAACTGGCCGGCCCCTGTGCCCCGGGGACGACGCCGACGGAGTGGAAGACGGCGCGCTTGGTGGGCTTGGGACTGCGCTTCGACTTTCTCCACGACGGCAGGGCCCAGAGCATTGCGGACGCGATCATGCTGCACGGAGGCGAGGCGGCGGCGGCGCGGGACGCCTTCCGGCGACTGTCCGGCGACGCCCGAAGGCGCCTGCTCAGCTTCCTGAAGTCCTTGTAGCCCATCGGCGATTCCGGGCATCAATCAAGACAAGGACGAACGCCCTCGTTCCCCGGAAAACGCGGACTCGCCGGCGGCGCTTCGAGGGAGCGGAAACGTCGAGCGCGCCCCGCCGTCGCGCATGAAGCGACGCATACGCACAAGAAGGGGTGGCCGCCCCACAGTAGGGCGACCACCCCCGGGCCTCTTGCAACGCGATGCGCTACGACATCATGCCCTGGGAATGCACCGGGCCGTCAGTTCGCTCTTGATGTTGTCGTTGTACAGAGCTTCCTGGTCGGACAACGTGAACTTCGTCGGCCGCCCTGTGCCCGGCCGCTCCGAATCGTTCAAGGCTTCGAAGACGCGCCGCGTCAAGCCGAAGCGATGGAGGTCCACTGCCCGATGGCCTTCCATGAACAGCTCCGCGAAACGCTCGGTCATGAGGTACTCCATCGCCACGGCCGGGTCCGTCGGCGTCTCGAACGGGGGCAACTGAACGGCAGCCCGCAACCGGTTCAGAATAGCCATGGCGCCAGCCAGGTCGCCCGACCCGATCAACGCCTCGGCCTGGATCAGCCGCATCCCGTCCGAGTGCACCATGGGAATCGGATCGGTTATGCCGTTGTACTTCCATTGGCTGTAGTGCGGCGTTTCGTTGTCGGTCGCGACCTCGCCGTCGAAGTACACGGGCATCCGCTTGTCGAACTCCATCGTCCACGGATCCCGCATGTACCCCGCTTCTTTGCTTTCGTCGATCTGATCCCACCACTTGTACATCAGGCCGGCGGCCTCGTTGAAGTTCTTGGTCGTGAGCTGCACCACGGCGTTGTTGAGTTGCGCGTTGAAGATCGCGTTGTATGAAAAAGCGTCCGGCACCATCGCCGCGTCAACCGCCGCCCCGGTCACGTCTCCCTTGACCAGCTTGGCCTGAGCGCGGCCCGCCACCGCGGCCGTTGCGTAGTCCGTTGCCCCCGCCGTCTGCGCCGTCTGCAACGCGTTTGTGAACCGTTGCACGGCCACGTCCAGCATTTCCATGTCCGTGACCACGGCGCCCTTTGTCGGGTCGGCGGCGCCGCCCTCGCGATCGGCCACGGACTCGCAGAACGTCATGCCCAGGTAGAGAGCCGCAAATGCGCCGCTCAGGCGAACCTGAGCAGTCAGTTCGCTGGACGCGGCCTCTGCTTCGCCCATCACCCGCACGAAGCGGTCTTCCGCGTCAATCGAGTACCATTGCGCCCGGTGCCACGCGTCCTGCGTGCCGTCCATCGGGCTCGTCGCGTACTGGAACCGGCCATGGTCGGTCTCGTCGTATCCGCTCCACGTGCCGGTGTGCTGGTACTCGTCCGCCAGGAGCGCCTGATAGATGACGTAGCTGTCCATGACGCCATGAACGTCTCCCTCGACGCCGTTGGCGACTGCCGGCAACGCCGTGTCCACGTCGTCGGACGTGTAGCGCTGCGGGTCGGATACTGTCAGCAGGTCGCATCCCCCCAGAAAGAGAACGGAGGCCATGGCGGCCTTCCATCCCCTGAAGATTCTTCCGTTCATTTGGCTTGTCCTTTCTCGCTCGTCGCGGGCGTATCAGAACCTTGTCCGGAAGGACAAGAGGAAACGTCGCGGCTGCGGCAACGCCAGGAAGCTAGACGTTGCGAAGTCCCTTCCCCCCTGATACAGACCGTTGGGATCCGTGCAGTTGCAATTGTCCCACCAGTGGAGGTTGTAGCCGGAGAGCGTCACCGTCGTGCGCTGAAGGCTGAGCACGCTCGTCATGGTTTCGGGCAGCGTGTACGAAATCGACACTTCCTGGAGGCGAATGTTGTCCCGAGAATCCACGGGATACGCCAAGCGATGCCGGTTCAGGACCGAGTCGCTGGCCGGAGTGTTCGATCCGTCGGGCGCCAAGTGCATCAGGTATTCGTCGTACGCCAGCTGGCGGACGCCGTATCCACGGTCCGAGTTGACGACCGACGAGCCCCACTCGCCGCGGAACTGCACCGAGACGTTCAGCGACTGCCCAATCGAGAAGTTGTTCGACAGGGACGCGGAATGCGTCGGCAGTCCCGCGTTGCCTTGGTAGAACGGATACGTCGAACGAATGTGCGTGCGCGTCTCCGGATCCCACCCGACCACTTGCGTGCGAATGATTTCAAGGATCGGGAATCCCTCCCAATAGCCTCCGAGGCGATTGTGGTATGTCCACCCGGCTACTTCCGTGCCATTGTATATGGGCAGGGAGTCCGCGGTGGCTGTCGGGCCGAGGTCGAGAATCTCCTGATGCGTCCACGAGAAGGTCGCGCCCGAGGACCACCGGAAGCTTCGCCTGTCGACGTTCGTCGAGTTGACGCCCAGCTCCACTCCGTGGTTAAGGATCTTGCCGACGTTGCGGAGCTGCGAGCCCGAGAAGCCCTGGCTCGGCGGCAACGGAATGCCGAGCAAGGCATTGGTCGTGGTGGCGTGGAAGTACGTGGCGTCGACGCCGATCCGGTCGTGCCACAAGCCGAGGTCCATGCCGGCCTCGTATTCCAGCTTGACCTCGGGCTCCAGAGCATCGTTGCCCGGGTTCGCAGGCCGGACGCCCGCTTCGTCGTCCAGAACCGTGCTGGGCTGGTAGGTCAGGAACTGGTCGTAGGCTCCCGGCGACTTTCCGGCCGTGCCCACCGCGGCGCGCAGCTTCGCGCTGCTGATGAACGCGGGCAGGACGCTGGGGTCGAGGTTGTAGGCCACGTCGGCCTTCGGATACACCTGGAAGCCGTAGTTCTGGCCGAAGGCGCTGTTGCCGTCCACGCGAACCGCGCCGGTGACGAAGAGATCCTCCGTGACGTCGAAGCGGTTTTGGACGAAGAAGCCCACGTTCACTTCCTCAGCTTCGGTCTCGGCGCCGAAGTTGCGCGCGGCCCCGCTGACGGTGGTTACGCCTTCGCCGGCGAAGTCCTTGCCGGTCGCCATCTGGAACGACTGGATCTGCCAGTATCCCTGCATCCCGAAGGCGAGCGTCCCGCCCAAGTCGCCGAGGACGGGCAACTCCCAGTCCAGGTTCGCCAAGTACTCGGCTGTGTAGCTTTCGTTGTGCCGGTAGCCGAGGTTCCGCTCGCCCAACCTGCCGATGTACGTGTAGTGGTGGCCGAAGGGCATTATCCGGCTCTTCTGGTCGGTGACGGCGTCCAGGCCGACCCTCGCCGTGTGCGTGAAGTTGGAACGCGGATTCCACTGAAGCGTGATGCCGCCGGTGTAGCGTCTGGCGTCCGAGAAGGTGGACAGCCTCTGGGCGTCCGCGACCGTCACGTCGAGGCCCCCGCCGTACGGTTCGTCAGCCGTGGTGTTGAGCGGATTGGCGAGCAGTGCGTTGGTGTAGATGCCCAGCCAGTTGTTGCCCGACTGCAACGACCATATCCGGTTCCTGACGTAGCCCGAGACGATGCCGATGGTCAGGTTCTCCGCGGCCGTCCAGTTCAGGTTCACCCGCAAGTTGGCCTTCTTCTGGTCGTTGGGCTTGATCGACCCCTCTTCGTACGCGAAGCCGCCGGACACGAAGTAGGTAACGGCTTCCCCCCCCCCGTCCACGGTCATGTCGTACGAGTTGATGAGCCCGTTCTCGATGAGCGTCTCGTTGGGGTCCAGCGCCCGGGTGCCGTCCTTGCCCAAGAACCGGGGCCGCAACTTGGTCGGCCAGTTGGCGCGGTGCCGGTTGAGGCCGACGCTGGAGCTGAAGGTGAAGTTGGCCGGGCTGTTGTTGCGTCCGCGCTTGGTGAACA
Source organism: Longimicrobiales bacterium (assembly GCA_965203485.1). GTDB lineage: Bacteria > Gemmatimonadota > Gemmatimonadetes > Longimicrobiales > Gaopeijiaceae. Next base: position 1,910,569 of record OZ241892.1, read on the forward strand.
CCTGGATCACTCCGCCCGACGCCTCCGATCCGTAGAGCGTGGCGGCCGCCGGCCCCTTCAGGACTTCGATGCGGTCGATCTCGTCCGGATTCAGGTCGGACAGGCGATCTTCGCCGGCTCCTCCGCTGAACGCGCAACAGGTCGTCGAGAAACCGGTCCCGGCAACCCCGCTGCCCCATTCGGAGCCCCGGCTGTCCACTCGAACCCCGTCGATGTAGATGACGGGCCGCTGGCTGAGCGAGAACGAGTCGTTGCCCCGGACGGTCAACGGCCTCGAAGAACCGACGCCGCCGACGGAGCCGACGGAGCGGACTCCGGCGATCTGCCCCTCCATCAACTGGCTGAAGTCCGTGATGGGCACCCGGTTCTGCCGTTCCTCCGCGTCCAACGACCCGGCTGACGTGCCGAGCTTGCGACGCTCGACCGCGCCGGCGGTGCCCGTCACGATGACTTCGTCGAGCGCGACGGCCGAGATCGCCAACTCGAAGTCGAGCGCCGCGACCGCGCCGGCGGCGACGGTGACCTCCTGCGAGGCCGCGGCATAGCCGACATGGGCGGTCTGAACCGTGTAGGCGCCGGCGGGCACGCCCGGGATGAGGAAGCGGCCGTTGGCGTTGGAGAGCGTCCGCAACTCCGTGTCCAGCAACCGAATCAGCGTGCCGTTGATCGGCAAACCCGTGGTCGCGTCCGTCACCGTCCCCGTGACCGAACCGCTCTGGGCGGCCGCTCCCGCCGGCAACAGGAGGGTCATCGCGACGGCGACGGGCCGCAACGGAACCCGCGGCAGAAGATGTTGTAGCGCTTGCTTCATGTCCTCTCCTCGTGGTGTTGAAGATCTTCCTCGGGCGAGCGCGCGTCCCTGGCGCAACCCCCCTCGCTACGAACCCAAACAGGTTACGGCGACGATGTCCGGTCGCGCAAGAGCGTGGGCGAGGCCGGGCTCCGGCTGGAGATCGAGCCGGAACTAGAGCGACATCAGGAACCGGATCACTGCCCTGCGGCCGTCCGGAGGGAGGGCCGCGAAGGCGTCCCGGGCCGACGTCCCCTCGCCGGCGTGCGCCGCCACCGCTTCCGCGGGACTGCTCGCCCGCCCGTCGTGCAGCAACCGCGTGCGGTGGCGCAGGCCCCAAAGCGGCGCGGTGCGAAGCTCGCCCGGAGCCGCGTCGCTTCCGCACACGTCGGCGAGCGCCGGACCCATGTCGTGCAGGAGCATGTCCGAATACGGGAAGACCGCGCGCCCGGCCAAGGCGGCGGGCGCCGCGGCCGCGCCTGTCCGCAACTCCGGCCGGTGGCAAGAGGCGCAACCGATCTGGCGGAACAGGGCCGCACCGCGGGCGATGGTGTCGGCCGCTTGTCCGGAGCCGGGCGCCTCCGGAGCCGGCGGAGCCAGCAACCTTACGTAGTCCGCCAGCAGGCCCAGCGTTTCCCCGTCGATTTCGGGGTCGGGCATGGGATCGGCGGCGGCAGGCACGGGGACGCCGTTGCGGGGCTCCTCCGACGGGTGGCCGGGCGTCGTGAAGCCGAGTTCGAAGCGGAGGGCCGCGTCCACGAAGCCCTCGATGGCGGCGGCTTCGCCCTTGCGGCCGAAGCGGGCGGCGCGGCCCCTTGCCGGTCCACGGGCGACTCGCGGCAACCGGCCCGAGATGCCGTCGGCGTCGGCGTCGTCCGGGTCCTCCCACTCTTGGAGAACGGAGTCGGGCACGGCTTCCAGCAATCCCAGCCCCAGCAGCGGCGGCGCGAGAACGAGGGACGTTGCGGTGGCGCTCTCGGGAACGACCTCCGGCGCCAGGCCAAGCTCCCGAGCCAGGTCGGTGACGCGGCGCTGCACGTTGTCGCCGCCTTGCGCTTCGAGCAGGTCGCACCGGCCGAGCGCGAACCGCGTCGCCTTGAGGACGGGAAGCCGGGCGCTGCCCCCGCCTACGACGGGCTCGTCGTGGCAGTCGCTGCACCGCTCGGCGTTGTAGAGAGGCCCCAGTCCCTCCTCGGCAGTCGCCAAGCGCTCGAAGAGGGCCCGGCCCAGGAGGAAGCGGCCGCGCTCGCGCGCCGTCAGGCCGGGGACGGGCTCGCCCGGGGCCGTGGGCGGCAGGGCGTTCGCCGGGTCGCCGTCCGCGTCGCACGTTGCCGGAAGAAGGATTGCGAGGACGAGCACGCGCGACGCGGCGCGGCCGGCACGGTCTCGGGTCGCCGCCCCTCGCCGGCTCACTTTCCCGCGTCCTCCAGCATGCGTCGCGCCTTGGCGATCGCGGCCTGGACGCCCCTCTCCCGGAGCTCAGCGCTCGCTCGCGCCATCAACCATGTCTCAAGCAGTGGAGACAGGGAGCGGCTCTGCCCACGCCGGGCCACCAACGTCTCCATGTGGCGGGCGAGGGCGCCGCGCGCCGGGGCCGGCGGCGCGTCGAGCTCCAAGGCGCGGGTCCAGTACTCCATTTCGTCGGCGTGAGCGGCGGCCATGGCTTCTTCCAGGGCGGATTCCAGCGACACGCCCCTCGCGCGCAGATCCGCCAAGCGGAGTTCTCGGACAGCCAGCTCGCCGACCAAGTCCGCTTGCGCCCGGCCTTCGGCAGAGGCCAGCTCCGCCCGGGCCGCGGAGGACAGGAACAGGACGTAGCGCGCGACGACGCCCGCCACCAGGGTCCCGCCCTCCCATTCCACCATCGCCAGCTCCGAGTCGAGCCAATCAATGGGCCGGGCGGCGATCCGGGCCATCGCCTCCTCGGCTCCCCGGGCGACCGTCATCGCCCGTTCTTCCCGCGCCCGTTCGCCGGCCTCCGCGTCGGCGGCCGCCAGCCGCCGCTCCCGCAACCGGTCCGCGAAAAGGCGCCGCACCTCTTCCAACCGGGGACGGTAGAGGACGTGATAGCCGGCGCCGCTCTGGACCACCCCCGAGATCTGGCCCGGCTCCAGCCCGAAGGCGGCTCGGTCCAATCCGGACGGCAACTCCCCCCTGGCCACGAGCCCAAGCAACCCGGAGGCGCCGCGGGAGTCCACGTCTTCGCTCTCGGCTACCGCGTCGGTCCACGATCCTCCGTCGATCAGCGCCTGGACGATGCGCTCGGCCGTCCGTCGCTGCAGCACCTGCTCCGCGGACGAACTCGCGGAGCCCACTCGGCGCAGGACTTGCGCCACCAGCCGCAGCGAACCTTCGTGGAAGACGCTGTCCACGGCCGCCGGTCCGGAGAGCCTCGCTTGGGCTCCCAAACGCGCCTCGCGGTCGGCGGCAAGCAACGCCTCCCGCCGGTCCAGCCAAGAGGACGCCGCAAGAGCCTCGGACCCGAGAAGCGAGTCGCCGGCCGCAAAGCGCGCGGCCAGGGACGCCGCGCCTTGCCAGTGGCGAACCAGGGCCAGCGCCGGGGCCGAGTCCAGCGGGAACGGCTGCGCCAGAACCAGCAACTCGGCCAGCCGGTCCTCGGAAAGGGTCCAGTCCCCCGCCGTGGCCACCAGCCCGCGCCGCCCCAGCTCGTCGCACGCATGGATCGCGAGCAACGCGGCAACGAACGCCGTGGCCGCAACGCCAGGCCGGCGCGGCCGCCCAAGCCGCGAACCGCCCCCGACCGGCCGCCACGGCCTTGGCCGCAAGAATGAAGGTCGGCAAGCATGCGCATTCACGTGGGCTGCGTCGCGAACGGGCCGGCGCGCGGGCTTGCGCGTCGCGGCGCCGAGCGCGGTCCGCGTGGGACGCGACCGAACCATGGCCGCTCTACCGCGACACCATGTACGTCGCCTTCACCACCAGCCGCCGTGTCATGCGCAGGTCCGGCGAAACGTCGTCGCGGCGAAGCTCGTCGTACGCCACGTAGACGTCGCTGCCCGCCGCGTACGTGTAGCGCAACCGGGCGCTCGCGCCCAACTGGCCGGTGAGCGAGTTGTACTGGGCGATCGAGCGCAGGGTCGTGGAGGGCGAGATCGCGAAGTCCAGCCGCAGCGACGCCAAGTCGACCTGAAACGCGCCGCCCGGAAGCGACACGTCGTTGCGCGAGTACCCGGCCTCGACGGAGAACTGGTCGGTCAGGCGCCCGCCCAAGCTGGCGCTCGCGTTGCTTCGCGTGCCGCCGAAGAACGTCTGCGGCTGGTAGGCCGCACCGTAGTAGACGCGCCGCGCCGGATTGCTGTCGAACGACACCCGCCACTGGCCGAAGTCGTAGTCGCCCGCCGGAATCTCCACGCCGTTCAAGACGAAGGGAACGGGGAGCCGCTCGAAGTAGTCGTTGTACCAGACGTTCAGATAAGCGCCGTTGTCGAAGCGCGTGCCGACCATGTAGTGCCAGCGCCGCGACAGGAGGCGCCCGTTCTGGTCGGTCGTGTTCGTCAGATTCACCATCGGCGACATGACGCGCACGCCCCAGCGGCCCGGCCTCGGGCTGCGCTCCAGGTGAAGCTTGGACACGCGGATGCCCGCCCGCGGCAGAAAGCCGACTTCGGGGTTGAAGTCGTCGCCGAAGCTGGCGAACTCGCCGTAGACTCGCCAACGGTCGTCCAGCCAGGTCGCGTTCAGGTAGCTGCCGGTCTCGCTCCGGGTCGCGCCGGGCGTCTGGGTGCGGGCCAGGAAGCCCGTGACGGCGAGCGCGGGGTGCGGAGCCAGCGCCACGTCGGCCGCGTAGGTGCGGTTGAAGCGCGGACCGCCCGTCTCCGCTCGATTCACGAAGAGGCCGCCCACGCGCGAGCGGGAGAAGACGCGGCGGCCGTAGCGGGCCACGAAGAAGTTCTCGCCCGGCCGGCCGCTCGCGTCGTCCGTCTGCACGTCCAGCAACGCCAAGTCGTGCCGGCCCAGCCTGCCCGTCAGGCGCGCCCCGCCGACGATGGGGACGGTCTCGCCCGTTTCGGAGATGCCGATCCGCCGCGTGAAGAACAGGTCCGCCAAGCGGTTGAACGGGGTGACGGAACCGACGTTGAACTGGCCGGCGTTTTCCAGGAAGAAGTCTCGCTTCTCGGGAAAGAAGAGCGGGAAGCGGGTGAGGTTGACCTGCTCGTCGTCCACCTCCGCTTGGGCGAAGTCGGTGTTCAGGGTGAGATCGAGGTTCACGCCGGGCGCGATGCCGTACTTGACGTCGAGGCCGGCGTCGCGGTCGAAGGCGCCCTCGGTTCCGCCGCCGAGCGCCGACGCCTGGCTGGCGCCGCCCGTCACGAACGGCGTGACTCGCAGGTCCAGTCCCCGGTTCAGCGATTCCAAGCCGCTCAGCGTCCCGGCCAAGCTCACGCGCGTGATGCCGTACGCCTTCGGCACCGGCGCCCAGAACGACTGCTCGTTGATCGCCGCGACGTTGCGCATGACGTTGAAGCCCCAGTCCTGCGCGCCGGCGTCCGGAAAGCGCAGGGTCACCACGGGGATCGCGATCTCGGCCGCCCATCCCTCGGGAACGATCGCCGCCGCCACGTGCCACACGCCGTCCCAGTCGCGGTTGATGTTGGACGTGGACAGGCCGAAGCGGCCGCCTTCCCCCTCGTTGAAGATTTGCTGGTCCAGCTTCGCCCCCAGCGGGTTGGTCGCGAACATGTACGCGGAGCGCGAGTCCTTGAAGGTGTCGAATACGATCTGGACGTTGTCCTCCTCGAGGATGCGCTCCGAGTCGCGCCGCATCTCCGTCGCCGTCGGAACGTTGGAATCGTAGGCCGTGATGCCCAGATAGATCGTCTCCGAGTCGTAGAGGACGCGCACCTCCGTGCGTTGCGTCGCCGGCTCCCCCTCGCGAGGCTCCTGTTGCACGAACGCGTCCATGCGGCCCGCGCGGCGCCAAGCTTCCTCGTCGAGCTTGGCGTCCAAGACCGGCGGAGAGTTCGCGAGCGCCGCGCCCGCTCGATACAGCCGCCAGCCTTCCTGCGGGGACTCGGCCGCCAGACCGGCCTCGCACGCGACGGACGCAAGAACGACGCTCGCCCAGAACCGGACCGCCCGCGATCCGAGCCGCGCCAGCCGCTCGCGTTGCGTTCGCGCCGACCTTTCCGCCGTCCCGGAATCCCCGTACCCTGTCCGTTCGCGGTTGCCTGTCCATCCCCCGCGCAAGCCCTGCCCGACCGGAGAAGTCGCCAAGATGCCCGCCCCAGCGCTCCGTCGTTCCGCCCTCGCCCTAACGGCTCTCTGCACGTGCTTCGCCCCTCTCGCCGCGGCCCGCGGCCAGTCCATGTCCGCCGAAGACCTGGCGCCCCTGCTGGAACGAGTCGAGGCCGGCGTGAACGACCGCGCCAAGCTGGTCCAGGTCATGATCGACAAGATCTTCTCGTTCTCGGAACTCGGGCAACAGGAAACCGAGACGTCGGCGTACGTCACCGGCGTCCTGGAAGAAAACGGATTCGAGGTGGACCGCGGCGCCGCGGGGATTCCGACGGCTTGGTTCGCGCGCTGGGGATCGGGCGCGCCGGTGATTTCGCTGGGCTCCGACATCGACGGCATTCCGAAGGCAAGCCAGAAGCCGGGAGTGGCCTACCACGATCCGCTGGTGCCGGGCGCGCCGGGGCATGGCGAAGGACACAACTCCGGCCAAGCCGTGAACGTGGTCGCCGCACTGGCGCTGAAGGACGTCATGGAGGCCGAAGGCTTCGGGGGGACGATCGTGCTGTGGCCGGGGGTGGCCGAGGAGCAGCTGGGCAGCAAGGCTTGGTTCGTGCGGGACGGGTACTTCGACGACGTGGACGTGACCATCTTCACGCACGTCAGCAGCAACTTGTCCGTCGGCTGGGGCCAGGGCAACGGGACCGGCCTGGTGTCGGTCGAGTTCACGTTCGAGGGAGAGGCGGCCCACGGGGCGGGCGCGCCGTGGCGGGGACGGAGCGCGCTGGACGCGGTGGAGCTCATGAACGTGGCTTGGAACTTCAAGCGCGAGCATCTACGGCCGGACCAGCGGTCGCACTACGTGATATCGGACGGCGGGGACCAGCCCAACGTGGTCCCGCCCAGCGCCTCCGTCTGGTACTTCATCCGCGAGATGGACTACGAGGACATACAGCGCAACTTCGAGACGGCGGTGCGGATCGCGGAAGGGGCCGCGCTCATGACCGACACCGAGATGTCGTACCGGATCATCGGCGCGGCGTGGCCCCGGCACTTCAACCGCGTGGTCGCCGAGACGATGCACGAGCACATACGGGAGGTCGGCCTGCCCGAGTGGACGGAGGACGACCACAGCTTCGCTCGGGCGGTGCAGCGGTCGGTGGGCGGCGAGGCCCGCGGCCTGCCGACGGAGCTGGCGCCTCTGGGGCAGCCCGGCGGCACGCGGCGCAGCGGGGGTTCCGACGACATCGGCGACATCTCGTGGACGATGCCCACCGTGACGCTCCGCTTCCCGTCCAACGTGCCGGGGTTGCCGGGCCACCACTGGTCCAGCGCCATGGCCATGGCGACGCCGATCGCGCACAAGGGCGGAGTGGCGGGCGCTCGGGTCGTCGCACGCACGGCGCTTCAGCTGCTGGCCCAGCCGGAGCTGGTGGACCAAGCGTGGACGTACTTCAACGACGTCCAGACCGCCGAGACGAGCTACACGCCGTTCATCGGCCCCGACGACCCTCCGCCGACCCATCTGAACAAGGAGATCATGGACCGGTATCGGCCGTTGCTCCGCCAGTACTACTACGACGAGACCCGGTTCGACACGTACTTGGAGCAACTGGGCATCGCATACCCGACGCTGGAGCGGCGCGCGCCGTCGCCGGAGCAGAGCTGACGAAGATGCACGACGACGACCCGCCGGGGGCCTTGGCGACGCAAGCGACCCTTTATGAGGAGGCGACCGCGATGAAAACAACATATCTCGTCGGTGCGGCCCGCTCGGCTTTCCTTGCGGGAGCGGCCTTCCTGGCGGCCGGTTGCGGAGATGCGCGCGACGCGGGAAGCTCCCCAGCCGACGGCGGCTCGCTGGCGACGGTCGTGGACACCGCGGGCGCATGGGTTCGCGTCGCGAACTCCGGCGACCCGCCCGAGTGGAACTTGGTCTTGGTCGCGTCGATCGGCCCGGGAGCCGAAGCGGGCGAGGCGGCCCCAGGCGACTTCGGCGCCGCCGCTAGCGTCGCCTTCGGTCCCGGCGACCACGACGTGTACGTCGCCGACCGCATGAACTGCGAGATCAGGGTCTTCGGACTCGACGGGAGCCACCGCCGCACCTTCGGGCGATGCGGAGAGGGTCCGGGCGAGTTCACCCAATATCTGCACTCCATCGCGTGGGTCGGCGACAAGCTGCTGGCCTTCGACTTCGGCGGCAGCCGGATAGGCGAGCTGACGGGCGCCGGCGAGTGGCTGGGGCATCGCCGGGTTGCCGCCGCCGGGCGCGGCAACAGCTACACCGCCTTGTACCGCACGGGTCCCAACAAAGCGTACGCGCAGGCTCTCGCAACAAGCGGAACCGAGGTTGCCCAGCTGGGTTTGGTGTTGCTTGGGCACGACGCCGACGGCGCAACGGCCGACACGGTTTGGCCCCTTGACCCTCCTCCGGGGGCGAGCGTGATCTGCAGACGGGAGGACGAGGGTTCGATATTCGTCGATTTCTTCGAGAACCCCTATGCGCCGCGGCTCCTGCAACACCCGGGGCCCGGCGGCACGCTCTGGTCGGCCATGTCGAACGACTATCGAATCGTCGTCTCCCGGGGCGGCGACACGTTGCGGGCGATCGAGCGCGAGCTGGCTCCGGAGCCCATCGCCGACGAAGAGTGGGACGCGCTCTCGCGCCAGTTCGAGACTTGGCTGGAAGACAGGCCCGGGGCGTCGTGCGAGCCGCGAAGGCCGAGGAGGCCGCCTGCGCACCAACTCATGGAACGCATCTTCCTCGACGCGGCAGGGCGCTTGTGGGTCGAAGTCGCGAGGACCGGCGGCCGGCGGTGGGAACTCTTCGACGCCGAGGGCAGGCTCCTGGCCCGCTTGCCGGCGGGCGACCGCAAGAAGCGCCTGATGCCCGCGTTCGGCGACCGCCACCTCGCGACGATCCGCGAGGACGGCCTGGGGCGCGACCACGTGGACGTCTGGAGGATCGAGGAGCCGGCAAGGTAGGGCCTTCGCCCGCGGGAGCGCGCCTACAGGATGGTCTTGCCCAGCGCCGACGCCACTAGGTCGGCGGCGAGCGCCGCGGTGTCGTTGCGGTGATCCAGAACCGGATTGAGCTCGACCACGTCCATGCTGGTCATCAAGCCCGTGCGCGCCGCCTTCTCGCACACCAAGTGCGCTTCGCGATTCGTGAGCCCGCCCGGCACGGGCGTCCCCACGCCGGGCGCGAAACGCGGGTCCAGCGCGTCGAGATCCAGGGAGAGGTGAAAGCCGGCGGTCCCGTCGCCGACGCGTTCCAGAGCCTCGTCCATGCAAGGGCCGGCGCCGCGGGCGTCGATCTCCGACATCGTGAACACGCGCACGTCGAGCTCGCCGATCAGCTGCCGCTCCCCCGGGTCGAGTTCGCGCGCCGCAAGCACGCAGACGTTGGCGGGATCGACGGCGGGAAACGGACCGGCCAGCCTGGTCGGGCCCTTGCCCATCAGCGTCGCAAGCGCCATTCCATGGATGTTGCCGCTGGGCGTGGTTTCGGGGCGGTTCATGTCGGCGTGCGCGTCCACCCAGAGCACGCCGATCTTCTTGCGCCGCTCGCGGAAGTGGTCGGCAACGCCCCCAACCGACCCGATCGAAAGGGAGTGGTCGCCGCCCAACGCCAGCGGCATCTGGCCCCGATCGAGCGTGCGCGCGACCAGGAATCTCGTGCGCGCCGCCACCCGCGCCACTTCGTCCGCGAAGCGCAACGAGGGGTCCCCGGGGTCGGTCGTCTCGAATCCCCCGGCGGTCACAGCGCCTGCTTCCTGCACGGTGCAACCCGCCGACTCGACCCGTCCGGCGATGTCCGCGATTCGCAGGGCCGACGGCCCCATGTCCACGCCCCGGCGCCCGGCGCCCAAATCGATGGAAACCGAGATCAGGGCGACGCAGCGAGAACCCTCTCTTTGCGCGAGACCGTCCATAGCGCCCAAATGTCGGTTGGTCGCCCGGCCAAGTCCACCGTACGGCGACCCTGTCGTGTCGCGCGGTGGCCCACGGGTTGCGGGGCCGCCTGTCGAACCGGGCTCACGCGCCTCAGGTGCGCGAGCAGGTGTTGGCACTGGCGGCGGAGCCACTCTACGCGGGCACCGACCCGCGCGACGCGCATCGTCCGTTGCCGCCGGGGATCGACCTCGAGGCGTTGTTCGCCGAGACGGAGACGCGGGTCGTCGGACGCGACTGCACGGTGCGCTGGAAGAACGGCTTCTGGCAGATTCCCGAAGCGCAGGCTCGGGCGGCTGGCGTGCGGCCCGGGCTGCGGATCGTCGTCGAGCAACGTCTGTCGGGCGACCCGCGCTTCCGCCGCGGAGGGGCCGAATGACCCCACGACCGGACTTTTCCACTGCGCTCCACCCCTGGACATTTCTATTGCGGTTTGACACTCCAGACCACCCGCTCTTGCGGGGCTTGCGTGGATGTATGATCATTGAACAATGCGACATCGACACCAGAAGAGCTGGCACGACGCCGCCGACCACAAGCATTGGGAAACGGCCTACTTTACGGCGGGAGGGCCGGTCGCTCCGACGCGGGACGGGGGCCTTCTTTTCTCGGCCAAGGCGCCGTTCAGAATCACGCGGTACGCGGACCTGGACGGCACCGGAGCCCAGCTGGTCGTGGAAGACGAGCGCATCGTGTCGTCGTCGGAGCGGGACCGAGCCGTGACGTACGGCCCAGGGGCGAAAAAGATGTTCAGGCAGACGTGGAGCAGGTCCTCGTTCCTTCACGAGCTGGAGGACGGCGCCATCCTCAATGTGGTGGAGTTGTTCCCCGAGGAGGGCAGTTCGTCCAGCTTGTGGATCGTCGTGTCTCCCGACGGCGCCATCTTGGCGCGCACGCCCGTGGCCAAGCGGTACACGGTTTGGAACGCGACCCCGGACGGCCACTTCCTCGCGACCTACTGGGACAAGGCGTCGCTCCAGGACTTCGCGGCCAAGCTGAAGGTGGAGGTCTTGCAGTCGCGATGACCGTCCGGCCGTCGCAAGCGACCACGACGACGAGCACGAGCGCCACGAGGGTCCGCTGGACCTTGGTGGCGGCGGTCATGGCGGCCGGTTGCTACGGGCCGGACGAATCGGCGGCCCCGGCGGCTCGCCTCGCGACGGTCTTCGACACCGTGGGCACATGGGTTCGGGTCTCGAACTCGGGTGCGGCGCCGGAGTGGAACTTGACTTTGGTCGCGTCCATCGGCCCCGGGCCCGACATGGGCGAGGCCACGCCAGGCGACTTCGGCGAGGCTGTCAGCGTGGCGCTGGACCCCGGCGAAGACGAGGTGTACGTCGTCGACCGGCAGAACTGCCGGATCAGTGTCTTCGGAGTGGACGGAATCCACCGTCGCACCTTCGGCCGATGCGGGGAGGGTCCAGGAGAGTTCTCGCCTTTCTTCTACTCGATCGCATGGGCCGGCGACAAGCTGCTGGCCTTTGATTTCGGCGGAGGCCGCATCGGCGAGTTCACAGCGGACGGGGAATGGCTGGGGCAACGAAAGGTGTTGGGGATGATGGGCGGTGGATCGACGTTCGCGCTCTACCCGGCCGGGTCGGGGCACGTGTACGCCATGTCGCTCACCGGCGGCCACGACGACGAATCGAACCAGTTCGGCGGCAGAAGGCTCGCTTCCGCGTACTTGGGGCATGCCGCCGCGGGAGAGACTGCCGACACCGTCTTCCCGCTCTCGCCGCCGGAGACTTCGGGCAACGTGACATGCGAATGGGGCGAGGGATACCTCGGCTTCTTCGCCAATCCCTATGCGGCCGGCTTCCTTCAGCATCCCGCCGCCGGAGGCACGCTCTACTCGGCCATGTCCGACGAGTACCGCGTCGTCGTCACCCGCGGAAGCGACACGTTGCGAGTGATCGAGCGTGAACTGGCCCCCGAGCCCGTCTCCGACGAAGAATGGGACGCGCTCTCGGACCGGTTCGGCGCGTGGCTGGACGACAAGCCCGGCGCCTCCTGCCAACCCCGCAGCCCGGGGCGGCCTTCGGCCAAGCCCTTCTTGGAAGGCGTCTTCTTCGACGTCGCGGGACGCCTGTGGGTCGAAGTGGCGCGCACAGGCGGCAACCGTTGGGAGCTGTTCGACGCCGAAGGCAGGCTGCTGGCCCAAATGCCCGCCGGCAAACGCAAGAAGGCCGCGTTGCCCGCCCTTGGCGCCGGCCATGTGGCGACCATCCGACAGGACAGCCTCGACTTGGATCACGTGGACATTTGGCGAATCGAGGCGCCGACGCGATAGGGCGAAATGCCGGGGGCGGGGCTCGAACCCGCAAGGGATTTCTCCCGGGGGATTTTAAGTCCCCTGTGTTTGCCGATTTCACCACCCCGGCGGGCATCGCGAAGGTCCGGCGAGGCGGATCGGGCGTCGGCGAGGCCGCGACGGAGCTTGCCAGCATTGCAGGCAGGCCTCTTGAAGGGATTCGCGGGGTCGGCCGACGATCGCCCTCGCCTTTCTGCACAATAGCCCTTGTCCGACGCCAAAGCCACCACCGTCGGAGCGACGGCGGCCAACTTCACGCCCCGAAAACAGGCGCACGCAAGCAACGGTCCACCCTCTGTGCCCCGCCACGCCGTGCTCCGGACTGTTCCGGACTGTCTCGGCCCCTGAAGACCCAGTGCCCAAGCTTCCCCTTGCGAAGCGAGGCACGCTTGCGATGCAGGGGCGGCCAGCCTCGCCTCCCAGGGACGGCTTCGCACAGCGCCATTCAGCGGCGCGCTGGGAACGGCCCGTAGCTTGAGCATGTGTCCGGTAGTAGTTTCTGTTGGTCGCGCCTTCCCCGCCGGGAATGCGGCAAACGGGCGATTTCGCCCTTCTCCGATCAGCCCGCCGGGCCGCGACAGCGTTTTCAGCCATCGAATGGAGTCGGTGCATGCGTATTTTCGACCGCGGCCCACTGGCGGCCGCATTGCTCGCGCTTTCCCCCTTTGCCGCGACGGCGCAGGACGAGGACCTCGATCCCGACCGCGGCCTTCCCCTGGAGCCGACGCGCTGGGCCCGGTTCACCACGAGCGAAGGAACGTGGATCTCCCTCGACGTGAGCCCCGACGGCGGCACGATCGCCTTCGACCTCTTGGGCGACCTGTACACAATGCCCGCGGAGGGCGGCGATGCGACCCGCCTGACGAGCGGCCTGCCCCACGACATGCAGCCGCGCTTCAGTCCGGACGGCGGCACGATCGCCTTCGTGTCCGACCGCAGCGGCGACAACAACGTCTGGCTGATCCCGGCGGACGGCGGCGAGCCGCGCCAACTGAGCAAGGGCGTGGGCAGTCGCTTTCTGTCGCCCGAATGGATGCCCGACGGCAAGTACGTGGTCGTGTCGCGCGCCGCGCCGCGCGCCGGACTCGAGAAGCTGTGGCTGTACCACGTGGACGGCGGCACCGGCTTGGAGATGGTCGGAGGAGCCGGCGCCCAGCGCCTCCTGGGGCCCGCCGTGGGTCCGGAGGGACGCTACGTCTGGTACGCGCAACGCCGGGGCACCTGGAGCTACAACGCCATTTTCCCGCAGTACCAGCTCTGGATGTACGACCGCCGCACGGGCACCCGGACGCCCGCCACGAGCCGCTACGGCTCCGCGTTCCGGCCGGCTGTCTCGCCCGACGGCAAGTTGCTCGCCTACGGCAGCCGCGAGGACGCCGACACGGGCATCCGCCTGCGCGACTTGGCGTCGGGGGACGAGCGCTGGCTCGCCTATCCCGTGCAACGCGACGACAAGGAGTCCACCGCCAACATGGACGTTCTCCCGGGCTACGCGTTCACGCCGGAGTCGGACGCGCTGGTCTTGTCGTACGGGGGGGGCATCTGGAGAGTCCCGGTGGACGGCGGCGAGCCGACCGAGATCCCCTTCACCGTCGAGGCCGAGGTGGCCGTCGGCCCGGAAGTGGAGTTCGAGTATCCCATCGAGGACACGCCGACGTTCACCGTCAAGCAGATCCGCAACGCCCGGCCCTCGCCGGACGGAAGCCGCATCGCGTTCGTGGCGCTCGACAGACTCTACGCGGCGACGTTGCCGGACGGAACGCCGGAGCGCCTCACGAGCGACGAGACGGGCGAGTTCGAGCCCGCGTGGTCGCCCGACGGCCGCTGGGTGGCCTACGTCACCTGGGACGACGACGCGGGCGAGGGGCACGTCCGGCGCGTCTCGGCGGACGGCGGACGGGCCGCGACGCTGACGACCGCGCCCGCCTACTACCGGCAACTGGCATGGTCGCCGGACGGCGAGCGGATCGTGGCCGCGCGCTCGGCGCGCCGCAACCTGGAAGAAGCGATCGAGCCGTTCGGGTACGACCTGGACCCGTACTTCGTGTGGATTCCGGCTTCGGGCGGCGCGGCGACCGTCATCGGTCCCACCGCCGGCCGCCGCAATCCGCACTTCACCACCGATTCCGACCGCATCTACTACTACGGCGCCGGGCGAGCGGCGCCGGTGCCGGGCTCGCCGGTCGCGCCCCCTCCCACGCTGGCGCTGAGCTCGGCTCGCTGGGACGACACCGACGCCAAGCTTCACTTGCGCGTCACGGCGCGCATCGACGTGGACGCGGGCAGCGTGGCGCCGGGCTACAAGCTCTCGCCGGAGTCCGGGCTCGTCATGCCGGAGGAGTTCGGCGACGAGCAGCCGCGCGAACTGGTGCCGCGGCGCTCGGCGGGCCTCGTGACGATGGCGCCCTCCGGCGACCAAGCGCTGGCCCAGGTGGGCGCCAACCTCTACGCGGTGACCGTGCCGGACCTGGGCGCGACGTTGCCGGTGGTGGACGTGTTCAAGCCGGACTCCGCCGCCGTGCCGGTGCGCAAGCTGAACGAACTCGGCGTGGAGTTCCCCGCTTGGGGAGCCGACGGACGAACGATCCACTGGTCGCTTGGCAACGCGCTGTTCACCTACGACTTGGACGCGGCGGCCGACGACGCGGACTACGAGGCCGCCGAGCAACGGATACATGTCGAGGCGCCTCGCGACGTGCCCGAGGGCGTAGTGGTCCTGCGCGGCGCCACGGCGATCACCATGAACGGCGACGAAGTCGTGCGCAACGCCGACGTCGTGGTCGAGAACAACCGCATCCGGTCCGTCTCGGCAGGCCCGGGCGGCGTGCCCGAGGGAGCGAGCGTGATCGACGTGTCCGGCAAGACGATCGTGCCCGGCTTCGTGGACACCCACGCGCACATGTGGAATCTGTGGGGGCTGCACTGGGCCCGGCCTTGGATCTACTTGGCCAACTTGGCCTACGGCGTGACCACGACCCGCGACCCGCAGACGGCCACGACCGACGTGCTGTCGTACGAGGACATGGTGCGGGCCGGGAAGATCACCGGCCCGCGAGTCTACCACACCGGGCCGGGCGTGTTTTCCAGCGACGCGGTGCGGAGCTACGAGCACGCGCTCGACGTGCTTCGCAAGTACAGCGACTACTACGACACCAAGACGTTCAAGATGTACATGTCGGGCAACAGGCGGCAACGACAGTGGCTGATCATGGCGGCGCGCGAGCTGGAGCTGATGCCCACCACCGAGGGCGGACTGGACTACCGGCTGAACATGACCCACGCCATGGACGGCTATCCGGGCATCGAGCACTCGTTGCCCATCGTGCCGGCCTACCGCGACGTGGTGGAGCTCTTCGCCGAATCGGGGACCGTCAACTCGCCCACGTTGCTTGTGACCTACGGCGGCCCTTGGGCGGAGAACTACTTCTACACGCGCGAGGACGTGTTCGGGGACGAGAAGCTGCTCCACTTCACGCCCAAGCGGGAACTCGACTTCAAGGCGCGGCGGTTGCAGACGACGGGGCCGGGGCCGGCCGGCTGGTTCATGGAAGAGGAGTACGCGATCGAGAAGCACTCGGGATGGTTGGTCGAACTCGTGGAAGGCGGCGGAAAGACGGGCGTGGGGAGCCACGGCCAGCTTCAGGGACTGGGATATCACTGGGAGCTGTGGGCGCTCCAGAGCGGCGGAATGGACGAGCACGACGCGCTTCGGGCCGCCACGATCATGGGCGCCGAGGCGATCGGGCTGGGCCGCGACCTGGGATCGCTGGAACCCGGCAAGCTCGCGGACCTCGTGATTCTGGACGCGAGTCCGCTGGACGACATCCGCAACACGAACGCGATCGACAGAGTGATGATGAACGGACGCTTGTACGACGGCGACACGCTGGACGAGCTGTGGCCGCGGCGGAGACCGGCGCCGGCGGAGCCGTGGAGGAACACGGCCCCCGACGTGCGGGCCGGCATCAGGGGAGACGACCGATGAGCGGCGGCGAAGGGCGCGCATGGACACGGAAGGCCGCGGCGCTGGCCGTTCTGGCGGCCGCGTGCTGGCCGGCGGCCGGCGAGGCCCAGGGCCCGCGGCGAAGCGAGAATCCGCTGCCGTTGCGAGCGGACCGCACCGCCGAATTCACGGCCACCGAGGGCACGTGGATATCGCTGGACGTGAGCCCGGACGGACAGACGATCGTGTTCGACCTGCTGGGCGATCTCTACACCGTGCCGGTCGGCGGCGGCGAAGCGTCGCCGCTGCTCGTCGGCATGGCGTACGAGACGCAGCCCCGGTTCAGCCCGGACGGCGAGACGGTCGCGTTCGTGTCGGACCGCAGCGGCGGCGACAACCTCTGGACGATGCGGCTGGACAAAACGGACACCACCCAGGTGTCGCGCGGGAACGGCAATCTGTTCCTCTCGCCCGAGTGGGCGCCCGACGGCGACTACATCGCGGTCAGCCGCTCGCCGGGACTGGGCGGCTCGGCCAAGCTGTTCCTGTACCACGCGGAGCGCGGCTCTCCGCTCGCCGTGGGCAACCACGCGGGCACGGTCAAGATGATCGGCGCGGCATTCAGCCCGGACGGCCGCCACGTCTGGTACGCGCGCTCCTTCGGCGACTGGGAGTACAACGCGGTGCTGCCGCGCTACCAGCTGGCCCGCTACGACCGCGAGACCGGCACGACCACCACGGCCACGAACCGCTACGGTTCCGCCATGCGTCCCGCCGTGTCGCCCGACGGGCGCTGGCTCGTCTACGCGACCCGCTACGATGCCGACACGGGACTGCGCAAGCGCGACCTGGAGAGCGGCGACGAGGAGTGGCTGGCCTACCCCGTCCAACGCGACGAGCAGGAGTCGCGCGCGCCGCTCGACGTGATGCCCGGCTACGCCTTCCTGCCGGACGGATCGGCGATCGTGGTCTCGTACGGCGGCAAGATCTGGAACGTGCCGATGGACGGCAGCGACCCGGCTGAAGTCGCGTTCGAGGCGCCGGTCGAGCTGGCCGTCGGCCCGGAGGTCAAGTTCGGCTACCAGTTCGACACAACCGCCATGGTGACGGCCAGCCAGATTCGCAACCCCGTGGCGTCGCCCGACGGGAGCAGAGTCGCCTTCACGGCCTTCGACCGCGTATGGACCAAGAGCATGGACGACGCGGACGCCGAGGCGCAGCGGCTCACGGAAGCCGACGTGGGCGAGTTTCACCCGCAGTGGTCTCCGGACGGCCGGTGGATCGCCTATGCGACGTGGGACGACTCCGACGGCGGCCACCTCATGAAGGCGCCCGCGGGAGGCGGCGCTCCAGTGCGGCTCACGGCGGCGGCGGCGCTGTATTACAACGTGGCGTGGTCGCCGGGCGGCGACCGCATCGTCGCGTCGCGGGGAGCGGCCCGGCAGCTCAAGGAGGCGTCGGGGGCGTTCTTCGGCCCCTTGGGCGGCGAGTTCGTGTGGGTTCCGTCCGAGGGAGCGGCGCCTGTCGAAGCCACGTTGATTTCTCCGACGGGCTTGCGCGACGCGGCCCATTTCGTCCAGGACGATCCCGACCGCATCTACGCCTACAGCCCCGTCGAGGGCCTAGTCTCGTTTCGGTGGGACGGCACGGACGTGGAACGCCATTTGGTCGTGCGCGGCCGCCAAGGCCTCGCCGGGATCGGCGATCCTCACGGCGACGCGTGGGAGTATCTGCCGCGACGCGTCTTCCCGTGGCGCAAGCGGCCCGCGGGCACGGGCACACCCGCCGACGGAGACGTGGACCCGCCGGCCGAGCCCGGCGGCATCGCGCCGGCCGGACTGATCATGGCGTCGCCCCAGGGCGGCCGCGCCTTCGTGCAGATCGGGCGCGACGTCTACGTCGTCGAGTTGGCCGAACTGGGCGAGAGTCCGCCGACGGTCAACCTGGTTAACCTGGGCGCGTCCCCATTGCCGGTGCGCAAGCTGACCGGCATCGGCGGCGAGTTCCCCTCGTGGGCGGCGGACGGCGGCTCGGTCCATTGGGCGATGGGCGCCGTGCTCTTCAGCTACGATCTGCAGGAAGTGGAGGCCGAGGAAGCCGAGGAAGAGGAGACGGCGCACGCCCGCGCGCTGTTGCGGGTGAGGGCCGCCGCCGTGTCCGACACGCTCGAGGACAAGCGGGCCGAGGCGGACAGCCTGGAGAAGGCGGGCGAAGACGTGCCCGAGGAGCTTGAAGACGAGATCCGCAGGCTGGCGGCGGATTCCGTGCAGGTGGGGGCGGACTCGCTGGCGGCGCGCGCGGACTCGATCCGCATGGCGGCCGAAGAGCTGGCCGAGAAGGCCGCAGCGGTGAGGGACGGCGACGACGAGGCGCTTGCCGATTCGACCGAGACCTACGAGGCGCGCGAACGAAAGATCGAAGCCAAGATGCCGAGGGACGTGCCGCGAGGCACGATCGCGTTGCGCGGAGGGCGCGTCGTCACGATGGCCTCGCCTCCCGAGGGCGACTCCACCGGCGAACCGCATGTGATCGAGAACGGCGTCGTCGTGGTCGAAGACAACCGCATCGTCGCCGTCGGCCCGGCCGACTCCGTGGAGATCCCCGACAGCGCGCAGGTCGTCGACGTGTCCGGAAAGACGCTGGCGCCCGGCTACGTGGACACGCACTACCACGCGCAGTGGCTGGTGCCGGAGATCCACCCGGAGGAAGTCTGGCAGTACCTGTCCACGCTGTCCTACGGCGTGACGACCACGCGCGATCCGCAGACCGCGTCCACCGACATCTTGAGCTACGCCGACCGGGTGAACACCGGAGGCATGACGGGGCCGCGCATCTACTCCACCGGCCCCGGCGTCTTCCTTGGCGAGAACATTCGCGACGCCGACCACGCCAAGTCGGTCCTGCGCCGGTACGCGCAGTACTTCGACACGAAGACGATCAAGATGTACATGACGGGCAACCGGCAGCAGCGGCAGTGGATCATTCAAGCCGCCCGCGAACTCGAGCTGATGCCCACCACCGAGGGCGGACTCGACTTCAAGATCGACATGACGCACGCCATCGACGGGTACCCGGGCATCGAGCACAACCTCCCGATCACGCCGATCTACTCGGACGTGGTGGAGCTGTTCAAGGCGTCGGGCACGACCAACTCGCCCACGTTGCTCGTGTCCTACGGCGGGCCGTTCGGCGAAAACTGGTTCTACGCCACCGAAGACGTGCACGACGATCCGAAGTTGAACGTCTTCGTGCCGCGCGAAAACATCGACGCCCGGACCCGGAGACGCGGACCCGGCGCTGGAGGAAGTCCGGGAGGAGCGGGCTGGTTCCTCGAGGAGGAGCACGTCTTCCCCCGTCACGCCGAGTTCGTCAAGCAAATGCTCGAGGACAGCGCGCGGGTGGCGGTCGGCAGCCACGGCCAGCTTCAGGGGCTCGGGTATCACTGGGAGCTCTGGGCGATGGCGGCCGGGGGCGCGTCGAATCACGACATGCTGCGAGCCGCCACGATCCTCGGCGCGGAAGCGATCGGCTTCGGCGACCAGATCGGGAGCATCGAGAAGGACAAGTTCGCCGACATCGTGGTGCTCAACGGCAACCCGCTGGACGACCTGCGCAACTCCGCCGACATCCGCTACGTCATGAAGGACGGACGCCTCTACGACGGCGCGACTCTGGACGAAGTGTACCCGGAGCCCCGGACGCTGGAGCGGCAACGCCCCCCGGAAGCGCACGCGACCGAGGTTTCGAGCGGCATCCGCCGATAGGCTCGAAACCCGTGGCGGCCCGGCGCCGACGAGCGAGAGGACGAACACGGTGAACCTGCCCCAACCGCAGCCCGGCGAGAACGGAGGAATGCGCGGCAAGCGCGCAACGGGCTATCCCGTCTCGGAAGAGGCGTTGCCGCCCCACGACATGAGGTCGGGGAGATACCGGCTCACCTTCGCGCGCTCCATGGAGCAGGTGCGAGCCCTGCAGCGGCTTCGCTTCGAGGTCTTCAACCTGGAGCTCGGGGAGGGGCTGAAGGAGTCGTTCGCGTCCGGGCTGGACGAGGACGACCTCGACGAGGCGCTGCACCACATCCTCATCATGGACGACCGCGCCGGGGAAGCCGTGGGCACCTACCGGATGCAGACAGCGGCGATGGCGGCGGCGAACTGCGGCTTCTACTCGGCGCGCGAGTTCGACATTTCGGGGTTCCCGCTGTCGGTCGTGGACGACGCCGTGGAAGTGGGCCGGGCCTGCATCGCCAAGGACCATCGCAACCGAAGGGTCCTGCACTTGCTGTGGCGCGGCTTGGCGCGCTATTTGACATGGACGCGCAAGCACCACCTGTTCGGCTGCTGTTCGCTCAACACGCAGGACGGCCACGTGGGCAACCTCGTCCATGCGCGGTTGGTCGAGGAGGGACACCTTCACCCGACGGCGCTCGCCTGGCCCTTGCCGGGCTTCGAATGCGGACTTCACGGCCACCGCACCGACATGGCGGAGGACGCGACCAAGATCCCGCCGCTGTTCGCGAGCTACCTCAACCTGGGCGCCAAGATCTGCGGGCCGCCCGCAGTGGACCGAGAGTTCGGCACGATCGACTTCCTGGTC
Source organism: Longimicrobiales bacterium (assembly GCA_965203485.1). Classification (GTDB taxonomy): domain Bacteria; phylum Gemmatimonadota; class Gemmatimonadetes; order Longimicrobiales; family Gaopeijiaceae. Next base: position 1,931,356 of record OZ241892.1, read on the forward strand.
GTGCTGGACATCCGCGAACTCGAGACGCATGTCCGGCGCAGCTTCTTCCGTTAGGGCCGCGCTTCGAGTTCCGGCGCTCTTCGCGTGGACCGCCTCGGCGGCCGCGGCGCTTGCGGCCGCATGGTTTCCGACGCTGGCGGCGCGCTCCGGCCCAGCGAGGCGAGCGCGCGTCCGCCGGGCAGTGCATCGCGCGTGGGGACGCGGCGCGCTGGCCATCCTCGGCGTGCGGGTCGAGCGGTCGGGCACGCCTCCGCCCGCTGGCCACTTGGTGGTGTCGAACCACTTGAGCTACCTGGACATCATCGTGCTGGGCTCGCTGCTGCCGGTCGTCTTCGTCTCGAAGTCGGAGGTGCGGAACTGGCCGTTCGTGGGACTGGTCGCCACGATGGCCGGGACGATCTACATCGACCGGAGCCGCAAGCGCGACGCCCTGCGCGTGCTGGCGAAGATGCAGACGGCGCTCGACCGGGGCGACGCCGTGGTGATCTTCCCCGAGGCCACCAGCACGGACGGCGCCACGATCCTGCCGTTCCGCTCTTCCCTGCTCGCCGGCGCGGCCCGGGCCGGCACGCCCGTGCGGTGGCTCACGCTGTCCTACCGAACCCCGCCCGGCGCCCCTGCCGCCCGCGACCGCGTGTGCTGGTGGGGAGACGCCGGCTTCACGGGGCACTTCCTGAGGCTGTGCGGGCTTCCGCGCATTGCCTGCACCGTGCACTTCGGCGAGTCGGCCGTTCGCGCCGACGACCGCAAGGCGCTGGGCATGCGTCTTCGCGACGCCATGATGCGGAAGTTCCAGCCCGTTGCCTGACGGCCCCGGCGGGCAGATCGCATCGAATCTGGCCCTGCTCGACCAGGCGGAGGCCGCGATCGAGAGGCTGGCCGACGGCTTGGCCGCGCCCTCGGCGATCGGGCGGGCGACGGCGGGCGCTCACTTCCGCCACGTCTTCGACCATTACCGGTGCCTTCTCGTCGGTCTAGCGTCCGGCCGAGTCGACTACCACGAACGCCAGCGCGACCAAGGCGTCGAGTCCGATCCGGAGCGCGCGCTCGAGGCGTGCCGGGCTTGCCGCGAAGCGCTGTTGCGGGACGCGCCGAGCCGCCTGGACGACGCGATCCGGGTCCGCACCGGCGCCGATCCCGCGCGGAAGGACTGGGCAACCACCAGCGTCAGGCGGGAACTCGCGTTCTGCGCGAGCCACACGCTGCATCATCTTGCCATCGTCACGATGATCGCCCGCGAGAGAGGCGTGGACCTCGACGAGACGCTGGGGGTGGCGCCCTCCACGGCCGCGCATCGCAACGCAAGACCGGTCGCCGCGGCAACGGACCGCTGACTTGTGCACCATCAGCTGGCTTCCCGCACCGGACGGCTACCGGGTGTGGATGAACCGAGACGAAGCGCGCACGCGGCCGCGGGCTCGGGCGCCGCGCGTCTTGCGGCTGCCCGCCGGCCCGGCCGTGGCGCCGCGCGACCCTCGCGGAGGCGGGTCCTGGATCGGGACGACCGCGGCGGGCATGACGCTGGCCCTGGCCAACGCCTATCCCGCGCCCGCGCCGCCCGCCCCGAAGGCGCCGGTGTCGCGGGGCCTCCTGCTGATGGAGGCGCTGGAGCGCGCGGGCGGCGCGGCGGTTCGGCGCTGGATGGGCGCGAAGGACCTCTCGCCTTACCCGCCCTTTAGCATCTCCGTCTTCGAGCCGGGTGCGCCAGCCGCGACCCTGGGCTGGGACGGCCGCCGGGTGTCGGAGAGGCGGACGGACGAAGCCGGCCTCGTCGCGACTTCGTCTTCTTGGCGCCCGGCCGAGGTGGCCCGGACGCGGGCGGCCGTCTTCAGGATGTGGGCGCAGGAGCACGGAGGGTTCTCCTCGGCCGCGCTGGACCGCCTGCACGCGAGCCGCGAGCCCGCGCCCGGCCCGCACGCCGTGTCGATGGAGCGGCGCGACGCGTGCACGGCCAGCTTGAGCGTCGTCGAGGTTTCCGCGTCGACCGTCCGGTTCTGGTACGTGGACGGGCCGCCGCACTGCACCGCGGCCGGGCCGCCGGGCTCGCTGCCGCGAAGGAGGGCCGCCGCAGACGGGCCGACGGCAACCATGCGAGCCAGCCGCCGCCCGGTCCTGGTCGGCCGTCGATAGCGCTCTCGGACGAAGCGCGCCAAGCCGATGCGCAAGGACGGCGACGGGCACGCCGTGGCCCCGCCAAGCCGACGCCCCGCGACCGGCGCGCGAAGGCGCGCCAAGCGCTGCCTTCTGCTGGGCTACCTCGTGCTCTTGGGCGCGTCCCACGTCGTCCGCTGGCCCTCCGCCGAGCCCCAGCCGCGCCCAGACCAGCGGGTGCGGCAAGTGGAAGGGCATCCGGCCACCGGCTTGCCCGTCGACATCGCCTACCGGCAGTGGGCGCCGCCGGACTCGGCTTCGGCGGCAGGACGCCCGATTCTGCTCGTTCACGGCAGTCCCGGCTCGGGATCCGCCTTCGCGGCGCTGGGTCCGCTCCTCGGCGAGCGGCGGCGAACGCTGGCGCCGGACCTGCCCGGGTTCGGCGCGTCCACGCGGAGCGTGCCCGACTACTCGATCCGCGCGCACGCGGCCGTCGTCCTCCAATGGCTCGACTCGCTCGACGTCGGCCAAGTCCACGCCGTCGGCTTTTCCCTGGGCGGCGGCGTGGCCCTCGAGATGCACCGGGCCGATCCCGCGCGCATCGCCTCGCTCACGCTGCTCTCGGCCACCGCGGCCCAGGAGTTCGAGCTGCTCGGCGACTACTACCTCAACCACGCCGTGCACGGCCTCCAGCTCGCGGCCCTCTGGTCCCTTCGCGAGCTGCTGCCGCACTTCGGCGTCCTGGACGGCGGCTTCCTCACGCACGCCTACGCCCGCAACTTCTACGACACCGACCAGCGCCCGTTGCGCGACATCCTGTCCGGCTACCCCGGTCCCGTCCTCGTCGTCCACGGCGAACACGATCCGCTGGTTCCCGCCGAGGCCGCGCGCGAGCACCACCGCATCGCGCCTCAGTCCGAGCTGGTCATGTTGTTCGACGCGGATCACTTCATGGCCTTCCGGTCCCCCCGCCGCGTAGGACCTCCGATCCTGGACTTCGTCGACCGGGCCGAGGCCGGCGCTGCCGTCGCGCGGGCCGCGGCCGACCCCGAGCGCGTCCGCGCCGCCGAGGCGCCGATCGGTCCCCTGCCCGCCGTGTCGGGCTTGGCGCTGGCCACCACGCTTCTGCTGATCGCGCTGGCGACGTTCGTGTCCGAGGACTTGGCGTGCATCGGCGCGGGCCTGCTGGTGGCACGAGGTTCCCTGCCCTGGTTGCCCGGTGTCGGCGCGTGCTTCGTCGGCATCTTCCTGGGCGACCTGCTCCTGTACGCGGCGGGACGCCTCGCAGGCTCGACGGTCGTGAAGGCCGCGCCGCTCAAGTGGTTCGTGCACCCGGAAGACCTGGTGCGGTCGGGCCGCTGGTTCACCGAACGGGGGTCCGCGCTCGTGATGTGGGGGCGCTTCGTGCCGGGCACGCGGTTGCCGACGTACGTGGGCGCGGGCGTGCTGCGCGTCTCCTTGGCGCGATTCGCTTTGTGGGCGCTCGTCGCCGCCGCGCTGTGGACTCCGTTGCTCGTGGGCGCTTCCACCCTCTTCGGGACCGCCTCGGCCACTTGGTTCCAGGAGTTCCGCGAGAGGGCGTTCCCCTGGCTGGCGGTGACCGCCGTGGCAGCGCTGCTCGCGTTCCGGACGGTGGCGGCCCTCTCGAGCAAGGCGTCGCGCGCTCGTCTCGCCGCCCGCTGGGACCGCCTGCGCCGGTGGGAGTTCTGGCCCGCATGGGCGTTCTACGCGCCGCTGGCCGCTTGGGTGGCGTGGCTGATGCTTCGCCACCGGTCGCCGACGCTGTTCACCGCCGCCAATCCCGGGTTTCCGCACGGCGGACTGGTCGGCGAGTCCAAAGCCCAGATCCTGGCGTCGTTCGCCGCGCAGGAGCGCGTGGCCGAGACGTGGTTGCTGGACCCCCGCGACGGAACGCCCGCGCGTCTAGTGGCTGGAACCCCCGCGGCCGAAGCGGGGCGCACGGCGGCCACACCCCGTCTGGACGGGTTGGGCCAGCACATGGGTCTTCCCGCTGGCGAAGGTGCGAGCGCAACGCGGGCCGGCCCGGCGGACTCCGGCGAGGCGAGCGAACGCGCGGCGGACGGACCATGGACGTTCCCCTTGGTGGTCAAACCGGACGTGGGAGAGCGCGGCGCGGGCGTCTCCGTGGTGCGGAGCCAAGCCGAACTCGAACGCGACTTGGCGTCCAGGCGCTCGCGCGTCCTGCTGCAAGCGTACGTGCCGGGCGATGAACTCGGCATCTTCTACTACCGCATGCCCGGCGAGACGCGCGGCCACGTCTTCGGGATCACCGAGAAGCGCCTTCCGGCCGTGACCGGCGACGGGCGCAGCGCCGTAGGCGATCTCATCTGCCGCGACCCCCGCCTCCGCTGCCAGGAGCGCACCCTTCGCCGCGGCCTGGGCGAGAGGGCGAACTACGTCCCCGCCGCAGGGGAGACCGTCGCGGTGGGCCAACTGGGCAACCACTGCTTGGGTTGCGAGTTCCTCGACGGCGCTCGCCTGGGCACGCCCGCTCTCGCGGCCGCCGTCGACCAAGTCAGCCGCGGCGTGCCCGGCTTCCACATCGGACGCTACGACGTCCGAGGCGACCTGGACGACATGCGCGCCGGCCGCTTCCGCGTCATTGAACTCAACGGCGTATCGTCCGACGCCACCAACGTGTACGACCCCCGCAACTCGCTGCGCACCGCCTACCGCACGCTGTCGCGCCAGTGGGCGATCGCCTTCCGCATCGCCGCCGCCAACCGCCGCCGGGGCCATCCGCCCTCCGGTCTCCTCGCCGTGCTCGCCTCCCTGGCCCGCCACTTCCGCCCGTCCGGCGCGAGGTGGGCGCCGTGAGGACGGCCGGCGGAGCGACAAGCGCGGCCGGTCCCACACCCACGCGCCGGCAGCCGATCTCTCCCCTAGGCTCCACTTGCCCGCTGGGCTCGACGCGGCCCTCACGTCCCGGTAGACCGTCTTCCATGAGGCGGCACGGGTTGTGCGCGGGAGTGCTCGCACACCTCGCTTCGGCACCGGCGCCCGGCCGCGGGAACTTTCTCGCGGGCTCTGGTGCAGCAGGGGGTACGGGCGGAGATTGCGCCGGGGAATCTCTCGGCTCCGCCCGTGCGGCAATCCATCGATCAATCCAAGGAGAGCAGCAACATGAAGTACGCGAAGCTGAGCATTCTCGCGGCCGCCGTGCTGGCGGCGGCCTGCGACGAGGCCGCGCGCCCCGTCGCTCCGTACGACCCGGCCGAGCCCACGCTGGCGGACGCCGACCTCCCCGAGCTGGCCTAGGCCGTCTCGAAGGGGCTGGCCGAGCCCGCCGCCCGCCGGAGCATCCTGGCGGCGATGCGCGCGTCGCGCGCCGTCGAGCACCGGCTGATCCTGGCCGACTACCTGCGCAGCCCCGAGGGCGCCGGCTTGCTGGCCGGAGCCTCGCAGGCGTTCGGCGGCGGCGGCGGCGAGTTGCTGGCGCGCGTGGACAGGCTCCGGCAGGTGGCTGAAGTGGTCATCGCCGTTCCTCTGCGCGAGCACCGGCTCAACTGGCGTGGCTCCGCCGACGTCGGCGTCGCTGGCGCGTGGGACTCGGACGCGCTGGGATTCGTCGTGCACGAGCCCGGCGGCGGCAAGCGGAAGGCCGGGACGGTGGAGGCGCTCGAGGGCTACGACGCCTTCTTCCTGATCCGGCCGCAGGAGAGCTGGGGCACGCGGATCGGCCGCCAGCCGGAGGGTCCGGGCCCGGTGATTCAGGACCCTGGCGACGGCGAGCACGCGGTCGTGTGGACCTACGAGGAGGAGGGCAAGCCGCCGGTGTCGGTGGACTACGGGCTGTACGACTCGGACGAAGCGCTGGAAGCGGCCATCGCGACGGCCGCGGGCTTGCCTATGGTGGCGGCTTGCGATGGCCGAGCGGGCGGTTGCACGGGGGGTGGTGGCGGCAGGACTGATTCCCTGCCGGGCACGTACCTGAAGAGGCTTCAGTTGCTCGTCCCTGGCGACAACGTCGGAACTGCTGAGGTCGAGGTCACGGTCGGCTACCGTATCCCACGGGGATCCCATGTTCGCGGAACAGTCCGCAAGACGGGGATAAGGATGGGGAGGATATACGAGTTCAACCAGTTCGTCCTCACCGATATTCCACGTCCCGGTGGGCTATTGTTCTATGCGAGAGCAGTGGAAACCGATCCTTGGTGGGCCGGCGGCGACGACGACCTCGGTTACGCTCGCTTCGGTCATGCAGAGGGAGGGGTCGACCTGCACCTCCGCAAGATCAACATCTCGCTCAGCTGGTAGGAGGCGGAGCAATGTTGCGTGCCGTGCGGATCCCGTTGGTCGTTGCCGCGGCGTTCGGCCTGTGGCCGGCCACCGGCGCGGAAGCGCGCGGCGCCCAGGTTCCCGGTTCGGGGGCCTGGGCGGTTCGCGCGGTCGACGACCGGTCCGGCAATCCGGTGCCGGGCGTGGTGCTCTTCTTTCCGGCCCTGTCGGCGAGCCGGCTCACCAACGACGGCGGGCTGGCGGAGTTGCCGGCGGCGGGCGATTCGCTCCGCGTCGTCGCGACCCGAATCGGGTACGCCGAGCTGGACACGCTGTTGAGCTTGTCGGGGCGGGGCGCGGTCGTCGAGTTCCGGCTGGCGCGCGCGCCGGTCTCGCTGCAGCCGCTGACGGTCGAGGCGGACCGCCGCCTCACGTCGCGCGAGCTTCACCGCCTGCTGTTCGACCGCGAGGTCTCGATCGGCGCGTTCAGCATGACGCAGGCCGAGATCGAGGCGGTGCCGCCGATCGGGGAGCCGGACGTGTTCCGCAGCCTTGCAGGCGTTCGCCGGCGTGTCGAGCCTCAACGACTACAGCGGCCAGCTGTTCGTGAGGGGCGGAGCCGGCGACCAGACGCGGGTGCTGCTCGACGGCGCGCCCGTGTTCGCGCCCTATCACATGTTCGGGCTGTTCGGCGTGTTCAACTCGGGCGCGATCGAGGCGACCGAGTTCTACCGGGGCTCGATTCCCGCGCGCTACTGCGGAGCGTTGTCGGGCGTCGTGTCGGCGCGCAGCAGGACCGGCAACGCGCGGGGGACCAGCGCGAGCGGCGGCGTCAGCTTTCTAGGCGCGCGCGTCGCGGCGAGCGGCGCGGCGCCGTGGGGAGGCGTCCGGTGGATGGCGGCGGGGCGCAAGGCGTCGGTCGACGTCGCGCGGGTCTCGATCCCGTATTCGTTCGAGGACCTGAACCTGGGACTCGAGGCGCATCCGGCGGAGCGGCACCGGCTGCGCGTCTCGCTGATGGCGTCGGGCGACGAGTTCGCTTGGCGGTTCGGGGACGACGCCAAGAGTTCTCTGCGCTCGGCGTGGGAGAACCTGGCGTCGTCGCTGTCGTGGTCGTGGGTTCGCGACGACCGGCTGGCCAGCGGCGTGACGGCGTACTACAGCCGGTACAGGGGCGACATCGGGGTCGACGACACCGGCGGCTCCGGGCCGGCCACGGAGAATCGCGTCGCGGTGGCGGGACTGCGTGCCAACGTGACGCTGCGGGGCGAGACGGCCGGCTTGAGGGCGGGCGTCGCGTTCGAGGCGGGCCCGGTGGACCTTCGCGGCTTCCGTCCGGGCGCGTACATGGAAGGCGACGCTTCGCGGTCCTACCTGCACCTGTCGGCGTTCGCCGAGGCGGAGCGCTCGCTGGGCCCGGTGCGGCTGGCGCCGGGCGTGCGCGTGGGCGCGGAGCGGCGGGCGTCGCGGCGGTTCGTCGAGCCGCGCTTCTCGGTCCGCTGGCGCGCGGACGCGTTCGCGCTCAGCCTCAGCCTCGACCGCACGTACCAGTTCATGTCGCAGCTCGCGGACGCTCGCTTCGATCCGCCGGGCGCGCCCATGTGGTTCGTGCATCCGGGCGAGCATCCGGCGTCCTTGGCCGACGGCCTGAGCGTCTCGGCCGACGCTTGGCGCGGCGACGCCTGGACGGCGGCGGCGGCCGCGTGGACCCGGCGCTTCCGCAACAAGCCGTACTGGCGGCCCGGCCAGCCGAGAGACCTGGCGGCGCTCGAGTTCCACGACGGGACCGGACACGGCATCGAAGTCACGGTGCGCAGGCACTCGGGCCGGGTTCGGGGTTGGCTGTCGTACCAGTGGGCGCGCGTCGCGTTCCAGGACGGCGACGGCGCCGAGTACTTCCCCGCGTGGGACCGCCGGCACGAACTCGACGGCACCGTCACGACCCGCGTCGCGGGCCAACTCGACGTGTCCGTCAGGGCAACCGTGGGAACAGGCGCGCCGTTCTGGTTCCCGGCCGGCTTCCTCAGCCTGGTCCGGTACGACCCGAACCAGCGGTCGGTCTTCGGCCGCACCTTCTTCGAGCGACTTGTCACGGACCAAGCGGGCACCGTGACGTTTTGGTCGTCCGTCCAGGGCCGTGTTCCGCTGTACGCTCGCTACGACATATCCTTGCGGTACGCGTTGCGCTGGGGCTCCTGGGAAGTGATCCCCTACGCGTCGGTCGTCAATGTCGCCAACCGCGTTAACGTGCTTCGGTACTATGGCCACACGCGATCGCGGACGGGAGAAGACACGTTGCTCTCGGAACGTCAACTTCCAGTGGTCCCTTTCCTGGGGATCGACTTCCGCTTCTAATCCCAACTGACCGAGGACAAGACGATGCGTCATGGAATCCTGCTGGCCGTCGCAATCGCGACCGGAGTTGCCGCCTGCAGCGATGTCGTCCATCCGACGCCACCCGACGAGATCCTCAGCGATCGCCTCTTCGTCTACGCGGCCCTCGACCCCGACGAGGTACACCAGTGGATCGCAGTCGCGCCAGTGGACGCGCGGTACCCACCGGTGGTCACCGTGGCCATCTACAGAAAGACAAGCAGCCAAGCAGGATCAGGCTGGACCCTGGTCGCGAGCGACAGCTCGGCCGGGCCCAAGGACCACGACCACAACCCGGATTGCGTGTCCAATCTCTTCAGCGGCGCCCATTGCTTGGTGCCGCACGCCAGTCTCGCACCGGGCGCAGTCTACATGGTCGAAGCCACCGCCGACGGCTTCCCTTCCGCCCGGGGCGCTACGCGCATCCCTGGCGACTTTCAGGTCGAGTCGGCGACGCTTTCCCGCAACGGGGGCACGCACGTCATCAGCGCCGAATGGACGGCCAGCGACCACGTCCACCGCTATCTCTTTGCCGCGAGGCGGCACTGGATCGAGTGCGTCAACTGCTTCCGGGCATGGAACGTGGATGTGGACAGCACGAGCTTCACTGGACCCTTGCCCCAAGTGGCCGTCGACAGTCTTGGACCAGACCCCACCGTGGAAGTCATGGCTGCCGACGAGCACCTCCATGCCTTTGTCACGTCGGGGCTGGGCGACCAGTTGCTGAGTATTCCGCCCGTGATGAACGTGGAAGGCGGCTTCGGCGTCGTCGGGTCCGCCCGCTACCGAACCCGGTCCATCGCCATGCCGGACCAGTCGGCCGGCGGGAAGAGCGAACGCCGGGCGCCGACTGGGAATTAGGGCCGGTACTCGTCCATCTCGCGCTTGACGATGGGCGCCAGGAAGTAGAGGCCGGCCAAGTTCGGGATGGCGATGACGAAGACCAGCGCGTCGGCGAAGTCCAGGAGGGCGGCCAGCTCAACGCTGGACCCGATCACGACGCACGCGCAGAAGAAGAGCTTGAAGCCGAGGTCGCGAAGGCGGCCCTGGCCGACCAGGTACGTGAACGCCTTGAGGCCGTAGTAGGACCACGCCAGCATGGTCGAGTAGGCGAAGAGCAGGGCGAACACTGCGAGCGCGGCGGGCGCCCACGGGACCACCGTGGCGAACGCGCTTGCGGTGAGTTCTATGCCGCTGGCCTCGCCGCCTGCCATCGAGGGGTCGTAGACGGTCGTGATGATCACGATCGCCGTCATCGTGCAGATCACGACCGTGTCGATGAAGGGCTCGAGCAACGCCACGTAGCCTTCGCTCACGGGCTTGGGCGTCTGAGCTGTGGAATGGGCGATCGCCGCGCTCCCGAGGCCTGCCTCGTTGGAGAAGAGAGCGCGCCGGAAGCCGAGGACGGCCACGCCCAACGCACCGCCCGCGATGCCTTCGGCTTGGAACGCACCGTCCCAGATCGCCGCAAGGGCCCACGGCACGCGCTCGGCGTTGATCGCAACCACGGCCAGGGCCGACCCCACGTACAGGAGCGCCATCGACGGCACCAGCTTCTCGGTGGTGTTGGCGATCGAGCGAATGCCGCCCACGATGACGACCCCGACCAGCGCCGCCAGGACAATCCCCAGCATCCACGGGCTTCCGGAAAGGAAGTCGCTGTCGAGCACGTCCAGCAGAATCACGGTCGCTTGGTTCGACTGGAACATGTTGCCGATGCCCAGGCAGCCCACCACGATGCTGACCGCGTAGAAGGTCCCGAGAGCGGCGCCGAGCCTCGGGAGACCGCGGTCCCGGAGTCCGCGCGACAAGTAGTGCATCGGGCCGCCCGAGACCGATCCGTCCGGATGCGTCCTGCGGTACAGCACGCCCAGCGTGCACTCGGCGAACTTCGTGGACATGCCCAGCAGGCCCGCCACGATCATCCAGAAGGTCGCGCCGGGGCCGCCCACCGTGATCGCCACGGCGACCGTCGCGATGTTGCCGATCCCGACCGTGCCCGACACGGCGGTCGCAAGCGCCTGGAACTGCGATATCTCGCCCGGGTCCCCCGGCTTGCGGTACTTGCCCGAGAGGATGCGGACGGCGAGAGCGAACCCGCGCACGTTGACGAACCGCAAGTACGTCGTGAAGAAGACGCCGCCCGCCACCAGCCAAAGGACGATGAGCGGCAACTGCGCACCCAGCGCCGATATCTCGAAGAAGATGAATCCCGAAAGAGCGTCCGCCAGGGGCCGCATCACGCCGTCGATGCGATCAGTCTCCGGTTGGGTGGCCGCGCGCTCGGCAACCCCCGGTCCCGCTGGGGCAAACGCGCCCGCGCAAGCACGAGTTCCGCGGCGAACTCCTCGGCCAGCAGGCGGTCGGCGCGCCTGATGCGGAGCACGAGCTTGGCGGGATGCTTGAGGCGAAGCCCCTGGCCGCCCGCGATCCCGTCGAAGGCGACCAAGTCTGCCGCCGTCACGACCAGCCGCGGCCCTCGGAGAAAGCCCCAACGGCTTCTTGGGACCACCGCGCCGGCAACGTGTGCCAGCGGAATCGCAATCTCCCGCACCGGCTCGATCTCGTCCGTCGTGGCCCAGGTCCTGCCTACCGATTCGGTTCGCACGGCCACCCGCCATTGGACGACCAAGCGCTCCGGCTCCAACCGCAACAGCCCGTGCGCGGTCTCCGTGGTCGCAGTGTAGGAATCCGAGTCCCACGCCGAGAAGCTGCGCTTCAGCATGAAGGGCACCGCCGAGACCGTCGGCACCGACATCGACGCCGTTGCGGCTTCCGGCGCGCAGGCGGGGTTGGCGTCGGCCACGGGGCTGCGCTCGGCTAGTCTCGGGTCTTGCCCGATTCCCTTCGGACGGCGGTGCGAAGCACGATCGCAAATCCGCCCCACGCGAACGCCATGACGGCGATCATCGTGATCCAGGCGGTCGTGGTCATCAAGAACGGGCTCGGGGTGGGCATGGGGTCATGAGACTTTCGCCTCACGGACCGAGCGATCGGCCGAACCGGCCAAGCGACGTCTGGTCAAGATAATCGACAGCCACGGGGGCGAACAAGATGGCCGGCCAAGCGACGCGGATCGACCTTCGCTTCGCTCGGCCGTTGCCAAAGCGCGTCACCGGCGGCGCACCAGGCGGAAGCGGAAGCGCTTGTCAGGGCGGATGGTGGGAATCGTGGACGTGGTCAGCTCGTAGCCGGGCGGGTCCATCGCGAGTTCTGCCTCGTGGACGATCGTCGCGAAGTTGAGAACGATCTGCGCCTCCGCGAAGCCGGCCCCCAGGCAACGGTGCGACCCCAGGCCGAAGGGAACGAAGGCGTTGCGCTGGCGGTGTTCGGCGCGGCCGGGGAGGTAGCGGTCGATGTCGAACGCGTACGGCTCGGGAAAGAGCTCCGGCACGAAGTGGGAGACGGTGGCCGCCACGAGCATGACGACGCCCGCCGGGACGCGGTGGCCGGCGAATTCGAAGCTGTTCGACACGTGGCGCGGAATGACGGGCACGATGGGATAGCGGCGGAGCGTCTCGAGCGCGACCCTGTGCGTCGTCTCGAGCTTGCGCAGGCCGCGGGCCGTCGGGGCGCCCGCCGCGAAGAGAGCGTCCGCCTCGGCCCTGACGCGCTCGAGCGCCTCGGGATGCTTGAAGAGCGAGTACAGCATGTAGGCGCAACTCACGCCGACCGTGTCCAGTCCCACCAAGTAGGGCGTCATCACGCCGAACTTGAGGTCCGTCTCGGGAAAGAACACCGGATCCTGTTCGTGCAGCTCCAGCAGGTCGTTGACCATGTCGCCGGCATCCGCCCAGCGCCCTCCGGGCCGGTGCTCCTCGACGACTTGCGTCACGGCGTCCTCGATGCGGCGGCGCACCTTCCCGAACTTGCGCGCGTAGAGGAACATGGGCCGCTGGCGCGCGATGCGCGTGCTCAGCAGCGTGTCGAAGAAGAAGAGGAAGTCCTCCATGTACTCGGCGGGGCTCGAATGCGTGAGGATCGTGCCCAGCTGGCGCGAGATGATGCGCTGCATCGCGTGCACGCCCCCGACGGAGCGGCCGCCCCATTCGTCGATCTCGCTGCGCGCGATGTCGGCGGCCACGTCCATGTGGTCCTCGAAGCGGCCGCGGGAGTATAGCGCCGCGTTGAAGCGCCGGAAGCGGACGTGCTCGGGGCCGTCCATCGCCGTGAGGACCTTCGACAGGCCGAGTTCCTGGAAGAATCCGGCCCAGGGCTCGAACGAGCGCAGGTAGCGCTTGCCGTGCTTGTGCACCCACGTGTTGGCTTCCTGGCCGGCCAAGACGTACACCTCGTGGCCCAGGAACCGGACCTTGAAGAGAGGTCCCAGCTCCAGGTGCTTCGCGACGAGGAAGTCGGTGAGGTTCTTGCGGGCCTCCAGCGCGCAACCGAGCAGGGGCAGGCCCTTCGCGAACGGAATGGACTTGGCCGCGGGAGGCGCGGGCTTCGATTCCGCCTCGTCGACCAGCTCGCGCACGACCTGCGACACGGTGCGGCCGATCAGGTCCAGGCGGCGCACCACGCTCAGCCGCTCGGCCACGTCGCTCAGCTCGTCCTTGGCGAGGACGCCCTCGAAGAGACCACAGGCGTCGGCCAGCCCGATGATGGCCGCGTCGCGCGGATCGGGCACGTCGTCGTCGAAGAGCACCTGCATGACCCGCAACCGCACCTCCTGCTGGGCGCCTCCGTCGCCCGCGACGGGGTAGCGGCGAGCGCGGCGCACCTTCTGCGACAGGGCGATCAGGCCCTCCTCGGCGGACTCGAGGATGCCGGCTTCGACCAAGCGGCTCAGCGCGGCCTCGCGAACGGCCTCCCCGTCCTCGGCGACTTCCCGCAACCAGCGCTCGGCGTTGCGGGCCTGGCCGCTCGGAGACGCCTCGGCGCTTGCGGCGATGCGGGCCAGCACGGGGTCCAGCAGGCCGTCGCCCAGCGGCTCTGCGCTGACGAGCATCAGCTTCTCGAGGTCCGTGTCGATCCTGTCCTCGAACGCCAAGTCCATCAGGATCGCGCCGGCCAGCGCATGATGCAGGCGCGCGTCCCCGACCTCGGCCAAGTCGCCGGACCGCTCGTCGAGGAGCAGCAGCAGGATTTCTTCCGCGAGGCGCAGCTTCACTTGGAGTCTTCCCTTGCCGGGTCGTCGCGATCCGCGTGCCGAGCGCGCATGTGTTCCTCGGCGGCCGCCAAGACGCGGGCCGCGCATTCGATGGCGGTGGCGGCCTGTCGGGCCGAAAACGCCTCGGCGGGCGTCCCTTCCTCCAACCCGTTCGGGTACCGGGCAGGCACATAGTACAGGTCGAGCGTCCGGGCCTCTTCCGTTACGGCGGCAAGGCGCGAAGCCGCTGGATCAAGGCGCGCGATCAGGGCGCGAACGCTGTGCCCGAGGACGGCGCGCGCACCCGCGGCGTAGTGGGCCGCCTTGACGGCCTTTTCCGCGGCTTGCTGGGCCGCGAAGCAGGACTGCGCATGATAACCTCCTTGCGTCGAGAACCGAGCAAAGCGGAGGTCGTCCTTGGCCGACGCCAGCCAGCGCAGAGCCTCCTGGGCGCTCGTCACGGCGACGGGTCAGCGCGATAGACTTCCATGCCCTCGCGGGCCAGCGCGTCGAACACGCCGAAGCCGGCTTTGCGGCCGGCGGCGAATTCTGCCGGCGTGTATACGACGAGATCGACGACGACCGGCAACGCATCGTCAAGCTCGGCCGCCAACGTCGCTGCTCGCTCCAGACGTGCAAGCCGCGTCTCCATGACGACCGCCAAGTCCAAATCGGAGAAGCCGTCGGCCTCGCCACGGGCCCACGACCCGAAGGCCACGGCGCGGTGGACGCCCGCGGACTTCAATGCGGGACGCGCGCGCCGGCGCAACTCGCCGAAGGAGCACGGCGCGGGGAGACGCAACGTTGCAACCTCCTCCGCGCCCGCAGCCGATGCCGTGGGCGCGGGCGACGTCCGCGATGCCGAGACCGATGTCCGCGCGCGGGGTCCCGGGCGGGCGTGATCCATCTCGTTCGCGCCGCGCATCGCCCCGTCCCTACCGGCCGCGCCTTGCCGCCAGGTCGGCCGCTCGCACCTGCAGGACGTCGCCCACGCTTCGCATGCCGTCGATCACGTTCTGGATGTGGACCATCCGGTCCAGGCCGACGTACTCGATGCCCCGGTGCACTGCCTCCCGGTGGACGCCGGCCGCGAACGCCTTGTCCTTGAGCTTCTTGACGACAGACTTCGGCCGGAGGTCGTCGATGCCGTTGGGGCGAACCAGGCAACAGGCGTACACCAAGCCGCTGAGCTCGTCGCATGCGTACAGGACCTTGTCCAGCGGCGCCCGCGGAGCCACGTCGGTCCGGTCGGGGTAGCCGTGAGCGAGGACGGCGCGCACCACGTCTTCGGGGTAATCGAGTTCGCGAAGCCGGGCGACGGCCCGGTGCGGATGCTCGTCGGGAAACCGCTCCCAGTCGAGGTCGTGGAGGAGTCCGGCGAAACCCCAAAGCTCCATGTCCTCGTCCATCAGGCGGGCGTAGTGGCGAACGGCGGCCTCCACGGCGTACATATGCTTTCGGAGCGCGTCGCTCTCGACCCACTCGTTGAGGAGCGCGACTGCGTCGGACCGGGTTGGCATGGCGGTATTCGTTGGGCAGCGAGAGGCGGCAGCGAACGGCACGTCAAACGGCGCTCGACGGGCACAGGTGCGACACGGCGCACTCGTTGCAGCGGGGACGCCGGGCCGGACAGATCTGCCGCCCGTGGTAGATGAGCAGGTGGGCCAGCATCGTCCAAGCGCCGACCGGAAAGAGGTCCATCAAGTCGCGTTCGATCTTGTCCGGATTCGTCTCCGCCGAGAATCCGAGCCGGCCCGACAGGCGCTTGACGTGCGTGTCCACGACCACGCCCTCGTCGATGCCGAACGCGTTGCCGAGGATGACGTTGGCGGTCTTGCGGCCGACGCCCGGAAGCGCGGCCAGCTCCTTCATGGTGCGCGGCAACTCGCCGCCGTGCTCCTCGACGACCGCCGTCGCCATGCGCACCAAGCTGCGCGCCTTGTTTCGGAAGAACCCGGTGGAGCGGATCAGCTCCTCGACCTCCTCCTGCTCGGCGCCGGCCAGCGAGCCAGCGTCCGGAAACCGCTTGAACAGGCCGGGCGTCACCATGTTCACGCGGACGTCCGTGCACTGGGCGGACAGAATCGTGGCCACGGCCAGCTCGAACGGCGAGCGGTAGTCCAAGGCGCACTTGGCATCCGGATAATCGCCGGAGAGATGCTCGTAGATCTGGGCGGCCCGCAACCGTCTGGCCTTCTTCGATTCTCTGGGCATGGATCCTGATCGAGATCCTGATCGAACCTTTGCGGCAACTTGCTCGACTGTCTCGCGCAACGTCACCGGACCCCAAAAAAGTGGGCGGACCGGCGCGGCGAGGCAAGCACGCGGCCGTGCCCGGCGCACGGAGGAGGGAGAGCGACGGGCCGCGCACCCCGGAACTATATCCGCGCCGGTACTCGGCCGGCCACTCGGTGGTCTTGCGCATCCGCTCCGCCCTGCCTCACGAGGCGCTGGGCCTCGGCGTCTTCGTGGGGGGGGCAGCCTTCCGGGCATGGACCCCCGGCGAGTTGCAGGACCGGGGCGCAAAGGAATTCGCGGGCACCTTCGGGGGCGGGCACGTCGCAGCGGGCCGGGCACGCCGCTACCGGGAGGAGCGCAGGCCCGAATCAGAGGAAGACGTAGGGGAGGGTGGACGGGACCGGCGAATGCGCCTGCCGTGAAGCAGGCGAGGGCGGCGCGCACGACTGGGCGGCGGGCGAGCGAGCCGACTCGGGAAGGTGCGCCCATCGCTCCAGCGCGAGCGCGACGAGCTTGAGGATTTCGGCTGGCGTGCGAATGCCGACCAGGCCGTCCAGCTCCGCGCCGGGCAGGCCGGTGGAGAACTCGTCGCCGCCCTCCCTTGCGGGCGCAGTCGTCCACGACGACAGGGAGTCCAGGCGTTGCGGAGGAGCCGCAATTACTCCGTAGCCCGGCCGGCCTTGCCGCATGCCGGTGACGGCGGTCGCGTGGAAGGCGCCGTCCGGGGAGGCCGCCCAAAAGAAGCCGTCCACGGACTCGGGGCGTTCGGCGCCCGCCTCCTCGGCCCACACCATGTGTTGGGGCAACTGCACGTAGCCGGCTCTGTCCCGAAGCGCGGATGCCCAACCGGGCTTCGGCGCGTCACCCGCGGGCCGATCGCCGGGAATCGAGCACGAACGGCCTCCACGCGTTCCCGGATCGTCGTCCGAAGTGCCGTCGGCCAGAAGGCTCCGCAATGTGCGCCGGGCGGCCAAGGCCACGACCGGGCTGTCATGCAAGCGCATCGTCCGCCACATGCAAAAGGCGAAGAACAGGACCTCGGCATGCGCATGGGCATCCTCGAGCGGCGAAGCAGTCGGCGCGGCGCCTGCGGGCGCGACGGCGGCCGACTCGCCGTCGTCCGGGCGCAAGTCCGCCAGGACTCCCTGCACCGGCCCCGACATCGCGAAGGCCGCGGGGTTGTGCAAGTCCGTCCCCCGCGCCCCGGCTTCGGCTTCGATCGCGGGGAAGCGTTCGTCCGCGAAATCCGGGCGGGGCAAGAGCACTTCGTAAGGCGTCAGCCGGGCGAACGCGTCGTGAACCGCCATTTCGGGAACGCCGCGGTCACCCGTCCCCGGCGGCCTGGGCGCGCCGCGCCAGCCAGCGGTTGGCAACCAGGAGAACGGCGATCACGACGGCGAACTGGATCACCACGGTGCCCACGTTGTAGCGCGACATCAGCGTCCACGTCTCCGCGAAGCCCTTGCCGCGGGAGGCTTCCCACAGCCACCATCCCAGGAGCGCCACGGCTTCGACGGCCACCAAGCGGATCGCCCAGTCCCACCAGCGTCCCACTCGAACGTCGGAATCCGCCGTGTCCACGAACGATTCGCGCCACTTCGTCACGCCGTACTTGAGCACGGCGAAGGCGAAGAAGAGCCCCGTCAGCATGAGGCCCACGCCCCAGACCCAGTCCTGATTCTGGAAGACGCCCATCTGAAGCGCCGACGGAATGCCCAACAGGAAACCGGCCGTGCCGACCGCCGCGACGGCGCGCTTCCGGGCCAGCCCCAAGTCCATGAGCACGCGCGTGGAAAGTTCGATCATCGCCACCAAGCTGGACCACGCCGCGAAGACGAGCGCCAAGAAGAACAGAGCCATGAAGAACTGCCCGCCCGGGATCCGGGCGAAGAGTTGCGGCACCCATACGAAGGTCAGGCCCTCGTTGCCCGCTCCCACGATCTCGTCCGCCGCCTCGGGCATCACCGAGAAGATCGTGCACAGCACCATGATCCCGGCCAGGAGCGACATCGAGTTGTTGCCGAAGCCGATGACGAAGGCGTTGAGGGACGTGTCCTCCTTGGACCTCATGTAGATCGCGTAGGACAGAACCAAGCCCCATCCCGCGCCGGTGTCCCACGCGTTCTGGGTCAGCGCCTCCAGCCAGACCTTGGCGTCGCCGAGCGCGGAAAAGTCCGGCGTGAAGAGAAACGCGAGGCCGGCTTCGGCGCCGGGCAGCGTCACCGCCTTGACCGCAAGCACCAGAACAAGAATTACCAGCGACGGAATCAAGACCTTGGCCGCCTTTTCGATGCCGCGAACGCCCCTCAGCACCACGAAGACGCCCATCGCCATGGCCAAGCCGTGGAACCCGACCGCCTGCCACGTCGAGTTGAAGGCGTCCCAGAACTGCGTCGGAGCGCCGGCGGGCGACGGAATCTCGCCCGTCACCGTGGCGACGAAGAAGCGAATCGTCCAGCCCATGACGACCGTGTAGTAGAACAAGATGGCGGTGGCCACCCACGCCACCCACGCGCCCATCCAAGCGAACTTCGGCCCGACCGTCTTGACGAAGGACCCGATCGCGCCCCGGCGCGTCGCCTTCGCCATCCCAAACTCGAGGACGAGCAACGGAACCGACCAAAGAAGCAAGAAAACCGCCCACGCCACGAGAAACTCCCCGCCGCCGTTCGACGCCGCGATCCGCGGAAACCGCCAAATGTTTCCGGTGCCGATCGCCATGCCCAGCATCGCCAGCAACATGCCCCAACGGGAAGAGAAGACTTGAGATCGGGTGGACACGGCGAGAAGGCTCCTTTCGGGGGGGCGTGCGGAAACCACGAAACACCGGCCGGGCACGCTGAGACAGCGACCTCAACCGAGTCGCAGCGGTACCGAGCAACGAAGCCGCGGCCCGCCATCGTGGATCATACGGCCGTGGGCCGCTCGCCGCCAGGTCGTCCGTCGCGCGGGGCGTCACTTCGGGCTCGCCGCGCCCCCGCCGTTCCGCTACGCCCCTTTGGGAAACCCAAGTGCGACAAAACCACCGTGTCCAGGACGCCGACGACGACGGTTCTTGATTCAGCCGCGATCTTCGGTAACGTTATCGGACGCATGGTTCTCTTACCAGAAGATGGAGGAAGATAATGCCCAATGACCGAATCCTAACGTTGTCGGAGGCCGCAGACATGATCCGCGTCAGCACGCGAACCTTGGGCGACATGGCCCGTCGACGCCGCGTCCCTGCTCGAAAGGTTGGCCGAGAATGGAGATTCCTTCAAAGCGCGTTGGAAGAATGGCTCGCAGACGCCACTGTAGCTCACCAGCACGATTCGCGTGTCGCAAAGGCGGCCGAACCCCAAATACAATACGAATTGCCGATCGCGGGTTTTGGAGATACCGCTTTTTCTGACAACCGCCAGCGGCGCTTGCACCGATGGGTTCCCTGGGTCGCCGGCTTCTCGGGTTCCTTCGTCACCGGCGTCTTGAACAAGATTAGAACGAATGGCGAGTCTCTGCGGGTTCTCGATCCTTTCGCTGGCGTCGGCACCACTCTTGTCGAGGCAATGAAGGCCGGCGACGATGCGGTTGGCTTCGAAATCAATCCATACGCCGCGCTGGCTTGCAGGGTTAAGGCCAGCGTGGCCCTCTACGACGTCGAAAAGCTAACCGAAGCCATTGAGCGTTTCGACGACTATGCCGATGTCGCCTTGTGGAACAACATGCGTCCGGCGTCCCAGCCCCCTCCTGGATTCCGAAGCCGAGTCCCGTTCTTCAGTCCAAACGTCGAGCCGCAGGTCTTGGCCTGTCTTGATTTCATTGCGAATGAGCGTACAGAATGGATTAGGGAGATATTTCAGCTGGCGCTGGGAGCTGTAATGGTAGGTTTTTCCAACTATTCGTACGAACCGAGCCTTGGTACACGCGCCGGTGCCGGCAAGCCCTGCGTAGACGATGCCGACGTTCCCGGCATCGTCAAGAGGAAACTCCGGGACATGTGCGAGGATATTGTGGACTACCAGCACCAGATCACGCCTTCCGTGACGCCGAACGTTGCGGCGATTCATCCCCTATCGTACATGAAGCACGCCGATCGCATAGCGCCCGAGAGCGTTGATCTCATAATCACGTCTCCTCCGTATCTGAACAACTACCATTACATTCGTAATACTCGTCCACAGCTCTACTGGCTGGGACTTGTCGAGGGTGCTCCAGATCTCAAGTCCATTGAGCGCCATAGCTTTGGCCAGTTTTGGCAGACTGTGCGAACTGGACCGGAGGTGCACCTCAGACCACGTATTTCGCACTTGACCGACCAAATCAAAGAACTTCGAAACCGGAACATTGAGAAGGGCGCATATGGAGGGCCAGGGTGGGCCAACTACGCAACATCATATTTTAACGACTGTCAGAGTTTTTGCAGAATTACCAAGACGCTCATGCGGCCGGGAGGAAGCGTAGTTGTCGTAATCGGAAACAACATTATACAGGGCATCGAATTCAAGACGGACAGGCTATTCGCAGAAATCGCGGAGAAAGAAGGATTTGAGATGGTCGACATCCATTTGGTGCGATCCAAGCGCACCGGAAACAGCGTCGTCAACTCGCCCGTGCGAGTCGGGAAGGTGTCCCAGCGCATTCGTCTCTACGAGACGGCCGTCGAACTCCGGTGGCCGGGGACGGACAACTAGCAGTTATCGACTGCCGCCAGAATCGTTGCGCGGTCTTCCGTAGCCTTGAGTCGACTTGCCCACTCACGCCCCGGGTGCAAGATATCCCAGCGCGGGCGGGCGCTAGCCCGTCGGCCGCGCCCTGGATCATGGTTTCCGAACCCGTCAATCACGGTGTTCCATAGAGGCCGAAAGTGGCTCAGCAATAATTGTTCTGCCAGGGATATCCACACCGGAACAACGACCAAGTAGCGGCAAGTCGTCTTCGCAAGCGACAGGTTCGTGGCTTGAGTGATCGACTTCGTATGATCTTGCAGGCGACGGAACAGTGCACGATCTACTGGACGGCGGGCTTGGCCACCTCCTTTTCGGCTACCCGAAGGCATAGCCTTGCCTACGTAGATCGGAACGTCAAGGGCTACCTTTGTATCTCTGTATTCGAGCGACCCTGTATAGTAGATGGCATAGACGCCCGACCCAGTGACATCGGGCGGCAGGGGTCTGGGTGCTCGATCCAAGAGAGCGTTCACGATGCTTCGGGCCAGGTTCTCGTAATCTAACGGATCATAGACTCCACTCATTGGCCTGCTTGCCTCCAGCGTCGCCACCGAAAGTCGTAGGCACACGGGCCCGCGATCGTCATTCTATCTCCTTACGCTACTTCTTGTCCGGGCAGGCATGGCTCTGGGATGGATGAATGTCCTTCTTCTTCGTCATTGCTCGCGTGTCAATTCCGTCGCTACCGGCTAGGGTCGGCGACCGGATGGGAATCTACCGGGACCCCGAGAAATGGCCGCGCGGGTGGAGCGGGGCGTGGCCTCGAAGAGGGGCGCGGGCAACTGCCGCTGCTCGATTTCGGACACGACCCGGTCGATGCCGCTGCCCCGCCCGTCGGCTAGGGCCGCCGCGTTGGACGGCGCCGAGATGTATTCGCCGACGTCTTGGGGGGCGTTGTGGTTGGCCTTGAATTCCAGCCAGTCGGTCTCTTGGGGCAACCGGCGCAGCTCCCGCACCAAGCTCAAGAGGCAGTCGCGGCTCGGCGGGCTGGTCACGTGGGCGTCCTCTGCGCGGGCGGCGGTGCTTGGGCCGGCGGGAGCGCAACATGCGCCGGAGCCGCGGCGGCCGCAAGGCAACGGCGGGGGCGTCCTTCCTCTTCTCAACCCCGTTTCGGCCTTCCAGGTCAAGTTCCATCAAGAAACCAACTCCTTGCCCTGCAACGGCTTTACAAGAGTTCCGGGGATTGTAAGCGAACGACGACGGGCACAAGGCGCATCCGCTGCGGCCGGACAAATTGCCTATGCGATCTGTCCTAGAACGCGCAACCGCTCCCGAATCCAGCTTGCCACGTGGTCCAAGCCCACCCGCTCCTGGGCGAGCGTGTCGCGGTCGCGAATGGTGACGCTCTGGTCCTCCGCCGTGTCGCCGTCCACCGTGACGCACCACGGCGTGCCGGCTTCGTCTTGGCGGCGGTAGCGGCGGCCGATGGAGCCGGCCACGTCGTGGAAGGATGGGATGCGGTCGCGGCGGAGAGACTCGTGGAGGGCGG
The DNA here is from genome assembly GCA_965203485.1 of Longimicrobiales bacterium. Lineage (GTDB taxonomy): Bacteria > Gemmatimonadota > Gemmatimonadetes > Longimicrobiales > Gaopeijiaceae. The sequence continues at coordinate 1,953,584 of OZ241892.1, forward strand.
CGGCGGTCTCGGGCATCCCGTGCTTCTTGACCAGCGGGAAGACGGCGGCCTTGACGGGCGCCAAGCGCGGATGCAAGCCCAGGACGACGCGCGACTCGCCGCCGACCTCCTCCTCGCGGTAGGCGTCCACGAGCAACGCGAGCACGGAGCGCCCCACGCCCATGGCCGTCTCGACCACGTAGGGCAGGTAGCGCTCGCCCGATCCGGGGTCGATGTAGAGCAGCCGCTTGCCCGAGAATTCCTGGTGGCGCGAGAGGTCGAAGTCGGTGCGGTTGTGGATGCCTTCCAACTCCTGCCAGCCGAAGGGGAACTCGTACTCGATGTCCGAGGCGGTCTTGGCGTAGTGGGCAAGCTGGTCCGGCCCGTGCTCGGCCAACCGGAGCCTGCCGGCCCGGACGCCCATTTCCTTGTGCCACGCCAGCCGCTGGTCGCGCCAATAGCCGAACCACTCGTCGTCGGAACCCGGCGCGACGAAGAACTGCATTTCGGCCTGCTCGAACTCGCGCGTCCGGAAGATGAAGTTGCCCGGCGTGATCTCGTTGCGGAACGCCTTGCCCAGCTGGGCGACGCCGAACGGGACCCGCTTGCGCGACGTTTGCTGGACGTTCAGGAAGTTGACGTAGCTGCCCTGGGCCGTCTCGGGACGCAAGTAGACGGCCGCGGCGTCTTCCTCGACCGGCCCCATGAACGTCTTGAACATGAGGTTGAAGAGCCGGGGATCGCCGATCTCGCAGTCCCCGTGGCCGCCCGGGGCCACCGACGGCTTGCGCGGGCAGGCGCTCTCGTCGAGATGGTCGGCCCGCCAGCGCCGCTTGCACGTCTTGCACTCCAGCAGAGGGTCCGAGAAGCCCTCGACGTGTCCCGACGCCTCCCAGACCCGGGGATGCATGAGGATGCCGGCGTCCAGCCCCTCCACGTCGTCGCGGGCGTGGACCATGGCGGACCACCACGCGTCCGCCACGTTGCGGCGCAACTCCACGCCCAGCGGCCCGTAGTCCCAGACCGACGCGGCGCCGCCGTAGATCTCGGACGACTGGAAGACGAAGCCACGGCGCTTGCACAGCGAGACGATCTGGTCCATGCGGTCGGGCACGTGGGCGTTCCTCGGCGGGGTCCGGTGGCGCGGGGTTCAGCGGCGCGGGTTGGAGTGGGCGGCGTGGGGCGGGTTCACCGGCTGGGCTGGGGACTGGCGGCTCTCCCGTCCGGCCCGATCACGGGCGCGCCCGTGACTTCGGCGCTCCATGCCCACAGCCGCTCTTGGTCCTGCTCGTCCTCAGCGGCGGGAGACGGAGCGGCGGGCGTCCCGCGGTCGAAATAGCCGCCGTTCAAGTTCTCGTCCGGTCTGCCAACCGCAAGATCGGCGACGATGGGCCCGGCCGACTCCGGCGCGGCGACCGGGAAGGAACTGCCGAACGGCTCTCCCCCGGCCACGTAGTCCTTGAGCAGGTCCGTGTCGTACACGCCGGGGCCGAGCGCGAGGGACTGCACGGCCGGGGGCCGGACCACGGGCGATGCCGCGCTCGAGGACGGAGCCGGGGCCGAGCGCGAAGCCCCTGGCGACGACGCGCGCCGCACCTGGGAGCCGGTTCGCCGCGCGAGCGTCTTGGCGAAGAGGACGTTCGCGAGCTTGCTCTGCTGATAGGCTTCGCGGGGGGCGTAACGCTTCCGCCGGTAGTTGGGGTCGTCGAAATCGAACGCCGGCCCGTGGTGCGCGCCGGACGACACCGTGATCACGCGCGCGGCGCCGGAGCCGCGCTGCAACGCCGGCATCAACAGACACGAAAGCAGGAAGTGGGCCAGGTGATTGACCGCCAGCTGAAGCTCGAACCCGTCGCGGCTCTCGGTTCTGGCGCCGGGCAACACGGCGGCGTTGTTGACCAGGGCGGCGAGCGGGCCGCCCAGAGCGGCTACGGCGGCGGCGGCCCGGCGCACCGAATCCAGCGAAGCCAGGTCGACGGACACCACCTCGTGCGAACGCGTGCCCGCGGGCGCAACCAACTTCTCGGCGGCCTCGCGGCCCAGGCGCTCGCTCCGGCAAAGGAGAACGACGGAATGGCCGACCTGGGCGACTTCCCGCGCCGCGGCGAAGCCCACGCCCCGGTTGGCGCCCGTGATGGCGACCGGGGCAAGTTCGTCAGTCGGCTCCGCGGGCGATCGCGGGCTCGGGGCGGAGCTGTCGGCGGGACGCTCGGGCAAGGACGTGGATTCCTTCAGCGAGTTGGGCGGGTCGCGGGCAAGGCGCCGGTCCTTCGAGTCCTATGTCGGCGGCCCGGCCGGATGCAGTGCGCATTCCGGCGGCTGAAGGCGGGTCCACGACAACGAGACGACCCGCCACGTTTCCGTCTCGGGGTTCCGTGCCAGCAACAGGCCGTCAACGCCGCAATGGCTGAACCGCTCGCCCACATAGAAGTCGTAGGGCGTCCACACCATGGCAAGATCGCCGCTGATCCGCACCTCCGGATCGAACATGCGCTCCGTGAGCACCGCGTCGCTGCCCTCCACCCGGGCGACCAGCTCGTCCAAGGTGGACGTCGAAACGGTTCTCGCGCCGTCTGCGGACCGCTCCACCGAGTGCATCCGAACTTGCGGGTGCAGTACCCGCCGCAACGTCTCGCCGTCCCCGGAGGCCAGGGCATCGAAGATGGACTGAACGGCTGCCAGCACGGCCTCGCGGTCGGTGTCCGTGGGGATGTGGCGGGCGCCCGCCGGCACCGAAGCGCCCAGCGGCTCGTCGCCCGGCGGCATGCAACCCGGGACCGCCGGAACGAAGGCCGCGACCACCGTCAGCGCCGCGCGCTTCATGATCTTCTCCGCTCGTTCAGACACCTCGCCTCGCCCCATCCGTTTTTCCTTGATGCCAAGGGACACCTTTTCACGCGGAATCCAATCCTACTCGTGCCAATGGAACGGGGGAAGAGCCTCCATGCCGGGCTGGTTCATCGGCTGACCGAAGGGTAGATGCTCGGCCAACCGTCCGCAAACCGCTTCGCGCGACGGACCACGCAACGATCGGCCAATCGCAAAGCGTTCGGGGACTCGTTGGCCGGCGGTCCCGTCGCGCCGTATGCTTGTACTTGCTCAACCCGAGCCGGCAAAGACGCCGCCGGAGGAACCGCGCCGCGAGAGCGTTCGCTTGGAGGAAGACTTGCTGCAGGACGAGGACAGCCGGATCCGGGTCGTGGTCGCGAGTCGTCCCGGCCGACTGCGCGGCGAGCGCCTTGACGGCTGAGGGCTGGCGTTCGGCTCCTGAGGCCCGCCCCGTCGGCGTCGAACCCTTCGAGGCCACCTACGGGGCCGGGTTCGAGGCCCAGGAGGACGGGCCGGAGGCGATCGAGTGCGAAGTGGCGGAGGACGGCGGCGACTTTCGCCTTCACGAGGCCGTGCTCGCCGAGCGGCCCGACCGGCTGTGCTTCGTGGACGGCGTCATGCGGACGGAAGCGCGTCTGACTCGGGTGGGGCGCGGGGGCGAGATGCGCTTCGGGTTGGCGGGGAGCTGGGCCGCGGGGGCGGTCGTCGTGGATGCGCATGGTCCGGCGCGGATCGCGGAGGTGGACCAGGGCCGCGTGGTGGTGTTCTCGGGGGGCGAGGCCGTCGAGTTGCCGCGTCACCAGGGCGGATGGGAGTGGACGCCGCTGGCGGTGGAAGGCGAAGACGTGGCCGCGGCCCGAGACCGCCTGCGCGACGAAATGCGGGCGGCCGAGGCGAAGGTCGCGGCCCGGGTCGGCGCCGACGGGTTCGTGGTCGTCTTCGACGGCCCGTTGCGTTCGTTGCGGCGAAGCGCGAGCGGGAGCGGCCAAGCGATGGGCTACGTCAAGACGCACCACCGCCGAACGCTGCCCGCGGAGGAGTGGCGCCAGGTGCCGAACCTCCAGGCAGGCCAGCGTACCAGCCTGTTCGCGATGCCGGTCGGGATGTACGCGTGCTACGTTCGCGTGGGACTGCCCGGGCCCTGGGCGGGCGGATGGGCGGGCGTCGCCCGGCTCGAAGTCCCTCAAGACGCCGGCCTGGAAGCGGCGGCGGCCACGGCGGACAAGGCGGCGGCATGGTTGCCCGCGTTCGCGACCGCCCTGCACCGCAACGCCCGCGCACCCGTCAACCTGACGCCGGTCGCCGGCCTGGAGAAGCATCTGCGCCGCTTGCTGGGGAACCCGGAGCTGGCAGTGCGGGCCGTCCGGGAAGCGGTCGTGGAACTCAACCGGAAGGAGCAGGCAAGAGTGAGCGCGGCAAGCACGAGAGAAGCGGGCGACGACGCGCGGCCGCCGGGCGACGGCCGGGCCGCGGACGGCCCAATGCGCGCGAAGTGAGCGGCGGCGCCCCCCCTCGAATCGGGCTCGTGGACGGGTCCGCCGACAGCGATTCGCGGCGATTCTTCCTGGTGCTGGAGCCGGACCAGCTGGTCCAGCTCGACGACCTCGTCGCGGTGACCACGGAATTGCCCGGCGGCGAGCAAGTCGTCCACTACGGCATCGTCACCGAGATCACATCGCGCCTCGAAGGAGCCGAGTTCCCCTCCGACACCGCCCGTTTCGCGGACCGAACGCTGCCCGCCGAGCACGTGCGCCGGGCCGAAGTCCGGGTGCTGCGGGTCGTGCCGGAGCTGTTCGTGTCGCCGCACGCGGGCACCGCGGCCTTCCGCGCCAGCGGCGACCATCGCAAGCGGGCGCTCTTCGAGGACGAGATGACACGGGGAATGCTGCCGGTGGGGCTGGACACGGGAGGCTCTCCGGTGCACGCCGACATGCGCTTCGTGGACGGGCGCTCCGGGGGGCACGTGTCGATTTCGGGCATCTCGGGCGTCGCGACCAAGACGTCGTACGCGCTCTTCCTCCTGTACCAGCTGCTCGAAACGAAGCGCGGCATGGACCTCTTGGGCGGGCGGGCCGGCCGCGAGAACGTCCGCGCGCTGGTCTTCAACACGAAGGGCGAGGACCTGCTTCACGTGGACCGGCCGAACTCCGAGTTCGCCGACAAGCCGGACGCCCGCGAGGACTGGGCGAAGCTGGGCGTCGAGGAGCCGGGGCCGTTTCGGTCCGTTCGGTTGTACGCGCCCCGCCAGAGCGAATCGGCGGCCACGGCCGTGCCCGCCGTCAAGTCGCGCGACACTGGCGACGTGAAAGCCTACGGCTGGACGCCCGAGCAGTTCGTGCGCGAGCAGCTGCTGCAGTTCTGCTTCACGTCGGCCGACGAGCGGTCCACTCAGGTGGGCTTCGTGGAACAGCAGTTTCGCATCCAGCTGCTGCGCCATCTTCGGCGTTTGGAGGGCGACGAAACGGGCGCCGTCGTGATCGCCCGCGATGCCAACGCCGGCGCCGGCTTCAACCCCGACAAGCTGGCGGAGCCCGAACCACCGGAGGCGACCGCGGGCGAGGGCCACGTGATCCGCAACTTCCGCGACTTCGTGGACTTCGCCGAGTCGCTGGCCGACCGGGACGACGACGAAGCCGGCCGCTGGTTCGGCCGCACCCAGGCCGGTACGCGCCAAGCCTTCCTCCGCCGCGTCCTGCGGCTGCGGCGCCACGTCGGACCCTTGGTGGCCTGCGGCTTGAAGCCCGTCTCCCACGAGAACGCGCGCGTGCACATAGTAGACATCTCGACGCTCCACGACGACGCCCAGCGCTTCGTGGTGGGCGCTCTGCTGGACCACGTGTGGCGCGAGAAGCAGGGCGCCGGGCGCGAGCCGCTTCGCTTCGTCGTGCTGGACGAACTCAACAAGTACGCGCCCGCCACCGGCTACTCGCCGCTCAAGGAGCTTCTGGTGGACATCGCCGAACGCGGCCGCTCGCTCGGCGTGCTGCTGATCGGCGCCCAGCAGGCGGCCTCCGCCGTCGCCCAAGCCCTGCCCCGCAACGCGTCGCTCAAGGTCGCAGGCAGGCTGGACGCCGGCGAGTCCGACGCCTACCGCTTCCTGACGCCCTCCCTGCGCGAGCGCGCGTCGCGCTTCATGCCCGGCAGAGTGGTCGTCGCCCAACCGGTCGTGCCCGAACCGGTCCCCGTGCGGTTTCCGTTCCCGCCGTTCGCCACGAACCCCGAGGAAGCGCAGGAGGACAAAGCCGAAGACAAGCGGAGAGCGGACGAGATCGCCCGCAGGACCAAGGCGTTCGGCGGAGGCGACTTGGACTTGTGAGAGCGGCGCCCTAGTCGCAGCCGTAGCGAATGGACAGTCTGTCGCCCGGCGGAGGGCCTTCGATCGCAACCTCGAAGTCGCCTAGGGTGCCGATCAGTCCCTTGCCGTTTCCGAAACGATCGCCTCTCTTGCCGTCGGCGTTCACCCGGTAAGCGATGATGGTGATGAACCGGCCCGTGTAGCCCGCCGCCAAGACCCCCTCGATCTCGAGCCATCCGCCGCCTTTGGCGAACTGGTTTTCTTCCCAGTGGAACGACCAGTCTTCGATGGTGCAGGCCGTCTGCGCGTCCTCGACTCCCGCCACCGTGCCGGCGGCGAGCGCGACGGCGCCCGTGGTCACGACCGCGATTCCCAGCTTGTTCCGTTTCGTCATGCCGTTGCTTCTTTGTTCGGCCCCGCCGAGATCGCGATACAGGCCGCGCCGGGGCATCCGCATCCTGCCTGTCGGCCTCGTCTCACTTCACTGGCAGGGCGCAGGGCATAGCAAGGTACAGCGACCCTCTGACACGACCCGGACGCTCGACGAGCCGTCGCCGGGGCCGTCTCCCAGCCTTGTCTAGTCGGTCCGCCGGAGTAGATTGCCGCCGTGAAGCTCCTCCACACCTCCGACTGGCATCTGGGCGCGCGGCTGGGCCGTCACGACCGCACGCCCGACCAGCGAGACGCCTTGCGCGGACTCCTGGACATCGCCCAGGACGCCGAGCCCGACCTCATCGTCCACGCGGGCGACCTCTTCGACGCGTTCAGGCCGCCGTACGCCGCCCTGCGCCTAGGAGTGCGCGCCTTGAACCGGCTGGCGGAGGTGGCGCCCACGCTCGTGGTCCGGGGCAACCACGACTCGCCCGAGCTGTTTCGGGTGATCGACGAGCTGGCGGGCGCAAGGAAGTCCAACCGTCTTCGGCTGGTAGTGGAACCGACGGTCGTCGAGTACCCGAAGATCGCGGACCAGCCGGTGGCGGTGGCCTGCGTCCCGTTCATCCCCCCGGGGGCGATCGTGGACTACGCCTCCGACGACGACGCCCGCTTCGAGGGCGCCTACGCCGACGGCATCAGGGCCGTGAACCGGCGGCTGCTCGGCGAAGCGGAGGAGCGGGCGGGCCGGCGCGGCATCGTCCTCTACGCCGCCCACCTCCATCTTCACGGAGCCAAGCCCGCCGCCTCGGAGCGGCGGCTCACGGTGGGCGAAGACTACGCGGCCCACCCCGAAGGACTGCAACGCGCGCTCTACTGCGCCTTCGGGCACATCCACGACCCCCAGATCGTGCCGGGAGGGACGGCCAGAGGACGCTACGCGGGCTCGCTGGTGCCGCTGGACTTCGGCGAGGCGACGCAGGCCAAGGAGGCGGTCGTGGTGGAGATCGGCGACGACGTGCGGGTGGAGCCCGCAAGGTTGCCGTCCACCGGCCGCCCGCTGCGCCGCTTCGTGGGCACGCTGGACGAGATGGAGGACGAAGCCCAGGACGGCGGATGGGACGGCGTCATTCTCAAGGCGCGCGTCCGCTCCGAGCATCCCATTCCCGACTTGGCGGACCGGGTGCAGAAGTGGTCGCCCCAGTGCGCCGTCTTCAACTTGGCCAACGAAGTGGAGAGCCGCCGCGTCAAGGCGATCGAGCCGGGCGAAGGCGACAGCGACGCGGACGAGCCGCCGATGCCCAAGCTCTTCGCGGAGTGGCGAGACGGCGCGGCGACGAGCGCCAAGGCGCCGGACGAAGTCGTGAACCGGTTGTTCGCGGACGCCCTGGACGGCGCGGCGCAGGAAGGCGGCTTGGACTTCGGCGCCGACGCGCTGGAGGAGCGCGCGCAGAGCGTGCTGGAGTCGCTCGGGGCGGCGAGGCGGAGCGGCTGACGTGCGGCCTCTCTTCTTGTCCATCGAAGGACTGCGCTCGTTTCGGGCGCCCGTCGAGATCGACTTCCAGAACCGGGACCACGTGGCCGTCATCGGCGACACGGGCGCCGGCAAGTCGTCGATTCTCGAGGCGATGACCTACGCGCTGTACGGCAGAACCACCTTCTCGGGCGGAGGCAATCCGGAGCTGATGAACGACACGTCGCAGCGGACGCGCGTCGTGCTGCGGTTCCGGGTGTCGGGCGGGGAATGGGAGGTGGCCCGCGCGCTTCGCCGGACCAAGCAGGGGAAGGTCCAGCCCGCGGGCGTCCGGCTGCGGCGGACACGCCCGGAAGGCGAGATGGTCGAGCAGGTCCGGCAGGTCAACGAGCGCGTCAAGGAGTTGCTGGGGCTGGACAGCGACGCGTTCCTGCGGACGGTCGTCCTGCCCCAGGGACGGTTCGCCCGCCTGCTGGTGGAAGACAAGCCGAGCGAGCGCGGAGAGATCCTTCGCCAAGTGTGGCCGGCGGATGGCATCGACGCGGTGCGGACGGCCGCCGAGGAAGCATTGAGGAGGGTGGAGGCGGTCCATCGCCGGGTGGCCGACGAGGCGGCGCGGTACCCGGAGGATCCGGGTGCGCACCTGGCCGAGCTGGTCCGCTTGCGGGACGAAGCGGCGCGGCGGGCGAAGGAGGCCGGAGCCATCGAAGAGGAAGCCAGGTCGGGCCGGAGCAAGTTGAAGGAGGCGGAGCGGCGGATGCGGGCCGCTTCGGAGGCGGCCGCGAACCTGAACGTGGACAGGATCGACCGGGCGGCCGAGCCGGTTGGGCGGCTGGAGGCCGTGGCGGCGGAGATCGCCGAGGCGGACGGGCGGATCGAGGAGCGCCAAGCGGAAGCGCGGAAGGCCTTGGACGACCTTGGGCCCGACGAGGAGCGGCGGCGCCGAGAGGTGGCGGGGACGCTGGACGGGCTGAACCGGCTGGACGGACTTGCCGGGCAGGCGGCGGAGCGCGCCCAGGAATGGCGGTTGGAGCACGCGGCAGCCGAGGATTGGCGGCGCAAGGCCGCGCAGGTCCGGGAGGACGAAGCCCGGGCGAGCGAAGCGGCGGCGCGCCACGAGAAGGAGCGCGCGCCGCTGGCCGATGCCTTGGAGACGGCCCGCCGACGGTGCGAGGAAGCCGGGCGGCGGCGCCAGGAAGGAGCCTCGCGGCAACGGGACGCCGAGCGCGCGCGGAAGCGGCTCGCGGAAGCCGAGCAACGGAGAACGGTCCTCGCCGGCGAATCCGGTAGGGCGGCCAAGGAGGCCGAGGCCGCCCAAGCCGCGTCGGTCCGGGCCGACGGCTCGCTGGCCGGCGCTCGGCGCGCCCACTTCGCCGCGTCGGTCGCCGGCGACCTCGAAGCGGGGGACGACTGCCCCGTCTGCGCCCGCGAGCTGCCCCCCGGGTGGTCCGCGCCGGAGGCCGCCGGCCTGGACGAAGCCGAGCAGTCCGCGAACAGGGCGCGCGACGATGCCGGGAAGGCGCGTGATGCGGCAAGTGCGGCGCGGGCCCGGCTCGGTGGCGCGGACGAGCAGATCGCCAAGGCGAAGTCCGAGCACGAGGCGGCGGACAAGTCGTTCCGGGACGCGCTGGCGGAGTTCGCCTTGGTGGTCGGCAAGACCGATCTCGGCGAACCGGGCGTTGCGGCCGCCGAAGGGCCGGATGCGGCGCGCCTAGCCGCGTTGCCCGGCCTGGAAGCGTTGCTCGGTCCGCTCGACGACGCCCGGGGGAAGGCCGCGGAGGCGTTGCGGCTCCACGACGAAAAGCAGACGGAGCTGGCCGACGCGGCCAAGCAACAGGCAACGGCGGCAGCCGGAACTCGGGCGAAGGCCGAAGGCGCCCAACAACTGGCCGATGCGGCCCGCAAGCACGGCGACTCGGCTCTGAAGGAACTGGCCGACACGGTTGCGGCGATCGCGGAGCCGTTCCGCCCGGCATTGAAGTTGCCTGCAGACGTGACGGAACTGGAAGGCGTGGACACGGCTCCGGCGGCCAACCGCATCAAGGCCGCCGAAGAGCAGGCGCAGGCGCTCGCGGCCCGCGAGAAGCGCCGAAGGCGGCTTCAGGAAACGCTCGACCAAGCGAGCAAGGAGAGAGAGGCGCTCGCCCTGCGACGCAAGCACGAAGTCGAAGCGCCCCTCCACGAGGTCGGCGCCGTCTTGAGCGGGGAGCGCGACGCGCTGTTGCGGGCCGCGTCCGCCTTGGACGCGAGCGACGACGGCATCCCCGGCCCCGTTCCGGCCGGCCATCCTGCCGCCGTCGGGGCCTGGGCCGCCCAACTGCGGGCAGCCACGGCCGCCACGCTCGGCCGCGCCGGCCGGACGGCGAAGGATGCCTCGGGGGCCGCCGAGGCAACCCGCGCCGCCCTGATCGAACTAGGACTCCGCATCGCGGAAGCCGCTGCACGGGCGGCGGAGCCGCTGGAAGGCCGGCCTGCCCACGACGGCAGTCCGGAGACGCCACAGGAGACCGCCGCCCAGCTCGACCAGGCCCCGCACGACGCCGCGCTCGCGCGCGATCCCGACGAAGTGGTGGCCGCCGCCGTCCAAGCCGCCGAGGACGCCCGCCACTTCGGCCGCGAGGCCGCGCGCCGGGCCGGCGAATTCGCTGCCATTCACGACGACGTAGCAACTCTCCACGCGCTCGCATCCGAAGCCGGCGACCTGGAACTGGCCTTGAGCGACCTGCGCAAGGCGCTGCTTCCCGGCGGCTTCCCCAAGTGGCTGACCCTTCGCCGGTCGCGGACGCTTCTGCTTCACGCCTCGCAAGTGCTGGAGGACATCACGCGCGAACGCTACGTCTTCGAAGACCCGGGGGAACGCGAAGAGTGGCGGATCGTGGACAAGGAATCCGGCGAGCCGCGTTCGCCCTCCAGCCTGTCGGGGGGCGAGCAGTTCGTCGCGTCCCTCGCCTTGGCGGTGGGCATGGTCGAGGCGATTGCGCGCACCGGCGACCGCCTGGACGCGCTGTTTCTGGACGAGGGCTTCGGCGCCCTGGACCGCAACAACCTGGATGCCGCCGTCGAGGCCCTGAGCGCCGTGGCCGCACGTGGCCGCACGGTCGGCGTCATATCCCATGTCCGGGCCGTCGCCGAGCAGATCGACCACGTGCTGGAAGTCTCCCGCCGCTCGACCGGCAGCCAAGCCCGCTGGCTGACCCGCGAAGAACGCGGCCACGTCTCGCGCGCCGACGCCGGCCAAGCCGCGTCCGAGGCCATGGGAGCGCTGCTGGACTGAGCCGGACCGGCATCCGTTCAAGGGCGGGCACCGGGCCGAGCGGCGTCCGAAAGCGGCCGGCGGGCGGCGGCGCGGAGGCTCCACCTTGGCGACCCGAGGAACCGGGCGCATATTTGGGCACGGCCCAGCCGCACGCAACCCAGAAGGGAGCGACCGGAAGAATGAAGCTGAACTTCACGGACAAGGCCCGCGACATGGTCCTGTCCTTCATGGATCAGGAGGAGGACGGGCCGCAGGCTCTGCGAATCGCGGTGGACGGCAGCCCGTTCGCGCCGAACTACGAACTCACCTTGGTGGAGGCGGCCAGTCGGCAGGATTCGGACGTCGAGGTGCCGGCGGGCGACTTCGCCGTGCTGGTGGACCGAGCCAGCGTCGAACGACTGGACGGCGCCTCGGTGGACTTCGTGGAGACGTTGCAGGAGAGCGGCTTCCAGATCACGCCGGACCCGAATGCCGTGAAGGCGGCCGTGGACGCGGCGGCTCCTAACGGGGAACTCGCGGACCGCGTTCGGCAGGTGCTCGACACGGAGGTCAACCCGGCGGTGGCCGCGCACGGGGGCGCGATCAACCTCGTGGACGTGCAGGGGACGGAAGTCTTCATCGAGATGGCCGGCGGGTGCCAAGGGTGCGCCATGTCCCGCATGACGTTGCGCCAAGGGGTGGAGCGCATGGTCTCGCAGGCCGTCCCGGAAGTCACCGCCATCCACGACGTGACCGACCACATGAGCGGGGAGAATCCCTACTTCACGTAGCGGCCGGCCGGTCGCTTGGCCGATGAAGTGCGGTTCGTCCCCGACGTGCACGAACAGGGGACGGGCCCGGAACTGCCGTCCCCGCTGTGAGCGCGCCGCAGCGCTTCCAGTTCCTCCACGGTCTTGGGCCAGTCCTTCCGCAACAGCGTCGAGAGGGCGCGATCGGCCAGCAGGCGGCCTCCAGTTTGGCACGCCGGACAGTAGTTGGTCTCGCGGGCGGCGTAGACGATCCGTTGCACGGGCGTTCGGCACCGGGGACAAGGCTCGCCGTACTTCCCGTGGACCGACATGGCGGGGTGGAAGGCAGTGATCTTCGACGGAAAACGGCCGTCTGCTTCCGCGACGAGCCGGGCGGACCACTCGCCGAGCGATTCGCGAACCGCCGAGCGCAACCGCGCCATCTCGGCGTCGTCGAGGCTGCGCGACAGGCGGACGGGCGACAGGCGCGCGCGGAACAGAATCTCGTCGGAATGGGCATTGCCGATGCCCGACAGGATGCGCGGGTCCGTGAGGGCGCGCTTGAGGGTGCGGTTCTCGCGGCGGACGGCTCGCGCGAACGTGTCGAAGGACGCCTCGAGCGGGTCGATTCCGCCCGGATCGTGCAGTCCAAGAGCCGCTTCGCCCCGCACCACGTGCAGCGAGACGCGTTTGCGGGCCCCCGCCTCCGTGAGCAGCAGACTGCCGCTCGCGAAGTCGAAGGCGGCGTGGCCCAGCTTCTTCGGTATCGCGGCGCCCGGCGCCGTCCACCGGAAGCGGCCGCCGACCATCAAATGGACGACCACGAAGAACTCGTCCTGAAGGCACAGGACCACCCGCTTGCCGATCCGCCGCACTCCCTCGACGGTCTTGCCGTGGACTTCTTCCACCGGGGGAGCGACGCTCTTGAGCACTGCCGGGGAGCGCACGCGAACGCGTTCAATGCGCTCCCCCGCGACGCGTTCGCGCAAGGCGTGCAGGTACAGGGCGATTTCAGGGAGCTCGGGCATCGAGCACGACTTCCTTTCCGCGCGGACTGCGGCCAATCATATTGGGGCGCCGGCGGATTGCGCCAAGGGTCGCGCGCGTTCCCCAATGCCTCGGACTCCGGCCCGGCTCCCGGGACGACGACGACGCGCCCGAACCGACTCTTCCTTCTGGAAGCCCGCAAAATGAAATCAGGAACGGGCCGCCACGCCGCAGGATGGCCGTTCGCACTCTGATCCGAAATGCGGACGTGGTCCTGCCGAGCGGAATCGCGCGAATCTCGGTGCTGTTGGAGGACGGACGGATCGCGGTCCTGGACGCTCCCCCGACGCTGCGCGCCGACGAGACGGTCAACGCTTCCGGCCTTCACCTGCTGCCGGGCGTGATCGACGCGCACGTGCACTTCCGCGACCCTGGGCTGACGCACAAGGAGGACTTGGCCACGGGCAGCCAAGCGTGCGCCGCCGGGGGCGTCACGTCGTTCCTGGACATGCCCAACACGACGCCCCAGACGGTCACCGTGGAGGCGTTGGAGGACAAGCTGGCCATTGCGGCGCGCAAATGCGTGGTCAACTACGGCTTCTACGTCGGGGCCACGCGCGACAACTTGGCCGAGCTTCAGCGGGCCGCGCGCACGCCGGAAGTCGCCGCGCGCACGCCGGGCGTCAAGGTGTTCCTGGGGTCCAGCACGGGCGCCATGCTGCTGGACGATCCCGAGCTTCTGGAACGCCTCTTCGCGGAGACGACCTTGCCCATCGCCGCGCACTGCGAGGACGAAGCCGCGGTCCGGGCGAACCAAGCGCGGCTGGAAGAAGAGAGGCAACCCTCCAGCGACGCGGGCGCATCCAGCAAAGACGCTTCGCCCGGCCAGCGAAGCGGACGGGACCGGCCGCTCCTGTCGATCAGCGACCACTCCCGCATCAGGGACCGAGCGGCCGCGGTTCGGGCAACCCGGCGCGCCGTCGACTTGGCGCAACGTCATGGTCGGCGGCTCCACGTCCTTCACGTCTCGACCGCGGAGGAAGCCGCGCTGCTCGCGAAGGCCGGCCCCCTCGTCACGTCCGAGGCCTGTCCCCACCACATCTTCCTCGACACGTCGGACTACGGACGCCTCGGCTCTCTAGCCCAGATGAATCCAGCCTTGAAGACGACTGCGGACCGCGCAGCGCTGTGGAAGGCCCTCAAGGACGGCGCGATCGACATGATCGCCACCGACCACGCGCCTCACACGCTCGAAGAAAAGCGGGTCCCCTACCCCGATTCCCCGTCCGGCGTGCCTGCGGTGGAAGTGGCTCTGCCCCTCATGCTCGACCAGGTCGCTCAGGGGCGCTGCACGCTCGAGGAAGTGGCGCGGTGGATGTCGGACGCGCCCGCGCGGGTCTGGCGAATCGCGGGCAAGGGCCGCATCGAAGAAGGACTGGACGCCGATCTGGTGCTCGTGGACTTGTCGTTGCGACGCGAGGTCAGGAACGCCGAGCAGCGCTCGAAGTGCGGATGGACGCCTTGGCACCGCGCCCAACTGACCGGATGGCCGGTGCGGACCTGGGTGGGAGGCCGGACGGTCTTCAAGGACGGGGAGGTGGACCCGGAGCCGCGCGGGGAACCGATCGTCTTCGACCGGAGCGCCGACGAAGCGGACTGAAGCGCAGCAACGATCCGCAAGGCGAAGCTGGGCCGAAGCGCCACAGCGACCGAGCTTCGTGGCCAGCCGCTTCACTTCTTGCGGCGACAGCGCCGCCCGCTCGTCGGGCCGAAGCGCCGCCCGCCACTCCTTGAGCGGATGAAAGTGAACCCTTCGGACCGGTCCGCCGCTCGCCAGCCGCTTGGCCTTGGACCTCGGCCGCGTCAGTAACACCACTTCCACCACGCGGACGTCCGGCGGACCGATCGCCACCATGTCTATCTCGTCGGACTGAAGCTGGTGCGTGACCGAGAAGATCAGATTCGTCAGCACGTACCAGCAATCGTCGCCCGGCAACGAGTTCAGCCCGGCCTTGACCTTCTCCAGCACTTGGCATTCGCTCTCGGTCACAGCCAGGCCGCAGGGAATGGGCTCGGCTCTCATCGCTTGGCTTCCCCACAGGTAGGGTGCTTCATCCGATCAAAGTTGGCACGCGGCTATCCGGCGCCAAGTCGGGCGGGACTTCGCGATTGAACGGGCTTGGTCAGCTCCAGCGCGGCAAGGTCGTTGGTGCCGACCACTACCCCCCAGCTTGCCTCCGCCGCCCCAACGGTAGAAGTTCACCACATGCCCAACAGAGACCGAGCAAGCTCACAAGCCGATCTGGCGACCAGGCGCGGGTCGCGAGGACACCCTGCGACTCCAGGCGTGCCCCCCCGCCAGAAGCGAGGCCCGAATCTGGAGAACCGACCTTCGGACCGGGACCGTGTGGAGTGCTACGAAGCACTACGCCGGGTGGCTCGTGCCGTCGAGGCAACCCCGGCGGACAGAAAATACTTGGTGTTGCGCGCCGCGGACGAGATGCTGGGCGACGGCGTGCGGCAACGTATCAGCGGGGAGACGCCGGTACTCGACGGACTGGACGAGCTTGACGCCTACGCGACGGCGTATTTGCCGGCCTGCTCCAAGAAACCGTGGGGTGCGGCACCGGTCGCGACCCGGACGTTCGGTTCGACGGATGCCAGGCGAACATGGTGACGATCCGATCCCAGGTCCCCCGCTACGCAAGCACCAAGCTTCCGGTGATGCTCCTCGGCGAGCGGGGAGTCGGCAAGGGCCAGCTCTTGCGAGCCATCGCGTCGACCTGGCCGAAGCCCGCCGCGTTGGTGACGGTGAGCTTGGCCGCGCTCCCGGAGAGTCTCGCGGAATCGGAGTTGTTCGGCCACGTGAAGGGAGCGTACACCGGCGCAACAGCGAGCCGACACGGGCTGATCATGACGGCGCACAATGACAGAGGCGGGCTCTACTTGGACGATGTCGGCGAATGCCCGCCGACCGTCCAAGCAAAGTTGCTTACGTGCTTGGACGACGGCATCCTCCGCGCGGTGGGCTCCGACAAAGGGATTTCAATCGGACGAGGACTGGACCGCCGCTTCGCGGTGTTCTCTTCCGCGCAACCGGGTAGCCTCGGCCGCCTCCGGCCCGACCTCAGGGACCGGTTGGCCAGTCACCTCGTCGTGATCCCGCCTCTCAGCGAACGCGGGCTCGACATCCTCCTTCTCGGCTCGGCTACATGAAAACCAATAGTCGGCATGACGCCGACACAAGGCCCACCGGACAAGGAGAAGCTCCATGAACACCCTGAGCAACGTCATCCGCATCCTATTCGCCGTCACGCCATCGTACTCGGCATAGTATCGCGATTTTGTTGATCTGATGGCAAATCCGCAACGACACAGCATTCCCACGTTGCCGTCATCGCGCCGAACGGCATTGCTTGTTGCGTTGTTTGCGGTTGCCACAGGAAATCAATGCGCACCCAGACACGACGATGCCGGGAGCGACCTTCCGATCTTCATGTCTTCGCTGTTGAGAGACATCGACTTGGAGAGTGGAGATGGTCCCGTCGTGATGGGTGTCAACGATCTTGCCGTTGACTCGACAGGACACCTGTTTGTCCTCGACGCGATGGCCGGACGCCTTCACAAGTACGACACATCCGGCAACTATGTGGCGTCACTTTCGGACACCGTCGGCAACGCGATCTTTCTGCGGCAACCGGTGGGTGCACCGCCCACTGGAGTGGCGGTCGGCCAAGACGGCAACATCTACGTCACGGGCGCCCCGCGCGACATGTTTCCGAATCGGTTGTGGGATTCGACGGCCGTTTCACGGATTTCGCCTGATCTGGCCATCGATGCCGTCTATCGATTTGGGCGTACCCAGAGCCTTGTCAGACTGGATGTGTGGCGAGACAAGCTGGTAGTGGCCTTGGATCGCCCACGCGACCTCGTCGAGCGTTTCTTGGGATATTCCGATGAACATGTCAAAGCCAATGAAGAGCTTCTCGCCATGACCTATGCCGGCACGCCGACGATGTATTTTCATCCTGCAGACGAAAGAAAACATAGTGTTCCCTATTGGGGAGGATGGTTCGGCACTTTCGTGGCGGCAACAAACGACGATCTCTTGGTCGTGAATTCGCTGTACCCCGTCCATCGATACGGTCCCGGAGGCGAAGCGGCTGGTACTTTCGGCGATCCTTCGCCGTCCTTCCGGCAACCCAGTCGCCCGGAGCCCAGATCGTTTCCCACAGCGAACGCGGCCTACTACGAGTGGCGGAATTCGTTCACGACCATAGATGGCATTCACGTGTTGGCAGACTCGCTGGTCGTCGTCTTGCTGGTCGACCAGGACGGCGATACGCACGCGGCGATCGAGAAGCGCTGGCGTGCCGACGTGTTCAAGCTGAACTCGGGCGAGGTCGTTGCCCGGGACGTGGCGCTGGAGGGCAACGTGTTGCACGCCGACACCTTGTTGTACGTTGCTTGGCAGCCCACGGAAGAAGGCTGGCACATAGGTCTTTTCGACTTGAGGGAAGAGGGAGCGCGATGACTCGCCGTGGCCGAAAACGCTCGTCGATGAACCGATTCATCAAGGCGACCCAGGAAGGTTTCGTTGGCCCGGCATCGCGCCGTTGCAGGCTGATTGCCACGGCCTGGTTGGCAACGTCGTGGACGGCGTGCGCCGACAACGGAGAACCAGTCTCGCGAGAGGTCGTTCTGCACATCGACGATGCTCCGCTGTGGACGTTGGACTTCAGCTTCGAGGTCGAGCAGCAGGAAGACGATCCGCTGGGAAGGGTCGCCGGAGCCGTCTTCGCGACTTCGGACCTCGTCGCGGTTGGCGACGCGCTCAACAATCGCATCGTCCTTGTCGACTCCTTGGGAACAGTGGTGGGAACGGTTGGACGCTCGGGAATGGGGCCGCTGGAGTTTGCGGAGCTGGGGCTCGTGGCCCGTTGGCCGGCGGGGGATTCGGTGTTCGCTTGGGACGCAAGGGCAAGACGCTATTCGGTGTTTTCGCCGTACAGCCGCGCAGGTCGCACAACCGTGCCGGAGGGAGTGGAAACGCCGGTCGCCCGCGCCTTGCCCGGCCTGGACGGCGGGCTCTGGGTTGTCGGCGTGGTGTTGGCAGGACCCGGCGACGTGCAGTCCAGCGGACGCTATCGGCTCCATCACGACGTCGGATATTGGGAAGGCGTCGGCAAGGTGCGGAAGGTCGCGTCGGTCGCCGGTCCGCAAATGGTTGGACGAGCGCCGGCATTGTTCGCTCCGCACACGAGTCTTGCGGCCGGCGGAGGATTCCTGTTCGTCAGCGAGGGCGAACGACCTACGGTTGCGGCGATGGAATCAAGCGGCGTAGTCCGGCGTGAGATTACGGTGAACGGACTGGCCGCCGAGTTCACCGAAGCGTTGCGCGAGAAGCACGTGGAGTGGTTGCATGCGCATAGCGGCTATTCACGGGAGAGCGTCGACTGGATGCTCGAAAACGCGCCTCTGCCGGAAGTGGTGGACGCGTTCGTGCAGGTCGTCTTCGCCCGAGACGGTTCGCTTTGGCTTGGACAACGTGGCGCCCCGGGCGGAGAAGAGCGTCACTGGATCAACGTCACCACGGAGGGCGCCCCCATGCGGCGCGTAGTGACGCCGACGGGACGGACAATGCTGGACGCCGCCGGAGACCGCTTGCTTTTCCTGCGCCGCGACGACTTGGAGCGGGATTACGTGGAAGTGCACACGGCGATTTCGCCCGGCTGACGCGCCCAAGCCGGACTCGGCTCCGGCCCCCCGCCCCCGCCCCGATCCAACCGAGCGGCCCCGGCTCACGAGCGCCGAAGCGTGCCCACCAAGGGGTAGTGGTCGGACCCGAACGCATCGTCCAGTCGCCGACAGTCGCAACGCCAGCCCTCGGGCAACGCAAACAGAAGATGGTCCGAGCGGCGAAGGAAGCCGCCGACTTCGAAGCGGTGGGTGGGACGCGGGTCGGGCGCATGCGGGTGGGGGAAGCGTCGGCGGGCCAGCTTGTACGCGGCTTCGCGGCGGCCCAGCGTCCAGGTGTTGAAATCGCCGCCGAGAGCGAAGATCCGGGGCGACTGGACGGACGCCCAGGGTGCGCCGAAGGCGCTGGCGCCGACGGGAAGCATGCCGTCCTCCTCCAGCGGACGGAGCCACCCGAGCATCGTGAGCGCTCGAAGCAGTCCGGCCATCTGCCGCGCACGCGCACGGCCCAGACTTCGCCAAGCGCGACCCCAGGGAGCCCGATTGTCCAGATGCACCGAGCAAAGACCGACGCGTTCGCCCCCGATCTCCACCTGCGCCGCCACCGCGACTCGGCGTTGCCGCTCGAAGGGCAGTTCGACGGCCAGCGGCGACGTCAGCGGCACGTTGGCGACGATCGCGTTGCCCCGGTCCTCCTGGACGGGCTCGGCCCCCGCTTCGCGTGTTCCGTCCCCGTCGCCGACGCGTCGAACGCCGTTGC
Organism: Longimicrobiales bacterium; assembly: GCA_965203485.1. Classification (GTDB taxonomy): domain Bacteria; phylum Gemmatimonadota; class Gemmatimonadetes; order Longimicrobiales; family Gaopeijiaceae. The sequence goes on from OZ241892.1 coordinate 1,972,961, forward strand.
GCATCGAGGGCACGTACACCAGCGACAATCCTTCCTCTCTCGCAAAAGCGACGACGTCGGTGCGATCCTCGCCGGGCGGGCGATCCGCGATCCGGTCGGCCCAGGACCACCGGCGCGCAGGGCCGTCCCTGCCCAAGGCGAACTCGGCGCGCGCGGAAGGCTCCGCGGGCACGGCGGCTTCTGCAACGGGCACGTGATCTCCAGCGGTGAAGACCTCTTGCAGGAGCGCCGCAACCGGGCCGCCCGATCCGCCGCGCTCGTCCAGCAGTCTCCGCCAGAACGCTCGTAGCGCCCCGCCGCCCGTGCGAGCGTTCCATGCAACCGCCACGAGAGGCGGGCCCGCTTCGGAAGCGCCGCCGCCCTCGGCAAGCCATGCTGGTCCAACGGCGGCGCGCCAAGTTCGGATCTGGTGAAGATCGGCTTCCGACGCGGCGCTGGTCCAAGCAACGCCTTGGCGGCCGCTTCGTCGCTCGGCAACGCCTTCGCCGCACGTTGCGCGACCCTGGGCGTCCACCGTCAGGCACCATGATTGGATCAACGGCGCGGCTCCTGCCCGTGTTGGCACGCGGCACCCCCGTCGGCAAGGGTAGATTGTTCGTCGGCCAGCCTTCTGAACCACGCCCGCTCCCCATCGTCCGACGGAAGGCTTTCGCGAAACAATATGCTCCGAAACGCGCTCGACGCCACCCGCCGCGCAATCCCGCACGCGCCGATCCTCGATCGCAGATCCGCCTTCGCAACATGATCGGCGGCCCGAAGATCCCTGTCGTGCTGATCGTCTGCGACGGTTGGGGCGTGGGCGCCACCGACCCAGCCGAAGCCGAACGACAGGGCGACGCGGTCGCGATCGCCCGCACTCCCGTGCGACGCCGAATGCTGCAACGATGCCCGTGGAGCCTAATCCGCACATCCGGCGAGGCGGTGGGGCTTCCGCATGGCCAGATGGGCAACTCCGAGGTCGGCCACCTGAACCTGGGAGCGGGGCGCATCGTCGCGCAGGACGTTGCGCGCATCGATCAAGCGGTCGAGGACGGCAGCTTGGCTCGCCTTCCCGCGCTGGAAACCCTTGCCGACGCGTTGCGGCACGGCCGAGGCCGGCTCCACTTGGCGGGGCTGTGCTCGGACGGCGGCGTCCACAGTCACGTGCGCCACCTTCGCGCTCTCATGGACTGGGCGGACTCGGCCGGGTTGCCGGTGCGCGTCCACTGCATCACCGACGGACGCGACGCTTCGCCCACCGCCGGGCTGAGCTGGATCCGGCGAATCGAAGCCTGGACGAGCGCGATGCGCGACGGTCGAATCGCCAGCGTCGCCGGACGCCACTACGCCTTGGACCGCGATCGGCGTTGGGGGCGAACCAAGCGAGCCGTTCGAGCGATGAACGCCGGCCTCGCGCCCCGTGCGGCGTCCGCCTCCAGCTTCGTGCAGGCATGCTACGACGCAGGTCCGCGCCGAGCCGGCGGCGGCTTGGGCGACGAGTTCCTTCCACCCGTTGTCGTCGGCGGCGGCGGCCGGAGCGCCGTGGATCCGCCGGGCGTGCTCCCCGACGACGGACTCCTCTTCTTCAACTTCCGGGCCGATCGCATGCGCCAACTGTTTGCCGCCCTGGCGGACGCGGACTTCGGCCGTTTTGCCCGCTCGCGCCCGCCGTGCCGCCACGTGGTCGCCATGACCCGCTATCGGGACGACTTCTCCTACCCCGTGCTGTTTCCGCCCCAACGGCTCGAGAACGTCCTGGGCGAGACGCTCGCGCGCGCGAATCGGACGCAGCTTCGCATGGCCGAGACCGAGAAGTACGCCCACGTCACCTACTTCTTCAACGGGGGCGACGAAGCGCCGTTTCCGGGCGAAGATCGCGAGATGACGCCGTCTCCCGAGGTGGAGACCTACGACCTGAAGCCCGAGATGAGCGCGCCCGAACTCACGGACGCCCTGCTGAAGCGGCTGAACGAACGGCGGCACGACTTCGTGCTGGTGAACTACGCCAACGCCGACATGGTGGGCCACACGGGGAAGATCGCCGCCGCGGCGAAGGCCGTAGAGGCCGTGGACCACTGCGTGGGCCGCATCCTGGAGCGCGCCGCCGGCTTGGGCGGGACCGTTCTCGTCACCGCCGACCACGGCAACGCCGAGCGCATGCTGGACGAGCGGGGACGTCCCTTCACCGCCCACACGACGGGGCCGGTCCGCTTGTTCCTGGCGGTGCACCGCGGCGAGGAGGGAGGCGCCGGCCGCTTCCGGCTCCGCGACGGCGCGCTGGCGGACGTGGCGCCCACGGCGCTCGATCTCATGGGAGTCGCTCGCCCGCCCGAGATGACTGGAAGGAGCCTGCTGGCCCGGCCCGGGGAGTGACGCTCGGACCACGCTGCCGCCCACACGTCCCCGCGCGCCGGTTCCTGCGTACGGCTCGGCGTACGGCCCCGGCCCTGTCGTGCCTTGTCCCCGGCGCGGGGGCCCCGTGCCCGTCGGATGCACCGCCTCCGTCGCAAGAGGAGGTTGCCGATGCGGCGTCCGGCGTGATAGCGTGTTGCGTCGGCAACGAACAGTCGGCACGCCGAGACGGGCAGGGCGACGAACCCGGGCGCCAACGCAAATCAGGACACGCCGCTTGAAAGAGTCCAGCAGCCGCCCGGCCCCCGCGGCGGAATGCGCCGCCCCGGAGGAGACCGACTCCCCCGGTTACGAGCGGGCCGGAGCGAACCGCTGGCCGGGCGGGGCGTTCGCGCGAGCAACCGACCGGCTGACCGGCGCCCTGGGGCGCTTGGTGTCGTGGTTGGTGCTGGCCATGGTGCTCATCGGCGCCTACAACGCCGTGGTCCGCTATCTCGGCCGGTTCACCGGCGCCAACCTGAGCTCCAATTTGTATCTGGAGCTTCAGTGGTACCTGTTCTCCCTGGTCTTTCTGCTCGGGGCCGGGTACGCGCTCAAGGAGAACGCCCACGTGCGCGTGGATGTCTTGTACGGGCGGCTGGGCAGGCGCGCGCGCGCCTGGATCGACGGGGCCGGCGCGGCGCTCATGCTGTTGCCGTTCTGCGTGTTCCTGCTGTGGGTGTCTTGGCCGTCGGTGCACAATTCCTGGACAATCCGAGAGGTGTCGCCCGACCCCGGCGGCCTGCCCCGCTATCCGCTGAAGGCCGTCATCATCGTCTGCTTCGTGCTGCTGATGGCGCAGGGACTGGCCCAGTTGGCGAAGGACGGGAGCGTGCTGCGAAGGCGGCCCGCGGCCCACGGGAGCAACGGGGACGACGGCGGAGGGGACGCCAAGAGGGCCGGGGCGCGCGGCGGCCGCGCGAGCGCCGAGAACGCGCACGCCCCATTGCAGCGGCCCAGAGGACGACGCTTCCCAGACGGTTGCGGCCAGGGCGCGGACGGTGGGGACGGTGGGGACGGCGGCGCCCGCAAGCGTGGACGCAACGGCGGCTCGGGCGACGGAGTTGGTCCGTGATGGACGGAAGCGTCTTGGCGCCCCTGATGTTCGCGGCGGTGTTTCTGATCATCTTCAGCGGCTATCCGGTCGCGTTCGCTCTGGGCGGCGCATCGCTGATCTTCGCGTTCGTCGGCGTCGAGCTCGGCTACTTCGACTGGAACCTGCTGTACGCCATGCCGGAGCGGATCTTCGGCGTGATGTCGAACTACGTCCTGCTCGCCGTTCCCTTCTTCATCTTCATGGGACTCGTGCTCGAGAAGGCCAAGCTGGCCGAGGACCTGCTGACCACGATCGGGGCTCTGTTCGGCCGCCGCGCCGGCGGGTTGGCGCTCGCGGTCGTCTTCGTCGGCGCGATGCTGGCGGCGGCCACGGGCGTCGTGGGCGCCTCGGTCGTCGCGATGGGAAGCATCTCGCTACCGGTAATGCTGCGCTACAGGTACTCCAAGCACCTGTCGTCCGGCGTCATTCTCGCTTCGGGCACCCTCGGCCAGATCATCCCCCCCAGCATCGTGCTGGTGGTGCTCGCCGACCAAATGGGCATCTCCGTCGGCGACTTGTTCGTCGGCGGGCTGGTTCCCGGCCTGATGCTCGCCGGCATGTACGCGCTCTACGTGATGGGCGTGGCGGTCGTCAAGCCGTCCGCGGCGCCCGCATTGCCTCCCGAGATGACCGAAGTCGCCTTCCGCGCGCTGCTGCGCCAAGTCGCCTTGGTTCTCATGCCTCCCCTGCTCCTCATCCTGATCGTGCTGGGCTCGATCTTCGCCGGCGTGGCCACGCCCACCGAGGCCGGTGCGATCGGGTCCGTCGGCGCCATCGTCCTGGCCGCCGCCAGAGGCCGCATGAACATCGCCGTCCTACGCGACGCCTGCCGCGACACGACCAAGCTCACCACGATGGTCATGTTCCTGCTCATCGGCTCCACCGCATTCGCCCTCGTCTTCAGGGGCCTCTACGGCGACATCTGGATCGAGAACCTCCTGACGAACCTGCCGGGCGGCAAAGTGGGACTGCTGCTGGTCGCCAACTTGGCCATCTTCGTTCTCGGCTTCTTCCTCGACTTCTTCGAGATCGCGTTCATCATCATTCCGCTCCTGGCGCCCGCGGCGTCCCTGCTGGGCATCGACCTCGTCTGGTTCGGCGTCATGATCGGCATGAATCTGCAAACGTCGTTCCTGACGCCCCCCTTCGGCTTCGCGCTCTTCTACCTTCGCGGCGTCGCTCCTCCGACCGTAAAGACGACCGACCTCTACCGCGCCGTCGTCCCCTTCATCGTCATCCAGCTTGTGGGCCTACTCGCCATCGTCCTGTGGCCCCAGCTCGTGACCGGACTGCTCGGACGCTGATCTCACCAAGACGCGCACATTCCCGGCGTGCCGCACGCAACCAGGCTAGCCTGTTTGCGGTCTTCGCTTTGGAGCGGCTTCCCCCTCCGTCCGTCGCCGTACGACGGCCTCCACTTCGTTGGCCGCTTGTTGCGGGTCGCGGCGTACATCCGATTCCCACATTCGAACGACGATCCAGCCGGCGGCCTGCAACGTTGCCGTGACGTCGTCGTCCCTCTGCATCCGTCTGCCGAACTTGGCAATCCAGTAGGCTCGATTCGGCGTCTTGAGCCGTCGCTGGAGGGCGGCTGGCCCCTTCTCGCGCAGAACGCGGGCATGCCAGTAGTCGCCGTCCACGAAGACCGTCACCCTGGCTCGCGGAAACACGATGTCGGGCTTGCCCACCAATCTCGGATCATTTTTCCTGAAGCGGAGCCCGCGCCGATGCAGCAACGAGCGCAACGCGACCTCCGCCTTTCCGCCCGTGCTGCGGATCGCCGACATGTTCCTGCGAACCTCTTCGCGAGACTTCGGCCTGTACTCGGTCATTCGCCGAACTTACGCGACGAGGTCGAGAGGCAGGTCGGCGATGTCCCTCAGCCGATTACCCTCGACCATGGTGGACAGCGTATCCCGCGCGTCGTTCCACTCGGAATCGTCAAGTGCGGCAAGCAATTCGTTGAGTGCAATGTGGTAGGTGCAGTCGATCTCCCCGGTGCCGATCGCGATGGAGGCCAACCGGCTGGGCAGGGGCTCGGCAGTAACCACTGCTATGTGAGGCGCTCTGCCCTTTCGGTTCCTAAGGAGATTGAGCGCCTCCGCTCGGGCGTTCTGGCTTCGATCGCTGCGAATGGTCCATTTGCAGGATATGCTGGCGTGCAAGGCATGCACAGCGTTGTTGGTCAAACGCAAAGGAGACAGTCGAGCGGTTTCTTCGTCGACGATCGAGGCGCCCGCGTTGATGTCCTCGTCGGATTCCGGCGCGCGCGCGACCACGATGTCGGGTCTGATGATGTAGTCTCCGCCCAAGGCCGCGGCCAGTTCCGCATTTTCGGAAGTTGCCTTTCGAAGGGCCGTCAAATGGGCGTACTGCTCAAATTCGGAAATGGCCGATCCCGGTGCGGTGCGCAACTTCCCCGGCCGAAAGTGTCGCATTGCTGGCAGAACATTCGAAAGAAAGTCAGCGACGCAGCGCTCGAAGTTCCTGCCTGCGGCCGAACCCGCCAGGCGCCGCCGGGGCGACGAAACGCCTGCCGCCTTGGCAAGGGCCGCACCGATGGCTACGCTGTGGCGGTTGCCGCTGTCCGAGTTGCTGGCGACGCCATCACGCATCGACCACAGCCCGGCTTGGAGGCGCTGATGAAAGTCCCGTCGTGCCGTTGCCAAGAAGGCGGACGTCATGCCAACTGGTATTCGAGTTCATTCTGGGCGTCCACGATCGCCGACTGCCGACCTTCGAGTGCCTGGGCGATGGATCGGCCGACCGCGCTGGCCACCGGGGGCGGCAGGGCGTTGCCCACCTGCCGGTAGGCCGCTGTCTTGCCGCCCCGGAATTGCCACGAGTCGGGAAAGCCCTGAAGGCGGGCGGCCATTCTGACGGTGAGCCGCGGCAACGACGCCCCGGGGAAGGACGGGCCGGGGGCCGACTCGGCTAGAGAGCGACCGTCCACGCCGAGCTTCCGCCACGCCGCCCGAGCCCGCGTGGGTCCCAGGTCCGCGCCGCCGTGCCTCTTGGAGCCGCCCACGAGCGTCGGGGCGATGCCGTTGGCCCGGGCGGCCCAAGCGCGGGCCTCGGGCCACCCGTTCTCGGCCATCAGATCCTCCAAGCTTTCTCCGACCGACATCCTCGAAGCGTTCGGCGGCGGCCACGCGAAGAAGGGCGCGCAGCGTTCCCGAAGAGCCACGAGCACGAACCTGGGACGCAACTGCGGGACGCCGAAGTCGCACGCGCTCAGCACCCGCCAATCGACGCGGTACCCGAGCGACTCCAGTCTGGACGCCAGCAACGCGCGGTAAGGCCGGAATCGCCGGGACGCGAACCCCGGAACGTTTTCCATGAAGACGGCCTTCGGTCCAGTCGCTTCGATCAAGCTCATCGCCACCGGAAAGAGATCGCGGTCGTCGGCGGCGCCCAGCTGCTTGCCCGCCACGGAAAAGGGAGGGCACGGAACGCCGCCGGCGAAGAGGTCGGCGCATGCGCGGCCGACGGGCTCCAAGTCGCGCACGTCAGCTTCGATCACGGGCCACTCCGCCCGATTGGCTCGCAACGTCTCGCAGGCGTGGAGGTCGTTGTCGACCAAGCCGACAGCCTCGAACCCAGCGGCCTCGAGACCCAAGGCCATGCCGCCGGCGCCCGCGCACACTTCGAACACGGTGGGCACGACGCGGCCTCTCCCTCTACCGAGTCTTGACCGAGAAGTTGCCGTGCACGCTCAGGCGGACTACGCGGCCGTCCGCGCCGCGATGGAAGACGTACGCCTCCCCGAGCTCGCCGTCGTCCCGCACGCGGCGAAAGACGTCGGCGTCCCCTGCCTCCTCTTGCTTCAGCTCGGCCAGGGCAGCGAGCGGATCGCCGGTGGGCAACCGCACCGCGGCCAACGCGCCGTCCCAGCGCAGGACGGCGGTTTCGCCCCAGTCGGACTCGTACAGTCCTTCGAAGTCCGCCAGGTCCTCCCGGCGAGGCGGAGCTCCGCCGGGATCGTCGCGAACAGCTTCGACCGCCGAGCCGAGCACCTTCGCCATCCGCGCCCACACTTGGTCCGGGCTCGTGCCCTGCGCGTTGATCATCACCACGCCCGCGAGCCTGCGGTCGGGAAGGAGCTGCAACGTCGAACGGAATCCGGGACAGCTGCCGCCGTGGCCGACGGTGCGCTCTCCGTCCCGCTTCGACACGGCGAAACCGAGTCCCCACATCGTCTCGAAGTCCGGATCCACCCAGTGGACGCGGTGCATCTGGCGCAACGTGCTGGCCGCGAGCACTTCGGCGCCGCCGTCCTCCAGCAACCGGAACTGCCAGGACGCGAAACGGGCCAAGTCCTCGACGGAAGAAGCGAAGCCGGCCGCGGGGGCGATCCCATGGGCCCGGAAGAAGGGCGCCCGCTTGCGCTCGCCGTCGCGCCGCAACCGCGCGTAGCCGGTGGCCAAGCGGCCGCCTTCGTGCTCGGCCGGGATGTCCGTGTAGGTGTCCGTCATGCCGAGAGGATCGAGGATGCGGGTCCGCACGTATTCGTCGTAGCTCGTGCCGGACGCCCGCTCGACCAGCTGTCCGGCCAGCGCGATGCCCAGGTTCGAGTATTGGAAGTAGCGGCCGGCGGGATAGAGCGTCTCCTGCCCGGCCAGGCCGTCCACGACTTGCTCGCGCGTCGGAAACCGGTAGTCGGGTCCCGTCCAATAGGGATGAGCCGATTCGCGCGGGAGACCGGACGAGTGCGTCAGCATCCCTTCGACGGTCACCGCCGCGCTCCCCGCATGGGCTTGCTCGACCGCGAACCAGGGCAGGTGGTCCGCCACGGCGTCGCTCAAGCGAAGCTTGTGCTCGTCGCGCTGCTGCATGACGCCGACGGCCGTGAACAGCTTCGATATCGAGCAGATCGAGTACAGCGTGGACGGCATCGCCGGGACGCCGTCCTCCGGGTGCGCGTAGCCATAGCCCTTGGCCCACACGAGTTCCTGATCGTGCACGAGCCCCACGGACATGCCGGGTATCTTCTCGTAGGCCATCTTGGCGTCCAGCCACGCCTCGAACAGGGCTTCGGCCTCCACGAAGCGCGCGTCCGCGAGCATGTCGCCGGAAGGGACGTCTTGGGCCGCGCCCCCGGCCAAGGGCGCGAGCAGCGCCGCAACAACGAACGCAAGCCGGGATCTGTCGCTCATCGGGTCTCCTTTGGTTCTCGCTAGAACCGGTACGTGTAGTTCACCTTCACGGCCGCGCCCTTGGAGATCGTGGCCAGGTCCGGGTCCCGCAGCAGGCGCTCGGCCAGGTTGCGCCAGTTGTGCGTGTAGACCAGGAACACGTCGGCGCCGGGGCGGAGTATCCAGCGGCAACGGGCGAAGAGTCCCAGGATTCCGCTGTCGTTGTCGTACTGGAGCTGGTTGGTGACGCTGATCCATTGGCTGGGGTTCCATTCCGCTTCGGCTTCGTAGACGTCCGCCGTGAAGTTGCCCCCCGGGAGTTCCACGTCGTTGTGCTCGAAGTCCAGCGCAACGCTGATGCCGGGATTCGGGCGAAACGTCAAGCCCACGTTCACCTGCGCGCGCCTGCCGTTCCAGAAACCGCCGCTGCCGAAACTCGCCGAGCCGGAAACGCGGCGTCTTCCGGCCGTTCGCCCTTCCACTTCCCATTCCCAGTTGGCGTAGCGGCCCGGCAGGATGGCGACCCCGTCGCTCACCTCGAATCCGTCGTCCAGAAACTCGGCGGTCCTCGTCGCCTGCACTTCCAGGTTGTCGCCGCTCTCGAAGTCGATGCCGAAGACGTCGAACTGCCACTGCCGCTCCTCGACGACACCCGTGCCGAGCTGCGCCAGGTTCCGGAACTGCACCGAAAAGTCGAAGCGCCGGATCCAGTCGATCCCGGACGGCCGCGGCGCCCAGCCGATGCGAGGCTCGACGCGGCGAAACCCGTTGCGCTGAACGAACCCAAGCGGCGGGTCGTAGTCGTCGCCGAACTCCCGGTAGGAGAGGTGAGCCGACCACACGTCGTTCGGAAAGTTGAAGCGGAAGCCGCGGGCCGAGAGATCGCCGAAGGTGCGAGCGACGGACGGGTCGGGATTGGAGTTCCAGACCAGGAACGCCTCCATCTCGAACCGGTTGTCGCCGAAGAACCGGCGCGTGTTGAGCTGCAAGTCCGCGCCCGCGGTGTGCCCTGCTGGGACGGCCGTTGCCCCCGTCGCGGGCGCAACGGCTCGGCGCGTGTAGATGATGCCCACCGAGGACTGCTCCCAGATCGACCGCTTCGCGCGCAGTACCGTGAAGGACTCGCGGGGCACGCGGGTCAAGACGTCCGATGCTCCGCAGGCGTGCGCGCCGGTTCCAACTTGGTAGAACCCGAGTTCGAACCGCCCCGCCTGTCCCGTGAGCCGCGTGCCGTACTGAATCGGGATGGGCTCGCCGTCGCGCAACCCGATTCGGCGCGAGAAGAAGGGAGATGGGCCGCTACGGGGCGCGAAGGAGAAGACGCCGGAGCCTTCCAGGAAGAACGCGCGCCGCTCCGGAAAGCGTTGCGGGAAGCGCGTGAGGTTGACGCGGCGCTGGTCGCTCTCGACCTCGGCGAAGTCGGTGTTGACGCTCGCGGAGAGCCGCAAGCTCGACGTCAAGCTGTAGCTCACGTCCAGGCTGAGGTCCCTGGGGAACGTGGTCGGGTCGGCGGCGCCGGGCACGTTCCGCCAGCTGGCCACCGCCGACGGCCGCGCCTCCAGCCCAAGTCCCTGCGACATGCCCTCGAGGCCCGTGAGCCGCCCGGCGTAGACGGGACGCGTGAGCCCCTCGTTGCGCCGGTGCCCGCGCCACAGCACTTCTTCGTTTCGGCGCCGGATCGTGCGCTGGAAGTTTATGCCCCAAGTGTCGAGCTCGGGATTGAAGTTGAGGGTCCGGAACGGAATTCGAATCTCTGCCGACCAGCCGTCGGCGCGGCGCGCGGTGCGGGCCTCCCAGATGCCGTCCCACGCCTTCCCGACGCCGAACCCGCCCCCGCCGCCGCCCCCGGAAATGATGCCGTCGCCCATGAGGCCGGCGGGGTTGATCTCGAAGAAGTAGCCCGTGCGCCCGTCCAGGAAGGTGTCGAGGATCCACATGAAGCGGTCGTCGGTTCCGAGTCCCGCGTCGCGCTGGCGCTGATAGGCCAGAATGCCGCCGGGATCGTCGTAGAAGATGGCGCCGATGTACAAGTTGTCCTCGTCGAACACGACCCGAATCTCCGTACGCTCGGAAGGGGGCGCGCCTTCGACGGGCTCCTGCTGCACGAAGTCGTCGACGGGGACCGCCCGGCGCCATGCCGCTTCGGCTATGTCTCCGTCCAGGTCGATGCGCTCGCCCCCGGCCAGCGGAAGCGCCGACACGGGCGGGGCCGAGGACGGGGCGCCGGACTGCCCTGCGGCGCGGGCCGACGGCAGGCATGCGGCCAGGGCCAGCGCGACGCCCGCTCCCAAGGCCACGACGGCATGGCCGCCCCGGGCGCTCCGCGAGCCCCGGGCACGGCCGGGCGCCGCGCGAATTCGAGACGGCGCCCGCCGGGGCGCGCCCGGCCGCCCCCTGCGCCCCGCACGCAGCAGGCGGGACCGGGAAGCTACTGGGCCGCAACCCTCAAGAAGCGTCGGCAAAGCTGCGCCACCCGCGCCGAGCCCTCGGCTTCGGCGCGCTTCAAGATGGCCTCCACGCGCGGAGCCAGCAGCGGCTCGCCCCATCGGCAGCCGGTGGCCAGTTCCGCGCCCCTCGTGTCGGCCTGGTCCGCACCTGCGATCAGCGCCCATGCGCGCGCCTCGTCGAAGCCGGGCGACCCGGGCTCCGGCAACCGGTACTGGGGAAGCCGTTCTTCGCGGTCCTCTTTGACGAACGCCCTGGACATGGCTTGCAATGTCGTTGCAGGCCGCCCGCGGCGCAAAGACCGCGAGCGCCGCCGCGTCATCCCACGGCGCCGATCATGTCGAAGATCGGCAGATACATGGACACGACGACGCTGCCGATGCCGATGCCCAGAATCACGATCATGGCGGGCTCGGCGGCCGCCATCAGCGCGTCGGCCGCCGCCGCCGTCTCCTGTTCGTAGAAGTCGGCGACGCGGGACAGCATCTCGTCGAGAGCGCCGGCGCGCTCCCCCGCGTCCACCATCTGCACCACCAGCGCCGGGAACACTCCCGACTGCCTCAAGGGGCCGGCAATCGTGTCCCCCGCCGCGATCGACGCCCGAGACCGCGCGACCGCGTCCTCGACGACTCGGTTGCCGGCCGTCTTCGCCGTGATGTCGAGCGCATCGAGGATCGACACGCCCGACGCCAGGAGCGTCGCGAGCGTGTGCGCGAAGCGCGACACCGCGGCCTTGCGCATCAACTCTCCGACCAGCGGCGTCCGCAAGAGCGCGCGGTCGAGCGCCAAGCGGCCGGCGGCCGTTCGCCGCGCCCGCCCGCCCGCCAGGACGAGAGCCGCGGCGAGAAGCGCGAGGCCCCACCACCAGCGCTGCACCGCGTGCGACGCTTCGATCACCAGCCGCGTCGGCAACGGCAGGGCGACGCCGGACGAGGCGAACATGTCCTCGAACGCGGGCACGACGAACACGAGCATGACCGCAATCGCCGGAACCGAGACGGCTACAATGGCCACCGGGTACACTAGGGCTCCCCGCATCTTCCGCAGCAGGGCCTCGCTGCGCTCCTGGTAGGCGGCAAGCCGGGCCAGGATCGCGTCCAGCGCCCCGCTGGCCTCGCCCGCCGCCACCATGTTGGCGTACAGCGGCGGGAAGATGCGGGAATGGCGCCGCATCGCCTCGGCCAAGGCGTCGCCGGACCTCACGCGGCGAACAGTGTCCGCCAGCGCCAAGCGGAGCCGTTCGCTGGGAGTCTGGGCGGCCAGCAGCTCCAGGCTGCGCACCAGCGGCAGTCCCGCGCGCACCAGCGTGGCGAGCAACCGCGTGAAGAGCGCCAATTCGCGGGCTGGCACACCGCGCCGGAGCGAGGCGCGACCCGAACGCTGGCACCGGCCCAGGCGCAACGGAGCCGGCGGAGCGCCCTGCCGGTTGCCAGCGCGCGCCGACGGCGGCGGGCCGGTCGGCCAGGCCGAAGGCGGGCCGCTCACACTGCTGCCGGACCGGCGTCCGGCGGCGGGACCTCGCCCACCGCCCTTCGAAGCGCCTCGGGGTCCGAGCTGTGCCTCAACGCTTCGCCGAGCGGCACGCGACCGTTCAGATACAGTTCGGCGAGCGCGTCGTTCATCGTACGCATGCCGTGCTTGCGGCCGGCCTGGATCAGCGAGGGCAGCTGGTGGACCCTGTGGTCGCGAATCACCGCCCGCACGGCGGGAGTGGACACCATCACTTCGGTCGCGACCGCACGGCCGGCGGAGCCCATGCCGCGAACGAGCACCTGCACGGACACGCCCTCGAGCACCAAGGAGAGCTGCGAGCGGACCTGGGCTTGGCGGTCGCTCGCGAACGAATCGATAATCCGGTTGACGGACTCGGCCGCCGAACCCGTGTGGAGCGTCGCCAGCACCAGGTGGCCCGTTTCGGCGAAGTCGAGAGCCGCCTGCACGGTCTCGGGATCGCGCATCTCGCCAACGAGGATCACGTCCGGGTCCTGGCGCAGCGCCGACTTGATCGCCGACGCGAAGTCCCGCGTGTCCCTGCCCACTTCCCGCTGGCTGATCAGGCAACGGCGCGGCGGGTGAACGAACTCCACCGGGTCCTCGATCGTAACGATGTGGCGCCGCCGCTCGCGATTGATCTGGTCGACCATCGCCGCCAGCGTCGTCGACTTGCCGGCGCCCGCCGGACCCGCCACCAGCACCAGGCCGCGAGGCCGATCCGCGAGCCGCCCCAGCACCGGCGGCAGTCCCAAGTCGCCCAGCCGGGGGATGCGCGACGGGATGCGCCGGATGGCCAGCGACGCCGACTCCCGCTGGCGAAAGCAGTTGACCCGAAACCGCCCGAGTTCGTCGTCCGCGACGATCACGTCCAGCTCGCCGCCGTCGTCGAACCGGGCGCGCCGCGTTTCGCCCAGCGCCTCGTGGGCAAGCCGTTCCGTCTCCGCCGGCGAGAGCAGGCGGCCGTCGCCGACGTCCACCAGGGCTCCGTGAACGCGCGCCTTGGGCCGATGACCGGCCGCCAGATGCAGGTCGGACGCGCCGCTGGCGACCATCTCGCCGAGCAACGCGGCAAGTCCGCGACGGCCCGGCCCACCGGTTCGCCAATCGCGGGCCGGACCCGCCGACGCGGTACGCCCGCGCGTCATTCGCGAACCGTCACCAACGCGGCAATCCGGGCGAAGGTCTTGGGACCTATCCCCCGCACGCGCATCAAGTCCTCCGAGCGCTCGAAGCGTCCATCCGCGTCCCGAGAGGCGACGATGCGGCCCGCCGTCACCGGCCCGATGCCGGGCAACGAGGCCAACTCCGCCAATCCGGCCCGGTTCACGTTCACCGGCCGGGCCGCCGAAGGACCGCCTGCCGTCCGCGCCGCGCCGCCGCCAACCTCCCGCCGAAGGCCCGCGCCCGCCGGCGCGCCGCCCCCGCCCGAGTTCGCCCGCGTTCGCGCCGGCCTCGCGCGGACGGCGGCGGCGCGCACGTCCAGGAAGGACCGCATCCGCTCGACGGCGGCCGGGCCGATTCCCCGCACCCGCGCCAAGTCGGCGGCGCTCGCGAACGGACCGGCGCTTTCCCGTTCGTCCACGATGCGGGCCGCCGTGGCCGGCCCCACGCCCGGGAGCCGGTCGAGTTCCTCCTCGCCGGCCGAATTGGGGTCGATCCGTTCCCCCGGCTCCAAGGGCCGGCTCCTCCGCGCCTTGTCCTCGGCGACCGAATCGCCCGCCGCGAGAAGGCTGTCGGCGATGGAAGGGCGGCCCTCCAGCGGCACCGGGGCCGGCCCGGCCTCGGCGAACAGGAAGCGGACCAGCGCGGCCCCGCACAGCAGCAGCGCCGCCGTCATCATGCTCTTTCGTTCTCGGTCGCCCACGCCGCTGTCCCGGTTGCATGCGCCGTCGCTGGACTCTCCTTCGCGCGGCCCGGCGCCTTCGTCCGCGCTCCATGCAACACGATGGCCCAAGAGGCGGGACGATGGGATGGCGGAACGGGACGGCGGGCGGGGCGAAGCCGGCGGCCGTGGGAGTCAGCTTCGGCCCGGCAGGATCGCGGGCGTCAGCGCGAAGCGTCCGTAGACGTGAAGCTGGAAGCGCGTCGTGCTCGCCCGCTGCCCCACGAACGAGCGGCGGTCGGCGTAGCGAAGGCGGATGCCCAGCTCGAAGTCGCGAACCGAAGAATCCACCGAAAGCGAAGCGGTGCGGTCGAGATGGTCGATGAAGGGAACGCACAGGTTCCCAGGCGAAGCCACGCGGCACTCCGTCTCGCCGGCGTAGGCGACGCTCAGGGTCAGCAGCAACGGGGCGCCCCGCATTCTGAACAGCCTCATCGGCGAGCGCAGGGGCACGGAGGCTGCGACCGAGTGCGCGGTCGCCCGGCGCCGCGTGTCGCCGGTGGGATCCGCGCTTTCGCCGCGGTTGGTGCGCCCTCGGTAGACGAAGGCGAGTCCTCCTGCGAAACGCAACGTCGCCGCGACGGGCACTTCTCGGTCCTCGCGCCAGCGATCCTGCCGGCTCCCCGCGCCGAACGTCCGCATTCGCACTTCGCGCCGGTACCCCCCGCTGGCCGAGACGCGCCGCAGGAACGCCGCCAGGAACCCGGGCGCCGGGAGATCGGCGACGGTGGCGCGCACGTCGGGCCAGACGCGCCGCAAGACGTCGCGGTCGGAACGGGCGTCCAGGGTCTGGTGCAGGGAGCGGTCGTAGCCCAAGCCCACGGACACCGATCCGGGCAGCCGCGCGCCGCCCCGGAGGTTGATTCGCCGCCGCTGACTGAAGACGGAGGCGGAGTCGGGACCGATTCTGAGGAAGTCCTCGCGGCGGCCCCATCCCAGCTGGTAGGCGGCGCCCGGCTCGACGGCGCCGCGGTTGAAGCGCGAGCTGAATCCGTTCGCGTACGTGAAGGCCAGCGGCTCGACGGCGCCGAGCAACGTGGCCAAGGGACCGCCCTCGACCCGCTCGGCGGCCAACCGGGCAGGTTCGATCGATACCGACGCCGAAAGGTCCCGCCGCCCCCCCGCGTTGCGCAGCAGGCCCGAGGGCTGGATGCTCCCGCCGCGTTCCTCGACCAAGTCGGAGTTGCGCTCGGACACGTAGAGGGTCGTGACCTGCATGCTCGTGCGCGCCCAGTCGGAGAGCCGCGGGAGAAACAGGAGGCGCGTCCGCAACCGGCGGGCGACCTCCCAGCCGAAGTCCACGCTGGCCAGCCGGGTCCGCTCCGCGGCAAGCAGATCGCGGGTCTCCTCGCCGACGGCGAGCTGCGCGGGATCCAGCAGGTCGCGCCCCGTGGTCAGATCGGCCTCGGCCGACAACGACTCGAAGGGTCGCAGGCCGATGCTGGCGGTTCCCGCGAACGTCTTGCGGGGCGCGTGGGCTACCGTCGCGAGCGAGTCCTCCGGCCCGCGAATCGCCCGGCCGAAGCGGCGCGTCTCGATATCCTCGCGGGCGACTTCGGCGTCGAACCGGAGCCGCTCGGGGCTCCACCGCAACCGCGCTCCCGCGACCCGGTCCTCGAGAAAGGCGGGGAGGACCGCCCGCAACGCGTCGCCCACCCTCCCCGGAAAGAGCGGAAAGTCCCTGCGGCCCGGAGCAACCGCGTAGCCGAGAAAGCCGTCGACGCCCTGGCTGGCGCTCTCGGTGGTGGCGGTCCGAAACGACGAGCGCACCACGCCGGCCCGCAGATCGAGACCGTTGGCCACCGCGTGCCAAACGCCGTCGCGCGGCGTCGCGGAGCGCCGAACGGAAACGTCGGCCCGCACTCGTCCGAAGCCGGGGCGGCGGAGTCCGTCCAGCCGGTCGGCCCGCACGTCGCTGCGCTCCAAGAAGATCGGCGCCCGGCGGTCGCGTTCGTAGGTGACGGTCAGCGGCGCCTCGATCGCCCATGCGTCGGGCGCCAAACGGCCCATCTGAAGCGACGCGCGCAGATCAAGGGCTCTCTCGTCCTGAAACGACGGCGCGTCGCGCAACTGGCGGAAGAATCCCCCGCGGGTGCGGAGCGAGACCCGCGACTGCAGGAAGCCGCCTCCGTCGAGAGAAGCGTCGAAGGCGGACGCGAAACCCGCGTCGCGCACGCCGCCGTCGATCCGCAGCTCGTCCACCCAGATCTCGCCCGAGATCGGCGCGCCGGTCTCGTTGAGCACGCCGACGCTCATCTCCCGCACCGCAGCCAAGTTGGGCGCCCGGCCCCGGTCGCGCATCACCACCGCGTAGGCCGAGTCGGCCGACCACGCCACGAGCGGAGCCGATCCCGGCCGGCGCGGCTCGCGCGCGAGGCGCTCCTCGGCGATGCGTCGCAGGTCGAGCCACTCGTCGAAGGCGACCACGACTTCCGGCAGCCAGTCCTCTTCGCGAACCCGTCCCGGAGCGGCCGCGGGATCGAGGCGCGTCCGGTACAGGTAGAAGTTCTCCGCGTCCGTGCCCATCTTGACGAAGAAGTAGGCGGACGACAGACGCCCTAGGCCGTCGCCGCGGGGCGCCACGACCCATAGCCGCGCTTCGCGGTACGGCCGGAAGTCGCGAGGGCGTTGCGGGAAGCGGTTGTAGACCTCCGCCCTGTCGCCCGGCTGCAAGTCCTCGAACGCCACCGAGAGCGACCTCTCGTTGAACTCGACGCCCTGTCCGCCGAACGCGGCCGTGGGGTCGTCGAGCTGCTCCACGACGCCGGGCGGCGAGACGTAGGCGTCCCCTGCGGTCAGCGCCGAGACGGGACCCACGTCGATCCGGCCCCGGGCCGCCACCGTGTCGCCGCCCAGTCCCGTGAGGACGCCCGACTGAGACCGCTTGATCCAAGTCGAGCCCACGATGCCGAAGCGCGTCAGGACGAACGAATCGCGCCGCTTCCCCGTCACCGCAACGCGAACGTGCCGCACCGCCCGCAACTCGGCCTCTCCGACGGGGCCGCCCACGTCGACGGCCGCCGGGTCGCGCAACGGAACGCGGTAGAGACGAAAGCGCGTGCCGGTCTCCGCGCGGTCGCGCACCAAGAAGGGCGACGAGCCGTCGAGCGGGATCACGAAGCGGCGGTAGCGCTCGGCCGTGTCCAGCACGCCGTCCTCGTCGAGGTCCTCGGAGTCCGGGCGGCCGTTTCCGCGCGTGCAGTTGGCGTCCGGGTCGCCGAGCCGGTACACCCTGCCGCGCTCCTGAAGGCATTCCTCGTTCCACACGCCCCGAGCGTCCGCCAGGTCGCCCCACACTTCGCCTCGGCGCGGATCGGCCTCCTGGTCCAGCCGTCCGGCGCCCCACGGCACGCCCGAGCCCCGCTTCGTCCCGCTCACGGCCCCGCCCGCGTCCACGAAGAAGGCGTCCTCGCTCACCACCCCGACATCGAGCACCAGCGTCAGGAACTCGCCGTCACGGGCGTAGAACTCGATCAGATCGCTCTTCGTGAGGTCCGCCCCCGCGACGTTGAGCACCGTGGTGATCGACGACCACGCGTTCGCCTCCCCGAGGTCGCCATCGCGCGGGTCGAAGCGCAAGAAGAGGCCCGGCTCGCGCACGGCGCTGCCCGTGATCCGGATCTGCTGGTCGATGTCGGCGGCGGGGCTGAAGCCGCGAAACACCCCCAAGCTGTCGCCCGCGGCGTCCTCCACGATCCATTGATGCTGCCAGGAGAGCGTGGCCAGGGTGGCCTCCGACAGGTCGGCCGGAAACACGTGCTCGGCGCCGTCGCGGAAGGCGGGACGGCTGCCAAGACGCCAGTCGTGGCTCTGCACGGACAACCGCCGGGCCTCCAGGCCGTCGTAGTCGTCCAGGTAGGCGGCACCCTGCGTGTTCGGGTTCGGCAACGAGACCAGGGCCTCGCCCGACAGTCGCACCGACGCGCGTTCGCCGTCCCGAAGCCCCCCGATCGCGGCGAGCGCGCGGCCGACGCCGGGAGCGTCGAGGCCGACCGTCGCGGCCGCCCCGCCAAGGCCCACCGAGCGCGCCTCCACGCCGAGCTGCGGCCGGCGCACCAGCTCCCCCTCGGCCTGATGGAGGCCGAACAGGTTGAGACTTCCGTAGTCGCCCAGGTCGTAACGCGCGCTCGCGCCCAACACGGACGCCGGCGCGACCTGGAAGAAGCTCCGCTGCTCCCAGGAGACTTCGAGCGTCCGCGCGGGATTGCCCGCGAGCAGCCTGGCCGGGTCCGTCAGCTGGAGTTGGCCCAGGTCGTAGTCGATCGCGTAGTCGGCGCCGCGCTCGAGGAGCTGGTCGCCCAGGGCGATGGTCTCGGTTCCCGGCCGGATGCCCACCGCCTGCAGGTCGAAGGACGAGACGACGTCCGAGCCCCGCACTTCGTAGGCGAAGGAGAGACGAAAAATGCCGCCGTTCCTGCGTTCGAAGGGATCGGCCGCGCGGTAGATGCGCGTGTTGCGGTTCGCGCCCAGCATGGCCCGGGCCTCGTCGGCCCCCAGCGAGAGACTGGCGACCGGGGCGGGGTCGGAAAAGGGTTCGAGCGAGGGGAAGACGACGTACGTCCCCTGCACCGGGGGCAGGTCGTCGAACGAATCCAGGGCGGGCCGGTACATCTGCGACTCGTCCAGCCGGTCGGCGGGAGCGTCTTCGTCCATCCCGAGCAGCCGCAGGTACGTGACGTCGTCGCCGTTGGGACGCCGGGCGAAGGTGCGGCCCGCGCTCTCCTCGCCCAGCGAAATCACTAGGTCGACCGAGCCGGGAGCCACGTCGTTGGACGACGACACGCGGTAGACCTGGTGCATCTCCATGCGCCACGTCGGCCGCCCCGGCTGGTGCAGCGCCTGGGACGCCTTGAGCAGCTGGAGCCGAGGCAGACCTCCGGCGCGGTAGACTCGCTCCGGGTTGTAGGCGCCCACGGTGTCGCCCGCCGCGGTGACGTAGCTGACGGCCAGCATCTCGTCCGGACCAAGCGGGGCGCGCAAGGCGATCCACAGGCCGCTCGGGTGCACGACGTAGTCCTGGCCGGGCTGGAGGTAGCGGAACCAGGCCGACTCGCGCACCGTGTCGGCGCCGAGCGACGCGGCGGCCTCCGCCTGGATGTACCCCTCCACCTGCTGCTGGGCGTAGAGGTCGATCGCCGAGCGGTAGAGCTGGATGGGATGCTCGGTTCCCGGCGCGGCTGCAAGCCGGCCGCTCGACGACGGCAGGGAGAGCGCGTCCACGTGCGGGTACTCGGCGAAGGCGGCCGGGTCGAAGAGGAAGAAGAACTGGCCGGCTGCGTAGTCGGCGTCGTCGACCGCCAGCGTGTCGCTTCGCGAATAGGAACGGCCCGCGCTCTCCAGCTGGAACCGGCGCGAGGTGACTTCTCCGTTCTGCTGCGCCCAGACGGCCTGCATGTTGAGCCGGCCCGCCTCGGCCACCGCGCGGAAGCCGAAGTTGCCGGCCGGCACGGCCTCGCGCAGGAAGCGCGAGGCCGGCAGCTCGAAGCCGATGTCGCCCACGTCGAGACGCTGCAGAAACTCGCCGGGCCGGCCCCGATAGTGGATGTTGACGCGGTTCGCGCCCGCGTACTCGCGCGTCTGGTCGTAGTCCACGTCCACGCGCACCCGGTCGACGATCGTTCCGTCGGCCGTCGCCGCAAAGCGGATGTCGGAGAGGATGCGGGGCCACAGCGGCACCTCGCACGTCACCTGCACGGCCTCGTCGCACGGACGATAGCGCACCCATTCGCCGCCCAGCTCGCCGCCCCCGCGCACGGAGAACGCGAGGTCGGCGTACTCGTTGACCAGGCGGTCGGCCGCGATGCCGTCGAGCGGGCGTTCGGGGTCCTCGGCGCGGGGCACGTCGCCGAAGCCGATCGCGCGGCCCCAGGCTCCGAAGCGGAACCGTTCCTGGCGCGACCATTCCAAGGCGGGCAGGCCGGGCAGGCCCGCTTCCAAGGCGGGCGGAAGCGCGCGGAGCCTCCGCCCCGGCAACCGCGTCGCCGGAATCGCGGCGAGCCCCAGCCTCGCCACCGGAACCGGGAGAGGACGCGGCCCCAAGAGCGGCAACCTCGTGGCGCGCAGCTGCGGAATGAGCCACAGCGCGGTGTCGCGCGCCTGCGCAGCGCTCGCCCCCGGCGGAACGCGCATCTGAGCGGCGGCTCCCAGCGTCCCGCCCGCCCACGCGCCCGCCGAGACCGTCCCGGCCGCCTCGGCTTCCCACGCTCCCACCAACCACGCCGCGACCGCCGCGACGCCGCCCCAACGCCGGGCCGAGAACCGGCGCCGCAACGAATCGGTTAGCTTCATGCCACGCCGCAGTTGAAGACGGCCCCGGCAGCGCGCGACCGGGACTGGAGGGGCTCATGACGATCCTGACTCGCCACCTGATCCGGTCGCTTCTCGGGCCGTTTCTCTTCGCGCTCGTGCTCCTGACCGGGCTCCTGTTCGTCGAAGCCCTGTCCCGCTACTTGGAGGAATTCTCCGGCAAGGGACTGCCCGCCGGCGTCATCGCCGAGACGATCCTGCTGATCCTGCCGCACACGATCGCCATCACCCTGCCGGCGGCCGTGCTCGTGGCCGTCCTCTACGCCTACACGGACCTGGCCGCGTCGGGCGAGATCGTGGCCATGGCGGGCAGCGGCGTAAAGCCCCGCGCGATGCTCCTCCCGGCGCTCGGCTTCGGCGCGGTGGTGGCCGTCTCGACGTACGCGTTCAACGACATCGTCCTCCCGGAGACCAACCACCGGCTCGCCGCCGTGCGCAACTCGATCTTTCAGAAGAGCCCGACCTTTCGCCTGCGCCCGAAGGTCTTCAACCGGATCGACCCCGAAGCGGCCCGCGGGCCTTACTTCCTGCGCGCCGACTCCATCGATCCCGTCTCCAACCGGCTCGAAGGCATCGTCATTCACGATCTGAGCCGCCCGCCGGCGCGCGGCACCATCTACGCGGCGCGGGGCGAGATGGCCCTGACCGCCGAGTTCACGGACCTGCAGCTGCGGTTGCACGACGGCGAGGCATACGAGGTCGACGGGCGCGCGCCTCAAACGCTCCAGCACACCGAATTCGACGACAGGCTCTACGTGCTCCGCAACGTGGGCGACGTGCTGCAGGCCACGGAGGGCGCCCGCCGCAGCGACCGGGAGATGTCGGCCGCCCAGCTCCGCGGAGCCGTCGCCGAGACCCGGGAGCGTCTGGCCGCGATGCGCGCGGAGGCGAAGGAACTGTCGCGCTCGACGGTCGAGGAGGCTCTGGGCGCCGGACCGGCCGCGGACTCGCTGCGGGCGCTCGCGGAGGCCCGCGCCCGGGAAGGCGACGTGGGAATCGCCTTCGGATACGACGCGCTCACGAGACGAACTGTCGAGGCGTCCCAGTCGCACAAGGCCACGGCCGAGTTCCTCGAAGGACGCGCGAGCCGCTACGGCGTCGAGATCCACAAGAAGCTCGTGCTCGCGACCGGGTGCATCGTGTTCGTGCTGATCGGCGTGCCGCTGGGAATGCGCTTTCCGCTCGGCGGGGTGGGCATGGTGATCCTCGTCTCGACAGGGGTCTTCTCCGCGTACAGAATCGGCCTCAACAACGGCGAGGACCTCGCCGACCGCGGGCTGGCAAGCCCGTTCTGGGCGATGTGGACGACGAGCATCGTCTTCTTGGCGCTGGGGACGTTCATGGTCGCTCGCATCAGCCGGTGGGTGGACGCGGGCCGCAGCGGGACGCTGGCCAGTCTGCGAGACGTCGGCGGCAGAGCGCTCGCGCTGCTGGTCGGCCGGGCGCGCGCGGCCAAGTGACCTGGACCCTCGACAAGCTGGTCGGCCAGGCCTTCCTGGGGATATTCGTCCGGTTCATAATCGGCGTTCCGGTGCTGATCAGCATCATCAACATGTCGGACAACCTCAATTACCACCTGGACCGCGACGTTCCGATGCTGGACATCTTCCTGGGGTACGTCTACACCTACCCGCAACACATGGTCTTCGCGTTTCCGATCGCCGCCTTGGTCGCCTCGGTGTTCACCGTCCATTCGATGACCGTGCACCGCGAGATCATCGCCGCGAAAGGGGGGGGCGTCTCGTTCCACCGGCTCTTCGCCCCGCTCTGGGTCCTGGGCATCGCACTGACGGGCGCGGCGTTCTACCTGGACCAGATCACGCCTGCCGCCAACCGCAGGACGGCGGAACTCCACAAGGAGCGCGAGATGCGCCGCGACTGGCGCACCAACTTCGTCTTCGAGACCGAGGACGGCGACCGGCTGACGGCCGACCGCCTGACGGCGGACCTGGGCATCGTGGACGGCGTGCTCGTCGAGAGCCGCGACCCGGACGGATCGCTGCGCCACGTCTGGGCCAGCCAAGCTGTGTACGAGGGGCCGGACGCCGGCTGGACGTTCAACGACGGGCACCTTCGCGTGATCGCTCCGGACGGCGGCGAAGAATCCTACCGGTTCGCCCGGCAGCGCCGGACGACGCTGGCGGTCACGCCCGACGAAATGCTGGAGGAGCCGCCCGAAGAGGACGAAATGACCTACGCCGAGCTGGGACGCAGGGCGGAGGCCGTGATCCGCTCCGGCGGCGACGCCCGCAAGATCCTGGTCAGGCGAGAGCAGAAGCGGGCGTTGGCGGCCGCGACCTTCGTGGTCGTGCTGCTGGGCATCCCGCTCGCCACCACCTCGCGCAAGGGCGGCGCATCGTTCGGAATCAGCGTGTCGCTGTGCACGACCATGGCGTACTACCTGCTGCTCAACCTCTCGGGGGCGGCGGGCGAAGCAGGCGCGCTGTCGCCCTGGTGGGCCGCCTGGAGTCCCAACCTCTTCTTCTTCGCGACGGCCGCGACGCTGGCCGCGCGGGTGCGCACCTGAGGGCTCGGCTAGCGGGACGCTCGGCCGTCGCGGTCAAGGACGGGTCGCCGGAATCGGCGTAGGCGGCAGGGCGACCCGGTCTGTTCGCATGGCCGCCAACCGCGAAGTGCGCCCTTGCGACGAGGTTGCCGGACCGGCGCCCGCCACCTCAACCAGCGTGATATCATGATACTATCGCTCCTGCGGACTGCCTCGCGGGCGCAAGCGACCGGCGCGGATTGCGGATCCCGGCTCGTGGGCTAATCCTGCCCGGCCACGGCGCGGTCCTCCGGCGAGGCGGCCAGCACGCCCGCCAGCTCGCCCGTGCACGCCACCTCGACCGGGCCCCGCAACCGGACGGCGCGGCCGGGCATCCAGTCCACCTCCATCGGCCCGCCCGGCATCGCGACCCTGCACCGCCCCGGCTCGATCAAGCCTGCCCGCGCCGCCGCCGCCGCCGCCGCGCATGCCGAAGTGCCCGACGAATCCGTCCGGCCCACGCCCCTCTCCCAGATCCGGATCGCCAGCTCCCCGTCCGCTGCCACCGTCGCGAACTGCACGTTCGCCCCTTCAGGAAACGCTTCGTGCGCCGAGACCAGCGGGCCGATCCGTGCCACATCCTCGTCGGACCACGAGTCCCCGAAGAGCACCGCGTGCGGGTTGCCCACCGATACCGGCGCCGCAACCACGCGGTCCCGGCCCGCCCCCGCCGCCAACGGCAGCGTCGCCCGCCCGCGCTCGTCCACCCAACCCGGCGCCACGAACGGCGGCCCGGCGGGAAACTCCACCAGCCCCATCTCCACCCGCACGTCCCACGCTCCCCCCAACCCCGGCCCCCGAACGTCCAGCTCGGCCGGTCCCGCCGCCGTCTCCACGGCGAACGGGCTCTTGCCGGCGCGACCCGTCCGCCGCAAGTGCACTCCCGCGACGCGCAGCCCGTTGCCGCTGCGCTCGAACTCTCCGCCGTCCGGATTGAACATGCGCAACAGCCGCGGCCGGTCCGCCCGCTCGGCGCACGCCACCACGATGCCGTCGGCTCCAACCCCGCGCCGCCGGTCGCATATCCGCCGCGCGAGCCCGGCGCTCAGCGTCGGCCCGGCCCCCTCGTCGAACACCAGGTAGTCGTTCCCCTGCCCGTGCGCCTTGAGGAAGCGAGGCGCGACGCGCGGAGGCGGCGGAGGCGAAAGCGCGCTCGCCGCGCCCGGTCCGAGCGGGAGCGAGGCTCGCCTTGGCTCCATCGCGTCCGTCGCCCGCTTCGGCGCTCTCATCGCGCTCGTCCTCGCAGGGGGGAGGCCCGCCGCAACGCCCTCCGCAACTTTCGGGAGCGCTTTCTCGTCCAATCATAAGTCGGCCGAGCGGGCACGTTCGGGCCGGCGCTCTTCAGACGCAAAGAAAACGGGCGGCTCCGGGGGAGTCGACGCACAACGGGAGGCGGGGATGGGCGGACGGGCATGGAGGCGGGACTTGGTGCGGGCGGGCGTCGCGGCGGCGGCGGCCTTGGCGGCGACGGCGCTTCTGCCGACGCTGGGGGATGCGGGAACCGTCGGGGCGCAGGAGGCCGAGGGCGCCGGCGCGGAGACGAATTCGGGCGGCGGGCGGGCGGCCCCCAGCCTCGAAGCGCGACCGCTGGCCGACGGCGCGCCCACGATCGACGGCATGCTGGACGAGGCGGACTGGGGGGCGGCGATGGTGGCGCGCGACTTCGTCGTGTTCGAGCCGAACGAAGGCGAGCCGGCGTCGCAGAGGACGGAGGCGCGCGTGCTCTACGGGACCGACGCGATCTACGTGGGCATCCGCGCCTTCGACGAAGCGCCGGATTCGATCGTCTCGCGCTTGGCGCGCCGCGACGAGCGTCCGCACTCCGACTGGCTGGACGTCGCCATCGACAGCTATCACGACCGCCGCACCGCATTCGGGTTCTCGGTCAACCCGGCGGGCGTCAAGGTGGACGTGTACTACTTCGACGACACCAACGAAGACACGTCGTGGGACGCCGTTTGGGACGTGGCCACGAAGATCGACTCCCTTGGGTGGACGGCGGAGTTCCGCATCCCCTATTCGCAGCTTCGCTTCAACGGGGCGGCCCGCCAGACGTGGGGAATCAACTTCGCGCGGGTCGTCGCCCGGCACCTGGAGCAGAGCCTCTGGGCGCCGATCTCGCGCGGGGACGGCGCCTTGGTGTCGCGCTTCGGGCTGCTGAAGGGGTTGCGCGACCTGTCGCCGCCAAGACGCCTGGAGATGGTTCCCTATTCGCTCATGCGCCTGGAGAGCCTGCCCGGCGCAGCCGCGGATCCCTTCCACGACCCGCGCGACTTCTCCTACGCCGTGGGCGGCGACGTCAAGTACGGCCTCACCACCGACCTCACGCTGGACCTGACCATCAACCCCGACTTCGGCCAGGTGGAGGCCGACCCCGCCGAGGTCAACCTGACCGCGTTCGAGTCCTACTTCTCCGAGCGGCGGCCGTTCTTCGTGGAGGGAGCGAACATCTTCTCGTTCCGGTTCTCGCCGGGAGACGGCGACGGAGCGAGCGAGAACCTCTTCTATTCCCGGCGGATCGGACGCGCGCCCCGCGGGACGGTGTCGCCGGGGCTCTACTCGGACGCGCCGGACCGCACGCGCATCGCCGGAGCGCTCAAGCTGTCGGGCAAGACGCGGGCCGGATGGTCCGTGGGGCTCCTGCACGCGCTGACGACCAGCGAAGAGGCCTTGCGCGCGGACGGAACGCGCATGCTGGACGCGCAGGTCGTCGAGCCCCTGGCGCACTACGGCGTAGGACGCCTCAGCAAGGACTTTCGGGGCGGCAAAAGCTCGCTCGGCGTGATCTCGACCTGGACCGCGCGCGACGAGGCCGCCGCCGCCGAGCTGGCGCTGCACCAGGGCGCGTACGCCGCGGGAATGGACGCCCGCCACCGCTTCGGCGACGACCGCTTCGTGGTCTCGGGCTACCTCATCGGCACGACGGTGCGCGGCTCCGAAGAGGCCATCGCCCGAACTCAGCGGGCCCCTGCCCGCTACTACCAGCGGCCCGACGCCGGCCACACCGAGTTCGACGCCGGGCGCACGTCGCTCAACGGCTGGGCCGGGTCGGCGACGTTCGCCAAGATCGCGGGAGGCTACTGGCGCTACGCCGCCGGGGTCATGGCCCGCTCGCCCGGCTTCGAAGCCAACGACGCCGGGTTCATGCGCGAAGCCGACTTCGCGAGCCCATGGGTCTGGGCGGCCTACAACCGCTACAAGCCGAGCGAACGCTTCCAGCGCTGGAACGTGAACCTGAACGGCTGGAGCTCGTACAGCTTCGGCGGAGAACGCTACTCGACCGGCGCCAACGTGAACGGCAACTTCACGCTCAGCAACTTCTGGGGCGGCTACCTGGGCGTGAACCACAACACGGAAGGACTGAGCAACACCACGTTGCGCGGGGGGCCGATGTTCCTGCGCGACGCCGCCTGGAACGGGTGGGGAGGGTTCTGGTCCGACTCGCGCAAGCCGCTCAGGGTCAACGTCGGCGGCAACTGGTCGGCCAGGCCGGAGAGCGGCTCCTGGGGATGGGGAGCCGACGCCAGCCTTCACTGGCGCCCGTCGTCGAGCGTCACGGTGTCGGCGGGGCCCTTCGTGCAAGTCCGATCCGAGGACCTGCAGTGGGTCAGGCGCTTCCAGGGCGACGCGCCGCTGTACGTGTTCGGCGAGCTGAGGCAGACGACGGCCGGCGCCACGACCCGCGCTTCGTGGACATTCTCGCCGACGCTGTCGTTGCAGGTCTACGCGGAGCCGTTCGTCTCGGCGGGAAGGTACGGAGAGTTCAAGCGGATCGTGGACCCGCGCGCCGAAGCCTACGCGGATCGCTACGCGGCAGTGGGGACGCTCGCCGTCCGCGACGGCCGGGTCGAAGCCGACGTCGACGGAGACGGCTCGCCCGATTCGTTCCGCAACCCCGACTTCAGCGTCAAGCAGTTCCGGTCCAACGTGGTGCTGCGCTGGGAGTACCAGCCCGGTTCGGCGCTGTTCCTGGCGTGGTCGCAGGGACGCGACCACTACGCGCAGACCGGCGCCGTCTCCTTCGGCGACGTGGGCACGCTGTTCGGCGAACCCAGCGAGGACGTGTTCATGGCGAAGCTGAGCTACTGGATCGGGTAGGAGCCGCCGCGGGCGCCGCCGAGATATGTTTGGTGCGCCGCCCGGCTCCCGGCTCACGCGCCCCGACGCGCCCCGCAACTGAGGCCGCCACGTCCGCTCCCCCACCCCGCTTTCTCGCGTTCGTCAAGGACGATTGCGAGACATGCCACTTGGCGGCGCCGGCGCTGCGAGCCCTTGCGGCGGCAGGCCTCGACGTCGCCGTCCATTGGCAGGACGACGGCACGTTCCTGGGCGACGGGGTCGTCGCGCTCGACGACCGCGAGCTCGAGCACGCGTTTCGCCACGGCGTCGAGACGGTGCCGACGCTGGTCCGCATCGAGGGCGGAGCCGAGACCGGTCGAGCCGTCGGGTGGCACAAGGGGGAATGGCGCATCCTGAGCGGCATCGAGACCCTCGGCTCCGGCCTGCCCGAGAGCCGGCCCGGATGCGGGTCGCGCTCGGCGGAGCCGCGTGTGCGCGAGGCGTTGCGGGTACGGTTCGGCGAGACCGGAATCCGAGCCCGCCGGCTGGCGGCGGGACGGTACGACGATCCGGCCGAGATCTGCTACGAGCGCGGCTGGACCGACGGATTGCCGGTGGTGCCGCCGACGCCCGAGCGCATCTTGCGCATGCTCGCGGGCACGCGCCGAAGCCCCGCCGACGTGATCGGGCCGATTCCGCCGGCGCTCGCGCCGTGCACCGTCGAGAAGGCCGCGATCAACGCCGTGATGGCAGGTTGCCTGCCCGAGTACCTTCCGCTCGTGATCGGTGCGCTCGAGGCCGCGCTGGACCCCCGCTTCACGTTGCACGGCGTCACCTGCAGCACCTGCTTCTCGAGTCCCGTGATCGTCGTCAACGGCCCCGTGGCCCGGCGCATCGGCATGAACGCCGGGCTGAACGCGCTCGGCCAAGGCAACCGCGCCAACGCAACGATCGGGCGCGCCCTGAACCTGATCGTGCGCAACGTGGGCGGCGGCCGGCCGGGCGAAATCGACCGCGCGACGCTGGGCGGGCCGGGAAAGTACACGTTCTGCTTCGCCGAGGACGAATCCGATCCCGCCTGGGAGCCGCTGGCCGTCTCGCGGGGCATCGCCCCGGGGCGCAGCGCGGTCACGCTGTTCGCCGGCGACGGCGTCCAAGGCGTGACCGACCGCAAGGCGCGCACGCCGCAGGAACTCACGCGCTCCCTGGCCATGGCGCTTCAGGCGGCCGGCCACCCCAAGCTGTGCCGCTGGGCCGCCGCCCTGCTGGTCATGGCCCCGGAGCACTACGGCGTCTACCGCCGGGCCGGTTGGGACCGGACGCGCATCGCGAACGCGCTTCACGAAGCCACGGGACGGCCTCTGGACGACGTCGTCCAGGGCGCGCACGGGGTCGCCGAGGGCGTCGATCCCGCCGCTGGCGGCGAACGCCGCCTGGTGCCCAAGTTCCGCAAGGACGCCCTCGTGCTGGTCCGCGCCGGGGGCGACGCCGGCGCCTACTCCGCCGTCCTCGCCGGCTGGCCCGGCGGCGGCTCCGGCGAGGGATCCCACTCCGTGACAAGAGAGATCGACGCATGAACCGCACCCCCGTCACCCTCCACGACCCCACGAACGAAACGGCCGCGGCGATCAGCCCCCGGCTGGCGCCGCCTTCGTCCCTCGACGGCAAGACCGTGGCCCTCTTCGACATCGGCAAGTCGCGCGCCGGCGAGTTCCTCGACTGCCTGGAGTCGGCGCTCGGCGGCCGAGGCGTGCGCACGCGCCGCTTCGCGAAGCCGACCAACGCGCGGCCCGCAACGCCGACCGTCCTCGCCGACATCGCCGAGAACGCCCACGTCGTCGTGGAGGCGCTCGCCGACTGAGGGTCGTGCACATCATGCGGTCTGCATGACATCAAGGCTCTGGACGACCGCGGCCTGCCCGGCGTGCTGGTCGCGACCGAGCGCTTTCGCGACGCCGCCCGCCACCAAGCCCGCGCGCTGGGCTTCGAGCCGGCCGTCGTGTGGGTCGCCCACCCCATCCAGAACCGCACGCCGGCGGAGCTGGAACGTCTCGCGCGCGAGACGGCGGCCCCCGTGCTCGCCGCGCTGGGCGGGGCGCCGCCCAGCCCCCGCCAGCCAAGCCGGCCTACGCGACCGCAAACGCGATGATGACCGCCAGCACCACCGTCACGAGCGGCGCGCCCAGGCGGAGGTAGTCGCTGAACCGGTAACCGCCGGGGCCGTACACCATCAGGTTCGTCTGGTAGCTGACGGGCGTCAGGAAGGAAGCGGAGGCCGCGAGCGCCACGGCCACCGCCGCCGAGCGCTGGTCTATCCCGAAGTCGGCGGCGGTCGACAGCGCGATCGGCAGCACCAGCGCGGCCGCCGCGTTGTTGGTGATCACGGAGCTGAGCGCCACAGTCGCGAGCACGATGCCCGCCAGCGCTCCCTGCGGGCCGAACCGCCCGAATCCGCCCGCGACCACGTCGGCGGCCGCGTGGCCCAGCCCCGAGGTCTCGACCGCCGCGGCCAAGCCGAAGGCCGCGCCGATCACCACGATCACGTCGAAGTCGATGGCGTCCTTGGCCTCGCCGGGCCGCAGCACGCCCAACCCCACGACGGCCAGCGCACCGATCAGCGACAGGTGCAGGATCGGCAGGAAGCCGACGCCCGCGAGGACGACGATCGCTCCCGCCACCGCCAGCACGAGTCCCGCCTTTCGGCCGGCCCGGGGCGACGGCGCGTCCATCCTCGCCGCGAGCACGAAGTCGGCCCGGTCGCGCCATCGTTCGCCGAAGCCCGGGTCGGCGATCAGCAGCAGCGTGTCGCCGGGCCGGAGCGGCGTGTGCGCCAGCTTGCCGCGCACCATCTCGCCGGCGCGGTGGATCGCCAGCACCACGGCTTGGTAGTACGACGAGAAGCGGGCGTCCGCGAGCGTCCGGCCGACGAGCGGCGAGCCTTGCGCGACCACGGCCTCAAAGAACT
This sequence comes from Longimicrobiales bacterium, assembly GCA_965203485.1. Lineage (GTDB taxonomy): Bacteria > Gemmatimonadota > Gemmatimonadetes > Longimicrobiales > Gaopeijiaceae. The sequence continues at coordinate 2,003,258 of OZ241892.1, forward strand.
CGTGGTCGGGGCTCCCGAACTCCCTCGGAAAGTGCGGCTCCTGGGCCGACACGAGCCCAGGGCGCTCGTGCAGCTGCAGCACGTCCTCCATGCGCCGCCCGACCATCGTCACGAGGTCCTCGCCGCGGAGCGTCGTCGCCGGAGAGACTTCGGCGAGCCAAGCGCCGCCGCGCTCGACCTCGAAGGCGGACGGGACGCCGGCTTGGCCGAAGCCGCCCTCTTCGATCGTCTTGCCGTCCAGCGGGCCGCCGGCCACGACGCGCATCCGAACCGAGAAGTTGCGGTTCGCCTCGCGAGCCTCGCGGCGCGGCGAGCGCCGGTCCGGCAGCAGCCGGGGCGACAGCCCGATCGTCAGCGCCAGGCCGGCGACGGCCACCGGCAGAGCGATCGGCGTGAGCTCGAACATCGTGAAGGGCTCCTGCCCCTCGGCCTGCAGGAGGCCGGACACGACCAAGTTGGTGGACGTGCCGATGAGCGTCGTCATGCCGCCCAGGATCGCCGCGAACGACACGGGCATGAGGTAGCGCGACGCCGAGCTGCCCTTCTGGTCGGCCCATTCTTCGATCTGCGGCGTCAGCATCGCCACGATCGGCGTGTTGTTGAGGAAGGCCGAAGCCGCGGCCACCGGCGCCGTGAGCCGGGCCAAGGCCCAGCGCAAGCTCCCTCCGCCTCCGAGCGTGGCGTGAACCAACGGCTGCAGCGCCCCGCTCCTCTCCACCGCGCGCGCCAGCACGTACAGCGCCGCCACCGTCACGGGAGCTGGATTGGAAAAGCCCTGGAACGCCTGCTCCGGCGTCACCACCCCAACCACCAGCAGCACGACCACCGCCGCAATGAACGTGGCCGAAGGCGACACCCAGTCGCGCACCAGCACTGCGACCGACGCGGCCACGACGGCCAGCGTGACCCAAGCGTCCGCGCTCACGTGCTCGGGCCGCGCCGATCCGCGGCCGCCGATTCGCCCGCGCTCACCAGCTCAAGCCGTCTCCCGCACCAGCCGCTTCCTCCTGGTCCGCGAGGCCGGCTTCGGCCCGGTGATCACGCCGCTGGTCCGCCCAGTCCCACGCTCCTGCGCAGGCCCCGCGCGGCGAACGCGCTGCCGCGCGAGCCCGGTCAAGGGATCAGATTCCGCCTTGCCGTGTTGCGCACCACGAACAAGCCGTCGCCCGTGCTGGTCATCACCACCACGCCGCTCGCAAAGTACGGATAGTTGCTCCACGACGCGCCGCCGTAGGGACTGTTGTCGAAGTACGCGATCTCGACGGGCTCCGTGCGGTTCGAGATGTCCAGGATCCGCAACCCGGCGCCGTAGTTCGACTGGTACATCAAGTCGCCCAGAATGTACAAGTTGTGGTCCGTGTCCGGCGTCTCGGCGATATGCTCGGCGGCCAGCACGGGGTCGTCGAGGTCCTCCAAGTCCCAAACAAGCGTCCGAGTTCCCTCCACCAGTCCCTGCGGCTCGTCGCCTTCGTCGTTCATGTAGAAGAACCGGTGATCCTCGGTAAGCCATCCCTGGTGCGCGTACGCGACGTTCGGGTAGTCCATCGCGGAAATCACGGCCGGCGCGTCCTTGTCGGTCACGTCGGCCACGCTGAGCGCCGTCTCGTTGGAGCCTATGCAGATCTCCTTGCCCTTGTGCTCCTCGTCCGGGCCGTGGTACACGACGCACTGCGCATCGTGCGAATACCCCGTCCGCCGCCGCCCCGTCGTCTCGTCGAAGAAGCATCCTGCGAACTCGGGGCGCGCCGGGTTCTCCAGGGCGAGCATGTGCAGTCCGCCGCCGCACGTCGTCCCGCCGCCGCTGCTCCCCACCGCGTAGGCGAAGCCCGTGTGCTCGTTGATCACGATGTTGTGGGCGCTGTGGATGCCGTCGTACGTGAAGTCGGGCTGAAAGACCGCGTCCGGGCCGGCCGCGTCCCGAAGCCGCCGCAGATCGAAGACCTGCACGCCGTGCGCGCCCGCCCCGTCGGCGACGACGTAGGCGTGATCCCGGTACACCTTCATGTCGCGCCACACGCTCGAGCGCGATCCCGGCGTCTTCGGCAGGTTGCCGAGCATTGCCGGATTATGGGGATCGGTGACGTCCACGAACGCCGTCCCGTCGGTCCTGCCCACGATGGCGATCTCGCGTCCGGATTCCGGATCCGTCCACCCCCACACGTCGTTCAGGCGCGCCCCCCTCGCCCCGCCCATGTCCTTGATGGGCAGGAACGACAGCACGTTCACGTTGTCGCAGGGGAAGTGGCGGACCAAGTTCTCTTCGCACGGCAACTCCTCCTCCAGCCCCAGGATCGCGGGCGGACCGCGGTGGTCGCCGACGAGAAGCTCTCCGCTGTCCGGCCAGACCGCGGCGACGGCGCCCCCAGCACGCATGTCCACCCCGCCGGCGCCGATCACGCTGACGTCGCCCTCGACGGCCACGGCTGCGCCGAAGCCGGGAGAAGACGCCCGCTCGGCCAACGATGCGGGTCCCGCCATGCGGCTCGCCGACGCCCACTCGCCCGCGTCGTCCCTCGACAGCCGGAACACGCCGCCCCGGCCGAATCCGCTCCTCGGCGCACCGACCCACGCTTCGGAGCCCTTCAGCGCGACCGCCGCCCCGAAGTTCGTGCCCGGCAACGTCAACTCCATGACGGGGCGTCCCGGACCCCAGCCCGCGCCGTCCGCGCCGCGCCGGTACTCCAACACGGTCCCCGCGCCCGGCGCGCCCACGAACGCCTCCCGCCCGTTCGTCGCCAGCGCCGCGCCGAACCCGCGCTCCGCCTCGAGCCCGCCAGGCGCCTCCAGCTCCGCCTCGAACGACATCTCGCCGGTCCCGGCGTCCACCGAAAACGCGTACACCCTCGCGACCGAGCGCCGCTCGCCCCTCGTCGCAACCAACGCCGTCCCGCCGTGCAGCGCAACCACGGACCCGAACGCGCGCGGCGCGGCTTCCGCCTCGTCCTCGCTGGACGGAGGCATCGGCGGCAGCGCTTCTTCCCCCGCGCGCTCTCCGACTTCCGCTTCCTCCGGCGTGCCCGGCCGCACGATCCTGGCGCCCCGCACCCACTGCCCGTCGGCCCGCCGCGCGAACGCGTGGACCGCCCCCGCCCCGCCGTCCTCGCCCGGCGCGGCCACGAGCGCCGTCCCGCCGCTGACCGCCACGGCCGACCCGAAGCCCCACTCCGCCTGCGCTCCCGGCGCCTCCAGCCGGGCCACCTCGGTCCACCGGCCCGCCTGCAGCTCGAAGAGCATCGCCGCTCCGTGCAGGCCGTCGTCCCTCTCCAGCATCGGCGCCCCCACCACGACCACCCCGCCGTCCGAGGCGAGGGCCCGCCCGAAGCCGTCCGGCGGCGCACCCGCGGGCGAAGCCGCCAGCCGAGCCGCCTCGGTCCACCGGCCCCCGTCCACCGCGTACACGTACACGATTCCGGGCAGCGTCGCGTTGGCCGGCTCCCCGACGAACACGTGTTCCCGGCTCACGGCCAGCGCTCCGCCGAATTGCTGGGTCTCGCCCGGCGCCGCCGTCGCGGCAAGGGCCAGCGCCAACGCCGGGCCGCCCAGCCCGAGCAGCCGGCCCAAACCACCACGCGCTCCCGTTCCGCCCGTCGCCGGGCCGTTGCGCGCGGTCTTCGCATAGCCAGTCATCATCCGTCCCTTCCCTTCGGTCCCTTGCAGAGTTGCGCCCCGGCGCCGAGCGGCCGAGCGTCCGCGTCAACGCTAGTCTTGGCCGGACCGGACCGGCACGTCAAGCCCCGCCCCCGGCGCCCGTTGACATCCGCCCGCCCGCGCACCGACGTTTCCCGCAGCTCGACGCGCGCCGGGCCGCATCTTCGCCGGCCTTGCCGACGCCAGACTTGCAGACCCCTGAACAAGCACTGGGAGGCCCTCCGAACATGCGCCCACGCCGCCACGCCGCCTTCGCCCTTCTGCTCGTCCTCGGTTGCGGCGATTCCGGGTCCGGCGGCAGTCCGCCCAGCTCGCAACCGCCCGCCGAGGCGCCAAGCGTCGCCTTCAACCCGACGGCCGACGACGAGCTTCCGCCCACCGTCTTGGACGAGCAGCGCGGCCGCGCACTGAGGGGAACCGGCGTGCGCTACGTCCCGGGCGACACGCTCACGCTCGGATACGTCGCGCAGCCCGAAGGCGAAGGCCCGTTCCCCGCGCTGGTCATCGTGCACGAATGGGACGGCCTCAAGAACAAGATCCGCCAACTCGCCGACGACTTGGCCGCGGAAGGGTACGTCACTCTGGCGGCCGACCTCTTCAAGGGACGCGTCGGCCATTTCCCGGACGAGAACATGGCGCTGGTCGGCGAGGCGCAAGCGGACCCGGGCGCGATGGTGAGCAACTTGAACGCCGCGGTCGCCTACCTCAAGCGGCGCCCCGACGTCACCGGCCGCGTCGGCGTCGTCGGATGGTGCTTCGGCGGAGGCGTCGCGCTCTCCTACGGCCTGGACGGCGACGATCACGACGCCACCGCGATCTTCTACGGGCGGCTCGTGGACGACCCCGAAGTCCTGGCGGCGCTCGACCACGAGGTCTACGGCACGTTCGCGGGGCTCGACCAAGGGCCCACGCCGGAGCAGGTGGCCGCCTTCGAGGATGCGCTCCGGGCCGCGGGCGTGGCGAACGACATTCACATCTACGACGAAGTCAACCACGGGTTCTGGCTCTGGGTCAACGCAAACGCGGAGGTGCGCACCGCTCCCGCACTGGACGCTTGGCGGCGGCTCAAGGCGTACTTGAACCGGACGCTGAGAAGCGACGGCTGAGCGGCCCGAAGCGTCTCGCCACGGCGACACCCGTGTCCCGCCAGCGAGACACTTGGGGCACGAAGACCACGCTGATCAACCGGTTTCCGCCTTGGTACGCTTCTTGCTGTCATCGTCGGACAGGACCCGGCGAACGAGCGAACCGGGCAAACACGAACGGAGCTCAGTCATGAACAAGCAGGCCATCAACGAGAACGAGAAGGGAGCACGGCGCGCGCGGCCGTTTGCGCGCACACACGGAGCCGGCGGCGGCGCGGCCGTCCGCGCGGCCGTCTTGCTGGCCGCCGTCTTCGGGACCGTCGGAGCGGCGACGCCGGCAGCGGCCGCTGCCCAGTCGGCCCGGGCGGGCGGCGACTTCCTGCTGGGGACGCCCAAGGCCACGCTGGCGGTGCGGATCGGCTGGAACCTCCCGCGCGAAGGAGGCGGCACGGGCGCGCAGCCGAGCCTTTGGGACCACAACCGCAAGGAGCTCACGGTCACCCGCGGCGACTTCGGCGGACTGTTCCTCGAGGGAGAGCTCGGCATTTGGATCTCCGAGCGCTTCGACGCGACCGTGTCGGCGGGCCGGACCGAGGCCAAGACGGTGTCGGAGTTCCGCGGCTTTGTGGGCGAAGACGATCTGCCCATCGCGCAGACGACGGAGTTCGCTCTTCTGCCCCTGACCGCCGGCGTCAAGGCGTACCTCTTCAAGCGCGGCCACGGCGTCGGCCGCTTCGCGTGGATCCCACGGCGATGGAACGCGTACGCGGGCGTGTCGGGAGGCGTCGTGCGTTGGCGATTCCAGCAGTACGGGGAATTCGTGGACTTCGAGACGCTGGACATATTCCGGGACGACTTTCGCGGGAGCGGGACGGCCGCTACGCTCCAGTTGCGGGCGGGCGTGGAAGTGGCGGTCCACCAGAAGCTCCTGCTCACCGGCGAATCGCGCTACGGCTTCGGCAGCGGCCAGCTGGGCTTGGACTTCGACGGCTTCGCCGATCTGGACCTGCACCGGTTCCAGGTGACGGGCGGAATCGCGTTGCGGTTCTAGCGGGGAGCGCGGACATGCAATCCAACACGGAGAGGACTGGATCGATGACGAACAAGCGGCAGACCCGGGTCGGGACGCTGGCGTCGCTGGCGCTCGCGGCCGTCGGGACGAGCGGCGCGGCGCAGGCTGAGGCGCAGGCGCGCGCAAGCAATCAGGAATGGGCGGCGTACCTGGGGTGCTGGGCGCCGCAGGACGCGCAGACGGAGGACGGCCTCCTGTGCTTCGCGGACGGGGCGCAGGGCCTCGAGATGCTCACGGTGCTGGACGGCGAGATCGCGTACCGCGAGCCGTTCCGGACGGACGGCCAGCCCTACGACGTCGAGCAGGACGACTGCAACGGAACCGAGTCCGCTTGGTTCTCGGAGGACCGCAAGCGGCTCTACACGCTCTCCGACGTGTCGTGCGAGGGCGAGGCGCCCCGCCGCACGACCGGCATCATCTCGATGCCCGAGCGGGGCCGTTGGCTGGACGTGCGGGCGACGGAGGTGAACGGGGCGACGACGGCTTGGTCGCGCTGGTACCGGCGGGCTTCCAGCCGGGCGCTTGAGGAAGCCGGAGGCCCGGCGACGGCGCGGGCGGCAATCTTCGGAGCGGGCACGCCCGGGGTGCGCGCGCGGAATTCGCTCGAGATCGCCGACGTGGTGGACGCCAGCCGCAACGTGCATCCCAAGGCGGTCGGGGCCTGGATCGCGGAGGTCGGGCAGGAGTTCCGAGGCCTCGGCGCGGACGATCTGCTCCGCCTGGACGAAGAGGGCGTGCCGGAGGACGTGATCGACGTAGTGGTGGCCGTCTCCTTCCCCGAGCACTTCTCGCTGGGCGCCGAGGCGCCGGACCGCGAGACGGACGACGGCATCCGCAGACGGAAGATGGGCGGGCGCTTCGGCCTCTACGGCTACGACCCGTACTGGGGCTACAATTCCTTCTACGGGTACGGGTATTCCCCGTTCTGGGGCTCGAGCTACGGATACTCGCCGCTCGGCTACTACGGCCGCTGGTACGGGAGCGGATACGGCTACGTGCCGGTGGTGGTCGACGTGAGTCCGCGCAGGGGCGGCCGGATCGTGGCCGGCAAGGGCTACCAGCGGGGCGACGACGGGGGGCGGGACGATTCCTCGGCCCGCGGCAGGCCGCGCGGTTCCGCGGGATCGACCGTCGGCGGCTCGACCCGCACGTCGCAGTCGCCTCCTGCGCGCGGCGGCCGCAGCACGGGCCGCAAGGCGAAGCCGCGCGGCGGCAAGTAGGGGCCGGGGGGCCGCCGCGCTGCCCAGGCTTGCCGGGCTTGCCACTGCGCGGGCCGCCATGAACGCCTCGACGGCGGCGGCTGGGGAAGCCCGGCCCGCAGGCCCCTAGCGGCCGCGGGCCGGGCCTCCTGCACGCCGCCGCGGCCGGCGCCGCGACGCCAACGGCGGACTCCCTTGGCCGTCTCCGGCGCCAGCGCAAGCGCTCTTGAGCACGCTCTTCCAAGCCGAGGCCGCGACGGGCCTCTCCGACACGCTGGCGTCGAATCCACCGCTCGCGGCGGCCGTGCTCTTCGGCTTCGGCGTGCTCACCAGCTTCACGCCCTGCGTCTACCCGATGATCCCGATCACCGCGTCCGTGATCTCGGGAACCGCCAAGAAGGCGCAGTCGTGGAGGCGCACCGCCGGACTCACGGCGGCCTACGTGGTCGGCTTGGCGATGCTTTACGCGGTTCTGGGGCTGGTGGCCGGGCTGACCGGGTCGCTGTTCGGCTCGGTGAGCGCCAGCCCCTGGGCGCTGCTGGCAATCGGCAACCTGCTGGTCGTCTTCGCGCTGGCCATGCTCGACGTGATCCCCGTCGCCGCGCCGCAACGCCTCCTGAACTGGGCGGGCGGGCGCGGCGGCGGCTCCTACGGCGCGGTGTTCGCGCTCGGGGCCACGTCCGGTGTCGTCGCCGCCCCCTGCGGCGCCCCCGCGTTCGCCACCGTGCTGGCCTGGGTGGCCGCCACGCAGGCCGGCGTCCTCGGCTTCGTCTATCTTTTTGCGTTCTCGCTGGGGATGACCGCCCTGCTGGCCGCGGTCGGACTCTTCTCGGGCACGCTCGCCCTGCTCCCGAAGTCCGGGAAGTGGATGCTGGGCGTGAAGCGCGCCGCGGGCGTCGTGATGCTGGGCGTCGCCGAGTACTACTTCGTGAAGGCCGGCTTCAGCATGTGAGCAGGCTCTTTTCCATGGCCAACCAGCCGAGCATTGCAACCTGGGCGGCGGCGCTGTCCCTGCTTCTCGCGACCGCCGGGCCGGGCCGCGCCCAGGACGGGGCGGGCGTGGGTCCCGCGCTGGGCGCCCAGGCCCCGGACGCGCAGGTCGAGGACCTCGACGGCGCCCCGGTGGCGCTCTCCGGCGTGATCGCCGGCCGGGCCGCGTTGCTGGAGTTCTGGGCCTCGTGGTGCGAGAACTGCGAGGCGCTGGAGCCGCAGATGCAGGAGATCCACGAGCGCTTCGGCGACCGCGTCGCCGTGGTCGCCGTGGCGGTGGCCGTGGGCCAGTCCCGCCGACGCGTGCGGCGCCACGTGGACGCCCACGGACGCGGCTTCGCCTACGTCTACGACGGATCCGGAGAGGCCGTCCGCGCCTTCAACGCCCTCTCCACGTCGGTCGTCGTCCTCCTGGACGCGCAAGGCCGCGTCGCCTTCACCGGCGTCGGCCCCGAACAGGACCTGGTGGGCGCCGTCGAAGCGATGCTGGCCGCGGGGCAGCCTCTTTAGGGCGCGGCTCCCCCCTCGTCGTCCTCCGGCGTCACCGCCGCCACCGCCTCGGCCAGCTCCTCGTACGCCGCCGGATCCACTTGATTGAAGCGCGGAATCACCTTCGCGACCCGTCCGTCCGGCCCGACCACGATCACGGCCCGGCTGTCGACCATGTTGTTGTCGCGAAGGCTGCCGCCGAACGCCGCGTAGGAGACCCCGTCGTTCTCGGCGTCGCTGCCGAACACGAACGGGAAGTCCTCGTCCTTGAGCCACGAGGCCAGTTCTTCGGGCGAGTCGTTGGATATGCCCAGCACCACCACGTTGCGGCCTTCGTTGAACAGCTGTGCGTACTGATCCCGGTACGCTCTCATCTGAACCGTTCAGCCGCGCGTCCTGACCCGGAAGAAGAAGGCCAGGACCACCGCGTCGCCCCGGTAGTCGCTCAACCGAATCTTGTCCCGCAGCACGCCGTGCCGGGTCGCCGCCGCCAGCTCGATCTCCGGCGCCTCCTCGCCCACCGCGATCAACCCCGATCCCGGCTCGGCCTCCTGCGCCTCCGCCCCTTCGGGCGCCGACAAGCCCGCCGTCCCGGCCAGCGCCGCCGCCGCCAGCGCCGCCGGAAGCCCCGTCCATCCTCCGCGTGCCCTTCTCACGTCCCTTCCCTCCTCTTCTGAAGTCCCTGGTTGCGGCCTACGGCCGACGGCCCCGCCGCCCCGCGCCGCCGTCACGGCCGACTCGGCGGCGCCGAGGCCAAAGCCTTGCGAATCGCCTCCACCGTGCGGTCCACGCGGAACTGGAGCAGCTTTCTGCCCGTTTCGATCGTGGCCTCCCTGTCGGCGATGCTCACGCCGTTGATCGACGCCTTGCCCGCCTTCACGCGCTGGGCGTGGCGAACCGTCTCCGGGTCCTCGACCATCATGATCGCCGTGATCACGAAGTCGTCGTGAATGCCCTCGTTCATCGGCTCGCTGATCCCGAGTTCGGTGTTCATCCACTCGTGCACTTCGGCGTACCGGTAGAACTCGGGCACGTAGTGGGCGCGCGCCGAGCCCGACCAGCGAGCGTTGAGCTCCCCGGCGACCGCCGCCATCCCCGACTGGTTCCCCCCGCTGTCGCCGATGAAGACGACGTCGGTGAACCCGTGCGCCCGCAGGCTGCTCGCCACGTCGTCCAGCACCGCCCTGTACGTCTCCTCGCGAAGGCTGATCGTGCCCGGATAGCGCATGTGGCCCGACGGGCTGTCGATATCGCCCTCCGGCACCAGCTTCACGACCGGCGCGCAGAGCGCGTCGCCCAGCGCCCGCGCGATGCCCTCGCACGCACCCGCCAGGACATAGTTGTGCTTGCCCGTCGCCAAGTACGGCCCGTTCTGCTCGATCCCCCCCGTCGCGACGATCGCCGTCGTCTTGCCGTCCCGCAGCGCGTCGCGCACCTCCATCCAAGTCAGCTCCTCGATCCACACCGACTCGAGCGCCTCGATCGGACGCTCCGCCCGCATGTCGGCGAGCAGCGCCTCGGCCTGCCGGGCCTGCATCTCGGCACGCCGCTCGGAGGTCACGGGGCCGCGGCCCGGTTGTGCCGAAGCGTTCGCCGGAAGGGCCAGAAGCGCCAGAAGGAGGAAGCCGGCGGGGCGCGGCGGGCGTTGTCTCTTCATTGCTCTCTTCTCGCTTGCTCGGGAATGGAGGGGACAGCTGCCTCGATGTCGCGACGCGACGCATGCGCGGCACCGACGGCCGCGCGGCAATCTAGCGTGCGACCGCGCCGCGTGCGACCGCGCCGCTCGCGGAACTGGTGCACTCGGTTCACGAAGGACATCGCCATTGATTCGTCTTGAACGCTTCGGTCGCGCTGTCCTGGGTCCTGGCCGACGAGACAACCAGACCAGCTCCCGTCGTCGTGACGCTCGCGGTCGTGCGTGTCCGCGAACGCGAGTCTTATTCAATGTTCAGGCATGAAAACGGAATAACACTGGCCCTTATTCAGAAGAGCACGGTCAAACCGGAATAAGATGGCCGCCCGTGGGGCCTTGAGCGGGCGTCGTTGCGCCTTCTGGTCGGCGGAGCGTAAACTGGCAACATGAACGCCTCCCCTCGCGGTCCCCGCTCGGCAGCAGTCGCGGCGGTTGCATTCCTGGCCTTTCTTGCGCTTTGGCCGTCCGCAACCCTCGCCGCCCAGGCCGACCCGGCCGCACCCTGGCCGCCCGTCGCGACCTTCTCCATCGTCGGCTTCGATCCGGCCACCGGCGAAGTGGGCGTGGCGGTTCAGTCCCGCGTCTTCTCGGTGGGCAACGGCGTGATTTGGGGAGAAGCCGGCGTCGGCGTCGTCGCCACCCAAGCAATCGTGGACGTGAGCTACGGCCCCCAAGCCCTTGCGCTGTTGCGGGAAGGCATGTCGCCGGAGGCGGTGGTGCGCGAAGTCCTGGCCCGCGACCCGGATCCGGACCCCGAGCGCTGGACCAAGGAAGGACGGCAGTTCTCGGTCATGAACGCGAACGGCGACATCGCCACCCACACCGGCCCTCGAGCCAGCGAGTGGGCGGGACACCGCATCGGCGAGCACTGCTCGGCACAAGGCAACATCCTGGCCGGCCCGGCGGTCGTCGACGACATGGTTGCCGCCTTCGAGTCCACGGAGGGCCACATATCCCTGCGACTCCAGGCCGCCTTGGAAGCGGGACAGGCGGCAGGTGGCGACACCCGAGGGATGCAGTCGGCCGCCATGCTGATCGTCGGCGAGGACGGCGGCGTCTGGCTCAACAACGACGTCGTCCTGCGCCTCCAGGTGGACGACCATCCGGAGCCCATCGCCGAGTTGCGCCGACTGGTGGAGATGGCGGCCGCCCAGCGGGAGCGACGGGGGATGTAGGGTTGGGCAACGGTCCAGCGCGAGTCACCGAGTATATCAGACGCCTTGGACTGGGGATCCCCGAGTGAGCATCCAGAACAATGGAAAAGCGAAAGCCTATCAGGTTCGCCAAGTCGTCCGCGCCATCGAGAAACTGGAAGCTCGGACACCCGACGAATCGCTAAAGGAATCGCCATGACGAAACGCTATACGTACCGCGTAACGTGGTCCACGGAGGATCAGGAGCATCTCGGGTTGTTGAGCTCGCCTTTTCACCGACCACCATCGAGCGCATCAAGCGAGTCGCGCCCGGTGGTGACGTAGCTGCCTACTGCTACAAGCTCGTGTACTGGTGGCTGGAGCGAGATGAGAACAAGGTCCTGGCCGAGAAGGCCAGGGGAACTCAAGCACAAGGAAAGTGGAATGAACCCGCACTTGATGAAGCGGACGCATGACAAGAGCTTCAGTGTCGCTGGCATGGTGGCCATCTACTTGTTGGTCGTCATACTAGTAGGGCTGGTGATCCTGTTCAACTCTCGGGTGCTAGTCGCCCCCATCGTGGGCATGTTGCTACTGGTCGCTGTCGCCCTGCCGGTGCTGGTGTGCGTACTAGTCGGCCGTGCAGCCCAGTACGTAGCGGGTTACGAGAAGCCCCGTCAGATCTGGAAGGAAAGCGAAGAGTACTTCCGCAGCGTCATTGAACGAAGTGGTGACAAACACAGGATCAAGTGGGCGGAAGAGAAGCTAGAAGCGCTGCTCGCACGTCAGGCACGAGAGGAAGACGAAAAGTGAAGCGCAAGTACAAGTTGACACTGGTTGGAGCCGCACTTGCCACGGAACTGGGGACAGCATTTTCAGCGCATGAAGCGCACGGGCAGTGAACGTTGGAGACGAAAAGGGATGACTTCTTGGGCACCGAGAAGGTCACACTCGAGACGTCAATGGCCTTACGTGGCTGACCATCTTCGGTGCTGAGTCCGGCTTCTTTGGTGACATTTCACTGACAGAGAAGTGGGGCAATGAACTAGAGGACACCGGATTGGTCGTGTTGGCGTCAGACGCTCGAACACTGGTTGTGAGTCCGCCTGTCGGGTTTGAGGCCTTCTTTGAGGTCGGCCAGAATTTTTGTCATGGTAGGATCAAAATCTTGGTTGATAACGCATGCCGCCATGTTCTTCGGAAACCCGGATTCCCTTTTGGCGACCAGTGATTTGAGGTATACGGCGCGATCACGCCGCTTCTCGATGAACGCAAGAAAGACCTGCGCCGTGATCCGATGAGCCGCGCTGTGATTCGCGAAAGCTTCCATCGCAATAACCGGCGATCCCGGTTCTCCACCCGTGTACTCGCCGGGACCGGCAAAGCCGTCAATGAAGATTATCCGTCCTTGAGTGCTGCCGAGAATGGGAAACCATGCCTTGAGATATTCCTTCAAGACGAGGTGCTTGCCTTCCGTGTGGGGCTCACGGGACCAAAGGGTGGACTTGGGCTTCATCGTCCTGCGCCCTGCGCTGCGCTCGAGGCGTCGCTCAACGAAAATGCCGGCGACTCGTTCCAGTCCCTGCCGTCCAGCTTTCGGCCTCCCGCCTTTGGAGTCCGGCCGCCCCATTGCTTGAAGAAGAAGGACACCTGTCGCATGCGGCACTGGTCGCGCACGCGCTTGGCCCATTCGGGGTCCAGCGGACGTGCGTCGGGGCCGCTCTCGCCGCCTACAATGACCCAATGGATGGCGCGGCGAGTGGCCAGGAACGGCGACAGGTCGAGTGGACCGATCAGGGGCTCGCAACTCAGAAAGCGCACCGTGGCCCGGACGGCCAACAGGTGTCGCACCCGGTAAGCGACCGACTGGTTCTCGACGGACGTGCCGATCCAGATGTTGGAAGGGAGCCCCGCCGGGAGCAGGTCGGCATGCCGTTGCACGAACTTGGCGGCCCTCGAGGGACGCTTGGTCAGGACCTGGTAGACGTGACGGCCGACATCGAGCATCACCTTGAAGCAACGGCGGACAAACTCCTCGGGCACGTCCTTGTGGAACAAGTCCGACATGGAGTTGACGAAGATGCGACGAGGCCGCCGCCACGAACCCGGTATCGCGAGTCGCTCCGGCCAGGTGCGAACCGCGAAGGGGTCCTGCCGGTTCGTTGCCGTGTTCACCACGGGGAGGCGAGCGCGGTAGGTCTCTGCCAGCAACCGTCTCGACAGCCGATCGGCATAACAGTGGTCGCAACCAGCGGATACGCGGGTGCATCCGGTCGTCGGGTTCCACGTGGCGTCGGTCCACTCGATGGAGGTGCGTTCGGGCACGGTGGTCTCCTGGTCCGGGAGCTGGTTCCTTTGGTCCGGTGCGAATCGCCGGGCCTGGCCCACTCCGGCCCGGAACCTAAGGTAATGTTTCGGCTTTTGTGCGGCTACAGCATCCGAAGCCCGTCGCTCCGGTTTCCTTGGCAACGGAACCAGTCAGAAGGCAGAGCGTCAGCGTCCCACGCTCGCGGCTGTCACGCCTTGAACGGGTGCGGGTTCAGCGAGGATGGCTGCCGTTCTCGTAGTGGCGGGCCAGGGCGTCGCCGCCGAAGTCGTTCTCCAGGTCGCGCCAGACCGAGTGCACGTGATTGGCGTCGTCCTGCGTGTTGTCGTACTCGACCAGGAACGCGCGCGAGTGGACGCGGTAGTAGTGGCCGCGGCCGGGCTCGGTCGGGCCGGCCCATGCGAAGTAGAGTTCGTTGAGCGGCGTCTGCTCGCGGATGCGCGTCGTCCAGGCGCGGGCGGCGTCGGACGCCATGTTGCCCACGTACTCGTCCAGCAGAAGGAAGAGCATCTCGCGCTGGCCGTCGGTCATCTCGCTCGCCGGCAGTCCCTCGAACGAGTCCAGGCGGGCCTCGCGATCCGAGCCGGTGAGGATGTCCCGAGGGGCCTGCGCCGCCACGACGGCCGTCGCGCGCTGTTCGGCCGACAGGCTGGTCGCCAGCGCGCGGGCCAAGTCCTCCTCCCTGCCCAGGGGCCGCCATCCGGCCTTGGGACCCGCCGGCACCGTGGCCGGATCGGCGCCCATGAACGCGGGGCCGGTCACGGTGAGGCTGTTGGCGGGGGACGAGAAGTTGAGCGACAGGTGGTGGCCCTCGAAGCGCCATGCCCATGCTTCGCCGGGCGAAGGCGTGCCGAACACGGTGACGTAGTAGTCCTCCGGGTCCCGGCGTTGGGGCCGGCCTTCGAGGATCCCCAGGATGCGCTCCAGCTCGATCACGGCGTTGGCCTTCAGGTAGCCCTGGGCGCTCGTGGCCGCCTGCAAGAGCGCGTGGGCCGCCGTCCGCTGCTCCAACGTCATGTCCTTGAGGGGAAGCCCGTTGCGGCGCCGAGGCACGAAGTTCCAGTCGAAGCGTTCGGGGTCGTCCAGCGGATAGACGGCCTTCTCCCGAGCGGGACCGTCGAGCAGCGCGAGGAAGGCCGCGGCCGCGTCGGCAGGCGAGGCTTCCGCGTGCGCCGGAGGCACGCTTTCGTCCAATTCGGCGGGCGCTCCGTGCACAGGGCCCTCGAAGGCGCTTCCCGGCGCGGCGCTTCGGAGAACCAAGACGGCCCCCGCGATCAGGACGATTCCGCCCAGGAATGCGGTGGCCGGGGTGTCACGAATGTTCATGGTGACCTCTCGCGAAATAGAGTGGGTTGATGGTCGCTCGTCGGAGCCGTTTGCGCTTGGTGGGTGGCGCACGCCGAAAAGCATTACCGGTGGCCTCCCAGCTTTCTCAGGCGTTCGCTTCCCGCCGACGTGAGGCGGTATCGTTGCTTGCTGCTGCGCGGCTTGTCCGGGATGGTCATTTCGATCAGTCCGGCTCGCAGGGCAGGAAGCAGGTAGGCTTCGCGGAAATGAATCCGATGTCTGAGGCCGAGAGCCTCCTGGATGCCCCGCCCGGTCATTTCCCCCGACATCGCCCGAAGCAACCGGGCCTCGAGGCCGACTTGTTCGGTCGCTTGTTCGGTCGCCCGCTCGACTTGTTCGGCCGCTTGTTCGGTTGCGCGCCCGACTTGTTCGGCCGCGCCCGCAACTTGGTCGGTGACGGCCCCGGCGATTTCCCTGGAAACTTCTTCGGCCTGCTCCGCCCCGACTTCTCCTGTCGCTTGCTCGACTTCCTCGGCAACTTCACTTTGGAGGAAGTCTCCGGCGCCTTGCGGGCCGCCGCCTTCTCGCGCCACCAGCCGCACTTTCGGGTTCGGTCGGAAGGTCACGGTGACGAAGCGGCCCACGTCGAACTCCGGTTCCGGGCAGTCCTGCCGTCGGGCGCCGTCTCGGATGCGGCGGATACCTGTTCCGGCCTTCTCGATGAAGTCGATGCGATGAAGAAGGTCCGCGATGAGCGGGTTCCGCCGAATGCTAACGTGTCCGAGGTTGGCCGGGGTCAGGCCCTTGGGCAAGCCGCCGGGACTGATCACCTTGATGCGATCCGTATAGACCTCGACGAAGACGTTGGCGCCCTCGAAGAACCAGTCGCGGTGCATGACCGCATTGGTGACGGCCTCTCGCAAGGCCTCCATCGGGTACTCTGGGATGTTCTGCCGCCGCAGCCCCTTGATTCTGTAGGCCATGCGAGTGTTGCGCTCAATGAACCGCATGGTTTCTTCGATGTCTGCCGCGATGCCCGCGTCAAAGTCCTTGCGGTCCAGGATGTGGACCTTGTCGGTTCCTTTCCCCAATAGGCAGGTGACGTAGCCTTCCGGAAAGAAGCGCCGCACCTTCTTGGCAAAAAAGAGCACGCCGGCGTTGCGGAACAGCAAGCCGTCGCCCGTGCGCTCGGCAACTTCGATGTTGACCAGCACGTCTTCCACGGTCGAACCTGCCGTGATGCCGGACAACCGCATCCAACCGTCGAACTTCTCGCGGTCGAAGTCTTCCGGATAATTGAAGCGCGGACAGGGAGACAGGTCGAACCGAATGGCACCCTCGGCCCGAAAAAAGTCGCGAATCTCGTCACGGCTCATCTCTTGGGTCACGGCGCCCTGTCGCCAGAAGAAGCCGTCGCTGCACTGTACGGGCTTCGCGTCGCTCTCGCGAACATGAACCACGAGCACGCCGTTCACGGGTTCGACCAGCACCTTGACCGACGGGTCGCAATCGCGGGCGATGTTCTGGATGCGGGCACGCAACGCATTGCCGTCCTCGACCCCGATCATGCGGCCGTCGTCATCCACGCCCACAAGAATCTTGCCGCCTATGGTGTTGGCAAGAGCGACGATCCCTCTGGCAAAGGACGTCGACACGCGCTCCTTGAACTCCAGCGTGGTGCCCTCGCCTTGCTGGACGAGGATCTCGAGGTCCGTCGCAGTCATGCGGGCGATTGGCCGACCTTCCGTGCGAAGCTCAGGGAGTCTGCTCCCAGATTTGGCGGAATCTGTTGCGCGGTGGCCAATCTGCGGCCTGACGGCCCGTAGAGCGACAATCAGGATGAGACGCTCATGATCGTGACGGGAACGATGGGAGCGGAGGGGGGTCCGGTCAAGGCGGGGGCTTGGACCGTCATCCGCGTGCCTACGGCACGACACTTCCGGGTGGCCCCGCCCGGCCCCTCGTGCTCCTCACGCCCTTTCCACAGCACACGCAACGGGACGGCGCCAAGTGCCTTGCCGAACGACACGCCCAGCTCGTCGTCGTACAACACGACGCCACCGACGAAACGCGGACCGAGCACCGGCCGGAGCTTGCGCAGTCCCTGGGAAGTCGGCGTGGTTGACGGTCGCCGCGGCCGCCTCGGTCGCCCAGGAGAGCAACTGGATCCCCAGAGCGCAAGCGGGTTCGTGACGGCGCATCGCGCCGTCTTCCCCATCCGCACCATGTGCCGCGTCCTCCGTCGCTCCAGGAGCCGTTGCTACGCTTCGCTCAAGCGACCGCTTCCGCCCGGGACCCGGGACCGCCGCAACGCCGCCCTCCACGTCCGAGTACACGAGAGCTAGAAGGCCAGCCGTCGATCCGGCCGCTGGTCCGGCATCCGCACCGACCTCAAGATACATGGCGCCCAAGCGTGCCCGCCTCATGCGGAGAGAACGGATCAAGCGCGCGAGTCGGGCCACAAGGCGACCACCCGCTGAACCATCGCGACGATTGCCTCATGTGCGTGGGCGGTTGCGGTCCGGCCAGATGCGTATCCGGTGTCACCGGTTAGCCGTCCCACGGTCGAGATGGCGTGCAAGGACCTTCTTGACGTAATCCGGCATGTCGATGCCTTGTCGAGCCGCTGCCGCGCTCAGATCGTCGTAGGCATTCACTTCTTCTCCCGCCCACATGATGTCAAGCCTCCGGCGGTCGTGGGTGGCAACGTAAGAATAGGATTCCGGATATGCCCAGTAGCACGACTTGCATGTGGCCGGGTCCTTGACCTCCCAGTTCGGACAGTTCTCGCAACTCCAGGACTTGGCTCGGTTTGCAGATGGACACAAGAGCATGTACTCATCAACGCCATCCGTTGGCGAATCGCGTCCGCTTATCTCAAAGGGTACCCTGTGGTCGATCTGCAGTTCGCGTTCCGACAATGATTCCAAATAGATGTTGCACCTGGCACCATCCTTCTCTATCAGTTTCGCTTTGAGCTCGCCGGTGAGGACCGTTCGTCCTGATGCGTCAGAAAGGCGGACTTGCGACGGATCCCCGAAACGGTAGAGAGCCATGGTTTTACCGTCCGACGTGACAATGGTGTCGGTTACAAGCGGAATGCCCAGTTCTCGAACATCCCGAGCCGCACGCGGCGGATGACTGTAACCGTACAACTTTCTCAGTTCTTCGGTCGTAACGTGCCCGTGATGAAGTATGTGTTGAATCACTGTTCGCGGACGCTTGGCTGTAACGCTATCGAGGAGTTCAAGAAATTCCCGCGAGTACTTGCTACGACTCATTCGAACAGTGCCGGCTGGACAGCATGCGAGGCCGTCTCAACGTGTCGTTCAAGACTCCCGAGCCGTCTCACCAGCGCTGGCGAGAGATACAGGGACTCGACCGTCTCGCGGGCTTGACCCAGCAAGGTGGCTTGAGTGGATCTTCCAGCGGGGAGGTAGATGTGATGCAACCGGAGGACCTTCGGCAACAGCTTGCCGTGGGCTTTGCCGCCGGTCCTGCCGTCGTAGCTGACGATGTAGGACAGTTCCAGTTTGTTCATTGTGTGCAACGTGCCGACGAACTCGTCGTAGTCGATGCCATCGCAGTATCTCCTGTCTCGCGTTTGCGAAGTGCCTTGGTACGGCGGATCAATGTAGACGAGGTCCTCCGGCGTCGATGCCAGCACCACTTGCCGATAGTCCTGCGCCGACAAGTCCGTCCTGCCCGCCAGCAACCGGTGTACGCCAAGTATCTGTCGGCGCATGACCGTGGGTCTCATGCCGGCCCGGCGGTTGTCGGGGCTCTGGTTGAACGCTCCGGTGGCATTGTACCGGACGGACCCCTTCACGATTCGAGCCAGCAGATAGAGGAGGTGGCCCGGTTGGCCCGACTCGTTGAACTCCTTGCGAATGTCGAAGAAGAACCCCTTCATGTGCGGTTGTTGGTCGCGCCATAGGCGAGCGTAGTCGGCAACGAGCCCCTCGGGCCTCTCCACAATTTCCCGCCACAAGGCCATCAGAGGCGCGTTGAAGTCGTTGATCCAAAACCGCCTTGCCAACCCATGGGTCGCGGCCGCGATCGATACGGCGGCCGAGCCGCAGCAGGGCTCCACCACCCGATCCAGGTCCGCCGGAAAGTAGGGCAGGATGAACTTCGCGATCCCGCGCTTGCTTCCCTGGTAGGGAAACGGGTGCGGGGCGGCCGGGCCGATCCCGGCCATGGCTTCCAGCGGTCTCATGTCCTCCGTCGCCCCTTCCTGCGGGCATGTCGCACCCACCGAACAGGTACTGTCCGTAGTCTTCGGCATCGTCTGATGCGGCGTTGCTCGCATCTCGTACTAATCCTTCTGGGCCCGAAGGACAAGGCCAGCACCGCATGCTGGCGTGTTAGACGCTCCGGCACGAGCCGTCGGTTGGCGGGCTGGCGGCTACGGGTGCGCAACGGAGGGCGTCCACCGCAGGGAATGGTGGTGGACCCGGACAGCCCGCAAAATTGAGGTTCACGGCCGGGTAGCCGGGCAACGGTTGGAACGGCCACTCCAAAGGCGCCGGGATATCCGGCCGAGAAGCTGATGCAGGCACTCAAGGAGCGGGGGAGGCCGTTCGTGGCCCGGGTCCGGCGGACCATGGTGTTGGAGGTTGGCCACGTCGGCTGTGGACGAAGTCGTGCAGAAGACCCGGAACGACGTCCCGCCGCCGCCCTACTGCCGCTCTACCGGAAGCGCGCCAAGGCCGAGGGCCCCCCTTCACTGTTCGCCCTTCTGTCGTTTGGATGTCTTCCAAAGGCAAACGGTGAAGCGGTGTTCCTCCGCAATGAACTTCGGCTCCGTGCCGTTGTGAGCCCTCATGCCCGGAATCATCTTCATCCTCACTCCCATCCCCCGTGCATCCACGTACCTGTAGTCCCTCATGATGTTCACCAGCGTCTGATTGCGAGCGTACCGAGTCCCTCCCTTCATTCTCTCCACGGTCACGGTGTTCGGCAACGTGCCGGGACTCTCCACCTCCATGCGATCAGAGTAAATGGTCACGGCGACGTCCGTACCGGCGATGCTGTAGTCTCTGTGAACTAGAGCATTGACTATCGCTTCTCGAACTACCGTCTCCGGAAACTCCCATGCGTCCACACGCCGCGGGCCGTCCAATCGAGCCATTGCGCTTGTGTTGCGCCTGACGAAATCCCAGGTCTGCTCGACCATTCCGTTTTCGACAAATCCGTTGTCGCCACCGAGCGATACCAAGGGTCCCCGTATAACCTCGTCAGCGTGAGCGGGATAGTCGGGCTCTGCGCCTTCATAGCACACAGCCCTAACACCGGCCTGCGACAAATATCGCGCCGGCGTCTTGCCGAACAGAAGCAATCCGTCGACAGTCGCCAGGTGAACGCCGTCTGACTCCGTCATCAGCTCCAAGTTCGCTAGCAGTCCCTCCCAGCCTTCCCGATCGTCGTCTGCAGGGACATCGGCCCGAAGCAACCGCGAGCAGTAGTCCTGCAACCGTCTACGATCAAAAGCGGCTATGTCCGCACCGGGGACCGGCCGCAGGCCGTAACGCATGTATCCTGATGCCTGATACATGCGTCCGAGCTCCTCCCGGCTCGCTTCCCGGCTGCTGCTGCCAACACGGATATAGTACGTCTTCCCGTTGTTGTGAATCCGTGCGTACGGCTTGTCCGGTCCGGCCGATACGCGTATAGCCAAGACGTCCTTGCCTGCGGCCGCATTTCGAATCCACTGCAGTACCGGCACTACGGGCGGCGCGATTTTGATCCGGCACAACTCTCCCACCCATTCCTCGAGTCCAGGCCGATTTACGCCTGATATGCTGCCGTCGTCTTCCACGCCGAGTAGCAACGTACCTCCGTCCAGATTGAGAAATGCAACCAATTCTTTCGCCAGCTTGAAGTTACGCACATCGTCTCTCCTAAATTCGACAAGCGAATCCTCGCCATTCCGCAATATATCAGAAAGCTCTACTCGATTCATCTTTCGCACACCATTCTAAAAGCCGTACCTGGATCGCCGGATCTCGCATAGCTCGCTGGATTGACCTGCAGGACGCATCGATGGAACACGGCGCCGACTGGAGCACGAGGTTGCGCTCGGGCTGCTTCGTCATTCCTGGCGCCGCGGTTATCGAGATGCCCGGCCCAGGCGATACTTGGACCAACCGACCCCCGGAGATACCGAGCACGCCGGGTCCTGGCTCCGTTAGCCCGGCGGGGCTGCCGACCAGCAGGCGCCGGGCTTAGCAGGTTGCTGACGAAGGCGGCGGCACTGGCCTCGACGATGGCTCGCATGGCGTCTCCTCTTCGGCTAGACTGGAGCGGCAGGACGCCGATGGGGATCCATACCGTTCCGGCATGATAGCACGGAAGGCGGGCGATGTACAGAGCCGGATCGATTGGCCAATCGGCGGGGGCTCCGGGGGCGGTTCCGCGACTCGGAGGTCGAACGAGTGGGCGCCCCGGGCCTGCTGCCGATAAGGGGCCGGAGCGTAGCGGACGGGGGCGGGCGGAGCGGCGCCGGGAGGCGGCGAGACCTCCTCCGATTCGGCGGTAGTCAACGCGTTGAGGCGCAGACCCCCTAGTTCGACGGGTCGCCAACCCGCTCCAGCGCCAGCAACCTGATGACGCTCACGACGTGAGAATCGAGCTCGTCTCGCTCGATGTACGCCATCAGCCCGTCGGCTCCGAAGGCGCGAGGAATGCGGAGGCCGTCAGCGGACAACGTGCCCAAGTAGGTACCGTCGGCGTCAAACACATCGGTCGGCCCGTCGGAGAACCGTCTCTTCCCGTGCGTTCGACCCAAATGCGGTCTTCCGAGTCCACGGCCATCCTGTTGATCACAGGAATCTGCTCTGCAAACGTCATTCGACTCGCGGCGTCGTCCTGGAGTTGGCGCATGAGCGCACGACGCGCCTGCTCGGATATGTCGGCTCCAAGGACTGAGACGCTCGCGCTCATTCTTCGGTCTCGCGCTGCTTGCTTGATCGCCGGCGTGTAGGCTCCTTGAGCTTCCTCCAACATCAAATCTTCAGCCTCGTTGGGAATATTCCATGCGGCATAGAACGTTTCTCGCGTTCCGTCCAGGGAGTACAAATCCAATGAACGGTTGGGTTCGTCAAATCGCCACTTCCGCCGCAAGAATCCGACCGTCGGGCAACCCCCGAAGCACGTTGCTTACTATATCGACTTGAACTCCAGCTTGTTCGACAAATCTCCGTCTGGTCCGAATACCAAGAAGGACATGTGCCCACGGTCGTAAACGACCAGTCGCTCGTCGCCTAGCGTGACCAGCGACACCGGTTGCCGATACTCGCCCGGCCCATCGCCCGGTCGCGATACCTCGTGGCACCGGCTTCCGTCCGGGGCCACCAAGACGACACGCCTCTGCACGATGTCCAGTACGGCCAAGTCGCCAGTTGCCGTGAAGGCCGCCGAATAGATCCCGTTAAACGACGCCCAAGCCGCGCCGGTGATGCCGCCCGCGACGAACACATCTTCGGTGACGGCCGCCATGGGCACGTCCGAAGCGGTAGCCCAGCTGGTGTCCGCGATGGAGGATTCGTACCTGGACGTATCGCTGTCGCAAGCCGCGACGACAACAAGACACGCAGCGATTGCTCCCCGTATCACAATTCGGAACCTCATCGGTGGACGGAAGTTAGGTGCCAAGGGCAGATCGGCCACCTCGTCACGCGGCCTCGAATTCCAGCGTCGACAGCTTCACCTTGGACGAACGGCGCGACAGGTGGAGCACTTCGAAGCCGACTACTTCGCCCGAGTCGCTGTAGTCGAGAACGATGCCCGGCGAGACCTCCTCCGACGTGATGGTCGTCCACGGATGGGCTTGGGGTGTTCACGGCGCCAGGTCGTCGAGACCGAGGGGCCCCACGCCCGGGCCACGCGGACGTCGATCTCCACGCGCACTCCATGCGGTTGGCGTCGAGCAACGGGCGCGCACTCCGCCCGCGCCGGCTGTCGAAGGTCTACCGGTCGGCAGGCCCGTTCGCCAAGTAGGGCTCCACGACCTTTACGCGCATGTCGCCCGCAGGCGTCTCGACCACCGCGTACACGAGATGACTGCCGCACACGGGGGACAGTCTGTCCTCGTGCTCGCCGACGGCGACGAGGCGGCCGGAGGACGCGTCCAGGACTTCGACGCGGTGGTCGAACGTTTCCCGGTGCCATGCCGGACGGGGGCTCATGGGAATGTCCGGACGCCAATCCGGATCCGGCACCAACGAGTACGTCCAAAGAAGGCCGTCTTCATCCTCCCACACGTGATGCAGAAAGGCGGGAGGCGGAACGGACTCGTACACTTCGTCGCTGAACTCCGGATAGGGCGGGAACCAGTCGGCCTCCCGCACCAGCGTGCGAATCAGGGCAACCGCAGGTCCGGGCGCCTCGGTCAAGCGCCACTCGTGGATGGCGTATTGTCGCCTGCTGGCTGTCCAAAAAGCAGGTTTGGTTCCTGGACGAGGGCTTGCAAGGGCGGATTCCAAATCTGGTTCCGCGCTCTTCGACAGGCTGAACGTCTCGGTCTCCCGGCCGGACGCGTCCATCAAGACGAACATGTCGTCTCCCACGCTACTCAAGGACTTGGCGAAGACGAAATCGCCCGTGGCAAGGCGAGCAAACCGGCGAAACGGTCTCGGCATCGGAAACGAGCGCACGTAGTCGCCACGGGAAGTCAGCACTTGCATTCGGTTGTTCCCGTCGTCGGCCACGAACAGCGTGTCGCCCGGTCCTGCCCAGATGCGGACCATCCCCTGCACTTCGCCGGGCCCCTGGCCGGAGCGTCCGAAGCTGCGGACAAATCGTCCACCCGAGTCGTAGACGAAGATCTCGCCGCCGCCCGCAACCGCCCCCAATACGAAGTCGCCCGTGCCAAGCTGGGCCACCATGCACCCGTCTCCGGCAGCCCTGTGCCACGCCGAGCCCGGGTCGCCGTCGTTCCCCAGCACCGCAACCGTTTGAAAGCCGATCTCGCAGTCCCGGCACACCGCCGATTCGTCGATCGCTTGCGTCTTCGCCGCACCGGCTTCCTGTCCCGGCGGCGAACACCCCGCCGCCAGGGACAGAGCGAGTCCGGTCAGTCCTTTGCGTACCAACACGTACCCGGTTCGTGCAAATCTCCGTTGCATGGCGGACACGTGACGAGGCACTGGAGATCCCGCCTGCACGTCTTCTCCCAGCACAACCCATCGGCGCATGCATCTCTCGCGCCAATCGGTGGCACCAAGGCCCCTCCTGCAACGACAAGCATCACGACGACACGTTTCCAGATGGACTGCATTGGGGAACATTCCTTTCATCTCGGGATTGGGGACGACGAAGGCATCCTTCCTTCGACGACATTGTGAAAGCTCGTCCGCGTGGCCCCGCCGGTCAAGTCGGGGTCGCGCCGAGGCCATGGTCGCGTGCATGGAAGGCCTTCGGCAATCCTTCGAGCACGCACCAGCGGGGCCAGCGCGCTCGGAAACGGCTCCGCGGCGATGCAGGAAGACACGGCGGAGGCGGTGGTGGCGGTGTCCGAAATCGAGCATCCGGCGGCGGCCGAGGCAGCCAAGCAAGCCGAGAGGATCACGCGACCTCGAATTCCAGCGTCGACAGCTTCACCTTGGACGAACGGCGCGACAGGTGGAGCACCTCGACGCCGACTACTTCGCCCGAGTCGCTGTAGTCGAGAACGATGCCCGGCGAGACCTCCTCCGACTCGGCGATGGTCGAGTCGTCGAGTCGCAGGTACAGCGCGTCGGCGCTCTTGTCGACATGCAGCTTCATGTCTTCCCTTTCATTTTGCGGTCGAAGAACGACGTGATGATCGTCCACGGATGGGCTTGGGTGTTCACGGCCACGCGCAACACCCGACCATCCCGCTCTGGAATATGGCGAAAGAAACGCTCGACATCGGAGTCGTTGGGATCGTCGGATCGAAGGTCCGGATCCCGTAGGGCTCGGAAGACCCAGTCCACCTGGATGTCGCGCTCTGCCATTGCACGGCGCGCATGGAGGGTAACGGATGTCCGACGAGGGCTCCGGCGTTTGCTTCTTCTCCATCAGCCCAGGGTCTTGAGGCGCCGACTCAAGCGAGTGCGGTAGGCGGGCGGGAGGGCGTTGGCGGTGAAGTCCTCGTAGATCACATCCAGGTCGCCCGAGCCGAGACCGTAGGCTCGTGCCACGCGGGCGTCGATCTCCACGCGCAACTCCATGCGGTCGGCGTCCAGCAACGGACCGCACTCCACACCGGTTTCGCGGGCGAAGTCGGCGAAGCGGTCGTCCACGGCGGAGAGACGGGCGGCGGCTCGGGCGATTTCGGCGAAGTCGTCGTCGGTCATGGAAGGCACGTAGAAGCCTTCGAGCAGGAAGAAGTTGACGTGCAGTTCGATGAAGCGGCGGGCCTGCCAGTCGAAAGGCAAGCTGTTCATGACACCCAGACAAGCGGCCCGCGCCATTGCGTCGCCGGTCGGAAATGACAGATGCGGGGCAGTATTTGACAAAAAGACGCCTTTCGGAACCAAGCAGGCGATCACGGTGCGGGAGGCTGTTCGGTGAGTTACGTCGTGGAAAGCGATCCGGTGGCGGTCCGTTTCGGTGCGAACCGACTGGCTCCGGGCGTAAGTTGATAGATCCTTCGCAAGAATGGATCCCGTCCCGGGCCGCGGCTTATTGACCTTGCGGGTGAGGGCGCTAGTTTCTGGAATGGAACGCTCCTTATAGCCGTGCGGATCATACTGGTGAAAGCTGGCCCCCTTCCAGAGGCGAGCGGAACCTTCCCTTTGCCACAGCCCTTTGTCGTTGGTCTCGTGTAGTTCGGCGACCGGAAAGCACGACCATCGGCCGTCCGAACCATAAGGAAAGAGGCTACCTGTCCGTATGCGGGCCAACACTCCGGCTTCCGCTTGAGACTTCAAGAGAGGCGTTTCCCGCCCCGGTCCGAGGGCGGTTCTCCTGACCCGAATGCCAGGCCCAACCGCCTGTCTCCTCCAACTTGTCTTTGAATCGGCGATGCCCGCAATTGTTACTTCCCCCCCCCCCCCCCCCCCCTTGTCTGCTGGGTGTCGTTCTGCTATAGTAAGCGCAATGGAATACGAAGGAGTGCTGTCAAATGCCCAGCGGCCCTTGTTCAGGATAAAATCTATGCGATTCGGCGTGCAGTCGGAGTAGAGCCATTCTCTGAAGCCTCGAGAACCTCGTGCATTGAACGCCGTCCTCGGCAGTACCACACCCAGATGACTGCGGAATCGTCCTAGCATGCGATAGCGTTGGCAGAAGTACTTGTACAGATCCGGATCGCCACCCACCGGCTTGTAATCGCCGCCAGCCAAGCCCTGCCGGTAGTCCTTGAGCTGTTGTCGTCGCTCGGCCAGTCGGTCTACCAGCTCCGGACGCTCTCGCACCAGTTCGTCCATCGCCTCCCGCCGCTCTTTCTCGGCCAAGGCCGTTATCCCGGGCCGGTACTCCCCGTAGAATGACAGCTCCTCGACCGTCACTTCCTCCCAGGGCGGGTTGCCGACCACCGCGTCGAACCCCGGCGACGACCGCGAGAACACCTGCGGGAACGCCAGCGGCCAGTGGAGGAAGCGATGTCGGCCGGCCAGCTCGCGGGCCCGGCGTGCAAGCGCGGTCCGGCGTTCGCCCGAGATCACCGTCGCGCCGTGGGTCGCCACGTGCGCGCGGGCGCCCACGAGCCCGAACTGCTCCGCCGTCCACAGGTCGAAGAGCCGTTCGATCCCCTTGGTGGCGGCCCACGCTTCCTTGTCCGCCGCTTGGCTGGCCACCACCTCTTCGGGCGTGCGGTCGTCGATCTCGGCCAGCTTGCGCACCGCCGCCGTGGCCTCGTCCAGCGCGTGGCGCAGGGGTTCCCGAAAGAGCGGGGCCTCGTCCAGGAGCGGCTTCGGGTCGCCCACGCCGATCAAGGCATCGCCCGCCACCACGTTGCGGCCCAGGTACGCCAGCGACAGGCCCGGCACGAACGACGCCAGCCACAGCGACAGCGTCGCCACCTCGACGCCCATCTCGCTTCGGTCCACGCCGAAGACGCAGTGCTTGACGATCAGACGGCGGAGCAGGGCCGCGTCTTCGCACGCCACGCCCGGGGACGCGCGGCTGCGCAGTCGCTCCAGCGCGTCCAGCAACGGCGGCAACGGGCGCTCGGCCAGGAAGCGAACGGTCATCTCGGCCAGGGTCTCGGCGACCTGCACAAGGAAGTGGGCGCTGCCGCACGCCGGGTCCACGACCGCGAACGAGAGCAGCAGCTCGGCCGCCGCCTCCGGGTCGGTCTTCGCCTTCTCCGCCACCGCTTCCAAGTGCCGCTTGAACGGCGGCTCCACGGCCCCCTTCACCAAGTGGCGCACGATCTCCACCGGCGTGTAGTAGACGCCTCCCGCCTTGCGCCCGCCCGCATGGGTCTGCCAGAGCAGGCCGCCCGGCTTCACTTCCGCAACGCCCGGCGACGCCGCGCTCACGTAGCGGTCCTTCTTGGCGTCGTAGCGGAGCGGCCGCGTGGCCAGCGACAGGCGCAGGCCCAGCAGGGACTCGTAGGTGTGGCCGATGTGGGCGATCTCCAGCGTCGAGAAGTCCACGCCGCTACCCTGCTCGGCGTCGTGGCCGACGGCGGCCAGCACGCGCCCGAACTCGGGGTCGCGCAACTCCATGCGCTCCAGCAACGCGGCGCCCGCGAAGTCCTTGGCCGCGAAGAGCGCGCCGTTGTAGGCGGGCACGTCCCAGGCGGGATTGCCGACGCGCATCGCCTTGACCAGCCGCACGAACCCGTCCCACAGCGCGGACGACGCCGGGCTCAGCTTGTCCTTGGTCCGGTGGGCCTCGGTCACGAGCGCCGACAAGGACGCCTTCTTGTAGGACTCGTTGTTCATCGGCAGATGGTCGGCGGCTTCCGCGAAGAGAATGAAGACCGCGCGGAAGACCAGCGTCATCGCCGCCTGCTCCATTTCCTCGCGCCGGGCGTCGTCCTTCAAGTCGAGGCCGTGCTCCTTCGCCCAGCGCTCCATGCCGACGGCCAGCGCGGGGAGGGCCTCTTGGCGGATCGTGCGGTCCAGGCGGGCGTGGAGCTGGACGCCGAAGTTGACCGCTTCCTCCTGGAGCTCGGCGAAACCGCCGCCGACCAGGGACGCGGGCGCCAGCAAGGCCAGGAAGGCGCGCCGCTCGTCGTCCAGCAACGCGGCGTCCAGTTCGAGCCAGTGGCCGGTTCCACCGGGCGACTCCACATCGAACAGGCGGAAGCATCCGCCGAACGCGAGGAGCCCCCAGCGGGCGCCGCGCTCGTGGCAGTCCGACGCCAGCAGTCCCTCGGGCGGGCGGCCGTCCGGGTCCAGGCGCGCCAGCGCGCTTGCCGTCTTCTTGGGATGCACGACCGCCACCGGCTTGCCATCGTAGGTGGCCAGGTAGCCCCGGGGCGTGAGGCGTTCCAGGCCGTAGCCGAGCGCTGAAAGCGTCTGGCGCCACGAGCCGGGCGCGGCCGGGACGCGGGCCACCGCACGGCCAGCGGCGCTCCATCGGACGGGGTCCCCCTTGAAGCGGGATTCCAGGGTGTGGCGGGTGAGGAGGCCGTTGATGGCCAGCCCGTCGCCTGCAACGCGGTTCAGGTCTGCCGCCAGCCGGCGCACGGCTTCGAGGGACGACAGATCCGCCAGCGCTTCTAGCGTCCTGGCCAGATGCCCGGCGTCCACGGAGCGCACCGGCCCCTTGTGGGTGATCGGGCCGAGGACCCGGAGACGGCTTGGCCGTTGCGCGTCGTCGGCCAGCAGGAGGCAGGGCCGGGTGGCGCTGGCCGGGCTTTTCCGCCATTCGGCTCGCATGGCGGCGGCGGCGCTCGTCGGCAAGACCGCAAGTTCGATGCCGCCGATCGTTGCGCGAGGACCGTTCTCGGCCCCGTGCACGGCCAGCGGCCGCGCCGCGCCTTCACGCAACAAGTGACGGATGACTTCGTGAGCGGTCACGATGCCGACGCGGCCGGGGGAGTTGCCGTCGAGCTCAATGGAACTGCTTGGTCGGCAAATGCCTTCCCACGTAGCCAATCTCGATCATTCTTCCCGCCGATTCCACGCGAAAGTGAATGCGGCAACTCCCAGCGCTCACGTGCAGCTTGTAGGTCTCCTTCTTCCCGTGCCGATTGCGATGAGCCCGCTCTTCACCAAACTGATCCATGGTTGCCGGGCCTTCCGACCGCACGCCGGCCAAGCTCGGCGCCGCACCGCCTTCACGGCGCCATTCACGTAAATGTCGAAACGCCAACAAGCCTTGAATGACGCTGCTTTTGCCAGTTCCGTTCAAACCGGCAAGAAGAGTGATCTTGCCAAGGCTAAACGTCGCATCGGAAAAACACTTGAAATTGAGCAATTGAAAATCGCTAATCATTCATCACCTCGTTGATGATTCGCTTTACACGATTGAACCTCGTGCGCACCTGTTCAATCGTCTGCGTGCCAATAGAAATGCTATCGTGGAAAACGCGATCGGTCATCAGATCGTCAAATCTGTTCGCCAGCGACGTTCTTCGCTCGATCAATGCCTCTTCGTCCAATTCCGGAACCTGGGCTAGCGCAACCGACAAACACTCGAATAACGGCTTGTTGATGACACTCCGACCGCCGGACCGAGCCCTGGGCTTGCGGAACGCATTGTTTCCGAACAACTCTCTGGCCAATCTCATGGATCTGAAAAATGCTTGTCGCATTTCTTCTTTTGCGCTCTCATCCATGTCCGCATTGATGTTCTTCATGGCTTTCGCGAGGAAGGCATCCAAATTCCCGTTGTAGGAATTCAAGTCTTGACAATAGAATGCCACGAAACGCAATACACATTCGCGGTCGGCCATTCTCCGAGGGCTTACGCTCTCGTCAGTGGCGCGGCGAAACTCCGCGCTCTCGGCTAGTTCATTGACCAAGTCACGTGCTGACCCCGGATTGAGAGCATGCCGAATCTCTTGGGGGGTGAGCGGTTTGCCGCCGGTATTGACTCGCTTGAAGACATTGAACATCACCTCGGGTGGAGTGCCGGCGTCGATTACATGAAACGCAAGTTGAGTCTCGTCGATGCGACGCCGCATGTCCCTGGGAAGATCGTCGTAGGCATTTCTTTCAAATTGGGAAAGGTATTCCATGCCGCGGAGCTTGAGTTTCTTGTCGAGCACGAAGCTCTTGATCGAATAAAGGCGTTGAAGACCATCGACGACCTGCCATTTGTTGTCGCGGTCGGCCGCCATGTAGAATACCGGCAATGGAATACGCAAAAGCAACGACTCGATCAGTCGGCTTTGCCTAGTATTGTCCCATATTCCGGCGTTGCGCTGAAAATCTGGATTCAGGTCGATTTCGTCGTATTTCAATCGCTTTATCACGAGATCCACAGTGGGCGTCTTCGTGGAGATGGATATCCGCGTGGGATCGAACGGCTGAACGATTTCGGGAGCATCTCCATCCATCCTTTCTTCTTCGACACCGTACCCTTCTTCGGCGCCCTCCTCTCGCGGTCCCTCCGTGGTCACGGGCGGGCGAACTGACATCGAATCGCTTGTCGTCCCCTCCGCCGCGCCTGGGCGAGCCGACGGCCTCACGACGGCTGCCGGCCGGCTGTCGGCGCGCGGCCCGGCGTCGGCGGACTCGACGGTAGGGTTGGGCATCGGATCGTGGGATGGCAAGGAGAATAGCGCCGGTAAGGGGGGGGCAGGTCGGCAGGAGCACCGGAACATTCAAGTGTCGCAACCAGTGCCCGGGGAGTCAACTGCGGCCGAGGTCGCTGGTCGGTCCCGGTTCTCCGCCGGCGTGTGGTACGACGCCTCCCGTCTTGCGAATCGCCCGCGTGGGGTTGCCAAAGCGGCCCACCCGGTCAGTCCTCTTGCGCCTGCACCTCTTCTCCCAGCACAAGCCATCGGCGCATGCTTCTCTCGCGCCACTCCTCGCGGGCCTGAGGCTCTTCCAAACTCGATTGCTCGGGAACCGGCTTCCGTCCATCAGCAGGCCTCGAGGCGACACGCGATGGCTTCCGGAGCGGACTCGCCAGGCTCGTTCGAGAGTGTCACCGGCGGAAAAGTGTCCGGGCGGTCCGGGCGCCGCGACTCCGCAGCAGTTGCCCGGATCCTTGTGGACGACGATGGCGAATCGCATGATTGCTCGTCTGCCTCCCTTCGGGCCGACCGAGGGTGAGCCGGCCGTTCAGCTCGAACGATCGCGCCGGTTGCAGTGAGCTGTGCTTGCACGGGCGCTTGGGGTCACCAAGCCACGTCGCTCGGGATGGACGAACTGCCAGTGACTCCCCGGTGTGCAGTCTGCACACCCGCGCGGCAACGGTCCACCGTGGCCCCACCCACCCAACACGAAAATGCCCGAACGCCCCTCCCTCCTCGACAACCTGGCCGACGCCACCCACCACGGCGACGGCCTCTCCTACCTCGCCGCCGACTTCGACGACCGCCACGCGCTTTCCGTGGCCACCGGCTACGTCAACCTGGGCGGCCTGTGCCACTTGGCGGCCGTCGCCGAGGGCCGGGGCCGGGAGACTCGGCTGCTGTTGGGCGCCATTCCAACGGGCATCGGCGACGAAGTCCCGGCCACGCTGTTCGAACGCACGCTCCTGGCGCTGGGCGAGGAACGCGATCTGTCCCGTTTTCCGCCCAGCCGGGCGCTGAAGCGGATGCTGGCCGTCGAGGAATGGCTGGACCGGCCCGACGTGGCCGTGCGGCGCTACGTGGACAAGTTCCTCCACGGCAAGGCGTACCTGTTCGGCAACGCGGAGGACGCGCGCGCGGCGCTGGTGACGTCGGCCAACCTGACTTCGGCGGGCCTTTGGCGGAACCTGGAGCTCGGCCTCGTTCACTACGATCCGCCGGTGGCCAAGCGGGCGGTGCAATGGTTCGACGCGCTCTGGGAGGCGTCGGCCGACTTCAAGGACCAGCTCCGCGACCTGCTCTTTCCCGACCCAGGACTGCTCGACCCGCACACGGTCTACCTGCGCGCCCTGCTGGAGCTCTTCGGCGACGACTTGGACGAGGACGACTCGGCGCCGCAGGCCAGCGAACTCGATCTGGCGCCGTTCCAGGACGACGGCTTTCGCCGCGCGCTCTCCATCGTACGCAGGCACCGGGGCGTCGTCTACGCGGACGGCGTGGGCACGGGCAAGACCGAGATCGGCTTGGCGTTCGTGGAGGAGTACGCGGTGCGGCGCGGCCTTCACGTCCTGGTGGTCGTGCCGGCCCAGCTGCGCAAGCATTGGCGCGAGCGGCTCGACCAGACGCGGTTGCCCGCGCAGGTGATCAGCTACCAGGAGTTCGCCTCCGACCCGCAGCTCGCCGATCCGGGTCGTCGCTCTCGGCCCGGCAACCGCGCGCTCTCCAACGACAAGGACGTCTACAGACTGGTCGTCTTCGACGAGGCTCACGCGCTGCGCAACCCAGCGACGACCTGGTACGGCGCGCTGTCGCGGTTGCTGGGCGGCGAGCAGAAGGACCTCGTGCTGCTGACCGCCACGCCCATCAACAACGGGCTCTGGGACTTGTACCACCTGGTCATGGCGTTCGCACGGCACGACGGGGCGTTCGACGGCGCGGGCATTCGGTCGCTGCGGGACTTGTTCGCGCGGGCCGGCGCCAACCGGACCCACGCCGAAAACCTGAACCCGGACGTGCTCTTCGGCTTGGCCGACATGGTGAGCGTGCGGCGCGACCGCGGCTTCATCGTGCGCGAGTATCCCGGCGCGGTCTTTCCCGACGGCACGCCCGTCGCGTTCCCCGAACCCCGCTTGGCCACGGAGCGCTACGACCTGGACGACGCCGGTCCCGGCCTGGCCACGCACATCGCCGAGCGCATCGACGCGTTGCACATGGCGCGCTACTGCCCGAGCCGCTACCACAACAACCGCTCGCTGGAGACCCGCGAAGTCGTGCTCAGCGCCCTGTTGCGGTCGGGCGTGCTGAAGCGGCTGGAGTCGTGCTGGCACGCGTGCCTGCTGACCGTGAAGCGGATGCTGGCGGCCCACCGAGCCTTTCTGGCGGCGTGGGACGAGGGCTGGGCGCCGGGCGCCGAATCCCTGCGCGAAGCCGGCGCCGACTTGGACGAATCGGGACTGGCGCAGTGGTTGGCGGGCGCGCTGGCGGAAGACGCGGACTCGGAGCCCGCCGACAACTACGACCCCGCCTTTCGCGACCACGTCGAGCACGATCTGGCCCTGCTGGAGGAGATACGGGCGCGCCTGGCCTCGCTGCGGCCCGAGGACGATCCCAAGCTGGCCCTGCTGCGCCGCGTGCTGGACTCGTCGCCGGCCAAGAAGGTGGCCGTGTTCACGACCTTCGCCGACACGGTGCGCTATCTGGACGACCA
This sequence comes from Longimicrobiales bacterium, assembly GCA_965203485.1. Lineage (GTDB taxonomy): Bacteria > Gemmatimonadota > Gemmatimonadetes > Longimicrobiales > Gaopeijiaceae. The sequence continues at coordinate 2,036,497 of OZ241892.1, forward strand.
CTTGCCGGAGTCCGTCGCCGACCGCGCCCGGATCGCCGTCGTGGGCGCGGAGACGAACCCCGACCAGCGCACCGCCATGCTGTCGCGATTCTGCCCCGACACCGTCGTGCGCCCCGGATACGAGCCGCCCGAGGGCGAGGTGGACCTGCTGCTGAGCAACGACGTGCTCTCCGAGGGCCAGAACCTGCAGCAGGCGGCGGCCGTGGTCAGCTACGACATGCCGTGGAACCCGCAGCGCATGGTCCAGCGCTACGGCCGCGTCATTCGCCTCAAGAGCCCCCATGCCGAAGTGCATCTGACCACGATGCTCCCCGAACCGGGCGACCTCGAGGTGATCCTCAAGTTGGAGCGCGCGATCCGGCGCAAGATCGTGGCGGCCCAGCCGTTCGGCATGGAAGTGGAAGTCGTGGACGACGCGGAGGACGAGACGCAGACGTACGCGGCCCGATTGGCAGACGGCGACGCCGCGCTGCTCGACGAAGCGGGGGGCGGGCCGGGCGGCGCCGAGAACGCGGGCAGCCCCAGCAGCGAGGCGTTGCGAGCCGAGCTGCGCCGCGAGCTTGCCGAGGGCCGGGGAGACGAGTTGCGGAAGTTGCCCTGGGGAGTGGGCGCTGCGTTTCGGCAGGGTCCGGGCGTGCCGTCGGCCGGGGCGCCCGGGGTCTTCTTCGCCTGCCGGGTGCGGGGCGAACGCTGCTGGCGCTATGTCGACGGCCACGGCGTGCTGTCGGAGCCGGCGGCGATCCTGCGGCGCATCGATCCCGGCTCGGCGCCCGGCCTGGATCTCGGCGGCGACGGCGCAGGCCCGAGCTCCGGCGGCGGTTTCCGCCCTGCTGCCGGCGAAGACGCGGAGTTCGACCTGGAAGCGGCATGGACCAAGGCCGCCGCGTCCATTGTGGAGACGTGCAATGCGGATGCGACAGGCGCGGCCGCTCCGCTCCGGTCCGCCGGCGAGATCCAGAACTGGGCGCTGGCCCTGCTCGCCGATCCCTCGGTCGCCGTGCCGCCCGGCGGCGATACCGCGTACGAGGCCCTGCGCGTCGGCCGCAGCCAGCCCGTCCGCCGGGCACTGGGCCGGATCAAGCGCGAAGCCGAACGCAACGAGATCACCCGCAACGACGCCGCGCTCCGCATCGCCGAAGTGGTCCGCACGTTCGGCCTGCGCACCGTGGAGCCGCCCGCGGCGCGGTCTCCGGTCACCGAGGACGACGTGGGCGTGGTCTGCTGGATGGCCGTGTGCGCGCCGCCCGCCCAAGGGAGTTCCTTCAGCGAGCCGGAAGGCGGAACCGACGGGGATGCTCCTGAAGGCCGCCGCCACAACCCCCGTTGAGGGGCCTTCCGGCTAGGCGCGGCCGTCGGGCGCCATGGACGACCCTCCCCCGCTCCCCGCGTCCGGCCGCGGCGCACGCTCGCCGGCCAACCGCGTCGGCAAAGGGGTTGCGCTCCGGCGCGGAATTGCGACATTGCGAGCCCCCAAGAGCGGCGCCGACACGCCTCGCGGCAACGGCTTGCCTCTTGGCGTCGAGCCCGCCGGGGGGGCGCCCGCGCATGCCGTCCACCGCCCCGGCGACGGCCGATCAGAGCCGAACGCGCAACGCCGTGCCCCCGCAGGCGCGACCGCTTGCCGAACCCGAGGAGCAATCGACATGGCCGACTTCGCGGCGAACGTGGTTCGAGTCGGGATCGAGGAGCATCCGAACGCCGACGCGCTGGAGATCGGCAAGGTGAACGACGTGACCGTCATCGTTGCCAAGGGCAAGTACGAGACCGGCGATCTCGCCGCGTACATTCCCGAGGCGGCGATCGTCCCCGACGACGTCCTCGAGCTGCTGGGCCTTTCCGGCAAGCTGGCCGGAAAGCAGAAGAACAGGGTGAAGGCGATCAAGCTGCGGGGCGTCGTGTCCGGCGGACTGCTGCACCCGCTCGGCCAGGGGCGGCTGGCGGGCGTCGCGCTGGCCGAGGGAGACGACGTGACGGAACTGCTGGGCTTGGTCAAGTACGAACCGCCGATCCCGGTGACGATGGCTGGGCAGGTCTTCGCGGCCCAAGGCGCGACGGTCAAGTACGACATCGACAGCATTCGCCGCTACCCCGAGCTTCTGCCCCGGCAGGCGCCCGTCGTCGTCACGGAAAAGCTTCACGGAACTTGGTGCTGCATGGGCTGGCACCCCGGCTTCGGCGACATTGTGAGTTCGAAGGGCATGAGCGGCCGCGGGCTGGCTCTTCGCCTGACGGAAGAAAACGAGGGCAACTTGTACGTCCGCGCGTTCCGGGCTTGGGGCGAGTGGCTGGAGGCGGCTCTCGGACACCATCGAAAGTCGGAGATCCCGTACTACGTCCTGGGCGAGGTCTTCGGGCGCGGCGTGCAGGACCTTCACTACGGTCTGCCCAATCCTGGATTCCGCGTCTTCGACGTGAGGGTCGGCCCCCGCTACCTGCCGTGGCCGGAGGTCGAGGCGCTCGCGGCGGCGGACGGAGGGCCCGGCGTCGTCCCGGTCCTCGGCGTCGTGGAGGACTGGCCCGAAGCCGAGAAGTACGTCGCCGGCGACACGACCTTGGGGGGCGAGCACGTCCGAGAGGGCGTCGTCATGCGCCTGATGGACGCTTCTTGGAGCGTAGGCGACTCCGGGGACCGCCCGATCGCGAAGTGGGTCAGCGACGCCTTCCGCGTGCGCAAGGGCGGCACGGACTTCAACTGACGACGAACCGTCGGACGAAGGAGGCCAGCGATCAAGGCGTGCGCGAAAGACGTCGGTTGCACCATGCGCCCAGGCGATCTCGCGTGTCCCTGCGTGCGGCGATATCCGCGCGTCGCGGACCTGGCGGCGAGCCGCAACCACCCGCGCGGACGGGAGCCGGCATGAGCGGGCATCGCGGCTTCGTCACCTATCAGAGCTACCTCAGGCTTCCCGAGCTGCTGTCTCTCCAGCAACCGCTCGCGGACCCCGAGGAGCACGACGAGATGCTCTTCATCGTCGTCCACCAAGTCTACGAGCTGTGGTTCAAGGTCCTGCTCCACGAGATGGACGAAGTGGGCGAGCGCCTGGACCGAGGCGAGGCGCACCGGGCCGCCACCGGACTCAAGCGCGTGCTCAAGATCCTCAAGGTGCTGGTCGCGCAACTGGACATTCTGGAGACGATGACGCCGGTGGACTTCAACTCGTTCCGGCACCGCCTCGAGTCCGCCAGCGGCTTCCAGTCCGCCCAGTTCAGAGAACTCGAGTTCGTGCTCGGGCACAAGCGGGCGTCCGTCGCGAGCCGGTTTCCGGCCGACTCCGCAGAACGCGACCGCCTGGACGGCCGCTTGGCCGAGCCCGCGCTCTGGGACCGCTTCCTCGGCTTTCTCGCCGCCCGGGGCTACTCCGTGCCCGCCACGGCGCTGGACCGCGATTTCGCCACGCCCGCCGCACCCGACGAGCGCGTGCAGGCCGAGCTGGTCCGCATCTACCGGCAGGACCCCGAGCTCACCAGCCTCTGCGAGCAGCTCGTCGATCTGGACGAAGGGGTCCAGGAGTGGCGCTACCATCACGTCAAGATGGTCGAGCGGACTATCGGCGCGAGGCCGGGAACGGGAGGATCGTCGGGAGCGGCGTACCTCAAGTCCACTCTGGGGCGGCCCGCGTTCCCCGACCTGTGGGCGATCCGGGTCGCGCTGTGACGGGCTCCGTCCACGCCTCCCGGCCCGGACCGTCTCGTCGCGACGGACGTCGGGACACGTGCAGCACATGAGCCTCCAAGACGCCATCGCTGACCTACACAGAATCGCGATCGTCGACGGGAAGCCGACATCTACGGCACGATTGCGTGTATTGGCACAGTTCGTCGTCGACGAACTCGCCCAACGCGGTCTTGTTGGCGCACTCACGGAGGCGTCCGTGGCCGGTGGCGCGAGACGCAAGTCGTGGGATGTATCTTGGAATGTAGACGGAAAGCCCAGATTGGTTGTTTCGCTAAAGTCGTTACTCAGGAACCTCGGAGGCACGGTACCAAATCGAATTGACGATCTGATTGGTGAAGTAACCAACGTCCAGATGTATTCACCTGAAATTGTGACCGGATACGTCATGGTGTTCAATGTCGCCGAAGACGCGTTCAGTCCGCGGCATCAATGTACGTGGTCCGAGTTGTTGCGGAATCGCATTCAGCGACTCTCAGGCCGCCGACCGCCGTCGTGGAGCACCGGCATGATTGAAGCGTCGTGGTTTGTCGAGGTAGACTTTGCGCACGGTCCCCGGATCGTGTCCAGCCAAGAAGGTGGAAGAGGCTTCTTCGATTGCCTGGTCGAACAGGTTCGCAAGAGAAACCCGTCGATTGGCAAGACATCGTGAAGACGATGGCCGCGCTGGTCGACAGGCACTTGCCGAGCGTCGATCTTTCCGAGGCATCCCTGAAGACGACGTTGCCGCAAGTGGCCAAGAACCCCGAGCAAGTGGCGCGGGTCGCGGACGCCTTGCGGGAGGTGCCGTCGCGGCACCGGATGGTGCGGGGCGACGCGCGGCTCTTGTCGCGAGTTGTGAAGGAACCGGTCCACTTGGTCGTCACGTCGCCGCCGTACTGGACGCTGAAGGAGTACAAGGACGGCGCCGACCAGCTTGGTCACGTTGCGGACTACGACGCGTTCGTGAACGAGGTTGCCAAGGTATGGCGCGAGTGCAACCGCGTGCTGGCGCCTGGAGGCCGTTTGGTCGTCGTAGTGGGCGACGTCTGCCTTTCTCGGCGGCGGCACGGCCGACATGTGGTCTATCCGCTCCATGCAAGCATCCAGGAATCCTGCCGCAGATTGGGATTCGACAACTTGGCGCCGATCATTTGGCACAAGATTGCCAACGCGGACTTCGAGATGGGACCCGGCGGCTTCCTCGGCAAGCCCTACGAACCGAACGCCATCGTCAAGAACGACATCGAGTTCATTCTCATGCAGCGCAAGCCAGGGGGCTACCGCAGCCCTACGCTCGCGGCGCGGGCCATGAGCGTCATTGCCGAAGCCGACCACCGCAAGTGGTTCCGTCAGATCTGGACTTTACCGGGCGCATCGACCCGGGACCATCCCGCCCCCTATCCCCTGGAACTCGCCAGCCGTCTCGTGCGCATGTTCTCGTTCGTGGGCGACACGGTTCTGGATCCGTTCCTGGGAACGGGAACGACGTCGCTTGCCGCCGCCTTGGCCGGCCGCAACAGCGTCGGCATGGAGGTCAGCCCGGACTACCTCGACCTAGCCCGACGCCGCTTCCTGGCCGAGGGGAACGACATCTTCGGCCTGTGGAACCTGGAGGTCGTGGGGTAGTCGAAGGCGACGGCGGGGCTTCCCCCGAACTGCCGGCCAACCGAACTTCCGTCGTGGTCACGCGGTCATGCGTGGCCGCCAGCGCGATTATTATTACGGATTCGGGCTCAAAACGAAATAACGCTCATCCTTATTCAAGAAAATGCAGGCAAAACGGAATAAGGGGGCTATTGGGAGGGGCGGTGCCCGGCTCCAAGTCGCCTTGAAACGTTCCGAGACCCGGCGAAGGCTTCCAACAGTCCGCGCCCCGGCGCCAAGTTCAGCAGGAATTCCTCGGCGGGCACGCACCAGATGCCGTTGATGCGGAGACGTTCGCGGCCGCGGTGGAGGAGCACGGCGTTCGCCTCGGGGTAGTCGTCCGTGAACGCCCGCAACGGACGCAAGTGCCGGGGGTCGACCTTCGACCGGTTCTTGACCTCGATGGCATGGATGCCGTCGTCGTCGTAGACCACGAAGTCGACTTCGGCGCCCGCCTGGGTCCGCCAGTAGTGCAGGCTCGCGCCACGGTCCGAGTACGCGGCCCAAGCCCGCAGGTGCTGGGCCACCAATCCCTCGAGCGCTTGGCCGTCGATCTCCCCGGGGCGGTCCAATGGTCCCTTGGGACGCAACGACCGAAAGACTCCGGCGTCGAACAAGTAGAGCTTTCGGCGGGCTGCCGTGGCGCGCTTGGCGCGCTTTCGGAAGACCGGCAGCTGAAAGGCCAGCAGCAGGTCCTCCAATATCTCGATCCAGCGGGCGGCCGCCTTGCGCTCGACTTCGCACTCTCGGGCCATCGCCGACACGTTCAGCACGGCCCCGTGCGAGAAGCTCGCCGCTTCCAGGAATCGCGCGAAAGCGCCCACGTTGCGGGTCATCCCCTCGGCGCGGACTTCCTGTTCCAGGTACAAGCTGGCGTAGGCGCCCAACGTCGCCGCCGGGTCGGGGGCCGCCACCGCCAGCGGCAACAGCCCGATCCGCAACGCGGCCTCCAGCGAGAAGCCGGGAAGCTCGGAGGCCATGAACGGGTGCAGGGTGCGCAACAGGGCCCGCCCTCCCAGCAGGTCCGGCCCTCCCCGCCGCAACTTGCGCGCACTGGAGCCCGTGAGCACGAACCGGAACGGAGAGGGTTCCTCCAGCAACGCGTGGACCACGGTCAGGAGCTCCGGTATTCTCTGGACCTCGTCGATCACGACGGTGTCGGCGGCCGACGACCCGGCCAACAGATCGCGCAGGCGCTCGGGACGAGCGGCCAACCTACGGTGCAGGGCCGGCTCCAAGAGGTCGAGATGAAGGGCGCGCGGGAGTTCGTGCCTCAGCCAAGTGGACTTGCCGGTGCCGCGCGGTCCGAAGAGGAAGCAACTCTGCGTCGGAATGCGGAAGAATCGTCTCGTGATGTCCATTTTCAGTCCAAAAATGGACATTCCGAGGGCAGATGTCAACGGCGCGCCGACGACGAATGACGCGCGCGGAGGCGACGGCGGCTTGGCGAATCGCAGGCGCGTTCCATAAGATGCTTGGCGACCACGGCCGATCTGCGACCGTCCGTCCACGCGAAACGCCGCGATCGATCGAGCGCCATGGCCGAACCGCCAGCAACGCCTGACGCCCCTGCCCCAGCCCAGGACTCCGGCCCGTCATCGATTCCATCCTGAGCCAGACCCGCCGCCCCACCACGTCCGCGGCCGAAGAGATTCTCGGGGGCTACTTTCCGGCGCTCGACCACGGCTTCGTGGCGCTGGTCGACTACATGGGGAGCGACGATGCCGTCGAGCGGGCCGCGCGCGTGAGCTACGGCTACGGCACTCGCAGGGTCTCGCAGACGCGCGGGCTCGTGCGCTACCTCCGGCGCCATCTTCACACGACCCCGTCCGAGATGGTCGAGTTCAAGTTTCACTGCGCCATGCCGATCTTCGTGGCGCGACAGTGGATTCGCCACCGCACGGCGTCGGTGAACGAGTACAGCGGACGCTATTCGTTGATGCCGTTGCTGTTCTACGACCCCGAACAGGCGCACTTCGGGTTTCAGAGCGCTATCAGCAAGCAGGGCCGGCAACTGGCGATTCCAGGGTTGGACGAATCCCGTCTTGCCCGAGCGCGCGAGCTCCATCGAGAAGCCGCTGATCGCTGGAGAGCCAACCGGGAGAGGGCCGCGAGCGACTACCGCTGGCTGGTGGAAGAAGACGTGGCACGCGAGCTGGCCCGGATCGATCTTCCCTTGTCCACCTACACGCAGTGGTACTGGAAGATCGACCTTCACAACCTGTTGCACTTCCTTGCCCTCCGCGTGGACCCGCACGCCCAGTGGGAGATACGGGAGTACGGCCGGATCATGGCCGGCATGGTCAAGCGCGTCGCGCCGATCAGCTACGAAGCGTGGATCGACTATCAGGTGGCGGGCGAGCGCCTGTCGCGCGGCGAGATCGAGGCGTTGTCGAAGCTCGTGTCGGTGGAGAGCGCGGGCGTCGCGGCGCAAGTCGATCGGGAGGGCGGGGGCGGCGGCGAACCAAGCCCGCGCGACGAAGGGGCGGCTCGTGTGTCCAACGACGACTTGACCAAGCTGGGCCTGTCGCCGCGCGAGATCCGCGAGTTCAAGGACAAGCTGATGCCGCGCGCCGTCCCCGACTTCGAGCTGGACTTGAGCGCCATGCGCAACGCGCGCGAGATCGAAGCCGCGATGCTCGCCGCCGTCCCCGAGCGGCGAGACGCGGACGAGCGCTTCCGAGCCGGCGAAGCTACCCGGCCACCACCACCGTCTTCACGTTGACGAATTCGCGGATGCCGAACTCCGAGAGCTCGCGTCCGATTCCGCTGGCCTTGACGCCGCCGAAGGGCAAGCGCGGGTCCGACTTGACGAAGTCGTTGACGAAGCAGGAGCCCGCCTCGATGGCGTTGCGGGCGATCCTCTCGCCGCGCGCCAAGTCGGCGGTGAAGACGGCGGCGCCCAGACCGTAAGCGGTGTCGTTGGCGATGCGCACGGCGTCCGCCTCGGTGCCAGCGCGGACGATGCTGGCCACCGGGCCGAAGAGCTCCTCGTCGTAGGCGGGCATTCCGGGCGCCACGTCGGCGAGCACCGTTGCCGGATAGTACCAGCCGGGCACGTCGGGGACCTCGCCGCCCAGCAGAAGCCGCGCCCCGGCTTGCACGCTGCGCTCGACCTGCGAGGCCAAGTGGTCGCGCAGGTCCTTGCGAGCCATCGGTCCCACGTCGGTCGCGTCGGCCATGGGCTCGCCCACGCGGACGCGCTTCATCCGCTCGACCACGGCCTCTGCGAACTCGCCGGCCACCGCCTCGTGCACCACGAAGCGCTTGGCCGCGACGCAGCTCTGGCCGCCGTTGACGAGGCGTCCGGCCACGCACGCGTCCGCCGCGCGCGCCAAGTCGGCGTCCTCCAAGACGACGTAGGGATCGCTTCCCCCCAGCTCGAGCACGCAGGTCTTCACCTCGGAGCCGGCGATCTCGGCCACCGAGCGGCCCGCGCGCGTGCTGCCCGTGAGCGTCACCCCCTGCACGCGCCGGTCGCCGACGAGAGCGCCCACGGCCGGCACGTCGACGAAGAGGTTGGCGAAGAGGCCGGCCGGGATCCCGGCCGCTCGAAACGTCTCCTCGATCTGCAACGCGCAGCAAGGCACGTTCGGCGCGTGCTTGAGCAGCATCCCGTTGCCCGCCACGAGCGCGGGCGCCGCCGCGCGCACGACCTGCCAGAACGGGAAATTCCACGGCATGATCGCCAGCACCAAGCCCAGCGGCTCGAACGCGACGTAGCTCCGAAGCGCTCCCGTCTCGACCGCCCGGTCGCGGAGGAAGGCTGCTCCGTGCTCGCCGTAGTACTCGAGCGCGAGCGCGCACTTGCGCACCTCGGCGACCGCCTCGCCGATCGGCTTGCCCATCTCCTGCGTCGCGATCTCGGCAAGCTTGCCCTCCCTCTCGCGCATCGCGCCCGCAACGCTCCCCACGATCCGCGCCCGTTCCTCGAGCGGCGTCCGTCTCCACTCGCACTGCGCGGAAGCGGCCGCCGCGACCACGGCCTCGACCTGCTCCGAAGAGAAGAACGGGTATTCGCGCAGAGGCTCGCCGCTCGCAGGGTTGACTGTCGCGAATCGCATCGTCGGCAATCGGAGGCGGTTGAGGGTCTTCGCGCGCGGGCGGCACGGTTGCGCGGGCGCAGGCTTCGTGCCGGAGACCCCGGCGAGGAACTCGGAAATATGCCGCCGGCACGCGCCGCGCGGCAAAGCCCGAGCGCCGCCAATTCGCCGTCGCGGCCGCGGCGAGACAGCGGGCAAGCCGACGGCAAACCCCGCGCGCGCCGGGCGACACGTCCGCACCCACGGAGGAGCCCCGGCCGGGCCCTGCGCCGTCCGCCGCGTGGTGGGCGCCCGTGCCGGGCTCGCTTGCCCGTGCCGCTCTCGACCCGGCAACTTCCCCGGCATGATCCTCCCTCAGTCGGCCCCGGCGGCGACCTCGCCTCCCACGGTTCCGCTCGCGGGCCTCGATCAGCTGTGGTTCCAGGTGGCCGGCACGGTCTGCAACTTGCGTTGCCGCCATTGCTTCATCTCGTGCTCGCCGGACAATCATTCCTTCTGGTTCATGTCGAGGCGGATGGTGCGCGACGCGCTGGAGGAGTCGGCCGGGATGGGCGTCCGGGAGTACTACTTCACAGGCGGCGAGCCCTTCATGAATCACGACATGGAGGGCATACTGGAGGACGCGATGCGGCTCGGGCCCGCCACGGTGCTGACGAACGCGACGCTGTTGCCGCCCAGGCGCGTCCAAGCGCTCCGCCGCATCGCCGACCGTAGCGGCAACGCGCTCGAGCTCCGCGTGAGCGTGGACGGACCGACTGCCGAAGCGAACGACTCCATTCGGGGAGACGGCGCGTTCGACCGGGCCATGGAAGGCGTCGGACGCCTGGCGGCGGCGGGATTTCGGCCGATCGTCACCGCAATGCAGAACTGGCCCGACGACGAGGCCCCCTCGGTCCTGCGCGCGTTCCGGACCGCCTTGGCCGCGGCCGGATACTGCGATCCGCGCCTCAAGATCCTGCCGCCCCTGCTCATCGGCGGCGAGGCCGAGCGGACCCGCGGCTACGCCCCCGAAGAGACCGTCACGCACGAAATGCTCTGCGGCTTCGACCTGGGCCGGCTCCTCTGCACGCGAGCCCGGCTGGTCACGGCCGACGGCGTCTACGCCTGCCCGATCCTGCTCGACTTCCCCAGCGCGCGGCTGGGCGACTCCCTGGCCGAAGCGGTCGCCGCCGACGCCCCCCTAGGCGAGGCCGCCTGCTACACCTGCTACGTCAACGGCGCGATCTGCTCCAACGCGACGACGGGGACCGCATGCCGCGACGGGCGGAGCCCGCGAAACGGATAGGTGCGCCGGCGCGCGATCCTCCCGCGCCCGCGCGCGGCCCTCACCACCGCAGCGACAACTCCGCGAAGTCCTTCCAGGGCACCACCACCTCGCCGGCCTCGGTCGCGACCACTATGCCCCGGTTCCCGCCGTCCACGTCGTTGGAGCCCGACAGGTGGAACGCCCGTCCGTCGCGCAGCGTCACGGTTGCGCCGTCGCCGCTCCTCGCGATGGCGGCGATCTTCGAGAACTCGATCTCGAACTCGGTCCCGCCGACCCGGCCGTCCAACGTCTCCCAGCTCCGCGCCTCGTCGGCGTCCCACTTGATTCGGCCGGACAGAAGCTCGCCCGAAGTCGTGGCCACCGTGCCGAGTAGCGGGACGCCGCCGTCGAAGTCGTGAATCGTTTCCTCGGTCGCGGCCTCGTGGAAGACCAGGCCGGCAAAGTCCTTCCACGAAACGTTGACCGCGCCGAGCGCCGGGTCGGACACGGTGATGCCGTTGTTGCGCCGGTCGACGTCGTTGGTGCCCGAGAGCACGAGCTCTTCGCCCGAGTGGAGCACGACGCGGGCCGACCGGGAACCCTCGCGGCTGATCGACGCCACGGCGCCGAACGGAATCTCGTGGCGCTCGCCTTGGAAGTCGCCGTCGAGCACGTCGGAGGACAAGATCTCGTCCAGGTCCCAAGCCACGAAGCCGGTGAACTCCATGCCGGAAGCGGTGGAAAGCGTGCCGTGCAGCCGGCCCGAAGCCGGCGCCGCGCCGGCCGGCGCGGGATCGAAGGTGACGTCCGCGACGTCGCTCCAATCGAACTCCGCCCGTCGCCCGTTCACGCCGGTGACGACGAGCTTGCGAAGACTCGGTCCCAGGTCGGTGCCGTTCGGGCCGAAGCGGACGGTCTCGCCGGAGCGCAACACAAGTCGGGCTTGGTTGCCGCGCAGGCGCTCGATGCGCCGGACGTGGCCGAAGCGAATCGTAGACTGCGACCGCCCGTCGCCGATCTTGACGGCGTTGAGCGGATCGCCCCAGCTGCCTTCGTTGCGGTCCCAGCGCAGGAATCCGTGGCGGACGACGGGCGCCCCGCCCCGGTCGCCTGCAAGGCGCACGGTGCCGAAGAGCCGGTTGGCGCCGGACTTGTGCTCGACCAGCTCGTAGCGCCGGGAGGGCGCCTCCGCGCGGCGGACGCGCGACGTGGTCAGCGTCACTGTCGGCGCCCCGCTTCGGACGATGCGAACCGACACCGCCGACGGCGAGGCCGCGTCCGCCTCCACGCGCGGCCCCGCGTCCCCTCCCAGGGTCAGGAACGCCGCGGTCGCGAGAACGCCCGCCAGCGCCGATCCGCCGATGACGGCGCCATTCTTCGCATCTTCTCCAGGTGTGGGGCCTCTCATGCCAGTCTCCTTGATCAAGTCGCCAATCGCTTCGTCGTCCGCTTGCCTGCCCGTCCCCTGCCCAGCGTCCCGCCCGTCCTTCGCTTATGTCCTGCACCGGCGAACCGGATTGGTTTCCGTCGGTCCCGGGCGGCCTCCATCGGCCCCGCGCCGCCGCTCGCCCCTCCATCAATCATTGACGAGACTCGCGCCGGAATGGTTGCACTCGTGCCGCAAACGGGTACTTTTCGTTCAAGTGCGCCGGCGGCGGCGCGCGCCGAAGGCTCCGCACGTCGGACCCGAGCCTGGAAGCCGAGCGGGCTCCGCGCGGGCCCCAAGTCGACCTGGCGGAGCGGGAACACGCAACGGCTATCGTCGCTCATGTCCATCTTCAGCAAGATCCTCGGCGGCTCCGACAAGGCGGAGCGCGTCGACTACTACGAAGAAGGCGTGGCGCTGGCCCGCGACGGGAAGTTCGACGAGGCGCTGACTTCGTTTCGGCTGGCGCTCAAGGAGTCGCCCGGCGACCCGATCGTGCTTCAGCAGATCGCCATCGCCTACACGCGAACGGGCCGCGAGCAGGAAGCGATCAAGACCTACCGCCACGTCCTGACCCGCAATCCGGACTCGCCCGGCGCCCACTACGGGCTGGCATTTCTGCTGTTGCGGAGCGGCCAGGAAGATCAGGCCGTGGACCATCTGGAGTCGTTCTTGGCGCAAAGTCCCTCGGACCCGGACGCCCGCGACCACGTCGAGCATGCGCGCGCGACGCTGAGCGACATTCGAAGCAAGCAGGACGAGGACGCTGGGCAGGCGACGGAGGCGGCGCCCGGCCCGTCCTGAAGCCACCGACGGGAGGACAGTGATGAAGCCGGACAAGGAGGTCGCGCTCCGCTGGACCGGCGGGCTCTCGTTCGAGGGCGGGCCGGCGGGCGGGCCCGGCATCGTCGTGGACGGGGACTCCGAGGCCGGACCGTCGCCGATGGACTTGGCGCTGACGGCCGTGGCCGCGTGCATGGCCATCGACGTGAAGGTGATTCTGGAGAAGATGCGGACGCCGCCGAAGACGCTGGAGATCGCGGCCGAAGGCGAGCGCGTGGAGGATGCCCCGCGCCGCTTCTCGCGCGTGCGGCTCGCGTTTCGGCTCGGAGGACTCGGCGAGGCGGACCTGGAGAAGGCCGAGAGGGCCGTCGCGCTGTCGCGGGAGAAGTACTGCTCGGTGCTGTTCACGATGAGGCCCGACCTGAAGCTGGAGACGGCCGTGGAGCTGGGCGGCGGGGCGGCCGGCGATGGCTGAGCCCACCAGGAGCTTCGAGAACCGGGCCGACGTGCCGCGAGGAACGCTGACCGAGCTGTTCCTCGGTGCGGTCGAGCGGTTCGGCGACGAGCGGGTCTACGGCGAAACGACCTACCGCCAGGTCGAGGACGCCGCGCGGAGGGGGGCGGGCGCGCTGGCGGAGTGCGGCCTCGAGCGGGGGGCGCGAGCGGCAATCCTGTCGGAGAACCGCGTGGAGTGGGCGCTGGCCGACTGGGCATGCCTGTGCGCGGGCGTGATCGTGGTCCCGGTCTACGACACGCTGCCGGCGTCGCAGGTGGCCTACATCCTCAAGGACTCCGGCGCCGCGCTGGTGTTCGCTTCCGGCGGGGAGCAGGTCGCGAAGGCGCGGGAAGCCGCGGCTGCGGCGGGGCGGGAAGTCAAGGTCGTCTCGTTGGGAGGGGACGGCGTGGACGGTCGCGACGACGCGGCGGACGGCCCCGGCGGCTCCGTGCTCGCCTGGGACGACTTCCTGGCCTTGGGAGGCCCGGCCTCGCTGGAGGACTTTCGCGAAGCGGCCCGGCGCGCCCGTCCGGACGACTTGGCCACGATGATCTACACGTCGGGCACGACCGGCGCCCCCAAGGGCGCCATGCTGACGCACGACAACATCGCAGCCAACGTCTGGGCTTCGTCGCGGACGCTGCAGGTGAGGAGCGACGACAGCACGATCTCCTTCCTGCCCCTCTCGCACGTGTTGCAGAGGATGATCGACTACCTGTTCTTCGCGTCGGGCTGCCACGTGACGCACGGGACGATCGACGCGGTGGCCGACGACATCAAGCGGCTGCGGCCGACGTTGCTGGCGTCGGTGCCGCGCCTCTACGAGAAGGTGTACCAGAAAGTGCTGGGCGCGACCGGGCTCAAGGGCGGCTTGGTGAAGTGGGCGGCGGGCGTGGGCCGCGAGGCGGCGCTGCTGGAGGAGGCGGGCGGCACGGTTCCCTCGGGGCTTCGCCTGAAGCGGGCGCTGGCCGACAAGCTCGTGTTCGCGAAGCTGCGCGAGGGCTTGGGCGGGCGTCTGCGGTTCTTCGTGAGCGGCGGGGCGGCCTTGGCGCCGGAAATCAACCGCTTCTTCCTGGGAGCCGGGATTCGCATCCTCGAGGGCTACGGCCTCACCGAGACGTCGCCCGTCACCAACGTCAACACCTTCGACGCCTTTCGGATCGGCACAGTGGGGCGGCCCGTGCCCGGCACGGAGATCCGCATTGCCGAGGACGGGGAGATCCTGGTGCGCGGGCCGCAGGTCATGAAGGGCTATCACGGCCTCGAAGAGCAGACCCGCGAGGTCCTCTCCGAGGACGGCTGGTTCAGCACGGGCGACATCGGCGAGCTGAGCCGGGACGGTTTCCTGACGATCACGGACCGCAAGAAGGACCTCATCAAGACGTCGGGCGGCAAGTACGTGGCGCCGCAGGCGATCGAGAACCGCCTCAAGCAGAACCCGTTCTTCGAGCAGGCCGTCGTGGTGGGCGAGGGCCGCAAGTTCTGCTCCGTGCTGGTCGCTCCGGCGCTCGACTACCTGGAGCAATGGGCCGCGGGAGAAGGCGTGGCCGGGCGCCGGCGGAAAGGCGGCGGCGAGGCCGCCGAAGCGGGAGCCGAAGGGGAGGCCGGCGTGGCCGCCCGGGCCAAGGCGCTGCTGGAGGTCCCGGCCTGCCAAGAGCGCCTTAGGGAGGAAGTATTCGACGCGCTGCGGAACTTGGCACGCTTCGAGACGCCGAAGAAGATCGGGTTCGTCAGCGAACCGCTGACGATCGCCAACGGAGCCCTCACGCCCACGCAGAAGGTGAAGCGCCGGGTCGTTGCAGAGCGGCACGCGGCGATGATCGCGGACTTCTACGACGAGCGGTTCGCCGGACGCACGGTCTTCGTCGCGTGAACGGCAACGGCGTCGCAACCGTTCTGACGACTGCGCCCACGGAGGCGGCGGAAGCGGTCGTGCGCGCGTTGGTGGACGAGCGGCTGGCCGCGTGCGGCAACGTTCTGCCGGGCGCCGCGAGCATCTATCGCTGGAAGGGCCGGGTGCACCGCGACGACGAGGCAGTGGTCGTGCTCAAGACGGTGCGCCGCCTAGTGCCGCGGCTCTTGGAACGGGCCGCCGAGCTTCATCCGTACGAAGTGCCGGAGCTGCTGGTGCACGAGGTGGACGACGGCGGAGCGGCGTACTTGGATTGGGTGCGCCGAGAATGCGCCGGCGAGGCGGAAGCCCGGGCGCCGGCGTGATTGCCAGGATCAAGTCGCTTTTCGGACGAAGCGCGCCGCCGGATCCGCCCCGCGAGGCTTCGCCGGAAGAGATGCGGCTCGCGGCATGCGCCTTGCTGCTGGAGGTGGCGTACGCGGACGACGACTTCGTCGCCAACGAGCGCCAGCACTTGGTCGACGTGGTTCGGCGGCATTTCCGCCTCAAGCCCGAAGACGCGCACGAGCTGATCTCGGCCGCCGAGGACGAGCGCCGGGAGAGCGTGGACCTGTGGGCCTTCACGACCCTGATCCGCGAGCACTACTCGGTAGGGCAGAAAATGGTGCTGGCGGAGGCGATGTGGGGCTTGGCGCTCGTGGACGGGCGGATCGAGAACCGCGAAGACTGGGTGATGCGCAAGATCTCGGGACTGCTGGGGCTCAAGGCGGGCTACCTGTCCGAAGCCCGGCGGCGCCACGAGTCGCGCCGGCGGCCGCCGGACGAGCCGGGGGCCGAAGACGGCGCGGAGGAGGAGGACGGCCGGGCGGCGGGGGCAGGCCGCGGCACGGCAGGCGGCTGAAGGCGAACTCGCGCCGTGGACCTGCTGTTGCTGATCGCGACGGGCTTGGCCGCGCTTGGGCTCGGCGTCTATCTGGGATTGCCCCGCGTCGAAGGCGCGCCGGCGTGGCGGCGGGGAACGCGTTCCCTGCGCTCCGCGCCCCGGGCGAACGCGGCCGGCGAGGAAGGGGGCACGGCGGGATGCGACGCGGCAGAGCCGCCCCAGCCCGCCGCGTCGGACGAGGCTCGAGAGCAGACGGCGCAGCGGAAGAAGTTTCTGCGCCGGCGCGTCAATCCGCTGGACCTGCTCCGCCTGGACGAGCGCGGATCGGCCCGGAGGCGCGCGCGGCGGCCGTTCCAGATGTCGCCGGACCGCCCCCGCGGCTCCGCGCCCGTGGAGCCGCCGACGGGAGACGGCGCCGACCAGCGCCGGCCGCCCTGCGGTTCCGTCGAAGAACGCTCCCGCCAGTAACGGAACTCGCCCGACGCGAGCCGCCAATCCCACAACTTGGGACTTGACGCCCTCAGCCCAGAACGTAGTTGACGGCCACGAGGACCAGACCGATGAACGCGCCCAGCGCGTAGCCCAGGCGGACGATGGTCCGCAGCTCCCTGTCGGTGACCCGCCGGACGAGCTCCTCCATCCGTTCCACGGGAAAGTCCAGCACCTTGTCCTCCACCCGGCGCGCCACGTCCAGCTTGCGCGCGAGCGCGGGCACCTGAGCCTGCAACCATGTCCACAACGGGCCGCCCAGAGCACGGGGAACGTCCTCGGCGGCGCCGACGGGCAGCAAGCGGGCCGGGCGGCCGATGGGCCGGCTCGCGATCGTGCCGGCCAAGCGGACCGCGCCGTCGCGGGCGAGTCCGGAAGCGACTTCGCTGCGGGCCGCCTCGACCAGCCACGCCGCCGCTCGCTCCGGCGCGATGCCTCCCAGCAGATCGCCCCAGGTGCGTCCGGACGCGCGAGCCAAGCCCGCGCTCAGCTTCTCCATGACGAAAGCGCGCGTAGCGGAGTCGCGGACCAGTCCGATCACCCACTCGACCAGCGCTTCCTGGGCTTCGAGCG
This sequence comes from Longimicrobiales bacterium, assembly GCA_965203485.1. Taxonomy (GTDB): domain Bacteria; phylum Gemmatimonadota; class Gemmatimonadetes; order Longimicrobiales; family Gaopeijiaceae. The sequence goes on from OZ241892.1 coordinate 2,053,587, forward strand.
CGGCTTCGCCGTCGGGTGCCCCGAAGACCTGCGTGACGGGCCGGTCCATGAGGTCGGCGATGGCCTTGTTGATGCCGTCCGCCATGGCGGCCTGAACCGGCGGGTCGCGCAGCATCTCGGCGATGCGGTCCGCGCCCTCGACCTGAATGGCGTCCAAGGCGCGGTTGACCGTCTCTTCGTTCATGACCAGCCGGGCGACGACGCGCTGGTGGAACTTCAGGTCCTGCAGGAACCGGCGCAGCACTTCGTTGATGGCCTTCTCGAAGCGGCCCTTCGCCTCGGCGTCCTCGAGGATCGAGCCCAGCCGGCCCATCGCAAGCGGAAGGAAGCCCGCGACCGCGCGCTCCAGCGTGCCGGCCGCCCCCGGGGGCAGCACGTCGCGAATCGCCAGCTCCGAGTCCAGCATGCGGTCCGCGGCCCCGCGCACGTACCCCTCGACAGTGCGCCGAAAGCCGCCACCGGCCACGGCCTCGTCGATCCACGCTCCCGCTGCGGCGACCGCCCGAGCCTCGCGGTCCGGCGTGAGCGCCCCGGCGACCGGCTGCCTCGCCAAGAACGACGCCAAGTCCTGCGCCCAGCCCGCGGCGTCGCCCTCGAAGCGCTCCGACTCGACATAGCCGCGGAGCCGCGACAGCGCGTGCTCCAGCATCTCCTCGGCAACGGGCGCGATCTCGGCGATCGCCGCCGGCCCCAGCACCTCCTGCAACGATCCCCGCTCCGTCTCCAGAACGTCGTGCCAGAAGCGGGCGAGCCGCTGGTCGAACGCTTCCCGGAACTCCGGCCGCGCGACGACGGCCGCCAAGTCGTCTTCCGTGAGCAGGCGCGTGCCCACCGTGCGCCCGATCGCCGACGCAAGCCGCGGCTGGTTCTTGGGGATGGCGCCCTGCAGAAAGCGCAACCGGCGCCGGCCGATCCTAGGGGGCGCATAGGGGTGGAACAGCATCCAGATGGCGAGCGTGTTCGTGAGGCCGCCCGCCACCGCGCCCATCGCGACCGTCAGCACGGCGCGCCAGAGGGCCTCGCTCACGCGGCGCGGCTCCGCGTCATCGCTGGAGGTGGCGCACGAAGCCCGTCACGGGGATGCTGTCGCCGGCCGCCACGACCACGCCCTCGACCTCGTACACGGCGACCACCGGGAGAACCGCTCCTTCGCCGTCCACCGCCCCGACGTGCGAACTCGCCGACCGGAACTCGCCCGCGAGACCGTCTCCCGACCGGAAGCGCCACAGCACGGGAACGTCGCGGCGCGCCCGCTCGAAGCTTCGCGTCTCCGACCATTCGACCTCCGTGTCCGGCCACGATCCGTCGGCGCCGTCCGCGAACGTCCAGCTCCGGTAGCGGCCGCGGCGGCCGGGGCCGGCGAGGACCAGCGCAAAGCCGCCCGTCCCCGTCAGGATGCCCCACTCGCCCGCCAGCTCCTCCGCCGACTCGGCCGCCGCCGAGACGTCGATCGCCAAGCCGGGCGTCTCGCGTCCGCCCAACGCCGCCGACGCGCGCGACAACTGAAAGGAGCTCGCGCCGGGGCCGCTCCACTCGGCGAGCGCGCCGCCCAAGCGAACCGATACGCCGCGCCCTCCTCCCTCGTAGTACACCTCGCGGACCACGTCCTCCTCGCCCACCACGAGGCGCACCGGGCCGCGTGGAACGATGCGCCAAGGGGCGCGGCTGGGACCGGCGGCCCAGCGCTCCTCGATGAACTGGGCCCAGTCGCCTTCCCGGCCCAGCCAGCCCCGAACCGTCCGCTGGACGCTGTCGGGACCCGTCAACGTCTCGAAGTCCCAGGCGGCGTACATGGAAGGGCTGCCGCTCCCGCCCACGAAGGCGATCGTGCGCTGGTACGCCGCCGCGCCGACCACGACGGCGGGCGCCCCGGAGCCGCGGGCCGCGGTCCCCGCCGGCGCCCTCCCGGCAGGCCCGTCGCCCGGCGCGTCTCCGAAGCACGCCGCCAAGGCGGCCGCCAACGCCGCCGCCGCCATTCCGACGCCGGGAGGACGGATCGAGCGCTCCACCATCAGGACGATTCCCGCCTCTCTTCCTGCGACAAGGACTTGGACCGCCGCGTCCGCCGCCCGATACTGGACATGGATGATTCCCCGGCCTGCCGCAACGGCCAACCCGCCAAAATAGCGTAGCCCCGAGAACCCGCCATGAAAGCCGTCATTCCTCTCGCCGGAAGGGGGACGCGCCTCCGTCCCCACACGCACCACGTGCCCAAGCCCCTGCTCAAGGCGGCGGGCAAGCCGGTGCTCGACTACCTCGTCGAAAGCCTGCTGGCGGCAGGCATGGAGGAGGCCGTGTTCGTCGTCGGCCACCTGCGCGACGCGATTCGCTCGCACGTGTCCGCGCGCTTCCCCGCGCTGGCGGCCCGCTACGTGGTCCAGGAAGTGCAGGACGGGACGGCCGGGGCCGTCGCCTTGGCCGAGCCCTGGATCGGCGGCGAACTGTTCGTGGTGTTCGCCGACGCCGTCTACGAAGCGGACTTGCGCTCGCCGCCCGAACGCGAACGCGACGCCGGCGCCGTCGTCTGGGCGGCGGAAGTGGAGGACTACCAGCGCTACGGGGTCATCGTCACGGACGCCAAGGGCGACATGACGCGCATCGTCGAGAAGCCGAGCGACCCGGTGTCGAGGCTGGCCAACATCGGCCTCTACTACGTGCGCGACCATGCTCTGTTCTTCGAGGGGATTCGACGGACGCTGGCCGCGCCGCCCGGGCCTGCGGGCGAGTACTTCCTCACGGACGCGTTCCAGTACATGGTCGACGCGGGCTCGCGGATCGCCACGGCGGCCGCCGACGGGTGGCACGACACGGGCAAGGTCGGCACGTTGCTGGCCACGAGCCGCCATCTGCTGGCCGCCGGGCGCGGCGGGGTCGCCGCGAGCGCGACGGTCGCCGGGTCGGAGGTCTCGCCGCTGGCCCGGATCGAGGACGGCGCGACGGTGGTTCGGTCGCGCATCGGCGAGAACGCGACCGTGGAGGCGGGCGCGCGCATCGAAGACGCGAGTCTGGAGGACGCGATCGTGGGGGCCGGCGCGGTGGTGGTCCGCAGCGCGCTGCGCCGCTCCGTCGTGGGCGAGCGGGCGGTGGTCCGCGGTCTCCGGGGATCCTTGCTGGTGGCCGCCGACTCCGAAGTGCTTTGCGGCGAGAAGGACGGGAAGCCACTATAGGGCGAAGCGGCAGGCGCCCAGACCCGAAACGGAGCGGCGATGGACCTCGGACGACTGATCCACGATTGGAACGTCGAGGGACTCGACCAGCTGGGCTGGAAGCGCCCGGTGGAGCTGTCCGACGAGACGCTCCGGGACGGACTGCAATCGCCGTCGGTCGTGGACCCGCCGGTCGCCGCCAAGGTCGAGCTCGTGCACATCATGGACGAGCTGGGCATTCACGCCGCCGACGTCGGCCTGCCGGGCGCCGGGCCCCGCGCCGTCGCCGACATCACGCGCATCTGCAGAGAGGTCCGCGACGCCGGCCTGTCGTTGCGCCCCAACTGCGCGGCCCGCACGGCGTTGGCCGACGTGGAGCCGGCGGCCCGCATCATGCAAGGGACGGGCGTGCCGCTGGAAGTCTGCACCTTCATCGGCAGCTCGCCGATCCGGGTGTTCGCGGAGGGATGGACGACCGACCGCATGCTCCGCCACGCAGAGGAGGCCGTCTGCTTCTGCGTGCGCGAGGGCATCGACGTGACCTTCGTCACCGAGGACACGACGCGCGCCGACCACGAGATGCTCAAGACGCTGTACGGCCACGCTATCCGTTGGGGCGCGCGGCGCATCTGCCTCTCGGACACCGTGGGCCACGCCACGCCGCACGGGACGCGGGCGCTGGTGGCGTTCGCGCGGCGGGAGATCGTCGAGCCGTCCGGAGAAGACGTCAAGATCGACTGGCACGGCCACCGAGACCGGGGGCTGGGCATCGCCAACGCGCTCGCGGCCATCGAAGCCGGCGCGGACCGAATCCACGCGACCGCGCTGGGCATCGGCGAGCGCGTAGGCAACGTGGAAATGGACCTGCTGCTCGTGAACTTGAGCTTGGCGGGCGTGCACGAGGCCGATCTGACGCGCCTTGCCGAATACTGCGAGCTGGTGGCCCGGGAGTGCGGCGTGCCGATCCCGCCCAACTACCCGGTCCTGGGCGCGGACGCCTTTCGCACGGCGACCGGCGTGCACGCCGCCGCGATCGTCAAGGCCCAAGCGAAGGGCGCGCACTGGCTGGCGGACCGCGTGTACTCGGCGGTGCCCGCTTCCGTCGTGGGCCGGCGCCAGGTCATCGAGATCGGCCCGATGTCGGGAATCTCGAACGTCAAGCACTGGCTGGCGGAGCGTGGGTACGACGCCGACGACGAACTCCTCTGCCAAGCGGTCTTCGAGCGGGCGAAGTCGGTGAACCACACGCTGTCGGAGGACGAGGTGCTGGCCGTGATCGCCGGAGCGAAGGGGCGGCGGACCGGCTGATGGAGGCTGCGTCCAACGGCGAGGAAGCGGGACGCCCGCGGGTGCTGGTGATCGAGGACGACAGCGACATCGCCGCGCTGGTCGTCTACCACATGGTGAAGGCCGGATATCGCGTGGAAACGGCGGCCAACGGGGCCGAAGGGCTCGACTGCGTGGACCGCGAGCCGCCCGATCTTCTGGTGCTCGACCGGCTGCTGCCCGGCGTGGCGGGCGACGACGTGCTGCGCTCGGTGCGCGCGGACGCCTCGACGCGCTCGTTGCCGGTGCTGATGCTGACGGCCCTCGGCGACTCGGCCGACAGGATCGAGGGGCTGGAAATCGGGGCGGACGACTATCTGGCCAAGCCGTTCGATCCGCGCGAGCTGCTCCTGCGGGCCGCCGCCATACTCCGCCGCGCCAGGGACGGCGAGACGGTCGGCGAGGCGGAGCGCGTGCTGGGAACGGGCGCCCTGCGCGTGTACCGCGACGCTCGGCGCGTCACGGTGCACGACCGCGAAGTGGCGCTGACCCCGACGGAGTTCCGCCTGCTCGAGCGCCTGATCGAGCGCCGCGGGCGGACTCAGACCCGGCCGCAGCTTCTCGAGGACGCGTGGCCCGACGGCTGGGGCGGGCTCCACCGGCCCCGCACGCGCACGGTGGACATGCACATTCGCCGCTTGCGGTCCAAGCTGGGTTCGGCCGGCGACTGGATCGAGACGGTCCGCGGATGCGGCTACCGTTTCGTCGGGCCGGCGTGACGGGGCCTGCGCCCGGCGAAGAGCGCGGGCCGGGCGCGCACCGGCGGCTTCGTCCCGGGCCCCGGGCCCGCAGGCGCGGCAAGCCGGGCCGCGTCCGGGCCGCGCGGTCGTGAGGCTGTCTCTGCGGTCGGTGTCGACGGCTTGGGCGGCCGGGGCCGTCGTCGCGATCACGCTGACCGCCTGGGTCGCGGGGCGAGCGGCGTTCGCCAACGCCTTCGCGTCGCGGGCCGAGCGGCAACTCGCCGGAGCGGCTCGGCTCGGCGCCGAGTTCCTGCGGATGTCGCAACACCTGCCTGCCGACAGCGTGGCCCGCGTCCTCGCGCTCGCGACCGAGCACCGTGTCAGCGTCTTCGACACGGCGCTCGCTCTCGTAGCGGACTCGGACGTGCGCCCCGGCGAGGCCGACACGCTGCAGGACCGGAGCCGCCGGACCGAGATCGAAGGCGCGCTGGACCGAGGCGCGGCCACGGCCCGGCGGCGCAGCGCGAGCGACCGGCGCCGCTACGTCTTCGGCGCCGCCCGGCTGCATTGGCAAGGAGAGCCCGCGACGATCCGCTTCGGCGCCCGCACCGACGCGCTGGAGAGAACCGCGGGCCAAGCGGCGCTCGTCGTCGCGCTGGCCGTGCTGGGCGCGAGCATCGTCGCGGTCGCGGCGCTGGACCGCTTTGCTCGCAGTCTGAAGCGGTCGCTGGCCGAAGTCCGGCGCTGGCTCGGCCGCGCCGCATCGGGCGACGGAGACGACGAGCGCCCGGAGCTGTCCCGCACGACGGAAGTGGCCCAGATGGCCCTGGCCGCCGACCGGCTGAAGGCCGGCCTGAACGCCCGCATCGCAACGGCCGGGCGCGAACGCGACGAACTGGCGCAACTGGTGGACCAGGTCGGCGAGGGGCTCGTCGCGCTCGACCAGGAGGCCCGCATCTTCCAGATCAATCCAGCGGCGCGGCGGCTCCTGGGCTTGGCCGAGGTCGCGCCCCTGACCCCAGTCGGAGCGGTCGTGCGCGACCCGGCGCTTCGGGATCTGCTGGAGGAATCGGTGGCCCGAAGGGAGGGGCGACTGGAGCTGGGAGTGGGGGACCGGGAGCTCGACGTGCGCACCAAGCGCGGCGCCGACGGCGGGGCCGTGGTCCTCCTGGTCGACGTGACCGAGATCAGGCGGCTGGACGCGGTGCGGTCGGACTTCGTCGCGAACGCGTCCCATGAGCTGAAGACGCCGCTGACCGTGATCCGCGCCGCCGCCGAGGCCATCGGCGACGCCGGGCTGTCGGACGAGCTGCGGACCAGGTTCGTGCGCGCCATCGGGACGAACGCCGTCCGCCTGCAACGGCTCGTGGACGACCTGCTCGACTTGTCGCGCTACGAGTCGGGCGCGTGGCGGCCGACGCGCGAACTCGTCGCGATGGCGAGCGTGGCCCGGACGGCTTGGCAAGATCTGGAAGGCGAGCCGGGTCATGCGGAAGTGACCTTCGAGGTGCACGGCGACGGGACGGCTCGGGGCGACGGGGCGGCCGTGTACCAGATCTTCAGGAACCTGTTCGAGAACGCGTTGCGCTACGTCTCGCGCGAATCGGCCCGGATCACGGTGGGAGTGCGCGCTTCGGACGACAAGGTGGCCGTGACGGTCGGAGACAACGGCGCGGGAATGCCGGAAACGGCGTTGCCGCGCATCTTCGAGCGGTTCTACCGAGTGGACGGGGCACGCTCGCGAGCGGGCGGCGGCACCGGCCTGGGCCTGGCGATCGTCCGCCATCTGGTCGTCAGCATGGGCGGCGAGGTCGCGGCGGCGAGCGCGCTGGGGGAGGGCACGGCCATCACCTTCGACCTCCCCCAGGCCGACGCCGTTCCGGCAACGAGTTCCACGGGCGCACCATGAGGACCGGCGGACCCATTCTACTGACGGCCGCATTGTCGACCGGCTGCTTCGGTGGCGCCGACGTCGTGGTCGTGGACGGGTCCAACAGCGTGGCGCCGCTCGCGGAACTCGTCGCGACGGCCTTCGGCGCCCGGCATCCCGGCAACCGCGTCGCGCTGCGGTCGTCGGGCACCGGCGGCGGGTTCCGCAGGCTGTGCGACGGAGAGACCGACATCGCGACCGCGTCCAGGCCGATGTCCGCCCGCGAGAGAGCGCGATGCCTGCAGCGCGGGGTCCGCGCGCTGGCCGTTCCGATCGCCAGGGACGGAGTGGCCGTCGTCGCGAACCCCCGGAACGCGGCCGTCGCCTGCCTCGGCCTGGCCGAACTCGCGCGCTTGTGGGAGCCCGGAAGCGCCGTGTCGACGTGGCGCTCTCTGCGGCCGAGCCTGCCCGCCGAAGCGATTCGCCTGTACGCGCCCGGCTTCGATTCCGGCACGCTCGAATTCTTCACGCGGGTCGTGGTCGGCCGCGCCAAGGCCAGCCGCGCAGACTACGGGTCGTCCGGAGACCAAGCCAGCGTCGCCCGCAACGTCGCCGGGAATCGATGGGCGACGGGATACATGGGCTATGCCCACTACGCCGCCAACCGGGGCAAGTTGCGCTTGCTGCAGGTGGACACCGGCACGGGTTGCGTCGAGCCCTCCCCCGCCGGCTTCGCCGACGGAAGCTACAGCCCGCTCGTGCGCGATCTCTTCTTCCATGTCGCCGAAGACGCGCTGCGCCGGCCGGCGGTCGCCCGCTTCGCCGCCTTCTTCGTGGCGGCCAGCCCCGGCTTGGCTTCCCGGGCCGGGTACGCTCCCATGCCGGCCGCCGTCTACGAACGGAGCCGCTCGCTGCTCGCCGAACGAACGCGTCCGCCCGGACGGGCAGGCCCGTGAGCCGCCGCGCGACCCCGCGCGACGCCGCGAGTACGCGCGCGAGCGGACGCCCCCTCGCGCACCGGGCGCACCGTCCGGGGGCGCGGGCCGACCGGATCATGCGGCGCGTCCTCTTGGCTTGCACGCTGTTGTCGGCGGCGACCGCAGTGGTCGTGCTCGGCGTGTTGGCGGTGGGCGCCGGCCGGTTCTTCTCGGAGGTGGCCCCGTGGCGCTTCTTGGCGGGCCCCGAGTGGGCTCCGTTCGCGGAGGATCCGCGGTTCGGGGCGTTGCCGCTGGCGGTGGCGACCGGCCAGATCACGGCGGGCGCGATCGGCGTGGCGGCGCCGCTCGGACTGCTGTCGGCCGTCTACATGCAGCACTACGCCGGCCCCCGCGCGGGCCGTGCCGCCTCGGCCGCTGTCGCGGCGCTGGCAGCCGTGCCCACCGTCGTCTTCGGGTACGTGGCGCTGAACGCCGTAACGCCGGCCCTCCGCGCCGTTCTGCCCGGCATCGAGGCGTTCAACGGCGCGTCCGCGACGATCGTCGTGGGGCTGATGATCACGCCGACGGTCGCCTTTCTGGCGCGCGAGTCGCTGGCGGCCGTGCCTCCCTCGCTTCTCGAAGCGGGCACGGCCCTGGGGGCGTCGCGTGGCCAAGTCGTCGTCCGCATCATAGCGCCCGCCGCGATTCGCGGGCTCGCGGCGTCCTTGCTTCTGGCCATGGCCCGGGCGGCAGGCGAGACGATGATCGTCACGATGGCCGCCGGCAGCCGGGCGGACTTGGCCTGGAGTCCGCTCGAGGGGGCCCGCACGCTCACGGCCTTTCTCGCACAAGCCAACTTGGGCGACACGAGCTCCGGCGGCCCGGACGCCCAGGCCGCGCTCGCGGTCGCCGCGCTCCTGTTCGCCGTCACCTGCGCCGTCCACGCCGCAGGCAGGACTCTGTGGGTGCGCGCCGCGACGGCGGCGACCCGCGGCCACCCGACCCCGCCGTCCCGAGCCGTCCGCTACCGACGACGTCCCCAACCGGCCATCCGCGCATGACGTCCCCGACGGAGCCGACTCCGCTCGCGGAGCTCCGCCGCCGCGTCGACCTGCTCGGCCTGGCGGCGCGGCTGGCGGCCGCGGGCACAGCGGCGGCGGCCGCGGCGCTCCTGGGCTTCCTGGCGTGGCGACTCGGGCGGTCGAGCCTGAGCGGGGCGGCCGACGGCTCGTTGCCGGCCGGCGGCTGGGACGCGATCGGCGCGGCTGCGGCGGGCACGTTCTGGCTCGTTGGAACCACTGGCGCGATCGCACTGCCCGCAGGCATCGGCACGGCCCTGTACCTGGAGGAATACGCCCGCCCCAAGACGCGGATCCTCTCCGCCCTCCAAGCCGCGCTGTCGAACCTCTGCGGCGTCCCGTCGGTGGTCTACGGCGTCGCCGGACTGACCCTGCTCGTGCACGGCCTCTCCCTGGACCGCAGCATCCTGGTCGGCGGACTCGTCCTGGCCGCGGCCGCCCTGCCCCCCGTCGCCGCCGCCTCCGCCGAGGCCATCAGAGCGGTGCCCGAGGACCTGCGCACCGCCGCGTACGGCCTGGGCGCCACGCGCTGGCAAGTCGTGCGCCGGCAGGTCCTGCCGACCGCGGCGCCGGGAATCGCGACCGGCGCTTGCGCCGCTCTCACGCGCGCGGCGGGCGAGGCGGCCCCGCTCGTCGTCGTGGGCGCCGCGTCTCTGGCCACGTTCGCGCCCGCAGGCCCGGCCGCCCCGCTGGTCTCCCTGCCGACGCAGGTATTCGCCTGGGCCGCCCGCCCGCAGGCCGAGTTCGCGGCCCACGCCTCCGGAGCGGCGCTTGCGCTGCTGGCTATCCTTCTGGGAATCAATCTCGCAACCCTTCTGTTCCGCCGACGACTGCAGCAGATCCTTTCGTGAACGCAGGCTCTCCGCCCCCGGGCGCGCCCGTGCTTTCGTGCACGCGCCTCTCGGTGCACTTCGGTTCAAAGGCGGCGCTCTCGGACGTGTCGCTGGACGTTCCGCCCAACCGGATCGTCTCGGTGATCGGGCCGGCCGGATCCGGCAAGACTTCTCTCTTGCGGGCCTTCAACCGCACCAACGAAATGATCGCCGGAGCCCGCACCAGCGGGACAGCGCGCTATCGCGGCGCCGACCTGTACGGGCGGACCGTGGACCCGGTGGCGGTCCGGCGACGCATCGGCATGGTCTTCCAGAGCGCCACGCCGTTCCCCAAGTCCGTGTTCGACAACGTCGCGTTCGGGCCGCGCGCCGGCGGCTACAAGGGCGATCTCCACGAACTGTGCGAAGAGGTCCTCACGGCGGCCGGGCTGTGGAACGACGTCGCCGCTGAGCTGGACGCGCCCGCCCTCGCGCTCTCCGCAGGACAGCAGCAGCAGCTGTGCATCGCCCGCACGCTGGCGGTGAAGCCCGACGTCCTCCTGATGGACGAACCCACCGCCTCGCTCGACTCCGCCGCCACGGCGCGCATCGAGTCCCTCGTCCACTCCCTCAAGTCCACGTACACCATAGTGATCGCCACGCACGATCTTCCCCAGGCCGCCCGCCTTTCCGACATGACCGCCTTTCTGCGCCGAGGCGCGCTGGTCGAGTACAGTCCCACCGCGACGATCTTCACCAATCCGCTTACCCGGCAGGCGGAGGAATACGTGACGGGACGCGCCAAGTGAACGAATCGCCCGCAAGGAGCCCGTTCGAGGCCGAGCTGGGCCGGCTTCAAGAACTTCTCCTGGACATGGGCGGACGCGCCGAAGAACTCGTGCGCATGGCCCTGGCCGGATTGTCGGAGCGCGACTTGGGCCAAGCCAAGGCAGTGCGCGAAGCGGACGACGCGATCGATGCGCTGGAGATCGAAGTGGACGAGCGCGTGCTCGAGTTTCTGGCGCTGCAGCGCCCCATGGCCGGAGACCTGCGCCTGGCCTTCGTCACCCTCAAGGCGAGCAACGACATAGAGCGCGTGGGCGACCACGCGGTAAACATCGCGAAGGCGTGCAGGCGGATCTCGGCGCACCCTCCTCTGCCGGAAATCCCAGAGGTGTGGGAGATGGGACGGCTAGTGCGGCGAATGCTGGGCGACGCGCTGAACGCCTTCGCCAACCGCGACGCCGCCTCGGCCCGCTTGATAGCCGACGTAGACGAGCGTGTGGACGGCATGCGGCGTTCCGCCTTCCGCATCATCATTTCGTACATGCTGGAACAGCCGCGCTACATCAGTCCGGGCCTCGACACGATCCTGGTCGTGCAGAACCTGGAGCGGATCGGCGACCTCGCGACCAACATCGCCGAGGATGCGGTGTTCCTGCTGGAGGGCAAGTCGATCAAGCACACCAAGCTCGCGGAGCGGGCGGCGGCGGGGCAGTGAGCATCGGCGCTGCGCAAGCATGAGCGTCGCCGACGACCAACCGGCCGGACAACTCGTCGCGCAGGCGCAACCACAGCCGAACCTGGTTCTGCCGTCCATGGAGGGCCGCGGCGCGATCGTCACTGGAGGCTCCAGCGGCATCGGCCGCGCCACGGCAATCGCGTTCGCGCGCAACGGCGTGAACGTGGCCTTCAACTATCTGGACGCCGGCGCCGGGAGCCGGGCGCGCGCAGCTGAAGTCGAGGAAGAGCTCGGCGGGATCGGCGTCAAGGTCTTCGCGGCCGGGTGCGACGTGAGGGACGCGAGCGCCGCCGACGCGTTCGTCGAAGAAGCCCGCATCCGGCTCGGAGGACTGCACATGCTCGTCAACAACGCCGGCGTGGGACGGGACGGAGCGCTGTGGCGCATGAGCACCGAGGACTGGCGCGTCGTCGTCGACACGAACCTCTCGGGCGCCTTCTACTTCATTCGCGCGGCAGCTCCGCACTTTCGCGCACAGGAGTTCGGCAAGATCGTCAACGTCTCGTCGGTACACGGCCTCTCCAGCGAGTTCGGCCTTGCCAACTACTGCTCGTCGAAAGCCGGACTGGCCGGCCTGACGCGCAGCGCCGCCGCCGAACTCGGGCCCTCCAACGTCAACGTCAACGCGGTCGCGCCGGGCTACATCCGCACGACCGAGCTGACGGACCGCGTCCCGCCCGAAGTCATGGACAAGGCCCGTGAACGGAGCGCGCTAGGCCGCCTGGGCGACCCGCAGGACGTCGCCTCGGTCGTGCTCTTCCTGTGCTCCGAAGCCGCCCGCCACATCACGGGCGCCGTGCTTCCCGTCGACGGAGGGTACCTGGTCTGACAACTTGGCCGGCGCCCCGGGGCGTTCGGCCGACCGCGCGCCAAGCCGGCGGGGGCCTTCGGCAACCAGCCGAGCGGCCACGGTCCCTTGCAGGCGGCTCTGAAGCTCCTCGCCGTCCAGCACGTTGACGGGCCGAAGCGTCTCGGCCGCTTCCCTCGCGGTGATCGAACCCGTCACGACGAACCCTTGGGCGCAATCGGCGAGGCATACAGCTAGGCCTCGACCAACCCGTCGCGGGCGACGCCCGCCGGATTCGTTTCGCCGCGGGCGCGTCCCACTGCGCAGAGCGTCGAAGATCAAGCAAGCCCCCGTTGGCGCGAGCCGAGTGCGGCGTCTTCCCCCGGCGCAGGCCGTCGTCTCAGCGATAACACCTAGCGGACAGGCGCGTCAACGACGTTGCGGCGGCGGGACGGCTCGCCGCTCGCGCGCCCAAGCTTGCCGCTGGGCGGCGGCAGTGGGCCCAGAGGGACTTGAACCCCCGACCGTCGGATTATGAGTCCGCTGCTCTAACCGCCTGAGCTATGGGCCCGCCGCAAAGCTAGGCGGCGGCGGCGGTTCCGACCAGCCCACGGGAGCGCTCAAGGCTGGGCGAACAGCGTGCCGAACATCCGGTCGCCCGCGTCGCCGAGCCCCGGCAGCAAATAGCCGGCGCTGCTGAGTTGCCGGTCCACGGAGGCGGCGTAGACGGGCAGGCCGGGGTGCTCCCGGGCCAGGCGGTCCAGGCCTTCGGGGGCGGCGAGCAGGCACAGGAAGCGGATGTCGCGAACCTCCCGCTCCTTGAGCCAAGCGACAGCCGCCGACGCGGAGCCGCCGGTGCCCACCATGGGGTCCACCAAGAAGTGGCAGGCGTGCTCCGCCCCGGACGGCAACTTCGCGTAGTACCGCGTCGCCTCCAGCGTGTCTTCGTCGCGCTCGAACCCCACGTGCCCCACTCTGGCGCCGGGAACAACTCGAAGGACGCCCTCCAGCATGCCCAGGCCGGCCCTGAGGATGGGAACGACGACGATGTCCTCTTCGTGGACCTGCGTGCCATGGGCCGTCTCAAGGGGCGTCTCCACGCTCACGGGCTCTTCGTGGAGGTCCTGCGTGACCCGGAAGGTCATGAGCATCGCGATCTCCGTGACGAGTTCGCGAAAGCGCTTCGTCGGAGTCGCGCGGTCGCGCAGGCGGGTCACCTTGTCGCGAACCAAGGGATGCGCGACGACGACGACGTTGGGTTCGGGGGCGTTGCGTTCGGTCATGGTGCGGCGAAGTTCGTGTAGGGTGCACGCGGTCCGGTCCCGGCCCCGCGCTGGAGGTTCGGCTCGTCCTGCCTCGGGCCCCGGTCCGGCGGAAACTGGCCAGAACCGAATCCGACGCGCAAGGCCGCCACAGCCCTTGCGACGACCGCCGCCCTCGATGGACACCATCGCCAGGCGGGACGCCTCCGCCAAGCGTTCTCGGCGGGAATCTTCGAGCCGAAGACGTTCCTGCACGCTTGGTGCGCCAGGGCGGACGCCCTCGGCCAGCCGCTCGCGAGCCGTTGCGCCGCATCCGAGTCGCCCCGCTGGACGAAGAGGTGGCGGACGCGGGAGCGATTGGTTGCGCGAATCGCGTTTGGTGCTCAGATTTGATTGACGCTTGACACCTTGACCCACGGGTGGGAGATTACTATGCAAACCGGGGCGGCCCGTTGACCGCGCGGCCAATGAAGAAGCGTTGCGGTTCCCGCAAGACGGCGATCTTCGTCGCTGGTTCGGCGCTGGCGTTCGCCGGTTCCGTCCCTGCGACCGCTCAAGACCGGGAGAGCCTGGAAGTCGTCGTGACCGAGGTGTGGAGCACGGCGGGCAACCCGGGGTTCGGCTTTCCGCGAGGGATGGCGCAGTGGCCTGACGGGACCGTGTGGGTCGGGGACCAGCAGGTGTCGGAGGTTTCCGAGATATCGCCGGACGGGAGCGGCGTACGCGTCGTGCTTCGCGAGGGCGACGGTCCTCGCGAGGTGAGGCGCGCCACCAGGATCGTGCCGCGCCCTGACGGAGGGATGTTCGTTTGGGGCGCCAAGCGGGTGGGACTCTTCGGACCCGAGAAGAACTTGGAGAGGTACCGGCCGCCACCCCTCCCGAGCCCGCGGCCCGGAAACATCGCGGCAACCCCCGACGGCGGCTTGGTCGTGGGAAGCAGCCACGGCCACGACGCGGACCACGAGCTGGCCCGGTTCGCGGTTCATCGCTTCGACAATCGGCTCAGGCACCAGAAGAGCTGGCACGCGGTCGCCCGTCACAAGGAATGGGATACGACACGATACACGTCGGGCGGCCCGTTGGCCGTAACCCGGGACGGCGGCCTGCTCGTCTCGGACCACGCGCCGTTTCGCATCACGCGCTACGCCGACCTCGACGGCAACGATCCGCGGGTCGTCGCGGAGGACGAGCGCATCGTCTCTTCGGCGGAGCTGGACCGGGCCGTCGGTTACGGCCCGGGAGGCGCCAAGAGCTTCGCGAATTGGCGGACTCGGTCGTCGTTCGTGCACGAGCTCGAGGACGGAAACATCCTCAATGTCGTGTCCTTCTTCCCCAGGAAAGGGACGGAGAAGCGGATCCAGACGATCTGGCTCGTAGTGTCGCCGGACGGCGCCGTCCTGGGACGCGCTTCGGTCATGCGGCAGATGGAAGTGTGGCGCGCAACCCCCAACGGCGCATTCCTCGCGACTTACTGGGACGGGCCGACGCAACAGCACTTCGCGGCCAAGTTCACGGTCGCGATCGCCCCCAAGAAGGAACCGCGCACCGAGAACTGACGTCGCGGCCGGCGAACCCCGCGCCGTTCACCATGCCACGCGCGTGGCATGTCGCGCACTGCCGAGCACGGGGTGCGGACGACGTGCGGAAACCGACTCCGTTCCTCGCGGCGGATCGCGCGCGCTCGCCCGAACCTTATATTCGTGCGCACGACCAACCCCCGCCGGCCCGCCCCTGATCTCGCCCGCGCATGACCGACGCCATCGACCGGACCGATGCGGAGTGGCGCGAGCGCCTCTCGCCCGAGCAGTTCAGGATCACGCGCCTCGGAGGCACCGAACGCGCGTTCACGGGCCAACACTGGGACCGCAAGGACGCCGGGACCTACGCGTGCGTCTGCTGCGGACTGCGCCTCTTCGAGTCCGCCGCCAAGTTCGAGTCGGGAACCGGATGGCCCAGCTTCCACTCGCCCGCGGCGCCGGAGCGCGTCGCCGAGAGGGACGACCGCAAGTTCCTCGTGCGCCGGACCGAGGCGGCGTGCGCCCGTTGCGGCGCCCACTTGGGACACGTCTTTCCAGACGGACCCCGGCCCACCGGACTGCGCTACTGCATCAACTCCGCCGCCCTGGCGTTCGAGTCCGCCACGCCTTGCGAAGGCGCGCCGCCGGACGAGCCGAGATGACGAGCGCCTCAGGCAGCAAGACGATCACGGTCATCGAGGGCGACGGCATCGGCGCCGAGGTCGCGGGCGCCGTTCTGCGCCTGCTGGACGCCGGCGGCGCCGGGCTCGAGTACGACCGCCAGGACGCGGGAGCCGGGGCCATCCCCTCTCATGGCACGCCCCTGCCGCAGGCCACGCTGGACTCGATCGACACCCACGGCGTGGCGCTCAAGGGCCCGCTGGCCACCCCGGCCGCGTCCGGCTTCCGATCCGTGAACGTGGCCATTCGCAAGCACTTCGATCTCTACGCCAACGTGCGTCCCGTGCGCACGATCGTCCCCGGCGGCCGCTACGAGGACATCGACCTCGTCCTCATCCGCGAGAACACCGAGGGCCTCTACGTGGGCGTCGAGCACTTCATCGGCATGGAGGGCGACCCCAAGGCCGCGGCGGAGTCCGTGATGATCACCACGCGCTTCGGGTCGGAGCGGATCGCGAGGTTCGCGTTCGACTATTGCCTCGCCCACGGGCGCCGGAAGGTGACGCTGGCGCACAAGGCCAACATCCTCAAGCACACGCAGGGCCTCCTGCTCGAGGCTGCCCGGCGGACGGCAGAGGACTACGCCGGGCGCATCGGCTTCGAGGATCGCATCATCGACGCGACCGCCATGTATCTGGTGCTGGACCCGCACCGCTTCGACGTGCTGGTCATGGAGAACATGTTCGGCGACATCCTGAGCGACCTGATGGCGGGCTTGGTCGGCGGGCTGGGGTTCGCGCCCGCGGCCAACGTCGGCGAGCGCCACGCGGTCTTCGAGGCGGTGCACGGCTCGGCGCCCGACATCGCGGGCCGGGGCGTGGCCAACCCCACAGGGTTGCTTCTTTCGGCCTGCCTGCTGCTGGACCACGTGGGCCGCGCCGAGGCGGCCGAGCGCATTCGCCGGGCGGTTTGGGACGTCGTGCGCGGCGGCGCGGCTCGAACGCGCGACATGGGAGGCGCGGACGGGACGACGGCGTTCACGGACGCGGTGGAGAGGGCGATGAAGTGACGGCGCCACCGCGAGCGTCACGCTGCCGCAAGAAGAGGAGACCGGAGTGACCGCGAGTTCCAGGGAGGCGATGCTGGGCCGCCGCCGCGCCGCCGCGCCCGCCGAACGCCGCGGGCTCGCCACCGGCCACAACGGCGGCGAGCCCACCGCCGGGGGCGACGGCGCCGGGGCGAGGCGGCCGAGCGACGGACTCGCCTGCGGACAGTGCAAGCGAAGCCTTCCCGCCGCCGAGTTGGACCGGATGCTCTGGTGCGGTCCCTGCACCGCGGCGGCCAAGGCGACGGCGAGCAGGACGGGATGGCTGGCGGGGGCCTGCTTGGCCGGGACGCTGGCCCTCTGGATCGTGTTGGTGGCCCAGCCGTCGCGGATCGTCCTCGGCGGCTGGATCGGGGCCGTCCTCGCCACTTGGTGGCTCGGCGGCCGGATAGGGCGCGAACTTTGCTTCGGCGCCCTTCGCTACCGAGGGCGTCCGCGTTGACCCCGGCGCGCGGCGCCGGCCAGTCCCGGGGACGTGGCCGCCGGGCGCGAACTCGCGAACTCGCCCCGAATCCCTCACTGCCGGAGACTGCTTCGAGATGAGCGCCAAGTTCGAGGGCGTCGACTTCTACGACTTGGACGCCCTGCTGTCCGAGGACGAGCGCATGGTGCGCGACGCCGTGCGCGACTGGGTCGAGGACCGGGCGTTGCCGCTCGTTGGCGACGCCTACGTGGACCGCCGCTTCCCCAGCGAACTGATCCCGGAGATGGGAGAGTTGGGGATGCTGGGCGCGAACCTGCCCGAAGAGTACGGGTGCGCAGGGCTGGGCGCCGTCGCCTACGGACTGATAATGCAGGAGCTCGAGCGGGGCGACTCCGGGATTCGCTCCTTCGCGTCGGTCCAGGGCGCGCTGGTCATGTACCCGATCCACGCCTTCGGAAGCGAGGACCAGCGGCGGATCTGGCTTCCCAAGCTGGCCACGGGCGAGAAGATCGGGTGCTTCGGCCTCACGGAGCCCGACTACGGCTCCAATCCGGCAGGCATGATCACCACGGCGCGCGAACTCGAAGGCGGCTGGACGCTGAACGGGACCAAGATGTGG
This sequence comes from Longimicrobiales bacterium, assembly GCA_965203485.1. Taxonomy (GTDB): domain Bacteria; phylum Gemmatimonadota; class Gemmatimonadetes; order Longimicrobiales; family Gaopeijiaceae. The sequence goes on from OZ241892.1 coordinate 2,071,274, forward strand.
ATCACCAACGGGTCCATGGCCGACGTGGCTGTCGTCTGGGCTCAGACGGGCGAAGCCGGAGACGCGAGCGGCATACGCGGGTTCGTCGTGCCCACGGACACGCCGGGCTTCAGCGCGCGCGACCAGAAGGGCAAGCTGTCGCTGCTGGCGTCCGACACGAGCGAGCTGGCGCTCGACGACGTGCGGTTGCCGGCGGACGCGATCCTGCCGGACAGCTCGGGTCTGCGCAGTCCGCTCATGTGCCTCACCCAGGCTCGCTACGGGATCGCTTGGGGCGCGGTGGGGGCCGCGATGGCGTGCTTCCACGAAGCGGCGCGCTACGCGGGCGAGCGGGTCATGTTCGGCGGCCCGATCGCCGGCAAGCAGATCCAGCAGGTGCGCATCGCCGACATGCTCACGTCGATCACGCAGGGACAGCTCCTCTGCCTCCGCCTGGGACGCCTGAAGGAAGAGGGACGGATGAGTCCGCAACAGGTCAGCTTGGCCAAGCGGGCCAACGTGGACATGGCATGCGACGTGGCTCGCGAGGCAAGACGTCTGCTGGGCGCCAACGGCATCCTGGCCGAGTACGCCGCCATGCGGCACATGGCCAACTTGGAATCCGTCTACACGTACGAGGGGACGCACGACGTGCACTCTCTGATCCTGGGCCAAGCCGTCACGGGCATCTCTGCGTTCTGAGGGAACGGGCGCAGCGCGCGTCCCGGGGCCGACGGCCCGAAGCGGCACCACGGCGGCGGCGTTCGCGGGCGGGCAACCACGCCCCCCTTTTTGCCCCCGCGGGCTGTTTCCCGGGCGGCGTTCGATCGTCCGCTCCGGGCCTGCCGGCGGCTCGACGGCGCCGACAATCGACAGGGGCGCGTCAGGCCGCGCTCGCCCGCGCGCTTTCGGCCCGCTGGCGGCGGCCGAGCCACAGCGCAACCAGCAACCCCGCGGCCGAAAGGGGCACCATCGCAACGGCCGACGCCGCCATGCCCAGGCCGAGCGTCCCGGCGACGGTGTAGGACCACACGCCGATCTGGTCGCCCGTGCGGTAAACCAACGTGTCGTTGAAGTTCTTGGCCTTGTAGCGGTCCGGCCGAGGAAGGACCGTGTACAGCACCTCCCTGGCGGGCCGCTGAACGGCGTACTCGCCGGCCCGTCGCAGGACCTGAAGCACCGCGAACACCAAGAACAGGGGCGCCGCGCCCAGCGTCGCGAATCCCGCCAAGCTCAGCAACGGCACGATGGCCAGCGTGAGTCCGACGCCCAATCGCTTGACCAGGCGTCCGGTCAGGAACAGCTGGGTGAAGAGGACGAGGACGTTGACCGCCAAGTCGAGGCTCGCGAAGACCGCCGTCCGCTGGCTCCGGTCCGGAAAGGCCTGCGACATGATGTCCGCCTGAATGCGGTACAGGAACGTCGATCCGATCGTGAACAGCAGCATGAACACGCAGATGCCGAGCAGGTACGGCGACCCCGCGACCCGGCGAATCCCGTCCATCGCTCCGCCACCGATGACGGCCGCCGCCCCCCTGGGCCCCGCTTCGCCCGCGGAGAGAGAGCCCGCCGCGGGCTCGCCGCGGACCGCGTCCGTGTGGCCGGACGGCCCGGTCTCGCCGGCGGCGGCCGACCGGAGCGTGGGCCGGCTGCCCGGGTCGCCGACGATTCCGCTCCTTCGGTCCAATGCCTTCACGCAGACGACCGCGCATTCCATCAGCGCCAGCGAGAACCACAGCAAGTTGACCGGAGCGACGGACTGCGCCAGGAACGCGGTCGCCGACGAGCCCAGCACGGCGCCCAGGGTGCCTCCCACGCCGATGAAGCCGAACAGGCGCTTGCTCTGCCGCTCCTTGAAGATGTCGATCATGAACGACCAGAAGACCGACACGACGAAGAGGTTGAAGATGCTGATCCACACGAAGAAGACCCGCCCCACCCAGATCCCGGCGCTGTCGGGCAACGCCTTCATCAGCAGGAAGAAGACGGCCAAGTTGGCCATGAAGAATCGGTAGCACACGCCCACGAACCGTCGCCGGGGCCACCGCGACACGGCCGCGGCAAAGAGAGGATGGGCCAGGAGCATGCCCAGAAACGTGGCCGTGAACAGCCAGGGGATGTTGTCCGCGCCTCCAGCGACGCCCATCTCGTCGCGGATCGGGCGGATGACGTAGTAGGCCGCCAGGACGCAGAAGAAGTAGGCGCACGACAGCAGAACGGGCCCCGCTTCTTCGGGACGCACGCCGGTGACGCGGGCCGTGAAGGACCGGAGTCCGCCGGCGCCCCGCTCCCCACTGCCTCGCCAGCCGAGTCCGGTCATGTGCGCGGCGCCAGCCAAGACGGCTCCCCGGCGCGATGGGGCGAGGGCCGAAGCCACCGGCGTCCGGTCATGCGGCCGGGCGGGGAGAGGCCATGTTGCACGCGATCTCCGATCAGGTCATGTCCGCGAGCCGGAGAGCGCTGGCGAGGCTTGAGCCGTCGAGGCCGTTTCGCCGTTGCGCCGGCGGACGCGCGCGGCGACCGTCCGGCTTCGCCCCGGCGATCTCCGCACGCGGCGGCGGCGCGCTTGCCGACGATGAAGAATCGTCTTCTCTTGCCCTTCGTTCAATCCCCCGAGCCCGAGCCTCCCAAGACCGCTCTCGTGCGATCCCAACTTCGGCGACCGAGGCGGGCGGCGCCCGCCACCGCCCCGCCGGCCCCGTCGCAAGCCGGCGTCCGCGCGGGCCCTCGCGGGTCCGGCCGTCGGCGTGGCGCCGAATCGCGGGCCGCGCAACCGGCGCGGAGAGTCCTGCGCCGCGACCGTCAGCCGCAGCCGTCGGCATGACGCCCCACTCGCGAAGCGGCCGGCCGGCGCAGAACGGCGGCAACGGGCTCTCGCGGGAGCCCAGGCGATGAACGGCCTCCTGCCGACCCTGCACCGCGCGCTCAACATGCGGCCGGGCGAGCTGCGGCTCGCGTCGGCTTCGGCCCTGTTCTTCTTCCTTGTGCTCTGCGGGTACTTCCTAATACGCCCGGTGCGGGAGGCGTTCGGCGTGTCCGGCGGAATGGACCAGCTGCTGTGGCTGTTCGGCTGCACGTCGGTTGCGTCGCTCGTCGTGGTCCTGGTCTTTGGCCGGGCGGTGGCGCGCATGAACCGCCGACGCTTCATTCCGGCCGCCTACTTGTTCGTGATCGCGTGCCTGCTGGCCTTTGCGGCCCTGCTTTACTGGGACTCCGCCGCTGGAGGCGGGATCGTCGGCTCCGGCGCCGAGACGGCTCGAGCGCGCTGGATCGCATACACGTTCTACGTCTGGCTGAGCGTGGTGAATCTCTTCATGACGAGCGTGTTCTGGGCGTTCATGGTGGACACGTTCGACGCGGACCAAGGCAAGCGGCTGTTCGCCTTCATCGGCGTCGGGGGCACGCTGGGCGCGTTCGTCGGCGGGCTCGCCGCGGGCTGGGCCAGCGCCTCAGTGAACTCTCCGCACCTGCCGGCCGGATTCATGCTCGCGGCGGCCGCGCTCTTCGGCGCGGCGATCGCTGCGATGCGGACGGTCGACAGGATGGCGAGGCGCTGCAACCGCAAACCAGGGGGCTCGCCCGGCGCGGACGAACCGGCGACGGCTGCGAGTCCGGCGGCGGTCGGCGGCTCGTTCTGGGAAGGGATCGGCCAAGTGGTCCGCTCGCCGTACATGCTGGGAATCGGCGCGTGGATCACGCTCATGGCCGTGTCGAACACCCTGCTCTACTTCACTCAAGCCAACATCGTACTGGAGAACACCGACGAGCTGAGCCAGCGCATCGCCAGCTTCGCGCAGTTGGACTACGTGAGCCAGCTCGCGGTCCTGCTTTCCCAGCTCTTCGTCACCACGCACCTGATACGAAAGCTCGGAATCGGCTGGACGCTCGCGATCCTGCCGGTGCTGACGCTTGGCGGATTCGCGGTGCTGGCGGCGTGGCCCGTGTACGGCGTCCTGGTCGTCTTCTCGGCGGCCCACCGCGCGGGCCGCCACGCGGTTGCCCGGCCGTCGCGCGAAGCGCTGTTCAGCGTCGTGGCCCCGGACGAGAAGTACAAGGCGAAGTCCGTTGTGGACGTGTTCCTCTACCGCGCCGGCGACTTGTCGGGCATGGGGCTGACCAAGTTGCTGGCCCTCGCCGGACTGGGCGTCGCCGGCATGGCCTTCGCCGCGGCCCCCCTGGCCGCGGTGTGGATCATGCTGTCGCTCTCGCTGGGCGCCGCCCGCGCCCGCAAGGCGGCCGCTCCAGCGTCGGCCGGCCATTCCAACCTCCAGCCCCGAGACGCGCCATGAATACCCAAGCTCGCTCCCCGGCGCACCCCGCCGCGCCATCCTCTTCCACGCCCCTTCTGCGCCACGCAGTCCTGGCTGGGCTCGCCTTGGCCGGCGCGGCGGCGCCCGTCTCGCCCGTCTCCGCGCGGGAAGCCGCCCAGCACGTGCACGGCGACGGTCCCGTGGTGCTGCGCGCAGCGAGGATGCTCGACGTGGACGCCGGCGAAGTCCGCGAGGACGCCGTGCTGGTCGTGGAGGGCGGCCTCGTCGCCGCCGTCAATCCGGCCCGGACGCCCGCCGGAGCCCACGAAATGGACTTGGGCGACGTCACGCTCCTGCCCGGACTCATCGACGCCCACACGCACTTGGCCGGACAACTCGGCGAACACAGCTTCACCGACGCCGTGAGGCGCACCGAGTTCGCCGGAGCGTTCAGCGCGGTCAAGTACGGAGGCGTCACGATCCGCGCCGGGTTCACGACCGTGCGCGACTTCGGCGGCGACGTCACGGTGGAACTCGCCGAAGCCGTGGAACGAGGCGACGTCGTGGCGCCGCGCATCGTCCCGTCGCGCCACCCGCTGGGCATCACCGGCGGCCACTGCGACCGGACGGGCTTCGCGCCGGGCATCCTGGAGAGCGGAACCGAGCGCGGCGTCGCCGACGGGCCGTGGGAGGTCGTGCAGGCCGTCCGCTATCAGATCAAGCACGGCGCTCGGGTGATCAAGACGTGCGCCACCGCGGGCGTGCTTTCGATGGAGGGGCCGGTCGGCGCCCAGCAGTACTCGTACGAGGAGCTTGCGGCGATGGTGGACGAGGCGGCCCGCCACGGCGTCAAGGTCGCTGCGCACGCCCACGGCTCGGAGGGCATCTTGGCCGCGGTCCGGGCGGGCGTTGCCTCGATCGAGCACGGGTCGATGCTCACGGACGAGATCATGGACCTGATGATCGAGAAGGGCACGTACTTGGTGCCGACCACGTACTTGGCGGACCGCATCGATCTGGACGTGCTGCCCGCGCTCGTTCGGCGCAAGGCCGAGGAAGTCCTTCCGGCGGCGAGAGAGAGCGTGCGGCGGGCCATCGCTCGGGGCGTCCCCATCGCGTTCGGCACCGACGCCGGAGTGTTCCCGCACGGCGAGAACGCAGGCGAGCTGGAGGCGTACGTCCGGATGGGCATGAGCGAGGCCGAGGCGTTGCGCACGGCGACCGTCAACGCGGCGGACCTGCTGGGCACGCCCGACCGCGGCCGCTTGGCCGAAGGAATGCTGGCCGACGTGATCGCCGTGCCCGGCAACCCGCTCGACGACATCTCCGTGACCCGAGACGCCCGGTTCGTGATGCTCGGCGGCCGAGTGATCAAGCACGTCGTCGGCGGGCGCGACATGCACTCGCAGCACCACCCGGAACCGGTCCGGCCGGACTGAACCCGGGCGGCCGACGCCGCGCGGCGCCTTCTCCGCACCGGCGGCGGCGGACCCGCCGCTTCGCCCGCCGGACTGGGGCGGGCCCCCGATGCCGCAACGTCTCCGCCCAACTCGCGTGCTGTGGCCCGACGGCCGCATGCCGGATTGGTCGCGCCACCCGGAACGCCTTCCCGCTCGGCGCTCGTCCGCCTCCGCGTTGCCGCTGCCGGCGCACAACCTTCCAGAGAGCTGGCGCGGGGACTCGAACCCCGGACCTGCTGATTACAAATCAGCTGCTCTGCCAACTGAGCTACGCCAGCGCCGCAACAAGCAAATCTGTCGCCCTCCGCACTCTCTCGGTAGTGCCGCAGACGGCCGACGCGCGAGCACGCGGGACGGCGGGGGCGTGGAGCGTGGCCCCCTCAAGCGCTCCGGGGCGGCGCTCCGCCTGGACGCACCCTCGTCCAGCGGGTGCCGCTTGGAGCGTCCTCCATGCGGACGCCCCGCGCGGCAAGCTCGTCGCGAATCCGGTCGGCCGTGGCGTAGTCGCGGCGGGCGCGGGCCTCGTTGCGAGCATCCACGAGCTGGTCGACCTCGGCATCGGCGTCTGCGCCGACCCGGCGCGCTCGGTCGGCCAAGTCCATGACGCCGAGCGCCTCGTCCATGCCCGCCAGGGCTTCGAGCAGGGCGGTCCGGCTCTCGGGGGCGACGGCGTCCGAGGCCGCGTCCATCGCCGCGTTGGCGTCGCGCACCAGCGTCCACAGCTCGGCCAGAGCCCGCGAGACGTTGAGGTCGTCGGCCAGCGCGTCCAGGAAGGCCGCCGAGGCCGTCCTGGCTTGTTCCGCGAGACGTGGGGCGGACCCAGGCGCCGTCGCGGCGGCGCGCACCCGGCGGCGGAAGTCGAGCAGGCGCTGCACCGACGCGGCGGCGCTCTCCAAGCCCGCGCGCGTGAAGTCAAGCTCGCTCCGGTAGTGGGCCGAGAGCAGCGCCCAGCGAATCGAAGCCGGATCGCGGCCTTCGTCGAGCAACCCGCGCACCGTGTGGAAATTGCCGGCCGACTTCGACATCTTGCGGCCCTCGACCTTCAGGTGCTTGACGTGCAGCCAGTGACGGGCGAAAGGCCGTCCCGTGGCGGCTTCGGACTGGGCGATTTCGTTCTCGTGGTGAGGGAAGAGCAGGTCTTCGCCGCCCAGATGGATGTCGATCGTGTCGCCGAGCATGTCCGTGCTCATGGCCGAGCACTCCAGGTGCCAGCCGGGACGCCCCGGGCCCCAGGGCGAGTCCCAGACGGCTCCCGCCGCGCGGTCGGCCGCCCGGGCCGCCTTCCAGAGCGCGAAGTCGCGCGCGTCGCCCTTCTCGTAGTCGTCCGCGTCGACCCTGGAGCGGCTCGCGCCGGCTTCGTCGGGCCGGGAGCCGGACAGCCGCCCGTAGTCCTCGAACGAGGAGACCGAGTAGTAGACGGAGCCGTCGGGCGCCGCGTAGGCGTGGCCGCGCTCCACCAGCCGCTCGACGAAGCGGATCATGACCGGCACGAAATCGGTGGCCCTCGGCAGGCGGGAGAACGGCAACATGCCCAGGGTCTCGGCGTCTTCCTGGAAGGCGCGCGCGAACGGCTCGGTGTGCTCGGCCAGCGCGACGCCCGCCGCGACTGCGCCGTCGATGGTCTTGTCGTCCACGTCCGTCAGGTTGACGACGAACTCGACTTCGCGTCCGTGCGCGCGCAGGCAACGGTGGAGGAGGTCGTAGACGAGAAACGCGCGGAAGTTGCCGACGTGGGCGAAGTCGTAGACGGTGGGACCGCAACCGTAGACCGTGACGCGCTCGGAATCGAGCGGCTCGAAGTCGACGAGCGCGCGCCGCAGCGAATCGTAGAGCCTCACGGCGCGGCGTTCCCGGCGCTCGCCGGGCGGCCGTCCCGTCCGCTCGCGGGCCCCGCCCCCGCAACGCTCGCGGCCATGGCGGCGAACGCTTCGGCGGGGTCGTCCGCCCGGGTGACTGGACGGCCCACCACGACGTGGCTCGCCCCGGCGGCGAACGCTTCGGCGGCCGTGCGCACGCGCCTCTGGTCGCCCGCATCCGCGCCCGGCGGCCGAATTCCGGGCGTAACCACCGCCGCGCCCGGTCCCAGCCGGGCCCGCAGGACCGCGGCTTCGGCGGCCGAACAGACCACGCCGCCCAAGCCCGCGGCCCGAACCATGGCGGCGAGTCGGCTGGCCTCGGCCCCCACATCGTGCACCGCGCGTCCCAGGATGCTCCCCAACGATGCCGCGTCGTGCGACGTCAGCACCGTGACGCCCAGCGCCGTCGTCTCGGCGGGGGCCGCCTCCGCGGCTGCCCGCAGCATCGCCGGCCCGCCCAACGCGTGCACCGTGAGCAAGCTCGCGCCACGCGCGGCCGCGCGGGCCACGGCGCGCCCCACCGTGTTCGGGATGTCGTGGAACTTCAAGTCCAGAAACACTTCCTTGCCCTTCTCTCGCAGCGCGGACACCACGCGCGGCCCACCCGCCGCGTAGAGTTCCAAGCCCACCTTGTAGAAGACGCATTCGGCGCCGATGCGGTCCACCAGCGAGAAAGCGCGAGACGCACTCGGCACGTCGAGCGCCACGATGATGCGTTCCGTCACGAGAACGTCATCCCCGCAACCGCGTCTTGGGCGCGCCGGCAGCCGCGTTCCCGCCGCGGGAGACATGGGCGGCGCGCGCCGACGACCGTCGGCCGGACCGCGGCGCGGGTCGGGCCGGGCGCGTCCGCTCCGCAAGCACGTCGTAGGCAAGCGCGCGGGCGATGCGGGCGGCGCAACGCGGATCGGCGAACGAGCCCGTCCCGACCTGCACGAACGTCGCACCCGCCGCCAAGTACGCCCGCGCGTCCGTCGGCGACAGCACGCCGCCCGCACCCGCCACCGGGACGTCGACCGTCTTCGAGACCGCGCGGACCGCCGCCAGTCCCACGGGCAGCAAGGCCGGCCCGCTGGTCCCCCCGGGCCCGGCCCCCAGCCGTGGCCTGCCTTCCCCGTCGAGAAGCAGTCCCGGCATCGTGTTTACCGCCGTGACGCCGTCCGCGCCCTCGGAGACGGCCTGCGCCGCCGTCCGGCCGATGTCGGGGTCGTTGGGAGCCAGCTTGGCCAGCAGCGGACGCCCGGCAAGCGGCCGCACTTCGCCCAGCACCTCCTTCATCGCCTCGGCGTCCAGGCTGACCGGCCGACCCCCCGTCCGGTCGTCGTTGGGGCAGGAGAGGTTGAGTTCGTAGCCCAGGAAGCCCTCCTCGCCCTCCAGGCCCCGAACGACGGCCGCGTACTCGGCGGCCGACCGGCCCGCAACCGACACGAACACCGGCAACCCTCCGAGAGCCCGCCGCATCCACGGAAGCTTCTCGCGCCGAACCGCGTCCAGGCCCGGGTTGGCCAGTCCCACCGAGTTGAGCATCCCGCCGCCGAACTCCGCGACGCGGGGCCCGGGAGCGCCGCCCCGGGGGCGAACGGTCACCGACTTGGTGACCAACGCCCCCACTTCGGACGGCGACATGGTCGCCGCGACCGGTTCGCCGAAGCCGCAGGTGCCGGCGGCGAGCCAGACGCGGCTGGAGAACTTCGCTCCAAACGCGGCGACTCCGGCGCCGCCCGGTTCGGCGGCCGTCTCCACGGCGAGGCTCAATCCCGTCCCTTCATGGCTCGCTCGGCCTCCCGCTCCATCGTCTTGCGCTTCAGCTCCTCGCGCCGGTCCCGGCGCTTCTTGCCCCGGCACATCGCCAGCGTGACCTTGGCGACGCCACGCCGAAAATAGATGTCGAGCGGCACCAGCGTGAGTCCCTTCTCTTCCGTCTTGGCGGCGATGCGGCGGATCTGGTCGCGGTGCAGCAGCAGCTTGCGGGGGCGGTTCTCGTCGTGGTTCCAGCGGTTGGCGCCTTCGTAGGGCGCGACGTGCAGGTTGTGAAGCCACAGCTCGCCCGCCGCGGCGCGCGCGTGGGCGTCCCGGAACGCGACTTTCCCGGTGCGCAACGACTTCACCTCGGTTCCGTGCAGGACCAAGCCGGCCTCCCAGGTGTCCAGGACTTCGTAGTCGTGGCGAGCCTTCCTGTTGCGGGCCACGACTCGCCGCGAGTGCGACGGCCGGCCGCTCAAAAGATGAGGACGGGCGTCCCGACCTCGACCATGTGGTAGAGCTCTCGAGCCGCTTCGTTCGTCAGACGGATGCAACCGTGCGACACGCGGCGCCCGTCGGCGTCGGGAACCAGGATCAGGTCGGGCCGCTCGGTGCCGTGGATGGCGATTCCGTCGCCCAGATAGATGGCGGTGTTGCCCATCGCGCCCGGGATCCGCCGCGACCCGTGATCGGGGCTCGGAACGGGCACGCCGCGCTCGACGAAGTGCCAGTCCGGGGCAATCCAAACGGGATCCTTCTCCTTGCGGCGCACGCGAAAGAAGCCGCGCGGCGTGGAGAACGTCCAGCGCTGCCCGGCCCCGGCCAGGCGAAAGCCGGTGCCCGTGCCGGCCGGCGCCGACCACAGCAGGTCGCTGCCGTCCACCCAGTAGACCCGGCTCGTCTCCAGGTGCACGAGCACATGGGGGACGCCGAGCCCGGCCAGCGGCGACGCCAACGCCGTCAGCCCGTCGCCCGCGGGATCGCCGAAGAAGGCGATCTCCTCCTGCGCTGCCGCGACCGCCGGGACCCCGCAGAGGACCAGAGGCGCCAGGACGGCGCCCCCGCGCTTGGCCAGGGGCACGGAACCCCCTCGCCCGGCGGACAGGGCGCTCGCCGGCGAGAGTCGGCCGTTCGGCGCCGTCGGCCAACGGCGCCGTCGGACTGCCCGGCGCATCCCAGCGCCAGAGCCGGCGCGTCTTGCGGCGAGCACGATCGTCCGGCCCAGGCGCAAGACATGCCCGCCGCGCGCCCGCCGCGCGCTCATCCTCCCCGCGCTTCCCAGTCGGCCAAGAAGCTACGGATGCCCCGGTCGGTGAGCGGGTGCTTCATCGCCTGCTGCAGCACCTTCAACGGGCACGTGGCGACGTGCGCGCCGGCCAAGGCCGACTCGATCACGTGGCGGGGGTGGCGGATGGAGGCGGCCAGGATGCGCGTCTCGATCCGCGGATTCTGCTCGAAGACCGCCGCGATCTCGCGGATGAGGTCCATGCCGTCTTGCGATGCGTCGTCGAGCCTTCCCACAAACGGCGACACCACGAACGCGCCCGCCAAGGCGGCGAAGAGCGCTTGGTTGGCATTGAAGACCAGCGTCACGTTGCAACGGATGCCGCGCTCGCGCAGGCGCGACACGGCCTCCAGTCCCGCGGGCGTGCTCGGCACCTTGACGATCACGTTCGGATGCCACGCGGCGTATTCGACGCCCTCGTCGACCATCCCGTCGGCATCCTCCGACACGGTCTCGGCGCTGATCGGGCCGTCCACGAGGGTCGCGATCTCCTTGATCGTCTCCTCGAAGCCCGCCCCCTCTTCACGGGCCAGAAGGGACGGGTTCGTAGTGACGCCGCTCAGAATCCCCCAGCGAGCGGCGGTCCGGATCTCGTCCAGGTTCGCCGTATCAAGAAAGATTTCCACGACGCTTCCTTCCGGACGCGCGGGTGCGCCTTCGGGTCAGGCGCCCGGTTCGGGTTCGGCGGAATCCTCCGGTCGGCGGCCGTCCTCGCGGTCGCCGGCCCGCGCGTCGGCGGCCCCGGCCCGGTAGGCGGCCTTCGACCGCTCCAGCTTGTCCTCCAAGTCCGCCCGCGCGTCGGCGGCCAGCCTCTTGCCCTGCTCCACGACGCCCTTCGCCGACTCCACGCGCAGGCCCAGGTCCTCTCGCAGGCCCTTCATGCGGTCCTCCGTCAGGCTCCGCAGGCGCTTGGCCTGTTCCTTGAGGCGGCGCTGCGTGTCTTCGCCGGAGCCGGGAGCCAGCAGGAGAGCGACGGCCGCACCCACCAGAGCGCCCAGGAGGAAGGCACCGATCTCGGAGCGTCCGTCCTTCTCCACGACGACCGTTCGCTGGCCTTCTTCGGCGCTCACGTATCGACGGCCTCGGCCTTGGTGACCTCGCGCCCTGCGGCCCTCTCCAGGATGTCCTTCCACGAGGCCAGAAGCCGCCGGTTCACGCCCCTCACGAGTCCCCCCTGTCTTGAGTCAGTCGGTACACCACGACCGCGAACACGATGCACATCACCGAGGCCATCAGTCCAGGCAACATTACGATACCCTCCGTATCACCGTCCCGCATCCCACGGGTCCCGGGCCGACGGCGCCGACGCTTGGAATCTAACCGCGCCCATCCGCGACCAACAGGAAGGGCTCCGCGCGCGCCCGCCTTATTCCAAGTTCGGTCTCCATCGCCAAATAAGAGGTATCCATATTCAAGGTTGGGCCGCCAGGATGCAATACGCGGCAGGACGGCGCGGTGCACAGGGACGTCGCCGACGCTCGCCGACTCCGGCAGTCGAACCGCCAAGATGCTTCGGCCCCGGGTGCGGTCGCAGGGGCGAGGCGGCCTCGCGAGTCGGCGCGCAACGCGTCCGCGCTTCCAGCCGCGCCCGCGGCGGTTGGCGGCCAGCCCCAAAAGGGCCGCCGCGCTCAGACCTGCCAGCGGGGATCCGGCGGCGCGACGCGCAACGCCTCGTCCTCGGACGCGCCCAGCAACTCGCGGGCGATCCTCTTGCCCAGTTCCACGCCGGGCTGGTTCAGCGGATCGACGCCGTAGAGCGAACCGGCGTAGGCGACGGCGATCTGGAACAGCATCAAGAGTCCGCCCAGCGAGCGGGCGTTCAGCGCGTCCACCGCCACGGTCATGTTCAGGCGCCCCGACCGGCGGAGCGCGTCGGCGGTCGCCCTTCGCCCGCCGTCCAGCAGCTGGAAGAGGTTGCGGTCCTGCAGGTACGACGTAGCCGCTTCGCGCGGAAACGCGGCGGGCACGGCCACCACGTCTTCGTCCGGCGACCGGCAGGCCACGAACACAACGACCTTGTCGCGCGGCCCCTCCATGAGGAGCTGGACGACCGAATGCTGGTCCGTCGCGCCTACCGCGGGAAGGGGCGTCGGCCCCGTCTCGACCACAGCGCCGCTCCTGTCGAGCGCCTTGCCCAGCGATTCGGCCCAGAGTTGCTGAAACCACGCCGCGAACCAGCGCAGGCGGTCCGCGTACGGCATCAGGACGTGGACGCTCGCGCCCCCTTCGGCGTGGGCCGCGTGCAGCAAGGTGGCGATCATGCCCGCCGGGTTGTCGCGGAGAACCGGCGTGGCGCACCGGAGCGCCATCTCCCCCGCCCCATCAAGCAACTCGCGCACGTCCACGCCGACGGCGGCCGCCGGCATCAGGCCCGCGGACGACAGCGCGGAGAACCGGCCGCCCACGTTGTCGGGCGCGGGCAACCATGTGGCGCCCAAGTCGCGCGCGAGCCTGCGGAGCGGACCGGCGCGCCCCGTAGTGACCACGAGCCGCCTGCCCGCGTCTTCGCCCGCCGCCCGCCGCAACCGCTCCCAGGCGACCATGAAGTTGGCCATCGTCTCGGCGGTCGCGCCCGACTTGCTGACGACGTTGATCGCCGTGCTGTGCAAGTCGAGCCGGGCGAGCAAGCCGGAGACCGTCGCAGGATCCGGGTTGTCGAGGACATAGAGCCGGGGGCGAGGGAAGACGGGATGCCGGCCGCGCGGCGCGGCCCCCGCTGGTGCGCTCGCCGCCGCGCGCGCGGCCGCATCCATTTCGTTCCAGAACGGCGGCAGAAGGGCGCCCCCGAGGGCCTTCGCGCCCACGGCCGAACCGCCGATTCCGATCACGACCAGCGCGTCGAAGCGGCGCACGGCCCGGGCCGCGGCGAGCGCGGCCGCGACCGCCGCTCGGTCGGACGGAACGTCGAAGAACGCCATCTCGCCGGTGGCGCGCCGGCCCTCCACGTCGTCGAACGCGCCCCGAAAGCGGCCGGCCAAGTCGCCCCTGCCCGCCAGCCGCTGCGAGTCGAAACCGCCGGGACCCTCCAGGACGCCCGCCAGCATGTTTCCGTAGTCCACCGAGACGGCGCGCTGGTCGGCGGCGGCCGGCGCGGAGGCGGCGCTCGATCCCCCCGCGCCCGGATCCGGCCCGGACCCGGACGTCGTCGCGGCGTCCACGCGTCCGGCCGTCACGCCACGTCCACGGCGAGCCCGTCGAAGGCCGGTTCGATGCCCGCGGGCAACGCCGCGGCGAGTTCGGCGTACCCTAGCCGGTGCGTCAGGTGCGTCAGGAAGGTTCGCCGCGCACCCACCGCACGGGCCGCGGCGACGGCCTCTTCCACGTTGAAGTGGGTCGGATGCGGATTGCCCCACCAGAGGGCGTTCAGCACCAGCACGTCCACTCCGCTCAGGATGTCGAGAGCGTCGGGAGGCAGTCCCTTGGCGTCGGTCACGTAGCCGAGGCCGGCCGCGCGGAGGCCGAAGGCGTGCCCCGGCCCGTGCGGAACGCGAAACGGCACCACGCGGGTGCCCAGCACGGTCTCGGGCCGACCGTGCGCGTAGGTCTTCAGCGCGATGCGGGGCTTGGTCGTGCCGTCCGGGACTCGCACGCGGTCGTCGAAGATGTAGGGGAACCGCCCCGCGATCTCGGCCTCCGCGCCGTCGGGAAGGTAGGCCGGGACCGGGCCGCGCCCCTGCGTCGAGAAGACGCGAACGTCGTCGATGCCGTGGACGTGGTCCGCGTGCAGGTGCGTGTACCAGACCGCGCCCACGCTGGCGACGCCGGCCGCGAGGAGTTGCAGGCGAAGCTCGGGCGGCGTGTCGATCAGCAGGTTGCCGCCGCCGAGCTCCACCAGCGCGCCGTGGCGCGTGCGCTTGTCTCGGGGATCGTCCGACAGGCAGTTGGCGCAGTCGCACCCGATCACCGGAACGCCGAACGACGTCCCCGTCCCGAGGAACGTCAGACGCACGCGCTTGCCGTCCTCCCGACCCGTCCGCTTCGGCTGGTCAGAGCTGCTCCACCCGCATCGTGTTGGTCGAGCCCGGCCGGTGGAACGGGAGGCCCGAAGTCACGACTACGGGGTCGCCCCGCCGGCCCGCGCCCGCGTCCACCACCACGCGCTTGCCGAAGTCCGTCAGGTTCTGGTACGTCACCTCCCCCTCTTCGGCCAGCACCGCGCGCACGCCCCACACGCCGTTCAGCTGCCGGCAGACCTTGCCGTCGGTGCAGACCGAGAAGATCGGCGTCGCGGGCCGGTAGGACGAGACAAGCTTGGCCGAGAAGCCGCTGCGCGTGATGACGACGATCGCGGGTGCGCCCAGGTCGGCCGCGGAGCGCACCGACGAGGCCGCCACGGCGTGCTCCGTGAGCGAAGCGCCGCGCCGCTGAACGGGTCCCGCCGCCGACAGGTAATGCGGTCCCTTCTCGAGCACTCCGCTGCCTTCGATCTCTGCGGCGATGCGCACCATCGTCTCCACCGCCGCCACGGGATGCTTGCCGACGGCCGTCTCGCCGGACAGCATCAGCGCGTCCGTGCCGTCCAGGATCGCGTTGGCCACGTCGGACGTCTCGGCCCGGGTCGGGCTCGGGAACTCGGTCATCGACTCGAGCATCTGCGTGGCGGTGACGACCGGGCATGCGTATCCGTTGGCCGCCTGGATGACGCGCTTCTGCGACAGCGGCACCGACGCGAACGGCAACTCCACGCCCAAGTCTCCGCGCGCCACCATGACCGCGTCGCTGTACGCCAGGATGCCGTCCAGCTCGTCGAGCGCGCCCGCCTTCTCGATCTTCGCGACGAGCCAAGCCCGCCCCGCCAAGCGCCTGCGCAGGTCCTCCACGTCGCGATGCGTGCGGACGAACGAGAGGCACACGTACTCCGCGTCCACCTCGAACGCCAACTCCAGGTCGGCCGCGTCCTTCTCCGTCACCGACGGCGTGCTCAGGTCCACGTTGGGCAGGTTGATCCCCTTGCGGCTCCGCAGCACGCCTCCGCGCACCACCTCGAAGCTGGCCCGCGCGCCGTCCGTGGCCGTGCATTGGAGCTCCATGAGTCCGTCGTCGAGGAGCAGCTGCGCCCCGGGGGCCACCTCCTCCGCAAGCGCCGCGTAGCTCGTCGGGATGTCGCCCGGCCCGCAGGCGTCCTCCGGCGCGATCGTCACCTCGGCGCCGACCGGCAGCTCCAGCGGCCCGGCGAGGTCGCCGATGCGAAGCTTGGGGCCCTGCAGGTCGATCATCAGAGCCACGGGGCGGTTCTCGGTGCGCGCCGCCTCGCGAACCAAGCCAACGGCGCGCCGGTGGCCCTCGTGGCCGCCGTGCGACATGTTGATGCGGGCCACGTTCATCCCTGCGCGCACCATGGCGGCCAGCACGTCCGGCTTCGCGCTCGCCGGGCCGATCGTGGCGATGATCTTGGTCCTGATCATGAAGGAGCCGCCTAGCGGCGCGGGGGCTGCAAGCGTGGCGCGGGTCCTGCGAAGTGCGCGTCCGGATGGCCGCCGCCTTCCGGGGCTACGAAAGTAAGTTACGATTCGGCTTTCCGCCCGGCGCGCGCTGCGGCCGGCGCTGTTGCAGGCCTTGCCGCCGCCGGAGGCCGCGCCAAGGGGCGCCGTCGCGACGCGCATCGACCGAACGCCTGCACGGCGCCGGACCCGCCCCTGGGGGCCAGCGTCCAGGAGGGGGACGGGTGTCGCCGCCGCCTGCGGAACGCACGCCGTGCCAGCACCGCGCGGACCGTCCCGCTACCCTTCCATGGCTTCGCGCCGATACGATCCGTCATGCATCCCGTCACTCTCGTGGATTCCCCCGCCGGGGCGGAAGACGTGCGGCGGCGGCTGGCCGACGCCGACGCCGTGGCCGTGGACTGCGAGGCTGCCGGCTTCCACCGCTATTCCGACCGGCTGTGCCTGGTTCAGGTCTCCGTCGCCGCCCGGACGTTCGTGCTCGATCCGCTCGCCGCGCCCTTGGAGGACTGTCTCAGGGCCAGCTTGGAGGACCCGGAGACGGCCGTCGTCATGCACGGCGCCTCGTTCGACGTGCGGCTGCTCCGGCGGGACTTGGGAGTTGCCGTGGCGGGCCTCGTGGACACGCAGGTCCTCGCCTCCTTCGCCGGCGAGCCCGCGGTGGGCCTGCAATCCCTCCTGGAGGCGCGGCTCGGCGTGCGCGTCTCGAAGAAGTTCCAGCGTGCGGACTGGGCGGCGAGACCGCTCAGCCGCGAGATGATCGACTACGCCGCCGGCGACACCTGCCATCTGCACCGCTTGGCCGAGGCGCTGGGCGAGTCCGTGCGCAAGAAGGGCCGCGAACTTTGGGCGGACGAGGAGTGCCGCCGCATCGAGCGGGCCGCCGCGCAACCGGAGGAAGAGAAGGACGTCGATCCCGTGACGCGCGTGAAGGGCGCAAGCAAGCTGGACGACCGGTCGCTCACGGCGCTTAGGGCGGCGCTTCGCTGGCGGGACGGAATCGCCAGGTCGTGGGACCGCGCGCCGTTTCGCGTCGCGAGCGACCAAGCGCTGCTGGCCGCCGTGGAGACCCGCCCAGCCGGCAGCGAATCGCTGGCGGGCGTGCCCGGCTTTCCGCGGAGACTGGCCCGCGGCCCGCGGGGCGCCGAGCTGCTGAGGACGCTGCGGAAGATCGAGAGGGCGCCCGAGGAGACGCTCGTCCCCTATCCGCAGCCGCCTCGCCGGCCAAATGGAAGACGGGAGCGGCCGGACGAAGCCGTGATGGACCGCCTCAAGGCCGCCCGGAACCGAGCCGCGGACAAGCTGGGCCTGGAGCGCGGGCGCCTCGTGGCCAACGACGTTCTGCGGGCGGTCGCCGTGGCGCGTCCCTGCGACTTGGGGGCGCTGGAGCGAGTGCCCGGGGTGCGGCGGTGGCAGGTGGAAGCGCTCGGCGAGCAGATGCTGGCGGCGTTGGGCGAGTAGCGCGAAACCGAGTTCTCGCTCGCTCCCGGGTCAGCCGCCGGACGCCTCCAGTTCGCGCTTGTACTCGATGCAGTAGCGCGCGTGCGGGAGCGCGTCGAGCCTCCGAAAGCTGATGGGCTTCCCGGTCGCGTGGCAACGGCCGAAGTTGTTCGGATCGTCGCGCAGACGCCGCAACGCTTCTTCGATCCGGTAGAGGTAGCGGCCTTCCTTGGTGGCGAAGAGCGCGGCCTTCTCGCGCTCCATGGCTTCGGTCCCCTGGTCGGCCATGTGGTCCGTGTAGGTCGCCAAGTCGGTGTCGCCGCCCGCGCCGGCCCGCGCCTCCTTCGCGAACCGGCCCAAGCCTCGGAGCGCCTTCTCCCGCTCTTCCCGAAGCCGCGTCTCCAGGTGCGCAAGCTGCTCCTTGGTCAAGAGGGCGCCCTCGTCCTTGCTGGACGCACGGGTCTCCTCGTTTCGCTTGGCAGTTCTTGCGGCCGCCATGGGCGCCTCCCGTTGTTCTCGCGCCGTCTGCCCCGGCCCGGCCCGCGAGGGCGCGGACGCCGACCGCGACGCGAAGCGCCTTGAATCTAGCCGGAGCGGCGCAACGAGGCCAACGCGGGGCGCGAGCGCCGCGCGGCCGGCCCGCCGTCGGCTCGACGACCGCGCGACCGGACTTCCCGAACAGACCAGGGCGGACCTAGACTGTCGGGGTCGGCGCCGCCGGCGAAGGGCTGGCCAAGCATTCCGCCCACCGGCTGGGCTCCTCTCGCGGGCCCGCCGCCGCCGTTCTCGACGGCAGCCGCCCCGCGCCGCCTTCGCCAGGAGCAACCGTGAACACCGTCGCTTGCCGCCGCCACCCCGAGACCCCGGGGCCCGCCATGGCCGCGCCCCCGTTTCGGTCCGGTCTCGGCGAACGCATCCAGCGCGAAATCTGCGACCGGTGCTGGAAGGACTGGCTACAGCACCAGACGTTGCTGATCAACCACTTCGGACTCGATCCCAGGAAGCGCGAGGCCCGCGAATTCCTCTACGGCCAAGTCAAGGCGGTCCTGTTCGGCGAAGGCGACGCCGCGACGATCGACTCGTCGATGCAGGGCACGATCGGGCCGCCCCCGACAGGCTCTGGGTCATGACATGACGACCTGCGCGTCCCCAGCGCGGCCGATCGCCTTTGTTGATCCGCTTCGAGACCCCGGCTAGACTTCGCCCTGCTGGTTTCGCCCGGTTCGGCAGTCGCTTCACGTGAACGTTCCTCCCGAGAAGGAGCATGGCGGATGAGACCAGGCCGATGGGCGTGGATCGCGTGCGTTGCGGTGGGATTGCCGGGAGCGAGCGACCAAGCCGCCGCCCAAGGCGCCCTGGCCGGCACCGTAAGGGCGGCCGGCACCGGAGACGTGCTGCCGGACGCGCGCGTGGCGATCGCCGGCCTCGGACTGGCCCGCGCCACGGACGCGGGCGGCGCGTACGAGATCACCGGCATTCCGGCCGGCGTCCAGACGGTCGAGTTCCAGTTGCTGGGCTTCCGAACGGAGACGCGCCAAGTCGCGATCGTCGCGGGCGAGACGGCGAGGGTGGACGTGATCCTGGAAGAGAGCGCGATCGCGCTGGAAGGGCTCGTCGCGGTGGGCAGCCGGGCGCGGCCCCGGACCGTCACCGAGTCGCCGGTCCCGGTGGACGCCATTCCGTCGGCGGAGATCGCCAACCAGGGCGACACGGACTTGAGCAGCCTGCTGCGCAACGTGGCGCCGTCGTACAACGTCAACACGCAACCGATCGCGGACGCCGCGACGATCTCGCGGCCGGCCAACCTGCGCAACTTGGCGCCCGATCACACGCTGGTGCTGATCAACGGGAAGCGGCGGCACCGGGCAGCGGCGATCACGTGGTTCGGCAACGGCGTGGCCGACGGCGCCCAAGGGCCCGACATCGCAGTGGTGCCTTCGATCGCGTTGCGCCAAGTCGAGATTCTCCGGGACGGCGCATCGGCGCAGTACGGATCAGACGCCATTGCCGGAGTGATGAACTTCGAGCTCAAGAACAGCCGGTCGGGCGGGTCGGCGGAGTTCCGCACCGGCGCCTATCCTCTGAGCGGGGGCGACGGCGAGATGTACTCGTTCGCCGCAAACGCGGGCTTTCCGCTGGGCGAGCTGGGATTCGCGAACTTCAGCGCCGAGTACGGGAACACGAATCCCACAAGCCGCAGCGTGCAACGCAACGACGCGCTCTCTCTCATCGCGGCGGGCAACTTGGACGTCGCGACGCCCGCCCAAGTCTGGGGTTCTCCAAGGGTCGAGGACGACCTCAAGCTGTGGGGCAACGTCGGCGCGTTCCTGAACGACCGCGTTCAGTTCTACGCGCACGGCAACTTTGCCTCGAAGCGCGTCACGGGCGGCTTCTACTTCCGCAATCCGAACTCGCGCCAAGCCATCTTCAGCAACGACGAAGGCGAGACGCTGCTCGTCGCCGACATGCTGGACGCCAGCGACGGCGTGCTCGACGGCTCGGCCAACTGCCCGGTGGTTCGGATCACCGCGGGCCGACCCGATCCGGCGGCCCTGCAACAGGTGTTCGACGACCCCAACTGCTTTTCGTTTCGCGAGGTCTTCCCCGGCGGCTACACGCCTCAATTCGGGGCGGACTATCTGGACGCCTCCGTCGTGGCCGGCGCGAAGGGCGAGAGCGGCGGGTTCGCGTGGGACGCCAGCACGACGTTCGGAACAAACAGGCTGGACTTCTTCATTCACGAGACGACCAACGCGTCGTTGGGGCCGAACACGCCCACGAGCTTCGAACTGGGCGTCTACCAGCAGCAGGACCTCAACTTGAACGCGGACTTCTCCTATGCGGCCGGCGACATGGTGAACTTGGCCGGCGGCGGCGAGTGGCGGAGCGAAGGATTCGAGATCGGGATGGGCCAGCGGGAGTCGTGGGAAATCGGCCCGCTCGCGGCACAGGGATTCAGGGCGGCGGCGGACGGGTTCCCGGGGTTCGGGCCAATCGCCGCGGGCAGCTGGAGCCGGGCCAATTACGCCTTCTACGGCGACGCCGAGCTCCGCGAGCCGGACGAAGGGCGGTGGAACCTGGGCGCCGCGATCCGCTTCGAGGACTTCGAGAGCTTTGGCACCACGCTGAACGGCAAGCTCGCGGGACGCTACGGACTCACGGACGCCTTGGCGTTGCGCGGGAGCGTCAGCACGGGCTTCCGCGCCCCGACGCCCGGCCAGCAGAACGCCTTCAACGTGACGACGGAGTTCGACAGGGAACTGAACGCGCCGGTCAACAAGGCGACGATCGCGTCGTCCTCCGAAGTCGCCAAGCTGCGTGACGGTCGAGCGCTGGACCCGGAGACTTCGCTCAACGTCGCCCTCGGGGCGGTGATGGGGTGGACGCAACTCAACTTGACGGTCGACTACTTTCGCATCGCGGTGGCGAGCCGCATCTCGCTGACGCAGGACTTCAGGCTGACGCAAGCCGAGGTGGACCAGCTTCTGGCCGAGGGCATCTCCAGCGCAGGCGACGTGCGCGACTTCCGCTTCTTCACCAACGACTTCGACACGCGCACGCACGGCGTGGACGTCGTGGCCACGTATCAGCCCGAGGCGCTGGAGGACAACACCACGTTCACCTTCCTGTTCAATCACACGGACACCAAGGTGACGAGCTACAGCCCCGACGTGCTGGACGAACGGCGCATCCTCGAGCTCCGGAGGGCCCTTCCGCGCAGCCGCTGGAACCTGTCGGCCACGCACGCGCCGGCGCCCTGGCGCTTCCTCGTCCGCATGAACTACTTCGGCGGCTGGTACGATTCGGAGGACGTGCGCTTCAACGACGCAGGCGTCACGGTCGACATGGAGGCCGCGTACTCCGTCACGGAGGCGGCCAGCTTCACCGTCGGCGCGCAGAACGCGCTCAACAAGTTCCCCGGCCTCAATCCCAACGCGCCGCAGGTCGGCAACCCGTACAGCCAGTTCTCGCCCTACGGCTTCAACGGCGCCTTCTTCTACGCCCGGCTCAGCTACCAGTGGAGCTGGAACTAGGGTCGCGCGTCGGCGCGGCCCGGCCGACACGGGCCGCTCGTCCGCGCTCGTCTTGAGCCGCCACGAAGGCGGCCGTCGTCGCGCCGGCCCCGAAGGGGCGGCGCCCTGCCTCGCTCAGCTCGTCTTGAGCCGCCTGGGTTCGCCCTCCTCGGAGGAGTCCTGGCTTCTGGAAGCCAAGGGCTCGCGAGGCGTGGACTTGACGTCGGCGTCGGTACGGACCGAAGACTGAATCTCGCGCACGGACGACTTGAACTCTCTGATTCCCTTCCCCAGGGACGAGCCGATCTCGGGCAACCGCTTCGCTCCGAAGAGAAGCAGAACCACCACGAAGACGAAGATCATCTCGCCGGGGCCGAACGAGCCGAACGGCATTTTCACCTCCTGGGCCCTAGGGGCTCCCCGGCGGCCGCGTGCCGACAGGGCTGAACCGTGAAATGTAAGCCCGCGACGGACGGGGCGCCTGCGCGCAACTCGCCGCGCCAATCCGGCGTGTCCCTGCAACGCCGACCTGCACCGGGCCACGAGCCTTGCCCGGGACCACGAACTACATCCAGGACCTCACGACCACCGCCACGACGCCGATCGACAGCAGCACCAGCGCGTTGAGCGTGAATCCGACCGGTCCCACGGATATGGTCATCGTGACCAAATCGAGGGAAAACGGCCCCACCGAGCCCGAGACGCCCGCCGTGAAGAAGGTGCGGGCCGTGCTCTCGGGGAGGCCCTCTGCCAGCTTCGTCAGCAAGCCGCCCAGGACGAAGCCCACGACGGCGGTCAGCGCCGCCCGGTTGACGCGGCCCTTGCGGATCGGATCCATGCGCAATTGGTCTCCAGTCGGTCTGTCAGCGTGAGCGCTCGACGGCGTAGACGACCGATTCGCGCAACGCGTCCAGGGCGTCGCACGGCGCCAGGCCGTCCAGCGCGGCTTCAGCGGCGGTCGCGTAGTCGCGGGCCTTCGAGCGGGCGTATTCCAATCCTCCGTGCTCGATCACCAAGCCGACCACTTCGTGGACCTGCGCCTCGCTCGGCCGGTCGGAACCGAACATGTCGCGCACGCGCTTGACGCCCCCGGGGGGCATCCGGCGCAAGGCGCCGACGAGAGGCAGCGTGACTTTGCGCTCGCGCAGGTCCTGGCCGGGAGGCTTGCCGGTCTCTCCCTGGCTTCCCGCGTAGTCGAGCACGTCGTCCGCGATCTGGAACGCAGTGCCCAGAGATCGCCCGAAGCAACGGAGCGGGCGGCGATACTCGCCGTGGCCGGCGAGCGCTCCCATCTCGCAGGCCGCGGCCATGAGCGACGCGGTCTTGGCGTCCACCAAGCGAAAGTACTCTTCTTCGGAGTACTCGATGTCGTCGTAGGAAAGGAGTTGCCGCATCTCGCCCACGCTCATCTCGTTGGCGGCCGACGCCAGGACGCGCAGGGCCTCCAGATTGCCCAGGACGGACAGCTCGGTCACGGAGCGGCTGTACAAGTAGTCGCCCATGATGATGGCGATCTGGTGCGTCCACAGCGAGTTGACCGTGGGCATGCCGCGGCGCAGAGGCGAGTGGTCCACGGCGTCGTCGTGGAGCAGCGTCGCCATGTGCACCAGTTCAACGGCGACGGCCATCCGCGTCGCCTCCGCGCGCGCCTCTCCGCCGAGTTCGCTGGACAGCAGAAGGAGCGTGGGCCTGAACAGCTTTCCCGGCACTGCCAGCAGATAGGCGTTGACCTCCTCGATCATCGAAAGGTCGGACGACGCGATGCGACGCAAGCCATGCGCGACTTCGGCCAGGCGACCCTCGACCGGGGCCTGAATGTGCGGCAGCTGCGCCGCGGCGCGGTCCAGCGTCGGTGCGAGGTTCTTCATGCGCGAGAGCGGGAGGGAAGCAAGGCCAAAGCTAGCATTGTTTGCCCCCGGCGTCCGTCGGCGCCAAGTGCCGGGCGGCTCTGCGGGCCAGCACGCGGTCGGGCGACCAGTCGCGAACACGAAGCGCCTCGGCCGCGGACTGCTCGGCGAGCGCGTCCGGCAGCAGGCCGATCACCTCGGAACTCTCGGCCTTGCCTCCGTGCCGGCGCGCCCCGCGCTCGACCGCGGCAAACACCGCCGCCGGTGGCGCCGCCGCAAGGTCGCCGACGGTCATCGATACCTGCAGCCGGCCCTGCCTGGGCAGGCTCAGCGCGAGGGCCCGGACGCTCGGCAGGCCGCCGCCCGATTCGCGAACTTCGGCCGCGATCTCCTTGGCCGCCGCCATCGGCACGCCGGCCAAGTCGACGTTCCAGGCCAACAGGACGTCGCGCGCACCCACGCAGACGGCGCCCGCGGTCGGGTGCGCATAGAAGCGAGCCGGGCGTCCGGCGGCGTCCAGGCCGGGCAGATCCGCCGGACGCGGATCGTCGCGCGCGGAGCCGTCCGGACGCGACGGCTCCGCCGGACCGCCGCCCACGGCCGCCTCCCGCCGCGCCAGACGTTCGAAGCCGCCACGGCGGATCGTCGCGAGCCCGCGCCCCGGAGGAACCGACGATCGCCCGTACAAATAGATGGGCACGCCCATCCCCGCCAGCCGCTTGGCGGCGCTCGCGGCCGCCGACTCCGCCTCGGCCGTGTCTCTCCCGGCCACGGGGAAGAAGGGCAACACGTCCATCGCCCCCACGCGCGGATGCACGCCTCGGTGCCGACGCATGTCCACTCGCTCCAGCGCCGCCGCCAGGGCCGCCGCCGATCCGTCCACCAGCGCCGCCGCGCTCCCCAGGACCGTCAGCACGCACCGGTGGTGGTCCGGGTCGGCGGTCGCGTGGGCCACGTCGCATCCGGCGTCGGAGTAGGCCGCCGCCACCGCTTCCCCGAACGCCGGGTCGCGGCCCTCGCTGAAGTTCGGCGCCGCGGCCAGGACCCCGCCTCCGCTCGCCGGCCCCGACGCTGCTCCCGCCATTGCTCCGCCCGGCCCGACGACGGCCGGCCGCTCGCCCGTCTTCTCGCCGTCCCCCGAGCCGCGGCCGCTACGTCGGCCCGGTTCCACGACGCCGGTCCAGGCTTCGGTTGTTCGCCTGCGTCTGGTACGCCCAGTCGAAGACGACGAACTCGCGGCCGTTCTGGTCGATGCCCGTGCTCTCGACCCGCACAGCGCCGAAGCGGACCTGCCGGTCGTCGCCGAGAACGCGGAACATCGCCGTGAATCCGGCCGCCGCCCGAATCGGGCTGGCGCCGTAGCCCCTGGCGGGCGCCTCGTCCCACGACACGCAGTCGGCGTCCGAGGCCGGCCCGCAGGCCAGCGCCGTCGTCGCCCGCGTCGAGCGGTGCGCGCCGACGCCCTCCGCCGGCTCGATCCAGAGGCCGTCCTCGCGGGCGTCGACCCGAAAGTGGCGAGACGGATCGGCCCCGCCCGTAACCGCCTGGTCGGCGTCCGAGGTGGTGAAGCGAAAGCCCGAAGAATCGGGAGCGTCCCGGTGCGCGAGCACGACTTCGCCCGCGTAGTCGGGACGCGGCGTTGCGCGCGCCGCCGGGCTGCCGCGGCTTTCGTGTCCGTGCAGGTCGCTCGACGTCACGAAGTAGGCGTAGGTCGTCCCGTTCTCGGCCAAGAAGTCGACGAAGCCGGGCGAATCGGTGTCGCCGAGCCGCACGCTCTCGTCCGATTCGTCCAGGTAGACCGCGTACAGCGAAAAGTCCTCCTCGTCCGCGGGCGCGTTGTCCCAACTGATGTACACGGCTCCGTCGAGCGCAACGGCGTCGACGAACGTGGGAGCCGGCGGGGGTTCGGGCCGCGGCACGCTCACCGACACCTCGCGGCTCGGGCTCTCCGGCCCGCCGCGGGGCGAGACCGCCGAGACGTAGTAGAAGTAAGTGACGCCCGGCGCCACGTTGAGGTCCCGGTACGCGCACCACCCCGCCGAACAACTCGTCACTTCGGCGACGAAGGCGTAGGCCGCGTCCGTCTCCCGCTTGGCGTAGACGCGGAACGACTCGCCGTCCCACTGCGCGCCCAGGCGCCATTCCAAGTCCACGCCCCCGGCGTAGTACGATGCCCGCACGTCTTCGGGCGCGGCGGGCGCGGCGCCCACCACCAGAACGCTTTCCTCGTCGCAACCGGCCAGCGCCAAGACGGCCAGGCACGTCGTTCCCATTCTCTTCATTTGCTTCCCCCTCGGTCGGCGTGAAGGCGCCGGTCCGCAAGCGGGCGGCCGACGCGATGCTGTTTTTCCCAGCCGACTCCCTTGCATGGTCCGTGCCGGAAACGCCAACCATGGCAGGCCTGCAAATTGCGCGAACGAGAGGCGCCGGGATGTAGCGCGGAGGAGACACGTCGGACACACGCGCGCGAGCCGCCGCGAGAGGCAACCGGGAACGCGGGCGGCCGACCGGCACACGGCGACGGCGTGGGCGCAGGCCCGCAACGGCCATGTCACCGGGCGAGGCGCGACCGTTGCTCGTAGTCCACGTGGAGGTCGCGGTTGTCGCGCAGGGCCACCTCGAACATGAAGCTCCAATTGCCGGTCGCGGTCTGGCGAAACGAGAAGTCCGCGTTCCAACGGTGCAGGTCGCGCTGCAGGCTCACGACGTGATCGTTGAACGCGCGCGCCTCCACGTCGTAGGACGTCCGCCAGTTCACCGACCACTTCTCCGTAGGCTGGAACCTCAGGGCCGATTGCAACATCTGGCTGGGCGCGGTGGCCGCGTCGCGCGACCGGGCCAACGAGTACGACAACGACGCGTTCCATCGCCCGACGCCCCCGGCGCGCGGTCCCCGGCTCGGGAACTGCTCGCGCTGGTCGCCGAAGCCGGGCACGACCGCCGGGTCGCCCCGGTCCAGGTCGCCGAGGCCCACCGGATCGTCCAGGGGATCCTCCTCCTCCTCCAGTTCCTCCGGCGCCTCGGGCTCCGAATCCGCGGCATCCCCGGCGTCGCCGCGCCCCCGCAACCAGCGGAACAGCGCCGATTGGCTGTTGAGCGAAAACGACAGGTTGACGCTGGACAGGAAGGGCGAGAAGGTCCGCTGGCCGCCGTCCGGGCCCGCGCCCGAATCGTCGAAGACGTCGAGTTCGGTCGAGAGCGAAAGTCCGCGCAGGTAGTCCGAGCTGAACTGGTTGGCCACGCGCAAGTTGGCGGCGAAGCCGCGCGTGAAGTGCCCCAGCCTGCTGGCTTGTTCGAAGTCGTAGGCGACCGCGCTCGTGCGCCATGCCAGCAACGTCACCTTCTCGGACATGGCGGCGCGCCGGGGTCCGTCGGCCGGACCTGACCGGGCGCTGTTCGCCGAGTCCGCCTCGTCGCCCCCGCGCCGCGCCTCGAACGTCTGGTTCAGGCCGACGACGATTTGGTTCCTGGGATGGACCGCGCGCGAGCCGAAGACGGCCTCTTGGAGCGGCGTGGGCCGGGTCTCGGGCGAATACGAGTAGTCGAAGCTGGTGGAGATCTTGTGTCGGACGCGGCCGCCGGCGTAGAAGCCGTAGACGTCCGACTTGAGCTGGGCGCCGAACGATATGCGCGTCGGGGCCGCGGTGAAGCCGCTCGACGCGGACGACGTGTCGGACCTGATCGAGCGGCCCGAGATGGAAAGCTGCGGGGTCAGCGTAGTCGAGCCGACGAGGTTCTGCTGGTAGTTGACGCGGGTCGCCCACGTGAGCTCGTCCGCCGAGAAGTCGGTCGTCCCGGCGGCGGCGACGGCGGCGGGCGCGAAGATCGGACGGGCCAGGTCGGCCACGCTCCCGACGCCGGCCTGCGACGCCGGATCGGCAGGGTCGAAGAAGCCGCTGGGCACGTCCAGCGAGGTGTTGCGCCGGAGGCTCGCGTTCTGCGCCACCGACAGTGCGCCGACGGACAGCGTCGTGGAGAGCGCTCCCTGCAGCGTTTCGTTGTCCGCGGCGGCGAGGGTAAAGGCGGCTTCCGGGTCTGGAGCGGGCAGGTCGCGGATCGAGCGCGAGAAGTTGCCGGACGCCGAGAGCGTCATGTTGTGGTAGAACCGCGCCCGAGACGGGGACGGTTCGCGGAAGAGCGTGATGGTGGACAGGGACAGGTTGGCCGTCGGAAGCGTCATCTCCACGCGGTCGTCCGAAAGGAACTGGCGCCGGTTGAAGCTGAGCGACAGGTTGCCCCAGTCGAAGCGGCGGTTGAGCCCGCCGTCGGAGTCGATCGACTGGGTGACCTGTCGCGGGTCGAACGAGTTGCGCCGCACGAAGTCGGCGCTCGAAGCGTAGCGGAAGGCCGCCCGCATCTGGGTCCGCTCCGACAGCTCCCACTCGTGGCTGGTGTCGATCGCCAGCTCGGAGCCGCCTTCGTTGCGCCAGAACTGCTGGAAGTTGGCCCTCCCGTCCAGGAAGCGGCGGAGCCACCGGTACCTGAAGCCGCCCTTCACCGCCAAGTAGTTTCCGCTCCACCAGTCCACGGCCGCCCCCGCGTCCGTGTAGTCGCTCATGGCCCAGTAGAAGCCCAGGTTGGAGACGCGGCGCGAGTAGCTTCCGGACGTGCGGACGATGTCGTTCACCGAGAAGCGGATCGGGAGCAGGCCGGAGCGGCGTCCCCGCTCGGTGCTCTGAGCCACGAACGGCAACCAGAAGACGGGCACGTCGGCGAAGTAGAGCAGCACGTTGCGAGCGACCAGAGTTCCTCCCGGCTCCATCTTGAGCGCGCGAGCGACGAAGTGATAGTGCGGTTCGTCTTCTTCGCAGCTGGTGAACATGATGTCGTGTCCGTACGAGACGTCGCGGCTTACCCAGTCGAAGTCGCCCTCCACGATCCACTCGCCGGTGACCGCGCTCGTCTTCGTTCGCGCGCCGAGCGCCGTTCCTCTCTCCTGGTTCAGGTCGAACACCAGCCTGCGCACCTGGACTTCGTCGCCCTGCTGGGGCCGGTAGGTCGCCTCTCGTCCAACGGTGACCAGACGGCCCGTCTCTTCGTTGAAGACCAGCGCCGAGTCGCCCGCCAGCTCCATGCCGTCGCGGATCAGGCGCGCCTCCGACTCCGACGAGCCGGCGAGCGTCAGGACGCGCGACCGAGCATCGAAGCTGACTCCCGTGCCTTCGTACTGCACAACGTCGTAGCCGGGCAACGCGAGCAGCGCCTGCAACGTGGAGTCGGCGGCCGACTGCCCGCGCTCGCCTGCGCTCCGACGATCCGACGAGTCGGCGGCCGAGAGGCCCGACGAGTCGCCGAGTTGCCGCGCGAGCCGCTCGAGGCGCAGACGCATCTCCGCCACCAGCGAGTCGGCGGCCTCCTGGCTCGCCGCGGGCGCCGCCGAGCAGGCCAGCGCGGGCAGCAGGAGCGCGAGCCGGTGCAACCTGCGGGCGGGGCGGCCCAGTCGAGCCGGGCGGAGCCGCCCGGCGAACCGACGGAGCCGGTGCCGCCTGCCCGGCGCCGAGCGCCGAACGGGCCGGTGCATCCGCGTCCGGAGCGGCCTCATGATGGTCGGCCTGCGCCGCCGTCGGCGGCGGAACGCGCCGGGTCGCCGTGCGTGTACGGATTCGCGTCGTTCGAGGGCGTTTCGGGGACCGAACCGACGGGAGACGGCGGATCGTCGCCCGAACTCGCCGGCGGCGGCGACGGATCGCCGCCTGGACCGGGATCGTCGCGGTCCGGCGGATCGTCGTCGGGGTTCGGATCGGGATCGACGGCAACGGAACCGGCCGCCGGGTCGCCGCCGATCGCGCGCTGGCGCCGTTCGCGGTTCCGCCACGCCAGCGCCGAGAGCCAGATGCTGAACTCGTACAGGAGCACGAGCGGGACCATCATCAGGGCCGTCACCTGCACCATGTCGCCCGGCGAAAGCATGGCGGCGATCACAGTGACCATGACGATGGCATGACGCCGCTTCGCCCGCAGAAACGTCGGCGTCACGACTCCGAGCACGCTCAGGACGAGGACGACGACCGGCAGTTCGAAGAGTATCCCGAACCCGAGCAGGAGCTTGACGACGAAGCCGATGTAGCCCGGGGCCGTCCAGCTGGGCTCCATCATGTCGGCCATGAAGCCGATCAGAAAGCGCAGCGTCAGCGGCAACGCGACGAAGTAGGCCAGCGCCACGCCCGTCAGGAACAGGAACAGGCCCATGAACAGCGCCGGCAGGATGGTGCGCTTCTCCGCCTTCTCCAGGGCCGGCGCGAGAAACGCCCATATCTGGTAGATGATGATCGGCGACGCCAGGACCAAGCCGACGGTCAGCGAAATCTTGAGAAAGATGAAGAACGAATCGGCGGGCGCCAGATAGATCAGTCGCCACTCGGGGCCCAGCACTTCTTGTCCGGGCTCGATGAGAAACCTCGTCACGTCCAAGTAGTGCACCGCGGCCAACCCGGCGCCGAAGCACGCGGCCACTGCCAGCAGGCTCCAGAGCATCCGGCGACGAAGCTCCTCCAAGTGTTCCAGGAACGGCATCTCGGCCCGAGGGTTGAGCTTGCGGGAGAGCAGGCCGTCGCGCAGGCGGTTCATCGTCCCCTCCAGCTACTCCACCGTCTCGCGGGGCAGGGCCAGCTCGGTCTGCCCGATCGCCTGCTGGGCCATGCGTTCGCGAACATGGATTTCGTCCACCGCGCGCCGAAACTCGTCGATGTCCTGGAAGTTCTTGTACACCGACGCATAGCGGACGTACGCGATCCGGTCCAGCGGCTTCAGGTGCAGCATGACCAGCTCGCCGATGCCGGCCGACTCGATCTGCAGGCCGACCGAACTCGACAACGCGTCCTCGACGCAGTCCACGAGGGCCTCGATCTCCTCGGGCGGGACCGGGCGCTTGGCGCACGCCTTCGCCACGCCCGCCCGCAACTTGTCGCGCCGAAACTCTTCCGCGCGCCCGCTCCGCTTCAGCACTTGCAGGCGCCGCTCCTCGACATACTCGTAGGTGGTGAATCGCGCGGCGCAAGCCAGGCATTCTCGGCGGCGACGAACGGCCCGGCCCCCGCGAGCCGTGCGCGAGTCCACCACCTTGCTCGATTCGGACTTGCATGCGGGACACTGCATTCGGACTCGAACTCGCGATTCCGGCAGGGCGTTGGCGGCGGGCCTGCCGAGTCTGGCCTCACGGGATGTCCCGCAGGCGCTCCTCCGCCATCGAGGCAAACCGGTGATCGCCGTACGAATTCACGATCCGCTCCAAGAGTTCGCGGGCCCGATCGAAGTCTTCCATCTGTACATGGACCATGGCGGCCCGGTAGAGAGCAGAGGGCACTTCCTCCGCCGCGGGGAACAGCTCCGGCACGCGCAGGTAGGTCTCGGCGGCCTCGGTCAACCGGTCCTCGGCGCTGGCCAGCTCGCCCAAGTGCAGATACGCTCCGGGCGCATGCGGATGGTTGGGGTGCTCCGCGAGGAACCGCGTGAAGCCCATCCTCGCGACCGCGAAGCTACCGAGATTGACTTGGCGCACGGCGGCATCGTACATGTCCGCGGCCGGATCGGCGACGCCCGGCTCGTCGTCGCCCATGCCTTGGGAAGCGGAGTCCGACGGCTCCGGGGCGACTTCCCGGGGCCTGGCGGGCCGCCACCGCTGGGCATCCAGCTCGTCACGGAGAGCCGCTTGGCTGCGCTGGATCTGGCCCGCGAGCTCGTTGAGCCGCTGCAGTTGCTCGAGGATGCCGGCCAGCTGGCTGTTCACGCCGCCGCGAAAGTCGAAGAACAAGTCCGCGACGGCCCGAATCGAGTCCTGGGTGCCCCTGTTCAGGTCGCGCATTTCCTGCTCGACAGCCTGCAGAGCCGCGTCCCGGTTCTGGCTGGCGGCCCGCACGTCGGCCCGCACGTCGCGCATGTCTCGCTTCGTGGCGCACCCACCGGCCACGGCTGCGACGACGGCCACCAATCCGGCCCGGGCGACCGACCACCTTGGCCGCATCACTCCCCTTCGTCCATTCGCCCCGCTCCTCCCCCCCCTCCCCACCGCGCTCACGGACCGGCCGGCCCGCTGTCGCCTAAGGAACGATGTCGGCGCCACCCGCCGTGACGACGAACTCCACCCGCCGGTTCAACGCCCACGCCCGCTCGTCGGAGCCGGTCTCCACGGGCCGGGCTTCGCCGTAGGAGACCGCGCTGAAGCGGCTCTCGTCGAGACCGAAGCCCCTTATGAAGCGAATCACGGCCTGCGCCCGCTCGTTGCCGAGAGCGATGTTGTACTCGGACGTGCCGCGCTCGTCGGCGTGTCCCTCCATGCGCAACTCGACGCCTGGATTGCGCCTCAGGATGTCGATCTTCTCGCGGAGCTTGGCCTCGGCGTCCGCGCGGATGGCCGCCTCGTCGTAGTCGAAGTAGACCGTTTCCGTCAGCGACTGGCGCGCCATTTCGGCCCGTCGCGCCGCCTCGCGCGCCTCCCGTTCCCGCTCGGCGGCCTCCGCCGCGGCTTGTTCGGCCTCGGCCTGCGCAATCGAGTCCAAGCGCATCTGCTCCAACTCTTCGGGACTCGGCCCCGGCGGCGAAGCCTCGGCCGGAGGTTCGTTCCCTCCGCACGCTGCGGCGGCGACCACGGCAAGGGCGGCGAGAATCAAGCGAGAATCAGACATCCAGGCTCCCATGGGCAGTAAGAGTGGGCGTGTGCGGCGACGGCCGCGCGGGTCCGACGACGGTCGTCGCCCACGGCCGCGCCGCTTGGCGCGACGTTACGGGCAAGCTAGACAAGTAAAGCCCGTCGCGCAAGGCAGCGCCGGATCCCGGTTTGTCGTACCGCAGTAGAAATGTCCGGTCTTGCCGCAATAGAAATGTCCTCTTTCGGGCGGCGTTCGGCAGGAGTGCGAGCGCAATCCGGGAGAGAAGCGAATGGAGTCGAGCCTGAAGGAGCGGGACCGCGTGGCGGCGATGCGGCAGGCGAGCGAGGGCGTGCCGACGCGCTCGGGGGGCGGCTGGACGTGACGCGGCGCCGCATGAGCCGTCTGATGCGGCTGTTGCGAGCACGAGGGCGACGGCGCAGCGGTCCACGGGTTGCGGGCCGCCGGTCGAACCGGACTCATGCGCCGGAGGTGCGCGGGCGTGTCTGGCGATGGCGGCGGAGCCGCTGTGCGCGGGATTTCGTCGCGCGCGGCACGAACGGCGGAGAACCGGCGCGCGATCGGCCACGGGGGTCAAGCCGGAGTCCGCGCCATGGAGCAAGAGGCGTCGTCCGCTCGCCGGGCGGACACGGTCGTGGAGCCGGACCCGGAGGTCGTGGCGAAGCCCGCAGGGCGGCCGGTTCGCGGCGGCGTACAGGATGCGCGTCGTCGAGGAGGCGGAGCGGTGCGCGGGAGACCCTAGGAGTCTGTAGGCCGTAGGGAAGGGGCCGGGGCGTAGCAGACGGGGCGGCGGGCAGGCGTTAGGCGGACGGGTCGGGCGATGGGCGGCATGGGGCGTCGGCGGGCGTGCAACGGACGACGCGAGGCCGATTTTGGGCGGGAAAGGGCGCGCGGGGCGTGCGGAGCGTCGCGTTTGGGCGCACGACGCCTGGGGGGCGTACGGTTCGCGAAGAGCTTGAGCAGGTTGTGGCAGGCGCAGACCAGCGCCCACTCGGCCTCGACCGCCTCGAGTCTTCGGAACGAGAAGCGCCGAAAGCCGCGCGCCTGCTTGATCTGGCCATTGACCGGCTCGACGACGGCCTTGCGGCGCGCGTACAACGCTCGTCCGTCCTCGCTGGCGACCCGGGCCCGCATCCGCTCCCGTGGCGACGCGTCCTGCCGCGCGGCGGCGTCCGTTTTCGGAGATGTCCCTTGGGGCTTGCGCGCCGTCGCGACCCAGGCCTCCGTCCCCAGGGCGCGCGCTTGCGCCTCGACGCCCGGACGCCAGTATCCGGCGTCGGCCGTCGCGTTCGCCGGCGCCTCGCCCAGGTTCGCCCTGGCCCGCTCGAGCACCGGCTCCAGATTGCGGCAGTCGGCCGGCTGGTTCGTCACGCCGTGCGCCACGACGACCTGCGCGGCGTCGTCGACCGCCAGTTGCGCGTTGTACGCCTGCACGAATCCGTGCGCCCCCATCATGATGTGGCTCTCCGGGTCCGTGAAGTTGCATTGCGCCCCGCCGACCGGTCGCCCGCCCGGCGTCGCCGGCGTCTCCTTGCGCGGCAACTGTCCCGGCTCGCTCGCGGACGCGCCGCCTTGCGGGTCCAGCGCGTCCGCACGCGCCCGCCGCCGCGCCGCCTTCGTGCGCAATCCCTTCGCCACGACCGAACTCCCACAGCGCGCCGCCGTCCGCTCCATGCCCTGCGCTTGTGCCCGCAACTTGCGCGCCCGCGCCCGCCGCGCCTCGTCCTCCAATCGCGCCTTCGCTTCCCGGATCCGCGCCAGCCGGCCCTCGCGCCGGCTCAGCGCCTCCGGCAATCCCTCCGCGCTTCCCTCCCCCTGCGACTCGGCCCGGTCCGCCGCTTCCGCCTCCGCCAGCATCCGCGCCACCTCCTCGGCCAACCGCTTCTCTTCGGCCACCATGCGCGCATAGCTCATCGCCTTGTGCTTGCTCGCGTTCGCCTCGACCTTCGTCCCGTCCACCGCCACGTGCTTCAGCTTCACCAGCCCCGCCGCCCCGCACAGCTTCAGCACCTCCACGAACAAGCGCTCGAAGCGCTTGCGGTGCACACGGCGAAACTCGTTGATCGTCGTGAAGTGCGGCTCCGCGTTGCCCGTCAGCACACGAAACGCCACATGCTCCCGGCACGCCCGAGCCATGCGCCGCGACGAGTACACGCCCGAGCTGTACGCGTACACCAGCAACGCCACCATCATCCTCGGATCGTACGGCCGCTGGCCCCGCGCGTCCTTCGCCTGAACCGCCGCCTCGATCCCCGAAATGTCCAGCTCCGACACCACGTCCAATACGAACCACACCAAGTGGTCCTCCGGCAACCAGTCCCGCATCGACGGCGGCATCAGGTACAGCTGGTCCAGCCTCCACGCCTGGTACTGCTTCTTCACTCGACCCCCCCGTTGAAGAATCGCTCGCCTCCCCCGCACACCCCCAATATTGCCCCCCCGCCACATCCCGCCACAAGAAGAAACGAGCTATGCGCTACAGGCTCCTAGCGCGGTCGGCCGGTTGCCGAGGTGCGCGCGGTCGCACTCGTCGCACCGGCGGCGTGGCGGCAAGCGGCGCGATGGACGGCCGACGGCACTGTCGCAGAGGCTGTCGACTCGCTCGCCGAGACGGTGGCGTCGTTGCAGCCGCAACCAAGTGTGGTCGTGGACATCACGCGGCTGCGGGGAGCCGGTCGAGTGGACGTACTTCCACCTCTACGTGATCCTGGACCTCTTCAGCCGCTGCGCCATCGGCTGGGTGGTGGCCGAGCGCGAGACCACCGCGTGAGGTTGCCGCCTGATCGAGGAAGCGTGCGCAAAGCAGAGCGTGCGTCCCCACGTCGGCACGTTGCACTCCGGCCGCCGGCCGGCGCATCGCCTGCTTGCGCGCAAGTCGCACCCGGACTTCGCTTCGAACCGGCTCCTCTACATCAGCTATTCCAAGCCCTTGGCCGAAGAGGACGGCGCGACCACGGCCGTTGTGCGCGGCACGTTCGAGGACGACCGCTTCACGCTTGCGGACGAGATCTTCGAGGCCGTCTCGCGAGGCGCCGGCCACTACGGCTGCAAGCTGGCCTTCGACGAGCAGGGCCGCCTCTTCCTCACCGTGGGCGACCGCCAAGTCCCGCCCAGAGGCGACTTGGCCGCCCACCCGGCCCAGGACCCGTCCAACCACCACGGAGTCGTGGTCCGCCTGAACGACGACGGGCGGGTTCCGTCCGACAACCCGTTCGCGGGACGCGACGACGCCCGCCACGACATCTGGAGCTACGGCCACCGCAATCCGCAGGGCCTCGCCATCCACCCCGAGACCGGCGCCGTCTGGCTCACCGAGCACGGCCCCCAAGGCGGCGACGAAGTCAACGTCGCCGCGCCCGGCGCCAACTACGGCTGGCCCGTCATCGGCTACGGCGTCAACTACCGCAGCGGCGCCGCCATCCACGCCTCCACCCACGCCGAGGGCATGGAGCAGCCCGTCCACATATGGGTGCCCTCCATAGGCGCCTCCGGCCTCCTCTTCTACACCGGCGACCAGTTCCCCGAATGGCGCGGCGACCTGCTCGCGGGCGGCCTCTCCGGCCAGCGCATCGACCGCCTGACCGTCGAAGGCGACCGCGTCGTCGCTTCGGAGACCATCCTCCAAGGCCTGGGCCGCGTCCGCGACGTCCGCCAGGGACCGGACGGCCTCATCTACGTGGCAATCGACTCCCGCCAAGGCGAGCAGACGCCGGTCGTGAGGCTGGAGCCGGCGGGGTAGCCGAGGTCAACGAAACCACCCGGACAAGCACAGATGGACGACGTCGTCCTGCTCGTTCCCGGCGGCATCCGTGATGGGAATCGTCCAGTAGAAACGATAACGGCTTGTTGTTGATCCATGTCGAGGATCATCGCTCATACTCATCAGTATATGGCCCCAGGCTCCGGTTCGGCGGGCACTGATTGCAAGCACAGATGAACCGTGCCACCCTGTTCACCTTCCACTGGCCCTGCGACGAATAATGTCTTGTAGCCAGAAACGCAATCGACAAACCAAAACGGATAATCCTCTTCTGAGGACCGGAGGTCGATCCCGAGAAACCAGTTGTGGGCCGGGTCCAACATCCAGGAGATCGATCCGTCGGCGACACGGCGCCCATCGTTGATTATCCGAACGAACACTTGCTGATTGCCGTGTTTTGGCACGCTTGTCGATACTGCCCAGCGCGTGTCGTTGGCGATCATCGCGAAATCTTCGGGTCGAAACGTATGCCCGTCGATTTCGACTTCCAATCCAGCAAGATCCGCATTCTCTTCGCTCACAGGAGGTGTTGCATGAACCTCCAATCGACAGCACTTGTCTTCACAGGCATTAACTGCGAGCAGAATGATTGCCGTTGCGATTCGCGCACACCAACGACATTTGATGATTGTTGTATTCATTTCATTGCTCTCCGGGTTTCGTGTTCATCGCCCAACATTCTTGAGCCATGTCGAGCGAATATGGTCGGCATTCCAGTTCGAAGGTTCTCTTGCCTTCTCGGAAACGGTATGAGGACTCGCTACCGAGAAATGAGCTCTGTGTACAGAAGAATTGACTCTGTTTTCCAAGCACCAGATGAAGTCCGTGACGTTTTCGCGAGCGCGCCATATATAATTTCCTCTAAACGTGCGATAGCGAACGCGACATGTCCTGAAGACCTCGATGACGTACGTCGAAGAATACGTCGTGCGGTCTCCCGTCTCGTTTGTGGCATCAATCAAATCGTGAAACAACGCCGCTACGCTACCTTCGACCTCCGCTGGTCTTGAACGAGATGAATGACGGGGACGAAAATGTTCGTAATTTTCATAAGCAGGAGCGCCAACGCTGGCCGCGTAGTCTGCCAGTCCTTCTTGTAGCGCACATGTATACGACGACGCCTCGTCAATGTAATGGGGATCGCAGTTTCTAGCTGACCACAACCCTCCCAGAGACGCATGGTGCAACGCATGGGCATACTCGTGTGCTACAACCCATTTGTTCTTGTACGACTTTCCAAACACGATCTCGTCATCACGGGAACGAAAATACGACTTGTTAGCAGTCGGACTGACTCGCCATTTTACCGGCGACCTGCCGTAGCCGAAGTGGCTGCGGATTCGAGGAATCACTTCGTTGAGGTAACCCCAAGTCACATAGATGTACTTCGGGACGACGAACTGAATCGTATCGCCGCACTGGTATGCCCCCACCTCCCAACCGTACAAGAAAGGCTTGGCGCGCGCGTCTGTCGTGCCAGGCACGCTGCCGTGGCCGTGCCAATACTCGAAAGGTCCAGCGCAGGGGTACTGCACAATTCCGTTGCGCGGGACTCGGCGCCAGACGGTGGTCCGGCTAGTATCGGATTGGCCGTACAGCCGGGCGTCGACGTCGGCCCCCTCGGCTGGCAGATAGCGACCGTCGTCGTAGTACACGACTTCCAGCCATGTCGAGCTTGCAGATGAGGCGGCAGCCGAGGCCGCACCTCGCGCTTTCGTCCGGCCACCGTGACGAGCACGGAACGGACCGGGTTGCGGAACAATTCGGTCGGGAAAGAGAGAAGCCACGAACCCGCGAGTCAAGACGCCGCCAGCCTCGACGACGTACATCCACGCTTGCTCGTGCGTGTCGTCGAGCAGATACGGGCCGCGACCCGACGGATCCGGCCCTCTCGTGCGGATGTCCACGGCCACGTGGTAGTATCCCTTTCCCGGCAGGCGAAGCGGCACGTTCCGCTTCCAGGTCTCGCCCTTGGCAATTCCGGAGAGGGTCCACGAGCCGATTGTCGGCATCTTGGACGACGGCGGGAAGCGTGGCTGCTTGTCGGGGCCAACATACGCCATCCCCGCCATCGTCGGCAACACGAGTTGGACCGATCCGCTCGATATGGCCTCGGTGGCCGTCGCTTCCAGCTCGAGGACCACGGCCGAATGCGGCGCCAGGGGTCCCACGACCTTTATGGCCAAGTCGAGCCTTGGCACGAAGTTGTCGACAATGTCCTCTGTTTGCGACACGGCCAGGAAGGTTCCGCCGGCCATTGAGGCCGAGTCGGCCGCCGTTTCCGGCTTGGCGAGATCGAGCGGATGGTCCGAGCAACCAGCCAGCATCACGGCCATGGCCAGCAGACTCAAGGCCAAGGTCCGTCGATGGGCGGGCGCATGCCCCGTGGTCCCTCTCGGGACGGGCCGCGCTCTTGCGCGAGTCACGATTGCGATTCTCATTTTGAAGTACTCCTCTTGCTATCGGCGTGAAGCGTTGCGGTCTGGACATCTGGATAGCGGCCGCCCAAGCTGCGAGGCGACATGCCTCTAGCCTCGCGCATGAACCGTGCCAAACCGTTTGGTCTTGATTTTCAAGGCATTTTGAGGAGGAGTGTCCCGTGAGCGCGACACCCAGTGTCCGATGAGCACGACGCCCTGGGCGCCGCAACGGGACGGCCTCCCGCGAGCTGGTCGCCGGCGGCAAGGGGGGAACGGCGGCGCACGACCGGCGTCCCCTGCTTCGACGCGCGCGCTCGGACTTGGTTGGCGTCCGCCGGCGGATCTGGCGTGGGTCAGCACGCATGCCGTTGCGGCGTCAGCGCACCACCCTGACGGTCACGCCCCGGATCTTCAGCTCCGCCCATGCGCGGTCGGCGGTCACGGCGGGAACGCGCAACCGGCGGGCCGTCGCGAGACACGCGAGGGCGCCGAGAGAAGGGTCCAGGCGCTTCGTCTTGGGCAGGTAGGCGTCGGCGCGCAGGGCCGTCTCGGCGTCGAAGGGAACGATCTCGATGTCGAGTTCCGTGAACACGTCGGCGACCTCGCCCGCGGTCCAGCCGTCCGCGCGGAGACGGCCGGCGACTTCGGCCACGTTGACCGAGGACATGGCCGCGCCGTGGCCGAGCGCCTCTTCGACGAGTTCCGCGCCCGGCTCGCCGAAGACGGCCGCCAAGAGGGCCGAAGCGTCCAAGAGAACCCGGCGCATGACCCGTCAGCCGGCCCGGCGCTCGGCAATGAAGGCGTCCACGACGTCGCCGCCGTCTCGCCGTCGGCGTCGCGCGATGGCGCGGAGGCGCTCGAGCGCGGCCTCCACCGTCCTCAGCCGAACGGCGTCTCCTTCCAAGCTGGCGACCAGCTCCGTCCGCCCCCGTATGCCCAACGCCTTGCGGAAGCGCGCCGGCAAGACCACGCGGCCCGCCTCGTCGATGGCGACGTGCTCCGTGTCCGCCAAGCGGCCCGGGCGGCGGTTGGACGGCGGCGAAACGGCATTTTCGCGCGTTTCTGCCATGATCGCGGCTTTCTGGTAGATGCGGCCGTTTCTGGTAGGTGCGGCCGCTTATGGCAGGAACTGGCGCTTATGGCATGACCATGGACTTCTGCCATGAACGGCCCGGCGTACCATATGGCCGCGTCGTGGCCGGCGGCAAGGGGACGGCCCCTTCGCGCTCCAAAGCCGGCGTAGACGCAGAATCGCGCGGGCGACGGCGCGGCCGGCCAATGCCTCGGGCGCAAGAGACGGATCGACTGCGGTGACGACGGCGCGATTGCCTCAACTGGATTCGGGGAGCTCGTCCGCCACTCGTCGCGCGAGCTTGTCCGCCAATGGTCTCGTCGCCTTCCCAGCTCGCCCGCCATTCCCGCAGCGTGGCCCAAGGTTGCGCAACCCTTGAAGCGAAAACAAGTCGGCGCCCAACGGCACCACGATGAAGTCGCTCGCGATCAGCGCCGATCTATTGATGGCGCCCAGGTTCGGACCGAGGATCGATTCTATACAGCGTTACGTGACTCAACAAGCGCGCCAGCGGATGGCTCGGGAAGAGAAACAGCGCCGAACGCGACGGAGGCAACATCCTGGCCGGGCCGTCAGCCAAACCGGTAGCGATTCGCAATTCGTCGGCAGGCCGATGCACCAGGCTGGCATTGTGCTTGAGCTTTTCTTCAATCCGCGGAGCGTCTTGCAAGTCGATGGTCAAACCGTATCGCGCGACCTCCGGCGGAGGCTCGAACGCGGGCAACGTCCAATCCATGGCGAATTTCAGTCGCCGGTTGTGCGGAGCGTAGCGCTTGGCCGAGCGAATGTTCTCCGCGCCGCCATGCGCGCGCAACGCGTCTTCGACATCGACCCGGATTACGCGCGTCCGAAGAAATCCAGAGCATCGAAGTGATTGCTCTTTCCGGAACGCCGGGCCTCGACCGCTTGGCGGTTGCGGCTCGGCACCACGGCGCTGCGTCTCTCCATGTCCAAGTCCGAGGCCGCCGCCACGTACTCGCGGGCGAGCGCACCGAAGAGACGCTCGGCCGCCGCCCCGCTGGCGCTGGCGGCCGGTGCGGAAGACGGCTACCTGCACGAGAATACCTGGGCCACGCCTTCGCCGTACCTGCACCATCTCGGCCCGCACCGGCTTCGGCATCGTCGGATCGTTTGCGTTTGTCCGTCCCAAACGCTATTGTTGCGGCATCCTTCACCGTTCCGTCCCGGCGGGCCACGCGCCAGACCTCCGCACCCGAACCTTGTGAGCGTAGCGACGTCGTCCCCGGGCGGGGCGGTGACGGTCTTCCTTCCGGCAGGCTTGCCTGCGCCGCGGTTCCTTGGACGGGCTCCGGCCGTCAGCGTCCCCGCCAGCCCAGGTGCGGCGACCAGTCCGGGTCTTCCGCCCGCGCGCCCCGCACGCCGACAAGCAGCCGAATCCGGCCCGAGCCCGAGTCCACCACGTAGACTCCGCGCTCGGCGGTGAAGACGATGTGACGGCCGTCGGGCGCCCAGCTCGGGTCCTGGTTGTCGCCTTGGCGGGTGAGCTGGACTAGGCGCGAGTCGCCGGTCTCCGTGTCGGCCACGAGGATCTGGTGGAGGGTTCGCCGGCCCCGAATCCTGCCCGCGAAGGCAACTTTGCTCGACGTGGGCGACCAATCGGGATCGGCGAAGTAGCCTCCCTGTCCGTATCGGTAGGGCGACAGCAGGCGGGCGTCCCCGCCGCTCGCCGGCATCACGTATATCTGGGGCGTG
The DNA here is from genome assembly GCA_965203485.1 of Longimicrobiales bacterium. Lineage (GTDB taxonomy): Bacteria > Gemmatimonadota > Gemmatimonadetes > Longimicrobiales > Gaopeijiaceae. The sequence goes on from OZ241892.1 coordinate 2,112,156, forward strand.
GCGACGCCCAAGCGGTTCGACGTGAAGGCGATCTCGTCGCCGCTCGGCGAATAGGTCGGCTGGTAGTTGCGGTGCCGGCCGGCGCCGAGGCTGGCCAAGCAGCAGTCGTCGCGGACGGCGTACTCGAAGAGGCCGTCGCCGACCGCTCCGAGCAACGCGAACGCCAGCCTGTCTCCGTCCGGATGGTACGCGGGGGTGATCTGCTGGCCCGGCCGGCCAGGTTCGAGCCGGCGCTCGGCGCCGTCGGCCAGGGCCCGTTCGTAGATGCGGGGCTCGCCGGACTTCCACGACGTGTAGCTGATGCGGTCGCCGGCGGGCGACCAGACGGGCGAAGCCGTGTTGCTTTCGTCGCGCGTGAGCCGACGCAGGTCTTCGCCGTCGGCGTCGACGACGTATATCTCCGTGGCCACGGCGTCCGGGTCGGGGCGCATGGAGAAGGCGATGCGCGTGGCGGCAGCCCCAGGATCTCCCGTCGCCCACAGCACCACGGCGTCCGCGGCTTGGTGGACCGCCATGCGGAAGTCTTCGTGCCTAGGCGGCGGGATCGGGAAGCGGCCCTGCTCCAGCACCCGCGCGTAGACGACGTCGTGCAGTTCGACCAGCAACTCGGTGCCCGGGCCCCGGCGCTCGACGACGCCGGTGACCACCAGATCGACGCCGAAGCCGTCCCAAAGACCGTAGTCGACCCCGCCGCCCGCCAAGCCGGCGGGCAAGGAGTCCACGACGCGAAACCGGTCGCTGTAGCGCAGGTCGCGGCCCATGATCAACTCGGCTTCCACCGCGACGGCGTGCGCCGCCCCCTCGCCGTAGAACGGCATCAAGGCCAGCGGGCGCAGATAGTCGGCTTCGTACACGAGGCCCAGCGACACGCCCGGAATGACGTTGTCCTCCTGCGCGCCCGCCCGTTGCGCGGCGCCACCCGCCGCAAGGAGGAGCACGGCCCCCGCGACCCCCCCGCGCGCGCCGCCCCAGGCGCCGTTCATCCTCCGCCTCTCCGGCCCGGCGGAGAAAGCTCTATCTCGACGGGGACCGTGTCCCAGGGAAAATCGTCCGGAAGCGGACCCAGGCGTCCCGCCTTGCCGATGCACTCGGCGGCGCCCATCGCGTCCAAGTCGAAGGCGAAGCTGCCCGACGACTCGGCGATCCCGATGCCGGACGTGCTGCCGTCGCGACGAACGACGAACCGGACCTTGGCGGCGCGGTCCTGCTGAGTAGGCCGAAAGCATCGCTTCATCTGCCGTATGAGGTTGTCCCAGTACTCCGGATGGTCCCGCTGCATGCCTTCTTGGCGGACGTTGATGTTCTCGCCGCCCTCTTCGGCGTCCGGCTCCTCCGAAGCGTCCGCGGGCGCAGGCTCGGGCTCGGGGGGCGGCGTCTCCGCGGAGTCGGGAGGGGGCGCGGTCTCGGACGGTTCGAGCGGCGGAGGCTCCGGCTCCGCGGGCTCCGGCTCCGGTTGCGGTTCCGGCTCGGGCAACGCCTCCTCGGCCACCGCTTCGGCAGGCTGCTCCGGCGGCGCGGCGCTGGGCGTCTCCACGACCAGCTCGTCCTCGGGCGGCGGGGGCGGCGCGCGCTCCTCGACGGGGGCGGACGCCGGGGGCGGCGAAACGACGCGGATCCGGATCACCTCGTACAGCACCGGCTTCTCCCGGGCCAGCGGACCCCAGAACACCAGCGCGAGAACGGCGGCGTGGCAACCGACGGACACGCCGAACGCCCCGGATCCCAACGGTCTCATGCCCGCACGCACCGGCGGCCGGCGGTCGCCGCTCACCTGGAAAGCTCTCGCGCGATGAGGGACAAGACTGCTCCTTCCTGTCTCACGACGGTGGAGATCACGTCGAACACGCTGCCGTACAGCGCCGCCGTGTCGCCCTTGACGAACACGGCCTTGGTGTCGCTCTCGCGCAACAGGCGGGCCAGGAATCCTGCCACGTCCTCGCTGGGCACGTGCGTGGCGCCGAAGAACACGGAATCCGTCGCCGTGACGCTGACGATGATCTGATCGTCGGTGGCTTCGATGACGCCCACTTCGCCCTCGGGCAGGTTGACCTCGACGCCGCCCTGCAGCACGGGCGCGGTGATGATGAAGATCACCAGCAGCGTGAACGCGACGTCGACGAGGCTGGTCACGTTGATCTCCGCCCTCACGGGAAGGCGGCCGGCGCGCTCGCGCCCAGTCATGCCCGCCGTCCCGTCGCCAGCGGCCGCGCCTGCCGCGGCGCAGCTCGATGAACGCCGACCCGGCTCCGAGTCATATTCGCCGCTCCTTCGCCAGCGCCCCGATGAACTCGCTCGCGAACCCCTCCAGTTCTCCGTGCACCAAGTTGAGCCGCGACACGAAGTGGTTGTACGCCATCACCGCGGGGATCGCCACGGCCAAGCCCGCGACGGTCGTGATCAGCGCTTCCGCAATGCCCGGCGCCACTGCGGAGATGTTGGTGGAACCGACTCGCGTGATGCCGAGGAACGTGTTCATGATGCCGATGACGGTCCCCATGAGACCCAGCAACGGCGACACCGATCCGATCACCGCCAGCCACGTGAGCCCGTGGGCCAAGTCGTCCGCCTCTTCCGCGCGGACCTTGTCCATGACCATGCGCAGCGCCTCGAGCTGGGTAAGCGACAGGCCGGGGACGCCGTCGCGCTGAGCGGGCTCGCCGAATCCGCCCGGACGAAGCTCCTCCACGAAGCTGCTCCCCTCCCTGAAGACCCGCGCGTACGGCGAGTCGGGAAGCGCGCGCACGATCACCTGAGCTTCGCTTAGGCTCATTCCGTCTTCGAGGCGGTCCAGAAACTCGTCGCCGTCCCTGCGCACGCCGCGAAAGTGCCTGAGCTTCGCCAGGATCACCCAGAGGGCGATGACCGAAAAGAGGAACAGAACGCCCAGAACGACGTGCGTGGGCCAGCTGGCCGCCAGCACCATGTCGACCGGCCCCAAGGGCACGCGCATCTGGAAGTAGGCCGAACTCATGCGGAGCGAGCACGCACGCGGTCGGTTGGCGGAACGGGGCTTCCGCCCGACGTCTCGCAGCAGGGGTTCACGTGGGCCGAGCGGGGGCGAGCGTTGCGGCCACGTAGTCGAGGGCTTCGCCGAGGCCGTCGGCCAGGCGCGTCCGCGGCGACCAGCCGGCGACGGCCTGGAGCTTCGTCGGCGAGAGAGCGCTGTGACGAACTTCGCCGGCGCGCGCGTCCACGTGCCGGCGACCGGGATCCGTCCCGGACGCTTCGGCCAGGAGGTCGGCGATCTCGTTGACGGAGGTCTGGGTCCCGCTGCTGACGTTGAAGGCCCGCCCGTCCACGCTTCCGTCGGCCGGGAGCGCCAGGTCGGCGAGAACCATGTTGGCCTCCACGACGTCGCCGACGAAGACGAAGTCCCGCGCCTGGCGGCCGTCGCCCATGATCGTCAGCGGATCGCCTCGCACGAGTCGGCCGCAGAAGGCCGAGATCACTCCCGTGGTGCGGTGAGGGCTCTGGCGCGGCCCGTAGACGTTGCTGTATCGCAGCGTCACCGACTCGATGCCGCGCGTCTCCCGGTAGAACGCCAAGTAGCGCTCGCACGCCAGCTTGGCGATGGCGTAGGGCGAGACGGGCTCCTTGGGGGCTTCTTCGCCAAGAGGAGGCGTTCCGTGCCCGGCGTCCGCGTAGACGGCCGCGCTGGACGGGAAAAGGACCCTGCTCGCACCCGGCCGGCAGGCGCTCTCCAGGACGTTGATCAGTCCCAGGACGTTGATCCGCGCGTCCGTCGCCGGGTCGTCCACGGACGCCCCGACGTCGATCTGCGCCGCATGATGGCTCACCAAGTCGAAGTGCGCGTTGCCGACGACGTCGCCGAATTGCGGGTCCGCGACATCGACCTCGTGGAAGACGGCCTCGGGCGGCACGTTCTCGCGGCTCCCGTGCGAGAGGTCGTCCACGACCCACACTTGGTCGCCTCGGGCGACGTGCGCTTCCGCGACTTGGCTCCCGATGAAGCCGGCGCCGCCGGTCACGAGCACCCGCCGGGCCTTGGAGACGATTCGTTCGGAGACCATCGTTTCGCGCAGCGGCCAAGCCTCGGCATCTCGGTCGTGTCGCAGCTGGGGCGCGTGCAAGGGCCCCGCCCCGGGCAAGTCAAAATGTAGTGGAGAGCGGGGACTCAGCCGGGGCGCCATTCCCTCACGTAGTCGGGCTCCCAGTCCGCGATCGAGACGGGCGTCCAGTGGCAGCAGAGCAAGAGTGCGTCCGCCACCGGGAATCCCGCCGGAGGCGGCGCGACCGCATGGCCCGCGGCGCGCAACAGGCGCTCGTGCGCGACGGCGCCCGCGCCCGCGAACACGGTGCCCGACGGCGGGCGGCTGTTGACGAGGTCGACGATGGTCCCGCCGTGGGGAGCGACCGCCTCCGCCAACCCCGAATCGCCCGCATGGTAGCAGGCCCCGTAGACGCGGCCGCCGCGCGCGTCGAAGAGCACGTAGCGGATGTCGGGCCCCTGCCGACGACTGGTGTCGCGCGCCGGACCGCGCTTTCCGGCGCCGGTTCGTTCGCGCGGAAACTCCGACGGGCGCGGCGGGCGCGGCGAGGGCGGCGGGCGTGCGCATGGAAACTCCGGCGGCAAGTCGGGCTCCGGTCCGAGCGCTTCAGGAGCCGCCGCGGCCGCGGCCAAGCTCGAAGCGGCGTGGAGGGGCACGGACAGGGCGGCCGCCAGCGCCTTGGCGACCGCGGCGCCGGTCCGGACGCCGGTGAACGATCCCGGGCCGGCTCCCGCGACAACGGCGTCCAGGTCGCCGAGCGCGGCCCCGGCCTCGTCCAGGACCTCGGAGACGGCGGGCACGAGCCGGGCGCCGTGCTCGCGTTGCCGCGGCAGGAACCGGCGGGCCGCAACCACGCCTTCGATCGCGAGCGCGACGGAGCCCACGCGCCAGGAAGTCTCGATCGCCAGAACGCAGCTCGGTCGCCGGTCCGGTCCCGAGGCCGCCGACCGGCCGACGGCGGCGGCGCGATCCCGCGGCTCGGTCACCTGCCCTCGGCCACGAGCCTCGGCAACGGGGCCGGCTCTCCGATCCGGCGAACTTCCAGCTCGCGCAGCTCCGGTTCGCCGGGCACCATGCGCAACGCGATCTCCCAACGGTCCGCCGGGCGCGCCGATCCGGCCCGTTCCGGCCACTCGACCAGGACCAAGGCCGGATCCGCCAACATGTCCTCCCAGCCGATCGCCGCCAGCTCGTCCTCCGAGCGGACGCGGTACAGATCCGCGTGCACCACGGCGCGGGCGGGCTGGTCCGGCAACTCGTAGCGAAACACCAGGTTGAAGGTGGGAGAAGGCATGAATTCCTCGACGCCCGCCCCGGCGGCGACAGCGCGCGCAACGACCGACTTGCCCGCCCCCACCGGCCCCGCGAGGCCCAGGAACACGGGCGGCCGAGAGGCCGTTCCGATCCGCCTGCCCCATGCGGCCAGCTGCGCCTCCGTCAGCCGCACCGCTGGTCCTCGCCGGCCGCGCCGCCGTTCCCGTCCGGCGAGACTCCCGGCGGCACGGGTCCCGCCGGCCGCACCGTCGCGCCTCGGCGGCCCGCCTCCCAGCGCCAGCTCCCGCGACGCCTCACGACGCCGCCCGCAACTCGAACAGCTGGTCGCGCAGGGCCGCCGCGCGCTCGAAGTCCAGCGCCTCGGCGGCCTTGGTCATCTCGGCCTCGACGAGCTTCGCGAGTTCCGCCGGGTCCTTGCTCGAGTACGCCGAATCGCCCTCGGCGACCCGCGCGACGGGAGCCTCGCGGGCGTCGGCGACGCGCGTGGAGAGCTCGATCTGCTCGACGCTCTTGCGAATCGTCTCGGGCACGATGCCGTGGCGCTCGTTGTGCGCCAGCTGCACGCGGCGGCGGCGCTCCGTCTCCTCCATGCAGACGCGCATCGATTCCGTGACGCGGTCCGCATATAGAATCGCCCGCCCGTTCGCGTTGCGCGCCGCCCTTCCCACCGTCTGAATCAGCGAGCGCGCGTTGCGCAGGAAGCCCTCCTTGTCGGCGTCCAGTATCGCGACCAGCGAGACCTCGGGGAGGTCCAGCCCCTCGCGCAGCAGGTTGATGCCGACTAGCGCTTCGATGCGTCCCAGGCGCAACGACCGCAGAATCTCCATCCGCCCGATCGCGTCGATGTCGGCGTGCATGTAGCGCACGCGCACGCCCACGTACTGAAGGTGCTCCGCCAAGTCCTCGGCCATCCGCTTGGTCAGCGTCGTGACCAAGACCCGTTCGCCTCGTTCCGACCGATCCCGGATCTCGGCGAGCAGGTCGTCCACCTGTCCCTTGACGGGACGAACGTCGATCGGCGGGTCCACCAGTCCCGTTGGGCGAATTATCTGCTCGGCGACGACCCCGCCGCAGAGGTTGAGTTCGTAGTCGCCCGGCGTGGCCGACACGAAGACGATCTGCTTCTGCAGCGACTCCCACTCCTCGAACTTGAGCGGCCGATTGTCGATCGCGGACGGAAGCCGGAATCCGTGCTCGACGAGCGTGACCTTGCGCGACCGGTCGCCCTTGTACATTCCGTTGATCTGCGGCACGGTGACATGCGACTCGTCCACGACCACGAGAAAGTCCTCGGGGAAGTAGTCGATCAGGCAGGCCGGGCGCTCGCCCTCGCGCCGGCCGCTCGTGTAGCGGCTGTAGTTCTCGATGCCCGGGCAGGTCCCCATCTCCAGCATCATCTCGACGTCGAACTGCGTGCGCGTCTGGATGCGTTGCGCCTCCAGCAGCCGTCCCGCCGCCTTGAACGCCGCGACCTGGGCCTCCATCTCCTGGCGAATCAAGGGCACGACCTGCTCAATCGTCCGGCGCGGCGTGACGTAGTGCGAGGCCGGATAGACGGCGGTTCGGTCCAGCGAGGCGATGGCGTCTCCCGTCAAGGGATCGAAGCGCGTGATGCGTTCGATCTCGTCGCCCCAGAGTTCGATGCGCACTCCCTGCTCGTCGTACGCCGGGAAGATCTCGATCGTGTCGCCCCGAACGCGGAACGTCCCCCTCTCGAAGGAGATGTCGTTGCGCTGGTACAGAATGTCCACCAGGCTGCGGAGGACCTCTTGGCGCGGAATCGTCTGTCCCACCGACAAGTGCACCATCAGGCCGCGGTAGTCCGCCGGATTGCCCAGTCCGTATATGCAGGACACGGACGAGACGACCACTACGTCGTCGCGCTCCATCAACGACGACGTGGCGCGGAGGCGCAACCGCTCGATGTCCTCGTTGATGGACGCGTCCTTCTCGATGTACGTGTCGGTCGACGGGATGTACGCTTCGGGCTGGTAGTAGTCGTAGTAGGATATGAAGTACTCGACGGCGGCGGCCGGCATCAGGGACTTGAGTTCGCCGTAGAGCTGGGCCGCCAGCGTCTTGTTGTGCGACATCACGAGCGCCGGGCGCCGCGACTGGGCGATGACGTGCGCGATCGTCAGCGTCTTGCCCGTTCCGGTGGCGCCGAGGAGCGTCTGGAAGCGCGCGCCGCCGCGAATCCCCGCCGCCAGCTCCGCGATCGCGCCGGGCTGGTCGCCCCGCGGCGAGAACGGCGCTTGTATCTCAAACGCGGGCAACTCGGGTACTCCTCGTCACGCCGCGTCGTCGTCCGCCGGCTTCCGCAGAGCCGCGGGGCCGCCGCCATCGCCGATCCCTGCGCCTGCCGCCGCGAGTCCGCCGCCGTCGGTGCCCGCTGCCCCGGGGCCGCCATCGCCGTCGGGCGTCCCGCCCGGCAGGTCCGCGTGCCGGAAGCTCTCCCGGCGCTCGACCGACACCACGCCCTTCACCCGCTTCACCGCTTCCATCACCTTGCGCAAGTGGCTGAGATTCTGCACTTCCACGACGAACGCGGCCTTCATGCCCCCGTCGGTGGCGCGCATGTCCGCGTGCTGGATGTCGGTGGCGGTTTCGGTGATCGTCTTGGCAACGTCGCTCAGCAACCCGCGCCGGTCCGTTCCCTCCATGTGAAGGTGGACGAAGAAGCGGTCGTCGCGCTCCGCCTTCCATTCGATCTCGATCCGCCTGCCGGGATCCCTGTCCAAGGCGTGCGCGTTCGGGCAATCGTTGCGGTGAATCGAGATGCCTCTTCCGCGCGTGACGTAGCCGATCACGTCGTCGCCGGGCACCGGCTGGCAACACTGCGAATAGCGGACCATCAAGTCGCCCATCCCCTGAATCGTCACGCTGTCGTTCGACTTGCGGATCTTCTCGGCGATGCGCTCCAAGGCGGACGGCGACCGCTTGACGACGACCGCGGGATCCTCGCCGGGGAAGAAGGCCCGGATGACGGCCGAAGGCCCGATGCTTCCCCGCGCCAGCGCGGCTAGGGTCTCGTCGAAGTCGGAGAATCCCAGGTCCTTCGCGACGCGCGCCCGCTCGCCTTCGCCGGGCTTGGGCCGGCGGGCGCGCCGAAGCTCCCGCTGAAACAGCTCGCGTCCCAAGCGCAGCGCCTGGTCGAATTCCTCCCGCCGGATCCACTGGCGAATCCGCTGGCGCGCGCGCGCGGTCTTGACGATCGCCATCCAGTCCCGCGTCGGCTTCTGCCGCGGACTGGTGATGATCTCCACCGAGTCTCCGTTCTTCAGTTCACGCGACAGCGGCGCGATCCGCCCGTTGACCTTGGCGCCGGCGCAGTGCAATCCGACTTCGGTGTGCACCGAGAACGCGAAGTCCAGCGGCGACGCCCCCACGGGCAGCTGCTTCACCTCTCCCTTCGGCGTGAACACGAATATCTCGCCGTGGAACAGGTCCATGTGAAGGAACTCCATGAACTCCTCGGGCTCGCTGGCGTCCTTCTGCCACTCCAGGACTTGGCGCAGCCACGTGAGCGCCTCGTCCACACCGGTGCCTTTGCCGTCCTCCTTGTAGAGCCAGTGGGCCGCGATGCCGTGCTCGGCGGTGCGATGCATTTCGCTCGTGCGAATCTGGATTTCGTAGCGGCGCCCGCCCGGCCCGTACACGGTCGTGTGGATGGACTGGTACATGTTGGACTTGGGCGTGGCCACATAGTCGTGGAAGCGGTCCTGCACCGGCGTCCAGCGGCCGTGGATGACGCCCAGAGCCGCATAGCACATGCGGATCGACTTGGTGATCACGCGCAACGCCATGAGGTCGTATATCTCGTCGTAGCTTCGGTCCTGCGTGACCATCTTGCGGTGAATCGACCACAGGTGCTTGGGCCGTCCCGTCACTTCGGCGGCGACGCCGGCCTCCTCCAGCGCCTCTTCGAGCGGCCGCTGCATCTCGAGGATGTTGCGCTCGCGCGCGCGCCGCCGTTGCCGCACCAGCTTTCGCAGGTCGCCGTACGCCCTTGCGTCCAGGTGCTTGAAGGCCAAGTCCTCGAGCTCCCACTTGATCGACGCGATCCCCAGCCTGTGCGCCAGGGGCGCGTATATCTCGCGCGTCTCGCGAGCCACCGCCTCCTGCTTTCCCGGCGGCATGTGGTCGAGCGTGCGCATGTTGTGCAGCCTGTCGGCCAGCTTGACCAGGATGACGCGAACGTCGCGAGCCATGGAGAGGAGAAGCTTGCGGTAGTTCTCGACCTGCTGCTCGGTGTGCGAGCGGAACCGAACTCGCCCGATCTTGGTGACGCCGTCGACGATGGCGCCGACTTCCTCGCCGAAGAGCTCGCGAATGCCCTGAAGCGACACCGTCGTGTCTTCGACGACGTCGTGGACGAGCGCCGAGACCACGGACGCCGTGTCCAGGCGCAGTCCGGCAACGATCGCGGCCACCTCCACGGCATGGCTGACGAAGGGCTCGCCGGACGCCCGCCGCTGCTCCGAATGGGCCTCCGCGGCGAGTTCGTACGCGGCCAGCACCTCGTCCACGTCGAAGCGGCCCTCCGAGTCCGCCACCGCCCGGGCGAGCGGCTGCGGGAGCTTGCGGATCGTCCTCGCGCGTTCGGTCGTCGTCGTCGCCATCGCTGTCCCCGGCCTCCGTCAACCCTCGTTCAACGGTAAGCGCTCGGCGGGCGAGAGGCATCCCGCGAGGGCGCGGCCTCCAGCGCGGCCAAGGCGCTCGGCACCCGCGTCCAACTAGGCCAGCGCTTCGTGGAGCGCCGCCGCGATCTCGTCGATCTGCTCCTCCGCGACCACCAGCGGAGGCAGCAGGCGAACGACCGTGGCGCCGGCCGAGAGCGCCAGCACGCCCCGTTCCGCCAGCGCGGCCACGCACGGACCCGCGCGCTCCTTGAGTTCGACGCCGATCATCAGCCCGATCTGGCGCACCTCGCGCACGCGCCTGGACGGCCGGCGGCCGAAGCGGTCGAGGAACCGGGCGCCCATCGCCTCGGCGCGTTCGGCCAAGCGCTCCCGCTCCATGCAGGAGATGGCGGCCAGGGCGGCCGCGCAGGCCAGCGGATTGCCTCCGAAGGTCGTGCCGTGCTTGCCCGGAGCGCACCGCACGCCTTCTCGGCAGAGCAGCGCGCCCATGGGCACTCCGCCCGCGATCCCCTTGGCCAGGCAAAGCATGTCCGGGACGACGCCCCAGCGCTCGCACGCGAACATCCTTCCCGTGCGGCAGAAGCCCGTCTGCACCTCGTCGAACGCCAGCAGCGCGCCGACCTCGTCGCAGGCCGCGCGGGCCGCGCGCAGGAACTCGGGGTGCGCGGGCCGCACGCCGCCCTCGCCCTGCACCGGCTCCAGCACGACGGCCGCCACCTCGCCGGTCACGGCCGCCCGCAACGCCTCGGCGTCGTTGAACGGCACGAACGAGAAGCCCGGAACGAGCGGGCCGAACCCGTCGCGGTACGCCTTCCTGTGGGTCGCGCTCAAGGCCCCCATGGTGCGGCCGTGGAAGCCGCGCATGGCCGCGACGACCCGCGCGCGTCCGGTGTGCAGGCGGGCCAGCTTGAGGGCGGCTTCCACGGCCTCGGCGCCCGAGTTGCAGAGGAAGGCGCGGGCCAGCCCCCGCGGCGCGATCTCGACCAGCTTGCGCAGCAATGCGGCCCTGCGGTCGTTGCAGAAGATGCCCGCGCAGGCCACCAGCGCGCGCGCCTGGGCGGCCACCGCCTCGGCCACCGCCTCGTTGGCGTGCCCCACGCTGGCCACGCCGACGCCGGCGACGCAGTCCAAGTACCGGTTTCCCTCTTCGTCCCAGACTTCGGCCCCGGAGCCCCGGACGAGCGCAAGCCCGCGCTTCGCGAAGACATCGAGCCCAAAGGCCCGCTCCGTCGCGACGGCGTTCACGGGCCGCCGCAGGGAGCCGGGGGGCTCGCGAAGCCGCCGCGCCCCCGCGCTGCGCCCGTCTGACCGCAGGCGGCCCGGCACCTGCGAATCTCGGCGCTCACGAGATCACCGTGCCCCCGCCGGCAAGCACGTCCCGAACCGGGCGCGCGGCCCGGCCGTCGCCCAGGACGATGCGCGCCCCGGTCGATTCCGCCAAGACGCGCAACGCGCGCATCTTGCGCTTCATCCGCCCCTTGGCCTGCTCCTCCCGGCCCGCCAGCTCGGCGCGCGTCATTCGCTGGACCACGGACGCCGGATCGCTCGGGTCGTCCAGGAAGCCCGGCGCCTCGATCAGCTGGACCACGCAGTCCACCTCGAGCGCCTTGCCCAGCAGCGCGACGACATCGTCGTTCTCGGAGTTGACCGCGTAGCCATTCTCGTCGGCGATCGGAACCGTCAGCACCGGCGCGAACCCGCCTTCCAGCAACAGATCCAACAAGCGTCTGTTGATCGCCGCGGGCTTGCCGGAGAGGTCGCGCTTGATCAGCGTCTTGCCGCCTTCGCGCACGCGGATTCCCTTGTTGCGCCTCCCCCGCACGACGGCGCCGTCCAGGCCCGTGAGCCCCACGGCGGCGACGCCCCTCACCTGCAGGAGCTCGACCAGCCGCTTGTTGCGAAGACCCGCGTACGTCATCAGCATGAGGTCGATCGTCTCGGCGTCCGTGTATACGCTCTCGTAGCCGGAGACCGACGTCAGCGCTTGCTTCTCGATGCCCAGGCGCCGTCCCAGCGAGTCGCGCAACGCGTTGGCGCCGTGCACGACGACGAAGCGTTCCTGCAGCTCGGACAGGTCCGACGCGATCCCCTCGAGGTTGATCGACTCGCCCCCGCCGACCTTCACTAGAATCACCGGCGGGCCCGTGCCGGTCACAGCGCGATCACGGCGCCGTCGGGAACCCGCGTCCATTCCTCGGCGCTCCCCGGATAGCGTTGCGAGCAGATCACTTGCGCGGCTCCGAGTCGGGCGCGCCTCATTTGGAAGTAGTCCGGCGACTCGCTGAACCGGCTGGCCGCGTAGACACCGCCGGACGCGTCGGCGACGATCATGTTCATGGCGCGGACGTGCCGGGTGCGCCTCTCGATGGCCGCGACGCCGCGCCGAAGAGCCGCCGAGAAGTCGTCCCGCCCGAAGCGCTTGACGAAGTTGAACACCTTCTCGGCGCCGATCCGTCCGCGCTCCCGGATGCGCACGCCGCGCAATTCGCCGTTGAAGACGAACACGCGCTCGCCGTCGAAGAAGGGCATGTTGTTCTCCAGCCGGATCCCTTCGTTGCGAAACGCGCTGCGGGCGTGGGCGACGAGCAGGGTCGCGCGCCCGGGGGGACGGTACGGGTCCTCCCACACGGGCGCGAGGCAACGGTAGACGCACCAGCGGCCCTCGTTCAGCCAAGCGCAGCCCCAACCGTGGCCTTGATACTCGCGGCTCTCCTTGGCGATGCGGGCGAAGGCGGCGAGATGCCCCTCCATGTCGAAGCCCTCCGCTTCGCGAACGCACAGCATGCGGCACATGCCCGGGACGTCAGACGGGGTGGAGGCCCGCGAACTCCAGGCCCGTGGTCTCGGGGAACCCGTGCATGACGTTGAACGCCTGCACGGCTTGCCCGGCGGCGCCCTTCATCAGATTGTCCAGCGCGCTGACCACGACGACCCGGTTGGTGCGGGGGTCGCGTTCGAAGCCCACGTCGCAGAAGTTGGCGCCGGCGAGAAGCTTCGGCTCCGGGTAGCGGTGGACGCCGCCGCGCTCCTTGACGATGCGGACGAACGGCTCGGTCCCGTAGGCGTCGCGGTAGAGCCGCCAGAGCGCTCGGTCGTCCATGTCCCGGTTCACGAAGACGTGGCAGGTCGCGAGCACGCCGCGGACCATCTCGACGGCGGTGGCGGAGACGTGGACGTCGTCGAGCCCCAAGGACTGCGCGATCTCGCCGGTGTGGCGGTGCCCGGTGGGCTTGTAGGACCGCAGGGCCCCGCTGCGCTCGGGGTGGTGGCTGGCGTCGGTGGCCACGCGTCCCGCTTCGCTCGAACCGACCTTGACGTCGATCACGGCGCGGTCGGCCAGCCCCTCGCGGCACAGCGGCAGAAGCGCGAGCACGGCGGCGGTGGCGTTGCATCCGGCGCACGCCACGAGTTCCGCTTCCGGCAGGGCGTCCCTGTGCAGCTCGGCGACGCCTCCCGTGAACTGGTCCAGGAGTTCAGGCCGGGGGTGTCGCTCCCCGTACCAACGCTCGTAGGCGCCGGGAGAGGCCAAGCGAAAGTCGGCGCCCAGATCGACGACGCGGCCGGCGACCCGGCGGACTTCGTCGATCCGGCGCGAACTCTCGCCGTGCGGCAAGCACAGAAACAGCACGTCGCACGGGTCGATCTCGTCGGCGGCGGAGAACTTGAGCCCGGAGGCGCCCCGAAGGTTCGGGTGGGCGCCGTGCGCGAACCGGCCGGCGAGGCGGTTGGACGTGACCTGCTGCACGCGCGCTTCCGGATGGCCCAGCAACAGCCGCAGCAGCTCTCCGCCCACGTAGCCCGAGGCCCCGGCGATGGAAACGCCGATCATCCCGCTCGCGCCAAGTCGGACGCCCCGCCGCTCACGGCGCCTGCGCCAGCGCGTAGGACGCGATCTCGGCGGGGATGTTCACGCCGGTGACGTCGACGCTGTTCCTGAATTCCATCGTGTAGTTGACTTCGTTGGCGAGCAGTTCGCCGTCCCTCTCCAGCAGATCGACCGCCAGCACGCCGCCGCCCACGGCCGCCGCGGCCTGAATGGAGACGGCTCCGATCTCGGCGGTCACCGGACAGTTGGAGGTCCGCCCGCCCCGCGCCGTATTGGTGATCCAGTGGTCGGACGCGCGGTAGACCGCCGCGACGCACTCGTCGCCCACCACGAAGCTGCGGATGTCGCGCCCCCGCTTCCTCACGTACTCCTGCACGAAGAAGATCGAGTGATGGTAGGTCCCCAAGACCGCCTTGTGCTCGAGCACCGTCTCCGCCGCATCGCGGTCGTTGATCTTGGAAAGCAGCCGCCCCCAGGAGCCGACCGCCGGCTTCAGCACTACCGGATACCCGAGCTCTTCGATCGCCCGGAGCGCCGACTCCGGCGTGAACGCCACCCGCCACCTCGGCTGCGGGACGCCGGCCTCCGCCAGGGCCGTGGCCGTCAGGATCTTGTCGCCGCATCGTCGCGCCACGTCGTAGCGGTTGACGCAACGCGCACCCACGCTCTCGAACAGGCGCAGCGCATGCATCGCCCGCGAGTGGTTGATGCAGCGCTCGAGCACCAGATCGAAGTCCGGCGGCGAGCCCAGTCCGAAGACCAGCCGCCGGTCGTCCAAGCGCACCAGCTCGACGCCCGGGCGGCCCTTCAGCTCGGCAAGGATGAGCTTCTCGTCCTTGCGGATCAGCGAATGCAGGAAGCCGACCCTCACGCGGCCGCCTCCGGGCCGACGGCCGCCCGCCCCAGTCCTCCCCGGCAAGGAGCGCCGCCGCGCCGCCGGGCGAAGCACGCGCCAGTCCCGGCGGTCACTCGCCCCAGTCCTCTTCCGCGTCGGGGGCTTCGGCCAGCGCCGGCGGGTCGAGCGAAAGAACCTCCAGCTCGCATCCGCACTCCGGGCATTCGAGGAGCTCGCCCTCCACCGCGTCTTGCTCCAGTTGGACCTGCGCTCCGCACACCGGACATTCCGCCATGCCTGCTCGCCTCTCCTAGTTGGGTCTCGACGTCTGGGGGGCGGAAAATCTAGGACAAGCGACGGCAACGGCGGGCGCAACCGCACCGCCGACCTGGAGCGAGGAAAGCGACCCTTGTTGAGAGAGTTCCGCGCCCGTACCTTGAGCGTCGCCGACATGCGGGAACGGTCGGCATACCCCGGCCATGGCCACGGTACGGCCGAACATGAAGAACGATTTTCATCCCTGCACCTTCGCGTCGCCCTTCCTGTGGATGCGCCTCGTCTGGGAAAACGGCGGCATTCCGCGCCGGTACTGGCGGAAATTCGCGGGCATCCTTGCTTGGTCCGCGCCGTTGGCCCCGTTGCGGCTGGCCGAGTGGTTGGCGTTCTCGCGGAAGATCGCCAGGACGCCCGTCGACGAGCCGCCGCTCTTCGTCCTGGGCTTCCCGCGCACCGGCTCGACGCACTTGCAGAACTTGCTCGCCCAGGATCCGCGCTGGGGCTGCTTCACGACCTTTCAGTGCGTGACGGCGCCGTTCTCGTTCGTGGCGCGCGGCCGCCTCAGGCGGCTGATGGAGAAGGCTATGGCGGCCGCCGGCGAGCAGACCCGGCCGATGGACAACGTCAAGATCACGCTGGACTCGCCGCAGGAGGAGGACGTCGCCGTCGCCGCCATGTCGCGGCTGTCGGCCGTGCACCAGCTGGCGTTCCCCAAGCGGGGTCGGGAGCTGCTGGCCAAGTACGTGATGATGGGCGCAGGGCCGGACGGGTCTCCCAACGGCAGCCTGTCGGCGCGAGAGCTACGCCAGTGGGAGCGCGTCTACGTCCGCGAGGTGCGAAAGGTGGTCCTCCACTCCGGCGGCAAGCCCCCGATGCTGCGCAACACGCTCAACATCGCCCGCTCCGACCACCTGTCGCGCCTCTTCCCGGGCGCCAAGTTCCTCCACATCGTCCGCAATCCGTACGCCGTCTACCCCTCGGTGCTGCACCTCGCGCGCACGCTGCTGCCGCTGTACCAGCTCGACGACTACGACTGGGACGAAGTGGAGCAGCACTGGATCGACGGGTACAAGCTCCTGATGTCCAAGTACATGCGAGACCGCGAGCAGATTCCGGACGGCCACTTCGCCGAGGTGCGCTACGAGGACTTGGACCGCGATCCGCTGGGCGAGCTCGGGCGGGTGTACGAGGAGCTGGAGCTGCCCGGCTGGCGCGTCGCCCGCGAACGCATCGAGGCGTACCTGGAGACGCTGTCGGGCTACCGCAAGAACCGCTTCACGCTGCCGCAAGCGACGATCGACCGCATAAGCGACGAATGGGGGTTCGCGGTGGACGCCTGGGCCTACGAGCCGCCGGCGGCGGACGGATGAGGCTCTTCGGCGGACACGGACAGCCGGCGTGCTGAGGTTCGCCGAGGAGTTGCTGCTCCTCCTCATCGACGAGGACTCCGGCAACTTGGCGCTCGTGCCCGAGCGCGACTTGAACCACGCGCTGGCCGGCGCCGCGCTCATGGACCTGGCGCACGAGAACCGGATCGACACGGACCTGCAGCAGCTGACGGTGGTCGATCCCGCGCCGCTGGGCGACGACGTGCTGGACCCGGTGCTGGCCCGCTTGGCGAAGAGCGCCGAGCCGCGCGCGCCCGAGTACTGGGTGCGGCGCTTCGCGCAGGACGGCGAGCGCATCCGGGCGTCGTCCCTGCAGCGGCTGGTCGAGGCCGGGATCCTGCGTTCCGCCGACGAGGGCGCGATCGAGACGACGACCAAGGTGGCACGAGCAAGACGCTACCCGACAGCGGACGGCAAGGCGGAGCAGGAGGTGCGCCTGCGCATCATGGGCGTGCTCTTCAGCGACGACGTGCCCGGGCCCCGCGACGTGGTGATCATCTGCTTGGCCGACGCCTGCGGCGTCTTCGAGGGCATGCTCGCCAAGGAGGAGCTCGCCGAGGCGCGGGAGCGCATCGATCTGGTGCGCCGTCTCGACCTGATCGGCCAAGCCGTGACCCGGGCCGTGCGCGATTCCGAGGCGGAGGCCAAGGAGACCCGTCGCCCCCCCCGGTCGAAGAAGCCGCCGATGGCCAAGGGCCTGCCGTTTGTCGGCAACGTCCGCGAAGCGTCGATCGACTTGGTGCGCTTCCTGGCCGCGCAGCACTTGGAGCTCGGCCCCGTGTTCGAGGTTCGCATTCTTCGCAGGACGCTTCTCGTGCTGGCGGGCGAGGAAGCGAACCGCTTCGTGAACCGCCAGGGACGGCGCTGCTTCAGCTCGCGAGGGCCGTTTCAGGGCCTTGCCGAGGGCCTCAATGCGCACAGGATCGTGCTG
The DNA here is from genome assembly GCA_965203485.1 of Longimicrobiales bacterium. Lineage (GTDB taxonomy): Bacteria > Gemmatimonadota > Gemmatimonadetes > Longimicrobiales > Gaopeijiaceae. The sequence continues at coordinate 2,129,340 of OZ241892.1, forward strand.
AACATGGAGGGGCAGGAGCACTTCGCGATCCGCAAGGCGTTCGCCCCTGCGCTGGGCCGCGCCCGGTTCAACCAGTGCTTCGACTTGGCCAGCGAAGTCGCCCACCGGCAAGTCGTCGCCCTGCCGGTGGGCACGCCCCTGCATCCCTTGCCGTTCCTGCAGCAGGTCGTCGCCGAGCAGATGGGAAGGATTCTGGCGAACCGGTCGGCCTCCGAACAGGTCGAGGACATGGCGACGATGCTCGACATCCTGTTGAAGACCAAGGTGACCAAGCAGCTGCCGATGCTGCCCTTCGCGCGCAAGTTCAAGAAGGCGAGCGAGCGCGTGGAGACCGTTGCCCAAGAAATCCTCGATGCCCACGGGCCGGACGGGCCGCTGCACGACTGCGGCGACTTCATCAGCGACTTGATCGACCTGAACCGCCGGGACCCGCAACTCATACCCGAGACCGACATGAGGGCCTGGGCGATCGCTCCCTATCTCGCGGGACTGGAGACCGTGGCCAACACTTGCGCCTTCAACCTATACGCCGTGCTGAAGCACCCGGAGCTGAAGGAACGAGTCGTCGCGGAAGCCGACGCGTTCTTCTCCGGCGAGCCCGCGGCCGAGGGATTGGCGCAACTGGACGTCACGCGTCGCCTGATCATGGAATCGATGCGCATGTGGCCGGCGGCCCCGGTGCTCTTCCGGGTCGCGGCCAACTCCTTCGACTTCGCTGGCTACCACGTGCGTGCGGGCACGCCCATGTTCCTTCCGCAGGCGGCGACCCACCACTTGCCCGAGAACTTCCCCGATCCCGGGCGCTTCGACATCGACCGGTACCTGCCGGACCGCTCCGAGCACCGGCAACCGAATGCCTACGTCCCCTACGGCGTAGGCACGCACCGTTGCCTGGGCGCCAGCTTCGCCGATCTCCAGACAATGCTCATCCTGGCCGTCATGATGCGCGCGGCGGACATGGAGCTCTACCCGCGCGGCTACGATCTCAAGGTGAGCAACGTGCCGACGCCGAGGCCCGCGAAGAACTTCAAGGTCAGGGTGACGAGGCGGCGGGAGGCGTAACGCGCAAGTTGCGACTCGCCGGGTCGGCAAGTACGACGCGCCGGTAGCGCCTTGACCGCTCTCGCCAGCCTGACGCCCAGTTCCGCCCTGCGGCGCGCCGGGTTCCGATTCGGGGATCGCGGAACCCAGTCGAGCCGCAACACGATGCTGGGCGAGTTGCGCGTGCTGTTCGACGCGCTTTCGCCCGACGCAAGCCGCACGGACTATGCCGATGCGATGGTTGGCGAAAACGTGTTGGGCAAGCCGACCCTGGCCGCCCGGCGGAGCGTCCGCCAGCGTCTGACCGAGCTGTACGGCCTGGACCCGAGCCTGCCGTTGTTCCGCGTGTTGCGGCGGCTGTGGGACGCGGACCCGCCGGGACGGCCGCTCCTGGCCATGCTCTGCGCGCTGGCCCGGGACCCGTTGTTGCGCTTGACCGCGCCGCCGGTGCTCGGACTGGCCCAAGGGAAGCCGTTGGAGCGATCGGCATTTCTGGCGCACGTCCGGGAAGTGGCCGGTTCGCGATTCAACGACGCGGTGCTGGCCAAGGTGGCGGCGAACGCGATCCGCTCCTGGCAACTGGCCGGACATTTGAGCGGACGCGCGGGACATCGCACGAGGCAGATGATCCAGCCCACGCCCGGCGCCGCTGCGTTCGCCTTGTGGATGGGTCAGGCGGAGGGGCTGGCGGGGCTTCCGCTGCTGGACTGCCGGTGGGCGCCGGTGTTGGACGTTCGGGGCAAGGCTATGCTTGTATGGGCGGTGGAGGCGGGCAGACGGGGGCTGATTCACGTTCGAGCGGCGGGAGACGTCGTGGAAATCGACACCACGAAGCTGGACGCGTACGCGCCGTGAGCCAGGTCCGCGACTTGGCCGCGGTCTACAAGCGGCACGTGAGCGCGCCGTGGCCGCGCACGCTCGCAGGCGCGCAACGCGTAATGATGATCGTGTATCCCAAGGACCGCGAGCGGGCGTTGCGGGCGGCCGTCGGCGAATTCGAGCAAGCCACGGAGGGCGCGGGCCACGGATGGCGGCTTGTCGATTGCACCGATTGGTTCGCCGAGTGGATGGCTGGGCACGAGTACCGAGAACCGTACTTCGAGGAACCGGAGCTGCTGGACGACGCATTGCTGGACCAGGAGTTCCGCAAGGTCGCGTCGGCCCGCTTGGAGAGCGCCTTGAAGGGCGCCGGCGAGAAGACGGTCGTCGGGCTCGTCGGCGTGGCATCGCTGTACGGCTTCGTGCGCGTGTCGAAGCTGATCCACGACGTCGAGCGGTCCATCGAGGGACGCTTGGCCGTCTTCTTTCCCGGCAGCAAGGACGGGAACAACTATCGCCTGCTGGACGCCCGGGACGGCTGGAACTACTTGGCCCAGCCGATCACGCTGGAGGGATGGCCATGAGCTCCCCGAAGATCTTCGAGCTGATGGAACGCGATCCGCGCTCCGAGCAGCTGGCCAACAACGGCCAAGCGCGAATCGCCGGCGACAGCGACGACGAACGCGTGGAACTTCGAGCCGAGCTGGAGTCCTTCGTGTGCTGCGGCAAGTTCGCCGACGCGTTCGAGACGGTCCTGGACAGGTACTTGGCGAACCTGGGCGCCGCGTCCCGGCAGGACTCGGTCTGGGTGAGCGGCTTCTTCGGCAGCGGCAAGTCCCACTTGCTGAAGATGCTCGCTCACCTCTGGGCGAACACGCGCTTCGACGACGGCGCGGCGGCCCGGTCGCTGGTGCCGGGCGGATTGCCTTCGCGCATCCAGGAACAGCTTCGCGAGCTGGAGGTGCAGGCAAAGCGAACTGGCGGCCCGACCGTCGCCGCGGCCGGCACCATGCTCAGCGGCGCCGCCGACCGGGTTCGGCTGGCGGTTCTGGCCGTCATCCTGCGAGCCCGCGAATGGCCCGAGGACTACGCCCAAGCTCGGTTCTGCTTCTGGTTGCGCGACGAGGGGCTGCTGGACGATGTCCGGAGCGCAGTGGAGGACGCCGGCAAGGACTGGGGCCGCGAACTCGCCAATCTATACGTGAGTCCGGTCGTCGCGGACGCCTTGATCAGGGCGCGCCCCGACTTCGCTGCGGACGCGAGGGCGGCCAAGCAACTGCTGCGCGCGCAATTCGCCCGCCCGGCAACCGACATCGGAACGGCCGACTTCGTGGCCATGGCCAAGCAGGCGCTCGGGGACCCCGGCGGCCCGCTCCCCCTCGCGATTCTCGTGCTGGACGAAGTGCAGCAGTACATCGGCGACTCCAGCGACCACGCCGTGGCGGTCACCGAGGTCGCGGAGGCCGTCCAGACCCAGTTCAACGGCCGGTTGCTGCTCGTGGCGGCGGGCCAGTCCGCGCTCGAAGGGCACCCCTCGCTCCAGTGGCTGAGAGATCGCTTCCGAATCACCGTTCAGCTCTCGGACGCCGAAGTCGAAGAGGTCACCCGCGAAGTGTTGTTGCGAAAGAAGCCCAGCGCCGCCGCGCCGATCGAGCGCATGTTCGAGGAGCACGCCGGCGAGGTGTCGCGCCAGCTGCAGGGCACCAAGCTCGGCGTTTCGAGCGAGGACCAGGGCGCCGACGTCGCCGACTATCCCCTCCTTCGAACCCGCCGCCGGTTTTGGGAGGCCTGCTTCCGAGCCGTGGCCGGCACGCACAGCGAGCTCCGTTCGCAACTGCGCATCCTGCACGACTCGCTGCAACGGATCGCCGACCGAGGCTTGGGGGCGGTCATTCCCGCCAGCGACCTGTTCGGCGCCCTGACGACCGACTTGGTGAACTCGGGCGTGCTGCTCAACGAAATCGCCACCCGCATCGCCACGCTCGACGACGACACCGACGACGGCCGACTTCGACACAACCTTGCCGGGGTCGCCTTCCTCGTCGGCAAGCTGCCCCGCGAGCGCGCCGTGGACCTCGGAGTCCGCGCCGACGCGCGCACGCTGGCGGACCTGCTCGTCGACGACGTCGCGGCGGACTCCGGCGTCTTCCGCAAGCGCGTGCAGGACGCCTTGGACGCGATGGCGCAGCAAGGCGTCCTGTTGAAGGTCGCCGACGAGTACCGCATCCAGACCACCGCGGGCGCCGAGTGGGAACGGGCGCTTCGAGAGAGGCGCACTGCCCTCGAACGGGACGAAGGGCACATTTCGCTGACGCGCCAAAGTCTGCTGTCCGGAGCCGTCGGCGCCTTGGTCGCGCAGATTCGCTTGCCGCACGGCGAGTCCAAGACCAATCGCAAGCTGGTCCTCCAAGTCGACACGCTGGGCGAAGACGCGCCCGGCGACACCATTCCCGTGTTGCTCCGCGACGAGTGGTCGTGCAGCGAGCAGGAAGCGAAGAACGATGCCCGAAGGCGTGGCATGGAGGATCCGGTCCTGCACGTCTTCCTGCCCAAGCGCAACGCCGACGACCTGCGCCGCCGCATCGTCGAAACCGAAGCGGCCCGGCAAGTGCTGGACGAGAAGGGCCGCCAGTCCTCGGCGGAAGGCCGCGAAGCGCGCGACGCCATGAAGAGCCGCCGTGCCGGCGCGGAGGCCCGCCGCGACCACCTCGTCCAGATCACGCTCGCGTCCGCCCGCGTGCTCCAAGGCGGAGGAACCGAGGTCTTTGCCGGAGGCGACCTGAAGGCCAAGATCGAGCACGGCGCGAAGGCGTCGCTGGCTCGCTTGTTCCCCCGCTTCCCAGAGGCCGACCACCGAGCCTGGGGCGTTGCCCTGAAGCGAGCGCAGGAGGGGTCCGACACGCCGTTTCAGGCCGTGGACTGGGACGGTCCGCTAGCCCGCCATCCGGTGGCCAAGGAAGCGCTCGCCGCAGTTGCGACGGGCAGGCGAGGCAACGAGGTCCGCAAGGCGTTGGCGCGGCCTCCGTTCGGTTGGCCCCGAGACGCCGTGGACGCGGCCTTGGTCGCGCTTCACGGTCTCGGCCAGCTGGCGGCCACCCGCAACGGCGCACCTGTGCGGCGCCTGGACCAGACGGGAATCGCGACGACCGTGTTCCGCCCCGAAACGGTCGTCCTCGACGCCAGCCAGCGGATTGCGTTGCGGGGGCTCTTCCAAAAGGCGGGCGTGGCCTCCCGATCCGGCGAGGAGACGGTAGGAGCCCGGCAGTTCCTCGACGCCTTGCGGACGCTGGCCGCAAAGGCCGGGGGCGACGCGCCGTTGCCCGCCCCGCCCGACACGGCGTTGCTCGACGAGATTGGTCGGCTGGACGGCAACGAGCAACTGGCCGAGCTCTTCGAGGCGCGAGAGGGGCTGATCGCGGACATCGAGCAGTGGGAGGGACTCGCCCGGCGTGCTCGGACGCGGACGCCCGCTTGGGACATGGCCGTCGCGCTTCGCCGACACGCTACCGGACTGCCGATCGCGGAGGACGTCGGCGCCGAACTCGACGCCATCGCCGAACGGCGGTCGCTGTTGGACGAGATGGACCCCGTGTCGCCGTGCGTCGCAAAGCTGGCCAAGGCGCTTCGCGAGGCGCTGGGCAAGGCGCGGGACGGATTGGCCGAGGCCGTCGCCGACGCCACCGCCCGGCTCGACGCCGACCGTGCCTGGTCCGAGTTGGACGACGCAGATCGCGCGGCCATATTGTCGGATGTCGCCTTGGCCACCCCCGTACCGCTCGCCGTAGAGACCGACCCGGCGTTGCGGCGGGAACTGGACAGGCGCAACTTCGCCGCTTGGCGCGCGGAGACCGACGCCGTCTCGTCCCGAGAAGCCGAGGCGCTGGAAGCGGCAACGGCCCGTCACGGAGAAGGCAACGTACCCGTCGCGGTCGCTGTCCGCCGAGCCACTCTCGCGAACGAGACCGACGTGCGCCGCTGGCTCGACGAGCACGAGACGAAGCTGATGGAGGCGGTCAAGAAAGGAACGGTGGTGGTGAAATGAGCAATCGGACACTTCAGTTCCGGCTAGAGGCTGCCAAACCGGGCCGGGCAGTCGATGCGCGCGACTTCCGCGACCTCGTGTCTGCGGCACTCGAGTGCCTGACACACTTGGAGAAGGAACTCGGATCTGCAGTCTCGGTAGCGTATCCGCTTGTCGGTCTGGAGTTCGGAAGCGCGAGCTTGACGATACAGCCGGAGTCCAAGGGAGATCAAAACTCCACCGCTGGTACGATCTCGGCCCACTTCGAACGAGGATTCGCCGCACTTACCAAGAACCAGCTGAGTGCAACGGATTTTGCTAAGCAGACTCAGGAATCCTTCTGGCGTCTCCAGAAACCGCTAAAGAACAAAATGGGTGTTGTCATATTCACCGGGACCAATACGTACCGCATGGACTCCGCACTTGTTGTTCGAATCCAGCGCACCAAGAAGAAGGTCGGCAAAGCAACGAATAGCGTATCCGGGCGCATTGAGGCCTTGAACATTCACAATCAAAGGACTTTCTTAGTCTATCCTGTCATCGGCCCACGTGTGAAGTGTGAGTTCCCGGAAACCCTACTTGACCGCGTCTTCCATGCCCTTGGGCGCCACGTCACAGTCCACGGCACGTCCGATGCCGATGCTTCCGCATTGTTTCCAAAAACGATTGCTGTCAGCAAGATCGACGTTCATCCCAAATCTGATCAACCCAAGTTGCGGGATTTCCTTGGATCGATTCCAGATCTCACCGGCGGTGTGGACAGTGTTGCCCTCGTAAGGGCACTAAGAGATGCTGACTAAGTTCTGCTGGGATTCTTGCTTGTTTATTGACATGTTGTCCGCCGAACCTCAATCAGCTGACCGACGTTTACAATTGGAAGGCGTCCTCAAGGCCGTCGATCAAGAATCGGCCATCTTGGTGACCAGCACGTTAGTGGCAACAGAAGTACTGGACATCATTGGCGATGCGAGCAAGCGAGAGATTTTTGATCGGGTTATGGCTCGGCCGAGCGTCTTGTGTCAGCCCGTAACGATGCCGATTGCCGAGCTAGCAGGTAGAATTCGGCATTCTCTCCGACCTCAGCACAAACTGAAGAGCATGGATGCATTGTTTATAGCAACTGCGATCATCCAAGAAAGCGATATGCTACATACCTACGATGATAAGTTGTTGCGACTATCAGGACGACAAGAAATAAATGATTTGAAGATCTCGCCCCCTAGTGTCTTGCAGCCCAGCCTTGACCTCGACTGATCATCCCGAGCGGAGACGGACGCCGTCTCGTCCCGAAAAGCCGAGGCGTTGGAAGCAGCAACGGCCCGTCACGGAGAAGGCAACACACCCGTCCCGGTGGTTGTCCGCCAAGCCACTCTCGCGGACGAAGTCAATGTGCGACACTGGCTCGACGAGCACGAGACGAGCAACTGGCCGAGCTCTTCGAGGCACGCGAGGGGCTGATCGCGGACATCGAGCAGTGGGAGGGGCTCGCCCGGCGTGCTCGGACGCGGACGCCCGCTTGGGACATGGCCGTCGCGCTTCGCCGACACGCTGCCGGACTGCCGATCGCGGAGGACGTCGGCACCGAACTCGACGCCATCGCCGAACGGCGGTCGTTGTTGGACGAGATGGACCCCGTGTCGCCGTGCGTCGCGAAGCTCGCCAAGGCGCTTCGCGAGGCGCTGGGCGCGGCGCGGGATGGATTGGCCGAGGCCGTCGCCGACGCCACCGTCCGTCTCGACGCCGATCGGGCATGGGGCGATTTGGATCAACGCGATCGCGCGGCCATATTGTCCGAGGTGGATCTCCTCGCGCCCGCGCCTCTCGCCGTGGACACCGACCAGGCCCTGCGACGGGAGCTGGAGAAGCACCACCTGTCCGCTTGGCATGCGGAGACGGACGCCGTGCCGTCCCGCGAGGCCGAGGCACTGGAAACGGCGGTCGCCCGCCACCAAGAGGGCACCGCCTCCGTCGCCGTAGCTCTCCGGCGAGCGACCCTCGCGGACGAGCGCGACGTGCCCCAGTGGCTCGCCGAACACGAAAAGAAGCTTATGGACGCAGTCAAGAAAGGAACGGCCGTAGTAAAGTGAGTGCCCGGTTCATCCTACCCTGGACGCTACGCTCGTGATCTTCGAATTCGAGAACATCGGCCCCGTGGAGCACGCGACGTTGGACTTGGCGGATTTCACGATCATCGCAGGGCGCAACAATACCGGCAAGACCTACTTGGTCTATGCCCTGTATGGATTCTTGAAACAATGGCCGGGGTGGCCTAGAGCACAACAGTTCTTCTTTCGTCCCCCCGCCAATCACGTCATGAGGCCGTTGCAACTCCGCCGTATCGCCCAGGACATTGTCCAATCCGGCCATGCCCATGTCAACGTCGATGCCGACACGTTGTACGCCGCCAGCAAGGCAATCATCGATTCGCTTGCCCATGATTTCTCTGTCACGGCGTTGCCCACGGTCTTCAGTTCTTCTTCGGAAGAGTTCAAGACCGCTCGCGTATCGATCGACATCGCGGGAGACCGTAGTGGCCACTTGCACGAGTCGGCGATAGAACTGGCATTCCCGCCCATCGGCCGCCTTGCTCTCGAGTATGATGGCACGATACTATCTATCACCAGCAGATTGGATAATCCATCTCGTCCATTTCATCGGGAACAAGTGGATATTCTGTTGCCTCACGCCTTGATGTCTTTCTTGTGCCATTTTCCGACGCCGTTTATTCTTTCTGCAGAACGCTTTGGCATCTCTCTTTTCTACAAAGAACTAGATTTTGCAAAAAGTCATCTCGTCGATCTTCTTCAGAAGATGAGTAATGACGACAAGAAGGATTCTGATTATCCGTTTTTTCTTATTGACAAGAACGCAAGCCGATATGCACAACCGATAAAGGACAACATTGATTTTACGCGAAACATACCTGCCCTTACACGCCATCGAGGACCTTTGGAAGATCACAAGTTATTTGACGACATCAAGCATATTATGGGTGGTTACTATCAAGCTTCAAAAGATGTCATTCGATTTCGTTCGAAAGCTCGCGGCAAGCGTAAATTCAATATTCCATTGCATCTTGCCTCTTCTTCTGCCCGGGGTCTGGCTGATTTATATTTTTATCTGCGGCATCAGGCTAGACAAGGCGATCTCCTGATTGTTGATGAACCCGAAAGCCATCTAGACACGCAGAACCAGATTTTCCTCGCCCGCACGCTTGCGCGATTTGTGAACGCAGGAATTAAAGTACTGGTCACGACTCATAGTGATTACTTGGTTAAAGAGATAAATAATTTGATCATGCTTGGTGAAATAGCTGATAAAAGAAACGACGCATTAGAACAGTGGGGATACTCGGCATCGGATGTATTGAAGCGTTCATCGGTACGAGCATACGTCGCCGATCGGCACCAGTTGTGCCCCGCCATCATTGACCGTTTTGGTGTCTCTATGGCGGTTTTCGATGACACGATAGACGGCATCAACCGCGTATCCAATGCTCTCGTAGCGACAGTAGCGAAACAGAATGACCTTGGCACATAACGCAAAGAAGGCTACGCATTTTTCTGATGGCCTCAAGCGTGTTCTTCACAGCTCGAGCATCAACCTGACAACCGAAGACGGCACGACGGTCTTACATGACAAAGAGACATGCTTTGTCATCACTGACATGCCGTCGTCGTCAATCGTGGTTAAGCTGGAAACGATCGGACACCTAAATACGCTGGACGGGAGAAACTGGAAAAAGAAATGCGATTATTTGATTGCAATTGCGTATGATGATCATGTTCAAGTCATATTGCTTGAGACGAAGAAAACTCTTCGTAGCGATTCGAAGCCGAGAGAGCAGGTAAGGCGATCCATTCCTATCCTGAAGTATCTCGTGTCTCTGTGTGAAATTGAATACGAGCGTTCGTGGAATATTGTCGAATGTTTCTCGGTGATAGCCGAGAAAGAAGCAGAACGATTCGACAAACAACCTACCCATGTAGGTCCCGATCCATTATCACGCTCGGAGAGATACAAGGAAATTGACATTAATTTCATCATTGGCACGAATCTGTCGTTCAGTTCACTTACGTCGTCCGCTAGACGGTAGCGATTGGCTCTGCAGACATGGGCTCTTCCCCTGTTTCGATGGGCGTCGTAGGATGGACGGGGGTACGGCGTGACTGGAGCGAGGAGAGCGGATGGAGGGCAGAAGGCCCTTGTCCCCACGTCCCCCGGCCTCGGGAGGTACGGCGTGACTGGAGCGAGAAGAGCGGATGGAGGTGCGGGAGTTGGAGCGGCTGATGGGAGTTTGGGCCCGGAGTGGCGGATCGAGCGCATGGATGAGGCGTCGGAGACCGTTGGGATACCGCAACCGGGGGCTGGGCGCGATCAGCCTGGGTGCGCTGGCTGCGATGGGCGTCGGCCTCGAGGCCGGTCGAGAAGACCGCGGCGATGGTCCGGACTCACCTGTGGGCATCGTCAACGCCGTCGTGCTCGATGCCACCAACGGTCCCGGTCGAGGGCGTCAACACCCGCGTCCAAGCGATCAAGACGGGGTGTCGCGGAAGAGCCCAGTTTTGTTGAGATTCTTGCCAAGCTGATGGAGGTGGTTCAGTCATGACAGCGCACAACGTCGACCGACGGTTTCTTACTCGCGTGGTACTGCGCAACTACAAGAGCATCGCAACGGCCGACGTTCCCCTGTCCCAGGTCTCCTTCTTGGTCGGCCCCAACGGCTCCGGGAAAAGCAACTTCCTTGACGCCCTGCGCTTCGTGGCGGAATCGTTGCGATCGACGATGGACCATGCGATCCACGAGCGCGGAGGAGTCAACGAAATCCGAAGACGATCCAGAGGGCATCCCAATTACTTTGGCATTCGCCTCGAGTTTCGGTCCGAGCAGTTTCGGGGTTACTATGCGTTCACGGTAGGAGCCAAGGCAGGCGGGGCCTACGAGATTCGCAAAGAAGAATGCGAAATATGCTGGCTCGACAGCGACCCGTCTCGTAACTACTACCGCGTGCAGAACGGCGAGGTCCATCAAAGCACGCTTCACGTGCCGCCCCGCACCGATCCTCGCCGCCTCTACTTGGTCGCAGTATCTGGGATAGAATCTTTTGGGCAGGTGTACGACGCTTTCGTGGAAATGGGATTCTACAACCTGGTCCCCGAGGTCATTCGAAACCTCCAGCCACCGGGGCCAGGCACCCTCTTGGCCAGGGACGGCGGCAACGCCGCCAGCGTCTTGGCGAACTTGGCGGCGCGTTCCCCGATGTTCAAGGAGAGGATTGAAGACTACCTCGGCCGAATCGCGCCCGGCGTGGTCCGCGTCGATCGAAAGGTCTTGAGCAACAGGGAAACGCTTGAGTTTCACCAGAAAGTAAAGGGAGCAAGGGATCCCTGGCGGTTCGGCGCTACCAACATGTCTGATGGCACGCTTCGGGCCCTCGGAGTCCTGCTGGCCCTCTTTCAGAACGGTCGACGCGGACCCCGGATCGGTCAGCCCCTGGTGGGGATCGAGGAACCGGAGCTGGCATTGCACCCTGCCGCTACCGGCGTGCTCTTGGACGCGCTTCGAGAGGCATCCCAGCACTCCCAGGTGTTGGTTGCCAGCCACAGCGCCGACCTTCTCGACAACGTAGATGCGTCCACGGAGTCGGTGCTTGCGGTGCTGGCCGAGCACGGAGTCACCCACATCGGTCCGCTGGACGACGCCGGACGTTCGGCACTCAAGGAGGGGCTCTTCACGGCTGGTGAACTTCTCCGCGTGAACCAGCTTATGCCGGACCCGCACAGCACCAGTCTGTTGTCGCATACGCTCTCGTTGTTTGGAGCCGGAGGCGTGGCTGGATGACCACGATCGCCGCGATAGTTGAGGGGCACGGCGAGGTAGAGGCAGTGCCCGTGCTCCTTCGGCGAATCGCCGAACAGGTGTCGGCCAAGCACGCTGTCAACGCCCCGCGACCCTTTCGGGTTCGGCGCCAGAACTTCCTCAAGCCCGACGAGATGGAGCGCCACGTCGAGTTCGTCGCTACCCGATCTGGACCCGAGGGAAGGATCCTGATACTGCTAGATGCAAACAGCGACTGCCCCAAGACGCTTGCAACCCACATTAGGGAACGTGCGCGGCAAGCCAGACGCGATCGGATCATACGAGTCGTATTGGCCAAGATGGAATATGAGGCGTGGTTTCTCGCCGCGGCCGAGTCCGTTGCCGGACGCAGGGGCATCAAGCACGACGTCGTTTCCCCTCCCGATCCCGAGGCCGTTCGAAATGCCAAAGGATGGATCAGCGCCCGCATGGAGCCAGGACGCTCGTACAGCCCATCGACCGATCAACCGGCATTGACGGCCGTGTTCGACCTGGCCGCCGCCCGCAAGGGATCGCCCTCGTTCGACAAGCTGTGGCAGGCCGTGGAATCCCTGCTAGTAGATTGAAGGATGGGCGTGTCGTCCATAGTCCATATCACGAGAGCTCCCAGGACAAGCCAAGTGCAACTTAACGCTAGCCGTGACAGGCGATGTGCGGAGCCACAACTACCACCTCGAGACAGGAACACTTCATGAAGACATGGATTGCCCTCGGCGATGCAGCCCAAAGTCTATTCTACATGCTTGGTGCTGTCGCGGCCATTGGCCTGGCGACATACAGTGTCTGTAATGGATATACTTTTCGATTCGTTCGTTTTTTCGGTCCCACTACCGATCGCTGGCATAAACGCGGTTTCTCGTTCCGCCATAAAATCACGCACGAGCATCACGGCGTAGACCGACTAGAAAACAACAAAAGTCGAGAAACCATCCACGACCTGTCTCATTACTTGACGGTCTATGGCGTCTTCTGGAACACCAACCATCTTGTCGACGAAGATCGTATCCGCATTGGCAAACGCGAATATCTCATCCATGGCAAACATGCACAGTCCACATCCACGCGTTTATGGCACCTCAACTACGACAAGAATACCATCACTGATTCCTTAAGAAGCATTGGCATAGATGAACTTAAGCATGTTCTCAGTCGTATTGAGTATGCCGTTGATTTCACAAACTTTCGAATCCTTCTACATGACGCTCAGCGACACGTAGCCAAGCAAGCTAAACAGCCATCTCGACCCCAATACCCTCCCCGCGCCGTCATTCTCATAAACGGACGGAAAGATGCGCTTTCCGCATGGTTCGATTCCAACAAAGACGACCTCACAAGTGCTATCACCACCATTATCAACCAACATAGCAGGCGTATCTCGCAACCAATCGAGACACCGGATTAGACACCACCGTAAGGTCCTTCACATTGGGAAGGCCGACATGGTCGGAACGAAGCCATCGGGTGGCCGACGATTGGTCGGTGAAGCGTACGGCAAACTCGAGGCCAACAACCATACAGGCTGCCAGAACGGCCCCCTACTGCGGCGGCCTCCTCGCCAACCCGTACCATTGATCCCGTGACCAGTTCCCACCCTCACCTTTCCCCCGACCTCCGCAACCAGCTGGCCAAGGTCGTCCTCGCCGCCCGGAGCGTTGCCGAAGCGGCGGCCCGCCACGCGCTGGAGGCGCTGGCCGTAGACCGGAGCGCGCCCCACCAGGCGATGCCCCTTTCGGAGCAAGGGCTTCGGAATCGGCTACGGGCACGGGGACGGCAGCTTGGCGACCATCTTGACCGCCGGACCCGCATCCAGGAGATCGGCCGGCTGGGCCACGAGGTGGCGTACGAGCAGTGGCACCGGATGCTGTTTGCCCGGTTCCTCGCGGAGAATGGCCTGCTCTTGGACCCGGAGCACGGGGTGCCCGTCTCCACGGAAGAGTGCGGCGAGTTGGCACGAGCAGAAGGCACGGACCGGTGGGCCGTGGCGGGCGGGTTCGCGGCGCAGATGCTGCCGGGGGTCTTTCGGCAACACGATCCCGTGCTCGAGGTCGTCTTGGCGCCGGAGGCGCGGCTCGAGCTCGAGGAGCTCTTGGAGTCGCTTCCCCGGGCCGTCTTTCTCGCCGGAGACGCTCTTGGTTGGACGTACCAGTTCTGGCAGGCGAGCCGCAAGGACGAGATCAACCAAAGCGGGGTCAAGATCGGCGCCGACGAGCTGCCCGCCGTCACGCAGCTGTTCACCGAGCGGTACATGGTGCTCTTCCTGTTCCACAACACGATCGGCGCTTGGCGGGCGGCGAAGAAGCTGACCGGAAACGGCGGCGGCCGCGAGTACGAGTCCGAAGAGGACCTCCGGCGGGCGGTGCAGATCGATGCCGACGGAGGCTACGACTTCACGCATCTGCGGTTCGTGCGCGACGAGGACCAAACTTGGCGTCCGGCCGCCGGCGGCTTCGAGGGTTGGCCGCGGACGGCGGCGGAACTTCGGATTCTCGACCCCTGTTGCGGAAGCGGTCATTTCTTGGTCGAGGGTCTCGAGCTTCTGGTGCGCCTCCGCATGGACGAGGAGGGTCTCTCAACGGAGGACGCCGTTCGCCGCGTCCTGGCCGAGAACTTGCACGGTCTCGAGATCGACCCGCGTTGCACGCAGATCGCCGCGTTCAACGTGGCCTTCACGGCTTGGCGCTTGGTCGGCCGCCCCATCGAGCTTGGCCGGATCAAGGTCGCCTGCTGCGGCTTGGCGCCCAACGCCACGGAGGGCGAATGGATGGTGCTCGCGGACAAGGGCGAGAGGGCCATCGGCTTGGAAGGGAGTCGAAGTCTATTCGGTTCCGAGCCCTCGCTGGCTTCAGGTCCGCTTCGGGAGGGCGTGGGGGCTCTGCACCGCCTGTTTCGAGATGCGCCGGAACTCGGATCGCTGATTGATCCGGCGAGGACTCTTCGCGCCGATCTCTTCAAGGCGGACTTTCCGGCCATTCGTAAGGTGCTCTCGGCCATCCTCGAGCGAGAGACGCAACACGCCGAGGGATTCGAGCGTGCCTTGGCGGCCGAGGGCATGGCCGGTGCCGTCGAGCTTCTGAACGGTACCTACGATCTAGTTGTCACGAACGTTCCTTTTCTTGCTCGCGGCAAGCAATCGCCCGTTCTGAGGCAGTTTGCCGACAGCAATCATTCAGCCGCCAAGGGCGATCTTGCGACGATGTTCGTCTCTCGCAATCTACGGTGGCTGGGAAAGTCCGGAACGCAAGCCTTGGTTGCACCCCAGAATTGGTTGTTCTTGAAGACGTACAAGAGATTCCGGAAAGCTTGCTTGGATGAACGAACTTGGAACGCGGTGGTGCGCCTGGGCATTCGAGCATTTGCAAGTGGCAGTGGATGGGACTATAATACACAGTTGCTCGTCTTGTCCGGTGGTCGGGCCGAAGACGATTGGCACATGGCTGCAATCGACGTCTCCACAACACGCGACCAGCAACCAATCCGGGCGACCGAGAAAGGACGATTGCTAAAGGGTGCCGTAGCGGTGGAGCTGATTCGTCAAGCGCGCCAACTCGAGAATCCAGATGCTGCCGTTCTGATGCGTCCGATTGGTGACCAACCCTTGTTGTCAAAGTACGCTACCGGATGGCGCGGCACCATTACCTTCGACTATTCGAGTTTTGGAAGGCTCTTCTGGGAAGTGGTGACGTCAGATCGCCGGGACGTGTGGCGTCTGCAACAAGGTACGGTGTCGGCAACTTGCCTTTACGGAGGACGAAGGCATGCCATCCATTGGAGGGAAATTCGGCGCTTCAATGGTGCCAAGGCTTACTTCCATAGTTCCCCGAAAATCGAAGGTAGCAATGGCGTTGCCGTCTCAGCGATCGGTGCCTTGCCGGTCACGCTGTACACGGGCGAGCCGTTCGACAACAACGTCGGCGGCCTCGGCCCCTTGGACGACGAGCACCTCCCCGCCGTTTGGGCCTTCTGCTCCTCACCCGAATACGCTCGCTCCGTTCGCGAGATCGACCAAAAACTCAACGTCACCAATCGCACGCTCGTCAAGGTCCCCTTCAACCTGGAACGCTGGCAGAAGGTCGCCGCCGAACAGTACCCCAACGGCCTCCCGGAACCCTACTCCGACGACCCCACCCAATGGCTCTTCCACGGCCACCCCTGCGGCAGCGTCGTTTGGGACGAAGACGCCAAGCGACTGGCCCATGGACCGCTTCGCACGGACGCCACGGTCCTTCAGGTGGCCGTCGCGCGGTTGCTGGGCTTTCGCTGGCCGGCCGAGCACGACCCGAACCTGCGACTGGCCGACGAGTCCCGCACGTGGGTCGAACATTGCCGCCAACTCGACCGGTTCGCGGACAGCGACGGCATCGTCTGCATTCCGGCAGTCGGCGGCGAACGCCCCGCCCAGGACCGCCTGCGGGAATTGCTGCGGGAGGCCTACGGGAACTCCTGGTCGGTGGGAACCGAACGCACGCTACTGGCCGCCGCGCAGGACACCGGGCGCGACCCCGCATCCATCGACGACTGGCTAAGGGATCGCTTCTTCGAGCAACACTGCAAGCTGTTTCACAACCGGCCCTTCGTCTGGCACGTGTGGGACGGGCGGCGGGACGGCTTTCACGCGCTCGTCAACTATCATCGCTTGGCCGGACCCGGCGGGGACGGCCGCCGCACGCTGGAGTCCCTTGCCTTTCGATACCTGGGTGCCTGGATTGAGCAGCAACGGGACGACCAACGCGAAGGCAAGCCCGGCGCCGACGTCCGCTTGGCCGCCGCCTTGGGCCTTCAGCAGCAACTTGAACGGATTCCGTCGGGCGAGCCGCCGCTCGACATCTTCGTTCGCTGGCGGCCTCTGCACCAACAGCCCATCGGCTGGGAACCCGAACTCGACGACGGCGTTCGCCTGAACATTCGGCCGTTCATGCGTGCCCAGCTTCCGTTCGGGGGCCGCAAAGGGGCGGGAGTCCTGCGCTGGAAGCCCAACGTCAAATGGGGCAAGGACAGAGGCAAGGAACCCGAACGCCACAAGGAAACGGACGAAGCCATCCGGCTCCGCGAGGACTTTCCCTGGTTTTGGAACTGCCCCGGCACCGGTGCAGAAGAGGAGCGGACCAACTTTCCCGGCGGTCCAGCCTTCGACGGCAATCGTTGGAACGACTTGCACTACACGCGGACGGCGAAGGAAGAAGCTCGCGCACGAGAAGCTCGCGCCGACGCCGTCCCCACGAAAACCGCCCGCAAGCACCAAGACGCCCGAGCCAGAGACGAACAAGCCGGAGACGCCGGCCGCCCAGAGCTCTCCCCGCAAGCCGCCGCTTCGCAACCGCCCCTGGAGGCCGCCCCATGAACTGGGCCCACGTCCACGAACGCATCCGGGCCGGCGAGGACGCGCAAACCGAATTCAAGCGGGACGCCGCCAATGCCGCCGCCCTCGCCAAGGCCGTCTGCGCGTTCGCCAACGGCGCGGGCGGGCTGCTCGTCATGGGCGTCGAGGACGACGGGACGCTCGCCGGCGTCTCCAAGGATCCCGAGGCCGTTCAGGAACGGTTGACCAGCCTGCTTCAGAGCGGATGCGGCAGGCCGGTCACGGCGGAATGCGGCAGGCGCAACATCGAAGGCGAGCGGTGGATTCACTGGATCGACGTGCACCGGCACCAACGCGGCTACGAGCCCTTCGCCAGCGACGGGCGCTACTGGATTCGCCGGGGCCGCGCGACCGTGCAGCCGTCGCCGTCCGAATTCCAAGAGCTGCTCAATACCTTCGGGCTCGTCCTCACCGAGCAGCAGATCATTCCCTCGGCAACCGTGGACGACATCGACTTCTCGGCCGTTCGCACGTTCTTGCAGGCGCAGGGCATGGACCTCGACACTGCGCCTCAGCCCACGCGCCAAGAGGACTTGCTCGTGGCCAGCGCCGCGGACGAGGTGGACGGGGTGGCCCGTCCGACGCTGTACGGGCTCATGGTGTTCGGACGCCAGCCGCAGGCCCATCCGCACACGCACAACCTGTTCGTGCAGTGCTCGCGGTACGACGGCCGGGACCAGTCCGCCGACGTGCTCAGCGTCGCCGAAGGCACGGGGCGCTTGGAAGACCAAGTGCGGCAGTGCATGGGCTGGTACCGCAGTCTCGGCAGGCGCGAGGAGTATCGCGGACTCGAGCGCATCGACGTTCCGATGGTCCCGGAAGCGGCCCTTCGCGAGGCGCTGGTCAATGCGGTCGTCCACCGCGACTACGCCATCACGGGCTCGCAGGTTCTGCTGGAGGTCTTCTCCGACCGGATCGTCGTGACCAGTCCGGGCGCCCTGCCCAACCACATGACGGTGGAGCGGGCCACGGGCGGGGGCGCGCCCAGGTCGCGCAACGAGATGATGGCCAACGCCATGGTCGTGCGCAGGCTCATGGAGCGGCGCGGCCGGGGCTGGCTCGTCATCCGCCGCACGATGCGGCAATTCAACGGAACCGAGCCGACGTTGGAGAACGATGCCGTCAGCCGCATCGTCCGCGTTACGTTTCCGCTCGCCCCAGCCGCCGCCTAGCCGGGAGGCCGTCGTGCCGAAGAGCCGCGCCGAAGTCGAGGAGCTGCTGGAGCGCTTGGACGAGCGCTCGGCGGACGAGCTGGAGGCGCAGGACGTCGACTTCAAGGAATGGGGCAAGGACGACAGGGCGGCCGTGACCAAGGCGGTCGACTGGGCCGTCTGCATGGCCAACGGAGGCGGAGGAACGATCGTCTTCGGAGTCGCCGACGACTTGGTGGGACGCCGCAACGCCATCGTCGGCGTCCCGCGCGACGTCGCGGTCGACCGTCTTCGTCTCGCGGTTTACGACAGGACCGATCCCAAGCTCACGCCGACGTTCGACGAGATCGAAGTGCCCGAGGGAACGGGCCGGGTCCTCGCCATGCACGTTCATCCCGGCATCCCGCCCTACACGGACACGTCCGGCAAGGGACTGATTCGCATCGGCAAGGACTGCAAGCCGCTGACGGGCGCGATGCGGCGGCAGTTCTTCCTGGATGCCGGGGCCGAGGACTATACGGGAGAGACCGTGGGACCCGCGGGTCGCGATTCCCTTTCGTCCGCGGCCATCGGCGCATTGCGGGACGCCGCGATCAAGGAGAGCGCGCCAGCCGAGGTCGCCAAACTGGGCGACGAGGAACTGTTGGCCGCGATTGGCGTCGTTCGCGAAGGCCGGTTGACGCGAGCGGGCGTTCTTCTTGCAGGTTCGGAGGACGCCTTGCGAACGCACGTGCCCAAGTACGCCTGGACGCATCTTCGGATGTCGTCCGACACGGACTACTCCGCTCGCCTGGACGGACGCGCAGCCATCCCTCTCGCCTTGGCGCGCATTCTCGACCGGGTGTCGGCAGGCAATCCCATCGAGACCATACGCTACGGCTTGCATCACTTCGAATACCCGACGTATCCGGACATCGCCCTTCGCGAAGCGCTGCTCAACGCCCTCTGCCATGCGGACTACCGCATCGCCAGTCCAATACTGGTCAAGCAGTTTCGCCGCCGCCTGGAAATCACGAATCCGGGAAGGCTCGTGGGCGGCATCACGCCCGACAACATTCTTCACCATGCGCCCGTGGCTCGGAATCCGTGCTTGGTGGACGCGCTCGTGCGCTTGCATCTGATCAACCGCGCCAACCTAGGCATTCAGCGCATCTACACGTCGCTTCTCGTCGAAGGGAAGGACTTGCCCGCCATCGAAGAGGTCGGCGAGTCGCTTCGAATCACGTTCAGGGCATCCAAGATGTCGCCGGCCTTTCGCACGTTCGTGGAGGAAGAGCAGAAGGCGGGCAACGAACTCGGCGTGGATGATCTGCTCGTCTTGGATCACTTGCTCCGTTGGGCGGAAACCGATTTGGCCGAAGCGTCTCGGATCTGCCAAAGGTCGCCAGAAGAAGCGAGCGGCGTCCTCGAGCGAATGGAACAAGACTTGGGCTACGTGGACCGCGGCGGCGACAGCGGAGACGGCTATTGGACGTTGCGGCCGGATGTTCACGCGAGGCTTTCGGGCGCCCAGGGCGACGGACGGAATCGCGGGGCGGAATGGGACTCGGCCAAGTCCAGAGTGCTCCGCGTCGTCCGGCGTCAAGCGGCACGAGGAGCGCAGCCGCTGGTGAATGCCGACGTTCGGCGCATCACTGGATTTGACCGTCATCAGGTCTATCGTCTCATTCAAGCGCTCGCCGACGAGGGAAGGATTCGGATCGATGGGCACGGGCGGGCGGCCACGTACGTGTATTGCGACGACTCGGGGAGGAACGTCCCGGCTTGAGACCGCCATCCCAACTGGGCGTCGGTTGCTCGTCCGCTTCCGGCATGGGCCTTCCGCAACAAAGGCCGGCGACAACCGGCCCTTGCCACGTCCTCGAATTGCTCGCCGTTGTCCGTCTTTCCGAGCATTTCCGGCGAGAAGGCCGACAAATGCTCGCGAGCCCAGAGGTTTCCGCGCATTTCGCGCCAAAATCCCCAAAACGCCTGCGCCATGGGCGTTTTCCGCAACATGAGCCCGCCGACACGGGGGCGTTTCGTGTCGGAAAGGAGCGCGGATCCAAGCCTTGCGCTCATTTGCCCCGCAATGGACGCCCGAAATGATGACGAATCCCAGATTTCCCGCGCATTTCGCGCCCAACCCCGAAAAACGCTTGCATCATAAGGCTTTTCCGCAGAACGAACTTGCTGACGCGAAGCCTCCCCACGTCGCCCGACGGAAGCACGGTCGCCTTCACGGCCTCCCCCCAACCGCTCGCCGTTTCCGTTTTGCGAGCATTTCCGGCAAGGAAATCCGGGAATTGCTCGCGAACTCGAGCTTCCCGCACATTTCCGAGCATTTCCCCACATTGAAGGCCTGAAATGATCGCGAGGCCCAGGTTTCCCGATCATTTCCGCGCAATGAACGCCGGGAATGATCGCGAGTCCACGTCTTCCGCGCATTCCCCCGCCGAGTCTGCGCAATTGCCCGCGTAGGCGTTCTCCTGTTTCCCTTCGCTCGATGACGCCAACCGTCCTGAACCTGCTCGCCGACAGCCTCCGAGGGCGGAGCACGTCGCCTGAAGGCCAGCAGCCGCCGGTGGCCATTGTCTGGCCCGACCCCAAGGAGGAATGGCGGAGTCTCTTGCCGACCCTCCGCGGCCCCATCCCGGAGCTGCTGGCGCTGGGCGGATACGATCCGGAGGCTGGCAAGGGTCCCGCCATCTGGCTTCGCTGCGTCGTGGAGGGAACGTTGCCCGCGCCGCATGCGCAGGACGGCGGCGACCGCGACATGGACGATCCGCCCGGTGCCGCCCAGCGCATCCCCATCCTCTACCTGCCCGGCGTCGCGCGCGAGGACCTGCGGGTGGGCGCCGACTGCCCGGATCGCTTGAAGCCGCTGGTCGAGCTCATGTATCGCGGGACCTTGTGGGTTCAGCCCAACGGGCGTCCGTGGAGCCCGGCGGCCTTTCTCCGTTCCTCCAATGGGGCGGGCCTCGACGTCGCCACCGACGCGGCGACGCTCAAAGCCTTGAACAGCGCCTTGCCGGAAGTCTCCGAGCTTCACGTCGCCAACCTCCAGGGACGCCGTTTGGACGCCGACGACTTCAACCGGTTGCTGGCCGACGACCTCGAGCGCGACGTCCTGCGGTGGATGGCCGACGCGGACCGAACCAGAAATCGCATGGGGTCGAACAGCTGGCCCGCGTTCCGCGCCCGTTGCCGCCAAGAGCTGGAGCTGGACCCCGAAGCCGACGCGGACGTCGACGCAGCCGTGAAGCTGGTCAAGGGAACGGGCGAATGGGGCAAGGTGTGGAACCGGTTCGCGGAGGCGCCGGATGTCTACGCGGGCGTCGTGGAGGTGCTTCGGCGAGCTCGGCCGTCGGGCGAAATCCCGCTTGACCGCGACCGCTGGCCGGACCTGAACGCGGAGGACGAAGAGGAGGCGCGGAGAGCGCTGGCGGCCGCCGTGGAGCTGTCGCCCAAGGAGGCCCGGGCCGCGGTGGCCGAGTTGGAGCAGACGCACGGCCCGAGGCGAGAGTGGCTGTGGGCGCGTCTCGGGGAGTCGCCGGTCGCGCAAGTCTTGGAACCCCTGGCTCGCTTGACCGAGGCCACGGCGGCCGCCATCGGCGGAGCGACGCCCGACGAAATCGCGGACACCTACGCGAACGTCGGTTGGCAGGCGGACGCCGCCGTGCGAGAAGCCGTGGCTGGCGCGGCCCACCGGGACGAGGCAATGGTTGCCCGGGTCGTCGGCCACCTGCTGGAACCCTGGATGGACAAGACGGCGCGCGCCTTCCAGGCGGCCGTGGAAGACTCGCCGCTGCCCGGCGCCGACGGCGCGGATCTCGTGGAGGCGCGCGAGGACGAGTGCATCGTCTTCGTGGACGGACTTCGCTACGAACTCGGACGGCGGCTGGCCGAGCATCTGGAAGACGAGGGCTGCGCCGTCGGGACGACGCACCGATGGGCCGCGCTGCCGACGGTGACCACCACCGCCAAGCCCGCCGTCGCTCCCGTCGCCGATCAAGTAGCGGGCACGGCGGCGCTTGGGGCGGACTTTCGCCCCCAGATCTGCCCTGCCCCGCATCTCCCCGACGCAAGGAGGGCCGCCACTCACGCGCAATCGCCAACCGCGGCTCGCCCCGGATCCGGCGCAACCGACGAGGGCCGCCCGTCCGATGTCGAAGGCCCACCCAACGCCGCGCGTCCGTGCGACGCCGCCCGCCTGCGCCAGGCAATGGCGGAACGGGACTATCGGGTTCTCGGATCGGACGTCCCCGAGATGCCGACGCAGTCCGCCGCCCGCGGCTGGATGGAGACCGGCAAGATCGACAAGCTTGGCCACGACCACTGCACCGACGCTGTTGGCTTCGCCCGCGCCGTCGAGACCGAGCTGGAGCGGATCGCCCAAAGCGTCCTGGGTCTGCTGGAAGTGGGCTGGCGCTCCGTCCGCCTGGTCACCGACCACGGCTGGCTCTGGCTACCCGGCGGACTACCCATGGTCCGCCTGCCCAAGCACCTCGCGGCCTCGAAATGGGCTCGGTGCGCCGTCGTCTCCGGCGAGTCCCGGCCCGCCGACGTCCTTCGCTTCCCTTGGCGATGGAACGCGGCCCAATGGTTCGCCACCCCGCCGGGAATCGCCTGCTTCAGCAAGACGGACGAGTACGCGCACGGGGGAGTCAGCCTCCAGGAGTGCCTGACGCCGGACATTCGCGTGGAGCGCGGAGCTGGGCCGGCCGGGATCTCGGCGTCGATTCGCTCGATCGCATGGGTGCGCTTGCGTTGCGTCGCGGAAGTCGAGGTCAGGGGCGGAGCGGGCACGGCGGACATTCGCGTCGGCGGCCCGTCCGGCGATTCCGTGGTCCTGGAGCCCAAGCCCGTTGCCGACGACGGCACGGCGAGCCTGGTCCTGGACGGAGACGAGCACGAAGACGCAACGTTGACCTTCGTCGTCGCCGACGCCGACGGGCGCGTGCTCGCCCACCAATCCACCCGCACGGGGACCACTCGATGAACCAGCCCCGAGAGGCCATGGCCAGTCCTGCCGAGCCCCGAGACGCCACGGCCGACCCCGCCGCGGGCCGAGACGCTTCCGCCGCCGCTCCCGTCCCCGGCGACGGCGCTTCCATTCCCTCCATGGACGCTCTCGACCGCAAGGCCGCGGACGCCTTTCCCGGCTACCTGGTGCGCAAGGACCTGGTTCGGCGCTACGCCCGCCAGTACCCGGTGCCCACCTACGTCGTGGAGTTCCTGCTGGGCCGCTACTGCGCCAGCGTGAACGAAGACGAGATCGCCGAAGGACTCGCCATCGTCGAGAAGCAGCTGGAGGGACGCACGGTGCGCCCGGGGGACCGCGAGGTCTTTCGCTCTCGCGCCCGGGAGGACGGATCGGTGAAGCTCATCGACGTGGTGCGCGTGCGGCTGGACGCCCAGAACGACCGCTACGTGGCCGAGCTGCCCAGCTTGTCGCTGAAGGACGCGCGCATAGGCGACGGGATCGTCAAGCGCAACCAGCGGCTGCTGTCCGACGGCTTCTATGCGGAAGTGTCGCTGGAATACGACGCGGTGGTCGCGCTGGAGGAGAAGGGGCAGCCGTTCGGCGTGGCCTCGCTTCGTCCGGTGCAGATGTCGGATCCCAACGTGCTCGACGTGCTGGCCAAGGGCCGCGAGGCGTTCAGCACGGCCGAGTGGCTGGACTTCCTGCTTCGCTCCACGGGACTGGAGCCCGGAGCGATGGACGAGGCGGCCAAGCGCGTGGCGCTCCTGCGCCTGGTGCCGTTCGTGGAGCGCAACTACAACTTGGTGGAACTGGGGCCGCGGGGCACTGGAAAGAGTCACGCGTACCAGCAGATATCGCCTTTCTCTCACTTGTTGTCGGGAGGCAAGGCGACGGTCGCGAAGATGTTCGTCAACATGGCCAGCGGGCAGCGCGGCCTGGTCTGCCAGTACGACGTGGTGTGCTTCGACGAGATCGCCGGCATTTCGTTCGACCAGAAGGACGGCGTGAACATCATGAAGGGGTACATGGCGTCGGGCGAGTTCAGCCGGGGCAAGGAGAGCATCCGCGCAGAGGGATCGCTGGTCATGGTCGGCAACTTCGACGTCTCGGTCGAGCAGCAGCAGCGCATCGGCCACTTGCTGAGCCCCCTGCCCCCCCAGATGCGCGACGACACGGCCTTTCACGACCGCATTCACGCCTACGCGCCGGGCTGGGACTTTCCCAAGCTGGATCCGCGCAAGCACCTGACCGACCGCTTCGGGTTGGTCAACGACTTCCTGAGCGCGTGCTGGACGCGGTTGCGCGAGACGACCCGCCTTCCGGTCCTGCAGAACCGCGTCTTCTGGGGCGGCGCCATGTCCGGCAGGGACATCGAAGCCGCCAACAAGACGGTCTCGGGCCTCCTCAAGCTCCTGTTCCCGGGCCCCGCCATGGCCGTGGAGGACGAGGACCTGGAGTGGGTCGCGCGCTTGGCCCTGGAGTCGCGCCGCCGCGTCAAGGAACAGCAGAAGCGGTGCCTGAAGGCCGAATTTCGCGACACGCACTTCTCCTTCGTCCTGGGCGTGGACGGTCCGGAACGGTTCGTCGCCACTCCGGAACTGCGAAGCGACGAAGCGATCAGCGCCGACCCCCTGCCCGCCGGCCAGATCTGGTCGATCGGCCCGGGCACGGAGGGAACCGGTCCCGGCCTTCACCGCATAGAGGTCGCGTCCGGTCCCGGCAGCGGCGCCAAGATCCTCAACCACCCGGCGCCGCCCTCGTTTCGCGAAAGCGTGCGCATCGGCGAGCAGAACTTGTACGCCCGGGCCGCCGAGCTGGTCGGCCACCGCGACGCCCGCGGCCACGAGTACGCGATTCAGCTGCGCCCGTTCGACGCCGACCGTTCCGGCGCGGGCCTGGGCTTGGCGGTGCTGGCGGCCATGACCGGCGCGTTGCTGGATCGTCGCACGCGGGGCGGCGCCATCGTGGCGGGCGCCCTCAACCTGGGCGGATCGCTCGAGCGCGTGGCCGATCCGGTCGCGATCGCCGAACTCGCCGCTGACAAGCAGGCATCCGTCCTCCTGATGCCCGTGGGCGCCCGGCGCGAACTGGCGAACCTGCCCGACGACGTCTGGACCAAGCTCAACATCGAGTTCTACCGCGACGGCCCGGACGCGGTGTTCAAGGTGCTGGAGTAAGGTTCGCGTCCGGCTCCGCGTGCTGCCGGGCCGCGCTGGGAAAGCCTCTCACGCCGGCCGCGTCGTCCGCTCCACGCGCGGCATCGTCCTACGCAGGTATTGGTCGAAGAGCGGGACCGTGAACGCGGTGTCGCCATGGGCCGGGCTGTAGATCATCCCCTTCTCGATCAGTTGCGCGCGCGTCGGCGCCACGGACGTGACCGCCTTGCCGAGAACGTCGGCGATCCCTCCCGAGCGATGGGGACCCGGGCCGAGTTCGGCCATCGCTCGCAAGTACCGCTTCTGCGCCGGCGCGAGTCGCTCGAAGCGCACTCGAAAGAAGGCGGCGTCCAAGTCGGCCACGGCGGCGGCGGTGGCGGCATCCACGTTTGCCACGGTGATCGGCGAGCTCTCCGCCACGTCCCAGCAGTGCTTTCCCCATTCCTGGAGGAAGTAGGGATAGCCGTGGGTGCGCCGGATGATCGCGTGCACTGCCGCCCTCTCGTACAGAACGCCGTGGGGCCGCGCCGGCGCTTCCAAGGCGAGGGCGGCGGGTTCGTCCTCCAGCGGCCCGACGTCGGCAACGCTGAAGAGGCGCTCCGCATAGGACCTCGCTTCGCCGGCGCGAGCGACGATCTGCGGAAGTCCGGCGCCCACGAGAGCGACCGGCAACTGCGTTTGGGCGATCCGGTGAAAGGCGGTGATCAGCGCCCCGAATTCGCGCCGCTCCAGGTACTGCAGTTCGTCCACGAAAAGAGCCAGGGCGGTCTTGCTTCCATGAGCCGCTTCCCCGGCGACCCGCAACAAGTCCCAGAGGTCGTGTTCGAGATTGCCGCTGTCGGCGACGCCGGGTTCGGCGTCCAACGCCAAGCCGAATTCGAGGCCCTGATGCTTGACCCTCGCCGCCGACACGAAGCCGCCCAGCACCCGAAGCGCGCGCTTGGTCAAGTCCCCTGCCGCCGCCCGCCGGCTCATCTTCACCAGCGTCGCGTGCAGGGGCGCCGTGAGCAACGCCGGCAACGAACCGCCCTCGGGCGCTTCCACCACCACGGTCGCGAACCCCCGGTCGGCCGCGTCCATTGCGATCCGATTCAACAGGACGGTCTTGCCGACGCCCCGCAGTCCCACGGCCACCATGCACTTGGCCGCCAGTCCGTTGCGGATCCGGTCCAGGGCGATGCTGGCCTCTTCCAGCAGCCTGTTGCGGCCGGCCAGCTCCGGCGGAGGCGTCCCGGCTCCGGGAGAATAGGGGTTCGTGCGGGGATCCATGGGCTTCTTCGCAGGCGATTTTGAGTGAAGTTATCCCAGTTTATCCAAAAATGATAATATGGGGTAAGATCGCTCAAATCCTGGTGTTGGCCGTCCCTGGAGTCGCTTGGCGCGCTCTTGGTTCGCCAGAAGTCCCCGGCCCCGCCGGCCTTCCCCGCCCGTCACGCATCAACCGGCCGCGTCGCGTTCAATCGCCGCACGACGTCCTCCACGGTCACCGCCTCCACGCCGCGCCGCAACGGGAAGCTGTCGTCGCCGGCGTGGACGACGTACTTGCGTGTGGGCCGAAGGTCGTCGCAGGCCGCGTGGAAGCCTCGTGAGACCGACGGGACCGAGCTTCGCTTGACCTCGATCGCCCACAGCTCGCCGGCGCCCAGGTCGAGCGCCAAGTCGATCTCGGCGCCGCCACGGGTCCGGTAGTAGCCCCCCTGGGCGTGGACGGGGGCGGCGCCCAGGATGCTCTCGAGGACGAACCCCTCCCAGCTTCCGCCGACGACGGGATGGCCCAGGAGGGAGTCGTAGGACTCGATTCCGAGCAAGGCGTGGCAGACGCCGCTGTCCCGCAAGTAGGTCTTGGGCGCCTTCACCAAGCGCTTGCCGACGTTGCTGGACCACGAGGAAAGGCGGCGCGCGAGCAGCAAGTCCACCATGAGGTCGAGGTAGCGGCCGACCGTCACGCCCTTCACGCCGAGGCTGCGCGCCAGCAAGGCGGCGTTGAACGCTTGGCCTTGGTTGTGGGCCAGCATCGTCCAGAAGCGGCGGAGCGTCTCGCTCGGGATGCGGGGGCCGAGCGCGGGGATGTCGCGTTCGAGATACGTCCGCGCGAAGTCAAAGCGCCACTCGAAGCTGGCGCGGTCGTCGCCGGCCAGGAAGCTCTCGGGCAGGCCGCCCCGCAACCAGAGTTCGTCGCGAGCGCCCTGGGGAACCTCGCCAACGTTCAGCGGGCGGAGCTCGAAGTGCGCGACGCGACCCGCCAAGGTCTCGCCCGACTGCCGAAGCAGGTCCAACGACGCCGAGCCGAGGAAGAGGAAGTGTCCCGCCCGCCGGCCCTCGCGTCCGCGCTCGTCGATGATGCCGCGCAAAGGCTCGAACAGACCGGGCATCCGCTGGATCTCGTCGAAGACGACGAGTCGGCCGGCATGGCGCGCGCAATAGCGCTCGACGTCCGCGAGCTTGGCGGCGTCGCTGGGGCGCTCCAGGTCGACGTAGGCCGCGTCTCGTTCCCGTGCGATCTCGAGAGCGAGGGTCGTCTTGCCGACTTGGCGCGTGCCCGTGAGCACGACGGCGGGCGCGCGGTCCAGCATGCCCTGGACCACCGCCTTGGCTTGGCGCGGGATCATGGAGCCTCCGAATCCGGCATGGCGCAACTACGCAAATGTAACACAGCATATGCGATTTGCACCTACGCAAGCACCGACGACAATCGAACTACAGCTCTCCTGCGCCCCGCCGACGCCAACGACGAGGACGCCGCGAAGCCCGCCGAAAAGGAACGCCGCGGACCTGCTGCTCGGCGGCTGACGACCTAGCGACCCCCCAGCACGGCCGCGATCTCCACCAGCGCGTCTTCCAGCTCCGACCGCTCCACGGTCAAGGGCGGCGCGAACCGAACCACCTGCTCGTGCGTCTCCTTGGCGAGGATCCCCCGTTTCTGGAGCGCCTCGCAGAAGGGCCGCGCCGTGCCGGAGGACTCTCGGATCACGACGCCGATCATCAGGCCCTTGCCCCGCACCTCCTCGACGTGCGGCGACGGAATCGCCCGCAGCCGCTCCATGAACCAGCGGCCCAGCTCGTCGGAGCGCCGCGACAAGTCCTCCTCCAGCACCACCCGCAGCGACGCCCGGCCGACCGCCGCGCCCAGCGGATTGCCGCCGAACGTCGAGCCGTGGTCGCCCGGACGAAACACGTCCATGAACTCGGAGTCCGTGATCACCGCCGACACCGGGTACACGCCGCCGCCCAGCGCCTTGCCAACGACGAGCACGTCGGGCCGCACGTCTTCCCACTCGCAGCAGAACAGCCGGCCCGCGCGGCCCAGGCCCGTCTGAATCTCGTCGGCCACAAACGCCACGCCGTTCTCGCGGCAGAGCGCCGCCGCCGCCGCCAAGTAGCCTTCGGGCGGCACCACCACGCCCGCCTCGCCCTGGATCGGCTCGACCAGGAAGGCCGCCGTGTTCGGTCCCACCGCCGCGCGCAACGCCTCGATGTCGCCGTACGGCACGAGCTTGAAGCCCGGCGTGAACGGCCCGAATCCCTCGCGGTACTGCTCTTCCGACGAGAAGCCCACGATGGTCGTCGTGCGGCCGTGGAAGTTGTCCTCGCACACGACGATCTCGGCTTGGCCGACCGGGATTCCGCGCGTCTCGTAGCCCCACTTGCGCACCATCTTGACGGCGGTCTCGACGGCTTCCGCGCCCGTGTTCATGGGCAGGGCCGCCTCGTAGCCCGCCGCCTCGCACAGCTCGCGCAGGAACGGCCCCATCTGGTCGTTGTGGAAAGCGCGCGAAGTGAGCGTGAGCCGCTCCATCTGGGTCTGCGCCGCGGCCATGATCGCGGGATGGCGGTGCCCCTGGTTGAGAGCCGAGTAGGCACTCAGCATGTCCAGGTAGCGGTTGCCCTCCACGTCCCAGACCCAAGCCCCCTCGCCGCGGTCCAGCACGACGGGCAACGGCAGGTAGTTGCGGGCGGACCAGCGCTCGGCTTCGTCCAGGTAGGCCGTCGTGCGCTCGGCGGAGGCCGCTACGGGGCCCAGGGCGCCGGGCGCGGTGGTCGAAGAACGACGGGGCGCGGTAGCGGTGGCAGAGGTCATTGCGAAGCCCATGGAATGCGTGAAGTGTCGCCGTGGTCGTCCCAGGCGCGCTCTCCTTTTGGAAGGATCAAGGGCGGCCCGGATCGCGAACAACACCAAATCTAGCGCGACGAACGGGATTCCGCGCACGGCAGGCCGCCCGCGGCCACAGGCGCGAGCCCTCCACGCTGGTCGGTCACCAGGATGCGATGAACTCCGCCGTTCGATGCCGACCGCAATGCCCCGTCCTGCTTCACATCCCCCAGACTTCGATCTCGGGGCCGTCCGCCGGCGTCTCGGCACGGCGAAAGATCTTGTCCGTCCACGATCGTCCTTCGCGCCGGTCGAACACAATCAAGTGCCCAGCGTCGGCGTCGCACCGGTCCATGTAGCGCGCAGTCTGTTCCAAGCCCTTGGCCACCGTGCGCTTGCGACTCGACCGCAACACCTTGCACTCGACCACGAACCGTTGTTCGCGCTCGTCCGCCGCCACCGGCCACAGTACCAGAAGATCGGTGCGCCAGCGTCCGAGTCCGTACTCGCGTTCGATGCGGCCACCGCTGTTCACGACCCGCTGCAAGAACGCCTGGAGGAGAAGCTGTGGTCCGGCTTCCCGGTACTGGAAGCGGCCCATCCAGTGCTCGGAGTTGGCCCGGAAGAACACCTGGAACGCCTCCAGCAAGCCCGGCATGTCCAGCCGGCCCGCGTCGTCCACGTACCAAGTGGGCTCGGCCTCCATTTCCTCTTGGGCGGCCCACGTCAGCTCGCGCGGGATCACCTCGGCGTAGATGGGATTCGCCACGCGCAACGGTCTGCTTGCCGCCACGAGCCCCAAGTCCCGGACATACTCCAGGTCGCGGTCCGCGAACTCGGCCTCGTCGCTTCCGCTCAGCATCGGCTCGACGACCCGGCGCACGCGTTCTTCCTTGAGCTTGTCGGCGAGCTGGTCCAGATGCGTCTCCCGCCGGGCGATTAGTCGTTCTTGCGCGGCCCGGATCGCGGCCGTTCCGATGACCCGCGATCGATCGCGCCCCGCCTTGTCCTCGAAGCACGCTTCAGCGGCAAGGGCGTTGACCAGCCAGGGCTGGCCCCGGGTCTGCCTCCACACGAGGTCCAGCGCCTCGGACGCGAACGACTGCCCTGTTTCGGCCGTGTGCTGCTGCAGGAGCGCGGTCGTCTCGGCGACGGAGAAGTCGCCCAGGCGCAGAGACTTGGCCTTGACGTTGAAGGCGCTTCCGCCGGTCACGAGTTCGTTGGCGGACCTGGAGCGGATGCGGTAGTCGCGCACGTCCCGCACGCCGCAGAGCGCCAAGCTCTGAGGGAACGCGCCGGGACGCTGGTCGTACCCGGACCGCAGCTGGCGCAACGCCGACAGCAGGGAATCCCCCGCCAGGGCGTCGATTTCGTCGATCAGCACGACCACGGGCCGGTCGCCGGCTTGGCACCAGCGCGTCAGCGCCTCGCCCAGCGCCGCGGGGCCGAACTCCGCGAAGATGCCGGGCCATTCCTTGGCCAGGAAGTCGTCGCCGAGCGCGACCCGGGCTCTGGACGCCAAGACGCCGAGGACGATGCGCACGGCCTGTTCGACGTCGTCCCGAGCCGTCTGCGCCGCCTCGACGTTCGCATAGACGCAACGGTACCGTCCTTGCGCGTTGAGCAGGTCGCGCAATGCGAGCAAAGTGGACGTCTTTCCGGTCTGGCGCGGAGCGTGAAGCACGAAGTACTTGCGCTGATCGACGAGGGACAACACGTCGCCGAGGTCCACGCGCTCCAACGGCGGTATGCAATAGTGGCGCTCGCGCTCCACGGGGCCCGCGGTGTTGAAGAAGCGCACGGTTACGCGTGCCTGGTCACCGACCTCGACGGCTCCTCGTTGACCGACAGCGTGAAGACGTCGGGCCGCGCATAGTGGCCGACGACGTCGAAGTCGAACTTGCCGCGGGCGATGTCGCCCATGTCGAGGTCCGCGTACAGGATGCCCGGCTCGCCCAGGAGGGGTCCGGCGACGGAGCGGCCCAGAGGGTCGTAGATGGAGGTGCCGCCGGGGCACAGAACATCGGGCCAGCCCGACAGCTCGTCGAGGATCTCCAGGTCGGCGGGGTAGTGCTCCTTGGTAACGAACTGGTTGCATCCTATGACGAAGCAACGTCCTTCGAGCGCGATGTGGCGAAGCGTCGCCTGCCAGCGGTCGCGGGCGTCCGCCGTGGGCGCCAAGTAGATCTGCACGCCCTTGCCGTACATGGCCATGCGGGCCAGCGGCATGTAGTTCTCCCAACAGATGAGGCCGCCGATCTTGCCGAAGGGCGTCTCGACGACCGGGAGCGTGCTCCCGTCTCCTTCGCCCCAGACGAGGCGCTCGGCGGCGGTCGGCTTGAGCTTGCGGTGAAGGCCGGCCAGTTCGCCCCCGGGCGAGAAGTACAGCAGGGTGCAGAAGAGCGTGCCGGGCGCGTGGGCCGCGTCGCGTTCGATGACGCCCACGGCCACGTAGGCGCCGGCCTTGCGGGCCGCCTCGGCGATGCGCTCGGTCTCGGGGCCGGGCACGGAGACCGCCGCGTCGTGGTAGCGTCCGAACGTGCGCCGGCCGGCCGGCTTGCGTCCGCCGACGGCCGTGCCGAACGCCAAGCCCCACGGATAGCCGCCCACGAAGGCCTCGGGAAAGACGACGAGCTGGGCCCCCTGCGCGGCGGCTTCGGCGGTGGCGGAGCAGATGCGGTCCACGGCATGCGCCGAGTCGAAGGGAAAACCGCGCGGCTGCACGGCGGCCACGCGGACGGTGTCGGCGGGGGCTTCGGTCACTTGAGCGAGCGCTCCTTCGTCGAGGGATGGGGACGCTGGCGGCCTGGGGGCGGGGCTATTCGCAAGCCCACAGGCAAAACTGAACCAAGCTGCTGCTCCGCTCCCCGTCGATTCGCACGAGGTGGTGGTCGGTCCCGCGCGGGTCTCGCCAGCTGGTGGCCACGCCGTACGTGGCGTCCTGAAAGCGAAACAGGCCGTCCCAGACGGATTCGTCGTCGCCGGTCGGCCACGGCCTCCGTCCAAGCCCCAGTCTCGCTTCGACGTCCGGCAGGCCGGGGACGTCCGACTCCGCGAGCACTTCGTCCGGGCGGCGTGAAAAAGCCACGGCCTGCAGAGGCCCGTCCCGGGGGAGAACGCTGATGCGCAGTCTCCAGGCCCAGCCTTCGGTCATCACCAAGCTGCTGACGACGCGAGCGACCATGCCGCCGCCCGGACCGGCTGCAACGTCGTCCGCCGACCCAGGGAACAGCCACGAGATCGGCGGCGCGATCCTGGGGGAGCGGCGGTTGCTCCAGTCCAACGGGAAGACCGACTCGACCGCGCGGGCATCGACCCGGCCGAGCGAATCCACGGCGATCTCAATCCGGGCGGATGACTCGATCCACGCCTTCCGCCAAGCCGTTCCGTCCCACCGCGCGAACGGCGTGAGATCGCTTGAGTTGCCCCAAGGGCGTGGCAAGACCACGCCGACCCACAACGTCTCGTCGGACTCCGCATCCATCGGCGGCTCGCAGGCGAGCGCTCCGGCGGACGCCGCCACAGCAGCGATCGCGAAGCAACGGGTCATTCAGCAACCGCCCCGGTGAAGGCTGGCGACGATGCGGCTGCGCTCCCCGTCGATCTCGACGACGCGGTACCCAGCGCCCTCGTAGCCCCGGTGGTCCACGACGCTCAGCACTGTCGATCCGAATCGAAACAGGCCCATCCACGAGAAGTCTTCGAGCTGGATGCCGCGACCCTCGTCCGTCCGGCTCTCGATCCCCAAGCGGGCCGCAATCTCGTCCAGCCCGGCAACGTCGCTTGCCTGCAACACCTCGTCGGGCCGCTGGTTGACGCTGACGCCTTCCATCAAGCCGCCGCCGGCCGTTTCCGCCGAGTGGTCGGCGGCGCGCGGGTCCCGGATGCGCAACTTCCAAGCCGTCTCGCAATACGCCGGAAGCAACGCCAGCCCCACGACAAGGACCGCAACGGGCTCGGCGGACCGAACAGCGCGGACAAGCCCGTGTTCCGGAAATGCCAGCGACGGCGAGACGGAGTAGTGCAACCAGCGGGAAGGCGCGGCGATTCGAGGGGACCCGGGATCGCTCAGGTCGAGCGGGAGGGCGGCCGCCGGCGCGTGGCGATCTACCAGACCGGCCGAATCGACGGCGATCTCGATCGGCGGATCGTACATCGCATCCGGCCAAGCATTGCTCCAAACGCCCCCGTCCCGTCGCGCAATGGGCATCAGCAATGCGGTACCCTCCGGCCCCTCTCCCTCTCGGACAAGCTCGACCGCGCCCACCCACAGCACATCGTCGTCCGCGTCCGCCTCGCCGGCCGACGGCGTCTCGCAGGCAAGCTGGAAGACCGACAGCGCGAGCGTTCCCAAAAGCGCGACCCGGGGCCGGAACAGCGGCCGAGGCCGCATGGCGCGTCGACGCCTTCTGTCGGGAGCGTGCGTCATCGGCCGGTTCTCTCGCTTGCCGTGCCGGGCCAAAACGGGCATTGTTGCGACGGCGGCCCGGCCAGCCCGTCGCCGGAGACGCCCGCCGTCAAGCTAGACGCGGCCGATTCGTCCTGCAAACCAAGTCCCTGGAGAATGCCAGCATGAACCCGTTCGCCTTCGCCCCGCGCCCCATCGCCACCGCGTTCTTGG
The DNA here is from genome assembly GCA_965203485.1 of Longimicrobiales bacterium. Taxonomy (GTDB): domain Bacteria; phylum Gemmatimonadota; class Gemmatimonadetes; order Longimicrobiales; family Gaopeijiaceae. The sequence continues at coordinate 2,163,420 of OZ241892.1, forward strand.
CCGCCGCCATGGCCGTGTTGCCGCCGCTCGGCGCCGCCCACGCCCAGAACGGCCACGACGCCGTGGTCGCGCACGTCGAGGCCGGGGCCGCTCAGTACGCCGGAATCGCCCAGCAGATATGGGACTTGGCGGAGGTCGGGTACCAGGAAGTCGAGAGCAGCGCGCTGTTGCGGGGCGCGCTTGCCGAGTCGGGCTTCTCGATCGAGGAGGGCGTGGCGGGCATGCCGACGGCGTTCGTGGCCAGCTGGGGCGATGGGTCGCCCGTGGTCGGCATCCTGGCCGAGTACGACGCGTTGCCGGGGATCACCCAGGACCGCGCGCCGGAGCGGTCGCCGCGGCCGGAGATGGGGGCGGGACACGCCTGCGGGCACCATTTGTTCGGGGCGGGATCGGTGGCCGCCGCGCTCGCGGTGAAGGCGTGGCTCGAGGAGTCGGGGACGCCGGGCACGGTGCGGCTGTACGGAACGCCGGCCGAGGAGGGCGGCGCAGGCAAGGTGTACATGGTCCGGGCGGGCCTCTTCGGCGACGTGGACGCCGTCCTTCACTGGCATCCCGGCAGCGCGAACAGCGCCAGTCCTTCGTCGTCGCTGGCCAACAAGTCGGCCAAGTTCCGGTTCTACGGCGTTTCTGCTCACGCGGCGGGCGCGCCCGAGCAGGGGCGGTCCTCGCTGGACGGCGTCGAGGCCATGAACCACATGGTCAACATGCTGCGCGAGCACGTCCCCCAGGAGACGCGCATTCACTACGTGATCACGGCGGGCGGCCATGCGCCGAACGTCATCCCCGATTTCGCCGAGGCGTTTTACTACGTGCGCAACCCCGATCCCGAGATGGTCAAGTCGCTGTTCGAGCGGGTCGTCGCGGCGGCCGAGGGCGCGGCGATGGGCACCGGCACGCGCATGGAATACGAAGTGATCCATGGCCTGTTCGCGATGCTCCCCAACGAGACGGTGCAACGCAGGGCGCAGGCGAATCTGGAGCGCGTGGGCGGCGTGACGTACGACGAGACGGAGCGCGCGTTCGCCGAAGCGATCCACAAGACGTTGCGGGAGGACGCGCCGCCCCTTGAAGCCGCGGCCACTGTGCGGCCGTACATGCCCCGCCCCGGCGGCGGCTCCACCGACGTGGCCGACGTGAGCTGGGTGGTCCCCACCGCCGGCATGAGCGCCGCGACATGGGTGCCGGGGACGCCCGCCCACTCGTGGCAGGCCATCGCCGCCGGAGGCATGTCGATCGGCAACAAGGGCATGGTCGTCGCGGCCAAGACGTTGGCGATGACCGCCGTGGACTTGTTCACCGACCCGGCGCTGCTGGCGGCCGCCGCCGCAGAGCACATGGAGCGCGTGGGCCCCGACTTCGAATACGTCTCGCTGGTGGGCGACCGAGACCCGCCGCTGGACTACCGGAAGCCGGCGAATCGGTGACGGACTTCGCGGATTGGCTCCCTACTCAGGCGTAGCAAGATAAACAACCTCTTGCTCCGTCGGCTGGATCGACGGCGCGAAACGATGCCTGCTCCCGGGAAGTCCGTCGGCGTAGCCGTGGCTACTGTCGTCTAGCGCCGAACGGCTCGGTCGCCCCCGATCGTCGGTTCGTGCACGAGACGACGGCGCCAGTCCGCCACGGTTTCGCGATTCAGTCCGACGGCTTCCGCCGCGACATCGTCCAGCGTGGCACGAACGGGGCACTCGTCCATGCGGGGCCATGGCTCGAGCGGCTGGTGGCGCAATTCCTCGTAGGCCCTCGCCAGGGGCCGCCAACTTGTGGCCTGGGACGGGTCCGGACAGGGGAGCGAGTTCAGCTTGTTGGGCATGAAGTCGGAATAGTCCAGCGTGCGTCCTCGGCGGTGCAGAAATCCCAAGAGGCCGGGCGTCGAGTTCAGCCAAGCGCACCAAGCTTGCAGAACAAGAAGGGAACTGTCGGTCAGTCCCGGTCTCGGACTTGCCGGGGTCCACGCACTGCCAACGGCAGGAGAATCCAAGAGCACGGCCGTCACGTGGCCAACGGTCATCCTCAGCTTGTTGCCGACCAAGAGCCGGCTGGCCTTTTTCCATGCCCTTTCGGCTTCGCGTTGCTTGTCCGGCTTGGCACCGGTCGTGAATTCGTGTACTGAACGCATCGTTCTGCGTTCCTTCGTCCGGTGCCGCCAGAGAACGCGATAAGGGCCGTCGGAGGGATCGCCGAGCGGGTTGCGCATGTCGGATCGCACGTGCGCGGGTCCCACTTCGGCCAACGCTCCCAACGGCCGCAGTCCCGGCAATGCCGACATGGAATGGGCCGCCTCCGCGAGCACGCCGTCCATCCACTGGGACGCGGACCAGTCTCCCGCCTCGACCCGCTCTCGTGGCCACCTGCAGCAGGCGCCCCACTTGGACGCCAGCCTCCCCGACCGTATCTGTTCCGCCACTTCCACAGCTTCGTCGGCGGTCTCAGGCATGCGGCAAAGCGCCGCGAAGAGCGTATCGCGACGTTCCTTCTTCGGTCGGCGCCGGCACACCAACAAGCATTCATGAATGCTCGTAGCAGCGGAAAAGCTGCCGACATGGGAAGTGACGACGATCGAGACCTCGAAGCGGTCCGCCAAGAAGCGTCTTTCGCGGGCGCCGGTGGAACTGACGCTTGCCGCGAACGGCAACACCTTCGCCAACACGCCGCGATCCCTGCGCAACAGCGAATCGGCTAGCGGCGTGAAGAACGTCCTCAGCGTCTTCCTCGTGATGGCGTTGGCGGCTTCAGGATCATGCTGTCTCATCGTCTCGAGAATCCAGTCCTCCCGAGACCGCATCTTCCTCTGGCCTTCGACGCCGAACTTGGCGCTACTGCCCGTGTTGATCGAAAACGGCGGATTCATCAAGACGACGTCCATGTCGCGCAAGTCGAGATCGCGTCCGGCGGCAACCTGCTCCGCACCGACGAAGTCCGCAGTGAGGGTCGCCGTGCTGGAAGCTGCCAAGAGGTCCGGGCGACGACGTGCGATCAGGTCGGGAATCAACTCAAGCGACCCGGATCGTGCCGAATAATCCCCCCCCCCCCCCCCCCCCCCCCCGTTTTCGTCTGCGGGCCCATGTTCCATGGCATGAAGGTGCATGGCCTTGTAGTCGACGGTGGGCGCTCCGAGCGTCAAGTTGGACGCCGCCAGCTGCAGAGCGTGCCAGTTGATGTCCAGCCCTCGGATGGACGATTCGACGAGATGCTTGTGAGCCTCGTCGACATTGTCCTCGGTCAAGGCACGGCCCTTGATCGCACGTTCCTTAATCGTCTTCAAGGCGGCCATCAGCAACGTGCCCGTGCCGCAAGCCGGATCGATGATTCTCAGCCCCGTCACAGAATTGACGTCCGACCAGTCGGCAATGTCGTCGTCCACCGCCAGCCGCGCCAACAAGACGGCCGACACGTTGTGCGTGTAGTACGCGCCATCGCTTTGGGCCGACGGCAATATGCGGTGGTAGAGCGGCCCGGCGTGATCGTAGCCCATCTCGCTGAGGGAATCGGCCACGGTGTCGGCGCAGTCCGCCAAGACGCTCACCGCCTCGTTGGCGTTGGGACCGGTCCGCAAGCTGACGAGAACCGCCAAGGCGGGAGCGAAGATCGGCGCGTAGTCCCGCTTGAGGATCTCCTCCCACGAGGGGATCAAGCCGTCCGCGGGCGCCTTTCGGCGAACAATGGCGTCGAGCGGCTCAACGTCCGATATCTCGATCGCGTCCAGCAGTCGCTTGTGCATCAGAAGTGCGTTGCACAGGATCAGCGAAGCGATCTTGTACAGGTTCTTCGGTTGGATTCCATGAAGCTTCAACGCCTCCGCCAATGCTCCCTCGCATTCGTCGCGGGCCAGAATCCCAGCCGCCGCGTTCACTGCCATCTCGATCCAGTCTGCGGTCACGCGGCCCCGTTGTCGGCCGCTGAGGCCGAACGCCGCAGAGATCTTGGCGTACACCTGCGAATCGAAGAGGAGCAACGGAAGCTGATCGTTCAGCTCGTGTCCGTTCGTCTCCCCGTCTGCCGAATCGTCCCGGGGCAGGGGCACGCTTGGCGGGTCGACGACCCGAACGAAGTGCGCAACGTTGTCCGCAAGCCGCTCGTCGTGCGACTGAAGGGCGCGGAGCACGTCTCCCACGACCTTGAAGCCGTCGCGGTCTGCGGCCAAGGCGTCGACGATGCTCTCGCCTTCCTGCAAGGCTATGGGGAGGATGATGTAGCCGAACCGCTTGCCTCTGCTCTTCCTCATGACGCGGCCCACCGCCTGGACGATGTCGATGTGGCTCTTGCGAGCGTCCAGGAACACGACCGAGTCGAGCTGGGGCACGTCCACGCCTTCGGCGAACAGCTTGGCGTTGCACACCATCCGGCATTCGTAGGGGCTCGCCCCGCCATCTCGAAGAGCGCGAAGCCCACGGTTCCGCTTGAGGGCGCTGTCGCTACCGTCCAGGTGCTCCGCCACGACGTGCATTGCCGCCTGCGCGTCCTGTCCTCGATCCATCCGGATCCGTCTCGTGGTTCGCTTTCGCAACTCGGGGTCGTTGATGGTCTCGGCGTACCACTTGGACCGGGCAATGGTGTTGGCGAACGCCAAGCTCCGGCCGAGGGGGCCTCGAGGCGCATCTTCCATATCGCCCTGGATGTGGCCGTTGATGGCCAGCGACACTCCCAGCAACCGCGTGGCGTCGCTCGGCGTCACGACCTTGTGATTGGCCTCAACCAGCCTGGCCAGCGAGGCCGTTACCCATTCGCTTCGCACACCCAGCACGATCACCCGGTAGTCCGACAGCATCCCGGCCTCGACTGCCTCCTTGAACTTGAGGCGATACAGCTGGCGGCCGAAGACCTTCGGGTCGCTCATGTCGTACACCCGGAACCGGCTGGTGGCGCCCAGCGTACCCCGTGCCTGCCGCGTCTTGAGGCGCTTGACCGAGGCCGGACTGTAGATGCGGGGCGTCGCCGTCATGTACAGCCGCTTTCTGCACTTCAGGGCGTCAGCTCGGTGGAAGTCCTGGAACGCCTTGTCCTTGTCGCCCTCCACGCCTACCGTCCGATGCGCTTCGTCGGCGACCGCCAAGTCGAACACCAAGTCCGGGGAAGTCTGTTGGGCCGCAATCACCTTGTTCAGGGACTGGTACGTGCTGAACACGGCTCTCACGCCGCCTCCGCCACGCAAGTGCTCCGCGATTCTCTCCGGGCTGGTCGCCACGGGGCATACGAGGTCGTCCAGCCCCGCCCTGTCGCTCTCGCCGCCACCGCCGGCGCCGGCATCCGAGCACACCACCAACGAGCGCAACGGCCTTTCGGTATGGGTCAGCCACGCCTTGCGGGCCTGCGAAACCAGGGCGATCGACGGAGCGGCGAACAGGACCCGTCCCGCGTCGGGCACCAGGCGCTCGGCAACCTTGAGCGACACGAAGGTCTTTCCAGTGCCGCAGGCCATGATCAGCTTGCCCCGGTCGTGTCGCTGGGTCTCGAGGCCGTCCACGACGGCTTCGACGGCTTCGAGACGCTTTCCGTCCAAGAAGAAGGGGGCCGAGGGCTTCGCGACCTCCAGAACTTCCCGGTCCGCATAGTCCATGAAGTCGATCCGATGAACCGGGATCAGGAGCTTGCCCGCCACGGCCTGCTCCGCTCCTCTGCCCCACTTACAGGTGACTACCAACCAGCGCTTGGCGAACGGTTCGCGCGCCGACTCCGCCAGGAAGCCGTCTATGTCCTTCCGAGAGATCCGCCGATGCTCGGCGTAGAACTTGCATTGAACGGCCACCCATTCGCCTCCGTGGAGCCTGGCCACCAAGTCGATGCCCATGTCCCGCCCGTCAAGACCGGTGAGCTCCTCGCGTTCGGGCCAGTCGCGCCACGTCCAAATGTTCTGGACCTCGAAGGTCGGCTCCTGGGTCAGAAATTGTCTTGCCAGCGTCTCGAACCACTTGCCCTTCTTGGCTTCGTTGCCGCTGTCGGCCCGGATGCGAGCGAGCGCTTCGCCCAACGTCTCGCTGGGACGCAGGTCGAGCCGGGCTTGGCTCGATTCGCACGGCCCGTTAGGGTTGGATGCCATTGCCGTTGTTGAACGTCCCGCTCCTGCCGTCGCGGTCTTCGGTGCGCAACAAAGAATGCCCGAGAAACAACTCGGGATCAGCGCCGTCCGCGATCATGTCCATTGCTGCACGAAACGACACCGTGTAGACTCGGTAGCTGCCATAGGGCAACTTGTCGAACCGGGTCACCGCGTCATCTGCGACCTGCGACGTCTTTCTGCGCGACACCTCGTCCAACGCCTCTTGGAGCGTGTCGTAGTACCGGTCTGGAAGCAACCGCGGCAGGATGTCGAAGCGGACCATGCAACTTCCCTCGGAGCCCAGCCTAGCTAGCCCGCCCCAGCGCAACCCCGCGCCGACTCCGGCCTTACTGGTCACCTGTAGCCCAGATCGGCCCTACCCGCACTCCGAGAAGCCGCAGACGTAGCACTTCTTGCAACCCTCCTCGAAGGCCAGCTGGCTGGCGCCGCACGCGGGACAGGCGCCGAGCGCGGCGTCCGTGTGGTCCACGTAGCGGACAGGCCCGGCGGCGGGCGCGGCCCCGTCGGCCGTCGCGGCCTGCGCGCCTGCGGGAGCCGGCGAGACCGGCATCGGCAACTCGGACTGGACTCCCTCCTTCTCGGCCAGGTACTGCTCGATGGCCTGGGCCACGGCGTCCGGGGCGGAGAGCACCTTCTGGACGCCCACGCCCACGGCGCGGTCGCACGAGATGCCGCGGAGCTGGTCGCGCACCGCGGTGATGGGCACGCCCGAGCGAAGCGCGAGCGAAGCCAGCCGGCCGATCGCCTCGGAGTCGGCCATGGCCGCGCCGCCCGCCTTGCCGAGCGTGCAGAAGACCTCGAACGGCCGACCCGCGTCGTCTTCGTTGACGGTCACGTAGAGGTCGCCCAGCGGCGACTTCATCTTCACGGTGCGGCCCTTCAGGACGGCGGGGCGGAGGCGCTTGCGGCGCGGGGCGCCGGCCTGCTTGTCTCTTTCGTCCAGCGCGTTCTTGGCCTCCTCCAGCTCGCCTTCGAGTTCGTTGATGCGCGCCCGGGCGTCGGCAAGCTCCAGCCGGAGCGTCTCGGCGTCGCCCGGCTGCACGGCGTCCGCCGCGGCGCCTTGTCGGCCGGTCTTGCCGGTCGAGAGCACCTGCTGCGGCCTGGAGCCGTCGCGGTAGACGGTCACGCCCTTGCAACCCGATTCGAACGCCAGCTCGTATATCCGCCTCACGTCCTCGCGCGATGCGTCGCGGGCGAAGTTGGTGGTCTTGGAGATCGCCGAGTCCACGTGCTCCTGGAAAGCGGCCTGCACGCGCACGTGCCATTCCGGCGAGATGTCGTGCGAGGTCCGGAACACGTCCTGCGCTTCGGCCGGAACCTCGTCGAAGTGGATGTGGCCTTCTTCGGCGATCCTCGCCATCAGACCCTCCGAGTGCCACCCTTCCGCCTTGGCGCGGGCCAGGAAGTCCAGGTTCACGTCCGGCATCTGCACGCCCGCCTGGTTCCTCATGAACGCCACGGCGAACAGGGGCTCGATGCCGCCGCTGCACCCCGCGATGATGGAGATGGTGCCGGTGGGAGCAACCGTCGTGAGGTTGCAGTTGCGGAGCCGCCGGCACGGTCGGACGCGCTCTCCGCCGACGCCGCGCGCGCACTCGTCGTCCGGCCCCCATATGGATTCGCGCCACGCCGGGAAGGGCTCGCGCGTCTCGGCCAGCCGCTCCGACGCCTTGAGCGACTCCTCCTGCAGGAAGGCCATCACCGTGCGCGCCAAGCCGACGCCCGCCTCGGAGTCGTAGCGCACGCCGAGCCGCACGAGCAGGTCGGCCCAGCCCATGACGCCCAGCCCGACCCGGCGAATCTTGTGGGCCAGATCGTGGATGTCGTCCAGCGGATAGCGGTTGGCGTCGATCACGTTGTCCAGGAAGTGCACCGACAGGTGCGTGGCCCGGCGGAGCTCGTCCCAGTCGATGCCGTCGACCGGATCGTCGAAGCTGCCCGGCTTGGCGAACGCGCCCACGTTGACGCTGGCGAGGTTGCAGACGTCGTAGGCGAGCAGCGGCTGCTCCCCGCAGGGGTTGGTGGCCTCGTAGGCGCCCAGCCGGGGCACCGGGTTGAACTCGTTGGCGCGGTCGACGAAGAAGACGCCGGGCTCGCCCGTCAGCCAAGCGCCGTCCACGATCATGCCGAAGATCTCGCGGGCGTTCTCGCGGCCCACGACCTCTTGGTCGCGCGGGCTGACGAGATCGTACTCGGCGCCGTCCCGGACGGCCTGCATGAACGCATCGGTGACCGCGACCGAGATGTTGAAGTTCGTCACCTGGGACGTGTCGTTCTTGCAACGGACGAAGTCGCGGATGTCGGGGTGGTCCACCCTGAGGATGCCCATGTTGGCGCCGCGCCGCGTGCCGCCCTGCTTGACGACCTCCGTGGAGGCGTCGTAGAGCTTCATGAACGAAACGGGCCCCGACGCCACGCCCATCGTCGAGCGCACAGGGTCGCCCTGGGGCCGCAGGCGGGAGAATGAAAAGCCGGTGCCGCCGCCCGACTGGTGCACGAGCGCCATGGCCCGGAGCGTGTCGTAGATGCCGCTCTGGTCGTTCGAGAGCGCGTCCTCCACCGGCAGCACGAAGCACGCGGAGAGCTGGGCCAGCGGCCGCCCGGCGTTCATCAGCGTGGGCGAGTTGGGCTCGAAGCGGCCCGTCGTCATGAGGTCGTAGAAGCTGCGGGCGAGTTCCTCGGCGGCCGCTTCCGACGCGCCGTACTTGCGGTCCTCGTCGGCGATCACCCTCGCCACCCGCCAGAACATCGTCTCGGGTTCCTCGGTCGGCTCGCCCGACTCGTTCTTCTTCAGGTACCGGCGTGCCAGCACGACGCGGGCGTTGGGCGAGAGGTCGGCGGCCGGGAGGTCGTCGGGGACTTGGTCTGTGAAGATGGGGCGGGACGGGGACGTCGAGGGCATGCCGGGCCTTGTGCGAGTATGCGGGGTATTTGCGTTTGGCGGGCGACGGAGAAGCGCGCCGCAAGGGCGGAGGAGGGAGACCTACGGCGGGCGGACGGGAAGCGGCGGGCGGCGGCGCTTGGCGGCATTCATGGGAGGATGCCCAATATGTTGTGCCTTTCGTTCGCCATCGCCACTACAGATTGGTGAAGGTAACCAATTCGGCGACGAAGCGCCACGGAGCAGCTGTCCCGCTAGAACGCGTCGCCGAGGCGCACGTAGAAGCGCGATCCGCCGCCGAGAAGCGCCGCGGCCCAGCCGACGCGGACGGTCGTCTTGGTGGCGTAGAAGGGCAGAATCGACGCCGACAACTCGGCCCCGGCGCTGGTCAGGGGACGGTCGGCCGGGTTGTAGAAGCCGGGCTCGCCGAGGGTGGGCCCCCAGGCGTTGGCGGCGTCGAAGAAGACGGCGCCGTGAACGCGGTCGAAGAACAAGGGGAAGGGCCCGGCGCCCCGGTCGACCAGGAAGAGCGGGAAGCGGTACTCGACGGTGGCCGCCCACGCGAAATTGCCGAAGCGGTTGCCCTCCGCGTAGCCCCTCGCCGGGAACAGCAGGCGGGACCCCGGCAACCGGTACCCGGCCAGGCTCCGCGAAGCGCCGGACGCGCCGCCCACGTCGAAGTGGTACTGGTCGGCGCCCGGTCCCGACGCGTAGCCGGCGGACGCCCGAACGCCCAGCACGTGGCGGGAGAAGCCCGGCAGGGCCATGGACTTGTAGGCTTCGATCCTGGCGAGCGCCTCGTTGTACGATCCGTCCCGGCCCGCCACGCCGGCCAACGACGGGTACAGGTCGCGGCGGATGCGGCCGGCGGCCGACGCCGTGATGCCGTCCTCGCGCGAGATCGAGAACGGGTGGCGCCGCGCGTTCGACGCCCACAGGCCGACGCCGGCCTCCGCGTACGTGCGGCGGGGCCGCGCGAGCGAGACGCGCTCCGTCTGGTTGCCGTCCAGCTCGAGCAGCATGAAGTCGGAGCGAACGAAGCCCGCCCGCGCGGTCAGCGCCGCATTGCTTCGGACGCGCCGGCGCGCGAGGGAAGTCGTGAGCATCGCCCGGCGCTCGCGGGCCGCCAGCAGGAACTCGGCGGCCGAGCCGTCGAGCGCTTCGGCCGCAAGCGTGCGAGAGCGCGCGTCGTAGTCCTGCGACGCCGAAAGGCCCACGACGGGGTTGCCGAACCCTCCGTACTCGTAGGCGAAGGCGCCCGTGAAGCGCCGGTCCAGCGAGAGTTCGCCCGTCGCCGTGAAGGAGTGGCGGCCGACCAGGTCGCGTCCCCCGGTCCGGAAGCCGATCGAAGTCCGAACGACGTCGTGCCGCCTGCCGGAGCGGTCCAGAGCCGTCAGGGCACGTCGCAACCGCGGCAACCAGTAGTGCGGCCGAAGCGTGCGGAGCGCACTGTAGGGCCGGCGCTCGAAGGGCGCCGACCGCGACTGGGATGCGCCGGGAGCGTTTGGGAGCAACCCGGCGGCCGCGGGACTGGCGGGACTCTGCTCGGCGGGGGAATCCGCGAACCGGGGGCTCGTCGGCTGCGGCTCGAACCAGTCGCCGGGCGAGAGGGGGATGCGACGGATGCTCCATCCGTCCGCGTGATACGACGAGTAGTAGAGCCAGCGGCCCGAGGGGTCCACGGAAGGATGGGCGGCGCCGCCCAGGACGTTCGTCGCTTGGCGGACTACGAGCCGGTCGTCGGCGGCGTCCGGCAGGAGCGCGACGAAGATGTTGGGGATGCCGGTGCGGTCGGACGACCAGACGACGCCGGAGCCGTCGGGGAGCCAGAACGGCGCGGTGTCCACCGCCCGGTCCTCGGTGACCTGGACGGCCAGGGCGCCGTCCGCCTCGAGCACCACCACGTCCATCATCCCCGGCGCCGTCCAGCGCGACGCCGCGATGCGCCGTCCATCCGGCGACCAGCGCGGATATGCCCAGTGGCGTTCGGCGTCGGGCGCCACGAGCTCGGTCACGGCGCCGGCGCGCAAGTCCACCGTCACCAAGCGGTTGGTGCCCTCCCCCTCCTGCACCGCCACGGCCGAGCGACCGTCCGGCGACACGTCGGCGTACGTGAGCCTCATGTCCCGCGTCAGCCGCTCCGCATGCCCGTCCATGCCCAAGCGGTACAGGTCGCTGTACACTCGGTGCGCCCCCGCGAACTCGATGTCCTGATGGACGAGGCCGCCGTCCGGGTGCCACGAGAGCGATCCGCCCAGCGCGTTCACCCGCCGAAGCACGCGAGCGTTGGAGCCGTCCGCGGACGCCACCACCACTCGGGGATCGGCCACGCCGTCGTCCGCCAAGTACGCCACGAAGGCGCCGTCGGGGGACACAACCGCTTGGCGCGCGTGGCGGCCCCCGTCTTCCACGACTTGGCCCTCGGTGACCGGCGCATGCCGGGCCACGCGTCGCGCCGCATCCCGCTGGCCTTCGGCGACCGCGGCGCGCCACTCGTCCCAGCTCCGCGACAGCGGCGTCCCGAACGCGTTCCGGCTGGCCGCGCCCAGGCGAAACGGAATCCACTGAGCCGCCACCGACCGGGCCATCTCGCTCAGCGCGGCCTCGCCGTGGCGCTCCGCCATGTGCTCCAGGTAGCGCGCGCCGTACACGTAGGGGCGGTTGCCGCCCGGCCACGCGGGGGAGTCGCCCGACGCCTGGTCCACCGGGCTCAGCGCGTCCTCCAGCACGGCCGCGCGAAGCACCATCTCCTGCCAGGTCCCGTGAACGCGCCCGGCACCGGCAATTTCGGACTCGTAGTACGTCGCCAGCCCCTCGGTCACCCAAGTGGGCGCGGCGGCCGACGGAAAGAAGGGCCAGCCGTACGGCGCTCGCCCGAACAGTCCGCGGAGCGTCTTGGCCAGCGGTCCGGCCATCTCGAAATGGAAGGCGTGCACCAGCTCGTGCGTGATCACCAGCTCGAGCCAGTCGTCAAAGTAGGAGATGCTGCCGCCGTCCATCGGGGGTCGGGCGAAGACGGTGATGCGGTTGTAGGGAGACGGCGAAGCGTAGCCGTTCGAGATGTCGGCGTGGTCGGCGAGCAGCAGTTGAATGCGGCCCGCGGGCGCCGAAGCGAAGCGGTCGGCAAGAAGCCCGTGTGCCCGTTCGGCGATCGCGGCGGCCTTGCCGGCAAGCGCGTCCATCGACGCGGGATAGGTGATGTCGAAGTGGTCCGTGCGCAACTGGCGCCAGTCCTCGTCCGGGGGCGGCGCCTGGGCCGGGGCGGGGGCGGCGAAGACGAAGGACAGGAACACCCCGGCCAAGAGCGCAAGGACCGCCGGCGGCGCCGATTGGCGGCGGGACGGCCGTTCTCCTCGCGCGGCCTCCCGGGCACGGCGATGGAGATGGCGTGAGACGGGTCGTCCGCCATTGGCGGAACTCGCACGCGTCAAGGCGCGCCCCGGGCGTGGGCCACTACCGGAACCTCGTCGCTGCCCAGCGGGGTCCAATCGGTCGGCACGTCGGAGCTGGGCATGTCGGGACACGGGCCGATCGAGCCCGTGCCCTCGGAGTCCGCGCCGCCGGACTCGGTGATTTCCAGCAAGCCGACCACAAATTGCGGCTCGATCCGCAACGCCCGTTGAACACAGAAGCGATCCGGATGGCGCTCCATCACCGGCTCCATGTACATGGCGGTCAAGTCGTCGCCGGGAACTACGGCGACGTACTGGGCGCCCAAGCTGTCGCTGAGCGCGAAGAAGGCGCCATCGTCGGACGACATTGGCCAACGGGCCGACGGCAACCCGCTGAACAAGTGGAAGATGCGAGACTTGCGGGCCAGCACGACGGCGTCGTCAGGGAGATGCTGGGCCGCCCAGACCCCGAGCGCCGCATGGGCGGCGGTGCGCGCGTCGTCGCAGGTGACCGGCGAGGCGGCGGACCGGCAGGAGGATGCGGCCTCGTTGGTCGCGACTGCCGTCTTCGACACGGACCAAACGAGCGGAACGCCCACCGCCAGTCCTCCCGCGGCAACGGCGTAGGCCGCTGGGACCCGAAGGCGGCCGGCGAGCGAACGCAAGGCCTCGGCCGCGAAGAGGAGGAGGACCGGCAACAAAGGCAATGCGTACCGGTCGGCTATCCATTGGGACGGCCATGCGGCCAGCAGGGCGGCATAGAGCGGCAGGAAGACCTCGGCCGGACCGACGCTTCGCCGGAGCCGCCGAATCCAGCCCCAGACGGCCAGCGAAGCGAATCCGATTCCCATTGCTGCCGCCCATGTTCCGCTCCAGCCCGCGAGCCCACCGGGGATGACCCCGGTGACGTATCTCCAAACATTGCCCGCGAGCCGGTTCAAGAACTCTCCCGCCCCGAACGTGCCCAGTTCCGGAAAAAACGGGTGGCTCAGCCAGAACTCGGAGACGTAGGCGCTTTCCGAACTTCTGGACGCCCACAGCACGGCGAGCGGAAGGAAGCAGGCCGCGAACGCCGCCAGCGCCCTCCAGCGCCGCCCCGCGGCCAAGCAGATCGCGGCGGCCGCCACCAGCGGAAGCCCTGCCGAGCGCGTGAAGTAGGCCAACCCGGCAAGCGCCAAGCCTCCCGCGGGAAGCCATGCGGACGACGGCGCGGGCGGGGATGCCGCCGGAGAGCGAGCGGAGTCGGCGCAGACGATGCGGCGAGGCGTCAACAACCAAAAGGCGCCCACGGTGAGCGCGACGAAGAGAGCGTCGGAAAGAACCCATCTCGAGGCGTTCAGCATCGCTGGAGACAGGCCGAAGACGAGGGCTATGGCTACGGCTGCGGCAAGCCCCTTCGAACACCGTCGCACCCACAGGAACGCAAGCGCCGAGGCCAGGCCGACGAAGAGCGCCGAGGCCGCCTTGAAGGCGCCCCAGGTCTCGGCCCCGGCCAGCATCATGACCGCCAGCACGGCGGGGTAGACGGGAGGATACTTTGCGTGCGGAGGCGAGCCCGGCGTCCACGTCTCGGCGTACCGGCCCTCGAACGCCAACTCGGCGGCCAGCAACAGATAAGACGCGTTGTCCCCGCCCCCGTTCATCGCCGGCCACCGGACGATCCAGGCCACGGCGGACACGACAATCCAGATGGCGGCCAGAACGGGCAAGATTCTGCGGGCAGGCTGGTCGCGGGAAGCTTCCGCGCGTCCGGGCGCAGCCATCTCAGGCGGCGCGGTGCGCGGCCGCGGGGACGCGTGGGGCTCGGCGGCCGCGCAATCCCCGCTCGGCTTCGGCTTGCGCGTCGCCCGTCCGGCGCGCTGGCGGCCCGATGCTGCTACAGGTCGAGTCAAGCGAATTCGGTCACGGCCCTGGCGGCGCCACCCGCTTTCGCCAGCGCTTCGCGGGCTCCCTCGGCGTCCACGCCAAGGCGGCCCATCACCACCGCGGTCTTCACGTGGCCGCGAGCGCGCGCGAGCAACTCGCCCGCTTCCTCGCGGTCCAGGTCGAGCTTCGTCATCAGGATGCGCTCGGCCCGGTCCTGCAACTTGTCGCAGGTGACCTGCAGGTCCACCATGAGGTTTCCGTCGACCTTGCCGCAGAGAATCATGGCCGTCGTGGTGACCGCGTTGAGCACCATCTTGGTGGCCGTGCCCGCCTTCATGCGCGTCGATCCAGTGACGACCTCCGGGCCGGTCAGCGGGGCGATCACCACGTCGTGGGTCCGTCGCAGCGCGGGAGACGGAGGCGTGCACAGCAGGAAGACCGTCTTCGCGCCCCGGTCCCGAGCCCTGCCCAAGGCCGCATGCACGAACGGGGTGGTGCCGGACGTGGCGATTCCGAAGATCACGTCCAAACGCCCCACGGCCTTCTCGTCGACGGCTCGGGCCCCCGCTTCCCTGTCGTCTTCGGCGCCTTCGCAGGCCCGGACAAGGGCCCCGTCCCCGCCCGCGATCACTCCCTGCACCATCTCGGGCCGGGTCCCGAAGGTCGGCGGCATTTCCGCCGCGTCCAGCACGCCAAGGCGGCCCGACGTGCCGGCGCCCACGTAGACGAGGCGCCCTCCCGACCGAAACGCCCCGGCCGCCAAGCGCGCCGCCTGGGCGATCGCATCCGCCTCCTTGCCGACGGCGCGCGCCACCCGCTCGTCTTCCTCGTTGATCGTCCGCACGATCTGCGCGGCGGACAGACGGTCCACGGCCTCCGTGCGCGGGTTGCGCTGTTCCGTCAGCCTGTCATCCAGCATTGCCGGCACCGCCGCCCGCCCCCGGCAACGAATCCGCCTGCGCAGGCACCGAGAACGCCGTCCGCACTTCGACGAGCACCGTCGCGCCCGCCCTGACCCGGCCCTGGTACGGCCGAGGCTCGACAAGGCCGCCGAACGGGTTGGCCGACTGCACGCCGCCGGCCAGCACGGCCCGAACCGGTCGCTCGAAGCCGTCCGCCGAGAGCGTCTCGAACTCAAGATCGAGGTGGGCGTCCTCGCCGGGCCCCGGCGACGGCTCGGCCGCGGTCACCCGCCCCAGCAGCTTGGCGCCGGAGCGGATCAGGAGCGTGCCGGCGGGTCCCGTCACGTCCGTCGCGACGGTCGCGACCACCGCGTGCCCCGGCAGATGCATCTCCGCCGAGACGCCCTCGTCGAGCCGCACTCGCATTCTCGTGCCCGCGGCAACGACCGCCGAGGCCGGCGCCGGCGCCCCGGCGTCGGGCAAGGGGCCGCCGGCCGCTTCCCGGCCGGGCTCGACGAGCTGGCTGGTTCCAGGCTCGGACTCGTGGGCGGACCGGGTCCTTGCGCCGTCGACAGGACGGTCCTGCAAGTTCGCGCCGGGAGGAACGCCGTCCGATCCGAACCCCTCCCGCGCCGAGTCGGCCCGCGCGAAGGCGCCGTAGTCGCTCGCGTCGTACGGCGTCCCGGACGCCTCCTGTCCGTCGGCGGACGCCGCGCCGTTCTCCTCGCTCTGGTCCGTTCCGCAGGCCGCGCACGCTAGGCAAGCCGCAACGAGCACCCAGCTCCTCGGTCCCCGGTTCGTCTTCGGCAACGGCACCTCCAAGCGGATCGTCTTCAGCGGGCGGCGGCCGATTCGGGCTGGCCCGGCGGCATCGGACCCGTGGCGGCCGGACGTCGAGCGCACGGCTTCCGAAGCCCATGAAGTTAATCTGTCTCATCCCCGCTTGATTGCAAGTTGCGTCCGCGCGGTCGGCCCGCCGCGCCGTCGCCGTCGCGCCGTCCGTCCTCTTCCGCCCGCCACGCGCTCGCACGAGCTTCCCCGGCATGAAGCAGCTTCGCACCGTCGTCCCGTACTTCGGCCCCTACCGGAGGGTCCTGGCGTGGGGCCTGGCGCTCGTCGTCGCCGCCAACGGCTTCACGCTGGCGAGTCCCTACGTGCTCAAGCTGGCCGTCGACGGGCTGGCCGGCGCGGGCGGAGCGGCGGCGGCGAACGCGGCGCGCGACGCGGGGCTCTTTGCGCTGCTCATCGTGGCCATGGCACTGGCGGGCGGAGCGGCCCGCTACGGGATGCGAGAAATCATGAACGGCGTGAGCCGCCGGATAGAGGTGGACCTTCGCAACGACTTCTTCCGTCACCTGCTGCGGCTGGACGCGGGGTTCTACGGCCGCATGCGCACCGGCGACCTGATGAGCCGGGCCACCAACGACACGCTGGCAGTGCGCCAAGCGACCGGTCCAGCCGTGATGTATTCGGCCAACACGATCGTGAACTTCGCCTTCGGGCTGGCGCTGATGGTCCTCATCGACCCCGGGCTGACCCTGGCCGTCATGGCGCCCCTCGCGCTGCTCCCGCCGGCGGCCGTCTGGTTCGGGCGGGCGATCCATCGCCGGTTCGAGGACATACAGGAGCACTTCGGGACGCTGTCGACGATGGTGCAGGAGAACATGAGCGGCGTGCGCATCGTGCGCGCGTACGGCCAGGAACGGGGCCAGGCGCGCGAGTTCGACGCCCTGAACCGCGAGTACCTCCGGCGCAACATGCGACTCGCGTACGCCGCCGGAGGCTTCCATCCGGCGCTGGGCTTCCTGTCCGGGTGCGCCACCGTGGCGCTGCTTTGGCACGGGGGCGGGCTGGTCGTCGCGGGCGCCATAACGACCGGC
This sequence comes from Longimicrobiales bacterium, assembly GCA_965203485.1. Lineage (GTDB taxonomy): Bacteria > Gemmatimonadota > Gemmatimonadetes > Longimicrobiales > Gaopeijiaceae. The sequence goes on from OZ241892.1 coordinate 2,180,399, forward strand.
GACTTCGTGGCCTTCTTCTGGCTGCTGGCCATGCTCGCGTGGCCGATGATCACGCTGGGATGGGTGGTGAACATCTTCCAGCGCGGGGCGGCCTCGATGGAACGCTTGAACCGGATCTTCGCGGTGCGGCCGCGCATCGCCGCGCCGGCCGCGCCGCGTCCCGCGCCCAGCGGTCCCTCCGAGATCGAGTTTCGGGATGTCACGTTCCGCTACCCGGACGCCGACCGGTCCGCGCTGGAGGACGTCTCCTTCACGGCGCCGCCCGGCTGCACCGTGGCCGTCGTGGGCCCGACCGGCGCGGGAAAGAGCACGCTGGTGTCGCTCGTGGCGCGCGTATGGGATCCGGCATCCGGCGCGGTGCTGCTGGACGGGCATCCCCTCCGGGACTACGACCCCGCCGACGTGCGCGCCCGAATCGGATTCGCTCCCCAGGACAACGTGCTCTTCTCCGACCGCTTGGGGCGCAACATCGCGTTGGGGCTCTCGCGTTCGACGGACGACGGCGCGGGGCTCGAGCGAGTCCGGGCGGCGACGGCGGCGGCCCATCTGGACGAGGCCGTGCGAGGGTTCCCCGCCGGCTACGAGACGATGCTGGGCGAACGGGGCATCAACCTGTCGGGCGGCCAGAAGCAACGGGCCACGCTGGCGCGTGCCCTGGCCATCGATCCGTCGGTCTTGATCCTGGACGACGTGCTGAGCGCGGTGGACACCGAGACGGAGAGTCGCATCCTGAAGGGCCTGCAACGCGAACTGAGGAACCGCACGGCCTTCGTGATCTCGCACCGGGTGACGGCGGTCCGGGACGCCGACCTGATCCTCGTGCTGGGCGAGGGACGGATAGTGGAGCGCGGGCGGCACGACGACCTGCTTGCGCTCGGCGGCGCCTACGCGTCCTTGCTCCGCAGGCAGCTCCTGGAGCAGGACCTGTCGCTGGCGGGCGCGGCATGATCGCCAGGGGAGAGGCCGCCTTTGCGCTTCGCCTCGCTTGCGTGGCGGGGGGCGGCGCGAGCCGGCCGGGGCCAGAGGGCGGGACCGCGAACTACAGCCGCTCCAGTAGGAAGTCGGGAGTGAACCGGTTCAGATAGGCCGCCAACGTGACGAAGGAGCCCGTCACGAGCAGCACGCCCAGGAGGACCAGCAACGCGCCGGCGACCTTCTGCACGGCGGGCAGAAAGCGGCGGAACCCGGCGAAAGCGGCCAGGAAGCGCTCGAGCGCCAGGGCCGCCGCCATGAACGGAACGGCCAAGCCCATCGAGTACGCGAACAGGAGGAACATCCCCCATCCCAAGTTCTCCTGGGCGGCGAGCGTCATGATGGCGCCGAGCTGCGGGCCGATGCAGGGCGTCCACCCCGCGCCGAACGCCAGTCCGACCGCGACCGTGCCCAAGTAGCCTACGGGCTTGTCGGCCAAGTGAAGGCGCTTCTCGCGCAACAGAGGCGCCAGCTGGAAGACGCCGGTCAGATGAAGACCCAGGACGATGATCACGACTCCGCCTGCGCGCGCGATCCAGTCCCTGTAGTACAGCAGCCAGCTGCCGACGAACGACGCCGACGCTCCCAGCAGGACGAAGACGAGCGTGAAGCCGGTGACGAAGAGTCCCGCATGCAGGAGCACTCGCTTCCGGTCGAAGCCCTGTTGCAGGTCCTCCAGCGAGACGCCGGTCACGAACGACAGGTAGCTGGGCACCAACGGCAGTACGCACGGGGACAGGAACGACAGCAACCCGGCGCTCACGGCGATCAGGATGCCGACGGATTCGTTCACGGATTCCAATGGGACCTCCATCTCTCTTCGCGGGGCTCCCTCATCCGGGCGGACGCGTCCCGGCGAGTTCTTCTTCGAACAGCTCGGCCGGGTAGGCGCGCATGAGCGACGCGAACGCCTCGGCCTCTCCGCCCACCTCGACCACGCGCGGACTCCCCAAGGGCTCCGCGCTCCTCTCGGCGACGCCTTCCATCATCGCCGGCACACGCTCGGGCGGGGCCACGCCTTCGTCGACGAAGCGGACGTCGAAGTAGAGGCCCTTGCCGGTCCGCTGGGCCGAGTAGCGCACGGTGACGAGCCGTCGCGAGCTGCGTCCCGCGAAGCAGCCGGCCACGACGAGTCCCTGCTCGCGACGTCCGCGCACCAGCGGCGGAAACAGCCACAGCTTGTCGATCGAATTCGGCCTCAGGCGCTCGCCGGCGCCCCTCACGGCGCGCGGCAATGCCTCGGGCACGCCGGGGTCGGTTCGCCGCGGCCCCGCCCGCCGCGGCGGCTCGGCCGCGGGATTCGGCGGCTTCGCGTCCGCGGGGGGAGCGCGGCCGACGTCCGAGAACCCGATCTCCGCGAGCCCGGCCACGCGACGCGCCCGCCGACCCTAGTATGCCGCCAGGGCGAGGATCGCCTGGAGCACGTCGTCGGGTTGCGGCAGGATCGCCTTCTCCAGCTGCGGCGAGTAGGCCACCCACGTGTCGAGCGACGCCACCCTCCGAACCGGCGCGTCCAGCCACGGAAACAAGTCGTCCGCGACGCGGGCTGCAACCTCGGCCCCGATCCCGAACGACAGCGCGTCTTCGTGCGCCACGAGGACCTTGTTGGTGCGGCGCGCGGAATCGCCCACGGTCTCCATGTCCAGCGGCGAGATCGTGCGCAGGTCGACGACCTCGGCGCTCACGCCGTGGCGATCGGCGGCCAGGCGGGCGGCGTCGCAGGCGCGCTTCACCAAGGCGCCGCAGGCGATCACCGTCACGTCGCGGCCCGGGCGCACCACCTTCGCCTTGCCGAACGGGACCATGTAGTCCGGTCCCGGATACGCGCCCTTGTTGTGGACTTGCCGGTACAGGTGCTTGTGCTCCAGGAAGAGCACGGGGTCGTCGCACCGGATCGCGGTGCGCAGAAGGCCGTTGGCGTCCAGCGCGTTCGACGGCAACACGACGCGCAGGCCCGGCGTGTGCGCGAACAGCGTCGCGCCCGTCTGGGAATGGTAGATGCCGCCCTTGATGTAGCCGCCGTAGGTGGTGCGAACGACCACCGGCGCGGACCAGTCTCCGCCGGAGCGGTAGCGCATTGTGGCCAGCTCGTTGCGTATCTGCATGAACGCCGGCCAGATGTAGTCGAAGAACTGAATCTCCACCACCGGCTTGACGCCGCGCACGGCCATCCCGATCGCTCGGCCGACGATGTTGGCCTCCGCGAGCGGCGCGTTGTACACGCGGTCGGAGCCGAAGCGCGCCTGCAGGCCGTGCGTGACCTTGAAGACGCCGCCCTTCCCCTTCACCTCGGCCAACGCCTCCTCGCGCGAGGCGTCCGCCACGTCCTGGCCGAAGACGACGATGCGCGGATCGCGGGCCATCTCGTCGCGCAGGCAACGGTTGAGCAGGTCCACCATGGTGAGCGCGCTGTCGTCCTCGGAGGCGGGCGCTTTCTCTGTGTCGAAGGCCGCGCCCGTGGGGTCGACGGCCTCCGAGTAGAGCCACTTGGATGCCGTTTCGGGCGGCGGTTGCGGATGCTCCAGCGCTTGGTCTGCGGCGGCGGCCACCGCCACCTTCACGTCCGCTTCGAGCCGGTCGAGCTGCGACTCGGTGGCCGCGCCGGCGTCGAGCAGCATCCGGCGGGCGCGAGCGATGGGATCGCGGCTGTCCTGCCGGACGCGCTCGGCGGCCGTGCGGTAGGCCGTCTCGTCGTCGGAGGCCGAATGCGAGTAGGGGCGGGTGGTGTGCGCGTGAAGCAGGGCCGGCCCCCGGCGCTCCCGGCACCAGCGCACGGCGGCGGCGGCGGCGGCGTGGGACTCCATCAGGTCGGTACCGTCGCACTCGACGATCTTCAGGCCGGGAAAGCCGCTCAGCAACCGCGAGACGTTGCCCCCGGCCGTCTGCACTTCGACCGGCACCGATATGGCGTACTCGTTGTCTTCGACGACGAACAGAAGCGGCAACCCTAGGTTGCAGGCCGTGTTGAGGGCCTCCCAGAACTCGCCTTCGGAAGTCGTGCCGTCGCCTGCGCAACACACCACGATCTCGTCTTCCGCAAACGGGACGACATGCTCGCGCAACGCGGGAAGCCGGGACGCCCGCACCCCGGCTTCCGCCGTGCCGACGGCGTGCAGGAACTGCGTGCCCGTGGGCGACGACGCCGAAACCATGTTGAGACGCGAGTCCCCGAAGTGCGCGGGCATCTGGCGGCCCCCGCTGGCGCGGCACGCCTCCGCCGCCGTGCCCTGCAGGAAGTGTTCCACCGGCTCGACGCCCAGCGCCAGCGCCAGCGCGCGGTCCCGGTAGTAGAGGTAGAGCCAGTCCGAGCCGCGCCGGAGGTGGTCCGCGAGAGCCACCTGCACAGCCTCGTGCCCCGCTCCGGCGATCTGGAAGAAGATCTTGCCTTGCCGGTAGAGCGTCCCCTCGCGGTCGTCGATGCTCCGCGCCGTGACCATGGTGCGGTACCACGAGAGAAGCGTGTCGGCCCCGGGGCGGCCCCCAGCTTGCGCGGCCTTGGCCTTGGCCTCGGCTTCGGCTTTCGGTGCGTCCAAGCGGTTCCTTCCGGTGGTCCAACTGCGGTGCACGGGATCGCGGCAAGCGAGCCGCCGACCAGACGGCTACAATAACAAATGCGCCCCGGAGTCGGACCTCGCTTACGACGAAGTGGGTTGCCGGGGCGCCCCGTCCGCTTCACCCTTCGGCTCGTCCGCCGAGTAGCGGGCGGGCGTCTCCCGCACGCCGACGCCAGGGACCGCGGCCGCTTCCGCGCCAGGCAGGCCGCCACCCTCCAGGCGGTCGATCCGGTGGCCAGTCTCCTGCTTGTGGGCGTTGAGCGCATTCGTCATCTCCTGCTTGTAGGCGTTGAACGCGTCCGTCAGTTCCCGTTTGTGGGTGGCAAACGCGTCCGCCAGTTCCTGCTTGTGGATGGCGAAGGCGTCCGCCAGTTCCCGTTTCTGGGTGGCGAGGGCGTCCGTCAGTTCCTGCTTGTGGGTGGCGAGGGCGTCCGTCAGTTCCCGTTTGTGGGTGGCAAACGCGTCCGCCAGTTCCTGCTTCTGGATGGCGAGGGCGTCCGCCAGTTCCTGCTTGTGGGTGGCGAGGGTGTCCGTCAGTTCCCGTTTGTGGGTGGCAAACGCGTCCGCCAGTTCCTGCTTCTGGGTGGCGAGGGCGTCCGACGTTTCCCGCCTGTGGTTTCCGATCTGCTCCGCGAGCCGCTTCTCGCCCGCTTCGCGTCGCTTCTCCGCCTCCTCGCGCTCCCTTCGCCTGTCGGCCTTCGCCGCGAAGTGCACGCCAAGAGCGGACACCACAATCGCCACGATCGTCCAGAAGTCGCCGCTGTAGAGAAGGTCCATCTTGTCGTCCTTGCACTCGGATGGCGGGCTCCGAGGTTTGCGTCCACTGCCGCCCCTGCAATCTACACTCGGAAGCGCTCGGCCGAAGCCCAGTGGGCAGAATGCCTTCGACTTGGGACACGGACCGGCGACGGCGCGCCAAGACCCTCCGAACCCTCCGACTCGCCAACCCGGATCCGCTCTGCCCGGCTACACGGCGCTCGTCTACGCGCAATGTCGATGGCGGCCCGAGGCGCGCTCGTCTCGCCTAGCGGACCGGCGTCCCGGACGCATCCTTCAGGGCCGAAGCCAAGGCTTCGGGCGACGAGACCGGCTCTTGGCAGGCCGCCCCGACGCACACGAACGCCCGGCCGGACTGCTCCAGGCGACCCTGCATGGCCGGCAACGCCGCGACGGCCGGGCAGGCTGGATCGCCCCCGGCCACGATGCGGTTGGGATGGGCATGGCGGTGGGCGACGGACAGCATGGCCGCGATGCCGTCTTGCGGGCCGGCGGCATCTTGGACGGGCCGGTCGGCGGGGGCGGGCGGCGCCGAACCCGGCAACGCGCCCACGAGCACGATCTCCAGCGGCGCCGTCCTTGCCGTCAGGGCCGCCGCCAACAGGCGCCCGGCGCCCAGCGGGTGGCGTTCCATGGCACCGGCCTCGCGGAGGACGACGGCTTCCGCCACCGCTTGGTGCTCGTCGTTGCCCGCCAACCGGGCCGAGCGCGCCGCGAGTTCGGTCGCCAGGGAGTTTCCGGAGGGCGCTGCGTTGTCCATGATGTCGCGCGGGCGGACGATCAGCCGCTCGCCGTCGCGCGGAACGTCCCAGAACATCGAGCCGGCGGCGTCCCAGAAGCGGGCGACGGTCGCGGCGGCGAGCCGCAGGCCCTCCTCCAGCCAGCGCGCCTCCAGTGTGGCTTCGTGGAGCGACAGGCAGGCGTTCCCGACGGCAGCGTAGTCCTCCAGGAAGCCCTCCACGTGCGCCCGGCCCGCGGTCCAGACGCGAAGCAACCGACCGTCGCGCCGCAACGCGGCCAGCAGGCTGTCGGCGGCCTCCGCGGCGGCCTCCGTGTAGTCCGGCCGCCCAAGCGCCGGGCCCGCCTCGGCCAGCGCCCGGATGGCCAGCCCGTTCCAGCCGGCCAGCGCCTTCTCGTCGCGAAGGGGCGCCTCGCGTCCAGCGCGCCGCGCCTTGAGCACCGCCAGCGACTCGCGCATCCGCCGCCGCAGGTCCTCTTGGGCCAACCCCTCGCGCCCGGCCGCCGCTTCGATTCCGTGCGGCAAGTGCAGGATGTTGCGTCCCTCGAAGTTGCCGGCATCGCTCACGTCGTAGACGCGCCCGAACAAGTCCGCGTCCTCCTGGCCCAGGCAGTCCGCCACCTCGTCCGGAGTCCACACGTAGAAGGCGCCTTCCCGGCCCTCCGAGTCCGCGTCCCGCGCCGAATAGAAGACCCCGTCCGGCGAACGCAGGTCCTCGAGCACGTAGTCCAGCGTTTCCTCGGCCACGGCGGCCGCGCCCGGCGCACCCAGCACGTGGGCCCGCACCAACGCGCTCGCGATCAGCGCATTGTCGTAGAGCATCTTCTCGAAGTGCGGCACCCGCCAGCGCGCGTCGACGGCGTAGCGGTGGAATCCTCCGCCCGCGTGGTCGCGGATGCCTCCGGCGGCCATCCGGGCCAGCGTGTGGACGGCCATCGCGGGACCTCGCGCCTCGGGGCCGTCCCCCGTCCGCAACAAGAATTCCAGGAACATGGGCTGCGGGAACTTGGGCGCGCCGCCGAACCCGCCGTGCGCCGCATCGAACGCCCTCTCCGCCGCCGCCACGGCCCCGTCGAAGAGCGGGGACGCGTCCTCCTCGTAGCGGCCCGCCGCCGGTCGCGCCAGCGTCGTGCTCGCCGCGAGCGCCGCCTTGATGCGGTCGCCCGCCCGCGCCACCTCGCCGCGCCGGGTCGCGTACGCCTCGGCCGCCGCCGAGAGCACCTGGCGAAAAGACGGCATCCCGTGACGCGGAACCGGGGGGAAGTAGGTGCCTCCGTAGTACGGAGCCCCATCAGGCGTGAGGAAGACCGTGAGCGGCCATCCCCCCTGCCCCGTCATGGCCTGGACCGCCGCCATGTACACCGAGTCCAGGTCGGGCCGCTCCTCGCGGTCGAGCTTGACGTTCACGAAGGCCTGATTCATCAGGCGCGCCGTCCGCTCGTCCTCGAACGACTCGCGCTCCATGACGTGGCACCAGTGGCAGGCCGAGTACCCGACCGAAAGCAGGATGGGCCGGTCGAGCTTCTTGGCGCGGCCGAGAGCCTCGTCGCACCAGGGATACCAGTCCACCGGATTGTGCGCGTGCTGGAGCAGATAGGGACTGGTCTCGGCGGCAAGGCGGTTGGTCACGGGGACGCCGTCCATTCTCCCTCCCAAAGCCCGGCCGCGAACTCGCCGGCGGGAACGATCTCGATGCCGTCCGGGGTGCGCCGGCGGCGAGGCTCGCAACACACCGCGATGCAGTGCCGCACCGAAGGGTGGTCCTTCGCCAAGCTCCTCAGCCCCTTGAGATGCTCCCTAGTGACGTTCCGGCTGGACTTGGCCTCCAGCGCGACCTCCATGTCGCCTACCACGAAGTCCACTTCCGTGCCTCCGGCCAGCCGCCAGTAGGACAGTCCGGCCTCGATCCCCATGTAGCGCAGATGGGCGGACAATTCGTGGAACACCCAGTTTTCGAACGCCTTGCCGTAGGCCGCGGAGCCGGACAGGACCTGCCCCCGTCGGGCCAGCCGGTTGACCACGCCCACGTCGGCGAAGCAGACTTGGGTGCGTGGACGACCCGGCGCTTCGCGCGCTTGCGGTAGGCCGGCAACCACCTTCCCAGCAACGTGTCCTCGAGCACTTCGAAGTGGCTCCTTGCGGTGTGGCCGGAAACGCCGCACTCGCGCGCGACGTTGGCGAAGTTGACCATTTCGCCGTCGCGGAACGCCGCGGCCGTCAGGAAGTTGGAACCTTCTGGATTTCGTCGACGACGATCTGTCCGGGCGGGCGGGTCTCGCCGGACGTCTCGGCCTCGAGTTCCTGGCGAAGCAGCTCCGGGCGCGCGGCGTAGCGGTGGAAGTGATCGGCCTTGAGCAAGTCGATCCAGCGGGCGCCGGGGTACGATTCCCGCAACAGCGTGCTCTTGCCGGTTTGCCGGGGTCCCCACAAGAAGAAGGTCTCGGTTCCGGCAGGCGGAAGGGACAATGCTTTTTGGAATCGAGACTTCATCCTGTCATGATAACGTGAAGTGGCGGTTCACGTATGGTGCTGCTCCGGCGTCGGCTCCGGCGACGACCCGGCGTTATCCCAAGCTGGGCCCTTGCGCGTAACTTGCGAAGATGACTGGTCGGCTCCTGCTCGCGGCGCTGCGGCGTCCGTGGATCGTCCCCGCGATGGTCTCGGCGGCCTGGGCGTTTCGCGCGCGCGGCTGGCACCAGCGGCCTCCCTTCCTCCCCCTGCCCTCGACGGACTACATGCGCTGGCGCATGGAGACGGCCTACGGGGACCCCGCCGCGACGCCGCCCGTGGACGACATCGCCGACTTCGTGCGATGGTCAGCCCGGATGCGCCGGCGCATGACCGGCCGCTCGGCGGCGGCCACGTGGGCGAAGGCCGCGGGCGTGCTGGGGCTCGCCGCGTTCGCCGTGTGGGCCAACGTCTACGGCCCCGAGCAGGAACGAGTAAGGGAGATCGTCGCCGGCGGCGGCTACGCGGGGTTGCTGGGCGCGTCCGTGCTCAGTGGGTTCAACGTGATCGCCGCGGTGCCCGTGGTGTGGTTCTTCCCCTTGCTCATGGAGGCCGGCTTCGAGCCCGTCCCCACGCTCGCGACCATCGCGCTGGGAATGACGGGGGGCGACCTGCTGGGCTACGCCGTCGGCACCGCGTCGCGCGACGTCTTCAAGGCCCGGATGATTGGATTCCACTGGCGGGTGGAACGCCTGCGCGCTCGTCATCCGGTGTTGCCGCTGGCGCTCGTCTTCGTCTATGCGGGCTTCGTGCCGGCTCCGAACGAGCTGGTGGTCGTTCCCTTGGCGTACTTTCGCTATCCGGCGCTGGGCATCATGACGGCGGTGTTCTTCGGCAACGTCGTCTTCAACGCGTGGATGGCCTTCGGCGTGGGGCGGATCTTCGGAGCGGGCGGTTGACGGGCGACGGCGGGCCCAGGAGGCCGCGGCCGCCGATCGCGGGACTGACGGGCAACGTCGCGGCCGGCAAGTCCACGGTAGCGCAGATGTGGCGGCGGGCGGGAGTGCCGGTCGCGTCGGCGGACGAGTTCGCGCGCGAGGCCGTGGCGCCGGGATCGGCCGCGCTGGCCCGAGTCGAGGAACTGTTCGGCTCGCAGGTGGTCCGGGCAGACGGGAAGATGGACCGGGGGGCGGTGCGCCGGATCGTGTTCGCGGACCCCGGCGCCAAGCGGACGCTGGAGGCCGTGGTTCATCCGGTGGTTGGGAGGCTTCGGGACGCGTGGACCGAGGCCCAACAGGCGCGAGGAGCGAAATTCGTGGTCTGGGAGGTACCGTTGCTGTATGAAACGGGGATGGACGCCGAAGTGGACCTGGTCGTCTTCGTGGACGCGCCTGCGCGCGTGCGGCGGAAGCGCGTCATGGAGACCCGCGGCCTGCCGCGCGAAGAGGCGGAGGCGGTGATGGCGGCTCAGGCGCCTGCGCCGACCAAGCGCCGGAGGGCCGACATCGTGGTGGACAACGGCGGCAGCCGCGAGGCGCTGGCCGAGCGGGCGGCGGAAGCGCTCGACGCGTTGCGGCGCAGGCTTCGATGACGGGCACGGACGAAGCGCTCGACGCGCTGTCAGGGGCCTCGCGGATCGTGCTCTCCACGCATCACAACGCGGACGGCGACGGGGCCGGGTCCGAGGCGGCCCTCGCCGCCCATCTCGCCCAACGCGGCAAGCATGTTCGCATCGTCAACCCGACTCCCTTTCCCGAGCCGTTCGCCTTCCTCCTGGACGACGCTTCGCGAGCGTTGCCCGTGGACGGGCCGGATGCCGCAGCCGTCTGCCGCGAGGCGGATCTCGCCGTGGTCTTGGACACGTCGGACGTCAAGCGCATCGGCCCCGTGCACGCGCTGGTCCGCCACCTTCGGACGGTCGTGATCGACCATCACCCCGCCGGGCCGAACGACATCTCCGGCATCGTGATCCGCGACACCGAAGCCGCCGCCACGGGCGAAATCGTCTTCCGGATGCTGGAGCAGGCTGGCGCCTCGTGGACGCCGCAGATGGCCGCCGCCCTCTACACGGCCGTGCTCACCGACACGGGCGGCTTCCGCTTCTCGAACGTCACGCCGCGCTGCCTTCGCACGGCCGCCCGTCTGGTCGAGCTGGGCGCGGCGCCGCACGAGCTTCACCGCAGGGCGTACGGCAGCTTCCGGCGGCGGCGCTTCGCGCTGCTGCAAGAGTCTCTGGCCACCCTGGAGGTGCACGAATCGGGAAGGGTCGCATGGATGCTCGTGCCGGGCGACGCCTACGGCCGAACGAACGCGGCGGTGGACGACCTCGAGGGCTTCGTGGACGTGCCTCGGAGCCTCCGCGGCGTGGAGGTCGCGCTCCTCTTCCGCGTGGCCAAGGACGGGCAGACCAAGGTGTCCTTGCGCTCCGGCGCTTCCGTGGACGTGAACCGGCTGGCGGCCGCGTTCGGCGGCGGCGGCCACCCGCGCGCGGCGGGAGCGCTGCTTCCGGGACCGTTCGAAGACGCCGTCCGGCGTGTCGTGGCAACGGTCGCCGCCGCGTTGCCCCCGAAGCCGCCGCGCTTGTCCGAAACTCGCTAGCTAGCCGTCCGTGCGGTACAGCGGTTCGCCGAGGTCCAGCTGGGACGCCGCCAGAATCCCGCCGTCCAGATTGGCCACGTCGTCGTATCCTTCGTCGGCCAGGAAAGCGGCCACTTCCATGCTGCGGCCGCCGCTGCGGCAGTAGACGACCACGGGGCGGCCGCGCGGGATTTCGTCCAGGCGCCCAGGCACCTCCCGCCGGGGCATCAGGACGGCGCCCAAGTGCGCGAGATTGGCCTCCTCCCACTCGAAGGGCTCCCGCACGTCCAGCAGAAACGGCGCCGGACGGGCGGCCATCGCGTCGGACAGCCCGTCCGGCGGCAGTTGCCGGATTCGCGGATCCGGCCCCGGCGTCCCGCAGAAGGCGTCGTAGTCCACCAAGCCGGTCTGCGTGGGGGAGTCGCCGCACAGCCGACAGTCCCGATTGCGCCGGACCTCGACTTCGCGCCACCGAAAGGCCAAGGCGTCGAAGACGTGGAGGCGTCCCGCGAGAGGCTCGCCCACGCCCAGCGCCAGCTTGATCGCTTCGAGCGCCTGGGCCGCGCCGATCACCCCCGGCAACGCGCCGAAGACCCCGGCCTCGGCGCAGTTGGGCACCAGTCCGGGCGGGGGCGGCTCCCGGAACAGGCACCGGTAGCACGGGCCGCCAGCGGCCCCGAAGACCGAGACCTGTCCTTCCCAGCGATGGACCGCGCCGTAGACGTTGGGAACGCCCGACAGCACGGAGGCGTCGTTGACCAGGTAGCGGGCGGGGAAGTTGTCGGTGCCGTCCACGACCACGTCGTAGCCGACGAAGAGGTCCATGGCGTTCGCCGCGGTCAGCCGCGTTTGGTGCGGTTTCACTTCGACGCGCGGGTTGACCGCGGCCAGCCGCTGGCGGCCCGACAGCACTTTCGGCACGCCCAAGGCGCTCGTGTCGTGGAGGATCTGGCGCTGCAGGTTGGTCAGGTCCACCACGTCCGGGTCCACCAAGCCCAGGACGCCGACCCCGGCCGCCGCCAGGTAGAGCCCAGCGGGCGAACCCAGCCCTCCTGCGCCCACGAGCAGCACGCGCGCAGCCTTGAGGCGCTCCTGTCCGTCGCTGCCCACCTCCGGGAGCGCCAGGTGGCGGGCGTAGCGGGTTCGCTCCTCGGCGTCCAGAGCGCTTCGCAAAGCGGCGCATCGGGCCGGGGGCTGAGCATCCGAAACCGGTGGGGCGGCCCGGCTCGGCGGGTTTGCGGCGCTGGCGCTCATCTTGATCGCAACCTACTCGTGGGCGCGCAGCACTGCGAGGAAGTCCTCTCCGTAGCGAGCCAGCTTCTTTTCTCCCACTCCGGTGATGCCGGCGAATTCGGCCAGCGTCCGGGGACGGCGTTCCGCCATCTCGCGCAGGCTGGCGTCGTGAAAGATGACGTACGGCGGCACGCGCTGCTCCGCAGCCAGTTCGGTTCGGCGCTTCCGCAAGGCTTCCCACAGGGCGCCGTCGCCCGCACCGGCCCCTGCGGTCGCGTCCAAGCCGGCGGACGGCCCCCCGCCAACCCCCGCAACCGCTCCGGGGCGCGCGGCGGACCGCGTGCGGGGCCGACGGGCGGGCGCAAGGTTGTCGCGCCGCATCAGCACTTCGGTCTCGCCGCGCAGAACCGACCGGCTGGCCGCCGTCAGGCTCAGCGAACCGTAGCCCTCCATGTCCACTGCAAGCAACCCGCGCGCGACCAGTTGCCGCACGACCGAGCGCCATTCCCGGGCGCCCATGTCGCTCCCCACGCCGAACGTCGGAATGCGGTCGTGGCCGAATCTGCGTATCCGCTCGCTGCCGGCGCCGCGCAGCACGTCGATCAGATAGGCGGCGCCGAACCGCTCGCCCGTTCTGGAGACGCAGGACAGCGCCTTCTGGGCGGCCTCGGTGGCGTCCCACGACTCCACGGGGACGAGGCAGTTGTCGCAGTTGCCGCACGGCTCCTCGAGCGACTCGCCGAAGTAGGCCAGCAACGTACGGCGCCGGCAGGTCGCGAGCTCGCAGTAGCCCAACAGCGCGTCCAGCTTGCGCACTTCGAGGCGCTTTCGCTCCCGGCCGGCGTCGGAGCCCTCGACCATTTGGCGCAACATCACGACGTCCTGCAACCCGTACGTCATCCATGCGTCGGCCGGCTCGCCGTCCCGTCCCGCCCGTCCCGTCTCCTGATAATAGGCTTCGATGCTCTTGGGCAGATCGAGGTGGGCCACGAAGCGCACGTCGGGCTTGTCCACGCCCATGCCGAACGCGATGGTCGCGACCATTACCACGCCGTCGCCCTTGGCGAAGCGGTCCTGGTGGCGGCGGCGGACCTCCGGCGCGAGCCCCGCGTGGTAGGGGAGCGCATTCACGCCGTGGCCGCGCAACCATTCGGCGGTCTTCTCGACGCGCTTGCGCGACATGCAGTAGACGATGCCCGCATGGCCGAGGTGGCGGTCGCCTAGAAAGCGGAGGAGCTGCTGGTGGGCGCTCTGCCGGGGGACGACGGAGTAGCGGATGTTGGGCCGGTCGAAGCCGCTCACGAAGACGCGGGCGTCGCGGAGCCGGAGGCGCTGGAGGATTTCTTCGCGGGTGAGCTGGTCGGCCGTGGCCGTGAGCGCGATGCGGGGGACGTCCGGAAACCGCTCCTGGAGGACGGCAAGGCGCAGGTACTCGGGCCTGAAGTCGTGGCCCCACTGGGAGACGCAGTGGGCCTCGTCGACCGCAAAGAGCGCCAAGCGGCTTCGGGCGAGCATGTTCAGCGTGTGTTCGCCGAGCAGTCGTTCCGGCGCCACGTACAGCAGGTCCAGCCTCCCGGCGGCCAGCTCGCTCCGCGCCTGGGCCGCCTCCTGCCGGGTCAACGAAGAATTGAGGCAGGCGGCCCGCACGCCGACTTGGCGCAGGGCCTCCACTTGGTCGCGCATGAGGGCGATCAGCGGCGAGACGACGACGCCCACCCCGTCGCGCACGAGCGCGGGGATCTGGTAGCACAGCGACTTGCCGCCGCCGGTGGGCATCAGCACCAAGCTGTCGCCCCCGGCGACGGTGTGCTCGACGACAGCCTCCTGCTGGCCGCGAAAGTCCGCGTATCCGAAGACGCGCTGCAGGGCCGCGCGGTGGGGGGACGGAGAAGGGGGATCGGACATCGGAGACGGCTCGTCGAACAAAGCCGGCGCCGAAGAAGCGGCCGTCCGGTTCGCGAAACGGGGGCGACCCGGCGCCCGCGGCCCGGAGGTCACCGGTCCCTCCGGCGGGATTCCGCCGCACCCCGGGCAGCGCTCGACACGGCGGCGGCCGCGCCCGCCGCCGTCCCGGCCACGAGAGCAGGAAGAGCTAGCGCGAAGACGACGACCAAGCCCTTCGGCAATCCCCCGGCCACGCTTCCGATCAGCCCGGCCACGTCCCACACCGGGGCCTCGAGTCCACGCCATAGAAGCAGGAAGGCCCAGCCAGCCGCTCCCGCCACGGCGCCCCGCGCGGCAACAATCAATGCGCTCGGGGGACCCCTCCGCTTCCGCTTGGCCTCCGCAAGTCCCAACGCGGCCCCCGCCAGGGGCGCCGCCCCCCAGCCGAAGAGAGGGGTTCCCCCGGCGACGGCGACCGCGGCGACCGCCGCCAGCAGTGCCGTCACCGCGGAGTCGGCTCCAGGATCAGCTCGGCCCGCACCAGTCCGCGAGCGCGCAGCTCCGCTTCCGTGCGCGGAAAGCGCAGGTTTTCGAGCTCCCCGCGCAACCAGAAGCTCAGCCGGTCGTCGTATCCGTCGCTCAGCGGATTGCCCGACTGCCCGCCCGGGAACGTCCCCCGCGCCGTCACTTCGTCGCCGAGTTCGACGACCATCCGCCAACTCGCCCCGTGCGATCCGCTGGCCGACAGGGGACTCGGCAGTCCGGGGCCGCCAGTCGCCGCCAGGCCCAACCGCGAAAGGCCCGGGACGCGAAGCAGGTGGTGGATGTTGAAGCGCCGAGCGGCGCTCCACGCCCACCCGCCCCCGTCCTCGGCGCCGTGCTTCGCCCGCGTGCGCGCCAGTCCAGCCGCGAGGGCCCGTCGCAACAGGGCGTCGCGGTCCTCGGCTTCCGGCGTGGTCCGGTCGTCCCACCATGGGCTCCCGGGCGCCGACGCCAGCGTCCACAGCACGGTCTCGCGCGGCGTGGCGACCCGGTCGCCGTTCTCGTCGTTCAACTCGTCCCAAAGCAGGCTGTCCAACGCCGCCAGCGTCTCCTCGAACAACGCGGCGCGTTCGTTGTCCGGCGTGTAGGTTCCGTCCCAGGCGGCCAGCAGGCGGGCCGCCACGGCAAGATCCGCTTGCGTTCGCGGCAGGGCCGCAGGCGCCGACCCGCCGGCGGCCATCTCCGCGTGCGCGTAGTCCCCCGCGACGGAGGCCGCCGCCGACGGCCCACCTCCGCTCCCCGGCACATGCCCCGCCGCCGCCAGCAGGACGTCTCGGAAGAGGCGGACGCGAACGCTCGTGGGATGCGTCTGATACGCTTCGAAGTCGGCGGCCCCGTGGCGCTCCCGCGAGCGAAGCAGTTCGTTGATGGTCATCGCCCGCCACGGGTCCGGCCAATTGGACCCGAAGTAGGCGCCCCCGGTGGTCTCGGGGTCCAGGGGCTGCTGGTTGGCGGACGCCAGATAGCCCTGCCGCGGATCGACGGCGAGCGGGTAGCGGGTCGCCCGCCCCTGCCAATCGGACCGTCGCGTGGTTCCGTCGCGATAGGCGTCGCCGCGCACGCCTGCCGGGCGAACGGGGTAGTGAGCGGCGCTCTGGACGGCGATCCGGCCGCTCCTGTCGGCGACCAGGCCGACCTGCGCGGGAGCTCCCCACGACGACATCGCCTCCAACCACTCCCGCGCCGAGCGCGCACGTTGCGCTCGCATCAGCGCGTGCAGCTCGCCGCATTCCTCCAGCACCGTCCAGCGCAACGACGCAGGCCCGTCCCCGAAGTCCAGAAGCGGCCCCCGGTGCGTGCTGCGCACCGTGTCCACGGCGAGGAGCCGGCCGGCTGGATCCAGGAACGTCTCGATCCGGGCTTCCAGGGGCTCCCACCGTCCGTCCAGCAGGTACCGGCGCGGAGATGCGTCGTCGTCGACGCGCTCGAGATACACGTCCATCACGTCGGCGCCCGTGTTGGTGAACGTCCACGCCACGTCGCGGTTGAAGCCGATGACGACCGCGGGCACGCCCGCGAGCGTCACCCCGTAGACGTCGAGGTCGCCCGGCGCCACCAAGTGCGCCTCGTACCAGATGCTGGGGAGGCTGAGACCGAGATGCGGGTCGCCCGCAAGAATCGCGTGGCCCGACGCCGAGCGGCTTGGCCCGACGGCCCAGCTGTTGCTGCCGGCGCCTGGGTTGGGGGACTCCAAGGCGGGGCCGGCCGGCGCTGCTTCGGCCGCAGCGCTCGACCCCGGTCCAGGCGGCGGCACGGCATCCTCCGAGAAGCGCGCGCCGAGGTGCGGAACGACCGGCTCCTGCAAGGGATTGTCGGCCGGAAAGAGGGCGTCCGCGGCATCTTCGCCGACGAGCGATGCCACCCTCGCCCGGCGGACTTCGGCCGGGTCGAAGGTCAGCACCCATCCCATGCGCTTGAGGACGTGCAACGAATTCACGGGCTCCCACCGGGTCGGCCGCGCGTCCAGCAGGTGGTATTCGAAGGGCCGCTCGGCCGGGGACTTCAGGCGCCCGATCCAGGCGTTCACGCCCTGCGCGTACGCCAGAACGGCATCGTGCGCCGCGCCCGCCGCGAGGCGCGCATCGTCCGGCGGCGCTCCCGGAGCCGATCGCGCGCCCGGCGGCACGGGCTCGTCCCCAGCCGACATCGCGCCCGGACCGCCTTCATGACCGCCGGCGCTCCCCGAATTCGGCGTTGCCCCGCACCGGCCCGCCGCCATGGCCTGCATGCCGCGCACCGCCGCGGAACCCAGTCCGAGCCTTCGCGTCTCGCGGTCGAAGGCCAACGCCGCCGGTCCCACCCACTCGCTCAGCGTGCCGGCGGTGGCTCGCGTCTGCGCCTCCATCTGAAAGAGTCGGTCGCGGGCCACGACGTACCCGAGAGCCCGGTGGGCGTCCGCCGCGCTCGACGCGAAGACGTGCGGGACCGAGCGGTCGTCGTAGACCACGCGCACCCCGGCCTCCAATCCGGCGACCACGGCGGTGTCCGACGGCGGGAGAACGGCGAACTTGGCCACGTTCCAGACGCCGCCCGCAGGATCGAAGAACGGCCCCAGCGGCGGCAGCGGCCCGAGCGGGCAACCCGCCAGCGCCAACGCGCCGGCCGAGACCGCGAGCCACGCGGCCAGCTTCACGACCCCCGGCGGCGCATTCTCCCGACCCTGCCGGCGCCACCCAGCCGCCACGTGCCCCGGCACGGACCTCGCCTACCCCGCCTGCGCCCGCAAGCGCTGGCGCTTCACGTAGGTCGCCGTCCGCCACGCCCACTCCAGCGGCCCGAAGCGGAAACGCGCCAGCCACCAGGGCGACCACAGCAGCTGGAGGCCCCACACGGCCGCCACGACGCCGAGCTGCTCCAGCCGCCCCAGCCGCCCGAACAACCCCAGCCCGTGCCCGTAGAAGACCAGCGTGCAGACGACGCTCTGAGCCACGTAGTTGGTCAGCGCCATCCGCCCCGCCGCCGCCAGCCTCCGCTGCAACCCCGCGAGCCGGCCGGTGCGGGCCGCCAGCATGACGAGGCCCAGGTACGCCGCCGCCACCCCCAGCGATCCCACGTAGTTGAACAGCTGCCCCTGGAACATCGACGCCTCCATCGCAAAGCCCGCGCGCACATTGTAGACCATTCCGAGCACGATCACGGGGAACCCCAAGCCCGCGCCCGTCGCCGCCATGCGCTTGTAGAACCCGGGCGAGCGCGCCGCCGACAGCACTCCCCACCGGTAGAGGGCCATTCCGACCAGCATCGCCCCTCCCGCTCGCCAGAGGAAGAAGCTCAGGAACACGACGGTCTCCATGCCCAGAGCCTCCTCGGAACGAAGAGGCTGCTGCTCCAGCCATCCGCCCCGGTACGCCTCGATCTCGGCGTCCATCGCGTCGCGCGACGGCGCCCACTCCCGCTCCTGCACCGCGCGTTCCTCCGCCGGCCAGTACGGGACCGACGCCCCGAAGCCGCCCCACAGCGGAAGCACCACGGCGATCACGCAGGCGCCCAGTGCCAGCAGCCGCCGGGGCCGCAGGTTGCGGAGCGGATAGAGGAGCATGCCGCAGAGCGCGTACGCCACGAGGATGTCGCCCATCCAGATCAAGTGCGCGTGGGCCAGCCCGATGGCCACCAGCCACAGATGGCGCCGGTAGTGCAAGCCGGGCGCCGCCGGCAGTCCCCGGGCCGCCAAGCGGTCCGAGGCCATCGCGATTCCGGCCCCGAAGAGCGCCGAGAACAGCGTCAGGAACTTGGCCTCCGCGAACAGGTGCACCGCGCCCCAGGCCCAGAACTCCACGCCCTCGAGCCTTCCGTCCACAAAGGGGTTCAGGTACGCCGCCCCCACCGTCGCGAAGGCGCCGACGTTGACCAGCAGGATGCCCATCAACGCGAACCCGCGCAGGACGTCGATGGCGACGATGCGCTCGGAGGCTGCGGTGGGGACGGCCTTCGCGGACGGGGCGGCGGGCATGGACATGGACGTTCCTAGCGGGATCGCGGGCGCTGGCGGCGGGTCGGCGCCGGGACGTTAACATGGGCGCCGGGACGCTGGAATGCGCAAACGGGCCGCCCGGTGAGGAGAGCGCGTGTCCGCAGCCCAGGCGAGTCCCAGCCCGGGCTGGACTGGATCACGGCACGCCGCCACGTGCAACTCGCCTAGCCGGGCGGGAACCTTCTTCGCCACCCCCGTGTACCAAAGACTGAAGGCACCGCCCGTCTGGCGGTTGCCGTCCCGCTGGCCCTGCTCGTTGCCGCCTGCGACGGTCCGATCGTCGGCGTGGACGGCGTGGCCATGTCGAACCGCCAACACTGCTCTGGCGGTTCTCAAATGCCGACGTGACGAACGAGAAGCGCAACGCCTACAGCTGGACCGGCCGCGCCGTGTCCACGGGAAGGGTGCGAGTCTCGGGCGCCGCGGCCGGCAACAGCTTCACGATGACCGAGACGGTGACGGTCGAGGACCGCGGATGGCAATGGCCCGTGACGACGAGATGGGCCTTGGGCTCGGAGCTGGACGGTTGCGTGAGCTGGCCGGGCAAGAGCGGCGCCACGCGCCCAGCCAACTGCGCCGACGGGTGGATCGACGAGGACGGGTTTTCCGTTGTGCAGGGCTCGGGACCTTGGGCGGGCCTGCACTACGTGACGAACCCCGCGGCCAGCCTGGACATCGTCGCGGCGCTCAACCCCAGATACCGAGCGAACGGCCCGTCGCATCCCTTGAGGGGGCACCAAAGGCTCGTCACGGCCTGCCGCAGCCGGTACCCAGCCTCGATCTTGATCAACATTTCAGTTCTGGATGTTCGAGTCGGTAGCCCGGCGATGGGGCTGGGGCACGATTACGGTCCGGCACTAGCAGAGAAAGGGACGAAATCATGAAGCTTCCAATCATCGGACTGCTCGCGGTCGCCGCCAGCTTGGCCGCGCAACCCACGATCGCCGCCCAGGAAAGACCGTCTCCGCCGACGCCGACCGCTGCGTTGGCGGGACTCCGCGCGGAGCGCTCCGCCGACGCCGTCGCGATTCTGACGCAACTGCACGGCCCCCGGCCGCAAAGCGAGCTGGACGCCTTCGCCGACAGCTTGGTCGCGTTGGCAATCGCGGGCTACTTATCCGGCGCCCCGGGCGGCGCAGATGCTGAGGTCGCATTGTCGATTTCGGCGTTTCCGGAAGAGCAGAACGCCATCCCCTATGCCGGTGCCTACGACGCCATCGAGCGCATCTTCACAGCGACGGAGTCTGGAGCCCCGCTGGGTGCGATGGCCGACATCGACCCGCGCCGGGCGCTGCGGCTCATCCTCGAACTCGTTCGGAAAGACGACTTCGTCGCCTGCATCGCAAGGCTTAGGCTCGTACAGATGGACGAGGGAAAGGAACTCGCGCGCGAGCTGAGCGACAGCGGCGCATTCGTGCACTGGTGCCCGGGGGACGGCCTCCGCGAAGAAGTCACCATCGCGCTGGACCCTCCTGTGTCGTCGCCCGACTACATCCTGGCGATCCTGAAGATGGAGAATGCCGACGGCGTCGAGCTGGCCGTGGCCTTCCTGACCCAGATCGAGGGACGGTGGGAAGCCGAAGCCCTGGACGCCTTCGCCGACAGCTTGGTCGCCCTGGCGGCGCTCGGCGACAACGAAAGCCCGCTTGCCGGGCGAGCCCTCGAAGCGCTGGAGAAGTCGGCGCTTCCCGTCCACCCGGCCGCATGGCCGTACGCACGCGCCTACGACGCCGTGACGCGGGTCTTCGAGGCCACGGGGTCGCAGGCCGCCCTCGAGTCGTTGGCGAGGATCGACGCCGACCGCGCCTCCGCCTTCCTGGCCGAAGCAACGCGCCGAGACGACCTCTTGTCGTGCAAGGCGCGCACCGTCTTGGCGAGGCTGGCGAACGGTCCCCGCCTGCTCCGCGAACTCGAGGCCGCGGGCGCGTTGAAGTTCCGATGCGAGGAAGACTTGCAACGAGCCTTCTCGGTGAGCCCGCAGGCGACTTGAAGGCCGACTACGAGGTCAAGCCGGTTCGCCGCTGGCAACTTCGTAGACCAAGCGGGCGCCCTCGAATGCCTCCCGGGCGTCGTCCGGCCCGTAGAACTGGCTGGGCGTGAGGTCCTCGCTGCCGTAGAACGCGAGTTCCCGGTCTCGGCGCAACCCGCGCGAGATCCGCACCAAGTCGTCGAGACGGCGACGGACGCGCTCGGGCAACCGAGACGCGTTCTCGACCAAGACTCCGCTCACGTCGTGGACGCGGGGCGGCTCCACCCCGGCGCGGCGCAGCGCCGCCTTGAGGCAGATCTCGACGACCTCCTGCGACTCCCGCACCACGTCGGCCCAGCTCTCCTCGTCCATGAGCACGGCGACGGCCTTGAGCCGGCTTCGCGCCCGGCGCAGATAGTCGGCCGCCAAGTCAGGGTTTCTCAACGTCTTCGCCTCCCCGCAACCAATACGGCTGCCCGTGCGCCCGCCGCCGCCGCAAGACCCCTTCCGCCATCAGGTCGCGGGCCTCGGATATCCAGCGCGAGACCGCGCAACTCCGCTGCCACAGAACGACGCCGTGAAGCGCGGCCTCCAGCCAAAGCCCGCCTCCCCCGTCCGCGGCTCCGGGCCGCCCGGCAGGGAGCACGGCGAAGTGGGGGTTCACCTGGGCGCCCAACGCTCTGATCTCGAGGGCCGGGGCGAGCGTGCGATCCCACGCCGCGTAGCGCTCCCGGCCCAGCGCGGCGCCGTCCCGAAGGACGAGCAGCAAGTCCACATCCGAGCCGGGGCCGTCCCAGCCCTGCGCCCGAGAGCCGAACAGCGCCACGCCCTCCAGCTCCTCGCCCACGGCGTCGACAATGACGGCGGCCGCGGCCTGCCAAGTTCGCGAGTGTCCGGGCGCCGCATCCTCCACCAAGTCCCGCAACGCTTCGGCGCAGTACCTGTTGAGGGACTTGCCCGCCTCCCCGGCCCGCCGTCGCAACGCAAGGTGCAACGCCGGGGCGACCCGCAGCAGGAAACGGCCAGAAGCCGGTTTGGAGGACATGACGATATCATGATATCAGCGTGAGGGCAGCCGGTCAACGTCATGCCCCCGGCCGACGCGCCGCAGCGGGCTCGGGACAAGCGTGAATCGCAGATGTCGAACGAGCTTCGTCAAGCAAGCATGGCGTTGAGCCGCTGCGTCCACTCGTCCTCGTCCACGACCTCGAAGCGCACGACCTTCTCGCGCATCGCCGGCGCGAACTCGGCCCAGTCCTTCTGCTTGGCGAACTCCGAGCACGTGTCGAATACGGACCGCTTGTACTCCGTGTCCTCCGACTGCTTGAGGTGCAGGCCCTTGGTCTCCAGCACGAACACGTCGCCGAAGCCCCCGCCGTCGCCCGGCGGCTCGGCCTTCAGCGCCAGCACGAAGTCCGCATAGACGCGTCTGGGCTTCCAGCCCTGCAAGTAGTAGTCCTTGCGGCTCCGGTTGCGATACCAGAAGAACAGCCGCGCCTGCTGGTCCAGATAGGTGGCCACCGACGTCTCGAGCGTGTTCAGATCCTCTTCGCGGGTCCGGTCGTACAGGTTGAGGACGAACTGGCTGCCGTCGGTTCGGTTCGCTTGCTTTCCGCTTCCGATCTCCACCTCAGCCGGCGGACGGTTGAACGCCAGGTCGTCGGCCACGACGAGGAACCGCATGGCGCCGCGTTCCAGCATGTCGAAGAAGGCGTTGCGCGATAATCGGTCCCGCTCTCCCTCCAGCCGCTTGCGCAGTTCTTCCAGGACGAACATGTAGCTCTCTTGGACCTGCCCGCGCGGATGCTTGTCCAGCAATGCTTCGAACACGCTCTTGGCGGCCTCGGCGCCGCGCCACGGATTCGGCATGCCGTTCAGCAGGTGGCTGGCGGCGAAGTAGTAGTCGATCACGTCTTCGTCTTCGCTGGTCGCGCCGTTGCCGGCGGCGAGAAACCGATCGGTAGGCGCCGCCCCGTCCAGTCCGGTGCGCAGATCGAAGCTGTCGCCGCGCTCGGCGCCCAAGGACAAGCCGAACAGCGGGCTCACGTCCACGTCGTTCCACGCAACCCGCGGCAGGATGTCGGTCTCGTACCGCACCGGCCGCCAGTTGGCGCCGTCCTTGATCATGAACGCAGGAAGCACGAAGTCGCGAACGGCGTGGCGAAAGCGTTCGCGCGGCTTGGCCACCACCGGCCTCCTTGGCCCGAGAGACTCGTCGTCGTCCACGATCTTGCCCTCCAGCCCCTGCAAGCCCTCCAGCCCGAACCCCTTGCGCACCTGCCGTAGCAGTTCCGCTCCCCGGCGCTGGTAGCAGAACACGTAGCTCTCGTCGAGCCAGCGCACGCCGGTCTTGCGGGCGTACGGCTGGCGCAGGATGCGGCCCACCAGCTGCGTCAGCGCGCTCCTCGACTGCGGGTTGGTCAGGATCGCCAGGACGTAGGCGAAGGAGCAGTCCCAGCCTTCCTGCAACGCCTGCTTCGTGATGATGAAGCGGATCGGGCAGTTCCTGGCGAGCAGGCCGCCGACCTCGTCCACCGCCTTGAGTTCGTCCCTTTGGCTCGTCTTGACGGCGATGTGCTCGGGGCGGACGTCCGGATGCCGCAACAGGTACTCCCTCGCGTCCTCCGCGTGCACGACGCCGGTCCGGCGCTGCGTCCGCCCCGTGCGCTCCACCTGTATCACGCATATCGGGCGAATGTGCTCGCCGGTCTCGGCCTGGTGCGCGAGGGCCTCGTCTTCCAACATCTTGCGATGCTCCAGCGACGCCAGCAACGTGTCCTCCCACGCGGCGCTCCGGCTGTTCTTGATGTGCAGGTCCAGCTTGATCATCTCTTCGGCGTGGAGCTCCCGCCCGGAGATGCTCACCAGCACGTTCGCTTCCTCCGGCGGCGTGGCCGACAGCTCGACGATCATGCAGGGATTGAAGCCTTCCAGCGTGTCCTTGGCGTTTCGGCTGTACGCCTTGTGCCCTTCGTCGAGGATGATCAGCGGACGCAGCAGGCGCAACGCGTTGCCCAACGACGTCTTGGCCTGCCGTCCCCACACGCCTCCTTGCCGCTCGAAGGCGTCCAGGTTCGGCACCCTCTCCATCAACCTTCTGTGGCCTTCCGCGTCGTTGTCGGCGGGAAAGAAGCGATCGTAGCCCCCGCTGTCCCGGAACATGCGAAGTTGCGCCTTCGTCCGGCGGTTGGCGGACGGAAGCATCAGCACAAGAATGCAGAGCTTCTCCGCCACGTCGCGCGGACCGAATCCCTTGGTCTTGTCGAGAACGAGCGTGCGCCCGGCCGACAGGATGTCCAGCTGCTGCCGGTAGGGATGGCCCCTGTCCTTGAGCGCCCGAAGCGTCTGGTTGTAGATCTGCGTCGTCGGAACGATCCAGAGCACCAAGCCGGACTGTCCGCGGCGGAAGCGCGTGTGGACCAGGTCGATCACCTTGACGGCCAGCAACGTCTTGCCGCCGCCGGTCGGAATCTTGAGACAGAAGGCAGGCAACGGCTCGCCCAGGCCGTTTCGCCGGGCCACGTACCGGTGCGACGAGAAGCCCTTCTCCCACGCCTTCGCCGCCCAGTCGAAGCCGAACTCGGGATCCAGCGTGGCCGCCTTGTCCCGCCACTCCGCCAAGCGCTCCAGGTGCTCCCCGACGATCGAAAGCGTTCGCTTCTGGTATTCCTTGAGGATCACGACGCCAGCTTGTCCACGGTCTCGTAGATCTCGAACGGCAACTGCGAGAACGTGATTCGATGCATGTGCAGGAATTCCAAGTCCAGATACTTGGTGGGGGCGAAGATCAAGCGTTCGCGGCCGTTCTCCGGCAGATCTCGGGCGATGCCGAGCGTGAGAGCCAGGTTCTTGAGGACTTCGACGTCGGGATCGTAGATCAAGAACACGTCGTACTGCGTGCTCGCGCCGATGAACCATTTCTCCCGATCGATCTGGTCCGGATCGAACTCCTCGCCCGTCGCGGTGAAGAACACGTAGCCGGCCAGCTTGTCGTAGCCCGGAAGCCGCGACGGCCCGAACATCGACCTCCGTCGCATGGGACGGCCCACCTCGAAGTAGCTGAACGTGCCGCCGAGCCCGGCTTCGAGGCGCTCGTCCTTGGCTCCCGGCACGCCCTTGGCAACCCGCCGCACGCGCTCGGCCGTCAACGTGTCGACGTAGTCCTCGCACTCCACCAGCACGAAGCGCCGGTTGCCGCCGTCCTCCTTGTTGAGGGCCAGGACGGCGTGAGCCGTGGTGCCGGAGCCCGCGAAGGAGTCGAGCACGACGGAGTCCTTGTCGGTGGCAATCTGGAGGATGCGCTTGACGAGGCTGCTCGGCTTGACCGTATCGAAGACGTCCTCGGAGCGGTCGAAGTCGAGAATGGACACCAATTCCTTCTTGGCGGCCTGCGTGTTGCCAACGTCGGCGTGAAACCACATGGTTTGAGGCACAACCCCCCGCCTCACCTCGTTCAGGTAGCGCTTCAAGCGCGGCATGCTGTTGCCGTCCGAACCCCACCAGATGCGGCCGTCCTTGTCGAGTTGCTCGAACTTTTCCGTCGATACGCGGAAGTAATTGCCCACCGACGGACGAAACTTCTTCCCCAAAGGACTGACGACTTCGTATGTGCCCTGGCTGTAGTAGTTGCGAGCAGTCAGATCGCTCGACGACCACTTGCCCCTAGGATCGTCGTCAGGATTCTTGTATCGATTCATTGCTCGCTCGCTCCGCTTCAACAGATTCGGCGACCATTCGGCGAGGTTGCGAGCATACGCCAGCACATAGTCATGATCTTCCGAGAAGTACTTGGCGGAATTCTTGGGCGAGAAGACCTTCTGCCAGATCGCGGTCGCCACGAAGTTGTCCTCGCCGAACACTTCGTCCATCAGAAACCGCAACCGGTGCACTTCGTTGTCGTCGATGGAGACGAAGATTGCACCGTCGTCTGAGAGCAGTTCGCGCAACAGCGTTAGGCGCGGCAACATCATGCAGCACCACTTGTCGTGGCGCGTCAGATCCTCGCGGTCCACGATCTTGCCGAACCAGTCCTGCATCATCGGTGAGTTCACCCTGTCGTTGTACGCCCACCCTTCGTTGCCGGTGTTGTACGGCGGGTCGATGTAGATGCACTTGACCTTGCCGTGATAGACCGGCAGAAGCGCCTTGAGGGCCGCCAAGTTGTCGCCCTCGACGATCAGGTTGTCGTGGAGGCTGGCCCTCGGGCTGGTCCCCTTGGCGCGAACCGGCTTCAGCTCGTGGAAAGGAACGACCAGATGGTGATTCTCGACGAAGACCTGCCCCTTGAATTGCAAACGCATGTTTCTATCCGTGGCTTCCGGCTTGGCAACTGGCTCGAAGGGTGGAAGATATCGATCCGTGGCCGGCAGGCAAGCGGACCGCGATCGTCCGAAGCCCGTCGGTCGCCACTTGAAGCGTGGCCGAGGTCTGGCCTTGGGGACGGATTCGGTAGCGGGCCCAGAACGCCAGCGTGGTCTCCCGGACGCCGGAATGCGCAAACAGGCCGCCGTGGGCGGGGCGGGCCTCGGCTAGAAAGCCGCCCGCGAGCACCCGAGTGGCGTGGACTCGGGGCCCGCTACGCCTCGGCCGCGAGCGGCCCGATGGCAAAGGCGAGTGATATCATGATACCATGCTCACGTCATGCCAGCCCCTACGGGCCCCGGCCCAGCCGCCGATCTTCAAATGGGCTCCGTGTAGTCCAGCAAGTCGACGTTGTCGGGTCTCCTCTTGCCCTCTTGGAAGTACAGGGCCCGGAAGCGCTTCATCTGCTTGATCGCATCGATCAACGCCTTTTCCTGCCGCGAGTCGGCCACGTTCCTGACCAGCGCCTTCGCGTCGGCGTCGGTCAGCCGCAGCACCAGGTAGTTGGCCACGGCCGAGAACACCGACTTGTGGAAGTCGCGCGCTTCCTGCGACGCCAGCACCAGCGACACGCCGTACTTGCGGCATTCCTTGGCCATCGTGGGAACCACGCTGAGCTTCGCCGCCCGGTGGGCTTCGTCAAAGACGACGGCATGGGTGATCCGGTCCTTTATCCCGCGACGACAGGCGTTCCCACGCTCGAAGCCGGTCAAGTACCGGCGAGTTGTCGTGCTTCACCAGGATCGTTCGCGGCGACAGGTTGCGGTGGACCAATCCCAGCTCGTCGGCCGTGGCTTCGTGAAGCTCCTGCACGGCGCAAATCGCCTGCCGAGCAAAGTCGATGCGTTCCGCGGCGACCCACGAGTCGTCGCGGCTCCTTTCCTCGATGGACGGAACCCCAGGATCGACCACCGTGAAGAACTTCATTTCGCCCGTGTGCCCCGGCACGTCCTGTAACGAATCCAGGACTCGGGGCGCCCACCCGAAGCGCGACAGATGGATGTGAAGAGCGTCGTGTTCGTGCCGGGCAACCTCCTCCGCACTTCTTGCCATGTCCGCGGAGAGGTCGTACAGGTGCAGGAACACCCGGTCCTTTCGTGACGCGTGCGTGCCCCTGTAGATGCGGCGAAAGCGTTCCTCTTCAGCTGTTTGGAGCTCGAGGTTCACGTAGCCGGCCAGCCTTCGCAACGGAAGGACGCCGTCCACGGCGACGCTTGGAGCCAGCTCTTTGACCAGCCGCCTTACTTCTTGCGGCGACACCCCGGCGGACCGATCGCCACCATGTCGATCTCGTCGGACTGAAGCTGGTCCTCCGCTACGCAAGCACCAAGCTTCCGGTGATGACCTCGGCGAGCGGGGAGCCGGCAAGGGCCAACTGGTGCGGGCCATAGCGTCGACGTGGACTTCTGTTCATCAGCGAGGGCGAACGGCCTACCGTCGTAGCGATGGAAGCGAGCAGCGGCGTACGGCGTGAGATTGCGGTGAACGGACTGGCCGCCGAGTTTACCGAAGCACTGCGCGAGAAGCACGTGGAGTGGCTGCATGCGCATAGCGGCCATTCGCCGGAGAGCGTCGACTGGATGCTCGAAGACGCACCTCTGCCGGAAGATCCGGCTTAGCGAGCGTCCCGGAGGCGCCCCCGCACCACGTAGTCGAGTTCCAGGTCGTCGGTGGCCACCAACCAGATGCGATCTCCCCGCAGGAGGGGCGGACCGGCATCCACGTGGACGGGGAAGCCGGCCACCGCCGTGCCCTGGTAGGAGCCGTCCGCGGCGGACAGCACGTCGAACACCGACCGGCCGGAGTCGTCCGCCACCTTCACCCAGAGATTGCCGTCGCCCGGCAGGAACAGACCCTCGACGACGGGCTTGGCGTCGGGAATCTTCGACCAGTCGAAGTCCACGTCTTGCCCGACCTCCTCGATGAGGTCGGCAACTTCGGCCTCGCGCTCGGCGTCGGTCACCGGGACCGCCGCGCGGTCGCCGACAACGACGAACGCGGTGTCGCCGCCGGGGGTCCACTTGCGGATCCGGTACTCAGGAACTCCGCCCTCCGCCTGCCATATCGTTCCCGCCGGGTCGATCAGAAGGACCTCGTGCGCGTAGAACGGAACGCCGACGCAACCGCCTCCGCCGTCGGGATTCGTCCAACACCATGAACTGTCGGGGTCGTCCGACGAGCCGTACGTGCCCATCGGCAACGTGTCCAGCGCCGTCATCGTCTCGTCGTAGACCACCAAGCGGCGCACGACGACGTCGGCGCTCCAGTCAAGATGCGGGCGAAAGACGCGGCCGTCCGCTCCCATCGCGCCTTGCCAGCGGAAGCTCCAGCCCGTCGTTCTGTAGGGATGGGACTCGACAAACCCGTCGTGCGCGTCGAAGACCGACATGCGTCCGTTGCGGCTGTCCGGCGCCCACAGCAGACCCTCGGGGTCCGTCATCAGTCCGTGAGCCTGCTGAAGTTCGCCCGGCCCCTCGCCCCGGCCGCCATGCGTCGCGACATGGGCGCCGCCGCCGTCGAAGACCCGAATCTCCTGGGCATGGTCGTCCAGCACAGCGAAGCCGCCCCCGTCCAGCATGGCCAACCCGAGGATTCTACTGAACCCGTCCGGGCCGCCGCCCTCGACCGAACCCACCCGGAACTCCTCGACAATCGTCCAGCGCGGCTCGGCGGCCGACGAGAACCTCACCTGCACCACGCCCGACGGCAACGTGTCCCGGGTGGTCGCGCCGCCCATCGGCACGTCCCCTTCGCCGCATCCGGCGACCACTGCCGCCACGCAACCGGCGCTGACTGCCACCACCATCGCGCGTCTCTTCCAGCTCGAGATCATCATGCTCTCGAAGATATCGAGTCCACGCTTGGCTGGGCAAGATCAGCCGCTCTGCACGGCCGCCGGTCGCGCCTCGCCGCAAGCCGAGCGCAGGATTGGCTCCCACCGTCCGCCATGCGAAGTTGTTCTCCTGCGCCATGTCCGCCACGTCCGCCCGCCGAGATCCGCACGAGTCCAGCGAGACCGAGCAAGTCCACGAGGAGAAAAGCATGCACGCGACGAAGACACGCAACAGCGCAACCCCGCTCACTGCTCGGCTTCGGCCGAGAAGCGCCCCCGTGCCCAGGCCACGACTCGCTCTGCCCATGCCCGCGACTGTCGCAGGCTGGGCGCTTTCCGCCGCCGCCCTCGCCCTATGGGGGATCTCGCCCACGCTAGCTGCCCCGGACCTTCAAGCCCAAGAATCGCCTGCCTCGGACGTGACCGTATTCGCCAACGTCACCGTCCTGCCCATGACCTCGGCGGCGGCGCTGCCGGACCAGCACGTCGTGGTCCGCGACGGCGTCGTCACCTACGTCGGCCCGTCCGACGACATCCTCACGGCTCCCGCCGGCGCCGTCGTCGTCAGCGGAGAGGGCCGCTTTCTCATGCCCGGCTTGGCCGAGATGCACGCCCACGTCCCGCCCGGCGCCTCGTTTCCGAGCGAAGCGGTCAGCGACATCCTCTTCCTCTACGTGGCCAACGGCATCACCACGATCCGCGGAATGCTCGGCTCGCCCTATCAGGTTCCGCTGGCGAAGGCGCTCGCCAAGGACGAAGTCCAAGGCCCCAACTTCTACGTCGGCGCGCCCTCGCTTTCGGGCAGGACGGTGCGCTCGCCCGAAGACGCGGAACGGCTCGTCGAGGCGCACGCCGAGGCCGGCTATCACTTCCAGAAGATTCACCCCGGCGTGTCCCTCGCAGCCTGGGACCGCATGGTCGAGACGGCGCAGCGGCTTGGCGTCACCTTCGCCGGGCACGTCCCGGCCGACGTGGGGCTCGCGCACGCCATCGAGACGGGCATTTCCACCGTCGACCACCTCGACGGCTACGTGGACGCCGTTGCGCCCGCCGACGTGCAGGCGCAGGTCAACGCGGGCCGCATCCGGCTGGGCGGCCTCTTCAAGGGCATCGACGAGGCCAAGCTGGAAGAGATCGTGCGGCTGACCGTCCAGCGCGACGTCTACGTGGTGCCGACGATGTACCTCTGGGAGAACTTGTACGGCGCGCCGGACGTGGAGGCGATGCTGGCGCAGCCCGAGATGAAGTACGTCTCGCGGAGGCAGCACGCGGCTTGGCGCAGGCAGGCTTCGGGAGGGCCCAGGGGGACGCCCGAGGAGGTGGCCGCCTATTTGGAGCTGCGCAAGCGCATTCTCAAGGCGCTGTCCGACGCGGGCGCGGGCATTCTGATGGGAACGGACTCGCCCCAGCTGTTCAACGTGCCCGGTTTCGCGCTGCAACGGGAGATCGCGATCATGGAGGACGCGGGCATGTCGAACTACGAGATACTTAAGAGCGGGACCGTGGCGGTCGCGCAGTACGTGGCCGACCATCTCGGGCTCGAAGGCGACTTCGGCACGGTCGAGGCCGGCCAGCGGGCGGACTTGGTGCTGCTGGAGGCCAATCCGCTGGAGGACTTGGCCAACCTGACCCAGCGCGCGGGCGTGATGATCCGGGGACGCTGGACGACCCGCGCCGAGATCGACGCCGGATTGGCGGCGCTGGCCGCGAAGCATGCGGGGAGCGACCGTTGACGGCGTCCGGAAGGCCTGCCTGCGCTGGGACGGCGCTCGGCGCGCTGGCCGGGCTGCTCGCCGCGGCGGGATGCGCCGTTCCGAACCCGGCCCCCGATCCCTCCACGCCGATCTTGATCGACGGCGGCACCGTGGTGACGATGGACGAGGCGGGCGCCGTCCTCGAGGGCGGCGCCGTGCTGGTCGAAGGCGAGCGCATCGCGGCGGTCCTGGACGCGGCGGCCCCGCGCCCCCGGGGCGTCCGCCACATCGACGCGACCGGCCAGCTGGTGATCCCCGGACTCGTCAACGCGCACGGCCACGCGGCGATGTCGCTGCTCCGCGGACTGGCCGACGACCTGCCGCTGATGACGTGGCTGGAACAGCACATCTTCCCCGTGGAGGCCGAGCTGGTCGCGCCGGACTTCGTGTACTGGGGGACGCTGCTGTCCGCCGTCGAGATGCTCAAGAGCGGCACCACGACGTTCGCGGACATGTACTACTTCCCCTTCGACGCGGCCCGCGCCGCGGAAGACGCCCACGTCCGCGCCGTCATGGGACCCGGCGTCATCGGCTTCCCCGCGCCCGACTTCGCGTCCCCGGAAGCCTCGCTGGCCGCCGCCCCGGAATTCCTGGAGCGCTACGCCGGGCACCCTCTCGTCGTCCCGTCCGTGACGGCGCACGCACTCTACACCACGCCGCTCGACGCCGTCGCCGCCGCCGCCAGCTTGGCCCGCGAGCACGGCGCCGTCTTCCAGATCCACGCCGCCGAGGACGCCACCGAGGACGCCCAGTCGCGCGACGCCAACGGCATGGGCGTGGTCGAGGCCTTGCAGTCCGCCGGCGCGCTCCGGCCCGGCACGTTGCTGGCCCACGCCATCTACCTGTCGCCCGACGATCTCGCGGCGATCGCGGCCAGCGGGGCGGGCATGGCGCACAACCCCCAGAGCAACATGAAGCTGGGGATTCCCCGCGCGGCGCCCGTGTCCGAGGCCCTCGCCGCCGGCATCCCGGTGGGACTCGGCACGGACGGCCCCGCCAGCAACAACGACCTGGACCTCTTCGGCGAGATGGACGCCGCCGCCAAGCTGCACAAGTTCGCCACCGGCGACCCCGCCGTGCTGCCGGCCGAGACGGTCTTCCGCATGGCGACCATCGGCGGCGCCCGGGCGCTCGGCCTGCAAGACCGAATCGGCTCGCTGGAGCCCGGCAAGCTGGCCGACGTGGTGGCGCTGGACCCGCGCCGCGCCGGCCTCACGCCTCTCTACGCCGTCTACTCCCACCTCGTCTACGCCGCCGACGGCAGCGACGTGACCACCGTGCTCGTGGACGGCCGCCTCGTCGTCCAGGACGGCCGCGTGCTGACCGTGGACGAAGAGGAAGTCATGCGCCGGGCCCGCAGCTTCGGCGACCGCATACGGCGAGTCGTGGAGCGGGTCGCGGCGGAGGCTCGGGCGCGCTAGGCGGGCGATCTGCCCGGGCCGCGAACGCCGCCCGGCAACATCCGACGTGCGAGCGCCGATAGCAACCGGCACGCAATATTTGATTTTCGTATACCAAATACAATGCAATGATTGAAAAATGTATACCAAAACAAAGACCGTCGAATAATCAAGCTGGAAACCGGACGCAATTTTCGCTACCTTAAGGGTGCGGGGCCGTTTGCCACCGGCGATCAACCAAGGAGCATGGCCGTTCCGAAAGGCCGTGTCCGGCGGCCCCAGCCCGTGCGAGCCGCGCACGCCGCCCCCGCTCGCACGTTCGCACGTTCGCCCGGACGACCGCGGCACCCGCGGAGAGGACAGCTCGGAACGATGGAAATCGGTGAGATGCAACGACTGCTGGCCCTCGCGCCGTGGTGGGAGAAGCCGCGCACATGGGCGCTGGACGACCCGGACCTGCGCGAAGCCGACGCGGCGCCGTTCAGGTACACCGCGGGCGTGCTGGACGATCTGGAACCCGGCGGCCTCCACCTCCTCCGTGGTCCCAGGCGGGTCGGGAAGACGGTCGAGGTCAAGAAGGCGATCTATCGGCTCGTCGGCCGCGGCGAGGATCCTCGCCTGATCCTGCACCTGGCGGCCGATGGACTCGCGGCACGGGATCTGCGAACGATGGGCCGCGCGGCTGATGCGCTGACGCCGCCCGGGCGCCGCACGTGGTTCCTCGACGAAATCACCGCCATCGAAGACGGATGGCCGGCCGAGATCAAGTGGCTGCGGGACAACGACGCGCGGTTCCGCAACGACACGGTCGTCCTGACGGGGTCGTCGTCGGCCAACCTCGGCGAGTCGGTGAAGGCGTTGGCCGGCCGTCGCGGCTCCGTGGCCGATCCCGACCGCGTGCTCTTGCCGATGTCGTTTCGCGCCTTCCTGGAGGCGACGCTCGACGAGCCGCCGCCCGACGACGCCGCGCCGCCGATGTCCGTCGCGGACCTGGCCGTCGGCGGGGCGCTCGCCGACTTGTCCCGCAAGCTCGCCCCTTGGCTGGAAACGCTGGCCGCCGGCTGGAACCGGTACCTGTGCGTCGGGGGATTTCCGCGCGTCGTGAACTGCCACGTTCGCGAAGCCCCCGGCCACCCCTTCCGCCGGGACCTCCTGGATGTCGTCCACGGAGAAGCCCTGCGCCGCGCCCAATGGTCCAAGGCCCAAACCGACGCCTTCATGAGACGCTTGGCGCGAGGTCTGGGCGCACCGGCCAACCACTCCGACATCGCCACGGACATGAACGCGTCCGCGACGCTCGTCCGAAGCCGAATCGAAGCCCTCCGCGACTGCTTCGTCGTCTGGCCTTGCCACCGAGAAGCAGACGAGAGGCCCCACCTGCGGGCGCAGGCGAAGGCGTACTTCGTCGATCCGGTCTTCACGCGGCTCACCCGAAGGCCCGAAGCCCACGTCGACATCGGCATTCTTTCCGAGCAACAGCTCGGGGTGGCGCTTCTGCGATCCTTCGCGAGAACGGAGCCCGGCGGCTTCCTGGACTTCGATCAGGTCCTGCACCACAGAACGCGCAGCCGCAAGGAGATCGACTTCGTCGGTCCCGGCTTCGGCGGCGTGGCCGTCGAATCCAAGTACGTGTCCGGACGCCGGTGGAGGCGGGTCCTTCCCACTCTCAAGGCATCGCGGTGGCACGGCATCGTCGCAACCCGAGATGCGCTGGACCTCGACGACATGGACGTGAAGGCGGCGCCCACCGGTCTTCTCGCTTGGCTGATTGGAGGATGAGATGACGCGGGTCAAGGATCCGCTCTACCGGAAGATCGAAGAGAGTCTGGGCGGCTCCCTGGACCCTACCGTGTTCGAGGAGTGTGCCGTCGATCTGTTGCGGAGCGTCTATCCGGGCCTCGTGGGCGTCGGCGGCCCGCATGACCGCGGCATGGACGGCGCGATCAGCGCGCCAAGCGGGCCGGCGACGCTCCTGGTGTGCACCACGGGCCGCAACGTGACCGGCAATCTCACGAAGAGCCTTGAGGCACACTCGGAAGGCGGCGGAGCGAGCCGCGATGTGGTTGTGGCCACGTCTCGATTCCTGACGCCCCAGCGGCGGCGGAACTTGGCAGGGCGTGCCGAGGCGCTCGGCTTCCAGCTGAAGAACGTCCACGACGGGAAAGACTTCTTGGACCGCCTCTACCGTAGCCCGCTGTGGCGGAAGGAGCTGCTGGGATTGCCGGGAGACCCGCCCGCCCTGTCGGCGTACCCGCGGCCATGGGTCCCGGAAGCCAAGATCCTTCTCGGGCGGGACGACGAGCTTCGCTGGCTCCTTGCGCAAGAGCAGGACTTGGTCCTCGTCGGCCCTCCGGGAATCGGCAAGACCGTCTTGCTGCAGGAGCTTGCCGAGAAGGGGCGGGGCCTGTTCGTGGCGACGAGCGACGAGGGCCGAATCGTGGACGCTTGGCGGGAAGCCAGGCCGCACTTCCTGTTGCTGCCCAATGTTCACTTGCAACCGGAACGGCTCTCGGCGCTGCTCTCGTTGCGCCGTGAACTGGGCATGGACTTTCGAATAGCGGGCACGGCTTGGCGGCGCCTCGGGGAGGAGCCTTGCGTGGAATGGCGGCCCGCGCCCAAGGAGAAGGCGATCGGCGGATTGCCTCGAGAGGCGACAGTGCAAGTCGTCTGGTCGGTCGGCATCGAGAACAACGACATCGCCGCCGAGATACTGGACCAGAGCGAACACGACCGAGACCCCGACTACATCGGCCAAAGCGAGCACAAGCCCGGCTTGGCCGTCACCCTCGCGCTGCAAGTCGCAAAGGACGGCGCCGAGCAGCCGTTGCGCAACGGCGCCCTCGTGCTCCGCCACGTAGCGGCGTCGTGCAAGCTGGATGTCCCCGACCTCAACGTCTTGGGCGTCGCGGCGCTCGGGGGACGCAACGGCATGACGCTTGCGAACATCAGCAAGACGCTGAAGAAAGGCGAAGCCGATGTCCGAGACGTTCTGCGCCGGGTGTCCTCGGCGGGAATCCTTGCGGTCAGCCGATATCGCGACGGGACGGTGTCGGTCGTGCCCGAAGCGCTGCGAGACGCATTGATCGCCTCGACGTTCTTTGGGGGGGCGACCAGCCTTCCGGCCGAACCAGCGCTTGCGTTGGTGGACGACGCCACGAGCGCCACGGCCGCCCTCGTCAGCGCCTTGGGCCGCGGACTGCCCGTACCGCACAACATCGTTCGCAGTCGTCTCCCCCGCGATCCTCGCGACCGGTCTCACCGCGACCTCTGGAGCGAATACGCGTGGGTCGGCGGGAAAGACGCCGTGCGGTGGATTCTCTCCGAGGCGGACCGTCGCGGGCGCCTGGCCGCCATCGTTGCTCGGCCTGCACTTCAATTCTTGCCGCGGCGTGCCGTCGAGCGGTTGATTCCCCGACTCCCCGACGACGAGGTCCACGAGCCTGTCCGCGACTGGATGACAGAATGGGGCGCCAACGTCGTGCCGCGCCGTGGGTTGATTCTGGAAGAGATCGAGCGGCTTTCTCGCAAGGACGGCGATCCGGCGGCTCTGTCCCTGATGCCCTCAGCGTTTTCTTTGGAGTTGCGAAGCATGCATTGGAGCAAGCTCGCGCCCGGCAGGATCGACACGAGGATGGGCGTGTTGCCCTTGGACGAGGTCGTGGAACTGTTTGCATGGTGGCCGACGGCCCTTGACGTCCTGAAGCGCGCGGAGCACGGCGTCGCCCTGGCCCGGAACGTAGCCCAGCGCTGGTGCGCTCCACACGGTTGGCCCGCCGCCGACGCCCCGGACTGGCGCCGATTTGTGCGCGAGTGCGCCGCAAGAATGATCTCGGACATAGTGACGCTGGCGGACGAGAGGCCGGGAATCGTGCTCTGGGCACACCGAACGGCGAGCGAGGCACGCCTTGCCGTCACGTTGCCGCCGGTGGATCCGGAGATCGGCGATCTCTTTTCGCGCCCCGGGGCGCTCGCGACGCCGGAGACGAAGGCCGACGCGGCCGGCCGTCCCTCGGACCGGCAAATGACGGAGCGGAGAAAAGCCGCAGACCTGGCGCGAGCCAACGCGCATGACGGCGCCCGGGAATTGTTGCGCTTGGCCGAGGAAGGAAGGTTGGCCGACTGCTCGTCCGAACAACAGTTGCAGGACCTCGTCGAGAAGGTCGCGCAGGCAACGGAACGCCCGGCGGCATGGGTGGAGGCGCTGGCCGAGCAGAGCGCGTATCCTGCGTGGGTCGCCTCGTTCGTCGACGTGGCCCTTGCCCGAGGCGGAGAAAACCAAAGCACGTGGAACAGCTTGTTGGCGAGCACGAAGTACGACGACGTCATCGTGTGGGCAGGCATCCGGCATGGCGACGTCCCCGAGCGCGTGGACGAGCGCCTTGTCGAACGGCTGCACGAGGTCGAAGCGTTGCCGGGAGGGCATGACTGGAAAAACATGTCGGAAGCATGGAAGCTCCGCCTTCTCCGCGACGGACCCGAGAACGTCGCGACGACGGCCGCCCTGGCGATGTGGTGGACCGACGACCTGCCGGGCGCTTCCAGACGGCTCTTGTCTGCGTGGGTGGACGTGGCCGCCAGGAGCGACGACGAGCGCCTGCTCGGCGAAGTGTTCTCGAGTCCGTCGCCAATCGCGCGACGCGTCGCCTGCGCCTGGTTTCTTGTTCCCCGGCCACATTCCATGATGGACGGACTGCTCGACAGGGCGGCATCGGCCCTCGACCGGACCACAAAGGAAAGGCTGATCCAAGACATGCCGGCCGAAACGACGGGTCGCGCCTTCCTCGCGGTCGTGGGCCAAGACGCCGAACTCTACGGCGTTCTGCTTGGCCGGCGCGACCTGTCCCGCATCCACCTGTTGCCGTTTCGCAACGGAGGCGTGCTGGACGGCGGGCCCGACCTCGCCTTGCGCGCGCCTGATGCCGGGCGACGTGGCCAACGCGCACGGCGGCTCGGCGGACGCGGGCCCAACTTCGCGTTGCGCGCGCTCGATGCCGGTTATCGGACTAGCGCGATCGCCGA
The DNA here is from genome assembly GCA_965203485.1 of Longimicrobiales bacterium. Taxonomy (GTDB): domain Bacteria; phylum Gemmatimonadota; class Gemmatimonadetes; order Longimicrobiales; family Gaopeijiaceae. The sequence continues at coordinate 2,217,432 of OZ241892.1, forward strand.
TGAGATCGAACCCGACCTGAGCCCGATGCTCCTGACCTCCGCGAGCGCAGGCCCTTGGATCCTCAAGCGTCGGCGGAACGAGCTCCGGCGGGCGATGGAGGCGTGGATGGAACACTCCAGCCCAGACGTCCGCGACATTGCCGGGCAAGTGCTGGAGCGAGAATTCCGATCGACGGTGGCAAAGACCGGTTCCCGCCCGTAGATTGGTGGCCCGAGACGGCTCCAACGCCCGCCGTGCCGCCAGTTCGCCGGCGACGGTTGCAAACCCGGACACAAACTGAGGACGAAGATGCGCACTCTCCCCTTGCGCTTCCAAGCGCTCGCCGCGGCCGTTCTGGCCGCAACCGTCGCGGCCCCCGCGGCCTCGGCCCAGGACGCCCCCAGAATGCCCCGCATCGAGTCCGTCGCCGACTACCTCGTCAACGACCCCGCGGTCGTCGAAGGCGCGCTGGAGAACGGCCTCCGCTACTTCGTCCGCGAGAACGGACGCCCCGAGAACCGCGCGTTGCTGCGGCTCGTGGTCGACGCCGGCTCGATCCTCGAGGACGAGGACCAGCTCGGGCTCGCGCACTTCGTGGAGCACATGGCGTTCAACGGCACGAAGAACTTCGAGAAGCAGGCCCTGGTGGACTATCTGGAGTCGATCGGCATGGCGTTCGGGCCCGACATCAACGCCTACACGAGCTTCGACGAGACCGTCTACATGCTCGAGGTCCCGATGGACGATCCCGAAATGCTCGCCACGGCGTTTCGCATCCTGGAGGATTGGGCCGGCGCCGTGCTCTTCGAGCCCGAGGAGGTGGACAAGGAGCGAGGCGTCGTCACGGAGGAATGGCGGCTTGGGCGCGGGGCGGGCGCGCGCATGAGGGACCAGCAGTTCCCCGTTCTCTTCGAGGGCTCGCTCTATGCGGACCGGTTGCCGATCGGCGACACCGACGTGCTCGCGACGGCGCCCGCCGAGACGTTGCGCCGCTACTACGAGACGTGGTACCGGCCCGACCTCATGGCCGTCGTTGCGGTGGGCGACTTCGACGCCGACGCCATCGTCGCCAAGATCGACCAGCACTTCGGCCACCTCGAGAATCCCGCAGGCGCGCCCCCGCGGCCCACCCACGCCGTGCCGACGAGCCATCCGCCCCGCGTCGCCATCGCAACCGACGAAGAAGCGCAGATGACCCGGGTCGGCGTGCTGTACAAGCAACTGCCGCAGCGCTACCAGCGCGTCGGCGACTTCAGGCGGAGCCTCGTGCAACAGCTTTACGCCGGAATGCTGAACTCGCGCTTGGACGAGCTGACCCGGCAGGCCGAGCCGCCGTTCGTGATGGCGGTCTCGGCGCGCGGAGGGTTCGTTCGGGCCATGGACGCCTACCAGCTGATGGCGATCGTGGAAGAGGACAAGCTCGAGCTCGGCATGGAGACGCTGCTGACCGAAGCCGAGCGGGTGGCGCGGCACGGGTTTGCCGCCAGCGAGCTCGAGCGGCAGAAGATCGAAGTGCTGCGCAGCTACGAACGCCGGTTCGCCGAACGCGAGAACCAGGAGTCCGGGTCCATAGCGGCGCGGCTCGTGAACGCCTTCCTGGAGGACCGGGCGTATCCGGACATCGAGACGCGGGCCGGGCTCGCCCAGATGCTGGTGCCGGGCATCACGGTGGACGAGACGAACGCGCTGGTCTCCGAATGGATGACGGAGGACGGCCGCGTCGTGCTGGTGGACGCGCCCGAGAAGGAGGGCGTCGATCCTCCCGTCGCCGAGCGCTTGGTCTCGCTGTTCGACGTGGTCGCCGACAAGAGCATCGACCCATACGAGGACGCCGAGGTCGACGAGCCGCTGCTGCCGGTCGCGCCGGCGGGCTCGCGGATCGCGTCCGAGGAGACGTTCGACGAGGTGGGCATCACGCTCTGGACGCTCGAGAACGGCGTGCGCGTGCTCCTCAAGCCGACGGACTTCAAGGACGACGAGATCCGCTTCTCGGCCACGAGTCCGGGGGGATCGTCGCTGGCGGCGGACAACGCCTACTTCAGCGCCGAGATGGCGTCGGGGGTCGTATCCCAAGGAGGCGTCGGCGCGTTCGACGCGACCGCCCTGCAGAAGAAGCTGGCCGGCCAAGTCGTCAACGTGTCGCCGACGATCTCGTCGCTGGCCGAGGGCTTCGGCGGCAGCGCGTCGCCCAAGGACATCGAGACCGCCTTCCAGCTCGTCTACCTGTACTTCACGGCCCCGCGCAAGGACGAAGCGGCGTTCGCTTCGATGAAGACGCTGTTCTCGACGATCCTTGCCAACGCCTCGTCCGATCCCGCGTCCGTGTTCAGCGACACCGTCGCCGTCACGATGTCCCAAGGCCATCCGCGCGCCACTCCGCCTCGAGTCGAGGACCTCGACAAGCTCGACCTCGACGTCGCGTTCGACTTCTTCGCCGACCGCTTCGCCGACGCCAGCGACTTCACCTTCTACTTCGTGGGCGCGCTGGAGCTGGACGCCATGAGGCCGCTGGTGGAGCAGTACCTGGGCGGGCTCCCGAGCGTGGGACGGGAAGAGGCATGGCGCGACCTGGGCATCGATCCGCCCAGCGGCGTCGTCGAGAAGGTCGTGCGCAAGGGCGTCGAACCGCAGAGCCGAACCAGGATCATCTTCGCGGGCGACGCCGAGTATTCGGTCGCGGAGAACATGGTCGTGAGCTCGATGGCCGACATCCTGGAGATTCGGTTGCGCGAGCTGTTGCGCGAGGACCTCGGCGGCACCTACGGCGTCGGCGTCTCGGGACGGATCAGCCGCCAGCCGGACGAGGAGTATACCGTGAGCATCAACTTCGGCTCCGCCCCGGACCGAGCGGCCGAGCTGGCCGACGTGGTGTTCGAGGAGATCGAACGCATGAAGACGGACGGCCCGGACGCCGAGACGATCGCAAAGGTGCGCGAGACGCAACGCCGCAGGAAGGAATCGAACCTGCAGGAAAACAGCTACTGGCTGTCGCTGATCCGCCAGTACGACCGGGCCGGGCGCGACCTGCTGGACATCCCGAGCTACGACCTCATCGAGAGCTGGTCCGCCGAGCAGGTGCAGGCCGCCGCCGCCCGCTACCTGCGCATGGACCAGTACGCCAAGTTCGTCCTCCAACCCGAGGAGATCGTGCCGTAGGGCCGGCGCGAACATGCAACCCCATATGACCATCGTCGCGCGCCTTGCCGCGACCGTGCTCGGCGGCGGCGCCTTCGCAGCTCCGCTCGCCGGGCAGGCCGCGCCCCAGCTTGCCACCCGCCACCTCGACGCGCTTCGTCCGCGCAACATCGGTCCGGCGGTCATGAGCGGCCGGATCGTGGACCTGGCGGTCGTGGAGTCCGACCCCGTCAAGTTCTATGTGGCGTCGGCCACCGGGGGCGTCTTCAAGACATCCGACAACGGCATCACCCTGACGCCCGTCTTCGAGCACGAGGGGACGCATTCGGTCGGGGCGATCGCAGTCCATCCCGTGGACACGGCGCTGGTCTGGGTCGGGACCGGCGAGCGCGCCAACCGGCAGAGTTCGTCCTGGGGCGACGGCGTTTACAAGAGCACGGACGGCGGCGCGTCCTGGACCCACATGGGACTGCGGGAGAGCCGCCACGTCGGCCGCATCGCCCTGCATCCCTCCGATCCCGGGACGGTCTACGTCGCGGCCATGGGACGCCTCTGGGGGCCGAACGAGGAACGCGGCCTCTACAAGAGCACGGACGGCGGCGCATCCTGGACCCGCGTCCTCCACGTGGACGAGGACACCGGCGCAGTGGACGTGGCGCTGGACCCGCAGGACCCCGAGACCGTGTACGCGGCCACCTACCAGCGCCGCCGCCGCCCATGGGGATTCCACGGCGGCGGACCCGGCAGCGCCTTGCACAAGAGCACGGACGGCGGCGCCACGTGGGACGAGCTGACGGGCGCGGGCGCGGACCGCGGGCTGCCGGAGGGCGACATCGGCCGCATCGGCATTTCCATCTACCGGTCCGATCCGCGCATCGTCTACGCGAGCGTCGAACAGGGCTATCGCTACAACGCGTCCACCGCCTACGCCGAGCGGCGGGCGGGCGTCTACCGCTCCGAGGACCGGGGCGAATCCTGGGAGCACATGAGCGACTGGAATCCGCGTCCCATGTACGCCAGCCAGATCCTCGTCGATCCCAGCGACGACCAGCGCGTCTACATGGTCAACAGCTACTCCTTCTCGGACGACGGCGGCCGCACCTTCACGGCGCCGCCCCAAAGCCTGCACGGCGACGACCGCCTGGTGTGGGTCAATCCGGCCGACTCGCGCCACGTCCTCAAGGCGGACGACGGCGGCCTGGGTATCTCCTACGACCGGGGCCTCAGCTGGCTGTACATCTCGGACCTGCCGGTCAGCCAGTACTACCGCGTCGCCGTGGACATGGCCGTCCCGTACAACGTCTACGGCGGCCTGCAGGACAACGGCTCGTGGATGGGGCCCAGCGAGACGTACGCCGGCGCCGGCATCCTCAACGGCGACTGGACGCGGCTGGGCGGCGGCGACGGCTTCCTCAACCTGCCCGACACCACCAACAACGCCGTCGTCTACACCGAGTCGCAGTACCTGGGACTGTCGCGCCTCGACTTGCGCACCGGCGAGCGCACGTCGATACGGCCCGGCGACCCGCAGGGACACATCGCCGCCCGCCGCAACTGGACGACCTGGAAGGACGTCGGCCCGCCCGAGGAGCAGCGCCTGGGCAACGCCATGGCCCCCGCCAACTGGGACGGCCCGTTCGTCATCTCCCCGCACGACGCCGCCACGCTCTACGCCGGCACCAACGTCCTCTGGAAGACCACGGACCGCGGCGATTCCTGGACGCCGTTGGGCGACCTGACCAGCGGCGTGGACCGCCGCACGTTGCCGATCATGGGCCAAGCGCCCGGCGAGCTCGTCCCGTCGCTGGACGACGGCATCCCCTACTTCCCCACCATCTCCGCCGTCGCCGAGAGTCCGCTGGCCGAAGGTCTGCTCTACGCCGGAACGGACGACGGCCGGTTGCACGTCTCCCGCGACGGCGGCGCAACGTGGGCCGACTTGACGGGCAAGTCCCCGGGCCTGCCGGGGGACGCGTGGATGGCGGGCCTGGAGCCGTCGCGCCACCACGAAGGCCGCGTCTACGCCGTGTGGAACAACTACCGCAACGACGACGACGCCAACTACCTGTACCGGTCCGACGACCACGGCCGGAACTGGACCTCAGTCGCTGGCGACCTGCCCCCCGAGCGCGTGCTGCGCACGGTGCGCGAAGACCCGCGCAACCCCGACGTGCTCTACGTGGGCGCGGAGATCGGCCTGTTCTACACGATGGACGGAGGCCGCCGCTGGACCGAGCTGCGCGGCGGCATGCCCACGCAAGCCTTCAACGATCTGGTCATCCATCCCCGCGACAACGACCTGGTCTTGGGAACGCACGGGCGCGGCGTCTGGATCCTGGACCAGATCAACGCGTTGCAGGAGCTGTCCGCCGAAGTCATGGCGCGGCCCGCGCACCTGTTCTCCGCCGAGCCGGCCGTTCAGGTGCGCCGGGCGGGCAGGGGCGTCCATGCCGGCGACGTGCACTTCCGCGGCCAGAACCCGCCCAACGGCGCCCTGCTGGACTATTGGCTCGCCCGGCCGGCGGAGGGAGTGGAGCTGGTCGTCGAATCGATCGACGGCGAGCCGGTGGCGACGCTGGACGGGACAGGGTTGCAGGGGATGAACCGAGTCGTGTGGAACCTGCGCCACGAAGTGGACGACGCGATGGCCGACGGGCCGGGCGGCGGCACGATCATCGTCGTGGCGCCGTCGCGAGGAGGACCGTCGGGGCCGCTGGTCGTGCCCGGCGCCTACGTCGTGCGCTTGAAGGCGGCCGGCACGGAATCGGTTCAGCAGATCGAAGTGCGCCCCGACCCGCGCAGCCAAGCCGGCCCCGCCGTGCGAGAGGCATGGACGGCGGCGCTGCTCGAGCTGGCCCTGGCGCGCGTCCAAGCGCAAGTCGGCTCGGCCTCCGCGGAAGCCGCGGAGCTGGAAGACTTGAAGCGCGAGTTCGACGAGCTGGCCAGCCGCATCGCCCGCCTCGCGAGCGCAATCGAAGGCGTCGTGGCACCCCCCACGCAAAGCCAGCAGTCGCGCCGCGCCTACTACGCCGAAATGCTGCAGACGCTCGAGGACGAACTGGCCGAGGCCGTCCGCAACTAGACCGAAGAGGCCGAGGCGGCGCGGGTCCGTCGCCGCGCAAGGCTGACTGGGCACGACCCACGAAATCGGCGCTCGGCGACATCTCCTCCGGCCTTCACGCCGGCGCCCCGGCCTGCGCGACTCGACCAACGAGCTCCTCGCTTCCGGCGGCAGGGACGCCGCCGGGGCGCGGCATCGGGTTGCCAGCGTCAACCGTCGGCCAACCAGTCGTCGCATTCTTTCGATTGGACGAGCATCCTTCTTGCGATTGGACGATTGTCATGCAATGTCATGCATTCTTTCCATAAAGCATTGCAACCGACTAGTTTGGAGGAATCTTCCGATTGGTCGACGGCCTCTTGCGATCAGCCGTGCATATTTCTTACGATTAGCCGATGAACCAAGCCGGTCTCTACCCTCGTTGCGCCGCTCGGCCGTTGGCCGAGGCCCTGGCCCACGGAGCCTCACTAGCGCAACCTCGGGCCGACTGGACTCGGCGGCCAGCGATGCCGTCCGCCTAGCGGCCCGCTCCACGGGCCTCCGCGCGTCGCAGGACTTCAGCCGCGATCGCCACGTCCTGGACGGCCACGCCGACCGACTTGAAGAAGGTCAGTTCGTGCCCGGCCGCGCCTCGAGGGGCGGTCCCATTGACGATTTCGCCCAGGTCGGCGTCGATCACGTCTTCTGGAACGATGCCTTGCCGGACCGGAACGATCAAGTCGCCCGCCTCGTCCATCGCGGCCGAGCGGTCTTCCACCACCACTCGGGCGCGCACCACGACCTCCGGGCCGATCTCCTGGGCGTCCGGGGTGAAGCTGCCGCCGCCGCTCACATGGGTTTCGGCCGGCAGGGCCGTTCCGTCGAACACCGGCGTGCGCGAGGTGGTCACGGCCACGACGACATCCGCGCCGTCGAGCGCCTCGGCCGGGGCTTCCAAGGCATTCGCCTCGACGCCTTCCAACGACGCGGCCAGCCGACGGGCCGATTCTCCCCCCCTCGACACGATGCGGACATCCTCGACGGGACGCACCGCCCGAATCGCTTCCACGTGGCGCACCGCCTGCGCCCCGGCGCCGAACACCGCCAAGACTCGGGACTCCGGCCGACTCAGCAGGCGGGCGGCCAAGCCCGCGGCCGCCGCCGTCCGAATCGCAGTCAGTTCCCCGGCGTCCAGCAACGCCTGGGGCGCACCTGTTTCGTCGTCCAGCATGAGGACGGCCCCGCTGATCGCCGGCAGGCCGCGCCCCCGGTTGCCCGGAAAGACCGACACGACCTTGACGCCGCGCTCCCCGGCTCCCCGCAACCGCGCGGGCATGAACAAGCTGACGCCCCCGCCCGACTCCAGCGCCACCCGCGAGGGCATCTCCGCCTGCCCTGCCGAGAGCTGTCCGAAGGCGCGTGCCATCGTCTCGATCGCGTCGGCCATGGGCATCAGCGAAGCGACGTCCGCTCCCGAGAGAACGCGCAACTGCACTCGCTAGCGGCCCGCCTCCACGCGGCCGGTGCGAAACACCCTAGCGAGCATATGAGAATCTCCAGATGTTGACGAACTCTTGTCCGTCTTCGCCGTGCGCGATCTCGGACACCATATTCTCTTCGATGAAATTCATCAGAACTCCGTCGTGCCACTGTGATGCAATCGTCGCGCACGCTTGCAAGTCCACCACGTCGACGCGGCTGTGGCGATACGAAGCCCATATGCCGTCCTTCGATTCAATCCGAACCCGGCCTCGAGAGTCTACGACCTCGACCATTCTCTCCCGCCAGTCAGGCCGACGGTACCAGAACACGATCCACAAACGGCCGCTGGAATCGACCATCAAGTCGTGGATCTCGTTCCACGGGGGATTGTCCCAAGAATACGTGCCGGGCCGCCGAGGAATCGGACCGTCGTACAACGCGGGCCCGTCCAATCTTCCGATCCGCGCGCCGTCTTCCGACCAAGCCTCCACGATGTAGTCGTAGTAATGCGAGCTGAAGATGTTCCCCGAAGGGTCCGTCGTCAGCCGGCGCTGTGATGTGAAGGCGTCGAGGACATGGCCGCCGGGATCGTCTTCCTGGGGAGCGCCGAACGAGGTGACGATGCCTCCGTCGTCAACGACGTGGAGGGGAAAGCCGATCCGCTCCGCGGTACCGATCCAAGATTGAATCGCGTAACGACCGCCGTCGGCCAACGGCGTCATCGCGAAGACAGCAGTGGCAGGCAACCGCCGTTGCTCGGACAACATCTGGTCAGGCCCGATCACGGACACCCTTGCGTTTCGGTTGTCGAACACGTGAACTCGCCCACGGGCGTCCGTATGCATGGGCTGAGCAAAGTGGAACTCCATCGGCCCCTCGCCGGCTCTGCCGACCGTGGCCAAGTGCGCGCCCGCCGAGTCGAAGACCTTGATCTCGGTTCGCTGGCCGGCCCAATAGTTGCCGTCGTGGTCGCGCACGATGTCGCCAAACGTGCCGCGGTCCACGAGAAACCCCTCGTCGTCGTCGGCCCCCAGCGTCGTCGCGAGTTCGAAATCGATGCACGACTCGCACGGCTCGAGGGCCGCGTCCGCGAGCCTGCACGCGCCGGAGTAGAACGAAACGGCATCGGGAGCATCCGGCGCGCACGCAAGGCCTAAGACCGGAAGCCATCTCCACGCGACGGCCGGCAACCACCTGCGCTTAGTCCCAGCCGCAGGAAATGCGGAAGCCGTTGGGCGCGTCACGCCGACACGACCCGCCCCACGAAGGCCCGCACGGGATCGTGGCTCTTGAGCACCACGACGGTGCCCCGCGTCTCCTTGGCGATGCGCTCGGGCAAGGTCCCGAAGAGAATGCGGCTGGAGAAGCTCTCGCCGGAGGCGCCGACCACGACGCCGTCGAACTCGCGCGCGGCGTATTGGACGGACTCGGCGACGCCGCCTTGCATCACCGTCGTCTCCACCGCCGCGCTTTCGGGCAACTCCGCTCGCTCCTCCCGCAAGCGCGCCCGCTCTTCCTCCAAGCGTGCCGGCGCCGCCCCCGCGGGCACGACCGCCGCCAGCGTCAGCCGTCCGCCGTCGGCCGTCAGGTTCACGGCGTAGTCCTTGGCCTTGCGGGCATGCGCGCCGCCTGCCGTCGGCAACAGAATCCGGCGCGGGGCGGCCAGCTCGCGCCCGAACTTGACCAGCATGATGTCGCACCGGCCCAGGCGAACCACCTCGTCCGTCACTTCGCCCAGGATTCGCCGCGCCGTCGAGGTGTAGCCCTTCCAACCCAGCAGGATCAGGTCGGCCTTGAGCTGCCGCGCCGACTCCAAAATGGCCCGCCCGACATTGCGCCCGGCCCGGATCTCCACCGACACGGGCACGTCCGCTGCGGCCGCCGCCTCGTCCAGGCCGTCCAAGCCCGTGCTCTCCCGCTCCACCAGCTCGCGCGCCAGCGACGGCGGCAGCTGCTCCGGCACCTGCACCACCCGCAACGCCGTGACCTCCCCGCCCCGCGCACGCGCGATGGACGCGGCCATCTCCACGAGCGGCGCGGCGGTGGCGGGATTGTAGACCGGCAACAAGATCCGGAAGGCCGCCTCGGTGGGCGACGCGCGCAGTCCCACGACCTTGGACTCGGCTGCCGGCGGCCCCGGCGCCTCGAAGCGAACGCCCTTCCACCCGGCGTACGCGAACAAGCCCGCCGCAAGCGCGAGAATGGCCAGCACGACCGGCAGGAAGTCCCCGCCGGCGGGGATCTGGAGCATCAAGTAGATGTTGGCGGCGATGCCCAGGGCGGGCAGGAGGGGCACCAGCGGCACGCGGAACGGCCGTGGCATGTCGGGATAGCGGCGGCGGTGGACGATCAGTGCCAGGTTGACCATCGAGAGCGCCAGCAACAGCACCAAGTTGGCGAACTGGGCCAAGTCCTCCAGCGGCAGCGCCAAGGCGAACACGCCGATCGAGCCCGCCACGGCGGCCAGCGCGGCCACCGGCGTCTTCGTGCGGTCGCTCACGAAGCCCACCAGCCGGGGAAGATGGCCCAGTCGGCTCATCGCGAGCGCCACCCGCGACCCCGCCAGAATCGACGCGTTGGACGCCGAGATCATCGAGAAGAGCGCGCCGCCCACGATCACCGCCCCGCCGACCGGCCCGAGGAACGCCCGGGCCGCGACGCCCATCGCCGCCTCCGTGTACTCCGTCAGGTCGGCCACCACGACCACGAGCACCACGGCGGCGTAGAGCACCGTCACCACGACCATCGAAATGAAGATGGCGCGGGGAATGGTGCGCGTGGGCTCGACGACCTCGCCCGCCGACGCCGCGATGGCGGAAAAGCCGAAGAACGTGATGAACACCAGCGCCGCCGTGGACGCGATGGCGGGCAGGTTGCGGCTGAACCGCTCGCCCAGCACCGACGCGTCGAAGCCGCCCAGCCCACCCGCGATGAACCAGAGGAGCAACAGGATCTTGGCCGCCGTCACGACGATCTGGAACGTCCCGCTCTCCTTGGTTCCCTTGACGTTGAGCAGCGTGAGCGCGGCGAGGAAGACGAGGCCGGGGGCCGCCGCGACCGCCGCGTGCCAGATGAACTCGTTGAAGTAGGTGGACAGGCTGGCGATGTAGAACGCGCACGACGACGCGTAGCCCAGCAACAGGCACCAGCCGACCAGGTAGGCGACCAAGGACGGGAAGGTCTCGCGGGCGTACAGGTATCCCTCGCCCGAGCGCGGATAGATCGACGTGAACTCGCAGTACGTCAGTGCCGTGAAGGCCGCCACCACCGCCGCCAGCAGGAAGGACACGATGGCCGCGCTGCCCACGTAGCCGACCGCCAGGCCGGACAGCGTGAAGATGCCGGCGGCGATCATGGTGCCGGTGCCGATCGCCAGCGCCGACACCAGCCCCAGATCGCGCGTCAGGCCGGCGCGAACCTCGGCGGGACCGCTCCCAGCGCCTGCGCCCCCTGGGCCGCCCACAGGTTCCGTACCGGTCAGTTCGAACTTGCGACCGCCCCGGGCAACAACGCGCGCACGGATTCCTGCACGTCCGGGGCCATCGGGTGAAACTGGCCCGCCCACGTGCGCACGACGACGCCCTCGGCGTCCACAAGGAAGCTCCCGGGCAAGCCGAGAAGCCCGTATTCGTCCATGATCCGAGACGACGGATCGTGATAGACGGGGAAGGTGACGCCGACTTCGCCGAGGAAGGACTTGATGAGGTCCCCCGCGCCGCGGGTGTCCACGCTGACTCCCACCACCCTAAACCCGGCATCGGCGTAAGCGTCGTGGAGCTGCTGCAGCTCGGGCATCTCCTGGCGGCAGGGCGCGCACCAAGTCGCCCAGATGTTGAGCAGGTAGGGAGCGCCCCGAAGTTCCGCCGAACCAACCTCGGCGCCGTCCAAGGCCACCGCCGAGAACGGCGGCGCCGGATCGCCCGCCGTCACCGGCCCAGGGAGGTCCGGCACGCAACCCGCAATCGCGGCCAAGGCCACGGCCAGTGTCTTTCTCATCGCCGATTGCCGTCCTTGCTGGTCGTGGTTGGCGAGCAGGAGCGCGCCGGGGTCGCACGCATCCCATCGCGCTGCTCCCCGGCACATCCGGCGGACTCTTGTTGGATCAAGCTACCCACGCCGCACGGCGCAGCCAAATTGCAAACGGCAACCGCCGACGGCGGCGGACGAATCGAGCCCTCGCGCGGGACGGCACGCAAGACGGGTCCGCGCCGCTCCCGGAACTCCGGCACCCGATTCGCCGTAGTTTGGAAGGCGTCGGCGGCAACCACTTGCCGCGCGCCGGCGCCGAACACCCCTGCCCGCAACGCTCGCCGAGAACGGACTTCGACGATGCCCAGCCCAGAAACCAAGAGCAAGCTACGCTTCTTCGCCGGCTTTGCCGTCTACTTCGCCGTCCTGCTGTGGCTTTGGGACACGCCGGTCCTGTATCCGCTCAAGATCTTCGTGGTGATGCTTCACGAGATCAGCCACGGCGCAGTGGCGGTCGCTACCGGCGGGACGATCGAGCATATCCAGCTCGACCCCAGGCAGGGCGGCGCCTGCTACTGCCCCGGCGGCAACGCGTTCCTGACGCTCTCGGCCGGCTACCTGGGCAGTCTGGCATGGGGCCTGTTCCTCTTGGCGGCCGCGGGCGCCAGGCACTTCCCGCCCCCCAGCGTGGTCTTGGCGGCGGCGGGCGCCGCCGTCGTCGTGCTGACCCTGTTCTACGTCGACGGATCGTTCGGCGTCGCCTTCGGCTTGGCGTTCGGGGCCGCGCTCATGCTGGCCGCCTGGATGCTGGGCCCCCGGACTCAGAGGCCGATTCTGATGACGCTCGGGCTGACGAGCTGCGTCTACGCCATCCTCGACATCAAGAGCGATGTCCTGGACCGACCCGAACTACGCTCCGACGCTCGGATGCTGGCCGAGTACACCGGCATCTCGACAGTCACCTGGGGCGTCCTGTGGATCACCGTCGCCGCCTTGGTGAGCTTCCTCGCGCTCCGGCGGGCGTACCAACGCGCCTAGCGATCGCAAGGCGGGGCGTTCGACGGTCGCTTTGCGGATTCGTCACCGAACTCGGCGGCGTACCAACGCGCGTACGCCGCCCCGGACAAGCGCCGCATCCGGCCGTCGGCCGTTCCACGCGGACCGACTGCCGAGCCGGCGGGTTGGCGGAATCGGTCTCGCGCACCTATCTTTCCCGTGTCGGCCGTCGCGACGGTCGGCGACGGCAGGAACTTCGCCCGATGTCCACCCGAACCAAGGAGGTGATCACTTGTCCAGTCAAAGTACCCAGCGCAACCCGGCACGGGCATGCGATCGCCGCTTCGGCGTCTGAAGCCGAACAACGATCGACCACTCGCGCCGTAGGCGGCCTTTCGCGCCGGGTTGCGGCTGGTCCAGCGCCCCCGGCGGCTCGCCAATAGTGGGAGCCGCCGGGGGCGCTATTTGTTCGGCGGGGCTCCGGCCCAGCTCCGCGGCGCCACCTCGGCGTAGATCGGATTCGCGATACGCACGGCCAGATCGGGGACGACCAGCCCGAAATTCCTTGTCCCAGCCGACCAAGGGAGCAGTTGCGTGCTAGTCGCCTGCCTCCGTTCCCGCACTCACCCGCTGGGGCAACGTCGAGAGCGCCGTCACCTTGAAGCGCCGCTCGCCGGCGGGTAGCCGCACGGTCACCTCCTCGCCTTCGCGCGCCCCCATGAGTCCCCTGCCGATGGGCGACGCCATCGAGATGTGGCCTGCCTCCAGGTCCATGTAGTCGCCCGCCACGATCGTGTAGCTCGCGACCTTCTTCCGGGTCAGGTCGCGGATCGTGACTTCGGAGCCGAAGCCGACCCGGTCCACCGGCATTTCGTCCACGTTGATCCTGGACAGATCGGCCAGCCTCCGGCCCAAGTGCCCCAGCCGCGCCTGGACGAACTGCTGCCTCTCCAGCGCCGACTTGTACTCCGCGTTCTCCCGAAGGTCCCCAAGCTCGACCGCCTTCTCGATGCGATCCGGCAACTCCACGTTCAGCTCGCGGGTCAACGCCTCGATCTCGTCGGCGATCTTGGCCTTGATCTCTTCAAGCATGGGCAGACCTCCCCGGCAAGCCCTTCCGTCACGCGTTGACGGCGCCGACCAACGGATCGTCCCCCATGCTCGGGCACGACCGCGCCGGTTTCGTGTTCTTCCAGCAACAATCCTTGCTGCAACTTCAGGCTCCGGTCAAGGGGCAGGCACCGGTACAACCACCCGTTCATGGTCGGCGGCCCCGTATCGCGGGATGGCTCCACGCCTCGTCCCCATCGGCGCTGACTGCGTCCTGGACGCATCAGCGGAGCCATCGGGCTTGAACTCCACGCCGTAGCAGGTTAGACATTCCCATGGCGTTGGCGTTCCGGTTGCGCCTCCGCGAAGGTGAGGGCCACCATGTGTCCGGCCCTCGCTCCACGCCCTGTCCGCGCTTGTCTCTTGAAGAGGATCGATGGCCCATGGCACTGTCGCGCAGGATCGTTCCGTTGGCGAGTCGAGGCGGTCGGTGCGCCGCACCCAGTGCACGTGACCACCGTGGCGTTCCCATGTTCCTGCTCCGCTTGCGGAAGGCCGTTCTTCCCACAGGTTGCCTCGCGAGCATTGGGCTCTTCAGCTACCAGTCGGCGTCGGCACAGTCGGCGCAAGAGCCCACCGACCGTTCTTGGACCGTGGCGGCCTGGGTGCTGGGAGCCTATCAGCTCTCGGGCGGGCGATTGGCGACCGCGCCGTCGAACATCGTGCAACTCCCGCTGGCCAATTCCGTAGCTGATCTGGAGAGTTCCCCTTTGGTGGGCGCCGGGCTCGACCTAGACTTCCCGGAACGCCGCGTCGGGTTGCGGCTCGCCTTCGAAGCCACGATCGGAGCGGAAGCGAGAAGCCAGATCGGCGTCTGCGAAGTCGTCCAGGGCGCCATCTGCGAACCCGAAATCGTGTCGGCGAGCGTGCGCGGCATCACGGCGCAGTTGCGGGCCTACCGTGGCAACCCCGACTGGCCCGTCGAGCCGATTCTCGGGGGTGGCGTCGGGTTGAAGCTCTATTCCTTTGGACTCCCAGATTGCACCGCTCGCGCAATCGGCCCACCACGAGCCGTCTGCGGGTTGAACTCGGACTTTTTCCGTGGAAACAGCCGTCACGTGGTGTTTCGCGTCTTGGTCGGAGCCCGCACGACCCGGGGACGCATGGCGTCGGAATTGACGCTGGGCGGTGGCATCGGCAAGTATGGTGGAGGCACGCAGAGGGTAAACGGCAACTGGCACACCGACCTTCGCATTGCTCTCTCGGCAAGCATTCGGGTCCTCTAGCGCCCCGAACATGCACACGTTCGGCGCTCCTTCCTTCGCTTTTCTAGCGGTGCTGTGCCTCCCGCCGGCGCCTTGGTCTTCGGCAACATCGGTCGTGACGTGCGACGCCTGCGACGAGACCCGCTTCGCCGGGATGCTTACCGATTTCGCAATGTCGTCCGAGCGATCGGTTGACGACGCGACTTCGCCGCATGGCGCACGATCTTCGCAGAATCAGGACGCATTTGCACGCGGCCGCGCGTTGCTTGACCAAGATCAGATAACAGACGCTCTCGATCTGTGGATCACGCTTCGAGACAGTTTGACAACGGCCGGCAATCCGGACCCTCGCATCGGCACGACGTTCATCGCTACGGTCGCCGAACACAAGCTCGACTTATACGAAGAAGTGGCTGCCCTCATGTTCTATTGGGGCTTCTCTGTCGTGAACCCCGACGAGGTTGCCAAACGGGAAATATTGGCCGAGGGACGCCGCACGTTCGCCCTGGTAGATTCCGCCAGAGCCCACGCTTGGCAGGCGGCGGGCGGAATGAACCCGGTGTCGCTGGCACGCGCCGTCAAGCAGTTCTGGATTGAGCGAGATCCCACTCCCGGCACGCTGGAGAACGAACGGCTTGCCGAACACTGGGCCCGCGTCGCACACGCCCGGGCCAACTACGCCTACAATCGCAACTCCGCGTTCGGAACGGACGATCGCGGTGTGATGTACGTCAAGTACGGAAGCCCGGCCCAAGTGACGTCGGGGCACTTGAAGATCAACAGTGCAGAAGCGCGCTGGCGAGGGATATCCAGAGACGATTTGTTCCGCTGGGACGTCGATCCCCAGTACGAAATATGGAGGTACAACAGTCTCGGCGAGCGCGATTTTACATATTTTATGTTCGGAAACGAGGAGGGAACGGGTCCGTTTAGATTCGTGACCGGCCCTCACGAGATACTGCCCAGGAGCGCCCGGTCGGGTCCCGGTTCCCGTCTCAGCACGGGCCTTCGTGCCCAATACTATCTAGAGTTCTTATACTATGTTGAGCTGGCACGCGCTGGGGGTCCGTTCGGAGACCGCCTTGGCCAGCTCGAAGCGCTCTGGTCGCAAATGGGACGTGCGCCCAACGAGGGCTATCTCGAAGCCATGTCTCTAGCTCACATCGATAACGACATGGCTCGCGCCGCCCAACCCCGGCCGCCGTCTTGGTCGGCCATCGAAGAGACGCCGACGAGCGCTTTGTCAGCGCAGGCCGTCCGCGTGATCCGCGACGGACAGCCACGCATTCTCGTGCTGGCTGTGTCGTCACCACGTTGGACCCCTGAACTCGACGAAGGCGCACTGCCCGAAGAGATTGCTCTGGACGACTACACGCCCAACCACACCGTTGTCGTTCGCAACCAGCAACTGCACGAAATCACACGGGCGTCAATGTTGCCGTTGGACGATCAGGGTCAGTTTTCCCAACTGATGCTTCGCCACGATCCCCGCATAGGCCATCTTTCCGTGGCGGCCAGACACGACATGGCAAGCCGTGGCCTCGGACCCCGCGTGTTTCCCGGAAGCCGGCATTTTGTCCTCGGTGCGCCGTTGTCGTTGGGACTCGCTGGCTTCGACGTGAGCGACATCATCGTCGGCATCGCCTCACAGCCACAGTTTAGGCCCGACAACTCGCCGGTTCCGCTGTTGCCTGCAACACACTTCTGGAAGCAGGACCTGCTTCGCGTCTACTTCGAGGTCTATCGCCCCATTGGAACGCCCGAGAGCCGCACGACAACCTACGATGTCCGCATTCGCGTGCTACCGACCACCGACGGTCAGGTTCGCGACGAAGCGCTTCCTCGCCCGCCTGTTCGCGACCAAGACCTAGGCCGCGTAGCGATCAGCGTAGCCCTGGAATCAGCAGGTCCTGCGGAAAAGCACTTCTTCGACTTGGACCTTCGCAACGAGGCCCATGGCACGTTGCGCCTCATCCTCGAAGTTACCGACCCCGCCACGAGCATCACGACGACCAGGGCTACCGTCATTCGCTTGCTCGAAATCTAGGCCGACAGCGGAAGGACGCTCGGCGTCTCCCTCAGCACGCCGCGCTGGTGGCGCAGCACGTACAGGCCGTCGATTCGCCGCCTCGCGGGCGATGGCCGCCTCGTCGCGCGCATGCGAGCTCGGCGGCCAGCAACGGGTTCCTGTTACGTTCGTAACCATGTACGTCGAACGGGTGCCCAACCGCAACTCTCCGCCCGCCGTGCTGTTGCGTCGCTCCTACCGAGAAGGCGGCAAGGTGCGCAAGGAAACGCTGGCGAACCTGTCGAAGTGGCCGGACGAGCTGGTCGAGAGCTTTCGCGTCCTGCTCAAGGGCGGCGTCGCGTTGCCGTCGCTCGACGACGCGTTTCGCATCGTGCGCTCGCGCCCGCACGGCCACGTCGCCGCCGTCGTCGGCACGGCGCGCAAGCTGGGCTTCGATCGGCGGCTGGACCGCAGGCCGTCGAAGAGACGGCTCTCTGGCGCTGTGCGACGTGACCTCGACGTACTTCGAGGGTCGGCATTGTCCGCTGGCGCGGCGGGGGCATTCGCGCGACGGCAAGCGGGGCTCGTTGCAGATCATGTTCGCGTTGCTGTGCGCGGGCGACGGCTGTCCCGTGGCGGTCGAGGTGTTCGAGGGGAACACGGCGGGCCCGGGCACGCTGGGCGGCCCGCTGAAGACGCTGTGCGAGCGCTTCGGGCTGTCGAAGGTGGCGGTGGTGGGCGACCGGGGTCTGCTGACGAGCGCGCGCATCCGCGAGGAGGTGGAGCCTGCGGGCTGGACTGGATCACGGCGTTGCGGGCGCCGGAGATCAAGAAGCTGGCGGTCGAGGGCTGTCTTCAGCCGTCGTTGTTCGACGAGCGCGACTTGGCCGAGATCGAGGCGCCGGCGCTGTATCCGGGCGAGCGGCTGGTCGTGTGCAGGAACCCGCTGCTGGCCGCGCGAGCGCGCGCGCAAGCGCGCCGATCTCCTGGCGGCGACGGAGGCGAAGCTCGAGCAAGTGGCCGAGGCGGTGCGCCGCGAGCGGCGGCCGTTGCGGGGCGAAGCGCGGATCGCCGTGCGCGCCGACCGCGCGCTGCGCTCGCACAAGGTCGGCAAGCGCTTCGTCGTGCGCGTGACCGACGATGCGTTCTCGCATGCGCGCGCCGCCGCCGCCATCGCCCGCGAGGCGGCGCTCGACGGCCTGTACGTGCGTGCTGCGCACCAGCGTGGCGAAGCAGGATCTGAGCGGGGCGGACGCCGTGCGCGCCTAACAAGCGCCTGAGCCGAATCGAACGCGCGTTTCGCAGCTTCAAGACCGTCGACCTCAAGGTGCGGCCCGTCCACCACCGGCTGGCCGGCCGCGTGCGCGCCCACGTCTTCCTGTGCATGCTCGCCTACTACGTCGAGTGGCACATGCGCCGCGCGCTCGCCCCGATGCTCTTCGACGACCACGACCCGCAAGCCGCCGCCCGCGCACGGTCCTCTCCCGTCGCGCCCGCCCGAGCGTCGCCCGCCGCCCGCGCCAAGACGCACGGCCGCAAGCGCGCGCCCGACGGCCTGCCCGTCCACAGCTTCCGCACACTGCTCGCCGACCTGGCCACCCTCGCCCGCAACCGCGTCCAGCCCCACTGGCACCGCCCCGGCCGACGTCCTCACGCAGTCCACACCCGTCCAGGAACGCGCCTTGCGCCTCCTCGGCGTCAAGCCCTGACCCCACGTACCCAGTAGTGTACGCCCTCTAAATCGCCTGTCTCCAAACCCAACAACCACTTTACAGCCTTCCGCCGTCCAGAACTTCCGTTTAAATGACCGCATCGGACTATGGGACTTGCCGACGGCGCGTCAAGCTCACCGACGTGAAACGGTTGCCCGTACCGGATGTCGGCCCGGCCCTCCCGGTCGAACGCCTGCGTTCGCGGCGCCCGCCCGTTCCGCGGCCGCCCGCTTGTGGGTCGCGGTCATCCCAGAGCATCGCGGCTCGCTAAGACGCGAAGGCGCGATTGGAGGACGAGGCGCGGCGGGCGCGCGCGCGCAAAGTTGCGGGCGCAAGCGGAGGGCATGGAGCGGACGGCGGCGCGCCATCGGAGTACGGCCGTGGCGAAGGGATTGCGCACGAAGGCGGCTGAGCGCCGGGGCACGTGCGGACGCGCTGGGCCCGCAAGGCGGCGCGCACGCGAAGCCGTCCGTGAGCGGCGAGCCGAGACAGTTGCCGTGCAAGGAGGCACCGGCGTCGCCGGGCCGGGCGGAAGGGCGCAATGCAACTTCACGGACCCGGAGCCGCATCATGATGGACACGCACAGATTCGTGCAGGCGTTCAACGCGCAACTGGCCGTCGACGACGGCGCGCAGGTCGTCGTGCCGCACGGCGTCACGAACCATCCGGCCGACTGCCGGAACCTGGAGCCGGTGCTCGAGCGGGCTAGCGCGAACCTCGGCGAGGCACCGGCCAACACGACGGACGACGCCGGGTACTGGCGTCCGGGCGTTCGAGGCGCAAACGCGCGCGCCTGGGGGGGGGGGGGGGGACGGAGGCCTCGGTCGCGACGGCCCGCAAGCCCCAAGACACGTCTCCGAAACCGGACATCGCCAGATCACGCAGGCGCGTGGCGCCGTCGTCGCGCGCCCGCCGACGCCCTATGCCGCCCATCGCCCGCCCCGTCCGCTACGCCCCGGCCCCTTCCCTAGCTCTAGCCGAACAGCCTGCGCCCCCCCAAGCATCAACGTTCGACCCTTGCCGCCGTTCATGCATTTTGCCCGTCGACTTCAACGTCATCGCATCCGTCCACTACTCAGCGCCTCTCTAGCCTTTTGCGCAATCCAACCGACCGGAAGTTCGGGCCTCGTGATGCCTCGGGCGCGAATCTCCGCCGTGTCCGTCAACGACTCTACCATCGCCACGCCATCGTCAAAGGCGACGGCCAGCGGCATGGCCGCGACCAGCAACCATCCCGTTCTTGCCGATTCCAGTATGCGGAGGGCCACGTTCCGTAGCTGGCTTTGTGTTAGCCGGTCAAACGCGTCCACACCGTCGTTGTGAACAAACATCGTCAGCACATCAAGACCGCCAGCGTAATGGGACGAGGTCACTCCGCGCCCCGGGTGGTCTGCAAATTGACCTGGCGAAGACGACAACATCATGTTCAGCACGGCGCGAAATCCCGGTTCTCCGAATCCGTAAAGAGCCTCCGTCGCCGGTGGATTCGGAGCCAAGAGCAACGCCGGAATCACCACCGGATCCCCTGCGTGGCCGATCATGTAGACCATGTCCCCGAGGGTGACGAGCCGGTCACCGCTTATGACTCTCTGTTCGAAATCCCTCTTTACCTCCCTCACGAACACGTCCGCTACCGCTCTTCGAAAATCGCTGTGCCATTCCTCCACTGGAACGTCGTAGAGCCGATACACCGCCTCCATCATCCGCTCCGCATTCTCGCTACGCAAATCCCGAGCCAATGCTACCTGCTCAGCTCGCGACGGCACGTCTTGCGCCGAAGCATCCGCTACGGCAACGCGCCGTCGGCCATCGCCGCTTCCGCTGCTGCATGGGGTATCTTCCGGCCTCACGTGGAGATGGCGGTCTTTATACGTATGCCATTCGGTTTTGCAAATGCCTTCTGGAAAAAGATCCCGAAGTTTCTCAAATTCCACACGGGCTTCTGCACTTGTAGCAACCCTTGCCCAATTGCCCCGCATGTCAATCCGCACGAGCGCGGACTCGAGCGGCTGGCCCGTGGCCTCGTCGCTGACCATGCCGGTGATCGTGCCCGTCTGTGCCGCGCAACGCAAGTGGCAAATCGGGTGACCGCTGGCGCGCCCGGCAACCCCGCCTGCATCCCTCGCCGGACCGGCGCGGCCGGCCTGGCGCGGGGCTTGAGCCGCGAGACGCTGGCCGCACACTGGGCGAGGGAGCCTGATGTCGAGGACGCCGGTGCCTATGCCGGGACATGCGTGGACGCCGGTGGCCTCGTCGGAGACCCCGGCGAGGATCAAGGGCGAGCGCCGTGGCCCCGAGACGTGCGAGGGACCCGTTCTGTAGCAGTTCCTTCATGCGACCTCCTTGGTCGAATTCGGGACGGGCCCGTGGGTTGGCCCAACTCCCGCGCGAGCGTTGACGCGGAACCACGCCACGGAGACGCGGTCCGACGGACGCGCCAAGCCGACCAACCGCGTCCGCGGCCCATGCAACCATGCCGAGACCCCACGACATTCGACATGGGCAATGGGAACGCAATTGGCAAATTGGGCGATTGCGGGCGCGCCCGACAACCCGTTCCCGTCCTTCGCCCGGCCGTTGCGTTCACGCCTCGTCAAGGTTGGCCGGGCCGGGCTGGGCTTCCCCGCGCGAGAGGCCGTATTCGGCCAGCGCCTCCCGCGTATGCTGGCCCAGCTCCGGGGCGGGGCGGCCGACCTCCGGGGGCGCGTCCGAGAGCTTGACGGGCATTCCGATGGTCCTCGGTGCGCCGGCGTCGCCGTCCTGCGGGGACGAAGGAGTCGGCACCGCCACGATCATCCGGCGCGCCAGAGTCTGGGGGTGGCGCAGCATGTCGCCGATCGTCGCGACGGGGCCGGCGGGAACCGATGCCGACTCGAACCGGGCCAGCCATTCGGCGGCCGTGGCTTGGGCCAGCCGGGCGCTCATGGTCTCGCGGAGCGCGGGCAGATTGCTCATGCGGTCGGCGTTGGTGGCGAAACGGGGGTCGTGGGCGAGTTCCGGCATCTCGATCGCTTCGGCGCGCTGACCGCGCCCGGCGGAGCCCTGGGGATGGTCACGTCGTGGGCGAGTTCCGGCATCTCGATCGCTTCGGCGCGCTGACCGCGCCCGGCGGAGCCCTGGGGATGGTCACGTCGTGGGCGAGTTCCGGCATCTCGATCGCTTCGGCCAAGCGTTCCCAGTTCGCTTGGTTCCAGGCGCCGATGGTGATCCACTGGTCCTTCGTGGGGAAGGCTTCGTAGGGCGCGGCCAGCGGATGGGCCGACCCCAGCGCGCCGGGGGACTCGCCGGTAGCGAGCGTCACGGCGGACTGCCAGAGCGTCTGGAAGACGCCCGCCTCGTAGAGCGACGTGTCCAAGGACCACGCCGCGCTTGTTGCGGTTCAGCATGGCGAACGCAGGGCTGGCGCGCCCGGCGGGCTCGGAGGGCTCCGGCGGTTCGGCGGAGGACCGGGCGGAGGGCGGCATCAGCGCGCGCGCCGGATCGCCCGGCTCCGGCGGTTCGATCTTCACCACGTCGGCGCCCCAGTCGGCAAGCACCCGGCCGCACACGGGGCCCGCCATCACGTGCGCGAACTCGAGGACGCGTATCCCGGCAAGGGGTCGTGTGCTCACTCGCGGCTCCGGTTCTCCTTCACTCAATTGGCGGATGGCCGGCCTCGGCGAGAAGCGGCCAGCGACTCTCCGCAAGCGTACCGCGGCGCCCGGGGCGAGTCAACGACGTCCGTGGCCCCGGCGGAGCCGCTCCGGCCCTGCGTGCCCGCCCGTTTCGCGTGCGGCGGCGAGGGAAATGGCGCCGCGCCGCGCGTGCCCTCCGCAACCGGCCCCGTGGGCCTGGGAACCTTTCGGGGGCCTGCGGTGTATCACAGTACGGCGGGCGGCGGCGCGGAGCCGCTGTCCGCGCAAGAGTCCGGGACGGGAGCCGGCGCACGCGGCGCCGGACAGCGCCTCCCGGCGAGCCTCATCGAGGAGAGAGACGGATGAAGTGCACGACAGGCGGTACTGGACGGGTCGGCGCCTGGATCGCGGCGGCGGCGGTGGCGGTCGCCGCGCCGCTGGGCGCGCAGGAAGGCGGGTCCGCGCGGATCGCCGACATCGAGAAGATCGAGGCGGCGGCCGCCAAGCAGCTGGCGAGCGACGGCGACTGGAGCCGCGCCGCGGCGCTGTTCCGCGAGGCGGCCGGGTTGCGGCCTGCGGGCGACGCGACGGCGGTGGCGGACCTGCTGCGGGCGGGGCGGATCGCGTTCTACGAGGGCCGCGAGCGGCAGGCGGTGCGCGACTTCGAGGCGGCGGGCGAGCGGGCGCTCGAGCGCGGCGACGTGATCGGGGCGGCCGACGCGTTCACCGACGCGGCATGGGTGGCGCGGGCCGACGGCCGGCGCGCCGAGGCGAACGCGTTGCTGGCGAGGGCGCAGCTGCTCGCGAACTCGCCGTTGCTCGAGCGCGGCGCGCGCGACCGGTTGCGGGCGAGATGGGGGGTGGCCGGCGCGCTGTAGGGCCGGGAGCGCCGCGGGCGGGCGTGCGAAACTCTTGCGGCGCTTGCGGCGTAGTTCTTCGGCAGGCGGAGCGGCCCGGCTCCTCGAGGGGCCGGGCGGCCCGCCGGCTTCCGGGCAGGCGAGCCGACCAACAAGGCGCTCGGGAGACACTGATCATGCATTCCGAGGAGAAGCACACCGATGAAGAGCACCACTGGATGGATTCGCGCCGGGCTGGCCGTGCTGGCGCTGACGGTCGCGGCGCCGCTGGCGGCGCAGAACGGCGGGACGCCGGCGGGCGAGATCGAGAAGATCGAGGCGAAGGCGGCGAAGGAGCTGGACGAGGGGGGCAACTGGGGCCGGGCGGCGTCGTTGTTCCGGCGGGCGGCCGAGTTGCGGCCTGCGGGCGACGCGACGGCGGTGTCGGACTTGCTGCGGGCCGGGCGGCTCGCGTTCTACGAGGGGCACGAGCGGCAGGCGGTGCGCGACTTCGAGGCGGCGGGCGAGCGGGCGCTCGAGCGCGGCGACGTGATCGCGGCGGCCAACGCGTTCGCCGACGCGGCGTGGGTGGCCGAGGCGGACGGGGACGGCGCGAAGGCCGGCGAGCTGCTGGCGCGCGCGCGGCTCTTGGCGAACTCGCCGTTGCTGGGCGAGGGCGCCCGCAACCAGCTGAGGACGAGGTGGGAGGTGGCCGGCATCCAGTAGGAGGCCGGGGGGAGGGGCCGCCGGGCCGCGGCCCTCGGGCCCGGCCCGGCGGATTCCCGTTCGGCGGGGCGTCTCCCCAGCGGAGGCGCCCCGCCTTCTTCTTTGTCGGGCCTACTCGCCCGTGAACCGAGGGGACCGCTTCTCCAGAAAGGCCGCCACGCCCTCGCGGTAGTCGCTGGTGCGGCAGGACTCGTAGGGTTCGCGGCGCTCGTCCGCGGCCAGCGGAGCCGGGTCGGCCAACCTGCGCACGAACTTCTTGTGCCAGCGGTTCACCTGCGGCGCGCCCGCCATGATCGATTCGGCCACAGTGCGCGCGGCCACCGCGACCTCGGCATCGGGCACGACGCGATGCACAACCCCGATCTCGCGCGCGCGGCCGGCGTTCGCCAGGTCGCCGGCCAGCAGGATCTCCAGCAACGTGCCCGAGCCGACGGCGGCCAGCACGGGAGCCATCTCCTCGTAGGCCATCGCCAGGCCCAAGCGGTTGACGGGAGCCCCGAAGCGGCTCGAGTGCCCGCACACCCGCACGTCGCAGCAGCAGGCGACGATCAAGCCGCCGCCTGCGCACACGCCCTCGACCGCGGCCACGGTGGGATGAGGGCAACTCCAGACTCCGTCGATGCCGGAGCGAACCGCCTCCGCGTACCGGGCGACGTCGTCGGCCTCCATGCGGTGCGCCGCGAAGCTACCGATGTCCGACCCCGCCGAGAACGCTCGCCCGCCCGCTCCCCGCACCAGCACGCACTGCACTGAATCGTCCGCCGCCAGCTTGCGGAAGACCTCGCCCAGCCGTTCCCAGCCACGCCGGTCCAGCACGTTCATCTTCTCAGCGTGGTCGAGCGTGACCGTGGCCAGCGCGCCGTCTCGCTCCATGTGCACGCGGTCCCTGGAGGCCGACGGCACGGCGCCACCGCCCGGCGAGGGCTCCGCAACACGGCTCGGACGCTCCCGGCCGGGCCCCGGCGCGGCCCTCATCGGTAGAAAGCCTCCACCAGCGTGAGCGAGAACGCCGGCACGTAGGTCACCAAGGCGAGAATGGCCAGCAACACGCCGATGAACCAGAGGTTGGTGCGCGTGGTGCTCCAAATTCCGGTCTTGGCGACCGAGCATGCGGTAACGAGCACCGAGGCGACGGGAGGCGTCTGCTGCCCCACGCCGAGGTTGAGCGCGACGATCATTCCGAAGTGGACGGCGTCGATGCCGGCCGCCTCCACCAGCGGCATCGCAATGGGAACGACCAGGATGATCGCCGCCGCGGAGTGCAGGAAGAGGCCGAGGAGAAGCAGGAACCCGTTGAGCATGGCCAGAATCGCCAACCGCGACTCGGTGACTCCCATGATCGTCTCGACGATGCGCTGGGGCGCCCGCACCTCGGTCAGGTAGTCGCCCAAAAGCGCCGACGAGGCAACGAGAAGCATCACTACGGCCGTCTGCGATCCGGACTCGACCACCGCGCGCGCCAGCTTCTCGCGCGTCAGGCCCCGGTAGGCGACGCCTCCGACCAACAACGCGGCCACGACGGCCAAGGCGGCGCCTTCGGTCGCCGTCACCCAGCCGCTGAAGATGCCGCCCAAGATGATCACGGGCAGGACGAGCGACCAGCCGGCCTCCTTGAACGTGGCCCGGACGCGGTGCAACCGAAACGCCTGGTCGGCTTCCAGCTTCGCCCGCCGGGCCCACAGATAGGCCACGAACATCATGAGAAGCCCGCCCAAGGCCCCCGGCACGATGCCTGCCACGAACAGCTCGACGACCGACGCGCCCGACATGACGCCGTAGAGGATCAACGGAATCGAAGGCGGGATGATCACCGCCAGCGTCGCCGAAGACGAGGTCACCGCGGCCGCAAAGTCCGGCGAGTAGCCCTTCTTCTTCATTGCGGGGATCAGGATCGACCCCAAGGCCGCCACGTCCGCGACCGCGCTCCCCGATATCTCGGCGAAGAACATGGAAGCGGCGATGCTCACGGTCGCCAGTCCGCCCCGGATGAAGCCGAAGACCGCGGACGCGAAGGCCACGAGGCGCGTCGAAATGCCGGACGCGTTCATGATCGCACCCGCCAGGATGAAGAGCGGAATGGCGATCAGAGGGAATTTGGTGGCGCCTGAAAACATGACCAGCGCGACGTTGGGGAGCGCACCGAACCCCGACGACGCCACGATGGCCGTCGCGGCCATCAGGCCCAGCGCGACGGCGATGGGCACGTTGGCCAGAACGAGCAACAGAAGGAGGACGACGAGCCCGGCGGTCATCGGGCTGCGAGTGCGCCGCTGGCGAGGGTCATCCGGAGACGCGTTGCCCGGGGCGGCCGGAATCGTCCGTCGCCGGGGCCACCGCCCCTTCGGTCGCCGACGAAGCGCCGGACAACACTCCGGGGAGGCTCGCGAGCTGGGCGGCGACGAAAAGCGCCGCGCCGATCGGTATGACGGACTGGGCAAGCGCGGCAGGCACGGCCGGCATGCTGACGAGCATGGTGCCGGCCAGCGCGTGCTGGACTTGCCATCCCGCCCAGGCCAGGAGGGCGAAGAAGCCGACGACCGCGACTTCGCCCCCGATCACGACCGTCGCGCGCGCCCGCCCCCGCAAGCTGTCGACCAGCGTCGGCACGCCAATGTGGCCTCGCCGCAACGCCACCAGCGCGGCGCCGTAGTAGGTGAGCCACGCCAACAGGATCGACGCCGCCTCGTCGTACCAGACGAACGCCCGGCCCGCCTTCCGCGACGCAACGCCCAACAGCACGACCAGGACCAGCGCCGAAACCAGCGCCGCCACGACTCCGGCGAGCACCCTCTCGAACCAGCGCCGCCAGCCCAGGCGCGGTCCGGCAACCCGCCCGGCAGGGGCCCCCATATCGGGATCGGCAAGGCGGGCGACATGGCGATCAGCGGGCGGTGCGGCGGCCCGCCCGGTGGGGGCCACCACGCCCCCCTAGCGGTAGGCCAGCGGCAAAGCCAGCGCGACGAGCTCGCCGCCGTCCGGCACCGTCGCCCCGAACTCGTCGTAGATCGTTTGGCTGCTCTCCAGGAACCGAGAGCGGTCCACGGTGTTGACCTGCACGCCCGCCGCGGCAATCTGGTCGACCAGCTCCGCATCGAGCTGCGCCGCCCGCTCGTGCACGAACGCCTGTACTTCCCTTGCTTCTTCCTCCAGCACGATCCGCACGGCGGCAGGCAACCTGGACCACGCTTCGGCGGAGGCCGTCAGGTACGCGGGCGTGTAGACATGGCCCGTGAGCGAAAGGTATTCCTGCGCTTCGTAGAGCCGCGATGCGTGGATCTGCGAGAGCGGGTTCTCCTGGCCGTCCACCACGCCCGTCTTGAGCGCTATGAACACCTCGGACAAGGCCATCGGCGTCGGATTGGCGCCGAACTGCTGAAAGAGCTTGATGCGCCAAGTGCCGCGAGGGGTACGCAATTTGACGCCTGCGAGATCCTCCGGTCCGTGCACCGGGCGGACGTTGTTCGTGACGTGGCGGAAGCCGTTTTCCCAGACGGCCAGGATGCGGTACCCCTCCTCCTCGGCCAGGGGCGCGAGCCGGGACCAGAAGATATCCTCCTCGATGCGCCTCATGTGCTCGCGGCTGCGCACGAGATACGGCATCTCGAAGAGGCCGAAGGCGTCGATGCGGGACGACATGATCGACGACGGTAGCGCCAAGTCCACCGTCCCCAGCTTCAGCTTTTGCAACAATATGTCGTCGCCGCCCAACTGGCTGGATCCGTAGACTACGACCTCACCCAGGCCCCCGACCGCCAAGCGCGCGTTGGCGCGGGTCGCGAATTCCTCGGCCGAAAGGGCAAAAAGGGAACCCGGCGCACCGACATGGCCCAACTTGATCTCGACCGGGCCCGCGGGAGCGCTCTCGCCGCAACCGACTAGCACCCACCCCCAAAGAAGGGAGCCCGCCGCACGCAACTTTCGCGTGGCCGCCCATCCCCCGCGCGCCTTGCCCAGTCTCATGCTCGCGCGGGATGGACAGGGAAGGAGGCCCCTCGGACCATTGCCGTCCGAGGGACCCCTTCCGTTGCCCTGCCCCTCAATCCCGTTACGAGACCCTTCACCGGATGCCGGTGCGTACCTCCAACTCGAGATCCGACAATACCGGCCGATATTGCTCGCGCACTTGGTCCGGCAATGGTCCCCGGTGCCAGTCCGCATTCGCCACCGACGTCACCTCGTTCTCGACTTGCCACCAAACGCGGTATATGCCGTCGCCACCCGATTGCAGGTCCAGCAGGCTCCCGTTGATCACGATGCGGGAGCGCGCACCCGTCACGCCAGCCCCCTCTTCGGTGGCCATCACTTGGCGAGCCTTCCACACGGACTCAAAGCGGATCTCGCGGTCTCCCATCTCGGCCTGTTCGCGTCGCATCTCTATCGAATGCTTTCGAAACACCTTGTCCACGGCCCCCCTCAAAGTCGGGCGCGTGACGCGACCTAGGTCCGTTCGCCAATAGGAGTCAGAGACTGCCGCGCCGCCGCCGGACGCACACCCCGTTGACAGGAGCCCCAGGAGCGACATGGCAGATACCGCGGTCCGGGGCCAAGAACGCATGGCCATTCTTACCAACGCCGTACGCCGACGTGATCGTCGGGCCGCTCCATCGTGCGTTCTCTGATCGCCTCCATTGCGGCACGCTTCGCCTTTATGGCTGCGGGACTCACGTCGCCCAGGAAGTGCCGGTCCACGATGGACGGCGCCGAGCCTGCATTGTCGCCACCGAAAGTGTACATGTCGATCAGCAGGATCTCCAACTCGCTTCCCGGAATGGGAAGCTGCTCCCAGGTTCTCGGAACCAAGTCGCCCCAACCACGATCGTCGAAATACTCCGTCCCGAAACCGTAGTGGAACAACTCGATGCGCTTCTCGTACTTCAGCGCCTCCCACAGATCCCCGCAGGATCCGTCCGGCATTTGCGGCACGCATCGTGTTCCGCCCGGCGCGGGTCCGTTCGGATCGGTGAACGGCGGCAACCCACCTTTCTCCGTTCTGTACTTGTTCACCGTCGCCATTGCCGCCCCTCTGTCGCCAAGCCGGTAGCTAGCCTCGGCCGCTAGGAAGTCGAGTTCCTTTTGCGTCAGATCCGGATACTTGCCGATAAAGCTGACCGGCACGCGCAGGTGGTCCCAGCGAAAGTCGATGTAGTTTGAATAGTGATAGATGCCGCGATCCGCCGGGAACGGACTATTGCCCATATAGAGGATGTAGTGACCGGTGGTGTCGGTCACTCCTGCCACGCGTTGGTCGTCCGTGTCGATGTCGAACGGCGTCTTCTCATTCGGCGACGCGTTGATCCAACGCTCCCATTCGCCGGAGGCGTCGGACGGGCCAATCGTCCTGTAGTCGATCCTCGCCCACCCACGCCACGTAGCGGTGTGCAATTTGGACCGATGCCAAGCCCAATTGCCGCCGGCCGTGTAGTTTCCGCCGTAGGTCGCCGATATGCCGGCGTTGGCGTCCCGAAGCACCGCTGACCAGTCCACGAGCTCGCGCTCGCTGGGCATCCTCGCCACCTGCGTGCGGTATCGGGCCCGGTACGCCCGAGCGATCTCTTCCATGCGCGCCCCGCTCCACTCGCCGTCGTATCCGACCCATTCCGACGGAATCGTGAAGCCCCCGCCCGCTGCCATCTGAATGGCCTCGCCAAACTTGGCGTCGGCCACGTCCCAGACAGCATTGTAGTCGATCAACTCCGCGTTGGCCACGTCATCGACGGTCTCGTCGATAATGAAGCCCCGGTCGAAGACCACTGCCACGTTCGCCAGCGACAACGCCTGGATGAGCTTACCGAACGCCAAAGCTCTGTCGGTATTGTCGGGGCCGCCTTCGTCCTGAATCCGCGTGCCGTTCTCGATAGCGAGAAACCCGTCCCGCACAGCCACTAAACTGCGGTACGAGAACGTCCACGGCGATTCCGCCATATTGTTGTTGCCGTACGAGGGTGAATTGTTGTACGCTTGGCGAGGTTCCTGTCCAGAGTCCCGCATGCCCCAATTGCCCCAGGACGACGAATGCGCGTCGGCGGCGACGCTCAACGCGCTCGCCGGAAAACTGTGGTGCGACGTTCCCCACCAGCTCTGGAAGCCGCCTGCAATCAATGCCTCGACGTCACCAGGACTCGCCAACGCCCGGCCTCGATCCGGATCGTTCTGATTGACGACCTCGAGATCGGCGCACGCACCGACCAGCAATGAGGACAGCACCAGTGCTACTGCTTTTCTTCTCTTCATTTCGTCGCGCCCCCTAGAAGATGATTTGCAGGCTGGCCGAAAATACTCGCGAATTCGGATAGCCGTAGCTGTCGACACGTCCGATTACTTGCGAGCCGGCATTGTTGTTGCTGCTGTCGTCGGTCAATGCTACCTCTGGATCGTAGCCACTGTAATCCGTAAACGTCAGGAGATTGCGTCCCAGCAGGTTTACGTCCAGGGCAGTGACCTTGCCGCGGAAGATGGAGTCCAGCCAGTCGGGGTTGAGCGAATACCGGATGGATGCCTCTCTAAGTTTGATGAAAGTGCCGTTTTCCACGAACCAGGAATTTACGGCGTTCGTGTTGTACAGAATCTGATAGTACGCGACGGGCTTCTTCATCTCGTCCGCCTTGCCGAACTGGTCTTGGTCGCCAGACCTGTTCTCTCGGTACGCCCATTGACGTGTCCTGTTGTAGATGTCGCCCCCGAACTCGGCGTCGAGCAATGCGTAGACTTCCAGTCCTTTCCAGCGGAAGCTGTTACGCCAGCTCACGTTGATGTCGGGTCTCGTGTTGCCCATGTAGAGGAAGTCGGTGCATCCCGCGCCGCCCTGACGCCGCGTCTCGCACTCGCCGAACATTCGAATGGGCATTCCCCATTTGAAGACATCGTCGCCCGTCGCGCCTTCGCTGTCGGTGCCCCAGAGACTCTTGCTTACTCCGTCGGTGTAGCTGTTTCCGCTTCCGACGTACACCATGAGGCCGTCGTCGTTGACCTGAAATTGCCCGCATGGCGCACCTGCCGGAAGATCATCGCAGGACTGAGCCCACTTGGCGCCGTAGAAGGCGCCGAAGACCTCGCCGTCGCGATAGTAGAAAAAGCCTCTGCGGAACGCCGAACGATTGAGTTCGGTGATCTCTTCCGAAAAGCTGTCGAGGTTGATGCGCATGCTCCATGAAAGGTCTTCGCGTTCCACGATTGGGCTCTCGACGAAGAACTCCCAACCCTTGGACTCCAGCGTGCCTGCATTCTGCCACTGCGAACCGAACCCGGCAACGCTGGGAAGCGGCACTTGAACCAACTGGTCGGTCGAGATCGTCTGGGCGTAGGTGAAGCCCGTGCTCAACTTGTTGAACAGCAAGACGTCCACGCCGTATTCGTTCTCGGACGACCGCTGGGGCTTGAGCTCCTTGTTGCCCAGCGTTATGGGCGTAATGGCCGTCCCGGTGACGCTGTAGGTCTCGTATTGGGCCACGAATCTCGGCCGACGACCTGCGGTTCCTTGAGACCAGCGTAGCTTGAATTCGTCTATCGACTCGAACGGCCACCAGTCTTCCTGAGACATCCGGTAGGCCAGAGAAGCTCGGTAGTAGGTTTGCCACCGCTGGTTCTCTCCGAAAAGGCTGGACCCATCTCGGCGAACCAAGCCACCAACGATGTACTTGCCCTTGTAGTCCACGTCGCCGATCAGGAAGTAGGACTCGCCGATCACGTCCTGTATCCAGGAACTGGCGTCGTGGTTGCCCTCCGCAAAGTTGTTCAAGCGGGGAACGCCGGTCGCGGTAAAGTCGTTGCCACTCGCCGCAAAGTTCTCATAATGGCTGTCTTCTCGCTGATATCGGGCACGGGCGCGCGTCGAGAAATCGCCGAAGGCCCTCTGTACGGAAGCCGTGGCCTCGGCGTTGATGGATCGCCGGTGCGCTTGATATCTGCCATAGGAGCCGGACGTAATCCCCCCCTCGAACGTTTCCCGGCCCGCGGGCGCAAGATTGTGCTCACTGAAGCTGTTGCGATCCAAGCCAAAGAGACCCTCCACATCGAACCACGAAGCCGGACGCCAACGCGTGTTGAACGCGGCCTTGACGTTGTGCTGATAATCGCGGTAATCCAGCAATTCGAAGTGATACAGCGGGTTGTCCTGGCCTGACAGCGGATCGGGGTTCACGTAGAGACACCCCTGCGGGGGGCAGTGCGGCTTTCCGATCGAAGTTGGATCCCGTTTGAGCAAGTCGACGTACGGACCCATGAAGGTCAGATCGAAGAACGGCGAACTGCCCAGATCGTCTTGCTCGGATTGCGTGTAGGCGGTGCTCAAGGAGACGTCCAGGTTGTCGCGAACTTGGTGGTCCACGTTCAAGCGGAAGCCATTGCGTACGAAGCCGTCGTTGTAGTCCGGCAACACGCCCAATTCCGAGTTGCGGTCAAAAGACGCTCGGTAATTCGTGCGTCCGGATTGCCCCGACGTGGCGAAGTGGTTGGACAAGTACGTCCCGGGCGAATAAATGCGTTGCACGTGGTCGTAAAGGGGCAAACGGCTCGGCCACGGATTGTCTTGGAACGACGTATTGACGTCGCCGCTCTCCAATCCGGGAGTTCCGACGTCTGGTTCCGTAAAGTCCGGGATCAGCTCGCCCTTCACGTCAAGCAACTCGCCCGAGGAATCCGTGGCCCAGGGATGGTATTTCGACAGCTGGATGGACCCGGCGAGCCGCGCCTGTCCCAATTCGTTGCGCGCGATGATGCGGCTGTAGTCCCCACCGAAGCTGCCTCCACGCTTGGTTCGGATCTGGACGACTCCGTTCGCCGCGCGGGAACCGTAGAGCGCCGCGCCCGCCGCCCCCTTCACGACCTCCATGGACTCGATGTCCAAGGTCGCCAATTGGTCGAAAGAGGTCGAAGAGATGATGCCGTCGACAACAATCAGGGGGCTCTGCGTGCCCGAGATCGAGGTCGCCCCCCGGAGCAGGATCCCTCCTGTTGCGCCTGGTTGCCCCGAGGCGCGAACAACTTTGACTCCAGGCACCTTCCCCGTCAGGAACGACTCCGCCGAGATCGCGGGCACCGGCGCGGCCGCCACGTCGACCTTCTCGACCGTGAAGGGGAGCTTGACCCGGGGCGTCGCCCGGCTCACGCCCGTCACCACGAGTTCCTGCATGCGGATCGCCTCTCCGGCGAGTTCGGCGTCGAGAGCCGCCGTCTGACCCGCACCCACGCTGACCGACAACGTGGTCTCGGCGTAGCCGACGACGAGAAAGGTGAGATTGTGGGTGCCCGCCGGCACGCCCCGCATCAGGTAGCGGCCGTTTTGGTTCGTGAGCACCCCGCCCTCCTGCCCTTCCATCCGCACCAACGCGGATTCGAGAGGCTGGCCAGTGCCGCGGTCGGTGACGAGCCCCGTAACGGTACCCGTCTGTTGCGCGGACGCCCCTCCAGCCGAAAGCAACCCGGCCAAGACCAGGGCTGCCCCCGCCTTCCAACGCCTTTTGGGGCAAGTGTTCTGTCGCGTTGCTCTTCTCATGCAACCTCCTGTGGTTGTGACGAACTGCTCCCGCGTGACGAGGCGAGACGACGCCGAAGGCCCCCGACGGGCCGCCTGCGCGGTTCCGACCAGGCTCGGCCCAAGCAACCATGGCGACGCCCCACCGAATCCAAGGTACGGAATCCGCCGGTCAATGGCAAATTGAACGGAACATCCACCGCCCGTGGCCCGCCCCGGAATCCGCACGGACCTGTTGGCGCAGCCGCGTCACGACGCGCAGGCCTGCACGATTTCGGAGCGGCTGAAGCCGTAGTCGGCCAACACCTGCGCGGTGTGTTGTCCGAGGCGCGGCGACGGGATGCCGATCGCCGCAGGGCATCCCGAGAGCTTGACCGGCATCCCGATCGTGCGCCGTCCTCCGTCGGCGTCCGGGACCGAGACGACCATGGCGCGGGCGAGCGTCTGCGGGTGCTCCAGCATGTCCCCGATCGTGGAGACCGGGCCGGCGGGAACCGACGCGGCCTCGAACCGCCGAAGCCACTCCGCGGCCCCTGCCTGCGCGAGGCAGCGCACCAGCGCTTCCCGTAGCGCGCCGAGGTTCTTCATCCGCGCCGCATTGGTGACGTAGCGGGGGTCCGCCGCCAGCTCCGGGACCTCCATGGCCTCGACCAAGCGCAACCAGCTGGCTTGGTTCCAGGCGCCGATCGTGATCCACTCGTCCTTGGTCGGGAAGGCTTCGTAGGGAGCCGCGAGCGGATGGGCGGAGCCGAGGGGGCCGGGCGACTTCCCGGTGGCCATCGCGGCCGCGGCTTGCCAGAAGGTCTGGGCTATGCCCGCTTCGTAGAGCGACGTGTCCACGCGGCGTCCGCGGCCGGTCTTCTCCCGGTCGTACAGAGCGGCGAGAACCCCCATGGCCGCGAGAATGCCCGCCGTGATGTCGGTCAGCGGCGGCCCGCACTTGACCGGGGCGCGACCGGGACCTTCGCCCGTGATGCTCATCAGGCCGGTCATCCCTTGCGCGATCAGGTCGAAGCCGGGACGGCTCGCGAGCGGGCCCGTGCGGCCGAAGCCCGTGATCTGACAGTACACGAGGCGGGCATTGGCCTGACGCAACGCCTCGTACCCGAGACCGAGGCGCTCCATCGTCCCGGGCCGGAAGTTCTCGATGGCCACGTCGCACCGGGCCAACATTCGCCGTGCGGCGGCCACGCCGGTTGCCGCCTTGAGGTCGAGGACGGCACCCCGCTTGTTGCGGTTGAGCATGGCGAACGCCGGGCTTTCGCGCTCCGGCTGCAGCGTTTGGGGCGGGCCGGATTCGCCGGCGGCCGACTCGAGCGGCGCAACGAGCGCACGAGCCGGGTCCCCGGAATGCGGGGGCTCGATCTTGACCACGTCGGCGCCCCAGTCGGCAAGCATCCGGCCGCACACGGGACCGGCCATCACGTGCGCAAACTCCAGCACGCGAATTCCCGCCAAGGGCCGGGCAGTCACTCCGTGCTCCGGCTTGCCCTCGTCCTCCGGGGCGTCGGCCGGTTGGGGGAGCCCGGGGGGGCGCCCATCACCGGCGCCCGGCCGGCAACTCCTCGTCCGTGGCGCAGTCCACGATCCGGCCTGCGGCCGCCTGGAGCCGCCGGACATGGACCGTCGGCTCGATCATCGACCTTCTCCTTCCGCGGCGGCAACATGGTTCCAAGCGTACTTCGGCAACCGGGCCAAGTCAAAAGAGTTCGCAAGCCCCGCGTGCCCGCATGGCCTAGCTTGATCGCGGCGGGGCCTCCGGGAACGTTGCCGCAACCGGCCAGCGCCGCGGCAGGTCGCCGCGCCGGCGCCGATCCCGTGCTCTTGCTTCGATTCCCGCTTCCCATGGCGTCCCGTTCGCGAGTCCATGCGCCCGCTTCTCTCCAGGTCGTCGTTCCGCGCCGCAGGAGCGCCCGCAACATGACGGCGCGTTCGCCCAACGGGCGCCCGGAACAACCGGGCCGGGCCGGGCCGGGCCTCCGCGACGCCTCCAGCTGGCGCGACGAGCCCAGCTCGGGCCGGCGCCCGTTCCGCCGCCCGGACGCGCTCCGCTCCTTCGCGACATCGCGCCTGGCCCGCCGCCTTGCCCGCCATGTGGAAGGCGCTGTCCGCTTCGACGCCATCTCGTGCGCCCTCTATTCGACCGACGCATCGATCTACGAGGTGCCGCCGCTCGGGGTGGTGCTGCCCAAGACGCTGGACGACGTGGAGGCGGTGCTGGATGTCGCCCGGGAGGAGGGGGTCCCGGTGCTACCCCGGGGCGCCGGCACGTCGCAGTGCGGCCAGACGGTGGGGCGGGCCGTGGTCGTGGACACGTCGCGGCACTTGACCCGTATCTGCGCGGTGGACGAGGAAGACCGCACGGCCACGGTGGAGCCGGGCGTGGTGCTGGACGCGCTCAACCGGGCGCTCGCGCCGTCGGGACTCTTCTTCCCCGTGGACGTGGCGACCGCAAGCAGGGCCACCATCGGCGGAATGGCCGGAAACAACAGCGGCGGCGCGCGCTCGATCCGCTACGGCGTGACCGCGGACAACGTGCTGGCCATCGAAGCGTCGTTGCCGGAGGGCGGCGTCGCGACGTTCGGGCCTGGCGGGGGGGCGGGCCGCGGCGGGCCGGGCCGGACGCGTGGGCCGGCGGCGAAGGGGAGCAGGGTCGGAGCGGACCGGGCCGGGGAGATTGTAGCGCGCGTCCAGCAGATCGCCGAGCGGGAAGCGTCCGAGCTGGAGCGGCGCGTGCCCGGCGTGGCGCGTCACGTGGCCGGCTACAACCTGCACCGCCTCCTGGCCCCGGGCGCGCCGGTGGCCGAACTGCTCGTGGGTTCAGAAGGCACTCTCGCCTTCTTTAGGCGGATTACGCTCAAGCTGGCCAGGAGACCTCGGCGCCGGGTGCTGGCCACGTGCGGCTTCCCCTCGCTGCGAAGCGCGCTGGACGCGGTTCAGCACATAGTGGAGCTGCGCCCGCACGCCGTGGAGCTGGTGGACGAGGCGGTGCTTCGGCTGGCCAGGCGGCACGACCAGTTCCGCGGCGCCGTGGAGGGCCTCGCGCCGGGCGGCGCGCGAGCCGTGCTGCTTGTGGAGTTTGCGGGGGAGGAGCGCGAGCCGCTGCTCCGCAAGCTCGACGCCCTCGAGGACGCAACCGGCCCGGGCGGGCACGGTCGCGGCATCTCGCGAGCCGAGACCGCCGCCGCCCAGGACGCCGTGTGGAGGGTGCGCCGGACGGCGATGAACATCGTCATGTCGGCGGAGGGGCCGCGAAGGCCCGTCTCGATCGTCGAGGACTGCGCGGTTCCGTTGCCCCTGCTGGCCGAGTACGCCGAAGCGGTGACGGACATCTTCGCCCGCCACGGGACGCGGGGCGCTTGGTACGCTCACGCGTCGGTCGGCTGCCTTCACGTTCGGCCGTCCCTGGACGTTCGCGACCCGGGGGACTTGGCGGCGTTGCGCGCCATCGCGGAAGAAACGCACGACGTGGTGCGGCGGTTGGGGGGATCGCATTCGGGCGAGCACGGGGACGGCATTCTGCGTTCGGAGTTCATCGAGCCCATGCTGGGTTCGCGGCTGGCCGGCGCCTTCGCCGACGTGAAGCGCGCCTTCGATCCGGACGGCCTGATGAACCCGGGCAAGATCGTCGACCCGCCCCGCATGGACGATGCGGCGCTGTTGCGGCTGGAGCCTGCGCGCGCGCCCACCGACGATCGTGGACGCCGCGACATGCGGCGCGAGCAACATGGCCTTCGGGGCGCGCCCGCCGACGCGCAACCCGTGACGTCGCGTGCCGGCGAAGCGGCTTCTTTGCCGTCCGCGCCCGGCGGCGCGCCGTTGCCCTTGGCGCGGCATGGCGGCGGCGGGGTCGGCGGCATGGACTGGACCGACACGGGCGGATTCGCGGCGGCCCTCGGGCGGTGCAACAACAACGGCGCGTGCCGAAAGACGCAGTCCGGCGTGATGTGTCCCTCCTTTCGGGTCACCCGAGAGGAACGAGACGCCACGCGCGGGCGCGCGAACGTATTGCGTCTCGCGATGTCCGGAGCACTGGGCCCGGAAGGACTGGGCGCCCCGGAAGTGGCGGATGCGCTGGAGCTGTGCGTGGCCTGCAAGGCGTGCAGGCGCGAGTGCCCAGTCGGCGTAGACATGGCGCGCATGAAGGCCGAGACGCTCTACCGCCGACGGCAGACCGGGCGGCGCGCGGGCGGCGCGCGGGCCGAGATCCGCCAGCGCCTGTTCGCCAGCTTGCCCCGGTACGCCCCGGCGGCCGCGCGGGCGCGCCGGCTGCTCAACCTCCGCAACCGAAGCCC
This sequence comes from Longimicrobiales bacterium, assembly GCA_965203485.1. GTDB lineage: Bacteria > Gemmatimonadota > Gemmatimonadetes > Longimicrobiales > Gaopeijiaceae. The sequence continues at coordinate 2,255,010 of OZ241892.1, forward strand.
CCGGCTGGCCTGGGCGGGCGAGCGGCTGCTTGGAATCAGCGCCGGCCGCGCGTTGCCCGCGTGGCAGGCGCGGCCGTTCCGGGACGCGGAGCTGGCCCAGGCGGCCGGGAACACGCCTCTCGTGCCGGAGGGCTCGGCGGCCGTCCTGTTCGTGGACACCTTTCATCGCTTCTTCGAGCCTGAGGTGGCGCGCGCCGGAGCCACGGTGCTACGCAACCTTGGCGTCGAGCCCCTAGCCGCCGTCCCCGACGGTCCGCCTCTTTGCTGCGGACGCACCTGGATCAGCGCCGGCCTCCTCGATCAAGCCCGCGCCACGCTGGCTCGGACCGTCGGCGTCCTGGCGCCGCTCGCCGCGACCGGCCTGCCGATCCTCGGCCTCGAGCCGTCGTGCTTGCTGACTTTGCGGGAAGACGCGCCTCTTCTCGTCCCCGGCGAGGAGGCTCGCGTCGTGGCTGATCGGGCCGTCCTCCTCGACGAGCGCTTGGCAGCTAGCGACTTCTCCGCCGAGCGCCGGCAGCCCGTCGAAGTCGTGTCCGGCCGCGGAAGCGGCGGCGTGGCCCGCGTGCACGGCCACTGCCACCAGAAGGCCGCCGGGGCCGCCGGGGCGACTCTCCGCGTCGTGGAGATGTTCGCCGGCCTGCAAGCCGTTGCGGCGCCGGCGACGTGTTGCGGCATGGCGGGTTCGTTCGGCTACGAAGCCGAGCACGCCTCCATCTCCCAGGCAATGGGCGAACTGGACCTCCTTCCCGCCGTGCGGGCCTCCCCAACCCGCGACGTCATCGTGGCCAACGGCTTCAGCTGCCGGTCGCAGATTCGCGAATTCACGGACAGGACGCCGCGCCACGTGGCAACGCTGATCGCCGAGCGCATGGCGGGCGGCGGTCCTGCCGCCCCGTGAGCCTCAGGTCCATGGCGGCACGCCCTTTGCGCCGCTTCTCCGGCGTTTCGGCCATTTGCCGTGGCCGCGCGCGTCGACAGCGGGACATCGAAGCGGACATTTCAGGGCATCACGCGGCTCGGCGAACAAGAATCGGTCCCATTCAGCCATGTTCGGGTCCCGCGGGCCGGCACGTCCTTCTCTTGGTCGGCCGGGACGCCCGCCGCGTCCCCCACGCCGAACATCGGTGCACCGGAAAAGGACAAGTCCCGTGGCCAAGCCCGCCGAGCCCCCGAAGAGGCCGCGCCGCATGCACGACGAAGTCCTCAAGGGGTTCTTTTCGGGCAAGGCCGCAGTCCGGTCTCTGGTGCAGGAGTTCATGGCCCGGGGATGGGTCGGCGAACTCGACCTTTCGGATGTCGAGGACATCCCCACCGAGCACATCGGCCTAGTGGGCGGCCAAGCCCGCCGCTCCGACGCTGCTTGGCGCGTGCGGCTCCGCGACAGCGCCCATTCGGTCGTCCTGCATGTCGAATTCCAATCCGCGGGCGACCCCAATTATGCTGTTGCGGAGCTTCGAGTACGTCGGTCACCTCTACAAGTTCCTCAGCCGCGCCGAGAGCCGTGCCGACGCCGCCGTGCCGGTGGTGCTGTCGGGCGTCTTCTACGTCGGCAACAAGCCATGGGACGCTCCCACCGTGACGGATCAGCTGGCCCCGCCCGGATCACCCACGCTCGCCCAGCTCCAGACGCGCCACCAGCGTCCTTGACGCGCGCTCGGCCGATGAGCGAGACTTGCCCGCCGGCGGCTCCGTCCTGCGATGGCTGGTCGAACTCCTGCGCGACTGGCGCACCCTGCCCGCGCTGGTCGACGCGCTGGCCGAACATTGCAGCGGCCCCGAGCACGCCGGCATGCGGGAGGGCTTCGCCATGGTGGTGGAAGAGGCCATGCTCGCCGCCGACGCGCGCCTGGACGCCGTCCGCGACGTCGTCCAACAAGTCAAGCATCCCAGAAGAGGAGCGCACATGACCTGGCAAATCGCCAAAGAGTTCGAACAGGCCCGCCGGGAGGGCCGCGAGGAGGGACTCGCACAAGGAGTGGTCCAGGGCGAGACCCGGGGGCGCGAGCAGTTTGCCGTGCGCTTCGCCGCGCGCAAGTTCGGGACGGAGACCGCGGACGAGTTGCGCCGCGCGCTGGCGTCGGCTGGGCCGAGAGCCGCAGAACAGATCGCCGACGCCATCGTGGATTCCGACAACGGCGACGAGCTCCTGGCCCGCCTAATGAGCGGCGACGCCGCGAACTGATCGCGTCCGGCCCGCCGGGCGTCGTCCACAAGGCGAAGCGGCCTCGGCTGGCCAAGGCCTCAGTCCGCCTCCTTGGGCGTCGCGGCTTCGGCGGAGGCCGATCGGCGCGCCGCCCGGGTGCCGCCATCCAGCGCGTAGGCGTCGTAGCCGGCGATCTGAAGGGCGTTGGCCAGCATGGTGGAGTGGACGCCCTGGTCGCAGAAGAGGACGTAGGCGCGCTCCTTGTCCAAGCCGGCCGCCAAGGCCGCGAACTCGGAGGGGGCGGCGCGGCGCGATCCCGGGCGGCGCCAGCCGTCGTCCTGGTGCGGCAGGCGGCAGTCGATCCACATGGCGCCGGAGGGCGGGTCGCTCACCACAACGTAGTCGCGGCGCAGGTCGGCAGGGCGGAGCGACCGCAGGTCCATGACAGCGCGGGCGGCGACGGCATCGGCGACGGGAGCCTGCCGCACGCCGCTCTCCTCGCGATCCACGGCGGCGGCCTTGGCGGCGGTGACCGGCTTGCCCTCCAGGATCGCGCAGTATTCCTTGATGCGGGCCGACAGGGCGGCCGTGCCGATGCGGGTCGCCAGCGCGATGATCTCCTGCTTGTCGTAGCCGATCAGGGGACGCAGCACGGGCAACGCGGCCACCTGGTCGATCGCTCGCAGGTTGGCCAGCGTCTGCGACGAGACTTGGCCCAGGGACTCTCCCGTCACGATGGCGCCCGCCCCCGTTTCGCCGGCGACCTGCGCGGCGGCGCGGTACATCAAGCGCTTGAGCACGACCTGCCAGTAGCGCGGCGCCGCTCCCGCCCGAAGCGCCTCGACCGCATCGCCGAACGGCAACACGTGTATCTTCGGGCGGGCGCCGTAGCTCCAGCGGTCCGCCAGCACCTTGGCGACGCGGATCACCGATCGCTCGAAGGCCGGCCCGGCTAGGTTGCAGAACACGTAGTCCAAGGCCACGCCGCGCTTGAGCATCAGCCACGCGGCGGCCGCCGAATCGAAGCCGCCCGACAGCAGGCAGACGGCGTTGCCCTGCACGCCCAGCGGCAGGCCGCCCGGACCCTCGGCGCGGGCCGCGAAGAAGAGCGCCTCGTCGGCACGGACCTCGACGGAAACCACTACGTCGGGGTTGGCGAGATCGACCGTCGCGTACGGGTTGAGCGCGGCGCCCAGCTGTTCGCGCACATCCTGCGACGAGAAGGCATGGCGTCCGGCGCGGCGGGCCGCCACCGCGTACCGGCGTCCGGCGACCGCGTCCTTGTACGTCTCGTGTCCGGTGCGCACGACGGCGTCCAGGTCCGCGGGCGAAGTCGCGTCCACGCGCGAAAACGATCCGACGCCGAACACGCGGGCGGCGGCCTCCATGGCGTCCGGCGGCGCCTCCACGCGAATGCGGCTCCAGTGGTCCCGCACGCGCGCCTGGGCTCCGCCGGCTTTGAGCGCGTCCGTCAGGTTCGCCACCAAGAGGCGCTGGAAGCGTCGGCGCGTGCGGTTGGACTTGCGCGTGATCTCCGGCGCGAGCCGGACCAGGTAGCGCGCCGACTCCGGCTTCAGTTCCACGACAGGCCGCGCAACTGCTCCACGTCCAGGTTGCCGCCGCTGAGGACGCAGACCGTCTTGGTACCCGGCGGCGCCTCGATCCGCCCCTCCAGCAACGCGGCCACCGGCGCCGCCGCGGCCCCTTCCGCCACGAGCTTGGCGCGCGCCATGAGCCAGAGCACGGCGTCGAAGATGCGGTCGTCCGGCAGGGTCGCGATCTCGTCCACGAAGCGCGTCACGACGGAGTGCGTCCATTCCCCCACCCGCTTCACCCGCAAGCCGTCGATCGCGCAGTCCACCCGGTCCAGCGTGACAAGCCGTCCCGCCTCCACGCTGCGCTTCATCGCCGGCGCGCCCGAGGACTCCACGCCCACGACCCGCACGTCCGGCTTGACGGCCTTAGCCGCCATGGCGACGCCCGACAGCAGTCCTCCGCCCCCGATCGGCGCTATCAGCAGCTCGGTCTCGGGGAAGTCCTCCATGATCTCCAGGCCGAGCGTCCCCTGCCCTGCTATGAGCTCCGGGTCGTCGAAGGGGTGGACGTAGGTCAGGCCGTCCGACGCCGCCAGTTCCAACGCCCGCTCGTTGGCTTCGTCCCAGATGCCGCCGTGGCGCACGACCGTCGCGCCGTATCCCTCCGTGGCGGCGATCTTGGACGGCGTCGCGTTCTCCGCCATCACCACCACGGCCCGCACGCCGTAGTGGCGAGCCGCGAGCGCCACGCCCTGGGCGTGATTGCCCGCCGACGAGCAGACGATGCCCCTTGCTCGATCCTCGGGCGACATCCGCGCGATCTTGTGCATCGGACCGCGCACCTTGTAGGAGCCGCCGCGCTGAAAAAGCTCGGCCTTGAGCCGCACGTCCAGGCCCGTGGCCTCGCTCATGGAACGGCAAGTCAGCAACGGCGTCCGGTAGACGAGCGGCCCCACGTCGCGGTACGCGGCCTCGAAGTCCGCTCGTCCCAGCGCGAGTTCGCGCGAAGGCGCCTGCGAGGCGTCCTCGTCGGGCGTCACCGTGCCGCGCGCCGCTGGGGCACCGGCCGCAATCGAGCGCCCGCCCCGGGGGCGGCGGCCGTCACGAGCTGATTCCCGGCAACCGCAACGGCCCGCCGAGCCATCCGCGCACGGGATGAGGCCGGTACGGCGCTTCCAGCTCGGCGCAGTCGTCCCCCGAGAGCTCGACGTCCACGGCCGCGGCCGCTTCGTCCAGTTGGTCCAGGCGCGTGAATCCCACTATGGGCGCCGCGACCGCGGGCCGGCCGAGCAACCAAGCCAGGGCCACTTGCGCGGGGGCAACGCCCAGGCGGCCGGCCACGCGCACCGTCGCACGGACCACGTCCCAGTCCGAATCCTGGTCGTACAGCTCGTCCGCCAGCGGCGCGTCCGACTCGTCCCGGGCCGATGTCTTGTGATCGCCTCGCAGCCGCCTGCCTCCCAGCAGTCCGCGCGCCAGAGGCGACCACGGAATCACGCCGATCCCCTGGTCCGCGCAGAGCGGCAGCATTTCCCGCTCTTCCTCGCGGTACACCAAGTTGTAGTGGTTCTGCATCGACACGAACTTGGCCCAGCCGGCTCGCTCCGAGGCCGAGAGGGCCTTCATCAGCTCCCACGCGAACATGGAACTGGCGCCCAGGTACAGCACCTTGCCGTCGCGGACGAGCTGGTCGAGCGCGGACAGAGTCTCCTCGACGGGCGTGTTCGGATCGGCCCGGTGGACTTGATAGAGGTCGATCCGCTCCAGGCCCAGCCGCCGCAAGCTGGCCTCGCAGGACTGGATCACGTGCTTGCGCGACAGTCCCGAGCGGTTCGGCCCGTCGCCCATCTTCAGCCGCACCTTGGTGGCCACCACCGCCTCCTCGCGCACGGCGAATTCCCGCACGGCCTTGCCGGTGATCTCTTCGCTGGCGCCCGCCGAGTACACGTCCGCCGTGTCGAAGAAGTTGACCCCGAGCTCGACGGCGCGACGAAAGAACGGCATCGCCTCGTCCTCCTCGAGCACCCAGGGACGCCATCGCTTGCTGCCGAAGCTCATGCAGCCCAGAGCAATCCGCGAGACGACCAAGCCGCTACCGCCCAAGCGCGCGTATTCCATCGAACGGCTCAGTCCGTCGCCGGCGGCGCGCCCCCGCCCGAGGTGCGCAGGATGAACGCGTCCAGGACTTCCTTCCATTGCGGCAACAGCGATTCCTCCACGTACATCATGTGCCCGGCGGCGAAGTCGGCGCGCTCGATGTTGTCGCGCAGGTCGGGCGGCAGGCCCATCCGGTCCATCGTCCAGACCGCGGCGAAGTAGGGCGTCGCCAAGTCGTAGATGCCGTTGATCAGGAGGACTTCGAGCCGGGGATTCCGCTTCATCGCCTCGGCCAAGTCGGGCGCCACGTTGGGGGTGCCGCCGCCGCGCACGAACGCGCCGCCTCCGCCCAGCCGGCCCCAGTTCCAGTCGCGCACGCCGCCGCTGGGGACGTATTCGCGGTCGCCGTCGTAGCCCAGCTCGGCGCGCACGTAGCTGTTGAAGGCGGACGTGTAGGCCGAGCTGATCGCCGTGGACTGGGGATCGTGCGAGGGGCGGGTCTGCAGCACGTCGCCGGCCGGTCCCGTGAAGCGCGCGTCCAGCCTGCCGACGATCTTGCCCTGGTCGCGCAACAGTTCGGCCTCGAACGCGGGGGCCGTGACGCGCAGGTCGGACTTCTCGATGAAGTCGAGGCTCAGGCCGGTGTAGTCGCGCATCCGGGCGGCCACGCGCTCGCGAGTCGCCGGGTCCAAGGTCCCGCCGGCGAGCAGGGCCGTCGCGTATTCGGTAAGCGCCCAGGTTTCGACCTCGTTCATGAAGGCCTCCAAGTCGTCCCGTCTCCCGCCGCGGAGCGCGTCCAGATAGTTGGCGGCGACCGCGTAGGCGGGCAGGTTGACGATGTACGGCAGGTCGTCGCCGGGCGCGAACTGGATCGTGTTGAACTGGAGGACGGCCGAGACGAGGACGATGCCGTTCACGTCGACGTTGGCCCGTTGCAGGTGCCTCGCCAGGACGGCGGACCGCGTGGTCCCGTAGCTCTCGCCCAGCAAGTAGCGCGGTGAGTTCCAGCGGTCGTGCTCCGACAGAAAGCGCCGGACGAACTGCGCCAGCGAGCGGGCGTCCTCGTCGATGCCCCAGTAGTCGGCGCCCGGCGTGTCGCCCAGCGTGTGGCTGAAGCCCGTCCCGATGGGATCAACCATGACGATGTCGGCCACGTCGAGGACCGTGTAGGCGTTGTCCTCCAGCGGATAGGGCGGCGCGCCCTGGGGGCCCACCTCGGGAGTGACGACGCGGCGCGGCCCCATGATTCCCATGTGCAGCCAGAAGGAGGCCGATCCGGGCCCGCCGTTGTAGGCGAAGACGAGAGGCCGGTCCGCCGACGGGACGCCGTTCGTGCGGAAGTAGGCCGTGTAGTAGAGTTCGGCGGCCGCGGCGCCTTCGTCGTCCGTCAGCGCGATCCCGCCCACCACCGCGTCGTATTCGACGGTTTCGCCGCCCACCTCGATCGCGTGGCGGCTCTCCCAGCGTTCCAGCTCGGCCACGGGCGAGTCGGCGTCCTGCGCCTGGGCAGCAAGCGGGAGCGCACTCAGCGACGGGGCGGCCAGCGCCACCAAGAACGCCGAGACGAGGGCTCGCGGGGTCGCCGCGACCACGGCGCTCGCGGCCCAAAAAAGGAATCGGCAAGGTACGGGGTTCGACACGAGGGCCATGGCGCAGGCACCAGAAATTGGGAGAATCTGTCGGCAACGAAGAGCCGGATTCTACCACGCACGCCGGCCGCGTGGCAAGGGACTTGTGCCCGTTCCGGCGACACTGCGAGTCCGGATCAGGCGATCTTCGCCCGGGCACGGAAGGGCTGACCCCAAGAGTGGGCATCAGCGCCGCAGGCGGGCGGGCGCCGTGCCACGACCGGAGGGTCCTGGGAGATCCTTCCATCCGGCATAGCCGTGGCCTGGAATTGTGCCGGAGTTGTCGTGCGTCGCTACGTTTCCAAGGCTACGGTTGCGGCGTTGCGCGGGAAAACCCGAGTTCTGGCCACACAGGACTAGGCATCGACTATCCCGAGATGGTGGTCTACCGGGCGACTGTGGGGCCGCGCGCTCCCCGCCGCCGCCAGCCGTAGTCTCCACTTGGCGGCGGCGCGCATCCCCGATCCGCGCGCCGCGCAACGTCGCCAAGCCCCTCGCAACCAACAAGGACAAGCAACACGATGAGAATCCTTCGTCCCGTTTGCACCCCCCTTTCCTTGGCCGTCGGAATTCTGCTCGCGTCGGCCGCTGCGTGCACGCCGCCCGACGGCGGCGCGGAGAGCGGAACGCCCGAGTCGGAAGAGGAACTCGTGGCCCGCGCACGCGGCATCCACGAGCGCGTGATCACTCTGGACACGCACGCCGACATCAACACCGACAACTTCACGGCCGACCGGAACTACACGATGGACCTGCCCACGCAGGTCACGTTGCCGAAGATGGAGGCGGGCGGCCTCGACGTCGCGTGGCTCGTCGTGTACACGGGCCAAGGCGAACTGACCGACGAAGGCTACGTTGCCGCCTACGACAACGCGGTCGACAAGTTCGACGCCATCCACCGGCTGGCCGGGGAGATCGCGCCCGACCGGATCGAGCTCGCCTACACGTCCGACGACGTGCGCCGCATCGCCGCCACGGGCAAGCGGGTCGCGATGATCGGCGTCGAGAATGCGTATCCTGCCGGCCTCGATCTCGCCCGGTTCGAGGAGTTCCATTCGCGCGGCGCTCGCTACGTGTCGCTGGCGCACAACGGCCACAGCCAATTTTCCGACTCGCACACCGGCGAAGCGGACGGCGAATGGCTGCACGGGGGGCTGAGCGACCTCGGGCGCCAAGCGGTGGCCGAACTCAACCGCTTGGGCGTGCTGATCGACATCTCGCATCCGTCCAAGGCCGCCATGATGGAGATGGTCGCGCTGAGCCGCGCCCCGGTCGTCGCGTCGCACTCGTCGGCGCGCGCGCTCACCGACCACAGCCGCAATCTGGACGACGAGCAGCTGCGGGCCGTCGCCGAGAACGGGGGCGTGGTCCAGACGGTGGCGTTGGGCGCCTACGTCCGCCGCGAGAGCGAGACCGCAAGCGTGTCCGACCTGATCGACCACATCGACTACATGGTCAATCTGATCGGCATCGAGCACGTGGGCATCAGCTCGGACTTCGACGGAGGAGGAGGCATCGACGGATGGCAGGACGCGTCGGAAACGTTCAACGTGACGCTGGAGCTGATCCGGCGCGACTACTCGGAAGAAGAGATCGCCCAGATTTGGAGCGGCAACCTGCTCCGGGCGCTGGACCGCGCTCAGGAAGTGGCCGCGCAGATGCAGGCTGGAGGCTAAGCCGCCCCGGCCTGGAACGCGAACGAGCAACGAGCGCAAACGCACGGTCGGCGCGCACGGCGATTTGCGCCAACGCCGGTCATGCACTACCATTTACGGTACCTTGCCGATGCTCTCTTGGCCCCTGAACTTAAGGAGAAGACAGCATGAACGACGCACGTATCTCCATGCCGAATGCGTTGCGGTTCTTGATCGCGGCTCTCGCCGTCGCCGCCACCGGGAGTTGCGCCGAAAGCACCGCCCCCTCCGAGGCGGAGGATCTTGAGCAACCCGGCCGCGACGTGCTGATGGCCCAAGCTCTCGTGGCCTTGGCCAAAGAAGGACCCATCCACATCACCTTCGTGACGGACGACGACATCATCGTCCGGTCCGTCGATTCCGGCGACAAGCCGGAGGCGCTCGCCATGTGCGAGGAGCCGCAACCGGTGTGCTCGGTGTCTCAAGATGCGGGCATCTTCGCAATGAGGGGGTTCCTGCGGTGCGTTCGAGATGCCCGCGCCAACAACGTCTGCGGCGACGGCGGAGACGACTTTCATCTGGAGTTCGACGACGACGCGGGAGACAACGGCGAGGTCCATCTGCACTGCCGGGGCGAGTGCGACAGGGGCTAACGGAGTCGGCGGCGTGGAACGGGCGGCAGGAGGGGTCGCCTCAGTCCGGTTAGTCCGGCAACCTTAGCGAGACGTGCAGGTGGTCGGCCGTGCCGACATGACGCAACGCGTGGAATCCCATCGCCCAGAACGCGAGTTCCACCGTTCGGTTCCAGAACTCGGAGCGTCCCCTGGTCCTCAGGTCGATGGCATGGACGAATCCGGTCTCCTGGCGGAAGTGCAAGGACGCCTCGCGCGGAGTCAGGCCCATGAGGCGGTAGTCGTCCTGTGTCCTCCCGGCGTCGGTGACGACCGCCGCGCCATCCACCAGGACCAGGGTGCTCGCCGCGAGCCGAAGCAAAGGATGCACGGTCGCGTACTCGGCGCGCACCTCCTCCGACTTGAAGTTGGCCGCGGCCACGTAGACCAGGGCATACACTACGTAGGCGACCGCCAGCGCGACGCCCAGTTGCCGGAGCAACCTGCGGACGTACTTGGGCGCGCGAGTGCGCCAGCCCAGCACGCATGCGTAGAGGACCAGGACGAGGACCGTCGCCGCCGCCGAGAGCCCCAGCGCCGGCCATGTTCCCAACTCCCATTCACGGTATGCGAACACGCCGCCGCGGATGAGGCAATAGAACGGCAGAACCGCAAGCGCGGCCGCGAGGAGCGCCGCGCCCACCAAGCGGAACGGCAAGCTCCACAAGGGACGCCGTTGCCGGGCCTCGCGAGGGGCGGCGGGTTGCGGCACGGCCTGCGCCGCGCCCGCAACGCCCACGTAGTCGATCCGGGACGGGTCGCTCTCGGCCCGCGGTCCCCGACCTAGTCCCATCGGTATCCCAGCCGCGCGTAGTAGAAGCCGCCGTTGGTGCCGAACGGCGAATTCGGGCCGTACAAGTTGCCGTTGCGGCCGGCCTGCGGATTGCGCTCGGGGTGCCGGTTGAGCGCGTTCTGCGCCCCCGCGGTGAGCGTGAGCCCGTCGACGAAGGAGTACGCCGCCTCCACGTCCAGCAGGGCGGCGCCGGGGTAGTTGCGGTCGTCGCGGGCGTCGAACCAGCCGCCGAACCAGCTGACGCGTCCGAGCAGGCGCACCGACCCCAGAGCGTGCTTGGCCGCGTAGAGCCAGCGCGTGCGGGGAAGCCCTTCCTCGAGCTGGCGAATGCGCTCGTCGTCGAGCACCGAGGGATCGTAGGAGACGACGCTCGTCCGCGTGTGGTTGAAGGCCAGGCTGAGCTCGATGCCGTCCATGATCGGCAAGGCGAACGCGGCCACCACGTCCACCCCTTGGGTCCTCGTCTTGAAGTTGTTGGTGAAGAAGCGGAAGTTCTGCAGGTTGGCGGCGCTCGTGATGCCCTCGTTCTCCAGCGTCTCGCGTTCCTCGGCGGTCAGGACGAACGGTTGGGTAATGGCGAGCCGATCGGACACCACCACCCGAAAATAGTCGGCCGTCACCCGCAGCGACCCGGACTCCATGGCGGCGCCGAGTCCTAGGCTGAACGAGCGTTCGGGCTCCAGCGGGCGGCCGCCCCGAAGCGCCGCAACCCGAGAAGTGGACGGAATCGTGCCGTTGTTGACCAGATCGTTGAGTTCGCGGTCGAACTCGGTGGAGACGTTGAAGGCGTTCTGCTGGCCAGGCGTGGGCGCCCGGAACCCGGTGCTGGCGCTGGCGCGCAAGGCCAGAGCGCGGGCGATCTGGTAGCGGGCGGCGAACTTGCCGTTGAGCGTTCGGCCGAAGCCCTGGAAGTCCTCGAGGCGCACGGCCGCCCCGCCCTCCCATGGACGGTCGTCCCCGCCCAGCTCCGCATCGGCGTAGATGGCGTAGTTCGCCCGGCTCCATTCGCCCGCCGCAATGGGGCTGAAACCCGGAAAGCCGTTCGAGCCCGAGCTGAAGCCCTGCGGCGCCAGCGGCCCCTGGCGCCAGGAATCGTCCTCTCCGAGTCCGATCCGAAACGTCTCCCGCCGCCACTCCGCGCCGCCGGCCAAGCTGAGCAGATCGCCGGTCGCGTAGGCGGCGTCCATGTTGACGTTGACCTCGCGCTGCCGGTAGAGGCCGGGGTCGAACTCGGTGGGCGTGTCTTGCCCAAGCGACGCGTTGACCGTGTTGTAGATGAAAAAGTCGACCTCGTTGGAGCCCCAGCCGACGCTCGCGTCCCACTGCAGTCCGCTGGCCGTCTCGCCCTTGGCGCCGGCGACCACCGACGCGTCCACGGCGTCCCCGCCGAACTGGGGAGTGAAGCCGCCCGGAAAGCGCTCCTGGAACGAAAAGCAGTTCGGGTCCGCGAAGACGCGGGCAATGGCCGCGGGATCGGGCACGCCGTTCGCGACCCGCACGACCGGGCATCCTGCCGAGCCGTCCAGCACGCCGTCCTGGGCGTCCAGCATGTCGCCGATCAGCAACGTCTTGCCGCCGTCCAGGCTGAAGACGCCCGCGCGCGTGTTCGGATTGCGGTAGAAGAAGCCGCCGGTCACGGTCTCGCTGGCGTATCCGGCGTGGCCGTAGAGCCGCGTCCTGTCGCCCAGGCCGCCGCCGAAGTGTCCCCACAGCTTGAAGTCGTCCTCGATCCTGGGGGCTCCCCAGATCTGCGCGGGGTCGCGGACGTGCTCGTTGCCCGTGGCGACGAGAAGGGCGGCGTCGGCCCGCTGCACGCTGCGGCTGGTCGGAGCGCTGGCGCCGTATTCGGCGCTGAGGTTCGCGAATCCGGTGCGGCCGATCGGCAGGCCCACGTTGCCCGCGACCGTCCAGGTCTCGCCGTCGCCGTCGCCGAATCCGCCGCCGCGCACCTCCATGCGGCCTCCTTCGCGGTCGTCGCGAAGCTGCAGGTTCACGACGCCGGCGATGGCGTCCGACCCGTACTGCGCGGAGGCCCCGTCGCGCAACACCTCCACTTGGCGGAGCGCGATCGCCGGAACCGCCGACACGTCCGCTCCCTGCGCCCCGTCCGACACGCCGTTGCCGATCCAGGTGATCACGGCGGCCCGGTGCCTGCGCTTGCCGTTGACGAGCAGCAGAGTGTGGTCGGGCGCCAAGCCCCGCAGGTTGGCCGGGCGCACGATCGTGGCTGCGTCGCCACGGGCCTCCGGGTTCACGTTGAACGACGGAACGACCGTCCGCAGCAGGTCGCCCAGGTCGGTCTCGCCCTGCTCCTGAAAGTCGGCGGGCGGAATCGCGTCGATCGGCACCATCGACTGCGTGGCGGTCCTGGGCCGGGCGCGGCTCCCCACGGCGACGATGCCCTCCAGCGCCAACGCGGTCTCGTCCAGCGCCAAGTCCAGGCGGGCCGTGGCGCCGTCCGCGATCCGCACGGTGCGCAGCACGGACCGGTAGCCGATGAGCCGGACTTCGACGAAGTGGCTGCCCGCGGGAACTCCGCTGATCCTGAACGCGCCGCCGGGGCCCGTCGTGCCCGCCAGCCGAACCTCGTCGAGGGCGACGTGCGCGCCAGCGAGCGGTTCGTTCGTCGCGGAGTTGCGGACCGTGCCCGCAAGCACGCCCTGTGCCGCGAGGGCATCGGCGTGCAAGGCTGCGGCCGCCACGCCGAAGCACAGCGTGGCGGCCCGCATTGCCCTGTTCGCTCGGGGCCTTAGCCGCACGGCCCCGCTCGCTCCTCCGCTACCAAGCGAACTCGTGCTTCACTCGCGCGTAGAAGTAGGCGCCGTTGAAGCCCCACGGCGTGTACTCGCTGTACCGATTTCCGACGCTCGCCGGGTTCGGGGCCCTGGCCGGGTACCTGTTGAGGACGTTCTGGCCGCCCAGGGTGAAGCTTGTGCTCTCGTTCAAAGAATACTCGGCCTCCAGGTCCATGGTGGCCGCGCCGTCGTACGCCTGGCTGGCGATCTCGCCGTCGAACCAACCGCCGTACCAGTTGATGCGGCCGAGAAGACGCCAGTCGCCCGCGAACTGGCTCAGCGAGACGTTCCAACGGTCCCGCGGGAGCGCCTCTTCCAGTTGCCGGATTCGAGTCTCGCCCAGGGTTTCCGAACTGGGGGTGGTGACGTTGGTGTGGGTGAAGTTGTACAAGAACGTCAGGCTCGTGTTGCCTTCCAGCGCCTCCGGCGTGTACGTCGCCACGACGTCCACGCCCTGGGTCCTGGTGTCGAAGTCGTTGGTGAAGAACCGGAATTCGCGCAAGTTGCGGGCGCTCGTGATGCCTTCGGAGATCAGCTGGTCGACCTCGGAGTCCGAGAGCTTGAACGTCTGGGTCTGCGACAGACGGTCGGTGAGGTTGATGTTGAAGTAGTCGATCGTGAAGGCCAAGTCGCCGGCCTCCGCGACGGCGCCCACGGCGATGTTGACGGACTGCTCGGGCTGCAGCTGCTTTCCGCCCCGCGTCGCGGCGACCGCGGAAGTCGCAGGGATCGTGCCCCGGTTGGCCAAGTCGCCCAATTCGGCGTCGAACACGGTGGACACGTTGAACGCGTTCTGCTGGCCGGTCGTAGGCGCCCGGAAGCCGGTGCTGGCGCTGCCTCTCAGCGCGAAGTTCTCGGTGAAGCCGTACCGGGCCGCGAACTTGAAGTTCGTCGTGGATCCGAAGTCGGAGAAGTCCTCGAAGCGCACGGCCGCACCAACCGTCCACAGGTCGGCGTCGGGGTCGCGAAGTTCGACGTCGGCGTACACCGCAATGTTCGACCGCGTCCAACTGCCGGCCGCAATGGGACTGAATCCGGGGAATCCGTTGGACGCCGCGCTGAAGCCCTGGTCCGCCAACGGTCCGAAAGTCCACGAATCCGTCTCGCCCTGGACGATCTCGAAGCCTTCCCGCCTCCGCTCCGCCCCTCCGGCGATGTTCACCATGTCGCTGGCGGAGTACGTCAGATCGAGGTTGAGGTTGAGATCTTCCTGGATGTAGTCGCCGGGGTCGAAGCTGGTCGGAGTCTGCGGACCCAGGGAAGCGTTGACGGTGTTGTAGATGAAGAAGTCGGCGTGGTTCCTGCCCCAGCCGACGCTCGCGTCCCACTCCAAGTCGCCGAAGGCGCCCTTGACGCCCCCAACGACCGACGCGTCGGTGGCGTCGCCGCCGAAGTTGGGCGTAAAGCCCCCGGGAAAGCGTTCCTGGAAGGAGAAGCAGTTCGGATCGTCGAAGACCCTCTTGAGCGCCTCCGGGTCGGGCACGCCGCGGGTGATCTTCACCACGGGGCAGTTGGCCGATCCGTCCAACACCCCGTCCTGCGCGTCCAGCATGTCGCCGATGAGCAGAGTCTCGCCTCCGTCGCCGCTGAAAACGGCGGCGCGCGTGTTGGGATTGCGGAAGAAGAACCCGCCGGTCACCTTCCGGCTGGCGTAGTTGCCGTGGCCGTAGAGCTGCACGTTGTCGCCCAGGAAGAGGCCGTAGTTGGCCCACAGCTTCAGGTCGTCCTCGACGTGGGGCGAGCCCCAGATCTGGGCCGGGTTGCGGACGGAGCTGTTGCCCGCGCCGATGAGGAGCAGCGCGTCGTTGCGCTGGACGCTGCGGTCCGTCGGGTTCACGTTGCCGTATTCGGCGCTCAGGTTGAGAAACCCGGTTTCGCCGATCGGAAGCCCGACGTTGCCCGCGAAGGAATGGGACTCGCCGTCGCCGTGGAAGGGATACGCGCCGGTCTTGGCCTCGAAGCGGAGCTTGCCGTCCCGGTCGTCCCGGAGCAGAAAGTTCATCACGCCCGCGATGGCGTCGGAGCCGTACTGGGCCGACGCGCCGTCGCGCAGAATCTCGACTTGGCGCAACGCGATGGCCGGGATGACCGCGATGTCGGCGCCTTGCGCGCCGTCGGCCACGCCGTTGCCCAGCCACGTGATGATGGCGCCCCTGTGGCGCCGCTTGCCGTTGACGAGCACCAGCGTGTGGTCCGGAGCCAGGTTGCGCAGGCTGGCCGGGCGCGAAATCGTCGCCGCGTCGCTGATCGGCTGCATGTTGACGTTGTACGACGGGGCGATGTTGCGCAACAGGTTGCTGAGGTCGGTCTCGCCCTGGTTCACGAAGTCGGCGGAGGCGATCGCGTCCACGGGCACCGCAGACTCCGTGACGGCCCGGGGCCGAGCTCGCGTTCCCACCGCCACGATGCCCTCCAGCGCGATGGCCGCGACCTCGAGGCTGAAGTCCAGGGTGAGCGTCTGGCCGGCGGCGATCGTGACCTGCGCGGTTGCCGTGCGGTAGCCGAGCGAGCTCGCTTCGACTTGGTGGGTGCCTGCCGGGATGCCGGTGATCTGGTAGCCGCCGCTGGGGCCCACCGTGCCGGCGAGGCCAAGGTCCGGGAACACGACCTGCGCACCGGGCACCGGGGAGCCGGTCTCTGCTTGGACGGAGCCTCGCAGGGTCCCTTGTGCGGCCGCGGCCGCCGGAGCGGCAAGGACGGCCAAGACCGCCAACCACGGAAGCGTTGCCTTGCGGGAGTTCTTTCTTGCGTGCATTCTCTTCTCGTCGGGGTGTTGAGTGTGTTGCCGCGCGATGGCCGCCAACCGGCACGCAGGCTGGTCCCGGCCTGCTCCAAGTCGGCGTCTCGACCAAAAAGCTAGCTAGCTAGCCTCCAAACATAGCTACCGAGAGCCCGTGCTCCAAATGCGGCTTGCGAGCAGACGACCGGCCAGCGTGGAGACGCTCGCGGGGCCGGGCCAATGGGCGCTGCTGGATTCGAACCAGCGGCCTCCTGCTTGTAAGGCAGGCGCTCTCGACCGGCTGAGCTAAGCGCCCATGAGCGGAATGATAAGCGACGCCGGACAGGCCATCAAACGGCTGTCCCAGCCGATGCGACGGTGGCGTCGCTGACCGGGCGGCGCGGGGCCGGGATCGGTCTGCTCGCAACTGCGACGGCGCTGCTCGCGTGCGGGGCGCCGGCGGGAATTGGGCGCGGGGGGCCCTCCGCCCCCGCCCCGGTCGCAACCGGCAAGGCCGCCGAACCCAACACGCTCCACGGCGTCTACTCGCAGGCCGAAGCCGACAGCGGGCTCCGCCTTTTTCGAGAGACGTGCTCGGAGTGCCACGAGACGCGGGACTGGACGACCACCGCCTTTCGCGATCGCTGGGAGGGCGCGTCGGTCTACCGGCTCTGGCACTGGATCTACGGCCGGATGCCGCACGGGCGTCCGGGAACCCTGGAACGGGAGCAGGTAACGGCCGCGGTGGCGTACATCCTTCGGCTCAACGGCCTTCCGCCCGGCTCCCGCCCCCTTGGCGAGGAAGACGACGACCTGGACGACTACTGGATACTCTGGCCGCCGACGCAGCCCCCCTAGGCTCCCCGAGCCGGCCGCTGGACCTGCGGGCGCGTCCGCGCATCCACCGCCGACCGCGCGGCTCGTGGGTCTGGCAGGCAAGGCGTCTCCGCGCGTATTCTTCCCGTCCGTCCAACGCGGCCGACGAGTTCCGCCCGTTGGCGGCGGCTCCCGAGTTCCAATCCACAGGAGGATCGTTCATGCAACCAGCCATCCGACCGTCTCCTTGCCCGGCGGGCCGTGTTCTCGCCGGCCTCCTGGCTGCGCTGGTGGTCGCCCCCGCCGTGCTGGCGGCTCAACCGCGGCCGTCGCGTCCCGACGGCCTGCGGCTCTACGCCGTCGAAGGCGCGCGCATCGTCACCGTGTCCGGCGCGGTGGTCGACAACGGGGCCGTGGTGATCGACGACGGGCTGGTCGCCGCCGTCGGCGCCAACGTCAGCGTGCCGCCCGGCGCATGGGTCCTGAACGGCGCCGGGAAGACCGTGTATCCCGGCATGATCGACGCCTTCACCACGCTCGGGCATGGGACCGAGCCCTCCCTGCGGCGCGCCTTCGGCGGCGGCGGCCCGCCGGGCGCTGGGGGAAGCCAGCCGCCGAGCAAACACTCGTGGGGACCGGAGGACCGCCCCGGAACGTCGTCGTGGCTCACGGCCGCCGACGACATCGACGCGGACGACGACCGGTTCGAGAGCTGGCGCGAAGCCGGCTTCACCACCGTGGTCAGCACCCGCCACTCGGGGCTGATCGCCGGGCAGGCCGCCGTCCTCAACCTGGGATCGTTCGGGCACCCCCGCGAGATGGTGGTGGCCACGCCGGTCGGGATGCGGATCAACCTCCAGGACCGATCGCGCACCTACACCGGCTACCCGGGCAGCTCGATGGGAGTTCTGGCCTACCTCAAGCAGTTCTACTACGACGCCATGCACTACCGGGACGTGTGGGCCGACTACGACGGCGATCCAGCGGGCAAGCGCCGGCCCGAATGGGACATCTCGCTCGAACCCATCCGGATGCAGTTCGCGGAGGGATGGCCCGTGCTCTTCCCCGCCAACAGCCGCGCCGACGTCGGACGCGCCATCCGCGCGACGAGCGAGATGGGCGTGACGCCGATCTTGTACGGGGCGCAGGGCGCGTACGCCGCGGCCGATCTGCTGGCGGAGCGCGGCATCCCGGCGCTGGTCGACCTGGACTGGCCCGAACCCGCCCGAGACGGCGATCCCGAGGCCGAACCGACGCTGGAGCAGCTGCGCCTCTACGACCGCGCGCCGACCACGCCGGGCGTGCTGGCGGCCCGGGGCGTCAAGTTCGCCTTCTACTCGGGCGGCCTGGACGGCCCCGGCGACGTGCTGGCGGCCGTGCGCCGCGCCGTCGCTCAAGGCCTGTCCGGAGAGGACGCGGTGCGGGCGCTCACGCTGTCGCCGGCCGAGATCTTCGGCGTGGACGACCGCCTGGGCTCGATCGACGAGGGCAAGATCGCCAACTTGGTCGTCGCCAGCGGAGACTTGCTGGACGAAGACGCGCGCGTGGACGCCGTCTTCGTGGACGGCGAGCTGTTCGAGCTGGGCGAGGCGGCGGCCGAAGACGACGGCGACGCGGACGGCGAGGGCGCGGACGAAGGCCCCAGAGCGGAGGCGGAGGCCGGCGCGGAGAGCGAGGAAGTGCGGCAGGGCCCCGGACGCCGAGGACGCGGAGGCAGGGCGGCGGCCGGTCCCGATCCGTCCACGCCGCCCGTCGAGATGAGCGCGAACAAGGGCCCCTACCGGAACGATCCCGTCACCCTGATCCGCAACGCCACCGTCCTGACGGCGTCGCGGGGGACGCTGGAGAACACGGACATCCTGATGCGCAACGGCAAGATCGAGCGCGTCGGCGCCGGCCTGGAAGCGCCGCGAGGGGCCGTCGTGGTGGACGCGACGGACAAGTTCGTGACCCCGGGGATCATCGACGCCCACTCTCACATGGCGGCCACCAGCATCAACGAAGGCACCGTCAACATCTCGTCGATGGTGACGATCAAGGACGTGATCCGCCCCGAGGACGTCGGCATGTACCGCGCGCTGGCGGGAGGCGTGACGACGATCAACATCCTGCACGGCTCGGCGAACCCCGTCGGCGGAGGCAACGCAGTGATCAAGCTGCGCTGGGGCGCGGACGCCGACGACCTCCTGATCGACGCGCCCAAGGGCATCAAGTTCGCGCTGGGCGAGAACACCAAGCGCGACCGCAACCCGGACCGCTACCCGGCCACGCGCATGGGCGTCCAGGACGTGATCCGGCAAGCGTTCCTGGAGACGCGCGAGTACATGGAGGAATGGGACGCCTACGAGGAAGGCGGGCGCCGGGGCGTGGCGCCGAGACGCGACCTCAAGCTCGAGGCGCTCGGGGAGATCCTGACGGGCGACCGCTGGATCCACTCGCACTCCTACAGGGCGGACGAGATCCTGCAGCTGCTCCGCTTGGCCGAGGAGTTCGGGTTCCAAGTCCGCACGCTCCAGCACGTGCTCGAGGGCTACAAGGTGGCCGACGAGATCGCCGCGCACGGCGCGAGCGCGTCCACGTTCTCGGACTGGTGGGCGTACAAGGTCGAGGCGTACGACGCCATTCCGCACAATGCGGCCCTGATGACGGAGCGCGGCGTGCTGGTGTCGATCAACTCCGATTCGAACGAGGAGATCCGGCACCTCAACCAAGAAGCCGCCAAGGCCATGAAGTGGGGCGGCATGGAAGAGGAGCCCGCGTTGCGGCTCGTGACCTTGAATCCGGCGATTCAGCTGGGCATCGACGACCGGACCGGGTCGATCGACGAGGGCAAGGACGCCGACGTGACCGTGTGGGAGGGGCACCCGCTGAGCATGTTCGGCAAGGCCGTGCAGACCTACGTGGACGGCAAGCTGTACTTCGACATCGAAATGGACAAGGAGCGCCGAGCGGCCGTCCGGGCCGAGAAGGACGCGCTCCTCGCAAAGCACATGGGGAGGAACTGATGAAGCGCGCCATACTCGGAGGCGGCAGGGCGGCGCTCGCCCTCGCGTTGGCCCTGGCGGGGACAGCGCCCTCGCTCGCGAGCCAGACCTACGCGATTCAGGGCGGGACGGTGCACACGCTGGCGGGCCGTACGTTCGTCGGCACGGTGGTCATCCGCGAAGGCCGGATCGTGGCCGTCGGCGAAGACGTCGAGGCGCCGGAGGGCGCGGAGGTGGTCGACGCCGCCGGCCGGCACGTCTATCCCGGCATGTTCGACGCGGTGTCCGGCCTCGGGCTGACGGAGATCGGCGCCGTGGACGTCACCAACGACTCCCGCGAGCAGGGCGACTTCAATCCGCATCTCCAGGCCGCGACCGCGATCCATCCGGCCAGCGAGCACATTCCGGTGGCGCGCGCCAACGGGATCGCGCTGACGATGGCGGCGCCGCAAGGAGGCAACGGCTCCATTCCCGGCCAAGCGTCGCTCATCGGACTCGATGGATGGACGATCGAGGAGATGCGGGTCGACCCCGGCGCGGCGATGGTGGTTCGCTACCCGAGCCTCGGCGGAGGCGGCGGATTCCGCGGACGACGGTTCGGGGCGCCGCAACAGTCCTGGCGCCAGCAGGAGGAGCGCTACCGCGAGGCCGTCGCGCGCCTCGACGAATGGCTGGAAGCCGGGCGGCGCTATGCGCATGCGATGGAAGCAGGCGTGGAAATGGCCCGCGACCTGAAGAACGAAGCCATGGCCAAGGTCGCCAGCGGCGAGATGCCCGTGCTGCTGGGCGCGGACGGGGAACGCAACATCCGCAACGCCGTCGAGTGGGCGCAGCGCCAGGAGCTGCGGTTCGTGATCACGGGCGGCAGAGAGGCTTGGCGAATCGCCGACTGGCTGGCCGAGCGCGACGTGGCCGTCATCCTGTCGCCCACGCAGTCCATGCCGTCGGGAGTGGACGAGGCATACGACGAGGCATACGCCAACCCGGGCAAGCTTCACGCCGCCGGCGTGACGATCGCCTTCGCCACCTTCAACTCCTCGGCGTCGCGGACGCTGCCCTACGAGGCGGCGCAGGCCGTGCCCTACGGACTGCCCCACGAGGCCGCGCTGGCCGCCGTCACCAAGAACGTTGCCGAGATGCTCGGCCTCGGAGACATGATCGGGACCATCGAGGAAGGCAAGCTGGCCAACATCATGATCACCGACGGCGACCCGCTGGAGATTCAGACCCAGGTGACCGACCTCTTCATCCTCGGCCGCGGCGTGAGCCTCGACAACAGGCACCAGTCGCTCTACGAGAAGTACCGCGCGCGGCCGGGACGGAGGATCGTTTCCTGATCTTCCCAGGCTTCCGCAACACCGCGGGAGGCTAGGAGGCCGCACCCTCCCCGACCCGCGGGCCCGCGACGCGCAGCCGCACCTTGACGATGTCGCCGTCGGTGTACTGCTGGTGGCGGACCGACGAGGCCAAGTGGCGCAACAACCGCAACGACATCTCGCGCTCGGCGGGCCCTTCGGCAGGGTTGTCGGCGAGCATGGCCATGCGGTCCTGGATGTTGCTGTCGCCGATCGACGCCATGAACTCCATCTCGGCGTCGTCTCCGTCGGCGCCGACCACGACGATCAGCTTGCCCCAGACGGCATCCTCGCGCTCCTTCTTTTGTTCGGTGAGGGTGACCAGCGTCTCCTCGGCCACGAGGCACATGCGGTCGGCGGCCGTCTCGTCCCATCCCTGCTTCGACGCGTACGCCGCAACGAAGTCCTTGATCTGCGACAACGAGTCCATGTCGAGCCCGACGGCGAGCCGCTTGCGGCGGGCACGAGTAAGCTCGAAGAACGCCGAGAGCGCCAAGGCCGTGAACCCGCCCGCCGTCATGCCGTTGCCGAGCAGCGAGGCCATGCGGTCGCTCCACAGGTCGGGGAAGATGGCGTTGGCCTGAAAGCCCGCGCCGATCCAGAACGACACCCCGACGACGATGCCCTGGCGCAGGTCGAGGCCGTCCTTGACCGCGATCCTCATGCCGACGATGAACAGAATCGCCATCAGCACCAGCCCGTAGGCGCCGATGACGGCGTCGGGAACGGCCAGCAGCAACGAAGTCGCCTTGGGCGAGAACGCCAAGACGATGAAGATGCCGCCGATGAAGACGCCCACCCGGCGTGCCGCGACTCCCGTCACTTCCGTGACCGACACGCTCGACGAGTAGGTCGTGTTCGGCACCGTGGCGGCCAAGCCCGAAAGCAGGTTGCCCACGCCGTCGGCGGCCACGGCTCCTTGGACGGCCCGGTAGTCGGTGGCCCGCGGCCGCCGCCACGAGACGTTCTGGATCGCCACCGAGTCGCCGATTGTCTCGATCGCGCCCACGAGCGTCACGAAGATGAACGCCGGCAGCAGGACCCAGAACTCCGGCCCGAAGCCCAAGTCGAAGCCCATCCACGTGGATCCCGGCAACCCGAACCACGCCGCTGAAGCAACCGCTTCCGTGTCGTAGAGGCCGGACGCCAACGAGCCGGCGATCACGCCGATCACCGGGGCCCAGAGCCGCCAGACGCCGCTGCCGCGCAAGACGATCGCGACAATGACCGCCATGGTGACTCCGGCGCCGAACGCCCCGCCGAGGTTCCCGAGCATCCGCGACAGCCAGTCGTCGAACGCCGACCCTGTGGGCCGGACTTGCGACATCATGTCGAAGAGGATCGGCATGATGGTGACCGAGATGAGCATGATCACGGTGCCAGCGACGGGCGGCGTGATGATCCGGCGCAGGAGCGACAACCGGGAAGCGAGCAAGAACTGGAAGAGCGACGACGCGACCACCAGGGTGGCCAGCAGGGCCGGACCTCCCTCGGTCAAGGCCGTGATGCAGACCGCGATGAACGCACCGGAGGTGCCCATGAGCAGGACGTAGCCCGCCCCGAACCGTCCGACCCGAACCGCCTGCAGGATCGTGGTGAGACCCGCAACGAGCAACGCCGCGAACACGGCCCAGGACAAGTACGAGTCGCTCTGGCCGGCGGCGCGAATGACGATGAGGGGCGTGAGCACGATGCCCGCGATCGTCACCGTGACGAACTGCGCGGCCATGCCGAAGGACAGCAGGTGGGGCGGTTTGTCGTGGGGCTCGTAGCGGACCGGCGAGGAGCCGGCCGAGGATGCATGTGCCATGCGGAATCCTCCGCGCAGAAGGGTGGTGGCGAGGGCTTGCTTGCGATTCCTCGCGGGATGCCCGTCGGGATGCGCGTCGGGACGCCCGGTCGGAGCGTCCCGCCACTTCAAGACGGGAGACTACGCGCGGCCGGTCCTCGGTGCAAGGACCGCGGACCCAGCGGCGACTACGATCATCGCCGGTCGCCCGGCGGCTCGCCTATGCGATGATGGCGAGGGGCAGCAAGATCACGTAGCCGACCACGAGCAGTACCGGCGCCGCAGTGATGGAGCCCTGGTCCAGCAAGTAGTAGCCCACCGAGATCGCCGCGACTGCCGCCAGCGCCAGCGCCGCGTTGGTTCGCGAGAACTTGAGCGACGGCAACGACGGCCTCGTCGTCGATGCGCCCTTGGACTTGTCGGTTGCCATGCTTCAAGCCTAGCGACAAGCGCCGGTGCGGGTCAATCCGGCGGCGGCGCGCTCAGACCAGTAGGCGGGGGCGTCGGGCGGATCGCGGGCGCGAAGCCTCGCCATGCGCTCGCGGTCCCGGCGGCGGCGGGACCACGCCAAGGCGAGGGCGGCGGCGCCGAGAAGGACCCAGAACGGGGCCGAGTGCGAGACGACGACCGCCCACCCGTACCGTCGCTTGACCCAACGGCGCCAATCCGCTTCCAACTGCGACGGGGTCGCCCCGTAGGTGGCCCGGAGCGCCTCGTCGAACGACCCGCCCTGGCGCCAACGCGCCAGCATGGCCTCCAAGCCGACGACGCCGCTCGACGCGACGAGGTACTCCACGGCGGACGCCGACAGCAGGTACGCGAGTTCCGCGCCGGGCCCCGTGCGCGGCCACGCCAGCGCGAGGGAGTCGAGCGGGGGCGCGGCGCCGAGCGCCAACGCAAGCCCCAGGCGCAACGAGCCATGGTCCAGCCATCCGCCGACGGCCCATTCGGCGTACCCCTCCGCGAACCAGCGCGGGACCCGCCTGCCTTCGAGTTCGTGCGCGAGCATCAGGTGCGCCCACTCGTGACGCAGGATGCGCGCTTGGCCGGAGGCCGGAGCCGGGCCCGCCAGCGCACCGGGAATCACGATCTCCATCCGGTCCGGAAGCGCCATGGCAGCCGCCCACTCGGGCACTCGCCCGCCGGCAAGCGAGTCCATGGCGCCCCGGGTGGGCGCCACGACGAGACGCACCGGGGGCGGAGCCGCGCGGAGGGCCGGAAGACGCTCGAAGGAGCTCAGCACGACGAGCGCGGCGGCGGCTCGCGCCGAGTCGCGCGGCGCAAAGCGCGCTACGACGCCGGGCGCTCGGAGTTCGCGCCACGGCTGGACCGGGCCGAGTCCCGCCGCTTCGCCGGACGCGACGACCGCCAGCGCCAGAGCGGCCGCGGGCACGCGTCGCCGCGGCATGGTCACGCCTCGTCGCTGGGCGGCGGCCAGGGTTGCGCGGCCCAGCGTCGCATGCCGTCCAGGCTGGGGGGCAGGGGCGACTCGAAGGCCATCGGCACGCCCGACACCGGGTGCGCGAACTCGAGGCGGTGCGCGTGCAGGAACTGGCGGGACGCCCGCCGCGCCAGCGCACGCGCCCATTGGCCGTCGGCGCCCTGGAATCCACGTTCGCGCCCGGCCCCGTAGACGGAGTCGCCCACGACGGGGTGGCCCACGGAGGCCGCGTGGACACGGATCTGGTGCGTGCGCCCCGTGGCCAGCTTGGCCTCGCAGAAACAGGCCGCCCGCCAGCGCTCGAGCACGCGAAAACGGGTCTGCGCGGGGCGGCCGGCGGCGACGACGGCCATGCGGGTGCGGTCGCGCGGGTGCCGTCCGACCGGGCGGTCCACCGTCGTGGGCGATTCCGGCAACTTTCCCCACAACGCCGCCATGTAGGTGCGGCCCACCGCGCGTTCCTGCAATGCGCCCGACAGGGCTCGGTGCGCCCGTTCGGACTTGGCCGCCACCATCAGGCCGGAGGTGTCGCGGTCGAGACGGTGCACGATCCCGGGCCGCCGCGGTCCGCCGATGCCGGACATTTCGCCCACATGGTGCAGCAACGCGTTGACCAGCGTGCCGCTCGGATGGCCCGGCGCCGGGTGCACGACCAAGCCGGCCGGCTTTTCGACGACGACCAGGTCGGCGTCCTCGAACACGATGTCGAGCGGGATGTCCTCGGGCCGGGCGGAGACCGGCGGCGGCGGCGGAACCAGCGCCGCGACGCGCTGTCCGGCGGAGACGGCCTGGGACTTGCGCGCCGGAGAGCCGTCCACCCTCACCCAGCCCCCCTCGATCAGGCCGGCGGCCCGGCTGCGCGACGTGCCCAGCTCGGCGGCGACATGGCGGTCCAGACGGCCGGCCGCCCCGTCGGCGACGACCCAACGCCGCCGCTCCTCGGCCACGCCCTGCGGACCGGCGTCGTCTCCGCTCGCGCCGGGCCGACGTCCGCCCGGCGCCTCGTCGCGTCCGTCTCCGCCGTCGCCCGGCGGCGGCGCTTGCTCCGGGGCCGGGGCCAAGGCGTCCATCAGGATACGGCCGACAGCCCGAGCACCGCGGTCTCGCCCGCCACGACGCATTCGTGCCGCGATTCGAACCCGCCGCCCACCTCGTCGCCCGCCTCGACCGACACCGCCAACGTCTCCCGGGCGATGCGGGCGCGGTGCTCGCGGGCCGCCGCGACCACCTCGGCGGCGCCGCCGATCGCCACGCGAATCCGATCGGTGACGTTCAAGCCCTCGTCTCTGCGCACCCGTTGAATGCGGTTCACCAGGTCGCGCGCCACCCCCTCGCGCACGAGCTCTTCCGTGAGCACCGGATCCAAGGCGGCGACGCAGCGCCCGTCCGAGCGCACCACCCAGTCGCCCCGAGCCTCGGCGACCAGCTCGAAGTCGTCGGCGCCGAACTCGACCCTCTCGCCGCCGACCTCGAGACGCAACTCGCCCTCGCCGTCGCGGAACGCCGCCAGCTCCGCATGGCCGAGGGCGCGGATGCGCGCGGCGGCCTCTTGCGTCCGCTTGCCGAAGCGGCGCCCCAGCGAGCGAAACCGGGGCCGCGCCGACAGCGCGGTCAGGCCGTCGGCCGAGTCGGCGAACTCCACTTCCTTCACGTTGATCTCGTCCTTGAGCAGCTGCAGGACGTCGGGGGCGGGCGGCGGCCCCGGAACAACCGCGCGCATTCTGCGAAGCGGCTGGCGCACCCGCTCGCCGATTTCCTCGCGCGCCGCCCTCGCCAGGGCGCTCAGCGCGCGCGCGTGCCCCATCTGCTCCTCGAGCTCCGGGACGGCCAGCGCGGGGTCGGCCGCGGGAAAGGGTTCCGCGTGGCTCGAGCGCCCCACCAGCGCCCGGTGCAGCCAGTCGGACGCGAAGGGCGCGACCGGCGCAACGAGCAGGGCCACGACGCGCAACGCTTCGTGCAGCGTGGCGAACGCGGCCGCCGAATCCTCGGCGCCGGTGGCGCCCCAGAAGCGAGGGCGGGACCGCCGCACGTACCAGTTGGAGAGGTCGGCGTCCACGAAGGCGGCGACGTCCCGGTAGGCGCGCGTGGGGCCGTAGCCGTCCAGGCCGGCGCGCACCCGGCCCACCAAACCGTGAAGACGCGACAGGAGCCAGCGGTCCAACGCGGGCCGGGCGCTCGCGAGGGGCGGAGGACCGGCGGGGTCCCACCCCTCGATCTTGCCGTAGAGAGCGAAGAAGCGATACGTGTTGAGCAACGTGTCGAAGAAGCGCGAAGCGGATTCCTTGGCGTCCTCGGGATCGTAGCGCGTCGGAAGCCACGGGTTGCTCACGGTCACCAAGTACCAGCGCAAGCCGTCCGCCCCCTGTTCGGCGACGGCGTCCCACGGATCTACGGTGTTGCCGCGGGACTTGGACATCTTGCGGCCCTGGGCGTCCAGGATCATGTCGTTGACGACGACGTTGCGGAAGGCCGGACCCGAGCCCAGCAGCGTCGAGATCGCATGCATCGAGTAGAACCAGCCCCGCGTCTGGTCCACGGCTTCGCAAATGAAGTCGGCCGGGAAATGGCGGTCGAACCGCTCTCGATTCTCGAACGGATAGTGCCACTGGGCCCACGGCATCGCTCCCGAGTCGAACCAGACGTCCAGGACCTCCGGCGTCCGCCGCATTGCCGCACCGGACTCGGGGCAGGTCCACGTCACTTCGTCGACGAAGGGGCGATGCGGATCGAAGCCGGCGGGCAGGCCGCCCGCCTTGGCCGCGAGTTCGTCCAGGCCGCCGATCCACTCGACGCGCCCCGGATCTTCCTCCGACACCCAAGCGGGGATCGGGGTGCCCCAGTAACGGTCTCGCGACAGCGCCCAGTCCACGTTCCCCTTCAACCACTCCTCGAAGCGGCCCCGGCCCACTTCGGGCGGATGCCACGATACTTGGCGGTTGTTCTCCAGCAGGGCGTCGCGGAGCGCGGACGTGCGGGCGAACCAGCTGTGGCGGGCCATGTAGACGAGCGGCGCGTCGCATCGCCAGCAGTGCGGATAGGAGTGGACGGCGCGTCCGCAACGAAACACGCGGCCGCGCCGACGGAGGTCGCCGACCAGCAGATCGTCGGCGTCCTTGAAGAAGACGCCGCCCACGAGCGGCAGGCCGGGATCGAAGGTCCCGTCGGTGCGAAGGGGCTCCAGCACGGCCAGGCCCAACTTCTCGCCGACCTCGTAGTCGTCCGCGCCGTACGCAGGCGCCAGGTGCACGATGCCGGTGCCCTCCGCCGCCGTCACGAACGCGCCCGGCACGATCTCCCAGGCGCACCCCTTCGCGCGGCTCTCGGGAATCAGATCGAAGGGGCGGCGGTACCGCCTGCCCAGGAGATCGTCCGCCGGAACGCGCGCGCGAACGGCGTCGGCGCCAAGAAGGGCTTCCGCTCTGTCGCGGGCAAGGACGACGCGGCGGCCCTCGTGCTCGGCCTCCACGTACTCGATCTCCGGGTTGACGGCCAGCGCGGCGTTGGCCACCAGCGTCCACGGCGTCGTGGTCCACACCAGCAGGCCGCGTCCCGATCCGTCCTCGAGGTCCAGGCGGACGTAGAGCGACGGATCCTCCACGTCGCGGTAGCCCAGCGACAGCTCGTGCGCGGAGAGAACGGTCTCGTCCGCCGGGCACCACGGCACGACCTTGTGACCGCGGTAGAGCAGGCCCGTGGCCGCCATCCGCTTGAGAATCCACCACACGGACTCGACGTACTCGGGGCTGAGCGTTACGTAGGGCCGGGAGTAGTCGAGCCAGTAGCCGATGCGCTCCGAGAAGCGCTCCCACTCCGACTTGTAGGCGAAGACGGAGGACCTGCACTGCTCGTTGAACCAGGCGATGCCGCGGGCCTCGATCTCCTTCTTCCCGGCGATGCCGAGCCGCTTCTGCGCTTCGATCTCGACGGGCAGGCCGTGCGTGTCCCAGCCCGCGATGCGCGTCACGCGCTTGCCCAGCATCGTCTGGTAGCGGCAGAAGAGGTCCTTGAGCGCGCGGCTCACGACGTGGTGCAGGCCGGGCCGCCCGTTGGCGGTCGGGGGTCCTTCGAAGAACACGAAGTCCCCGGCGGCGCCGGCGGCTTCCTGGACCCGCCGGAAGGTGTCCTCGTCTCGCCACGCCGCCAGCACTTCCTCCTCCAGCAAAACGAGCGAGGAGGGCGCTTCGGGAAAGCGCATGGTCAGGCCCTGGAGGGGCGGGGCGGCGCACCGCCTCGCTGGGTCTCCGCCGGGACGAGGCGCGCATCCGGGGGAGCGGCGGCCGCGTCCCCCGGAGATCCGGCCGCGGGCCGGCACGCTTCGATCGCCGGGTCGCCGAGGACGCCGGAGAGGATGCGCAGCAGGGCGGGCTGGGCGGCCTGGGCCGCGGCGGCGACACTCTCGGCCGTGGCCGCGTCCGGCACGGGAAGACACGTGTTGGCGACGACCGACAAGCCGAGGACCCTCATGCCCATGTGGCGCGCCGCGATCGTCTCGGGGACGGTGGACATTCCCACGACGTCGGCGCCCGCGGCGCGCAGCATGCGATTCTCGGCGCCGGTCTCCAGCTGGGGCCCTCTCACGGCGGCGTAGACGCCCCGCCGCAACGGCACGCCGCCGGCGGCGGCCGCCGCCGCCGCGCGCTCCCGCAACGCCTCGTCGTAGGGCGCCGACATGTCGGGGAAGCGCGGCCCGAGCTCGTCGAGGTTGGGGCCGATCAGCGGGCTCGTGCCTTGCAGGTTGACGTGGTCGTCGAGCGCAACCCAGTCTCCCGGGCGCCAACGGTCGTGCAGGCATCCCGCGGCCGCCGTCACCACCAAGTCGCGGGCGCCCAGCAGCTTGAGGACGCGCACCGGGAAGACCACTTGAGCCGCGGAATAGCCCTCGTACAGGTGGATGCGGCCCTGCATCGCAACCACCGGTGCCCCTCGGAGCCGCGCCAGGACCAGCCGGCCACGATGGTTGGAAGCGGTCGAACGAGGAAAGTGCGGGATCTCCTCGTACGGGATCTCGCATTCGACGTCCCATTCGGCGGCCGCGCCGCCCAGCCCCGTGCCGAGCACGACGCCCGCGCGGGGTTCGACGGAGCAACTCCGGCGCACGGCCGCCGCCGCTTCCCGGAGCCGCGCCATCTCGCCCTCGGCGAAGCCGGTCGTCATGTCGGCCGGGCTCCCAGCAACGCCGTCCCCAGGCGCACCATCGTGCTGCCCTCCTCCACGGCCACGGCGTAGTCGCTGGACATCCCCATCGAAAGTTCCAGCGACGCGACGCCGAGCGCCTTGGCCGCGAGCGCGGCCGCTTCCCGCGCGCGCCCGAAGGTCGCCCGCAGCACGGCCTCGTCGCTGGTGAACGGCGCCATCGTCATCATCCCCGTCATGCGCAGGCCGGGCAGTTCGGCAACGGCGGCGGCCTCGTCCGGCGCGGCGTCGGGCGCGAAGCCCCCCTTCGTCGCTTCGCCCGACGCGTTGACCTGCACCAGCACCGAGGTCTCGCGCCCAGCGGCCTCCGCGGCGCGCGACAGCTTGCGCGCGAGCTTGAGCGAATCCACGCTGTGGACGAGTCCGCCCAGTTGCACGGCGCGGGCCGCCTTGCGGCTCTGCACGTGCCCGATCACGTGCCAGCGCGCGCCGCGCGCGTGGAACAGGGGCGCCTTGGCCTCGAGCTCTTCCACGCGGTTCTCTCCCAAGTCGCGCACGCCCGCGTCCAGCACGGCCTCGGCGGCGGCGGGCGGGTGACCCTTGGTGACGGCCACCACGCGAACTGCGCTCGCCGGTCTTCCGCCGCGCCCCGCCGCATCGGCGATCCGCTCGGCTACGAGCGGAAGGCGGTTGCCGAGGAAGCGCGAGTAGGCCGCGACGTCCAACGCGCTCAAGGCAAGAGCGCCCCGCCGGCTCCCGGTTGCCGGCGGGGCGCTCTCCCTCTCGGCGAAGCTGCGGCTAATTCGCTCGGAACGTCACCGAAAGGTAGACCCACACGGGCACCGGCTTGTCGCGGTTCATGGCCGGCGAAAACTTGAAGAGATGGGCCACCGAGAGCGCGGCGTCGTCGAGCGACTTGTGGCCGGACGTCTCTCGCAAGTACGAGTTGGCCACGTTGCCCTTTTCGTCGACGTAGAAGTTGATCGTCGGACTGCCGCCGATGCCGGCATCCTTGAGGATCGCCGGATAGGCGCGCTGCAACAGTCGGTCGACCTCGGCGCTGTTCCGCAAGGAAGGCCGGACCTCGGTCGGCGTGTAGACGTACTGCTGCGAGATGTCGGTCTCCACCTCTTCGGGCGGCGGAGGCAGGTTCTCGACCGGGTTCGCCTCCATCGTCGTGAGGTCGATCGTCACGTCGTCGTCGACCAAGTTCGAATCGACGATCAGCGGCGTCGCCGGGCGGGCGACTTGGGCGGGCGGCGGCGGAATGTCGATTTCCGGCTGGATGTTCTCGATCTGGATCTCGTCGACGTTGATCGAGACGTCTTCCGCCTGCAGTTCCGGCCAGAACGCGAACACGCAGAAGTGCACCAGCGTGGCGGCGGTCATCGAACCCCAGAACCAAGCCGGAAACCCTTGCTTGAAGCGATCGTTGGCAGTGAACGGCCCGCCGTCGGCGGCAAGCGCGTCCTCGGCCTCACGGGCCGCCCAGTCGTCCATGTTCTGTTCGTTCATCAGCGTCTCTCCCTTGTGAGGCTGCGTTCCACCTCGGTCGCGAACACGACGCGAAGCACTCCTGCCGACACCAGCTCCTGCTGAACGGCGTCGACGAACCGGTACGGAACCGTGCGGTCCGACCGGATCGATATGACCAGATTGCGGTTGTCCCGGTAGAGGGGAGCGACGATCGTGCTGACCTCGTCCATCGACCGCCGCGCGTCGCTGATGTACACGTCCCCGTTCTGCTCTACCCAAATGTTGAGGATGTTCTTCTGCTTCTCGTCGATCTTCTCGGTGGCCTCGGCCTGCGCCCACTCGATGTTGCGGTTCGTGTCCGTCTGGAAGACGGTGGAAACCATGAAGAAGATCAGGAGGAGGAACGCGATGTCCGCCATCGACGACGACGGGATCTCGTGCGAGGCCTTGGACTTGCGTTCCAGTCCGCCGGATTTCAGCGCCATGTCGCCCTAGCCTTCCAGCATCTCGATGGAAATGCGCTCGGAGCCGGCCGACTGCAACGCGTCGAGCACGTCGATCATGAACCGGTAGGGCGCTTCCGGGTGCGTCTTCAGAGCAGCGATCAGAAGCGGATTCTGGGTCACGTCCTGCCTCCAGATGCGCTCCACGTCGCCGGGGCGCACGGTCTGCTCCTGCTGGCTCTCGCCTCGCTTGATCGTCACGCGCCCGTCCGCATTGACGATGATGTGGAGGATGTTCTTCTGGCTGACCTCCACCGTTTCCTCGCGCTCGGGCAGGACGATGGCGAGACCCTTGTCCTTGGGGAACGTGGTCGTGACCAGAAAGAAGATGAGAAGCAGGAACGCGATGTCCGCCATGGAGGACGACGGGATCTCGTCCGAGACCTTCGACTTCTTGTTGCCCATCAACGCCATGCGCCGCCTCCGGCCGGTGTCGGGGTGGTGGTCAAGTGCTTGCCTGCGCGTCCCGGACGACCTGCAGCCTGCCGTCGCGCTCCAGGTCCCAGGCGATGTTGAGAATCTTCTGCGTGCTCTCGTCCATGTCCAGGATCAGCTTGTCGATGCGGGACACGAAGAAGTTGTAGCCGATGTTGACCGGAATGGCGATCGCCAGCCCCGCCGCCGTAGTCAGCAGGGCCACCTTGATGCCCCCCGCGACCAAGCTGGGCTCCACCGTGCCGGCCTCGGCGATCGCGTCGAAGGCGAAGATCATGCCCGCCACCGTTCCCAGGAAGCCCATGAGCGGCGCCACGTTGGCGATCGTAGCCAGGATCACCAAGCCGCGTTCCAGGAAGCTCAGCTCGATGGCGCCGGTCGTCGCCACCACCTGCTCGAGCTCGCCCTTGCCGAGCTTGAGGTTGCGGATCCGCCGGAGCCCGGCCAGCAGGATCGCCGCCGCCGGCCCCGGAGTGGCGGAGGCAATGTCGGACGCCCGCTCCAGGTCGCCGGCCCCGGCGGCCTCCTCCACGTTCTTGATCACGGCCGTCGCTCCCCGGTGGGCCACCCAAAGCGTCCACGCCTTCGCGATGATGACGCCCACCGCGATGAGGGAACACAGGACCAGCGGGTACATCATCCCGCCGCCGTCGGCGAACAAGCTGGTCAGCCGGTATTGGGTGTCCAACGCTCAAAGCTCCCTGGGGATCGAGGAAAGGGCGGCTCCGCGGGCGACGCTCGCCGCGCGCGAGGCGTCCACGAAATCTATGGGCGCGCGCCCCGCGCCGCACGAAGGCGAGACGCCGCGCGGGAGCGACCGATGCCCGCGACCGCCGTCCGCTGCGGCTCTGAATCCGCGGGCACGCGAGGGTTCCTTGCCAATGTAAGCACGGAACGGCGTCGGCGCCAACAAGCG
The DNA here is from genome assembly GCA_965203485.1 of Longimicrobiales bacterium. GTDB lineage: Bacteria > Gemmatimonadota > Gemmatimonadetes > Longimicrobiales > Gaopeijiaceae. Next base: position 2,287,873 of record OZ241892.1, read on the forward strand.
GCCACGGCGAGGCGGCGCCCGCGTGCGCGAAGGGACGCCAACGTGGACGGCGAACGTCGGTGTTGCGAGCGCGGCCCCCGCGTGCGCGAGGGGACACGCCCAACACCACGGGCGGCGTCAACCCCTCTTGCGCAACGCGCCCAGCCGCTCGGCGGGGACGTCCGCGGCCCCTGGAGCCTCCGCGGGGCGGCTCCCTGGTTATCGTTGGAAGCGAGACGCGGAACCGGACGGGCGCGGCCGCTCGGGACAAGTCGCGGAGCGAGGAGACCGGCGAGGGAGGGCGCGTGGGCGGTTTCGGGCAGCAGTTGCGGTTCCTGGCACCGGGGTGGACCGATCTGTTCGAGATCGGGATCGTGTTCTTCCTCTTCTACCGCATCCTTCTGTTCATGCGCGACACTCGCGCCATGCGGATGCTCGTGGGGATGGTCTTCATCGCCGGGCTCTACTTGCTGGCGGTCATCCTCGACTTCGCGGTGATCCGGGCGTTGCTTGCGGCGCTGCTGCAGTACGGCGTCATCGCCGCGCTCGTGGTGTTCCAGCCCGAGATGCGGGCGGCTCTCACGCGCCTGGGCGAGACGAGGCTGGCGCGCCTCCTGGCGTCCGGCCCCAAGGGCAGCGTGGTCGACCAGCTGGTGGCAGGGACGGAGCGCTTGGCGCGCTCCGGTTGCGGGGCGATCCTCGCGGTGCAGCGCGAGACCGGATTGCGGGACTACGCGCAGACGGGCGCTCCGGTGGACGGGAAGCTGTCCACGGAGCTGCTGGAGACGATCTTCGCCGCGCGGTCCCCGTTGCACGACGGGGCCGTGATCGTGGTGGGCGACCGCATCGCCGCGGCGGGCGTGATCCTGCCGCTCACGCAGAACCCGGTGGGCGACCGCACGCTGGGAACGCGGCACAGGGCGGCGATCGGCCTCAGCGAGGAGACGGACGCGGTTGTGATCGTCGTGAGCGAGGAGACGGCGCGCGTCTCGGTGGCCCAGCACGGACGAATCGAGACGGGCGTGGACGCGAGGAGCCTGCGCGAGGCGTTGGAGCGCGCTCTGTCGGCAAGCGCCCACGGATTGGCGGGGCCGGCGACGGTCGGGCGCGCATGAGGGACGGCTTCGACCGGCCGCGCGGCCGGCTACTGGGGCGTCCCTCGGCCGGCGGGGGCGCGCCGGCTAGGAGTCTGTAGGCCGTAGGGAAGGGGCCGGGGCGTAGCAGACGGGGCGGCGGGCAGGCGTTAGGCGGACGGGTCGGGCGATGGGCGGCATGGGGCGTCGGCGGGCGTGCAACGGACGACGCGAGGCCGATTTTGGGCGGGAAAGGGCGCGCGGGGCGTGCGGAGCGTCGCGTTTGGGCGCACGACGCCTGGGGGGCGTACGGTTCGCGAAGAGCTTGAGCAGGTTGTGGCAGGCGCAGACCAGCGCCCACTCGGCCTCGACCGCCTCGAGTCTTCGGAACGAGAAGCGCCGAAAGCCGCGCGCCTGCTTGATCTGGCCATTGACCGGCTCGACGACGGCCTTGCGGCGCGCGTACAACGCTCGTCCGTCCTCGCTGGCGACCCGGGCCCGCATCCGCTCCCGTGGCGACGCGTCCTGCCGCGCGGCGGCGTCCGTTTTCGGAGATGTCCCTTGGGGCTTGCGCGCCGTCGCGACCCAGGCCTCCGTCCCCAGGGCGCGCGCTTGCGCCTCGACGCCCGGACGCCAGTATCCGGCGTCGGCCGTCGCGTTCGCCGGCGCCTCGCCCAGGTTCGCCCTGGCCCGCTCGAGCACCGGCTCCAGATTGCGGCAGTCGGCCGGCTGGTTCGTCACGCCGTGCGCCACGACGACCTGCGCGGCGTCGTCGACCGCCAGTTGCGCGTTGTACGCCTGCACGAATCCGTGCGCCCCCATCATGATGTGGCTCTCCGGGTCCGTGAAGTTGCATTGCGCCCCGCCGACCGGTCGCCCGCCCGGCGTCGCCGGCGTCTCCTTGCGCGGCAACTGTCCCGGCTCGCTCGCGGACGCGCCGCCTTGCGGGTCCAGCGCGTCCGCACGCGCCCGCCGCCGCGCCGCCTTCGTGCGCAATCCCTTCGCCACGACCGAACTCCCACAGCGCGCCGCCGTCCGCTCCATGCCCTGCGCTTGTGCCCGCAACTTGCGCGCCCGCGCCCGCCGCGCCTCGTCCTCCAATCGCGCCTTCGCTTCCCGGATCCGCGCCAGCCGGCCCTCGCGCCGGCTCAGCGCCTCCGGCAATCCCTCCGCGCTTCCCTCCCCCTGCGACTCGGCCCGGTCCGCCGCTTCCGCCTCCGCCAGCATCCGCGCCACCTCCTCGGCCAACCGCTTCTCTTCGGCCACCATGCGCGCATAGCTCATCGCCTTGTGCTTGCTCGCGTTCGCCTCGACCTTCGTCCCGTCCACCGCCACGTGCTTCAGCTTCACCAGCCCCGCCGCCCCGCACAGCTTCAGCACCTCCACGAACAAGCGCTCGAAGCGCTTGCGGTGCACACGGCGAAACTCGTTGATCGTCGTGAAGTGCGGCTCCGCGTTGCCCGTCAGCACACGAAACGCCACATGCTCCCGGCACGCCCGAGCCATGCGCCGCGACGAGTACACGCCCGAGCTGTACGCGTACACCAGCAACGCCACCATCATCCTCGGATCGTACGGCCGCTGGCCCCGCGCGTCCTTCGCCTGAACCGCCGCCTCGATCCCCGAAATGTCCAGCTCCGACACCACGTCCAATACGAACCACACCAAGTGGTCCTCCGGCAACCAGTCCCGCATCGACGGCGGCATCAGGTACAGCTGGTCCAGCCTCCACGCCTGGTACTGCTTCTTCACTCGACCCCCCCGTTGAAGAATCGCTCGCCTCCCCCGCACACCCCCAATATTGCCCCCCCGCCACATCCCGCCACAAGAAGAAACGAGCTATGCGCTACAGGCTCCTAGCCGGGCGACGGCAACGGTTCGACGCCGCCCAATCCGGCCTTGGGCTTCGGCGCCGGCTTCTCGGCGCCGGGCAAGGGCAACTGGGGCTGCTCGGGCTCCCACGCGCCCGCCAGCGGGGGCAGCGGCGTTCCGGCCACGAGGAGGGCGAGTTCGTCGGCGTCGAGGGTCTCGCGGTCGAGGAGCGCCTTGGCGATCGCGCGGAGAAGCGCCTTGTTGTTCTCCAGGACTTCGCGAGCGCGGTCGTGGGCCTCGCCGATGATGCGCTTCACCTCTTCGTCCACCTGCTGGGCGGTGTGGTCGGAGACTTCGCGGCGTTGAACCAGCTCGCGCCCGATGAACACCTCCTGCTCAGCGTCGCCCACGGCCATGAGGCCGATCTGGTCGGACATCCCGAAGCGCGTCACCATGCGGCGGGCCATCGCGGTGGCGCGCTCGATGTCGTTGCTGGCGCCCGTGGTGATCTTGCCCGGGCCGAACGTCATCTCCTCCGCCACGCGGCCGCCGAAGAGCATCGCCAACTGCCCGTTCATCCAATCGCGCGTGTAGGCGCGCCGGTCCTCTTCGGGCAACGACGCGGTGAGGCCCAGCGCGCTGCCGCGCGGCACGATCGTCACCTTGTGGACGGGGTCGAGCCCGGGAACCTTGACGGCGATGACGGCGTGTCCCGCCTCGTGGTAGGCGGTCAGCTCGCGCTCCGATTCGGTGAGCGCCATGCTGCGGCGCTCCGTGCCCAGCATCACCTTGTCCTTGGCCTGCTCGAAGTCCTCCATCGCGACCTGGTCCACGCCGCGGCGCGCGGCGAACAGCGCGGCCTCGTTGCAGATGTTGGACAGGTCGGCGCCGCTCAGCCCCGGCGTCCCGCGGGCGACGATCGACAGCTCGACGTCCTCCTTCAAGGGCAACTGCTTCGCATGGACGCGCAGAATGCCCTCGCGACCCTTCACGTCCGGCAGGTCCACCACGACTTGGCGGTCGAACCTGCCCGGCCGCAGGAGAGCCGGGTCGAGCACGTCGGGACGGTTGGTGGCCGCCAGGAGGATGACGCCCTCGTTGGAGTCGAAGCCGTCCATCTCGACGAGCAGCGCGTTGAGCGTCTGCTCGCGTTCGTCGTGGCCACCGCCCAGGCCGGCTCCGCGGTGGCGTCCAACGGCGTCGATCTCGTCGACGAAGATGATGCACGGAGCGTGCGCCTTTCCCTGCTCGAAGAGGTCGCGCACACGGGACGCGCCCACGCCGACGAACATCTCGACGAAGTCGGAACCCGACATCTGGAAGAACGGGCGCCCCGCCTCGCCGGCCACGGCGCGCGCCAGCAGCGTCTTGCCCGTGCCCGGAGGGCCGATCAGCAGGACGCCCTTCGGCAAGCGCCCGCCCAAGCGCGAGAAGCGCGGCGGGTCCTTGAGGAACTCGACGATCTCCTCGAGTTCCTCCTTGGCCTCGTCGGCGCCCGCCACGTCGGAGAACTGCACCTGCGACGTGTCGGGGCTGATGAGCTTGGCCCGGGAGCGGCCGAACTGGAATGCCTTGTTTCCGCCCGCCTGCATGGTGCGAAGAATCCAGATCCAGAAAACGATCAGGACGATCCACGGAAGGAAGATGAAGATGCGCTGTCCCCATGCGGCGCTCGCGGGCCTAGCCGCCGTTTCGACGCCGTGTTCGCGAAAGGCTTCGACCAGGTCGACCGATATGCCCGGCGGCAACTTCGCCGAAAACCGGTTGATGTCCTCGTTCTCGGAATGGGAGACGGTGTTGCGGAACTCGCCCTCGACGCGCTCTTCGCCGTGGAAGACGACGTCGAGGACGTTGTCGGCCTCGATCTGGCGATACAGCTCCGAGAGGCTGATCTCGCCCGCGGCCCGCTCGGCGCCCCGGAACAGAGTGGCCGCCAGCAACGCCATGACGCCGGTGAGTATCCAGAACGAGGCGCGCCGCGGCATCTTCGCCAGCGGCTGCTCGCGCTCCTTCTTCTCCGGCGTCTTGCGTTCGGTCATTGTCGTCCGGCTGGGGTCAAATCGATCCGATGCAGGAAAGATGCCGGAATTCCTCCGCATAATCCAATCCATAGCCCACCAAGTATTCGTCGGGGGCGTCGAATCCGACCCAGCGCGGCTCCTCGGCCAAGCCGGGCCTGCGCTTGTGCAGCAGCGCGCAGATGTCCAGGCTCGCGGGGCGCCGCGCCCGCAACAGGGGCGCCAAGCGCTTGATGGTGAGGCCGCTGTCCACGATGTCCTCCACCAGAACCACGCTGCGGCCCGCCAGGGACTTCTCGGGCATGTAGAGGAGCTGGAGCGTCCCGCTGCTCGCGCGCTGGTCGCCGTAGCTGCCCGCCGCGACGAAGTCGAACTGGATGGGCCGGGGAATCCGGCGCACCAAGTCCGCGACGAAGATGAACGAGCCCTTCATCAACGCGAGCACTAGGACGTCGGCCTCGGGAGGGTAGGCCGCGGCAATCTCGCCGCCGAGCTCGGCGACCCGGCGTTCGATTGCCTCGGCCGAGTAGATGACGCGCAGAAGGGGACGTCCGGCCAGTTGGCGGCGGGCGACTGCGTCCGCTTGGGGGGGCGGGCTGAGCGGCGTCATGGGAACGGCGGCGGCTCCGGCGGCGGGACGCGCGATGCACGAACGTGGACGTAGAGGCAGGCGCGCGACGGGGAGGGGGCGGCGCGCGGGGCGGCCATCGCTCCCGGCACCCACAGGACGGGGCCCTCCGCAACCGCCACCACCGGCACGCCGGCGCGGCGGCGGCGCGGGACGCGCGCTTCGAGAAGCAGTTTCTTCACCTTCTTCCTTCCGTACGGCATCGCCACGCGGTCGCCGGGCTCCCACGGCCGCACCACGAGCTGCAACGATAGGTCCAAGCCGCCGAATCTCGCCATGTCCGGGAAGCCGGGAAGGGGGCGGCGGCCCCAGGCCACGTCGACGCGAACGCCCGCGTGCGTGTAGGCGGCCTCGCCGGCGGCGGTCGCGACGGCGACGCGCGGGCGGGCCGAGGAGCGGGTGGCCGGAGAGGGAGTCGTGCCCGTGGATGGACTGCTGGCGCCCGCGGCACGGGGCGGGACGGACGAACCAGGCGCGGCGGGCAGATGCGGGGCGGGCGCGGGCGGCGCGAGGAAGCGAAGCGTGCCGAGGTCGTGTTCGGCGACGGCGCCGCCGGGGAGGTCGAGGCGCCTGCCGCTCTGGGCGCCGCGAACGAAGCGCACCAGTGCGGCGGTGGCGCTTCGGCCGAGGCCGCTGCCGATTCGGGCGGCGGCGCGCCGGAGCACGAGCGACAGCAGAGGATCCGGGAGGCGGGCAAGCGCGTCGCGGTCCAGGGAGAGCGCCGGAGAGGCCGGGGTGGATGGGTCGGCTGGACGGGCCGGAGCGGCGTTCGGCGAGGCTAGGCCGGCGATGCGGTCGTCCAGGAGCTCGTCGAGCGCGCGGGCCTGGAGGCGGCTCGTCTCCGCATGGGCGGCAAGCGCCGCCCCGGCGCCGGGGACGGCGTCTTCCAGGGCAGGCAGGATGGTGCGGCGCAGGCGGTTGCGCACCCAGCGGGCATCGAGGTTCGAGGGGTCGTCGCGAAACGGCACCTGTCCGCCGCGGGCGAAGTCGCGGAGTTCCTTGCGCCAGAACGGCAGGAGCGGCCGCGCGACGGCCGGCGAACGCCAAGGGAGAATGCCGGCGAGGCCGGCCGGGCCGCTTCCGCGCGCGAGCCTGAACAACACCGTTTCGGCTTGGTCGTCGGCCGTGTGTCCCGTCGCGACGACGGCGCCGTGCCCGCCGAGCGCCTGCCGCGTCGCTTCGAGAAACCGATAGCGAAGCGCGCGTCCGTCGGCTTCGGTTCGCGCGGCGGAGGGCGCTCGGCCCACATGCGCGGTCACGTCCCATTTCCGGCAGATGTTCGCGACCCAGCGCGCGTCGTCTTCGCTCTCGGGTCTCATGGCGTGGTCGAAGTGGGCCGCGTGCAACTCGGCGCCGCGCGGAGCGGCCCCGCAGAAGCGGAGCAGGTGGAGGAGGGTCATCGAGTCGAGGCCGCCCGACACCGCGACGACCACCGTCCGCGCTCGCTGGAAAGGCGCCAGCGTCCCGACGTGCGCGCGGACCCTCGTCTCGAGGGCGCCGGGATCGATCTTGGCCGTCGCCACGTCAGCCGCCCCGGATTCGTCGTCCGAAGGTCGCCCGCAGCACCCGGTCGTACCAGCGCCGGGGGACGGCGCGCGCCAGCATCGCGGCCGGGGCGAGCTGCCACGGGAACGCGACGGAGGATTGCTTCGCCAGGATCGCATGCACGACTCGGGCGGCGGCGGGGTCCAGCTCCATCATGAAGGGCCGGGGCTGGTCGTCGGCGCTGGTCATCGCGGTGCGGACGAAGCCCGGATTGACCACGGTGACCGCCACGCCCGCCCCGCGGAGCTCCAGGCGCAGGCTCTCGAAGAAGGCGATCATGGCCGCCTTGGAAGCCGAGTAGGCGGCGCGCCCCGGAATCCCGTTCAGGCCGGCTAGGCTGGCCATCGCGACCAGGTGCCCCGAACCGCGGCGAATCATCTCGGGAAGCGTGCGCTCCACCACGTGGACGGCGCCCATGAAGTTGACGGCCATCACCCGCTCCACTTCGTCGGCGTCCAGGTCCGCCGCCCGGCTCCGCGCCGCGACTCCGGCATTGGCGACTACGAGATCGATCGGTCCCAGCTCGACGCGGCAAGCCGCGACGGCATCGCTGACCTGCTGCGGGTCCGACACGTCGCACCGATGCGCCGACGCCGCGCCGTGGTAGTCGTCGATGTCCCCCGCCACCTCCCGCAACCGCTCAACGCGTCGTGCCGCGAGGCCGACCGCGTACCCTTCCTGGGCGAGGCGCACGGCCACGGCCCGACCGATTCCGGACGACGCGCCAGTCACGAAGGCGACGGGCCGGCTGGCCGCTCCCGTGGGTCCGTTCTGGCTGGAACCTGGATGCATTGCCGCCGCCGGCGGGAGTCTGGTGGACGCAACGGGGCCTCGGCTCGCCCCGCCCCAAATGTCGCGAAGCCGCGCAAACGAGGCCAATGGCCTTGCGGAGCCGGCGAGCGCCGCCGCCCCTGAAGCCTTGCAGGCTCGGCATCGAGGCGCCTCCTTTGGGACGCCTCGCGGCCAGTGGCGCGCCAGCCGGGAACGGCGCCAAGGGCCGTTGCGGAGCGGGCTCCGAGCGTTCCGAGCCCGGCTGCGCGCACCACGCTCATGTGCTATGTTCCCGCGTTGGACGCCGCCGGGCATGCCGGTCCACGCGGTGGACGAGACGCGGCCTCGAGGCAGGTCGCGGAGCACGGCGTCGCCCCGCCCGCGCGGCGCGGCCGCCGTTGCGCTTCCGGCCGTTGCGCCTCCGTGCGCGCCTCCGCCCCGCCACCAACGGAAGAGGAGCCGCTCCATGTCCGCGCTTCCGCTCAGGCCCCTTGGCTTCGGCGAGGTGCTGGACTATTCGTTTCAGCTCTACCGGAAGGACTTCGCGGCCTACACCTCGATCGCCCTGCTGGGTCTGTTGCCCGCCAAGTTCCTCGGCGTGCTGTCGCTGGACGCCTCGAACGAGATGGTGCTGAGCTTCACCGGCACCGGCGGGCTGGACTTGGCGGCGATGGCGTCCGCGCTCGGCATGAGCGCCCTCGCGATCCTGGCGGTGCTCGCGGTGGACCTGGCCCTGGCGGTCGGCATGGCCAGCGGTGCGCAAGGGCACGCGCCACCCGCCACCGGGTGGTGCTACCGGCGCGGCGCGAGGCGGTTGCCCCGGCTGGTGGCGTCGGGGCTCGTGGTCATGGCCGCGGTCGGTCTGCTTCTCGCGTTTTGGACCGCAACGACGATCCTCGCCGTCGCGTTCGTTGCGCGCGGCGGCTTGTGGCTGGCCGTGCCGACCGCAGCGCTCGGAATGGCTTGCGGAGTCCTGGCCGGGATATGGCTGGTGGCGGGCACCGCGGTGCTGTTGCCCGTCGTGGCGCTGGAGGAGCACGGGCCGGCAAGTTCGTTGCGCAGAAGCTTCCGCTTGGCGCGGGGGGCGACGATGCGCACGGCCGCCGTGATCGCCGTGGCTGCGGTCATGATGTCGTTGCCGGCGGCGGCGGTGGCGACGTTCACGGGCACGTGGCAGCAACTGACCGAAGGCGCCTCGTCGGTCGTCGCCGCCAGCGGCGCGCAACGGTGGCTGTGGGAAGCCGTCGGCCTTCTGGTGGCGTCGGTCACCACGCCGTTGTGGGTGGCGTGCAAGATGCTGCTCTTCCACGACCGCCGCGTGCGTGCCGAGGGGTACGACATCGAGGCGGCCGCGGGCGCGCTCGCGAGCTGATCCGTGCCGCAGGATCCCGGACCTTCGCCGGACGAGATCGTCAGAGCGGTCGAGGCGGTCCTGAGCGGCCCCGAGTTCCAAGCGCGCGCGGTCGGCGTCCGCGCGTTGCTGTCGGAATGGATCGAGGAGCATCTCTGGGGCCCGGTCCGCGCGATCCTCGAGACGTTGTTCGACGGCATGCCCGCCGGCGTCCCCGTGGCAGCGGCCGGCGTCGTCTTGGCCGCGGCCGTCTGGGCCGCGTGGCGCGCGGGCGCCGCATGGGCGGCGGCGCGGAAGCGCGGGCGGACGGGAGACCCGCTGGACGACGGTGGGCGCGCCTCGGTCCGCTCGCCGGACGATTGGACCCGCGTCGCGGCCGCGCGGGCCGGCGCGGGAAGGCTTCGGAGCGCGGCGACGGCTCTGTACATGGCGATGCTCGGGCGCCTCGACCAAGGGGGAGCGCTGGTCTTCCATGCCTCCAAGACGCCCGCCGAGTACGCCCGCGAAGTCGCGCGCGGGCCCGGCCACGCCGGAGCACATCGGTTCTTCGGCGCCTTTCAGGCGCTGGCCTTCGGGCGCGGAGAGCCGACGCCGTCCGCGTATCGCGAACTGGAGAGCTTGGCATGCGCCTCGGGCAGGGGAGCGGGCGAGGCGGGAGAGCCGCGCGCGGGGTGCGGCCGGCGCCGCGAACTCGCCGGCCTCGATGCGGCCGACGCGGCGGGGCGGCGGCTGGACGTGGCCGGCCCGGGAGGCCCGGCATGAGCAGCCCTGCGCGGGCTGGGGCGTTGGGCGTCGCGCTGGCCGCGGCGCTGGGCGTGGGCACGTGGCTGGTGGGCGGAAGCGGGTACGTGGCGGGCGGCGTCCCCGTCCGGAGCAGCCTGCGGACCAGCCCGGACGGGGTCGCGGCGCTGAGCAGGGCCATCGCGCGGCTGGGCACGCCGGCGGCGCCGCGCATGACGCCGTTCGCCGACGCCGACTCGCTGCGCGGAACCCTGGTGGCGCTGGAGGTGGACGATCCCATCAGCCCACGCGAAGCAGGCGCGTTGCTCGGGTGGGTGCGGGCGGGCGGCGTTCTGCTGTACGCGCCGGCCCTGCCCCGCTCCGGCCTGCGGTTGGGCGGGGGGAGCAGCTCGGTCCAGCCGTTGCTCCTCGACTCGTTGGGGCTTGCAGCGCAACCTGCGGCGGCCGGCGGGCTCGCCCGCGGCCCACCGCCGGACCGGCTGGCCGCGCGCTGGGCGCCCCACCCGCTCACGGCCGGCTTGGCGTCGCCCGGGCAGGTGCGCTACGTGGTCGTGGAGGATTCGCCGACACGCGAAGCGCCGACGTTGAGCGTCGACACGTTGTTGGCCGCGCCCGGGGCGGACCAAGAAGGCTGGGCCGCCGCCGTGGTCGCGCTGGGCCGGGGCCGCATCGTACTGTTCGCGAGCGCGGAACCGCTGGCCAACGGGCGGGCCGCCGAGGCTCCGCTAGCCCATCTCGCCATCCGAGCCGCGGTCGCCTACACGTCCCCGCCCGACACCGTGTTCTTCGACGAATTCCACCACGGCGTGCACGGCCTGGGATCGCCCCTCGACGCGGCTTCCGGCTTCGCGCTGGGCACGCCCGCGGGGCGGGCCGTCCTCCATGGAGCGGTCGTACTCGTGGTCGCGTTGGCCTTCGCGGGCATCCGCTTGGGCGCACCCCGCGATCCGCGCCCGCAAGAGCGGCGGTCGCCGCTCGAGCACGCCTCCGCGCTGGCCAGCCTCTACGAGCGGGCCGGCGCGCGCAACACGGCGGCGGCGCTGCTGGCGGCCCGGCTGGCCCGGGAAGCGGGCCTGCCCGCTCCCCGCGACCCCGACGAAGCCGCGGCGCTGCTGGCCAACTTGGAGCGCAGGCGGGGCCCCAGCGCCGCCCTCGATCGCATCGGACGGGGGTTGCGGGCGAGTCCCCCGGACTTGGTGGCCGTCGCGGGCGGAATCGACCAGTACTCCGAAACGAACGCGCGCCGATGACGCCGACAGACGGAATCCGCCGTTTGGCGAACGAGCTGGAGCAAGTCGTCCTGGGCCAGACCGAGATGGTGCGCCAGATGTTGGTGGCGCTGCTCGCGGGCGGACACGCCCTGGTCGAGGGCGTGCCCGGAACCGCCAAGACGCTCGCGGTGCGGGCCCTGGCCCGGGGGCTGAGCCTCGGCTTCGGCCGGATTCAGTTCACGCCGGACCTCATGCCTACCGACCTCGTGGGGGTGAACGTGCTGGACGAGTCCGGCCGCCGCTTCGAGTATCGGCCCGGCCCCGTCTTCGCCGACGTCCTCCTGGCCGACGAGATCAACCGCGCGCCTCCCAAGACCCAGTCCGCCCTGCTGGAGGCGATGGAGGAGGGCCGGGTGACGGTGGACGGCGCGACGCGCCCGCTTCCCGGCGCGTTCACGGTGTTCGCCACGCAGAACCCCGTGGAACACGAGGGCACCTATCCGTTGCCCGAGGCCCAAGTGGACCGCTTCATGATGAAGATCGCGGCCGGCTACCCGGATGCGGAGGACGAGGCGCGGATACTGGATCGCTACGACGATGGATTTCGCGCGGGCGACGAGCGGACCTTCTCGATCGGCGAACACGTGTCGCGCGAACAGCTGTTGGAGGCCCGGCTCGCCGCGGACCGCCTTCATGTGGACGAACGCATCCGCCGCTACGTGACGAGCATCGTGAGGGCCACCCGCGACGAGCCGACTCTGTCGCTGGGCGCAAGCCCCCGGGCGGGCGTGGCTCTCTACCAAGCGGCCAAGGCGCAGGCGTTCCTGGAGGACCGGGACTACGTGACGCCAAGCGACGTGAAGGAGCTGTCGTTTCCCGTGCTCCGGCACCGGGTGATCCTGGCGCCGGAGGCCGAAGTGGAGGGAAGATCGTCGGACGACGAGCTCGCGTCCCTGCTCGAGCGGACCGAAGCGCCCAAGTAGGCGTGGCGAGGGTCGTTCCCGCGGCGCGGGCCCTGTGGCTGTTCGGGGGTGCGTCCCTGCTGTTCCTGGCGTCGGCGGCGGGCGCGCTGGCGGCGGACGTGCTGGTCGCGGCCCTCGTGCTGGCGGACGCGCGGCGAGCCCGGATGCCCTCGGTGGCGCGCCGCGCACCCGCGACGCTCGCGTTGGGCGAGGCGGCCGAGGTGACGCTGGACGTCCGAAACGAAGGTCGCCGATTCGCTCGCGTGCGCCTGACGGACGACGTCGGCGCCAACCTCGAGCGCGCCGAATCGGGCGTCTGGGACCGGTACGCGAGCGTCGGCGTGCCCGCCGCCTCCACCGTCCGCCGCTCCTATCGCGTGCGGGCGCGCAAGCGAGGCTTCGCGCGCTTGGGTCACGTCCACCTTCGCGTCCGGGGCCCCTGGGGCTTGGCTTGGAGGCAGGGCGAAGTCGCCTGCAGCCAGGAAGTGCGCGTGCAACCGGGCATCGGCGCGTTGCGCGAGCGGCGGACGCACGCCGTGCGGCGGACGCTGGCCGAGGCCGGCCCCCGCAGAACCCGCCGCAGAGGCGAAGGCCGCGAGTTCGAGAGCCTGCGCGACTACGCTCGGGGAGACGACCCGCGCGCGCTCGACTGGAAGGCGTCCGCCAAGCGCGGCAGGCTGACGGTGCGCAGCTACGAAGCAGACCGGCACCAAAACGTGGTCCTCGCCATCGACGCCGGCCGGCTCATGCGGGAGCGCTTGCTCGACAGGGAGCGGGCCGACTACGCGTTGGCCGCCGCGCTGCTGCTCTCCACGCGCGCCCGCGCCTACGGCGACCGCGTCGGCGTGCTGGTCTTCGACGACCGCGTGCGCTACGTCGCCCCGCCCCGGCGTCCCGACCCCGCAGAGCTGGCCGAGACCTTGGCGGGCGTGCAGACGCGGCTGGTCGAGCCGAACTACCCGCTGGCGATGGCCACGCTGGCCCGCACCTTCCGCCGACGGTCGCTCGTGGCGCTGTTCAGCGACGTGATCGACGAGACGGTCTCGCGCTCGCTCGTGCGTTCGTTGGCCCGCACCGGCCGCGTCCATCTGCCGATGGCGGTGGCGATCCAGAACCCCAGCCTGGCGGAGGCTGCCGCCGCACCTGCGACGACCGAACGAGCGGCCTTTCGGCGGGCGGCGGCCGAAGAGCTGGTGCAGGCGCGGGCCGCCGCGCTTGCAACGATGCGTCGCTCGGGCGTCCTCGTGGTGGATGTCCGTCCCGGCGACACCATGGCGCGCACGCTCGACATGTACGCGGAGGTCAGGGAACGAGGACTGCTGTAGGCTGAACGCGCCTCTTCGGGCAAGCCGGAGCCGGACGGCGCGGCGCCACTTGAGTCGTGAGGGATTCGGCGCGCGGCGGCGAGGCGGTGGGCCAACCGGATTCGGCGCACCCTGCGATCGAGGACGAAGACGTGGTGTCCGCATCGGAACGGGGCCGGGTGATGACGCGTACGCCCGAAGACTACAGGACCACCACCGGCTGGACGCGCTCGATTTTCGTTCGCCAGATGGAGGACGGCGACATTCTGACCGTCGTGAAGGTGTGGCCCGAGAACGTCGCCGCGGGCGCGAGCGCCGAATGGCTCGTCGTGTCGCCGGACGGACGCATCTTGGCCCGCACGCCCGTCGCGAAGGCGTACCACGTCCGGAACGCGACGCCCGACGGCCATTGTTTGGCGGCATATTGGGACGGCGACTCGCCGCAGACGGCGGTGGCCAAGCTGGACGTGGACAGTGGCGCCGAACCGGTGAGTCTTCCGGCTCGGCGTGCTGGCGGGCGTCTCGGGCAACGTCGACGTTGGACGAGCCAAGGCCCGGAGGGCCGCCGTCAGCTCCTGCGGGTCGCGGCGGCGGTGCGCCCCGCCATGCCGAAGTACAGCGCCAAGCCGGCCGCGCTTGCCGCGCTGAACGCAAACTTGGCCGCGGAAGGCAACCCGGAAGGCGAGTAGAATCCTTCCACCAAGCCCGCCGCCAGCAGCAGCAGCGCGGCGCAACCCAGCGTCGAGAGCGATCGGCGGGCCTGTTCCGCCAACGCCGCCCGCCGAGTGCGCCGACCGGGAAGCAGGACCGCCTTGCCCACGCCGAAGCCGGCGCCTCCGGCCAGGCAGATGGCCGTCAGCTCGATCACGCCGTGCGGCGCCACGAAGGCGAGCAGCACCGGCAACACGCCGGAGTTCGCGTAGATGCCGAACACGGCGCCCAGGAAGACGCCGTTCAACACGAGGACGCAGGCCGTGCCGAGACCGCCCAGCACCCCGGCGGCGAAGGTCAGGAAGGCGACCTGCAAGTTGTTCGTCGCGACGCCCGACGCCAGCACCGCCATCGAGTTCGGCGACACGTCGACGTAGGCGGCCTCGGCGTCGCCGCGCGGCGTGTTCTCCACGCGGGCGAACATCTCGGCGGGCACCACGGACCGGCCGAAGCCGGGGTCGGCGCGGACGGCCGCATAGGTGGCCGCCCCCGATCCGAAGAGCAGCAGCGCCGCCAGCCCGGCGCCGAGCGCCTGCGCACGCGCCGCGCGCGGCAGCACGACGCCGACCCAGCGGGCCACCGAGGGCCCGGCGCCCCTCTGCGCCCGGTACAGCAGGTTGTGCCCGGTGCTCGTCCACTTCTCGAGACCGTAGAGCAACGACGGGGGCGCCCCGTAGGCCCGCGCCCGGGCCAAGTCCGCCGCCATGCCCCGGTAGAGGCGTCCAAAGCTCCGCACATCGCCCTCCGACAGGCGGGCCAACCCGCGCTTCCTGGCACGAACCACCAGACGGCCGTACGCGCTCCAAGCCGTGCTCCGCCCGCGCGCGAGGGCGGCAGCTTGGCGTCCCCAAGCGTCCGAGGCGCCGCCGCGGCGCGCGGCCTCCTCGCGGTGCAGGCGCTCCAGTCCGTCCACGAGTCGTCCGCGGCCGAACTCTTGGCCGGCCGCCGTCTCCGGCAACGCAGCCGCCACCTTCGCCGCGAGCTTGGCCCGAATCGGCGGGGCCAAGCCGTCCCTGCGAGCCATGTAGCGACACAGCAACGCGAACTGCTCCTCGCCCAGCTGCGGACGCCCCTGCCCCGGCGGCGGAAGGGCCTCCTCCCACGGCGCCTTGCCCCAACCGTCGTCGCGGACGACGATCGTGTCGGCGGCCATGTCGCCCAAGCGTTGCGTGCGGCCGCTGCCCATCATGACCGCGCCCCCAAGCGCGCCCGTGATCCCCGGTTGCAAGTCCACCGGCCGAATCAAGTTGCGAATCACCGCCCCCCTCGGCGTGAGCGGATGGCCGGCCGCGTGAAGCACGCGCAAGCCGAGGAGGCGCTTGCCCGGAGTGCGCCCGTCCCACAGAGCCTCGAACCCCATGAAGTAGCCCCAGGCGAGGACGAACACCGCGACGATCATCGCGGAGAGCCCAAGTCCCTCCGCCAACCCTTCCCCACCTGCAAACGCCGCCACGCTCAAGAGCACCGCGCTCATCGCGCCAGCCAGCAATGCCGCGTCGGCCAGGAACGCGGCGAACCGCGACCCCAGGTCCGCCAAGTCGTAGTCCAGGCGGACATGCTCCGGCGCCTCCAAGCGCACGCGCCGCCGCGCCCGGTCCACGGCCGAGCCGCCCGCCGTCGCAGAATCGCGCACCGATGATGAGTTCGCGGCCAAGTGCCGGAGGAGGGACTCGAACCCCCGACACGCGGATTATGATTCCGCTGCTCTAACCGACTGAGCTACTCCGGCGAGGGTAGCCAAAGCTCCCGTAACGGCACCGGCGTGTCAAGCCGGGATTTGGTCGGCGCCGGGAGGCGTCGGGCCGGGTCTTAGTTCGGACTCAATGGACGCAAGCATTCCGCTTCCGATTCCCGTCCAGCGTCGCCCGCTTCCGCTAGACGTTCTGCTTCGTACGCGGCTCCGTCTTCCGGGTAACCGGCGTCGCCGGGCTCTCCCACCGGATGCTAGAACGAGTTGGCCCGAGACAAGATCCAGGCCCATATGTTGGCAGAGTCCCCGGACCCGCCGTAGAGACGGTCCGGCGCGAGCGCGAAGGCCTATGTCTTCCCGAAGGGAAACCCACGGAACGAGAAGGTCCCGCCGCTCGCGCGCGCGAACAACTCGCTGCCCGGCAACGCCGCGATGGTGTCCAGCAACACGGCCGACCGAGCCGAGCAACGAAGCGCCAGCAATGAATGTCGCTGACGCCCGTATCCCGCTCCATAGACCGAAGCGAGGTCAAGTCCGTTGGTAAGCACGAACGTGCCATCTCGCGGCATGCCGACGATCCGAACCAAGTGGCCGTAGGTGGGACGCGGCTCCAATGCGCGTGCCACGTCGCCGCTGGAGCTCAAGATCGTCCGCCGTTCGTTGCCCGTGTCCCAAAGCGCAACCGAGTCCGATCCGAGCGGCAGCACAAGCTGAATCTGACGGAAATCACCCGGTCCGTTCTCTCTCGGTCCACTGAATTCCTGACCCGTCCGCCCCGGTCGAAGAACGAGACGGTGGTGCGCTGCGCCACGATGATGCAGCCTCCGGCGAGCGACGAAGCTCTGCACGATGAGCACGCCCGCGCTGTCCGCAGCCACGAACCCGTCGCCTGGTCCGTCGGCGCCCTCGCAAGTTGCCGAGTGCGCCACCAACAGGACGCTGGCCAGCAAGAAGTCGCCTCTCTCATCGGTTCACCCTCCAAGGCAAGAGCCATGCTTGCAACAGGTCCCCGTCCGCGTCGTACAACTCGACGGATTGGTGGCCGTCGGCGTTGGCATCCAATGCACCCAAAGTCAGCACTTGTCTCGTACTCAGGATCGTGAAGTCCACTAGCGCGCCTGGTAGCATGGGTCGCATTCGGCACGGACAACGGACATGATTTCAGGTGGCAACCCCGCTATGGCTTTCGGTCTCGTCGCGTGCGCCTGGACATGCGCGGTCCTTCGCCGCGACGGCCCCAGCGTGCGACTTCGTCCAGGCGATCGTCCAACTCCAGCACCTGTCCGTCGTATCGTACACAAGCCATCCGCCCGGCACTCGCTCCGCCATGCTAGGACTGAAGGCGAGATTGATTGAGATTTCCTTGACGACGAGCGGAGAGCGATCCAAGGCACAAGCCGTGGTGAGTTCCTCGGGCATCGCCAGCATCTCCGCCGTGCCCCGAAACGAAGTAGGGAATTCGTCCTGCGCTCCGAGTTCGGTGCCTGGTGAAGCCGGGAGCACAGATCCAACGAGCACCGTCAATACAACTTGGGCGGCTTCGCGGATACGAGCGAACGGATTGCCAGTGCGACGCATCATCATTCCGGCGAGACCGGAAAACACCTCGTGCGTTAACGCGAAAACAGTTCGGTTCGTCCATGGAAGACGGCCGCTCCGGCTCCTGCACGCCGCGTTCGGGCGTCGCCAACACGGGCACGAGCGGTGCGCTCACGGGAATCCAAAGGTGCAGGACAGCCCGACCATGCGCACCAGCGAGCCGACGTCGCCGGGGGCGCCGCGAGACGATCCGCCGGTCGGACGGCTCCCACTTCGGGCGCCGGGGCTAGGGCGAGCAAACAGCGCGCGCGGCTCTACGTTCCTCGTGGCACGTTCGCAGGCGCGACTCGTCCTGCAACTTGAAGAGCGCCCGCCTCGTCAGGCCGCGCTACCGTGCGCGGCTCAGCGTTGCCGCCTCACGCTCTCGGTCCGGCAACCGGTCTGGGGCCTTGTAGACGGCGTCCGGGCGTGGAGGAGCTCCAGGTCGACATCGAGACTGGGAAGACTCTCCATCGGTTCGGCGTTCCGAGCAGGTGGCGGCTACTACTTCCCTCGGCGCAACATAGTCCGGCTCCTGACGCCGAGCAAAGGACCTGCGGGCCGCACTGTCGCGTTCGCTGGTTGGGTCGGAGGGCAGTCTCGTCGCCCGGTGCGGCGTTCCGTTCAGCGGGCGGTGGAATCGGCTTCGGGAAGCGGTTCCGAGATGCGGTACAGGAGTTCGCCGTCGCGGATGAATCCGTAGCGCTCGCGGGCCAAGCGCTCCAGCGCCTCGTCGTGGTTCTGGAGGGAATCTATGCGCGCCCGCAACGAGTCGATCTCCCGCCGGGCCAGCGGCAGGCGTGTGCGTTGCGCCTCCAGGTCGGCGCGCGCGCGGCGGGCTTCGATCTCCGAGTACTCGCCGCCCGCGACCGCGATGTACAGGGCCAGCGCGAGCGCGCACGGCAGAAACAGTCGTCTCACGGCCACAGGCTCCTTCCCGGGTAGCGCGAGCGGGCTCCGAGCGCTTCCTCGATTCGCAACAGCTGGTTGTACTTGGCGACGCGATCCGTGCGGCTGGGCGCGCCCGTCTTGATTTGGCCTCCGCCGAGAGCCACGGCCAAGTCTGCGATCAGCGTGTCCTCGGTCTCTCCCGACCGATGAGAGACGACGACGCCGAAGCCGGCTTCGCGGGCCGCGCGGGCCGCCTCGACCGCTTCAGTGAGCGTGCCCGCCTGGTTGACCTTGACGAGGATGGCGTTCGCGGCCCTCTCGCGGATGCAGCGATCCAGTCGCCCGCGGTTGGTCGCCAGCAAGTCGTCGCCCACGATCTGGCACCGCCCGCCCAGCTTCGCCGTCAGCGCCGCCCAGCCGTCCCAGTCGTCCTCCGCCAGCGGGTCCTCGATGCTCGCGATGGGGAAGCGGCGCGCCAGGGCATCCCAGAATTCGATCATCTCGTCGCGGTCCAGCGGCGGCCTCGAAGACTTGCGAAACTCGTAGCGCCCGCCTTGGAGCAGTTCGGAAGCGGCCGCGTCGATCGTCACCACCACGTCTTCTCCCGGCCGGTACCCCGCCTCGTCCGTCGCGGCGAGGATCGCCTCGATCGCCTCGGCGTCGGAACCCTGGTCCGGCGCGAACCCGCCCTCGTCGCCCACTGCCGTGCTCCGGCCCGCCCGCGCCAGCACCCGCTTAAGCGCGTGGAAGATCTCGGCGCCCATGCGCAGCGCCGCTCCGAAGGTGTCCGCCCCCACCGGCATCACCATGAACTCCTGCACGTCGAGGTTGTTGGACGCGTGAGCGCCGCCGTTGAGGACGTTCATCATGGGGACGGGAAGCGTGCACGCTTCGGGGCCGCCGACGTGCTCGAAGAGCGGGACTCCTGCGTCCTCGGCGGCGGCGCGCGCAACGGCCACCGAGACGGCGAGGATCGCGTTGGCGCCGAGGCGGCGCTTGGCCGCCGAGCCGTCGAGCTCGATCATCGCGGCGTCGATCCGGCTCTGCTCGTTCGCGTCCATGCCGCGCAGCGCGGGCAGGATCTCGTCGCGGACGTGGGCGACGGCTCTGCGCACGCCGCGCCCGCCGTAGCGCCGGGGGTCGCCGTCGCGAAGCTCCACGGCCTCGTGGGCACCGGTGGACGCGCCGCTCGGGACGGAAGCGCGCGCCCGCGAGCCGGTGTCGAGCACGACTTCGGCTTCGACGGTTGGGTTGCCGCGCGAATCGAGGATTTCGCGCGCGGTCATGTCGGCGACGGCGGGCACGTGGACGCGCCGTGCCGGCTCAGCGGCCGCCCGCTGGTGAGAGCCCGGCCCCGGACGCGGGAGACGCCGCCGCGGGCTCGGGGATGGTTGCCGGGCGTTCGGCCGACCTGACGACGCCGGTGTCCGGTTCGGCGGCGTCCGCGCAGGAGTCGGCCCCGAGCAGCTCGGCGACCGAATCCCGCGCCCTTCGGGCCAGGGCCTGGCGGTCCGAGCGGCGGAGCCCCGTCGTGGAAATGGGCTCGCCGACGCGGACTTGGACCCGGCCGCGCCGGATCGCCCAGCTGCCCTTCGGCATGACGCGGCGCGTTCCGACGAGCGCGACCGGCACGACAGGGACCTGGGCCTTGATGGCGATCAGGAACGCACCCGTCTTGAAGTCGCCCATGCGATCCGAGTCGGAGCGCGTGCCCTCGGGGAACACC
The DNA here is from genome assembly GCA_965203485.1 of Longimicrobiales bacterium. GTDB lineage: Bacteria > Gemmatimonadota > Gemmatimonadetes > Longimicrobiales > Gaopeijiaceae. Next base: position 2,307,864 of record OZ241892.1, read on the forward strand.
ACGACCGTCGCCGTGTCGGCGGCGATCCGCTTCCCCACTTTTCCGAGGGCGGCGGCGGCGGCCTTGCCGTCGCTCCGGTCCACCGCGTAGTGGCCGATCTTCTGCCACGCGGCGCCGAAGACGGGGATGCGCGTGAGCTCCTTCTTGCCGACGATGCTGTACTTGACCGGCAGCGTGGCGGCCAGCACGAAGATGTCGAACCAGCTCGCGTGGTTGGCCACGAGGATCTGCGCTCGCTCGCGGAGCCTGTCGGAGTTGGCCCACTTCACGCGCACGTCGGCGGCGCGCAGGATCGCGGCGCCCCAGCGGGTCGGTCCCGCTTGCGCGTAGGACTCCAGCGTCCTCGGCCGCAACGCCGCGCGCACGATGACCATGACGCTCACCCGCGCCGTCCAGAAGGCTCCGACGAGGTAGGTGCGGAGGGCCCGCGTCACGTCCCGCCCTCCGAGGACTCCGAGTCTCCCCGAGCGGCAACCGGAACGACCGAGACGGACGAGGCGAAGTGATCGTGTCCGCCGGGGTCGTCGATGGTCCGCCGAATTCCGTTGCCCTCCATGACGACGCCCTCTCCACGCTCGACGAGGCCGATCCGGTTAAGCGGCACCGACAGCGCCCGCGAAAGCGGCGGAAGGCGCGATTCCGCGCCGACGGGCACAGTAAACATCAGTTCATAATCTTCGCCCCCTCGCAGGGCGGAATTCAAGTCGGCGCCGGCGGACGAGTCCACCGGCACGCGCGCCTCTTCGACGCACAGGCGCGCCCCGGACCGCTCCGCGACTTGGCCGGCGTCCGCCAGGAGACCGTCCGAGAGATCGACGAGCGCGGTGGCCAAGCCTTCCGACGCCAAGGCCCGGCCGAGCGGAACGCGGTCGGGCGGAGCGGCGAACCGAGAACGGGCCGCAGGGAGGGGCTCGCGGTTTCGGTCCCAAGCGGCCACGGCCGCAGCCGCGCCGCCCAGCGATCCCGAGACCCAAAGCGAGTCGCCCGGCCGGGCGCCGCTGCGCTCGATCGGCCGTGCTGCTCGGCCCAACGCCGCCACGTCCACCACAAGCGGTCCCGGCGACCGCGAGACGTCCCCGCCGGCGATGGGAACGCCCACGCGGTCGCCCGCGGCCGCGGCGCCCCGCTGCACGCGCTCGGCAACCCCGAACGCCGCCGCGGTTCCGGCGGTGGCGTCCGTCCCGCTGGTTCCGCCTCCGCTCGCGGCCAACGCAATCGAGACCAGGAGGCACGCGGGCTCGGCTCCCATGGCCGCGATGTCGCTCAGCGCGGCGGCCGCCGCCCGGAAGCCGACCTCCTGCGCCGAGATCCAGCCAAGGCGAAAGTGCACCCCTTCAACGCTCATGTCCGTGCTGGCGACCAAGCCGCCCCGAAGCACGGCCGCGTCGTCGCCCGGTCCCAAGAGCACGCCTCGGTGGCCCTTCCAACCGATTGCCGCGAGCCGGCGCACCAACGCGCGTTCGCTGAGGGCTCCGGCCGGCAGGGCCGCCGCCGCGCCGTCCCTCATCGCGGTGCGAACTGGTCGAAGACGACGAAGGGAAACGGCAACCTTTCCGGCCCCGGCCCCCGCTCCGCCAGCGCCGCGGGCAACGCCTCCACGACGTCGGAGGGCGAGAGCGACGGGCCGAGGCTCAAGGCCGCGGCCGCCCGATCCGTCGCTCCCAGAGCCAGTCCCGCCGCCTCGAACGCGGGCACGCCCTGGGCGAGAAACGCGCCCACCGCGCCGGCGAGCACGTCCCCCATCCCGGCCACCGCCAAGTCCGACGGCGCCTCGCAGGTGGAGACCAGCAGGCCCCCGCCGGGGTCGGCCACCAGGGTGGGAGCCCCCTTGAGCAGCACGACGACCCGAGCCGACTCCGCCAGCGAGCGCGCCGCGCCGACCCGGTCGCGCTGCACCTCGGCCACGCTCGCGCCGGCCAGCCGCGCCATTTCGCCGGGGTGCGGCGTGATCACGATTTCGCCGCCGCCGGCCCCGCGGAGCGTCGCGAGCCCATCCGCCGGGCCCGCCGCCGCGGCCAGCGTGAGCGCGTCCGCGTCCAGCACGGCCGGCCGGCTCCCGCGGGCCCGCATCGCCCACTCCAACTCGCGCGCCGCCCGCGGTCCCGTGCCCAGCCCGGGCCCAGCCGCGAGCGCCGCGCTGGCCTCGGCCGCATCCGCCACCGCCCTCTCGTCCTCGGCCGCCACGAAGATCGCCTCCGGCAGGGCCGCGACCAGCTCCGCGCCCGGCGGAGCCGCGCAGACCCGCACCAGGCCCGCGCCGCACCGAAACGCGCTGCGGGCCGCCAGCGCCGCCGCGCCCGGCATCGCCGAGCCGGCCACGACAGCGAGCGCGCCCACCTCGGTCTTGTGCGTGGCGGCCGGGCGGCTCGGCAACCGCTGCGAGACCCAACCGGGCGTGACGAGCCGCGCCCATTCGCGGTCCGGCGGCGGCAAGCCGATCTCGACCGCCACGATACGCCCGCACCAAGCCCGCGCGGGCCGCAGCAGCGTCCCCAGCTTCGGGCCGCCGAACGCCACGGTCACCTCGGCCGAGATGCTCGTTCCCGGCAGGGCGCCCGTGTTCCCGTCCACGCCGGACGGCGCGTCCAGCGCCACAACGGGGGCAGGCGCGTCGTTGGCGGCCTCTATCGCGTGGGCGAACGGACCCCGCGGAGCGCCCCGCGCGCCCGTGCCCAGCAGTCCGTCCACGATCACCGAGGCGCCGGAAAGCATGCGAGCCAAGTCCTCCTCGGCCTCCGGCTTGTCCGCTTCGAAGACGGTCCGGGGCAAGTCCCATGCGTGGAGCGGCGGGTCCGGCTCGGCTCGGCGCCCCACGACGACCGCGGCCACTTCCCGCCCCCACGCCGCCAGCGAACGAAGACAAACCAGCGCGTCGCCGCCGTTGTTGCCGCCGCCGGCCAGCCCGACGACTCGCCCTTCGGGATAGAGGCGCTGCACGAGAAGCGCCGCCTGGCGGCCCGCGTTTTCCATGAGGGCCGGACCCGGCACGGCGCGATCGCGGATCGCGTCGTCGTCGAAGCGCGCCGCCTGATCAGCTGTCGGGGCTGCCGCTCCGGGCCTTCCGAACGCCCCCCGGGGGCTGTCCGGGCCCACCGCTACTTGGCGCTCTGTCCGATCGAACGGCCGAAGGTGATCTCGCCGTTGTCGATGCGGATGTTGAATCCGCAGTCGGGGTGGGAGCAGACCCACGCCTTGTAGCGAATGGCCGCGCCCTGCCGCCCGTAGTCCGAGAGCGGCAACATGACTCCTTCGTTGCACTTTCTGCAGGCGGTCAAGCTCGCTTCGGCCGTGTTCATCCGATCGCCCCCGTCACGTAGCCACGGTCCATGGATAGTTGCGGTCGAAGACCTCCTCGAAGTCGAACAGGTCCTTGAAGTCGTCCGGGCAGTCTTCGTCCCGCTTGACGAGCACGCCCACATCCACCAGCGCGAAGACCATCCGGCCCAGATCGTCGGTGGAGTGGATCCCCCAATGCTCCAGCACCGCCCTGGCCAGCGGACCGTAGCGCCGCATCGCCAAGCTGCGCGCGCCGTCGACCAGCTCCTGGCCGGACACATGGCGTCTCGCGCCCACCCCACCGCGGACCACGTGCAAAGCCTCGATCACGAAGCCGTAGGCATCGTCGTGATAGCGCGGATGCCGCCGCCGAAGTCGTTCCAGCATCTCTTCGAAGGTCCGAGGTGGGCTCATGACGCCCCAATCTTGCACGCCGTCGCGGATTGCGCCAGTTCGGCCGCGCCGGACCGCGCGTCAGGGGAGGCCGCTTCGGCGGCCGTTTCGCGAAACAGCGGGAAGGCCGCGCACAGCTCGGTCGTCGCGTCGCGCACGCGCGCGATTTGGGCTTCGTCGCCGGGCCGCTCCAGCACGTCGGCGATCCACGTGCCTACGAGCTCCATCTCGGCCGGCCCCATGCCGCGCGTGGCGAGCGCGGGCGTGCCGATGCGCAGGCCGGACGTGACGAACGGCGACCGCGTCTCGCCGGGCACCGTGTTCTTGTTCGCCGTGACGCCGGCCCGCTCGAGGCTCTCCTCCGCGTCCTTGCCGGTGAGATCGCGGTCGCGCAGGTCCACGAGAACCAAGTGCGTGTCGGTGCCGCCGGACACGAGCGGCACGCCGCGCTCGGTCAACGTTCGCGCCAGTGCGCGGGCGTTCTCCACGACGCGGGCGGCGTAGGCGCGAAACGACGGGCGCGACGCCTCGCCGAAGGCCACCGCCTTGGCCGCGACGACGTGCATGAGCGGCCCTCCCTGCACGCACGGAAACACCGCGCGATCGACCGACCCGGCCAGCTCCGCCCGGCACATGACGAGTCCTCCGCGCGGCCCGCGCAACGTCTTGTGGGTCGTCGTGGTGACCACCGGCGCGTGCGGGACGGGGTTGGGGTGCTGTCCGCCCGCCACCAAGCCCGCGATGTGCGCGATGTCGGCGACCAGAACCGCGCCGGCCTCCTCGGCGATGCGGCCGAACGCCTCGAAGTCGAGCGTCCGAGGATAGGCGGTGGCGCCGGCCACGATCACCTGCGGGCGCGTCCGCAGGGCCCGGTCGCGCAACTCGTCGTAGTCGAGTCGCCCGTCTTCGGTGCGCACGCCGTAGGCGGCGAAGTCGTAAAGCTGCCCGCTGAAGTTGACGGGCGACCCGTGCGTCAAGTGGCCGCCGTGGCTGAGGTCCATCCCCAGCACGCGGTCGCCCGGCTTCAGAAGCGCGAAGTAGGCCGCCATGTTGGCCTGCGCCCCCGAATGAGGCTGGACGTTGGCGTGCTCCGCCCCGAAGAGCTCCTTCGCGCGGGTTCGGGCCGTCTCTTCGACGGCGTCGGCGACCCCGCAACCGCCGTAGTAGCGGCGGCCGGGCAGTCCTTCGGCGTACTTATGCGTGAAGACCGTTCCCAGCGCTTCTCTCACCGCGGGGGACGCGAAGTTCTCGCTTGCGATCATCGTCAGGCCCGCTCGCTGCCTGCGCTCCTCCTCGCGCACCGCCTCGTACACCAGCGCGTCTTCCGTCTTGAGGTGGTCCATTCGGCTCCTGGCTCCCGTTCTCGCCCGCGCCGTCGTCTTCGGTCGCCGGCTTTCGAACGCGGCCGGCCTCCAAGAGCCGGGCCCGCCCCAAGCGGTCGGCCGCGAGGCTCGTGGCCACGTCCTGGTTCTTGGACAGCTGGAAGATACGCAGAAGAGTGTCGAAGATCTCCGCGACCTTCTGCTTGCCCTGGTCGGCGTCCCATCCTTGGAGTTCGCCGTAGACGTTGACCAGGCCGCCGGCGTTGATGACGTAGTCCGGGGCATAGAGAATCTCGCGGGCGTGCAGCACCTCGCCGTGGTGGCTCTCGGCGAGCTGGTTGTTGGCCGCGCCCGCGATGATGTCCACGGCGAGCACGCGCAACGTGTGGTCGTTGACGACCGATCCCAGCGCGCAGGGCGCGAAGATGTCCGCCTTGACGGCGTAGATCTCGTCCGGCGCCACAGTCTCCGCTTGCGGCAGCTGGCGCGCCACGTCGTTCACTTTGTCGGGGCGGATGTCGGTGACCACGAGCCGCGCGCCCGCATCGGCCAAGTAGCGGCACAGATGCCGTCCGACGTTGCCGAGCCCCTGCACGGCCACGCGCTTGTCCTCCAGCGACTCGCTGCCGTAGCGCTCCATGGCGCACGCCTTCATTCCGACGAAGACTCCGTACGCGGTGACGGGCGACGGATCGCCGGACCGGCCCAGGAGTCCCACGACGTGCTCCGTCTGCTCGCGGACGTACTCCATGTCGTGCACGGACGTCCCCACGTCCTCCGCCGTGATGTAGCGCCCTCCCAGCGACTCGACGGCTCGCCCGTGGGCGCGGAAGAGCTCCCTGCGGTCGATCACGCGGTTGTCGCCGATGATCACCGACTTGCCGCCGCCCAGGTCGACCCCGCAGATCGCCGCCTTGTACGTCATCCCGCGGGACAGGCGCAAGGCGTCGACGATCGCGTCCGCGTCCGCGTCGTAGTTCCAGAAGCGCGTGCCGCCCAACGCCGGGCCCAACATCGTGTTGTGGATGGCGATGATGCCCCGGTAGCCGCACGCCGGCTCGCTCCACAGAGCCAGCTGCTCGTGGCGAAACTGCGTCATGAGCCCGAACAGGCCCGTCTCCGCCGCGGCCTCGGCCGCGGAAGTCACTGCTACGTTCATGCCGCTGCTCTCCATTGCCCCAAGACAAGGGCGGTTGTCAAGTCTCTTCTTCGCCGTCGCGTTCGATCAGGCTCCGTCCGATCACGAGCCTCATCGTCTCGCTGGTGCCTTCGAAGATCTCGGTTCCCTTGGCGTCTCTCATCAGCTTCTCCACGGGAAACTCCTTCATGTAGCCGTTGCCTCCCAGCACGTGCACGGCCTGCTCGGCGACCCAAGCGGCCGTGTCGCTGGCCACCAGCTTCGCCATCGCGGCGCGGGCCGCGCGGTCCCGACGCGCCGCGGCGCCGCCCTCGCAACGCCACCGCCGGGCGGCGTCCATTACCAGCGCGCGGGACGCCGCCGTTCGCGCCGCCATCCAAGCCAGCTTGGCCCGCACTGCGCCGAACTTGGCCAGCGCGCGGCCGAACTGCCGCCGCCCGATCGCGTACGCCGTGGCATGCTCCATCGCCGCCTGCGCGATGCCCACGGCCTGCGCGCCGATCCCCAACCGCCCCAGGTCGAGCGCGCCCAGCACGCCGTCCGCGCCGCCGTCCGGATCGCCCAGCACGCGGCCGGGACCGAGCCGCACGCCGTCCAGGCGTAACGGCGCCGTGCCCGACGCCCGGTACCCCATTGTGGCCTCGCGCCGCCCGAGACGGCAACCCTCCGCCGCCGCATCCACCAAGAAAGCGGCCACGCGGGCTCGCGCGCCGGGCGCCTCCGTTCGCGCCAAGACCGCCACGACGCCGGCCGCGGCGCCTCCCGCCACCCACGGCTCCGTGCCGGAGAGCGTCCAGCCGCCGTCGTCCCCGCGGCGCGCCGCCGTGCTCAGGCCGGACGCGTCCGCCTCGTCGATCGCGGCGCCGTCCTCGGGCAACGCGAACGCGGCCGAGATCTCGCCCGCCGCGAGCCGGGGCAACCACCGCTCCCTCTGCTCCTCGGTGCCCAGCTCCAGGAGCAGGTGCGGGACCGGCCCGTTCTGGATCGCGACGACCAGCGCCACCGAAGCGTCCGCGCGCGCGATCTCCTCGAGGGCGACCAAGTACGTGGGCACGTCCAGCCCGAGGCCGCCGTACTGCTCCGGGACGAGCATGCCGAGGAAGCCGAGCGCGGCGAGCTGGTCGAGCACTGTCCGGTCGAAGGCCCGGTCGCGATCCCATGCCGCGGCCCGCGGAGCGATTTCCTGCTCGGCGAAGTCGCGGGCCAGCCGCTGCACGTCGCGCTGCTCGGCGGTCAGCACGACGCGCCCGTCCGCCAGCCGTGAAGCGGGCCCGCGCTAGGCCGCATCGTCGTAGGCGAAGAAGCCGCGGCCCGCCTTGCGGCCGAGCCATCCCGCGGCCACGTACTGGCGCAGGAGCGGACAGGGGCGGTAGCGATCGTTGCCCAGCTCGCGGTGCAGCACCTCGAGGATCGACAGGCACGTGTCCAAGCCGATGAGGTCGGCCAGGGCGAGCGGTCCCATCGGGTGGTTCATGCCCAGGGTCATCACTTGGTCGATCGCCTCGGCGTCGGCGACCCCCTCCATCAGCGCGAAGACGGCCTCGTTGATCATCGGGGTCAGGACGCGGTTGGAAACGAAGCCGGGAAAGTCGCGCACCTCCACGGGCGTCTTGCCGAGCGTCCGGGCGAAGTCGGCCACCACGCGCGCCGTCCGGTCGCTGGTGGCCAGCCCTCGGATCACCTCGACGAGCTTCATGACCGGAACCGGATTCATGAAGTGCATTCCGATTACCTGCTGCGGGCGCCGCGTGCGGGCCGCAATCGCGGTAATGGAGATCGAGGAGGTGTTGGACGCGAGGATCGCGGCCGCCTGCGCAATGCCGTCGAGGGCCGCGAAGACCTTGAACTTGAGGTCCGCCGACTCCGGGACGGCTTCCACGACCAAGTCGGCAGCCGACGCGGCGCCCATGTCGGTGGACGGCGCGATCCGCTCGAGGGCGGCCGAGCGCTGGCCGCGCGTGATCGCGTCCTTGGCCAGCTGCCTGCCGAGGTTGCGCCCCACGGCGTCGATGCCGCGGGCGACGGCCTGCTCCGACACGTCGATCAGGTCCACCCGCGCCCCCGCCAGCGCGCACACGTGGGCGATGCCGTGGCCCATGGCGCCCGCGCCGACGACGGCGATCCGGCCGATGCTCACGGGCGCGCGCGTCCGCCCGCCCCCGGCCCGGCGCTCAGCGGGCCCCTCCCCGGACCGCCCGGATCACCGCCAAGGCGATCGCGGCCTTGATCGCCGCGCCCAGCAGGAACGGCTGCACGGCCAGCGCGAATATCTCGGCCGGGGCGCGATCGCTGACCACCGCGATCCACGAAGCGCCGAGCGCGAAGACCGCCGCGGTGCCCGCCGCGAGCCCCGCGGCCGGGCGCGCGAGGCCCTTCGACTCGCCGGAAATCCAGCCGACCAGCGCCGAAGCGAGCGGAAACGCCAGGAGATAGCCGCCGGTGGGCCCGAGCAGCCACGGCCACCCACCGCCGCCCATGGCGAACACCGGAACGCCCGAGACGCCCAGCGCCAAGTAGAGCAGTTGCGACGCCGCGCCTCCGACCGGCCCGAGCACGCCGCCCGACAGAAGGACGAACAGCGTCTGCCACGTCATCGGCACGGGCGTGAAGCCCAGCGGGACGGCGAAGTGGGCCCCGGCCGCGGTCAGCACGGAAAAGCAAAGCGTCCACGCGGCGATCCCCAGGGGGCGGCTGCGGGAGAACGCCTGCGCGGCCTCCCAGGCGGGCGGGCGGGCGGCCAAGCCGGCCGTCTTCGGTTCGATCATTCGTCTGGTCCTCTTCCTTTTCGGATCGCTGCTTTCCGGTTCGTCCCGCACTGCGTAGTCCGGGCGCGCGTCCGCGTCCGCCTCGGACCCCTTCACGAGCCCCCGCCTACGCCTGCCGGACCGAGAGCGCGACCGCGGCGCCGCCTCCCAAGCAGAGGGCGGCCAAGCCGCGCTCCTCGTCCCTGTCCGCCATCGCGTGGAGCAAGGTCACCAAGATCCGCGCGCCCGACGCCCCGATCGGATGGCCGAGGGCCACTGCGCCGCCTCTCACGTTCATGCGCTCGGGATCCAGCTCGAGCTCGCGGGCGTTGGCGACCGCCTGCACCGCGAACGCCTCGTTGATCTCGGCCAGCCCGTAGTCGCCCACCTCGGACCGCTCGCTCCGCGCCAGCCTGCGCACCGCGCGCACCGGCGCGAAGAACAGATCGCGGGGCTCGGCGCCCGCGGCCGCGTAGCCGGTCACCACGGCGCGCCAGCGCAGTCCGTGGGCCTCGGCGTACTCCTTGCTGGCGACGACCAGCGCCGCGGCCCCGTCGTTGAGTCCCGGGGCGTTGCCGGCCGTCACCACCAGCTCCTCGACTCCCGCGGGAGCGTCGCGCTCGAACGCCGGGCGCAAGCGGGCCAGGGCATCGATCGACGTGTCCCTCCGCGGGCATTCGTCGGCCTCCACGACGGCAGCGCCCTTGCGCGTCTCGACCGGCACGGGCACGGTCTCGCGCTGGAATTCCCCCGCGTCGAGGGCCGCCACCGCTCGCCGGTGCGACTCCGCGGCGAAGGCGTCGGCGTCGGCGCGCGTCACGCCGGCCCGGGCGGCCGTGTACTCCGCGTGCCCTCCCATGTGGCGGTTCTCGAAGGCGCACCACAGGCCGTCGTGCACCAGTCCGTCCTCCAAGGTCCGGTCGCCGAACTTGACGCCGCCGCGCAGGCCCCGCGCGTAGTGCGGCGCGTTGGACATCGACTCGAAGCCGCCCGCCGCCACCAGGCGCGCGTCGCCCGCGCGAACGGCCTGGGCGGCCAGCATGACCGCCTTGAGCCCCGACCCGCAAACCTTGTTGACCGTGAGCGCGGGCACGTCGGCCGGCACGCCGCCGGCGATCGCCGCCTGCCGGGCCGGCGCCTGCCCCGCCCCCGCGCTCACCACGTTGCCCAGCACGACTTCGTCGAGCTCCGCCGGGTCCGCCCCCGCTCTCTCGATCGCGGCGCGCACCGCCACGGCCCCAAGCTGCGGTCCCGAGAGCGGAGCGAGCCCGCCCAGGAAGCGCCCGACGGGCGTTCTGGCCCCGTCCAATATGACGGGCGTCGTCGCTGGATTCACGCTGTGCTCCTCGCTCTTTCGCCGTAGTGGCCGGAGGGAAACCGCAAGGCCTCAAATGTACCAGGAAGCAGGTCGCGAGGGGCCGCTGGGGACGTGGGCAGCGGGGTGGCCCGCGGCCGAGACCGCCGCCGGGGGGCGGTCAGCGCCGCCGAGACGCCCCGCCCGCGCTGCAGGTCGAAACGGACCCGCCGACGGACGTCGCAGACGTTCAGCCGCTGCCGAGGACTGGCCGGTCCGCCTCCCTGAACAGGTCGCGCTGCCGCCTGGAGCGGCGCGGCGGGCGGTGCCTCCTGAGGGCGCGCAGGTCGCCTACGCCCAGCGACTCGGCCCTGTCCAAAAGGCGGAGCAGAACGCGCGCCGTCGCGAGCGCGTCGCCGCCCGCGCGGTGCCGACGGTGGACGCCGATGCGAAAGTGCTCCGCCAGCGCGTCCAGGTTGCGCCGCCCCAGCTCCGGCGCGAAACGGCGGGCCAAGCTCATCGTGCAGACCCGTGGCACGGCGGGGGCGTCGCCGCGAGCGTCGTGGAGCTGGGCGCGCACCCACCCCCAGTCGAACCCAGCGTTGTGGGCGGCGAACACGCGTCCCTCGATGCGCCCGAATATCTCGTCGGCGATCTCGTCGAACGTGGGCGCCCCGGCCACCATGCGATCGTCGATGCCGGTCAGCCGCGCCGCCCATCGCGGAATCCGCCGGCCCGGATTCACGAGCGTTTCGAACACGTCCTGCACCGCCCCGCCGTCCACCTCCACGACCGCGATCTCCGTGATGCGGTGCCCCGCCGCGTGCGTGCCTCCGGTCGTCTCGACATCCACCACCGAGTAACGCAGCGCCGACACCGGCGTCCCCGGCCCGCGCGCCCCCGGCCGGGCGCTCCACACGCCCTCGCCGTCCACGACGAAGCGGTCGTCGCCGCCCAGCAGGGCGAACACGGCGGCCGCGGCCGCTCTCCGTCCGCCCCGAAGCCGCAGCACGTCCGCCGCCAGCTCGGTCGTGTGCAACGGGCCGTCCTGCAACGCGGCCCACGCCTCCTGCAGCAACGAGACCCGCGCAGCCGGCATCCTCACGAACCGCATGCGGCGCCGGTCCCGAACCGGTCCGCGACGGCCTGCCTACGCGTCCCGCCGCCGAGCCCGTCCCCGAGCCGTCGAGCCGTCGCCCAAGGCCGGAGCGCCGGGCTCATCCGGGACGGCCGCCCCGCCCCCGGACCAGCGCGTGCGACAGGCTCTCCAGCTCGACGAGCATGCTCACGTTGCGCAACGTCACTTCGTCGGGAACCCGCAACTGCACGGGCGCGTAGTTGAGCACCGCCTTGACGCCCGCGTCCACGACCCGGTCCGCCACTTCCTGCGTCGCGGCCGCCGGCACCGCGAGGATCGCCAAGTCGGTTCGGTCCTCCTCGACGACCCTCTCCAGCTCCCGGACACCGCGGATCCGCACGTCGCCGAGGCGCGTCCCCACCTTGGCCGGGTCGGCGTCCACCACCGCAGTGATCACGAACCCCCGCTTTCGGAACAGCTCGTACTCGAAGAGCGCCGTGCCGATGCGGCCCGCCCCCACCAGCGCAACGCGCCACTTCGTGTCCAAGCCCAGCGTTCGGCGCAACGCCCGCACGAGATCCGGCACCGAGTAGCCCAGGCCGCGCTTCCCCATGGAACCCAAGTGCTGGAGGTCCTTGCGCACCTGCGCAGCGGTGGCCCCAGTGTGCTCCGCCAGCGCCATGCTGGCCGTCGTGGTTCTGCCCGCCCGCTCGAACTCCTCCAGGAACCGCAAGTACAAGGAAAACCGGCGCACTGTGGCGTCCGGAATGCGGTTTGAAGGGGTTTTCACAAGGGCCAAGCTAACATGGCGCGGGACGGTCAAATCCGGCTCGGCCGGCTGTCGGGGCGCCCTGCGGCGGGGCCGCGCGGGCGTTGCGCGTCACGCCGGTCCCGGCCGGCCGCCGGCCCTTTCCGCCGGGTGCGGCGGGCCGGCGTCCGCGAGGGCCGCGCTCAGCGCCGCGAAGTCGTCCGGGGCCAGCTGTTCGGGCCGCGCGGCCGGATCGATCGAACGGGCCTCCAGCGCCTCCATGCCCGCCCGCCGGGCCGCGCGCAATTCCGGGTGAGTCCGGAGGATCGTGCCGATCTGCTTGCGCCGCCACGAGAACGCCGCACGCACCAGCCTGCGGGCGCGCGCGGCTTCGGCCGGCCCCATCGCCGGCGGCGACCGCGGCGTGAGGCGAACCACCGCCGAGTCGACCCGGGGCTTCGGCCAAAACGCGCTTCGCGGCACGGAGAACAAGCGTTCGGCCCGGGCGCGCAAGGCCACGCCGACCGAGAGCGCGCCGTACGTCTTGCCGCCCGGGCCGGCCAGCATCCGCCGGGCCACCTCCGCCTGCACCATCAGCACGATCTCGGCCGGGCAGGGCGGCTCCAGCAGGCTAAACACGATCGGCGTCGTGATGTTGTAGGGGATGTTTCCCACCACGCGGGTGCGCGCCCAAGAGTCCGTCAGCCCTGCCAAGTCCTGCTCGAGCACGTCGCCGTGAACGACCGCCACGCTCGGCCGGTCCTCGAACGCCGCGCGGAGCCGCTCGGCCAGCACGTCGTCGAGTTCGACCGCCACCACCCGCGCCCCGCGGTCCGCCAAGCGCCGGGTCAGCTCGCCCCGTCCAGGGCCGATCTCCAGTACCTGCTCGCCCTCGCTCGCCCCGCAGGCCGCCGCGATCCGCCGTTGCGCCGCCTCCGAGACGAGGAAGTTCTGCCCCAGCGAGCGCTTCGGCCGGTGCGCCCTCACCGAACCGGCTTCGGCGGGGCCGCGCGCGCTGGGACGGCGGCTCGACGCCGTCGGGGACGGCGGCTTCGGCGGGGCTCGGCTACGCGCACGAGGACGACCAGGACGGCAGGGCGGCCTGCGCCACCATGGTCACGGCTCGGCCGTGCGCACGAGGACGGCGGTGCGATCGTCCGCCAGCAGAGAACGGGCGGGGGCGCGCATGGCGAAGAGCCGTTGCAGGACGAACGCGGGCGGGCGGGCGCGGTGCCGGGCCGCCATCGCGACGACGCGGCCCTCGCCGTCTTGGCGGCGGCGCGAAGCGAGCGTGTCGGAGAGGCCGTCGGTGAAGAGCAGGAGCAGGTCCTCGCCCGAGCGCCAGGGGACGGCGGCCTCGGCGAAGGGCGGGGACGCGATGCCCATGGGTGGCTCGGTGGCGCCGAGGCGTTTCTGCGCGCCGGCGCCCGCGACCAGGAACGCGTGCGCATGGCCCGCGTTGGAGTAGACCAGCCGGGCCCGAGCGGCGGGGCCGCCCGTTGCACCGGGCTCGCCGGGCGAAAGGACGCCGTAGAAGAGCGTCACGAACATTTCGGTGGACTCGAGCTCGTCGCCGATGGCGTTGTGGATGCGCTCCATCACGGTGGCCGGCCGGTCGCCGCCCTCGGCGGAGATGACGGCGGCGCTGACGGCGTGCGCCATGACGAGAGCGGCCGGCAGCCCGTGCCCGGACACGTCGCCGATCATCACTCCGGCTCGGCCGCCCGACAGGGCCACCACCTGGTAGAAGTCGCCGCCGACGGACGCCGCCGGCACGACGCGGGCAGCCGCCTCCACGCCGGGGATCGGCGGGATCGGCGGGATGAGCTTGAGTTGCAGGTCGTGGGCCAGTTGCATCTCGCGCGACACCTGGTCGCCCGCGACGCGGGCCAGCCCGCAGGTGCGCCGAAGCGTGTCCTCGAGCAGGTCCGCTTCGGGACGACGGCCGTCGGGGCATGCGACCTCGACGTGAAGCACGGACCGGTCGTCCACATCGACCTGGAACGACTTCGCGGCGGAGGACAGGCCGGCCCCGGCGTTCGGCGGCCCCGCAGCCGCCGCGTCCGCCGAGGACGACGGCGCCACGGGCACGCGGCCCGATTCGGTCACGTGCCAAGCTCGCACGTCCAGGCCCAGCGCGTCGCGGAAGCCCCCGACGACGGCCGCCGCTTCCTCGAGCGGGCGGGGCGGCGAACCGTTCTCCGTCACGGCGACGGCGGCGGATCGCGCAGAACCAGCGTCACGGCGCTGCCCTCGCCGCTGTAGGCCACCTCGTCCATCAACGCTCGCATGATGAAGATGCCGCGGCCCGTGGACTTGGAGATGTTCGCGGGCAATCGGGGGTCCGGCACGCCGGCCGGGTCGAAGCCCGCTCCCGAATCGCTGACGCGCACCCGTATCTCGCCCGGCTCGGCCCGGAGTTCGACGCGGACCCGCTTGTCGCCGCCGGATCCGCCGTAGAGCACCGCGTTGGCGAGCGCCTCGGTCACCCCGAGGCGGAAGTTGAAGCGCAACCGCTGGGGATCGCGCCACGTCCCGGCGCAACGATCCATCAGCAGGTCCACCGTGGGTTCGATGTCGTCGACGCCTTCGACGAACTGCACCATGTCCGCCGAGGGGCCGGGCGCTCCGGACGCCCCCGCGTCTCCGCCGCGAACGCCGCCCGCCGCCGGCGTTGCCTGCTCGCCCTCCATCACAACTCCGCCAGCGAGTCCTCCAACGCGGAATCGATGTGGAAGAGGGTGTCCAGCTTCGTGAGTTCGAAAAGGGAGCGCAGGTCGTCGTCCAAGCCGCAGAGGCGCAACTCGCCGCCCTCGTAGCGAATCTTCTTGGAGAGGCTCACGAGCACGCCCAGGCCCGAGGAGTCGACGTAGGTCGCGGCGGAGAAGTCCATCGCGAACTTGCGCGCGCCGTCTTCCACCGCCGCGAGCACCTTGTCCTTGAGGTCCTGCCGGTTGGCCACGATGAGCTTGTCCGCCACCCGAACGACCGCAACGCCGTCCTGCAAGTGGACGCTGAATGCCATGAAGCGAGTCCTTCCACGCCTTGAACGGCTGCACGAGGAAACGGAGGACGCTTGGCCAAGTTGCACCGGAACGGCGCGCGGGTCAAGCCGTCGTCAGCCCGCCTTCGCGAGCGGGGGGTCCCGGAAGATCCGCCGGCGATGCCATGCGACGAACACGGGCGACGGCGCGAGCTCGGGCGTTGTCGGCGGCCGGACGGCCTTGCCGTGCAAGTCGAGCAGCTGCCTCGTCGCCGGACTCGCGCCTTCGACTTCGCCCGACACCAGCACGCGGAGGCGCCGTTCCACGGGCTCGAGGCCCAGCGCGCCCCGGTCCAGCGCCCTGCGGTGAGGCAGACAGAGCGCGAGCGCGTTCGAGACCTCGCTGGGCCCCCCGCGAGAACGCCACTTGATCCGCGCCGCCCGCAGTCCGAACACCCACTCGTCCGCCCGGCTGGCCGGATCGCACACGGCGCAACGGCGGCGGTACTCCTCGAGCACTTTCGCCTCGAAGGACGCGTCGCGCGCGCCCGCGCGCCGATCCGGCCGCAGCAGACCCCAGTCCCAGCTGATTCCGGCGGCGGCCTTGACGTCGTCGTGGACCGACGGCGGAAAGTGCTCGTCCAAAAGCTGCTCGGCCGCCGCCACGACCAACGCTGGATCGGACGCCAGCAACTCGTGAACCCGCGCCGGAAAGCCTCCCATCGCCCCGCGCTCGCGCAACTCCTTCGGCCGCAGGTCCCCGCTGGCGCTCGTCGAGAAGTCCTCGTCTCCCGGAATCTCCCATAGGCCGTCCCGCCGGAGCCGTCCGAAGGGAAACTCCGGGTGCACGACGCTCCTCGACGGACCGAAGCGCGCCAGCAAGTCGCCGAGCTCCCGCTCCACGTTCGCATACGCGACCAGCCGCGGCCGACCCCGCGTCACGCGCCCCAGCGCCAGCAACAGCAGGAGCGGCTTGTGCGGCGCGCGTCGGCCGTGCCGCTTCCCAGTTCTGATCGCCTCGACGCGGCGGAGGAACTCGGCCTTAGTCATCGATCGGACGTTGTCTTCATGGCCGCCAATGTGGGCCGACGACGACTGGGACGCCAGCCGGTCCCGACTCGGGGTCGGATTGTTCCAATCGACGCATCCAACCCCAGCAGGCGCGGGGCCGACGCGCCCCGAATCAGGGCCGCGCTCGTCGTAGAACGCCACGCTGAGCACAAGGCTCGCCAGACGCGGGCCGAACCGGCCGCACGAAGATGTGCGTCTCCGTTGGGTCGAACACGGGGACTTGCCTGCCGTTCACCCTTCTCCTCGTCGGTTGCCGACTGCTCTCCAGCGTCACGACGCTGTCGCCGAACATCCCGACATAGCTCAGGCCGCCTGGGGAGCGCCTGTCCTTCAGCAAAGCGTAGCAACCCGTCGCCCGCTCCACGACGGCCCCCGCGAGTCCGTCCTTTGGCGACGTTATGACGACAAGCCGACCATCGTCGGCCAGGAAAAGGTTGTGGTACCCGTCTTGTACTCCGTGAGGACGTGGTGCATGCCGTACAGCACATATGCGGCCGAATCAGTACACGTCATCAAGGTTTCAAAGTAGCTGCTCACGTCATCCATGGAGACCGGTGTCCGAGCCCGAGCTTCGCCGCCCAACGCAACGCTTTCGCCGTCTTCGCCACGGAACACCACGCCCTTCCGCAGCGCCGGGACGGCGGGGCGGCCGTTCAACGCGCAAAGAGCCAACGTTCCCGGCACGGGCAACCTCCATTGATGGAAAAGGTCACCCGACCAACTCCAGTAGAGCACCCTGCCCGGGCCCGAAACGAAGACCCCGTCCGGTCCCACGGCCGTCGCGTTCACTTGCGTGAGTTCGCCCGGCCCGTCGCCCGGCCGACCGCCTCCGAAGACGCCCAGCGCCGAACCGTCGTCCAGCGAGTAGGCCGTCACCGCCAGCGGATCGGCGGCCTCCGAGACGACCACCAGCCGACGGCCGTAGTCCACGGCGACCGCCGGGCCGAACGATATTCTGCGCCGCCGGCGATCTCGCGCCCCGAGTCCAGGTCCACTTCCAGAACTTGTTGCGTCGCCGCTTCCGTCGCGGCCGCCGCAACGGCGGCTACGACGCTGGTCCAACGGCGCATGTCCGGTTCCCGCCGCACTTGCGGGCGGTGGAAGGCGCGCGCCGGCGCTGGTGAGGGGGCCGCTGGTTGCCGTGGGCGAAGACGGCGCGACGACGCAGGGACGCAAGGGCGCCTTGTGCAGGTGCGGCGCATCGTTGTCCAGCCGTTCTGCGACGGGGCCCACCGGGAGTGCGGCTTCGAGGCGGGGTGGATTCAACGCCTTCCGATGCGCCCCTCCACGAATCGAAGAGCGATCCCTTCACCGTGAAGCGTCCGAGCCCATGGCAGGCGTCAACACACGTAGTCCCGAAGGTCGTACCCCAGCTCCGTCATGACCTGTCCGTGAGCGTCCACGAGCCGCCGCGCTTGCGCCGCGGTCAAGTGGCGCCGCCATCCGCCCACCTTGCCGGAGCGAAAGAACCGGCGGCCCTGTTGCAGGTAGTTGCGGTACCCGTCTTGTTCTTCGGCACTCCGCAAGTTCGCGAAGCTCGCAAGGCCGACCGCGCGCCGCAGCCGAGCTTGGTCGGCGGCGCCTTCGAGCCCGAGGAACCGCGCCATCCTGCCCAGTTCGCCCGCTGGATTCGCCAGCATGTCCTCGTAGCGCACCGTCAGCACTGGAAAGGGCGCCGCCTGCCAGCTCGTCACGTGGCTCGACCAGTCGCTCACGATCTCCCTCAGGCGAGGCCATTCGGCATGTCCAATCTGGTGATTGGGATTGCAGAGATTGTTGACGGCGCTCTCGAAGTCGCCGCCCAGATAGAACGCCCACGAGACCGCCACGTCAAGAGGATTGCGCACCGCGTACAACGCCCCGCAAGTCGCGTCGTCCGGGAACAGCGGCTCGCCCGCCGCCGTGTCGACGAAGGTCTCGTGGGCCGGACAGTACAGGCGCACTCCGGAAGAGTCGGGTGGTTGCGCGGCCAGAACCCGGTAGACGGCGGGCCGGAGCGCGTCGGCTTCGTCCTGCGTCAAGTCCGACGCCACGAGCCCCGTGAGCCGCTCGAAGAGCGCCGGGTCGCAAGAACGCCGCCCGGGCAGCGCCTCGTCGATGTCGTTGATCGCGACGGCAGGCCCGCAGCGATCCGCCAGGAAGTTGGCCAGCAACGCCTCTCGCCACGTGGTGCCCGACCGCACGTAGCCCGCCAGCCAAACGAGCCGCCGCCCGCCGGCAACGCGACGCGACTGGATCAAACCGGGTCCGGAGCCAACAGTCGCTCGGCCACGGCGTTCACGCACTGGGGCAGCCACGCGGCGTCGTTGGACAGGGGGAATCCGAAACGATGCACTTGAACACGGCGGGCAAGCGCAATCACGCGGCGGAACAGCTCCTCTTGCCCCAGAACCGCGACGGCAACGCGCGCCTGGAAGACCACCGTCCAGATGATCCTCATCATTTCCGGGCCGGTCACGCGCTTGAAGTCCATGCGGTCCTCGTCGTCCGGTGGACAGATGTGCGATCCAAGAAAATGCATCGTTCGCAACAACCCCGACACCCGGGGCGAGCGCGTGCGCGGGGCGACATGCCACTTTTCGTAGCCTTCGACCGACCGCACCGGCTTGCGTTCCTGACCGTCGAGGCCGACGGCCGCCAATGCCCGCGGGCCCAGCCTCAGGTCGTCGCAACGCCAGCACCGCACATCGTCCCCGCTTCGGGCCGGATCGACGATCAGTACATTGTCGGCGAAGAAGGAACAACCCCGTCCGGCCAGCCCCGCCGCCAGCGTCGACTTGCCCCAAAATGGGCTGGAGCCAAAGGCGTGCACAACTGCCTCCAACGCCACGGCGCTGGCGCGGAGCGCAAGCAGTCCGCGATGCAAGACCAGAGCCGGCAGCGCGGCCTCCAGCACGAACAGCCGAACGTCCGCTTCCGCAAGCTCCGGCTTGGCTGCCCAGCGGATGCGCTCCCCGCCTTCCACCAGCAACCGCAGGCCGCACGGCAAGCGGAACAGCAGGCGGTCTCGTGCACGGGCCCAGGCCACGCCCTCGCTCTCGGGGTTCGCAAGCGCGTCCGGCACCTCGCCGCGCCGAATCGTCACGTCGGCTCCGTGGCGGCGCACCCAAGGCTGAGCCCCGGCCCCAAGGTCGATGTCGGCGTCCATCGTGAACGGAGGCGCGTCGGTCAAGGCGGGCCAGCCCCAGCAGGGTCGGCCTCGCCGAACGAAGCCGGATCGAGGGCCAAGATGTCGTCGGCAAAACGATATCCGTGTGCCGCCAGTCCCGCGGCCAACGTGGACTTGCCCGCCCCCGGCGGCCCCGTGAAGGCATGGACGTCGTCTCCCGCGCGGGCCGTGTTGGCACTGGCATGCATGGGAAGCAACCTCCCAATGAGCATCCCATACGGGACCCACGATCGCGTCTTCTCCGCCATTCGCCTCATTGTTGCGGCGTCCCGGCCGGACGGCCATGCGTCAGCGAACGGTCCGGCCATCCTCCAGCGGGAAGCGGCTGCCGTTCCATGTGGTGAACGGCAAGCGGCCTTCCACGCACTGGCGCCGTGGCGCGTTCCACGCCGGCTTCGGCAAGGACTCCGGCGCCGGTCCGCGCCAGACGGTCACGTCGCTGCCATGGTCGCGCAACCAAGGCGACCCCGCCCGCTCCAAGTCCGGGTCGGCGTCGACGGTGAACGGTGCCAGCCTAGCAGGTGGGTCCTGCAGAGTCGGAGTTGGTCTTGAGTGTGGGGTCCCCGGGTTCGCCGCAGCCGCTGCCGGGGTAGAAGGAGCCGATGCGGTCGAAGGGGGAACAGTCGAGCTTGGGGGGCGTCCACGGCCGTCTGGCCCCCTTGGCCGATCGTTCCTCGGTCTGCGCGCTCAACAGGGGGGGGGGGGGGGGGGGGGGGGGGGACATGCATGGAGTTCTTTCCTTTGCCGAAGAGGTCCGAAATGCCCGAAGAAGCCAGCGGCGTCAAGGTAGCTCGGGCCGTCAAGGGAGGCAAGGAAGCGGCCCCGGAGATTGTCGCAGGCTCTTCGCTGAACCTGGTGGTTCGCGGTCTACCGCCCAGGCGCGGGAAGCGGTCGAACGCCGTCTTCAGCTCCGCGCCCGGCACCCACTCCCCCGTCGCCGCCATGTGGGACCCCACATGTCCAATCGACACGCTCCCCAACGCGGCCAGCCAGCCCCCGGACCTGTTCCGCCTTTCGGCGCTCGAGCTCCCGGCGCACCGCCGGCTCCGTGATGCCGCTCACGGCGTTTCCCAGCTCATCTCATGCGCTTCGACCCCCCCCCCCCCCCCCCCCGAGGATGCTGCCTCCCCGACTGAGCATCCCACACGGGACCCACGATCGCGTCTTCTCCGCCATTCGCCTCATTGTTGCGGCGTCCCGGCCGGCCATGCGTCAGCGAAACGGTCCGGCCATCCTCCAGCAGGAAGCGGCTGCCGTTCCATGTGGTGAACGGCAAGCGGCCTTCCACGCACTGGCGCCGTGGCATGTTCCACGCCGGCTTCGGCAAGGACTCCGGCGCCGGTCCGCGCCAGACGGTCACGTCGCTGCCATGGTCGCGCAACCAAGGCGACCCCGCCCGCTCCAAGTCCGGGTCGGCGTCGACAGTGAACGGTGCCAGCCTAGCAGTTCATGGGTGTGGCGGCATCATCGGAGTTGGTCTTGTCAGTTGGGCTCCCGGGTTCGTAGCAACCGCCGCCGGGGTAGAAGGAGCCGATGCGGTCGAAGGGGGAACAGTCGAGCTTGGGGGGCGTCCACGGCCGTCTGGCCCCCTTGGCCGATCGTTCCTCGGTCTGCGCGCTCAACAGGGGGGGGGGGGGGGGGGGGGGGGAGAGAGACATGATGGAGTTCTTTCCTTTTGCCGAACAGGTCCGAAATGCCCGAAGAAGCCAGCGGCGTCAAGGTAGCTCGGGCCGTCAAGGGAGGCAAGCAAGCGGCCCCGGAGATTGTCGCAGGCTCTTCGCTGAACCTGATGGTTCGCGGTCTACCGCCCAGCCGCGGGAAGCGGTCGAACGCCGTCTTCAGCTCCGCGCCCGGCACCACTCCCCCGTCGCCGCCATGTAGGGACCCCACATGTCCAATCGACACGCTCCCCAACGCGGCCAGCCAGCCCCCGGACCTGCTCCGCCTTCCGGCGCTCGAGCTCCCGGCGCGCCGCCGGCATCCATGATGCCGCTCACGGCGTTTCCCAGCTCATCTCATACGCTTCGACCCCCTGAGGATGCTGGCCTCCCCGACTGAGCATCCCACACGGGACCCACGATCGCGTCTTCTCCGCCATTCGCCTCATTGTTGCGGCGTCCCGGCCGGACGGCCATGCGTCAGCGAAACGGTCCGGCCATCCTCCAGCAGGAAGCGGCTGCCGTTCCATGTGGTGAACGGCAAGCGGCCTTCCACGCACTGGCGCCGTGGCATGTTCCACGCCGGCTTCGGCAAGGACTCCGGCGCCGGTCCGCGCCAGAGGTCACGTCGCTGCCATGGTCGCGCAACCAGTGCGACCCCGCCCGCTCCAAGTCCGGGTCGGCGTCGACAGTGAACGGTGCCAGCCTAGCAGTTCATGGGTGTGGCGGCATCATCGGAGTTGGTCTTGTCAGTTGGGCTCCCGGGTTCGTAGCAACCGCCGCCGGGGTAGAAGGAGCCGATGCGGTCGAAGGGGGAACAGTCGAGCTTGGGGGGCGTCCACGGCCGTCTGGGCCCCTTGGCCGATCGTTCCTCGGTCTGCGCGCTCAACAGGGGGGGGGGGGGGGGGGGGGGGGAGAGAGAGAGACATGATGGAGTTCTTCCTTTTGCCGAACAGGTCCGAAATGCCCGAAGAAGCCAGCGGCGTCAAGGTAGCTCGGGCCGTCAAGGGAGGCAAGGAAGCGGCCCCGGAGATTGTCGCAGGCTCTTCGCTGAACTTGATGGTTCGCGGTTTGCCGCCCAAGCGCGGGCGGTCCGGTCCACGTTCTTGCGCAACGCCGCGAACAGCCTCTCGACACGAATCGTCTTGCCGCGTCCGGTCAGCCACCGGTCCATCGACACGCTCCCCAACGCGGCCAGCCAGCCCCCGGACCTGCTCCGCCTTCCGGCGCTCGAGCTCCCGGCGCGCCGCCGACTCCATGATGCCGCTCACGGCGTTTCCCAGCTCATCTCATGCGCTTCGACCCCCCGAGGATGCTGGCCTCCCCGACTGAGCATCCCACACGGGACCCACGATCGCGTCTTCTCCGCCATTCGCCTCATTGTTGCGGCGTCCCCGCCGGACGGCCATGCGTCAGCGAACGGTCCGGCCATCCTCCAGCAGGAAGCGGCTGCCGTTCCATGTGGTGAACGGCAAGCGGCCTTCCACGCACTGGCGCCGTGGCATGTTCCACGCCGGCTTCGGCAAGGACTCCGGCGCCGGTCCGCGCCAGACGGTCACGTCGCTGCCATGGTCGCGCAACCAAGGCGACCCCGCCCGCTCCAAGTCCGGGTCGGCGTCGACGGTGAACGGTGCCAGCCTAGCAGGTAACGCCTCCGGAAGGCTGGGAGTTGGTCTTGTATTTGGTGCTCCCGGGTTCGAAGCAGTTGCTACCGGGGTAGAAGGAGCCGATGCGGTCGAAGGGGGAACAGTCGAGCTTCGGGGGCGTCCACGGCCGTCTGGGCCCCTTGGCCGTTCCTCGGTCTGCGCGCTCAACAGGGGGGGGGGGGGGGGGGGGGGGGAGAGAGACATGATGGAGTTCTTTCCTTTGCCGAAGAGGTCCGAAATGCCCGAAGAAGCCAGCGGCGTCAAGGTAGCTCGGGCCGTCAAGGGAGGCAAGGAAGCGGCCCCGGAGATTGTCGCAGGCTCTTCGCTGAACTTGATGGTTCGCGGTTTGCCGCCCAAGCGCGGGCGGTCCGGTCCACGTTCTTGCGCAACGCCGCGAACAGCCTCTCGACACGAATCGTCTTGCCGCGTCCGGTCAGCCACCGGTCCATCGACACGCTCCCCAACGCGGCCAGCCAGCCCCCGGACCTGCTCCGCCTTCCGGCGCTCGAGCTCCCGGCGCGCCGCCGACTCCATGATGCCGCTCACGGCGTTTCCCAGCTCATCTCATGCGCTTCGACCCCCCGAGGATGCTGGCCTCCCCGACTGAGCATCCCACACGGGACCCACGATCGCGTCTTCTCCGCCATTCGCCTCATTGTTGCGGCGTCCCCGCCGGACGGCCATGCGTCAGCGAACGGTCCGGCCATCCTCCAGCAGGAAGCGGCTGCCGTTCCATGTGGTGAACGGCAAGCGGCCTTCCACGCACTGGCGCCGTGGCATGTTCCACGCCGGCTTCGGCAAGGACTCCGGCGCCGGTCCGCGCCAGACGGTCACGTCGCTGCCATGGTCGCGCAACCAAGGCGACCCCGCCCGCTCCAAGTCCGGGTCGGCGTCGACGGTGAACGGTGCCAGCCTAGCAGGTAACGCCTCCGGAAGGCTGGGAGTTGGTCTTGTATTTGGTGCTCCCGGGTTCGAAGCAGTTGCTACCGGGGTAGAAGGAGCCGATGCGGTCGAAGGGGGAACAGTCGAGCTTCGGGGGCGTCCACGGCCGTCTGGGCCCCTTGGCCGATCGTTCCTCGGTCTGCGCGCTCAACAAGGGGGGGGGGGGGGGGGGGGGGGGAGAGAGACATGATGGAGTTCTTTCCTTTGCCGAAGAGGTCCGAAATGCCCGAAGAAGCCAGCGGCGTCAAGGTAGCTCGGGCCGTCAAAGAAGGCAAGGAAGCGGCCCCGGAGATTGTCGCAGGCTCTTCGCTGAACCTGATGGTTCGCGGTCTACCGCCCAGGCGCGGGCGGTCCGGTCCACGTTCTTGCGCAACGCCGCGAACGCCAGCTTCTCGGCACGAGTCTTGCCGCGTCCGGTCGGCCACCGGCAACGCGTCCTCGCGAGCGCGGCGCTGTCCTGGGCCAGCAGCTCGCGGTGTTCGGCGTGCCGCGCCTTGTCCACCGCGTCCGCCTGGTGCTCGGCCACATGGAAGCGGTCGAACGCCGTCTTCAGCTCCGCGCCCGCCACCCACTCCCCCGTCGCCGCCATGTTAGGGATACCACATGTCCATCGACACGCTCTCCAACGCGGCCAGCCAGCCCCCGGACCTGCTCCGCCTTCCGGCACTCGAGCCCCCGGCGCACCGCCGACTCCATGATGCCGCTCACGGCGTTTCCCAGCTCATCTCATGCCCCCCCCCCCCCCCCCCCCCCCCCGAGGATGCTGCCTCCCCGACTGAGCATCCCACACGGGACCCACGATCGCGTCTTCTCCGCCATTCGCCTCATTGTTGCGGCGTCCCGGCCGGACGGCCATGCGTCAGCGAACGGTCCGGCCATCCTCCAGCAGGAAGCGGTTGCCGTTCCATGTGGTGAACAGCAAGCGGCCTTCCACGCACTGGCGCCGTGGCGCGTTCCACGCCGGCTTCGGCAAGGACTCCGGCGCCGGTCCGCGCCAGACGGTCACGTCGCTGCCATGGTCGCGCAACCAGTGCGACCCCGCCCGCTCCAAGTCCGGGTCGGCGTCGACGGTGAACGGTGCCAGCCTAGCAGTTCAAAGGGATTCCTCCTAGATTAGTGGAGTTGGTCTTGTCAGTTGGGCTCCCGGGTTCGTAGCAACCGCTGCCGGGATAGAAGGAGCCGATGCGGTCGAAGGGGGAACAGTCGAGCTTGGGGGGCGTCCACGGCCGTCTGGGCCCCTTGGCCGATCGTTCCTCGGTCTGCACGCTCAACAGGGGGGGGGGGGGGGGGGGGGGGGGAGACATGCTTTGGAGTTCTTTCCTTTGCCGAAGAGGTCCGAAATGCCCGAAGAAGCCAGCGGCATCAAGGTAGCTCGGGCCGTCAAAGAAGGCAAGGAAGCGGCCCCGGAGATTGTCGCAGGCTCTTCGCTGAGCCTGGTGGTTCGCGGTCCACCGCCCAGGCGTGGGCGGTCCGGTCCACATTCTTGCGCAACGCCGCGAACAGCCTCTCGGCACGAATCGTCTTGCCGCGTCCGGTCAGCCACCGGTCCATCGACACGCTCTCCAACGCGGCCAGCCAGCCCCTGGACCTGCTCCGCCTTCCGGCGCTCGAGCTCCCGGCGCACCGCCGGCTCCATGATGCCGCTCACGGCGTTTTCCAGCTCATCTCATGCGCTTCGACCCCCCGAGGATGCGGGCCTCCCCGAGCCACGCCGCCACCTCGTCCTCGAACGCCGCCGTGTACCTCGACCTGTCCGCCGCCCAGGGCATGGAGACCGTTCTTCACCCCGTGCTCTGGAGACTCGACCAGATGCCACCACTCCCGCTCCCGAGCGTCGTAGCCCGGACACGGCTGGCCGCGCTCGGGACACGTCAGAGGCTCGCCCGACCGCCTCGCCGCGCACACGCGCCTCCTTTCAGCACCGGGTCCCCCTCGACCCCCTCCACCTTCCAGCCCGGCCCCAACGCCATCAAGCTCCTGCACCCACTTCGCATCTCCAACCTCGCCTCCTCGGTTCATGGTCCATGTCGCCCCCGATCCCACCCAGCCACACCAATATGGGAAGCGCCTGTTCGCAGTGGCCCAGCACCGGGCGGACCGAGTAGCTTTGCGTGTCTCTCGCATCAGATTCCGCCGGACGGACGTCCGGCAAGGCATCCGGCAGGCATTGTCATGCAAGCTCCCTTCACGGTCGACGCCGACATCGACTTGGGCGTGCGAGCCGCTCCCTGGATCCGCGCCCACGGCGCCGACGTGGTCGTCCGGCGCGGGCCGGTGCCGACGGTCCTCCCCAACCCGGCGCGGTGCAGTGTCGCGTGTCAGTGCGCTGAAAACCAAGTGCTGATCACGGTCCCTTGCGGCATCCGCTTCTTGGTGGAGGGCGGCGAGTCGATTCGCTACGCCGTGGACGAAGGCCGAGGGGCGGCAGAGGTGGACTTGCGGACATTCCTCGTCGGCGCCGCTTGGCCGGCCCTGGCGCTGCAACGGGGCTTCTTGCCACTGCACGCAAGCGCAGTGAGCCGCCGCGGCAACGTGCATGGCTTCGCCGCCGGGGCGGGCGGCGGCAAGTCCACGATGGCAGCGGCTCTCGCCGGGCGGGGCTGGTCGTTCTTCGCCGACGACGTGCTGCTCATTGCTCCCGCACCGCCCGGACAGGAAGTCCTTTGCCATTCGCTTGGCGACCTCAAGCTTCCGCGCGAGGGACTGGCCGCCGTCGGAGCGTCCGCCCGGGGGCCGGTCCGAGATGTCGACAGTGGGATCGCCTTGCACGCCAGCTTCAAGGTGTATGCTGAACCACGCCAGTGGTCGTCGGGAATCGGCGGCCGACTCGCGACGCTCCATGGATTGGAAGGGTGGGGCTTTCCGGAGGCCGATCCAACCCGAATTGAGCGGTTGACCGGCCGCCGTGCCGCAGAGTTCATGTGGGGAGCGGTGTACAACTCTACCCTGGCGCACGAGATCGCGAGACAACGGCGGTTGTACCAAGCGGTCGCGGCCACCAGCCGACAGGTCGTTATGTCAAAGTTCCATTTCAGCCGCGTTGCCAATCGTTTCGAGGAGATCGTGGAGAGGCTGGCTCGGGACTTGTCCGCCGTCGCGGCCGCGGGGCCCCAGTGACGACGGCGGCACGTGCCACGCGACGCGGTGCGCAATTGGCGGGCAAAGACGGCATCGTGTGGCTGGCGTCGTATCCCAGGTCCGGCAATACGTGGACCAGAATCCTCCTGGCCAATTTCCTATCCCGGTCGGACGAACCCATACCCGCCAATGCCTTGCCGCAGGCGTTGTCGAGGTCCGCAAGCAGCCGTGCTAGGTTCGAGCGTCTTGTCGGGCTGGAATCCTTCGACCTTGCCGACGCCGAAATCGAGTCGTTGCTTCCCGCCGCCTGCCGAGCGGAGGCCGAGCGCGCCGCGCGCCTCGGGACACGGTCGTTCCGCAAAGTTCACGACGCCCGCCGCGACACGTTGGTCGGCGAGTCGCTGTTTCCGGCCGCCGCGACGGCTGGAGCGATCTATCTCGTGCGCAACCCGCTGGACGTCGCGGTGTCGTGGACTTTTTACATGGGCCGACTGAACTTCGGCGCAGCCGTAAGGATGCTGAACGAGGGCAACGTTATCGGTGGGAGCCCGTATCAGTTTCCGCAACAGTTGCTGAACTGGTCGAGCCATGTGGAGAGCTGGACGGACGCGCCGTTTCCAGTGCTGGCGGTGCGGTACGAGGACCTGTTGGCCGATACGGCCGGGCAACTGGCCGCCATGGTGCGCTTCTTGGGGCTTGAAGGCAACGCCGACGGAGACCGGATCCGGCGGGCGGTCTCCTTCTCGGCATTTGAGCAATTGCAGGAGGACGAGGCGAACAACGGGTTCAGGAACCGCGCTCGCTCGTGTCGGACGTTCTTTCGTTCCGGCAAGGCCGGGCAGTGGCGGCAACACCTGACTTCGAAGCAGGTGGCGGAAGTCGTCCGCGCAAATGAGCGGGTCATGAAGGAATGGGGATACTGGGACTGACGCGGCCCGGGCGACGTGAGCCGCTTCCGGCATGGTCCCGGCGCGGTCCAAGGGCTGGAGACCACGACGCCGCGCGAATGTCCAAGTGTTTGAGTCGCGCGGGCGTCGCCGTTGGACGCGGGAACCTCCGCGAAGCATCCTGCCAATCAGAATCTCCAAGGGCCCCCGAACACCCAAACCTACCACGCCCGCCCGCTCTTCGGTACCTTCCGACCTTCAATCCCCGGTCAGATCAACAGAGTCGGCCTTCTCTGGCAGACTCTAGGCTAGGATTTGTTCCAAGTGGAGCGCCACGATCCCGTCATCGACTGATCCGTCTACGCCCAGCGTTCCCGCTCTGGTTCGGGCACGCCTAGCTGAAGACATGAGCCGCGCAGGGGTCGCCTGGTGGCCGCTTGGCCGCCGGTACCTCGCCGATCCCTACCCCGCGCTGCGCCGTTTGCGGGAAGCGGATCCCTGCCACTGCAGCGCTCTGGCCCAGCATTTCCTGGTGTCGCGCTACAGCGATGTCGACCGCGTCCTCCGGGATCACGAGCACTTCCGCAACGGCGAACGCCGGAGCCCGCCGGGCACGCCGGCACGTATTCGCCCAATGCACCACACGGACCCACCGGTCCACACGCGCTTGCGCCGTTTGGCCAACCAAGCGTTCAGCACGCGTCATCAAATGGACATGGAGGACTACGTTCGCGCGACGGCGCACAAGTTGTTGGATCAAGCGGTTGCGGCGGGCGCATGTTTCGACTTGATGTCCACGTTCGCCAGACCATTGCCCGTGCGGGTCATCGGAGGCATGGTCGGCTGGCCCGAGAGCGACTTCGCGGTCCTCCAGGGCTGGCTCGACAGCCGCCGCGCATACCACGAGAGCGGCGGCGCGGCGATGCGCACCATGTCGATAGCTCGGTTTCCTCCTCCGGCGGGCAGGTGCGCAAGGGAAGAATGGCGTGACATGATTCGCGTTGAGATCCGGTTCAGGCGGCGCCTCGCGGAACTTGTTGAACGGCGGCAAGCCGAGCCCCGGGACGACGTGGTCTCCAGGCTCGTCCGCGCAGGAAGCGAAGACGCCCAACTCGACCTCCGCGAGACGCACGTCATGTTGCAGATGTTGCTCGAGATCGGCAACACGACAACCACGAACCTGATCGGCAACGGCCTGCTGGCTCTCTTGCGCCACCCGGAGCAAATGCAGCTGCTGCGCCAACGGCCAGCCTCCTCCCGGAACGCGGTCGAAGAGCTGTTGCGTTACGACGCGCCGGTACATGTGGACCTGCGCGTTTGCCGCGGAGACGCCGAAATCGCAGGCCGGCGCGTTCCGTCTGGTTCGCGGGTGGCCTTGCTCTTGGGCGGCGCCAACCACGATCCCGACAGGTTCGACCGGCCGGACGAACTGGACCTGACACGCCCTGCCAAGCGTCACGTCTCCTTCGGGCGCGGCATGCACCACTGCCTGGGCGCCCCGCTGGCGAGGTTGCAGGGCCGAATCGCCTTCGAAGTCTTGCTGGAGCGATTCGCCGACATCCGCCTGGCCGCCCGCCCGCCGATCTTCAGGCGCAACGTCATTTCGCGTGGCCTCAAGCACTTGGACGTTCGCGTGGCGCCGCGGCCTCCGGCCTTTCCGAAGAGCCGATCAGGAAAGTCTTCTCGGCCGCCCAGCGGCTGAAGCTTGCCGGCCCTTGCCCGCAACTTCGCCGAGGCGGTGGCCATGGGTACGCAATGATTCGGCATCGGCACCTTCTAGCCCCGCGATGGTTGCTATGAGCCGGGCAGCGGCACGACCAAGCCCGGTCGTTGGCGTTTGGTGTTACGTTCCTGGTCATGTACACCCGATGCCAAACAGGGCCTGATGAACGTCGTCTCCCGCCAAGTTCCGTCGCGCAGGCGCCAAATCCGTTTGTCCGCGGGCTGCTAGGTGCGCACCGCGACTGACGCGCCTCCCTTCACGATGGACGCCGACATCGGCCTTGGTGCCGGGGCCGCGCCACGCGTGCGCCGTCACGTCATGCGCCAACTTTCACCGTGAACACCAAGGTCGGGACGCAGTGCGTGGCTAGGCCGGTGCCGTTCACCGTCGGCGCCGACCTCGACTTGGAGCGGGCGGGGCCGCATTGGTTGCGCGACCATGGCAGCGACGTGGCCATCCGGCACGGACCGGTACCCGAATCCTTGCCGAAGCCGACCTGGACCACTCCGCGGTGCCAGGGCGTCGAAGGCCGCTTGCTCTTCACCACGTGGAACGGCAGCCGCTTCCTGCTGGAGGGCGGCCGGAGCGTTCGCTACGCATGGCCGCCCGGCCAGGACGCCGCAACAATGAGGCGAATGGCGGAGAACACGATCTTGGGTCCCGTGTGGGCGATGCTAGCCATGCAAAGGGGTCTGCTTCCGATGCATGCCGGCGCCAACACGGCCCGCGCGGGAGACGAAGTCCATGCCTTCGCGGGGCCGTCCGGGGCGGGAAAGTCCACGATGGCCGCGGGACTGGCGGCACGCGGACATCCTTTTTTTTCCGACGACGTCTTGATCCTCGACCCGGCCTCGTTCAGCGAGTCCGCCCTCTGCTGGGGCCTTCCGCGACTGAGGTTGTGGCCCAGCGCCCTGACCATGCTCGGCGGGATCGAATCCGGCCCCCGCGTACGCTCGTTCAGCCCCGCCAAGAAGGCGGACGCCGACCCGCGACACGTGTCGGCCGTGCCGACCGGCCGCCTGCGAAGCTTGTTCGTGCTGGCAAACCGCGGCGGTGAGGCCGAGGCGAAGGCGATAAACGTTGAACCCCTACGCGGCGGCCGCGCCATCGGGGCGTGGATGGGCGCCGTCATGAGGCGACCGGTGGCGCGCGCGATGCTGGAACAGCGACAGTTGCTGGAATGGGCGGCGTCGGCGGTCAAGCAAGTGGACGTGTTTGCTTTGCGCCGCTCGATGGCGCACGAGCGCTTCGCCGACGACACCCGTTTCTTGGTGCAGATGCTGGATGGCGCCGCTTGAATCGACTCCAGCGGCAACTGCGCGTCTGCATGCCCTAAGCCCCACAGGGCTCCGTTCCGCTTGCGGTGCGGTCTTCGGCTGGTGGTGGATGGCGTTGGGGCAAGTCGACGCTGGCGGCGGCGTTGTCCGGGCGGGTTGTCCGCTTCGGCGACAGCGTCCCGATCGTCGACCAGGCCCGTGCGGAGGCGATGCGCTGCGCTGACGTTGCTACGACCTGAAGCTGGGCCCGCGGGGCTTGGCGGCCGGCGGCCTCGGCGATCGGGAACGCAAGCCGGTGCGGGAGGCCGAGGACTGCGGGAAGTGGCATGTCGCACCGCATGCGCGGTCGCCTCGCGTGTCGGGGTTGTTGCGGACAGTGTAATTTCTTGAGTCGCACAGCTACCCGTCGAACCAGGAGGACCGCATGAAATTCGAGCGCGTGGCTGCCAGCGCGGGCGGTTGCACCGACTCGAAATGGCAGCGATAGCAGGCGTCTTTCAGCGCGACGGTTCGCCCGTGAAGGCCGACCGGTTCGCGAGAGTCGCGGACGCCTTGGCGCTGTTCGGTCCGCGACTGGACCAATGGCGCGAAGGACCGTCCGGCCTTCTCTGCCGAAGCGCGCCGGGCGTCCGGGCCGACCTGGGCGACTGCCGCCTTGTTAGGTGCGCGGGGGACGGCGTCGTGCTGTTCCACGGCCGTCTCCAAGCCCGCGACGAGCTGGCGGACGCGGTGCAGGCGAGCCGTGGGGCGGACGAGCTGGCGGACGCCGAGCTCTTCGCCCTGGCCTGGGATCGTTGGGATGAAGAGGCGCTCGAGAGAGCGCTGGGGAACTTCGCGGCCGTGGCCTGGGTTCCCGGTCGGCGCCGACTCCTGGCCTCCTGTTCGTCGATCGAGCCGCCGCCGCTCTACTACTGGGTGGGCCGCGATTCGGCGGTCGTAGCCACGGCGCCACGAGGAGTGCTGGCGTGGAACGGACGCCCGCGCCGCTTGAACGACGAACACTTGGCCGCCTGTCTGGGCGGCGACCTGAGCGACGTGTCCGGAACCTGCTGGCACGACGTCGATTCTCTGCCTCCGGGCGAGACGCTGAGCGTGACTCCCACCGCGCACAGGATCCGCCGCTGGCACGTCCTGGACGAGCTGGACGGCGGCCGCCCGAGCACTGTTTCGTCTGCCGACTGCGTCGAGGCGACCTGGGCGATGCTGCGCCGGGTGGTCGGCGACGCGGCGGCGGCCCCCGAGGCGACGGCGATCATGCTGAGCGGCGGCCTCGACTCGGCGGCCGTCGCCCTGGCGGCGCTCGACGTTCTGGCAGGGCCGGGCGCGGCGCCGCTCCTGTCGGTCACGATGCGTCCTGCGCCCGGGTGGGACAAGGCCGCGTTCCCGGGCGCGCTGACGGACGAGTGGCCCCTGGTTCGCGCGCTGGCGGAGATGCATCCGCGACTGGACGCGCGCTTTGCGGATGCCGCGAGCACGAGATGGGACTGCGGGTTGGAGCGCCGCTTCGAGCTCGCCGAAGCGCCGCCGGTGCGGTACATGGGCATCGCGTTTGACGGCGTTTGCCGCGAACTCGCCCGCGAGGAGGGCCGGCGCGTCCTCTTGGACGGCAGCGCCGGCAACGCCACGTTCAGCTTCGACGGCTGGCGGCGCCTGGCGGAGCTGTTGAGGGCCCGTAGCGCTCTCTCCCTCTGGAAGGAAGCGCGTGCCGCGCCCCGGCTGCTTTGGGGCCAAGCGCTCCTGCCGTTGTTGCCGACCGCAGTCCAGCGGTGGTTTCCGCATCGGCGTCATGGCCACCTGATAATGGGGGAGCGGACTGCCCTGCATCCGGCCTTCGCCCGTCGTGTCGACTTGGCCGAGGCGGCTAACGAGAGGCGCCAGCGCGCGCTGGCGAAGTCGGTCCGGGAGGCGCAGTGGGTCATGGTCAACGGATTCGCCGCGCAGTCGTGCGAAATCCGCTCGAACCTCTTGGCCTCGCAAGCCGCCCTGGGCGTTGCCAGGCGCGCGCCGTTGCGCGATCGCCGCTTCGTCGAATGGTGCCTGAGCCTTCCGTCCGCGCAGTACATGGAGAACGGCGTGACGCGGTTGCTGGCGAAGCGGATGTTGCGGGGCCGCGTGCCCGACGAGGCGCTCTCCGAGCGAAGAAGGGGGGTCCAGGACGCGGATTGGCATATGCGGCTGACTCCGGACATTCCCGCCATCCGAGAGGAGATACGGGAATGGAGGCGCGACCCGGCCGTGGCCGAACGACTAGACGTCGGGCGGCTGGCGCGGGTCTTGGAAAGGTGGCCGGATTGGGCTTCTTGGTTGCGGCGAGACCACCCGGACTGGCGGCTCGCCCGCAACCTGGCCGAGGCGGTGGCCATGGGCCGTTTCGTCCGGTGGGCGGAACGGACGTGAGTTCGTTGACGCGGCGCTAGTTCGCCGCAACCACGACGTGGCGTCGCCCGCCAAGCCGACTTGGATGCCCACGTCAAGCCCTGCTGGGCGACATGCCGCGGAAGGAACGCGGCGTTGCAGGAGGCCAGCACGGCCAAGTTGCCGCTGGTGCACGCCTACCCCGCCTACGGGCGCGTCAGGGCCGATCCGCAGGGACGCTTGTGGGTGGAGGACTATCGCTTGCCCGGAGACGAAGCGCGGACATGGACGGTCTACGACGGCCAGGGATGCGTTCGCGAGGTGGTCGAGTTGCCGGAGGGCCTGGAGGTCTACCTAGTTGCAGAAAGGGCCTATTGTGTTGTCGGACGCCGTCTTGTTCGTGGCGCTGCCCGGCTCGAAGCAACCATCGCCAGGATACATGGCGCCGACGCCGATTATCACGTGGCTGCGATTCAGCTTGGGCGGCGTCCGCCGGCGCTCTAGGATCCTTGGACGATCGGTCCCTCTGGGTCTGCACGCTCGCGTGACGCCAGACCGCTCGACGAGCAGCTTGACGCCCCTGCTCGCCTTCCCCATTTTTTCCTGTGATCCCGTAGCCGTTGCCCGTCACCGCATCCATGCCGATCACCGCCAACACCAAGGTGCGACGCACGACCGACGACTTCGTGCAAGCGGAAGTGGACGACGAGCTCGTGC
Organism: Longimicrobiales bacterium; assembly: GCA_965203485.1. GTDB lineage: Bacteria > Gemmatimonadota > Gemmatimonadetes > Longimicrobiales > Gaopeijiaceae. The sequence continues at coordinate 2,341,363 of OZ241892.1, forward strand.
TGATGGACGTGGAGCGCGGCTTGTTCTACGGCCTCAAGGAGACGGGGCGGGCGGCGTGGGACTTGATGGACGAAGGTGCCGGTTGGCATTCGGTGGGCGCATTGGTCTCGTCGCTGTGTGGGGAATTCGAGGTGGACGAGGAAACATGCCTTCGGGACTTGGCCGCCTTGGTCGACGAGCTGGAAGAGGCGGGGCTCGTCGAAGTCGCCGAATAGGACCCGCGGCTCGGGGTTCCGGCGTGGGGCAGGCGGGAGAGATGGCGGCTCTCCTTGCGGGCGTGCGGCTGGGCTTTGCGTCGATGGCCCACGCCCGCATCCGAATGGACGCCGGCAGCTTCGAGCGAAACGCCGAAGCGCTGCAGCGAACGAGGGAATGGACGGCGCTGGCTTCCTTGGCCCAGCTCCATGGGGTGGCGGGCTTCGTATGGCAGGGCGTGCGCGCCGCTGGCGAGCTTGTTCCACCGTCCGCCGCGCGGCCGCTTCAAGTGGTTCGCGACCGGTTGGTGCGGCGCTCGGGGCGGCAACTGCACCAGTTGAAGCGGGCCGTGGACGTCCTTCGCGACCACGAGATTCCGTGTCTGGTCCTCAAGGGCCTGCCCCTGAGCCAGAGACTCTACGCGCACCCGTGGATCCGCGGGTCCGTGGACATCGACTTGATGATCCCGTCCGGCAGCATTCTGGCCGCGGACCGGGCGTTGGGGGCAGCCGGCTGGAACAGGAAGTACCCGGTGGTGCCGGACCGCATGATTCGGAACCGCTGGCACCGCCGGTACGGACAGCACCTGGAGCTTCGGGGTCCGGCGGGCATGCTCGAACTGCACTGGCGGTATTCCCACCCTTCCTACCATCCGGCGACCTTCGAGACGCTTCATGCCCGTAGCCGCTCCGTGCGCGTGGGCAACGCGGCGTTCCCGGTGCTGGAGGACGACGACGACTTCATGTTTCTGGCCGCCCACGGCGCGCGCCACTTCTGGAGCCGGCTAGTGTGGTTGTGCGACGTGGTCTTGGCGCTCGCCGGCATGGAACCGGACGGGGCCCGGCGCGCCTTCGCGAAGTGTGCCGACGCGGGCCTGGACGGAGCTCCGGCAACGGCGCTTCGGCTTGCCGGCGATTGGCTGGGCACGACGATTCCCGGCGTCCGTCCGGCCTCCCTGCGTGCCGGTCCGCGCCTCGTCGTCCGCCACGCGCCGCGGGGGTGGACCGGGACGCCGGAATCCAGGCTGAAACGACGGCTCCGGCGGAAGTTCGGCGCCCTGGCGGTCAAGCGAAACGCACGTGCGACCATGGAAGAGCTGGGGGCGTGGACGGCCAACTCGATCGTGCGATTCGCGCACCGCCGGGGCCAGAAAGGCCCGAGCGCATGACGAGCCCGCCGCCAGCGAGCAACCGGCGTTGCCGCCTTGTCCGAACGTTCCTTCGCGCGCCGGCCGGCTTCAGCGTTGCGATCCTCGAGGCGGCGCTGTTCCTCTCAGTCGCCCGCGTCCTCGTCAAGTGGGTGCCCTTCGGCCGCTGGCGCCGCACCGTGGCCATGCGGGACGCGGCGCCCATGTCCAACGGCAACGCCCGCGCGGCCGACGCTCAGTCGATCGCCCGCGCTCGCAGGCTCGCTCGGGTCGTGCGCCGAGTCGCCCGCCTGATGCCCTTCGAGGCCGCTTGTCTTCCCCGGGCCGTCGCGCTTCAGTGGATGCTCCGCCGCAGGGGCGTCGCCAGCCGGCTGGTCCTCGGAGCCCGCCGCAATTTGGAGAACGACGAGCTTCAGTTGCACGCATGGCTCACGTCGCCCGGCGGCGTGGGGCTGATCGGCGCCCGCCAAGCAAGCCAGTACACGGCGCTCCCGAGCTTCGGCGACTGACCCCGGAACCCCGGCCGGGCGACCAAGCCATCTTGCGCACCTGTCCTCAACCAAGAATCTAGGCTTGGGGGCCAGCCCCCGCCATCAGCGCCGTGATGACCGCAACGGCGGCGACGTCTTGCTCGGACGCCCCGCGGGAGAGGTCGTTCGCGGGGGCGGCCAGGCCTTGCAGGATCGGCCCGAACGCCGCGGCGCCCGCGAGTCGCTGGACGAGCTTGTAGGCAATGTTGGCCGCGTCCAGGGTGGGGAAGACTAGGATGTTGGCTTCGCCGCGGACGGTCGAGCCGGGCCATTTCGAGCGGGCGACGGCGGGCGCCAGCGCCACGTCGGCCTGCATCTCGCCGCCGGAGGGGACGCCGGGGTGCGAATCGCGGAAGAGTCGGGCGGCCGCGCGCATCTTGTCGACGAAGGGACCTGCCGCGCTGCCTCGGGTCGCGTAGGACAGGAAGGCCACGACGGGGTCGTCGCCGACGACCAGGCGGCGCAGGCGCACGGCCTCGGCGGCGATCTCGGCGAGTTGGCCGGGACGGGGGTCGGGGACGACGGCGGGATCCGCGAAGGTGAGCACTTCGCGCCCGCGCCCGCGGAAGTCGTGCAGGTCGAGGAAGAAGCACGACGACAGCGTGCGCGCGCCTGCGCGCAGTCCAACATGGCGAAGCGCGGCCCGCGCGACCGCGGCCGTCGGGTGAACGGCTCCCGCCACGACTCCGTCCACTGCGCCGTCCGCCAGCATCCGCATGGCCTTGGCGAGCGTGTCCTCGGCGGAGGCGGAGCCGCTCTCGGCGTCGCCCAGCGCGTTCAGGAGGACAGGTTCCACGATGCCGCGGCGCTTCAAGGCGGCGGCGGCGCGGCGCACGCGCGGATCGGCGGCCTCGGGGAAGCCGATCCTGCGCCGGAGCGGAGCCGCCCGGGCCGCCAGGATCTCCGCAAACGACCGGGAGGCGCGTGCGGTCACCCCGGTTCGGACTTGGGCGATCCGCGCAGGCGGTCGAGCACGGGGGCGGACACGAAGCGGCTCACGTCGCCCCCCAGGGCCGCGACCTCGCGCACAAGCGACGCGGACAGGAAGGAATGCTCCACTTCGGGCGCGAGGAAGAGCGTCTCCATGTCGTTGCGCAGTTCGCGGTTCATCTGGGCCATCTGGAACTCGTACTCGAAGTCGGAGACCGCGCGCAGCCCGCGGATGATGAAGCGGGCGCCGGCCCGTTCGGCGAAGTCCACCAGGAGACCCGAGAACGACACGCACTCGATGCGCGGCTCGGCGGCGAAGACCTGTTCCAGGAGCTCGAGGCGCTCGGCGATCGGAAAGAGCGGATTCTTCGCCTGCGACGACGATCCGGCCACGGCCACGACGAGGCGGTCGCAGAACCTGAGCGTCCGGCGGGCGACGTCTTCGTGTCCCAGCGTCACCGGGTCGAAGGAGCCCGGATAGACGGCGACGATGGGGCGCACCGTCATGGCCCGGCGACGCGGCGGAGGAGTGCCCGCAGGCTGGCGGGGCGGCCGGACGCGGGCGGGGCGGCGTGCGCAGCGGTCATGGCGGGACGGCGAAGGAGCCGGTCAGGGCGGTGCGGCCGTACCGGCGGCGGACGGCGCGGGGGTCGTCCGGCAGGGCCTCCGCGGCGTCGTGCTCGATCCAAAGCTCGGAAGCGAAGGGCGCCCGCCGGTAGAGCGCGAGAAGTTGCGCGGCGAAGCCTCGCCCGTACGGGGGATCGGCGAGAGCCAGCTGGTAGCGGGGCGCGTCCCCGAGGCCGCGAAGATGCGCAACCGCGTCTCCGCGAATCACCGCGCAAGCGCCGCCTGCGCCCAAACGCCGGATGTTGCGCTCCAAAGCTCGCGCCGCGAAGGAGCTGCGCTCGACGAACGTGACGTGCGACGCGCCCCGGCTGAGCGCCTCCAGCCCCAGGGCGCCCGATCCGGCGAACAAGTCGGCGACGGCGGCGCCCGCCAAACGCGCGCCGAGGATCGACATCCACGCCTCGCGCACGCGGTCCGCGGTCGGCCGCACGCGAACGCCGACGGCGGGCCGGATCCGCCGACCCTTCCATTTTCCTGCGATGATCCGCACGTGCGGCTCCTGTGCAAGCGGCGCGGGCGCAACGGACGGCCGTTCCGGACGGCGGTCCACCGCGAACGACGGGAAGTGGCGGTCAGCGGGCGGCGGCGTCCCGCCTGCGGGCGCGACGGACGCCGACGGCCCTCGCTTCCATCGTAGGGTAAGGCCCACGGCGGTCCTGAGCCAACGTGAAGGCGACGTCCAGGGAGCTGGACGCCAGGTCCTCGGGCGAGAAGCGCTCGCCCAGGCCGAAGCCGACCGCGGGCAGGCCGAAGCGGTCCTCGGCGATGCGAAACCTGACGTGCGCCCCGTCTCCGAGGCGGCGCGGTTGCCGGGCGCGCACGTTCCTGACCGCGAAGACGGGCTCCGGATTGCCGCGGCCGAACGGCGCCAGGTAGCTGCACCAGTGGGCGAAGCGCCCGCGCAGGTCCTCGACGGCGACCTCCAGGTCCACATCGATGGAAGGACGGAGGTCGGCGGCGGCCAGCCGCGCTCGGGCATGGGCGTGGAAGGCTTCGCTGAACGCCGCGACGCGGTCCGCCCGGATGTCCATTCCCGCCGCCATCGGATGTCCGCCGAACCGGCCGAGGTGCTCGGCGCACGCCTCGAGCGCCTCATGGACGTCGAAGCACGGCACCGAGCGCGCGCTGCCCCGCCCGCTGTCGCCGTCGAGCGCGAACAACAGCACGGGCCGGCACACCCGTTCCACCAGCTGAGACGCCACGATGCCGATGACGCCCGCCGGCCAACCCGTCCGCGCAAGGACGACGGCCCGGTCGCGCTCCAGATCGCGACCGCGCAACTCGGCCAGCGCCTCGTTCAAGGTCCGCTTCTGGAGCGCCTTGCGCGTCGCGTTGTCGCGCTCCAGCGTCTCCGCCAAGCTTCGGGCTCGGGCTGGACCGTCGGCGAGAAGAAGCGCGAGCGCCGTCGCGGGATCGCCCACTCGGCCCGCCGCGTTGAGGCGAGGAGCGATGCGAAACACCGCATCCTCCCAGTCGGGCCGCCCAGCGCCGGGATCGCCGCACGCGTTGCGGACCAGCTGGAGCAAGCCCGGCCGCGCGGTGGCGCCCACGGCCTGCAATCCCAGCCTCGCCAGAACCCGGTTCTCGCCCACGAGCGAGACTTGGTCGGCCAACGTGGCCAGTCCGACCAAGTCCAGCCGCCGCCACGCCTCGGCGGCGGGACGGCCGAGCATTCGCGCGGCCAACTGCACGACCTTGAAGGCGACGCCGGCGCCGCAGAGCCCCTTGTTCGCGTAGGTGCAGTCCCGCTGGTTCGGGTCGACGACGGCAAGCGCTTCGGCGGGAGGCGAGCGGCCGGGGCGATGGTGGTCGGTCACCAGCACGTCGACGCCCTGCTCCGCTGCGCGGCGCACCCAGTCGTGAGCACGAATGCCGCAGTCCACCGTCATCAGCACCCGCGCGCCGACCGCTTCGGCGCGCTCCAGTCCCGGGCGCGAGAGATCGTAGCCGTCGCGTCGCGTCGGCACGAAGCCCTCCGCCTTGCCGCCCAAGCCGCGGAGCCAATGAACCACCAGCGCCGTTCCGGCGATTCCGTCGACGTCGTAGTCGCCGTGAACAAGCACCGTCTCTCCGCGCTCGACGGCCTGGGCCAGCCTACGGGCCGCCTCGGGCGCGCCGTGCAGGTCCGCAGGCTCCAGCAGGTGGGACACCTGCGGGCGCAGAAAGCACTTCGCATCGTCCGGAGACCGGAGGCCCCGCGCCGCAAGCAGGCGGCAGAAAGCCGGCGGCAGGCGAAGTGCGGCCTGCAACCGTCTCACGTCGCCGGGTTGCGGCTCGGAGGCGAGGTTCCACCGCGGCTCCGGCGCCTGAAGGCCGTCGCGCGGCCTTGCCCGCTCGCGGACCCGGCCCTCTGGAGCGGAGTTCCCCGGCGGCCCCGGCGCCCCAAGGGCGCTCGAACGTGGGTCTTCGCCAAGGGGGACCCGAGCGGAGTTCCCCGGCTCCGCCGCCTGTGGGGCGCGCGGATGGGACGTCGCGTCGCCGGCCCGCGCCCGCTCGCCTGTTCGCGCCTTCTTCGGCCGCGCGGCCCCGGGCGGGGCGGTGAACAGATCTAGGGACGGCGGCAAGAGAGCGGCGCGGGTCTCGTCAGGTCCCCGCGCGTCTCCCACTCATTCGCCGGTCGCCGTCTGCTCGTCGCCGCCGGGGTCGCCGGTCTCCGGCGCCGTAACGATGACGCCGCAAGCCTCGCAGATGACGAGCGGCGTCGATGCGCGCCCATGGTCCGGACCGGCTGGCGAGTCCCGCCCGCCCGCGGCCGCCCTGATCTCGTGCTGCACCTGGAGCGGGATCACGGAGAAGCACACGCCGCAAGCGCCGTCCTCCGACATCGGGGCCACCGCGGACTCGCGCCCGCTGCGGATGAGGCTGTCGTACACGCGGAGCCAGCGCGGATCGACGCCCATGGCCGCCGTCTTCCGCTCGTCGCCCAGGGCGGCAAGCTCGACCGCGGCCGCTTCCTTCTCGGCGAGGATCTCGCGGCGGCTCGGCTCGGCGGCCGACCGCGCCTCCTCCAGCGCGGCCTGCTGGTCGGCCAGCCGCGCGTCCAGCCGCTCGATCTGCTCCAGCAAGCCCATCGCCTCCTGCTCCTCGGACTCGAGGACGCGTCTCACGAGGCCCGTTTCCGTCTGGACGGCCGCCTCCTCGCGAGCCGTCTTCACTTCGCGAAGCCGCTCGTCGAGCTTCTGCAGGCGGAGCCGCTTGTCGCTGGAGGACCGCTGCAGCCGCCGCTCCTCGGCCCGCAGTTCCTCGACGCGGCCCGACGTGGTCTCGGCCTGCGCCTCCAACTGCTCCACGGTCGCGCCGACTTCGGCCAGCCTGGGATCGCAAGAACCGATGCGGACTTGCACTTCGCGGACCCTCAAGTCGACCGCCTGGAGCCGTTGCAGAGCGGCCGACACGGGCATGGTCTCGGTGGTCACCTCGCGCCGAACCTCTCTTGGCGGACGTCCCCGGCGACGCGGGCAACCTTCCCCCAGTCGGGGCACACCGCATTCTTCTGCTTCACCAACTCCTCCTTTTCCTTGGCGAGCCTCGCCTTCTCGGCGTCGTCGGCGCAACTCGGAACGGTGACGTTGCGGCGGTCGAGCTCGCGTGTCCGGATCTTCGCGACGACATCGTGGAAGACCCGGCTCGCCGGAACCAGCTCTTCCGCATCGGCCATCAACTCCTCGAACCGCCGCCCGGCTTCGGGGTCGGCTCCCTGCGGCCACGCCTTGAGTTCCGGGTCGTCGATCAGCGTCTCGAAGATGGCACGGCAGGCGCGATCTTCCAAGTCGGCGGCGCTCACCATCTCGGCCGCCCTGTCGATCCACGTGCGGTCGCGCAGCAAGAGCAGCAGCAGGGTTCGGTCGGGCCCGCGTCCATGGAGCCGGCCGGCCGGCCGACGGCGGGTCCGGGGCGCCGGCCGAGCAGGGACGCGCGCAATCTCGCGGGAGCGCTCTATCTCGGCCGCCAGCGTCTTGGGCGCCACGCCGGTCAGCTCGGAGACCTTGCCCAGGTACATGTCGCGCAACGCGGGATCGCGAACGGCGCGCAACGTGGGCAGGAGGCGGTCCAGGGCCGCGCGCCGCTTCTCGATCGACGAGAAGTAGTCGCGTTGCTGGAGGATGGCGACCTTCCTGTCCAGAACGTCCACCGCTTGGCCGACGAACTCCTTCACCGCGGCCGCTCCGCCGGCTCGGGCCACGGAGTCGGGGTCCTCGCCGTCGGGCAACGTCGCCACCGAGGGATGAACGCCGTGGGCCAGCAGCACGTCGGCGGCCCGGAACGTCGCGCGCAGTCCGGCCGGGTCGCTGTCGAAGAGGATGCGGGTCTCCTTCGCGTAGCGCGACAGGAGCGCCGCGTGCGCTTCGGTGAGCGCGGTCCCGAGGGGCGCCACAGCGTGCGAGACGCCCACGGCGTCCAGCGCCACCACATCCATGAATCCCTCGACGAGCAAGGCGCACTCCTCGCGGCGGACGTGGTTCTTGGCGCGATCCAGCCCGTAGAGGACCTCGCCCTTGTGAAAGACAGGACTGTCGGGCGAGTTGAGGTACTTGGGCGCGCCCTTGCCTTCCTTGCCGAGGAGGCGGCCGCCGAAGCCGGCCACGCGGCCTCCCACGGTCTTGATCGGGAAGACTACGCGGTTGCGCAGCGCGTCGTACGCGTCTTCGCGGCCCTCGCTCTTCTTGAGGAGACCGATTTCCAGCAACAGGCTCTCGTCGAGGCCGTGCACGGCGACGGCTTCGCGAAACGCGCTCCAGCCGTCCGGAGCGAACCCCAGGTCCCAGCGCTCCGCAACCCGGCGGTCGATCCCCCGGCGTTCCAGGTAGGCACGGGCTTCCCGGCCCTCGGCGGAGAGCAGGCTCTCGCGGAAGAAGCCCGCCGCGAAGGCGAGCGTCTCGTGGTAGGGGCGCAGCACGTCCTCGGCGTCCGCGCCGCGTCTCTGTTCGACGACCTTCACGCCGCAACGGGCGCCGACGTGCTTGACGGCGTCCACGAAGGACATCCCCTGGTGCTTCATCAGGAACTTGAAGACGTCGCCGGACTCGCCGGACGAGAAGTCGTGGAAGAACGCCTTGGACGGCACGACGCAGAACGACGGCGTGCGCTCTTGCTTGAAGGGACTCAGGCCCTTGTACTCCTTGCCGGCCTTCTTGAGGTGCACGAACTGGCCGATGACCTCCACGATGTCCGCGCGGGCCCGCACCTCCTCGACGATGCGGTCCGGGATCACGCCACTCGGCCCGCGCCGCCGGCGCTCCGGCGCCCGCCGCTCACGGCCCCGGGACGCGAGCCGGCGCGCGAGACACGGGAAACGGCGCCCTTCTTGGCCGACAGGACCCTGCGCGCAACCGGCCGGCTCGGTCCCGCGTGCGAGGGCTGCAACCGGTCGAGCGGCACCGTGATGCGCAGGCCGGCCGCGTCCACGACGGCGCGGCCGCCCTCGACGGCCACAACGCATCCCCTCGCGCCGGAGCCCGCCACCGTCACCCAGTCGCCGGGCTCGGGAGCTTCGCCGGACCACGCCTGGGCCGGGCTCGGGACGTCTGCGAGCAACTCCCGGGCGGCGCTTTCCACCGACTGCCGCGCCTCTCGCGCCGCCGATTCCAGCGCCTGTCCGGCGTCCACCCGCGCCTCCAGACCCGCGATGGCCTTCTCCACGTCGCGCCTGGCCTCCAGCAACAGGCGGCGAGCTTCGACGCGCGCCTCGGCCAGCCGCGCCTCCTCGGCCTCCCGGAGGGCCGTCTCGCGCCGCTCCAGCTCCTCGCGCAGGCTCCGGGCGCCGGCGCGTTCGCGTTCCAGCTCGGCCGCCAGCCGCGACGCGCGCCGTTCCTGGCGTTGCAGGCTCGACAGCAAGTCGTCCAAGCGGGCGTCGGCGCCGTCCCGGCAACGCTCGGCGCGGTCGAGCACCGCCGCCGGAAAGCCCAGGGCGCGTGCCATGGCGAGTCCGTAGCTGCGGCCCGGGCGCCCCCAAAGAAACCTGTAGGTGGGGCTCATCCGTTCGGCGTCGAACTCCAGCGAGGCGTTCGCGATGCGGTTCCCAGGCGCGGCCAGGCGCTTGAGCCCTCCCAGGTGCGACGTGATCACGGCCGCGCAGCCGCGCTCCGCCAGCGTCTCGACGAGAGCTCGCGCCAGCGCCTCGCCTTCTCGGGGGTCGGTGCCCGCTCCGGGCTCGTCGACCAGTACCAGCGCGTCGCCGGCGGCGCCGGCCAGCACGTCCCGCAGGTTGCGCAGGTGGGCCGAGAACGTCGAGAGGTTGTCGGATATGGACTGCTGGTCGCCAATGTCCGCGAAGAGGGAACGAAAGGCCGGCAACCGAGTGCCGGGGCCCACCGGGGGAACGATCCCCGCTTGCGCCATGGCCGAGATCAGGCCGACCGACTTGAGGAAGACGGTCTTGCCCCCCGCATTCGGCCCGGTAACCACCACGACAGCGCCCTGCGGCGGCAGGTCGAGGTCGAACGGCACGGGATCGGCGCCCGCGGCGACGAGCAGCGGATGGCGGCCGCTCCGGACGGTCAGGCCGGCGCCGGCGGCGACTTCCGGCGCGTGCCCGTCCCACTCGTTCGCGGCGGCTGCCAGCGCGACCCGCCGGTCCATCTCCACCAACGCGGCCAGCGAATCGGACAGCGCGGCGCGAAACGGCCGGCACCGCCCGGTCAGGCCGCGCAACACGCGCTGGACCTCGCGCGCCTCCGCGCGTTCCGTCTCGCGCAACGCGTTCGTCATCGCGATCGCCGAGGGCGGCTCCACGAAGACCGTCGCGCCCGAGGCGGACTCGTCGTGGACGTAGCCGCCGACGGTCCGCCTGCCTTCCCGCCGCACGGGGATCACGTAGCGGCCGTCGCGCACCGCCACCGACGCGTCGGCCACCCTGTACCGCTCGGAGAGGCCCCCGAGCACGGACTCCAGGTGCGCGACAACTCGCTGGTGCGCGCCCGCCAGCCGCGACCGCAGGCGGACCAGCTCCTTGCTGGCCGTGTCGAGCACGCGACCGTCCCCGCCCACCGCCCGGGCCAGCGCCGCGGCCAGGCCGGCGTCGGCGAACAACCGGTCCCGCAACGCCGCCAAGCCCGGCAGGTCTTCGCCGCCGTCGGCCAACGCGCGGCGCAGGGAGCGGGACGCGGCCACCAGCGCCGCCAGCCGCGCCAAGTCCGCCCCCGCGAGCACGGACCCGTCGAGCGCCAAGCGGGCCAGGGCCGAGGCGGGGTCGGCGAAGGCGTCGAGGCTCCACTGGGGGCTCAGGGCCAGGAAGCGCCGCGCCTCCGTCACGTCGCGCAGGCGAGCCGCGGCCTCGCGGGCGTCGGCGGCGGGCCGAATCGCGAGCACCGCGTCCCGGCCGGCGCCGGTCGTCGCGAACGACGCCAAGTGTTGCAGGACGCTGGGAAACTCGAGCGCCGACAACGCTCGCGCGGTGGGCCCGCTCCCGGCCGACGCCGCGCCCAGCCGGCCGGTCGGCGAGGATCGGGCGGCGGCGCAGGCGCGAAGGGGCGCCCCGCTCCGAGCCGGCGCCCCGGCGAGCCGACGTTCCGGAGCCCCGGCGCCCGGCGCGGACGAGCCGCCGCCCGACGCTCCGGCCGGGGACGGCTCGCTAGCCAAGTTCCTCCTTCGCGATGGCTGCCGCGGCCTTGCCGTCGAAGCGGCCCCGCACGCGGGGCATCAGCCGACCCATGACCGCTCCCAGGTCGGCGGCTCCCTCGTTCACGATCTCGCGGACGACGGCGCGCACGTCTGCGGCAGTCAGCGGCGCCGGCAGGTACGCCTGCAACACGGCCGCCTGCTCCTCTTCCTTGCGGGCCAGCTCTTCGCGCCCAGCGGTCCGCATCTGGCCGGCGGCCTCGCGCCTCTGCTTGACCGCCTTGGCCAACACGGCAACGACCGCGTCCTGGCCGAGTTCGCCCCCGGTCTCGATCTCCCGGTTCCGCACCTCCGCGAGCGTCGTGGACAGCACGAGGATGCGGGCATGGTCCCTGGCCCGGCGCGCCTCGGCCATGTCGGCGCGCAACCTGTCCTTGAGGGACGGCATGTTCGGCGATGACGGATTCTTCGGCCGGGCGCCCATTGTGGCTTCCTCCTGCGCTGGAGCCTCGAAGGCTCCAAATATCGCCGCGCGCGAACCGGCGCCGCAAAGGAGTGTCCCATGCGGCCATGGGAAACGCCCGCCGGAGAAGATACGCTTAAGCTGGACGGCCCCGCCGTCGCTCGCCCGCCGTCCGACGCGCCGGTTGTGGACGCGCTCCGCCGGCGTGCCGAAGCCGCCGCCCCGACCCCGTGCAAGACCGCCCATCGTCCATCCACATGTAGAAGAGGCCATGACCAGAAGACTCGAAGACGTAGTCGAGCTGCTGCGGCGCAGCGGGGCGGGCGCGCTGCCCGTTTGCCAGATCCGAGCGGAGCTGCGGCGCCGCGAGCCGCAGGCGCTCGCCACGACGGCAATGCTGCGCGCCCTCGCGGAGCGGTCGAACGGCAGGTTGCTGCTGCTCGAGGCGCACCTGGACACCCCGCCGTCCCGGCAAGACCGTCACAGCCGGATTCTCGTCGCCTGGATGGTCCTCATGTCGCCCGACGACGAGCCAGACCAAAGCCGGCTCGCCAGCCAGCTCTGGAGGAGCCTCGCCGCACTCGCCTCCGCCATCGACCCGGTCTCCCGGGGCGACATTTGCCGCTGGGTGCTGCAGGCCCGGCAGGCGCACGCCGCCTTGCGCCGGACGCTCCCGGCGGCCCGCCGCCGCGGCGCCCACGAGCGGAAGCGGCGGCCCTGAGCGGACCCCGGGCCCCGATCCTTGCGGCGCCGACAATCCCGGCGCGGAACGCCCGGCAACCGACCCCGGATCAGCCCAGCGCCTCCTTGACCTTCGACCAGAAGCCGCGCCTCCCCTCCCTGTGCGCGGCCCGCGGAGGAGGATCCTCCAGTGCGCCCAGCGTCCGCACGGCCTCTTCCTGCTTCGGCGTCAGCCGGTCGGGGACCCACACCAGAATGCGGCACAACAGGTCGCCCCGCCCGCGGCCGTTGAGGCCGGGCACCCCCTCGCCCGCCAGCCGCAAGACCGCGCCGCTCTGCGTGCCCGCCGGCACGTCCACCGACGACTCGCCGTCCACGGTCGGCACGGCAACGCGCGCGCCCAGCGCGGCCTGGCTGAACGTGACGGCGACGTCCGTCGTCAGATCGGCGCCGTCCCGCGCGAAGCGCTCGTCTTCCTGCACGTCGAGCAGGACGACGATGTCGCCCCTGGGGCCGCTGCGCCTTCCCACGTTGCCCTCGCCCCGCAACGTGATGTAGTTCTGCGAGGAAACGCCCGGCGGCACCTCGACGCGCACCTGCCGCTGCACCCGCACGCGCCCTTCGCCCCGGCATTCGCGGCACAGGTCGACGACCACCGCGCCCTCGCCCCGGCACCGCGCGCACGTCACCACGGTCACCATGTCGCCGAAGACCGACCTCTGGACCCGCCGTTGCTGCCCCGAGCCCCGGCAGTCCGGGCAAGCCGCCGGCTGGGCGCCCCCCGCCGCTCCCGTCCCCCGGCACCCCGCGCAAGAGTCGAGCACGGCGATGCGCACGGCCTTGGTCGCGCCCGAGCACACTTCCTTGAGCGTCACCGGTATCTTGACGCGCAGAGACTGGCCGCGTGCCGGTTCCCCCGATCGCCTGCGCCGGCCGCCGAAGAGCTCCTCGATGCCTCCGAAGCTGCCGAAGTCGCGCATGAACACCTCGAGCGCGTCGCCGAAGTCGAAGCCCGCGAATCCGCCCGATCCCTTCACGCCCTCCTTGCCGTACCGGTCGTAGCGGGCCCGCTTCTTGGAGTCGCGCAGGACCTCGTACGCCTCGGTGGCCTCCTTGAAGCGCTCCTCCGCTTCCTTCGAGCCGGCGTTGCGGTCGGGGTGATGCGCGAGCGCGACCTTCCTGTACGCCTTCTTGATCTCTTCCGGGCCGGCGTCCCGGGAGACGCCCAGCAACGAATAGTAGTCGGCCATGGCTCGGCTGCTCAGGGCTCCAGCATTCGGGTGACCAGCGACGACGTGTAGTCCACGATCGCCACGACCTTCTCGTAGGACATCCGCGTGGGTCCCATCACCCCCACGATGCCCCGCTGGCCGCCCAGCCGGTAGCCGGACGTGACGAGCGTGAACCCCGCGAGTTCGGGACCATGCTCCGCCCCGATCGTCACGCAAGGGCCGCTCGCGGTGGCGCGGTCGCCCAGGATGGCGGCCAGCATCTCCTTGCGTTCGGTGAGTTCGATCAGGTCCATGAGGCGCTCGCTGCTGGCGAACTCGGGCTGGGTGGCGATCGCCGAGGTCCGGCCCAACACGACGTCGTCGCGCCCGCGCGGCGTTGCGCCGAACACTTCGTCGCTCGACTGAATGAAGAAATTCAGCATGTCCTGCGTGGCGCGGTCTTCGGCGGCGTCCCGGAGACGCTCCCCGAACGAAGCGCGTATCTCCCGGAAGGCGAGGCCGCCCAGGCGCTCGTTGAGGACGCGCGCGAGCTCGGCCAGCATGGACGGCGGCGCCGCTCCCGGAAGATCGACGTACACGGTGCGCGCCATGCCGCCCAGCACGGTCACCACCATGAGCACCTTGTTCGACGAGACGGCCACCAGGTCGAGCTTGAGCAGGCGGGCGTCGTCGAGCGGGGGCACGGAGCCGACGCCGAGGCCGCTGACGAGGACGCCCAGCGCCCGCGTGGCGTTTCGCACGACCCGCTCGACCGACGAATCGCCGAGGCGCACCTCGTCCTTGATCCGGGCCTGCTCGGAGGGAGTGAGCGCTTCCGGCTGCATGATGCGGTCCACGAAGAAGCGGTAGGCCAAGTCGGTCGGAACCCGCCCTGCGGACGGGTGAGGGTGGGTCAGGTAGCCCTTCGCCTCCAAGTCGGCCATCGTGTTGCGAATCGTGGCCGCCGAGACGCCGAACGCGTAACGGCGCGCCAACGTGCGGCTCCCGGCGGGTTCGGCGGTCTCGACGTGCAAGCGGATGACCGCTTCGAGCACGTGCTGCTCGCGCTCCGACAGGGAGCAGTCTGCGGGTTGCTGCACAAGTTCCATGGCTGTGGGCCGCACGCTCGGGCGGGAATGCGTCTTGGCGAAGGCGTCCGGCCCTAGAAAAATCGCCGCAGACGCGGGCGCGTCAACGGGGGCGAGGCCGTGTCGGCCGCGGCGTCCAGTTCAACCGCCAAGCCGTCCAGCTGGAGCCATCCTTCGGGCGAGAGGCGCACCGTGCCGTCGTCCACGCTCGCCAGTCCGCGGCGCGCCCACCGCTCCGCGGTCCTCGCCGCAACCGGGCCGAGCGAGGCGGCGTCGAATCCGTGCTCCGTGCGAAGTCCGAGCCAGACGGCTTCCAGGCGCCTCTGCTTCGGGGCGAGGTCTTCCTCGCCCTCTCTGCCGCTTCCATGCCGGTCCACCGACCGGGCGTAGGTCTGCCAATCGCGCTCGTTCCAGGCGCGGCGCCCGTTCAGGTAGCTGTGGGCTCCGTTGCCCAGGCCCAGGTAGGGAGAGCCGTCCCAATAGGCCCGGTTGTGGCGGGACTCGAAGCCCGGACGAGCGAAATTCGACACTTCGTAGTGCGCGTAACCCTCGGCGGCGAGCATCTCGGCGGCAACCAAGTACTCGTCTCGGTAGCGCTCGGTGCGCGGGCGGGCGGCGGCGCCTTCCCCGATGCGGCGGGCGAGCGGGGTGGCCGGTTCCACCGAGAGGCCGTAGATCGAGACGTGAGGAACGCCGAGCGAGAGCGCGCGCTCCAAGTCGTGCTTCCACGAGCGGCGCACGTCGTCGGGCAACCCGAAGATCAGGTCGACGGAGAGATTGGACAGGCCGGCGGAGCGGGCTGCGGAGACGGCGGACAGCGCGTCTTCGGGGCCATGGAGCCGTCCCATCCACTCGAGCGCCGAAGGCGAGAAGCTCTGGACGCCGAGCGAAACGCGGTTGACGCCCTCGGTTGCCCAGCGGCCCGCCAGCGTTCGGTCGAAGGACTCCGGGTTCGCCTCCATCGTCCACTCGAGCCGGGACGGGACGAGGCGTTTCCTGCCGACCGACTCCGCGAGCGCGCCCACGACGCTGGGATCGAGGAGCGAGGGGGTGCCGCCTCCGACGTAGAGCGTGTCCAGCGCCGAAGCCAGGGCGGCGCCGCCCGAGCCGAGGAGCGTGGAGAGCTCGCGGCCGACGGCCGTCGTCCAGCTCCGGTGGTCCGGCGACCGGTCCACCTCGACGGCAAAGTCGCAGTAGACGCAACGGCGCGCGCAGAAGGGCGCATGCACGTAGACGTTGCGGACGAGCTCCGGCGCGGCGGCGCGCTTTCGCCGACGGCTCACGTCCACACTCGCCGCGGCCACCGTTGCCGCATCGCTCCTGTTCGCCTGCAACCAGGCGCCTCCACGCCGAACAAGCCCGGGGGACGCCGTTCCCGCACCACTCCGTTCCGCCCGGAGCCGGGTGACGCCACGGTGGCCGAGGCCGGGCAACGCCGGGGCCGCCGCTCCCGCACCACACCCGGTCGCCCGCCCGGCGTCCGCATGAAGCGGCCGTCACGGGTCGCCGCCACGAAGCCCTGCAACTGCAGAACGGTGACCGACGCCGCCAGCGTCTCCACCGGCTGGCCGGCCAGCGCGGCGAACTCGTCGAGGGAGACGGGGCCGGCGGGAAGGGCCGACAAGAGCTCGCGCAACTCCGGGTCGCTGGGCATCGCCTCGTCCGGCGCGGCTCCGGCGCCAAGGGAAGCGTCCAGCACGACCCCGGCGCCGTCCGCCAGCAGCCGGTTCGTCCCTTGGCTCGTGGGACGGTCGATGGGACCGGGCACGGCATGAACCTCGCGTCCCAGGTCCAGCGCGATCTCGGCGGTGATGAGAGCGCCGCTCCGGGCGGAAGCCTCCACGACCACGACCTCCGCCGCCAGCGCGGCGATGATCCGGTTGCGGGCGGGAAAGTGGCCGGGCGCGGCGTCCGTGCCGGGTGCGTACTCCGACGCGACGGCTCCGCTTGCGGCGATTTTGTCGTAGAGGCTCGCGTTTCGGGCGGGCGCGGCGACGTCCACTCCCGATCCCAGCACCGCGACCGTCGGCCCCGGCAACGCCCCCCAATGAGCTTCGGCGTCGATCCCCAAGGCCATCCCCGAAATCACGCAACCGCCCCGCTCGACCAGCGCGGCGCCGAGCCGACGGGCCACGCGGCGGCCGTACGCCGTCGCCCGCCGCGAGCCCACGACGGCGGCGCAGTCCCGGTTCAGCAGCCCGGCCCGCCCAAGAACGAAGAGGACCGGAGGAGGATCGGGCAGATCGCCGAGACGGGCCGGGTACTCGGGGCCGCCGTATGCGAGGACCCGGGCGCCCAGTTCCGCGCACCGCTCGGCGAGCGCGCTCGCTCGGGCGGCGGGCGCGTCCGCCCTGCGCGCATCCGACGCCTCCCGGCCCGCGATCTGCTCGAAGGCGCGGGCGGGCGCGGCGAGGGCGCCGCTTGGACTGCCGAACCGGTCGACCAGACGGCGGAACCGCACCGCGCCGACGCCCGGAAGGTCCCGGAGCAACAGCGCGTGAAAGGTCTCGGACGCGGCGTCCGCCGAGGAGCCGCCCGTCGCCGCGTCCCCGGGCGCTCGCGTTCGCCCGCCCCGCACCGTCACGCGCACTCCCCGGCGCCGTCGCGCGCGGCCTCCACTTGCCGCCAGCACCCCTCGAGCATCTCCGCTACGCCTCGGCCGGTCGCCGCGCTCGCCGCATAGACCGCCCACGCGTCCGAGGCATCCACGCGCGGCGGAGGCGCCCCGCCCCGCAAGTCCATCTTCGAGATCATCACGGCGAACGGAAGGCGGGCCAGCTCCTCCGAGTACTGCCGGAGCTCGGCGCGCAGACCAGCCAGCGTCGCCGTCGGATCGGGCGCGTCCGCCGGGACAAGCAACAGGAGCGCCCGCGTGCGCTCGATGTGGCGCAGGAAGCGATGGCCGAGTCCCTTGCCCCGGTGCGCGCCCTCGATGATGCCGGGGATGTCCGCCGCAACGAACGACCTGAAGTCGGGCAGGTCGACCACGCCCAGCACCGGCGACAGCGTCGTGAACGGATAGCCCGCGACCTTCGGACGCGCGTCGCTGATGCGCGCCAGCAAGGTGGACTTTCCCGCGTTGGGCTCGCCGACCAGGCCGATGTCCGCGAGCAGCTTGAGCTCCAGCCGCAACCGCCGCTGCTCGCCCTCCTGCCCCGGCTCCCAGCGCCGGGGGGCCTGCCGGGTCGGGGAAGCGAAGCGCGCATTGCCCCGGCCGCCGCGCCCGCCCGTCGCCACGACCAGGCGTTCGCCCGTCGCCATCAGAGCGCCCAGCTTCGCCGAAGTTCCGTCGTCGAACACCTCCGTGCCCGGCGGCGCGCGGAGCTCCAGGTCCCGGCCGCTCCGTCCCGTGCGATTCGACCCCTCCCCGTGGCGCCCCCTCTCCGCCTCGTGGCGCTTGCGATACCGAAAGTCGCTCAGCGTCGAGAGCGCGTCGTCGCCGACGAAGACGACGTCGCCTCCGCGGCCCCCGTCGCCTCCCGAAGGCCCGCCCCGCGGCACTCCCTTCTCGCGCCGAAACGCCTCCGCCCCCGCGCCGCCGTCCCCCGCCCGCACCTCGATTGTCGCAGAATCGACGAACACTCCGCCCTCCCGACCGGAACGAGGACCGCGCCGCGGCGGCGCCCGCCCTCCTTGGACCCCGCGGCCCTCGCCCGCGCGGGCCGCCCCCGAAACCTGTGCGAGCGCGCGCGCCGCCGCCATGGCCGGATCGGACCCCTGCGGCGCGACTTCGTGGATGGCTCGGCCGACTGTTGCCGGGGCGCTCGACCGACTGTCCGGGAGGATATTTTGAGCGGCACCGGGTCGGCAGACGCTGATCCCGCAAGCGCAATGCCCCGGTGCCAGCGCGGCCGCGCGGTCACGACCGCGCCCCTCTGCGGCGTGCCGGATATCTTGCTCCGGCGCGCCGCATCGACACTAGACTAGACTAGATCACTAGGGTAGACGCCCCTGACACTATTGCCCCCGCCAGCATGGCCAGCCACAGGCGCCATGCCAGTTCTCGTCTCGAGGAAGCGTCAGGCTCGCACTTCCGCGCCCACAAATGGAACACCCGCGACGACCCGGCGACAAGCCCGAAAGCTACGGTCGCGCGGGGCGATATCGACTTGGGGGGGACAGGAGGCGCGTCTCCATCCGCATCGAGACCGTCCTCACGGCAACCCCGGCTCGTTCCTAGCGCGACGGCGCATCACATCAAGCGCCAACGTCGCAACCGCCGACAGCAACACGCCCGTGATGCCCACCCAACGGACCGCCGGCGCCCAGTGCCAAAGCCAGCCCATGCCCGGCGCGAACGTGGCAGCAACCAAGCCGAAGGCGACAGGCGACACCTTGTCGCACGGCACCGCCACTGCCTTCAGAACTACTAAAGCCTGTCGGAGTGTTCAATGTCCGTCCCTCCCGTCCCCGCCTTCGTCGCGGCGGTTGTCGTCGTCATGGCTTCCGGCTCTCGTGATCCTGCAAAAGGACGATGGGCAAGCCGACGCGCAATGGCAAGTGGCCGATGTCCCGAGACGCCCGTGGGGATATTGCGAAGGTGCCAATTCTCCTTGTTGCGCAAGCGTTTTCGACGGCAAGGCTCCGCGAGGGATGTCGGCGGCGGCTGGCAACGGACCTCCTCGCGGCCCTCTTCCGGCAGTCGGCGCATCGCCTTCGGGCGCCACACCCTAGCGTACCCTACCCCCTTCGGCAAGCGGTGTGCCCGCGGCCGCAAACAGCTCCTCCGGCGAGTTCGCCCCGGCCAGCAGCTCGCGCGCTCGCCGCAAGGGTGCGTCGTAGGCTGCCTGAAGCTCGAAACGGCCCCGGTCGCCCCAGGCTTGGTGGGCGATTTCACCGGCTAGGCGCAGAAGCAGGTAGCGGCGCGCCGCCACCAAGTCGTCGAGGGCCAGGGTCGCGGTGTCGGCCCGGGCGGCCAAGGCGGCGTGGAAGTCCTCGAGGTCGCGGTCCGAGAGGGAGAAGCCGGGTGTCAGGCCGGGATGGTCGTGGCGGTAGCGCACGGCCCACTGGCGGAGTTCGGCCAAGAAGCCCGTGCCGGCGACGTTGAACACGGCGTTCACAGCGGCCGCCTCGCGCTCGGTGAGCGTGTCCGCGGCGGCCCAGAGATCGGGCTGGACGCCGCCGCCGCCGTACAGGGTGCGGCCTCCCGGCGAACGGAACTGGGGCAGCAACGACAAGTCGGCCGGGGGCTCGGCCCAGCCGCCCAGAAGCGCCGGCACGCGATGCGGCTCCGTGGAGCGCTCCTCGGCGTCCACGTGAATGCGCCGGCCCGCCGGGGTGTACCAGCGCGCGGTCGTGAGGCGAAGCACAGCGCCGCCGGAGAGCGGAAACAGGCTCTGCACCAGCCCCTTGCCGAAGGTGCCCGAGCCGATCAGCAACGCACGGTCGTGGTCCTGCAACGCGCCCGCCACGATCTCGGCGGCCGACGCAGTGGCAGGCCCCACCAGCACCGCAACCGGCAGGTCGGGGTAACGCTGGGCAGTCTCGGTCCGGTGGACGGCGGGCTCGACGCCGCGGCCCCGTATCTCGACGACTTCGCGGCCTTCGTCGAGGAACACGTCAGCCAGTTCCAGCCCTTCTTCCAACAGGCCACCCCGGTTGCCGCGCAGATCGAGCGCCAGCGCGCGCATTCCCACGCCCGCCAGCGAATCGACCGCCGCGCGGACCGCCGCCGCCGCCGTGCCGCCGAACGCCGCCAGCGGGACGTAGCCCACCCCGTCGTCCAAGAGCGCCGCGAACGGCACCTGCGGCACCTGAACGCGCTCGCGCACGACATCGAACGACAGGACCGGCTCAACGCCCCAACGGCGCACGCCCATCGTCACCGGCGTCCCAGGCTTGCCTCGAAGCAAGGGTACGGTCCGGTCGGTGCCCCAGCCGTCCACCGACTCGCCGTCCACTTCCACGATGCGGTCGCCGGGCAACACGCCCGCCCTGGCCGCAGGCGTTCCGGGAATCGGCGCCAGCACGGTGATGTGGCCGTCCTGATCGACGACCTCCAGCCCGACGCCCCCGTAGTCGCCCTCGACGCGAATGCGCTGGTCCTCCCAGTCGGACTGCGCGATGAAGCGCGAGTAGGGGTCGCCCAGGCGCCGAACCAGCTCGTTCGCCGCCGCGCCGTAGAGCTCGTCCAGCTCCACGTCCTCGACGTAGGCGCCCTCGACGCGGTCCAGGACCTCGGCGAGCACCGAAGCTCCCCCGGGCAAGCGGGCCGCCGCCCCGAACTCGCGGTGCGCCAGCCATCCAGCGCACAGCGCGGCAACCACAAGGAACATCGTGCGGCTTCGGTTGTGTCCGACTTGCGTCACTTGGCTTCCTCGCCCGTCTCGGCGACCGGCGCCCCAGTCGTCGCCCCTTCGCGCACGCCGACTCCCGGCGCATCGCGCGTCTCGGCCAGCCGCGCGCGCACAGCCCGGCGCACCCGGCGCTCCACCTCGTCCGGCGGTCCCGCCGCGCTCACGAGCACGGCTCGGTCGTCCGACTCCGCCATCTCAACATACCCGTTTTGCACGCGCTGGAGGAACTCCAGGCCGGCGGACTCGATGCGGTCCGGCCGTCCTTCCCCGGCCTTCCGGGCCAAGCCCTGCTCCACCGGCAGGTCCAGCACGATGCACAGGTCGGGCTCCAAGGCGTCGGCCGCCCAGCGGTTGAGCGCCTCGATCTCGCCGCGCTCGATGCCCCGCCCGAAGCCCTGGTACGCGAACGTGCTCATCGCGAAGCGGTCGGAGACCACCCACCGGCCCCGCTTCAGCGCGGGCCTCGCGAGTTCGCGCACGAACGCCGCCCTCGCGGCGAGAACCAGCAGCAGCTCGGCCGGCGCCCCGATCCGGGAGTCCCGCGCGTGCAGCAGGAGATCGCGAATGCGCTCGCCCACGTCCGTCCCTCCGGGCTCGCGCGCCTCGACCACGCTCAAGCCGCGCCCGCGCAGCCACGCCGCCAAGCGCGCCGCCTGCGTGGACTTCCCTGCGCCCTCGACGCCTTCGAGGACGACGAGGCGGCCGCGCGCCGCAACCCCTTCAGCCACGGGCCGCTAGTCGTAGTACTCGCGGCCCAAGTGCGTGACCTGCTCTTCGCCGGCCAGCCAGCGCAACGTGTTCTTGAGCTTCCAGTGCTGGATGAACAGGTCGTGCTCCGGGTAGAGCCCCTCCGGGCAGTGCGGGCTCTTGAAGTAGAACGAGAGCCACTCCTGGATGCCGGACAGTCCCGCGCGGCTCGCCAGGTCGAGGAACAGGGCGAGGTCCAGGACGATCGGGGCCGCCAGGATCGAGTCCTTGCAGAGGAAGTCCACCTTGATCTGCATCGGATAGCCCAGCCAGCCGTACAAGTCGAGGTTGTCCCATCCCTCCTTGTCGTCGCCGCGGGGCGGATAGTAGTTGATGCGGACCTTGTGATAGATGTCCCCGTACAGCTCGGGGTACATGGCGGGTTGCAGGATGTAGTCGAGCACGCCGAGCTTGGACTCCTCCTTGGTTCGGAAGGACTCGGGGTCGTCGAGCACCTCGCCGTCGCGGTTGCCGAGGATGTTCGTGCTGAACCAGCCCCGCACGCCCAGCATCCTCGCCTTGAGGCCGGGCGCCAGGATCGTCTTCATGAGGGTCTGGCCGGTCTTGAAGTCCTTTCCCGCGATGGGCACGCCGCGGTCGCGCGCCAGTTGCTCCAAGGCCGGGACGTCGGCGGACAGGTTCGGGGCGCCGTTTGCGTACGGCACGCCCTCCATGACGGCGGCGTAGGCGTAGATCATGCTCGGCGCGATCGCCGGATCGGACTGCCGCAGGGCCTTCTCGAAGGCGGCGGGCGTGGCGTGGGCGGGGCCGCTGCGGAGAAACACCTCGGTGGAGCCGCACCAGATCATCACGAGACGGCTGCAGCCGCGCGCCTCCTTGAAGCGGCGGATGTCGTCGCGCAGCTCCTCGGCCAAGTCCATCTTCGTCCTTGCGCGCTTCGTGTTGGGGCCGTCCAGGCGCTTCACGTACGCGGTGTCGAAGACGGCCGGCATCGGCACGACGGACTCGAGGAAGCCGCCGATCGGGTCGAGGTGGCGCGCGCGGTCGAGGACCCCGGCCGCCAGCGCGCTCTCGAAGGCGTTGTCGGGGATGGGGTCCCACGCGCCGAACGCGATCTGGTCGAGGCCCGCCAAGTCCACGAGGTCCCGAATCAAGGGCGTCCGGGCCTCCGTGCGCTTGCCCAGGCGAATCGTGTTCATCTGGCTGAGGCTTCCCACGGGCAGCGCGAGTCCCCTCCGTACGGCTTCGACGCCCGCGACGACAGTGGTCGCCACCGCGCCCAGGCCGGGCAGCAGCAATCCCAGCCGCCCGGCGGCCGGCTGGATGTCAGGTGCCGACACTTCGGTCTTCTCCTTGTCCCTTCGCTTCGGGATTCGGCGCGTCGTCCAGGGGCACGCCGGCACCCCGCCGGAACACCCAAACGATGCGGTGGACGGCAGTCGCGTTGGTCAGCGCGGCCACCACGACGATCAGGACGCTCAGCACCGCCCCGTTCCACGAGAGGCCGAACAGGAGCGACGCCAAGCCGAGAAGCACGATGCGCTCGGCGCGCTGCATGAGGCCGACGGAGCAGTCGAAGCCGAGGGCTTCGGCCTTTGCCCGAGTGTAGCTCACCATGAGGGAGCCGCCAAGGGCGAGCGTGATCACGTAGATCATCCAGCGGTCGGCGATCTCGGCGCCGTAGTCGTTGTACAGCGTCATCAAGCCCAAGTACATGGCGATCTCCGAAATCCGGTCCAGCGTCGAATCGAAGAAGGCGCCGAACTTCGAGGCCAGGCCCGATACCCGAGCCACGCGGCCGTCGAAGATGTCCAGCAATCCGCCGAGCAGGACGAAGAAGCCGGCAGTGCGGACGTGGTCCTGCGAGTAGAGGACGCCAGCCACCACGGTCGCGACGAATCCGGCGACGGTCACGAGGTTGGGGTGCACGCCTCTGCGCACGAGCCACTGTGTGACGGGCTCGATCAGGTTGTAGACGGGCCACCGGAGCCCCTTGAGGCCGGCCTCGCGCTCGGCGGTCTCCGGAGCGGACAAGAAGGCGTCCCGGGTCAGGAAACGACGAGGATCGGGGACGACGCGCCCGCGCGCATGCCCTCCTGCATGGCCTCGTCGACCTTGGCCATCACCTTCTCGAAGTTGGACTGAGCCGCCACCAGGCTCTGGTACGCCGACAGCGTCTCGAGTCTCTCCATGAGTTGCTGGTGCCGGCGCTGGTCGTCCGCGGACGGCTCCTGCCCCTGGGCCATCTCCGAGCCCATCGTCTCGAACAGGCGCTCGATCTCGTTCTTGAGCGCCACGAACTCGCGGTCGTTCTGGGCGGCCTCCATGGCCCGTGCCAGGATGCGGTGCTCGGCCGTGCGCCCGATCGTCCGCCCAAGCGACTCGGCCATTTCAAGGATTTCGGTCATTCTCGCTCGGTTGTTGCCGCGCAACCGGTCTCCGGGGCGTTGTCCAGCTCGTCCGCCTCGTCGTCCTCGGGCAGTTCCATCTCTCGCTGCGCGAAAACATAGCGACGCGTCCCGTTCAGGTCGCGGCGCAAGGCGGGAAGCCCTTTGCCCAGCATGGCGATCAGCATGAGCGCGAAGGCGTTCTGATCCTGGCCGCGCCCGACTTCGATGCCGACCCACCCCTTCGGCCGCACGAACGAGAGCAGGTTGAGGGTGATCTTCTTCAGCACCGCGTACCCGCTGTAGCCGCCGACCATCGCCACGTGCGGCTCCCAATTGCGGATCTCCGGCGCCGTGCGCAACCACTGGCGCTCGCTGAGGTACGGCGGGTTGGACAGGATCAGGTCGAACGTCTCCCCGGCGACGGGCAGCGTGCCCGGACCGCGGCGGAAGTCGATTCCCGGCTGCCCGCACGCCTCGGCGTTGGCGCGCGCGACGTCCAGCGCGTCCTGCGAGACGTCGGTCGCGACGACGGACTTGGCCAGGCCTTCGGCCGCCAAGGCAATCGCGATGGCGCCCGATCCCGTGCCGATGTCCAGGGCGGACTCGAAGGGAATCTCGGACTGCGCCATGTCGATGAGGCAGTCGATGAGCTGCTCCGTCTCCGGCCTGGGGATGGCGACCCGCCGGTCGACGGCCAGTTCGAGATCGCGGAACGGGGCCAAGCCCAGGACGTACTGAAGCGGCTCGCGGGCGGCGCGCCGGCGCAGCAGGCGCTTGAAGGCGGCCAGCTCGCGCGCGTCGAGCGGCTGGTCGAAGCGCAGGTACAGGTCCATTCGCTTGAGGCCCAGGACGCTCGCGAGAAGGTGCTCCGCGTCGGCGCGACCCGAGCGGATGCCCTTTTGCTTCAGGTACTGGCCGCTCCACTTCATCATGTCCACGACGGTCCAGCGGCGGCGCGGACGCGCGGCGGCGGGCGGCGTCTTCGGCTTCGCGGGACGGCGCCTCAACGGGCCGGGAACTCTCTCGCGGGGCTGGCCGGGCCGGGCGAACCGCCGGACGGGGCCGCGTCCCAGCGCTCCTCTTCGCGCGCCAAGCGAAGGGCCGCCAGCATCTCGTCCAGGTCGCCGTTCATCACGTCGGCCAAGCGGTGCACCGACAACCCGATGCGGTGGTCGGTCACCCGGTTCTGGGGAAAGTTGTAGGTCCGGATCTTGGCCGAGCGGTCGCCGCTTCCCACCTGCGATCGCCGTTCGGCCGCGCGCTCGGCGTCGCGCTCCGCGGTCCTGCGCTCGAGGAGCCGCGAGCGCAGGACCTTGAGTGCCCTGGCCCTGTTCTTGTGCTGGGACTTCTCGTCCTGGCAACTCACGACGAGGCCGCTGGGCAGGTGCGTGACCCGAACCGCGGAATCGGTGGTGTTGACGGACTGGCCGCCGGGGCCGGACGAGCGGAACACGTCGATTCGCAGGTGGGCCGGATCGAGGTCGACCTCCACGTCCTCCGCCTCCGGCAGGACGGCCACCGTGGCGGCCGACGTGTGGACGCGTCCCTGGCTCTCGGTGTCGGGCACCCGCTGCACGCGATGAACGCCGGACTCGAAGCGGAGCTGGCCGTACGCGCCCTTGCCCCGAACGGTGAACACGACCTCCTTGAGCGCGCCGGGGATCCCTTCGGAGATGCTCGCCACTTCGATCTTCCACCCCCGGCGCTCCGCCAGCAACCGGTACATGCGCGCCAAGGCGGCGCAGAACAGGGCGGCCTCGTCTCCGCCCGTGCCGGCGCGCACCTCCACGACGGCAGGACGGTCGTCCATGGGGTCGGCGGGAACGAGGGCGGCGCGGAGCCGCTTGCTCGCCGCGTCCAAGCGCGCCGCCAGCGCCGACGACTCCTCGGCGGCCAGCTCGCGCAACTCGGGGTCGGGGGAGCCGGCGAGTTCGCGCGCATCCTCCAGTTCGGCCTCGACCCGGCGCACTTCCGCGGCGGCGGCCACGACGGCGGCCAGCGCGGCGCGCTCCCGCCCCAGCTCCCGCAGACGGTTGGCGTCGCGCACCGTGTCGGGGTGCGCCAGCTCGGCCTCGACGGTCCGGAGCCGGCCTTCGGCCGTGCTCAGCCGGGCGTCGAGACGGGGATCCACGGGGCGGATCAGCCCACGTCCACTTCGCAGCCCTCGCGGGCCGAGCGGTAGCCCGCCTCGACCAGGGCCGCGAGGGTCGCCTGCTCGCGGGGCGCCACCGCCGCGGCCTCGCCCGAGGCGACCCTCACGAAGTGGTCGATCAGGCGTCGGTAGCCACTGGTGAACAGGTCCTCGCCGCCCCGCGGAATCGGTTGCCTGGGCGTGACCTCCATCGGCCGGCCCCCGACCTGCCGGTACACGGACAGCGGCCAGAGGCGCGCAGCTCCTTCCGAGCCGGTCACGCAGACCTCGCGCCGGTCCCGCGCCGCCTGGAAACGCCGGCTGACCGCCAGCGACAGAGTCGCGCCGCCCTCGAGGACCGCCTGCAGGTGCGCCTCGTCCTCGCCCGCTTCCGAAGCCCCGTAGAGCGTGGCCGCCACCCGCACCGCCCGCGGATACCCCAGCGCCCACAGGCCCAAGTCCAGCACGGGAGCGCCGAGGTCCGCGAGGACGCCGCCGCGCGCGCGCGCATCCTCCGGCTGCGGGCCCCACGGACTTCCGGGACGGCGCGCCTGCCGGTCGAGCCACGCCGCCCGCACCGCGCTCGCGGTCCCCACTTGGCCGCTCGCCACGAACGACCGCAGCGCGGCCACGTCCGGCCGAAACCGGTGCGACATGCCGACGACCAAGCCGCGGCCGCTCTCCTCGGCGGCGGCCACCAACCGGCGCACCCCTTCCGCCGACTGCGCGAGCGGCCGCTCCACCAGCACGTGCTTGCCGGCGCCGAGCGCGGCCGCGGCCATCGTCTCGTGGAGCGCCTCCGGGGCGCCGATCACGATGCCCGCAACGCTCGCGTCGGCCAGCAGCGCGTCGTCGTCGAGGATCCGAGGGACGTTGAAGCGCTCCGCGACCGCCGCCGCCTTGTGCTCGTCGGTGTCCGCCAGCGCGACGAGCTCCACGTCGGCCCGTTCCGCCAAGATGGGAAGGTGCATCACCTGGGTGATCGCGCCCGCCCCGGCGATGCCCAGCCGAACTCGCTCGCGCCGCCGCTGGGGCTCCTGGACGCGCTCCGGCACGGACTCGCTCCGCTCTCACTCTCCCGGGCCGCCGAACGCGTAGGCGAGGCCGGCGCGAAAGTCGAAGTACGAGAGGTCGTCCATGATCTCCCACCTCGCCTGCACCGACGCCCGCGCTCCGGACACCACGGCGGCCAGTCCGGCGTGGACGTTGACGCCGGGCGCAAGCCGGTTGAGCAGGTCTTCGACGAACGTGTCGCGTATCGCCTCGCCGGATCCCCTCATCACATGCAGGGCGGCGCCCGTTCCCGCGAACGACTCGACGTAGGAGCCCAGGGGCGCGACGTACTCCGCGTCCACCGCGAGCGACAGGGCGCTCCACGAGACGGGGCCCAAGGCGACTTCGGGCGCGGCTCCCGGCTGGCTTCGGCGGATCAGATGGGCGAGCCGCAGCTCCAAGTCCGCCAGCTCGTCGGCCGTGAAGTCCGAGCGCCAGTAGGACGCGTAAGGCGCCAAGCGGAAGCGTGGACCCAGGAACCCCATGTCGACGTGCACGGCGTACGCGACCGCGGGCTCCAGCTTGTTGGGCCGGATGGCGCCCACCGACAAGCCGACGCCGCGAAACGACAGGTTCTCGTAGTCGAAGTCCGCCAAGTCCTGTCCGGCGGCCGCGCCGGGGCCGGCAAGCGCGCACGCCGCCGCCCATGCCGCCGCGACGGCCGCGCGGCCACGGAGCGGCACGCTCGCCGTCCTCGCCGTTTCCTCGCGCATTGGCCGTTCCGCCCGGTCAAGAGGAGCCGATTCGGCGCCCAGGGGTCAACACGCGCGCGCCGGCAGGCACTTCGAAGATAAACGCTCCGGGGTCGGCCGCCGGGCCGAGCGCGACGTTCGACAGGTCGAGCGTGCGCACGGAGCTGTTGGGGCGGTGCACCCTCACGCGCCGGAGGACGCGCGTCTTCGGGTCGATCCACAGCTTCGCCCGCCGGTACGCCGCCGGGCCTCGCGGGAGCAGCTCCACGACGAAGCACGGCACGCCGCGGACGAGCTCCTCGCCCGCTTCCTCCACGTCGTAGCGCACGCCCGGATCGGCCAGGAACTCGCGGAAGAAGTCGAGGCCGCCCGGACGCTCGGCCAGCGGATGGCGAAGGACCTGCTTCTCGTCCACGCTGCGGTAGTACACCCAGAGGCTCTCGCCGTCCGACACGACCAGGTCGCCCGGCGGGTCCGTGAAGCGCATCGAGAAGAAGTTGGGGCGTTCCTGGCACACACGGCCCCTGCTGTCGACGGTGCGCCCGATGAGGCGGACCTCGATGCGCTGCTCGAAGTCGGCGCACATGGCGCGCACTTCCTGGTAGCGGCGGACCGCGCCGTCGAACGCCTCGCGGGGCGATTGGGCGGCTGCGGGGACGCGCGCCGGCGGCCCGATAACGAGACCCAGCAGGACCGCCGCGATGCCCCGGGTTCCCCGGCGCGACCGATCAGCCGGGGCAGATCTCGTCAAGGCTCTCGGCGGTCGCGGTGACTTCCCGGGGCTTGGAACCGTCCGGCGGGCCCAGCACGCCGGCATCGTGGAGCTGGTCGACGATGCGGGCCGCGCGCCCATAGCCGATCCGCAACCGCCGCTGCAGAAGCGACGTGGAGCCCGCGCCCTGCTGGATGCAAGCCTCGGCCGCCTCGCGGAACAGGTCGTCCCATTCTCCCTTGACCGGCTCGGGGCCGTCCTCCCCGGCGCCTTCGATGGCGCGCACGGTTGCCAGGATGTCGTCCTCGCCCGCCTGCGCGCCGGCCTCGGCCGCTTCGGGCGTGCTCGCCTGCTCCCGGTACCAGTCCATGAGCGCCTCGGTCTCCTCCGTCGAGATGTAGGCGCCCTGCATGCGCACCGGCTCCCCGTGGCCGGGCGGCAGGAAGAGCATGTCGCCGTAGCCGAGCAGCGCGTCGGCGCCGTTCTGGTCGAGGATCGTGCGCGAGTCCGTCTTCGAAGCGACGCGAAACGCAATGCGGCACGGGAAGTTGGCCTTGATGAGTCCGGTGATGACGTTCACGCTGGGCCGCTGCGTGGCCACCAGCAGGTGGATGCCGATGGCGCGCGCCTTCTGGGCCAGTTGCGTCAGCGGCTTCTCGACTTCGGCTTGGACCGTCATCATCAGGTCCGCCAGCTCGTCCACGACCACGACGATGTAGGGAAGCGGCCCGTCCGTGTAGATCCACCAGTCCTCGCCGGCGTCGTCGCCGCCGCCGTCCTGCTCCCCGGCCCCGGCCTCGCCCGGGCGCTTGAGCGTCACCCCGCGCGCCACGCGCTCGTTGAACTCCTTCAGCGACCGGACGCCGTTGGCGCTCAGCAACGCGTAGCGGCGCTCCATCTCCAGCACGGCCCACTTGAGGACGCCCGCCGCGTCCTTGGGATCGGTGACGACCGGATGGCGCAGGTGCGGCAGGTCCGCATAGGCCGAGAGCTCGACCATCTTGGGATCGATCAGCAGGAGCCGCAGGCGGCTCGGCCCGGCGCGGTAGACCAAGCTCGTGATGACCGTGTTGAGGCATACCGACTTGCCGGAACCGGTGGCTCCCGCGATCAGCGCGTGCGGCATCTTGGCCAAGTCGGAGACGAAGGGATGGCCGGCGAGGTCCTTGCCGAGCGCGAGCGGCAGCACGCCCGGCGACTGGACGAACGCGGGGGCTTCGAGGATCTCGCGCAGCCGCACCATCTCCGGGTTGGGGTTCGGGATCTCGACGCCGACGGCGCCCTTGCCGGGGATCGGAGCGACGATCCGCACGCTGTGCGCCTTCATCGCCAGCGCCAAGTCGGCGTCGAGGTTCGCGATTCGGTTCACCTTGACGCCGGCCGCCGGCACCACCTCGTACTGCGTTACGGCCGGCCCAGTGGTGCGCCCGCCCACTTCGCATCGAATGTTGAAGGTTTCCAGCGTGTCGACGAGGATCCCGCCCAGCCGATCCAAGTCCCGCATCATCCCGGCCCGGTCTTGATGCTCGGGCTCGGTCAGCAGCTCGATCCCGGGCAACTCGTGCTCGGCCTCGGGCGGCGCGGGCTCGGGGGCGACGCCGGTTGCGGCCATTGCGTCGGTGGCGCCACGCGGAGCCGGGTCGCCGACCGACGGTTCCTCCTCGTGGCCGAATGCCCCGGCCGGCAAACCCGCTTCGGAGTCGCCGCCGAAGGGGGTCGCGTTCGCTCCCGAGCCGACCGCACCGGCGTCTTCATGCGACCCGGCGTCCCCGCCCCGCCGCAACCCGCGTCCCCGGGCTCGGCTGCGCCCAAGACGCGCCCACACCGAGCGCGCGTCCGCAAACCCCGCGCTCGTCCGCCGCCTCGCCACCTCCCAGAGGCGCCCGGTCCCCTCGCCCAGGGTGCGCAACGGGTTGAACCCGAACGCCGCTACAGAGGTCGTCAGCACGCCGACGCCGACCACCACCCACGCCCCGAGCCAGCCCAGCTGCTCCCGCAAGGGGCCGCCCAACGTCGCGCCGACGAATCCGCCACGGTCCGCGACGGCGGCGTCCGCGCCCTCGGACGCCGTTGCGTCCGCCACCGGGGCCGGCTCGGGCAGAAAGAACGACACGGGGACCAGAACGAGCGCGGCCACCGACACGATCCACAGCCGCTTGCGCGCGGCGGGCGACAACCGCTTGCCCGCGGTCGCGGCCATGGCAAGCAAGACGAACGGCGCCGCGAACCGGCCTTCTCCCGCAAACCGCCGCAACAATCCGTTCAAGGCGTCGCCCCAAGCGCCCACGGGGTTGCCCGACGGAAACACGCTGCCCGCCGGGCCGAAGAGGTCCAACGGGAACATCGCCGCGAGCGACAGCGCCGCCAGAACGAAGAGCGCCAACGGGAGACGCGCCGTCAGCCAGCCCACGACGCGCACCAAGTCCGTCACCAGCCCTGAACCGGCCTTGCCGGACGTCCGCTTCTTGCGCGCACCGTCTCCGCGCGGGGACGGCTTGGTCTTCCTGCGGGCCCCCTTGGCGGCCATGTTTAGGCGGCCACCAGCGCCCCGCCGCGCATCTCGGGCACGGCCGCGCGGCGGTCCAGGTCCGCGCACGCCGCCAAGTCGCCGGCGAGCCCCACTTCGGCCAGGGCCCGTCCGGCGGCCGTGCGGGCCAGCATCGCCGCGGAAGGCTCGCGCGCGCCCGCCACGTCGCGCGCCGCCTCGGCCGCGTCGTCCAGCTCCAGCGGCCCGCGCGAACGCACCTCGACGGCACGCACCAGATGCCCGGCGCACGCCGCGTCGTCCAGCGCGAACGCGCCGTCCTTGCCCGCGCACGCGACGAGCACGTCGTCCGCGCCGTCCACGAGCCGGTCCGCCACGGCCCCCAAGTTGACGAACGCCGCCGCCAGCACGCGCTTCGCCCCGGCGACCGCCAAGAACGCGGCCGTCCCGTTGGTCGTCTTCATGAGCAGGCGCTTGCCGGCCACTGCGTCCGCTCCGAACTCGCGCGGCGAGTTCCCCAGGTCGAACCCGTCGATCCGCAGGCCGCCGCGTTCGCCGCAGAGGAGCGCGCCGCCCTGAGCGCCGGCGCCCGCCGCCCCGGCCGAGCCCGAGTCCGCAACCGAAGCCGCCGCCGCTTCTTCCGCCTCCCGGACGGACCCGAACGGCTCCACCGAGCGCGCCCCGTTGGCCAGCGCCTCCACGACGCAGGTCGTCGCCCGAACCACGTCGATCACGACGGCGGTCCTCCCCTCCGGCCCAGCGCGCCGGGCCGCCGCTCCCGTGAACGCCACGGACACCCGCATCCGGTCAGCCATCCGCCGCCCCGGCAAGACGGCTCACGAACCCCGTGTCCACGTCGCCCGCCATGAACGCCTCGTCGCGAGTCAGGCGCGCAAGGTAGCCGATCGTCGTCGAAATCCCCTCGACCACGAACGACTCCAGCGCTTCGCGGCCCCGCACTACCGCCTCGGCGCGGCTGGCGCCCCACACGATCAGCTTGGCGAGCAACGAGTCGTAGAACGGGGGAACGGTGTATCCCGAGTACGCGTGCGTGTCGACGCGAACGCCCGGGCCGCCCGGCTGGTGGAGCGTGGTGATCGTCCCCGGCGAAGGCGCGAAGCCCCGGTCCGGGTCCTCGGCGTTGATCCGAAACTCGATGGCGTGGCCGCGATGCACGGGGTCCTCCGGAAACGACAGCGGCTCGCCGGCCGCCACCCGTATCTGCTCCTTCACCAAGTCCAGTCCGGTCGTGACTTCGGTGACGGGGTGCTCGACCTGGATGCGCGTGTTCATCTCGATGAAGAAGAAATCGCCCGACGGCTCCAGCAGGAACTCGACCGTCCCGGCGCCAACGTACCCAATCGCCTCGGCCGCCTTGACGGCCGCTCGGCCCATCCGCCGCCGCAGTTCGTCGGTGAGCGCGACCGACGGCGCCTCTTCCACCAGCTTCTGGTGGCGCCGCTGGATCGAGCAGTCGCGTTCGCCCACGTGCATGACGCGCCCGTGCGCGTCGCCGAACACCTGGAACTCCACGTGACGCGGGCGTTCCAGGTAGCGCTCCAGATATATGCCGGGGTCGCCGAACGCGGCCGCCGCCTCGGCGCGCGCCGCCGCGAAGCGCCGCCCAAGGGTCTCGTCGTCCTCCGCGATGCGGATGCCCGTCCCGCCGCCGCCGGCCGCCGCCTTGATCATCATCGGGTAGCCGATCTCCTCCGCGAGCGCCAGCGCCGTGCCCTCTTCGTCCACCAAGCCGTCCGAGCCGGGCACCACCGGCACGCCCGCCGCCGTCATGGCCTCGCGCGCCGCCGCCTTGTCGCCCATCGCGCGGATCTGGTCCGGCGACGGTCCCACGAACGTCAGATTGGCGCGCTGGCAGACCTCGGCGAACTCGGCGTTCTCGGCCAGGAAGCCGTACCCAGGATGCACCGCCTCCGCTCCCGTGATCTCGGCCGCGGCGAAGATGCGGGACAGGTTCAGATAGGACCGCGACGCGCGCGCCGGGCCGATGCACACCGCCTCGTCGGCGAACCGCACGTGCAGCGAGTCGCGGTCGGCCTCCGAGTACACGGCCACCGTGGTCACGCCCAGCTCGCGGCAAGCGCGCACCACGCGCAATGCGATCTCGCCCCGGTTGGCGATCAAGAGCTTCTTGAACATGGCCGGAGCGCGCCGTCCCGCCGTCAGGCCGGGTCGATCCGAAACAGCACCTGTCCGAACTCCACGGGCTCGGCGTTGGGGACGCAGATCTCCGCGACGCGGCCGGCCGTTTCGCACTCGAGCTCGTTCATCAGCTTCATGGCTTCGATCACGCACAGCACGTCGCCCGCGGCGACTCGGTCGTCGGCGCTCACGTACGGGTCGGCTTCGGGAGACGGCGCGCGGTAGAAGGTCCCGACCATCGGCGACACCACGTCCACCAGCCGCGCGGCCGCCTTGGCCGCCCCTTCGGACGCATGGGCCGAAGACGAGTCCCCACCGGCGGACGGATCCGGCGGGCCGGGCGCGGGAGCGGAGGCGGGAGCCGCCACGGGCGGAAGCGCCGTCGCGGCGGGCGGCGACTTGGACAGAAAGATGCGGGAGCCGCCACGTTCGATCTCCATGCTGGAGAGCGACGACTGGTCCAGCAACCGGACCAGGGACTTGACGATCTTGGGGTCGATCATCCGCTGACCCGCGTCAAGTACTTGTGCTCCCGCCGGTCGACCTTCAGGACGTCGCCGGCTTCCACGAAGAGCGGGACCTGCACCACCGCGCCCGTCTCCAGCGTCGCCGCCTTGGTGGCGCCTTGGGCGGTGTCGCCCTTGAAGCCCGGATCGGTCTCGGCCACTGCCAGCTCCACGAAGGCCGGCAGCTCCACGCTGATGACGCTGCCGTCGTGGACCAGCCCCTCGCAGGCCATGTTCTCCTTCAGGTACTTGAGCTGATCGCCGCCCAGCAGCTCGCCGCTGATCGGGATCATGTCGAAGGTTTCCTGGTCCATGAAGTAGTAGAGCTCGCCGTCCGCGTAGGAGTAGTTGACGGGACGGCGCTCCAAGCGAACCGGAGCGATTCTTTCGCCGGCCCGGAAAGTGCGGTCCACGACCGCGCCCGAGAGGACGTTCTTGAGCTTCGTGCGCACGAACGCGCCCCCCTTGCCGGGCTTCACGTGCTGAAAGTAGGAGATCGTCCAGAGCGCGCCGCCGATGTCCAGGACCATGCCGTTGCGGAAGTCCGCCGTCGTCGCCATGCGTTCGCTTCAGTCCCCTTCCCCGCGGCGGAGGCTCTTCTCGGACGGCGAAGGCCCGGAGCGGTCCAGGCGGCGTCTCAGGTGGTTGGTGAGACAGCGGAACCCGGAAAGATAGCTGTCCATGCCGAAGCCTGCGACCACGCCCGCGGCGGCCGGAGCGAGCAGCGACTTCCGCCGAAACGGCTCGCGCGCCGCCGGATTGCTCAGGTGCACCTCGACGAAGGGCAGCGCCACGGCCTTCAGTCCGTCCAACAGCGCCACCGACGTGTGGCCCAAGCCAGCCGGGTTGACGACGAGCCCGTCCGCACGGCCCAAGCACGCCGCGAGGAAGTCGAGGATCTCGCCTTCCGAGTTCGACTGGAAGACTTCGAGCGCGCAACCGAGCTCGGCGGCGAGGTCCGCGAGCGCCTCGTTGATGCGGGCGAGCGAGTCCGACCCGTACGTCTCGGGTTCGCGAACGCCCAGCAAGTTGAGGTTCGGGCCGTGGACCACGGCGATGCGCAACGGACGGCGGCCGGTGCTGCCGGACATGGGGGGAGGGCGGTCTCGGGAAGGAGGGGCGCCGCCGGACGGGCCAGCGGGGCAGGGCGTCTCGCGACTCGGTAAACGTACGTTTCCCGGATGGGCGGCGTCAATCGCCGGAAGGGCGCGCCTGACCGGGTGGCGGCCTCTGCGGCGGCGGCTTGCCGAGCCTCGCGCTTGGCGTCCGCTTGAAGCGCGCTTTGCCGCAACGTTAGCTTCCCAACGGCGGTTGCCGAGACCGAGGAAACGCACCGGCGAGGGACGACGCCTCGCCGCGTGCTCTTTTCCGGATCGGCGGTTCGGGGTGGGCACGCGCGAGCGAGGGCATATCCGACGATGATGCGGCAAATGCGGGAACACACGAAGTGGATCATGCTCCTGGCGATGCTCGCCTTCGGGGGTCTGATGTTCTTCGAATGGGGGATGGACATCACGGGCCAGACTTCCGGCGGCTTCGGCGAGATCGGGAGAGTGAACGGGACGCCCGTTCTGTACGACCAATACATGGCGACGTACCGAGGCATCTACGATCAGGTGCAGGCGACGCAGGAAGAGCCCGTCACCAACGCGCAGAACCGCGAGCTCGAGGACCAGGCATGGAACCAGACCGTGGACGTCCTCCTCGTCCAGCAGGAGCTGGAGCGGCGCGGGATTCTGGTGACCGACGAAGAAGTCGTCGCCATGGCGCGGGCCGCCCCGCCGCCCGAGCTGATGTCCACCCCGGCGTTCCTCACCGACGGGCGGTTCGACCAGACGAAGTACCTGCGCTTCCTGGACAGCGCCGACCCGGAAGTTCTGTTGCAGTTCGAAGCGTACTACCGCGACCAGATCACGCGCATGAAGCTCTTTCGCCAAGTGACCCTGGGCGTGCACGCCTCGGACGCCGAGCTCTGGAGGAACTACCGGGACGCGAACGAGACCTCGTCCGTCCGCTACGTGACGTTCGACCCCCTGGTGCGGGTCGCCGACGACCAGATCGACGTCACGCAGGAAGAGGTGTCGCGCCATTACGCCGACAACCGGGAGGACTTCGCCACGCCCGCCACCGCCCGGATCGTTTCCGTCGTGCTGTCGAAGACGCCCACGCCTGCCGACACGGCCGCGACCTTCGAGCGCGCGCGGGCAACGCTGGACGAGCTTCGCGGCGGCGGAGACTTCGCCGAGATCGCCCGGCGGGAATCCGCCGACCCGGGATCGGCGGAGGCCGGGGGCGACCTGGGCGTGTTTCCCAAGGGCCGGATGGCCCCCGCGTTCGACTCGGCCGTCTTCGCCGCCCGGCTGAACCGCCCCGCCGGGCCGGTGCAGACCGAGTTCGGCCTCCACGTCGTCGAAGTCGAGGACCGTTGGGGGCAGGACTCCGCCCGGGCCCGCCACGTCCTGTTGCCGTTCGAGCGGACGGACGAGTCCGAGATCGCCATGCTGGGCGCCGCCGACTCGCTGGAAGCTCTCGGCGAGATCATGCCGCTCGGCGAGGCGGCGGCGGCACTGGGACTCTCCGCCGACACGCTGGAGATCATCGAGGCGCGGCCGCTGGCGCCGGGCGCCGGAAGCATCGCGGAAGGCGGCGAGTGGGCGTTCGAGGCCGAGACCGCGCCCGGCGACGTGAGCCCGGTCTTCGAGAACCGCGCGTCGTTCTACGCGATCGAACTGATGTCGGTGGACCCGGCGGGCTACGTCGCCGCCGATGAAGCGGAGCCCGCCATTCGCCAGACGCTGGGATTGCGAAAGAAGCTGGCGGCCACGATCGAGGAGGCCCAGGCGCTGGCCGAAGAGATCGGGGCCGGGCGCCGGCTGGCCGACGTCGCCGCCGAGGCCGGCCTGGAGGTCCGCGAAGCCGGACCGTTCACGCGCAACGACTTCGTGCCGGGCCTGGGCTACAGGACCCCGGCGGTGGGCACGGCGTTCGGCATCGGAATCGACGAAGTGTCGGAACCGGTCGAGTCGAACCAGAACGTGTTCTTGCTGGAGCGCACCGTCTCGGAAGCGGCCGACAGCGCGGCATGGGAGGCGCAGGCCGACGCGCAACGGGCGGAAGTCGTCGCGGCCGCGCGCGGCATGCGGATCGAACAATGGCTGGCAGCGCTGCGAGCCGCGGCGGACATCGTGGACCGCCGGGAGGAAGTGCTCGCGCCGCCCGACGAGAACGCCGCCGCGCCCGGCCTGCCGCCCGTCTTCTGACGCCGCGCGCGGGCCGGGACGCCGGCGAGGAGCCGTTGCTCCGCCTCAAGTAGCCTGCAGCGCCTTGCCGGCCTCCTCCCAGCTCACGTCCGCCTCCCAAGTCACTTTCACGGCTCCTTCCAGGCTCCGGGCGGTCGGGCACTTGCGAGCGTGCGTCTCGAGCGCGCGGTCGACTTTCTCGCGCGGCGTGCCCGCCGGAACGCGGATCGCGTAGCGCACGTGGATCCCGGTCAGCGTCACGACCCGGTCCAAGACTTCGTTGACGCCTTCGGCCCGCGCGCTCAGGGCATCGGCCGCCGTCGGGATCCCGCGCACTTCCAGTGCGCCGTTGAGGGTCCCGAGCAGTCAAGCGGCCGCCGCCGCGACCAAGTAGTCGACGGGCAACGGCAGATCGGGCTCGGCGTCGAGCCGGTAGTGCGCCTTGACGGGGCCATGGACGCCGAACTCGATCGCCGTGCCGTCGGCAAGGGCCGCGCGACGGCGCACGCCCTCGGTCTTGGAGACGCGGGCGCGCGCCGTGTAGAAGGGCTTGCTCACTCTGATTCCTCCGGGTTGCATGGTAGTCCGAACAGCGCCGGGTTCGCCGGCTCGATGAACACGTTCATGACGCCCCCGCACACGGCGGGACTCCAGGACGTGAAGTCGTCGGTGAGGTCGATGCGGACGACCGCGGGCGGCGCGCCGCGGAACAGCTTGCGTGCCGCGGCCACGACCTCGCCTTCGCCGCATCCGCCCCCGATGGTGCCGGCGACGACGCCGCGCTCGCCCACCAGCATCGCCGCCCCAGTCTTGCGCGGCGTGGAGCCCCGCGTCGAAATCACCGTCGCCAGCACCGCAGGCTCGCCCAGTTCGGCCAGCCGCGCGAACACGCTTCTGTCGCTCACCGGACGGCCGCCGCCTGCCCCGCCGGGCCGTCTTGGACTCCGAAGTAGCGCTCCACGACGCGCTCCTTTTGCGACAGGGGCACGCCGGTGCCAGCGTGTCTGAACATTACGATCTCGGCGGCGACCGAAATCGCGATCTCCGCGGGCGTCTGTCCGCCCAGGTCCAGGCCCACCGGCGCGCGGACGCGCAGGAGGTCGCAGGCGGCGAAGCCGTCGCGAACCAGCTGCTCGTGCGTGGCCCGCACGCGGCGGCGGCTGCCGATCATCCCGACGTAGCCGGGGCCGTCCCGCATTCGAAGCAGGCGAATCAGGCACTCGTAGTCGAATCGGTGCCCGCGGGTCACCAGCACGACGTGGTCGGCCGGGACCAGCTGCGTGTCGGCAAACGGGTCGCGGAAGTCGACCACGCGGACGGCGGACGCCTCGGGAAACCTGTCCGGGCTGGCGAACTCCGGGCGGTCGTCGAGCACTTCGACCCGCAAGCCGAGCATGGCGCCGCACCGGCAGAGGGGCCGCGCCACGTGGCCCGCTCCCACGACGACCATGCGCGGGGGCGGCGCATGCACCTCCATGTACACGACCGCGCTCGCGGCGCCCCCCGGGGCCGCGAACCGAAACTTCTTCGCGACGGCGCCGGAAGCGACCCGGCCGGGGAAGACGTCCGGCAACGCCCGCGACACGGCGTCGTCGAGCGACGGATGGCCCAGCGTGCCCTCCGCCCGGTCGCCCGAGCGCCACGAACGCTTCCCGACGATTCGCCCGTCGGCGGACTCGGTCACCACCGCCGTGACGATGCGGTTTCCTCGAGCGACAGCGTCCAGGACCGCAACCGCGGCGTCCGCCGCCGACACCGCCTCGCCCCGAGCGACGCGCGGCCCGCTCCACCGCCCGTTCACTCGCTCGGTCCTTCGCCGTGGGAGCCGAAGCGACGGCGGTACGCCTCCGGCGTGTCCAAGTCGTCCAGGATGGCGTCGTCCCGCACGACCACTTCCAGCACGCGGCCGGGATCGCGCCGAATCACGGTGCGCGCGCCTTCCGCCAGTCCCTCCTCGAAGAACTCGTCGGCGATGCGCATGTCGGCGAGCGCCGGATGGCCCCGCCGGCACCCGCGGCGCGGCACGACGGCCGCCGCGCGCGTCTTCCGCCATGCGGCCACGACGGCTCGCACCGTGGCGACCGCCACCGCTGGATTGTCGACGGGCGAGAAGACCACCGCGCCCGGCGGCTCGCGCGCTTCGCGAAGGCGGGCCAAGCCCACACGCAGCGAGCCGATCTGCCCGCCCTCGCCGCGCGGGTTGACGACGACCGAGCCGCCGGCCTGCGCCACTTCCTCCTCCAGCTCGCGCCCGGCCGCGCGCGCCACCACCAGAACCGGCGCGCAACCGGCCTCCGCCAGCGTCCCGGCCAACCGGGCCGAGAAGGACCGGCCGCCGGCGTCGAGGCCCGCCTTGCACGCGCCCATGCGGCGCGACCGGCCTGCCGCCAGCACCAAGCCCGCCACGCCGGGCTCGGATCGCCGGGCCGCCTCGACGACGTCCGAGCGTCCAGCCGTCATCGGGCCGGAAAGGCCGCGTGAAACGCCTCGCCCGCCTCGCCCAAGCGCCGCAACAGGGGACTCGGGGAGTAGCGGTCGCCCAGCTGCGCGTGCAACTCCGCCGTCGCGGCCAGCACGTCGGCCGTGCCGCGGTCGTCCGCGTACTTGAGCAACCCTCCCCGAAAGGGCGGAAACCCCGTGCCCATGACCAGCCCCAGGTCCACGTCGGCCGCCGACGCCACGATGCCGTCGTCCAACACGCGGGCGGCTTCGTTGATCATCGCAAGAACCAGCCGGTCCTGCACGGCGCCGGGCGCGGGAGTCCGCCGAACCTCGGGCAGGCCGATCGCACGGTACACCGAAGAGTCGAACACCGGGCGCTTGCCCCGCCGGTAGGCGTAGAAGCCGCGACCGCTCTTGCGGCCGAGCCGGTCCGTCCGGCCGAGCGCCGCCAGCGCGCGCGCTGGAGCCAAGCGGGCCCCCAGCGCCTTGGCCATCGCTTCGCCGGCGTGGCGCATCACGTCGATGCCCACTTCGTCGATCAGGCGGCAGGGTCCCATGGGGGCGCCGAACGCCTTCCAGGCGGCGTCCACGGCTTCGCCGTCCCATCCCTCGTCCAGCATGTGGCCCGCCTCGTTCATGTACGGCGCCAGCACCCGGTTCACCAGGAAGCCCGGCCCGTCCCAGGTCACGACCGGCGTCTTGCCCAAGCGCACCGCGAGCGCCGCGATCGTCTCCACCGCGTCCGCCGACGTCCGCGTGCCCTTGACGATCTCGACCAGCGGCATGCGGTGGACGGGGTTGAAGAAGTGCATTCCGGCGAACCGCTCCGGACGCGCCAGCGCCGCGGCCATCTCTTCGACCGAAAGCGACGACGTGTTGGTCGCCAGGATCGCGTCGTCGCGCACGACGCCCTCGATTTCTCGGCAAACCGCCTGTTTCACGTCCATCCGCTCCACCACCGCCTCGACGACCAAGTCCGCGCGCGCCACGCCGGCGTAGTCGAGACCACCCGCGACCAGGCCCATCCTGCGCGCCGCGTCCCGGCGAGAGAGCCGCCGCCGCCGAACGGCTTCGTCGAACACCGACCGGGCCGCCGCAAGCCCGGCCGCTACGGCTTCGTGAGCCACGTCCTTCAAGCGCACCGGCACGTCTCGATACGCCAGCGTCTGCGCAATCGCGCCCCCCATGATTCCTGCGCCGACGACTGCCGCGCGGTTCACCTGCGCCGCCGAGCCGCCCTCCGCCCACGGTCCCTTGCGAGCGCGCTCGCGCAACTGGAACAGGAGCAACAGGTTCTTGCAGACCGGCGACGCGGCCAGCTCGCCGACCGCCTCCGCCTCCAACTCGAACCGGCGACGCATCGAACGGCCCAGGCCCCGCCGCACCACCTCCAGGACCTTGAGCGGCGCCGGATAGTGGCCCCCAGTGCGCTTCGCCACCCGCTTGCGCGCCGTCCGCAGGACCAGAGCGCGGCCGGGCGCGGAACCGTCGAGCAGACGTGCTCCCAACCCGCGCCGCGAAGGCCTGGAACTCGGCGGCGGGCGGGCGGCGCTGCCCGGCCGAACGCGTCCGCCGAAGCCCGATGCCCGCTTCGCGCCCGCCGGACCGCCGGCCGCGCCCAGCTCGTCGGCCAACTCGCGGACCCTCTCGTCGAACTGCGCGGCCGGCAGCACGCGGTCGACCAGGCCGATCCGGCGAGCTCGCTCGGCGCCGACCGGCTTGCCCGACAGGATCAGCTCGAGCGCCCGCCGCAGGCCCACGATCTCGGGCAGGCGGGTCGTGCCGCCCCATCCCGGCAGGATGCCCAGCGACACCTCGGGGAACCCGATGCGCGTGGCTTCGTCGTCGGCCGCGAAGCGGTGGGAGCAGGCCAGCGCCAACTCGGCGCCGCCCCCGAGGCAAACGCCGCGAACGGCCGCCACGACCGGCACCGGCAACGCGGCCAAGCGAGCGAAGAGCTCCTGGCCCCGCCGCGACGCGTCCCGCGCCGACTCGGCGTCGGCGACGGCGGCGATCGCGGCCACGTCGGCGCCGGCGACGAACGAACCCGGCTTTCGCGACGAGACCACGAGCGCTCGCATCGTGCCGGCGGCGGCCTCGCCCGCCGCCGTGCCAACCGCATCGTCCAGGCGGCCGAGCGTCT
The DNA here is from genome assembly GCA_965203485.1 of Longimicrobiales bacterium. Lineage (GTDB taxonomy): Bacteria > Gemmatimonadota > Gemmatimonadetes > Longimicrobiales > Gaopeijiaceae. The sequence goes on from OZ241892.1 coordinate 2,382,749, forward strand.
CCTCGTCGAGGATGTTGTGAGCCCGGACGGGGTCGTCGAACACGAGTCGCCCCAATCCGTCCGCGCCGATGCGCAACCGAGGACTCGCGCGACCGCGCCCCGGTGCGGGAACTCGCCTAATAGATCGGCCTGACCTCCGCGGTCGACCGCGACAGGGTGATGGTCGCGGGCATGCCTCGCACTAGGGGAAACTCCCGGTTCCAGTACCACTCTTCGCTGGCCACCTCGCGGCGCGCGTAGACCCAGTAGTTGCCGGGCGCCACCCTGAAGAACGCATTTCCGTCCACGTCGGTCGTGTCCGCATGCACGTCGAGCCCGGACGCGGCGATCTTGGCCGCGACTACTTCGTTCCAGTCCTGGAAGGCGTCGTCTTCCCAGTTCTCCTTCGCCACGCTCATGCTGTCCAGCCGGTCCGTCGCCGCCGCCTGGAGCGACTCGAAACGGGAGAAGAGCGACTGGATCCGCGAGTCGAGCCGTTCGTACTCCGCATGCTTCTGCTGGTGCTCGCGGAACAACGTGTTGTACTCCCGCGTGCGCCTGTTGAGTCCCTCCATGCGGTCGCTGAGCCTCTGCAGATCGTCGCGCAACGCGTTCCAGCGGGCTTCCGCGTCCGTCCAAGCCTGCCGCGCGGCTGCGATTTCCTCTTGGGCGGCGGCGAGTTCGGGCGGCATCTCCGGCTCCGGAGTCGGGAAGGCCTGCGCGAGAGAGTCGAACACCCCGTCCCGGTCGTAGGGCAACAGCTGGACCTCCACGTCCGCTACTCCGACGGGCTCGCTGCCGTCCTCTCCTCCTTCTACGACCTGGACCGAGCCCTCGCCGGGGCCGCATGCGGCGACCGCCGCCGACACAAGGGCCAGGCCCGCGACCGAGCCGATGCCGCTTCGCTTCATCTGTCTCCTCCATGAGGGAACCGACCGTGGCGCCGGGACACGCGCCCGACACGCCCAATCCTACAACGATAAGAACGGAAAAAGAAGCAGACAAGGCTCGACCGCGCGGGCGCCCCTGCGAGAGCGCCACATCGACCGAGCCCCTGCCCCGGGGCGCCGTGCTCGACGCCAAAGAGCCCAGCGGGTCCGCCACCGCGCCCGAGAACATTCGGACTCAGCGCGCCGGGGCGCCGTACTCGACGCGGAGGACCAAGCGCGCAGTTCGGCCGACGCGGGCGACCTCTTCGGGGCTGGGCGCCGGGCCGCCTCGGACGAGCGCCAAGACCTGGGCCGGCGTGGCTCCGCGCAGCAACGCGTCGGCCGCCGTCGCGGCCGCCACGGCCGGGTCGGCGACCGCTTGGCTCCGCTTGCTCCGCGCGGCACGCAGAAGAGCCGCAGGTCCCCTGCCGAGGCCGTCCAGGGTGGGCGCGGCCAGCGTCTCGGCGATACGGGCTTCCCATGCCCGCGCGGCCTCGGGAGATGCGGAGAACTGGACGAGAAGGCGGCCGGCCGGACCGACTTCCGCGGAGAAGCCGTACACGGTGTCGTCAAGGCGGCGTTCGGTGCGCAGGGCGAGCAGGGCCCGCAGGAAGTCGGCCTGTTGCAGGGTAGTTCCCGGGGCGAGTTCGAACGCCAGCCCGACCCACGTGGTCACGACTTCCGCGGGCTGCGCGACGCTGACGAGCCCGGCCGGCGCCGTCGTCCCGTGCCCGGACGGCAGGACGAATGGCGGGCTGTCCGTCTCCGGCGGCCCGACCGGCCCGCCGACGGGACTCGGAAGGCCGGGGCGCGGGCCGTCCGCGACCACGACCCATGCGGGCATCCCCCAAGCGGTCGCGGGCGCCGCCGAGGCGGCTTCCAGCAACGCGGCGCTCGGCGCCTCGTCGGTTGCCGCGCCGACGGCGCTTGCGGTTGCGGCAGCGCTCGCCGAGTCTCGGGCCGACTCGTCCACGGGGTCCGCCGGTTCGTCGGCGAGCCCCAGTCCGCCGGGTCCCGCCGCACTCAAGCGGGCGGCGAAGAGTTGCTCGAATCGGTCCTGCGGCGAGCCCTCGCGGAACTCGCGCACCTCGAACGCCCGCGCCATGGCGGATTCCACGTGCCCATGCGGCAACGGTCCGCCCGCCACGCGCCGCATCACGCCGAGGACGTCGGCAAGATCCTCGGGACGCGCCGTGGCGACGAAGTAGCGCCCCGTTCGCGTGCGGACGGCCTCGACGCTCGCCGCCACCCCCCCTGCGGCCTCGCGGAGCGCGGCCAGGAACGCCAAGTCCGCGATCCTCGCGGCCGCTAGGTCCCCGGGCGCGAGCGACGCCGAGACGGGAAGCGCCACGACAACCGCCCCGACCGGCGCCCAGGCGCGCACAACCAAGAGAGGCTCCTGCTCGGACGGCGGCGGACAAGCGCGGCGCTCCCCTTCCCGGGCGTCCCGGCCGGCCGGGACGCCCGCAGCGCACTCGGGCCGGACAGCGCCCGCGCCGGCTCCCTCGCCGTCCGTCGGCCGATCTTGCCCGGCGTGGCCGACTTGCGCCGCGGCTTGCGGAGGCCCCGCGGAAGCCGGCTGCCATGTCGCGGTCGCAAACGCGGCCAGCAGAACGATCCTGCGACGCAACGCCGTGTCCGCGCGGGTCAACCGCCCCCGCCAAGACGGACGAGCGTGGACTCGAATGCTTGGACGGCCGCAACCAGCTCGGGACGCCCCGCGGCCTCCACCCTCGCGAGGACGCCGCGGACGGAGCCGGGGTGGCCGTGCCAGCGATCCGCGAGCGCCAGCCACCCCGCGGGCGTGGCGGCCGCCGCGACGAGATCCCTTCGGGCCGCCTCGGCCGCCGCGCTCCACCGGGCGGCGAGCTGTGCCTCGGACATCACGCCGAGCGCGGCGGCCAGGGCGTTGTCCGCGTCTCGCTGCGCCAGCGCCGTGGCCGTGACCGCCGTCCAGCGCGCATCGCTCCCCAACCCGTGCTGAACGCGCAACACGACGCCCGGCAGCTCCAAGCCGCCGAGCCCCGCGGCCAGAGCGTCCTGGGCGACCAGCACGCCCGGTCTGCTTCGCGTCCCCAAGCTGAAGAAGGCGCCGGCCCAGGCGGGCGCCGGAGGCAAGAACGCCCCGGGACGCTCCGGCAGTCCGGCCCCAGCCGGCGCGGCGGACGACGAAGCTCCCGCGGCGGCGGCCCCGGCCGACTCCTCGTCTTCGCGGCCGGCCGCCTGGTCCTTGGCTCCCAAGAGAGACAGCTCGGCGAGCGCCACCGGGACCTCGACTCCGCCCAGCACGACGACCCTGAGGCGGTCGCGAGCGTGGCTCCGCATCCAGAGCCGCTCGATGCGAGCGAACGCGGAGACCTCGTCGAAGCCGACGTTCCCGCGCCGCGCGGCCGGCGCCGCGGGCGAATCGAACTCGCGGGAGTCGATCGCGGCCACCACGCGCCCGTGGGGAGTCTCGGCCAAGCGATCGGCCCGGGCGCGCTCCCGGGCCAGCGCCGCGCGCAACCCTTGGGGCGACGGCCTCCGGGCCAGAATGCGGACGATCCAAGCCAGTTCGTCGATGTCCCGGCGGTCGCCGATCACCTGATACGCGATGCGGCCGCCATCCAGTCCGCCCCACAGCGAAGCGCCGATCAAGTCCGCCAACGGTTGCGCCCGGCCGATTGCCAGCGCCACGAGCGCCCGAGCGTCGTCCAGGCGGCCCAAGCCGCGCGGAGCCGAGATCCGAATCCCGGCCGCCGGCAACCCCGCCGCCTCTTCGAAGACGAGCACCGGGCCGTTCGGGACCGCCAGCACACTGTCCGGCGCCAGCGGATCGGAGGGCGCCGCCCCACCGTCTTGCGCGAGAACGTCCGTTGCGCCCACGGCCGAGACGGCCGAGCGGGCCCCCACGGGAACGGCCGACGCCGCAAGCGCAAGCAGGAAGGCGGCCCGCCGAGACCGGCGGGCGGGCGACCGGCGCGAAGGCGCGGGTCTAGGGAAGGGCGTCTCCAAGAACGTAGTTCAGCGGGTTGACCGGAGACCCGTTGACGTGGACCTCGTAGTGCAGGTGGGGCGCGGTCGATATCCCGGTGCTTCCCACGCGCGCCACGACGTCGCCCCGGCGAACCGCCTTGCCGCGGCGCACGAGCAGTTCGGACGCGTGCGCGTAGAGTGTCGACACGCCGAACCCGTGGTCGATCACGACCGTGTAGCCGTAGCCGCTCCGACGCCCTGCCGAACGCACCACGCCCTTGGCGGCTGCGACGATCGGGGCGCCCTTGGGCGCGTGGATGTCGATCCCTTCGTGGGGTTGCCGGCGGTCGTGAAGCGGATGACGGCGGCTACGGCTGAAGCGGCTCGACAACAGGCCGCGCACCGGGAAGATGGATGGCGTCGCCTCCGCCCGGCGGCGCTGGGCCTCGAAGCTGGACGCCACCTCGTCGAAGCTGGCGGCCAGCAGGTCCGCCTTTCGCTTCATGAGCTCGAGGTCGTAGTGGATCGCGTAGGCCGTCTCGGACGCCTCGGAATCCAGCATCCACAGCTCGCCGTCCGACGACGACTCCAGGCCGGGGCCGCCGACGCCCACCTCGAGCACTTCCTGGTCGATCCCCGACAGGCCGGCCAGCAAGCGGACGCGCCGGTTCTGCTCGACCAGTCCTGCCACTTGGCCGCCCACGTTCGCCAAGCGCGCCTGCGCCTCCTCGAGCTCGTCCTCCAGGAGGCGGTTCTCCCGCGCCAGCTGGATCACGCGCAACGGATTGTCGCCTCCCGCGACGACCACGGCCGCGGCGACTGCGCACAGCGCCACCAGCATGGCGCAACCGAACACCCAGGGAACGGCGCGCAGAAGGCCCCCGCGCACCGTCCACTGCGCGACGCCCTCCGAGCCGCCGCGGAGCAGCACGAGGGTCCATCGGTTGGTATTCATCTGCGGAGACACGTTAGGAACTTTTGTTTCCGTCGTCAAGCGGAGAGGGCTGCGGAGGCCCAAGTCAAGCGCGCGCGCGGCGTGTTCAAGAGCGAGCGTCGCTTCGGTCCAGCCACGATCGGCCGGCGGGCCGAAGAAACCCCACGGCGCGGACGGGCCGGGCAACATGGGCCGGCTGCCGCCCACCGCAAGCATAGGTCCGGCGGCGCCTCCCGGGCAAGACTGGATGGACCGGGCGCGGGCCGGGCCGCCGCAAGGTCCGCGGCGCCGATGCTCCCGGCGTCACCGGCCGACGTCCACGGAGTCGCCGCCGACCGCCCCGCCGCCGCGCAAGTCGTCCGGGTCCACGCGGGGGAACAACGGCGGCCCCTGCGCCACGGCCAGTCCCGCCACGTCCACGGCCCTCGCCTCGTCCAGGAGCGGCACGTCGTCCAGGCCCAGGCGCCCGGCCAGCTCGAGGGCCCGGGCGGGAGCGACGGGCTCAAAGAGGCAGGCCAGCACGACGAGCGCGCGCACCAGCGACGCCAGCGTCTCGTCCAGCTCGGCCGACCGGGAGGGGTCCCGGGCCAGCGACCAGGGCTCGCGCGCTTCGACGAATCCGTTCGCCCGCCGGGCCAGCTCCATAGCCGCGGCCAGCCCTTCGTGCAGCCTGTAGTCCTCGAAGCCCGCCCGGTACGCGGCCACGGCCTCGTCCGTCTCGGCGCGAAGTCCGCCCGCCGGCCCGCCCGGCGCCGTCCCGTCCCGGTAGCGCCCGACCATCGACGCCACCCGGTGGACCAAGTTGCCCAGGATGTTCGACAGCTCGTCGTAGCGCACCATGAACCGGTCGAGCGTGTAGGACGCGTCCTGGCCCGTGGGCATCTCGCGCATCAGGTACCACCGCACGGCGTCCGTCCCGAACCACCGCCGGAGCTGGAGCGGATCGACCACGTTGCCCAGCGACTTGGACATCTTGGTGTCGCCCACCACCCACCAGCCGTGGGCCACGATCTTGCGCGGGAGAGCCAAGTCCGCCCCCATCAGCAGCGTCGGCCAGTAGACGGCGTGGGTGGTGAGGATGTCCTTGCCCATGAGATGGACGTCGGCCGGCCAGCGCGAGCCGGCGAGCGACTCCCCGAAGCCGCGCTTCCCGGCGGCCGCGCCCGGATCGACGGCGCCCGACGCCGTGACGTAGTTGATCAGCGCGTCCACCCACACGTAGGTCGTCTGCTCGGCGTCCCAAGGCAACGGAATGCCCCAGTGGATGCGCGAGCGGGGGCGCGAGATCGACAGGTCCTCCAGCGGCCGCTTGAGGAAGCCCAGCACCTCGTTCCTGCGCGCGGCCGGCACGATCCACTCCGGGTTGGCCTCGACGTGGCGCACCAGGCGCTCCTGGAAGCGACCCATACGGAAGAAGTAGTTCTTCTCGCGAATGCGCTCCAGCGGCCCGCCCGTCACCGGATCGACGCGCTCGGGCCCGATCTCCTTCTCCGTGAAGTAGCGCTCCTGGCTCACCGAGTACCAGCCCGCGTATTCGCCCTCGTAGACCAGCCCGTTGTCCCGCAGCCGCTCCAGCAGGGCGCCCACCGCGGCCCGGTGCTCGGCTTCGGTAGTGCGGATGAAGCGGTCGTGCGAGATGCCCAGCGTGCGCCAAGCGGCCCGAAAGCGGCCCGCCATGAGGTCGCAGAGCTCCGCCGGGCTCATGCCCTGCTCGGCGGCCGCTTCCTGGATCTTCTGGCCGTGTTCGTCCGTGCCCGTCAGGAAGAGCACGTCCTCGCCGGCGCGACGGCGGTAGCGGGCCAGCACGTCGCCCAGGATCGTCGTGTAGGCGTGGCCCAGGTGCGGCTCGCCCGACGCGTAGTAGATGGGAGTGGTGAGATAGAAGGAGGGCATCACCGGCCCTGGGCCGCGTCCGCCGCCTTCGCCCTGCCGACGGCCCCGGCGTACCACGACAGGGTCTCGACGAAGCGCGCGAACGAGGCTTCGTAGTGCGCCTCGCGCGGCTCGCCGTCCTCGCCGAAGGACTTCGAGACGAACGAGACCGGCATCGCCGCCACCGGCAACGCCTTGATACGCAGGAACAGCAGCTGGAGCTGGTTCTGCGCGTTGACGCCGCCGAATCCGCCCGACGACACGGTGACGACTCCCACCGGCTTGCGGTCCCACTCGGCGTAGAGGTAGTCGAGCGCGTTCTTGAGCGCGCCCGGGACGGCGCCGTTGTACTCGGGGCTCACGACGACGACCGCGTCGGCCTCGGCCACGGCGCGCGAGAAGGCGACCAGCCCCGGCGGCGGATCGTCGCGCTTGGACAGCCTTTCCTCCATGACGGGGAGCGCGATCCGGGCCAAGTCGAGCAGGGGTGCGTCGGCTCCGGCCTTCTGCAGGCGGTCGCGAGCGAAGCGGGCCACTCGGCTGGACTGCCGGCCGCGACGCACGGACCCGACGACGACGGGTATCTTCAGCATCGGAGAGCGTTGGAGGGGAAAGGAGCGGCTTGGCCGGAAATCCGGGAGTCCGGGAGGCGGGGGCGCCGAGGGGTCCGCCGAGCGCTTCGGATCGGACCGGCTGGGCTCCGGACCGGCGGAGGTCCGCACTGGCGCCGGCGCTCGCGGCTTGCGGGCCGGACTCGACCATCGAGCGTCCTTGAGCTTGCAAGAAAGTACAGTAGCTTGGCCGGAATGGGGATGCTCGCAACGGGGAGGCCCGCGGGGAAGGCAGGCGCGCCATGATGATGACGCCGTGGGTGCAGCGGCTTCTGCTCGCCAACATCGCAATCTTCGCGCTCACGGCGACCGGGATGCCGCTGGTCGAAGAGTTCGGACTGGTGCCGCTCGCCGTCGCCCGGAGGCCGTGGACGATCGCGACCTACATGTTCCTTCACGGCGGCTTCGCCCATGTGTTCTTCAACATGCTGATGCTGTTCTTCTTCGGTCCCAGGCTGGAGGAGCGGCTGGGCAGCCGGACGTTCGTCTGGTTCTACCTGGCCAGCGGCATCGGCGGCGCCGTCCTCTCGTTCGCGTTCACGCCCACGGCTATGGTCATCGGGGCGTCCGGAGCCGTCTACGGCGTGGTGGTGGGCTTCGCGCGCTACTGGCCGCGCGAGACGATCCACATCTGGGGCATCCTGCCCGTCCAGGCGCGGATCCTGGCGTTGTTCATGGTGGGATCGAGCCTGTTCTCGGGCATCACCGGAGCGCAGAGCGGGATCGCCCACTTCGCGCATCTGGGCGGGCTCGCGGCCGGGTGGGGCTTCCTCAAGCTCTGGGAGCGCCGGAAGACCAAGGCCGTCGCGGTCCCGAAGCGGCAACCCCGATACAAGGCGACCGCCGCGCGGGAGGCCGACGTACTGGAACGCTGGCAGGCGATTCCGCGCGACCAGCTGCACGAGATCAACCGCGAGGAGCTCGACAGCCTGCTGGGGAAGGCGGCCGAGGCCGGCGTCAGGGCGCTCACGAACGACGAGCGCGCGTTCCTGGAACGGATGGCGCAGTCGGTGCAGGTGCGGTAGGCGCGGTTTCGTCCCCGTGCCGCGCGCGTATTGCGGCGTTGTCGGCGGATGGACCCGCGCCGGGACTAGCCGCCGCGGACTGGAGATTTCGCCAGCAGCGCCGCCGCTTCCGCCATGCTGGAGACTCGGGCGTCGGCTTCGGCGGGCGCCGGAGGAGCGGCCCCGGCCGCAGGCGCCGCGCCGGGCCGGTCGACCCACAACGTGGCGTAGCCGAGCGCGGAAGCGGGCGCGATGTCGTGGAAGCGGCTCTGCGCCACGTGCAGGGTGCGACTCTTCGGCACGCTGGAGCGCCGCGCCATTTCGTGGAAGTGGGCGGAGGCCGGCTTGTAGCTGCCCACTTGCTGGGCCGTGACCACCCAGTCGAAGGATACCTCCAAGCGTTCGCGGGATTGGGCGAAGAGATCGTCGTCCACGTTGGAGACGATGCCGAGCTGGTACTGGCGGCCCAGCCGACGGAGCGCATCCACGGTGTCGGGGAAGACGGGCCAGCCGCCCACTGAAGCGGCGAAGGCGCGGCGCTGGGTTGCGGTGGGACGAAACCCAAGGTCCGCTCCCATGCGGTCCAGCGTGAGCGCCAGCGCTTCGCGATAGGAGCGGAAGCGCTCGGACTGCACCACGTGTTCGTGCCGGCCGAAGGCGCCCAGGACCGCCGCCGCCGCCGGGGACGCGCCGTGGGCGGCGCAGATGGGCGCGACGGCTTCGAGAATGCCGCGCTCCCAGTCGACCAGCGTGCCGTAGCAGTCGAAGGTGAGGAGATCGAACCGGTTGGGGTCCAGGTCGCCCGGCGAGAGCGCCACGACCCGTTACATCTCGGGAAAGTCGGCCGTCGGGCCGAACGTCTGCGGCACCGCAACGCCCGCCAAGCGCAGGTAGACGCCCAGCTGGGCACGGTGGTGAATCATGTGGTCCAGGATGAACGTGCGCAGCACGACGCTCTTCGGCAGCGTGAAGCGCGGCTCGCCGCCGACCAGCATCGTCCACGGGCTGCGAAGGACTTCGTCCCCCGACTCCTCGATCAGCGCGCGCGCCTCGGCCGCATTCTCGTCGAGCGCCTTCGCGATGTCCGCTACGGACTCGAAGGCAGGTTGCGGCGGCGGGCCGCCGTCCTTCGGCGAGATGTCGAACTCCGACATGGCGAGCGTGGGCATCGTCCATCCGGGAATGCCGGCGAGGTGCCCGGCCAGTTCCCTCATCGTCCAAGACTTCTCGTGGGGACGCCAGTCCAGCCGGTTGTCGGGGACGGCCTGCAAGACCGTCTTGGAGCCGGCCACGACTTGGTCGAGGGCCGCCAAGGCCTGTTGCGTCGTCATGCTTGGGGGATCTCCGTGGTCGATGTCTCAGATGGCGAATCGAAGCGGTCCGCCGGAGAGCGGGAAGGAACTCGGCGGCGGCGATGTCCGCGTGCCCGCGAACATGCAGAAAGCCGCCGTTCAAGAAACCGCGCCACGGCGGCGCTTCCCTGGGCTCGCGGCCTTGCACGTCCTGCAACCGCCCCATTGCGGAACACGCTCGCCGCTACGGTTCGTTCGCCAGCATGGGGCCCAGCGGCCGGCCTCCCAGCAGGTGCAGATGGACGTGCTGCACCTCTTGGCCGCCGTGGTCGCGGCAGTTGACGATGAGTCTGTAGCCGCGTTCCGCCACGCCCTCTTCGGCGGCGATCCGGGACGCCACCAGGAGCATCCGGCCCAGCGCCGCTTCGTCCTCCGCCGTCACGTCGGCCATCGTGGGAATCTCCTTGTTGGGCACGACCAGGACGTGCGTGGGCGCCTGCGCCCGAATGTCGCGAAACGCAGTGACGAGCTCGTCCTGGTACACCATGTCGGCGGGAATCTCGCGCCGCGCGATCCTGGAGAAGAGCGACCCGCCGGTCATGGCCGGGACGGGTTGCCCGGCGCCGGCGGCCGTCGGTCGCCGGCTGGGACGGGCGTCTGCGCGGGGCCGGTGTCCTTCGGCGGCCTGGGCCGCGTCATCTTCAGCGTCTTCCCGCCGAAGAACTCGGAGCCGCTGCGCTCGACTTGGTGGGCGCCGGCGTGCAAGTAGTCAAGCACGGCTTGGTCCCACGACAGCCCGGCCTTCGCAACCAGCTCGAGCCATTCGCCGTGGGCGGTCTCGTCGGGAGCCTCCGTGACGCCGCTCCAAATGGTCACCTTGGGGTTGAGTCTCCTGCCCTCTCCGCCGGCCCGCGAACCCTTCAGCGGCATCTCGATCAGCACGCTGTCGGTCATCGGCAGGCGGAACACGTCCGGATCGAAGGCGGCCCCGTAGCGGCGGTAGCGGGCGTAGTTGCGCTGGTTCATCTCGAAGACGTCGCGGTTCGAGTTGATCGCTGCCGTAATGTAGCCGCGCAACCTGAACGCGGCGTCCTTGTGGCGCGGCAGCGACGGGTCGTCCACGTATCCGAAGCCGGGCATGAACCAGCCCTTGTTGAAGCCCCAGTTGCGCTCGGTCACGCGGCCGCGGCGCACCAAGCCGCTGTACTCCGAGAACAACTGCACGACCTGGTGGCTGGGGTAGCCGTGCGGGTTCAGGAAGACGTCGGGCAACCAGCTGCGCCAGAGCCGGCCGCGCACCCGCGCTTCGGGGTAGATGGGGAAGTCCTCGTCCGCGCCGGAAGTCGCGTCCACGCCGAGCGCGCCCAAGTAGCCCGCATGCAGGATGTAGTCGGGCGTGACGCGGTACAAGTCGTACGCGAGCTGCGCGCCGTCGGGATTGGTGAACGGGTGCACGACGACGTTCACCTTGTTCAGCTTGCGCCGCTGGGCGGAGTCGGCCAGGAGGAGCTCGGCGTGGCGAAGGACGTGGCTCGTGGACGACACCTCGTTCGCATGCTGGCGGGCGGAATAGAGGGCAGTGGGCTTGAAGGTCGTCGCCTTGGCCCGCGACCAGTGGCTCGCGGCGACGGGGGTCATCAGGTCCATCGCCCAGATCGCGCGGCCGAGGTAGCTCTCGCCGACCCTGTACATGGTTGCGTGCTCGAACGCCCGGCTCAGCTTCGCCATCATCTGGTGGCCCTCGTCGGGCGGTATCGGCTCGTCCCACTGAACGACGCGGCCGCCGTCGTAGGTCCACCCGTCCGGCAGCAGGTCCGCCCACGAGGGATGCGCGGCGGGCGACCCGTTGGCTGGAAGCGTGGCGGCGGTGCGCGATTCAGGGTCCTGCCGGTGCGTCCACTCGGCCCAGACGCCGACGTCGCCCACCTCGTCGTAGGCGAGGGCCCCGGTGTAGAGGCCGTGCTCGCGCAACTCGGCCAAGTTGGCGAGTACGGCCGCCACTTGCTCGGCCGAGATCATCCGCTCGTCCACTTGCTCGGGCGGCGCCAGCGCCAGATGGGACGCGCGCTCGTCGAGTTCGGTGTCCACGCGCACCCGGAAGTCGAGCCGGGAGAGCCGCGGCGACTCGGGCGCCACCACGGCGCGGCGAAGGCTGGGACGCTCCATGGCGATCTTGGGAACGTCGAGGCGCTCCCGCCCCGTGGTTCCGTCTCGCCTGGTGTAGCGGACGACGACGGCCGGACGGTTGGTGGCGAAGCCGGTGAACGCGATGCGCCCCTGCCCCGGCCCGCCGTGGCCGCGGGGCCGCATGACGGGCACGACGCGTCCCGGATAGGTCAGTTCTGGGCCGCGCGCGTTGCGTCCGATCAGCTGAAAGAACTCGATCGTGCCGAAGTAAATCTCCTCGTGGAGCGCGTCCATCGTGGATGCGATCTCGTTGTCCACGCCCAAACGGTAGTCGGGCTCGCTCATCTCGAGCTCCACCACGAGCGAGCCGAACAACGGCGCGTCCAGCCCGCCGCCTCGGGGGGCGCCGTCGTGGCGGTCCATGACGTAGTCGTAGACGGCGGGCAGCGTCCGTGCCTGGAAGCGGTCCCAGAACCACTCCGGGTCGGTGAGGATGCGCTCGTTCGCAAGGGTGTCGGGCTGCGCGGCAACCGAGGCGTGGGCGACGGCGCGGAACCAGCCCGTGGTGACGCGAACCTGCTCGTAGTCGCGGAAGCGATCGAAGTAGGGACGGAGAACCCAGACGGGATCGAAGGCGTCCTCGAGCAGCGGCGCCCCGGCGGGGCCGACGGCGCGGACCCGGTAGACCGCGTCGGCGGAGTCGGTCATCTCGAAGCGGATCTGCTCCGTCTCGATTCCCAGGTCGGCGGCGAGAAGTTCGTCCGCGGGAAAGAGTTCGTGGAGCCAGCGCACCGGCGTGTGGATGGCCTGCTGAGGCCATTCCGGGGGCGGGTCGTTGCGGAGGAATTCGACGACGATCTCCGCGACCGCGCTGCCGCGAAGGCGGGGGACGACGGACTCGCGCAACCACGAGAGTCCCTGCTTGAAGGCGGACAGCACGAGAACCTTCGATTCGGGGGACGCGCCCGCGGCCAGCAGGCGGCGCTCGGCCTCGTCCTCGATCTTCCGGCGGACGGCGGGCGGCTCCGACAGCCGCGCCTCGACCTCGACGCGGGCGCCGGGCGACAGGCGTCCGAGCACACGCGCCTCGAACGCCGACCAGAAGCGGTCCACTTCGGACGGGACTTGGAAGGTGTCCTTGAAGATCGTGGCGGCCCGCTCCACGTCGCGGTTGTCGATTTCGACCGCGGCCTCGTCCGCGCCCAACGCGGCGGCGCGCCGGGCCACGACGTCGGCGAGGCCGGGATCGGGGTCGTCGAGCGAGACCAGCACGTCGGCCCGCACCAAGTCCTCGGCGGCCAGGTCGGCGGCGATGCGGTCCAGCTTGTAGAGGGCGGCGGCCGCCTGCCCCGCAGGCAACCGGCCGGACAGGAAGGCCCAAAGGTCGCGTTCAGCGTCGTCGAAGACCGGCAGGCCGTCGCCGCGCTCGGCCACGTGGGGGAAGACCTGCGCCAGCCGCCGGGCCGCCAAGGCCGCTCCCGCGCTGTCCGGGCCGGTCGCGACCAAGCTCGGCTTGCCGCCGAACGCCTCGGGCACGAGCTCCAGCAAGCCGTGGCCGGGCGGCACGTCCGCCAACGCGACCTTGCCGCTGTCGGCGAGCTCGGCCACCAGCGGATGGGCGGCGCCGACGAGGACGGTGGTCGGCCGGCGGGCAAGCGGTCCGAGTTCCGAACTGCGCAGGACGAGCGGCACCACCAAGCCGGCGGACTCCAGGCCGATGCGGGCCGCCAGGCCGACGATCTCCGCGCCTTCGGACGGCACGATCGCCACGTCGACGCGGTCGGGGATCTCGTTGTCGTCGGAGTCCCCGAGGAAACCGTCCGTGCTGTACGTGTTGGAGAGGTCCAGCGCCTTCTTCGCCGCCGTGCCGGGCCGCCCTGGGACGGGGCCGGGAGGCGTGGCCGCGAGGGTGGGCAGCACGATCTCGTCGTCCGCGTAGGACAGCGCAATCGACGCCAGCCGCCGGAAGCGCAGGCTGGCGGAGTCGGGCTGGGAGTCCGGCGCGCGGCGACGGGCGGCCGCCAGTTCCCGGAGTTCGGCGTACCAAGCCTGGGTCGCGGCGGGGCCGGCGGCGCCCGGGCGGACAATGCCCCCGAGGCGGACGGCGCCGCCGGGTTCCGCCACGGCGCGGGTGAACACGATGGTCGGGCGAGCAGGCGCGGCGCCGAGGGGAGCGGTCGTGGAGGCGGGGGAGCCGCGCGCGCCGAGCTCGGGGGCGGGCGGCGACGTGGGGAACATGGCCGAGCGGTGCGTGCCGGGCTCGGGAACGGCGGCGGACCCAGCGGATGCCGTGGGCGGATTGCGGCTGGGCGCTGCGGATTCTGCCGTGTCGCGCGCGGCCGGACCGAGCGTGTCGGACGCCGCGCCGGCCGTCAGCTCGAGACCGATCTCGGCCAGCGATGGGCCCGAGAGGCTGCCGACGTGCGGAAGCTGGCCAGCCACGAGGCGCGCGGCCCGCAGAAGGCCGTCCTCGTCCGCGCCGAAGACGGCGACCCAGCGGCGCGCCGGACTGCCCGTCTCCGCCACCGCCACCGCGCCCTCTCCTTGGACCAGCGGCTCCACGCCGAAGTCCTCGGGCGACAGCCCGGCCTCGGCGAGCGCGGGCCGACCAACCAGCACCGCCACTCGGCCGGGCGACGCGACCCGCGGCAGCGGCAAGTCCAGGGCAGTGGTCTCGAAGCCCAGGCGGGCGGCAATCTCGGCGGCGGCGGCGCGCGCGGCGAGCGTCGGCGCGCGGCCCGCGACGATCGCCGCTCCGAGCCGGTCCGGCACGCCGTCTTCGTTCTCGTCGCGGAGCAGCGAACGGCCGGCGGCGGCGCGCGCGCCGACCTCGAACAGGTCCGCCAAGCCGAACGGCTCGGGCTCCTGCCGGCGAACGGTCCGAGTCGCCGAACGGCGCTTCGACGAGTTCGCCGACCGTCTCTCCGCGTCTCCCCGGCCGTCCTCGGGCGGCGGCGGCGCGAGGACGACACCGGCCCCGCCGGAGTCGCCCGCTCCGACCGGAACCACCGTGGACGCGCCGGCTCCAACGGTTGCCGCCAAGGCAAGCGCGGCCCCCGCCTTCCGTCCGCGCGTCACCGTCGCTCCAGGCGCGCTTCGGCGATCACCGCCCCTTCCTGCATGCGGTCCACCACGTCCATGCCTTCGACCACCTCGCCCAGGATCGTGTAGTTGAAGTCCAGCCGGACGTTGTCGACCAAGTTGACGAATATCTGAGCGTCCCCCGTGTCGCGGCCCCGCGTGGACAGGCCGACCGTGCCTCGCCAATGCGGCTGCCCGGAGATCTCGTCGCGGCTGTACGGGCCGTCGCCCGCGTACTCGTTTGCGTGGGGACTTCCGCCTTGGACGACGAAGTTGGGCACCACGCGGTGGAAGGTGAGGCCGTCGAAGTAGCCGGACCGGGCGAGGCGGGCGAAGCGGTCGGCGTTGGTCGCGGCCAAGTCCGGACGCAGTGCGATCACGACGTCGCCGAGCCCCTCCATGCGCAACCGGACCGACGAGCGCGCGAGTTCCCGCAACCGTTCGGCGCTGGGCGGTGGGGCGAGCGGGAAAGGCGCGGGCGCGGGCGCCGGCCGGACTTCGCCCAGCTCGGCGATCAGGTCCGCGGCCCTCCGGGCAACGACGGAGTCGAAGTCCGCGAGGTAGGGATCGACGTCGGCGGCGGCGTATCCTCCCAGTCGCTCGACGCCTCCGAGCAACGCCGTCCGCGCGTCCCTCAGGGTCTCGCGCTCGAGAGCCGTGAAGCGCGCCAGCGCGGCAAGGAGCTCCGAGAGAAGCGACTCCGCGGAGGGGGGCGGCTGGACGGCAGGGGAAGATTCGGCGGCGATGCCGGAGCCGGGCGGCGCGGCGCGGGGGACGTCGCCGGCCGGCGAGTTGCCGGGCGGGGAAGCGCCGGAGTCCGGCGGCGAAGCGGTGGACCGCAAGCCGGCGGCGGGCGGGGCGTCCAAGGCGCCGTGCTCCGCCAGAAGGGCCACGGCGGTCATGACCAGCTGGGCGTCGTCGGCTTGGAGTTGCCGGGCGTAGACGTCCAGCGCGCGGGCGCCCGAGACGGCTCCGAGCCCGCGCGCGGCGGCCTCCCGCACGTTGGGGTCGGCGTCGGCGGACAGAGCGAGCAACGTCTCGGCGTCCCCGGCCCGGGCGGCGGCGCGGGCGACCCAGGCGCGGGCGAACGGCGACGGGTGGCTGCGGTTGGCGGCGATCGCAGGCGCGGCCGCGCCAGGGGCCACGGCCGCCAGCGACGCCAGGGCGCGGGCGGGCAACTGCCAGCCGTCGCGCTCCGGGTCGCGCGGCCCACCGCCGGGGCGCCGGCGGTCCAGCCGGGCGGCCAGCGCCGCGAGCGCTTCCGTCTGGGCGGCCGGCTCCGGGCAGGGAGCGGCGGCCAGATCGACCGCGACGGCCGCCACGCGCGGATCAGCGTCGGCCAAGCCTTCGAAAATCGCGGCGCACCCAGCGGCGGGCCGCACCCAGCGGTCGTGGGCGCGCAGGGCTTCCACCCGCACCCTCGGATCGGCATCGGCCAGCGCCGCCGTCACGACTTCGCGTCCCCCGAGCCCGCTGGCCGCCGCCGCCAGCGCGACGGCCCGGCGCACGCCCCAGTCCTCGTCGCCAAGCGCCGTCAGGGCGCCTCCGTCCGCAAACGCGCCGATCACGTCCGCATGCCGTCGCCGGTCCGCCTCGTCGGCCTCGCGATTCGGGAGCTCGTCCACGGCGCGACCCAGCGTCGGCGCCGACCCGCCGCCGCGACCGGCCCATGCCTTCGCGTCCGCGCCCGCCCAGCGCTCGGCCTCGCGGGCCACGACCGTCGTTGCCAAGCGCCTGACCCGGGCGGCCGTTCGGGCGTCCCCGGCAACGCGCAGGCCACGCAACCCGTCCACGGCCTCGAGGAGCGGCGCCTCCAACGGATGCTCGGGCGCCGTCCGCGTCAGCGCCTCGGCTCCGCGCGCCAGCCCGAGCCGCGCGGCGAGTCCAACGTCGTTCTCCACAGCCGAGAGCAGGGCAGCGATGCCCGCCAGCGCGTGTTCCGCGAAGAGCCGGATGCGGTCGGCGCTCGTGCGGACTACCGCCAGGTGACCGATTCGATCCGCATCTTCCGGGACGAACGCCGCCGCCCACGCAGAAGGTGCGAAGTCCCCGCCTGCGGTGGCCGCCAGCGCCTCCGCCACGACCGCCCGTTCCGTCTCCGCGACCGCGCGCAACCGACCCAGGTTTGCGGCGATGGCGCCCAGCACGTGGGGAGCGTCCTCCCGCCCGGCTCGCGCCGCCAGCGCGTCCGCCGCGGTGGCCCGATCGCGCAGGATGGCGGCGACGCCGCGCAGCACGTGCAGATCGTCCTCCCGCTCGGCTCGCGCCGTCGGAGCCCCCCTGCGAAAGACCGCCTGCGCCACGGCCGTGGCCGCCTCCTCCCGCACCCAGTCGTCCGGGTCCTCCAGCATCGGCACGATGCGGTCGAGCAACGCGGGGTCTTCCAGCCGGCCCAGCGCGCGCACGGCGAAGCGGCGCACGTCCGGGTCCTCGCTCTCGAGGTGCACGAGCACGCGTTCGAGTCCCCTGGCCCCTCGGGCGTCCTCCTCGAACACGATCTCCGCGTACGGGCCCCACTGCTCCGGCGGCGGCGGCTCGCACGCCGAAGCGCCGAGGAGCGCGGCGACCACGGCGGCGCCGTTCCGAGAGCGGCGTCGAAGGTTAGCGCTTGCAGCCTCGGAGCGTCCCCCGCGTCTGGCCGCGGCGAAGACCGCTCGTCGCCGGCCGCCCGTCGCTGGCCGCGGCGCGGTCCCGCCGTTGCTCACGGGCCCTCGGGGATCCATCCGAAGAGTTCCCACGAGGCTTCCCCCCGTTCGTCGAATTCGACGCCCTCGCGCTCCAGGACGTCGCGCTGGCGAAGCGCGGTCCCGTCGACCCGCGACGTGGAGATCGCGCCTCGTCTGTTCACGACGCGCCACCAGGGCACGTTGGTGGCCACGGGCAAGCGGCTGAGCGCGTACCCGACTCCCCTAGCCGCTCGCGGCTTGCCGAGCATGGCCGCGATTCCCCCGTAGCTGGCGATGCGGCCCGCTGGGATGCGGCGAACGCTCGCGTACACGCGTTCGGCGAAGGTCACGGTCGATCCGGGAACACGGGAAACGATGGCGGGGTACATTCTAGCAGACGGGCATCCATCCGAACGAGCGAGAAGGCGCCCGCCCGGACTTGCGCCGAACAGCAAAGCCAGCAGGAGACGAACCAATGATCAGAGCCGTGGCCGGCGGGTTCGCCGCATTCATTCTCGCGACCGGTTGCGGGCCGGGCAAGATGACCCGCACCGACGTGACGGGGACGCCGGCGCCGCCCGCCGCCGAACCCGCGCCGCAACCGGAGCAGCCGTCCGAGCCGGAGACTGCCGCGCCTCCGGGCGAAGCAACGGAAGCATCAGGAACCGGGGAGACTGCGGAAGGCGAACAGGCTCCGCCGGGCCCCGGCGCCGCAGGCGGCGAAGCCGCGGCCGCGCCCCAACCGCCCGCTCAGGAGTATCCGGCCGCCGTGCGCATCGGCGCGGGGGTCGCGGAGGTGCGCACCGACCCAGCCGACGTGCGCATCCAGGTGGGCGACTCCATGGCCATCGGGGACAGCCTGCGCATGGTGGCCTACGACGAGCGCGGCCAGCGGGTGCCCGGCGTGAGGATCCTGCCGAAGATCGATTCCCGCTTCGCGGCCCTGGAGAACGGATACCTGAAGGGCTTGGCCGAGGGCGACGCCGAGCTGCTCATGGCCGTTCGCGTGCCTCCCCGGAGCGGCACCGGCCCGCCCGAGATCAGAAGCTTCTCGGCGCCCGTGACCGTGGTCGGCCTGCCCGTCGAGACCGTCGAGCTGTCGGCGCCGGACGGACGCGTCTTCGTCGGCTCGGTCGTGCGGCTCGAAGCCGTCGCGCGCACCGCCGACGGCGCCGTCCGGCGACGCGTGGAGCTCGAGTGGTCCAGCAACCGGCGGCGGCTGGCCACAGTGGACCCGTACGGCTTTGTGACGGCCGTTCGCCCCGGCGAAGTCGTCGTCACGGCCCGTGCCGAAGGCGTCGCTCGGTCCGTGACGCTGGCCGTCGAGGAAAGCCCGGTCGCGTCCGTGCAGGTGGCCGTCCCCGCGCGGACGCGGACCGGGGACGTGATTCGCGCGTCCGCGGCGATCCAGGACGCAAGCGGCGCAGCGGTCGAGGGCGCCCCGGTCCAGTTCTCCGTCGCGGCCATCGACGCGCGCGCCGGTGGTCCGGGCGCGACGGTCTACCCCGACGGCGCGTTCGTGGCCGAGAGGCCGGGGATATACCGCGTCTCCGCGACGGCGGGAAGCATTGCGGGACACGCCCTCGTCGAGGTTTCGGAACGCGGCGGCGAGCACGAAGCCGTGACGGTGGGACGCGGACTCGTGGCCGACCGGCCCACGTCGGACCTGTGGGCGTTCACCGGAGCCGACGGACGCGACTACGTGTACACCGGCACGCACTCGGGGGGCCAGAGGATGCTTGCCTGGGACGTCACCAACCCCGCGAACCCGGTGCTCACCGACTTCGTGGAAGTGGACGCCCGCGTCGTCAACGACGTGAAGGTCAACGCCTCCGGCACGGTCGCCGCCATCACGCGCGAGGGCGCGTCGGACCGCAAGAACGGGATCGTGTTCCTCGACTTGGCCGATCCGGCCCACCCCGTCGTCGCCGGCCACTACACGAAAGACCTGACGGGCGGCGTCCACAACGTCTTCTTCAACGGCGACGTGCTGTACGCAGTCCACGACGGCACGCTGGACGTTCACGTGCTCGACGTGTCCGACCCCAAGGACGCCAAGGAAATCGGGCGCTGGGGCATCGATGCGCCGGGCAAGTATCTGCACGACGTCTGGGTGGCCGACGGACTCGCCTACGTGTCCTACTGGGACCACGGCGTATACGTCCTCGACGTGGGAGACGGACGCTGGGGGGGCTCGCCGCAGGCGCCGGTCGAGGTCGGCAATTTCGCCTACGCGGAAGGCGCCACGCACGTCGCCTTCCCCTACACCAATGCGGCCGGACACCGCTACTTGTTCGTAGGCGACGAAATATTCGGATGCGAAGACTGCGTGTCGCGCAACGGCCATCCCGGCGACGGATCGCGCGGCTTCGTGCACGTCCTCGACATGGAGGACCCCGAGCGCCCGCGCGAAGTGGCGCGCTACGAAGTGCCCGAGGCCGGCGCGCACAACCTGTGGGTCGAGGACGACAAGATGTACGTCGCGTACTACCAAGCCGGGTTGCGCGTCGTGGACGTATCGGGAGAGCTGCGGGGCGACTTGTACAGGCAGGGCCGGGAGATCGCGTGGCTGCCGACCGGATCGCCCGACGGCTTCGTGCCCAACTCGCCGATGGCGTGGGGGCCCCAGCCGTTCAAGGGCCACGTGTTCGTGTCCGACCTCAACTCCGGTCTCTGGGTCGTGCGCGTGACGCCCAAGGACGAGAAGGCGAAGGTCTCGTGAAGGGCGGGCGTCCGGGCAGGGCCGGCAAGAGCCCGCGGGGCGAGGGACGTCGAGCAGCGGAGGGCGGACGCGCGGGAAGCTCGGACGGCGGAGCAGTACGGGGCGCGTCGCGAGGCCGCGGGGGACGCGCCGGTGGACGCGCGCTTGGCGCCTGCATGGCGTTCGCTCTGACGGCGGCGGGACCGGCGCAGGCCCCGGGCCAGGAAACGCATCGCGTCTACGTGGCCAACGAGTCGTCGGACCTGATCAGCCGCGTCGCCTTCACGCCGGGCGAGGGCGCCGTGGTCGAGAAGGAGATTCCCGTCGGCGTCATGCCGGGCGACAACGACGGCGCGCACGGCCTCGCCGTCTCCCCGGACGGGCGATTCTGGTACGTGACGATCGCCCACGGCACGCCTTTCGGCCACGTCTGGAAGTTCGCGGCCGGAGCCGACACGCTCGTAGGCCGAGCCGAACTCGGCCTTTTCCCGGCGACGATGGGCGTCACCCCCGACGGCCAGTTCCTCCTCGCCGCGAACTTCAACCTTCACGGCGACATGGTCCCGTCGGACGTCTCGGTGGTCTACACGCCCGAGATGCTGGAGATCGTCCGCATCCGCACGTGCATGATGCCCCACGGCAGCCGCGTGACGGCGGACGGGCGCAGGCACTACTCCGTCTGCATGCACTCCGAGCAGTTGGTGGAGATCGACACCGAGACGCTCGACGTGAGCGCGCGCTTCGACGTCACGCCGGGCAGCGAGGCGCGCATCGGCCACGCGGGCGCCCGAACGACCGCCGCAACCAACCCGCCAGCCTCCACGGCGCGCTCGTGCAGTCCGACCTGGGTGGAGCCCGGCGCGGGCGCAAGGACCGGGCGCGTGGTCTACGTAGCCTGCAACAAGAACCAGGAAGTCCTCGAGGTCGACGTCCAGCGCTGGGTGGTCGCCCGCAGGTTCGCCACTGGCGAGGCGCCGTACAATCTGGACGTCGCGGCGGACGGGTCGCTGCTCGTCGCCACACTGAAGGGCGAGCAGGCGGTGGCCGTCATCGACTTGAACGCCGGAGTGGAGATCGCGCGCATCGCGACCTCGCGCCCGGTGACCCACGGCGTGGTGGCGACGCCGGACGGGCGCTACGCATTCGTGTCCAACGAGGCGGTCGGATCGGTGCGCGGAACGGTGGACGTGATCGACCTGGAGTCGCTCTCGCTCGCGGCAAGCGCCGAACTTCGCCACCAGCCCGGCGGCATCGACTACTGGCAGCCTCCGCGGGGCACGCCGCCTCCTTGACGCCAATCCCCACCGCTTCGTCGCATGCGCGCCGCCGCATGGTGCGCCAGCAGATCGCGCGGCGCGGGATCGCCGACAGGAGCGTGCTGGACGCGATGCGGGCCGTCCCCCGGGAGCGCTTCGTCCCGCCCCGCATGGCCGGTTGCGCCTACTCCGACTGCGCGCTTCCGATCGGCGAAGGGCAGACCATCACCCAGCCCTACGTGGTCGCGCTCATGGCGGAAGCGCTGGAGCTAGCGCCCACCGACCGGGTCCTCGAGGTCGGCACCGGCTCGGGCTACGCGGCCGCCGTCCTCGGCCGGATCGCCGCCGTCGTCTACACCGTCGAGCGCCACGCCACGCTCGCCAAGGACGCCCATGCCCGCCTTGCCCAACTCGGTTGCGAGAACGTCCGCGTGCGGCACGGCGACGGCACGGCCGGATGGGACGAGCACGCTCCCTTCGACGCCATCGCCGTCGCCGCGGCCGGCCCGCAAGTGCCCGCCGCGCTTCGCGAACAGCTCGGCGTGGGCGGCCGCTTGGTCATTCCGGTCGGCCCCGCCGACGGCACGCAGCGCCTCGTTCGCGAGCGGCGAAGCGCCCACTCGGCGTTCCAGCGCGACGAACTCGCCATGGTGCGCTTCGTGCCGCTCGTGGGCCGCGCGGGGCCGGCCTGAGGACTTCGCAGGCACGCCGGGGGGGGCGCCGCAGGCTTCGGGATTCATCGCCAAGTGCTCGAGCAGGGCTTCGGCCGCCCATTCGTGGCCTTGAGTGGTCCAGTGCCAGTCCCGGGGCCAGCCGGCCTCCTTGGGGAGACGCCCTTGGCGCGCGATCCAGTCGAACTGGTCCACGACGGGGATGCCGCGGTCCTCGGCCATTCGCGTCATGTGCTCGAACAGCTTGTCCGAACGCGCAATCCAGTTGGTGCGCATGGCGTAGGACGACAATATGACCAGCCGCCCCCCCCCCCCCCCCCCGTTCGCTTCTGCCACTCGTCCAGCGCGAACGCGGTGAAGTCCATGTCGCGCGACGACACCGATCCGGGCGGCGGAGCTCCGGACGACCGCGTTCCCGCCTGCACGACGCGGTGCCGCCACGCACGGTACTTCACGGCGGCCCAAGACGCCGAGTACGGGCGCAGGGCGGGCGGAATGCGGCGCCACGCGCGCCCTGCAACCCCGCCAACCGCCGACGGCCGCGTCCGGCCGGGCAAGCGCAGGACGACGCCGTCCTCGGTTCGCTCCGCCGAGGCGAACAACCCGTCGCGCCCCGCAATGGCATTGTCGATGAAGTCGTTGTTGACGAAGACGAGGACGACCAGCTTCGGAAGACTATGCCGAATCCACTTGTCCCAGTAAGGAAGCTGCTGCACTTGGCCCGTGCCGCGGTGACCGTAGGCCGCCGTTGAGACTTCAAGGCCGGGCAACCTCCGGGCCGCCATTTCCTCGAGCAGAACGTGAAACTTGTCCGCGATCGCCACTTCCGCCGCCTCGACGAAGGAATCGCCGACGACGGCCACGTGGCACCCGGTCCGCGCCAATGCGGCGCCCGGCGGCTCCCTATCCAGAAAGCCCAGGCTGTTCGTGCGCGACACGGTCCAGTAGTCCTCCAAGTTCGTCGCTCGAAGTTCGGCGCCGGCCGCCAGGTGCAAGCCGACGCCGGGCACGAACACCGCGGGGCGGCGCCCTTGCCCGAACGGCATCGACAATCGCAACCACGCCTCCGCGACGACGGCGGCGAGCCCCAAAGCGCCGACCAAGAGAAGGACGTTCCAGCACGCCGCGCGAAGCATGCGACGAACGCCGGCGCGCGCCGGCGAGTCAGGCACGCTCCACGACCATGGCGAATCCAAGGCCTCCCGCCGCGCACACTGTGAGCAGCCCGAACTGGCCGTCGCGGCGGCGCAGCTCGCGAAGCAGGGTCGTCGTCAACCGGGCCCCGGTGGCGCCGAACGGGTGTCCCAGGGCTATGGAGCCGCCCGCGGCGTTGATGGCGGCGGGATCGGGATGGCCGACGCGCTCGCGCCCCAGGCGTTCCCGGCAGAAGCGCTCGGAGTCGAGGGCTCGCAGGTTGGAGAGGACCTGGGCCGCGAACGCCTCGTGCATCTCCATGGCGTCCACGTCCGACATCGCGATGCCTGCACGGTCGAGGGCGACCGGGGCCGCGTAGGCCGGCCCCTGCAGCAGCTGGGCGGCCGGATCGAGCGCGGCGAAGGCGCAGCTGCGGACATAGCCCAGGGGATCCACGCCCGCGGCACGAGTTCGTTCGGGCGACGCGAGCAGCACCGCGGACGCGCCGTCGGTGAGGGGAGAGGAATTGCCCGCGGTGACCGAGCCGAACTCGCGGTCGAACACGGGCCGCAACGCCGACAGCGCCTCGGCGGAAGTGTCGGCGCGCACGCCGTTGTCCCGCGTCGCCGCCCGGTAGTCCGGGGGCACGTACACGGGCACGACCTCCCCGGCCAGGCGGCCGTCCTCGGCGGCGGCGCGCGCCTTCCTGTGCGAGCCCAGCGCCCAGGCGTCCTGGTCTTCCCGCGAGATGCCGTTCTCCTTCGCCATCCGCTCGGCGGCTTCGCCCATCGTCTCGCCCGTGCTGGGCTCCGCGATGGCCGGAGCAACCGGCAAGAAGTCCCTCGGCCGAAGGCGCGCGAACGGCTTGAGGCGCGCGCCCAAGGTCTTCGCGCGCGACGCGGCGACCAGCGTCCCGGCCAGCCGGTCCGACGCAAGCACGGGAACGCGCGACAGGCACTCGGCTCCCCCGGCCACGACGACGTCCGCGCAACCGGTCGCGACGAGGGCCGCCGCGTCCGCAATGGCCTGGTTGGAAGAGGCGCACGCCCTCGACACCGTCGTCGCGGGCACCTCCGGGGGAAGCGTAGCGAGTCCAACTTCGCGGGCCATGTTCGGCGCGCGCGGATCGTGCACCACGGTCCCGAAGATCAAGTGGTCCACGTCGGCCGGCGCCAGCTCCGACCGGGCCAGGAGTTCGCGCACCGCGCACCGTCCGAGCTCGATCGCGGACATGCGGGCAAACGCCGTGCCCGCCCGGGCGAACGGCGTGCGGCGACCCGCGACGACGGCGACTCGCATGGCGGCTAGCGCGAGCGAGGTCGCCCGGCGCCGCACCGGGCTGAACGGCCGGTCACCGCACCAAGTGCAGCTCCGTCTGGCGCCGAAGCGTCCAGCGGACCTCGCCGTCGGGAGTCACCTCGGCCTCCTCCTCCTGGGCCATGCGCACGCGCTGGCCGTCCCACTCGGGAACGGGCGTCGTGACTTGCAGCTCGGTCGAGAACCACATGCCGGGAATCACGGGCGGGTCGCCGCGTCCGGGGACGCCCGTCTGGTAGTCCCACAGGCCGATGAGCGGCCCGGCGCCGTGGCCGTGGTCCCCGATCGGGTGCGTGTACATGGTGCCGTCGAGGCCTTCCGCGCGCATCCTGTCCAGGACGGTCGCGAGGATCTCGTTGCCGCTGCGGCCCACGACGATCTCCTCCATCAGGATGTCCTGCAACCGGTTGGAGTTGGCCAGCGCGCGGCGCAGTCCCGCCGGCGCGTCGGTCTCGCCCTCTCGCAGGACGTAGGCCATGTGCTGCGTGTCGGTCGCGAGCCCCAGCGCGACGAGGCCGAAGTCGCAGTGCAGCACGTCGCCCCGCAGGATCACGGGGGCGACCGAATCGGCCATCGGCGCGCCCCGCCGCTGCACCGACACCGACGGCTGGAACCAGGTCCCGAGTCCCAGGTCGTGGACGCGCTGGCGCATCCACCAAACGACGTCCGCCGTCGTCGTGCGGCCGGGCTCGATCACGACGTCCGAGAACGCCGCGCCGATGATGTCGTGGACGATCACCTGCGCGCGGCGGTAGACCGGAGACATGCTCGGAACGCGCATCGCCAAGTACTCGATCGCCAGCAGGGGACGGCGCACGACACGGGCCGCCAGCGCCGGTCCCAGGGCCTCGCTCATCTGCTCCCACTCGCCCGCCGCGAGCCCGTCGGCGAAGTTGTGGTCGCGCGAGACGTTGACCGCGATCGTCCCCGGGTCGCGCTCGCGCACCATGCGGGCGAACAAGTCCCACTGGTCCCTGCCCCACAGCTCGGCGGCCCGGCCGTCGGGCGCCGTGGCGGTGGCCCGGACGGCTTCGTAGGCGCCTCCTTGCGACGTGCCGCCGAGAGCCAGCCGCTCCACGCCCTCGCCGGGCCCCCTGTCGTGGAAGACGTAGATGGTGCGGCGGCGGGCCGCGAACGTCGTCGGCGACACGAGCGCCCTGAACACGGGGTCCTCGTTGTACTCGCGCATCGCCACGACCCACATGTCCACGCCGTGCTTGCGCATGAGCATCGGCAGGTTTTCGCCGAGGCGCTCCTCTAGCCATGCCTGCTGCGTGCGCGCCTGTTCGCGCAACGTGCCGAAGGGGCGCTCCGGGCGGTAGTCGCGGGTCTGCGCCGACGCGGCGGGCGGGGTCGCCGCGGCCGCCAGGGCCAATGCGGCGGCGAGCGCAGGGACGGTCCCGGCGAACCGGCGGGCTGGTCTCCGAGAGCGAACCGTCGTGGGCAACCGCGGCGGCGCGGCGGAAGAGAACTCATGCATCGGCGTCGGGGGTTGAAGTGCGATTGCCGTGGCCTTGGGCGTTCCGGACCGTACGGAACAAGCGTGTCGCATCAGTTGCGAGCAACTGCCAACGTAGGCGTTCCCGGGGCGGGAGGCATGTCGTCGCTGGAAGACGAGGGCGCCGGTAGCTGTCCACGCAGGTCCGTCCCCCCGGGGCGCGGGCGGGCGCCTTGCCGGCGGCCGGCGCGAACGGCGCGGTCGCCGCAGGCGCCGGGGCTTGCCTTCAAGTACTCGATCAACGCGTCGGCGGCCAACTGGTGGCCGAACGGTGTCCAGTGCCCGCCGGGATTCCAGGCCGCGTTCGCGAGATCGGCGCCCCGGCGCGCGATGTAGTCGTATTGATCCACGACGGAAAGGCCCCGCGCGTTCGCCATTCGCGTCACGTGCTCAAACAGATTGTTGGACGTGGCGACGGGCCACGTCTTCAAGGTGTGCGTCGCCAAGACGACGAGGCGCGCGCCGCCGCGACGTGTTCGCTCCGTCCATTGGTCGAGCGCGAAGGCCGTGTGATCCACCTGGTCCTCCGAAAGGAGATTTCTCGGCGGGTGGCGGCTCAGTTGGCGCAGGCGGTTCCGGAGCCACGGGACGACGTAAGGCTGAAGCCTTGCCGGGATACGACGCCATGCCCTGACCGCCGCCGCAACCGGGCGCGGCTGGTGGATGGAGTCGGGCGAGACGAGGACGAAGCGTCCGTCGCCAAGCCGGTTCGCCGTCAAGAACGGATGGTAGGGGGACGCCCGATGCCTGTTGTCGTGGAAGTCGTTGGCGACGACGACCAGCACCACCAAGTCCGGCCGAAGGCGGCGAATCCACTTGTCCCAGTATCCCAGCTGATGAACTTGGCCAGTCCCAAAAAATCCGTAAGCCGACGTGGTCACGTCCCAGCCGGGCAGTCGGTCGGCCGCCATCTGCTCGAGCCTAATGTGCAGCTTGTCCGCCATGGGCACTTCCCCGCCTTCCACGAAGGAGTCGCCGACGACGGCCACGTGACAGCCGGCGGCAGCCAGCTCGGAGGCCGGCGGCTCCCGGTCCACGAAGCCATAGCTGTTGGTGCGGGCCGAGACCCAAAAATTGCTGTGGTCCGTCCTGCGGAATTCGGCGTGGGGCTTGTAGTGGACGCCTATGCCCGGCACTAGCCGCAAGGGCCGATGAGGCGTCCCGAACGGTCGCGACAGCCGCAACGCGACCTCCCCGACGCCGCCCACTATCCCCAAGCCCGCAACGAGAAGAACAATGTTCCAGCACGCCACGCGCGCCGTCCTCTTGCGAAACGGGGGGGGGGGGGGGGGGGGGGGGAGTTCTCACCCGGTAACCGGCATAGTCAGGGCACAGCCTCCGGTGGCGCCGAACAAGTCGCGGGACTGCGCAGACGGCGATCGGCCGACACGAGCGCGCTCACGCACCGGCGACGTCGTCCGGGGAGCAGGGGGCGGCGGAACACGCAGCCTGCATCATTGCGAGGACTTCGGCGAGCACGGCCCGTCCCTTGTCCTTCGCATAGAAGGTTCGCGCCTTGGCGTAGCGCGGGCCGGACTCGAGCTTGAGTCCCTCGTCCATCATCCATTTCTGCAACGCGGCGGGGCGCGGGCCCCACCAAGCCACTTCCCGGTAGTCTTCGCCGAGCAGCATCACCACGGGAATCGACCGGCTTCGGCCGTTGGTCAGGTGCGCGTCCATCAGATCCGGATTGTCGTCCCGCGACAGCACGCGAAGCTCGGCGCCAGGCACGGTCTCGGCCAAGCGAGCGACCACGGGCAGGACGTTGCAGGCGTCGCCGCACCAGTCCTCGCTCAGCGCCAGCAAGCGCCACACGCCAGGCAACTGCGCGGCCGCCGCCACGTCGCCGGGCACCCGAGCACGCTCGTAGACGGCGCGCCACAGCTCCGCGTTCTTCCGCACGGTCTCCAGATAACGAGGAAACGCCGGGGCCGCCTCGAAGCGGTCCTTCATGTCCATGTCGCGCGTCTCCGTCACGAGGGTTCTCGGGCGCCGGGGCCGCCTCTCGACGGCGCCGTGCTCGCGGCTCCGCCGGCTCCAGGGGCGCGCGGTTCGCAGACCGGGTCAGCGATCGGCCTTCCGCTCCACTGGACGGATCAGTCCTTCCTGGGCGGCCGACGCCACAAGCGTTCCGTCCCGCGAGAAGAAGGCGCCTCGAGCGAACCCGCGGGCGCCGCTCGCAACGGGACTCTCGACGGCGAAGAGCAGCCATTCGTCGGCGCGAAACGAACGGTGGAACCACATGCAGTGGTCGAGGGAGGCGGCCATCAGGCCCGGATCGAAGAAGGTGCGCCCATGCGGTTGCAACGACGTGGCGAGAATGCCGTAGTCGGACGCGTAGGCGAGCACTGCCTGGTGCTGCACTGCGTCTTCGGCCAGCGGCCGGACCGCCTTGAGCCAGATGTGCCGCACCGGAGGACGCGGCTTCGGGTCGAAGACGTCGTAGGGCTCCACCGCGCGGTAGTCCACAGGCCGGTCCTGGGTGAGCACGCCGCGGCGGTCGGGCGGAATGAGATGCGCGTGCTCGCGCACCCAGTCGAGATCGGGCTCCAAGTCTTCCGGCGGCGGCACGTCGGGCATGGACGCTTGGTGCGCCAGTCCGTCCTCGGTCTTGTGGAACGAGGCGGAGACGGTGAAGATCGCCTTGCCGTGCTGCACGGCCGTGACCGTGCGGGTGGCGAAGCTCCTGCCGTCCCGAAGCCGGTCGACGAAGTAGACGACCGGAACGCTCAAGTCGCCTTCGAGGATGAAGTAGCCGTGCAGCGAGTGAGCCGTGCGGTCCGCCTCCGGGATCGTGCGGCGAGCCGCGGCCAGCGCCTGGGCCAGCACTTGGCCGCCGTAGACGCGCCCCGACCCTATGTCGCGGTTGCGGCCCCGAAAGATCGTGGGCCCCATGACCTCCAGCTCGAGGAAGCCGAAGGGATCGGCGGCAACAACGGCTTTCGGCAACAGCTGTCTCCGTACTTGCAAGGGCAAGGCCTCCAGGGCGCGCCCTCCCGCCCGCTGCCTTCCGCAATTTGCCGCACGTGCAAAGCGTTCGGCGCCCCGCGACGTGAACGCGCGCCGATTCCGCTTGGCGCACAGCGTCGTCCTCCGCTTCACCTTCCGCGACACGGGCCTTTTTGCGAGACCCCAATCTAACGCGAGGCGGGCCGCGCACGTCATCCGTCAGTCGCGGCCACGACCCCTGCTCGGCGGGGCGCCGGAATGCGCATACGCGGCAACCGCTCTAGATTGCGGACCGGAATCGCCGGGTCCCGCGCGGGCAAGGCGCCGACGCGCGGGAGCATGGCCAGGCCAGGATGGCGAGCCGGAATCGCCCGGCTCCGTGCGGGCAAGGCGCCGACGACTGGCACGGCCACCGGCGAGCATGGCACAACCCAGCCCGGCCCCGCGCGCACCGCCCCGCGAACTGGAGGACGACGGATGCTGACGCCGACGGCGTTCGCAGTGATGCCCTTGGTCGCGGCCGCGTCGGCCGGCGTCGCCGAACCATCGCGGGAAGGCGCGCTTGCCGCGGCGTTCCAGCATGTTGGCGCGCAATCCATCGACGTCGTGGAGCTCACGGTCGCCCAAGTGCGGGAGGACTACCGCGCCGGCCGGTACACGGCGGTCGATCTCGTCGGCGCCTTCCTGGAGCGGATCGCCCGTTACGAGGAGACGTACAACGCCTTCGTCTCCATGAACCCCAACGCCCTGGCCGAGGCCGCGAGGCTCGACGAGGAGCTCGCAGTCTCCGGGCCGCGCGGACCGCTGCATGGCGTGCCGGTGGCGATCAAGGACAATCTGGACTACGCGGGAATGGTCACCACTGCGGGCTTCGCCGGATTCAGCTCGCAGGCCGGGGGCATCGACATGATCCCGGGGGACGACGCCGCCGCGGTCGCGCGCCTCCGTGCCGCGGGCGCCGTCGTTCTCGGCAAGACCAACCTGCCCGACTTCGCGGCGCACGGCACGCGCACCCGCAGCAGCGTCGCCGGCGAGACCCTGAACCCCTACGCGACCGACCGCGTTCCCGGAGGCTCCAGCGGAGGCACCGCGACGGCCGTCAACGCCAGCTTCGCGGTCGTGGGACTGGGAACGGAGACGGGCGGCTCCATCCAGAACCCGGCGGCGGCCCAAGCTCTCGTCGGCGTGAAGCCCACGTTCGGCCTGGCGCCCCTCGAAGGCGTCTTCCCGATGGACGCGACCTACCGCGACGTGGTGGGACCGCTGGCCAGGACCGTTCACGGAGCCGCCGTGGTGCTGGACGCCATCGCCGGACCGACGCCCGAGGACATGGCCACCTACGCGGCCGCCGGACGCATTCCCGAGGACGGATACGCCGCCGGACTCCGCCGCGGAGCGCTCGCAGGCAAGCGCTTCGGCCTCGTGGGAAAGGGTTGGCGCGACTCGTTCCTGCCGCTCGCGCCCAAGACCGAGCGCAAGTACCGCGACGCGGTCCGCGCCGTCGAGTCGCTCGGGGGCCAAGTCGTCGAGGACCCCTTCGCCGGGACCGACTGGGTCGCCCTGTACGACCGGCGTCCCCGCGTGCCGTCCGTGGCCAGCCACGACATGGCGGTGTACCTGCAAGGCCTCGGCGAAGACGCCGCGTTTCGGACCATTGAAGAATGGGAGTCGCTCTCCGGCCGGGAGTTCCGCGGAGGCGGCGGCCGCCGAAGCCCGCCCGCGGCCCCCTACGCCACCGAAGAGGGAGACGCCTTCCAGGCTTGGCGCCGCGAGATGCGGACCCTGTTCCGCGCCGTCCTCGCGGAGCACGACCTCGACGCCCTCTTCTTTCCGCAGGCCGGCGAGCCGATCCGCCCGCTCGTGGAGGACGCCGAGCGACCCGAATACCGTCCCAACAACCACGCCGAACTGCCCAGCAACATCGTAAACGACCTGGGCCTGCCGACCGTCACCGTGCCCTTCTCCTACTACGACGACGGCACGCCGTTCGTGGTCGCCTTCGTCGGCGACCTGTGGACGGACGGCGACCTCCTTGCCTACGCCTACGACCTGGAGCAGGCGACGCAAGCGAGGGTCGCGCCGCGCCTGTCGGAGCTCCCGGAGAATCGTCGCGACCCGCCGGCCCGGATAGGCACCGCCACGCGGCCGCTGCTGGAGAACGCCGGTGCGCCGCCACCCGAGCGCGACCTTCTTCTGCCGACGCACGCGGCGAGGAGCAGGACGCCGGAGACAGGCTCGGGGCCCGGAAGGCTGGAACGTCGCAAAAAGCAAATTCAATCACCGGACATTCCGGACTCGGAAACGGGACATCGAAGCGGACATTCTGGGCCGTCGAAATCGCGCCGGGCCTCAGGATGCCGTGGCGGTCTTGCCGGGCTGGGAGAAGCCTTCGAACCGATTCGAGCCGAGTCGACCAGGGAACTGCCGCACGGATGACCGCATTGCGGCCCGGCTGGACATCGGCCCGGCCGCAATCCATTTTCCGGCATCGCCGGAGGGGCCGCGCAGGGGCTGGCGGACCGACGGCTCGAAGGCGCTCGCGGACTGCGCGTTTGGGCGCTTCTTTCTGATCGGAGCCGGTCGATGGCGGCGGAGAAATGGAGCCCCAGCCGGGGCGGACGGATCGGACTCGGGCTCGGGGCGGCCACGTTCCTGTTGTTGCTCTTCGTGCCGGTCGCGCCGGACAACCTGCCTGCGAGCCGGATGGCCGCGGTGGCCGCGCTCATGGCCGTCTGGTGGGTGACGGACGCCATTCCGCTGTTCGCGACCGCGCTGATGCCGCTGGCGCTGTACCCGTTGCTGGGGATCATGTCGGGCCACGACGTGGCGCCGATCTACTTCAACCACACGATCCTGCTGTTCCTCGGCGGCTTCATGATCGCGCTCACGATGGAAAAGTGGGACCTGCACCGGCGGATCGCGCTCTCCATCATCCACGTGGTGGGCGGCGGGCCGGCGCGCATCGTGCTGGGCTTCATGATCGCGGCCGCGTTTCTGTCGATGTGGATCTCGAACACGGCCACCGCGGTGATGATGGTGCCGATCGGCTTGGCGATCGCCCTGCGCGTGGAAGACGAGGCGGGCAAGCGGGCGGCCCGGCCCTTCTCGGTGGGGCTGATGTTGGGGATCGCCTACGGGGCGTCGGCGGGCGGGCTCACGACGCTGGTGGGCACGCCGCCGAACTTGGCGTTCGAGCGCATCTTCGGGATTCTGTTCCCGGAGGCGCCGGGCATCGGGCTGGGCCAGTGGATGGTGGTGGGCGTGCCCGTGGGGGCGACGCTGCTGGCGGTGGCTTGGCTGCTGATCACGCACGTGCTCTTTCGGGTGCCCGCGGGCGTGACGGTGGACCGCCGAGTCGTGGAGCAGGAGCGGGCGCGCATCGGCAAGATGGCCTACGAGGAGAAGGTCGTCGCCGCCGTGTTCGCCGCCACGGTGGTCCTTTGGGTCCTGCGCACCGACCTCACGCTACCGTTCGGGACCATTCCAGGCTGGTCGGGGCTGCTGCCGTTCGGGAGCCTGATCGACGACGGCACCATCGCCATCGCCATGGCCAGCGTCCTGTTCTTCGTGCCCGCGCGAAATCGGGAGAGCGGCGCGGTGCGCGTCATGGGGCCCGACATCGTGCCCAGGCTGCCGTGGCACATCGTGCTGCTGTTCGGCGGCGGCTTCGCGCTCGCGGCCGGCTTTCAGCAGACCGGCCTGGCCCAGATCATCGGCAACCAGTTCACCGCGCTGGGAGGCGTGCCCCCGTTCGCGCTGATCCTCCTGGTGTGCGCGGCGATCACCTTCCTCACCGAACTCACGAGCAACGCCGCCACCACCGAGATGATCCTGCCCATCCTGGCCTCCGTCGCCGTCGCGACCGGCACGCACCCCCTGCTGCTGATGATTCCGGCCACGCTCTCGGCGTCCTGCGCATTCATGATGCCCGTGGCCACCCCTCCCAACGCCATCGTCTTCGGAACCGAACGCATCAAGATCGGCGACATGGCGCGCACCGGCATCTTCCTCAACATGGTCGGCGTGCTGGTGGTGGCAACCGTCGTCTACACGCTCGGGCTCTCCGTGTTCGGCATCGATCCGGGCGAGCTGCCCACCTGGGCGGAGACGCTGGCGCAACCCTGATTCGCCGCTCGATGGAGCGTCGATGATAACATGGCCGTTTTTGACACATCGCGATTTCCCGTCGTTGCCGTTTCGATAGATGCGCAAGCCACGAGGGCTCGCGAGTCGCGCGCACCAGACAAGGATAAGTTCCCATGCGGACCATGCTCAAGCTGACTGCAGCTACGCTCGCCGTCACGGCCGCGATGTTGGCGTTTCCGTTGGCCAACACTTGGTCGTTGGACGCACAGTGCGTCGTTTGCAGCAAGACAGGCAATTGCGAGGACGGGAGAGGTGGATCGTCCTGCGTATCGGAGATGAACTCCGACGAAGACAAGCGTTGCACAGTCTCGGGGGGTTGCGAATGCACGAGAGTGGTACGACGCTGGTGGTTCGACACCGTCGTATGCACGCCGACCCTCGCCACTGCGTTGCCCTCTGTCGATGCTCGTCTCGTCGACTACGGTGGAAGCGAGATGGCGTTGCAACGCGTAGGACCGAGCCATTTCGCGGCAACCCAGTGCGGAGCGAACGACGACTGGGTGCTTCTTGCGCGCGAGTTGCCGGACGGCGAGTTGGTCGTCACCACGAATCCGATGATCATTCGCCTGCGACGCTGGACGCATGGCCTCGACTTCTCGCGGCAAGCTGACTCCCAAATAGCGACGCAATCATGAATGTTCCCGCCAAGGCGGCGATGCTTTGCGCGCTGAGTTTGGCGGCGGCCGTTTCCTCGGCCGCCGCCGTCCAGCCGACGGCGCCGCATTCGTTCCAAGTCGGCGTTCGGGAGATCTGGAGCACCTACGGCGATCCAGGTTGGGGGGAGCCGATGGGCATGTTGCAATGGCCGGACGGCACCGTCTGGGTTGGCGACTATCAAGTCTCGGAGGTTTGGGAGCTCTCAGCCGACGGCACAGAGCCGAGACGGGTTCTCCGTGAAGGCGAAGGTCCAGGCGAGCTGACCGGCGTGTCTTGGATCGTGCCGTATCGGGATGGCGGAGTTGTCGTGATGGATGCTCGGAACTTCCTGTTCTTCGGAGCAGACAAGGGATTCGTTCGGCAAGTGAGATGGAGCGCTTTCTCCGGAAGAGCCGGCTTGGTGGCAACTCCAAACGGCGATCTGGTCGTCAGCGGGGGCTCGATGCACGAAAACCACGAACTGGCGCACTTCGCCGTTCACCGCTTCCACAGGAAGCGCGGGTGGCACGTCAAGAGCTGGCACCCGGCCGCCGACCACCGACAGTGGGAAACGATTCGCCTTACGTCCGGCGGGCCGATCGCCCTTGCGAAGGATGGAGGACTCCTGGTGTCCGAGAAAGCGCCGTTCAGGATCACTCGCTACTCCGACTTGATGGGCAACGGAGCCCAACTTGTGATCGAGGACGAAGACGTGGTGTCCACATCGGAGCGGGACCGGGTGGTGACGTATACGCCCACCGGCTACAGCGTGACCACCGGTTGGACGCGGTCGATCTTCGTCCACGAGATGGAGGGCGGTAACATTCTCAACGTCGTGAAGGTGTGGCCGGAGAATGTCGCCGCGGGCGCGAGCAACGAATGGCTCGTCGTGTCGCCGGACGGACGCATCTTGGCCCGAACACCCACCGAGAGGTCGTACGATGTCTGGAACGCAACGCCAGACGGCCATTATTTGGCGACGTATTGGGATCGCGACTCGTCGCAGACGGCGGTGGCCAAGCTGGAAGTGACAGTGGCGCCAAATCCGTGAAGGCTATCCCGTCGTTATTTCCGGTGCTCGAGCAGGCGTTGGTAGGGCCGGGCGTTTCGCGGAGGCGGCTCTCGGAGCGCTCGCGTGTCGGCCGAATCCGCGCGTTCGCGCCGATGCACGTACCGCAGGGAACTCCGATGGCCGATTTTGACACATCGCAATCTGCCGTCGTTGCAGTTTCCATTGATGCCAAGGCAGTGCGCGGGCTGTCTGCTCACCCTATAGGAGCCGCGAGCGTCCGACGGCCTCGCGAGCCATGGACCCGCAAGGGAGACAATCCCATGTCCACTACGATGCGCGCAGGGCGGGATGGCGGCCGTGGGCCGTCTCGGTGCTGGCGGCGCGAGCGCCTTCGCCGCGTCGCTTTGCTCAGCTACGGGCGTCCGGTTTTGCCCGCCTTCGTCATAGCTGTCTTCGCGGTTCTTGGGTGCCAGCGCTCGAAAGCCCCCGATGTCGCCATCGACGAGCTCGCCATGGACATCGCGCCGTTCGCTACCGTGGTCGGCCTCCGGCCAAGCGAGACCGCCTTGGCGCTCCCGCCCCACGAGACCGTCGCATCCTACCCCGCGAACTCGCCCCGCTATCACAGTACCGAACTAGCGGTGGCGGCCGACGGCACCATCGCGATAGGCGACCCGCGTTCCTGCTCGATTCTCCTTCTGGCCGACACCGGTCGGCACATGCGCCGAATCGAGGCATGCGCCGACACGGGGCGCGGGATCGATGATCTCTTTTGGGTCGACCGAGACCTGCTGGGTCTCTTCGACATGCGCTCGAGGGAAGTGCGGCTACTTGGCCGCCACGGCGAGGACGCGGGCCGGGTTCCGGTCGAGCCGGTGCAGAGCGGAGTGATCACCGCCGCCTTCCCGCTCCCCGCCGACAAGTCGATTCTTGCGGCTGTCGGCTTCTTCTCGCTATCTGGACGTGAGCGCTTCGTTCAACTGCACGACTCGGGCGGTACGCCCAAGGCGGCATTCCTCTCCGCTCCGGCAGTAGCGTTGCGCCCCGACCTCCGCCTCGCGTTTGGCGTGGAGCTTTGCCTGCGACAGTCGCCCCGCCCCGGCGCCGCGCGTTTTCTCGCAATCAATCGGTGGGCGCACGACGTCGTCATGGCCGTGCCGGACGACTCGGCCGTCGCTTTCAGAAGCCTCGTGCCCATGGACGCCTACATGTATCGGGACGAGAACGACTTGCTCGCACCCTCGCCGGGCCGGGTCGCCGTGGCCTGCGGCGAAGACTCTGGCCTTGCGCATCGCACAGTTCTGCGCAGTAGACCAGATGGAGGAACAGAAACCAACGGCGTACTCGATTGGATCTCGTTTACCGGCGGCTTGATTGCCCGGTTCGATCTCGGTTCTGCGCCATTGTTCGCACGGTCGAGGGAAATAGGGATCGACAGCGCCGACCGCGCCTACGCGCTGGTTCGTGATTCCTCGGACTTGCGCGTAATACGACATCCGCTTGCGCGTCCGCCTGAAATCCACGAAAAGTGAGGACATGAATATGAAAGCGGTGCCATGGATGGTCGCTGCGACGACATGTTTGTCGGTTGCGGCTATACAGACCTTTAGACTTCGGAATCACGCAACGACTGTCCTTGAACTGACTCGCGAGAACCGCAGTCTCGAAGCCGTTGAGAGCGCCTACCGGGAGACAGCGCTCCGAGTCATCCGTGCCGAACTCGAGTCGGACTCCTTGGCGTTGGATCAGGGCACCCACGGAACCGTGTACATGATCGTGGATACGCAATGCCCGGCTTCCAAAGACGCTGTTCTCGCACTGAAGTACCGGGGCACGGCTATGCCGGTAGTCGTTGCCTCCTACCTGGACGGTCCTGACCGTATTCGGCAGTGGCTGCTGGACCTCGGCGCCGACTTTGCAGTCATGCCTGTTCCTGTCCACCAGACGCCGTTGAAGAGCATGCCTCGCGGGATCACGCCCATCTACCTGGAACTCGACGAGGTCGGTCCCATCGACGTTCACGTGGGAAAGCCGAAAGAAGAGTGGTTCCGGCAGGATCCGCAAGTGCCGGAGAGGGAGGTCCGCGAAGTGTTTCGGCTTGGCGACGGGACCGACGTGCCCGACTGGGCGGCATTCGTCCGAGAGCCCGATCTAGCCCTGGACGCGGCGGGCCGGCTCTACGCGCGGCCGCTGGGCGATGATCCGAGAGTACGCGTCATTGACGAGAACGGGGGCTTTGTCCGATACATCGGGCGGAAAGGCAACGGTCCGGCGGAGTTCACGACGATCGACGACATGGGGTTCGCGGCCGACACCTTGTGGTTGCGGGACTGGCCGCCGGACCGCACGTCGTTCTTCGATTCGGCCGGGACGCACCTGAAGACGGAGACCACTGTGCCTGCGTACGCGGGGCTGGAGCCCGGCCACGACGGAGAAACGATTCCGCTGCGGGACGGCTGGGCGCTCTACACCGCACCCCGAACCACTACAGAGTACGGACGAGTGCGCGTTCCGTTGATGGTGGGGATTCGTGAATTGACGGAGAAACGCGACACCGTGGAGTTTCAGCTCAGGCCCACGGGCATGATCATACGCGGTGTCGGAACGTTTCATTGGGAGCCCGTCACGCTGTCGCCTCTTGTCGTGCCGCTGGCGCGCGGCAACGGCATCGCGGCCGCAAGTTGGACGGCAGACCGACCCGGCGAAGTCGTGCTTCGCCGCGTCCGCTTCGACGGGTTCCTCTCGAGGGAAGACACGCTCCGCTTTTCCGTTGCGGCGATATCTCCCGAGGCACGCGATCGCATCGTCGCCGACGGCATGGAAAAGGCCAAGGGGCCCTACGAGTTCCACCGCAAGCGCTTCGGCGGCACGCCAAACGACTTGCGCGATGCGGTCATCGAGGGACTGGCGTTGCCCAGCCACTATTCGCCGTTGCAGGACATGTTCGCGACACCGGAGGACCGGATTTGGGTGCGCGCCACCGCTGTTGAAGACCAGAGCGACGGGGACTGGTTCGTCGTGGGTTCGGACGGCGTCGTGAACTTCCGCGTTCGCCCACCGTCCGGCGTGACCTTCAAAACGGCTCACGGAGATCGGGTTTGGGGAGTGGGCCAGGGCTACCTAGATACGCCGTACATCGCCTTGTACGAGCTATCTCAACCACCACAAGGAAAGGAAGGATAGAGATGAGCTGGAAAAAACTGATCAACGGACTCGCCCCGGTTGCGGTTGTCGCGTGCGGCTTGGGTCTCCTGGCTGCTCACCCAGCGCCTCCCGGCGCGTTTGCGGCTTGCGAGTTCAGCGTGGGTCCAAATCACGCGACTTGTTGTGCGTGCAACAAGAAGAGCTGCATCACCGTTGAGCACAACGGCGTGGCGAGTTGCACATTCGAGTTCTGTTCGAACACGACCTGCAACATCGGTCCGTCTTAGCCTGGCTCCTTCCCTGTTTCGGCGGGCGCCGTAGGATGGAACGGGGGTACGGCGTGACTCTCGGAGCGAGGAGAGCGGATGGAGATGCGGGAGTGAGTGGAGCGGCCTGGGGCCGGAGTGGCGAATCAAGCGCGTGGACGAGGATTCGGAGCACCGGGAGGCGCGGGTGGCACTGGCGCGCAGGGCAGGCTCGCCGCTACCGTGCTCGGAGTGCGGGGGCTGGACGCCTGGGAGCGTCGAGCGGACGTCCCAGGCCTGGGGTCTACCCCGGACATTTCCACTTTGGTACGACAGCCTCCTTGCGTCCCCCGGGGTCGCCCCGCACTGGCTACCGGGCTACCTTGGCCGTGACATCGGCCAAGGACGGCACGGCAGCCTGGAGACCACGCCGTGCTACCCTTCCCCCGTTTCGGAGGAAAGCCGTTGAAGTCAAGGGAACCGCCGACCGGAACGACGGACGCGCCCTGCGACGGGCCACCGCCGAACGACGCGGGGGTGCCACCGTCCGACGATGTGGGAGCGCACAAGAAGGCGCCGACAACTCCGGATACGCCTCCCAAGATCGACCTGGCGCGATTGCACGCCCGGGACCCGGCTCTGCTCAGGGAATTGGTCGAGGAGATCACGCCAAGCATCCGGGCGGCGATCCGCTCCTTCGCGACCGACGACGACGACGCGGAAGACCTCGTTCAGGAATGCTGGATACACATCATGGCCAAGCTGGATTGGTTCCGCCGGGACAGCTCCTTCCGAGCCTGGGCGACGGCCGTGAGCCGAAACTACTGCCGACAGGTCTGGAGGACGAGGAAGAGACGAGCGATCGAGACCGTGCACATCGACGAAGCGCCGGAGCCCGCGTCCGGCGAGCTGAACCCGAGCGAGGCGCTGGAACGGAGCGAACTGCGGCTCGCGGTTCAGAAGGCGCTGGCCCGGTTGCCGGACCGGGAACGCGACGCGGTAGTGATGAAGCTGATGGAGGGCCGCTCGACATCCTACATCTCCGGGCGCCTTCGCGTCTCGGAGCCGGCCGTGCGCAAGCTGGTTCGAAGGGCCTCGTTCAAGCTGAAGGAAGTGCGCGAACTGCGCGTCTTGTGGTTGCCGTGAGGGCGGTCGTCCGCACCGCGCGATGGCCGTTTTCGACACATCGAGAACCACGACCGTTGCCGTTCACTAATAGATGCCGGAGCGGTCCGTCGCTCACCTGTGGCGGCCACGCGGGCGATCGCCGGGGTCCGGCCGAAAGCGCGAGCCAAGCGGAGCGCAAGGAGACGATCATGTCCACTACGATGCGCGCAGGACGGGATGGAGGCCCCGTATCTGGACCATCCAATCGGCACCGTTGGCCAGCAAGCTTCCGTTGACTGCACGTCGTACGCCACCGCCACCGTTGC
The DNA here is from genome assembly GCA_965203485.1 of Longimicrobiales bacterium. GTDB lineage: Bacteria > Gemmatimonadota > Gemmatimonadetes > Longimicrobiales > Gaopeijiaceae. Next base: position 2,422,341 of record OZ241892.1, read on the forward strand.
TGGCTCTCATGGGCAACGCAACTCTTCGAAGGCGGTTGCGCATGGCCATCGACTACGGTCCGGCGTCCCGAGTCATTGGGCCGACGATCTTTGCTTCCGGCTGGCGGGAACTCCGCGAACTCGTGCGACGCCACGATCGTTCGCCTGCGGTCGTCGACCTTGGGTTTCGAACCTCGGCGGACCCTCCTGACGCCTGCTCAGTCCGTGTGCTACGCGGCACTTCGGTGCCGCTGATCACCTGCGCTCGATCAAACGGTGTGGGCCGAACCGCACTGGAGGACCACGCGCCGCGCGGCGTATGCATAGCGGCCGCATGGCGGCCGACCGCGGACGACAGCAGCGGAACCGTCACGGCGGACGTGCTAAGGGCGGCTGACGTGCACACCGTCAACGGCTTACTGGCAGGCGTTGCAAAGCGAACGCGTGAAGAGGTCGAACGGATTTTTTCGGCCGTTCTCGCCATCGCGGTCCGCCGGTCGACGGTGCGGGAGCTGGCTGCGGCCCTGGCGCGGTCTCAACGTTCGCTCCGACGGCACTGCACGGAGCTTTGCATTCCGCCGCCGAAAAGGCTTCTTTCCTTGGGGCGAGTCTTCACCGTCGAGCGCCTCGCCGAGTGGAGCGGACAGCCGGCAGGCGCGGTTGCGCTGGCGCTCGGGTTCTCGGACTACGCGAATTACCGCCGACCTGGTTCGCAACGCGCTGGCCGACGCGGCCTCACCGGTTCCGCATCGCGTCGGGCTGGCCTACGTGAGACGATTCATCCTGCAAGTTCTTGCGGCTAACGCAGGCCGTCGCACCCGGTGAGGTCGGTCTTCCCCGGAAGGGACAGCATCAAATGTCGATCCGATCGGATGTTTCTTTGGCTGGTGATTGCCGGTGCCGTCCAAGTCGGCATTGTGGCCACTCGCGTGTTCGACGGCCAGAGCACTCCGAGGGCTTCATTGTCCGTAGGCGATACGTTGCGGTCTTTGCCAGGCGCCACGCTTGCGGACCAATCGGCGACCGTGGACATCGCTTCGGATTCGGTTTTGGCCACCGTGCTGTACGTCTTCCATCCGGACTGCGCTCATGGACTCGCGGTGGCGCCGACGTGGGCCGAACATTTTGCCGGCACTTCGGCCAAGGATTCGCTTGTCCGCCGGATAGCCGTAACCAGCGCGCCGCCCTCAGTTTCGGCGAGTTACGCCAAGCGCTTCGGTTGGAGCGTTGCGTTGCTGGAGATAAGGATCGCGTGAACCCTGTTTTCGACAGGAGATGGAGATGAAGATTACTCGAACTATCGTCGTCACCGCTGTCAATGTCTTACTTCTTCCGCTCACGCTAGGATCGTTCACCATCGGCCATCAACGCGCCGTAGGGCTGTTTGATTGTTGCCGCGAATCAGCGAATGGTTCTTATTGTTGCCGCAACTGCTGCTGGACCACTCGTGACTGTGACGGACCCGGGGATTGCAATGTCTGATCGTGCGGCGCGTGCGAACAGCTTTTCATGGCGTGTCGGCGCAATCTTCTTGTCGCTGGCCGTCTTGTACGGACTCTATGCGCTTCAAGCGCTCGACAATTTCTCCGCCAGCGTGTCCATGCCGAGGAGACTGATCATGACCGCCGCTTCCGCCAGCGTTGCGTTGGCGATGCTGGTTCCGGTGGCGACCTTCGCGGCGGCTCTTCACAGATTCGACCTGTTCGACGAAACGACGCTGGGCAGCAGGCGACGCGATTGGACCTTGCTTGCTCTGGCGGGGCTCGGCTCCTACGTGTCGAGCACCATCGGTCCTCTGGCTTCGGCCGCCGGAACGTTTTCCGATCGCCCGGTGGCCGGCATCGCAGCGATGATCCTGGTCCCGGTGGCGATAGGCATCTTCTCGATCGTCGCCGGGATTGCAGGCGCGCTGGTCGGCCAGCTCACCGAGTGGATGATTCCCTGGCGGCGCCAAGTCGCGAGGTGGGCGGCATGCCTGGCGCTGCTTTTCTTCTTTTGCGCCGCTGTGGTGGCCGTGGACGCGCTGGTTGCAAGGTACGGGTGGCCGGTCGCGTGGTTGTTCGTGCCGGGGCCGCTGGCAGTTCCGGCGGCCGCCACGTGGGTCATGTTGCGCGTTCAGGGCTACCGCGTTCGCGACATGCTGCCGGTGCCTGTTGCGGGCACCAGGCGCCGTCCGCTGGGACCCGAGGCCCTGGACCGGCTTGCAACGACCGTCGCCAGAGCCGATTGGGAGCTGGCGGCTCCCGTCGTCGAGGGCAAGGCCGAGGCGGGCCAACCTCGCACGGCGTCCGGGCACGAGAGCGAGATGGCCGCCTTCTTGAGTGGGCTCCGACATGTCGCTCTCCCAGACCTGAAGGTGAGCGACGCCCAAGTGGAGAAGATCGTCCACGCGGTCGTCGCGGCGGCTCCCGACTCTTCCCCCGCGTCGGAACCCAGTTCGCAACGCCTCGTTGCCCGGCAACGTCGGCTGGATCTCGCCACCGTCGCAGAACTGGGCGTGTCCTGGGCGAGCCTTGCCGTGGGCCTAGTGCTCCTGGGAGCCGTTGGCGGCGTGCCGCCGAACGTCGGAGCCGCCGCGGGCATCGGACTGCTGGGCAGCGTCGCCGGCATCTGGATCAACCGCCGGCGCCTGTCGCTGTCCTCGCCGACGACGACCACTTGAAGCGGGACGGCCCGCAAACTACTGGCTTCCGTCAAGTGCAGAAAGACGGATAGGCGAGAGTCGGGGTCGTGCGGTCTGCGTCGCCGAGCGGCTCCGGCAAGCGATGGCATGGCGATAAGCTACTCGTTCTCGACAACAAGAACAGGAGACTGACCATATTCGGCGCGGACGGCCAGCTCATGTCCTCCCAGCGACTGCCGACCACGGAGTTGCCGTGGTGGTTGTGGACGCGCTGATCGCACGGCGCGGCTTGGGGGGCGGCGTAGTTGTTCGTGGTTGCCGGAGACGCCGATTCGATGTTGTTGCGGCCGGGGAGCTGGGCGTGTCCTGGGCGGGCATTGTCGCAGGTCTGTTGCTCGGGGGCATCGGTCGGCGGCTTGGCGCCCAACGTCGGGGCCGTCGCAGGCGTCGGATTGCTGTTCCGTCGCCAGCGTCTGGATGGCTCGTCGCCCGACGGCGCGCATGCAACCGACAGCAATGCTGTTCCGCTTGCGCCGGTGATGGCCATTTTCGTTGTGGCAGCCACCTGTGGCGAGCAAGTGGACAACACCGGCACTTTGGCCACCAGGGGCGACACTATAGGACGGGGTCGTGCATATCCACAATGCCGGAGTCGCGCTGACGACGGCTTCGGCCCGCGGACCCTTGCTGTTCCGCCGGGCACGACGAAGCAGGCCCCACGGGTGGCACCGGATGGCCGCCTGTGGGTCGAAGTCCTCCCCATCGGCGGCAACCGATGGGAAGTCTTCGATCCCGACGGGGGACGTTGCTGGGCATGTTGCCCTCTCGGGATCGGAGCCGGCTCGGCCACCGGCGCTCGGCCCAGGATCGCTTGTTCGCGATCGTTCGCCAGGACAGTCTGGAGCTCGACGATGTAGAGCTCTACCGTGTGGTGTGGTGGAACTTCGATGACTGGCATGGCCAGTTTTGACACATCGAGACTCGTCCTCTCTGTCATTCTCATGAGTGCGAGGATGTCAGATCGCATCCATTCAACTCCATATCTGAAGGGAGCCGGAAATGAAGAACGCCATCCGCAGGATTGGCCGCGCCTTGGCCGTGACGACCGCGTTCGCCCTGGTCGCTCTGACACCGTCGGAGTCGCCGCTGGACGGCATTAAGCAAAAGGCATGCCGCTCGGTCGGATGCCCCGACGAGACCGACCTCCACTGCATATCGACGACCATCTCGGTTGAAACCCCGTTCGTCAGCGGTGAGGTGAGCGTGACCTGTTACGAGCCCGCCCGACCAAAGTGACCCGCTTCGGCAAATTCCGAGAGTGCCGCTGAAGCACGAATGGCATCACAAGTCACAACCAATAAGGAACTGGTAATGGTCATTGTTGCTAGAATTCTACCGACGGCTCGGCTTGTCAGCTTGGCAACGGGATTCATCGTTGCGACGCCGATGATGCTGAGTGATGTCCGAGCGCAACAAGAGGACCCCGAACAAGAAAATGTCGACGCGTGCGAATCCCTTGGTTGCGCCGGCGGCGATCTTGTTTGCGCAGAGTATGACGAGACAAGAATCGTAATGACGATCGATCTCGGCGATATTGTTATCGAATTCATCGAGACGGAGACAGTCATATGCTACGAGAGTCGCAACTGACGGCGTCGGAGATGCACATGTCGGCAGATGCGATTCCAGTGGCGCCGAATGGCGGCCTGATGAAGAGAGACCCCAGGAGAATGGTGACGAAGATGAGGAGAATGATGACGAAGATGAACACGTTCCAACATCGGTGGCTACCGGCCGTCATGTTGCTCGCTCGCATCTTGGGTGCGATTTGCGTCCTGGCGGCCGGCGGAGCCGAGGGCCAAGCCACGCAACGCAATTGGCTTTCGCAACCGGTGCTCGACTTCTCGGTGGAGGACCCAGATGGGACGGTGCTCGGGAACCCGCTTCGCATCACGGCCAGTCCGGGAGGGGGCTTTGTCGTAAGCGACTGGGCAGACTTCGCCGTCCAAGCGTTCTCGCCTCGGGGCGAGCCGCTCTGGCGGTTCGGAAGGCAGGGCCGGGGGCCGGGCGAGTTCCTGCAGTTCATGCACATGGAATACGATGGCGACAAGCTACTCGTTCTCGACAACAAGAACAGGAGGCTGACCGTACTGAGTGCGGACGGCCGCCTCGTGTCCACCCAACGACTGCCGGCCACGCAGATGTCGCAGGTGCTGCCGGCGTTCGGCTCCAGCCGCAGAGTGCTCAGGCCCTTCATAGGTGGCCGCGACACGCTATGGGTGTCGGTGTCCGAGTCAGGCAGGGTGGCTTCGGCGGCCCCCATGCCGGGCAAAGTCGCTTTTCAGGACGACATCGTGGGGGAGTCCTTCACGAGCCGGGCCGGCGCCGGTGCCGTTGTCGCCTTTAGATGGTCGAGCCAGCTAGTGCTCTTGGACGAGAGCGGCGGCGTCAGAACCGTTGCCGAGGGCATCGAGCGCGTGGCGTTCCCCAAGATGAAGAAGTACGAAGTGGATCCCAATATCGAGGGCGTCACAAAGCTCGTAGCCCGGCGGGTGGACCCGAAGGCGACACCGGCCGCCCGCTCCGTAGCGGCCGACAGCCGACGAGTGTTCGTTCTCTTTCGCGGCCAGACGGAATACCGAGACAGGATCGTCGACACGTACGACGCCCGCCTCGGAGACTATCGAGGCTCCATTCTATTGCCGAACAAGGTCGCCGACATCGCCATGCTGGCGGATGGCCGCCTGGCGACGCTGGAGACGGACTTCTTCCCCATCGTGCGGGTCTGGCATATCGCGGATGAAACAGCCGGACGGCATCCATGAACGGGGCTGAGAATGCCATTCCGATGCGTTCCACATCATCTCGTCTCGGCTTGTTCGCCGCGCTGGCTGTCGTCGGGTGCGCCAGCGCCGAGGCTACAAAGAAGCGCGAACTGACTCTGTCGGAAGTTGCGGGGACCGAGACGGGCATAGTCGTCTTGGCGCATCCGTTCAGTTGCGCTCTGTCGGGGGAAGACGCTCGCCGCTTGAACTTGGCCGGGACAGACGGTCGATTGGCTGTTCGGGTCTTCTTCCTGGCGTCGTCCGCCGATAGCTTGGCCGTCGAGCGTGCGGCCACCGACTTGGGATTGGAGGTGCCGTACGCGTCGCTGTCCGCAGAGCGCGCCGCCACTCTCTTCCGGGCCACGGGGATGGGAACGCCCATGTTCGCCCTCATGCGGCACGGTCGTATTGTTGCGATGGTGGGCAACGTTGGCGCCGACTACGCGCTGGACATCATCGACAGCATCTTGCGTTGAGAGCGACTGCCCCCGGGGCAAGTCCTTCCGCGACTTCGTACACGATGCCGGAAGCTGAACCGCTAGTCGCCCGCGTCCGCGGCGAGCACGGCGCGCAGGCGGGCTTCCTCCAATCCCCAGTCGGCCAGGGCGCGTTGCGATTCCTGATCGTCGGCGCCGGCGACGGCGATCAGGAGATGGACGCTGGCCGTGGGGGCGCCGGTGGTTGCGCCGAGTTCCACGGCGGCGGCCAGGACGTCTTGGGAGGCCGCCGAGAACGGGATGTGGTTCTCGTGCGTGACCGGCAGGTCGCGCAGGGTGGACGGCAGGTCGTCCAGGTCGAGATCGGCCCGCCGGACGAACTCGGCGAGGGCCGGGTCGCGCTGGGACGCCACGCCCGCCAGCAGATGCCGGGGCTCCACCAAGGCGGCACCGTCCCGGGCGGCCGCGGCGGCGGAGCGGTTCAGGGCGTGGACGGCGTCCTCCGCCAAGTTGACGCTCACGAGTACGGCATGGGCGGCTCCTTTTTCATGAGCCGGGCGTAGACGGCGAGCGAGCCGCGGTGGTGGGCCGTGTGGTCCACGATGGCGTTGACGACGGCCGCGCGCGGCGCGCCTCCCATGATGCGCGCGTCGGGGATGGCGGCCGCCAGATCGTCGGCCGAGGCGGATTCGACGGCCGAGACGGCGGCGGCGTAGGCGCGGTCGAACCATTCGGTGGCCTCCGCCAGCGACGTGACCGCGCGCGCCGAGGCCAGGTGCCCCTCGAAGTCCATGTTCCATCCCTCCCCGAACGCGCCTTCGACGAACCAGTCCACCGAGTCGGCCGCGTGGGCGACTTGCGCGGCGACCGTGAAGAACTCCGGTCCCGGCGCGAAGCCGGAGTCTTCCTCCGAGAACGCCGACAGCCCCGTCCTGAAGTACTTGCGGGAGGTCTCGAGCTGGGAGACTAGCGTGGGGGCGGTCGGCATGGTCGGCTTCCTGGGCGGCAGGCGGGTGCGGGCGCGGGAACGGGCCCGCGTGCGAATTCTCTGGACCGACTATAATATTTGGAAGGGCGGACAACCATCGGGAGACAGCCTTGGTCGTTGCGGACACGGTCGGAATGCCTGCGGACGGGCGCTTCCAGGCGGAGGTGCGGATCGAACCGTCGGCGCGCGTCGAACTCATCGACGTGCAGAAGCAGTTGGCCCGCGAGTTCGGGGCCGACTTCACGAAGCATCCGAAGGCGCTCTACGTCTCGCACCACACCACGGCCGGCTACCTGGACCAGCGCCTCGCCGCCCGGCTCAAGTACGACGGCGAGAACGTGCGCGACTTCCTTCAGGTCTTCCACAAGCTCTTCCCGCCCGACGCCGGCTACGTGCACGACGAGATGCATCTGCGCCGCGAGCTGTCCGACGAGCAACGTGCCACGGAGCCCAAGAACGCCGACTCGCACCTGACCTTCATGGGCGCCGGCCTCAAGAGTTGCGCGTCCTACGACCAGCGCGACGGCCAGCCGGTCTGGTTCGTCGAACTCGACGGCGTGCACGAAGGCGGAAAGCGCCGCCGCACCACCACGGTGGTCGGCTACGGCGGCGAAGAGGAAGTCGCGAGCGCCCAGATCGAAGTGGAGGTGCCGTCGCACGCCATCGACGCCAGCAACTTGCGCGACCCCGAGCACGGCTTCATGGACCGCCTTCTTGGCCTGGCTCGGCAACACGGCGTCTCGTTCGGGCGGTTCGACGTGTCGCTGGCCGCGTCCGAGCGCAACGCGGGCCTCACGGTCAACGAATACGAGACGCTGCTCATGAGCCACGACCTGCGCGAGGTCTTGGCCGACCCCTTCCGCTTCGTCGCGGAGAAGAGCAAGGCGGCGCTGATGGACCCGCGCTCGATCCCCGCCAAGACGGTCAACTACGCGCAGTACGACGCCGTGCAGCTGCTGAACAAGCTGCTCGACCGCATGGGCGTGCGGCAGTCCGTCGTGGAGCGCGTCGTCAACCGCGCGCTGGCCTTCCCCGTGTCGCACTTCCTGCGCATGAAGCGCGGCATCAGCCTGCCGGTGCTGGACCTGGGAGGCGACGGCGAGGGAGACATCCCCAGGGGCACCTATCAGAGCCCGATCCTGGTGCAGTGGAGGGGCTCCGAGCAGAGAACGCGGACGTTGGAGGTGCGGCTGTTCCGGTTCGTTTGAGAAGCAAGCGCCTGGGCGACAATCGGCCGCGCCAGTCGAGGACGGACAGCGCGGCGCAACCGACCGGTCGGCGCGTGGGCGCAGGGCTCGGCGGGCGAATCGGCGTCCAGCGAGACGTCCACGTGGATCTGGGCGACTTTCAAGACCGTCGCAGGCGCGGAGGCAACGCTTCCGCCCATGCGGCACTGTCCTGCGCGCGCCGGACCTCCGGTTGCTTCAGCCGCCGACTGCCCGCCTTCACGTAGCCGCCGGCCGGGTCTCCGGCGACCACCTCCAGCCAACGGCTGTTGACCGCCGCCGAGATGCTCTCGCACACGAGGCCAGCCGCGCTCGTGCGACAGAGCCCGCTCAACGGCGGCCCCGTTCGTCTCGCCCTTTTCCCACGCGCCAAGCAACGCCTCCACGGTGCGTTCGTGCGCGGGGACGAGCGCGGGCGGAGGCCGGAGCGTAGCGTTCTCGTCCAGCACGCCGGCGGGAATCTCGTCCTTCCAGTGCGTACCGGAGGGCCCGGCGCCGGCAGGTCAGAGCCCGGGCAGCTCGCCCGGCGCCAAGAGGGGCGCGTGCAGCCGTTCCAGTTCGGCCTTGTCCAGCAGAACCGCTTCCAGCGCAGGCTCCTCGGCCGCCGCCGGCTCCACAGGTTGCCGCCACCACGTGCGCCGCGTGCCGTCGGGCTTCATGCGGGGCGCTTTGGGGGTAAGGTCTGCGCCATCCCATCGCGCGCCAATCTCGTGCGAGCGTCCCTAAACCGCTGGAGCAGCAGACTGCGGCCGTGGGTCAACGAGTCGCAACCGTGTTGATGGCGAAGACATAGTTGGTGCCGACGCCGTCATCTCCGCTGGTTTCCAGTCGAGGACATGCCAAGTCACAGTTGGACATTCAGCGCGCGGAAGTGGTGGATCGATTCCGTCTTCCAACATAGAGCCGATGAACATCTTCTTGGCTTCTTCCAGATGCAAGCACGCCTGTAGGTGCGTATCGCCATGGCTCTCGCAACCGGGAAGTTCGGTGATCCGAGCCACGTAGCTCTTGGATCCATCCGTGCAGATTTCCGGGGATACTGTCACGCTGTACGACAGTCCGAGATAAAAATCAAGCATCTTCATTTGGCCGTTCATCTTTTGCCTTTCTCTTGGCGGTTTCGATCAGTCGAACTGCAGTGGCGATATAGCCGACAGGAAGCGATCTGTGCCTGGTAACTGAGGCTCCCAACATCGGAAACCGCGGAGACCAGTAGATTGTGTGTTGGCCGCCTTCGCGCTTGAGAAACCCAAAGGATTTGTATAGTCTTGGGGCCGCCTTGGCCATTCTGACCATTATGACCAAAATACGCCGGCAGGCCCGGCGCGCGTCAAGGGAGGCTACAGCAGGGTCGGCTGGCGCACGTCGGGAACGCGGGTTCGGGCGGCGAGGTGGTTCTGGATGTATTCGAGGGTCGCGCGTTCTTCGGAGTCGCCGGGGGCCAGCTCGATCAGCGCCTGCACGACCTTGGCGAAGAGCTCGTGGCGCCAGAGGCCGCGGATGTCCAGGTAGGCGTTGACGCGGGACTGCTCGCCGGTCTTCCAGGAGCTGCATGAGCTTGTGCACGCAGTCGACGAGGGGCGGGGGCGCGCCGGCGGACGACGGTTCGCCCAGGGTCTTGGAGCGGCGGCGGTTCCAGGGCTTGAGCCGGACTTCGTTGCCGGAGGCGGCAGGCAGGAGGGGGAGTCGGGGTCGTCCGCTTCGTCTTGGGCGCTGCGGCGGCCTCGGCCTCGGAGCAAGATGTCTTGGCGGCCGGCCAAGTCTGCGTCGGACAGGTTGCAGGAGACGGCGTAGAGGATGCACGCGCCGGCCGGCGCCGGTCCCAAGCCGAAGTCGCTGCGGTGCAGGAGGTAGTAGGTGGTCGGATCGTCGAGGTCCTGCACGGAGGCGTCGTTCTCGCCGAACATCCGGCTGACGACGAAAGCCACGACCATGCGGCGAACTTCGCGGAGGAACTCGGCCACGGTCAGCAGCTGGTTGGGCGTGTCGGTGACTCTGACGACGGGATGCTTGCTGAACGCTTCGAGCGCAGGGCCGGTGGCGGCCCAGACGAAGTCGGGGCCTCGGATGCCGGCATCCCAGAAGTCGCGGAGCCGGGCCGTGATGTTCTCCTTCATCTCGCTGAGCACCAAGCCGTCCCAGCCGGGCCGGGTCGTTCGCGCGCGCTTCCTGCACACCAGCCAGATCGACGACGACAGGGCCGCCGACGAAAGCGACCGCTGGCGGTTCTGCATCTCGGTCTGGATCGGCCACGAGCCCACGACCACGAACCCGGCGCGGACAAGGGCCGAGACCAGCGTCTCCCAGGCGTCGGGCTGCTTGTTGGCGAAGACGATCACCAACCTGCCGTCGTCGCGCAGGGCCTCCCAGAAGCGCTTGAAGGCCCGCGCCATGCCGTCCTCGTAGTTCTGCTTCGACGCCTTGCGGTCGCCTTCGAACCGGGCCGCGTCGTCAATCAGCTCGCCGTCCTGCGCTTCCGCGTTCCACTTGGGGCCGAGCGGTTCGGCGAACGCCTCGTCGATCTCGGGCGAGAGACCGTGCAGCGTCCGGCGCAGCCACACGTGAAAGAAGTCCATCAGGTCCGAATAGGGGATGGCGTCGTAGTACGGCGGATCGGTGCAGATGACGTCGAAGGGACCGGGCAGCGGCTCCATGGCGGACTGGCGCAGGACTTGGGGCATGGGCACGCCGGCGGTGGCGTCGTCCAGGTGCTCGGCGACGCGGGCGATCCATTCGACGGAAGGGCCGAACCCGCCGGTCGTGTCGGCGAGCGGGCAGGACTCGGCGAAGTCCCAGACCATGGGGAGGGCGAAGCGGGCGAAGGTGCTGCGAATCTTCTCGGGGTTGTTGGTCCAGGTGGCGAGGCTGCTGCCGCGGTCGGCGATGCGGCTGATCGTGAGGGAGAGGAACGCGGTCAGGGCTTCGCGCCATTCCGGCGAGTAGTGGTCGGCCATCTCGTCGGAGCAACGGCGGATTTCTTGGACCAGGGCGCCGAGGGCCAGGAGCTGGCGGTTGGTGAAGAGCTTGCGCCAGGTGTCGAAGCCGTAGCGGGTCGTTCGGATGCCCAGGCTTCCCGCGCTTGGCGTCGGCTCGTTTGGAAGACCGAAGGGCACGTTGCCGTACAGCGAATCCAGCACGGCCTCTTCGACGTCCGCCGCATCCAGTTCCTCCTTGGTCGGCGCTCGGTATTCCTTGCCCTTCTGGCCGTCCACGACCACGGCCGTCAAACACTCGCCAATTCTTCCAGCTCGCCCGGCGACGCGGAGATCGGACATCGTGGCGATGACGCCGCAACGCGGGCACATGACGCCGCTCCTGGACATCGTGCCTTCGCCAAGTTCCCGGTCGTGTGCGCGTTTCTGTACGGCGGTGCCTGGATGCGTGGCGACATCGTTCTCGACTCCGAAGGCAAGACCATCTTCATCCGATTCGATGACCAGCCGGACGCGCTTGCCCCCCTTCTTGCACAGCCAGCGCGTCTTGAGCAACGGCACTTCCGCCCGGCACGCCGAGCAACGCGTCGTCCGCGCCCACAAGTACGCCACGCTCGGCTTGGCGACCCAGCGCGGGTTGCCTTCGTCTTCCAGATAGAGGGAATCGAACTCGGCGTTCAGTGCGTCGGGCGACACGCGGCTGTTGTCGTCCGGCTTCAGCAGTTGCCGTTCCCGTGCCTTGTAGCGCTTCTCCGGCCGGGCATAAGCGCGCTTCCGTCCCTTCTTGCGCACGGGCTCGAACTCGGCGTACGTCGGATAGGCGGACGCCAGCCGTTGCCGCGCCCGAGCGAGCGCGCAATCACCCCAGGCTCGAAGATGCCAAGCAAAGCCGGTCGGCATGTCCGGCGAAACGTCCGTCGCATCGGCCAGCAAACGGCTCGATCGGTCCGGATCCTCCCCGTGCCCCAACGCCGCAAGCCCTTCCCGCAGACCGGTGCGGCCCTTCAGCCCTCTTCCCTTCAGAAACTTCTCCGCAAAGTCCCGGTCTCGAAATGCAAACGCCGGAAGCCCCCGCCGTTCTCCTGCAACCATCCGCGGATAGTGCAACGTGCACCGCAAGACGAACCACGCCACCGCACTGAGATCCGACGCCACCGCTTCGCACCCCAGCCGCATCGCTTCCAGAGGAATCGCCCCACCCCCCGCAAACGGATCGAGCATCCTCGGCGCACGCCCACCAAACGCCTCCTCGACCTTCCGCCGATATGCCTCAATCCGCCCCAACGTCTCGCCATCCGACTCAACCCGCCCTTCTCGGCCCCACCGAAAGATGCCCTCCCTGGTCTCCTCTCGCGTCACGCTCCCCGACGCGTTCGTCACCTCGACGACCATCCCTGCCATGTGACGAAGCAACTCGTATCGTGCCTCCCGCCCTGTCGGCTCCGGCAACAGCGTCGTCAGCAACACCGCCCGACTAGCCGCCAGCGGACGCCGCGCCGGCCAAATGTGGAGCGTCGAGATGTGCCCGTGGCGCACGTTCTTCTCGTGCACGGAGTCGATGGATACCTGCTTGACGGGAAAAGCGGATTCAATGAAACGACGGTCGGTGACGTCGGCGTGCGAAGTTCCGTCAACGCCTCCGGCGGTCACTTTTCCTCTTTCTCTGGCCGGATTGCCGTGAAGTCTTTGGGACGGTTGTAAAAGATGCCAAGCCTGCAACCGAGACGGCTGTGCTCTTGCGGCATTCCAGGCATAAGATTGAAGACATGTCTTCCAATGTGAATACTTCCACCACCACTACTGTTCCACAAAATGCCAGTGATAGTCAGTTCAGGTGATTTCCCGCTACCAATGCCCGGTTCAACAGTTCTCCACCAAAAGGCAAAGCCAGCCAATCGCTTCCTTCCTCGGTGCGGAATCTGATATACAGGTCGCAAGGCTCTTCCTGTCATCGACAGCACGAGAGCCACAACTGCAATTCCTAACTGTACTACATTTCTGAGCAATTGTGCGAGGTGATCAGTAAATACTACAACTTCTTCCATTCAAGTTTCTCCGGTTCGGTTAAACGGATATAACAGGATCCTTCGGCATGTTCCATTAACGCAACAAATCCCGAAAACAAAATGACAACATCGTCTTCAACCAATCGGAATCGAACTTCTTTAGCCATCGTGTAAGATTCTCTAAGAAGCCGCTGTCCGAGCATCGCAGGAACGTATAAGAGTTGTGCAACAACGGTTTGAGGCATCTTGCAGTCTCCTCGACAATTCAATCCAAGGTTATAGGACACCGACGTCGCATGTGTGTCGCACGTGACATCAATACAATACGCCTCCAATTTCCGAAATCGCGCTGGCTTCGTCATCGTCAAGACAACACTTTACGCCGTCATCGTACAGGGTCCCGTGTACGTCGCCGGTTCACATCCCGGCTCAATCAATCCGTCCTCCCTGCGAATCACCGTTCTCACGATCCTGCCAGATCACCATGTTTTCGCAACGCATTGTAGCATTGCTTGGCTACAGCCTCGGCAAAATCGCACGGCAACGCATTCCCGATGGCATTGCAGGCATGTTCCATGTATGGCGTAGCCAAGACATAGTCCTCAGGAAATGTCTGAAGCAGGGCGGCTTCGCGTACCGAAATCGTCCGATCAGCTTCTGGATGACCAAATCTGCCTTTGCTAAAGGTCGTGCATCCTCCCGTTATCGTCGGCGATGGACGATCCCATTCCATACGCCCATAGACATTCGTGAAGCCCCTATAGTTCCCTTTATGGCAACGAGGACGAAGATCCTCCGGAATGCTTGGCCACGTCTGTCCCGGTCTAGCTGCTCTGATCCTCTTCCGATTCGCTGCCGACAGGGTCCTCACTACGTGCCAGTTCGCCGCATGAACTCCTGCGCCCATTTTCGCTTCCGCCAATGTAGGCGCGTCCTCGTCCAAATGACCAATAGCATCTCTCACCGTCTGCCAGCACCGCAGGCCGTCGCTTCCTGACGCGGAATGCGTCGGCCCTGGCAACTCAATCTGAAAACCCAGGCCACCCAGCAAGACCAAGCGACGTCGAAACTGTGGCACGCCGTAGTCGGCCACCTGCAACACACCGTCGGACACCAAATAGCCAAGTGCCTTCAGTTTTGCTTGTAACACCGCATAGATGTCATCATCTGCCAATTTCGGCACATTTTCCATCATGATCGCTGCTGGTCGCAATTCACCTGCGAGTCGCGCCATCTCCATAACCAATAAATTCCTTGGATCCCATTTTCCATATCTATTCGTCAAGCTAGTGAATCCCTGGCACGGCGGGCAACCAGCTAACAGGGCAGTCGTCTCCGAATCTTCTGGCATCAGACCACTATCCCTTTTCAAGTCCCTAACATCTTCTTCCAACGCCCGCACCGCGCCGTGGTTGATCCGGTAGATTCCAATCGCGTGCGCATCGACTTCGACAGCCGACGCTACGTCAAAGCCCGCTCGTCGCAGACCTACGGTAAGTCCTCCGGCTCCGGCAAACAGATCGATCGCACGATAGGACACGCCTTTAGCCTCCCTCCGTCGACATTGAAGCTAGTCGATCAGCTTCTTTCAAAAAATCTTCGTGTATCTGTTCCGTACGTCGCAGAAAAACCGCCCAGGTGATATGCGTCAACCGCGGCTTCAATCCAGCCATCGCATGTGCATCATATCCTTTCACACCAATCCGATCGCAGACCAGTGTGATTTGAAAATCAGGAAATTGTTGAGCAAATTCGGCATTGCCAGGTTCGCGAAGAAACGTTTCCATGCAATCATGATACACACCGATTCGTTGCAATTCTTTCTTATTCAAGACATGTCCCGGATTCTTGATTTCCACGATTTGTATTGTGCCTTGCTGGCATGTCAAAACAAAATCGGGTTGTTTATTTGGTTCATCAAATCCCACAATATTCTCGGACGCCATATAGTATTTCTGAAACGCGCGTTGCAACGTCTTGAATGTTTGATTCGCTGTGACAGGAGCCCATTCCGGGTTAACAAGCCAGGGTGCATCGGCGATCAGTTTTTGTAGATCAGCTTCGGTCGTTGATGATTGTTCAATCAAGTCCCGCAAGCGTCTTACCACTCTAATTCTGTCGTTTGCAATGCGTCCAAATGACCATAATTCCGAAATGCGAGCGATGCGTAGACATTTGCTAATAAAAGACATCGGCGTGTCCGCATTGTCGACAGCTTGTTTCATCACTTGATCGAGAGTCATGTGAGGAGCTAACAGTATCGCCAACTCCACAAGATCACCAATAGCACTCGTGTCATCGACATCCGATCGATCCATAGTTCGTCCAAACATCTTTGCTATCCCAAGTGCTTGAAGTCGCAGATCCTTGTTGGCATGGCCCGGAAAGCGACGATCAATACAATCTTCCACATCGCCGTTCTCCAGGAAAAGATCTAGCGTGGCTTTCCGTAATGGATCGCGTGCAAATTTGCCGATCATGGCGACCATTTCCTGGCCCCAGTCTTGAAATAATTCTCCAAGGCTATCCGACCATAAAATATCGCGGCGATCTGTCAAAATGAGATCCTGTTCGTCATCCAACCAGTCGGCATGGAGTTCCCCAACCAAGTACGAACGGATGTTGTGTTCTCCGGTAAAGCCGGCTTTCCGATTGAACACGGATGTTTGTGAAGCAATCTTGCCTCGACAGTATATTCTGACGCCAGCCATTAATTCATCGCGATATGGGAGCTTGCTGTATCCCATCCATCCAGACAAAGGATAGAACCGATCGCCGTCGCCGTAAAAACCGGCATGGCGATCGTCGATTTGTTGTCCATCGGGTCCGGTGACCGTGCTGTCTGTATTGAATGTGAGCTTCGTATTCGGCATCGTTTCTACGTCGAACCGGCTCACCGGCCTGGGTTTCGATTTGCTATTGGGATCGCTGTCGGCAACGACTATCGTCCAATTTTCGGAACGAATGCCAAAACGCTGAGCGATTTGCCGAGTTAAGACATCGACGTCAGGTTGGAGTTGCCCCGGTATGGTGGACGGGCAAGGATCTTGGGTTCAGATGGTGCAATGTGAAACATGACTTTAGGAAGGACGGAGGCGCAAGGGCGCCGAACGGTCTCGTGTCGAGGGGGTCGGTGCACTTTACGCGACCGCACGCTTGCGCTCGAAGCCGGCGGGGGATTCGTAGCCGAGCGCCGAGTGTCGGCGCCGCGAGTTGTAGAAGCCTTCGATGAAGGCGAAGACGGCGCGCCGGGCTTCGGCCGGACTTGTGAACTGGCAACGGTCCAGCAACTCGCATTCCAACGTGGCGAAGAAGCTCTCGCACATCGCGTTGTCGTAGGCGTCGCCCACCGAGCCCGTCGAGCGACGCACGCCGGCCTTCCTGCACCGCTCGCCGAACGCCCAGGACGTGTACTGCGACCCCTGGTCCGAGTGATGGATCACGGTCTCTGGACTGCGGTTCTCGACGGCCATGGCGAGCGCGCGCTCGACGAGTTCGCCGCGCAGGTGCGTCTCCATGGCCCAGCCGACGACGCGGCGGCTCCAGGCGTCGACGACGACCGCCAGGTAGAGCCATCCGGCCCCGGCCGGCACGTACGTGATGTCGGCGACCCAGAGCTGGTCGGGGCCTTCGGCGCTGAAGTCGCGCTCGACCAAGTCCGGAGCCGGGCGCGCGTGGGCGTCGCGCACCGTCAGCGCCACCTTGCGGCGCCTGCGGCTCGCGCCTTCGATGCCCTCCTCGCGCATGAGGCGGGCGACGCGCTTCGGACCGACGCGCTCGCCCCAGGCCGCGAGATCGGCGTGGATGCGCGGTCGCCCGTACGTCCGCCGGCTCGCTTCCCAGCTGCGGCGCACCAAGACGCGCAACGCGTCGTCGCGCAACGCGCTCGCCGATCGGGGACGCTTCAGCCATGCATAGAAGCCGCTCGGGGAGAGACCGAGGACGCGGCACATCGCGCGCACGGGAAACACGGCCCGGTGCGCTTTCACGAACTCGAACCCTCTCCGGGAATCGAGCCGCTCTCCCGAGCGAACCAGGCCGCGGCTTTTTTTAGAATGTCGCGCTCGAGGCGCAACTGCTTGTTCTCCCGCTTCAGGCGGCGCAACTCGTCCCGCTCGCGCGTCGTCGTCCCGTCGTCGCGACGGCCCTCGTCGAGATCGGCCTGCTCGACCCAGTTGCGGATCGTCGGCGCCGACGGCTCGAACTCACGCGCCAGCGCCTCCGGCGACCGGCCCGAACGCGCCAGATCCACCATTCGCCGCCGGTACTCCAGCGGGTACTGCTTGCGTTTCTTCGGCATCGTGGACTCCTCCTCGTCCCGAAAGATTGAACGTGTCCACCATGCCGGGGCAACTCCAGGTATCCGTTTTCTGTAGAATTTGCGCAATGTGATGGTAGTACCGGTCTTTGGACTGATAGTACAATCATGATCGCCGGGTCGGGGTCGATATGTTTCGCTTGGAACTCTACCTAACTGGACAATATCGTCGTAATTGAGAATCACATGGGACGTCAGATACCCGGTCTGAACACAGCCATCCACGGTCGTGCATGTGATCTTGTCGCCACCTGCACTCTTTACTTCAATGACTTTGCATATGCCAAAGGGGGCGAGTTTGCCAACACCCTTTCGACCCATAACCTTTCGGGAGAAGCGCTTCGATGTCGATCCGCGATCGGGATCGTCACGACGCTCCATGCCGACAGGCAGGAAAAAGGTATCCATTTCACGGGGCGTCATGCCAAGACCGTTGTCGGAGATTTCGAGGGCGTAGCCCTTATCTCTCAACTTACCCTCTACGACTGTGGCTAAGTATTTGCCTAGCGGCGCGCACACCTTTGCCTCTGTAGCGTCGGCATCGTACGAGTTTGAAAGCAATTCCGCGATGACAGCAGAGGCGCGATCGTATAGCTTCACGCCAAGCTTGTCGACGGTGAGAGCCGAAATTGGCATCGTGTACTCTACGGGCTTGATCACGGTCGTGTCGGATGAGGCCCGGGTCGTCTTCAGGCGTACTGTCGATGACTTCCGCAATTCCTGATTCCGAGGATCCACCTCCACCCCCATCGATTCCAGCGCCGTCGCACCCAAGAGCGGCTCGGCACCGGCCTCCCCGAACACCACCGTGCCGCCGACGAACTCGTCCATGAACTCGATCCGGGCCACGGCCACCTCCATCCGCACCTGGCGTCCGTCTGCCAACTCGTAGGTGCGCTGGCCGGCCGACTTGACCCCAATGGCTTCAAGACGATCACGCGGAACGACCGAGTCCGTCGCCCCGGTGTCCACCAGAAAGGGGCCTCGCCAACTCCGAGACGGGTCGGCTGGATTGCGGATCGTCACGTCTACGTGAATGGCTCCCATACGTCGCTCGTCCTCCGTTCAGGTTGGCTCCGCCGCGTCCATCAAGGACTTGGAGGAGATGGCGTAGGTTGCCGACGCGCGCTCGTTGGCGAGGAGCTTGGCGAATGGGTTGCGGACTCGGACCAATATGGGGTCCGGCGTCGCGCAGTTCCAGACTACGTACAGACAGTAGCGGTCGCCCAGGTGCACGGCCTGGGTCCACTCGTTGGCGGCCAGCTGGACGGCGGCGCGGTCGGCGCGGCCCTTCACCTCGATGCTTCGCACCGCTCCGTCGGGCTGGCGGGCCAGGCAGGTCGAAGCCGGGCCAGTCGGCGAGTCCGGCCGCCCGGGCAAGGGCGGGCTTGCTCACGTCCTGCACGGCGGCGCCGCGCTCTTGCCCCCAGGCGGTGGCGATCCGCACGGCGACCTCCTCGACCTGCTCGTCGTGCTTCTCCATTTGGCCGGAGTTGTCTGGAAGCACGGCCAGCGCGTGAACCACGAAACGGGCCTCGCCCAACGCGATTCGGCCCGGCGCGGCTTCCAACGTTGACAGCGCGGACGCCTTCTCCATCTGCAGGGTCTTCTGATCGCGCCTGATCTCGGCCGCTTCGCCGTCGGCGTCCTCCCTGCCCGCGAGTCGGGGTCCACCTGGACGCCAGCTCGGCGGCGCGGAGGGCGAAGAGGCGGCCAGCATTCGGTCATGATCGTCTTCCCCACCCCCGCGTCGTCCGCCGAAGCAGCCGAGGCGGCCTGCGTCGCGGAGACCTCCTCTTCCAGGCGCCGGAGGCGATCCAGGGCCAGCGGCTGGGGATTGGAGTGACCGGCCTCCCACCGGTGGACCGTGAGCGGCATCACCAGCAAACGGGCCGCAAAGCTGTTCCTGGGTCAGGCCCGCTCCGCTTCGGAGGCGCTTGACGCGGGCGGCCGTGCCGTCTTGCGAAGCGTCGGGCTTGGAATGACGAGCGAGGCGCACATCAAATGATAACACGGCGGCGCGCATGTTTTCGCCCGAATCGCGCTTTGGCCGATGTTGAACGAGGGAACGGTCGAGCGCTCGATCGTGCGGCGCGACGGGGCACGGGTTGCGAGGAGTGGTTGCGCGAGTTGGCGCGGGCGTCGGGGATCGAGACGCCGACGCGCGAAGAGCTGGCGAAGCTGGACCGGAAGCGGTCGAAGAAGAGATCGAACGCGCAGTGGGTGCATCCGGGCGACCCGGAAGCGCAGCTACGTGAGCGAGCCCGCCCGTTGCGGCGTACAAGGAGCCCAAGGCACAGTTGACGTCCCGCGGCTACGCCCACTCCACTTCTTGAACTGCGCCCCACGGCACCACCTCGACGCCATTGCGCTGGTGGCGTCGCCCGTCGCCGCCGTAGACGAGCCGCACGGCGGGCTCCAAGTGCGGATCGGCCTTCAGCGCCCGCTCGGGGAACGTCGCGAGCCCCCGCAGGAAGTCCGGAGCCACAGTTGCGCCCGACTTGGCCTCGACGCCGATCGTGCGCCGCGCCGCTTCGACGACCAAGTCCAGTTCCAGGCCCCGGGCCTCGCGGAGATGGAAGAGGCCGCCGGGCTCTCCGCGATGGACCCGCGCCTTGAGGATCTCGGACGCGCACCACGTCTCGAAGAGCGGGCCGCGCAGAGGATGCGCGCGGAGCTGGTCCGGAGCGCGAATCCCCAGCAGTCGGCAGGCGAGCCCCGAGTCCACGAAGTGCAGCTTGGGCGCCTTGACCAGACGCTTGCGGAGGTTGCGAATCCACGGCGGCACGCGAAAGACGACGAAGCTGGCCTCGAGGACCGACAACCATGCCCGGACCGTCGGATGCGTGACGCCCGCGTCGGCCCCTAGCGACGACAGGTTGAGTTCCTGGGCAGTGCGGCCGGCGGCCAACCGCAGAAACGTGCTGAACGCGGCCAAGTTGGTGACTTGGACTGCTTGGCGCACGTCGCGTTGGACGTAGGTGTCGGCGTAGTCGTTCAGCCATTCGGCGGGCGGGAGCCGACGGTCGTGAATGCGCGGGTAGCCTCCCGTCCATACGGTGGTCCACAAGTCGGCGGAGCGTTGCCCCGTCTGCCCCGGAAAACGGCGAGTTTCCTCGAGACTCATCGGCAGGAGATTGAGCATGGCCATGCGGCCGGCCAAAGATTGGCTGATCGCTTCCGTCAAGCCGAAGCGCTGGGAGCCGGTCAGCACGAACCGGCCGGGTTGCGGGTCCTCGTCCACCGTTTCGTGCAGGTACGAGAAGAGCCCCGGCACGCGCTGAACCTCGTCGAGAACGACAGGGCCCGGGTATTGTGCGAGGAACCCCCTGGGATCGGTTTCGGCGAACTCGCGCATGTCCAGCGGCTCCAGGCTCACGTAGTCGTGACCGGGAAAGCACGCGCGGCACACCGTCGTCTTGCCGGACTGCCGGGGTCCGGTGACGGCCACAACGGGCGACTGCCGGGCCGCGCGGCGCAACCGGGGCTCCAAGATGCGGGCAATCGTCATGCACAAATCGTAAAATCCATTTTCAATCTAGAACCTATCTCAAAAGGCCGAGATGGTTGAAGAAGATGCAGATGGCGGACAGTTGGACGAACGCCAGGAAGTTCTCGGGATGATATTCCCAACGGACCAACAGCCGGCGCTTCCACTGCATCCACCCGAAGAACCGCTCGACAATCCATCGTCGCTTCGCCCGCCGAAGCCGACGACCGTCCTGCGTCCGCGGCCGCGTTCGATTGCGCCGGTGCGGCGCGATCATCTCGATGCCTCGCGCACGCAAGGCCGCGTCCAGCGGGTCGCTGTCGTACGCCTTGTCGCCGATCAAGTTTGCCGGCGTGTCGTCCGTGAACGCCAAGTCCAGCGACAACTGGACGAGCGTCGCCTCGTGAGGATTCGCAGGATGCGTGCTCAACGACAGCGGAAGACCGCAACGGTCCACGACCGCCATGATCTTCACGCCCTTGCCCGCCTTGGTGTTTCCCACGCCCGCCCCGCCTCCCTTCGCCCGCGCGAACGACGCGTCCACGTATGCCTCCGTGCCGTCGAAGAGACCCCGTTGCCTCGCTTCCCCCGCCAAGTCCCTCAGCACCCGTTCGAGCACTCCCGTCCGGACCCAAGTCTGGAACCTCCGGTGCACGGTCTTGTAGTTCGGATAGTGTTGCGGCAGAAAGCTACACTGGGCGCCCGTGTGCAGAATCCACAGCACAGCTTCGAACACGCGCCGGGCGGGCACCGGCGGCCGCCCCAGCCGCTTCCCCTTTTGCGCTTCCTCGGGAAAGTGGTGGCGAATCCGCTCCCACTGCTCGTCGCTCAGCTTCATCGTCGTCATACCTCGAAGATAAACAACTCCCCGACCCATCGCAACCCATCATGCTTTTTGAGATAGGCTCTACGCAAGTACACGAAGGCAACGAAGCCTCCGGCAACGTGCCCGAACCCGCGCCGGAGGCGATCTCGCGGCCCATCAAGGACATCGCGAGGGTCGGAGCCCAAAATGATAGCACGGCGGCGCGCATGCTTTCGCGTTCATGTCGTTGCCGATGTCGCCTGGGCCGGAGGACGAGGGTCGCCGACATCGACCACGACCACGCCGATCCGGCCGCTTTGAGCCGGTGCCAGATTTTGCTTCAAGAGGCTTTCCAGCTCTTCCGCGGTCCGGGGCTTCCGAGTGTTCCCGGGTGGTGTCGTCGTGTCCTCGTCGCCGAACCAGAAGACGAGATAGATGCCGTGTCCGCCCGACTCGGGAATTCGGGTGTATTTGGCAACTAGTTGCTTGTCGATCGCGCTCCAAAGATCCCGGCTCCCGTTCCACTTGACTTCCACGGGCACAGCATGGTCCCCGTACCGGCAAGAAATGTCCGCACGTGTCCCGTCCGAAGATGCGGATTCGATCTGCACGACGACATCTTCGGGCAAGCGCAGCTGAAGGTCCGACGCAAACGCGTCGCGGCACGCTTCTTCTGGGCGCGGCCTCTTCGGCTGTTTGTGCTGGTCCACATTCCAGTATTGCTTCCAGTCGCAGGTCGCGCCGTCGCGGATATTCCGGCCAAGAATCCTCATGCGATCTTCAACTAAGGCGGCAAGGTCCGCGACGTTCGCGGGCGTCTCGTCGCGAAGAACATCGCGAACTTGGACCACGCTGGGCACGCGGTACTCCGCTTTTCGGCGAAGAACGACCTGCTCGTCGCGAGCACGCTCGACGTCGTTGTGCCACGCTTCGACCGCATCGTCGTCCAGCAACGAACCAAGAGCTTCGCCCGCCTCCGGCGTCGGACTTTGCGCCAACACGCGCATCAGCCGCCTGATTACTTCTACTTCAATTGATTCCTCTGCGTACACTGGTCGAAACCGCCGGGCCAACGCCCGAAGCAACGTTGTCGCATGGGCAACATCGTCGGCTGTCCGTCCCGACCAAGGCAAGTCGTCCCGGTTCCGTGCCGTCGCCAAGAACTCGACCAAGTGCCGCGCTCGCGCGTTGCCACGGCCTGCCTCCACGAATTCGATGGCCGGAGACGTGAAGTCGCCCGGCGCCAAGAGCACTCCCGCCGCCAGCCATGTCGCCCTCTGGGCCGAGTCCATGCCTTTCGCCTCGATCCTATTACGGACGCGCTTTGCCACTTCGTCCGGCACGTGACGGCTGGCCGCGACCAACATCCGCCGCAGCATCGCTACCTGGGAAAGATCGCAACGTGTCGGAAACACGTTGAGCAAGCGCGGCAACGCCAACTTCGCCACGCCGGCGGACGCGTCGTATAGCGCCGCGGGTGGGACCGGCTTCCCAGGCCATCCGGAACGAACGAAAGATCTGTGGACCTTGACGAAGACGTCTGCCACATCGTCGGGACGGCTTTCCAGAGATCGACGGAACCACCACGGCTCCCAGGGGCTCCACGGCGGTTCGTACAAGAGATGGCACGCGACCGCCGTGCGCATCAACGACGGGTCGAGGTTGCCGAACGCATCGTGGTCGGTAATTGTCATGGCAATGCTCGCCAGAATCGGTCGCGCTATGTACCGTTCCCATCCGTTCTCGCACTCCTCTATCAGGTCATCAACGCCAGGAAGATCCCTTCGCTCCAGAATTCCACGCAATCCGATTCTCGCCCACTCCAGCACTTCGTGTTCTGCCACTTCGTGTTCCGCGTTCGTCTTCAAACCGCGATCGGACGCACCAGCCAGGAGTCGGTCGTCACTGTCTTCAGGAGATTTGGCTTTCAGGTGCGCCAAGTAGACCTTGGCCAGAGAGTGCAGCAACGGTAGCGGGGCTTGCCCGCGGCGCAAAGCGTTCTCGTGTCCTCGTGCCCAGTTCGTCAGATCGGCAAACCGCCCTCGATCCGCCTTGTGCTCCACGATGGGATTCGCTTCCTTCCTTCGCGCTTCCTGTTCGTTGTCGTCGCGTGCGATTCGATGCAAGTGATCCACCAATGCTGCGCTACTCCCTGCAGCCTTCTCCATCGTCGGCAGCCACGTCGGCGGCAATCCACGCAGACGATGCGGCTGCACAGCCCACTCGACAAGCTCGCAGGCACTCTTCGGGTGCGTCGTGTG
Source organism: Longimicrobiales bacterium (assembly GCA_965203485.1). Taxonomy (GTDB): domain Bacteria; phylum Gemmatimonadota; class Gemmatimonadetes; order Longimicrobiales; family Gaopeijiaceae. The sequence continues at coordinate 2,446,232 of OZ241892.1, forward strand.
CATCTCCAATGCTCGCTCAAGACACCAATTCGGAAAGTCTGCCGGAAAAGCTCGGCCGAAGATCAGCATTGAGAACTCTCGCTTCTCGAGTATCGAACCCGTGCTGTACTTCCGAAGGAACTCCAAGTAAATTGCGCGTTGCGCATCGGGATGGGCCGCAAACCAAAGCTTCACCGTCCGAATTGGACGGTTCGCGTTGCTCGGCGCGACGCCGTAGGTCGAAAAACCGAGTTCGCTGGCGTTCGTTATGACGGACCTGCAGAAACCATCCGACGCACGTTCACTCCGTTCGTGTTGGTCGTGCCGCCACCCGGTTCTCGAATCGTAGGCCACGAACTTGATCCATCGAAGGAGATCGGACGCCGACATGAGTTCGCCGCGCAACTCAACGGCGCGGGCGAGCAATCGCCACGGCAAAGCCGCCAGCGCGTTCGGCCAAGAACCTGTGGACTTGGACGGGTCTCGAGAGAGGACGTCCATAAGCACTGGTATGTCGTCGGAATCAGACTGCGACAAGAGCTTGTCTCGCCAGAACGTCGTGTAATAGCCACCCCGCGCGAAGGCCATACGAGCACCGCTCCCGCGTGCCAAGTCTTCGTCGGATGCGTCCTTGAAGCTCTGAAAGCCGTCCAGGTAGTTCCATATTTTATTGGGTGGAATGCGACGCGGATAAAGGTGGCCAAGCAGGGCGCCCCTTAGATCCCAACCCTCGTCGGAAACGCGCCCTTCCACCATATCGTCCAGCAGTTGCCGGAGCATCTCGTCTTCGGCCAGATGACCGGCCGCCCTTAGTGCGGCAAACCTGACGGAGTCCGGCCATGTCGCGTCTCGGGCGGCCGCGATCACCCTCTTGGCCATGTCGGGGCTCACGCCGGGCGACATCGCACGCGGAAGCGCGCAATTCGTTGCAACGCCTTCCAACAAGACCTCTACAACGACCTGCGTGCCATGTGACCGGTCTTTGCCGTTCAAGCAATCGATCAGCACGTCGAACGTCTCCGGAGAAACCAAGGCCGCAACGGCCAGATCGGAGTACCACCACACGTCTCGCCATTCCTCGGACCGCTCTCCGAGGCGACGCAAGAGGTGAAGCTTGCTGTCGGCGCTCAAGTCGTTCGCGTCGCCATAGAACAGCACGCCTATGGGATCGCAGTCGATAAGGTCCGCGCTCGCCAAGGAGCAAAGGCAAGCCAACCAAGCGGCCAGTCCGCGAAGCGAAGCCGCGATGCCGCCGTCTCCGTCCTTCATCAGCGCCAGCACGCGCGTCGCCGGAAGGCCGTCTTCGATCCTTTTGCTCAAGTGACTAGCGGCCAGAAACTCCGTGACGCGGTTGTGAACCGGCATGAAGCAACCGGGACGCCGAACGGCAAAGAGCTTGCTGGCCAGCGCGCGCTTGGCCGCCTGATCCGCAACCAAGTCGTCCAGGGCCGGCCAGTCCACGCTCGACACACTGCGCCGATCGGCCACGCCGTCCTTGCCGGACAACAGCAACAGTGCCGACAACCGAGCCGCGGCGGCCACAATCTCTTCTCCGGCGACAATGTTGCCGCCGTCCGCATCGAGGTGCTCGTCATTGCGCTCCACGGCCAAGTTGCGACACGCCATCTCGAACACTTCCCGCCGGGTGGCGGGCCATCCGTCATCCTTGACCGCATCCGAGAGAAGTCCGAGAGACAACGGGTTGGCCCGCAGTCCGGCCAAGCCCCGGGCGTCGGCGTCCAGCAGAAAACCGTCGGCATCCTCGCGTCCGCGGAGGCGCAGGAATTCCTCGGGTGCACCGGGATCGGAATCGAGAGGATTCAACTGCAACAGCAGGGTCTCCGCGTAGCCTTCCAACGAACGAATCTCGTTGCGGTCTCCCGCCAGCCAGTCGGCGGCTCGGCAAGAGAGTCGCATCTTTGGATTGCCGATGTCCGCCAAGCGCTCCAAGAGCTTGTCCAACGGGCGACGAGGATCCCCTTCTCCAGCACGCGCTTCGTCCAGTGCGTCGAGAAAGAGGGTCTTGTCGCGCCATTTGGAAGCAGGGCAACTCGACCGAAGAAAGCGACGGACCGTCACGTATTCGCCGTTCGTCAGCTTCGCTTCGGCCCTGAAGGCGGTGGTCTTTCCCGCTCCGGGATCGCCGAGCAAGACGTATGCGCGAGCGGGCCGAAAGGCGGCCAGGGGCTTGGACTCGGAACCGGACGATCCATTCTCTCGCCGAATCTCGGTCGCGGACCTCTGCAACACGCCGTCCATCCCTCCTGCGGACACGGTCATCCCTCTTGGAGCCAGTAGTCGGCCGACTCGGAGAGAAACTCGTTGAGCGGAACGCCCTTGCGGCCCACGGCTTCCTTCGGGCCGACGACAAGCGTCCGCGCGCCCGGGAATCGCTCCCTGAATCTCTCCATGCCGCCGAGCGAGCGCGGTTGCGATCCGCTCTTGACCTCGATGCCCAACAAGCGGGAGCCTCCTGAAAGCACGAAGTCCACCTCGCGGTCCTTGTCCCTCCAATAGTGGAGCTGCGTGCCGACGGTGCGCGCGTTGTGCAGATGCGCCCCGACGACGGTCTCGACCAAGCGACCCCAGAACGACGCGTCCGCGCGAGCGCTGGCGGGATCGTGGCCCGACAACGCCGTCACCAGCGCAGAGTCGAGCGCGTTGAGCTTCGGGCTGGACGCTCTGGCCAAATGCGGTCTGGGAGAATACCGGGACAGTCCCGCGGCGAGGCCGGCTTCGGAGAGCAAATGCAGATAGTCCGCGACCGTGTTAGTGCTACCTGCTTCGTCCATCTGGCCCACCATCTTGCCGAAGGACATGATTTGCCCGGAGTAGCCGGAGACCATCGCCATCAGCGACCGCATGAGCGCCGGCTTGTCCACGCGAACCCAAGAGACGATGTCGCGCCCGGTGACCGGAGCGAGGATCCCGTTGACGACGAACTCGCGCCAACGGACCAGGTCGCCCTTCAACCGGGCGGCGCCCGGATAGCCTCCAAAGAACAAGTAGTCGTCCAGCGTGAAGTCGAAGGCGCTTGCCATCTCGTCGAGCGACCATTGCCGCACCGGGACCGGCATGATGCGGCCAACCAAGCTCTCGTTGACCCCCGTGAGCATCGACCAGGGGGCGGAGCCCGAAATGACGACCCGCAGGCGACGGCCCTCCGCTCGGTCCCGGTCCCAGAGCCCCTTGACCAGCCCCGACCAGTTGTCGATGTGCTGGATTTCGTCGAGCGCCAGGGCGAAGCCCTCCGGGAAGAGCCCGGCCTGCGCGCGAGCTTGCTCCCACACGCCCAGCAGCCAATCCGCGTCGGGCTTCGCGTAGCTCGACCGGATCCTCGCCTCGTCGCGCGAGGACGAACTCCAAGCCGGAACGCTCGATGCCTGCGGGTCGTCGACGGCGACGTACCACCACGGAAGTTTCGCCCTCTTGAGCGCTTGGCGGACCAGCGTGGTCTTGCCCGTCTGGCGAGGGCCGGTCACAGCCACGATCAGGCCGGGCTCGGGCTCACGGAGGAGGTCGGCCACTTGGGCGGCGTGGGGTCGATGGAAGCGGTGCATGAATGAAAAGTAACTTACTGAACGAATATCATCAATGGATTATATACGGGGTGAAAGGGCGGCCAAGAACGCAAAGGACGGCCCCCCGAGCAAGTCGGTGAGTCGGCATCGTGGTTGTGGCGGGCGCGACGGCGCCGGAAGGCTCAGATCAGCGACTTTCCCTGCGCCCCGTCCACGGCGATGCAGGCGCCCGTGATCAGGCTGGCCCGTTCCGACGCGAGGAAGGCCACCACGTCCCCCACCTCGTCGGCCCGGCCAAAGCGGCCCAGCGGCAGGTTCGCCGCCACGAACGCCTTCATCCCCTCGGGATCCGCCTTCACCCGCTTGTCCCAGCTGCCGCCCTCGAAACGGATCGAGCCCGGCGCGACGCAGTTGACGCGGATGCTCTCGGGCGCGAGTTCCAAGGCCATGATTCCCGCCGCCGAGATGAGGGCCGACTTGGTGGCGTTGTAGATGGACAGGCCCGGGCCGCCCTTCTCCCGCCCGAACACCGAAGAGACGAACACGATCGAGCCGCCCCCGGCTTCGCGCATCAGGGGCACGGCCGCCCGGCTGGCCCGCAGTCCCGACATCACGTTGAGCTGGATCACGTCCATCCAGTCGTCGTCCGACGTCTCCTCGAAACGGCCCCGCCGGTTGCCGCCCACGTTGTTGACCAGGACGTCGAGAACGCCGTAGCGCTGGGCGGCGGCCTCCACGAACCCTGTCGCGCCCGACGGCGCGGCGACGTCCAGCGGCACGGCCACGACCTCGGCTCCGGTCCGGCGAAGTTGCTCCGCCGCCGCTTCCAGCCCGGCGGCATCGCGGGCGCACACGGCCAGCTTCGCACCCTCTTCGGCCAGCGAGCGCGCGATGGCGAAGCCCAGTCCCCGGCTGGCTCCGGTGACCGCGGCAACCTTTCCGGCGAGCTTCAGGTCCATGGGCCGGCGGACCCATTGGGTGGCGGTGCGGTCATGGACAAAATCATTGGGTGCTCCTTTCGTCGTCGGCTAGGTACGGCCGCCCGCTCGTTGACAAGGCGTTGCGAAGCGGTCGAGCATCAGACTAATGTACAGCTTCGCGTCGCGGTTTCCGGGGTCACGCAAGGGGACTGGGTGTCGCGCCAATTTGGAAATGTCCGGTCTCGGTGGGAGCGGGCCGCCCACCAGCCGCCCACCAGGACGACGGCATCCTGCAATTCCGTTCCGTTCACGGGCCGCACCCTGCGCGCCTCCGCGCCCGCATGCCCGCGAAGCTCGGCCCCCAACGCAACCAGGGCATGCCAGTCCTCCACGCGGCCACGGCCGACACCCCCGTCTTGACGCCCTTGGAGACGCGGCATAGCGCACGACCTCTCCCACGATCGTCATGTCCACCTTGGCGTCGGCGAGTTCGTCGTCTGGCACAGTCAGAACGGCCGCGGGCAAGGCGCTGGAGAGGGCACCGTGCGTGGCCACGGCGGCCTTGCTGACGAAAAATGACACTCCCAGATTCGGCCTCCCTGCGTATCCTACCTATGCAAGCGGTGGTTCCACAATCAAGCGGTGGTTTCACAACCCAGCAAGGACGTCGCATGAACCGCTTCATCCTCAACCTGCTGGCCTGGGGCGACCATCCTGGTCGGGGGATGGATGCTCCTGTCGCCGTCTTGGCATCACGGGTTGCGGGGCCGCCGGTCAAACCGGCTCATGCGCCGAAGTTGCGCGAGCAGGTGTTTGCGCTGGCGGCGGAGTCGCTCTACGCGGCTTCGGGGCCGACGTTGCTGGCCGGGCAAGCGCGGCGCGAAGGCCGGGGCGGCCCGCGTGCGGCCCGGTTGCGGATCGTCGTCGAGCGGCGCCTGTTTCTCCTTCCTCTGCGCGCCGATGTTTTCCCTACGATCTACGGTAGCGCAACGCCTGCGGGGATCACATTGGGCTCTTTCTGCGTCCTCATGGCGATGTAATGGATGGATGGATCGATCTTTGATGTCCCCTCCGATTCTGGCGATCTACTTCTCTAGCATGGCACGGAGCCTCATGACTGCTTCTTGATTCCACATTAACAATAGAACATTACTTACTGGAACAAGTATATCGTCTACACAGTCGGCATAAGACAAAAGGAAGACGCAATGAGCGAGAAAATATCATTAAGACGAATGAGTTTGTTCCTTGTTCTTGGAGGAGCGGCAGGTATCGCCTTGGGTCGGATGCTTCCTCAGGCCTGGGATGTCCCCGAAGCAACCGTAGGCCTGGGAACGTTGGGCGCCGTCGTATCCCTGGTAGCCTTCTGGTGGACAGAACCCGAGGGGCTCACGACAGACCAGCGGGCAGTTCTCAAGACGCAGGGTCTGTTCGCTGCAGGCTGGCTGGTACTGGTCTCCACACCAACCTTCCTCGTAGCGGGGCCGGAGCCGATGATAATTTCGGCTGTGGCAGGCGGATTGATCGCGTCATTGCTTTGGGTGGTGCGCCTGCGATGAACCTGTTGCGACGTCTGCGCCGACGGACGGCATCCCCCCTATCACTTGAGCACGACAGAGGTTGCATGAATGGGATTGTCGCGCCGACGGTAGTCGGCAACTATGTCCGTGGCTAGGCAACCGAAAGGAGATGACGGCCCAACAGTGGGCGCGGAGCCGTGGACGAGACGGAGAACCGCCAACAGGAGACTGCGCAGGAGGCGTCCCTTGTCTGCAGGACCAGTCCCGACATCACGTTGAGCTGGATCACGTCCATCCCGTCGTCGTCCGAGGCCTCCTCGAAACGCGGCCCCGCCGGTTGCCGCCCATGTTGTTGACCAGGATGTCGAGCACGTCGCAGCGCCTGCTGGGGCGACGGCCTCCACGAACCGCGTTGCACCCGAGGGCGCGGCGACGTCCAGAGGCACGGCCACGACTTCCGTCCCGGTCCGGCGAAGCTGGCTCCGCCGCTCCCTCCAGCCCGGCGCATCGCGGGCGCACACGGCCAGCTTCGCGCCCTCTTCGGCCAACGAACGCGCGATGGCGAAGCCCAGTCCCCGGCTGGCTCCGGTGGACCGCGGCCACCTTGCCGGCGAGCTTCAAATCCACGGGCCGACGGACATCGTGCGGGGCAATGGTGTAGTCACGGGCGTGTGCATTCAGCCCTCCAGCCCAACTTCACTTTGAGCGAGTTGAGGCTACTCTTCCAGGATAGTCGGTTCTCATGCTGGAGTCTCCCGACCACGATGCCCGGAGCGATTGCCTGTCCGTCCGCAAAGCCGCGCACTGTGCCGCGCGAAAAATCCTCCTGTGCGACGAAGCGTTGCCACGCAGGGCGCGGAATCAGGAAATCCATAGCCCATCGATTGGCCTCGTGCTCCATGATGTCGTTCTTGCCGCTTTGCCCGTCGATGAACACATCCCGCTTTTTGTGAATCAACACATGGGCAGCTTCATGGAACATGCTGAACCAAAGCTGGTCATCGGTCTTGTACCGAGCCGTGAGGCCAATAACCGCGTTGCACGCCGATGGCCACCATGCGGCACCGCTCAGCCGCATTCCGGAAAATGGCTTTTCCACCACCAAGGCAACACCAGACGCATTGCAGAAGGCTTGCGACTTCGGCAAGGCGTGATCCAACGACTCTCGCGTAAGCTGGCGGACGTTACTCAGCGACTTCTTGAAAGCGCTCAAGTCGCAATCTGCGCAGTCTTGCTCGAAAGCACGGATCTCCACAGTCCTCAACCATGCGACAAGAGCAGGCAACTTGCTCTTGAAGCTGGGCGAATGACGGTACGCCACCGCCATCTTGCAGTACCGCTCTTCCCAGGCTTGTACTGACGCCACGCCGAAGAACGAGAGCAACTCGGACACGCGTCGCTTGCCAGTGGCTGGCGAGATGACTCCGCGTTCCACCATTTCCGTCGCTGGAAAACGTCGCGCCCAGGTCAAGTTTTCCTGGGCCTCTTCTTCGTCTGCCAAGCGGGCCTGATGCAACCGGTATTCGGATTCTATGCCGAGCCAAATGTGCGCACGTACGCCAAGCACCCGCTCCAACTGCAAGGCGGTCTTCGGCTCAAGCGGCGCCTTGCCCGCCACGATGTCGCTGATCAGCTTCGCGGACCGCCCGCACCGGCGTGCGAGTTCCGCTTGAGAAAGGCCATGGGCCGCTAGACGCTCCGCTAGCACAGATCCAGGAGACACGGCATAATCCGGCCGGTAGTCGTAAGTCGTCTTGGCCATGGCTGGTCTCCTATCCGTGGTAGTCGACTACTTCAACCAGCGTTACCGCAGAAACCCGGTCGGTGTCGATCCCGCCGTCCGACCGACGAGGAATCGGGTCGTGATCAGGCTTGAAGATCAACCGTTTGGGATGAACCAAGTCTACAGCGTACTGGCCGATTCGGTCGCCCGTTAGCTGATGTCTCCTTTCGGGTTTGGTAGTTGGTACGTCGGACAGCGTCTCGGCGCTCCTCAGGACGGAGAGTCGGCGCTTGATCACCCCGGCCATGCGGTCCCCGTACCGCCGTCTCAGCTGTCGGTCCGAACTGAACGTCTTTGCGAGACGACGACTTTGAAATCTGACGTCCACGAACTCCGGCTGTTGTCGTTACCATTTGCGTAACGATAACACGCTTTCGTCGGCCGTCCACCCCTCCCAACGCCCCCCATTCAACCCTCGTCCGACACGCGGGCCCGCAACAGCCGCTCCAGCGTCCGCACGTGCTCGTCCAGCGCGGCGCGCAGCTGCTCGTACCGGCGCGTCGCGTCCCGGCCGGGAGCTTGGTCGGCCCGGTCCAAGTTCCCGTACAGGTACTGGAGCTGGTCCACCAGCATGGGGCGCGAGTACCGGATCGGCTCGGTCGCCAGCTCGCGCTCGACGGCTTCGACCTCGGCCGCGAGATTGCCCCCGCCGCGCCGCCGGGCCTCGGCGATGCGGTGCACGGCCAGCCGGGCCTCGCTCAGGGCGTCCCTCGTCTGCAGGGCCAAGTGCACCTGCCGCCGCACGTCGTCTTCGGTGACGCCGTTCTCGGCGCTCCGGGGATCCATCACCACGTCGAAGGTTTGCGAAGCGCTCCAGTCGCCCGCCGAAAGCCGCGCCGTGTACGTGCCCGGAACCACCATCGGGCCGCCGCGTCCCGACCGCTGGGGCCGCGAGTCCCACGGACCGGGGTAGCTCAAGTCCCACACGAAGCGGTGCGCGCCCGCGTCGGACTCCAGCCTCGGCGTGCCGAAGCGTTCCAGCCGCCATTCCCTCATCCCCGGCTCGGCGGGGACTTCGTACTCGCCCGGTCCTTCGCTGGAGAACGCGCGCACGAGCGTGCCTTGAGCGTCGAGAATCTCGAGCGTCAGCGGGCCGGCGGCGTCCGCGCCCAGGAAGTAGTCGATGTTCGCGCCGCTCGGAGGGTACTCGGGCAAGTGAGGCGCGCGTCGTCCGAAGCCGCCTTGGTAGCGGACGCGGTGGGCGTCCCGGACCGGGAACAAGTGCACCGCCGCGTCCGCCGTCGCCGCGTCCATGGAGCGCAGCGGCGTCAGGTCGTCCATGATCCAGAAGCCGCGGCCCATGGTGGACAGGGCCAGGTCGCCCTGCACCAGCTTGATGTCGGTGACCGGCGTGGCCGGCAGGTTCAGCTGGAAGGGCTGCCACGCCGCGCCGTCGTCGAACGAGACGAACATGCCGAACTCGGTGCCCAGGTAGAGCAGGCCCTCGCGCTCGGGGTCCTCGCGGACGACGCGCACGGGATGGTCGGCGGGCACGCCGTTGTCGCCGGTCGCGATGCGCGTCCAGGTGGCGCCGTAGTCGTTGGTGCGGAAGGCGTAGGGGGCGAAGTCGCCCAGCTGGTAGCGGAGGATGGCCACGTAGGCCTTGGCGGGGTCGTGGTGGGACACCTCGATGTTCTGGACGCGGCCGTGGGGGCCGATGCCGGGCGGCGTCACGTCCGTCCAGGTCTCGCCGCCGTCTCTGGTGACGTGCACGGGGCCGTCGTTGGCGCCCGCCCAGATGACGCCGGGTTCCAGCACGGACTCCTGAATGTCGTAGAGGACCGCGAAGTGCTCCTCGCCGGTCACGTCGAGCGTGATGGGCGCGCCCGACACGACCTGGGTCTCGGGCGTGAAGGCGGTGAGGTCGGGCGAGATGGTCTCCCATGCCTCGCCGCCGTTGGTGGTGACGTGCACGAACTGCGAGCCGTGATAGACCTTGTCGGGGTCGTGGGGCGACACGTGGACGGGCACGACGCGCTGCAAGCGGAATTCCAGGTCCCTGGGGTTGTGGCCGTAGAGGTTGGCGAAGCCGACGTAGTACTGCTTTTCCTGTCCCGTGCGCCTGTTGTAGAGCCCGAAGCGCCCCTTGCAGTTGGCGTACACGATGTCGGGGTCGCCGGGCTTGGGCACGACGGGGCCGGTCTCGCAGCCGCCGTGGGCCTCCCATGCCCCTTGCGCGCCGCCGGGCTCCGAGCGCTCGGGCAGGCTGGGCACCGAGATCGTGGAGTTGTCCTGCTGGCCCGCGTAGAGGCGGTAGGGGAAGTCGTCGGAGACGTCTACTTGGTAGAGTTCGGCCGTGGGCTGGTTGAGTTGGGTGGACCACGTCGCGCCGCCGTCCAGGGACACGTTGGCGCCGCCGTCGTTGGACTGGATCAGGACGTCGGGATGATCGGGGTTGATCCACATGTCGTGGTTGTCGCCGTGGGGCGTGGGGCGCGCCGTCCAGGTCTCGCCGCCGTCCGTGGACTTCCAGAAGCCCTCGGTCATCCCCCAAAGGACGTCGGGGTCCGTGGGATGGGCCTCCAGGTTCGTGTAGTAGAAGGGGCGGGTTCGGATGGGGCCGAAGTCGGTGACTTGGCGCCAAGTGGCGCCGCGGTCGTCGGAGCGGTAGACGCCGCCGGTGTCGGCGGGGGCCTCGATCAGCGCGTACACGCGGTCGGGGTCCGCCGCGCTGACCGCCAGGTCCGACTTGCCGCGCAGGCCGGTTGGAAGACCATGATGGGTGGCTTGCTCCCAGGTGTCGCCGCCGTCGGTGGAGCGGTAGATGCCGCCTTCGAGACCGCCCGAGACGATCGTCCAGGGCTTGCGTTCGGCGCGCCACATGCTGGCGTAGATCGTGGACGGATCGTCGGGCGCGAATTCCAGGTCCACCGCGCCGGTGCTGTCGGAAACGAAGAGGACCTGCTCCCAGGCGCCGCCGCCGTCCGTGGTGCGGTAGACGCCGCGCTCGGGGTTCGGGGCGAAGGGATTGCCGATTGCGGCCACGTAGGCCAAGTCGGGGTCGTCGGGATGCACGAGCACGGCGCCGGTGTTGCCCGCGCGCTCCAGGCCGGCGTGGCGCCAAGTGGCTCCGGCGTCCGTCGACTTGTAGACGCCCTTGCCGATGATCACGTTGCTGCGAATGCCGTCGGAGCCGGTGGCGACGTAGACCACGTTCGGGTTGGACGGGGCGACCGCGATGGCCCCGATCGAGCCCGTCGCGAAGAATCCGTCCGAGATGTTGCGCCAAGTGTGGCCGTAGTCCTCCGTCTTCCACATGCCGCCGCCGGTTGCGCCCATGTAGAAGGTGGACAGCTGGTCGCGATGACCGGCGACCGCGGTGACCCGCCCGCCCCGAGAAGGACCGGCGTAGCGGTAGCGCAGTCCGCCGAAGAGCTCCGGCGGGATCGCGGCGGGGGCCAGACCGGCCCAGGCGGTGCGGCTTCCCGTTGCTTGGTCTTCCGCCGCCAGGTCGTGCGCGCCGGCCTGTTGCACGACCGGGGCGCGTTGCTTTGCGGTGGCGGGTGGCATCGCCGAGGCCTGCCGAACCGCGGAGGCCTGCCGCAACGCCGAAGCGGGTTGCACGCCTGAAGCGGGCGCGGCGGCGAGGGCGGCCAAGGCCCCGGCCGCCAAGATGGAGCCCCGGGCCAGCCCGGCAGGCGTGGTGTTCTTGCTCATCGTCATGCTCCTCGTTGCTTTCCGGCTTGCGGCCCCGTCGGCGTCGCTCCGCGAAGGAGAGCGCACCCATTGCGAGAGCCTGGACGAAGGCCGGGCGCCCAGGCTGCAGCACCCAAGAAAGAGAGCGCGGACGGTGCAAGAGAAAGGTCGAGCGCCGGGGCGTCAAGTGCGGCCGGCGCTCCGCCCTGCAACCGTCTCGGCAAGCGCGGACGGCCACGGGACAAGGCGGTCCCGCTTGTACGCAGGCGGGAATTGGCGCGCCGGGACTCGGGCGTTCGCGATGGCGGCGGCCGCGGACGGCCTGCTCTCCTCGCGCCCGGTTTGCGGCGGCGGACCCCCCGGCCCATGTTGGGCGCCACGATGCGCGTCTCTTGGGTGGACCCCTTGAACCGGGATCCGCACTTTCTCAACGTGCTCTCGCTTGCGTTGGGGGAAGCGGGTCACGACGTGCGAGTGTGGTCCATCGCCCGCGCCGGCTTCAAGCCGCCTCCCGGGGTGGCTTGGACTCCGTTCGCGGCGATGGCGCGGCCGCCGTTCTCGCTCAAGAGGCGCCCGGCGGCCATGCGCGTGGCCGCCTCCTATCCGTTTCTGTGGCGCAGGGCCGTCCGGGATGTCGTAGCCACGGGCGCGCGGGCCGTGCTGGCGACTACCGGCCTGGCGTTGCCGCGATGGGACGCGCGGGCGATGCGCGCTTTCGCTCGCGGCGGCGTGGCACCCGTCGTGATCGTCCATCTTCCGTATCCGGGCTTCCTCGACGATCCCCGCGGCCGGCGGGCCGGCCGGTACCGGAACTTCTACGCGGCCGCGAGCCGGCTCCTCTTCATGAACGCCGACACCCGCGCGCGCTTCCTGGAGACGTTCTCGGTCCCGGAGGACCGTTGCGCGACCATTCCGGCCCCGCACTACGCACCGATTCTGGACGCCGTCGAAGCCGACCGGGGCCTCGCCGAGCGGCTACGCGACTGGGCTGGGGGCGCGCCCGTCGTGACCTTCCTCTCGAACATGCGTTCGGAGCACGGCTTCTCCGACTTGCTGGCCGGCTTGGCGCTGCTCGACGCTCGGCTGGACGACTGGAGGTTGCTCGTGGTGTCGTCCGCCGTGTCGCGGCGCCGCGCGGCCGACGTCGAAGCCTCGCTGGAGAGGCTGGGGCTCCGGCGCCGCAGCTGGTGCGCGTGGCGCCCGTATCCGGTGTCCTATCTGAAGGCGTACCTCGGCGCGTCGAGCGTCGTCGCCGTGCCGTATCGCGATGCCACGCAGAGCGGCGCGGTGGCGTCGGCCAGAGGAGCGGGCGTTCCGGTCGTCGCGACCGAGGTGGGCGGCCTGCCGGAGAGCATCCGTCCAGGAATCGACGGCGAGCTCGCGGCGCCCGGCGACCCGGTCGCCCTGGCGGACGCCTTGGCCAAGGTGGCCGCCGACGCGGACGCCTACCGGCAACGAAAGAAGGCGCGGCGCCGACCGCCGGGGTCCCCCGAGGCCACGGCCAAGGCGGTCGTCGAGGCGTTGCGCGACGCGGCCGTGCCCGGTCGGCGGCGGCTTGCCTATGCGCGTGACGTGTCGCCGTCCGGGGCCGGCCGGCTGTCGCCGGAGCGACGGCGCCGGTAGGCGGCAAGGAGTTCTTCGACGGCGCCGCTGGCACGAATGCGGCCGTCGTGAATCCAAATGGCGCGGTCGCAGAACTCGCGGATGATCCCGCCGTCGTGGGAACAGACCACGAGCGTCTTCTGGTCCGGCGCTCCTTGCATGCGGCGTCTCGCCTTTTCCCTGAAGCGCAAGTCGCTCGTGCCGATCTCTTCGTCCAGGAGCAGCACGTCCCAGTCGATGCACATGGCGATTGCAAACACCAAGCGCGTCCGCATTCCGTCGGACAGCGTTCGCGTGGGCATGTAGACGTGCCGGCCGATTCCGGACAGGCGGCAGACGGCCGGAATCAGTCTGTCGACGTCCCTGCGGCGAAGGCCCCGCGTGAGCCCGGCGAGCATGATGAACTCCAGCGCCGTCGCGTCTCCGTAGCCGTGCAGCGAAGTGTCGAACAGACAGGACACGCGTCCCCGCACTTCGCAGGCGCCTTCAGTGGGCGGATAGATGCCGGCCATGACGCGCAACAGGGCGGTCTTGCCCGCTCCGTTGTCTCCGATCACGCCGATCCGCTGTCCTTTCCGAATCGTCAGCGAGACGCCGTCCAAGACGGCGATCGCCTTGTTGCGGCGCGCCGGTGCGGCGATGCCGCTCAGCAGCGTGGCCCGGCGAGAGCCATGCTGGGGCGCGGGCAACCGCAACGACACGGATTCCATCCGAACGGCGTCGTCGTCTTGCATGGGAAGTTCAGAGCCAGAAGACGACATTTCGGTGATGTCGTCCATAGAGAATCAGGGTGACGCTCGCGCCAACCACGTTCGTCGCCGCCACGACCTGCCATGCGATGTCCGACGCGGGCTCGCCGAGGAGCGGGGCCCGCACCACGTCGATGAAGTGCGTGAACGGGTTTGCCGATGCCAGCAACGCGCGGTCGCCCAAGGAATCGGTCCGCCAGAACACGGGAGTGGCGAAGAAGAGGAACCGCGACGCAAGGACCAGCACATGCTTGGTGTCCGCAATCCTCGCGCCGACGAGTCCGAACAATGCGGAAACCCAGAACGAAGCGAAGAGAACGGCCGCGAGACCCAATGCCGCCGTCGCGAGGTCCGCGGCGCCGGGCCGCGACGCGAGGACGAGCACGGCGGCCAAGACGGGCGTGTGCATCAGCAAGCGGGCCGCGCCGGCGACCACGTGACGCAGCACGTACGTGTACAGCGGGCTTCGGTGGCTGAGGATCAGGGAGTCCTTGCTTCGAAAGAGTTCGGCGCTGGACGTGGCCACCGACGACATGTAGAACCACGCGACCACGCCGACGCCCACGTAGGCGAAGTAGTTCTGGTCTCCTTGCCCGAGCGAGTAGCCGAAGACCACGCCCAGGCCGGCGACCCAGAGCGCCATGGCCACGGTTTCCCAGAACGGCCCGAGGAGCGTCCGGCGGTAGGCCAGCACGAAGTCGAACCAGCCGGGCATGGCCCACAGCGCCGGTCTGCGGACGGAGCGGGCGACGTCGCGCGAGCCCGATGCCAGCGCGGCGGCGAGGGCGCGCGTCACGAAACTCGGTTCGGCCGCGGCCGCGTCGCGCGCGCGTCCTGCGCCAAGTCGTCCCGCAGCCGCGTGCGCGTCACGCGTTGCCCCGTGGTCGCGTCAGCACCGGATGGTGCGAACGATCCTGCCGTGTTCGTCCACGACGACGGGCGTTCGCGCGACGTCGCGGCCCAGCGGGATCGCTTCGCCTTGGCGGATCGCCGCCGCGCCCAACGCCAGCGCCGTCACGGAGTCGGGGAGCGTGCGCCATCGAAGGACGCGCTGCCCATCGCCGGACGCCACCTCCAAGGCGGCGGCGGCCCGTCGTCGCACGCGGCCAGGGCCAACAGACCCGACGATGCCGCGACGCGATGGGATTCCTCGCCGTCTCCGGTCAAAGAGGCAGTCTCGCATCTCGTCAGGGTCCCTTTCGCAACGCGGTTCGAAGCTCCAATAATAGCCGACGGCATCCGAGGAATCCGGCGCCGCGCGGCCGGTCCAGCGCTTCGTCCGGCTCCGCGTGACGCGACGGGACCCCGCTCATATCCATTAGGAGCGTTGCGAGCGGAACCGCCACCCTAGATGCCGCGTCGCGGGGGGACGCTTCACCGGTAGCGATGGCGACATTTCGAGTTCACGTTGGAACGGGGGGCCGTGGACGCGCACCCGAGCCGGGCGTCCGGCGGCTCGGCCCCTAAGTTGCCGGACGTGCCCATGCGTGCTGACCGCGCGCGCGTTCTGGTCACGGGATGCGCGGGCTACTTGGGTCCATACTGGCGGAGCGGCTCCTCGCGAAGGGCTACCGCGTGACCGGGCTCGACAACTTGTCCTGCGGCAACCATTCGCTGCTTCACCTTTGCGCCAGCCCGTCGTTCGACTTCGTCCACGGCGACGCGCGGGACGAGCGCATCTTGGGGGCTTGGTGGCCAAAGCCGACGTCGTCCTGCCCTTGGCGGCGATTTCGGGCGCCCCGGCATGCAACCGGAATCCGGCGGAAGCGGTGAGCGTCAACCGGGACGCCGTCGCGCTGCTCGACCGTCTGCGCAGCCCCGATCAGCTCGTCGCGTTCCCGAACACCAACAGCGCGTACGGCGCGCAAGGCAAGCACGAACCTTGCACTACGTGCATGTGCGCGACGGGGCCGACGCTTTCGTCCATGCGACCGAGCGCTCCGAGACGATGGCGGGGCGACCCTGCAACTTGGGGCTCGACGAGGCCAACTGTTCGAAGGGCGAGTTCGCGCCGCGGATCAAGAAGCACGTGCCCGGGTTCTTCGTCCTCTTCGCCGAAATCGGCCAAGACCCGGACAAGCGCGACTACGTGGTTTCGAGCGAGCGGCTGCGCCAAGCGGGCTTCGCGGCGAAGAGGAGCCTCGACGACGGGATACGCGAACTCCTGAAGGCGTACCGGCTTCTTGGCCGCGCGCCTTCGAAAGCCTCGCCGGCCGCCGAGGCTCGCGCCACCTGATCCGCGCGTCCCGGGGCGCATGTCCTTGCTACCTTCGTCGAGACGCCCCTCGGATGCCCGGACAGCCAACCGGACGCAGGCGGTCTCCGTCGGTCTCGCGGCCCGCGGGGGTGCTTGTAGGCCGCTCTCGCCAATCGTATCTTGACCCATGTCCGTCCATCCTCTCCTGCGGACGAAGGCGGCCAGGACGCAAGCAACCGACCGACGCGATGGTGGATTCCGGCAACGCCTCGACAGCGCAAACGCCCCGGCGCCCGCCGTCTGGTTCTGCTCGCGTCGCGGCGTTTGCGTGCTTGCTCGCGGCGGCGAGCGCCGGGCACGTCCTGGTGCGAACGTCCACCTACGGCAGTGCGATCGGCCCGGACGCGGTAAGCTACATGTCCACCGCCGCCAACCTGGTCGACGGACACGGGTTGCAGGACTTCCGAGGGGTCAAGCTCTTCCCGTGGCCTCCGCTCTTTCCAGCGCTCGTCGCCCTCGCAAGTTCGCCGGGCTTGGAGCCGCTCGCCGCCGGACGCCTGCTCAACGCGGCGGCGTTCGGACTCGTCGTGCTCGTGTCCGCGCTGTGGTTGCGACGGGCTCTTCGTTCCACGCTTCTGGCAACCGGCGTCGCGACGCTGCTCGCGGCTTCGTACCCGCTGGGGCACCACGCTTCGTACCTTCAGTCCGAGCCGACCTTCATCCTGTTCACGTTGCTGGCGCTTGTGGCGATGGACCGGTGCCGGCAGAGCGGGACCGACCGGCGCGCCCTGGTCGCGGCGGTCATGTGGTCGGCGGCAGCGGCCATGACACGGTACGCGGGCGTGGCGCTGGTCCTCGCCGGCGCGCTCGTGCTGCTGGAGCAACCGGCGTTGCGACTGCGCGCGCGCGTTGCCCGCACCCTCGCTTACGGCGTCGCGTCGCTCCTTCCGCTCGCCGCATGGACGGCGCGCAACCTGATCCAGTTCGGGCAGTGGAAGCGGACAGGACCGAACTTGGGCGGCCTCCCGCTGGCCGATCTCTTGGGGCAACTCTTCCAGGCGCCGGTGCTCGCGATCTTTCCCGGCGGGGCGCCCGGATGGGCGGCCGCGCTCCCGTGGGCCGCGGCCGCCGTGCTCGCTTCCGCAGGGATCTGGGCTTGGCGCGCGAAGCGGGACGACGAGACCATTGCCGCCCTGGGGCACGCTTGGCCGTTCGGAGTCTTCGGAGCCGTGTATCTGCTGTTCTTGCTCGCCACCGTGACTCGCTTCACCGGGGAGGGCATGGACCCGCGCTTCATGCTGGTGGCCTATGTTCCGTTCGTGCTTGCGGGCGCATGCGTTCTGGACGGGCTGCTCTCCGTGGACGCCCGAGGCTGGCGGGCGCCCGCCAAGCGTTGCGCCGGCGCGCTTGTCGGCACGGGCCTGGTCCTCGGCATCGTCCTGGGAGTTCGGGACAACGCCCGTGCCACGGCGAAGGCTCTACGCGAGGGATTCTATGGCCGCACGTACAACGTCGCTCTGTGGAAGGGATCGGAGACGATCGGCTTCCTGGAGGCGAATCCGACGACGGAGCCGGTGTACGCCAACCGCACGGGCATCTTGCACGCGGTCCTCGCGCTCGAGTCCGGCGACAACGTGCGCGGCAAGTATCTCACGCTGCCCAAGGGGCGAAACGCGCTGGAGGCGTTGCCGGGCAGCTTCCATGCCGCATGGCTCAAGCTAGACGGCGACGACGGCTATGAATACGACTACCGGGCGATCGCCGCGTTGCCCGGCGCCGAACTGGTGGCCGACTTCGCGGACGGCGCGGTGATCCGCGTCGGCAACGGCACGCTCGGGCTTCCGGCCAGCCCCACGTCGGCGATTCCATGACGCGGCCCCCGCGGGCCGGAGCACGCCCACGCGCGACCCTCCTGTCCAAGTTGCCGGACGGCCCAGCCTTCTGGACGCTGGTCCTTGCGCTGGGCGTCGCGGCCACGCAACTCGGGAGCTTCGGCGAGGAGACGTTGCACTCGGACGAACACTGCTTCCTCCTCATGGCCGCGCACGTGCTGGACGGAAATCTTCCGGGCGACGGACTCTTCGACATCAAGCCGCCGCTGTTTTTCTACATGTTGGCCGGAGCATTCGCAGTCTTCGGCGAGACGCTGGGCGTGGCGCGGCTGTTCGGGGACGTGACGACTCTGGCGCTCTGCTTGGTCACGTTCGCGGTTGCCCGCCGGTGGACGGGACCAGGCCCCGCCGGGCTGGGCGCGCTGCTGGTCGTCGCCGCGACGGCGGGCTACACGGGTCAAGCGACCCTGACGGACGCGCCGGCGATGGCTCTGCTCATGGCCAGCATGGGGCTCCTGTTGGCGCGACGGGGCGGCGCATGGACCGCGGCGCCCGCGGGCTTCCTGGCCTCGGCCGCCGCGCTGACGCGTCTCAATCTGGCGATTCCCGTCGCGGCGATGGCGGCGTGGCTCGCGTTTCGAGCGCTGCGCAGGCCTGGTCCTGCGAAGTGGGCCTCGCTCGTCGCCTTTGCCGTTGCCGGACTGGCGCTGCCCGCCACCTTCCTGTTCCTGTATTGGCGCGCGGACGCCCTTGCGGTTGCGCGACTGACGCTGATCGACGTGCCGCTGTCCTACGGCGGCCAAACGAGCGTGGGCGAGACCCTCGCGGGCCAAGCGGCGGCGCTGTGGACCATTGCCCGCGGCAGGCCCGTTGCCGCCGTCGCTTTTGCCGGCGCCGCCGTCGCCGGCGCCGCCGCGGCGTTGCGAACGCGCTCCACCCGGACGCGCGACGCCACTGCCGCGGCCGACGATGGCGGCGCTCCTGGGACAGCCGGCACCCGCCGGGTGGACGACGAATTCCTGCTGGCGGCCGTGCTGGCCGGCGCCGGAGTTGCCGTTGCGACGGCCGGCGTCGCGAGCACGCTCTACGCCTTCATGTGGATTCCCGTCGTTGCCGTCTACGCCGCCCGCGGCATCGGCTGGGGAGCCGCGCAGGCAAGGCGCCTGCCCAGGCCTTGGCCCGAGCGCGCCCGCGGGGCCGCCGCGGCCGCCGCGGCCGCCGCGACATCGGGTCTCTTGGCGTCGGCGCTGCACGACCGGGCAACGCGGCCGCCCCCGGTCCAGCCGTTGCGCCGCGCCGCCGAGGCCGTCGCGGCCGACCGCGTTCCGTCCGACCGCGTCTGGGCAGTCGACAGCCCCATCGTTTCGTGGTACCTGGACACCGAGTCCGTGGTGCCGCTCTCCTTCCCCCAGAACTTGGGCAAGCCAGCCGTCATGCGGCCGCTGACGGAATCGGGATACCTCGGTCCGCGTCCGCTGGAGGACGCCATGGCGGCGCAGCCGGCCTATCTGGTCGTCCGGTCCGACCATGGCGCGCCCTTCCGGCCGCCCGGCTTCATCGAGAGGCACGGCGCCCGGCAGGCCGAGCTCCTCGCCCGTTGGGTGCGCGACAACTACTCGCTCTTCCACGACGCCGGAGGGGTCGCCGTGTACAAGGCGAACGCGCGCCCGTGAAGACGCGTGCCAAGGCGCGCGGCCGCTCGTGCCGATAGCGTCGCCCCGCCCCGCCGGCGCGTGGCGGAACGACTGGTCCCGGGCGCCCGTCGAGCCGCTCGGCGACTTCACGCCCGCGGCGCCCGTGAGCGTCGTCGTGCCCTACTACCAGACGCATGCCGAGACGCTGCCCAAGACGCTGGCCGCCCTGGAGGGCCAGTCCTATCCGCGCAACCTCTTCGAGGTCGTGATCGTCGACGACGGCTCCGAACCCCCATTGAATCGCCCGCGCAACGCCCCCTTCAAGGTCAGGGTCGTGCACCAGGAGCGGCGCGGTTTCGGGCTGGCCAGAGCCCGCAACAACGGCGCGCGCGCGGCCGCGCACGACATCCTCCTCTTTCTGGACAGCGACGTCCTCGCCGGCCCGGCTTGGATCGCCGCCCACGCCCGATGGCACCACGCGGTCGCCGACGCGCTGACCGTCGGGCTCACCTCCTACGTCGCGACCAGCGACATCTGCGCCGAGACCGTTCGCCGAGCGGCCGGGGGGCTGGCCGGGCTCCTGGCCGGGCGGCCGACCGACCCGCCGCGCGCCGAAGGGCTGCTCCGGCGCACCAACGACCTGAGAACCAAGGACGACGCCGTCTTCATGGCGATGGCCGGCAACAACTTCGGCATCCGCAAGGAGTTCTACGCCGAGATCGGCGGCAGCGACGAGTCGTTCGCTCGCTGGGGATACGAAGACACCGAACTGGCGCACCGGGCCTACGTGCGCGGCGGGATGATCGCCCCCGCCCACGACGCCGTCGGGTGGCATCAGGGACGCTGGGAGAAGCACCGCAACCGCACGGGAAACCGCATCCAGCACGAGAAGGCGTCGCATCTGATCGCCCACCGGCTGTTTCGCCGGCGCCGTCCGGGCCGGGTGTTCGCGGTACCCGAGTTCGCGGTGACGCTCGACGCCGGCGATCTCGAGGCCGAGCGGGTGGCCGACGGCGTGGCGCTGCTCCTGGCCGACCGCGTGCACGACCTCGTAGTGAGAATCGTCGTGCGGGACGCAGACGGCGACGAGCGGACCGCGAGGCTGCGCGAGGCGTTCGGCGCGGACCCGCGAGTCCGCATCTCGGAGAGCGGAAACGCGATGGACGACTTCCCGGCTTCGCCGTTCCATGTTCTTCTGCCGTCTCGCGCGTCGTTCTCGCGTCACGTGGTGCACCGCTTGCGGGCTCGGCTCCGCAACGCGGCCGTGGCCCGCGTTCAACTGGCCGACGGCGACAGGGTGGAGATCGCCCGCGCCTGGGCTCTCCACCGCGCCCGGCGAGCGGGAGGGCGGCCCGAGGACTTCGGCGACCTGCGGATGCTGTCGTCTCGCACACTGCGGACGAGCGCGGGGCGACGATCCCTGGCCGCCGGGGCGCGGCCTTGGCGCGAGCCCCATCCGAAGCGCCGCCGCTTGGCCGATTCCTTGCGCTTGGTGGAGAGCCCCGCCGATGCCTGGACTTGGCTGAAGTGGGTCGGCTACCGATGCTCGCAGGAGGCGCGCCGACGAGGAGACGGGCTCTGGCGAAAGACGGTCCAAGCCGCGGAATCGTCCAAAGGGGGACCGGTCCCTGCGGTCGCCGCAGTCTTGTGGCGAACGGCCAACCGCAGGCGCCTCGTTCCCTGGCACGCGAGGCACGCGACTCGCGCCGCGGTGGCCCGCACCGCTGGAGCCTGGAGCACGCTGGCAGGCGCCTTCCGCGCGCCGGCGTCCCCCGGCGCCGCCATGACCGGCGAGACCAGCGAACCAGTCCCGAGCAAGACGGACGGCTCTCGGACCGGCCGCGCGCCCCACCGCATGGAACGCTCGCCCCCGAACGCGGCCCCGGAGACGGCTCGGTCCCGCGAGCGTCCCCGAACCGGCATGGACCGGCGGCCCGCGCCCCCGAACGCGGCGCCCGGCGCGGTCCCACCGTTCGACGCCCGCGTGTGGAACCCCGTCCGCTGGCGCCGGACCGTCGGCGGCCGCGTGGGCGCTCTGGGACCGCTCCAGCGCCTGCCGCCTGGCGTCTACGCCGATTCCGCGGTCCGGCCCAACGACGTCTTCGCCCTGCGACGGCTGCACCACGTAAAGGACGTGGCCGCGTTCCACACGAGCGCGGAGGCCCGCGCGGCCACCTTGGCTCGCGTCGCCGGCACCGGCGCACTGGTTCACTTGGCGGACGAATGTCCCGACCTCGGCCGTCTCCTGGGCGAGGAACTCCACAGTCTCATGATGGAGGACCCTGCCGGTCTCGATGCGGCCGGTCGCGAAGCGCTTAGCGTCCGCTTGCGCCGCTTGGCGCTCCGCGACCACTCGACGGCCGGGCGGGCAGCTCCGCGCCTTCGACGGGCTCCGGGAGCCGGCCCGCGCCCGGACACACGCGGCGAGCCGCCGGTCGCGGCGGGGCCTCAGTCCCTCGGTCCCTCCGCCTCTTCCCGCAAGCACGACGAGTTGCCGGTCGTGTCGGTGCTGCTGGCTACCCGCCGCCCGGAGCTTCTGCCGCGTGCGCTCGAGGCCGTGGCCCGGCAGACCTACCCCCGCCTTGAACTCGTCCTTGCGCTGCACGGCGACGGCTTCGGCAGGTCCGGCCCGGCTGCCGACCTCCCCTGCCCCGGCAAGACGTTGCGTTTCCCCTCGCACGAGACCCTTGGCACGGTGCTGGGCAAGGCCGCGGCGGCCTCGCGCGGCCATCTGCTCGCCAAGATGGACGACGACGACGCGTACGACGACGACCACGTCTGGGACTTGGTTCTGGCCCGCGCGTATTCGGGAGCGCAACTGGTCAGCAAGGGACTGGAATTCGTATATTTGGCCGCGGCGAACACGACGGTCCACCTGCACGCGGGGCGTGGCGAGGACTATCGTACGATGACGTTCACCGGAGGCACGATGTTGATTTCGCGCCGAGACCTCGCTCGCGCCGGCGGATGGCCGCGCTCGCGCCGGGGCGTGGACAAGGAGCTGGTCGAACGCGTCTTGCGGGCGCGCGGATGCGTCTACCGGACCCATGGATTCGGGTACTTGATGATCCGGCGGCCGGCCGGCCACACCTGGGTGCAGACGGACGACTACTTCCTGGACAAGGCCGAGACCGCGGCGCCGGGATGGAATCCGGCGCTGGCCGGCCTGCCCTCCGTCCAGCGTCCCCCGGTCCTCGGCGCGCCGGGACGGACTTCATGATCCCGCCGCGCACGAGGGCCCGTCCCCACGGCGATCCGGCGCGTCCATCGCGCAGAGCGCGCCGCGCCGGGCGGCTCGCGTCGCTCGCCCGGCGCCCAAGCGTGGTCGGAGACCTCGCCACCAAACTGATTCGCGGACGAGTCGGCGATGCGCTGCGGATCGCCCGCACCGCCTCGGGCGAACCGGACCTGGGGGCCGAGAAGATCGTGTCGCACAAGTTCCGGTGCCTGTGGCTGTGCAATCCGAAAGTGGCGTCGCGGAGCATCGCTGGAGCGTTGCTGGAAGCGGATCCGGGCGCCGAAGTGGTTTCCGGCTTGAGCGCCCCGGAGCTGCTGGCCGCGCGCCCGGAATTGAACGAGTACTTCAGCTTTGCGTTCGTGCGTCGCCCCGTTGGCCGGGCGCTGTCGCTTCATGCGGAACTCCGCTTCGGCGAACAGCGCAACCGGGGCCGCCAGCGGCGCGCGAAGAAGGAAAAGCGCGAGTGGTTCTTCGCCCGCTACCCCGGGTTGGAAGACGCCTGCACGTTCGACCGGTTTTGCCGTTGGCTGAGCACCCCTTACGGCTCCGACGACTTCGCGGACCGCCATTTCCTGTCGCAACACGTGCAGATCCGCTTGAGCGACGGACGCTTGCCTCGCTTCGTGGGCCGGCTCGAGAACATCGACGCCGACTGGAAGACCCTTGCGGCGAGGCTGGGGATGCCCGCGCGACCCCTTGCGATGCTGAACACGATGTCCGGGTGGAACCCCGATCCAGCGGTCGCACGCCATGTCCGCCGAGTCGTGGAACGGCAAGTCGCTCCGTTTGCCCGCACGCTGTTGCGCGCTCGCTACGCGGAAGACTACCGAGTCGCGGACGCAACGCCCCGCGAAGCAGGCCCGGAACGGACCGATGCGGCATGATGACCCGCCCCCCTCCGGTTCCACGGGGCGCGGGCGCGATGACTACCGGCGACGGCGCAGCCGCGTTGCGTTGGTTGCGCGTGCTTGGCGCCATCCTGGACCAAGCCACGTGCTTGCGCAATCGCCGTCCAGCGCCCCTGGAGACCGGTCTGGACGCCCTCTTGCTGCTGTGGTCCGAGCTGGCGTCGCACGGCGGTTCCATCTACTGGATCGGCAACGGCGGCACCGCCGCGTTGGTTTCGCACATGTCCCAAGATGTTCTAAACCAGTGCGGAATCAGATCCATGACCTTGAACGATCCCTCTCTCATTACCTGCATGGCGAACGACTTCGGCTATGAGAACGTCTTCAGGCGTCCGCTCGAAGTCATGGCGACAAAGGGCGACTTGCTCATTGCCGTTTCCAGCTCCGGGGAATCCGAGAACATCGTTTCGGCTGCCAAGGCGGCGCTCGACGCAGGCCTGCGATTGGTCACTTTGTCGGCGTTCTCGTCCGAGAACCGGTTGCGCGCGTTGTCGGCGGAGTTGTCCTTCCATGTGCCCGTCAACACCTGCTCGCACGCGGAACTCGCCCACGAAGCGCTGCTTCACGCCGTGGTAGACACTTTCAAGCTCCGGCGGACTTGCTAGCTTGTAGACAGGCGGCCCGGCAGGCGGTGTCGGCGAGGGAGATTTAGTTGATCATCACTAGGACGCCGTACCGGATCACCTTCGCAGGCGGCGGAACGGATTATCCCGAATACTTTCGTGGCCGCGGGAGCATCGCGATCAACGCCGCCATCAACAAGCACTTGTATGTCCTCCTCACTGAGCGGCTGGACAGCCGCACGCGAATAGCCTACTTCCGCGGCGCGGAGCTCCTGCAGGACTTGAACAAAATGCAGCACGAGATCGTTCGGGCCGTGTTGCAGAGATACGGGATAACGGGCGGCATCGAAATCGCCACGATAGGCGAGGTTCCGGCCGAAGCAGGGCTTGGCTCCAGCAGTGCCGTCACCGTCGGCTTGGTGCACGCCGTGCGCACGCACTTGGGCTTGGCGTGCAACCCGCAAGTCCTGGCCGAGGAGGCCATCGTCGTCGAGACGGAAATTCTCAAGCGTCCGACTGGATGGCAAGATCCCTGGGGCGTTTCATTTCCGGGCATCAAGGCTATTTCCTTCGGTCCGGAAGGCGACACGCGACTAGAGCCGCTTGCGTTGTCGCCGACTCAGCAATGCGAGCTGGAGCGGCATTCGCTGCTCGTGTTCACGCAACAGTTGCGGAGAGCCGAATCGACGCTGGCGGAACAACGTGAGAATGCGGTGCACAACACCGCAGTTTTGGACGAGATTCGGCACCTAGCGACGAGAGTGCGGGCATGCCTCGACATGGATATGATGGACTGCATCGATCTCCCGTCGCTCGCCGCCCTCTTGACCGAGCACTGGCAAGCCAAGAAGACGCTCGCATGCAACATCACCAGCTCGCGGATCAACCGGTTCTACGAGACCGGGATGGACTCGGGGGCATGGGGCGGGAAGCTCCTCGGAGCGGGAAACGGAGGCTTCCTGTTCTTTTTGGCTCCCGAAGAGAAGCAGTCGGACATGGTGTCGCGCATGGGGTCGCCGATCACGATACGCCCGCAACTCGATCGCGAGGGTGCATGCGTGGTCTACGCGAACTAGTCTCAATCTCCGGCGCGGCGTCGGCTCGACCGCCTCGCCGCCGTGTTCGCGATGCCGCCTGTACCGCCGACCGTCGGCGCGACGTCGTGCAACCAACCCCTCGTCGGCCGCTTTTGAACCGGGCATCGGCGTGGCTCCCGGCCGTGCTCGCCGCGACCTACGTGCTGGTGTGCTGGTCGGATCCGATCGGGCCTCACGTTTGGTCTCCCTTGGGCGAGCACATGCTCCATGGGGACAGCCCGTCGTACTTTCCCTCCTCCTCAGCGATCCGCTACCGCACGTTGGGATATCCGGCTTTCCTTCAAGCAGTTCTGATTGTCACCCAGACGCTGGAAGCCGTGCCCAGGATCCAAGTGCTCCTCCTAGCTGCTTCGGTCGTGTTCATGGGATGGGCGGTGGGCCGTGCCCTTGGGGGGCGCCCCGCGTGGACGGTGGCGCTGGTCGTCATCGTGCTTGGCCTGAGCACCGTACCCCGGTTCCATGCATACGTGCTCTCCGAAGGGCTGTTCGTGCCGTTGTCGTGCGTCGTGGCCGGACTCCTGGTCTTGTTCTTGGCCAAGCCGACGCCATGGTTGGCCACCGGCTTGGCGTCGGCCCTCGGCATTGCCGTCACCGTACGGCCCTCGGGGCTGTTCTTTGCAGTGGCTGGGCCCTTCGTCCTCTGGCTGGTCTGGGATCGATGCAAGGGGACGAGATGGCGAATAACGGTGGCAGCGGCGCTGCCGATGATCGTCATCGTCGCCGCCGAGCAGGTCGGCCGAGGCTTCGTCGAGAACGCATCCCGAGGGACGCCGGCCGGAGCCATGCATAGGCGGATATTCAGCAAGGCGGTCATGATCAAGTCCGAGCCCGTGCTGCCCGGTCGCGTGCAACGAGACGCGCCATTGGCCGCGTTCGTCGCGGAGGCTCGCGCCAGCGCGGCTCCCCTGCGCGACCTCGTGCAGCGATCGCCGGACTGGCGCATTCGCGCCGTCCTCTTGCGCAACGCGGAGGCAGCGGGGGAATTCCCCAGATACTGGAGAGAGATCGGCTGGCGAGCTGCCGACTTGGGCGAGGTGCGCGGCAAGACCGGCGAAGCGCTGGTGGGCGAACTGGGCCGGACCATGTTGCTTTCAAGGCCGGATGAATGGGCGGCCAACGCCATCCTTCACTGGAGGGCGCTGTGGTTCTTGTACTCGATCAACGACGCCGGCCTGACCGCTCGCCATGCCTCGTTGGTGGAAGGGATGGAACACGATCCCGTATTTCAGGAAGCCGCCGTCGTCGCTCCGGTTGCCGTGCGGCCCGAAGCGCCATGGATTGTCTTCGGTGGTCGGCTGGGCGCCCTAGCATCCCTTCTCGCATCGGCAGCCGCAGTCGTGCTCTGCGTGGCGGAACGATTCCGGCTGGAACCGAGGCGCAGGGACGCCGGCTTGGCGGCCGCCGCCGCGACCAGCTTGATGGCGCACTGCTACATGTTCGGCATCGCGGTCGTGGCGCATGCTCATCTTCGCTACGCGGTCGCCATCTGGCCCTTGCAGGCAGTCTACTGCACGCTCGTGGCTCGATGGGCGGCCTGCCGGTGGACCGACCGCAGGCGGCGAACGGCCGCGAACGCTCCGCACCTGCCGACCCCAGCTACAGCAATCAACGCGAGATAGGCGACGATGCCGCAGGCCACGCCGCGCCCGTCTCCCACCACGACCCCCGGCGGCCCGTTGACGACTTGACGGAACGCCGACGAGCGGCCCATCTTCCGTTCTTTCGGGTTCCGTGTTGCCCGCACCGGGAACGGTCCGCTCGCCGCCCTTTCCTGCGGCTCGGCTGGGCGGCCCCAGGCACGGCCGACCGTGCGAAACGCCGCCGCAGGAGGAGACGGGATCAATCAAATGGGCCGTTGCCACATGCAACGCGTCGGGAAGCCCTTGCCGATGCCAATGACGCAACTTCGCTCTCCCAGCGTCGCAAGGCTCGTCCTCGCCGTCGGGGTCTTGGCGCCTCTGGCCGTTGCGTGCGACTTGGCCGCGCCGTCGCCGCAAACGGCGGACGCGCCGGAGGCGTCGCAGGCGCCCGCGGCCGACAAGGCGACGGCCCTCGGCGCCCCTCGGGCTCCGAGCCGCTACCTCGACCTTGGGCCGATCGTCTACGTGGACGGCATCCGGGTGGACGAGGCAACGCTGGAGACGGCAACCTTGTTGCCGCACGTGAGGCCCGAGGACATCGTGCGCATCGAAGTCGCCAAGGGCGAGGCGGCGGAGGCCATCTGGGGAGAGGAGGCCGCAAGCGGCGTGATTCAGGTGTTTACGAAGGCGTTCCAGCCGAACGACGCGACCGGAGCGGAGGCGCATGGAGTCGAGCCGAACGGGCAATCGAATTCCGCGCGGATCGAGGGAATGCGCATCCGCATCCGCGGGACGGGCGACCCGCCTTCGGAGAGGAGCGCCGCCGTCGAGAGGGTCCGGAACGACGCCGCGCCCAAGAAGTGACTGCGGCGCCGAGACTGCGCCGCAGGCCGTCTTGGGCGACGGTTCGCCGCGAGACGGGCCGCCCTCCGGACGCGAGTGGAACGATCGCCCGCAAGTGTTCGCCCGGCCTGACGCCCTGACAGCTTGAAGGCGGGTCCGTCGGCCCGAGCCCGCGGCTTCGCGCGCGGCTGGTTCAGGGGGAAGCGCCTTCACGCCGAGTGGGGTCGCGAGACGGGCGGCCCCGGCCCGAGCCTAGCCGGTCTCCGCGACGGCGGAGGCCAAGCGTCCTGCTGGCCGCCGAGCGTTCTCGGCGTGCGTGCCGAGACCCGGACAGTGGGCCTCGGAGGCCGCAAGCCGGTTCGCGTCCGCTGGTATCTGCCGGCGGGGCTCGCCGACGCCGGCCCGGCCTGGCTGCTCCTTCACGGCGTGGCCGTGCAAGGCCCGGATCACCCTGGTCTAGTGCGGTTCGCCGCGGCCCTGGCGTCCGCCGGATCGGTCGTGGCCATCCCGGAGATCGCCGCCTGGAGCCGACTCGAACTTGATCCCGCGCCGGCGGACGCGGTCGTGGAGAGAACGCTCATGCACGTCTGCAACGCCCCTGAATCGTCGCCCGGAGGCGCCGTGCTCGCGGGCTTCTCGTTCGGCGCACCCCAAGTCGCGCGCCTCGCCGTGCACTTGGCTGGCACGGGACACGTGCGGGGCGTCGTCGGCTTCGGCGGCTACTGCAACCTTGCCGACGCCCTTCGCTTCGGCTTGGCGGGGACCTACGAATGGAGGGGTCGCCGCCGGCGGGCGCGCCCGGACCCGTACGGAAGATGGGTCGTCGGAGCCAACTATCTCCATCGCACGCCCGGATTCGAGAGCGCCGGCGAGGTCTCGCGAGCGCTGCGCACGCTGGCCGCCGCGGCCGGGGCGTACGGCGTCCTCGCGTGGGAGCCCTACTACGACGGTCTGAAGAACGAGCTGGCCGGGGCGTTGCCGCGCGGGGACCGCAAGCTGTTCCGCCGCTTCGCCCCGGCCGCGGGCCACGAACCCGACCTCGGCTGGGCCGACGAGGTCGCGCCGCGCATCGCCCGGGCCGCGCGGGCCGTCCATCCCCTTCTCGTTCTGCCCGACGACCTTGCTGCCGCCCGCCTGCCCAGCGTCAGCCTCGTCCACGGCCGCGACGACCCGCTAATCCCCTTTACCGAGAGCCTCGCGCTGAAGCGGCGCCTGCACCGACTAGGCGCCGTTCGCGTCGACACGACCGTCACGCGGCTGTTCGGTCACGCCCGCGAGTCCGGCAACATCGCCGCCCAGCCGGTGGAGGCGCTTCGGTTCTTTCGGATGTTGCGCCGACTGATGCGGACGCCGTCGCGCCGCCAAGCCTGATCCGGCGGCGGCGACCGCCCCACCGGCGGAGAGCACGGCCCGTCCCGGCGAGCGTCGCGCCCTACCGGACGATCACCTCGTCCACGTACGTCCACGCCGTCTCTCCTTCGGCCGGCCAGCCCGCCGGAACCGTGCCCAGGCCGACGACCCGCACCTCCAAGGCGCGCGCGCCCGCGAACGCGAACGGGACCTCCGCGTACCACCGCCCTC
This sequence comes from Longimicrobiales bacterium, assembly GCA_965203485.1. Lineage (GTDB taxonomy): Bacteria > Gemmatimonadota > Gemmatimonadetes > Longimicrobiales > Gaopeijiaceae. The sequence continues at coordinate 2,475,415 of OZ241892.1, forward strand.
CCTCGGGCTCGGCTTCCGCTCCGGCCCCGCCCGGCAAGCCCGCGGCGGCGCCGTCCCCCGCCGCGTGCAACGTCCGCACCACCGGCTCTCCGAACTCGCTCCCGCCCCGGCTCGCCGCCACTTCGACCGCGCGCGGCCAATACACGCCCGACGCCGGATGCTGCAGAAACCCCAGCTTGACCGAGGTCACGTCCGCGCCCGCGCCCAGGTCGACGCGAAAGACGACAACCTGGGCGCGGTAGCCCTGCCAGTGCCCGCCCCGGCGGTCGATGGAACCGCGCACGCCGTCGACCAGGCCGGCGTCGCCCGCCGCGGAGTAGAGCGACGACGACGGAGGCCGCGCCGTCACCGGCCGGCCGCGCGCCAAGTGCGCCACGAGGTTGCGCTCGCCGAAGTCGTCCAGCGCCAGAGTGCGGGCGGCCACGCTGTCGGCGGACCGGGCGTCGGGCAGTCGCGTTCGCGCGACCTCGGCCGGGTCGTCGCCCGGCATCAGGGGACGCAACAGGAAGCGGAACGCCAGCTCCTGCGGCCAGATGGCGTACTCGTGCCGCGGCACGGCGCCCCACGAGTCGTCGCCTCCGACTCCGGCCTGGCGGTAGTCGAGATGCAGGGAGACCTCGCCGCGCGGCTCCAAGTCCGTCCAGTGGCGTCCCGCCTTGCGCTCGCCCGCGTCCAGATCCTCCATGCGGTAGGGCAGCGCCGCGAAGGAGAGCGCCGGCAGTCCCGTCGCAAGCAGTCCCCGGCCCTGCGAGTCGGTCACCGCCACCCAGCGCGCGTCCATGCGGGCGCCCGTCTCCTGCGGCCGCACGTAGGGGTGGGCGACTTCCGAAACCGGCAACGCGTACCGGCCGACGGCGGCCCCGGAGCGCCGGTCCCAGTAGTTCTCGTGGGGGCCCCGCCCGTACCACCTCACCCGGTCCAGGCGTCCCGGCAGGGTCAGGAGCGTTCCGAAGCGGGGAAGCTCGGGCAGGTCCTCGGGCACGTCGAAGAGGCGGGCCGCGACCGCCACCGTTCCGTCGCCGAAGACGTCGTGCACGAGCCGGTAGCGCGCGTCGACCGAACGGATCGTGTAGTGGCTCGCGACGCGCACGCCGCCGCCCGGCTCCCGGGTCGCCGAAGTCGAGTCGAGATGCATCGCCGGCGGCCTCCCCGCCAAGCGCCAGACGCCGGAGCGCACCGGCATGCCGCTCCCGTAGTCGTTGTCGGTCGGAGGCCGCCAGAAGTTCGGCACGGGGCCGCCCGCGACCAGCTCGCGGCCTCCGGCCCGCATCGACGCCAACGTCCCCGAAGCCCGGTCGAACTGCAACGCGAAGCCGCGGCCCTCGACCTCTATCCATCTCGCCGACTCGCTCACGCCGAGCCCCCGCGCATCGGGCATTCGCCATTCCGGCGCCCGCCGAACCGGCAGCGCCAGCTGGTCCCACGCCACCTCGTGGCCGGCAGGCACCGCCGCCGTCGCTGCTCGCGTGCGGAACCGGACATGCAGCAAGTATTCCACGCCCGGTTCGGCGACGATCCGCGGCAACCACACCGAACCGGCCACCGGCTGGGCCTCGTCGCGCTGGACGGCCGCCGTCCCGTCTTCCCACTGCAAGACCAGCGCCTCGGTCCGTCCCGGCGGCGTCGAGAGCGAAGGCAACCGGCCCTGCGCCGCCACGAGGCCGTCCGCCAACACCTCCCACGACCCGGCCAGGTCCGACAGGTCCGCGAAGTCGCGCCGGTTCTCGACCAGCAGCCGCCCCGCGTCCAGTTCGCCGCGCACGCGCACCGGCTGGTACGCCTTCTTCACCTCCCATGCGTGCGGATGGGGCTTTCGGTCCGCCGAGACGAGGCCGTTGACCAGGAAGTTGCCGTCGGTGCGGGCGCCTGCGGGCCCGAAGTCGCCGCCGTACGCCCAGTAGGGCCGTCCCCGTTCGTCGGTGGCCAGAAGCGCCTGGTCGACCCAATCCCAGACGAACCCGCCCTGGAGCGACGGGTGAGCGTCGATGAGGCGCCAGTAGTCCGCCAAGCCGCCGACGCTGTTGCCCATGGCGTGCGCGTACTCCACCAGGACGAACGGCTTCTTCGGCGGCCCTCCGTTCGGACCCGAGGACGCGTAGCGCCTCAACCAGTAGGGACGCACGTACATGGGCGACACAATGTCCACGTTGTCCCTTTCCCCGGACGGCTCGTAGAGGATGGGACGCCCCGGATCGCGCGCGCGTATCCACGCCGCGGTCGAGTCGAAGTTCGGTCCGTCGCCTGCCTCGTTGCCCAGAGACCAAGCGATCACGGAGGCGTGGTTCTTGTCGCGCTCGACCATCCGGCGCGTCCTGTCCATGTGCGCAGCCAGCCATTCGCTCCTGCCGGCAAGAGTCGTCCCCGGCTCGAAGCCCATGCCGTGCGACTCTATGTTGGCTTCGTCCACCACGTAGAGGCCGTGCTCGTCCGTCAGCTCGTACCACCGAGGCACATTGGGATAGTGGGCGGCGCGCACCGCATTGATGTTGAGCTGCTTCATCAGGCGGACGTCCCGGAGCATGGTCTCCTCGGACACGACGTGGCCTCGCAACGGATCGTGCTCGTGGCGGTTGACGCCCCGCACGGCGACCGGCTCGCCGTTCACCTTGAGCAGTCCTTCCGCCACTTCGACGCGGCGAAAGCCCACCTGCGCCGTCAAGTGTTCGGTCGCCCGCCCGTCCGGGCCGGCCAGCGCCAGCGCCAAGCGGTACAGCGCGGGCGTCTCGGCGCTCCAGAGGCGGGGGGCCTCCACCGTCGTTTCGGCCGACGCCGTGGCCTCGCCGCCCGCGGGCACGTCCACCACTAGCTCTCGCGGCGCCGGCCAGACGGGCGTTCCGCCGGGACCGATCAGCTCGTAGGAGACGACGTGCCGTCCGGCCTGCCCGAGACCGCGGTTCGCCACCGCGACCTCGAGCGCGAAGCGGCCCGTCGCATAGTCGTCTTCCAGCTCGCCGCGCGCAAAGAAGTCGCGGACGTGCGTTGCGGGCATCGACACGAGATGCACTTCCCGGTCGATCCCGCTGATGCGCCAGAAGTCCTGGCTCTCCAGGTAGCTGCCGTCGCTCCAGCGGTAGACTTCGGCGGCGACGGCGTTCGTTCCCGGCTGCACGACGTCGGTGACGCGAAACTCCGCCGGCGTCCGGCTGCCTTCGCTGTAGCCGACCATCCGCCCGTTGACCCAGACGAAGAAGGCCGAGTAGACGCCGGCGAAGTGGAGGAAGACTTCGCGTCCTTGCCACGCCGGTGGAAGTTCGAAGGTGCGCCGGTAGGAGCCCACGGGATTGTCGTCCCGCGGAACGCGCGGCGGATCGGCCGGAAACGAATACGATTCGTCGCGGTACACGGGATAGCCCCACCCGTCGAGTTCCCAGTTGCCGGGGACTTCGATGTCGGCCCAGGCGGACGCGTCGAAGCCGGGCTCGAAGAAGCCCAGCGGCCTGTCGGCGGGCGACGGCGCCCAATGAAACTTCCAGGTTCCGTTCAAGTCCAAGCGGAACCGCGAGTCGCGCGGGCGCGCGGCCAAGGCGCGCTCGCGAGTCCTGAAGGGCGTGAACGACGCTCTGGGAGGCTCCCTGCCCACCGCGAAGACGGCAGGGTCCTCCCAGTACGGAGCGCGTCCCGGGTCCGGCGTCCCGTCGTCCGCGCCGGGAGCGCAGGCCAAGCAGGCGAGCACGACCGCAACGCCGGCCGCGGAAGGCGACGCCGCCGGCCGCGGCCTCACCAGAACACTCCGTAGAGCGCCGCCGCCCCCGCCACGACGCCGGCCGCCCAGTAGCGCGCGCCCGGCGCCGGCGTCAAGTCCAGGTCCCCGCGCGCGGGCAACGGGCGCGGCGCTTCGAGCGGGCGCGCCGCCGTCGTCGCGCCCATGAAGACGCCGATCGCCAGGAACGTGATGGCCATGTGGTGCAGAAAGGCGACATCCGGCAACTGCCACAGAAGCGCGCCGTAGACCGGGATGCCCAGCAGCATCCCTCCGAACGCGGCGGCCGGCGGCGTCCGCGGAACGAACAGCCCGAAGAGGAACGCCGCCACGATGCCCGGCGACACGAATCCCCAGAACATCTGAATGTACTGGAACACGCTGTCCGCTCCGCCCACGACGGGCGCCCACAGCGCCCCCGCCACGACCAGCACGCACGTCGCCGCGCGCCCGACCGTCGCCACCTGCCGCGAAGACGCGTCCGGCCTAATCCGCCGCTTGTACAAGTCCACGCTGAAGATCGTGGCCGCCGAATTGAGCATCGAGTCCAGCGAACTCGTCACCGCGCCCAGAAACGCCGCGAACATGACCCCTGCAAGTCCCGCCGGCAGCAACTCGCGCATCATGACCGGATAGGCTTCGTCGGGACGGCTCACTTGGTCCGCGAAGAGCTCCGCGGCCATGATGCCGGGGAACACGATCAAGAAGGGGATGGCGAGTTTGATGAACGCGGCGAGAAACATGCCGCGCTGTCCGTCCGCCAAGCTCCGCGCCGCCAGCGCGCGCTGCGTGATGAACTGGTTCAGCCCCCAATAGAACAAGTTGGGAATCCAGAGGCCGCCGACGAACACCGCGAGCCAGGGCATCTCCGGATGGTTCCACGGAAGTACCGTGTGCAGCTTGTCGTCCGCGGCGGCCAGAAACGCACCGGCGCCCCCCATGGCCCGCAGGCCGAGCACTGTCAGCAGCGCACCCCCCAGGAGCAGCGCCGCGCCTTGGATCAGGTCCGACCAGACCACTGCCTTGAGACCGCCGTAGACCGTGTAGACGCCGGCCAGCAAGGCGATCAGCCAGATTCCCGCCGCCACGTCGATCCCGAACATCGACTGAAGCGCCAGCGCCCCCGCGTAGAGGACGACCGCCAACGCCACGAAGACGTAGGCGACGAGCATGAACATCGCCATGAGCGTCCGCGCGCGGGCGTCGTAGCGGTGCTCCAAGTACTCCGGGATCGTGTAGATGCCCGCGCGCAGGAACTTGGGCAGAAAGAACAACGCCACCAGGACCAGCGTGACCGCCGCCATCCACTCGTAGCTGGCGATGGCCAGACCCAGCTCGTATCCCCGTCCCGCCATCCCGACGAAGTGCTCCGTGGAAATGTTGGAGGCGATGAGCGAGAACCCGATGAGCCACCACGGCAGATTGCGCCCCGCCAGGAAGTATCCCGCCGCGTCCCTCTCTCCCCGCGACGCGTAGAGGGACACGCCCACGACCAACAGCAAGAATCCCAGGAACGCGGCTATGTCGAGCGGCTGAAAGTTCACGGGCCGAAACCTACGAGCCCGAGCGGCCCCGGGCGAGGCGGATCGCAGGAAGCGGCGGCTTGGCGGCCGCGACACCGGATGCGTCTGGCGGACGCCAGGATCGATCCTCAAATTCGACCGGCCGGAAGACACGCAAGGGGAGCGATCGCAGAGGAGACGGGACCGACTCATGGGCAAGACCAAAGCAAGGATGGTGCGCGGACAAGGACCGCGGACGCCGACGAGACGGGGCGCCGCGGCCCGGAGTCGCGATCGAGGCGCGACGCGAGGGCGTCGGAGCGCCCAGGGGAAGCGGCGGGGAGAGGCGCCGAGGGCCGCGCTTCCAGAGGGTGCGTTCGCCCGTCGCGCCGGTCCGCTCGGCACTTTGCCGCATGGCGCGAAGGCGCGGGCCGCGTTGCTCGGGGGCGCGTTCGCCCTGTCCGCCGCGGCGCCCGGCGCCGCCCAGACGTTCCCCACGGACGATCCGGTGATCCGCGCCATCTGGGCGGAGGGCATGACCAGCCGCAGCCAGGCGGAGGCGCTGGCGCAGGCGCTCGTGGACTCCATCGGTCCCCGGCTCATGGGCTCGCCGGCGTTCGCGCGGTCGGGCGACTGGCTGGCCGCCAACTACGAGCGCTGGGGGATCGACGTGGAGCGGCAGGACTACGGCGCCTGGACCGGGTGGGACCGCGGCGTCACGCACGTCGATCTTCTGGCGCCGCGCGTCCGCACGCTGGAGGGCATGATCCTGGCCTGGAGTCCGGGGACGGGCGGAATTCCCGTCGAAGGAGACGTCGTGGCGTTGCCCGGGCTCGGCGGTGCGGCCGGCCTCGACACTTGGCTCCCGTCGGTGGCTGGCAAGTTCGTGGCGGTGTCGTTCGCGGAGCCCACCTGCCGCGAGGACCAGTCGTGGCAGGACCACGCGACCGAGGAGACGTTCCGGCGCATGACGCGGGCACGCGACTCGGCCCGCTCGGCGCACCAGAACGCCTACGCCCAGTTCGCGCGCAGCGGCGGCTTCGCCCGTCTGGAGGAGGCCGACGCGCTCGGCGTCCTGACGGGCCGGTGGTCGCAGGGCTGGGGAGTGGACAAGATCTTCTCGTCGCCGACCGAGCGCATCCCGTCGGTGCACCTCTCGTGCGAGGACTACTCGCTGGTGCACCGGCTGGCGTCGAACGGGCAGGGGCCGAGAATTCGCTTGGCGGCCGAGGCGGAATTCCTGGGCGACGTGCCCGCCTTCAACGTGGTGGCGCGCATTCCGGGGACGGAGCTGCCGGACGAGTACGTGCTGCTGAGCGCCCACCTGGACTCGTGGGACGGCGCGTCGGGCGCCACCGACAACGGCACCGGCACGATCATGATGCACGAAGCCATGCGCATTCTGAAGACGGCCTATCCCAACCCTCGCCGGACGATTCTGGCCGGACACTGGGGAGGAGAAGAGCAAGGGCTCATCGGCTCGACGGCCTTCGCCGCCGACAATCCGGGCGTCGTGGACGGCCTTCAGGCCGCGTTCAACCAGGACAACGGCACGTGGCGGATCGACTACATCCGAATGCAGGGCTTCCTGGGCGCGGGCAAGCACTTCGCGCGCTGGTTCGAGCAGATGCCGCCGGAGATCACCGGTCACATCGAACTCGACGTGCCGGGCGTGCCGGAGCGCGGCGGGTCCGACCACATGTCGTTCGTCTGCAAGCCCGCGCCTGGATTCCGCCTGCAGTCGAACTACCCCGACTACCGCCAGTACACGTGGCACACCAACCGGGACACGTTCGACAAGATCGTCTTCGACGACCTGCGCAACAACGCGACGCTAGCCGCCATGCTCGCCTATGGCGCTTCCGAAGACCCCGAGCGCGTGCGGGTCGTGCCGCGCGTCCTGCCCGCCGACGAGCGGACCGGACGTCCGGGAGCGTGGCCGCAGTGCCGTCCACCCCGCAGGAGCCGGTAGCGGCCATGCCGCGCCGACGAGAAGCGCGGCGCAGCAACCAGCGTGGCGGCCGCCGCCGCCGAGAGCGCGAAGCTGGAGCCTGGAGCGGAACGATCGCGCGGTCGTGGCGACGAGCGGCGCCGACGGCCGCGCGCCCCTACGGAAGCCCTTGCGTCCGCAACGTCAAGCTTCCCGCCCCGTCCAGGGTCAGCAGGGCGACGTCGCCCACGGCGAGGTCGATCTCGCCGTCCCATGCGTAGCGCGCGACGACGCCGTCGCCGGGCTCCGCGTCCGCCGCCAGCACGGCCTCGAAGCGCACCGAAAGGGCCATGCGCCCCGGCTTGGCGGGCAAGTCGCGGAACACGTAGACGGGGCGGTCGCTCCGCACGCCCTTCGGAAACACGGTGTCGCGGACGACGGGGCGGCCGTCGACAGCCACGTCCAACGCGAAGGGCGCCAGGGTTCGCGTGCATTCTTGTGGATTCCGCATGTGAACGGGCAGGGCCGCCAGCTCTTCGTCGGTGCGAGTCCGGCATGCCTCGACGGGCACGCCCGCAATTCGCCACGATAGGCGAATCAGGGCGCCGCCGCCGCCAAAGTCGGTCGGCACGCGGGAAAGCCAAGCGACGCCGCCGGTCATCGCAATGGCCAGAAGGGCGGCCGCGGCCCGGCGAACGATCAAGGCGAAGTCTCCTGCGTCTCGCATTCCGCGCCCACGGCGAAGTCCCGTTCCGCGAGCGCCGCCTCCAGCGCCGACATCTGGGCCCGAAACCGCTCCACCTCGTCCCGCAGCACGCCGGCTTCGCCCGCGCCGGCGTAGACCACGTCGATCCGCCTGCGGTCCACGCGGTCCTGCAACTCGGCTTCGCGCCCATTGTGGATGCGCTCGTTGAACCACTTGACGCCCTCGCGGCTTCGGCAGTCCCTCGGAGGGCAGGCCGCCACGACTACGCCTCCAACGCCTGCCCGAACCAAGTACTCGATCACGGACGTGTGGAGGTTCCCCACGCACCCGACCGGAAAGACCTTCGCGAAGCCCGCCGGCCGGCGCTCCGGCGGTCCCTTCCCGCGGGCGGACGCCGCGCCGCCGATGCGGCCGGCCGCTCCGTGCATGCATCCCACCATCACCACGTCGCCCGGGCCGGGCCGCGCTTCGGCCAGGAACTCCTGCACTCGGCCCAGCTGGTCGCGCCCCGTGCGACCCGGCGGTCCCACGCCCATGGGCGCGCACGATCCGGCGCAGACGCCGCAGCTCACGCACTTGGCCGGATCGACCCAGCCGACCAGGCCGTCCCGCCCGTCGTCCCGCTCGACCATGGCGACGGCCTCGTAGGGACAGTCCTGGAAGCACTGCTCGCAACCCGTGCAGTAGCGCGGGTTCACCCACGACGGGGGCGGCGCCTTCTCCGCGCGCGGCTTGGTCAACACCGGAACCAGAAGAGCCGCGGCGACCATTGAACCGCCCGCGACCCAGATCCAGCCGGCCGCCGCCGCTCGGGCCGCGGGCAACCAGAAGCCGTAGACCCAGTCCACCGGCGCCGCTGGGGGGAGCTTCAGCAGGTCGGCTTCGGGACCCAGCGGGGGCGGCCACGCCACGGCCGTCATCGCAAGGAGGCCGACCGTGCCCCACAACAGCGGTTTGGGCGGAAGCAGCTGCGCCCGGGCCAGCCGCGACACGTGCACCCAGAGAAAGAGGGCGATCCCCACGGGCAGGGCGATATGGGCGAACAGGTTCATGAAGAAGAAGGCGTTCGGCACGGGAGCTTCGCCCGTGAACGCGCGGCCCAGCGGTTCGGAGAAGACGGGCAGCGCGTCCAGGAGACGGGCTCCTTCAACCGCGAGGACTTGGCCGTGAACGTCCCAAGCCATGACGTATCCGGTCCATCCGCACACGAAGAGAATGCCGAGGAGCATGCCCCCCGAGACCCAGGCCAGCGCCCGCGGGCCCCACGTGCGGCGCTGAACCAGCATCCGAAGGCCGTGGAGGACCGCCGCCAGGACCGCCAAGGCCGACGCGTAGCGGTGCAATCCGCGAATCCAGCGCCCGCCCCACCACTGGGAGTCGATGGCCGCCACCGACTCGTAGGGCGCGCCGACCCGGTAGAAGAGGAGGAGGTACACGCCCGTCGCTAGGAGGACGACGAAGCAGGCCACCACCAGCGCGCCGGAGTGGTAGAGCGGGTTGAAGCGCCACGTGTAGAGCGCGTTGAACGCCGCGTCGAGGCGGGACAGCGCTCGAACGCCCAAATTCCCTGCCGCCTGCAGACTCCCCGCGGGCCGCCTGCCGAGGCGCCCGCCTTGCGTCCCTTCGCGGTTGGTCATATTATCATGATAATCAGACGAAAATCGATGGCAACCCCATGATCCTCTCGCAGACCGCAGTGTACGCCCTTCGAGCGATGCTTCACTTGGCCGAGCGCCCGAACGACCACCCGGTGCGCGTGGACGACATCGCGTCCGCGCTGGACGTTCCGCGCAACTACCTGTCCAAGATCCTTCACGTCCTGGCCCGGCGCGGCCTGCTCCGGTCCGCAAGGGGGCCCGGCGGCGGATTCAGCCTGGCCCGTTCGCCCGGCCGCACGACGCTGCTGGAAGTGGCCGGCCACTTCGACGACATGAACCGCGAGCGTTGCCTGCTGGGCCGCCCCGAGTGCAAGGACGACGACCCGTGCCCGGCGCACGGGCAATGGAAGGACGTCGCCGCCGCTCTGCATGCGTTCTTCCGCAAGACGACCATCGCCGATCTAGCCCGCCGCGGGACGCCGACTCGCCCGCGCCACCAACCGGAGGCCGACTCGTGACCGACCAAGACCGCACCGCCCCAAGGGCGCCGGACCCCGCCGACGTTCCGTTCTTCCAGCGACTGTACGACCGGCCCTTTCTGCTGCTGGCGCTGGGCTTGGCCGTCATGCTGGTCCTGTTCACCGCTTGGGGGCTGTGGGAGGTGCTGACGCTCCCCCAGGCCACCTTGCCGTAACGAGAAGGACGCAGAATGTACCAAACAGGCATCACTCCCCCGCAAGGCGTCTGGTGGAAGCCGGCGCACAAGTCCGAGAAGGCATGGGCCACCGTGGCCTTCGTGTGGTGCATGGTGCTCTTCGCCATGATGCCGGTCTGGCACCTTCGCGGAGGACAGAATCCATCGGGAATTCGAGCCAAGGTGGAACCGGCCGCCTTCCAAACCAGGGTCCAGGAGTTCATCCGCGACTATCAGGTAGGCACCGACAGAGGCTTTCCGGTCGTGGCGCCGCCGCCGGGAAGCGACGTGTACATGATTGGCCAGATGTGGTCGTGGCTACCGGTGGTGCAGCTCGAGAAGGACGCCGAATACACGTTGCACCTGTCGTCGCTGGACGTGAACCACGGCTTCAACCTGTATCCGTTCAACGTCAACTTCCAGGTGGTTCCGGGATACGACTACGGCCTTCGCATCGTGCCGACCGAAGCCGGCGAATACGGCGTCGTATGCAACGAATTCTGCGGAGTCGGCCATCACTTGATGGTGGGCAAGGTGATCGTCACGGACCCGGAGAGCGACGGCGACGCGGGCAGGCCCGGCGACGGAGGGACGAACGGGGCGTCCCAGTCGGCCGCCGAGGGGGAGGCGGGCGCGCGATGAGCAATCCGTTCCGCAAGTGCCCGACCACCGGGCTCCGCGTGCACAAGGACGCCGACGCCCTGATCAAGGCCAACGCAGTGGCCGCTACGGTCGCGTTGCTGATCGGCGGCGTCACGGCGGTGCTGGTGCTGCTGACGCGGTGGCAGGCCGTTCATCTGCTGAGCGACGTGTGGTTCTACCGCATCCTCACCGTCCACGGGATGAACATGCTGATCTTCTTCATCCTGTTCTTCGAGATGGCGGTCCTGTACTTCGCGTCGGCAACGCTGCTCAACTCCCGCGTGGCCGCCCCGAAGACCGGGTGGACCGCGTTCGCTCTGATGCTGGCGGGCGCCGCAATGGTGGAGTGGGCCATGTTCACGGGCAGGGCCGACGTCTTGTTCACTTCCTACGTGCCGTTGAAGGCGCACTGGAGCTTCTACCTGGGCGTCATCCTCTTCGCCGTGGGCGCGATCCTCGTGACGGCGATCTTCTTCGCGACGCTCGTGGTCGCCAAGCGGGAGAAGACGTATTCGGGGTCCGTGCCCCTGGTGACCTTCGGCGCCATGACCGCGGCGATCATCGCGGCCATCACGCTCCTCCACGGCGCGGCGATCTACATTCCCACCTTTCTCTGGTCCTTGGGCCTCATGGAGGTGGACCCGCAGGTGTACCGGCTGGTCTGGTGGGGGCTGGGCCACTCCTCGCAGCAGATCAACGTCGCCGCGATGGTGGCGATCTGGTACTTGCTGGGCGGACTTACCGTCGGCGCCGTGGTCGTGAACGAGAAGATCAGCCGCACCGCGTTCGTCTTGTACATCCTGTTCATTTCCATGGCGTCGGCGCACCACCTGCTGGTGGATCCAGGATTCGGTCCGTCGTGGAAGATCGTGAACACGTCATACTTCATGTACATGGCTGTGCTGGCGTCCATGCTCCACGGCTTCACCGTGCCCGCCGGCATCGAGCTTGGAATGCGGCTCCGGGGCTTCACGCAAGGGGTGTTCGGCTGGCTTCGGCGCGCGCCCTGGCACGACCCGGGCTTCTCGGCGCTGTGCCTTTCCGTGGTCGTGTTCGGATTCGTGGGCGGGATAACCGGCGTGACCTTCGGCACCGAGCAGATCAACATCATCGCGCACAACACCCTGCGAATCCCCGGCCACTTTCACGCTACCGTCGTCAGCGGCACCGCGATGGCCTTCATGGGCGTCACCTACTACGTGATTCCGCTGATCTTCCGAAAGAGGATCGCCTTCTACCGCCTAGCAAAGTGGCAACCATGGGTGTTCAGCGCCGGCATGCTCGTGTTCTCGATGGCGATGACCTTTGCCGGCACCTTCGGAGTCCCGCGCAGACATTGGGACGTGACCTTCTCGGGGGCGCCCTTCGGCGTGGAATACTCCGCCGCCGTGGACTTGCTGTTCGCGGTCATGGCGGCCGGGGGCTTGGTCGCGGCGGTGGGCGGCGCCATGTACATCGTGGTGACCGTTTCGTCGGTCTTCTTCGGCAAGCCGCTGGGCGACGAAACGACTCGATCGGCTCTTGCGGGCGCCGTGCCGCCGGGCCTCTACACGCGACCCTTCACGGAACTCCCCGCCGTGCAGAGCAAGCTCGAGGAACACGGCAAGCTGGGGATGATGCCCGGCACAATGATCCTCGTCGGCGTGTTCATGCTCGCCTTCGTCGTCTACTACTTCGCCAACTGGAAGCTCCTCTCGGCGATGTGGCTGATCGGGTGACCGCGGGACGGCGCCGATGATCCTCCGCCCCCAGGACAAATGGCCCGCCGGGGCCGTCGCGTTCGTCCTGGCCGTGTCCGCCGCGTGGTGGGGATTCGCGTTGTTCGCGGTCCCCGGCGCGCCCGAGTGGCTGGACCGCGCCCGCGCCGTCTGCTTCAACATCACCGAGAGCGGACTGCCGGACGCGAAGGGCTGGCTGCTGCTGGTCGGCCAGCCGCCCGCAATGCTGCTGGCGCTGTACACGGGATGGAGCGGCGAAGTGCGCGACACCTGCCGCCACTTCGCCCGCTCGCCCGCCGGACGGCGTCTGATGGCGGGCGCGGGCGTGACGGTCGCGGCCTTCCTGGCCGTTGCCGCCGCGCGAGTGGCCAGCCTTCGCCTCCCGCCGCCCGCGCTGGCGGCGGGGCTCGCCGCAAGCGCCGACGAACCCCTGCCCGACACCTACCCGCGCCTCGACCGCCCGTGGCCGCGGACGGACGGCTTGGTGGACCAGCGCGGCGCCTCCTTCACGCTGGAGAGCCTCGGAGGGCGGCGGGCCTTCGTCACCTTCGCGTTCGGCCACTGCGCGACGATCTGCCCCGTGGTCGTGCGCAACTCGCTGGAGGCGCGGCGATCCGCCCGGGCCCGGCAAGCGGCCGGCGCCTCCATGGCGGTCGTGGTATTCACGCTGGACCCCTGGCGCGACACGCCCAGCCGGTTGCCGGCCCTCGCGGAGCGCTACGGACTGGACCCCGCACGCGACTTCCTCGTCGGAGGCGCCCCCGAAGCCGTGACGGCCGTCTTGGACGCCTTCGGCATGGCCCACCAGCGCGACGCTCGCACTGGCGACGTCGCGCATCCGCCGCTGGTCTACCTAGTGGAGGACGACGGAACGTTGGCGTACGCGTCCTCCGGCACGACGGCCCATCTCGTGCAGCTGTCGGCGAGGTTGCGGTAGGCCCTACTCTCCGCCTGCTTCTTCCCTCCGCGACGCCATCAATCCGTCCAGAGAGTACTTCCCGGCGCCGCTGGCCGAGAAGAACAGCCAAACGAAGCAGTAGAACGCGGCGAGCTCGCCCCGGTTCACGACGGGCCAGAACCCGTTCGGCGCGTGGACCATGAAGTAGGCCACGGCCATCTGGCCGGACAGGAGGAAGGCCACTGGCCGCGCAAACAGCCCCAGCATCATGAGCAGGCCGCCGACAAGTTCCAGGATGCCGGCGGCGCCCTGAAGGCTGAGGAAGGCATCCACCTGATCTCGGCCCAGCACGCCGAAGACCTTCTGAAGGCCGTGCTGCATGAACAGGAAGCCCGCGACCACGCGGAGGGCGCTGAGGGCGATCCCGTAGAATCCGCCGCGGTTGGTGTGCATCTTGGCGCTCTCTCCGGCGATTGGGGGCTGTCGGCCGGCGCACCTCCGCGCCAGCTCGCACGACGCAAACGTGTAGGATAGGGCGCCGCGCGGGCGCCCGCCAGCGCGAGGCCCCTTGCGCGGACGCTCGCCCTCCTTCAGAACGCCTTCAGGTACGTCAGCTTGACCACGCCGGTGCGCCAGCGCCAGCGGTCGCGGGGCAGGTCGTCTTCGGGGAAGCGCGGGTCCAGCGCCTCGCCGGTCAAGTATCCGGTGTCGAGCACCACGAACAAGTCGCTGCCCGGAGTGTGTATCCAGTCGATGCGGACGTTGGCGCGGATCAGGTTCGACACGTCGTCCCACTGGACCAAGGCGTTGGCGAAGAGGGAGCGGTTGACCGCGCCCAGGACGGTCATGCTGAAAAGGCGCGTCGCGAAGTCGCCGTCCGCGACGGGCAGGCTGACGTCGTTCCACGTGTAGTCGCCGCCGAGCGTCAGGTGCGGGCCGGTCTTCCACTGGCCGCCCACCGCGATGCCGGTGCGCGTGCCGCTCCAGAACCCGCCGGACGAGAGCGCGCCGCGGGCCGACAGGCGGCGGCTGTCGTTCGTGCGGAAGCGGAAGTCGAAGGTCGTGAAGGCGTAGTCGCCGGCGGCGAGTTCGCGGCCCTGGATGCGGGCGGAGGTCCGCAGGGCTTCGGTGCGGCGGCGCAGGTTGACCATCGCCCAGTCGCCGGTCTGGAACGTCAGCATGCTGTGGGAGAGGATGCTGGCGCTCTGCTTTTCGCCGTCCAGGCCCTGGATGTACTGGCCGTTGACGGCCGCCACGAGCTGGCGGGCCCAACGGCTTCCCTCGAAGCGCGGAAAGGCGGCGGCCGCGGCCGTGTAGCGCCGCATGTCGCGGCGGCGCACGAACCCCAGCGCGGGGTCGAACTCCCGGGGCACCTGGGTGAAGCTCGCGCCTCCCGACAGGACGCTGTTGCCGAGGTCCACTTCCAACGACCCCGCGGCGGCCGATGGAGCCGCGTTCCGGAACGAGCGCGCGGCCCAACCGACCACGGAGCTCGAGCCCCCGAAGCGCAATTGCGCGTCGAAGCCGGCTACCCGGTTGGTCAGGCCGTCGGCGTCGAGCGACGTGAAGATGCCCCCGACGGTCGCGCGGGGGAACGGATCGGCCCGCAACCGGAGAACCGAGTTGACTCCGCCCGGCCTCGCGCGTCCCTCCGCGTCCCCCGCGTCCTCGGTGAGAAGGCTGAGGGCTCCGACGGACACCGGACCCGCTTGGCCCGTGAGCCGCGCGCCTCCGGCGATGGGGTTGGCGATGCCCACGCGGCGGCTGAAGAAGACCTCCGTCTCCCGCGAGTCGCCGAAGTCGAAGAGGCCCGCGCGCTCGAGGAAGAACTCGCGCTTCTCCGGGAAGAAGAGATCGAAGCGCGTGAGATTGATCTGAACGTTGTCCGCTTCCACCTGGGCGAAGTCGGGGTTCACCGTGGCGTCCAGAGTGAGGTTGGACGTGATAGAGTACTTGAAGTCCAGGCCGACCTCGTTCAGCGTCCGCGTGACGCCTTCGCCGCCGCCCGCGCCGCCTTCGGCCGTGCGTCCGGCGATCGCGAACGGCTTGGCCTCCATGTAGCGCCCGCGCCGCAGGTCCTCGAGACCGGCCAGCGTAGCGTACTGCGACACCTGGGTGAGGCCCGAGCGGAACTCCTGGCTCACATGGGGCCAGTAGACGAACTCGTTCTTCCGCCTGATCGTGCGCTCCACGAGGATGCCCATCGTCGGCGCCCGTTCGTCGGAGAACCGAATGGTCGTGAAGGGAATCGCCGCCTCGACGATCCAGCCGGTCGCGGTGACGCGGGCCTCGCTCTCGTACACGCCTTCCCAGTTCCAGTCGGCCAAGGTCATCGACTCGTCGGTGATGAGCGCGTCGCCCTGGGTGCCGAAAGGGTTGATCTCGAAGATGTAGGCATTGCGCCGGTCGTGGTACGTGTCGAGGCCGATGCGGATGTTGTCGTCCTGGTCGATGCGGCCCTCGCGGTGGAGGATGCTGCGACGGACGGCGCCCGGGTCCGAATCGTGCAGCACGAGCGCGAAGTAGAGGTTGCGCTCGTCGAAGGCCACGCGAAGCTCGGTCCGCTCCGAGGCGGCGGCGCCGTCCACGGGGGCGCGCTGGCGGAAGTCGGTGACGGGAACCGCCGCTTGCCAGAAGGGCTCGTCGAGGACGGCGTCGATCGCCGGGGGCTCGCCGGCGCGAACGGCCCGCACGATCGCCTCCGGGCCCGGCGGGGGAGGCGCGGCCTGGGCGGACCGATCCTGCGTCTCGGCGCTCGCGGCGCCCAAGGCTACCGGCCAGGCGCCGATCAGCATCGCGGCGAGGAGCGCCGGGGGACGCGTTCGCGAGAACGCCGGGCCGTCGGCCGTCCGTCGTCGCGACGGCGCCCGGCCGACAAGGCGCCGCAGGACCGAAGCGGCCGAGACGTCGCCCCCGGCCCGCACCGCGTGAACACGAATCGCGCATCCACGACGGCGTCGGCCAGGGAACGCCGCGCCGCCGTCGCCGCCTCCGGCCGACCCCGAAAGAACGCGCGCGGCCCGCCCGGAACGGCGACGGCCATGAGCGGGCCCACGCACCGCCGCCTCCGGCCGGCCTCGCGAGTCGCGAATCGGCGTCCCTAAGCGGCGCAAGCCGGCTTGACGGCCTGGATCACTCCCCCGTGAACGGACTCGGCGAAGGCGCGCGCCTCGGCCGCGCGGACGGGATCGTCCTTCACGACCGCCTGGACCTGGGGGTCGGAGAAGATGTGCTCCGACGGGTACGGACTGCCCTTCTCTACGGAGATCTCGGCGAAGCCGACCGCCTCCAAGTCGCGTTCGTACTCGGACAAGGGGACCGGAAGGCACCCCACCATCGCGTCCTTCGCGGAGGCGACGAACTCGGGCGCCCCACGGTCCGACACCAAATCGGAGATCATCAGCCTGCCGCCCGGCTTGAGCACGCGCAGCGCCTCGGCCAGCGCCCTCGGCCGGTCGGCGGACAGGTTCAGCACGCAGTTCGAGATGACGGCGTCAGCCACGCCGTCGGCCAGCGGCAACGCCTCGATTTCTCCCAGCCGAAACTCCACGTTCTCGGCCCCGGCCTTGGCCGCGTTGGATCGCGCTCGCTCGACCATCTCGGGCGTCATGTCCACGCCCACGACGCGGCCCTCCGGGCCCACGTTCCGTCCCGCCAGAAAGCAGTCGAAGCCGCCCCCGGACCCCAGGTCCACTACCGTCTCCCCAGGCGAAAGCGACGCCAGCGCGACAGGGTTGCCGCATCCCAACCCCAGGTTGGCGCCCTCGGGCGCCGCCGCCAACTCGCTCTCGTCGTACCCCACGGCCAAGCCGATCTCCGACGCCGACCCGCCGGCGCAACCGCAACCGCTCTCCGGTCCGCAACATCCGTCGCTCTCCGTCGCGCTGCGCGCGTACCGCTCCCGCACGGCCCGGCGCACTTCGTTCGCGGCAATCCCCATGTCGTCCTCTCCTCTTCCCGTGTCCAGCCCGGCGAACCGGCGGCCCGGCCCTATTGCCGGCTCGCCGCCCAGCGGCATTGCCCGGCACGTCGCGTCGCCAACCGGTGGCGGGGCAGGTCTCAGCCGGCGCCCGGGGCCGCGACACGCCGCGCGGCCGCCACCTTGATGACGCTAGGTTGGACGATAACGTTTCGGCTCGGCCGAACCAACCGATCATGAATGAAGACGGAGAAGCCGCATGGACTGGGGGGACTGGAAGGAATACATCGACCGGATCGGGTCGCGCCTCGAACGGGAGCGCGAGGACCTCCGGCAACGGGCGCGCCAAGCTGGCGACGAGCTCGACAAGATGGAGGAGAGGTGGAAGACGTTCGTGTCGCGCGTCTCGGAAATCGAGTTCTCCGAAGTGACCGACGACGTGCGAGCGACGGCGGAAAACTTGGCCGCGGAGCTGCGCGAGGGATACTCGCGGTTGCGCGACACGATCGGCGAAGCCGGCAAGGCCGGGGCACCGGACCCCGACGGCGGAGGGGGCGCACCGCGCGAGGCCGAACCAGCGTCGAGGCCGCCGACCGCCGCCGGGCCGGACGAGGGGGACGGGCGGACGGACGCGCCCGATGCCGCCTACACGATGGGCTACGGCGAGGAGTTTCGCCGCGTGCTGGAGCGTCGCAGCGCCGAGACGCACGCCGCCGACTTGCTGCCGCTGCTCCGCAAGGGCATGCGCGTCCTGGACTTCGGGTGCGGCACCGGGTCGATCTCGGTGGGGCTCGCGAAGGCGGTCGAGCCGGGAGAGCTGCACGGAATCGACATGGAAGAGTCGCAGATCGAGATCGCCCAAGCGGCGGCGAAGGCGGGCGGGCACGACAACGCCGCGTTCCAGGCCGGCGACGCCGCCCAGCTGCCGTTCGAGGACGAAAGGTTCGACGTGGCCCACTGCAACGCGGTGCTGATGCACGTCCCCGGCACGCAGGCGGTTCTGGCGGAAGTCATGCGGGTGCTCCGCCCCGGCGGGATCCTGTCGGTGCGCGAACTCAACACGCCCTCGTCGTTCATCGAGCCCGGATTCGGCGAACTCGAATCCGCTTGGGACACATTCGCGGGGCTTCTGGCGGCCAACGGCGGGCATCCGCGGATGGGGCGCGAAATCGCCGGGACGCTCCGGGCGGCCGGATGGTCCGACGTGCGGGCGAACGGGTCGTTCGAGCTGTTCCGTTCGGCCGACGACCGCGTGTTCTTCCATCGCTTCGTGAGCGAGTGGTTCTTCGCGGAGGACACGGTGAAGGCCGCAACCCAGCACGGCTTGGCGTCGGCCGAGCGCCTGGACGCTTGGCGGAATGCGCTGGACCGGTGGAGAGACCACCCGGGAGCGCTCGCGGGCTTCGCATGGGGAGGGGCGACCGCGAAGAAGCCCGGCTGACCGGAGACGCCGTCACTCGCCGCAAGCCGGCCGGTTCTGCTCCAGCCATTCGAGCAACGCCTCGGCGGCCCACCGGTGGCCGCGGGGGGGGGCTCCAGTGGCCGTCGTGGGGTTGCCCCGGTATGGTGGACACGTTCAATCTTTCGGGATGAGGGGAGTCCACGATGCCGGGGCAACTCCAGTTAAGTTAAGGAGATGATCTTCGCGGCATGGGCATCCGACGGCTGGCCGACGTGAAGCCGCTGGTCACGTTCCATCGAACACCGCCCATGCATGGAAAGCCAAAGCGTGAAAACCCAATGCCCCTGGCCCTCAGGCTTCCGGCACGGGCGCGTCATCCTCTGTGCAATTGCGGCGTGCCTGCTCCGACGCGAGCCCGTTGCGGGCCAGACCGGTGAAGCTGTGCCACGAGATTCCCTTCTCGTTGACTTGCAGAAGTCGGCGTCAGCCGCAATCGAGGTATTGGACTGGATCGCCGAGTATCCGGCCTGCGCTTCAGCGGCGCGCAACTACGTGGCCAAGCCGACCGAGTTGACGTCCCATCGGGCGGTGCTGGACGCGCTGAACAACCCCGTTGACGCATTGGAGCTTCGCGAAGGAGTTGTTGACGTGTTGGCGTTCTTGGAAGCGGCACCGTCACTGGACATAACGGCATTGCGCAAAATGGTGCAGACAATGGAAGCACACTTTCTGCCCATTAGCCCGGGGCTGATGCGGCCCGGGCTAATGGCATACCTGCCTTGGGCACAGTTGTGGAAGGCGGCTATCCCCGCGTAAGGTAGAGGGCATACAGGGCACTCGCTATCGCCCCCCAGGCCACCAATAGCTTGTACGGGAAGATCCACCGCGTCAACGGGTGGTTCTCCTTGTCGGCGCGTTGCTTGTAGGCTCTACGCAATATGAAGCGCGAGCATATGAGCAACCCGACGGCCGCGAGGCTTTGAACATCATCTTGCGTACGTCCGTAGATCAGTGCGAGAATGCCGTAGGTCGCTGCCCAAGGGAATCGATTGGAGCAAGCCCGCAACTTCGCGGAGACACCGTTCGTGGGTCTCTCCCTCGGTCTGGCAACCGTCGTGGTCGTCACATTCTCCTCGCGATCTCCCGGAGCACCCCGGGACGCTACCGCCACAGCGACGGATTCTGGTTTCAGTCCTCCCTCAGAAACCGCCGGTACACCGCTACTGCGAACACGATGCACATGACCGATACCACCAGTCCGGGGAACATCAGCCTACCCTCCGAATCACCGTACCGCATCCCACGGCCCGGGCAACGGGACCGGCGGACAGACGGAGGAGAAGCTGGGGGTTGAGTTAGGTAGTCGGGTCGGCAGGGGTGCGATGGCAATCGCGAGCCCGGAAGCAACCAAGCTCCAAGTCGGCGACGGGGCAAGAGTAGACGCATCCACCGACGGGATGTGCCACTCTGCTGCGGAAGTCGCTTCAGCCGGGTGGGCCGCGATCGCCACGGCTACTAGCGAAGCAAGGAGAACTGGGGGGAGGGGGGGCGAACTGCGTTCATCGGAACTCTCAGCGTCGAGGTGGTGTATCGTGAGCTTGCGTCGCATGCGGAGCCTCTATCCGGTGCGGGGGCACCCTCTCGGACCCCCTCCTCTCGTCCGCAAGCCCTCCGGCTCCCGTGAGTCCGTAGCGTAACCATAGGAAAACCGACACGCAATGGGAAGCGGCCGGGCGTCGCCCGGCGGGGGCCAGCCTAGCCGCTTGCCGTCGTCTCGGGCGCGAAGCGCGTCCAGGCGACACCCGGCCCAGGAGGCGAACGTGCCCCCGATCACGCGCGACCGCGCTTCGGCCGCCAGGCGGATCAGGACGCGGAGGCTGTGAATCGAGAGCAGGCGATGGCCGAAGCGCTCGCTCGCCACGGGCAGGTGGCGCAGGGAGGCGCGGTCGTAGCGGCGGCAGGCGTGGCAGTCGCAGTCCGGATCGACGGGTCGGCGGTCCAGGCGGAAGCGCGCGCCCTCAGGTTGATCTGGCCGTCCGAGAAGGTCCACGCCGTGCCGTGGCGGGCGTTGCGCGTGGGCGAAAGACCCGCGAAGAAAGAATTGGGGGGGCAGTTCCGTGCGGGCCGGCTGCTCTAGCTCAGCCGGTCTCTGGCCAGGGACGGCTGAGCGCACCCTTGACGCGTTGCAGCAGGACGAATCCCACGACAAGCAAGGCCGCCACCACCAAGAAGCCCGGGCGCTGGTTGCCCTCGGCCATGAGCACGGCCAGTCCGAAGAGGAACGGTCCGATCACCGACGACGACTTGCCGCAAAGGGCGTAGAAGCCGAACATCTCGCCTTCCTTGCCCCGCGGAATCAACGCGGCCATGGCGGCGCGGCTCGCCGACTGCACGGAACCGAGCCCGAGGCCCGCCACGACGGCCAGCACGTAGAAGGCCGTTTGGCCCTCGATGAAGTATGCCGCGACGACGGCGACGATCCACAAAGGCAAGACGGCGTTCAACACCTTCTTGGGCCCGGCCCGGTCCGTCGGCTTGGCGAGCGCCAACGCGCCGACCAAGGCCGAGAACTGAAGGACCAGGAAGAGCACGATCGTCGCTTCGGTGGTGAAGCCGAAGGTGGCCGTGGCCACGATGGCCGCCATCGCGATGATCGTGTTGACGCCGTCGATGTAGAAGAAGTACGCGAAGAAGAAGTTGCGAAGGTCCTTGAGCCTCCAGACCTCGGCGACGATGCGGGCAAAGTTGGTAACGCCCCACGCGGCCGCCTTGGCGACGCCCACCTCCCCGGGGCGGTCGGCGGGCAGCCAGCGAAACGACGGAATCGAGTTGAGCAGGAAGAATCCTGCGACCGAGAGCCACACGGCCCACATCAAGTCCCTCTGGACCAGCTGCACCGCGATGAGCAACCCCAGCGCCGAACCCAGGTAGCCGACGCCGAAGCCGAGTCCGGAAACCCACCCGCGCTTGTCGGGCGGCGCAATCTCGGGCAGGTAGGCGTTGTAGAAGACCAGGGCGCTCTCGAACCCGACGTTCGCGACGACGAACAGCAGAAAGCCGCGAAGAGCCATGCCCGCGTCCAGCGTGACCATTCCCACCACGCCCGCCAAGCAAATCCCGACGTAGATCATGAAGAAGCGCTTTCGCGCTCCGGCGCGGTCGGCGATCCCCCCTAGGAGCGGCGACGTGAACGCCACGATCAGCGCCGAAAGCGACACGGCCCTGCCCCACCACCAGTCGCCTTCGCCCGCCACGCCGGCCACCACGTGCTCGCGGTAGAAGATCGGGAAGACGGTGGCCACCATGACCGCCGGAAAGATCGAGTTGGCGAAGTCGAAGAGCGCCCAGGACCAGACGGTCCGCTGGTTCATCGGCGTCGGCGTGGGCGGGTCCGGGGACAAGTCGGCGCTCCGGCGGGGGGCTCGGTGGAAGGCGGGAAAGCGGGCTCCGGCCTGCAAGCTACGGCGCCCGCAGGAGCGATGCCGGGTCTCGGGCGCAAACGGTGGACGCGACACCAGCGGGCTCCGGCCCGCAAAGCTACGGCGTTCGCGCGGGAGATGCCGGGTCTCCGGACGCAATGTGGGGCGCGACATGAGCGGCTCCGGCCCGCACGCTGGAGCGCCGGGGCGCGTGAAGCGCTGTCGCGCGGAGGCGCCGCCGACCGTGGGCGGCCCGCTCGAAGCGGCCGGGCGGCGGCGATCCGTCGGCCGGCGATCAGGCCCAGTCGTCCTTTTCCCTCGGCAGGGCCTTGTTGTCGCGAGCGTCCCTTGCGCCCAGCGCCGTGCCGGCCCCGACCGCCACGCCCAGGAACACCGCCGAACCTGCGCCGACCAGCGGCAGGACCGCCACGACGGGCGCCACCGCCGCCGCCGTGGCCACGCCCGCCAAGACCCCCAAGCGGCCGGGCCGCTTCACGAACTTGGTGAAGCGAAGGCGCCTGCGCACGAAGTCCTTCGACTTGACGTGCCCGAACAAGCCGGCAATGGCGACCAGTCCCGCCCCGATCAGTTCCGTCATGATTGCGTCTCCTGTCGTTTGTCGGCTCGCGCGCGGGCGCGCGGCGCGTCCTCAAAGCTACGGCGCCGGAAGCCGGCCGGTTTCCCTTCGGCCCCGAAGCGCCCGTGCCGCTCAGCTGGGCCGTCCCATCTCCATCCAGGCGCGCGTCACCAGCGTCGACACGTCCTGAAGCGCGAAGAGCGACGCCGAGTCCAGCTTGCGGCTGATGTCGGGACCGACGAGACGGCGCAGGAACCGCAACGGCTCGTCGAAGTCCGCGTCGAACAGCGCGTGCGGACCGCGGTTCAGGTTCTCCAGGATGCGCAGCGCCAGATAGGTGTCGTCCAGGAGGCCCGCCATGCCCTGGGTCATCTCGGGGATGAGATCGGCGGGGTCCACGAAATAGCGGGCGGCCTGCTCCAACAGCGGCATCACGACCACCTTCAAGTGGCGCTCCTCCGCCGCCTGGGCCGCCCGGGCCAGCAGCACGGGCACCGTCTCGACGACTTCAATCGCCACGGACATCGCCTCGTCCACCTGCTCGTCGGTGGCCTTCGGCGCCATCTCGCGCACGAACGCCTCCAGTTGCCCGCTGTCGCGAGCCTTGGCGCTCTCTATCACCGCGCGCACGTCGTCCAGGTTCACCGGGCGCGTCCCGCCGTCTCCGCTCGGTTGCCCCGCCGTCCTCCGCCCGCGCGCAGGTACGCCACGACCCCGCCGCCGGTTCCTCCGGCGATCAAGTCCATGCGGCCGTCCCCGTCGATGTCCCCGAAGGCGGGAGCCGCGAAGCCGGCGACCGACGGTCCGAGCAGTCCGGCCTCGACAAACACCGGTTCCGGGCGCGAACCGTCGTTCAGGTAGACGTGCAATCCGCCCGCTTCCGCGCCGACAACCAAGTCCGCGTCGCCGTCCATGTCCACGTCGACGACGGCGGGCACGCTTCGCCGGCCGGGATCGATTTCCTGGAACTCGTCCGACACCAGCTGGAACGCTGGCCCGGCCGGGCCGCCGTCGTTGCGGTAGAAGTTGAGCGCGCCCGACGACTCGCCGACGAAGAGGTCCAGGTCGCCGTCGCCGTCCACGTCGGCCAGCGCGGGCGTGGCGTTGCGCCCCCGGGTGAGGGTGACGATCGCCGAGTCGACGAGGGTGAGCGCGGGCATCGGCGTCCCGGTCCCGCGGCCGTCGTTGCGGTAGAAGGCGATGCGGTCGCGCCAGGAGCCCAGGAGCATGTCGAGGTCGCCGTCGCCGTCCAGGTCGCCGAACGAAGGGGCGTAGTGGTAGCCGGCGGGCAGTCCGGGGACGGCGCCGCGGGCGGCGAACGCCGGAGACGCGGGGCCGCCGGTGTTCTCGAAGAGGAAGAGGCGGCCGCTGCTGGCGTCGCCGGGCTCGATCTTGTTGGACAGGAGCAGGTCGAGGTCGCCGTCGCCGTCCAAGTCGGAGAGCGCGGGGTACGACTCGCTGCCGACGTCGAGCGTGCGGATCAGCCGGGAGGTGGCGTGGTCGAAGCCGTCGCGGCGCTGCGTGAACAGGTGGAGGTTCTCGACCGTGGTGTTGTTCGGGTTGAAGGCGCCGCCCAGCACGCCCATGACCAAGTCCAGGTCGCCGTCCTGGTCGATGTCGCCCAGCGCGGGGGCGTTGTAGCCCGACGTGCTGACGGGATCGCCGGGCGGGAACGGGCGCGGCGCGCCGCGAAGCGACGGATGGGCGCAGGTGCCCGTGTTCTCGATGAAGAGAAGCCCTGCCTCGAAGAAGTCGCCCCAGTACAGGTCGGGATCGCCGTCGCCGTCCACGTCGCCCAGCGCCATCGTGTTGGCCCCGTGCCTGCTGCCGCCCTGGAGCGCCGCGACGATCTCGATGTCCTCGAAGGCGTCGGTTGCGTGCTCGAAGCGCGGAGCCCCCTGCCGGGGCGTGGTCCCGGCGGCCTCGTAGCGCGTGATGGTTCCCGTCAGGCGTCCGATGAGCAAGTCGACGCGGTCGTCGCAGTCGATGTCGGCGGCGTTGGGGATGTTCTGGCGGTCGGAGAAGATGGGCTCGCCGTCCACGTCGCGGAGCGTGTCGGCCGCGAGCACGAACGCCGAAGCCAGGGGGCCGCCGTCGTTGCGGTAGTAGCGGATGTAGCTGAAGGGAGATTCGGCCAGAAGGTCCAAGTCCCCGTCCAGGTCCAAGTCGGCGAGCCGAAACCACTCGCCCACGGGGAGTTCGCCCAGCCAGTCGGTGACCCAGCGGTAGCGGGCTCCGCCGTCGGCGCCCGTGTTCTCGAAGTACATGACCCGGTTGGACGCCTCCTGGATGAAGAGGTCGGCGTCGCCGTCAGCGTCGGCGTCGGCCAGTTGCGGGCGCGGCACGTTGAAGCCGCCCAGGAATGGATGGTCCAGCGGGACGCCGGCTTCGTCGACCACGGACACCTCGTAGGCGACGCGCCGCCATCCCGACTCGGCCGGCGAGGGGCCGGGGGCGGGCGACGAAGGGCCGCAACCGGAACAGAGGACGACGGCCGCGGGCGCCAAGGATCCCGGCCGCAATCCGGGACGAAGGGGCCGTGGCCCGTTCGCCGCCGCAAGCGTCGCGGGCCGGGTGGACCTCGTTCGCCGGCTGCGCCGAAAGAGCCGCGCCCGAATCGTCGCCGCGACGGCGCCTGGCCGGCGCCGCGGCCGCGGGCGGGCGGGGGCCGTGGCCCGCACGAGATCAGCGAGCCGGGCCGATGGAGATGCCCGCGGGATAGGCCCCTACTTCGATCGTCTGCACGACCTCCAGCGTGTTGGTGTCGATCTTGACCAGGGTGCCCACGTCGGAGTTGCGGACGACGGGGCGGCGCGGAACGTAGGCGCCCTTCAAGTTCCGGTTGGACACGAAGAGGTAGCGGCCGTCGGCCGTGACCGCGCTGCCGTGCGGCTCGACGATTCCCGGCGCGGCGATGCTGCCCTCGACCGTCCAGGTGTCCGCATCCACGACGACCACCGCGTCGTCGTCCTTCGCGCCGAAGTAGACGCGCGATCCGTCGGGCGAGAAGACCGGGTGCCACGGCTGCGTTCCCACGTCCAGCTCGTGGAGCAAGCGCGCGTTCTCGGCGTCGAACACGAGCAGCTTGCCGGTGAGCTGGGCGGTGGCCACGAGGCGGCTGCCGTCCGGCGACAGCGCGAACTGCACGAACGTGTGGGCGGGCCCCTCGACGTCGACCAGCTCCAGCTCGCCCGACCGGGCTTCCACGACCGCCATCCGGTTCTCGACGAGCGAAGCGGCGAAGATTCGGCCGCGGCCGCCGTCCACCACCAGCGCGTGGGGCCGCGGGAAGAACACGTCGATCTCCTCGATGCTCATCCGGCGCCGGTCGACGGCCCCGATCCGCTGCGGCGGACTGACCGCCATCATGGACCGGCCCACGTAGAGCAAGTCGGACGCCGGATCGACGGCCAGCAACCCTGGCGTTTCGAAGGGCACGCGGCCGGCCGGCTCGTTGTCCGACGTGAAGCGCAGGACGTGCCCGCCTCCGATCAGCGACACGTACCAATGGCTGCCGTCGGGCTCCACCGCCGTGTGGTGCGGCCGCGAATTGGCGTCGAACCCCAGATCGGCCAATTCCACCGTCTGCAGGACGGCGCCCGACTCCACGTCCACGACCGAGACGCTCGCGCCCGCCTGGTTCGCCACGTAGACGCGCTCGGCCGCCCCTTGCTGCACCGCCATGGCCTCGCCCGGCCAGCCCGCCGCGACGCCGAACGCCGCAAGCAACCCCGCGACCGACCGCGACGCGCCACCGGCCGCCCTGGCCGCCCGTCCCGGCTGCCGCCGGCCGCCGCCGCGACGCCGGAGTCGGATCGACTTCCCCGCCCGTCCCGTCATTTCGCCTTGCCCAGGTCTTCGGCCAGAGCCTGGCGGGCTTGGCCCACCAGATGCGCCACCTTGTTCGCCTGCCGCTGCAGCTCGGAGAGCACGAAGGGCATGCGTTCCGGATCGGATTCCTCCATGGCGGGCACCTCCAAGGCGCTGGCAAGCTTCGGCAACGGCCGCAACGGCAACGCCGGATCGTGCTCGAACCGGTCGCCCAAGGAGTAGTTCAGGGGCACGAGCGCGCGGCCCAGCCGCAACAGCGCCGCATTGATGCGAGCCGGATCGCCAGCGCCCTTCCTGATCCGCTGGTACAGCGCGTCGATCCGCTGGACGATCGCGTTGAACTCCATCCGCAACGGCTTGAGGTTGAGCCGCTTGCCCAAGGCCGCCTCGTACTCTGCGAGCGCCTCGTCCAGCTCCTTTGCGGTCTCGCGAAAGTCCAGCGGCAAGACCTCGTCGGTGAGGAAGCGCCCGATCGCATGGGAGTACACCTTGAGGTCGCGCACCAAGTTGTCGCGGTCGGCTACGTTGATGCGGTCCTTTTCGGTGTGCCATGCGATGTTGCCGCCGCATCCGCCCACCGGGTAGAAGCCCAGCCGGGCCCGCTCGTCCGCCGGAATGTTCGAGAGCAGCATGAAGAACGACGACAGCCCCAGCTGGTTGAACGAGTAGTCGCCCGCCCGGGACGGCCTTCGGCGGACCGGGTTCTTCTTCGTGACGGCCTTGATCGCGCTCTTGCAGACGGCGCCCGTTTCCGCCATCCACGCCACTTCGTCGTACTCGGTCGCCCGCCAGCAACCCGGCGAATCCACGTTGACGGTCGCCACGCAGTAGCGCGACAGGTCGATCGCGAAGCGGTCCGCGAACCACGCCGATCCGCCGTAGCGGCCCGTCGAATGGCCGGGCCACCAGGCCACCTTGAGCGAGCGGCGGAGAAGCGCCCTGTTCTCGTGGAACACCCGCGCCAGCTCCAGCAGCGTCGCGTCGCCCACGGCGTTGTCGCCGATGCCCACGTCCCACGAGTCGTAGTGGCCGTGCGCGAGGACGTATTCCTCCTCCTGTCCGTGGACGTGCGCGACCGGAAGAAGGCACGGATACCAGGCCTCGTCGAGCCTCGCGTGCACGGTCACGCTCTCAAGGCCGTCGCCCAAGGCCGCGAGAAGAGCGTCGCCGTCGGGACGGTTGATCGCCGCGATCGCCGTCTTCGGCAGGTCCGCGCGCTGGGAGTCCCCGGGCGTGCCCCAAACGGTCGTGCAGGCGCCCCAGTGGACCCGGCTGCCGGGATTGACGTACACCTGGGCGAGCGCTCCCGCCTGTTCGAGCCGAGCGACCGACGACGACGACGGAAAGCCCTCCACCACCGCGATCTTGCCGACCAAGTCGGGGAGCTGCTCGGGGCCCTCCTCGTCGACGGGGCCGGCTGCTCCCTCGGCGGCGGCGGCCGGCACGTGGACCGCGGGCGCCGACACGCCCTCCTGGGGCGTGGATCGCGAAAACGAGGGCGGCTTGGCCTCGAAGCGGAGATCGCCCGCCTCCACGGCGCCCTCGCGCGGAATCGACAGATAGAGTTCCGGCTCGTGGACCTCGTGCGGGATGCCCAGCGTCTCCAGGCGCGAGGCGATGAAGCGCGCCGCCGTCCGCTCGTCGAGGGAGCCCGATTCGCGGACGAGGATCGAGAAGCGCTCGATCAGGCTCCAGCCGAGATCGAAGGACGCCGCGGCCTCGAACGCCTCGATGGGGCTCTGTTCTTCCGCTCCCGTCTTCTCGGCTTCGGCCTTGGCCTTGGCTTTGGCCCTTGGCGCGACGGCGTTGGCCTTAGCCACGGGTTGCCGGCCTCGAACGCGGCGCCCGCGTCGTCCGTCTTGCCGCCGTCAGCGTCCTTCCACCCTGCCGCCGGGCGCGACGGCGGACCTCGCGGCCCAACTCCCTTGTCCGCCCTCGGGGCGTCATGGTCTCCCGCCCAGTTCCGAAATGTGGTACTGGACGACCTTCCAGGCGCCGTCCGCGCGCACGCGCGTGTCGGAGTAGCGCCACGTGCCGCCGATTGCGCCGGCCCCGCCGGGCAGGTTGATCGCCCCCTCGAGGTAGGCGACCGTCACGGCGGCCCCATCGTGAACGCGCACGTCCACGTCGCGGATGGAAACATCCGCCGTCAGGCCCGCTTCGAACGCCATGCGCAGGGCCGCTGCGTCGAAGCCGCGGGCCAGCGGCGCACCGTCCAAGAAGAATCCACGGACGTCCGCGTGGTACTGAGCCGCGAAGGCGTCGAAGTCCCCCGCCGACCAAGCCGCGACGGTGGCTTCAAGGGCCGCGCGCACTTCGGCTTCGGCGTCCTGCGCGCCCAGTGCGCCAGCGGACGGCGCGGACGGAACGTTGGGCGGCGTCCACTCCGGCGCGGGCGCATCGAACGGCGGTCCATCGCCTCGGACGCGATCTTCGTCGGCGGCGCTCGCCCAGGTCGCGGCCAAGCCGACCGCCGGAAGCGTCATCGTCAGGATCGCCCCGACGGTTCGCCTGCGGACTCGAAGTCCTGCTCCAGAACCAACCACGTTCCCTCTCCTTTTTCGCGTCTGTGTCGTGTCGCGGCTCCGTCGGCGCCCCCGGGTGCGAGGGGCGCTGCAGGCTCTGGAGCGTCGCTCCGGCCGTCGCAGTTCCATAAGATAAGCTTGCGGTGCAACTGCGACCGTTCGCCTGCGGGCCACGCGGCCAACCCAGCGGCCCGCGACCGTTCCGGCCGACGGGGAGCGATCGTCCGGCAATCGCTGCGGGACAACGCTCCGAGCCGCGCCGCGACGGCCCCTTGCTCCGCCGGATGCCGGAGAACCGCTTGGCCCAGACTCGTCCCGACTCGCCGCGCGCCGCCCCGGGTCGCCGGAGCGCGCCACCCCGAGGCGGGCTACGGCCGAGCCATTGGACGCCGGCCGCGGCTTCCATGGTTGTCGCCGTGGCGCTGGTAGGCGGGGTTGCGTTCCTGGTCGACTTGGCCCCGCGCGTGGAGGCCGACTTCTTCTTTGCGCCGGACGATCCGCAACTTCGCGCCTCGCGGGCGCTGGCCGAGCGGTATCCGGCGGGTGAAACGCTGATCGTCCGAGCCGAGGCGCCCGACATCGACGCGCCCGGATACGTGGCGCGCGTGGAAGCGCTTGGAGTTGCGCTGGATTCGCTGCCCGGGGTCGAGAGCGTGTTCTCGGTCGCCAGCGAGAACCGGTCGAGTCCCCTTTGGGGCCGGATCCTGACGCCGCCCGGCGGCCGCGCGACCAACGTCGTGGCACAACTCGGGCAACACGACGCGGAAGCGTTGGCGGACCGGGTCCGGACCGTGCTCGACGCGCATCGGGGGGCGGACTTCGCGCTGGCCGCTTCCGGCGTGCCCTTGATCGTGCAGCTGATCCGCCAGGGCTTGGCGCGCGACCTTGCCGTGTTCAGCACGGTCGCCTTCCTGGCGTTCGGGCTCGTCGCCGGGCTGGTCTACCGAGACCCGCGGGTCGTCGCCGGCACGCTCCTCGCCTGCGTCTCGGCCAGCGCGGCCACGCTGTTGGCAACGGCGGCGGCCGGCATCGGCGTCGGGCTGCTGACGGCCAACGTCGCCACCATCGTGTTCGTGCTGACCTTGTCGCACACGGTCTTCTTGGCGGCGAACTGGACCGAGGCGCCGCAACGAGGCGGCGCCCGCCGAAGTCGCGCGGCCGCCGCCGTCGCGCGCACTGCCGCTCCGTCGGCTTGGTGCATGGTCACGACGGCGCTCGGGTTCTCCAGCTTGCTGCTCGCTCCGGCGCGCCCGCTTCGCGAACTCGGCGCGGCGGGCGCCATCGGGACCGCCATGGCGTTCGCCTGCGCATTCACGATTCTGCCGGCGTGGCTGGCGGGCGCGCGTGTCCGCTCCTCGGCCGCCGGTCGGCAACTTGCGGCCGCCCGCCTGCCTGCATTCGGCGCGCGCGGACTGGTCCTGCTCGCGCTCGTGGTCGGCGGAGCGGGCGCGGGCGTTCTTCGTCTGAACACCGATCCCCCCCTGCTCAGCTACTTCGATCCTTCGGGGCCGATACGCCCCGGCCTGGAGGCGATCGACCGCGAGGGCGGCAGCAGTCCGTTGCTCTTCGCCGTCGGCGGCGCGGACGGCGAGCGCCTGGACAACATGTCCGCCTACGCGCGGCTGTGGGAGCTGCAGGATTCCCTCGAGGCCGACCCTGCCACCGGCATCGTGCTGTCTCCGGCGCCGTTGCTGGCCCATGCGCGCGAGCTGCCGCTGGCCCGCTTCCTTCCCGTGTCGCTCTTGCTCGGAATGCTGGAACGCCCCGAGACGGGCGACATCGCCCGCGGCTACTTCCGCGAGGACCGCCGCGAAGTCCTCTACTCGGTCCGCATGGTCGAGGCGGACAGGACCGAGAACCGCGACACGACGATCGCCCGGCTCGCGGCCCACGCCAACGCCGCCGGCCTCCGGGTCAACGCGACCGCGGGTCTCTTCGAACTGCAGCGCCACCTTGGCGAACTGATCGCCACGAGCCTCAAGACGGGCATCGGCGGTCTGCTGGGGCTGTTTCTTTTCGTCGGGCTGGGCGTCGCCCGGAGCGTTCGTGGAGCCGCCGCGATGCTCGTCTGTCTCCTAGCCATCCCGGCCATGGTGCTCGGCGTCTTCGGCCACCTGGGCGTGGCCGTGGACATCGTCGCGTCCCCCGCCGCGAACGTCGCGCTCGCCATGGGCGTGGACTCGATGATCCACGTCGCGATGCGGGCGCGCCGTGCCCACCCAACTCCGCCGTCGGCCTCCCGGCGCATCCGTTCGCAACGAGACGGCGGCGTAGACCACGACCGCCCCCGCACCGAAGGCGCGCACGCTTGGACCGACGCCGCCTCCGCTCTAGCCAAGCCAGTCGCCGCCGCCTGCGCCATCGTCTGCGTCGGCTTCGGCATCTTCGTCCTCTCGGACTTCCCGCCCACCCGCCGCTTCGGGCTGGCGGTCGTGCTCGGCACGGCGACCGCGTGCTTCGTTGCGCTGTTCGCGTTGCCAACCCTCGTGGAACGCCGCAACGGCCCCGGCCGCGCACGCGGTTAAGGACAGGGCTCGGCCCGATGCGGACCGTCGGCGCCGCGACTATGCGCGGTTCCGCTCCGTCTTGTCGTCGAGCGACTTTGGGGACCGGATCCCGGTGCCGCCCAGCGACGGAACGGACGGACACGCCAGCCAGCGCCTTGGCCGACGCCGGCTAGAGCTTCAAGATGTTGTCCTCGCGCCGGTAGTTCTCGACCCCTTTGCCCATCCAACGCGAGGAGAGGACGATCATGCAGGCCGCGAACAGGATGCCGAGCGCCAGGCAGACGGCGATCCCCAGCGGGGACGCAACCCAAGCGGCGATCGCCGCGATCCGTTCCGCGTCGAAGTAGGGCGCGAGGGCAGGTCCGACGATCCGGTCGCCGACGAAGGCCACGACGAAGGACGCGACGAAGAACAACGCAATGAGTTTTTCTGCGCGAAACCGCAGACACGTCGCCGAGGCCAGCGACGCCAACACCCAGCTGACGCCGCACAAGGCTGTCAAGGCGACGGCGAAGCCCCCGGCGCCCCACCACTCGAGAGAGGCGAACGGCGCCCACAGGTAGGGGGCGGTCACCAGAACGGCGAACACCGCCAGCGCCGCCAGCGCCGCCACCCGCGACGCGCCGTGGACGTCGGCGGTCACGGGCAGGGACTTGAGAAACTCGAGATCGCCCGAGTAGCGGTCCTTCAGGGCGTTCGAGTATCCGAAAGCAGCCGGTCCCACGAGCGCCGCCGCGATCGCGGCGGCCGACGACGACACGTCCTCCATTATCGCGGTGAGCGCCAGCGGCATCACGATGCCCATGAGGGCGATGCCCGTGAACGATCTCGCGTGGCGCCGAAGCTCCATCGCTACGAGCCGCCGCAACGCGAGTCTACTGTTCCGCTTGCAGTATCTCATACAGAAGAGCATGGAGGGGTTGGGACGGATCCCGGCTTCTGATCTCGCTCACGGTGCGGTCCGCGACCAAGCGTCCGTTCTTGAGGAACAGCACGCGGTCGGCGATCCGCTCCACGTCTTCGAGAAGGTGGCTGGAAAACAGCACGAGGCGGTCCCCGCCGGCCGGCGCGCATTCGTCGACGACCTTGAGGAGCTCCCCGCGCATGAGCGGGTCGATCGCGGACGTCGGTTCGTCCAGGAGTAGCAGCTTGGGACGGTGCGCCTCGGCCGCCACAAGCGAAAGCTTCACCTTCATGCCCTTGGAGAGCGTGCCCACCTTGACCCGGGGCGGCACCGCGAGTCGGTCGAGCAGCTCGAACGCGTGCTGTTCGTCCCACGTCGGGAAGAAGTCGGCTAGGAAGCGCAGATGGCCGGCCACCGTCATCCATTCGAGCGCCAAGAGGCTCTCCGGCAGGAAGCCGACCGACGCGCGCACACCCGGCATCAACTCGCGGACATCCCGGCCGTCAATGTCGATTCGGCCGTCGTAGTGGGACATCTGGCCGGCGACGGCTTTCAAGGTCGTGCTCTTTCCGGCGCCGTTCGCGCCCACGACCGCGATCCGCTCCCCGGCCGAGAACGCGACGTCCAGGGGGCCGAGCGTGAAGGCGGGATAGCGAACTCCGAATCGCTTGAGCGCTACCGACGGCATCCGGTTCTCCGGGCTAGTTCACCAAGCTCGCGCGCGCGACCGCGGCCGCCACGACCGCCGCCCACAGTCCCACGGCCAGCGAAGCCGAGCGGCGCAACGACATGGAGAATACCTCCCGCAACGCCAACGAAAGGAACACCACCCACGCCAAGTGGGCAAGCGACACGCTCTGGGCGGCCGCCGCCAACAAGGGACGGTCCGGCGAGACCAGGGCAGCCAACCCAATCGGACCCGCGAGCGTCTCGCGGCCCCCGAGCGCCACCGTCAAGTGCACGTAGAGCCCCGCGAACACGCCGCGCAACGCCATGAGCGCCTCGCCATAGAGGAAGACCGACAGCAATGGCCGCAGCCGCGCGCCGGAACTCAGGAAAGCCAATGCCGCCCATGCGAACGCGGCCAGCAAGCCCGCCTTGACCAGCGTCGTCACCGGAGCCAGCGCGATCAAGATCCAGAACATCGTCTCCGCCGTGACCGCATCCGCAGCCTCGCCCGAAGCGCCGCCGAAGAAGACCGGCCGCAACGACAGCAGGGCGCCCACCGACACGACGAAGGCCGCCAACAGCGGCGGCAGCACCGGCTCTCTGCGGCGGATGTCCCGCAAGCTCGGCACCATCAGGCCGAAGAACGTCTTCACGCGCGATTCCGGCGCGGACGGCTCGCCGGACACCAAGACGGCGATCATCGCGGCATCCCCACAGCGTCCATGGCCTGCGCGAGTTGCCTCCGCGTCGACCGTCCAACGCGCACGATCCGGACCGTGTCCGTCCGGTCGGTCCAGTACGTGACCGGCACGTAGCGCACGGCCAGCGCGCGCGCAATGCTGCTGTCGGCGTCCGCGATCGCGCGGTTGCGCATGGCCGGCGGTATCCACGACATGTCTCCCCGAGCGTCCGGGGCCGCGATCACCCACACGTTGGCCCGGACGCCGTCTTCGATCATGGCTTCCCAGCGTGCTAGTTGCTCCTTGCAATACGGGCAGGTCGGCGTCGCATACATCAACGCGGACGGCCCCTCGAGGCTGGACTCCGACCGCCAGTCGTCGCCGCTGCTCGTTCGGCCCGCCAACGCCGGCAACGGCCATGGCGGCTCCGGCCCCGAAGACCGCTGCCCGCCGTCGACCAGCTTGAACGGCGCGACCACGCACACGGCCACGCCCAGACCAACTGCAAGTGCAATCAACTTCCTCGTTCTTGCCCCGTCCTTGTTCTTCATGCCGCTTCGTCTCCGCAGATGTGGCTCGGGACGCACCACCGGCGTGCCTCCCGAGCCGGGTTCACCTCAGCTTTCCATGAGGGCGCCGTGTTGCCCCTTACTACTTGCTAAGGTCGCACCTCGCGCATCGCGCGGGGAAGATCAGGCGATAGAACCAGGAGGAGCGACAGGCCGAACAGAAGAGAAGGTCTTCCTCGACCGGCCTGCAGACGACCCAGTCGTCTTCGTCTATTTCCTGGGACTGCAACGGTGCGGGCGGGAGGCCCGTAGCGGCAGAGCCGGCCACGGCCGCGGCGAGAACGAAATGCGAGAACTTCCATGCTTGCTTGGCTTTCATGATGTTTCTCCGATGTGGATGTGGATTCCTTGTTTTTCGGTTGATTCCTTGCGGCGATCTAGAAGAACGCCGCCTTGCACGTTCCCACGCACGCCGGGACAATGACTCCGGCCGGCGATATCAACAGCATAGCCAGACCGAGCACGCTGCTGCCGCCCAGGGCGAGGATGGCTGCCGCGCAGCCTATGCATGCGACTTTGACCACTGCGAACTCCTTTCTCGTCTTGCACGAGGTTGATGTCTTCGATTGGCATCAGTCAGAAGAGACTGGCGCATGTGGCTACGCAAGCCAGGACCGCGAGGGTCGAGCCCGGAGTCGCGGCGGCCGCGAGCCATGCAGCCGGGCCGGCGGCCGCAAGCCCGATTCCGGCGGCCACGCATCCTCCGCACCCCAACACCGCCAGCATCGTCTTCATCGGATTGCCCCCACAGCTGCCGCGCATGCGGCCACGCACGTCAGTGCGGTCGCAACCGCATGTTTCGGGTTGCGGAGAAACCATCCCCAAACGGGCACGCCGATCATGCTGAGCACGGTCATCCCGGCCCCGACGGCAACGCACGTCAGGCATCCTTGCGTGGCTCCGAAGCCGCCGCCGCCGTCCTGTGCGCCGACCCCGGGCGGGGCGGTCGGCAACGCCGACGCGGACGCCGGCGCCGCGCCGAACGCGCTTGCGGTTGCCGTCGCCAGCAGGACGGCAAGCGCGGCGATGCGATGCTTACTCATGTGCTACCTCCTTGTGGAGTGAATGAAAGTCCCCCGCGGCGAAGCGCCGCAGGAGCGGGGTCCGGCAACGTCCGGCAAGGAGGGTTCCTCGCCGGGCCAGCCCGCGTTGGACATGTCTGTTCGCGTGGAAAAGGCCAAGCCGCCGCGCCCGCCCCAAGCGCTTCGGCGCCGGACCGCTCGCCGCGCGCCAAGAGGCGACCCCGAGCGCAACCAGCCCCGCGAGCGCCAGAAGGGCGAAGGCGCGGCGGGGACGGCGGCGGTTGGGGGAGCTGCGCAGGAGCATGGGGCCAGGGGTCGGGGCGGTCGGCTGCAAGTCGTGGAGCAGACGCTAGTCAAACGCCTGGGACGCCTACATAGCTGGATGGGTCCGCTCTCGCAGCGTCCGCGGAGCCGCCGAATCGAGCGAAACGACAAGTCCAGCAAGGCTGTTCGGGCGATGCTCCCACTGGCGGCGCTCGCGCAGCTTGGCGCCCGCGACGAGGAAGATCTTGCGCAACGCGGTTGCGAACGGCCGATCAGCCGCGGGGCCGCCGCGATGCCGGCGGCGGGATTGACCGAGCCCGAACCGGACGCGGACACGGAGCCGCGCTAGGCGTCTCTGCAAACGCGGTGGGCCTGATGCGAATTGATCGGGCCCGAACCGGACGCCGGGGCCGGGAGGCCGCCCGGACGAACCCGGACGCGTGGCGGCGCGACGGAAAGCCCGCACGGCCGGGAACCGAAGCGCATGCCGCTGCGACGGCGCGCGCACAAACCGAAGCCGGAGGCTAGGCGCCAACAAGCGACTGCGCCAGCCTCGGCAGACCTGGAACGCGCGGTCAGGTCGCGAAGCCGCCCGCTTCCGCTACATGCCCTTCAGCGCGTCCAGGATGTCTTGGTTGGAAGGCCGGACGCGGTAGTCGGTCTCCACGAACTTCCACCTCACCACGCCGTCCCGGTCGAGGACGAACGTGGCCGGATGGGGAACGGGACGCCGCGGGGGGGAGTCCGCGTTGAAGAGTCCGTAGCGGTCGATGACGCGGTGGTCCGGGTCCGACAGCATCACGAAGTCGGGCCGGGCGCCACCGTCGGCCACGATCCGGTCGATCATCATCTGCTGCCTCTCCCGGTCGTCGACGGAAACCGTCACGATCGCCGTCCCTTCGCGGAGGTCCGGCGGCAGGAGGTCTCTCAGCTCGCCGAGCTGACGGGCGCAGTGCGGTCACCAGTGTCCGCGGTAGAAGACGAGGACGACGTTCTTCTCGCCCCTGAAGCCCGCCAGCGCCACCGGCGGCCCCTCGAAGGACTCCAGGACGAAGAGAGGCGCCTCGTCGCCGACCGAGACGCGCCCGAGGTCGGAGCCCGGCAAGTCGTTCCCGTCGGCCGGACCGAGGACCGGCTGTTGAGCCATGAGGCGCGAGGAGGGGGCAGTCGCGGCAACCGCGAGGGCCGCGGCCGTCGCGAGGGCCGGTGCGGTACGGATCATGAATGAAGTCTGTCTGCTAGCGGGGTCGAGCTGATGAAAGGTTCGGCAACTCCGTGGCCATGCGACGGCGACGTTGCGCCTCCGCGAGTTGGCCGGGACCGCCGACGAAGTTGCACGCTTCAAAGATGGCGAGCCGCTCGGGCGGCCACAACCCGTCGCGCGCGGCGCCCGCGGCCGCCCTTGCCGTCCGGCCTGCGCGCGGCCAAGCTCCAAGCAGCGCCCGCGCGGTCGCTCTTCGCCGGCTCCGCGCCGCGTCCCCCGTCCTGCCGCCGCTCGCCTTCTCGTGCCCCTTCCCGAATCCATCTCCGGCGCGTCCGACGACGGCGTCTACTACCTGCACGGGGCAGACGAGTTCCGCAAGGACCAAGCGGCGAGGCGCCTCGTGGAGCGGTTCGCCGACGCGGGCACGCGCGACTTCAACCTGGACCGGCTGGACGGCGCCCGGACGACGGTCGAGCAGCTCGCGACGGTCGCGGCCACGCCGCCGATGATGGCCGAGCGGCGGGTGGTGCACCTCGTCTCGGCGGAAGCGCTCGCGGGCAGCGCAAAGGCGCGCGCCGTTCTCCTGGACTTGGCCAAGAGTCCGCCCCCGGGGCTCGTCCTGATCGTGCAGGCGACGGTTCCGGGGCGCTCGACGGCCAAGTTCTACAAGGAGTTGGCGCGGCTCGCGACGACCGCCGAGTTCAAGGCGATACCGGAGAACGAAGCCCCGGCGTGGCTGGTCACGTGGGCGGCCGAGGAGCTCGAAGCAGTCGTCGAACTCGATGCCGCGAGGGCGCTGGCGGCGGCGCTGGGATCGAACCTGGGCATGCTGTCGAACGAGGTGCGAAAGCTGGCGGGGATGGTTGCCGACGGCGCGCCGGTGGATCTCGAAGCCGTCCGCGCGGGAGGATTCGAGATCGCCCGGCAGGATCGCTGGGCTTGGTTCGACGCGGTCGGGCGCCGCCGAATCGCCGAGGCGCTGAAGGGGCTTCCGGTCCTCGTGCGGCAGGGCGAAGCTCCGATCGCCCTCGTGAGCGGCCTGGCCGCGCATCTCCTGCGCATCGGAGTGGCGGCGGAAGGCGGCGCGAGCGCGTTGAAGGCCGCGTTGCCGCCGCACCAGAAGTTCCTGGCGAAGCGCTTGGCAAGCCAAGCGCGGCAGTGGAACCGCGCCGACTTGGCGGCCGCGGTCAGGAGGCTGCGACGGCTCGACCGCCTGCTCAAGGCGAGTTCCCTGCCCGGCGACGGGCTCTTGGAAGAGTGGCTCCACGGGGTGGCGGCCCGCGATGCGCCTGCCCGAGCCGGGCGGCGCCGGAAAGACCGGATGGCGCAGACGAGCGGCAGGCCGTCGGCGCGACGGAGGACGACCGCGGCCGCGCCGGGCGCCGACGACCGGGAGGAGTCGACGACGGGGCGGACGAACTCCCGGCGCCGGGCAACGCGAACGTGAGATCGGACCAAGCCGGCCCGGGCGAGAGGACGGGCGCCGTCCAGGCCGCGGGCGCCGAAGTCGCATTGCGGATTTCGGGGATGCACTGCGCCAGCTGCGTGTCCTCCGTGGAGCGCGCTCTGGAGGGAGTGGCCGGGGTGGTCCGGGCGGAAGTCAACCTCGTGCAGGAGACTGCGAGAGTCCGGATCGCGAGCGCCGCGGAGGGCGTCGCGGCCGCCGGCGAGGCGATGGAAAGGGCGGTCGCGGCGGCGGGATACGAAGCCGCGGCGCTCGTCGGCGCGCAGGCGGAAGACGAGGCCGCGCGGGCTCGCGACGCCGGCCGCGACGAGGAGGTTCGCGCGCTGCTGCGGCGGTTCAGGGTCGCCGCGTTGTTCGGCCTGCCCGTGTTCGTCCTCGGCCACTGGGACATGATCCCGTGGCTGACGCCGATGAGCGAAGCGGCGCGGACCGGGGCGTGGCGCGCGTCCGCGCTGCTCACGGCGCCCGTTCTGCTGTACGCGGGTCGCGGCTTCTTCGCGGGCGCGTGGTCCGCCGGGCGGCGCGGGCGGTTCACGATGGATTCGCTGGTGGCGCTGGGAACGGGGGCCGCTTGGCTTCAGTCGATGACGGTGGTCCTCGCGCCCGGCCTGCTGCCCGGCCAGCTGGGCAGGCCCTTCTTCGAGGCGGTTGCCGCCGTCGTCGCGCTCGTGCTCCTCGGACAGGCGCTGGAGGCCCGCGCCAAGGGACGCACCGCGCGCGCGTTGCGGGAGCTCTTCGCGCTGGCGCCCGACACGGCCGAGCGCCTTCGCGACGACCGAGACCAAGCGGAGACGCAGACCGTTCCCTTGGCCGAAGTGCGTCCCGGCGATCTCCTGCTGGTGCGCCCCGGCGGGCGCGTGCCGCTGGACGGCGTCGTCCGGTCGGGCGCAAGCGAAGTGGACGAGTCCATGCTCACCGGCGAGAGCTTGCCCGTCGCGAAGGCGGCGGGCGACGCGGTGACCGGCGGCTCGGTCAACGGCGCCGGCGCCCTGGTCGTGGAGGTCGTCCGCGTGGGAGAAGACACCGTTCTGGCTCGCATCGTGGACATGGTGAGGCGAGCCCAAGCCGCGAAGCCGCCGGTCCAGCGAACGGTGGACGCCGTGGCCGGCTGGTTCGTGCCGTCGGTCGTGGTGGTCGCGGCCGCCACGTTCGCGGCGTGGGCCGCGTGGGGACCCGAGCCGCGCCTGAACTTCGCCGTGGCGACCGCCGTGTCCGTCCTGGTCGTCGCTTGCCCGTGCGCGATGGGACTCGCCACGCCCCTCTCGGTCATGATCGCGATCGGCCAAGCGGCCCGGCGCGGCGTATTGATCCGCGACGGCGGCGCACTGCAGCGGGCCCGGCGCGTGGACACGGTCCTCCTGGACAAGACCGGCACCGTCACCGAAGGCCGCCCCGCCGTGGCGAGCGCGCACCCGGGCCCGGCCCTCTCGGAGGCCGAAATGCTCGCATGGGCGGCCAGCGCCGAGGCCGCGTCCGAGCACCCCGTCGCCCACGCGATCGTTCGGTACGCCGCCGAGCTGGGGACGCCGCTCCGTCCCGCCGAGCGCTTCGCCGCCCACCCCGGCCTTGGGGCTTCGGCGATCGTCGAGGGGAAACGCGTCCTGGTGGGGTCGGCCGCGTTTCTGGAAGGCGCGGGCGTGAAGTTGGAGGCGGCGGCGGCCACGCTGGCCGGTTTGGCGGAAGCGGGGCTGACGGCGGTGCTCGCGGCCGTGAACGGGAACCTGGTGGGCGTGCTCGGAGTGGAGGACCGCGTCCGGCCCGAAGCCGCGGCCGCCGTTCGGCGCCTCCAAGACCGCGGCATCGAGGTGCGGATGGCGACCGGCGACGAAGAGGGCCCGGCCCTGCGCGCGGCCCGGAGGGTTGGGATCGAGCGGGTGACGGCGAGGGCCTCCCCTGCGGAGAAGGCGGATCTCGTGGCCGGTTTGCGCGAGCGCGGGCGCGTCGTGGCGATGATCGGCGACGGCATCAACGACGGGCCGGCGCTCGCCCGGGCCGACGTGGGCATCGCCATGGGCGGCGGGACCGACGTGGCGCGCGAAGCGGGCGACGTCGTGCTGCTGGGCAACTCGCTGCGGGGAGCCGCGACGCTGCTGGGCCTGTCGCGCGCGGCAACGCGGAACATCGCGCAGAACTTGGTGGGAGCCTTCGCCTACAACGTCGTGGCGATTCCGGTGGCCGCCGGTCTGCTCTACCCGTGGACGGGCCTTCTGTTGTCGCCCGCCATCGCGGGCGCGGCCATGGCGCTCAGCTCGGTGACCGTCGTCGCCAACGCCAACCGCCTACGCCGCTGGCGGGGCTAGGAGCGGCGCCGGACGGCCGCCGACGCCCGCGCGGATCAGCCGCCCGGCAGGTACTCGGCCGGTATCTCGTCGCCCGATCCCTCCTCGCCCTGCCAGAAGATCGTCACGATCCACCAACGCGATCCGTCATGGAACGCCTGGATCGAATTGATGCCGCGGTCAAACGGCTCCTCGCCGGGCGACCAGCGCGACTCGTAGGTCGAGAACAAGTGCGCCACGGCCCCGTAGCGCTCGGTCACCCGGTTGACCTCCGTCTCGAAGAAGCCTCGTTCCTCCAAGAACGGCCCGGCGCCGGCCACGTAGTCGTCGGGCGTCATGACGTTCGTTCCGCCCTCGCCCTGCGGACCGCGCCCGGTCGGAATCAACCGGGCGCCGTCTCTGAAGAGGGACCGGAAACGGTCCCAGTCGCGAGGTTCCCCGGCCGGTCCGGAGATCACGTCGTACAGCGCCGCAACGACGGCGTTGAGCGACTCGACGTCTTCCGGCGCGGCGCGGGGGGCGTTCTGGGCGGACACGCGGTCCGGCGCCGCCAAGCCGACGGCCAGCGCCAGGAGCACGAGCGGCGCGCGAAGGCGGGGAGGGGACGGAAGCACCGGCGCCGACGCTGCGTGGACCCGGGCGCCCGCGCCGGCTGCGCCGCGAGTTTCGCGAGGGAATGGAAGCAACGGCAGGGACACGGTGTGGACTCCTATCGCATCTGCGGGTGGAAGCCGCCCGCGCGGCGGCCGTTGCCGACAAGAGCCGACGGGGCCGCACCAGGCGCGAGCGGCGAGCGAAGGGGCGAGCGCGAAAGGCGCGCCCACGCCCAGGCGAGGCGTAATCTGCGTCGGCGGCCCGGCGCTCGTCCAGCCTCTCCAGCCTCCGGCGACGACCCGCGCCGCCCCCCCCCCCCCCCCCCCCATTGGACGTACCGGCGCCGCGGCCGTATTCTACGGCTGGAACGGATGGACAAGATCGACCCGAGCACGACGGCATCTTGCCATGCCACGCGCCGCTACCCTCAACGACACGCCGCTGATGCGGCAATGGCGCGAAGTCAAGGCGCGCCACAGAGATGCGCTGGTCCTTTTCCGGGTGGGCGACTTCTACGAGCTCTTCTTCGGAGACGCGGAGGAAGGGGCCAAGCTGCTGGGGCTGACCCTCACCTCGCGCAACAACGGCGGCGCGGGGCGCGTTCCCCTCGCCGGCGTGCCGGCAAAGGCGCTCGACGAGTACTTGGCGCGGCTCGTGCGCCTGGGCAAGCGCGTGGCCGTCTGCGAGCAGATGGAGGACCCGGCTCAGGCGAGGGGCTTGGTGAGGCGCGAAGTCGTGGAGACCGTCACGCCGGGCACCGTCGTGTCGGGCGCGCTCCTCGACGCGAAGCGCAACAACTTCGTGGTCGCGCTGGCGCCCGGCCGCGGCGCCGCCGGAATCGCCGCGCTCGACGTCTCGACGGGCGAGATGGAGCTGCTGGAGGTGGCCGAAGGCGATCTCGTCGGCGAACTCGACCGCATCGAGCCCAAGGAGCTGCTGCTCCCGGAGTCGGCGGACCAGCTCCTTGCCGAGGAAGACTGCGCGGGCGCCGTGCTCACGGTGCGGCCGGACTGGGCGTTCGACTCGGAGACGGCCCGCGACGAGCTGGTCCGCCGCTACGGCGTGCAGTCGCTGGACGGCTTCGGCTTCCAAGCCGGCGACGAAGCGCTGGTTCGGGCCGCCGGCGCGCTGGTCGCCTACGTCGAAGAGGTCCGCCCCGGCTCGGCCAAGCACTTGCAGGCGCCGAGGATCCAGCGCTCCGGCACCGTGATGACCCTGGACTCCATGACCCGCCGCAACCTGGAACTCGTGGAGCCGCTGCGCCCCTACGACGGCGACGAGTGCCTGCTCTCGGTGGTCGACGCCACGGTCACTCCCATGGGCGGACGCCTGCTTCGGGCCTGGCTGCTTCGGCCGCTGCTCGATCCGGACAAGATACGGAGGCGTCATGCGGCGGTCGCCGAACTCCACGAGTCCACCGAGGCCCGCGAGGGGCTGCGTT
The DNA here is from genome assembly GCA_965203485.1 of Longimicrobiales bacterium. Taxonomy (GTDB): domain Bacteria; phylum Gemmatimonadota; class Gemmatimonadetes; order Longimicrobiales; family Gaopeijiaceae. The sequence goes on from OZ241892.1 coordinate 2,518,074, forward strand.
CCTGCCTCTCCGGCATCCGCGACCTGGACCGGCTCTGCGCCAGGCTCGATTCGGCGCGGGCGGCGCCCAGGGAAGTTCTCGGCCTGGGCCAGTCGCTGCGCCGCCTTCCCGGCCTGCTCGAAGCAGGCGGCCGACTGGAGAGCCCCGCGGTGGCCCAGCTCGTCGATGCCTTGGACCCGTTGGAGGACTTGGCCGCGCTGGTCGAGCAAGCCATCTCCGAGGACGCCCCTGCCGCGCTGACCGACGGCGGCGTGATCCGCCGGGGATTCGACGACGATCTGGACGCGCTCCGGGCCGCCTGCGACGGCGCGCGCGACTTCCTCGCCACCCTGCAGACGCAGGAGCGCGAGAGAACCGGCATCGCGTCGCTCAAGATCGGCTACAACAAGGTGTTCGGCTACTTCCTCGAAGTCACCAAGCCGAACCTGGGCCGCGTACCCGACCGCTATGCGCGCAGGCAGACGCTCACCAACGCCGAACGCTTCGTCACGCCCGAACTCAAGGAGTGGGAAGAGAAGGTCTTCGGAGCGCAGGAAGACATCGCCCGCATCGAAAAGGCCCTTTTCACGCGCGTGCGCGAGCAACTGTCGGCGGCGGTGTCGCGCATCCGCGCCACGAGCCGGGCGGTGGCCGCGCTCGACGTGCTGGCGGCCCTCGCCGACGTGGCCCGGCGCCGCTCCTACGTGCGGCCGGAGATCACCACGGACTTCGAGCTGGACGTGGAGGCGGGGCGCCATCCGGTCGTCGAGACGATGGTTCGCGAGAACTTCGTCCCCAACGACATTCGGTTGGACGAGACGGCCCGGATCGCAGTGCTGACGGGGCCCAACATGGCGGGCAAGAGCACCGTGCTTCGCCAAGTCGGTCTGATCCAAGTGATGGCGCAGACCGGTTCGTTCGTGCCCGCCGGCCGCGCGCGGCTCGGCCTGTGCGACCGCGTGTTCACGCGCGTCGGCGCGTCCGACAACCTCGTCAGGGGCCAGTCCACGTTCATGGTCGAGATGAACGAGACGGCGGCCATCGTGCACGGCGCCACGGCCCGCAGCTTGGTGCTGCTCGACGAGATCGGCCGCGGGACGTCCACCTACGACGGCGTTTCCATCGCTTGGGCGGTGACCGAGCACCTTCACGACCACGTGCGGGCCAAGGGGATATTCGCCACGCACTACCACGAACTCACGCAGCTGGCCGACCTGCTTCCCGCCGTGAAGAACTTGAACGTGGCCGTGCGCGAGTCGGGCGACCGAATCCTCTTCCTGCGCCGCCTGGAACCGGGCGGCGCGGACCGCTCGTACGGCATCCAGGTGGCCCGCTTGGCCGGATTTCCGGCGCAGCTCATCGAACGCGCGAGGGACCTGCTGGCCGAGCTGGAGGGTGCGCGGACGGGAGCGGGCGAAGGACTGGGCCGGGGATCGGGGGCGCCGGAGTCGCGGGCCGGCCGGGATCAGCTTTCGCTGTTCGTCAGCGAGCATCCCGCGCTGGCCAAGCTGCGCGCGCTGAACCCGGACGAGACGACCCCGCTGGCCGCGCTGGAACTGCTCCACGCCCTGCGCCGCGAAGTGGTCGGGGGCTGAGCGCGGGACCGGGGCCGGGAGCCGGACTTATGATTCAGGGATGAGCGGACTCGCGGGTGGACTGGGCGGCAGGCTGGCGGCGGCTTGGCTGGCGGCCGGCGGGACCTCCGTTCTGGCGGGTTGCGCGAGCGAGAAGATCGACCCGCCTGTGCCCCTGGACGCGGAGAGTTCGGTCGAGCATCCCAGCGAACTCGCCGCCGCGGGCGTCGGCGGGACCACTCGGTTGCGGCTCCTGATCGACGAGGCAGGGTCCGTCGACAGCGTCGAAGTAGCCGAGAGCAGCGGTCATCCGGGCCTCGACTCGGCGGCCGTGGACGGCGCCCGGCGCATGGAGTTCGAGCCCGCGTCGAGAGCCGGCGAGCCGGTGCGCGCCTGGGTGGACGCGCCCGTGCGCTTCCGGCCCGGCGGAGCCAGCGTCGATCCTGCCGGTTCCGCCGATTCCGCCGGGCCGCCCCGGGATTCCGCCGCCGGTCCGCCGGTCCGCGAGAGCAGCCGGTGAGCGCACCGGACGGGAGGACCCGCGAACCCCGTCATCGCCGACCCTACGGCAACGTGCTGGAGATGGTGGGCTGGACGCCGCTCGTCCGCCTCCGCCGCGTCGCCCAGGACGTTCGCGCGCCCGTGTACGGCAAGGCCGAGTTCATGAACCCGGGAGGCTCGGTGAAGGACCGCATCGGCGCGGCGATGATCGAGGCCGCCGAAGAGGCCGGCCTGCTTCGCCCCGGAGGGGTCATCGTCGAAGCCACCTCCGGCAACACCGGCATGGCGCTGGCGATGGCCGCGTCGATCAAGGGCTACAAGTGCGTCTTCACGCTGCCCGACAAGATGAGCATCGAGAAGGTCAAGCTGCTTCGCGCCTTCGGGGCCGAGGTCGTCGTCACCCCGACCGCCGTCCCCCCCGATCACCCCGATCACTACGCGAACCGCGCCAAGACCATCGCCGAGGCCACGCCCAACGCGTTCCTCGCCGACCAGTTCTACAACCTCACCAACCCCGAGGCCCACTACCGCACGACCGGACCGGAGGTATGGGAGCAGACCGGCGGCGCCGTCACCCACTTCTTCGCGGGCGCAGGAACCGGCGGCACCATTTCGGGCGTCGGCAAGTACCTCAAGGAGCAGAACCCGGCGGTGCGCGTGACGGGCGTCGATCCCGCGGGTTCGGTCATATCCGGCTTCCACGCCACCGGCGAGGTCGGGCCGTCGGAGCCGTACAAGGTCGAAGGTCTGGGCAACGACAAGATTCCCGGCGCGCTCGACCTGCGCTACGTGGACGACTACGTGACGGTGGGCGACGGCGCGGCCTTCCGCATGGCGCGCCTGCTCGCCACCGAGGAAGGGCTGTTCGTGGGCGGGTCGAGCGGCCTGATCGTGCACGCGGCCCTGGAGGCGGCCCGCCGGATCGACGACCCGGACGCCTGCGTGGTGGCCGTGCTGTGCGACTGGGGCGAGCGCTACCTCACCAAGCAGTTCGACGACGAGTGGATGCGCAACAACGGCTTTCTGGAGCCGGGCCGCTCCACAGTGGCGGACATGCTCGCGTCCAAGCTGGAGCGCTTGCCGGGACTGGTCTCCACGCCCCCGTCCGCGTCCGTGCGCGCGGCCGTGTCCACCATGTCGGGCCACAACGTGTCGCAGCTTCCCGTCGTGTTGGGCGACAACTGCGTGGGCAGCGTGAGCGAGAGCAGCCTGATGATGCACGTGCTGGATGACCAGTCCGTGCTGGACCAGTCCCTCGAGTCCGTCATGGCCGAGCCTTATCCGGTGCTGGACGAGGCCGTCGATTCGCGCGAGGCGAAGCGGCTGTTGACGGGCGGTGCGCACGCGGTGCTGGTCCGGTCGAACGGCAAGCTGGACGGCATCCTGACCCGCTACGACCTGGTGCGGCTGTTGGCGGCGGTGCCTTGAACGGCGAGCGGAGAGGTCTGCGCCGGGAACCGCAACGGGAACGCGGCGCCGGCGCTCGCCGTGCCTTGAACGGCGGCGGGAGGGACCGGCGTTGCGAATCGCAGTATTGATGGGCGGCGCGTCCGAGGAGCGCGGCGTGTCGCTGGCGAGCGGTTGCCAAGTGGCCGCGGCGTTGCGAGAGGCCGGCCACGACGTCTCGTGCGTGGATCCTGTGGCGGGCGTCGTGTCCAAGGAGGACGAGGTCCGCATCCTGGAAGCGGGGATTTCGGACCCCGACGCCTCCCCAGGGACCTGGGCGCCGGGCGCCGTCGCGGCAGGCTTGCGCGCGGCGAACGGCGTGCTGCGGGACGCCGACGTGGCCTTTCTCGCGCTTCACGGCGGGGCGGGCGAGGACGGCACCGTGCAGGCGGTGCTGCAGGCGTCCGGGATTCCCTACGCCGGCAGCGGCCCGGCGGCGTGCGCGCTCGCCATGGACAAGGACCTGTCGAAGCGGTTGCTTCGGGACGCGGGCGTCGCGACCCCGGACTGGATGGTGGGCGCGGGGTTGGGCGAGGAGGCGGCGCGGAGGCTGGGCCTGCCGCTGGTGGTCAAGCCGGTGGCGGGGGGCTCTTCGGTCCGCTTGGCGGTGGTCTCGTCCGTCGGCGAGGCGGAGGCGGCCGCCGAGCGGGCGGCGGGGCCGAACGGCGAGGCGATGTACGAGAGCCACGTGAAGGGCCGCGAGTTCACGGTGGGCATCCTGGAGGAGGCGGCGCTGCCCGTCGTCGAGATCGAGCCTGCGCGCGACTTCTTCGACTTTCGATGCAAGTACGAGCCGGGCATGGCCGTCGAGACGGCTCCCGCGCGCATCTCCCGGGAGCTGACGGCCCGGCTTCAGTCGGTCGCGTTGCGCGTGCACCGGGCGCTGCGGCTCCGGCATTTCTCGCGAGTCGACTTCCTAGTCGACGCAACCGGGCGACCCTGGTGCCTGGAGGCCAACGCCCTGCCCGGGCTCACCGGCAACAGCCTCCTGCCCAAGGCCGCGCGAGCCGCGGGGATTGATTTTCCGGCCCTGTGCGACAGAATATCCAGGGCGGGAATGCACGCCGGCCTCCGATAGCGACAGTTCCAAAGGGGAAACCGCTCCATGCGATACACCAGCGGCCCGTCGTTCGGCGCAGCGACCGGCGGCCTTCGAGCGACGCCGTGGGTCAAGCGCCTGCTCATGGCCAACGCCGCCGTCTTCCTCGTCACTGCCGTGGCCGGAATCGAGCGGATGGCCGATCTCTTCGCGTTCTCGCCCAGCCGCCTCCTGGAGCGTCCCTGGGGGATGCTCACCTACATGTTCGTGCACGCAGGCCTTTGGCACTTGCTCATGAACATGCTGGTGATCTTCTTCTTCGGCCCGCCCCTGGAGCGCCGCTGGGGCTCGGACTTCTTCGTCAAGTTCTACTTGGTATGCGGCCTGGGCGGCGTGGCCATGAGCTTCATCTTCGCCGATGCATCGATCGTGGGCGCGTCCGCCGCCTGCTACGGCATCATGCTGGCCTTCGCGATGACTTGGCCCGACGCTCCCATTCACGTCTGGGGCGTAGTGCCCGTGCGAGCCAAGTGGGTCGTCGGCTTCCTAGCGGCGCTGACCCTCGCGAGCGCCCTCGGGCCTGGCCGCGACGGAATCGCGCATCTGGCCCACTTGGGGGGCGTCGTCACCGGCTTCCTGCTCGTCAAGAGCGGCTGGGCGCCGGTGCGTTGGGCAGACGTGGGCGGCGATCGCTCGGGTAGAACGTCGCACGCGCGCGGCAGGAGTTCCGGAACGAGCGGGAACGACGCACCGGGTTGGCGCGGACGCCCGCCGCCCCAGGGCCGCTTCCGCTTCGGCTCCGACCAGGGGGACGACGATTCCGGCCTGCGCGCCCGCTACGACGCTTTCACGTTGCGGGTCGCATCCTGGATGGCGCGGATGAGGTCCGGGGAGCGGGCCGCGACCGAGCGGCCCCCGAAGACCGGCCGTCCGGGCGGGCGCGCTGGAGCCGCAACGAGGCCAAGCGAGCCGCGGCGCGGACAAGCCCGCCAAGGCCCCAATCGCGGCCAAGTCCGCAACAACCGAACGATACGCGTTCATTCGCGCCGACCGCAGACGCGCGCGATTCCAATGCCCCCCGTTCGCAATACGCGCCGCCTGACGGCTGCCGAGGAGCGGGCCGAGCTGGATGCTCTGGACGCCGTGCTCGACAAGATCTCAGCGAGCGGCATGGGTTCCCTCACCGAATCGGAGAGGGCGTTGCTGGATCGGGTTTCGCGCCGAGAGAAGACGAATTGAATCCAGGCCACGCCTCGACGGCAGGCTGGCCGCCCCGCGCATACGTGCGCCGTATCTGTGGCCGGCTCGCGCTCCAGCTTCCTTTCTTGTTCCCTTTGATTCGCTACGAGAGTTTTCTTAAGAAGAATTGGTCGGCGGGAATGCGAGATCTGAGAGAGCTGGCCGATCGAACAGCATCGGTTCCCGGCGTGATCATCGAATGCGGATCGGCTCATTGCGGGTCCGCGATCTACCTGGCGAAGCACCTGAAGAAGCGAGGCCGCGCTCGTCAACTGTTCGCCTTGGACAGCTATGCCGGCTTTCGGAGGGACGAGCTGGCCCGCGAACGGGCCAACGGAGGTGGGAACATCCATGCCTCCGCCTTTGCGGACGCAAGCTTCGAGTATGTTGTCGCCAAACTGCGCAAGCTGAAATTGACGGACAGGATTCGTCCCGTCCAAGGCTTCTTCCAGGACACCTTGGCGCCGCTTGTCGCCGAGGCGGGACAGGTGGCAATGGCTTTCATAGACTGCAACCTGGAAGAGAGCACGGCATTCTGCGCGGAAACGGTGTGGAGCCGAATTCCGTCCGGCGGCATTGTCGTGTTCGACGACTACGCGGATCCCGCTTGGGCCGGCGTCGCTAGGGCCGTAGACGCTTTCTTCTTGGAGCATCAATACGAGATTGCGGATCATGGAATCATGCGGCGGATGTACTATGTCAAGAAACGCTGAACTAGGCGGGGACGCTCTGAACGGCGTGCTGGAACAAGATCTCTGCGTGCAACATGGGATCCTTCACCGATTCCAAGCACGCGTTGCCGGGCCACCTGTCGCGCCGGGAAAGACGGATTGAGCGCGGCCGCGGCCCCCCTATCGAGAAAGCGCCGGTTGCTGTTGCGGTTTCCCTTCTTGTATTCTTTGCCATCGGTTCGCTACGAAAGCAACTTGAAGGGCGTCGGCTTGCGAGACATGTATGAACTGGCCGATCGCGTGACCTCGCTTCCCGGTGTGATCATCGAATGCGGATCGGCTCGCTGCGGATCCGCGATCTACCTGGCGAAGCACCTGAAAAAGCGAGGCCGCGCTCGTCAACTGTTCGCCTTGGACAGCTACGCCGGCTTTCGGAGGGACGAGCTGGCCCGCGAACGGGCCAAGGGACTTGCGAGCGTCCCCGACTGCACGTTCACCAACACGAGCTTCGAGTATGTTGTCGCCAAACTGCGCAAGCTGAACTTGACGGACAGGATTCGTCCCGTCCAAGGCTTCTTCCAGGACACCTTGGCGCCGCTTGTCGCCGAGGTGGGACAGGTGGCAATGGCCTTCATAGACTGCGACCTGGAAGAGAGCATGAGATTCTGCGCGGAAACGGTGTGGAGCCGAATTCCGTCCGGCGGCATTGTCGCGTTCGACGACTACGCCGAGCCGACCTTTCCAGGAAGCAAGCTGGCCATAGACGCCTTTGTTGCCGAGCGCCAACGCGAAATCGCGGATCATGGGCTCATGACCCGATTGTACTATGTGGAGAAGCGCTGAACGGCGCGGGCACGCGCCGGCCTCGATGGCGTTGCCGGGCCGCGTGGGGCGCCGTCCGCTCTTGTCGGCGCCGCTTGGACCCCGCCGCCTTGCCCTGGCAACGCCGTTCGTGTTGCTCGCCGCCGCATGCGATTCGCCCGGCAACGCCGATGCCCGCCCGCCATCGTCCGATCCTTTCGGAGGCGTCCCCGCCGACGGGCCTCCGCCCGAAGTCGGTCCTCCTCCGCCCGGCTACGTCCCCACGGCCGCAGGAGCGCCGTCCACCGACATCTGGATTGGCCGCCTGGAGCGGCCCGAAGGCCGCCGCTCGATCGCCGGCCTCCGAAACCTCACCGACCGCGACGGCTACGACAACCAGCCTGCCTTCGCCCCGGACGGCGCGTCCCTCTACTTTGCGCGCGCCGTCGACGCCACGCAGACCGACGTGTTCCGCCACGTCTTCGCCACCTCGGCCACCGAGCGCGTGACCCGCACGGAAACGGCCAGCGAGTTCTCGCCGACCTTCATCCCCGGCCAAGACGCGTTTTCCGCCATCCGGGAGCTGAACGGCCGCCAACACCTGTGGCGCTACGGCCCGGACGGCCAAGACCTGGGCGCCGTCTTCGCGACCGTCGAGCCCGTCGGCTATCACGCCTGGGCCGACGCGCGCACCGCCGTCCTGTTCGTGCTGGGCGAGCCCGCGTCCCTTTGGACGGCCGACGCCCTCGCCGGCGAAGCTCGCGCCGTCGCCGATCGCCCCGGCCGATCGCTCCACCGCATCCCGGGCACGCAGTCCGTCTCGTTCGTGCACAAGCCCCAGGACGCCCCGTGGCGAATCGAGCGGCTCGATCCGGCGACGGGCGCCACGGAGGCGATCGCCGAGACCCTGCCCGGCCGCGAGGACTACGCCTGGACCCCGGACGGGAGCATCCTCATGGCCGACGGCGCCGTGCTGCACCAGTGGACCCGCGCAAACGGGTGGGCGCCCCTGGCCGACCTGGCGGGCGACGGAGGCGGAGACATCTCGCGCATCGCCGTCGCACCGGACGGAACCCGACTGGCCCTGACAAGGGAGCGGGCCCCCTCGCCTTGACGGGCGTCCGGCTGAAGGCCGATCCGCACTTGGAGCCCGCCGCGCGGCTCGTCTACGGCGGCGACGGGCGACGCCACCAGCGCAATGGCGTCGAGGTGGTGCCGTGAGACGCGGTTCAAGAAGTGGAGTGGGCGTAGCCGCAGGATGTCGACTGCGCCGCGACGGTTCCCGTTTGGAGCGGAGGCGCACGCTTGGCCGAAATCGGGCTCGCGCCCGTGGAGGCCGACATCGACGCGGAATCGCTCGGAGTAACGGCGGCCTCGCGTCCGAGTCGGTAATTGTCGCTATATTTGCATTTGGAATGCCAATATGCACGCCCTCCTTCGCCTTCCGACTCGTCATGGCCAAGTACATCCGCCGCGCCCTCGAACGGACGCTCGCCCAGGCCGCCTCGGAGTTTCCGGCAGTCGTCGTCACCGGACCGCGACAGTCGGGCAAGACTACGCTCCTCAGGCGATGGGCCGGAGGCGACTACGGGTACGTTTCGCTGGAGCTGCCCGACGTTCGCGCCGTCGCAACCGAAGACCCGCGAACGTTCCTGGCCCGGCATCTGCCGCCGGTGATCTTCGACGAGGTCCAATGGGCGCCCGAACTCCTCTTCTACGTGAAGGAGCGGATTGACGAGCACCGGGACGAGCCGGGGCAGTTCCTGCTCACCGGCTCGCAAGACCTGCTTCTGACCGCGCAGGTCGCCGAGTCCTTGGCTGGACGCGCGGCCGTGCTTCGTCTGCTGCCCCTGTCAAGGCGGGAAGCCGAGCCGGGCCGACTGCATGCGCCCTTTCTCTGGGAGGCCGAAGAAGCCACGGGCCCAGGCGGTGCCGCGACGCCGACCGAGCTTTGGCGCGAGTTCCTCCGCGGCTGCTACCCCGAACTCGCGGCCAACCCGAGGCGTGACGCTTCGCTGTGGCACTCGGGCTACGTCCAGACCTACTTGGAACGAGACGTCCGCAACCTTCGCCGAGTCGGAGACCTTTCCCAGTTCCAGAGCTTTCTCCGCGCTCTCGCCGCCCGAAGCGGACAGCTTCTGAACGCAAGCGACCTCGCCCGCGACCTGGGCGTCGCCACGAACACCATACGCGCCTGGCTGTCCGTGCTCGAAGCGACTCACCAGATCGCGTTCGTGCGCCCCTACTTCGCCAACATCGGCAAGCGCCTAGTGAAGTCCCCCAAAGTCTACTTCACGGACACCGGCATCCTCTGTCACCTCACCGGCCTTCGCGATCCGGAGCACGCGGCGGCAGGCCCGATGGCCGGGGCGATCATGGAGACCGCTGTGCTCGCGGAGATCCGCAAGACCCTCGCCAACCGCGGCGTCGACGCCCCCATCTACTTCTGGCGCACGGCGACGGGCGTCGAAGTGGACTTCCTTGTCCAAGTCGCCGACCAGCTCGTCCCCGTGGAGGTGAAGAAGACGGCGACGCCCCGTCCAGCAATGGCCCGGCCCATACAAGCCATGCAGAAGGATCTCGGAGACCGAGCCGGCCACGGCTACGTCGTGCACGCGGGCGCCGGCCGGACGCCGTTGGGCCAAGGGGTCACCGCCGCCGGATTCTCCGAGCTGTAGTCTGGGCGCAGGTCCATTGCGGAGAGCCCGGCGCGCCAACACGATGAGCTAGGCGGCCGACCCCTGCCAAGGCGCGTGCTCCAGCGACCGGCGCAATCCAAGACGGGCAAGGCCTGTGGCCACTTCCCTCACGTCTGCCGGCTGCAGGCGGCCGTTCTCGCGCAAGCGCGCCCTTAAGTGCGACACGATCGCGGCTCGAGCCTTGGGCTGAGAAATGACGGTCACTTGCTTGACGCCCAACATCGCCAGCGTCTCCCAAGTCTGCCGGTTCACGTGAAGAACGCTGTGGGCCTCGTTCGCGGATATGTCCGCGCCAGCGACGCGCGCCACTTCTTCTGCCACATGGCCTCGCCACCAAGCGCGAGCAAGCGGGCAATCCGAGAAGACCGAAGTCTTGCCCCGCACATGGGGAATGCCGCCCGTGTGCCGGAGGAAGTTTCGAGTCTTCGCCTCCAGGTCCGTGCCCCGCCGGCTGCCGAGCGCCGCCTCCAACCGATGACCGGCTTGACCGAAGCGTCCTTGTTCAATCCACTCGACGTGGCATAGCAACCAGTACACGGGCCGCGACGCGAACCGGGGCCCTATTAGTCCGCTCCAAGTCGCCCACAGCTCGCGTTCCAGCTCTACCGGCGGGGTCTGGCACTCGTCGGGCGTCAGCTCGGGGCGCGGTAGTTCCGGCGCACCGATCGCCTTTCTGCCGGTATGCAGGCTCTTCCTCAGGTAGGCCCCGAGTCCTTCGTGTCCCCCCTTGATCGCCGACTGCAACTCCTCTTGCCGTTCTCGAATCGGCTTCCAGACGTGCCGGTTCCGTTCTCCCGGCTTGCCGTGGCGCTTTGGTTCGAAAACGATCCCCCGTTGCCAGTTGCTGAACTTCGGACTGGCGGCGTCGATCAGCGCGCTATTCACCGTCTTCTCCACCCAATGCCGCACGCCACCGGAAGGGCTCAAGCAACGTGGCCACCAAGGCAGGATCGTAGCTCTCCAGATCGTCCCACAAGCTGATGCCGGGCCGCATGCCTTCCAGGCGGTCGCGAAGCATTCGCGCCAGCGGAAGCTCGTCCTCTTCGTCGTCGCATTGGAACTCGCGTCGAAAGTGCGCACAGGCTCCGACGAGCGCGGCGATCCTCACGGGTCGGTCGTCGCGATGCTCGTAGACGTCGGACGCCATGTTGACCACGAAGCGGAAGTGGCCGCTGCCGTGATCCGGCGCCACTGCCATCCGGCCCCTCTCCAAGTCGTCCGCGTGCCGAAACGTGAACAGCGACTCAAGCAACGCGTTGGCCCGCCACGTGTCTCCCTTGGCCAACCAGTAGCCGCACGGCACACGAAGCTCGCCGACGCCCTCATAAACGGAACTCAGGCCCGTTGCGTGCAACGAGAGGTCCTTGGTGGCCACGAGTCCCGGCACGACGAATATGTCGCCGTCCACGTCGTTGAAGTCCCACTTGACGACCTGGCTGGCGTTCGGGGACGTCTCGGTCTTCGCCATGAGGGTCTTCGGGCAACGGACGTCGACGCCCCAGGCCGCGTCCCCGCTGTCGATCAGCCGTTCCAAGGCCGGGGCCTTCGACAGGCGATGAATCACCGTTGCCTGTCCGGCGCCGACATTGACGTTGGTCTCGTACGCGGCCTCGGTCCAGTCCATCCGAGAGCCGTCTTCGAGGAGAAGGGGCAGGGAATCGGCGGTGTGGTCAGTCATTGGAGGCTCCGGCGGATTCGGCGGGACAACCGGTCGGCGGATCGGCCGTCCGCCGCCGGACAAGGTCTATTTCCACGGCGTTGGCATCCCGGACGGGATCGGCGAGGATCACGGCAAAGTCGCGACAGTCCGCAGGCAAATTCGTCTCGAAGCCGTCGTCTCGCGGCCGAGCCACGCCGTCGTCGAACCGAACCTCGGCGATGCGAAGCCAAGTCGGCGACAGCGGCGCCTCGCAGGTCTCGTCGGAGCCGGAGGGAACTCGCACCCTGACCCCCAAGTTGTCCTTTGCGGACAAGACTGCCGTCGGTTGCCAGGCAACGCGTATCTCGTGGATGCTCCCTTCTGCGCCGGGCGCGACCCGCCATGACAGCCGACCCGGCGCGCCTCGCCCCGGCTTGGGCGCGGCGCCGGCCTTCTGCTTCCGCTTCTTGCCCTTTCTGTCCGGCGGATCGTTCGATTCGTCGTTGTCCGCCTTGCCCATCGCCGTGATGCGCTTCCGGCCCGTGCCCGCTCGCGGCCGGTACTTCCCCACCCTTTCGGCCCCACGGTTGCCGCCTCCCCACATGGCGAAGTCGCCGGGAGTGTATTCCATGGACTCATCTTCCTTGCCGGCCTTCGATCTCAGTTCGTCAGCGATCTGCCGAAGGGCGGCGAGCAGCTTCTTGTTGTCTTCAGAACCGAGCCGGCCCCTGTTCAGGCCTCGATGCTCCGGCCCTTCGGCATCGCGCACCAGACGCGCCAGTTCGCCCGACTCGACCACAACCACTGCGGCGATGGGCTTGTTCCCCCCAAAATGCCGGGGTTCCAGTTCGTCGGCATTGTTGGCGATCCACATGCCGCTACGAAACACTTGCACCTGCGACTTCGGCTTGTCGTGTTGCGAGTCCAGGGACAAGACATGCGCTTCGGCGCCCGAGGCCAACGCAAACCGTTCTCCCTTCTCGAGCGTTTCCCACGCTTGGTACGCTTGTGCACCCGGGAACCAGCCTCCCTTTTGCTCGCCCCTCTTCTTAAGCCGGTCGTGTTCGAGAATCGCACCCAACGTGTCTCGGTCGACGACCGTCTCGCTTTCTTCGCCACGACGAATCGTCACCGTCATTCTTCTCTGCCAGATGGCCACCAAGAAGTTCTTCGCCGCAACGCGGGCGATGGCCGAAACGGGATCGGCGTCGTCGATCCGGAAGTTGTTGAAGCCGGTGATGCACACTACGGTGCCCGTGTCGTCGAGGCGGTCGAGTTCGCGAGCGAGCAAGGGCGGCGCGCAGTCGGGATACTTCGCGTCGAAGAGAGACGGGACGCTGTTCGGGTCCCTGCGGCGAAGCCAGTATCCGTGGCCGCCACGCTTGTCCTTCCTGTACGACGCCAGGATGGCGTGACCGCTAGCCACGTCCCGCAAGCTTCCGCCAGAATCCCTTGATCGCCCGGCGTACAGCACATAGCGAAGATCCGACGCGGCGAAGGCCGTCAGATGACCCACTCCAAAGGCTCCCGCGCCGACTTCGTCCTTAGCGGTGTTGCCTTCGGTCAGAACCCTTTCAATGCTTTCGTGGTCAAGTCCTACGCCGTTGTCCCGGCAGAACAAGAGGCGAACGGTCGCCCCCCCCCCCCCCCCGTTTTTCAAAACTCGCCTAATCCTGTCAATCACCCGCTTCTCCGAAACGCTCTGCTTCCCCTGTTCCCGCTCGGCGACTGCTTGGTCGAAGTGATCGCGATACGAGTCGATGCCCGGCACCTCGTCCAACGGCACTTCCTTGACGGAGAAGACCACCTCGGCGGTCCGGCGGTCGGCTTCGCCCGCGGCGTCCAAGGAGTTCTGCAGGAGTTCGCGAACGACGGGCTCCGGGTTGGCGGCCCACTGTGTCGTGGCAAGAGTCGAGAAGCCCTGAACGGGGCCTTCGAAGTACAGATCGTCCCCGTGAGAGCGAGCAACCATTTGGCGTCGGTCCCTAGTCGGTGCAGTCGCAGGCAGGTGCGCCCGTGGCGTAGCGGCCCAGGTCGGGCGCGTTCCCCCGGGCAATCTCGGCAAAGGTCGGGCCCCTCACGCCGAAGAAGCCGAATCGCGTGGTCCCCTCGCCGCTGCGCGCGGCCACCTTGCGCTGGTAGCGCTCCTCCATCTCGATCCACCATCCAATGTCGGAAGGCGCACCGGTTTGCCGCCCGGGGTCGGCCGCGTGGGCGGCCTTCGCAAGAAACCGCGTGCCCTTCATGAAGCAGAAGACGCAGTTGCCCGCGTGGTCCGGTCCGCCCAAGTCGAAGTTGCGGTCCTTCCAGAAGCCGCGAACCGCAGTGGCGTCGAACCCCCAGTCCGCCAGCGGAAAGCAGGGATGTTCGCCGGGGGGTTGCGTGTGAACCGAGCAGGACTTGCTGGCGCCCTCCGCGAAGAACGACCGGGAGTTGATCTTGGCGATGCGCCTGTCCTCGTCGGCGCGCAGGCCCAGCGCCGTCACGTGTTCGGCCGCGCCGGCTCCCCACATCGGCGCTGGGCCGGACGGCGCTTCGCGGTTCGGGACCGGGGCATCCGTGTAGTCGTGCCAGCGTTGGGCGGGCCGGGCAACGGGACCTCGAGTCATGCACTGCACGCGGTCTCGGTAAGCGTCGTCCGACGCCGATCCTCGGTTTCGGCGGTACTGGACCAATGCCGAGTCCGGCGTGACGTAGCGACGGTCGCCGTAGTGGCCGGCGTGCTCGGGACCGTCGGTGGCGCCCAGCCACTCGGAGAGCAGCTGGTGCGACGGATAGAGCTTCAGCTTCGCCGTGCACGACCGGCTGTGAGGGTTGGACAACATGCCCTGGTACGAGAGCATCTCCTCGAAGACCTCCCCGCTGGACCGAAATCCACGCGGGTCGTCCTCCACGGGCTCGGACCGCACCAGCCGGTACGAAGGACGGCGGACGTAGACTCCCCGCGAGGCGTCCTCCACAGTGCAGAACTCGAACCAGAAGAACGGAATGCCGAAGTCGTGCTCGAGGCGGCGCTTGCATTCGCGGGCGAAGTCGTAGGTGGCCGGATGCTCCGCCGAGGTGTTCGCGAACAGAACGACGTCTCCGCGCTCGGGATCGAGAAGGCCATCCTCCGCCAGCAGGAACGCCAGCGCGGCCGAAGAGCGTCCGCCCGAAAACTTGACGACGTGCGGAAGCGGCTCGTGCTCGGGGGCGCGCGAGCGGATTGCCCTGGCGCGGGGGACTCGGGCGGGACGGATCAAGCGACGGCGACGTGACGTGATGATGGGACCGTGACGAGCGGACAATCTCAAACGTAGGGCAGGACGCCGACTACGCGCCAGGGCCCGAGACGCCCACGGCGTAGTCGAACACGCTGGACGCGCCGATCGCTTCGCGGAACCACACGGTGGCCGTGTTCCCGAGGGCGTCGGTCAGCTTGAGCGGCTCGTTCAGCTGGAAGACGACGGGCTGCGCGGCCCCGTCGTTGACGGCGACGTTGTCGGCGTGGACGTAGAGGCGGTCGAGCGTGTCGCGAATGGGATTCAGCCTGCCACGAATGCCCGGCGCATGTCCCGTGCGGCTCGGGATGATCTTGGAGCCGCCTTCCGCGACGGGACGCATTCGCACTTCCAGGGCGCCACCAGCGTCGTCTCCAGGCTCGTAGTCCGGCACGACCTCGGCGGCGAAACCCGGCGCGGCGCAAAAAACGGTCATGGGCAAGTTGGCGTAGAGTTCCAAGTCGGCGTGGCCGAAGGCGTCGGTGCGCGCCTCGAGATAAGTCTTGTTGGGGTAGACCAGGAGGACATCGACGTCGCGGACGGGCTTGCCGGTGTCGGCGTGGACTACCGCCACCCGCGCCGCGACGCCTTCCGGCACGGGTCGGCGGGCCGCGGGAAGGACCAGCTTCAGCTCGCGCTCGCCGACGAGTTCGAAGACGGGCTTGCGGCCGGCCAGCGCGAACGTCTCGTCCTCGATCACGGCGATTCCCTCGCCTCTGCGCTCGATGAAGTATTGCCGCCCGCCCGCGCCCGCGACCTCGCCCACGGGACATTGGCCGAGCCGCGACGCCAAGAGTTCGTTGCGCGTGAACTGGCTGATGCGCATGTCCTCCACCGTCATGGAATTGCCAAGGCCGCCGGGAGAGTGAAGCTCCAGCCGGTCGTCGAACATGAGCAGGCGTATCTTGGAGCCGGACACGGCGTAGTCGCGGTGGACCACGGCGTTGACCAACGCCTCGAAAACGGCGCGCTCGCTGTACTGGGGCACGTCACGGCGCGCAGGCTCCTTGCGGGCGGCCACGCGACGGTTGCGCGCAACGAAGCGCACGGCGCCGCGAATCTGCTGGTCCAGTGGGCCCGTGATGTCCATGGCGTCGAGCTGCTGGTTGCCGTCCATGCGGTCGCCGCGGTAGCAGACCGCCTGAATGAACGCGTTCGCAAGCCACTCCCGGGGGTCCCGGCCGCCCAACAGCACGCCTCCCACGGTTGCGCGAAGCACGCCATTGGCATCCTCCTTGGCGAACTTCAGCTTGCTCAGCGCCGTCTCGGGCGGGTCGCCCGCGCGCGAACTGGCGTAGCCGCGCCACAGCTCCGGATCCAGACTGCCCACGGCCGTGCCCGCAACGACCTGGGTGTCGGTGGACTCCGCGTCCGACTGGCCGCGCAACTGGGACAGCCGCCGGATTTCCACCGGACCCATGAGACGCTTGCTGCTCCCCCGCCGGCGATAGCATCCCCCCGGCGACTGGTGCACGGCCTTGCCCGACGCGACGTCCACGACCAGCACCCCGCGGCCGGGCTCGTCCGGAACTGCAACTCGATGCACGCCGACGTCGAGAGGCGGCTTGACGCTGTCGTTGCAGAGCTCGGTCACGAAGCGGTCCACGGCATCCAGCTCGTCCGGAGACAGCGGCTTCGCCTCCCGCCGGTCGGTGACTCCGAACACCAAGCGGCCGCCCGAGGAGTTGGCGAACGCCGCCAGCTCGTCGGCAATGAGGTCTCGCACCGACGACGGAACGCGGCCACCCTTCACCGGAACTTCCTTGAACTCGAGCTCGGAATCCTCTCCAAGCCGGACTTGCCGCCAGAACCGGTCCTCGTCGATGGGCATGTCGTTGATCCTCCGCTTTCAGGCACGGCCGAACGAGCAACAACGTAGCGATAAACCAGGGCTACGGCTCCAGCAATCCTCCGAGAGATCGTACTTCTGCACGTATTTCATGTCCATGTCGTTCTTCCACACGCCCATGACGCCTTCCCGGCCGAAGCTGAATCATTCATACATTCATGTCGGTCGTGGATCCGTTCTGTTCAATCAACTCCCGAATGCGAATCGACTTGTTCCGGTCTATTCGTTGCATCTCCTTCAAGATCAAATGCCCGAGTGCGACCAACCCGCCGGCGGGACTTCCTCTTGCCGCGACCCTCGCCGGCAACTCCCGCCCCGGCGCATGCGACGTTCCGTCCTCGCGGGCTCGCCCCGCCGCGACCTTCGTCCGGGCCGCTCGGAACGGCGCCGTGCCGGCGTTGCGAGCCCGGCGCCCTTGCTCGCCGCCTCCGCGCGCCCGTAGAATCCCCGGCCCTGTCCTTGGGACCTGTGGAACCGCCACGGCTCGGCAGGTCCTCGGGACGCTCGCTCACTCTCAAGGAGATTTCATGGCCGCGGCCAAGTCGTTCAAGACGGAGCAGATTCGCAACGTGGTGGTGCTGGGGCACGGCGGGTCGGGCAAGACGACGCTGATCGACGCCGCGTGCTTCGCCGCAGGCTCGTCCGCCAGGCGAGGGCGGGTCGAGGACGGCGCCGCGCTGACGATGACCACGCCGGAGGAGGCGGCGCACGGGATGTCCATGCAGTTGACGGTGGCGCATGCGGTCTGGGAGGGAACCAAGGTCAACTTTCTGGACACGCCGGGCTACATGGACTTCGCGGGAGACGCGGCGGCGGCGGTTCGGGTCGCGGACGCGGCCCTCGTGCTGGTGGGAGGCGTGGCGGGCGTGGAGGTGGGGACCGAGATGGTCTGGGAACTCTGCGAGGCGGGCGGCCTGCCGAGGATCGTCTTCGTGTCGGCGATGGACAAGAAGCGCGCCGACTTCGGCAAGGCGCTGCGCGAACTCAAGG
The DNA here is from genome assembly GCA_965203485.1 of Longimicrobiales bacterium. Classification (GTDB taxonomy): domain Bacteria; phylum Gemmatimonadota; class Gemmatimonadetes; order Longimicrobiales; family Gaopeijiaceae. Next base: position 2,535,761 of record OZ241892.1, read on the forward strand.
AGATTCTCGGGGCGGAACCGCTGCCGCTGCAGTTGCCGGTCGGGGCCGGCGACGAGTTCAGGGGGGTGGCCGACTTGTTGTCGGGCAGGGCTTGGCTGGCCAAGGCGGGGGCGGGAGCGGCGGACGGCGTTCTGGAGGAGGCGGACGTGCCCCCCGAGATGGCCGAGGAGGCCGGGAACTGGACCACCGAACTGATGGAGACGCTGGCGACGACCGACGAGGACTTCATGGAGCGCTACCTGGAGGGCGAGGAAATAGCTCCGGGAGACGTCCTGGGCGTGCTTGCCGCCGCGACGGCGCGGCGCGAGGTCGTGCCCGTGCTCTGCGGATCGGGAGAACGGGCGGCCGGAGTCCGCGAACTGCTGGCCAAGCTCGTCCGGATCGCGCCCCACCCCGGGCAGAGCGAGGCGGTCGAGGCTACGACGGAAGACGGCCAAGACGTCCGGCTCCGCCCGGCCGACGACGAAACCGCCAGCGCCCTCGTCTTCAAGACCAGCGCGGAGCCGCACGTGGGCGAGCTGTCGGTCTTTCGCGTCTTCTCGGGCATGGTCGCCAACGGCACGGACCTGCGCAACGCCGGACGCAAGGCCGTCGAGCGGCTCAACCACCTGGCGATTCCCTTGGCCAAGGAGCGGCTGGAGGTCGACAAGCTGCACGCGGGCGACATCGGCGTGGTCGCGAAGCTCAAGTCGACCCACACCAACGACACGCTCTCGTCGCCCGCCAATCCGGTCACCCTGCCTGGAGTGGCGTTCCCCAAGCCCGACATCTCGGTGGCCGTGCGGGGCGCGGCAAGGGCCGACGAGGACAAGCTGGGCGAAGCGCTCAACCGGCTCCGCGAAGAAGACCCGACGTTCGTGGCCGAGTTCAACCCCGAGCTGCGCCAGACGATCGCGCGCGGGCTGGGCGAGCTGCACCTGGAAGTGCAGTTCGAGCGCATGAAGCGCAAGTACGGCGTGTCGGTCGAGACCGAGCGGCCCAAGATCGCGTACCGGGAGACGATCACGGCCCCGGCCGAGGGACAAGGGCGCTTCAAGAAGCAGTCCGGCGGGCGCGGACAGTTCGGCGACTGCTGGGTGCGGCTTCGCCCGCGCGCCCGCGGCGAGGGCTACGAGTTCGTGAACTCGATCAAGGGCGGCGTGATTCCGACCAAGTACGTGCCGTCGGTGGACAAGGGCATCCGGGAAGCGGCGACGAAGGGCGTCGTGGCCGGCTATCCGCTGGTGGACTTCGAGGCCGAGTGCTACGACGGGTCCTACCATTCCGTGGACTCGTCCGACATCGCGTTCAAGGTGGCGGGCTCGACGGCGTTCAAGAACGTGGCCGAGAAGGCGCGCCCCGTGCTGCTCGAGCCGATCGTCGAGCTCGCCGTGACGGCGCCGGACGAATACGTGGGCGACATCATGGGCGACCTGAACGGGCGGTCGGCCCGCGTGCTGGGCATGGAGCCGGCCAGCGGACGCACCACGGTCAAGGCGGAGGTCGCGCAGGCGGAACTCTACAAGTACGCCTCCGCGCTGCGCTCGATCACGCAGGGCCGTGGGCACCACCGGCGCAAGTTCCTGGGCTACGACGTGGTCCCGGCGGCGCGCGCGGCGAAGATCAGGGCCGAGGCGCAGGCCGAGGACGGTTGAAGGACGGGCCGTCCGCCAGGGATCGCCGCAAGGGCTCAGTCCGCCGGCGCCCCGCTATCGGGTGTAGATCAGGAGAACGCCGTTGACGGCGCGGTCGCCGTAGAGCAAGGTCGCGTCCATGGGCGCGATGAACTGGACCCGGCGGACGTCGCGCGGATTCAGCTCCGACAGGAAAAACGCCGGCTCCGGCACGATCCCCTCGTTGATGCGCACCTCCACCATGTTGCACGTGTTCGGCGTCGCGCCCGTGCGCCGGCGCGTCATCTCGATGCACGTGCCCATCTGCATCCGCCCGAACGCATTGGGCATGGGCGCCTCGCGGATGGAGATGCCCGGCGCGCGCACCTGCCGGACCAACCCGGCGAAGTCGACGACGCGGGGCGCGACCGAGTCCATCTGCGCTTCGGTTAGGCCGACGAAGCGGACGCCGGTCGTGGTGAAGACGTGTTCGTCGCGCCTGCCGGTGACGACGATGGGCTCCAAGGCGATGGCCTCCGTCGAGAGAACGATCTCGAGTCCCAACGCCTCGTCGCTGAAGACGGTCAGCGAGTCGACCCTCGTCGCATAGCCGAGCTGGCCCGTCTCGATCGTCTGCCGTCCGGGGGGAACGCCGGAGAACCTGAATCGTCCCGCCGAGTCGGCCAGCGTGGAGAAGGCGGAGCCGAGCAGCTGCACGCGAGCGCCCACCAAAGGCGCCCGGGTCGCGTAGTCCAGCACCGAGCCCGTGATCGTCACGGGCTCCGATATGGTGATCGCGAGGTCGAGCGTCCGCGGGCCGACCGAGGGCACGGGGACGGGAAGGTTCTTCGAGGCGCCGAACTCGACCTGGACGACAGCCTGCGGGTCGGCGGGCAAGTTGCAGAGCAGGTACTCGCCGTTGCTCTCGGTGCGCGCTTCGGCCACGACGGGGCGCGTCCTCAACGCCCCTTGGCGGGCGCCGTGAACCTTGATCACCGCTTGCGGGAGGGGGACTCCGGTGAGCGCGTCGGTCACCACTCCGCCCACCGACACCGGGCCGGCGCCGGGTTCCGCCGCGCACCACGCGCCGATGATCGTCTCGCGCGACGGGACCGTCAAGTACGCGTCCGCCGTTTCCCCCGCCAGGACGGCGACCCGCCGCGGGGCGCCGTTGATGCCCAGGACGCCCAACCGAGGGTGAAAGAATGCGATCTCGTGCTCGCCCGCCGGCACGTCGTCCAGCTGGAACCGGCCGTCCTCGCCCGACTCGCCGACCGTGGACGTCCCCATCACGGCGACGCGGGCCCCGGCCAGCGGGGCGCTGGCGGTGCTGTCGTAGACGAGCCCCACCACGGTCCCAGTGGGCGGCGCCTCCTCCTGCGCGGCGGCCGGGGCGGCGGCGCAGAACGCCGAGAGCAGACCACCGAGCAGGAGCCGCGCGACTCGCCGAGGCGGGCCGTGCGCCTTGCCGTGGGCGGCCCAGCCGCCGACGCCGGCTCGGCCGACCCGGGCGAAGCGGAAGCCCCCGCGCGCACCGCCCGCACGGGAACCAATCTCGACAGCCCGCGGCCGGGCCGCGATTCGGGACGTCGTCATGCTGGCTCGTGGCCTCCTTTCCGCGCCGTGGGACCTCCCGCGCCCGCCGGAGACTCGCCGCGTCGCGGGACATCTTGTCAAATCATAACGAGTGCGGCCGACGCTCCCGAAGTATATTCTGGCGTTCGCGGGCCATGCTGCCGACGGTCCACAAGCGTTGGCGCGCGCGCTTGCCCGCCCTGCCAAGGCCGAGCGGGGCCGGCGGGGACCCGTGCCGGAGGAGCCAGCCGTTGGCCGGACACAGCAAGTGGGCGCAGATCAAGCGCAAGAAGGCGGTGAACGACCAGAAGCGCGGCCAGATGTTCACCAAGCTGATCCGCGAACTCACCGTCGCGGCCCGGGGTGGCGGCGGAGACCCGGCGTTCAACCCGCGGCTGCGCCTGGCCGTGGACACGGCCAAGAGCGCCAACATGCCCCAGGAGAACATCGACCGCGCCATCAAGCGGGGCACGGGCGAACTCGAAGGCGTCACCTACGAGGAGGTCGTGTACGAGGGCTACGGCCCGGGGGGCGTGGCGCTCTACATCGAGACGCTCACCGACAACCAAAAGCGCACGGTGGCCGAGGTGCGGCATCTGCTCGACAAGCACGGCGGCAACCTGGGGTCGCCGGGGTCGGTGGCGTGGCAGTTCGCGCGCAAGGGGACGATCTTCGTCGACGCGACCGCGGCCGAGGAGGACGCGGTCTTCGAGGCGGCCGTGGACGCGGGGGCGGAGGACGTGAGCGCGTCGGAGGGCGAGCTGGTCGTGACGACGGCGCCGAGCGAACTGCACGAGGTTGGGCGGGCGCTGGAGAAGGCGGGAGTCCCTGTCGCATCGTCCCAATGGACCATGGTCGCGAACAGCGACGTCGCGGTAGCCGAGCGGGACGGGGCGCGCCTGCTCAAGCTGCTCGACCTGCTCGACGGGCACGACGACGTCCAGCAGGTGCACTCGAACGCCGCATTGGACGCGGAGTTGCTGGCCCGGGCCCTGTGAGCCGGGCGGGCGGCCTGTTCCTGGGCATCGATCCGGGTACCGCCGCGACCGGCTTCGGCGTCGTGCGCGTGGACCAGAGGCGGCGGACGAACTTGGTCGAGTGCGGGGTGGTGCGGACATCGGCGGGCGCGGCCCTGCCGGCGCGGTTGCGCGAGGTCCACGAGGCGGTGGCCGGACTGGTCGACGAGTTCGAGCCGGCGGCGATGTCGATCGAGAACGTCTTCCACGGCAAGAACACCCGCACCGCGCTCACGCTGGGCCACGCGCGCGGGGTGATCCTGCTCGCGGCGGCCCAGGCGGGCGTGGAGGTGGCGGAATACACGCCGGCCCAGATCAAGCGCGCGGTCGCGGGAACGGGGACGGCGTCGAAGGAACAGGTGGCGTACATGGTGCAGCAGCACCTGCGGCTGGAGTCGCCGCCCCGGCCCAGCGACGCCGCCGACGGGGTGGCGGCCGCGCTCTGCCACGGGCTGCTGGCGCCGTCGCCGGGGCAGACCGCAGCAGGGCCGGCGTGATCAGCCGGGTGCGGGGCGAAGTCCTCAGCCGCGAACCGTCGAAGGTAGAGGTGCTGACGGGCGCGGGCGTCGTCTACGAGATCCACGTGCCGCTCTCCGTCTTTCGGCGGCTGCCGGCGGAAGGAGAGGCGACGGAACTCCTGACGGTCTTCACCGTGCGCGACGACGCCCACACCCTGTTCGGGTTCCTGGACGAGCGGGAGCGGACGCTCTTCACGCGCCTCGTGTCCGTGCAGAAGGTCGGGGCGCGGCTGGGCCTGGCGATGATGAGCATGTACCACGCCGGGCGGCTGGTCCGCGTCCTGGCCGAGAAGGACGTGCAGGCGCTGGTGCAGGTGAGCGGCGTCGGCAAAAAGACCGCCGAGCGCATCGTGCTGGAGCTGAGCGACAAGGTGCACGACTTGGCGGCGTCGGACGACCTGGAAGGAGCCGAGGCGACGGCTGCGGCAGAGGCCGCCAAGGCCCTGGTCGCGCTGGGCTACGCGTTCGCCGACGCCGAGGCGGCGGTGCGCGAGGCCGTGGTCACGGACGGCCTGGCCGACGTCGAGGACATCCTGCGGCAAGTGCTGGCGAGACGGGCGCGTGACGGCTGAGCCGGACCACGACGCGGGCGGGCGGACCGGAAGTCGAGCGCGCCCGGGGTTCTCGCGCGGCCGACGGCCGGACGGCGGCCGCGGGGTCGAGGCCCGAGCCCGGCTGCCGGCGGCGGGCCGGGGCCGGAGACACGCACACGACAGCGGCGAGGCGTTGCCGTGAACATCGAGCGCGGAGGAGGGCGCACGGAGGTCACCACGCCCCGGGCGCTGCCCGAGGAGTCGCGCACCGAGCTGTCGCTGAGGCCCGGCCGCCTCTCGGACTTCGTCGGCCAGCCCAAGGTGAAGGAATCGCTGCAGATCGCCATCGAGGCGGCGAAACGGCGCGGAGAACCGCTGGACCACCTGCTCTTCCACGGCCCCCCCGGACTGGGCAAGACGACGCTGGCGGGCCTGCTGGCTCGAGAGATGGGCGCGGGCGTGAAGACCACGTCCGGTCCCGTCCTGGAGAAGCCGGCCGACCTCGTGGGCGCGCTGACGAACTTGGAGAAGGGCGACATCCTCCTCATCGACGAAGTCCACCGCCTGCGCCCGGTGCTCGAGGAGTTTCTCTATCCCGCGATGGAGGACTTCCGCGTTGAAGTGCGGCTTTCCGAAGGCCCGCGCGCCCAGACCATGACCATGGCCGTGGAGCCCTTCACGCTGGTCGCGGCCACTACCCGCTTCGGACTGCTCACCGCGCCCATGCGGGCCCGCTTCGTGATCGTGGAGCGCCTCGACTTCTATCCGCCCTCGGACTTGACCGCGATCGTCGAGAGAAGCGCGGACATCTTGGGGCTGGAGACGACCCCGGAAGGCGCCGCGGAGCTGGCCCGCCGCGCGCGGGGAACGCCCCGGGTCGCCAATCGTCTGCTGCGGCGCGTGCGCGACTTCGCGGAGGTGCGGGCCGACGGCGTCCTCGACGAAGGGGTAGTGGCCGACGCGCTCGCGCTCCTCAACGTGGACGAGCACGGGCTCGACGGCATGGACAAGCGCATCGTGGCGACGATCGTCGAGAAGTTCGACGGCGGGCCGGTGGGGCTCAACTCGCTCGCGGTGGCGCTGGGCGAGGACGCCGGGACGATCGAGGAGGTGCACGAGCCGTTCCTGATCCAGACGGGCTTCCTGATGCGCGGGCCCAGAGGCAGGACGGCCACCGCCCGGGCGTACCGCTGGCTGGGGCGGACGCCGCCGGACTCCGCTGGGACGCCCGGCGCCGACCAGGGCCGCCTGTTTCCTCCGAAGTGAGGCCCCGGGCGAACGCCGCTGGACCAAGGGCCGCGACCGAACCACCGGCGCCGCGCTGCACGGCCGGTCCGCGTCCAGGGCGCCCAGCCGGCCGGGCCGGAGCCCCGGCGCCGCGCGGGGCGGCGAGTCCGGCTCCCGCGTTCGCCTTCACGGCCGACTTCGACTACGAACTCCCCAAGGGACGCGTCGCGCGCTATCCCGCGGCCGAGCGAAGCGGGTCGCGGCTCTTGGCGGCGGACCGGTCCACCGGCAGGGTGCGGCACCTGCGCTTCCGCGACCTGCCGGAACTCATGGCTCCGGGCGATCTGCTCGTGCTGAACGACACCAGGGTGCTCCCGGCGCGCTTGGCGGGCCGCAAGCCGTCGGGAGCGGCGGCCGAAATCCTGCTCCTGCGGCCGGCGCCGGGCTGGGACGAACGCCACTGGGAAGCGCTCGTGCGCCCGGGAGCGAAGCTCAAGCCGGGACGCGTCGTGCGGGTCTCGCCGGAGCTGTCGGTGTTCGTCGCCGGGCCCGGGCCGGACGGCGGCCGAACGGTGCGGCTCGATACGAGCCTGCCGGTGAGCGAGGCGCTGGACCGCTTCGGCCGGGTTCCGCTCCCGCCGTACTTGGGGCGCTCGGACGAGCCCCTCGACCGCGAGCGCTACCAGACCGTGTACGCGAGCCGGGACGGGTCGGTGGCGGCGCCCACGGCCGGCCTGCACTTCACGCGACCGCTCCTGGCGGAAATCGAGGCGCGCGGCGTGGCTCTCCACACCGTCACGCTGCATGTGGGCCCGGGCACCTTTCGGCCCGTGGGCGACGGGGGCGCCGACGAACACGAAATGCACGCCGAGCCCTACTGGATCCCCGAAGCCGCGGCGCGCGCGCATGCCCGCTGCCGCCGGCGGGGCGGGCGCGTTTGGGCCGTCGGGACGACCGTCGTCCGCGCCCTGGAGACCGCCTTTCGCGCGAGCGGGCGCGTGCGCGCAGGAGCCGGCTCCACCGACCTGTTCATCCGGCCGCCCTACCGCTTCGGCGCCGTGGACTGCCTGATCACCAACTTCCACCTGCCCCGCTCCACGCTGCTGATGCTGACGGCCGCGTTCGCGGGACGCGCCCTGGCGGAGACCGCGTACGCCGCGGCCGTCCGCGAGGGCTACCGGTTCTATTCCTACGGCGACGCGATGGCGGCGCTGCCTTGACCGCCGAACCGGGAGACGGCCAAGAGCCCGGCTTCGTCCTCGAAGCGGTGGACGGCGCGGCGCGGGCAGGCAGGCTCGTCCTGCCCCACGGCGCCGTCGAGACCCCCGTCTTCATGCCCGTCGGCACCGTCGGCGCGGTCAAGGGAGTGTCGCCGGAGGAACTCGGGGAAGCGGGCGCGTCGATCGTGCTCGCGAACGCCTACCACCTCCACCTTCGCCCCGGCGCGGACACCGTGGCCGCCCTCGGCGGCGTCCGGAAGTTCATGCGCTGGTCCGGCCCCGTGCTCACCGACTCCGGCGGCTTCCAGGTCTTTTCGCTGGCGGCCAGCAGGCGGGTGCACGACGACGGAGTGTCGTTTCGGAGCCACATCGACGGCAGCCCGCACGAGTTCACGCCCGAGGCCGCGGTGGAGATACAGCGCCGGCTGGGGGCGGACATTACCATGGCGTTCGACGAGTGTCCTCCCGGCGGAGCGACGCGCGCCGAGGCCGAAGCCGCCAACCGGCGAACGCTGGCGTGGCTGGAGCGGTGCCGCGCGCGCTTCGAGGCGACCGAGGCGGAGGCGCGCTCGGTCCAGCTGCAGTTTCCCGTGCTCCAGGGCAACGTGCACGAAGACCTGCGAGTCGCGCATGCGCGCCAAGTGGCTGCGCTGGGCGACTGGCCCGGCTACGGGATCGGGGGGTTGTCGGTCGGCGAGCCCAAGGACGCCATGTGGCGCGTGCTGGAGGCGCTCGACCCGGTGCTGCCGTCGTCGCGCCCGCGCTACCTGATGGGCGTCGGGTATCCTGAAGACCTTCTGGAAGCGATCGGGCGGGGTTGCGACATGTTCGATTGCGTCGCGCCGACCCGCAATGCCCGCCACGGAACCGCCTGGACGTTCTCGGAAGGCCAAGTCAACCTGAAGGGCGCCCGCTTCCGGACGGACCAGCGCCCGGTCGATCCGAAGTGCGACTGCTACGCTTGCCGACGGTACGACCGCGCCTACCTGCGGCACCTGCTCGTGGCGGGCGAGCGGTTCGGCCATCGCCTGCTGTCGATCCACAACCTCCGCTTCCTGCTCCGCTTGGCCGCCGACGCGCGGTTACGCATCCTCCAAGGAACGTTTAACGTTTGGGCGAGAGAATGCCTGGACCGGCTCCGCGCCGCGCGGTCCGCTCCGCCCCCCATCTCCAAGGGCTCATGACGATTCCGCCGATGCCAACACTCGCCGCCGCGATGCTCGCCTCCCCTCTTCCGCAGGCGCAGGGCGGCGGCCAGCGCGGCGTGGTGATCATCATCCAGCTCCTCGCCCTGGGGGCGATCTTCTACTTCGTCCTGATCGCCCCGCAACGCAAGGAAAAGAAGCGTCACCAGCAGATGCTCCTGGCGTTGGCGAAAGGCGACAAGATCCTCACCAACGGAGGCATCCTGGGCCAAATCGTGCACGCCACCGAGCGCGAGCTCACCATCAAGACCGGCGACGACACGCGCCTGGTCTTGGACCGCGGGTACGTGGCGGCCAAGCTCGACGGCGACGCCGCCGGAAAAGGGGCCGCGGCGCCGTCGTCGCGGCCGGCCCGAACCGGCTTGTTCGGATCCTCCGCGGGCGGATTGGCCGGCCGAAACCCCAAGCGGTGACCGTCCAGGAGGCACGTAGCCGCACCAAGAGGGCCACGGGGACGACGGCTTGCGGGACCGAGACGTGACGGTTCGCGTCATCGAGACGCTCGGCGCCCCGGTGCTCCGCAAAAGGGCGGCGCCCGTGGACGAGATCACCGACGACGTGCGAGCCCTCGTGCGCGACCTCTTCGACACGATGTACGCCGCCGAAGGCGTAGGGCTGGCGGCGCCGCAGGTGGGAGTGTCGCAACGCGTCATGGTGGTGGACGCGTCGAGTCAGGAATCCGGCGAAGGACGGTACGCGCTGGTCAACCCGGAAGTGGCGCGCGCAAGCCGCGCGACGGGGAAGGAAGTAGAGGGTTGCCTGAGCATTCCCGGCATCGAGGACTCGGTGGAGCGGCCGCTGGAGGTCGAGGTGTCGGCGCTGGACGCGGACGGCAACGACGTGACGATCGAGGCCGCCGGAATTCTCGCGCGGGCCCTCCAGCACGAGATCGACCACTTGGACGGCGTCCTCTTCATCGACCGCGTGTCCGCCTTCAAGCGCAGCCTGCTACTCAAGAAGTGGCGGAAGAGCCGAGCGGGCCAAGCCGGACGCTGACGGCGCCGGCTCCCCGGGCGGAAGGCGTGACGAGGACGCTGTTCTGGGGCACGCCGGAGTTCGCCCTGCCCTCGTTGAGGACCTTGCTGGACGGCGGCGCGGGGGACTGCGAGGTGGTTGGGGTCGTCACTCGCCCGCCCCGGCCGCGCGGCCGGGGCTGCAAGACCAGCCGCTCGCCCGTCGCGGCGTACGCCGCTTCGAGGAACGCGTTGGTCTTGGAGCCGGAGAATCCGAACGCGCCGCAGTTCGTGGGCACGCTTCGCGGCATCGCGCCGGACGTCTCCGTCGTAGTCGCCTACGGACGCATCCTCTCCGCCGAAGCGCTCGGCGCGGCCCGCCTGGGATCGTTCAACCTGCACGCCTCGCTTCTCCCGGCTCTGCGAGGCGCGGCGCCCGTCGCCTGGGCCGTTGCCCGGGGACATCCCGAGACGGGCGCCACCGTGATGCGCATGGTGCGCCAGATGGACGCCGGGCCGATCTTGGCCCAAGAACGCATGCGCATCCACGAGACCGACACCGGCTCCACGCTCGCCCGGCGAATCGCCGACCGCGGCGCCCGGCTCCTGGCCGAGACGATCGCCCGAGTCGCCGGCGGCGGCGGCGAAGAGACGGAACAGGACCACGCCGCCGCCACCTTCGCGCCCAAGCTGACTCGCGAGTCGGCGCGAATCGACTGGCGGGGTTCGGCACGCGACGTGACCAACCTCGCGCGCGCGATGGACGCCGCCCCCGGCGCGTGGACGGCGTTGCGGGGCACGCCGCTCAAGCTGTTCGCGCCCGCAGTCGTGGACGGCCAAGGCGAGCCCGGCGTCGTGCTGGCCGCAGACTCTCGCGAAGGACTCGTCGTGGCTGCCGGCGACGGCGCAGTGCGGTTCGGCGAGCTGCAGCCGCCGGGCAAGCGGCGCATGCCGGCGACGGCGTGGACATCGGGACGCGGCATCGCTCCCGGCGACTGCTTGGAATAGCGATGGCCGTCCGGGGCGGCGGCGGGGACCAATCGGTTTGTGGGCCGCTTCGCCGCGGACGGTCGGCGGACCGCTCGCCGCCCCGCCCCGCCGTACCCCGTCTTCATGTTCTCGCCGACGACGACCTCGTCGCGTCCCCGGGCCTCGAGGACCGCTTGGCGCCGCTGGCCGAGGCAGGCGGCCCGGGCTTGGCAATCCAGTTGCGGGCGCGCACTGCGGCCGCCCGCCGGGTCCACGAGGCCGCGTGCCGGCTGGTGCGTGCCGCGGGCGCCGTGACGCTGGTAAGCGACCGCGTGGACATCGGACTGGCCGCCGGGGCGGGCGGCGTGCATCTGCGGGAAGACTCGATGCCGGTCGAGGACGCCAAGGCGCTCGTCGCCCGGACCGCGTCCCCAAGCCGGACGCCGTTCCTGGTCGGCCGGTCCATTCACGTCGCCGAGCAGGCGGCCGAGCCCTGGGCGGAACTTGCGGACTACTTGGTCTTCGGCGCCGTGTGGGCCACCCGCTCGCACCCCGGACGGGCGGCGGCGGGCATCGAGGCGCTGGCGGCCGCCGTTGACCGCGCCCCCGTGCCCGTGCTCGCGATAGGCGGCGTGACGCCGGAAGGGGCCGCGGCGGCACGGGCGGCGGGAGCGTGGGGCGTGGTCGTCCGCAGCGGCGTCTGGCGGGCGGCGAACGCCGCCGGGGCGGCGATCCGGTATCTTGAGACGTTGGGCTGATGCCCAGCGCCGGTGCGAGCCGCGTGCATGGCGCCCTCGGCCGCGTGCAGGACCCACCCGCGAGTCCCCCGCCGTCCTCCGAACCGCTCGGAGGAGAAGCGAAACTCAAGATGACGGAAAGCACCGGCGTCGTCTCGATTCAGGTCAACGGGGACGAGCGGGAGGTCGGGGCGGGAACCAGCGTCGCGGAGCTGGTGGCCGGCCTCTCGTTGCAGCCGGGAGCCGTCGTCGTCGAGCGCAACCGCGAGATTCTTGCTCGCGACGCTCTGTCGTCGACGTCCTTGGAAGACGGGGACCGCATCGAACTCGTGCACTTCGTGGGAGGCGGATGAATGGCGAGCGGGGCCGACGGCCTGGAGATCGGCGGCAGGCGCTTCGAGTCGCGACTGATCCTGGGCACGGGCAAGTACCGCACGGGCGAGCAGATGGTGGCCGCGATCCGGGCGAGCGGGGCCGAGATGGTGACGGTGGCCGTGCGGCGCGCGGACCTTCGCCGGGGCGGGGAGGACGGCATCCTCCATCACCTGAGCCCCGACGACTTCTTCCTGTTGCCGAACACGGCCGGATGCTTCGACGCGGCCGAAGCGGTGCGCTACGCCCGCTTGGGGCGGGCCGCAGGACTCAGCGAATGGGTCAAGCTGGAGGTCATCGGCGACCAGCGCACGCTCCTGCCCGACGTCGCCGCCACGCTCGAAGCCGCGTCCGAACTCGTCGCCGACGGGTTTCGGGTCCTGGCCTACACGAACGACGATCTGGTCGTCGCGCTCCGCCTGGAGGACGCCGGCTGCGCGGCCGTCATGCCGCTGGCCAGCCCGATAGGCAGCGGTCTGGGTCTCGTGAACCCGTACTACATCCGGGAGATCAAGCGCCGTCTGTCCGTGCCCGTGATCGTGGACGCAGGCGTGGGCACGGCGTCGGACGCGTGCGTCACCATGGAGCAGGGCGTGGACGGCGTGCTCATGAACACGGCGATCGCCGCCGCGGCCGATCCCGTGCGCATGGCCGGGGCGATGAAATGGGCCGTTCGGGCGGGACGGGCCGCGTACGTGGCCGGGCGCATGGAGTCCAAGGAGATCGCCGCGCCCTCCTCGCCCCTGGCGGGGATGCTGGACGCGGGGGAGGCGCAGGGGCGGTAGCGGCCTTCGATCGCGACGCCGGGAACGGCCGCGATGCAGGACGCGCAACCCCGGGGGAACGCGCGCTCGCCGCGTCGATCCTGGCCGCCGTGGACGCGGGCCGCAGGCTCGACGTAGCGTGGGAAGCGGCAAGGGCGAACGAGTCGAAGCGCCGCCGCTGGGTGCGCGCTCTGGTCTACGGCGTCGTGCGGCTGAGGGGCCGGCTCGACCATGCGTTGCGACAGGCTTCGGGGCGCGATCCGGACAGTCTGGACCCGCCGGTTCGACTTGCGCTGCGCATGGGCGCCTACCAGCTCCTGGAGATGCGCAGCGTGCCGGCCTACGCGGCCGTCTCCGAGTCGGTCAAGGCGGTGAGGGCCGGCCGGAGCCGAGCGGCGGCCGGGCTGGTCAACGCAGTACTGAGGAAGCTGGCCGCCTCGCCTCCCGGCACGCTCGCCTTTCCGGACGCCGAAGAGGACTTGGAGGGGTTCCTCGCGACGTGGGGCTCGCATCCGCGCTGGCTGGTGCGCCGCTGGCTGCGCGGCTTCGGGCCGGACGCGACGCGGCGGATCGTGGAGGCCAACAACGAAGAGCCGGTCACGTGCCTGCGGCCCGTAGGGGGAACGGCCGGGGCGGGAGCGCACCGGCTGGGGGAGGCGGGCATCGAGGCGCTCGCCGAACCGGGCGGGTGGATCCGCCTGGCCCCGGGCACCGATCCCGCGGCGGCGTTGCGGGCCGTGCCGGGCGTCGTCCAGGATCCGGCCGCGTCCCGGGTCGTGGACTACGCGGCGCCCGAGCCGGACACGGTAGTGGCCGACCTCTGCGCGGCGCCCGGCGGCAAGGCCATCGCGCTCGGGGCCGTCGCGCGGGCCGTCGTGGCGGCGGACGCGTCGGTCGCGCGCCTCGGCCGGGTCGTGGACGGCGTCGCCCGGTTGCGGCGCGGCGGAGCGCCGGCGAAGGTTTGGCCGGTTGCGGCGGACGCCCGGCGGCCCGCGGTCCGGGGCGCCGCCACGGTCCTCCTGGACGTGCCCTGCGGCGCGACCGGCGTGCTGAGGCGCCGCCCGGACGTCCGCTGGCGGCTGTCGGAGGATCGCCTGCGGGCGCTCGCCGAGATGCAGCGCTCGATGCTGGACAGCGCGGCGGCGGCGGTTCCGTCCGGCGGCTTGCTGGTTTACGCTACATGTTCCTTGGAACCGGAGGAGAACGGGTGTCAAGTGGAGGACTTCTTGTCTCGCCACCCGGAGTTTCGGATGGAGCCCGGTCCGGCCCCTGCGCATCTCCTCGACGCAAGAGGGCGCCTCGCGGTCTTTCCTGCCGCGGGAAAGGGCGGCCACGACGGGGCCTTCGCAGCCCGGATGCGAAGAGCGGCACGCTGAATGCGGTTCGGCGGCTTCGTCGTGGGCCCTGGCGCGCTCCGGGCGGCCGAGCGGACGCAATGGGATGCACGCTGACGGATCTCCGCAACGCGGGGTTCGCGCCGTGGACGGCGCCGGCGCCGCAGAGGGCGGCTCGCTGATGGGCCTCGGCAGCTCCATTCGGCGCCGCCGGACTCGTCGGCCCAGCGACGACGCGGCCCCCGCACCGCGACGAACGCTCCGCGACGCGGCCCGCCGCGCAGGAATCGCGCTCGGGACCGTGCTGGCGGGAGCCATCGCGGGGCACCAGGCGGCGGTCTTCTTCTTCTTCCCTCCGCGAGAGTCCCCCGTCGCGCTCCAGGAGGTGCCCGACTTCAGGGGAATGACGAACGCCGCCGCCATGCAGCTCGTCGCATCCTCGGGATTGGAGGCCCGCGGACTCGACCCGGTCCACCACCCGCAAGCCCCCCGCGGGACGGTAATAGGCCAGAGCCCGTTGCCGGGGCGCACGGCCCTGCGCGGCGCCGGAGTCCGGCTGGCCGTTTCGGCCGGCCCCTTGGTGCGCGCCGTGCCCGACGTGACGCGGCTGCCCGGCCAGCGCGCCGCCGACGTGCTGGCCGCCGCCGGGTTCGCCGTGCTGGTCGACACCGTGGAGTCGCTCGACCCGGCGGACCGCGTGATCGGCATCGAGCCGGCCCCCGGCGACACGCTCGCCGTCCCCAGCGCCATCCGCCTGCAGGTCAGCAGCGGTCCGCCGACGTTCGCGATGCCGGACCTGACCGGCGTGGACGAAAGCCGCGCGCTCGCCCTGCTCGACTCGCTGGGTCTCGTCGTCGGCGAGGTGGAGCGCCGCTTCAGCCTGCTCAACCAAGGGGCCGTGTTCGGCCAAGCTCCGCCCCCCGGCGCGTTGACCGAACACGGCGGGCGCGTGAGCCTGGTCGTCGGCGAACCGCCCCGCCGCCGCGCGAGGCGATGACGCGGGGCGGCGGAGCGAGGAGCGCGGCGCGGGTCTACGGCGCGGCCCTGGCGGTCGTCGTCGCGGTCGTCGTCGCGGCCTGGGCAAGCCGCGCTCGCACTCGCCCGGTGCTCGCGGGCGACCGCGCCCCCGACTTCGAGGTCCACGACCCGGACGGCCGCCCGGTCACCCTCGCGAGCTACCGCGGCAAGGTGGTTCTCCTCAACGTCTGGGCGACCTGGTGCGCTCCGTGCAAGGAAGAGATGCCCTCGATGCAGCGGCTCTACGACACGTTCTCCCGCGACCAGTTCGAGATCGCGGCCGTCAGCGTGGACTCTCCGCCGGGTTCCCTCGACGCCTTGGGGAACGCCGGCGGCGATCCCGTCGCCTTCGCCCGCGACCTGGAACTCACGTTTCCGGTCCTGCTCGACCCCGCCGGCTCCATAGAGCGCGTCTACCGCACGTCGGGCGTCCCGGAGTCGTTCCTGATCGGCGCGGACGGCGTCGTCTACAAGAAGATGGCGGGGTCCACGGCGTGGGACTCGGAGGCGAACGTGAACCTGGTGCGGCGGCTGGTTGCCGGCGGCCCGGCGCGCGGCCCAGGCGTGGGCTCCGGCGGCCTCGGCCCGAAACAGCCCGAACGAACAGGCGAACGCGACGGCTCGCGACCGGACGCGCGCGTCTTCGAGCGTCGCCGCCCGGCCTACGAATAGCGGGTGTACTTCCCCCGGTTCCTGGTGCGCAACTGGCGCCTCAAGGCGGCCGCTCTCGCGATGGCGGTCCTGCTGTGGGCGACGATGCGCTTGCGCGACGACGAGCCGATCAGCCTGGACATCCACGGGGTGGCGGTCCAAGTCGCCGAGAGCATGGACGCGGGCTGGGTTCTCGTCGGCCCGCCGTCGCCTTCGTCCGTGCGCCTCACGGTGACCGGCTCGCACGCCGACCTCTTCCGTGCCGGCGTGGCGCGTCCCGTCGTCGTCGTCCCCGCAGACTCCGTGCCGGGCGAGGACTGGCTCCCCGAGCTGAACCCGGACTGGGTGCGCAACATCGACCGCACCCGCATCGCCGTCGGCGACATCGTGCCCAGCACGGTGCGCCTGCGCTTCGAGCGCAACGTTTCCGAGTGGATCCCCGTTTCGGTGCGCTACGCCGGGTCTCCGGCGGCCGGAACCGCCCTTTCGGCCGACCCGAGCGTGAGCCCGGTCCTGGTGCGCGTGCAAGGCCCCGCGTCCGTGGTCGACACGCTGCAGGCCGTCTTCACCGAAGCCTTCGACCTGGGCGCGGCGGCCGGCGCCGAACAGTTCGTCGTCGCCCTGGACGTCGCGGCAATGGAGGGGATCGCGGTCGTGCCCGACTCGGCCACGGTTACGGTCCTCGCCGGCCCGAAGGAGCACCGCGTCCTAGGCCCCTTGGCCGTGGAGCTGCCGGACTCGGCGATGGCGGCCGAGCCCAGCGCCGTGGAGGTGACCCTGCGGGGGACCGCGGACGCGCTGGCCGCGGTCGATCCGGCCTCGTTGTTCGTTCGCGTCGCCCTGGACCCGGCGGTGCTGCGGGCGCAGGCCGAACGAGGCCCCGTGCGCCTTCCGGTCGAGATCGGCGGCCTGCCCCGCTGGGTGGACGCCGAAGTCGACGCCGACTCGGTCACCGTCCTGGGCGCACGCTTCCGGCAACCGCCGTGATCGCCCCCGTTCTGGGCATCGAGACCACCTGCGACGAGACGTCGGCGGCAGTGCTCGACGAGCAAGGCCGCATCCTGAGCCTCGTGGTGCACTCGCAGGACGTGCACCGCCTCTACGGCGGCGTCGTGCCCGAACTCGCGGCCCGCGACCACCTCCGGCGCATCGAGCCGGTGGCGGCCCAAGCCTTCGCCGACGCGGGCGTCGCCCGTTCCGACATCGCGGCCGTGGCCGCCGCCGTGGCTCCCGGCCTCATCGGCGCGCTCCTCGTCGGCGCCTCCTGGTCGCGCGCCACCGCCTTCGCCCTTCAAGTCCCGTTCGTGCCCGTGCATCACATGGAGGGCCACCTCTTCGGCCCCGTGCTCGAAGACCCCGACGCCGAGCCTCCCTTCACGGCCCTGGTCGTCTCCGGCGGACACACGCTGCTCCTCTGGGCGCCGGAGTGGGGCAAGTACTTCCTTCTCGGGCGCACCCGCGACGACGCGGCCGGCGAGGCGTTCGACAAGGTGGCCAAGCTGCTCGGCCTTCCCTACCCCGGCGGACCCGCCATCCAAGCCGCGGCAAAGAACGGCGACGCGACCCGCTACCCGCTCCCCCGCCCCCTCCTGCGAACCGGCCGTGAGCCGGCCCGCCCCGGCGACTTCGACTTCTCGTTCTCCGGCCTCAAGACGGCCGTCGCGCGCCTCGTCGCCGAACTGGACCAAGCGGGCTCGCTGGAGCGCGAGACGCCGCACGTCGCCGCCTCGTTCCAGGAGGCGGCCGTGGACGTGCTGGCCGCCAAGACCCTGCGCGCCGCCCGCGCGACCGGCTGCAAGCGGGTGCTTCTCGGCGGCGGGGTCTCGGCGAACGCCGCCCTCCGCCAGCGCGTCCGGGAGGGCGTCGGCGCGAGCGGCCGCGTCTTCGCCGGATCGCCCCGCGTCTCGCTCGACAACGGCGCCATGATCGCCCGCGCCGCCCAGTTCCGCGTGCAGCACGGCTCGTTCGGCGGCTTGTCCCAAGCGAACGCGTCCGCTCCGATGCCCGGCCTGACGCCTTGGCGGCCGCCGGAGCCCAAAGCTCCCTTTGACGGCACGCGGAGAGGTGTTACAGCTTGAGATTGCTCCTGGGGGAACCTCAACCCAGGAGGTTGCATGTA
This sequence comes from Longimicrobiales bacterium, assembly GCA_965203485.1. GTDB lineage: Bacteria > Gemmatimonadota > Gemmatimonadetes > Longimicrobiales > Gaopeijiaceae. The sequence goes on from OZ241892.1 coordinate 2,553,563, forward strand.
CCGCCGTAGAAAGCTCTGGTACGCGACGATCGTCGCGGCCGCACTCGGCGCAACTGGGGCCCCCAAGTCGCGCTCGCCGAAGTCAAACTGGTGGAACGATAAGCTAAGCCAGAGCGACGCGCACTGAGTGCCTAGCATCGTCTCGGCTCTCTAACGGCTCACGTCCGCTTGTGCCTGCGATCAAATGATTCCGCGTCGTGTCGTCCGGCACGATGAGCCAGGATCGGATCACAACGGCCGGCTAACGCAGAATAGGCCGCAACTCTACCCGCTGGGTGTCCATCTCGTCTCTCGCAACGCCGGCGACGCGCGTCTCCCCGACCCATTTGAGCACAAAGCCCAGCGGCAGGTCCGCGGTGGCCGCCAAAGCGCCGTCGGGGCCGAATACCTTCCAGTGATTGCGCGGCTCCGGGTACGGCGCCGTGAACTGCATGACCCACGTGAAGTCGTCCTCCGACACCCGAACGTCCCGGTACGCGGGAAAGTGCGAGGGGAACGGGTACTCCGCGTAGTATCGGCGAGTTCCGTCGGGGTCGCGAGCGCGGGCGGCCGCCCGGCGCGAGTACTCGTCCACGTGGAAGCGCGAGACCGCTATTCGGCTCTCGTCGACCGCCAGGGTGTCCCGAACGTTGCCTGCCACGTCGAAGCGCGTCAGCGACCACGCGTCGCCTGTGCCAAGGACGAACCCGCGGGGCGACGTATCAAGTTTCGGCCATAGCCCCCACGCCAGAGGGACAATGCTGTAGGCCAAGCCGTCGGGGCGGGCCACGTACACTCGCTCGATCCCAGGGAACCGCCCGATCGTCCGCCGGACGGATCCGTCCGGCGCGAAGAGGACGAGATCGAAATCGTCTCGGTGCGACTCCTCTGGTAGTTCGTCGATAGCAACGATCGGAGACTCGATGCGATCGATTCCGACGAAGCCGTTCGGGCCAACGCACCGGACATCCTCAAGAATCGCGCCGTCCAGGGAAATCGTTCGCGCGAATTCGAGATCCAGAGAAAAGACGGTAACGCGATTAAGAACGTCATCCGCGACAAACACGCTGTCGCGACCGCAATCTCCGACCCACCCGACGAGCTCAAAGTCGCCGGGACCTTCGCCGTGGCGCCCCGCACTGGCGACGATCTGTCCCGTCATCGCGTCGAACGCGTGAATGCGTCGGGCTTGGACGTCCGTGACGTAGATGCGGTCGTCCCGGACGAACACGTCGGCCACGCTCCCGAACAGCGCCCCCGTGTCCTCGCCAACCATCAAGGTCGGCGGACCTAGGCGCCACTGAGCCTCGGCGGGCGAAGCGAGCAGGAGCCCCGCGATCGCCCAAGCCAACCCACCCTGGAAGGGCGGGAGACTTGGGCAATCGCGAGCCCGGCGCACCGCAATCCTAGGTCTTGACTGGACCATCCGAACTGCCCGGACGGTCCTGGCCGGGGGGGGGTGCATCCTGTCGACTCCGAATCGCAGGCGCCCTCCTGGACGTACGCACCACCGCCGTCCAACGGAATAATACATGTCGAGCCATTGACATCTCCTTTAGTGGTTTGAGCCCGCCTTATCACGAAGGCGGCGGTGATAGGGAATGGCGTGCGACGGCGAGGCCAGCAGGCCCAAGGTGTCCGCCCGAGAACCGGCGACCTGCCGCCAAGTAACGCCAAGGCGAGGATAATGAAGGGGTTGTTCCGATGCAACTGGACCTGCCCCGACGGCTCTTCGCCTGACGTGGTGGGGAGGGACATGGAATCGGAACAGCGGGGATGGCACGGGACACGGCGGTCAGTGCTAGGGGCCCGTGGACAAGTCCTTCCGGGCGGCACTAGGGATGGGGGTTAGATTGGAGGGAGGCGACGATTCCCTGGAAGGAGGACGGAGATGGCGTTGGGCAAGCGTCCGAGGGTGCGCCAGGAGGCGCTGTTCGTGGCGACCAGCGAGATCAGCGTGACCGAGCACCCGTTCTACCGCGTGCTGGACAAGCTGTTGCGGGAGGACGGGTTCGACGAGTTCGCGGAGGACGTGTGCGCCGAGTTCTACGCGGGCAACGTGGGTCGGCCGGGAGTTCCTCCGAGTGTGTACGCAGTACACGTCCTGGGCGTTCGAGCGGTGCAGGAAGGCGGGAGCTCGTCGCTCCACGGAACTCCGTGGGCGACGCCTGCGACAACGCGATGTGCGAGAGCTTCTTCGCCACGTTGGAATGCGAGCTGCTGGACCGTTGCCGGTTCGCGAATCCGGCCGAAGCCCGGCGCGCCGTCTTCGACTTCATCGAGGGCTCTACAACTCGAGGCACCGACGCTCGGCGCTCGGCTACGAGTCGCCCGCCGGCTTCGAGCGCAAGCGCGCAGTCGTGCAGTGCGCCCGGCCATCTCGGTACGAGGCCGTTCCGCGCCCTTGCGCCTCCGCAAGTTATGTTCACCTTGCACCACCTGAACCCAAGGTCCTTACCCGTCCACAATACGGAGCAACTCCAGATATGGCAACTCGTCCTCTGACCCCGAAGTACGACGGCCGCCGCGCTCTCGAACTCCTGCGGACGGGCGTCCGAGATGGCGGCGCTGTTTTCCGCGAAGGGCAGGAGCAGGCCATCCGACACGTCGTGGAGGGCCGCGGTCGGTTCCTCGTGGTCCAGAAGACGGGGTGGGGCAAGAGCTTCGTCTACTTCATCGCGACAAAGCTGCTCCGGGAAGCCGGGCGAGGTCCTGCCCTGCTGGTGTCGCCGTTGCTGTCGCTCATGCGCAACCAGATCAACGCGGCAGCCCGCATGGGCGTCCAGGCCGTCCGGATCGCATCCGACAACAAGCCGGACTGGTCCGAGGTGGAACGCGGGGTCCAGCAAGACGACATCGACATTCTCCTGGTCGCCCCCGAGCGACTGCACAACGAGCGGTTCCGGGCCCGGGTCCTGGAGCCTGCAGCCCACCACGTTTCCTTGCTCGTCGTAGACGAAGCCCATTGCATGTCCGACTGGGGGCACGACTTTCGGCCCGACTACCGGAGAATTGAGACCTTCGTGCGCAGGTTGCCGCCCAACGTCCGCGTCCTGGCCACGACGGCTACGGCCAACCGACGCGTAACCGCGGACGTCCGCGACATCTTGGGAACCGACGTCGAGGTGTCCCGGGGCGATCTGAACCGCCCTTCCCTGGTTCTGCAGACGATCGACCTTCCCGACAAGGCAGACCGCCTTGCTTGGCTGGCGGAGCAGATCCCGCGACTTTCCGGTCACGGCATCGTCTACACGCTCACGGTACGAGACGCGGAGCAGGTCGCCTACTGGCTTGCTTCGCGCGGACTGAAGGTAGAGGCCTACACTGGACAGATGGACCACGACCAACGCGAAGCCCTCGAGGCCGATCTCCTCGACAATCGCGTCAAGGCCGTCGTGGCGACCGTCGCCCTCGGCATGGGGTTCGACAAGCCCGACCTCGAATTCGTCATTCACTACCAGATGCCGGGCTTCGCCGTGGCGTACTACCAGCAGGTCGGCCGGGCAGGTCGCGCGCGCGACGCCGCCTACGGCATCCTACTGACCGGCAAGGAAGACGACGCGATCACAAACTACTTCATCGAGAGCGCGTTTCCCGCACACGACGAGGTTGACCAGGTGCTGGCGGCACTCCAGCACGCCAGCGATGGTCTCTCGCAGTCCGAGCTGGAAGCGAAAATCAACCTCGACGGCAAGCGCATAGAGAAGGCCGTGGATCTCCTCTCCCTCGAGTCGTCGCCACCAGTGGTGCGGGACGGACGCAAGTGGCACCGGAACGCCGCGGTACGGCTCAGTCCCGCGTTTTGGGAGCGGACGGAACGGTTGACCGACCTGCGGCACCAGGAATGGCAACAGATGCAGGAATACGTGGCGTTGCGCTCCGGCCACATGGCCTTCCTTGTCCGCGCTCTGGACGGAGAACCAAACGCCGCCCAAGAGGCCGAACTCCCTCCGCTCCCGACATCCCCCGATCCCGCGTTGCGGAAGGAGGCGGACTCGTTTCTCAAGAACCGGCCTCTTCCAATCAAGCCGCGCAAGCAGTGGCCAGCCGGCGCCAGCAGGTCGCGTCCGGGCCGAAAGTCCATCGAGACCAAGTATCGTGCCGAGGAAGGCCTGGCTCTGTGCGTATGGAAAGACGGCGGCCACGGAGACTTGGTCGAGCGGGGCAAGTACGACGCCGAGCGTTATGACGAAGAACTTGTACAAGCATGCGACGACATGATTCGTCGCTGGAACCCCGAGCAGCCGCCCGAGTGGGTCACTTGCATCCCCTCCCAACGAAGCGCGGGAGCGCTGGCCGACTTCTCGAAGCGGTTGGCCAACGCGTTGCAACTGCCGTTCAAGGAGGTCTTTGCAAGAAAGGGCGATCGGCCCGAACAGAAGGCCATGGCCAACACCGCCCACAAGGTTCGCAACGTGATCGACGCGTTCGACGTAGCCGAGCCGCCGATGCCGGGAGCCGTGCTGCTGGTCGACGACATCGTCGATTCCGGGTGGACGTTGACGGTTGCCGCAGGGTTGTTGCGCAAGAAGGGCAGCGGCCCGGTGCACCCGTGCGCTCTGGCCACGCTAAGGGCATGATGGCCGAGCCGACGCCGGACACGAAGGCCGTCTTGATGCTGACGGCTCCTTTGCTGGCGAAGACACCGTCCTCGAAGGAGTTGGTCAAGCCCTTGAAGCCCAAGGAATACAGGACGCTGGCCGCATGGTTGCACGACGAGGGCGCACGGCCCGCCGAACTGATGGAACGGGGGAACGCCAAGCTCATCGCCGACTTCGCGGCCCAAGAGAAACTTGGGGGCGACGACGAGACTCCGCAGCGGCTACGGAAACTCTTGGAGCGCGGCGTCGAGCTCGCGTTTGCCTTGGAGCGCTGGAACCAGCGGGCGATCTGGGTTCTTGGCCACAACGACCGCGAATATCCAGAGCGATGGAAGCAACGGTTCGGCGAGGACGCGTTTCCGTTGCTGTACGGTTGCGGCGACCCGGGGCTCCTAGCGAACGGCGGATTGGCCGTCGTCGGTTCCCGGCATGCGCCCGACGAGGCTCTGGAATGCGCGGCGAACGCCGGACGGCTTGCAGCCCGCGCCGACTGCACGATCGTGTCGGGCGGCGCGCGGGGATCGGATCAGGCGGCCATGCGCGGCGCCCTCGAAGAGGGAGGGAGCGCGGTCGGCGTCCTGGCCAACGGACTCGATCGAGCGGTCCTCCATGCGGATCATCTAGAGGTGTTGAGGGACGAAAAGCTCGTGCTCGTCTGTCCGTGGGATCCGGGTGTTCGCTTTCAGGTATGGCGCGCCATGCAACGCAACAAGCTGATCTATGCGCTTGCGGACGCAGCCCTGGTCGCCGCCTACGAGCCCGGCAAAGGCGGGACCTGGAGCGGAGCGACGGAACAACTGAAGTTGCCCCAATCCGTGCCGGTATACGTGCGTGACCCTCTGATGACGAAGGGGGCGCAACCATGGCGGGAACCGCAGAACCCAGAGGCCCTCAGGAATCTGCTCCGCCCGCCGCGCGCGTCGGCCAAGGATCCCCCGGAGGCCGAAGCGGCGCCGACGCGCGAAGCCCAGCCCGCACGCGATTCAGAAGAGGAGTTGTTCGCAACCGTTCGTCGTATCTTCGGCCGCATGAGCCCGGAAGCAAGGACGCCGAAGGGCCTCGAGAATGAACTCAACATCAAACCTTCGCAAGCAAAGGACTGGTGGAACCGCCTTGTTGGCGAGAAGCTTCCCGAAGTGCTCGAACGCACGCCGCGTCCGCAGTCCGAGAACGAGATCGCACGGGCGGCGCAGTTGCCCGCCAGCGTGCAGAGACTCGTTAGGGCTCGGTTGCAAGACTTAGAGCGAAACGGCCTGCTCAAGAAGGAAGGATCTCGGCCCGTTCGGTATTGCCTTTCGGAGCCGGATCCAGGCTCCGGCGCTTCGGGAAGAATGGCGGAAGCGGCCGACTTGCCGGCGCGGGGCGCGGGGGACCGGCCGCTGGAGCCATCCTTCTGGTAGCAAGTCCCTTCGGCTTCGGGCTAGCTAACGCCCGGCTCCGGCCATTTTTCCGCTCGATGCGGCCCTGCGGACCCCCAGCGCTCCCAGCGCCGTCCATGCTCCGGCGTAGATCGCAGTGCGGAGCAGCGCTCCGGGCGACCCGCCGTCGCCGCCGCGGACCCAGCGCATCGTGCCGTTCAAGTCTTCAAAGGGAAACAACGCCTCCAACACGACCCGTGTCGCAAACCGCTCCTCGAGGCCCGGCCGGAGTTCGGCCAGGACAACAGCGGCCAAACTGATCGCGCCAAAGGCGATCAGGGCCATCCGAGCTCCCCCGGGCAACCAAGCCGACAGTCCGAATCCGACCGCGCCGATCGTCAGTACCACGACCACCGCCCCCGGCACCGTCAGCATGGGATGCGATTCGAGGTCCCAGCCTGCGAGCACGGCCACGGCGGACAACGCGCCGAGCCAGAGCACCGCGAGGCCGACGCCGACCGCAGTGGTTTCCGCGAACCTCGCCAAGTAGAACGTCACCGGACTGACGGCGCGCTGCATCCAGAAGACCGCATGTCCCCGGCGGAAGTCCGCGCACACGTCGGCAAGCAAGACCGCAAGAACAACCGTGCCAACGGGCGCCAAGACCGTGAAGAGGTCCTCCACGCGCCCCCCGTACCAGTACAGGCCAGCCAGCGCGCCCATGGAGGCGAAGAGCGTCCACAGCGCCCGGCGGTGCGGCGACAACGCCAACGCGATCCGGGCCGCGAGAGGGGTCAGTCGGCGGCTCAAATCCTGCGCTCCAATTCGGCTTCCAAGTCTCGCCAGTCGGCAGACCCTTCGGGATCGAGCGCGTCCAGCCGTTCCGCGACTCCGCCCGCCAGCACGAAGACGCAGTCGGCCAGCCGCGCCACCTCGGCTACGCGGTGGCTGGCGAACAGCACCGTTGCGCCCCGGTCTCGCGCGGCCCGCATTTCCTGCCGCACGGCCTTGCAGGCCGGAAGGTCCAGGCCGGCGAAGGGCTCGTCCAGCACCAACAGCTTCGGATCGCCGACCAGCGCGCACACGAAGGCAATGCGCCGCCGCGTGCCCATCGAGCACTTGCTTTCGCGCTTCGCCAGAGAGGCTCCGTCCAGGCCCGTCCGGATCACGGCGCGTCGGAATTCCGCTTCTCGTTCCTCCGGAGCGACCGCCAAGTCCACGTTGCGCTCCAGCAAGTCGCGTCCCGTCCATCCCCGCGGCAAGGAAGCCGTTTCCGGCAGATACCCGACCCCGCGCGCGCGACGGTAGGCGCCCGGGGACAAGCCGCCCACGACGCATCCGCCCGCGTCGGGGCGCAGGAACCCCAGCACGGACAGGAACAGCGTGGTCTTGCCGACCCCGTTGCGGCCCACGACGGCCGTGATCTCGCCCGGCTTCGCCGTCATGCCGACGCCCCGCAACACGGCGGCGCGGCGAAGGAAGACGCGGTAGGAGACGACGAGCCCGTCCGCCCGCACGACGGGCGCGACGCCGGAGGACATGACGGTCAGCGCAGAGGGTACAAGGCGATTCGAACCCCCTCTACCTCGTCCCAGGCGGCCAGGGCCGTGCCGTCGGCAACGAAGAGCCATGGAGCCGCGGGCACGCCGGGGAAGGTTTCAGCTCCGACTTCTCCGCCTCGCGCCGCCAAGTGCGACCCCTCCTCCCGGAGGACCCGGTACAAGAGCCGTTCGTCGTCCCAAAACACGCGATCGAACGGCGGAAAGCTGTCGGGCACGCGGAACTTCACGGGCGAGCCGCGACGCTCGAGGGCCGCCTCCAGCTCTCGCTTCTTGCCGGCCGGCAACGGCGTCCGCACGAGCCACTCGTGACAAGCGCGGTCCAGTTGCGCGCCGTCCAGGTCGTGGATGCCCAAGCAGTCGTCCTGCGCGTCGCCGAAGACGAAGCCGCGAGGGTGGTCGCTCAGCACGTAGGTCGCGCCGAAGTCCAAGATCGGTCGGGTTCCCGCATCCGGACTTCGACGAACCACCAGCCGCGAGGGTCCGTCGCCCACCGCCACGACCTGATGCTCGACAGACCGCCCGGAGACGCACTCGACAAGGAGCAGGAACGTCGTCTCCCCAGCCGCTACGTCCACGGGCCGGGCCACTTGGCAACCGGGGGCTTCGATCGGCCTGTAGTCTCGGTAGTGGCCGTCCAGTCCATATAGGTGTATCCTCCCCCGCCCTGCGTCAGCCACCGCCACGGCGCCGCGGCCGACCGCAATCGCCACGGGACGGAGCAGCTCGCCCGGCCCCCCCTCTCCTGCGGGTCCGAAGTTGCCCAGCCACGCCCCCCCGGCGTCCAGCGTGTGCACCGCCGGCATTGCTTGGTCCAGCACGTACCAGACGCCGTTGCCGACCGCGACATCTCGGACGGATGCAATCTCGGCGTAGAGCTTGGCATGTTCTGGCGCCGCCGCAATGGAAGAGCCCCCGGGGGAAGCTGTAGCGTCAGAGACACCGGAGTCGGGTGGCGCCAAGCGTCCACTTCGGTGGGACGCGATCGTCACCGCGCTCCACGCCGCGACAGCAATCGTGGCGGCGAAAGCAAGCCAAAAAAAGACCGCCCGGCCTACTCGCCGATTCGACGCCGGGCCGACTTGGCTCGGCGGATCGCATCCCACGGTTAGCTGGGCAGGAGATCAAAGAAATATTGGGCCGCGCAAGCCATGGCGTCAACGGCGGCAAACGTTCTGCACGCCTGGCGATCAAGCCAATTCCAGAAGCCAGAGCCAGAATTGGCGGCCAAGCATTGATTCAGCGCGTCGCCAACGTTGTCCAAACACATCATGTACTCCTCGGAATTCGTGCACTCTCGCGGAGCTCCGTTCGAGTCTGTACAATCCTGCGCCCGGGCCTCGAAGAGCGTCGGTTTGGCCGCCTCCGGGGAGCCAGCCAAGCTTGTGACAACAGGCGCGACCATAAGGGCCACGCTTGCCGAGAAGATGCTCGCAACGGCAATCAGTACGATTCGGCCGTTCTTCATTGGTTGCTATCCTTGATTGACGGTGCTTGGGCGTGGGAACGGCGTTGAACCCGAATCTTAACGCGATGCCTCGCGTCAGTCTCTCGCGCGTGGCGCTCGATCCGCTCTGCGATCAGGCGACGGGCGATTCGCGGATCGGACTTGAGCAGTGGGCCACGAATGGCCGCAAGTCCAGCTCCGGGCAAGGTTGCCAGCTCGCCGGGGACCATACGCGCGTACCAGGCGGAGGCACCAGGGGCGAAGCCCGGAGCCCCGCCCCTACCGCCCGCGTCCACCTTGACCCAGACTTAAGGACGGTTCCAGCCGTCAAGCGATCGGGGCTGCTCGGCCGGTGCCGCCACCGCTCCGCCGCGTCCGTCCACCCCGCGCGGGCGCGGGACCCGCCCGGCCGCGCGCCCAATCCGCAAACCGCGAAACGGACTATCCGTGTACCCGATCCTGTTCAGGCTTCCCGAATGGCTGCCGCTGGCCGGCGGCGCGCCGATCACGTCGTTCGGCGCCATGATGCTCATGTCCTTCGTCACGGCCGGCTGGGTGCTGCGCGCGGAGATGCGGCGGGGCGGCTTGAACGGAGACTGGGCCTGGGACCTCGTCTTCATGGCGGTCGTCGGGGGCGTCGTCGGGGCCAAGGCGTACTACGCGCTGCTCAACTTTCCCCAGCTTGCCGCCGACCCGTTCGGCACGATCTTCTCGCGCGGCGGCATGGTCTGGTACGGCGGCTTCCTGCTCGCCACCGTGCTCGTGGTGCGCAGAATCCGGCGGCTGCGCCTGCCGCTCGGCAAGGCGGCCGACGCCGCGGCGCCCGCGCTGGCGATCTCGTACGCCGTGGGCCGCGTGGGCTGCTTCCTGGTGGGCGACGACTACGGCCGGCCGACCGACTCGTGGGTGGGCCTCGCCTTCCCGGAAGGCTCGCCGCCCACCCGGGCGAGCGTCCTGGAAAGCCAGTTCGGCATATCCGTGGACCCGGCGCTCGTCGAGAAGTACGGAGAGGTCGTGCCGGTTCATCCCACCCAGCTGTACGAGATCGGCCTCTCCACGCTGATCTTCGCGGCGCTCTGGAAGCTTCGCCGCCACCGGCACGCCAGCGGCTGGCTGTTCACGACGTGGCTCGCCCTTGCCGGGGCCGAGCGCTTCGCGGTGGAGTTCTTTCGCGCCAAGGACGACCGCTTCTTCGGCGTCCTCACGCTGGCGCAGATCATCTCGCTTGCGCTGGTGGGCGTGGGCGCCGTCTGGGCCGCGACGTTGAGAAGAAGAGCGGGAGACGGCGCCGCGGCGGCGTGATCGTCCTTCATCTCTCGGACGTCCACTTCGGCAAGCCTCACCGTCCCGCCGCCGCTTCCGCCGCGGTCCGCCTGGCCCGGCAGGAAAGGCCCGCCGCGGTCGTCGTCTCGGGCGACCTCACGCAACGCGCCAAGGCCGCCGAGTTCCGGGCCGCGAGCGGCTTCCTGGCGAGCTTCGCGCCGGCCCCCGTCGTGCTCGTGCCCGGCAACCACGACGTGCCGCTCTACCGGTTCTGGGAGCGGCTCCTCGCGCCGTGGGCCAGGTACCGTGCCGTGTCCGCCGTGCCGGACCCGCCGCGGCCTCCAGCTCCGGCCCGGGCGCGAGCGCCGCTCGACGCCGTGCTCGACGTCAAGGCGCCGGACGGCTCGCCCGGCGCGCGCTTCGTCGCGCTCAACTCGGCGGCTCCCCGCACCGCGATCGTCAACGGCCGCCTGACCCGTGCCCAGCTGCGCCTTGCCGACCAAGCGTTCGCCGAGGCTCCCAGCGGCGCCTGCCGCGTGCTCGTCGTCCACCACAACCTCCTCCGCGCCCAGCCCGCCGGCCCGCCGCCGATGCGGGGCGCGAGCCGCGTCTTGAGCCGTCTGCCCAAGTGGCGGGCCGATCTCGTGCTCTCCGGCCACGTTCACCGGACTTGGCTCGCAACCAGCGGTCACCAACCGGGCATCCCCCTCGTCCACGCCGGCACCGCGTCGTCGAGCCGGGGGCGCGATCCCGAAGCGCGAAGGAACTCGCTGAACTTGGTTCGCCTCCTCCGGTCCAGCATCGATGTCAAACCTTATCTTTTCTCCGAAGAAGACGGACGGTTCCTGCCGGCCGCGACCCGCCGCAGCTGGGGGCGTTCGGACTAGGCAAGGCGGACCGGCACGGCCGGGCAACGGGGCGTGCTGACGGTTGCCCGTGGGCCGGCTCCGTCCCTCACGGCCGTCCGGACGACAGGAGGGTTCGTGGTGACCCATGCGCACGAGGAGAAGCGGAACGGCATGCGCGCGCCTCCGTGCCGCCTGCCGCGTTCGGCTTTCCGCGCAACCCGCCGGCTCGCCCCTTGGACCGCGGCAACGGCGGCGCTGGCGGCGGCGGCGCCCTCGGCCGCCCAATCCGGCCGCGAGGAGGTGAAGTCGGTCGCGTTCATCGGCAACGCGGCCTTCTCGGACGCCGAACTCGGGCGCGCCGTCTTCACGACCGCCTCCAAGTGTCCCCTGGTCCTCGCCGTCACCACGTGCGCCCTGGGACTGGACTGGGGCCGCGAGCGCTCCTACTACAGTCCCCGCGTCGTCGAGGACGACGTCGAGCGCCTCAAGCTGCTGTACCGGGGGCATGGATTTCGCGGCGTGGACGTGACGGCGGACGCCCGCCCGGACGAGGACGGCGCCGTGGCCGTCGCGTTTCGCGTGCGTGAAGGCGAGCCCTTCAGAATCGGCTCCATCAACTTCGCGGGCGATCCGGCTCCGCCCGAGCTCGGCATCGAATCCGGCTTGTCGGTGCGCCCGGGCGATCCCCTCAGCTTCCTCCTGCTCAACCAGACCACCGACACGCTCACCCGCCGTCTCCGCAACTCGGGCTACGCGAGGGCCGTCGTGCTCCGGCGCTACCTCCTTCCCGCCGCCAGCGACACGGCGACCGTCACCTACGACGTCGAACTCGGCCCGCTCTCGACCTTTGGTCCCGTGGACGTGTCCGGCAACCGCCTCCTCGGCGACGACGTCATCCTGGACCGCCTGCCGTTTCGGGAAGGCCAGCTCTTCCAGGAGGAGCTGATCCAAGAGGGGCTTCGCAACCTGCACGAACTCGACATCGTCTCGCGCGCCCGCATCGACCTGGACTCCGCTCGCCTGGCATCGGACTCGGTCGTGCCGATGCGCGTGTTCGTGGAGGAAGGCGACTTGCGCCGGGTGCGCGCAGGCGCGGGCTTCAACAACGCGGAGTGCTTCAACGTGGAGGGACGGTGGGCCAGCCGCAGCTTCCTGGGCGGCGGGCGGCGGTTGCAGACGCAGGCCCTGGTGTCCAACCTGCTCGCCGGGCCGCTCCGGGGCGCCAGGCTGTGCTCCGAGGCGGGCACGGGGCGATACGGCCGCGCGAACTGGCTCGTCAGGGCCGACTTCAGCCAGCCGTCCTTTCTTTCGCGGCGCACGAACCTGGTTGCCGGATTCTTCGCCGAGCGCCGCTCCCGAAAGAACCTCTTCGTCCGCGACGCGGTCGGCATGGACCTGGGCGTCACGCGCCCCGTGGGCGCCAATGCGTCGCTGGGCGTCCGGTTGCGCCCCGAAGTCAACCGGCTGGACGCCGCCGAGGCGATTCTTTGCGCGGCGTTTCTCGCATGTCGCCCAGCCGACGTCCACGCGTTGTCGAGCCGGAACCTGCTGTCGCCGGCGGCCTTGTCGTTCAACCAGGACGCGACCGACGACCTGCTCAGCCCCCGCAACGGGTTCAGGGCGGCCGTGGAGCTCGAAGTCGCCGGCCGGGCCACGGGATCGGACTACGCCTACGTGCGCGCGTTCGCGGACGGGAGCATCTACAACGAGATCGACAGCCGCACGGTTCTGGCGCTGAGGCTCCGCGCGGGGCGCATTCGGTCCGGCGGCTTTCGGGGAGCGCTGTCCGCCGACGGCGTCCGATCCGAGATCGTGCCTTCGCAGAAGCGCTTCTACGGGGGCGGGGCCACGAGCGTCCGTGGGTTCGCGCAGAGCACGCTTGGACCGCGGAGCCTGTCGGTGAGCGTCGAGGATCTGCTGCGGCGGCGCGACGGGGAGCCGACGTGCGCTCCGGCCGCTGTGCGCCAACTCACGTGCGACGGGTCTGCGCTGGCCGGCGCCGAAGTCTATCGCGTGCAGCCGGTCGGCGGCTTGGCCATCCTCGAGGCCAGCGCGGAGCTGCGCTTCGGCTCCAGCGGCCCGTTGAGCGGCGCGGCCTTCTTGGATCTCGGACAGGTGTGGCCCCGCCGGATGACGCTGGCGCAACTCGAGTTCACGCCCGGCCTGGGACTGCGGTACAACACCCTGTTCGGGCCCGTGCGTCTGGACCTGGCCTACTCGTTCCGGGGCAAGGAGCCGCTCCAGGTGGTAACGTCGCAGATCCGTCCCTACGACCCCAGCGTCGACAGGGCGGACGACCGGATCAACATCGCCGAGTCGGCCCGGCCCGCCGAGTACATCGACTGGGTGGTCTCGCAGGACTTGGCCGTGCTGGGGCCGCGCGTCCCCTTCGGCGACGATCCCCGCTTCTCGCTACGCCGCTTTCGGGTGCACTTCTCCATCGGACAGGCGTTCTGACGATGGGCCGCCCTCCGGTTGGACCGTTCCGCCGCGGGCTGCAGTGGCGCCCGCCGCGGTCATGGCGCCCCCGGCGCCGGGCACCCGGCGGGCTCTCGTCCAGCCGGGGCCCGCGGTGGCTGCGGCGATTCCTGGTCTGGGGCATCTCGGGCTTCGCCGTCGCAGCGGCCGTGGGCGTTGTCGCGGCCGTCGTGGTCAGCCGGACGGCCGCCGGCCGCGAGGCCGCCCTGGACTGGGCGCTCTCCACGCTGCGGCCATCCGTCAACGGCTCCGTCGCGTTCGAGTCGGTCGGCCCCGGCGGCCTGCTCGGCGGCGCCACGCTGCGGGGCGTGCGCGTGGAGGACCACCTCGGCCGGGCCGTCCTCACGGCGGACTCCGTGCGCGCGCGCTACTCGCTCTTCGACTTGCTGGGCGGCGGCCGCGCCATCGCCGATCTGCGCCTGTGGTCGCCCGTGGCGACGATCCGGCCCGGCGTCGAGCGCCTCCTGGCCCGCAACGCGGACAGCACCGGGCCACACCCGCCCGGCTCCGCAGACAGTCGGCCCGACGAGGCCCCCCGCCCGCTCCTGCGCATCCGCGGCGTTCGCCTGCACGACGGCGCCGTGATCCTGGAGGGCCCAGAACGGCCGCCGCGCCGCATCGACGGCATCGAGGGCGACCTCGCTCGCGTGGACGTGTCGCCGGGAGAGGGGGTGCACTTGGCGGCCGAAGTCGCGGACGCCGCGCTTTCCTATCCGGCGCGCTCCGGCCGCATCGGCTTGGCGGCATTCCGGGGGTCCGCGACGATCGGGCGCGACGGCGTGAGCGTGGTCGCGAACGCCTTCCGGCTGGCGGGCTCGGAAGGCAGCGGGCGCGCGTTCGCCGAACGGGCGGGGGCCGGCTGGCGCTTCGACGTCGAGGCGAGCCTCTCGGAGCTGGCGCTTGCCGACCTGGCCTGGATCGACCCGCGCCTGGACCACGGAAGCGCGGCCGGCGACGTGCGCGTTGTCTGGGAGCCGGGCAGGCTGGCCGTCTCGACGCCCGGCTCCGTCGAGGTGGACCTCGGCGGCGGCGGCCGTCTGCGCCTCGGCGGCGAAGTGGTCCGGGACTCCTCCACGCGCTTTCGCGGCCTGCGCGTGGAAGCCCAAGCGCTGGCGTCCGCCGAAGTCGAACGGTGGACGGCGGCTCCCCTTCCCGTGGCGGGCGCCTTCTCCGGCGACATGCGCGTCGACGGCTCGCCCGCGCGCTTGGCGCTGGCCGGCACGGCCGCCCTCGCCGACCCTGCGGCCGGCGAGACGCTGGCGTCGGCGGCGGGAGCCGCCACCGTGCTGGGCCGCTTTGCCTTCGAGGACGCGGACGTTGAGCTGGACCCGTTCGACTACGGCCTGCTCCGTGCGGTCGCGCCGGGGGTGCGCTGGAGCGGGCGCGGGTCGGTCCACGTGCGCGCCGACGGCGACCTCCGCGAGGGCGTCGCGGTCGAGGTCTCTGCCGAGCACCGGTCGGCCTCGGCAGGCGACTCCAGCGTCGCAGTCGTCTCGGGCACGCTCTTCGGCGACACCGCCGTCGCCGTTCTGGACCTGGACGCCACGCTCGCCCCGCTCTCGCTGGCCGCGTTGCGGGACGCCCTGCCCGCCTGCCGGCCCTCCGGCGGCGATCCGCCAGCGCCGCTCGACGCCCCCGCTTCGACCGACGGCGACGATGCCGGCGCCGCCGCGCACGCTCCCCGCGCCGTTGCCGTCTCGGCCGCCACCCCCGCCGCGGACACCCCCGCCGCGGACATTTCGGAGGCGCCGGCCCAGGCTCCTGCCGAGGCTCCCGTCCGCTGCCGCCCCCGCTTCGACCTGGCCGGCGCGGTGCGCGGGTCGGTGTCGCTCGCGGGCCCGCTGGACCGTCTCGCCGTGTCGGTCTCCCTCGACACGCCCGGCGGCCCCGTCTCCGGCGAGGGCTCGGCCAATGCCCTCGACCTGTCCGACGGCTACGAGTTCGCGGCGTCCTTCGACGCCTTCCGGCTCTCGGACGTCGTGCCGTCGCTGCCCCAGCCCACAGTGGCGACCGGCTCGGTCCGCCTGTCCGGCCACGGTCTCGACCGCAACAGTCTTCGGGGCTCCGCGTCGGCCAGCGTGCGCTCCTCCACCGTCGGGCCGCTCGCGCTCGACTCCGCGGAAGCGTCCGCGTGGGTCGAGGACGGCGTCCTGCACATGCAGTCCCTCCTCGCCGCAACCGAGGGCCTGACGTTGGCGGGCCACGGCAGCTTGGGCCTGCGGGCGGACGCGCAGGGCGAAGGCTTGGCGTTGTCGCTGCGGTCGCCGTCGGTCCGCCCGCTGCGCTCCATCCTGATGGGACCGAACTTGGTGGCGCGAGACGAGCTGACCGCGCTCGAACGCAGCATCCACGAGATGGACGGGGCCGATCCGGACACCTTCCCCACTGCCCGCGAAATTCGGTTGGACGGGGCGCTGGAAGGACGCGTCGATCTGCAGGGAGGACTGGAAGATCTCTCCATGCAGGTGTCTGCGTCCTTCGACGGGCCGGCGTACCGCTGGCATTCCGCGGCGGCCGCGTCCGTGGAGGCCGCCGTCAGCGGCATTCGGCTGCTCGGCCCGGACTCGGCGGCGGCGGGCCGCGACGACAGGGCCCAGGGCTCCGCCAACGCGGCGGCGGGCCCCGCGCGAACTGACGAGCAAGCCGCGCTCGCTGGCGGGCACGCGCCCGGTGGAACAAGCCGCTTCGCCGGAGTCGTCGTCGAGGGCACGTTCTCGGCGGACTCGCTCGTGCTGGGCGGCCGCGCCTTCGAATCCGCTCGCGTCGAGGGGAGCTACGAGTTCGCCGGGCGAGCGCAAGCCCGAATCCGCGTTGCTCGCACCGAAGACGAGCGCTACGAGGCGGAGGGGGCGGCGAGTCTCGACGGCCCGCAGCGCAGCGTGACGCTCGACCGCCTGGAACTCGCCGTCGGCTCCGACCACTGGGCACTCGACGAGCAAGCGATGCTCGCGTGGGGCCCGGCGGGCGTCGAGGTCGCCGAGTTCTCGCTCTCCAGCCGGAGCGGCGACTTCTCTGCGCGCGCCGACGGGCGAATCGCCGGCGCCGAGGGCGGCTCCAGCCTGGAGGTGGACGTCGCCGGACTGGATCTCGGAGCGCTCGGCCGGCTCCTGCAAGCCGACAATTGGCCGGCAGGACGGATATCGGCCCGCGCCCGTCTGCGCGGCCCAGCCGAATCCCCGCGCTGGACGGGCGAACTCCGGGCGACGAATGCGCGCTACGAGACGCTGGCCTTCGACGCGGTCGTGGCCGAAGCGGCGTACGACGGCGGTTCGGTCGCCGGAAGCGTCGAGGCGTCGACCGGCGGGAGGCGCGCCCTGGTCGTGGACGGATCGCTTCCGGCCGATTTCCGGCTGGGCGGCGCACCCCGCCCCCGCATCCCCGACGGGGTTCTGGCGCTCGACATCGCCGCCGATTCCCTGCCTGCCGCGCTCGTTCTCGGCGTCGTGGCGTCGCTCGAGGAGATCGGGGGCGTGGTGGACGGCCGCGTGCAGGTGGGAGGACGCCTGTCCGCGCCCCAGCCTTCGGGCGGCTTCCGCTTGGCGGGAGGGACAGCGCGGCTCGCCCCTCTCGGCGTCCGGCTGTCGGGGCTCGAGCTGGACTTCGGCGTGACTCCGGACGGCGTCGTCGCGGTCGCCGGCTCCGGGAACTCCGGAGGGCCGGTGCGCATTCAGGGGACGATCGACGTGGCCCGCCCGGCGGATCCCGTGTTCGACCTCGCCTTCTGGCCAAGGGAGCTTCAGATCGTGGACCGCCGGGACATGGTGGCCGCCGTCAGCGGCGACTCCATCACCTTGACCGGCTCCTTCAACTATCCGCTGATCCAGGGCGCGCTCGCCGTGGACGGCGGAACCGTATTCGTCGAGGAGCTCCGCCGCTCGTCGGAGGTCGTGGACTTCTACGACCACGCGCTCTCCGCCGCCGCCCGCACCGTCGCCCTGGCGGGCGGGCGCCGCGCCGAGTCCGACATCGAGCTGAGCCCGTTCCTGTCCAACCTGCGCGTGCTCGTCGACGTGGACATCGGCCGCGGCAGCTGGCTTCGCTCCCGCGACCTCAACGTCGAGACCGAGGGCGCTCTGGTGGTGACCTTCGACCGCGAGAACAACCAGCTCATCCTGCAAGGCGACATGGGCGTCGTGCGCGGCACCTACAGCCGCTTGCCCCGCACGCTCAACATCACCGGGGGCCTGTTCCGCTTCCTGGGCCGCACGCCCGACTTCAATCCCGAGATCGCGATCACCGCCGAGACCCGCCTGCGCACGCGCGGCGGCCAGCCCCTCACGATCACGGCCGGCATCTCCGGCAGCCTCGTCGCGCCCCAGGTCGTGCTCTCCAGCGACGCGGAGTCCGCCATCTCCGAGGCCGACCTCTACAGCTACCTGCTGCTCGGCCAACCCACGTCCGCGCTGCTCGGCCAGCCCCGCGCCACCTCGGTCGGCGCCGGAACCAACTTCCTGTTCGGCCAAGTCGCTTCGCAGATCGGCTACCTCCTCGCGCTGCGCCTCGACGTGGACCACCTTTCCGTGTCCCAGGCCGAGCAGACCCAGGCCAACGCCGCGTTCGGGGCCTCGTCGCTCCAGATCGAGGTCGGCCGCTACGTCGTCGACAACGTCTTCCTGACCGGCGTCTACCAGCGCGGCATCTGCGCCGACCCCAAGCTCCCCGTCAACAGCGTCGGCGTCCGCCTGGAAGTCGACATGCCCCGCGACATGACCCTGGAAGGCTTCCTCGAAGACCGCTGCACCCGGCAAGGCTTCCGCGGCCTCGGCGGCCTCTCCTTGGAGCGCGCCCAAATCTGGGGCATCGCCTTCTACCGGGACTGGGGGTACTAGCGGAGACCGCGGTCCGCCCGGTTCGGCCGTCCTTATTCCGGTTTGAGTCCTTTTGTCGTAATAAGTACGTCCGTTATTACGACTTGCGGCCTTAAGACGTAACAAGAGACGGCATCTTTGCAATCGGCGGCCGACGGGTCCGTTGCTTGTTCCCTCCCAGTTGCGAAATCCATGCCGAACTGATAGTTTCGCGAATCATCGCCGCCGCCCGACCCCGCACCGCGACTGGGACCTTGCCCGCTTCTCGATCCTCCGCCGCCGTTGCCCGACCGCCGGCGCCATTGCGTGGACAACGCCACGTGGCACCCGCCCGTCGAGTGCGCACCCGGCTCCGCCCCATGCGGCCCGTTCGCAACCCGAGCGCCTGTTGAGCTCCCTGTTGCCCGACGCCTACCGAGCCCGCCTCACCGTCGCGAACGCCCGAGCGAACCCGCAGGACGTCTGACATGCATGTCGCCTTCGGCAACGGTGATCGCTTCTACAGTCCTACTAGCCTCCTTGTCCAGACATCGATTGTTCGCGATCACGCGCGATACCGGACAAGACCGGATAAACGACAGCGGCTCGGTCAATACTTCACGCCCGTTTGGGTAGCGGAGTTCATGGCATCAATGTTCGGCCGCAACCACGATGGCCGTCCCGTGCGTGTCTTGGATCCGGGCGCCGGAGCCGGAACGCTGTTTGCCGCCTATGTTGCACACTGCTTGATGCAAGACCGCCTTCCGCGATCCCTATCGGTGACGGCTTTCGAGATCGATTCAGCGCTTCGACCTTTTCTGGAACAAACCGCAGAGGCCGTGCGATGCGCGTGCGAAGCCGTCGACTTGGACTGCGAAGTCATGCTCCGATGCGAAGACTTCACTACGTGGGCGGCAGACGAGCAAGCCGGCAGCATGTTCAGCGAGCAAGAAACATTCGACGCTGCGATCCTCAATCCACCGTACAAGAAGCTGGCTTCGTCTTCAACGCTCCGGCGTCGCCTCGACGTGCTCGGCATCTCCGCACCCAACCTTTACGCCGCGTTTCTTGGACTTGCCATTCATGTCGTGAAGCCGGGTGGCTCCATCGTCGCGATCGTTCCGAGAAGTTTCTGCAACGGCACGTACTTCAAGAACTTTAGACGCTATCTTCTTGATTCCGTCGACATTCGTCGCATTCATTCGTTCGGTCGGCGGGACGCGGCCTTCGGGCAAGACTCGGTACTTCAAGAGAACGTCGTGCTGGCCTTGCGGCGCAGCATCAAGAAGACCAACATTGTATCCCTGTCGTTCAACGACGGCGGGGAGAACGACCCAGTATGGATTCGGAAGACATCGGCATCGGACGTTGTCCATTCAGACGATCCAAATCTTGTCGTCCGCTTGCCCCGCGACAGCTGGAGCCTCCGTATTGCAGATAGCGTGGCGACACTCCCATGCTCGTTACCGCACTTGGGCATCGAGGTATCCACGGGTCCCGTCGTCGGCTTTCGACATCGACGTTCTTTCGCTTCGCCGAATGCATCGCGGGACGTCGTACCCCTTCTTCATCCTGCTAACTTTCGTAACATGCACGTCCGCTGGCCAGTTGACGCAGGGAAGCCTCAGGGCTTGATGTTTTCCAACAAGACGGAGCGAGTCCTTGTGCCCCGTGGTTGGTACGTGGTCACGCGAAGATTCACGACCAAAGAGGAGCCGCGCCGTATTGTGGCGTCGGTGATCGATCCTGGCTTTTCCGACGCGACCCATATTGGCATTGAGAATCATCTCAACTATTTTCATCGGTTCGGGCGATCTCTCGACCGGGCCCAGGCGCTCGGCCTGGCGACGTTCTTGAACAGTAGTTGGATGGACAACTACTTCCGGCAGTTGTCCGGTCACACGCAAGTAAATGCTTCCGATCTCAGAAACTTGAAATACCCCTACAAGGAAAGCCTAATGCACTTGGGAGAGGTTCTGGACGATCCCCTGGTCGATCAAGAAGCCGACGCTGCCCTACGCACATACTGCAAGGAGATGCACGACATGCCGGAAAGCAATGTTGTCCAACACCGAATCGGTGAAGCGCTGTCTGTGCTTCGGGAACTTGGCTTGCCCAAGGCTCAACAGAATGAACGCTCCGCTCTCGCCTTGCTGGCGCTCTTGAGATTGCGACCGGGCGACCCGTGGACAGCCGTCTCAGATCCATTGATCGGCGTAACGCCCATCATGAAATGGGCCGCCACACACTATGACAGGAGCTACGCTCCCAACACTAGGGAGACCTTTCGACGATTCACGCTTCATCAGTTTGTAGATGCAGGACTCGTGGTTCCGAATCCGGATCAACCCCATCGCCCCGTCAATAGTCCGAAGTACTGTTATCAGCTAACGCCTGAAGCTCTGTCCTTGATCAAGACATACGGTACTAGCGAATGGCGCTTTCTGTTACGGCAAGATGCCGGATGTCGTCGTCTACGATCGGGAACGGGACTGGCTGATTCTCGTTGAAGCGGTAACCAGCCATGGACCGGTGAACCCGAAGCGGCGGGCGGAGCTGTCGAACCTCTTGGCCGGCGCTGGTCCGGGGCTGGTCTTCGTCACCGCATTCGAAGATCGGCGAACGTTCTTGCGGCACGCGGGGGACGTCGCGTGGCATACCGAGGTCTGGATCGCCGAGTCTCCGAGCCACGTGATTCACTTTGACGGGGAGCGGTTTCTTGGACCCTACGGAGACGACCCCGCCCGGTAGCGGAGGATCCACGCTGACGACGACGGACATTCTCAACTGCGACCACGGCTGACGGGATCACCGGGACGTTCCGCCGGAAGAACAGCCACGCAGTGAGCCAGCCGGTCGCAAGGGATGCCAACGAGGCCGGGTGGACGAAGAGCGGACGCGCGGCAACATCGAAACCCAGCTTCGGCCGGACTCGCGCTCCGGGCTTATCTTTGTGCCCATCGGCCGGTCTCGGTTCGTCGTTCGGGAAGTGGAGGAGGCGGCAATGCAGCACGCCAGGGTTTTCTTGCTCATGGCCGGGCTCACGGCGTTCGTGGCGTTCGTGGGAGGGGCTCTGGGCGGGCAGAGCGGCGCGGCGCTGGCGTTCGGCGTAGCCATCGTCATGAACGCCGGCATGTACTGGTGCTCGGACCGGATGGTCTTGCGGATGTACCGCGCCAGGATCGTGGACGAGGCGCAGGCGCCGGGACTCTACCGGATGGTGGACCGGCTGCGGCGCCGGGCGGACCTGCCGATGCCGGCGGTGGCGGTCGCGCCGTCGGCGCAACCCAACGCCTTTGCGACGGGGCGCAATCCGTCGCGGGCCGTGGTGTGCTTCACCGAGGGCATCCTCGAGGCCCTCACGCCCCAAGAACTCGAAGGCGTCACCGCTCACGAGCTGGCTCACGTCAAGCACCGGCACATGCTCACCGGCACGATCGCCGCGACGATGGCCGGGGCCGTGGGCATCCTTTCCAGCATGGTCCGCTGGGCGACGATCTTCGGGGGCGGGCGGGACGACGACAACCACCCCGTGACGATGCTCGTCATGGCGCTCGTCGCGCCGCTGGGCGCCATGATCATCCAGATGGCGATCAGCCGCCAGAACGAGTTCCAGGCCGACCGCACGGGTGGCCGAATCGCCGGCAGTCCGCTGCACTTGGCGTCCGCTCTCCGCACGCTCGAGCGGGGCTCGCAGCGCATCCCGATGCGGGTGAACCCGGCGGCGGCCCAGCTGGCCATCGTCAACCCCTTCGGCGCCCGCCAGCCGGCGCTGCTGAAGCTGTTCCGCACGCATCCCCCCACCGAGGAGCGCGTCGCCCGCCTGTCGGCGCAGGCCCGGGAGTCCGCCTGATCCCGGCCTCCGGCTCCGGGTCGGGGCCCGCGCCCGCGTCCGGTTCGGCAGGGGCGACCGCCGGAGCGCCGTCCCGCAAGACGCTCGCCGTTCGCGGCGCGCGCGAGCACAACCTCAAGAACGTCTCGCTCGACATCCCCCGCGACCGGCTCGTCGTCGTCACCGGCTTGTCCGGCTCGGGCAAGTCGTCGCTCGCCTTCGACACCATCTACGCGGAGGGCCAGCGCCGCTACATCGAGTCGCTCTCGGCCTACGCGCGCCAGTTCCTGGGCATGATGGAGAAGCCGGACGTGGACGCCATCGAGGGCCTGTCGCCCGCCATCTCCATCGAGCAGAAGACGGTGTCGCGCAACCCGCGATCGACGGTGGGCACGGTCACCGAAGTCTACGACTACTTGCGCCTCCTGTACGCGCGCGCCGGCACGCCGTTCTGCCCGAAGTGCGACCTCGCGATCGAGCGCCAGTCCGCGACGCAGATCGTCGAGCGTCTGCTCGAAACGATGGACGGCGCCCGCATCCAGGTCGTCGCGCCGCTGGTGCGGGGCCGCAAGGGCGAGTTTCGCGACGTCTTCGCCCGGGCGCGCCGCGAGGGGTTCGTGCGGGCGCTGGTGGACGGGGAGTCGCGCGACCTGCGCGAGACGCCCGCGCTGAACCGCTACGAGAACCACGACATCGGCATCGTCGTGGACCGCCTCGCCGTGTCGGCGACCGACCGAACTCGCCTTGCGGACTCCGTGGAGACGGCGCTGCGAACGGCGGACGGCGTCGTCCAGATCGTCGAGCGCAGGGGCCGCCGCGACGAGGACCACCTGTTCAGCGAGCACTACGCGTGCGCCCGGTGCGGCGCCAGCTTTCCGGAGATCGAGCCGCGCGTCTTTTCCTTCAACTCGCCGTTCGGCGCCTGCCCCGAGTGCGACGGCCTCGGCGCCACCAAGGAAGTGGACGGCGCGCTGGCGCTGGCGGACCCGTCGCTGACGATCCTCGAGGGCGTGATCATCCCCTGGGGCGAGCCGGGCGGCCACCTGCGGCGCTCGGTCCTGCCCGGCTTGGCCGAGGCGTACGAGTTCGACCCGCGCACGCCCTGGCGCGACCTGCCCGCCCGGACTCGCGACGCCATCCTGCACGGCTCCAAGGGCATGAAGATCCGCTTTCCGTACCGCGCGGGGAAGATGAGCGGCCACTACGAGGACTACTGGGAGGGCGTCGTCGCCAACATGCAGCGCCGCTACCGCGAGACGACGTCCGCCCACGTGCGCGAGCAGCTCGAACGGTACATGTCGAGCCAGAAGTGCGCGGAGTGCGACGGCTCGCGCCTGAACTCCTTCGCGCGGTCGGTCCGGATCGGCGGCCTGCCGATCAGCGCGGTCGTGGACCGGCCCATAGGCGAGGCGTTCGAGTTCGCGCGGTCGATTCCCGTCGCCGGCGAGCCGGCTCCACCGGGCGCCCAGGTCCTGGAGGGTCCCCCCGTGTCGGCCGAGATAGCCGGGCCGATCCTCAAGGAGGTGCGGGAGCGGCTGGGTTTTCTGCGCAACGTCGGGCTCGACTATCTGTCGCTGAGCCGGTCCGCCGCCACGCTCTCGGGCGGGGAATCGCAGCGCATTCGCTTGGCGACGCAAATCGGCAGCCGCTTGGTGGGCGTCCTGTACATTCTCGACGAGCCGTCGATCGGGCTGCACCAACGGGACAACCATCGTCTCCTGGAGACGCTCAGGTCGTTGCGCGACCTGGGCAACTCGGTGCTGGTGGTGGAGCACGACGAGGACACGATCCGCCAGGCCGACTTCGTGGTGGACCTGGGCCCGGGCGCGGGGCGGGCGGGGGGCGAGGTCGTGGTCGCGGGACCGGTCGCGGACGTTGCCGCCGAGCCGCGCTCCATCACGGGAGCCTACCTGCGCGGCGACGCGGAGATTCCCCTGCCCGCGAAGCGGCGCGCTCCCGAGCCCGCCCGCCAGCTCGTGGTGCGCGGCGCGGCGGGCCACAACCTCAAGAAGATCGACGCCGCCTTCCCGCTGGGATGCTTCGTGGCCGTGACCGGCGTCAGCGGCTCGGGCAAGTCCACGCTGGTCAACGCCACCCTGTACCGCGCGCTCTCGCGCCGGCTCTATCGCAGCCGCTCGGTCGCAGCCCCCCACGACCGCATCGAAGGCGCGTCGCGCGTGGACAAGGTCGTCGAAGTGGACCAGTCGCCGATCGGCCGCACTCCGCGCTCCAATCCCGCCACCTACACCGGCCTCTTCACGCCCTTGCGGCAACTCTTCGCTGGCCTGCCCGAGGCGCGCGTGCGCGGCTACGCGCCGGGCCGCTTCTCCTTCAACGTGAAGGGCGGCCGCTGCGAAGCCTGCAAGGGCGACGGCCTAGTGAAGATCGAGATGCACTTCCTGCCCGACGTCTACGTCCGCTGCGACTCGTGCCGGGGCCGCCGCTACAACCGCGAGACGCTGGACGTCTACTACAAGGGCCGCAACATCGCGGACGTTCTGGCCATGACGGTGAACGAGGCGCTCGACTTCTTCGAAGCCGTGCCCAGCATCCGGCGCCGCCTGAAGACGCTGTCCGACGTGGGGCTCGGCTACATCCACCTGGGCCAGAGCGCCACCACTCTGTCCGGCGGCGAGGCCCAGCGCATCAAGCTGTCGGCCGAACTCTCCCGCCAGGCCACCGGCCGCACGGTCTACATCCTGGACGAGCCCACGACCGGCCTTCACTTCGAGGACGTGCGCGTTCTGCTCGAGGTCCTGCACCGCTTGGTCGAGCGCGGCAACACGGTCGTGGTCATCGAGCACAACCTGCACGTGGTCAAGACGGCGGACTGGGTCGTGGACCTGGGCCCCGAAGGCGGCGACGGCGGCGGCCGAATCGTGGCGGCCGGCACGCCCGAGCGCGTCGCCGAGGAGCCCGCGTCGCACACGGGAGAACACTTGGCGCCGCTTCTGCGCGGACCGGCGCGGCCGGCGGAGTGAAGGAGCGGCGGACGCCGCGGTATCCAGCGGTTGGACGCTCGCCACGGGCGGCGTTATGCTCGTAGACCTGCACCCCTTCCCTCTTGAAGGAGAAACATGAAGACCCGAGACGACCTGGAGAGCTACTTGATCCGCATGGACGCGGACTTCAAGGAAGTGGACGACGGAATGTTCCTGATCCAGACCGACGGAGCGCCGATCGTCGTCCATCACTCGGAGCCGTCGCTCTTGATTCGGATGAAGGTCATGGACCTCCCCGAGGATCACGGCGGCCTTTGCGCCCTGTACGAAGCCCTGCTGATCCTCAACGCCACCGACGTGGTCCACGGCGCCTACGGCATCGAGGAGGGCGAACTGATCCTCAGCGACACGCTTCAGCTGGCCACCCTGGACTTCGAGGAACTGCGAGCCTCGCTCGACAGCATTCAGATCGCCGCGTCGTCCCACATGGCGCGCATTCGCGAGCTGGTGGCAGGAGGCGAAGCCGCATGAGCATCTTCAGCCGCTTCTCCACGATGATCAAGTCGAACATCAACGACCTGATCTCCCGGGCCGAGAACCCGGAGAAGATGCTGAACCAGGTCATCGTGGACATGAGAGACCAGCTCGCCAAGGCCAAGCGGGAGGTGGCGGGAGCCATCGCCGACGAGCGCAAGCTGAAGGGCCAGCTGGAGGCCGAGGTCAAGCAAGCGCGGGACTGGGAGCAGCGGGCCGTTCTGGCCGTTCGCCAGGAACGCGACGACTTGGCGAAGCAGGCGCTGATGCGCCAGCAGGAGCACGGAGAGCGCGCCGCGACACTCGAGAACGCGTGGCGAGCCCAGGCGGCGGAGACCGAGAAGCTCAAGAGCGCGCTCCGGCAGCTCAACGACAAGATCGAAGAGGCGAAGCGCAAGCGGAACCTGCTCATGGCCAAGCAGAAGCGGGCGATGGCGCAGAGGCGCATCCACCAGACCATGTCGGGGCTCTCCGACACGTCGGCCTTCGACGCGTTCAACCGCATGGCCGACAAGATCGAGGCGCAGGAACGCCGCGGCTTGGCCGAGGCGGAGCTGGCCGAGACGCTTTCCGGCGACACCTTGGAGAGCGAGTTCCTGCGGCTGGAGCAGGGGTCGGGCGGAGGCGACGTGGAAAACCGCCTGGAAGCGCTCAAGTCCGAGATGGGACTGTTGCCGGGAGCCGGCGCCGAGGAGCCGAAGCGGCTCGAGGCGGGGTCGGAGCCGGAAGCCGCGCAGGACGCCGGCACGGCCGGCGACGGCGGCAAGGAAGAAGCCGCTCCGATTCACGAGGCCGATCTGCTGGCCGAGTTCAGCAAGCTGGGCGACGGCGGCAAGAACGGGGCCGGGACTTGAGCGTCGTCCACCTGAACGGCGAGTACCTGGAGGAGTCCCGAGCGCGGGTCTCGGTCGACGACCGCGGCTTCGTGCTGGCGGACGGCGTCTACGAGGTGACCCCGGCGTACGGCGGCCGCCTGTTCCGCCTTGACCAGCACGTGGCCCGCATGAGGCACGGACTGGAGGCGTTGCGGATCGACTTCGACGCCGCGGCGATCGAAGGCGTGAAGGCCGGACTGCTGGACCGAAACGGACTACGGGACGAGCCGGTGTCCTACGTCTACGTGCAAGTGACCCGGGGCGCGGCGCCGAGAACCCACGCCTTCCCGCACCCGCCGGTCCCGCCGGGCGTCTACGGCTTCGCGAGACCGTACCGGCGGCCCGCCAAGGAGCGTTGGCTGGAGGGCTTCAAGGCGGTCACGGTCGCCGACCAGAGATGGGCGCGGGTGGACATCAAGGCCATCGCGCTGCTCCCGAACGTGCTGGCCCAGCAGGCGGCCGCCGACGCGGGAGCCAGCGACGCGATCTTCGTGCGCGACGGCATGGCCATGGAAGGCGCCCACAACAACCTCTTCGCGGTGTTCGGCGGCGCCCTGGCCACGGCGCCGAAGTCCAACTACATCCTGCACGGCGTCACCCGCGACTTCGTCATCGGAATCGCGGACGATCTGGGGATTCCCGTCGAGGAGCGACCCGTGCCCGCGGCCGACCTCTTCCAAGCCGACGAGGTCTTCCTGACCGGCACCACGACCGAGATTCGGCCCATAGCCGAGATCGACGGACGCCGCATCGGCGAGGGCAGGGCCGGACCCGTTGCGCGCCGTCTGTTCCGCGAATTCCTGCGGAGGGTCGCGGCCGCGGAGAGTTGACGGCGCTGGGCACGGGCCGAACGGACACAACAACGCCGCGCCACCGTCACGACTTGTTGCGGCGTTCCTGTTCGTTGCGCTCTTGTTCGCCGCCGATCAACCAGCCTTCGCCCTGGCCCCACGCGGAAACGGTCCGGCGGGCCGCAGGGACTACCGGTTGCGCCCGCTTCAGCGCTTCAGTCGTCGCCGACCCGGGTGGGGGCGTTCGCCTGGGAGCCGTGGCTGTGGCTGGGGGGCGGGCGCGGCGTCAGCATCTGGCGGATGTCGGACTCGTACAGGTCGATCACGTCGTCGGCCAGCTGCGCGACCTCGCGGGCCACGCTCGCCCGGTACGGTGTGGCGACCAGCACCCGGCTTCCGAAGTCCTGCACGGCGCGGATCGCCTCGGCGAGATCGCGGTCGCCCGCCACGAGCACCGCGGTGGAGAAGATCGACCGTCCGGCCAGCCGCACCATGTCCAGCGCGATGAGCGTGTCGACGCCCTTCTGCTCGCGCTCGAGGCGGAACTTCCAGTTGCGGTCGAACTCGCCGAGGAGCTTCTCGGGCTCGATGCCCAGGCCGTGGGCCGTGTTCTCGAGCGCGCGCCGAATGGGCTGCTCCAGACGGGGCGGGCGTTCGGCGATGTGGCCCAGCCGCAACTGGATGCCCGGCGTCATGCCGATGGCGTCGAAGAACGACCGCTGGCCGCCGTAGTGCTGGTGGGCCGGATCGAACGCGCTGTCGTACCAGTAGGCGCGCAGGAAGCTCTGTCCCGCCAGCTGGCCAGCGATCGAGCGAAACCAGGCGACGATCGCGGCGGCGTCCGGACGGACGTTGTTGCGGTGCTCGCGGATCGCCCGGGCGCCCTCCGCCCTGAGGAATCCGACGTCCACGAATCCAGCGTACGTCCCGGCCATTGCGCGCGTCCTTTCTGCAAGGGGGTTGGAATGCAAGGAGATTCCGGGGAAGGCGGGAAGGCTAACGAGTGCGGCGGCCCTAGTCCAGTGGCACAGTCCGGCCGTCCCAAGTCCTAGTAGAGGAGGTAGGGCCGGCGCCGGGCGAGGAAGCTGGCGGCGTCGGCTCCCCATCCGGCCGCGAGCTCCGCGTACGAGGCGCCGGCCTCCACCGCCAAGCGAAGCTGGTCCGTGCCGGCCAAGCGGTCGAAGTGGCCGGGGCGCCACTGCCAGCGGGGCCCCGACATGGCCCGGGCCTCGGCGAGAACGGCGAGCGCGGCGAGCGTGGGGTCGTAGCCGGGACCGGTGGCGGAGAGGCGAACGCCCTGGGTGTCCACGCCCGCGAACTTGCCGTCGCCGGGGCTGGCCGGGGTGAAGCGGACGGGAGCGAACGACGCTTGGGGCAGCTCGAGCGCCGAGAGCCGCGCGGCGAGGACTTCGGCGTCGAGCCATGGCGCGCCCACTTGCTGGAAGGCGTTGGGCGTGCCTCGTCCCACGGACAGGTTGGTGCCCTCGAACAGGCAGGTTCCCGGGTAGTGGAGAGCGCTCTCGACCGACGGCATGTTGGGCGACGGCGCGACCCAGGGGATGCCCGTCTCGCCGAAGCGCATCGAGCGCCGCCAGCCGTCGGCGACGACCACGCTCAGCGATGCGTCCACGCCGAACTCGCCCACGGCCATGCGGGCGAACTCCCCCGCCGTGAGCCCATGCCGCATCGGCACGGGATACATGCCGACGAAGCTGGCGAAGGCGGGATCGAGCACGTTGCCTTGCACTTCTTCGCCGCCGACGGGGTTCGGCCGGTCCAGCACCACAAAGCGCACCCCTGCTTCGCCCGCGGCCTCCATCGCCAGCGCCATGGTGGAGAGATAGGTGTAGTAGCGGGCGCCCACGTCCTGGATGTCGAAGAGGAGCGCTTCGATGCCGTCCAGCATCGCCGGGGTCGGTTTGGTCGTCGCCCCGTAGAGCGAGTGGACGGGAAGCCCGGTCGCTTCGTCCACGCCCCCGGCGACCCGCTCGCCCGCCTCCGCCCGGCCCCTGATCCCGTGCTCGGGCGAGAACAGCGCGACGAGCTCGACGGCGGGATGGCCCGCCAGCAGGTCGATCGTCGAGGCGCCCGCCCGGTCGCGCCCGGTGTGGTTCGTGATCAGCCCGACCCGCCTGCCCTCCACGAGCGCGAGCGAGTCGGACAGCAGGACTTCCACGCCGGGCCGCGCGGCGCCTCCGTCCGCGTCCGGCCCAGCACATCCCAGCGCGGCCAACCCGGCGGCGGCCAACGCACCCGCGGCGGCCAGAAGCGCTTGGACGGCCCGGCCCCGGGGTGACCCGCACGGGCGGCGACCGACCGGACCGGCCGCCGCCACTAGCCCCGGCCCAGCATCTTCGGGCAAGTTATGTTGCTGGCTCGTCGCCATCCTCCGCCTCCCAGGCGGCCTCCCGGCACGGTGCTCCGCGCTCCGTCTTCCCTTGGCTCACTTGTCTCCGAAACCTACCGCCGCCCTAACGCCCCACCCAACTTCCGCGCGGTCCGCCCCAGGCGCCCGGCGCACACATGGGAGCTGGACGCTCCCCCTCTCAAGCGGCCCGGCCAAGCGACCCGCAAGCGCGCTCCTGGCGCTCGTCCTGGTCGCTTCGGCGGCGTGCGCATCGCCCGGACGCGATGCGCCGTCCAGCTACGCGCCGGCGGACCAGGCGGACCCGGTCGCACCACCCGGCGCCGACGCCCCCGGACGGAACGCCGCCGAGCCGGACGCGCCGCTGTGGTACGACAATCGCGGCTGGGCCGAACGGACCCTGGCCTCGCTCGCTCTCGAAGAAAAGGCGAGCCAGATGATGATGCCGATCCTGCTCGGAGGCTTCGCGCCGCTGGGCTCGCGGGCGCACGACCGCGCCAGAGAAGTGGTGGAGCGCCACGAAGTCGGCGGCGTCATCGTCTCGGTGGGCTCCCCGACCGAGGTCGCGGCCAAGCTCAACTGGATGCAGTCGCTGGCGAAGCTGCCCCTGCTGGTCGCGTCGGACCTGGAGGGCGGCGCGGGCTTCCGATTCGGGGGGGTCCTGCACGCGCCGACCAACATCGGCCTCGGCGGGGCCACCCGGTTCCCGTCTCTGATGGCTCTCGGGGCCGCGGGCGAACCCGGCCTCGCCTACGAGATGGGCCGCGTCACGGCGTTGGAGGCGCGGGCGATCGGCGTGCACGTGGCCTTCGCGCCCGTGCTGGACGTGAACAACGACCCCGAGAACCCGGTCATCAACGTCCGCTCGCTGGGCGAGGACCCGGAACGAGTGGCCAGTCTGGGGGCGGCGTTCGTGCGCGGCGTGCAGGAGCACGGCGCCATCGCGACGGCCAAGCACTTCCCCGGCCACGGCGACACCAGCACCGACTCGCATCTCGCCCTGCCGGTCATCCGCGTGACCCGCGAAAGGATGGACTCGGTCGAACTCCCGCCGTTCCAACGCGCCATCGACGCCGGCGTGGGCGGCGTCATGACGGCCCACGTCGCGGTCCCCGAAATCACGGGCGCGCGCACGCCGGCCACGCTCGAAAGCGCGGTGCTCACGGACATGCTGCGCGGCGAGATGCGGTTCGGCGGCCTCGTCTTCACGGACGCCATGGACATGTCCGCGGTGGACGCGGGATTCGAGCGCGGCGAAGCGGCGGTGCGGGCGGTGGAGGCCGGCGCCGACGTGATCCTGATGCCGCCCGACATCGCCGCCGCCCGCGACGGCATCGTGGCCGCCGTCCGCTCCGGCCGGCTCTCCGAGGAACGCGTCGACGAGTCCGTGCTGCGCATCCTCCGCGCCAAGGAGCGTCTCGGCCTCGACCGCACCCGCATGGTGGACATCCCGAGCGTGCACAAGGTCGTGGGCATCGGGCCGCACCGGGCCGTCGCGCGGGAGGTGGCCGGGCGGTCGGTGGCCGTGCTGAAGGACGAGCGCGGTCTCCTGCCCCTGCGGGGGACGCCGGGGGCGCGGGTGTACTCGGTCGCGTACCGCCGGCCGCAGGACGTCCGCGCCGGACGCGCCTTCAACGCGCGGCTGCGGCAGACCTACCGCCGCCTCCGCACGGCCTTCGTCGACGCGGACACGAGGGCCGACGAGTACGCCCGCGTGCTGGACCGCGCTCGAAGCATGCAGTTGACGGTCGTGTCGCTGCACGTCGCCGTCCGCACGGCGTCGGGCACCGTGGCGCTGCCGGACGAGGCGGTGGACTTCGTGGCGGCGCTTGCGCGCTCCGGGACGCCGCACGTCGTCGTCGCCTTCGGCAATCCCTACTTGCTCGACGAGTTCCCGGCGGTGCGGGCGTACGTGGCCGCGTGGAGCAGCGTGCCGGTCTCCGAGACGGCGGCCGCGGCGGCTCTCCTGGGCGAGTTCCCGGTGACGGGGCGGACGCCGGCGCGCATTTCGGGCATGGAGATCGGCAGCGGCCTGCAGATTCCAGCGCGACGGAGACGGTGAGCGGGCGGGAGAGTCCGTGCGGCATGCCGCGGCGCGCCTGGGTCGCGGCGGCGGGCTTGGCGGCTTCCGCGACGGCCTGGGGCTGCGGCGGCGGCCACCCGGTCGATTCGGCCAGCTCGCCGGCCGGCGTGGCGGCGCTGGACGCGGCATCGCGCCGGTGGGTCGACCAGACGCTGGCCGGGCTGGAGTTGCGCGAGGCCGCCGCCCAGCTCGTCATCCCCTGGATTCCCGGCGGGTACGAGGCCGAGGGCGACCCGGGCTTCCAGCAGCTCCTCGACTGGGTGGACCAGGGCATCGGCGGCGTCTCGATCTCGATCGGCGTGCCGGACACCTACGCGGCCAAGCTGAACCGGCTACAGGCGCGGGCCCGCGTTCCCCTGCTGGCGACCTCCGACTTCGAGAACGGCGGCCCGGGGATGCGCATCAACCACAGCTACGCCCTCCCGTCGCTGCTCCCCCAAGGCGGAGGATCGAGCTTTCCGCCGACGATGGCCTTCGGGGCAGCGGGCAGCGAGGACTTGGTGTTCGACTTCGCGCGCGCGACCGCCGCCGAAGCGCGGGCGGTGGGCGTGCACTGGCTGTTCGCGCCGGTGCTGGACGTGAACAGCAATCCGGCGAATCCCGTCATCAACACCCGCTCGTTCGGCGAGGACGCCGAGCTGGTCGGCCGCCTGGGCGCCGCCTTCGTCCGGGGGGCGCGCAGCGGCGGAGCCCTGACGACGGCCAAGCACTTCCCCGGCCACGGCGACACGCACGCGGACTCCCACGTCGAGCTGCCCGTCGTGACGGCGGACCGGGCGCGCCTGGACTCGGTCGAGCTGGCGCCGTTCCGCGCCGCGCTGGCCGCCGGAGCGGACGCGGTCATGACGGCCCACGTGGCCGTCCCCAACGTGCTCGGCGACGCCCGCCCCGCCACCATGGCGCCGGAGTTCATGACGGGCCTGCTCCGAGACGAGATGGGCTTCGACGGCATCCTCTTCACCGACGCCTTGCGCATGGCGGCGATCACGGACGCCTACGGCGCCGCCGAGGCCAGCGTCGCCGCGCTCCAAGCCGGCTCGGACGTGCTGCTCGCGCCCGCCGATCCGGCGGCGGCGATCGAAGCCGTCGCCCGAGCCGTGGAGACCGGCGTTCTCTCGCGCGGCCGCCTGGACCGCTCGGTCCGGCGCATCCTGGAGGCCAAGGCGCGGCTCGGGCTCCACCGGGAACGCTTCGTGGACCCCGCCGCCGTCGCCGACCGCGTGGGCGCCCCGGCGCACAGGGCTCTGGCCGAACGAGCCGCGGCCGAGTCGATGACGCTGGTGCGGGACCGGCACGGTCTGGTTCCCCTGCGGGACGGGCAGACCGTGCTGAGCGTCGCCTACGCGCGCCCGGCCGACCTGCTTGCGGGGCGGGCCTTCGACGCCGAGCTGAGGGCCGCGTCGGTCCAAGTCGCCAGCGCGCGGGTGGACCCGGACACGCCTTGGCCCGTGTACGACTCCCTGCTCCACGCCGCCCGCTCGGCGGACTTGGTGGTCGTGGGCGCGTACGTGCCGCCGCGTTCCGGCGCGGGGGCGTCCGTGCTGTCCGCCGCCTTCCGGGCGTTCCTCGGGAGCGCGGAGGACGCGGCGCGCGAGGCCGATGCCGCCCCGGCCGCGCGGGAGACGGGAGGCGGCAAGCTGGCGCTAATCTCGTTCGGGAGTCCCTACGTGTTGTCGGACGTGCCGGCCGTGGGCACGTACATGGCGGCTTGGGGCGACCGCGAGGTCTCGCAGAGGGCCGCGGCGCGCTCGCTCGCGGGAACCGCCGCCGTGGCTGGACGCCTGCCCGTGTCGATCCCCGGGCTCCACGCGATCGGCGACGGGCTGGACAGGGCCGCGCGCCGCGTCGCGGACGCCGACGGGCGGGCGGCCCCCGATCCCCTGCAAGAAGCGGGGTTCGTGCCCGGCGCCCGGGGGCACGACCTCGCGGGCGCGTCCGAAGCGCAGGACACGACGGGAGGCCCGGGCCGATGGCGTCCCCAGGAACCGCTTCCGCCGTGCGGCGAAAGCGGCTCACCCGCCGACCCCGCGCACGGCGCCTCCGAATCCGCCGAGGCCGCCGCGACGGCCTCCCCCGTCCACGGCGACGCCGCCAACGACCTCGCCGACCTCTTCTGCGCCCACGGCGAAATGGTCGTGTCGCCGCGCGAGAGCGATCCGTCCCTCGCGGGCATGAACGCCGACTCGCTCGCCGCGCTGGACCGGGCCATCCTGTCCGCATTGGCCGACTCCGCGGCGCCGGGCGCGGCGCTGGCCGTCGTGCGGCGCGGACGCTTGGTTCGGCTGCGCGGCTACGGCCGGCTCGACTGGCGCCCGAACGCACCGCCCGCGACCCCTGCTTCCATCTTCGACCTTGCGTCGCTCACCAAAGTGGTCGGCACCACGACGGCCGTCCTGATCCTGGCGCAACGCGGGCTGCTCGACCTCGACGACCCCGTGGGCCGGCACCTGCCCTGGTGGGCCGGCGGCGATCCGGGCAAGGCCCGCGTCACGTTGCGCGACCTCCTCCTGCACCGCGCCGGACTGCCTCCGTTCCGCCGCTTCTTCCTGGAAATCGAAGGACGCCAAGCCTACGAGCGCGCCATCGCCGCCACGCCGCTGGACCACCCGCCCGGCGAGCGCGCGGTCTACTCGGACATCGGCCTCATGACGGCCGCCTTCGTCGCCGAGGCCGCTTCCGGCGCCGCCCTCGACGACTTCCTCCGCTCAGAGGCGTGGCGCCCGCTGGGCATGGCCGACACCGGCTTCCGGCCGCCCCCCTCGCTCTGGCGCCGCGTGGCCACCACTGAAATCGACGAATCCTACCGCGGCATCCACGTGCACGGCGTGGTCCACGACGAGAACGCCCACGCCATCGGCGGCGTGGCCGGGCACGCGGGCCTCTTCAGCTCGGCTCGCGACTTGGCCGTCTTCGCGCAGATGATGCTCGACCGCGGCGTCGCCGGCCCCTGCACCGCCGACGCCGAGTCGGCCGTCCCCTGCCACAGGCCGCGCTTTCGCCCGGTCGCCGTCTTCGCCCCCGGCTGGGTGGACCGCGCCACGCGCCCGCCCTCGCCGGACGCGTCGAGCCGCGCGCTCGGCTGGGACACGCCCTCCGCCCGTTCCTCCGCAGGCGACTACTTGACCAGCCGCGCCTTCGGCCACACCGGCTACACCGGCACGTCCATCTGGATCGACCCGGCGCTCGACCTTGGCGTGGTCCTGCTCACCAACCGCGTCAACCCGACCCGCGAGAACGCCAAGCACGTCCCGTTGCGCCGCCGCGTCCACGACCTCGCCGCCACCGCCGTCACGGACACCCCGCCGCGCAGGCGCGAACCGGCGGCACCGACTAATCCCCCCGGCCCACCCGCCGCGCGGTGACCGCCTTCGGCGCGCCCGACCTGGCCGTTCTCGCGCTCTACCTGGGCGGCGTCGCGGCCTGGGGCGCGTGGCTCGGGCGCGGCAACGCCGGCGGCACCGACTACTTCCTGGGCAACCGCAACCTGCCGTGGTGGGCCGTCATGCTCTCCGTCGTGGCGACGGAAACGAGCACGCTCACCTTTCTGTCGATTCCCGGCGTCGCGTACCTGGGCACTCTCGCGTTTCTGCAACTGGCCCTCGGCTACCTGGCCGGACGCGCCGTGGTCGCCATGCTGCTCCTGCCGGCCTACTACCGGGGCCGTCTCTCGACCGCCTACGAGCTCCTCGGGGAGCGCTTCGGCGAGAACGCGCGTCGGTGCGCGTCGGGCGTCTTCATGGCCACGCGCCTGCTCGCCGACTCCGTGCGGCTGTTCGTCACCGCAATCCCGCTCGCGATGATCACCGGCTGGCCCTACTGGCTCTCGATCGCGGTGATCGGGCTGGCCACGCTGGTCTACACGTACTTCGGCGGCATTCGGGCGGTGGTATGGGTGGACGCGCTCCAGATGACGCTCTACGTGGCGGGCGGCCTCGTGGCGCTCTGGGTCCTGCACGGGGCGGTGGACGGCGGCTGGCCGGCAATGCTGTCCAGCGCGGGCGAGGCCGGGAAGCTGCGGACGCTCGATTTCGCGGCGTCGCTCTCCGTGCCCTACACGTTCTGGGCGGGCCTGGCGGGCGGGGCCTTCCTGTCCATGGCGTCGCACGGCGCCGACCAGCTCATCGTGCAGCGCCTGCTCGCGTGCAGGGACTTGCGGCAGAGCCGGCGCGCGCTGGTGGGAAGCGGCTTCGCGGTGATCGCCCAGTTCGCGCTCTTCCTGATGGTCGGCATCGGGCTCTGGGCGTTCTACGACGGGCGCGCCTTCGAGCGGCCGGACGAGATCTTCGCGCTGTTCATCGTGGAGGAGATGCCGACCGGCGTGCGCGGCCTGCTCATCGCGGGCGTGTTCGCGGCGGCGATGTCGTCGCTGTCGTCTTCGATCAACGCCCTGGCCTCCGCAAGCGCCTACGACTTCTGGGGGCCGCTGACGGGCCGGCGCGACGAGCGCTCGATGCTGTCGGCTGGGCGGGCCTTCACCTTGGCCTGGGCCGCCCTGCTCGCGTGCGGCGCGGTCGCCTTCGTGGCTCTGTCGAGGGGCAGCGCGGCCGTCGAGGTGGCGTTGAGCGTCGCGTCGATGGTGTACGGCGGGCTGCTGGCCGCGTTCGCGCTGGGCGTGCTCACGAGACGGGTCGGAGAGGCGGGCGCGATCGCCGGCTTGCTGGCCGGGGTGGCGGTGGTGGCGACGGTCTGGACCTTCGCGCGCGACGTGGTGGCGTGGCCCTGGTTCACGCCGCTGGGCTTGGCGGCCGGGCTCGCGGCCGGCCTGGCGGTCGGGCTTCTGGCGCGGCGTTCGTAGGGCGTGCCGGATTCGGCGCAGCGCTGGATCGGCGTGGACGGGGGCGGCACCTGCTGCCGCGCCGTGGTGGTGGACGCCGAGCGCCGCGAGCTGGGCCGGGCCAAGGGCGGTCCCGCGCTGATCGACCCTCTTCGGCCGGAGCGGGCCGCTCGAGTCGTGGCGGATCTGGCGCGGTCGGCGGCCGCGGCGGCGGGCGTCGAAGGACCGCTGCATGGCCTTTGGGCGGGCTTGGCAGGAGCGGGGCCGAGGGAGCCGCGCAAGGCCGTCCGCGACTTGTTGGTCCGGGCCGGAGTGGCGAAGGGCGTCGCCGTAGGCGGAGACGTGGAGGCGGCGCGGGCCGACGCGTTCGGCGACGGCCCGGGCATTCTCCTGGTCGTCGGCACGGGGTCGGTGGCGCTCGCTCGCGACCCCGACGGCGGCAAGGCGATCGTGGGCGGCTGGGGCGCCGCCCTGGACGACGACGGCAGCGGCTACCGGATCGGCCTGGACGGCCTGCGCGCCGTGATGCGCAGCGCCGACGGCCGGGCGCCGGCGACCAAACTCACCAAGGCGATGCTGGACGCCACCGCCGTGGACGAGCCGACCGGCTTGGTCGAGTGGGTGGCGGGTGCTTCCAAGCGGGACGTGGCGGCCCTGTGCGTCGCCGTAGGCCGGGCCTGGGAAGCGGGAGACCCCGCGGCGGTCGAAGTCGTCGAGCGGGCCCTCGCCGCCGTCCGCTCGCTCATCGAGACCGCCCTGGCCCGTACGTCCGGCTGGACGGCTCCTCCGCCGCTGGCGATGGTGGGCGGCGTCGTGCGCAAGGGCAGCGAGCTGCGAGCCCCCGTGCTCGGCGTCGCCTCGGCGCTCGGTTGCGCAGTTCGCCACGAGCCCGTGCTCGGCGAAAGAGGAGCCGCCGCCAAGGCGATCCAAGCGTTTCCGTAGAAGACTCCATGGCTCAAGCCCCGCGCGGCAGGAAGACGGACAGACCCGCCAAGCCCCGACCCGGACCCCGTGCTAGCCCACCGGATCGTCGGAGCCGCCAAGCCGCCCCTCGCGCCCGGCGACTCCGGTCGGCAAGATATGGGGTAGCTTGCTACAGAGACCTTCGACCGACCGAGGACCTTTCGCTTCGGAGACCAACACCATGATGGACGACTGGCCACCGAGCCCAGAAACTCCGCTTCCCCACGCCACGGACGACGGACCGCCGCCCGGCGCTTCCGGCATGACGGCAGGCGACGAGGCTTCCCCAGCGGCCCGCTACGTCAAGATGCTGATCGCGAAGGCGGGATCGCACGGATGTCCCGACGCGGAACTGCTGGACCGGATCGAGAGGGTCCTGGGCGAGCCGTGGACGAGGCGGGAGGGCGCCGGCGTCGTGGGGAGGCTCAAGACCAGCTATTTCGATATGCTTGTGGAGCAGGCGGGTGCCCAAGACGATCCAACCGCGGAGTTTCTGGACCGCGTCGAGCGGGCGTTGGCCGAGGCTCAACAAGCTCCTGGCAACGCCCCGCGGAACCGCAACTCGCGCCCGCGGTCCGAGCAACGTCCCGTCAACGAAAGGCGGCGGCGGCGACAGGGCACAGGTCATCCCGATGTTCCGCCGGGGCACTACCGAGGTCTTGGAGTGACCTCCGCGTACCGCAAGTTCATGGCCGAATTCGGGATGGGCTATTCACCGCCGCAAATTCGCAACGCGTTGCTTCAAGGCGGACTCGCCAAGGATCCGGCGAGCCTGCTGACCGCCGTTCACGGGATCAAGCGGCGCGACCGGATCAAAGCGGAACGGAAAAGATCTGCGACGGACGCCTCGGAACAATCCTGAGTTCGCACAGCGGCCGGAGGCGACCGCGCCCTGCCCTCCGCCTGCGCCCATTCCCCGCACCGGCGGGCGTCTCGGCTTGCGCCCACGCGGACCAGGACGCCCGACAGAGTCTGCCATTTTGGCAGGATCCAGCGTCAATTCCGGCCGCCGTCCTGCCATTTCGGCAGGAATTCGGCGGGCACGAGGCTTGCAGCGCTTCTCGCACGACGCATGTGCACGGGGCATGTGCGGACCACTTCGTGAAAGGAGCAGACGGATGTACCTGATCAAGGACTTGTTCGGCGAGGCGGCCCTCCGGCGCGCCTTCGGCGACGACTGCCTCACCGGATGCGGCATCGACCGTACCGCCTGGGCGCCCGCGTTCGGCGTGGAAGAGAAGGACCACGAGATCGAACTCACGGGCGAGTTGCCCGGGCTGACCCACGACGACATCGAGGTCAACCTGGAGAACAACGTCCTCACCGTCTCCGGCGAGAAGCGCTTCGTCCGCGACGAACGCGCAGAGGGCACGGAGGGAACCGAGGGCAAGCGCCACCTGATGGAGCGCCGCTTCGGCCGCTTCAACCGCTCGTTCGCGTTGCCGCGGACCGTGCAGGCCGAGGGCATCACGGCCGACTTCGAGAACGGCATCCTGACGGTCCGCCTGCCCAAGGCGGACGAGGCCCGCACCCGCAAGATCGAGGTGCGCACAAGCGCCTAATCCGCGCCAAGGAGCGCGTCCGCGCGCCGATCCCGGTGCGCGGACGCGCTCTGGGCCGCCGACGCCCATTGGAGGGCCCGGGCCTGCAAGGCTCGGGCCCTCGTTGCGTTTCGCCGAGCCGGAGGTTCCCCGAAACCGCTCGCGCCCTCTCCACGCAACGCTCGACGGCGCGCCGGTCACCCGTGAACGACAGCCTCGGAGACGCAACCCTTGCCACTCCCTGGACGATTGGCCGAACGGCCTTCGGGCGGGGCCTGACCATGAACATGGACAGCTAGCAGCCCGTGGATAAAGTCCCGACGGTGCCGGTGATTGGTAGGGATTAGATTGGAGTGACGGAACGATTCCCTTGAAGGAGGACGGCGATGGCGTTGGGCAAGCGTCGGAGCGTTCGGCAGGAGGCGCTGTTCGTGGCGACGAGCGAGATCAGCGCGTCGGAGCATCCGTTCTACCGTGCGCTGGACAAGCTGTTGCGGGAAGACGGCTTCGACGAGTTCGCGGAGGAGGTGTGCGCCGAGTTCTACGCGGGCAACGTGGGCCGTCCGGGGATTCCTCCGGGGGTGTACTTCCGGGCGCTGATGGTGGGATACCTGGAGGGCATCTCGTCGGAGCGGGGCATCGCCTGGCGGTGCAGGGACTCGTTTTCGGTGCGTGCGTTCCTGGGGTACGAGCTGACGAGGAACCCGCCGGACCATTCGAGCCTGTCGAAGACGCGCAAGCGGCTGAGCGTGGAGGCGCACGTCGCAGTGTTCGCGCGCGTGTTGCGGCTGCTGGACGACTCGGGGCTGTTGGGAGGCGGGACGCTGGGCGTGGACTCGACGACGCTGGAGGCGAACGCGGCGATGCGCTCGATCGTGCGTCGGGACGGGGGCGCGGGCTACGAGGCGTGGCTGCGGGAGTTGGCGCGGTCGTCGGGGATCGAGACGCCGACGCGCGCGGAGCTGGCGAAGCTGGACCGAAAGCGTCCGAAGAAGGGGTCGAACGCGGAGTGGGTGCATCCGGGGGACCCGGAGGCGCGGATCACGAAGATGAAGGACGGGCGCACGCGGCTGGGTCACAAGCTGGAGCAGGCGGTGGACCTGGAGTCGGGCGCGGTGGTGGGCATGACGGTGCAGACGACGGACGGGGGCGACGCGGCGTCGCTGACGGAGACGCTGGACGAGGCGGAGCGGCGGCTGGCGGAGCTGGGGGCTGGGGCGGCGGAAGTGGTGTGCGACAAGGGCTGTCACTCGAACAAGACGATGACGGAGTTGGAGGACCGGGGGCTGCGCGGCTACGTGAGCGAGCCCGCGCGCGGTCGGCGGAGCTGGAAGAAGAACAAGGAAGCCCAGAAGCCGGTCTACGCGAACCGGCGGCGGATTCGGGGCGAGCGCGGAAAGGCACTGCTGAGGATGCGGGGCGAGAAGCTCGAGCGCTCGTTCGCGCACCTGCTGGGGACGGGCGGACTTCGCCGCGTGCACGTTCGTGGCCACGAGGACATCCGCAAGCGGATGCTGATTCACGTCGCCGCCTTCAACCTCGGGCTGCTCATGCGAAGACGCTTCGGAGTCGGCACGCCACGAGGCCTGCAGGGCCGCCCCGCCGCAGCGCAAGCTGTGCTCGATTCCTGCGCGACGGGCGCCGCAGGCTCCGTTTTGCGCCGATTTTGCCGCCCAATCGCCGCTCTCGAGCCGCTCCGACGTCTCTTGGGGCCGCTCCAAGCCCAATTCCGCGACTCCCGTGCGTTCGCGCCGTCGAGAGCCCTGTAAAACCGCCGTGTCCCGCCAAGTCTCGTCGCGGACGCGCCCAACCCGTTTGTCCACGGACTGCTAGGCCACGCTGCCTCGTGGCCATGGCCGTTGCGTCGGGTCAGGAATCCTAGTAGAGTCGTGGCGTGCAATCAGCCTGCTGGCACGACCAGGAGCGGCAATGGAACGGGGACCCAACCAGAAGCCCGAATGGCAACGCTACGCTCAGACCTTCGTTGACGTTCGCGGGAGGCCAGCCGTGTTCCTGTTTTCTCAGGAGTCACTGGGATATCAGCACGCGTTCGCCTTGCGGACGCAATTCGGCAACGCCCGGTTCCCAGAGCTCGACCTGGTCATCAACTCAGGCGGAGGTAGCATTCATGCGGCATACCAGCTTATCTCTCTCCTGCGTCGCCACGCTAATTGCATTCACGCCTGCGTTCCCTTCTTTGCCAAGAGTGCCGCAACGCTTCTTTGTGTCGGCTCGGACACGATCTTTCTTGATGAACTAGCCCAGCTAGG
Source organism: Longimicrobiales bacterium (assembly GCA_965203485.1). GTDB lineage: Bacteria > Gemmatimonadota > Gemmatimonadetes > Longimicrobiales > Gaopeijiaceae. The sequence continues at coordinate 2,594,853 of OZ241892.1, forward strand.
ACCCTTAGATCCTCAGATCTATGAACAGAAGGGCGGCGGTAAGAGTGAATTCACTTCGGCTTTGAATCCGTTCAAGACGCTTGAGCAACTACAAAAATTTTCCCTCGAGAGCCTTGACATTGCTATGAGTGTGATCGTTCGAAGATCTGGAATGAACGTAGACGAATGCTTGAAACATGCTACTAACTTCGTACAGTCTACGACTGAGCCTCTGTTTTCCCAACTTGATCCAGAGAAACTCGGAGAATACAGTAGAGAGCTAGCGGTAGGTGTGGAATACGGCAAGCGACTACTACACAGGATCGAAAGATGGGATGACAATAGTTCAGAAGTTATTGACAAGCTCGTGCACGGATATCCTTCACATGGATATATCATTGATTACGACGAACTAAGCGACATGGGTTTCGATGTGCGTATGTTCCCCGATTCCGAACACGCTGCGGTGCAAGAACTTCGCCATATTGTCGCCCAGAACATCGTTCAGCTAGTACTACCCACGGAAACAGCGGAACCCAAGAACACTGAAAGGACTCAACCTAATCATGAATCAAGTGCAACCTGAATGGGGAACAGCTAGAATGGACAGAGGGACTGGTGAGCGGCTTTTGTTGCGGACACTTGTCGAAGAACAGCTTCCGGCGACGCGAATCTTCGTCGATGGACTCTATCAGGAATTTGCGGATTCCGGCAGTCGGAGCAAGATTGATCGACTGATCCAGGACAGAAGCAGAAATCCATGGCCGTTGACGGATAGCGACCCAGGGTGAAGATGAGCACCGAGGACCACTTGGTCTATCGACGAGGTGGCTTCGCGACCGCCTGAGATTGGCTGGACACGCGAACCCGTGACCGTTAATCGGCCTCTCCAATCCGGCCAACTTCTCACCGGCCTCCTGTTCGACGAGCCGATGCGGGTGGAGACCGTTCGCCCGCAGGGCAGGGACACCTGGGTGCCCGACTTGGTCGGAACGCGCTCCGAACGGTTCCGCAACGTCGCGCTCGCCGAGGCCGATCTGGCACAAACTGGCGATCGCCGCTCCTGCGCCTGGGCATCCAAGCCTGGTCGCTGGGCATCGCCTACGAATTCGACCCCTACTTCGCGCTGTCGATCTCCAAGGTGGACCCGTTGCCGCATCAGCTGGAGGCCGTCTACGCTACAAGCTGGGCGAACTCCTGCGGGACACTTCGGATCACATGCTCCTGCTGACCGCCACGCCCCACAAGGGCGACCCAGAGAACTTCACGCTCTTCCTCCAGCTACTGGACCAGGACGACTACGCGGACGTCAAGTCGATCCGATAGGCGATGAACGCCAAGCCCCGTTCTACCTGCGCCGCACCAAGGAGGCAATCGTTCGCTTCCCGGAGCGCGGCGGCGACGGCACGTGGGTGGCCCGGCCGGTCTTCACCAAGCGCATTCCGCGCACTGCCGGGTTCTCCATCGACGGGACCAAGTTGGAACTGTACCAGCAGGTCACGCGCTTCGTGAAGCGGCAAAGCCGACGGGCGGCCGCGCAGGGCCGAACCGTGGTCCGCGAGCGCTCCGAGCTTCGCGATGTCGGTGCCAACCACACCGTGCTCGACCGCGTGCACGCAGCCATGCTCTTCCAGCTTGGCGGTCACACCGCGACCCTGCGGGCACTGATCGAGGCGGGAACAGGAGCGTGGGCCCGACTCATGCATCTGGCCAACGCGCTGTCTGCTCTGTATCCTCGGGGAAGCCAGGAGAAACGACTTCTCGACGCCATGTTGCTGGCGGCGCCGAAGTAGAGGCGGAGACGGACAAATGCCAAACGCAATCGAGTCCGTTCGCGTCAAAGGCTTCCGATCCCTCGCGGACGTGCAGATCAAGGGCCTGTCCCGGGGGGCGACCGTCTTGATCGGAGCCAACGGCTCGGGCAAGTCCAACCTCATGCGCCTCCTCGAAATGATTGGCTGGATGGTCGATCTCCGGCGTATGCGCGACTACGTCGCCCGTCACGGAGGCGCCGACGACCAGCTGTTCGGCGGCCGAAAGACGACGCCGGAGATCAAGGCCCAGGTCGATGTTCGCACTCCACACGGTCGGGTTGAGTACCGTTTTGCGCTGGAGTGCACCACCGGCGATTGGTTCGTCTTCGCCGAGGAGGCATACCGAATCGCCAAGTCCGGCAAGTCGGCCGACGTACCCTGGGAACGGATCGAAGACAGCGGCTATCGCGAGGCAAGAGTTGCAGAGAGAACCAACGGCAACGGCCCAGGACCCGAAGCCGCGCGCACGCTCGTTGGACTGTTGCGGCGTTGTCTCATATACCAATTTCACGACACGTCGTTCGACTCGAGGATGAAAGTCAGCTGGGATGCCACGGATTTCGGCCGTCTGCGTAGCGACGGGGCGAATTTGGCTTCGGTGCTGTCGTTGCTGGAGCGCGAGGACAACCCGCGATTCGAGTTGATCTGCCGCTACATTCGTCTCGCGGTCCCCGTCTTCGACCGCTTCGAGATCGAGGAAGAATACGGCGAGGTGCAGTTGCGGTGGAAGCACAAAGACATGGACAAGACGATGGGAGCTCACATGACTTCCGACGGCATGCTACGCTTCTTCGCCCTTGTGACGCTACTGAACCTCCCGTCGGAGATGCTGCCCGGCGTGTTGCTCCTGGACGAGCCGGAGCTGGGGCTGCATCCAGCGGCCATCACGCTGATCGGCGCCATGATCGACTCCGTCGCCATGGACCGGCAGGTCATCGTGGCCACCCAATCGCCGCTGGTGGTGGACAACTTCCGCCTCGACGAGATCGTCGTTCTGGAGCTGGAGGACGGCCGGACGACGGTCCGCAGATTCGACGATGCCGAGTACGGCCAGTGGCTCAACGAGTGCTCGAGCGGCGAACTCTGGCAGAAGAACGTGCTGGGCGGCCGACCGTGATTCGTCTTGCAGTATCGGCGGAGGGCCACACCGAGGTAGCGTTCGTGACGAGCGTGCTCCGGGACCATCTGTCGCCAATGAAGGTCATGCCTTATGCACTGCTTCTCGGACGCGCCCGCGAGGGCATGGGCGGCGGAGGTGACGTCACCGTGGCCCGCCTCGTGGAAGACATGCGTCGCTGGCAGAGTAGCTTCGACGCCATGACGTCGCTGGTGGACTTCTACGGCTTTCGGGGCAAGCGGGACCGAACGCGCAAAGGCCGAGCAGTTGAATACATCGTTGTCATCCCCGCGCGGGACTCCAAGGCCCGCGAAGCGGAGTTCCGGCTCACGGCCGAGCCCGACTTTCCCCTGGCCACCGCTACCCAAACCGTCGTCGAGCCGACGCCCCCAACGGAAGCACCTACCGCGGACCACGCACCTGTCACATTGCGTCTCACAGGCACCGTGCCGTCCGACAGCTGGAACCGCGTAGGCATGAAGCTACTGCCCAAATTGGGCTCCCGCCGCTCCGAGCCCAAAGTCTCGGTGGACCTCTCAGTACGCGTGGACGCGAACGCCGCCGGTCCTCTCAAGGCCGAACTCCAACAGGTCCTGGACGATCTAGGCCTCGGCGCATCCATGACCGTGCGCAAGGAGAACGAATGACCTGCATCTGCCTGGCCCCTCGCCAGCGAACTGGAAAATAGGATGCCCGCTGTTGGTACCGACGCTCACCCCCCTCCTCCCCGACTTCTTGGCCGCCAGCAATCTCACCCCTCCCGCACAATACCAGGCGAGAGCTTTGCGGCTCACGTGAGAGGCATCAGCGACGAGGATGTGACAGCTGAGCGAGCACAGGTAGTATGGGTTGCCTCGCTGACGTCGCGTTTGGACGGACAGCGAACGGGCTCACGATCCGACTGCCCTTCTCGACCCAGATGCCCATGCTCTCGAGCTTTTTGCGCATGCGCAGGGATTCTCGGACGATGTCGGGGTCTACGCCAGGGTTTCGAGAGATCTCCTCGTCGGTAAGCACGAGGCCATCATTGGCGTTCATTCACGGTCTCCTTGTCAGGGTAAACGGCGGCTGTGAACTATACTGGGAATCTGCTCTGTATCCGCAAAGTCACGCAAGAACAAAACTACTCCTTCAAGTTCTTGCAACACTACCAGTTCGGCGGTGGCCTGCGGTCCGCTACTATCCGGTGCGGTCCCGCGCGGCACAGATCTCGTGCCGACGGGGCCGTGGGACGACCCGTCAGTTCACCTTGCGGACGAAGACGACGGTCGCGGGCCGGGCCGCAACGCCGTCCGCGCCGGCTTCCCCAGCTACGTCCAACTCAAATCTGAAGCGGTCCGGTCCGTGCCTTTCCACGCGGCCCTCCACGGCGCGGCTCGCCGTCCCGCGCCACGGCCCGGCGGCCAACCGCATCTCCTCGGCCGCGCCGTTCCGCAACAGCTGGTACGGCGTTTCTCCGTCGAAGCCGCAGTCCTCCCCCGCCGTCGTCCACCTCGCCCGGCCTTCGGCCAGCTCCCCGAAGACCACGCTCGTCCTCTGCGCAAGAACGCACGGGGCATCCCCGCGCACGGCCACGACCGTCCACGCTCCGGCCAGCGGGTTCTCGACCGCAGGCTCGCACGCGGCCAGGGCGGCAATCCAGGCCGTCGCTCCCAGCGTCCTGCGCAAGCCCATTCCTCGGCCTCCGGCTCAGTACCGGTAGTGGTCCGGCTTGTACGGTCCCTCCACGGGAACGTTCAGGTAGCGGGCCTGCTCCGGCGTCAGCTCCGTCAGGCGCGCGCCCAGCTTGGGCAGGTGCAGGCGGGCCACCTTCTCGTCCAACTTCTTGGGCAGCATGTGCACGCCGACGGCATAGTCGCCGCCGCGCTGGTGCAGCTCGATCTGCGCCATGACCTGGTTGGTGAAGCTGGCCGACATCACGAAGCTCGGGTGTCCCGTGGCGCAGCCCAGGTTCATGAGGCGGCCTTCGGCGAGCACCAGGATCGAGCGTCCGCCGGGAAACGTCCATTCGTCGAACTGCGGCTTGATCGTCCGCCGCCGGGCGCCGGAGGACTCCAGGCCCGCCATGTCGATCTCGTTGTCGAAGTGGCCGATGTTGCCCACGATGGCCTTGTCCTTCATGCGGCGCATGTGGTCCGCCGTCACGACGCCGCGGTTGCCCGTGGCCGTGACGAACACGTCGGCGGTCTCCACCACGTCCTCCATCGTCGCGACCTGGAATCCCTCCATCGCCGCCTGCAACGCGCAGATCGGGTCGATCTCCGTGACCACGACACGCGCGCCCTGTCCCCGCAGCGCCTGCGCGCAACCCTTGCCGACCTCGCCGTACCCCAGCACGACCACGACCTTGGCCGAGAGCATCACGTCGGAGGCCCGGTTGAGGCCGTCGATCACCGAGTGCCTGCAACCGTAGACGTTGTCGAACTTCGACTTGGTGACGGAGTCGTTGACGTTGACGGCGGGAAACAGGAGCGTCCCCTTTTCCGCCATCTCGTAGAGGCGATGGACGCCCGTGGTGGTCTCCTCCGACACGCCCCGAATGTCCGCCGCCGCCCGCCGCCAGCGCGATCCGTCCAGTTCCTGCTCGCGGCGCAGCAAGTCGAGGATCACGCCCCGCTCCTCCGGGTCCGCCGCCGCGTCGAACTCCGGAACCGCGCCGGCCCGCTCGTACTCGACGCCGTCGTGGACGAGCAGGGTCGCGTCGCCGCCGTCGTCGAGGACGAGGTTGGGTCCCGCTTCGCCCGGCCAAGCCAGGGCCTGCTCGGTGCACCACCAGTACTCTTCCAGCGTCTCGCCCTTCCAGGCGAACACGGCTGGGCCGCGAGGCTCGTCCGGCGTCCCCTTCGGGCCGACGACCACCGCCGCCGCCGCGTGGTCCTGCGTGGAAAAGATGTTGCACGACGCCCAGCGCACCTGCGCGCCCAGCTCCACCAGCGTCTCGATCAGCACCGCCGTCTGCACCGTCATGTGCAGCGAGCCCGCGATGCGCGCGCCGTCGAGCGGGCGGGCGTCCGCGTATTCCCGGCGCAACGCCATCAAGCCCGGCATCTCGTGCTCCGCCAAGCGGATCTCGTCTCGTCCCCACTCCGCCAGCGACAGGTCGGCCACCCGGAACGGGGGGCGGGCTGCGCGCTTGCCGGAGGCGGCCTCGGCGCGGGAGGCGGCCCGTCCAAGCGCCGAGCGTTCGGCCGGCGAGGGAGAGGCGCTCTCGGAGTCCCGTCCCTCGGGAGCGCCGGCGGGCCCGTCCTTGGCGGCGGGCGCGTCGCGAAGAACGGGGGTGGACAGCGTGGTGGGCATCGGTCTCGGTCCTTCGGGGCCGGCATCTGCGGCTAGGCGGGCGGAGTGTGCGTGCTTTTGCGAAAGATAGCGAGGAAGACGGAGCCAGAATGCGTTGCTATGCCGCCGGAGCCGACTCGATGTCGCCGACGCCGGACAGCGGCAACGCCGTGATGCCGTCGACCGTCGGGCACTCCCTGTCTCCCGGAGCCAAGTCGCGAGACGTCTCCAACCCCAGGAGGAAATGAAGGATGCCGCTGTCCCGCAGATGCGCCTTCGGCGACTTGACCAGACGCTTGCCCACGTTCTCGAACCGGGGCGGCAACACGCGCACCAGGCACGTGCCCGCCAGCAGGTCGAGGTAGCGGTCGGCGGTCTTCGCCGACCGGCCCAGCGAGGCCCCATCTCCGGCGGCGTTCAGCAGGTGGAGGCCGACGCCGGACAGGTGCACCTCCGACACGGCGCGGCGCGGGACCGGCTGGAGCAGGGAGATGCGCGTGGCGGGGATTGCGGCGATCCGGGAGAGGATCGGCGGACTCCCCTACTCCTCCTCGAACTCTTCGTCCGACAAGCGGAACGCCTCGATGAGCTCGGGATCGTCTTCGTCGCCCAGAACGCGGCCTGCCAGGTACTCGCCGGTCACGGGGCCGAACTTGAAGCCCTCGGCGGAGCCGCCGCCGGCGAGCCAGACGTTGTCGAAGTCGGGGTGGTGGTCGAAGAAGAAGTTGCGGGTCACCGAGACTTCGTAGTGGCACGCACGGGTCTCGCTGACGGGGGCGTCCGCCAAGCCGGGGAAGCGCTTCTTCACGAAGGCGAGCGGGCGCTCCATGTCCTCGGCGGTGAGCCAGCGCCGGCTGGTGTCGGGATCGTCGGGGGCGCGGCCGCCGGTGCGCACGCGGAAGCCTCGGTTGTCCGGCCCCAATGCGGGCCATCCGGTGACGCCGGGGAAGTTGTAGCTGGGCAGGTTGGGAAAGGCGTAGCGGTTGTCGCCGGGCGGCGTGCGCAGGTAGACGACGTTGCCGATGGGGATGCGCAGCCGCTTGCCCATCAGCTGGGGGAACGCCTTGGGGTACCACGGGCCGAGGGCGAAGACGTAGGCGCCCGCCGACAGGGACTCGTCCGGACGCAGGCGGAGGGCGTCCAGGGCGCGGCCGGAGCGGCCGCCCAGCGCGGCGTGGGCGATCTTCACTTGGCCGCCCGCATGGCGGAAGACCGTGGCTGCGGACTCGATGGCCCTGCGGGCGCGCACGACTCCGGCGTCCAGCTCGTGGAGGGCCACGGAGATGCCGGAGAGGTCGATCACGGGCCAGCGGCGTCCGACTTCGGTGTCGTCGAGAACTTCGTAGCGGACTCCCGCCTGGTCCCAGTTGGCGCGGGTCTCCTCCATGAAGTCGGTCCACTCGTCGCGCATGATCAGGTCCGACGTCGTGAAGAAGACGCGAGGGAGCATCATGTCCTGCCACTGCTCGTCCCACGCCTTCCACTTCTCGATGGCGCGCTTGGCCCAGCGCGTCCACAGCAGGCCGTGCGGGCGGCCGCCGTACCCGGTGCGGACGCCGCGCGTCTCGCCGCCGGACGTGGCCCGCGAGTTGGCCGGGCCGTACTGGTCGATCAACGTCACCTGCGCGCCCGACCGCTGGAGGTGAAGCGCGGTCCACGCGCCGAACGCTCCCGCGCCGACGACGGCGAAGTCGGGGCGGCGGCGGGCCACGACGGCGGGCGCGTCCGCAACGGCGACCCGCGCCGCCGGACGACGGGCGTCGGCCTCGGCCTGCGTCGCGGCGGCCCTCCCCGCCAGCGCCGCGCCCGCGCCGGCGGCGGCGACCCGCAGAAAGCCGCGCCGCCCTACGGCCGCGGGCTCGGTCCCGCTCAAGGGCCGGACCCGGGCGAACCGATCCGCACGTCGCGCATCGGCGAGTCGGCGACCAACTCCGACTGGCCGGCGGCGTGTCCGTTCATCTTGAGGACGTAGGCCACGACGTCCAGGTAGACCTGCTCTTCCAGTCCGCCCGGATTGTTGTCGGGCATCGTGGAGCGCACGGTGCGGAAGAACGAATAGACGGTGCGGCGTCCCCAGTTCGACCGGAAGGCCGTCCCGCGGAACTCGCCCGTGGCGTGGCACTCGGAGCAGGTCTCCTCGAAGACCCGGCGTCCGCGGGTCGCTTGCGGCTCCGAATAGATGGCGGGTACGGAGGGCGCTGCCGCCTCGCCGGCGGCGGCGGGCCGCACTGCGGCCGCCTCGGAGTCGGCCCTGCGCTCGGAGCCGGCCCCGTCGGCGGCGACGGCCTCGTCGCCATCCCCGCCGCCTTCGTCCGAGGCCGTCCCGGCCGCGCCCACCGCTCCCGTCGAGCCGGGGGCGGCTACGGGTCCCGCGGACGCGCAGGCCGCCGACCAGACGGCCAGCGCACCCAACGCGGCCGCCAAGCCGCGCGACGGCCGTCGTCGAGGCGGCCGCCGGCCGTTCCGGCGAGTCGCCCTTTCGAGGTCCGCGCCCGTCATGGCTATGTTCCTTTCCCGCCGAACCGAGTATTATGGCGGCCGTCAGTTGCCAGCCGGTCCGTTCGCGTCCCCAATATACAGATGGAGTCGGCATGATGCGCAGGCGAGTTCTTGCCCTTCTGGCCGTCGGCGTGCTGGCCAGCCACGCATGCGAATCCAAGATGGTCGCGCTGGGCGACTACACCAGCATCATCGTCACGGCGTCGCCGGACCTCTGGGCCGAGGCGGAGCGGCCCGTCACGGAGGCCCTGGAGCGGACCACGTTCACGGTGCGCGAAGAGAAGACGTTCACGGTCACGCACCGCGACCCGTCGGACTCCGCCGCCTGGGAGCTCCGCCTGCTCAAGCAGCAGCTGGTGATCGGCACGCCCGACGACCCGTGGGTCCAGGCGGCGCTGTCGCGGAAGCAACTCGGCTCGTTGCCGAGGGTCGTCCTGGAGTCGAACGTGTGGGCGCGCCAGCAGGCCGTGACCGTGGTCGTGCTGGACGAGCCGCGGGCCGAGTCGCTGACGGGGCTTCTGCCGGATCTGGCGGCGCACTTCGACGAGTCCTACCGGAAGTGGGTGGCGCAACGCATGTTCGCGTCGGGCGCCAACACGGAGTTGGCAAGTTCGCTGATGGAGGACGCGGGATTCTCGCTGCTCCTGCCCAAGGTGTACGAGCACACCGTCCGCGACTCGGTGCACGTGTTCCGCAACGACAACCCCGATCCGTCGGAGCTGATTCGCCAAATCGCGGTCACGTGGTGGGACCACGTGCCCAAGGAGACGTTGCGGGGCGAAGACCTGCTCGACTGGAGGGCCGAGATCGTCGAGGACTACTACAGCTATCCGCAGGTCGTGAAGGGCGGCGCACTCGACGGCGGGCCGGACGAGTTCCACGGCAGGCCGTCGTACCGAGTGCAAGGCGTGTGGGAGAATCCGCCCGGCGACGACTTTCCGGCCGGCGGGCCGTTCGTCCTGAGGGCGATCGCCTGCTTCGGTCCGCAGATGGTCTCGAACCGTCTCTACCTCGTGGACGCTTGGCTGTACGCGCCGGGCAAGGAAAAGTACGCGTACATGATACAGCTGGAGAACATACTGGACTCCTTTTCGTGCGCTCAGTCGCCGTAGGGGCGCAGTCGCCCGGGACGGCGCCCGCGCTTCCAGGAGTCCAGCTGGAGGCGTTCGGCCGCATTCGGCCGTCCCGCGGCGCCGGGGTGTTCGGTGACGCCGGCCCTCCACGCCCGCGCTTGTAAGAGGGACAGCCCTTGTCGTTCGTTCATCTGCATGCCCATTCGGAGTACTCTCTGCTGGACGGCGCAAACCGAATCGCCGACTTGGTGCGCAAGGCGAAGCGGTTCGAGATGCCCGCGGTAGCGCTCACGGACCACGGTTGCTTGTACGGCGCCTGGGCGTTTCACAGGCAGGCGCGACGCGAAGGCGTGAAGCCGGTGATCGGAATGGAAGCCTACGTGGCCACGGGCGACCGCCGCGACAGGACTCCCGCGCCGTCGGGACCGGTCAGGTCCTATCACTTGGTGCTGCTGGCGCGAGACCACACCGGCTACAAGAACTTGGTCAAGCTTTCGTCGATCGGGTACACGGAGGGATTCTACTACAAGCCGCGCGTGGACCGGGAGACGCTGGCGCGGCATTCGGACGGACTCGTCGTCACGTCGGCGTGCATGGCCGGCGAAGTGTGCAGGCACCTGGCCGCAGGCGCGCGCGACGCGGCCCGGGAGACGGCGGAGTGGTACGCTGAAGTGTTTCGCGACCGCTACTACCTGGAGGTCCAGGCGCACGGCACGGAAGGCCAAGCGGAACTCAACGAACAGGTGTTCGAGCTGGCCGACGAGCTGGGGTTGCCGGTCGTGGCCACGAACGACGCGCACTTCCTGGAGCCCGGGCATCATGCGGCGCACGACGTTCTCGTGTGCATCGGCACCGCCAAGAACCGCGACGACGCCGACCGCCTCTCGTACGACGACGGCCTCTACTTCAAGTCGCCCGACGAAATGGCCGCCGCGTTCGCGGAGCGCCCGGACGCAATCGCCAACACGCTCAAGATCGCGGACGAGGTCGGCTTGGCGCTGGAGAAGCAGACGCACTTGCCCACGTTCCCGCTGCCCAAGCGCTTCAAGGACGACGCGGCGTACTTGGTTCACTTGGCCGAGCGGGGGGCGCGGGAGCGCTACGGCGAAACGTTGCCGAAACACGTCCAAGGGCGGCTCGAGTACGAACTCGACGTAATCGCCAAGACGGGCTACGCCGGCTACTTCCTCATCACTTGGGACTTCATCCGCTGGGCGCGGGAGAAGCAGATACCGGTCGGGCCCGGACGCGGCTCGGCGGCGGGCTCGCTCGTGTCGTACTCGTTGCGCATCACGGACGTCGATCCGCTCGAGCACGACCTGCTGTTCGAGCGGTTCCTGAACCCGGAACGGATTTCGATGCCGGACATCGACATCGACTTCTGCTACGAACGACGGGGCGAGGTGATCGAGTACGTGCGCCAAAAGTACGGACGGGACGCGGTCGGCCAGATCGTCACGTTCGGGACGCTGAAGAGCCGGGCGGCGGTCAAGGACGTCGGACGCGTGCTGGGGTTCTCGGCGGGCGAGACCGACCGCATCGCCAAGATGATTCCCAACCAGCCGGGCAAGAGCTACACGGTGGCCGAGGCAGTGGCGCAGATCCGAGGCGTCAAGGAGCTGTACGACTCGGACGAGCGGCACCGCAGGCTCTTCGACTACGCGACGACGCTGGAGGGCCTGTCGCGCCACGCGTCGGTCCATGCCGCGGGCGTCGTGATCGCTCCGGGGCCGCTGCAGGACTACGTGCCGGTGTGCACGCAGGCGAGGGGCGTCCGCAACGGCTCGGTCTCCGACCAGGCGAACAGGAACCAGGACGTCGTCACGCAGTACGACATGGGCTGCCTGGAAGACGCCGGGATGCTCAAGATGGACTTCCTGGGACTCAAGACGCTCACCGTGGTGTGCGACGCCGTGCGCAGCGTGCGGGCGCGCGTCGGCGAGTTCCGTCATCCCGCCGGCGGCGACGCCTACGAGTCCGACGCCATGGACGACGTGCCGCTGGACGACCCGGCGGTCTACGAGATGCTCGCGCAAGGACGCACTTCGGGCGTCTTCCAGTTCGAGTCCAGCTTGGCGGCCGACAAGCTGCGCGCCATGCGTTGCGACCGCTTCGACGACCTCGTGGCCACCAATGCCCTTATCCGTCCCGGACCGCTCGACTCGGGCATGACGGAACGCTATGTCAGGCGCAAGCTGGGCGACGAACCGGTGGCCTATCCGGCGCCCGAATTGGAAGGCGTGCTCGAGTCGACGTTCGGCATCATCGTCTATCAGGAGCAGGTGATGCGCATAGCCAGCGAGTTGGCCGGCTATTCGCTGGCCGAGGCGGACGTGCTGCGCAAGGCCATGGGCAAGAAGGACGCGGAGCTGATCCGCGCCGAACTCGCCCGCTTCCAGGACCGCGCCGTGAAGCGGGGGCTGGCCAAGCGCGCGGCCAGGGCGCTGGCGAAGCAGATCGAGACGTTCGGGCGCTACGGCTTCAACAAGGCGCACTCGGTGGCCTATTCGCTACTGTCGTACCAGACGGCGTGGCTCAAGCGTCACTATCCGGCCGACTTCATGGCGGCGCTACTTTCGTCCGTGGTGGACAAGACGGACGACGTCGTGAAGTACATCGGCGAGTGCAAGGCAATGGGCATCGACGTGCTGCCGCCGGACGTGAACGAGTGCGGATGGAAGTTCACGTCGATCCGCGAGGACGCGATTCGCTTCGGCTTGGGCGCGGTGAAGGGCCTGGGCGCCTCGGCCGTCGAGTCGATCCTGCAGGCGCGGGCGGAAAGCGGGGCGTTTCGAAGCCTCTACGACCTGCTGGAGCGCGTCGACGTGCAGGCGCTGAACAGGCGGGCGTGCGAAGCGCTGATCGCTTCGGGGGCGCTCGATTCGCTGGGAGGCCGAGCGCAGCTGGACGGTGCGCTGGAGGCGGCCCTGGCCGACGCGAATGCGAAGGCGAGGGCGGCGGAGCTGGGACAGGGCACGCTCTTCGGCGGCGGAGCGGCGGGCGAGGCGGCGGCGGGCGACGCCCTCCCGACGGTGCCGGACTGGGAAGAGCGGGAGCGGCTGGCGCGCGAGAAGGAGGTGCTGGGGTTCTACATCTCGGGCCACCCGCTGGACCGGCACGGGGACGTGGCGAGGGTCTTCGACGACCTGGGCAGGAAGCCCCTCCGGGACCGGACCGGCGCCACCGTGCAGATCGCATGCGTCGTCACGTCGGTCGCGCCGCAGGTCTCGCGGCGGGACGGCTCGGCGTGGGCGAAGGTCGGAGTCGAGACCTTCAACGGCGCCGCCGCCGTGCTCGCGTTCGGCGAGGCGTGGCAACAGCACCGCGAGGTCGTCGTGCCGGACGCCGTGCTCCTGCTCCGGGGCAAGGTGAGCGACAGGGAGCGCGACGAGGGCGACCCGCCGGTGTTCCTCGACGCGGCCGAGCGTCTTGCAGACGTGCCGGGCACCGGCCGCTTGGCCGTGCGCATCGACCTGCCCGGCGATTCCCGGCTGGACGCCGACGCCTTCGCGCGGGTCCGCGCGCTCGTGGAGTCCCGGCGGGGCCGCGACCACTTGGAGGTCGCCGTCCGCGACGCCAACGGGGAGTCCCCGAAGCGGCTCCGCTCGCGCTCCCTAGGCGTGACCGCAGACCCCGCGATCGTTCACGCGCTCGACGATATACTGGGAGAGGGAAGGACGACCCTCGCGAGGGCGTGAGAACGGCGGGGCGCGCCGGGACGCCGCCGACTATCCTCCCTGCCGCCGGCGCGCATTGCGGGCGAGCATCTCCGCCAGCTTCTCGCGCTGGGCCTCGTCGAGGACCTCGTCGATTCCGTCCCTGAGCGCGGCCAGGGCGGGCGCCAAGTCCCGCGCCGGATTGCCGTACTTCTCGCTCCAGCGACGACGCGCCTCGGCGATCGCGGCGCGGTCCCGGCCGGCCATGGCCTCGCGCATCTCCTCGCGCAAGGCCGAGAACCGCTCCAGAGCGTCGGCGTTGTCGTTGCGGAACCCCGCCGCCAGCCTCGCGACGCGTCTCGCTTGCCCCTCGGCGAGCGAAAGGCTGTCGGCGAGCGCGTCGACTCCCCCGGCCAGATGCCGCAGCAGAGTCTGGCCCTCGGCCATGGCGCGATTCTGCGCCTGCCCGCCCCGCTGGGCGCGCGCGTCGAGCGGAAGGGCAAGGACGGCTGCGAAGCCGACGGCGAGGGCAGGCGCAGACGAGCGAAGAGCGGGCAAGGACATGGCGCACTCCTTTTAAGGGGTGGGGACAACGGCGACACAGAGGCATGGCGCGTCCGTCGAGTCTATGTCCAAGGCCAGCCCGGGCGCAACACCACGCCGGCCCCCCGATCCGGTCGCGAGCATCCGCCGGCCACGCGGCCGATGCGTCGCGGCATCATGGCGCCGCTCCGCTTTCGCCGTCGCCTTCGGCGAACATCGGCCAGCCGCCCGCCGATACCGCGGCAAGCCCGCCGTCGCCGTCCGCCTACGTCGCGGCAAACCGAGAATCCGCGAGCCGGGCGGCCCTCTGCCAGAGCCGCGGGGCGCCCAGCTCGGCCGCCGCTTCGCGGAAGACCGGCGACGGCCCGCGCCATTCGAGCTCGCCCACGTCGCCGAACAGGGCGACGCCGTTGCGGAGCGTGGCCAAGTCGCGGAAGAGGAGGGCGTGGGCCCTGTCCTCCCGAAGGGCGGCCGCCAGGCGGGACGCTCCACGCACCTGCACGTCCCATATCCTTGCCCGGCCCGGGATCGCTTCGATCGATCCGTAGCGGCCAAGCACGGCGGCCGCCGACTTCGGCCCCCATCCCGGCAAGCCCGGGAAGCCGTCCGCGCTGTCCCCGACGAGGGCCAAGTAGTCGGGGATGACGGCCGGCGGCACGCCGAACTTGTCGACCACGCCCTGCTCGTCCCGAATCGCGCCGGTCCTGCGGTCGAGCTGAACCACTCGCCTGCCCACGACGCATTGGGCGAGGTCCTTGTCGGGCGTGCAGAGATGCACGACGTCCACGCGGCGGTCGCGCGCGGCCAACGCCGCCCCGGAGGCGAGCCCGTCGTCCGCCTCCAGCTCCTCCATCGGCCAAACCACGATCCCCATCGCTTGGAGCGCGTCCTCCAGAGGCCCGAACTGCGCCCGCAGCTCCGGTGCGATGCCGGCGCCCGTCTTGTAGTCGGCCCAGAGATCGTTGCGGAAAGACTCGACCACGTGGTCCGTGGCGACCGCCACGTGCGTGGCGCCCTGCTCCAGCATCGAAAGCATGGAAGCGAGAACCGACCGAACCGCTCCTCTCTCGGCCCCGCTTGCGTCGGCCCGCCGGGGTGCCCCGTAGAAGTGGCGGAACAGCTCGTACGTGCCGTCGACCAGATGAACGTCCAACTTGGGCCACGCTCTCCTTTCGGCGGCCACCAACTCGCCGCAAGCGCAACAGACAACGCAAGGGACATTTCAGGCCCACGAAATCTCAGCCGCCGGCGCGCCGCGGCAAGGCCGCGTTCGCTAGCTTGTCCCCGTCGCGCCATTGCCTGCAAGCCCAACCCCGACGATCGTGAGCGGCCTGCTCCGCCCGTCCGCCGCCGTCCGCGCCAGCCCCGATGCCCGTCCATCCTCGCCCCGAATACGCCCCGTTGCGACGCTACCAGCCGGACCGGTCGCCGGTGGCCGCCGACCTGAGCGACAACCGCAACCACTGGGGCCCGCATCCTGCGGCGGTGGAGGCCGTGGCAACGGTGCGGGGGGCCATGCTGTCCGAGTATCCGGCTTCCTACGGCGACGAGCTCGCCGGCGCGGCCGCCGCCAAGTGGGAGGTGGCAAGGGAATCGGTCGTGACGGGGGTCGGCGGCACCGGCGTGCTCGACGTCGCGATGCGCGCGGTGGCCCCGTCGCAGCTCCGCTATCTGGCGCCGGGCTGGCCCGCGGCGGCGATGCTGGCCCGCATGAACGGTCACGAACCCGTCGCCGTCGATTGGGACGAAGGGCTGGCCGACCCCCAGCGCTTCGCGGGCCGGGCGCCGTGCGTCGTGTACGTTGTGAACCCCGCCAACCCGACGGGCGAGCGGATGCCGGACGGCTGGGTGGCGGCCGTGCAGGAGGCCGCCGAGCGCGTCGGCAGCGTCACGATCGTGGACGAGGCGTACGCCGAGTACGCAGACGGCGGGGAGAGCCGGGAGGGCGTCGATCTGGCGATGTCGGGAGAGCGCGCGCTGTGCGTCAGAACGATGTCCAAGGCATACGGTCTCGCGGGCTTGCGGGCCGGCTACGGAATCGGAAGCCCGTCCCTGGCGTTCGAAGTGGACAAGGCGCGCGGACCGTTCGCGCTGTCCAGCTTGGCCGCGGCCGGAGGCGCCGCGGCCCTCTCCAGCGACTCGCCTTGGCTGGCGGAGACGCTCGCGGACGCTCGCCGCTCGCGGGCGCGCGTGCGGACGGCCCTCGCGGAGCGCGGCCGGGACGTGCCGCCGTCGCAGGCCAACTTCGTCTTCGTGCCGTGGCCGGAAGACGGGCTGGCGGCCGCCGCCGCCTCGCTGGAAGCCGCCGGCGTCAGGGTGCGACCCTTCTCTGGGGCGGCGCGGCACACGGGTTTTCGCGTAACCGTGGCGCCGTGGGAGACGATGCGGCGCTTTCTGGCCGGACTGGACCGCGCGGCCCGGGCGAGCGCTTGAGGCGGCGGGCCCCGGAGCGCGCAGACCTCCGCACCGAGACCGGCGCGACAGGACCCGGGGCGCCGTGAGCGACGCCGACGCCGGTCGCGCAGTGCGGGAGGCCGGCGCGACCACAAGCAAGTCGCCGTGAGCGGCGCCGGCTCCGCCTACGAGGAGGACGTGCTGGGCAAGGCGTACGACGCCCGCCTGATGGCCCGGCTGTTGCGCTATCTGCGCCCCTATGCGCTTCAGGTGGCGGGAGCGGTGCTCCTCCTGATGCTCGCGTCGGGGCTGGCGGTCGTGGGGCCGTACCTCACCAAGATCGCGCTCGACGAAGCGATCCCGGCGCGCGACTTCGACCAGCTCTTGCGCTTGGCGGCCGTGTACGCGGCCACCCTTCTGCTGATCTTCGCGTTTCAATACGCTCAAGCGCTCCTGACGACGTGGCTCGGCCAACGGGTCATGCACGATCTCAGAACTCAGCTGTTCCGCAAGCTCCAGCAGCTCGACCTGCGCTTCTACGACCGCAACCCGGTCGGGCGTCTCATGACGCGCATCACGTCGGACGTCGAAACGCTGAACGAGCTGTTCAGCTCCGGCATCGTCACGGTGTTCGGCGACTTGTTCATTCTCTTCTTCATCGTCGCCGCTATGCTGCACATGGACGCCGAACTGGCGCTGGTGACGTTCAGCGTACTGCCGTTTCTGGGATGGTCGGCGTTCGTGTTCCGGTCGAGCATTCGAAACGCCTACCGCGACATCCGAGTTCGGCTGGCGCGGATGAACGCGTTCTTGCAGGAGCGGCTGACCGGAATGCGCGTCGTGCAGCTGTTCAACCGAGAAGACGCCGATCACCGGCAGTTCGCAAGGCTCAACGACGACTATCTTTCGGCCCACCTGCGCTCGATCACGTACTACGCCTTGTTCTTTCCCGTAGTGCAACTGTTCACGGCGGTGGCCCTGGCCCTGATCGTATGGCACGGGGGCGGCGCCGTCGCTCAGGGCGCCGTTACGCTGGGCGTGCTCGCGGCCTTCCTGGACTATGCGCGCCGCTTCTTCCGGCCGATCCAGGACCTCTCGGACAAGTACAACCTTTTGCAGGGCGCCATGGCTTCGTCCGAGCGCGTGTTCGGCATCCTCGACAAGGAGCCGGCGATCCGCGATCATCCTTCGCCCGTCGCCTTTCCGTCCGGCGCACCCGGAGAGATCCGCTTCGACCGAGTGTGGTTCGCGTACGACGGCGCCGACGACCCGGAGGAGCCGACATGGGCGGTTCAGGACTTGTCGTTCTCGGTGGCGCCCGGCGAGCGGGTGGCGATCGTCGGCCACACCGGAGCCGGCAAGACCACGATCATCAACCTGCTCATGAGGTTCTACGAGCCGCAGCGCGGAAGCATCGCCGTGGACGGGGTGCCGGTCGACCGGCCGCGCGTCCGCGACTTGCGGGCTCGGGTCGGGCTGGTGCTGCAAGACGTCTTCTTGTTCAGCCGGTCGGTGGAATACAACGTGCGCCTCGACTCGGCCCCCAACGGCCGCGGGACCGGCGAAGCACTGGCGGCTGTCGGCGCCGATGCCTTCGTCGAACGCCTGCCCCGCGGCGCGGCGCAACCTCTCGCGGAACGCGGCGCCAACCTGTCCGTCGGCGAGCGGCAACTGCTGTCCTTCGCCCGCGCACTGGCCTTCGACCCCGACATCCTTGTGCTCGACGAGGCCACGAGTTCGGTCGACTCGCAACTCGAAGCGCGCATCGAAGAAGCCACGGACCGGCTGACCGAGGGCCGCACTTGCTTGGTCGTCGCCCACCGGCTGTCCACGATCCAGGGCGCCGACCGAATCCTAGTGATGCACAAGGGCCGCCTGGCCGAGCAGGGAACGCACCGCGAGCTGCTGGCGGCCGGGGGCCTCTACTCCAAGCTTCACGAGCTTCAGTTTTCGCGGCGATGACGCCGGACCCTCCGCCGGACGAGCAGGCGGCCCGGTCGCGCGAGCGGCGATTCCGACGATGTCCGGTCCGGCGCCGCATCTGCGCCGTGCGCTAGCTTCATGTCGTGGACCGGGCCGCGTGGCCCGCGCGTCGGAAGGCCGTCCGTGACACGGGCCCTCGCAGGGCCGCACAAACCAGGGAGAAGGAAAAATGGGATTCGCAGCGCTCGCGGTGGTGGTG
Source organism: Longimicrobiales bacterium (assembly GCA_965203485.1). Taxonomy (GTDB): domain Bacteria; phylum Gemmatimonadota; class Gemmatimonadetes; order Longimicrobiales; family Gaopeijiaceae. Next base: position 2,613,386 of record OZ241892.1, read on the forward strand.
GTCCTCGTCGGCTTCGTCATTCGCATGCTGCCGGCAGGTCCGGGCAAGCTGCCCACCAAGCCGGCGGGGTACGCAGTCATGGGCCTGGGGCTGGTTCTCATGGCCATGAACACGTTCGTCGTCATCGGAGTCGGCGAGGTGGGGGTCCAGCGGTTCCTCGGGCGAGTCACGGAGCAGCCGCTGCGAGAAGGCGTCCGGCTCGTTAACCCGCTGGCCTCGATCGAGAAGATGTCCATCCGCGAGCAGTCGTTTCCGACATCCGGCGTGGAGAAGATCGAAGCGCAGACCTCCGAGCAGCTCAACGTCGCGCTGGACGTGTCGGTCGTCTTCAAGATCGACGGCGGCAACGCGCCGACCCTGTTCCGCGAGATCGGCAGCGAACGCCGAATCAAGGAGATCTACGTGCTCAACGCGGTGCGCAACGGCGTTCGCGACGCCGTGGCCACCAAGTCGATCAACGAGATATTCTCGCCGAACCGGCGCGAGCTCGCGGGCAACATGAAGGCGGAGATCCAGGCCAAGGCCGGCGAGACGATCGTCGTGGAGGACGTGTTCGTGCGCGACATCCAGGCCCCGCAGCGCGTCCGCGAGGCGATCGAGCAGAAGCTGGAGCGCGAGCAGCAGGTCGCGGCGGAGGAGTTCCAGACCCAGATCATCCAGGAGCGTGCCCGCCAGCAAGCCGAAGAGGCGAAGGGGATCGCCGAGGCGCAGCGGATCATCACCGAGGGGCTGTCGCCGGAGTACCTGACGTTCTACTACATCCAGCAGCTGGCGGAAATGCCCGAGGGGTCGGTGATCTACGTGCCGACGGAGGCCGGCATTCCCCTGATCCGCAGCCTGGGTGGCGGCAACTAGCTCCCCGCGCGGGGCCGCCCGGCAACCTGCCGGACGGGTGGCGGAGGCGAGGCGCAAGCGACTGCGGCGCTGGTGCGCGACGGCCGTCGTCGCCGCCACCGTGCCGGGCGTCCTCTGGGCCGGCGCCGGATGTTCGCCGATGTACGTGCTTCGGGCGGGATGGGCGGAGGCGAAGATCCTGCGCGCCCGCCAGCCCATTCCCGACGTGATACTGGCGCCGGGGACCGACGAGCGCACGCGCGGCAAGCTGACGCTGGCCAGAGAGGCCCGGGAGTTCGCGCGGACCGGCTTGGCGCTGGACGTGGGGGACAGCTACACGACCTTCGTGCAGCTTGAACGCGATACGCTCGCGATGGTGCTCTCCGCCGCCTATCGCGACCGGCTGACGCCGCGCACCTGGTGGTTTCCCATCGTGGGCCGCGTTCCCTACCGGGGCTACTTCGACCTGGACGACGCGCTGCGCGCCCAGGAGGAGCTGGAAGACGAGGGGTTCGACACCTACCTGAGGCCCACGGCCGCCTTCAGCACGCTGGGATGGTTCTCCGATCCGCTGCTCTCGACCACGCTGCGCTACGACGAGGTCGAGCTGGTGACGACGATCGTTCACGAGCTGTCCCACAACCACCTCTACTTGCCCGGCAAGAGCCGCTTCAACGAAAGCTTCGCCACCTGGGTCGGACGGGTGGGCGCGATCGAGTTCTTCTGCACGCGCGACGGCGGCGGGCCGGACACCGTCTGGTGCGGCCGGGCGCGCGACAGGTGGCAGGACGCGATGCTGTTCTCGGCCTTCGTCGACGAGCTGGTGATCGACTTGCGGCGGGTCTACCGCGACTCGGCTTCGTCGGCGCAGGACAAGCTCGCCCGCCGCGACGCCGTGTTCGAACGCCACCGGGACCGCTTTCGGGCGGACGTGCAGCCCCGGCTGCGATCGCTGAGCTTCGGCGGCTTCCTCGCGCTCCCGCTCAACAACGCCACGTTGCTGAGCCGCATGCGCTACTACCACCGGCTGCCCGACTTTCAGCAGTTCCTCGACCGTCGCGGAGGAAGCCTCGCCGTCGCCGTGGCGGCGATCGCCGGAGACGCAGCCGAGGCCGACGACCCGTTCGCCCTGCTGGCAACTCCGCGACGGGACGGCGGCGCGCCGAGCACGCGCGACTGACCAAGCTCCCGGGGTTCGACATCCGTGCGTCGCCGCATCGATTTTCGGTGCCGTCGCCGTCGCGCGACTGACCGGGCTCCCGGGGTTCGACGTCCGCCCCGGCGCCCTGTCGCCTTCGCTTTAGCTTTCTTCGTCGCCCAAGCGGCCGCCGCGCTCGCCGCTCGGGCCGCGCGCCCGCCGTCCCCGCCGCTCTTTGCCGCCATTGTCTTCGACCACCGTCCGGACTTCGCGCCCCACGCGAGGGTACGATCCCGTTGCCGTGGAGCGGCGGTGGCGCGAGACCTGGGACCGCGAAGGGACCAACGCGCTGACCCTCGACCGGCTCCGCACGGCGAAGCGGCCCTTCTTCAATCTGATGATGTTCCCCTATCCGTCGGCGGAGGGGCTGCACGTCGGCAACATCTACGCGTTCACGGGGGCCGACGTCCACGGACGCTTCAAGCGAATGCAGGGCTACGACGTCTTCGAGCCCATCGGCTTCGACGCCTTCGGCATCCACTCCGAGAACTTCGCGCTCAAGACCGGGGTTCACCCGATGGAGCTGATCCCGGCGAACATCGCCAACTTCCGGCGGCAGCTGCGGCGCATCGGCGGCATGTTCGACTGGGACCACACCGTCGACACGACCGATCCGCGCTACTACAAGTGGACGCAGTGGCTCTTCCTGCAACTCTTCAAGCGAGGCTTGGCGGAGCACAAGGAGGCGCCGGTCAACTGGTGTCCGTCGTGCATGACCGTGCTGGCCAACGAGCAGGTGATCGCGGGGGCTTGCGAGCGGTGCGCGACGCCGGTGGAGCAGCGGCGCGTGCGGCAGTGGTTCTTCAAGATCACCGACTACGCCGAGCGTCTGTTGCGGAACCTGGACCGGATCGACTGGTCCGAGTCCACGCTGAAGGCGCAACGCAACTGGATCGGGCGCTCGCAAGGGGCGTTGATCCGCTTTCCGGTGGCGGACGGCGGCGAGGACGCGGAGCCGGCCGTCGAGGTCTTCACGACGCGGCCCGACACGCTGTGCGGCGCCACGTACGTGGTCCTGGCTCCCGAGCATCCCATGGTGGCCGCCTTGACCAGCGACGGCCAGCGGGCCGACGTGGAGGCATACGTCGCGGCGAGCGGGGCGAGGGACTTGGTGGCCCGGCAGAAGGCGGGCGCCGGCAAGACGGGCGTCTGGACGGGCGCCTGCTGCGTCAATCCGGGTACGGGCGAGCGGGTGCCCGTGTGGGTGGCCGACTACGTGCTGACGGGGTACGGGACGGGCGCGATCATGGCGGTGCCCGCCCACGACCAGCGCGACTTCGAGTTCGCCAACACGTTCGGCCTGGAGGTTCGCCGCGTGGTGGCGCCGCCGGGATGCGACGCTTCTTCGCCGGTGGACGGGGCGTACGACGGCGCGGACGGCGTGCTCGTCAACTCCGGCCGGTACGACGGACTCCCCGTGGAGGACGCCAAGCTCGCCGTGGTGGACGACTTGGCCGGGACGGGCCGCGCCGAATCGCGCGTCAACTACCGGCTGCACGACTGGTGCATCTCCCGGCAGCGGTACTGGGGTCCTCCGATCCCCGTCGTCCACTGTCCGGACTGCGGTCCCGTGGCCGTCCCCGAGGAGGACCTGCCCGTCGAGCTTCCCCACGTGAGCGACTTCCGGCCCGACGACTCGGGCACGAGCCCGCTGGCACGGATCCGCGACTGGTACCAAGCCGCCTGCCCCGACTGCGGCGGGCCCGCCACCCGCGAGACCGACGTCTCCGACACCTTTCTGGACAGCGCCTGGTACTTCCTGCGCTACCCGTCCACCGACTTCGACGACCGCGCGTTCGACCCGGAGATCACGAGCCGCTGGCTGCCCGTCCACGCCTACATCGGCGGCAACGAGCACGCCGTGCTGCACCTCCTCTACTCGCGCTTCGTGGTGATGGCGCTTCACGACATGGAGATGCTGGAGTTCGAGGAGCCCTACGCGCAGTTCCGCGCCCACGGCCTGATCGTCCGCGAGGGCGCGAAGATGTCCAAGAGCCGGGGCAACGTGATCATCCCCGACGCCATCATCGAGAAGTACGGCGCGGACACGTTCCGTCTCTACCTGATGTTCCTGGGACCGTTCATGGAGGGAGGGGACTACCAGGACAAGGGCATCGCCGGACCGCACGGGTTCCTGCACCGGCTGTGGGAATCGGTCGCGCCGGAGGACGGCGAGCTGCCGGACGAGCCTCCCGGCCGGGCCGTCGAGCGGCTGCTGCACCGGACGATCGAGCGCGTGACGGAGCAAGTGGCCGCGCTACGCTACAACACGGCGGTCGCGGCCATGATGGAGTACCTCAACGCGGTGCGCGCGGGAGGGCGCGCGCCGCGCCGGGGCGAGGTGGAGCCGTTGGTGCTGATGGTCGCCCCGTTCGCGCCGCACCTCGCCGAGGAGCTCTGGCGGCGCCTGGGCCATCGCGGCAGCATCTTCGACGGCGCGCGCTGGCCGACCTTCGACCCGGAGAAGGCCCGCGAGGAGCGAGTGGGCCTGGCCGTGCAGGTGAACGGCAAGGTGCGCGGCCAAGTCGGCGCTCCGGCCGGCGTGGGGAGGGAGCGCGCGGTGGCGCTGGCGCGCGAGGCCGAGAACGTGGCCCGATACTTGCAAGGACGATCGGTGCGCAAGGTGGTCTTCGTGCCGGGCCGCCTCGTCAACTTCGTCGTCGACGATTCCCGGTAGAGCAAGGCGAGAGAGCAGTGCCGGACAGAGAAAAGCTGGCCATCGACGCGATCAAGGCGCTCGCGATGGACGCCGTGCAGGCCGCCGCTTCCGGGCATCCGGGCACGCCGATGGCCCTGGCGCCTCTCGGATACGTCCTATGGACGCGACACCTGCGACACAATCCTGCGAATCCGGCCTGGATCGACCGCGACCGCTTCGTCCTCTCGGCAGGCCACGCGTCGATGCTCCTGTACGCGCTGCTGCACCTGAGCGGCTACGACTTGTCGATCGACGAGATCCGCCGCTTCCGCCAGTGGGGCTCGAGAACCCCGGGGCACCCCGAGCACGGCTGCACCCCGGGCGTCGAGACCACCACCGGGCCGCTCGGGCAGGGCGTGGCCAACTCGGTCGGCATGGCGCTCGCCGAGCGCTGGCTGGCGGCGCGATTCAACCGTCCGGGCCACGAGATCGTCGATCATCGCACGTACGCCGTGTGCTCGGACGGCGACCTGATGGAGGGCGTCTCGCACGAGGCCGCCGAGCTGGCCGGCCACCAGCGGCTGGGCAAGCTGATCTGGGTCTTCGACGACAACCGCATCACCATCGAGGGAGACGCCGCGCTCGCCGTCTCGACGAACCAGGCGCGCCGCTTCGAGAGCTACGGATGGCAGACGCTGCGCGTGGAGGACGGCGCGGACGCGGACGCGATCGACGCGGCGCTCGCCGACGCCAAGGCCGAGGCGGACCGGCCAAGCTTGATCGTGCTGCGGACCACCATCGCCGACGGGAGCCCCAACATGGCGGGGCTGGCGTCCACGCACGGGGCGCCCCTCGGGCACGACGAGGTGGCGGCCACCAAGCGCCATGTCGGGTATCCGTCCGGCGAGCCGTTCCACGTTCCGGCCGAGGCTCTGGCCCACTGGCGCGACAAGGGCGCGGAGGCCGCCCGGCACGAGGACGCTTGGAAGCGCCGCTTCGCCAAGTACGAGGCGGAGCACCCCGAGCTGGCGTCGTCGCTGCTGGCCTCGTTGGCCGGCGATCTCCCGGACGGCTGGGACGAGGAGCTGCCGGACTTGGGCGGAGCCGACGGGGCGACCCGAGGGCATTCGGGCAAGGCGCTGCAGGCGGTGGCGCGCGGCGTTCCCTGGCTCGTCGGCGGCTCGGCGGACCTGGGCGGCTCCAACAAGACCGACATCGCCGGCGGCGGGGACCTGCTGGCCGGCAACCCGGACGGGCGCGTAGTCCACTTCGGCGTTCGCGAGCACGCGATGGGCGCGGTCATGAACGGGATGGCGCTGCACGGCGGCGTGCGGCCCTTCGGCGGCACCTTCTTGGTGTTCTCCGACTACATGCGCCCCGCCGTTCGCTTGGCGGCGCTGATGGGCCTGCCCGTGATCTGGGTGTTCTCGCACGACAGCATCGGCCTGGGGGAGGACGGGCCGACGCACCAGCCGGTCGAGCACTTGGCCGCGCTGCGCGCCATTCCGGGACTCCTCGACTTGCGGCCCGCCGACGGCCCCGAAACGGCCGAGGCGTGGCGCGCGGCGATGCGGCGAGCGGGCGGGCCTTCGTTCCTGTCGCTGACGAGACAGGCGGTGCCGGCAATCGAGCGAGGCGGACGGACGGCGGGGGCGAGCGGGCTTCGCCGGGGAGGATACGTGCTGCGCGACGCGGTGGGCGGCGCCCCGGAGGCGGTGGTTGCGGCGTCGGGATCGGAAGTGCACGTGGCGTTGGAAGCGCAACGGCGGTTGGAGCGGAGGGGCGCGCGGGTGCGCGTCGCCAGCCTGCCCAGCTGGCGCCTCTTCGCGGAACAGCCCGCCGCGTACAGGGACGAGGTGATTCCGCCGGACGCGGCCAAGGTGTCGGTGGAGGCGGGCAGCACGATGGGGTGGGAGCGATGGATAGGAGCGGACGGGATAGCGGTGGGGATCGACGAGTTCGGGGCGTCCGCGCCCTACGAGGAGCTCTACGAGCGGTGCGGCGTGACGGCGGCGGCGGTCGAAGACGCGGCGCTGCGCGCGATGGCGCGGCCGCGGCGCGGGGCCGGGCCGGTCGAGCGCGCGGGAGGTTCGGGCCGGTGAGGAGCGCGGTCGGGCGCCGGCCGCCGCCGGGCCGGGCCGGCGAAGAGCGGGGCGACGCCCGCGGAGCCTTGATTCGAGCGGGCGTCGTGGCGGCGGTCGCGGCGGTCCTGCTTCCGGCGAACGTCCACGGCCAGGAGGACACGCTCAAGGCGATTCGCGTTCAGGGCGTGCGCGTCGTGGCGGCTCGCCCGTCGGCGACCGCGGGCGGCGCCAGCACCGTGACGATCTCGCTCGACTCGGCCGGCGTCGCGGCGGCCCCGACCGCCGAGGAGCTCCTCCGCCGGATGCCCGTCATCCAGCTCAGGGCCAACTCGCGCGGCGAAGTCCAGCCGAACCTCCGCGGCGCCGAGGACCGCCAGATCGCCGTGCTCCTCGACGGCATTCCCCTCACGCTGGGCTGGGACCATCGCACGGACCTGTCGATCGTCCCGCTGACGGCGGTGCGGCGCGTCACGCTGTTGCGGGAACTGTCGTCGATCCTGCACGGCCCGAACGTGCTCGGCGGCGCAGTGGAGTTCGACGTCGTGGGCGGAGCGCGGCGCCAGAGCGCGGCGCCGCCGATCGCCGGGGCGCTGTCGATCGACCAAGAGGGCGGCATCGGCGCAGGCGCCACCGCCGAGATGCGGTTGGACCGCACGCGGTCGTCGTGGACGTTGCGGACAGGCGCCGGATTTCGCGCCCGGCAGGGCGTCACGCTGCCCGGCGCGGCACTTGCCGACCAGCGCCTCCGCCCGGTCCTCCTCGCCAACGACGACGGCCTGAGGCTCAACTCCGACCGCAAGCAAGCGGACGGGTTCGTGGCGGCGCGCTACGAAGCGGACGGCGGCGCGTGGCTGTCGAGTCTCGCAACGGTGTTCGAGACGGACCGGGGCGTGCCGCCCGAGGCTCACGTGGCCGAACCCAGGCTGTGGCGCTACCCGAGCCAGAACCGCGTGTTCGTGACGGCGTCGGGGGGCACGGGCGAACGCCGCACGCCCCTGGGAGCCACGCAACTCGAAACCAACTTCGGCTTCGACCGGTCGGAGACGCACATCGACGAATACGCGACGCCCGCTTACGAATCGGTGACCGGCGGCGAGACCGGCGCGACGACGACGCTCACCGGACGCTTGGTCGGCGAGCACGCCTTCAACTCGGAGTGGGTGGAGATCGGCTTCGCCACGACGTTCGCCAGCGTCAGCCATCGAGAGGCCCCGCAAGACGGGCCGCCCCTGGACTACCTGCAACGCCTCTGGAGCGTGGGCACGGAACTCCGCGTCGGCAACCGGCAAGACGGATCCGGGACGCTGTGGACGGCGGGCGTGGCTCTCGACGGCGCAAACACGCCCAAGTCGGGCGACAAGCCCAAGTTGGGCAACCTGGCCGACTGGGCGTTTCGAACGGGCATCACTCGCGCGTCGGGCGGCGGCCGCGTCCTCTATCACGCCTCCGTCAGCCGCCGCGACCGCTTTCCGTCTCTGCGCGAACTCTACTCGGGCGCCCTGGGGCGCTTCGAGCCCAACCCATCCCTGCGGCCGGAGGCCCTGGTGGCCGCCGAAGCCGGCGTGACCGTCGGCCTGGACGTCGGCCAGTTCCAGCTGACGACCTTCCACCATCGTCTCGGCGGCGGCATCGTGCGCACCACGCTCCCCGGACCGACGGGCACGAAGTTCATCCGCGTGAACCGCCACGAGGTGCGGTCCAGCGGCGTCGAGCTCGTAGTCGGGGGCGGCTCCGGCCCGTTCTCGTACGGCGGAGACTTGACGTTGCAACGCGTGCGGATCGTGGACCCGTCCGTGCCGGACGGAGACGACCGCGCCGAGTACGAGCCCGCGCTTTCCGGAATGGCGACACTCTCCGCGCCGGGCCCGTGGGGGCTGGCGTTGAGCGGCACCGTGCGCTTTCGCGGCTCGCAGTACTGCCGGAGCGTGGACGCGCCGGGCATGGAGCCCGTGCCCCCCAGCACGACGTTGGACTTCGAAGCGCGGCGCACCTTCCTCACGAAGGGAGGCCGCTCCCTCGGCGGCGCCGTGGCGATCGCAAACGCCGGCGATTCAATGGTGTTGGACCAGTGCGGACTTCCCCAGCCCGGACGCACCGTCAGGATTCAGTTCAACCTTCGCTGAAGCCGTCGGCCGCGCGCCGGCGCCCCGGACGCCCGCGGGTCGCGCGGAGCCTTGCTCGCCGGGGGATTCGAGGACGTCCGCGGGCCTAGATGGCCTCGAGCGCCGCGGCGTCCAGCCATCCGACCCTGCCGTCGGCGAGCACGATCTCGGCCCAGCTCCCGGAGCGGCGGTCGATGCGGACCTTGGCGCCTTCGTGGATGGTGAAGAGAGCCAAGCCGTCGGACGAAGGCGCGCTGACGGCCTGCGCCTCGGCGGCCGTCACGACGGCTTCCTCCGGGTGGGCCCAGTCCGCTTCCTTGGCGGCCAGAGTGACGGCCAGCGCGACGAAGGCCGTCCCGGCCGTCCACGCGGCTGCTCGCAACGCTCGGCGGGCCCTGCGCGGGCGGCCGAGGACGAGCAACGCCAGCGCCGTGCCAAGGGCCACGTACGCGGCGGCGACGGCCAGCCCGACGGCGCCGCGGGGCCAGAGCGCCAGCCACCAGTCGGCCGCCGCCGACAGCCAGAAGCGCGGGAGCGGCTCGAAGCGATCGCGGAGCCGCTGGGTGACCAGCGCGAGGTTGGCGCGCGCGTCGTCGTGGCCGGGTTCCAGGCGGAGCGCCCTCTCGTAGGCGAGCACGGCGGGGCCCAGTCGGCCCAGCCGGTAGTGGGCGTTGCCGAGGTTGTAGTGGAGCGCGGCGGATTCCAGTCCCGCCTCGAGCACCGAGGCGTAGGCGGCGGCCGCGGCTTCGAAGTCGCCTTCCCCGTAGAGCGCGTTGCCACGATCGAAGCCGTCCTCTTGGGCCGCCGCCGGGTCGCTGGAAGAGCCCAGGCGGGTCGCGCGGCCCGGCGTCGTGCCGGCGGCGGCGAGAAAGCGGCCGGCCGGCGGCCAGCCAGTCATTCCCGCGAGCGTCGCGGCGGCCGCGGCGCCGGACGCGCCGACCGGCCGGAGCAAGGGAAGGACCGGCGCCGCGGCAAGAATCAGCGCCGCGACGCCTAGCGGACGGACGACGGCGGGGGCCGAGAGCGCCGCGGCGGACGGACGACGGCCGCTCACGACTTCACCTCGTGCGCGAAGTCGTCCATCAGGGCCGCGGCCTCCTCCAGGGCCGCGTCCTGCGAAGTCGCGCCCGCCGGAGAAGGCGCGAAGCGCTCCCGGTCGCAACGGTCCAGGCATTCGAAGAGCCGGTCCAGCGTATGCTCGGCCACGCCCCGAGCTCCGGCGGCGCGCCGCACGTCGCTCCGCTCGAAACCGGCGGCGGCGAGGTTGAGCTTGTCCGCGACGAATCCCTGCAGTGCTCCGGCGAGCGCGGCGTGGAAGTCGCGCGAGTCTCCCCGGACCACGGATCTGGCCCGGGCCAAGCGCTTGTTCGCGATGCGTCGCGCCCGTCGCGCCCGGGCGTACGACACGTCAGCTTCGAGCCGGTCGCTGCGGCGGCGGACGGCCGCGGCGCCGGCCACGGCGGCCAACGGCAGCAGCGCAACGATCCAGAACGGCGCCGCGGCGAAAATGGAACGGTCCGTCCGGCGAAGACGCGGTTCGCCCGTGTGGATGAAGCGGATGTCGTCGCGCAACGACTCGACGGACGCCGCCGCGCCCGGACGCCCTGCGGGCGCGGCGGCGCCCGGAACGGCGGCCACCTCGACTTCGATGGGCGAGGTGCGAGTGCGCAGGTACGCTTCGCGCCCGGGATCGAAGTAGGCCACCTCCACGGCGGGCAGGGCCAGCCTCCCCGGCGCCCTCGGCACGAGGACGTACTCGTAGGTGCGCGAGCCGCGCAGGCCGTCGGCGCTCGGCGCGATGTCGTCGTCGACCTCCGGGGGGAACGCCTCGAATTCCGGCGGAAACTGGATGTCGGGCGCCGCCAGCGAGCGCATGTTGCCCGTTCCCGACAGCACCAGCCGGAACGAAACGGCCTCGCCCGCATCCACTAACGCCTTGTCCACGGAAGCGGAGGCGTTCAGCGTCCCCACGTGCCCGAGAAACGTCGCCGGGCGGCCTGCTCGGGGCAGCGGCAACGCCTCGATCTCCACCCTGTTGGAAGCCGCCGACACGGGGACGCCCGACCGGAGGAGACTGCTCTCCATGCTGAACAGCTCGTCGAACAGGCTGCGCGGGCTGCTCCGCGGCACCCGCGCCGTCCCCTCCACGCGAAGGGGTTCCAGGGTTCTCCGACCCGGCCCGGCCGGGAAGAGCGCGAAGCGCCGAATCGCCCTGCTGCCGTACTGTATCCCGTTGCGGACTACGGTGGACTGGCCTCCCACTCCCAGCTCCTCGACCCAAAAGCCCTCGGTGCTCGGCTGCTCGGCGATGCTGGCGTAGTCCACGTCCACCCGAGAGAACAGCCGGTACTCGACGACGACGGCCTCGTTCTCGTACACCCGCGCCGCGTCCGCGCGCGCTTCGACGAAGAAGTCCTCCCCGGATACGCCCTCGGGCGCGTCCTCCCGCCAGCCCCCGCCAGCCCCCGTCCGCGGCGGCGCGTCGGAGACGACCAGCGTCAGCGGCTCCGTCAGCAGAGTCCGGCCGCCCACCGAGACGGGGACCGCCGGTATCTCGACCGTGCCTTGGGCCACTGCCTGATACCAGAACTTGTACGTGAACGACGTGGTTGCCCGCCCGTTGAAGATGCTCACGGACGTCTCCGTGCCGATCGAGAGGAAGCGGGCGGCGCCGGACAGGTCGGGCGGGACCGGATCCGCGTCCGTGCGCTGGGCGTCCACGACCTCGACGTTGAGCGCGAACCGCTCGCCGACCGCGACATGGGTTCCGCTCAGGTGCGCGCGCACCGAAGGCGGCTGGGCCGCCGCGACCGCGACCGGAACGGGCAGGACGGCCGTCAAGAAGACCCGGAAACCGCAGACGGGACGGAACCGACGCCGGCGCAACCTCGGCATCCTACCAGTCCTTCCTGGGGCGCCTGCCGCGGGCCTGGGGCGGCTTGCGGGTCACCTCGCCAGGGTCCTCCCGAATGGCCTGCAAGAGCCGCTCGGCCTGCTCGGGGGTCATCCCGGGCGGCTCGCCCGACGCTCCCCGAGCCGCTCCGGACTCGTCCTGCGAACCGCCGCCTTGGCCGCTTCGGTCCCCGGACGGCTCGTCCTGCTCGTCCTCCGGTCCGCGGTCGCCGCTGCCGGCATCCGGCTGCTCCTCGCCCTCGCCTTCCTGGCCCGTCTCGGGGGCCTCGCCCCCCGATGGATCCTGTTCCTCGCCACCATCACCGCCGTCCTGGCCGGCCGAGGGCTGCTCGCCTTGCGCGGGCTCGGCGCTCGAGTCCCGTCCGTCTTCGCCGCCCTGCTGCCGTTCCTCGCCCTGCGGCTGGTCCAGCGCCTGCATCGCGAACTCGAGGTTGTGCTTGGCGTCGCCGTCGCCCGGATCGAGGCGCAACGCTTCCTTGTACGCCTCGACGGCCTGCTCCACCTGTTGCTCGCTGAACAACGCGTTGCCCAGGTTGTACCATGCGCGCGCCGCCCATTCCCGGTCTCCCCTCGCAAGGGCCTCCTGGTACGCTTCGGCGGCGCGCTGGAACTCCTCGCTCTGGTAGAGCGCGTTGCCTTCGTTGAATCGGGCGCGCGGCATGCCCGGGGCCGCCCGAAGCGCGTCCAAGTACCGGGCATGCGCCTCCTCGTAGCGGCCCTCCTCGTAGAGCCGGTTCCCTTCTTCGACTTCGCGGCGCCCGTCCTGCGCCGCCGCGGCTTCCGGCGCCTCGGCGCCCACCGCCGCGAGGAGCGCCGACACCGCCGAGACCAAGCTCGCGTTCCGCCGACGGCGGCCGCCCCCGATCCTCCGTCCGGTTCCCTTCGTCATGACCGTTCCCTCCTTCTCCCGCGCGTCGTCCCCCTGCGCCTCTCCGGCAGGACGGCATCCAGCACGAGCAGAACCAGCGCCGCTCCCAAGAATATGCGAAACTGTTCCTCGTACTGCGTCGTCTCTCTCGCCTCCAGCTCGCGTCCTCCTTCGCCGACGCGCTCCAGCAGCCGGCGCATCCCGTCCTCGCCCGGCCCCGCCCGGTAGTACTCCCCGCCGGTCTGCAAGGCGACGTCCTGCAAGGCGCTCTCGTTCAGCGCCGTCGTGACGACTTGGCCGTTCTCGTCGCGCCGGTAGCCGCGCCGACGGCCCTGCTCGTCGATGTCGGGCAGGGGCACCCCGCCGGGCGACCCGATCCCGACCGCGTGGACCGTCGCGCCCGCCTCGACGGCAAGCTGAAGCGCCTCCGCGAGCCCCCCCTCGTGATCCTCGCCGTCGCTGATCAGCACGACGATCCGATGCTCGCGCGGCGTCTCGTCGAGCGCATCCACGGCGACCCGCAGGGCGCGCCCCAGGTCGGTTCCCTGCACCGGCATGACCCCCGTGTCCATGGCGTTCAGGAACATCGCAGCCGCCCCGTAGTCCGTCGTGAGCGGGCTCTGCACGAAGGCGTCTCCCGCGAAGGCCACTAGTCCAATCCGGTCTCCGTCCAGGCGGCCGATCATCCGCCCCACCTCCAGCTTGGCCCGGTCCAAGCGGCTGGGCCGCACGTCGTTCGCGTGCATCGAACGCGACAAGTCCAGCGCCACCACGATGTCCTGCCCCTCCCGGCGCACCGTCTCGACGCGCGTCCCGAACTGCGGACGCGCCAACGCCAAGCCGAGCGCGGCCACGGCCGCCGCAACCAGAACGGCCTTCCACCGTCTCGCCACGTCGCTCACCGCCGGATGCAGCTGGCGCACGAGAGCCTTTTGGCCGAACCGGTCCAGCAACGTCCGCCTCCGCCGCCGGCCGTGCCAGAAAAGGGCGAGCAGCACCGGCACGAGCGCCAAGCTCCAGAACGCCAGGGGATCCGCGAAGCGAAACATTCAGGGCAGCGTCCCGAGCCAAGTGCGGCGCAACGCGACTTCGAGCAGCAACAAGACCAGCCCCGCGATCAGGAACCCCTGGAACCGCTCGCCGTACCGGGTGAAGTTCTCGACCAGCATCTCCGTCGTTTCCAAGCGGTCGATCTCCTCGTATACGTCCGCCAAGCTCCGCCGGTCGGTGGCACGGAAGTACTTGCCCCCCGTCGCCTCCGCGATGGCGCGAAGGCTTTCTTCGTCCATGTCGGCCTCGGCGACCGCTTGTTGCAGGAAGCTCGGAAACAGAGGCCGCGTTCCCCGCAACGACCCGGCCCCGATCGTGTAGACGCGAATCCCGAGCGCCCGCGCCATCTGAGCCGCCGTGAGCGGGTCGATTTCGCCTGCGTTGTTGCGCCCGTCGGTGAGCAGCACGACAACCTTGGAGGACGCTTCGCTCGTGTGCAGCCTCTTGACGGCCGTGGCCAAGCCCATGCCCACCGCGGTTCCGTCGCCGAGCATCCCCGCTTCCAGGTCCGACACGACCGAAGCGACGACCGAGTGGTCCAGCGTCAGCGGCGCCTGCGTGAACGCCCGTCCGGCGAACGCCACCAGTCCGATCCTGTCGTTGGGCCGCCCCGCGGCGAAGTCCGCCGCCACCGCCTTGGCCGCCTCGAGTCGGTTCGGGGCGATGTCCTCGGCCAGCATCGACGTCGAGACGTCCTGCGCGAGCACGATGTCGATGCCTTCCGCCCGCGCCGTCTCGCTGGTCACGCCGGTCTGCGGGCGGGCCAGCGCGGCGACGAGGCACGCCAGCGCCAGCGTCCGCAACGCCAGCGGCGCGACTTCCATCCAGGCCGCTTCGCCGCCGGCCGCCCTCGCTGCCCGTTGCGCGCCCGCGTAGGCCAAGCTCGCCCGCGCCCGGCGGCGGCGCGTCCAGCTCCACCACGAGAGGAGCGGCAGAAGACAGAGCAGCAGGAGCAACCACGGGCTCTCGAAGCGGAAGATCATCGGGAAGCCCCCTCACGCCGGGCGCCCCGGCCGCTCTCGCCCAGCTCCGTCTCGTCCACGTCCGCGCCTCCGTCGCCGTCGCCGTCGCCGTCCCCGCTCTCCATCCGCCCGCTGGTCGCTTCGACGATCGCCCTCGCCTTGGCCGGCGGCTGGACGCTGGCGCAGGATGCGGCGGCCGCCCCGCTGGTCGCTTCGACGATTGCCCTCGCCTTGGCCAGCGCATCCAGCGAGTCCCCGGCCGACGGCCGCAACTTGGCGAACTTCACCAAGTCGCACGCCTCCAGAAATTCGCGAACCTGCTCGCAGAGCCCGGCGTCCAGCGCGGCGCGCCGCATCTCGGCCGCCACCTCGCCCGTGGTCAGCTCCAGGGCGGGAACCTCCAGCTTGCCCTCCAGGTAGGTCCGCACGATGTCGGAGGCGCGCACATGGAACTCCTTGACGCGGCCCTGTTCGAGGAGCGGGGACGCCTCGAGCTCCGCCAAGGCCTCCAGCGCCACGAGATGGTGCGGCCGGGGCGGCGGACCGGGCTTGCCGGGCACGGGACCCGGCGGTCGCCGACGCCGACGGCGCGCGAGGAGGGCCACGGCCGCTCCGGCAACGGCGGCGGCCAGTCCGAAGAGCGCCGCGCCCCACCAGCTTCGGGGCACCGACAGCGGCCCCTTGATGTCCCGGATCGCGCCCGTCTCGTCCAGCCCGACGCTCACGACGCCGATGCGGAACGGGTCCGTGCCGAGCGTGTCCAGCACGCCGTCCGGGCCGGCCACCACGAGCGGCAAGGACGGAATGTCCAGCTCGCCCAGCTCGAAGCTGGTGACGACGAGTCGGGCCTCCGACCGCATCCGTCCTCCTTCGCTGCCCGGGTCGGGCGCGGGGGGGTCCGCCTCGAAGCGCAACGCCTCGAACGCGCCCAAGTCGAACGAATCCGGCCACTGGACCGACCAGCCGGACGGATGCGCCACCGACAGCCGCACCGTCACGCGGTCGCCCACGTGCATCTCGGTCGTGTCCGCGAAGGCCGCGGCCAGGAAGTCCTGCGAGCCGGCCCGGCCGAGCGCCGCCGCGTCGGAAGCGCCCAGCCCGCCCAGCCATCCGGCAACCCCCAAGCAGAGCCGGCCCGGCCCATGGCGCAACCACGGTCCCGGCCGCTTCCTCCGCGTCCCTTCCTCTGGAAACAGCTCCCGTCCGCCCGCGCGGCCGGGCCACTCCGCCGGCCTCACCGCGCCCTCCGCGTCCGCCCCTCGAAGAACCTTCGCAGCGACCGCTCGTACGGCTCGCCCGTCGTCACGTCCACCGAGTCCACGCCGCAACGCCGAAACAGCTCGTCCTGCTCCTCGCGCTCCCGCGCCGCGGCCTCGCGAAACCGTTCCCTAAAGGCCGGGCTCGACGTTCGCACCAGCACGCGCCGTCCCGTTTCGGGGTCCTCCAAGTCCACCAGGCCCAGCGGCGGCAACTCCCTCTCGCGCACGTCGCCCACCCGCACGGCCACCAAGTCGTGCCGCCTCGCAGCGACGCCCAGCGCCCGCTCGTGCCCCTCGGCCATGAAGTCCGACACCAGAAACACGACCGACCGCCGCTTGGCCACCAGCGCCAAGTACTCCAGCGCCCCTGCGATGTCCGTGCCCTTCCCCTCCGGCTCGTGGTACAGCAGCTCGCGCAGCACCCGCAGGCCATGGCGCCGCCCCTTGCGGGGAGGCACAAACCGCTCGATACGGTCCGAGAACAGAATCAGCCCGACCTTGTCGTTGTTCTTGATCGCGCTGAACGCCACGACCCCGCACAACTCCGCCGCCAGCTCCGACTTCTTGCGCTCCCTCGTGCCGAAGGCCGCCGACGCGCTCGCGTCCGCCACGAGCATCACCGTGAGCTCGCGCTCCTCCTCGTACACCTTCACGTGCGGCGCGCCCGTGCGGGCGGTGACGTTCCAGTCGATGCCCCGGATGTCGTCGCCGTAACGGTACTCGCGCACTTCCGCGAAGCTCATCCCGCGGCCCTTGAAGACGGAATGGTACTCGCCCGAGAACACCTCGTTCACCAGGCCTCGCGTCGTGATCTCGATGCGGCGCACCTGCTTGAGGATCTCGCGGGAAATCACGGCGCGGCGGCCTCACCCGCGACGACGGGCCCCGTCCCAGCGCCAGCGCGGGGTCCAAGCGGACGCGCGCGCTCCAAACGGGTCTCCGCCGCGCCGGCGGACTCCATCTCCGTCCGGGCGCCGCGCCCACGCGCACCTACCCGCTCGCTCACGGCACCTCGACGGTGTCGAGCACGCGCGCGACGATGTCTTCGGGCGCCACCTCCTCGGCCTCGGCTTCGTAGGTGACCAGCACCCGGTGGCGCAGCACGTCCATCGCCACCGAGCGAACGTCCTCGGGCGTCACGTAGCCGCGCCGGCGCAGGAACGCCCTGGCCCTGGCCGTCTTCGCCAAGTAGATGGTGGCGCGCGGCGACGCTCCGAACGAGACGAGCGGCTCCAGGTCGGCCAGCCCGTGCTCCCTGGGCGCCCGCGTCGCAAACACGAGCTCGACGATGTACCGCTCGACTTGGCTGTCCATGTAGATCGACTCGGCCGCCCGCCTCGCGGCCACGATCTCTTCCGGCGTGACCACCGCCTGCGCCCGCGGCAAGTCCGACCCGCTCATCCTGCGCAGCACCTCGAGCTCCTCCTCCTTCGACGGATAGCCCACAGCCAGCTTGAGCATGAATCGGTCCACCTGCGCCTCGGGAAGCGGATACGTCCCTTCCTGGTCAATGGGGTTTTGGGTCGCGAGCACGAGGAACGGCGCCGGGAGCGGAAACGTGTTCTCGCCGATCGTGACCGTCCGTTCCTGCATCGCCTCCAGCAAAGCCGACTGCACCTTGGCGGGAGACCGGTTGATCTCGTCGGCCAAGATCACGTTGGCGAACACCGGCCCCTTGCGCGTCTTGAACTCCGTCTCGCGCGGATCGTACACCAGCGTGCCGATCAAGTCCGCCGGCAGCAGGTCCGGCGTGAACTGAATCCGCTGAAACGAGGTCTGAACCGCGTCCGCGAGCGTCCGCACCGTCAGCGTCTTGGCCAGCCCGGGCACCCCCTCCATCAGCACGTGCCCGTCCGACACCAGCCCGATGAGAAGCCGCTCGATCATCGCCTTCTGCCCGACGACCACCCGCCCGACCTCCGCGAACAGCCGGTCCACGAACGCGCTGGCCTCCTTGATTCGCTCTTGGATGACTTCTATGTCTCGATCCATGGCCCCTTCGCTGTGCTCGCTGGTGTTGTGTTTTGGGACTGAGGGTTGGCCGCCGGGCAATGCCGCAACGGCCCCTCGGTTCGCAGAAACCTAGCTGTGCGCGCCGACGACGCGCCGCCGTCCGAAACCGCAAGAACAATGGATGCCGAAGAAAGCCGAAGGGTTGCCTTCGGCAGGCCCGGCGCCGCAACAACTGGCCGCCCCGGCTTCGTTGCCCGGACCTTCCAGCAACTCGGTGGCGCCGACGCGCCCTTCAGGCCAACCGACGGGCGTTGGCCCCGAACGCGCCCTCACCGACATTCGAGGCCCCCGGTCCCTCCATGGCCAACAACCATCGCGCACCCACTCAACGGCCGCCCGACGACGCCACGAGCCGGGCAATCGCCTTGGCGTGCTGCAGCACCTGGGATAGACGACAATATAGGTCCGCGGTCGCGCAAGCACGGGGAGTGGCCAGAAACCGAAAGCTAGGTTCCTCTTCCTTGGCAAGCAGATACCATCCCTTGAGCTCAATGCCAAGAAGCACGTCTGCTGGGTCAGCAGCGCTCTGAAAACGAACGTCGGGGAATGTTTGAGGTTGTCGCACGAAGGAATACATGAAATACCGATTGGCCGGATCCCAAGACCGCCGAAGCCCATTGAGTGTGCGAACCACGCCTTCCTCTATCACTGCCCCGAGCAACGCGTTCAAGCTGAACAGGTCGGTCGTTTGAACGCCGCGAATCACGACGTCGGAACTGAAGGTTGCCGGCACAGCGAAGACCGCTTCTCGTACTCGCTCATATAGCGAGTGATGTTTCCAAGACGCTGGAGGTGGATTCCTGGATGGTGGAATGGTCATGGGGAAGGCGGCAGGATCAAACGAGCCGTAGATTTTGTTGCCGAAGCCGCTGCACGGCGGCAGCGTAGTACTCGGGCAACACCTCGGCAGAATAGCAAGCCCTGTCGATGTCGGCGCAAACCATGGCAGCAGTACAGAGCCCGCCAAAGGGTTCCCATACCACGTCGCCGACCTCCGATGTGGCGTCAATGATGCTCCAGGTTAGCTTCCGGGGCTTCTGGTTCGCGTGAATGAACCTGCCCGAGCCATCTGCTCGTCGCACGCGTTCTTCGCCGCGCACGGCAGGACAGGACCATACATTTGTGATTCCAAGGCGAAGCTTGAACTTAGATCTCATGCGAGCCCACGCCGAAGCTGTCAAGGGCAGTCGCCCGTCCAAGGAAAAATAGGGCATTCCGTCGGGGTGCCCGTGCGCATTGGCGAAGTCCGCCAAGCACTGAAATGCGTCCGGCGGCGGAAAGTACCACACGTGATCCTTGGTGAGGTACTTGCGCGTAGCCGCGTTCCGTACTCCGCAAGCCTCATTGGACCGGCTGAGGGGAAGACCAGAGCGTTCCCATTCCCAGCGAAGCCATTCCTTGATGCCCAGCACCCGCCCGCCGACCTTGAACGTCGGCCTCTTCACGTATTGCGCGCAGATTTCCGTGACGACGGGAAACCGCCGAAGCGTCTTCGAGTTCGTATTTCCCGAGACGTGCGCGATTCCCTTGTCCCAGATATTGCAACCGACGTACTCCCAACCGTGTGCCAACAGCAAGGGATGAACCGTGGCCCAGCCGACCTCGGTGTTCCAGAACCAGAGAGTGGTCTCGCCGGTGGCGGCACTGGACCATTGCTCCACGTGCGGCCGGTACCAACCGACCAAGCCGTCGGGCGTCGGCGTGTCGCCTGGGAAGCCCGAAACGCCGTAGGCTCCGTCCGAAACGATGACGACGGGCGCGGGCCAGGTGCGATACAGACGCAACGCATCGCCTAGGAAGACTTGGACACCTGCTCTGCGCGCAACCCGGGGTTGCGCACCGGACAGGCGACCGGCGGCGGACCGGGAGGAGACCGAAGCTACGGAGGCAACCATGGTCCCGAAGCTTGGCGGGCTTCCAGGGTCGGCGCAAGCATGGCGGTCGCCGCCGTTTGCCGGAGACGCCGGGTTCGCGGGGATCGCCCTCGGGCGACCTGCTGGCGCTGCCGCGCAAAGCGCTTCGTAGATGAAGGCATCACGAACGCGCGCCGACCCCGAATAGAAACCGGTACCACTGCGGCAGTAGAAGTGCTTGGGCGCCCAATTCGTTCAGGTCATTGTTGATCATCGCGCTTTCTCGAATTGCGCTGGCGCCGCCGACGCACCGCTCAACCACGCCACCCGTCGGTGGGTAAGCGGACGACACGGCTTTCAACCCCCTCCGGCGGACGAGGCGGGCGTGAACCCGGCGGCGGAGGCCGGCAACTGTCGCGATCTTCGTCCGCCAGCGTGTCCAGCCCGACCCACAGCACCAACGTGGTGTCGCGCGGCTCGCTCCACTCGACGACCACGTCCAGTCGCGTGCGGAAGCCGGCCTCGTAGCTGAAGCGCACCGGCTCGCCCGCTGCCACCGTCGCCTCTATCTTGCCGTCCCCAAGCATGTCGCGGGCGGTGATGGTCCAAGCGCCCGTGCGGGGCTGCACGACTTGAAAGCATCCGGAGAGCGACAGACCCGCTACCGGGACAGGGGAACTCCGATAGCCACCGCGACCGCCTTCGACGGCGAATCGCGCCCACCCGCCCCCGTCCCGAAGCGTCTGCAAGAGGCGGGCCAGCTGCGCGTCGGCCAAGCCCGGCGCGACAGCGAGAGCCCACGCCGCCGCCGCGAGCTGCACGAGCGCGCCGCGCGCCGCGCGCCCGCAGCCTTCCCGGCCCGCCACGAATCCGACGACGCCGCTTCGACGCACAGTAAACGGCATTCGGAGCACCTTCTTTACCATTAGCGACAACCCTCGGCCGACCGGCGGTGGCCGAAGCGGCCAAGGGTGCGGTCCAGCGGTCACGCACGACCGCGGAGACCCCCTTTAGCCGTCACAAGATAGGTTCCGTGATCGTAGCGAACAACTTCTGGAACACGAAGAACCGGCTGCGCTCCAGGCCGCCCATGCCGGGCCGACGACCGTTGCGCGGTCGCCCACGAACCGGTCCATTGGGAATACATGATCGATCAAGCCCGCACCCCCCGGGCAAGGACGACCAACTTCCGGCTTGGTCGATCCCATCCCGCGCGGCCTGCTTCAAGAGGGAACGGCGATCTCGTGACTTCCTACGCGCTCCATCGGCTGGCCGACATCCTGCTTCTCGCTTTCCATGGCTCGCTCGTGGTCTTCAACGCCTGCGGTTGGGCTTGGCGAAGAACGAGACGCCTTCATCTGTGCACGATTGCGGCGACGCTCGCATCCTGGTTCGGCCTCGGTCTTGTCTACGGCTGGGGATATTGCCCGCTGACCGACTGGCACTGGCGCGTGAAGCACGCGCTGGGAGAGGCCGCATTGCCAGCTTCGTGGGTGAAGTACCATCTGGACCGGATCACCGGGCTCGCTTGGGACCCGGCCGTCGTGGACGCGCTCGTCGTCGCCACGGCCACGGCGGCTCTGGGCTTGTCCGCTTGCTTGACGTACAGGGACCGCAGGGCCAGTCGACTTGGCTGCGCGACAAGTCGGCGCTGAGTCCAGCCAGAGAGGGGACCCGCCGACTTCCCACAGATTCTCCGACAAATTGTCCCTAGAATCTGTCCGCCCGCGCCTGGGCATCGCGGACGCCCCGACGTCCCGCACGGCAGCGAGCTGGAACCGATGGCGCCTTGCCCGTCTTGACGAGACCGCGCACCCTAATGGGACGCTCCCGGCGGCCCGGCGCCGCTCGAAGCGGAGAGCCGGCCCGCCCCGTCCTGCCGCTTGCCGAGGATTCCGTTCGTCATGACCGTTCCCACACGCCGCTCGTTTCTCGCCGAGATGATGGCCGTCGCCGCGTTGCCCAAGGCCGTCTCGGGCGGCGGCCGCCTGGAGCACGGGGAGCACGCGCCGGGCGCTCCGGCGCTGGAGGACTTCCCGGCTTCGCCTGCCGGCTTCCCGGTTGCGCCTGCCGACGAGTCGTACTGGGAGCAGGTCCGGGCGCAGTTCGCGTTTCGGGAGGAGCGGGTTCCGATGAACGCGGCCAACCTGTGCCCGTCGCCGCGCGCGGTCGCAGGCAGGGTGGAGGAGCTCACGCGGGACATCGACCGGGACTGCTCGTTCAACAACCGGGCCAAGTTCGGAGCGATGCTGGAGGAGTCGAGGGCGCAAGTGGCGGCGCAACTCCGGGTCGGCGCGGACGAAATCGCGCTTGTGCGCAACACGAGCGAGGCGAACAACACGGTGAACGCCGGCGTGCATCTCTCGCCGGGCGACGAAATAGTCCTTTGGGACCAAAACCACCCGACCAACAACGTTGCCTGGGACGTGAGGGCCGCCCGCTTCGGCTTCACGGTCAAGCGCGTGCAGGTTCCCCCGCATCCGTCCGAGCCCGGCGACCTGGCCGCCCCCTTCGTGGAGGCGCTTTCCGCCCGAACCCGGGTCCTGGCGGTCACCCACGTGTCCAACGTCAGCGGCATCCGTCTGCCCGTGCGCGAGCTGGCGGCCGAGGCCCGGCGCCGGGGCATCCACTTCCATGTGGACGGCGCGCAGACATGGGGCGCACTGGACGTGAACCTCCGGGAGATGGGGTGCGATTCGTACTCCGCGTCCGCCCAC
Organism: Longimicrobiales bacterium; assembly: GCA_965203485.1. Taxonomy (GTDB): domain Bacteria; phylum Gemmatimonadota; class Gemmatimonadetes; order Longimicrobiales; family Gaopeijiaceae. The sequence continues at coordinate 2,635,877 of OZ241892.1, forward strand.
AAGTGGTTCATGGGTCCGAAGGAGGCCGGACTCCTCTACGTACGCGAAGAGCGCATCCCGGAGTTGTGGCCCGCCGGCGTGGCCCCGGGTTGGGGCGCCGACGCGGAGCCGGACGTGAAGGGCGCCCGCAAGTTCGAGTCCCTGGGCCAGCGCGACGACGCGTGCCTGGCCGCCGTCGCCACCGCAGCCGCGTTCCATTCCGCCATTGCGCCGCCCGTCGGCGCCGCCCGCGTGGCCCATTTGGCAACCGCCCTCAAGGAGCGGCTCGCAGACGCGGGACTGACGCTCGTCACGCCGATGGCGCAAGAACTCTCCGGCGGCGTCTGCATCGTCGAGGCGCCCGGCGACGGCCGCACCGCCGTCAACCGCCTCTACGAGGAACACGGCGTCGCCGGCGCCGCTACCGGCGGCCTGCGCCTCTGCCCGCACGTCTACAACACCATCGCCCACGTCCAGCGCGCGGCCGACGGGGCCAAGGCGCTTCGAGACGTCATTCTGGGATAGAAGGGCGCCGAGGCGTGCACGTTCCGGTCGGCGGCGGCACCGACAACAGACCCCTCGCAACGGCTTGCAGACGGCGACGCCGCTCCGTATCTTCTTGTCTTCGAGTCGGCACCTCGCGAGACGGCGCTCCGTCTTCCCCCGCCCGTTGACGGCAGAGGCAAGCCCAACATGCGAAGCGAAGCCGAGAACGCAAGCGCTCCGTCCGGCGAGCATCGCTGGCGCTACCGGCTCGCCTCTTTCTCGCGTGCGTACTCCCTGTTGCGCGAAGCCTTGGAGCACGATGTCGATGCCTTGAATCCATTGGAAATGGAGGGATTGATCCAGCGCTTCGAATACACTTTCGAGCTGGGCTGGAAACTTCTCAAGGATCGTTTGGAGTACGACGGGCTTGCTCTCCCCGTCACGACTCCGCGATCCGTTGTTCGGGCCGCTTACGAAGCCCGTCTGATTGAAGACGGAGAAGTCTGGATGGACATGCTGACCGATCGCAACCGGACGTCGCACAGGTACGACGAAGAACTGATCGAAGACGTCGTCAGGAACGTTCAGTCCCGCTACCTGACGGCATTCGGCTTCTTGCACGAGCATTCGCTCCAGGCCGAGGACCGATAGGCGTGGCCGATCTGCCCGCCTCGCTCCGCATTCCGCGGACGAGCCGCCGGACGCATTCGACGCGACGGAGCGCACCCGATCTTCCTGCCGCTTCGCTCCGCATACTGACGGACGTCTTCTCCTCTTACCCCGAGTTGGAAAAGGTTGTCTTGTTCGGCTCTCGCGCCAGCGGCGCCGCCCGTCACTGGTCGGACATCGACTTGGCTACCCACGGCATCGTCGGCGCCCGGTATCGCCTCGGGCGGCTCGCGCTCGATCTCGAAGACACGAGCATACCCCAAAGATGCGACGTTCTGGCGTACGAAGAGATCGACTACGCGCCTCTCAAGGAACATGTGAACAACACCGGAATCGTCATCTACGCGCGAGGCTAGGGACAAGCAAACGGCCGCGCCGGTCCCCGCACACGCCCCCGCACCCAACCACAGGAGACGCCCGCCGTGCAAGGCTTCGTCTGCTCCCTGCCCGTGGCTTTCGCCCTTCTTGGCATGGCGATCCCACCCGCGTCGGCTGCACCCGTCGTTCCCGCGGCCCGCCCATCGGTCCCGTCGCATGCCGCCGGCCAGCAGTACGACGTGCTCATAGCCGGTGGAACGGTCGTGGACGGCACCGGCGCGGCGCGCTTTCGGGCCGACGTGGCCGTGGCGGACGGACGGGTCGCCGAGGTGTCCCGGGAGCCCATTGACCCGTCCCGCGCGGACCTGGTGGTGGACGCCCAGGGCCGGATCGTGGCGCCGGGATTCATCGACAACCACGCCCACGTTCAGCAGACGATCGCGCTCTATCCGTTGGCCGAGAACTTCCTTCGCCAAGGGATCACGACGCTGGTCGCCTCGCTCCATTCGGGCGACCAGCCCTGGCCGCTCGAGGAGTTCGCATCCGGACTGGAGACGGCGCCCAACGTCGGCTTCTTCGCCGGCCACACCTGGACGCGAAAGCAGGTCATGGGAATGGACGACCGGGCGCCGACTCCGGCCGAGATGGAGCAGATGAAGGCGTTGGTCGACCAGTCAATGCGCGAGGGCGCGCTCGGCCTGTCGACGGGCCTGCTGTACGTGCCCGCCAACTTCGCCGAGACGGAGGAAATCGTCGAACTCGCCAAGATCGCGGCGTCGCACGGCGGCATCTACGTGACCCACATGCGCAACGAAGCCAGCGGTCTCCTGGAGTCGGTGGCGGAGGTGATCCGCATCGCGGACGAAGCCGGCATTCCAGCGCAGATCAACCATCACAAGGCGGCGGGCGCTACCCAGTGGGGCTGGAGCGAGCAAACCCTGGCCATGATCGATTCGGCCAACGCGGCCGGCCTCTCCGTGGTGCACGACCTGTACCCCTACGCGGCGTCCAGCACCGGCTCGTCGATCCTGTTCCCGCAGTGGGCGCTGGCGGGCGGCCCGGAAGCGTTCGCCGAACGGGTGGCGAATCCCGAGACGCGAGCGCGCATGGAAACGGACATGCGGCGGATATTCACCACCGACCGAACCGGCGGCGACATCTCCCGCATTCAATTCCGCGTCCTCGCCTCCGACGAGTCCTACAACGGCAAGACTCTGGCCGACTACGCTTCGGACCGCGGCCTTCCCAACGACCTCGAGACGGGCATCCAGCTGGCGACCGAACTCCAGCTCGAGGGCGGCTTCAGCGCCATCTATCACGCCATGGACGAAGCCGACGTAATCCGCATCATGCAGCATCCCCTGGCCATGATCGAGAGCGACGGCGACGCCGTGGGCCACGGCATCGGCTACCCGCATCCGCGCAGCTACGGAGCCTTCCCCCGCGTGCTCGCTCGCTACGTGCGCGAGTTCGGCGTGCTCACTCTGGAAGAGGCCGTGCGCAAGATGACGTCCATGCCCGCCGCGTGGCTGGGCCGAACCGACATGGGCGTCCTCGCCGAAGGAATGCGCGCCGACGTCGCCGTCTTCGACCCGGAGACAGTCGCCGACCGCGCCACCTACGCCGATCCGCACCAGTACAGCGTCGGCATCACGGACCTGCTCGTGAACGGCGTTCCCGTCATTCTTCGCGGCGGTCTTACCGGCCAAAAGCCCGGTCGCTGGATTCGCGGCCCCGCGCGGCGCCCGGCGAGCTGATGGCACGCCGGCGCTTGGCGGGCGCCATTGCAGCCGCGACCGCTGCCGCGCTTGGACTCGCGCCTGAAGCTCGCGCCCAGACCGGAACGGTGACAGGTACCGTCGTGGACGCAGGCACTGGCCGCCCCATCGTGTCGGCACGAGTTCACGTTCCGGCCCTGAACGCCGCCGCGCTGTCGAGGGAGAACGGCCGGTTCCTCCTGCCCGCCGTCGGTCCGGGCGCGCACGAGCTGCACGTGGACGTCGTCGGCTTCGCCAGCGTCGTTAGAACGGTGAGCGTCCGCGCAGGCGAGACGGCCACCATCGACATCCAACTCCATTCGACCGCGCTGGAACTGGCCGAGATCGTCGTGACCGGCACTGCCTTCCAAGAATCGCCCGTCACGCTGCCCTACTCGGTGGCGGTCTCGAGCCGGCGAAGCCTCGCCGAGCAGGGTTCGCCCCAGGCCATGGACTTCTTCAAGGCCCTGAGCGCGAGCCACGGCGGCCTGGGCGAGCGCCACAGCTTCGCCAACACGGCCCAGCCCGGCGCCGTGCCCGAGACGATCGCCAGCGTGAACCTTCGCGCCCTGGGGGCCTCGCGGACGCTGGTGCTGCTCAACGGGAGGCGCCAAACCTACGTGCCGGTGCGGATGTACGGCGGTCGCTTCGTGGACGTCAACGCGTTCCCGTCGATCTCGCTGGACCGGATCGAAGTCCTGAAGGAGGGGGCGTCGGCGGTGTACGGCTCCGACGCCGTGGCGGGCGTCGCCAACTTTCTCACGAGGGGCGACTTCGACGGACTGGAATTCACGGCCGCCCACGAGTACTACGCCGCTTCCGGCAATACGAGCGCGGGCGGCATCTGGGGCCGGTCCGTGGGAGAAAGCGCCCACGCCGTGATCTCGGCCGAAGCGCTTCAGACCCAGTACCTCAAGGTTCGGGACCGCGACTTCGCCCTCGCCCCCTTCGTGCCGGGCGCCGGCGGCTGGTCGTCCGTCGGAAATCCGGGCGCATTTCTTTTTCCGCAGCTTACCGGCGACGAGGCGCCCAAGGAATTCGCCGCGGCTCTGCGGGATGCGCAGTTCAGCGGCCGGGTCTTCGTCGATCCGGCTTGCGAGGACTTCGGAGGCCACCGCGAAGACGAGACGTGCCGGATGCGCTACCAAGCCTGGGACGACTTGCAGCAGGCGTCGACGTACGTTCGCGCCTTCGCCGAGATCAACGGCCGGTGGGCAGACGGCGGCCACTACCACGCCGAAGCGCTCGTCGCCCGCACGGCGACGCCGAAGTGGTCCACCACGCCGTCCTTCGCGCCCATCTACCAATACGACGGCACGCACTTGGTGCCGCCGGACAACCCGGGCCGCGAGCGCTTCTGCAACAACGCCGCGCAAGCCGCCGGATTCGCGTCCCCCGCCGCCTGCCTCGCAGGAGACTGGTACTTCTACGGGCGCACGATCGGCAACAGCGGCCCGGCGCGCCTAGTTTCCCGAAGGTCGCAGACGCTGCGGGTCGCCGCGTCCGCCGACCGCACTGTGGGAACCCTGGCCGGCGAAGACTTGGCGCTCGAAGCGTCCGTCAGCTGGTCGCGGGCAACGGGCAACGTGAGCTTGCCCGCCGAATACGCCCATCGCCGCTTCCTGGCGTTTCGCGGGTTCGGCGGCCCCGACTGCAGCGTGGAGGTCGTGGCGGACGCGTCGAGCCCTTCGGGCATGGCGCTGGGACCGCTGAACGGAGCGGTGGCGGGACGGGGCGGCTGCATGTGGTACAACCCCTTCAGCAACGCGATCCAGCATTCGCAGCAACCCGGTGCGCCGTTCGAGACCCAGGCGAACCCGGGCTGGGTCCCGTCCCTGGCCAACGCGCCCGAACTCCGCACGTGGCTGTTCGACCAGGTCGACCTGCGCAGCAGGACCAACTTGGCCGTCGCCGACGCCACGTTGAAGGGAACGCTCGCGGAGGGCGTGGCCGACTTCGCGGCCGGATATCAGTTCCGCTGGTTCGGCGTCTCCGCCCAGCCCAACGACGCGGGCAATCTCCTGATCAACCCATGTCCCGTCCTCGGCGACCAAGGCTGCAACGCAAGAATCGGTCCGTTCAGTCTCATCAACGGCTTCTACCCGGACGACGCCTCGCAGACCGTGCACCGCTTCTTCGCGGAAGCGCCCTTGACCATCGGCTCCCGGATCAGCGCCCAGGCGGCGGCCAACTACGAGTTCCACAACTTGGCCAGCAGCTTCGACCCCCGGCTGGCGCTGCGCGTTCAGATTTCGAGCGCGCTGGCGCTGCGCGCGTCGGTGCAGACAACCTTCCGCTCGCCTTCGGTGGACGACGTGAACAAGTTGCAGAACACGGCGGCCGTGTACGTGCCCGAAGCCGAGGCGTGGAGGGCGACCGACAACTTCGGCAACCCCAATCTCGAACCAGAACAGGCGTTCACGTACAACGTCGGCGCCAGCTTCCAAGCCTCCCGAATGCGGGCGGCCGTGGACTATTGGAGCTACGACTTTCGCAACTTGATCGACGTGCTCCCCTATGCGGCCGTCATGCGCTTGTATCACGCCGGCGGCGCGTCGCGCGAAGCCGTCAAGGAATTCGTCAGTTGCCCCGACGGACAGGGCACCGCCACCTGCGCGTCGGCGGACGTCGAACGGATTCGCGTGGGGCTCGTGAACTGGCCCGGCGCCCGGACCTCGGGCATCGACTGGCATGCGAGCGCGCGGCTGGCCGCCGGACAAGGCGTAGTCTCGCTGGGCGCCGACGGAACCTGGACACGCGAGTACCGCGTCAAGGCGCTGCACGTGAACGGCGCCGAACTCTACGGCGAGCAGGCGGCGGCCGGCCGGCTGAACTGGTTCAACCCGGTCGCGCCGCCCCTTCCCCAATGGAAATCGCGGTTCTCGGCCGGCCTCCACCGTGGCGACTACAGCCTGGTGAACTGGATCAACGTCGTGTCGTCCTACGCCAACGAGGAGTTCGCCGGCACGCAGTACGAGAAGATTCCGCGGGTGGCGACGTGGGACTTGAGCCTCCTGCGACGGGCCAAGCAGGGCCTCGACGTGGCGTTGACCGCGGCCAACCTGCTCGACGCCCCGGCACCGTTCGTGGCCTGGGAACACGCCTTCGACGCCTTCACCCACAGTGCGCGGGGCCGCCGGGTCAAGCTGTCGGCGACGTGGAGGACGGGCGGGTAGCGCGCCGCCACGTCCACATGGTCGGCGTCGGCGGAAATCACGACCGCGGCCGACTGGTAGCCCAGCATGGTGATCGCGAGGGTGACCGCGCCAGGCCCGACGACGATGGAGAAGTTGCCGTCCTCGTTGGTGAACGCGCTACGAGCGGCGCCCGCGACCGCCACGGCCGCGCCGACTACGGGTTGCCCCGTGGTCGCGTCCGACACGGTGCCCGTGATCATGCGAGTCTGGGCATCGAGGGCGTGGGGGGTCGAAAGGATCGTGCAGATGCAGACTGCGGCGAGCGTGGTGAGCGCGGATAGGTGGGGGGGGGGGGGGGGGGGGCGATTGCGGTGGCGGTTCACGGGGCTTCTTTCTACTGGTTGCCTGCTTGGGGCTTTAGCGCGGGAGATTGAAAGGCGTTTCGATGCCGCCGGCTCTCAATCTCCTTCAAGATGTCGTCCGCAACGTCCATCACCTCCGCGGGGGCACGCACCGACTCCCCGGCATGTCTTCGCAACGCGACTATTAGGGGCCACAGCGCGTGCGCCCTTTCTGGGTCGGCACCCAATTCGACTGCGAGAACATCCGGTGGGCCGTCGGCGGCAACTATTAGAACCACCAGCTCATGCAAGTCCGCCAGCATTCTCTCATGGCCGAAGTCGAGCGTCCCATACAGTCTTCGAAGCATCTCCCGCCAGTGGTCGGTCATTCCGGCTTTGTAGTAGGTGAGCACTCTTTCCCTTCCCGCATGCCAGTGCCAAAGCAGTCCGCCGAGGCCGACAATGTCCCCGAATCGACGGTCCAGATCGTCGTGGGACGCGAGAGCGTCGTCGATGCATCCAAGGCTTCGCTGGGCCCAACCTCTGACAAGAAGCAACCGCGCACCGTGCGCCCGGACTTGAGACTCGCCACCATCTTCAATGTACTCAATTGCTTCTTCGCATGTCGCCAGAGCGGCTTCTGCGTTGTGATTTGTCAAGAGAACCACAATCTTTATGTAGGCGGCTGTCACATGCTGTCGAACCCCATGATCGCCGCAACTGCCGAATCGGTCGATCAAGATTCGCAATGTCTGGATGCCAACCGTGCGTGTGTCTGGAACCGACGACTGCAACGAGCCCATGTTGATCATCGCTTGCGCCACACGCGAGGCCAGAAATGGGCGATCGTCCTGACCATAACGCCTAACAACTTCCTCGAAGCAATCAAACACCTCTTGGCGATGCAGGCCCAACTCCATATGGAAAGACGCACGATCAAGGGTCGCTCCTAGAACAACATCCAACATCTCGTCGTCGTCTCTGTACATGGCAATAATGTCGCCGTAACTGCTAATGGCTCCATCAGCATCATTCAGGTTCCGCATCGCCGATACTCTGTTAAATCGGGCGATTGCCACCGCACGTCGAGACCCACCAATGCTGTCCTCGCCAAAGCGATCTATGACCGCCTCGCAAGTCATCTTGGCGTCTTCGTATCGTCGCAGTTGGTAGAGAAGCACCGCCTTTTGTAGCATCAGATCGGCCATATTCACGGGATCAATGTTCCGATCGCGCATTTCCTGATTGAGTGCCGCAAGGGAAGCTTCGGGCACCGACGCCAGGACACCGGGATCGTCCGTGGCTACGTCAATCATGGCTCGGCGAGTCAACCGATCGTGCCGAATCTCCTCGATAAGCTTGGCACTCATGTCGGCGCGGCGGGCTTTGCTGTAGAAGGCGGCCATGAACCGCATCAACATCTGTACCACGCCGACTTCGTCGCGCTCGCGGCGGATCTTGTAGTACAAGCAGTAGAGACGCTCCGCGGCCGCATATCGCCTCCGCCGTTCTCCTCCTGTCACCATCAACGCTCCTCGCGCAACAAGGCGTCCAAGCATCGACGACGCAAGCCGTACGCCCATGCGCGCTCGTGCCGCGATCTCCGACGTGCTCGAAGGCTGCCAGAGACTGATCGCGGCGACATAGACCCGACGCTCGGTCTTAGGAAGCGCTTCCAAATGGCTTCGAAAATAGTCGGTGTGATCGTCGACGAGCGCCACGAGGTCTTCCATCAAACGCCGAACGGACTGATGCCGAGCCAGTTCTGCCACGATGGTCAACAGCCGGGGGCTCCCTCCGGTAAGAATCTCCAACGGCCGCACGTCCCGACGATCTATCGGCTCACTGGAAGCGGCTTGCCAAAGACGCCTGCATTCCTCCGTGCCAAGAGGCTCCAAAGCGATCGTCATGAAGAGTTCAAAGAACGGTTCCTTTGCGTCGTCCAACGCCTTGAAGCGGCTCGTCGCCGTAGCCAACAGCATAACGGCCGGCTCCATTTGCAAGGACTCGCGGAGTTGCCAACCGAAATCGGCGTCAACATCGTCGCAAAGATCCTGAAAGTTCTCGACCATGAGCACGAGTTGCTTGCCAAGCTGGTCGGCCGCCTCCAGCACCGTGGCGCGAGCCCGATGGGCGTAGTCGCGATCTTGCCAGGCACTCGCCAGATCGGCATGAGCCGCTTGCAGCTCCTTCGCCAGATCGGGCGCCGTGGATGTGCACTCGTTGGCGAGATAGAACAACGTCTCCAGCCAGAAATCGCCTATGCACGAGACTTCGTGACTCTCCTCCATGAAGCGAACCGGCATGAGTTCCCCCGAGCGGGCACCGTTGGCCCGCAACTCCGCGGCCGCCCTGGCCAGGAGCATGGTCTTGCCTTGTCCGCGAGGCGCAACTACGAGGAGATGCTGACAGGAATCCGCGTCGATGTTGTCGCGCAACACTTCCAACACCATGGCGAGTTCGTCCTGCCGCACGACAAACTGATGGATCAGCTCTTCGTCGGACTGAAGCACGCCCGGATTGAACTTCCGAATCGTGGGACGAGGAGACGATCTCATTTCAGAAGCCGATCCGCCGATCGCCGGGCACGTCGGCCTGCAGGCTCTCCAACGGCACGGCAGGACCTTCAGCTCGCAACGACCACCAGTCCTTCAGCCATCGGGAACAGAAGCGGTAGTCGTCGCCATGGCGCTCCAAGTAGCCGTCATGGACCAGGATGTCGATGATCATTGCGATGTGCTCCCTCGCTCGTTCAAGAGAACCGGCGTATGCGCGTTCCAACGCGGTATGGGCGGCAGGAGAGAGCTTGTCTTGGGTCGCCGCCTCTCCAAGGATCCGGCGGGCGATCTCGTGGTCAGGGTCATCTTCGAGAGCATCCTGCAATCGGGTGTCGTAGTGCAGGAGATCGCCCTGGCCGACGGGGCCGAGCATTTCGTTCTCGTAGACGCGTTCCACGTCTTCAACGCCGATTTGGTTGGTACGTCGGACCTCGGGCGAGTGTCGCAGGCGCGCGAAGAACGATTGCACGTGCTGGGGAACGCCGATTCCGAGCCGGTCGTAGACGGCTCCGGCCGCGCCCTCCTCCAAGAAAATGCGATAGTGGCCGGCAAGGCGCCGCAAGCACTCCTCGCTCTCGGCACGGCCCCATGGTCCCAGGCGAAAGTCGTGAAGGTAGTTGATCCTGTCCGGCAACCCGAGGCGTCGCAGAAGCGGGACGAGGCCAATGCTCCCGGTCGCCAGCAGAACGGGCGAGGGACCCTCGGACGCCTGGAACGCTTGGCGCAACCAGCTCATGAACACATCTACCCTGTGTCGGCCGTCGTCCTCCGCCCGGCGAAGAAGTCGGGTCAAGAATATGGGCAGCTCGTCGACGACCAACAGAATCCGCTTGTCGTGACGGGCGCAGAACTCGATCAGGTCGTCGCCTCGGCGCCTCCAAGTCCCCTGGTTCAGAACGGCGCGGAACTTCAGCCGGAACTCGTGCGCTCCGACCTCTTCGAGCTTCCCGAACGTCCGGTCGAGGCGTCGCCCCAGCGAACCGACGAGACGCTTGCGGATAGGCTGGACCGGATAGACGGCCTTCGCCATCTCGGCGATCGCGTCTTCCTCGGAGACCGCTCCCTCGACATCGGTGAACAGGCAGGTCCATCCTTGCAACCGCAACCGCTCTCCAAGCGCCCTCGTCAAGCTGGTCTTCCCCATGCGTCGCTGGCCCGTGAGGAGGACGTGATTGCCGTCGCGCACGAGTTGCTCCAGCTGCTCCAGCTCGTCGGTTCGATTGAAGAATTCGTCGCTGCTGACCCAGCGACCCGTCGACGACCTCATGGCTGGCGTCCTTTCGGGATTCGGGGGCGAATCGGACCTCCGGGGAAGGCCGAGCCCAGCTCGTCCAGAATAGTCGCGATCAGCAAGTACGCTGTCAACGGCACCGCTGTCAGCGCTTTTGCTGTCATCCAATTTGATGGTTCACGAAGCATAAGGCCCAGCGGGGCGCAATGCACTCGGCGACAGATGGTGCCTCGCCGGACGCGGCGTCGGCCGCGCGGCTGGCAAGGGCGGCTGACGGGCGGAGAAACGGGAGAACGCGAGCAAGCGACGGGGCTTGGCACGCCGACGACTAGGCCGAGTACGACCCGCTCGTAGCCCGTCAAGCCTTTGGGGTTTGGCTGGACAGGTGTTATCCTTCATGAGCCCTGGTGACGCATGTCCATGAACGAAAGGCCACCGCCATGCCGCTGGAGACTTCTAGCACGGAGACATCTGCGACGGAATCCAAGAAAGCGGATGCATTGCCGAGCGTCCCGTTTCCCGACGAAGATTGGCGCGAGCGGATCGCACGTGCAAAACAAGCTCGGGAGGAAGGCCGAAAGGCACGACAAGGAAAACCACTGACCTTCCGTATGAAATACAACATCAAATAGGCGTTTCTTTATTCGGATGTGGAACAAATAATGCCAGATCGAAGCCCATTGTATGAAGCAAGACATGCACCTCGGTATGAACGCCAGAAGCTTATTCGCCAGTATGAAGAAGATTACAAATGTCGACTCGTGGTTCTCATTGACATATTGTTTTCGCATAGTGTGACGCTCTTAGAAGAAGCACTACATGATGCAGATGCCGATGAAGACCTGCATATCGTCCTAGCTACGCCAGGTGGGGACGGAGAGACAGCGATTCGACTTATCCGTCAATCTCAATCTCGTTGTAAAGAACTGACCGTGATCGTGCCTGATCAAGCGAAGAGCGCAGGCACTCTCTTTGTGCTCGGCGCAGATCAGATATGCATGGGGCCGACCAGCGACCTCGGGCCCGTTGATCCTCAATTTCGGCTCTCGGACGGATCTTTGGCCGCGGGCCAAGCAATCATAGCGGCAGTCGAAGATGCAGAGCGGAGAATCGAAGCGACTCCTCAAACATATCCGCTTCATGCCTCATTACTAGCGGACATATCGGCATTGATGGTACAGCAGGCACGGGACGCGATTGCTCGTGCGGGCGACCAGATTCGAGAAGCACTCGCGTGTGTTGATTCGCGGAACAGCGAACAGGTCAACACGCTAGTAGAGAAACTCAAGGGACCACTTCTCGGCGAAGCACAAAGCCATGCGACCACCATTTCCGCTGACGACGCACGCCGATTCGGACTTCCCGTAAGAGTGTTGTCGTCGGATGATCAGCAATGGAAGAGCATATGGCGTCTGTGGACCAAGTATACGGTGCTGAACGCTCTTCAGATATACGAAGGTGCCGTGGCATCGTATGTTGTTCCTCAAAGTCAGCGACATGGACCGGAAGCATAATAGGGCTCGGGATCAGCTAGGAGCCCATAGCCGTAGGGAGAGGCCGGCAGAGAAAGACGCGGCCAGAACCCAGGACCCTCCGCACCAACGCCAAGATCCGCGCCCTACCGCACCCCCTGCGGCAGGCGCTTGACCACGATCGCCTGCACGTCCAACTCGTCGGACTCGACGAACGCGGCCAGACCGTCCGGGCCGAACGCGATGGGCATCGCCGCTACGCCCTCGGCGAAGGTGCCGGCGTAGCCGCCGTCGGCGGACAGCACGTCGATCGGTCCGTCGGGGCTCGCGTCGGCGGCCCGGCGCCGAACCCACAGCCGTCCCTCCCACGACGCCCGCACGTCCGACAGCACCGGCACCTCGGGGTAGAACTCCAAGTTCGCGACCATCCCCTGCCTTATCTCGTCCAACTGGCTGCCCGAAAGTCCGCCGCCCGCCGGGACCGTCGCCATCCGGCGCTCGCGCTCCGCGTCGCGGATTCGGTCGGTGACCGGCCGCGGCTGGAACGGCCGCGTCAGGATGCGCGAGACGACGCCGGAAGCGTTCGCGACGTGGATTGCATAGGTGGTCGAATCGGCAAACGCGAAGCCGCCGTCGGGCATCACGCCGACAAGAAGTCCGGGCTCGAACGCGCGCAGGTTCTTTCTGATCTCGACCGTGGGTCTGCTGGCCGAACCGCTGACGCGAACGCCGGAATCGTCCTTCTTGGGCATCCACGCCGCCGCCAGCGTGTCCATCCGGACCTCGTCGCGGCCGACGTGGAACCGCACGACGTGGCGGCCTTCGTCGGGCGCCGGAGCCTGGGACGGCATCACGTCGATCTTCTGAAAGCCCCTCGCAATCACCATGTCGCCGGAGCCCGCGACCCGCATCCCTCCCGTGATCCGAACCAGCGAGAAGGGGCCCTCCGCCTCGCGCTTCATGCTGCTGGACCGCACGAACTCGCCGCCGGGGCCGAATATCTGAAAGCCGAGCTTGGAGGGGTCGAAGACGATGGCGCTGCCGGAGCGGGTCACGGCGAGAGCCGCGGCCGACCGGAACTCGCCCGGACCGTCGCCGCGCCGCCCGAACTCGCGAACCAAGCCACCGCCGGGAGAGACGACGACGACCCGCGCGTTCGATCCGTCGAGGATGTGCAAGTTGCCGGCCCCGTCGAACCCCGCTTCGGACACGAATCCAAACGCCTCCCAATCGCGGCTGTCCATTCCGCCCACCCGGTAGAGCTCCTCGAAGGCGGGGGCGAGAAACTTGTCGTCGGCGGGAAGTTCGACGCGTTCCTGGGCGGCGAGCGGCGCGGCCAAGGCGCAGGCCAGCGGCACGATTGCGCGGCGGGTCGGCCGCGGCAACTCGAAGGCGGAGGGACGACGGCCCGCGTGGCATCCTCGCGGCTCCGCTTGGGCGCTGCGGATCCGCCTCATGGTCCCCGGTTTCCCAAAGCCGCGCCATCGAAGAGGTTGCGCGGCTCCGCCAAGTCCGCCAGCACCTTCTCCACCACGCCCGCCGCGACCCAGGCCTGAAATCGCCGGCGCACCGTATCGTAGTTCGGGTAGCATTGGGGAAGCCAGCTCCACTCCGCGCCCGTGCGCAGAATCCACAGCACCGCTTCCAAAACGTCCCGCGTCGGCACGCGCGGCCCTCCGCGCCGACCCTTCGGCTTCCTTTCCTCGGGAAAGTGGTGGCGGACGCGCTCCCACTCTTCGTCGGTCAGCTTCACGCGGAACATGCTCGAACGATAGCAATGGTCCGGGCCGGCGGGAAGCGGCAGGGCCGGTCACCTCGCGCTCGCCGCGCCAGGCGGATGGGGCGGTGGCGCAGGCCCCGACAGATTCCGTGACAGATTCTGCCAGAATTTGTCGGAAACGCACGCACGGCGGCGACGCCCGCTTCCGGGGACGCCAAGGCCGATGTTCGGACATGGCGGCGCCACGCCCTTCGGACAGATTCCGTGACAAATTCTGCCTAGAATTTGTCAGAGCGTAGCACTCTCCGTCGCGACGAGCCCCTCAAGGGACGTATCCCGGCAACACCTGGTGCGCCGACGACGAGGCGGACGGCGGCCCGTGCTCGACCGGTCAAGCCCTCGTTCAGCCACGGCGATCTCGGCGGCGAGAGGCGTGCCGCGCAAGCTAGCCCATGTCCGCGAGCCATCTTGGGACGACCGGCTGGCGGTAGAAGTCCTTGCGCGCCCGGTACCCGTGATCGTCCAGGAGCCGCCGCACTTCCGCGAGAAGGTCGTTCATGACGCCGGCCTTGGCAAGGTCGCTTCTGTGCAGACGAATCGCGGGGGCGCCGGGGGCGGGGTCGCCGGGGCGCAGCCCCAAGAAGCGCATGAGGCTCCGGCTGTCCGTCGCCAAGTAGGCGACCGCTTCGTCCGGCAAGTCGTGAAGCGCTCCGAAGACAAGCACCTTGAACATGAAGACCGCGTCCCAGCGCCTCCGGTGCGCACGCCGCCCCTGCTTCGGCCAATGCCTCTCCAGCCGCGGACGAAAGGACTCCCAAGGCACGATCGTCGCCAGCGGCGCCAACGGATCGGTCACTTCGCCCACGGGCTCCCCGTTGATGTTGGAGGGGCGGGCGGGCCGCCGTGTCCCGGACCAAGCGCGGCCGAAGAAGCCGCCGCGACCGCCTGACATCGCCGAGCGCGCCGGGACGGGCAAGGCGGAGCTCCGGCTCGACGACGGCCCGCTCGGTATCTCCGCCGCCCCGCTTGTGCCACCCGGTTCCGCTTCATGGTCAACGGTCTTCCAACGCCACGCCCTCGAAGATGTTGCGAGGCATCGCCAAGTCCTCCAGCGCCTTCTCCAGCACGCCCGCCGCGGTCCAAGCTTGAAATCGCCGACGCACCGTATCGTAGCGCGGGTAGCATTGGGGCACCAGCCCCACTCCGCGCCCGTGCGAAGAATCCACAGCACCGCTTCCAGAAGGTTCCGGGTCGGCGCGAGCGGCCAGGCTCTCGATCCACCTCCCCGGCCCCACCTCATCAGCCGATCCACGACCCACCACGCCTTCCGCCGACGGCACACCTTCATGCTCCGCCTTCGACTGGAACTTGAAGAGGAGCACGAGCCAGAGCGGACGGGCTCGGAACCGCACATCTTGGGGATCCAGGCAGTTCGGTCTCTTCACGCCACACGTGGTGGCTCTTCCGGTGTCTCGAATCCGCAGCGAAGCAGGCCGCGCTCGAGTGGCTCAGCCAATCTGGCTGGACCACCGCGCACGGCCGCGACCTCGGCGGCGGACGGCCCCGCCGACCGGGCGCGCGAGCGGTCAGACTACTCGGACGTCACTCTCGCTTTCCGCCTCGGCAAGACCCTCGTGCGCATCGACCTCGACCTCGCCGACACCGCGCTCGACGACGCCCTCCGCAAGCTGACGCGCCCCGTCGGCTCCACCCTCGATGCCCGCAACCGCTCCTTCCACCGGATGTTGGTGGACGGCGTCCCCGTCGAGTACCGGGCACCCGCCAGGCGCATCCGCGGCCACCACGCCCGAGTCCTCGACTTCGACCAGCCCGAAGCCAACGACTGGCTGGCCGTCAACCAGCTCACCGTCGCCGATGACAAGCGCACGCGCCGCCCGGACGTCGTGCTGTTCGTCAACGAGCTCCCGCTGGGCGTTGTGGAAACTCAAGGACCCGAGCAACCCGGAGTGTCTCGGACGGCGTGGAGGCCCGGTTCGGCATGCTCACCGGCGACTAGGCCAGTCCAGACGGGAAGCGTCCATCTTGCCGTAGTACCGCTTCATTCGCCGCCCCCATGGCTTCATGCTAGGTTTCCAGTGAGGATATCGCACCGTTGCGCCTCGCCCTCGCGGCAGGTTGCGGAGACGTGTCCGGGGCTTGGCACCGGGGAAAGGCCGCGCAACCCGCGCCAATCCAACACCGGCCTCTCGCCACTCGGGCGGGAATCGTACTCTATCCGAAAGGATGAACAACATGGAAAACCAACGCCCCGTACTCTACCGCATAGAGTCTATAACGTCGGGCAGATCGCTTTTCCGTATCGGCGTAAGGAAACGATTCGCAACAGACGAAGAGGCCAGCGAAGCAATAGAGAAAATACGCAAAGCAAAAGGTATGCTTCGCGTCCGCTGGCGAAACACCGGCGGCATCAGCCGCACCGTACCAAATCGCGAAGTCGTCATAGACAATCTGTTCGATACATTCGAAGAAGCCGAAAACGTCATGAAAACACTACCGCTAGACATCTAACCCCCAAGTCCAACGTCGACGCCAAACGGAACCGTACGGAGATATGACATGACGAGCAGATCCCGGATGACGGGCCTGCTGGCCGCCCTTGTTGCACGTTCGTCGGCGGTTGCGAGCAGGAAGGAGTCGGTGACGCGACGGCCGCCCCCCGCGCAAGGGCGCGGTAGACGGCAATCTCCTGTTCTTCGTGCATCCCGAATCTTCGACCCCGAACTTGTGGGCGTCGCCAGATTTCGCTAGCGCGCGGCGGCTCCGCTCACGCCGTCGTCGTTGCGGCCCAGGGCCGCCTTGATCTTGTCAAACTCTTCCGCGGCGCCGTCCAGCGCCGAGGCGTCCAAGCGATCAAGCAAGGGCACGGGTATCCGCCCTGAAGCGGACGGACTTGCGTCGTGGATCGCCCCGCGTGAGTCCTCTAGCCCACAGACCAGCGCCTTGTGGTCGAGTACCTGCTTCGCCGATGGGAAGAGCTGGAATTCGAGCACTTGGTGTAGAGCAAGGCCGTACGGGCGAAGATTCCTACGCCCCTCGCTCCGTGGGTCGGCTCACATCCAGCACTACGACCTTGATCTTATGCCTCTGGTCGGGCGCGAGCTCTCCTCGGAGGCGCTCTCGCAACGCTTCGGGCGTCTTCGGACGACGACCAGAGGGGGGCACGGTCTTGGTGTACCGCACGCCGAACCAGAGCACGACATAGACGCCGTGCCCGCCCGACTCCGGGGCACGGGCGTACTGTTCGATCAGCTGGTCGTTGATCGCGCTCCACAGTTGCGGGTGGGTGTTCTTCTTGATCTCCACTGGGACGGCGTGGCCGCCGCAGGATACCCGAATGTCCGCCCGCTTGCCTTCGGCGTACTGGGCTTCGGGCTGGGCGTCTACGTTGACGCCGACCCCGGTGGGGAGGCGCCCCCGCACGGCCGACAGGAGTGCGTCTCGGCAAGTATCTTCGGGCCTCGGTTCCTTTTTCTTCGGGCGACCGTGGCTGTCTACGTTCCAGTACTGTCGCCAGTCGTTGGTGTTGCCGTCTCGAATCTCCGTGGCAAGCCGCTCCAGACGGGCGACGAGCAAAGCAAGCAGGTCGGTGGGGTTTGCGGGCTGGCCGTCTTGCAACACTTTCTGCACCTCGTCCGCAGTGGGAATCTGGTGCAAGTGGTCGCGACGGAGCAGGACCTGCCGGTCGCGCGCTTCGAATATGACGTGCCGCCACATGGCCAACTCGGGCGCAACAGCAAGCACTTCCAGCGCATCGGCGGCCTTCGCGCCCGGCTTGTTCGCCAGCCGGTCCAGCCACGCCGAGAGCAAGCGCCGAGCCTTGTCGGCCGCTTCGACGGCATGCGTCATGAAATGCGCCTTCATTTCGTTGTCGTCTGGAGGACGCCAAGGGTTGACCCGCGCGCCGACGCCCCGGATCGCCGTCGCCAAGTGCTCCGTGCTCCACTCCATCAAGAACGACGGCAGGTCGTCGGGAACGACGAAGCTCATCAAGTGTTGTGCGCGAACGGGCGATCCCTCGCCGATGAACTCCATCGCCGTTGCCAAGTAGCGACCGGGCGACGCCAACATCCCGGCGCCCAGCCACAGCGCTTGCTGGGCTACGTCCATGCCCGAGCGCGCGAGCTTCGTCGCCGTCCGTGACGCAAGGTCGTCGGGCATGTACCGCACCGATGCCCACAGCAGGTGACGAAGCGCCAAGATCTGCGGTCGAGTGCACCGAACGGGAAAGGCGCGAAGCAACGACGGTGCCGCTAGTTGCGCCAGCTTCCGATACTTGGGGTTCCCGGCTACGGAAGCCAAGTGCTCTTCGCAGGGCGTCTTGCGCCTGATCTTGGACATGTGGACGGCCACTAGGCCTTCCGCAACCAGTTCAGTATGGGACTTGACGAGCTCGTCGTACCAATCGGGGACGTGTGCTTGGTGGTAACACCCCGAGTGCGGGTCTCGCACCATGGGGCGCGGGGTCAGGTAGTAGAAGCCCGCCGCTCTCTTGATTCCGTTTGCCGTCAACTTCCGGTGGCCGCCGCACCCGGTCCGGTCCCCCTCGGCCAACCCGGCCAAGACGGGCAAGGCGAAATGCGAACGCTTTCCCTCGCTATCCAGCCGAACGATCTCGTCGAGACCTGGAAGGTCGTCGCGCTCCAGCGCCCGCTTGAATCCGGAGAGCGTTGCGGCCACCAAGCGTTCGTCGGAGTCCAGCAACTTGCGCAACGAGGCCACGGGGTCTGTCGACATGTTGCCGGAGTCGAACCCGAAGTACGTTCTGGCAAGGCAATCCAGAAGGACCGGCTTGCATGAGCTCGCCGCCAAGTCCCTCGCCCGCTCACGCACATGCGCGACGAACTGTTGTTCTTCCCTGCGCCGACGCTCTCGTGCAGCAGTTGCCTTCTTGTCCCACTCTGTCAACGCCGTCCCGGCTTGGTCGCGCAGCGAGTCCGGGGGCTCTGCGAAGCTGGCCAGATGGTCACGCAATTCCGGCATGTCTTGAAGTCTGGCGCCTGCGCATGCGATCCAACGAGCGAAGTGCGGCTTGGCGCGCCGAAGAGAAACCGCCCATTCCAGCAGGAGTCGCGCCGCTGGGACGTGGGAGCTTGCCAACCCGATGGCATGATCGAGACACCACGCGGCAAAGCCGGGAGGGGGGGAGCCGTCGAAGAGTTTGCGACGGTACCGCCAAGCGTCGATGTCCAGGTCTTCCTTTTGAGCGTTTTTCCTTAGAAATTCCAGGAGACAAGCTCTGCCGACAGCCGGATGTGTTGCAAACCATGATCGAAGGCGTCGGAGTTCGGGCCCGTCCAGTCTCCCGATGTCCGTCGGCTCAGTCCCCGCCGCGAATTCGATCCACTTCGACAGTCGCGACACAGGAGTCGTCTCTCCGTGCACGTTCAGGGCGCGCACCAACAGGCGATGCACAAGATCGTTGAGCTGACCCTCGCGCAGTACAGCAAGCAACCGGGACCTGCTGGCGAGCAAACCATCCAAGAGGACGGGCAGATCGGCGTCGCGGGTACTCTGCTCGACTCTCTTGAACCAGAACAGTACGTCAAGACCGATCAGCCTGTGGTTGGCCGTCTTCGGCACGTAGCTCCAAATCCGTTCGGGCGGAACACGATCAGGATACCACGCAGTCAGCAATTTGCCCCGGAGTTCGTTGTCGGGATCGTGAACCCGACCATCTTTGGTCTCTGCAAGCAATTCGTCGACGAGTTCGTTGCCCTTGCCGCTTCTCGCCACGGCATGGAGCGCGGCCGCCAAGCCAGCATGTCTGACGCGCGGCCACCAAGTAGGGTCCCGTACCAGACGCAACAGCTCACGGATGAACGACCGAGGCGTCGTCGGGAAACGCTCGGGCGATGCCCACAGCGCAGAAGCAGCATGTGGAATGCCACGCAACAGCAGATCTACGACCGCCTGCCTAGCGTCGCCGCGGTCGTCGTCTGCGACGTGGGCGCGAAGCATCTCGATCGTGCTCGGCCGGATTATGGAACCAAGCGCAGGCGCCGACCACTCCTGCCGCAACAGCCGCCGATCCTTCCCCTCCAGCGCGCGGATCAAGCCGGCGATATCCTCGTCGCCGAACCCGCCGGCATCGCCATGGGCCAGGACGCCGATCGGATCCGCGCTCGCCAAAGCGTGCCTGGCTTCCCCGCAAAGGGCGGCCAGCCACGCGGCCAAGCCCCGAAGCCCAGACACGATGCCGCCGTCGTGGCCGGTCAGAAGGGCCAGAACCCGTTCGCTCGGCAGCCCCGCTCCCTCGCCGCTGGTTCTTCCCTCGATGACGTTGCGGAGGAACCGAGCCCCGACGTACTCCGCGATATGCACGTGGACGGGCACGAAGCGTCCAGGCGACTGCGCAGTGAAGAGCTTGGTGGCGAGCACCCGACGCAGCGCTTCCCCGTCTCCGTCCGCCACTTCGTCAGGGGCTAGGTCGTCGTTGCGCTTCTCCACGCCGCTTCTGCAAATCGCCTGTGCGTCCGTAAGCAAAAAGAACGCCGCCAGTCGGCCCGCCGCATCGAGCAGGCGCTCGGCGCCCAACTCGCTTGCGTCGCGATCCCATGCCGCGTCCAGGTGCTCGGGATTCTCCTCCTGCACGAGTCGGAGGCAGGCCTTCTCGAACACTTCGGTTCGGCTCGTCGGCCAGCTCCCGTTCGCCACAATGCCCGCCAACAGCTCGAGAGACTGGGGGCTGTCCAGCAGTCCGCCGAGACCCCGGTCCACGGCCTGCCGAACAAAGTCGGCTACGTCCATTTTCTGGGCCGCAGGCAACCCAGCCAGAACGTGGCGAACGTCGTCGCCGCCGAGGGGGTCGAGTTGCAGAAGCCGAAGCCGTCCGCCGTCGAGTAGGGACTGGAGCGCGTTCGTGTCCGTGAGTCCCCAGTCGGCCGGCCGGCACGAGAGCCTGAACCGGGGACGCCCCAGCTTCCTCAACCGGGCGACGATCTTGTCCAGTGGAGAACGGGGGTCGCCGCCGCCCGCTCGCACTTCGTCCAGGCCGTCGATGAAGAGCACGGCGTTTTTGGCGTCCAGCGCGCCGTCCAGGTCGCCCCGGACGAACTCGCGGGCGGTCACGTATCTTGCCCCGCCCGCCTGGGCTTCGCGCTTGAAGGCGGTCGTCTTGCCTGCCCCGGGGTCGCCCAGTAGCACGTAGGCCCATTCGCACCGGAAGGCCGAGATCGGGCGAGAGGGTTGGACGGATGAACCGTCTTGGTCGTCGTACTCGGTCGCGGTTCGGTCTACGTACGTCATGGAGCACGGGGACGATGCTCGTCCAGCCAGTAGCTCGCCGGAGAAGAGAGGAACTCGTTCAGGGGCACGCCGCCGGCTCCCACCAGGAGGGTGCGGGCGTTGGGAAAGCGCTTCCGAAAGTCGTCCATGCCGGCCAGCCGCGTACGTCGAGGGCCGCTCTTCACTTCGATACCCAGGACGTTGGGCCCCCGCGACAGCACGAAGTCCACTTCGCGGGACTGGCGACGCCAGTAGTGCAGCTTCGTGGCCGTCCGCAGCGAGTTGTGCAGATGCGCCCCGATCGCGCTCTCGACGATTCGGCCCCAGAAGCCCCGGTCGGCCCGGGCCTCGTCGAACGTGTAGCCCGTCGGCGCGGTCATCACCGCCGTGTTGAGGACGTTCAGCTTGGGACTCGACGCCTTGCCCAAATGCGGCTTGGCGGAGTAGTTGCCGAGTCCCGTCACGAGTCCCGCGTCCGACAGGAGGTCGAGGTAGCGAGCCAGGGTCGTCGTGTTGCCGGCGTCTTGGAGCTGTCCGACCATCTTGTTGTACGACAGCACCTGCCCCGAGTAGTGGGGCGCCAGGTCCATCAACCGACGCATCAAGGCAGGCTTGTCCACGCGGGTCAGAGCGACGATGTCGCGGTCGATGGTGGGAGCGACGATGGTGTTCTGCACGTAGCTGCGCCATGCGCCAAGGTTGTTCTTGAAGCCCGCTGCGCCCGGATAGCCTCCGAAGAACAGATGCTCGTCCATGCTGTAGTCGAACGCCTCGGCCATCTCCGGAAGGGACCAGTGGCGAACCGGCACCGGAAAGAAGCGACCCACCATGCTCTCGTGCAGGCCGGTGAGCATCGACCACGGAGCCGATCCCGACACGATCGCCCGCACAGGGCATCCGGTGGCTTGGTCCTCGTCCCACAGTCCTTTCACGACCCCCGACCAACCCTTGATGGACTGGACTTCGTCGAGGGCGAGCACGAAGCCCCGCTCGATCTTCTCGGCTTCCCGCCGAGCGTGCTCCCAGAGTCCGACCAACCACCCGAGGTCGTCCCGTGAAGGCGGCGCCAGCGGGTCGCCCGGCCGATCCACGGCGACGTACCGGCTGGGCAGGCCAACCCGCTCCAGAGCTTGGCGGATGATCGTGGTCTTGCCCGTCTGGCGCGGACCCGTCACGGCCACCACGAGCCGCTTGGAGTCTTCGGCCAAAAGGCGGACGACGGTCTCGACTTGCAGGCGCTCAAAGCTGATCATACGGAACAATAAGCCATTGAGTGAAAATACTCAACAGCTTGGCGACGACGGTTTCCCCGCGAATCGAGGACAACGGCAAAAGACCGGCTACTCAAGCCCGTGGACGACTCGCGCGCGCCGGCTTGCGCGGACCGAGCCCATGCGGCATATTTTCGCCAGCGGTCCCTGTCCATCCGCCGGGCCGACCCCCTTAGACCATTCGCTCGCGCCCCGGAAGCGACGCCCGTGAGTCTACCCGTCGGCAAAAACGACCTTCCCGGCACCGTCGTCGAATGAGCGTGCCGGCCAAGGTCCCATCCTCCGCCGCCACGACCGGCTACGAGGCCGAGCTGTGGAAGATGGCGGACGCGCTTCGCGGCTCCATGGACGCCGCCGAGTACAAGCACGTCGTCCTGGGGCTGATCTTCCTCAAGTACGTCTCCGACGCCTTCGAGGAAATGCACGCGAAGCTCGGCGAGGACGAGCACGCCGACCCGGAGGACCCGGACGAGTACCTGGCCGAGAGCATCTTCTGGGTGCCGCCCGAGGCCCGCTGGGGGCGGCTCAAGGCCGCCGCCAAGCAACCCGGAATCGGCCGGCTCGTGGACGACTCGATGACCGCCGTCGAGCGCGACAACCCCATGCTGAAGGACGTCCTGCCGAAGGACTACGCCCGCCAGTCCCTCGACCAGACGCGCCTGGGCCAGCTCATCGACATGGTGAGCAACATCAAGGTCGGCGACGAGGCCGCCCGCTCGAAGGACGTGCTCGGCAGGGTCTACGAGTATTTCCTGTCGCGCTTCGCGGACGCCGAAGGCAAGCGGGGCGGCGAGTTCTACACCCCCCGTTGCGTCGTCAAGCTGCTGGTCGAGATGATCGAACCGTTCAAGGGGCGCGTCTACGACCCGTGCTGCGGCTCGTCGGGCATGTTCGTGCAGTCGCTGGAGTTCATCCGGGCGCACCGAAAGCCCAACGGCGGCGGAGACGCGGCGCCCGGCGGCGACGGCCTGCCGTCGACTGCCCCGGACCCCATCTCCGTCTACGGCCAAGAGTCCAACTACACGACCTGGCGCCTCGCCAAGATGAACCTCGCCATCCGCGGAATCGAAGGCCAGATCGCCCACGGAGACACCTTCCACAACGACCGCCACCCCGCCCTCAAGGCCGACTACATCCTCGCCAACCCGCCCTTCAACGTGAGCGACTGGGGCGCGGAGCGGCTGAAGGACGACCAGCGCTGGCGCTTCGGCACGCCGCCCAAGGGCAACGCCAACTTTGCCTGGGTCCAGCACATGGTGCACCACCTGTCGCCCACCGGAGTCGCCGGCTTCGTGCTGGCCAACGGCTCGATGAGCTCCCGCCAAAAGGCCGAGGCCGCCGTCCGCCAAGGGCTGGTGGACGCCGAGATGCTGGACTGCATGGTCGCCCTGCCCACGCAACTCTTCTACTCGACCCAGATACCCGCCTGCCTGTGGTTCTTGGCCCGCGACCGAAGCAACGGCCCGTACCGCGACCGCCGAGGCCAAGTCCTCTTCGTCGACGCCCGCCAGCTGGGGCGCATGGTGGATCGCACCCACCGCGAGCTCACCGACGAGGACGTGTCCCGAATCGCCGGCACCTATCACGCTTGGCGCAGCCCCGAGGCCGCCGACGCCTACCAGGACGTCCCCGGCTTCTGCAAGAGCGCCCCGCTGGAAGAGATCCGCCGCTACGACTACGTGCTCACGCCCGGCCGCTACGTCGGCGTCGAGCCCCAGGAAGAAGACGACGAACCCTTCGAGGACAAGATGCGACGTCTCGCGGCCGAGTGGCGCGAGCAGGTGGCGGAGGCGCGGCGGCTGGACGCGAAGATCGAAGCGAACTTGAGGTCCCTCGGCTTTCCGCCTCCGGAAGACCGCCCATCGGAATGATCGACTACGGCAAGTTCCGCCTCTCGCTGGAGCGGCTCCAAGAGCAGTACGAAAACTACAGCCAGCCCGACCTTTCGTTGCCCGAGGTCACGCGCGAGGCCGTCGCCGAGTCGGTCGTCCACCGCTTCGAGACGTGCTACGACTCCCTGTGGAAGGCCCTCAAGCGGTACTTGGCGGAAGAGCTGGGCGTCGCCGACCTTCCCAACAGCCCCAAGCCGATCTTCCGACTTGCCTCCGAGAACCACCTGTTTGACAGCCCTCTGGAGCGTTGGCTAGGATATGCCGAACACCGCGTGGGCACGGCCCACGACTACAGCCTGTCGAAGGCCGAGGACTGCTTGGCGGCGACGGGCGACTTCATCGTGGACGCCACCGCGCTTTACGAGACGATGACCGGGGAACGATGGAAATGAAGGGCGAGATCGATCTGACGGAGGAGCAGCGGCAACTGGTGGTAGGGTTGATCAAACGGCACCTGCCCGACACGGATGTGTGGGCTTATGGGTCGAGGGTGACGTGGACTGCGCGGCCCGGGTCTGACTTGGACTTGGTTGTGTTTTCCGATACTGACCACAGTCGTGAGGTGTCCGACTTTCGGGAGGCATTGGACGACAGCAACTTGCCGTTTCGCGTAGATGTGTCGGTTTGGGGCGAATTGCCGGAGTCGTTTCGACAAGAAATTGACCAGGCACACTTTCCTGTTGTCGAGGACACGTCCCACGTGATGCATCTGACTTTCGGCGAGTGTGCGACATTGGTACGTGACACCGTTGATCCCGAGGATATGCCTAGCGATATGCCATACGTCGGTCTCGGCCATATCCCCCGCAACGGTCTTGCCATAATCAATCCTGGCGTAGCAAGTGACGTGACGAGTGCGAAGACTCGTTTCCGACGCGGTGATATATTGTTTGGACGACTACGGCCATATTTCCGTAAGGTGGCACGTGCTCAGTACGATGGCATATGTTCGACGGACATTTGGGTAGTGCGCGCTCGTTCAGGTATAGAACAAGAATACTTATTCTACCAGATGGCTCACCGCCAATTTGTTGATTATGCTTCCTCTGCCTCCGAGGGCACAAGAATGCCGAGAGCAAAATGGGATCACGTCGCGCAATATAATATTGCTCTTCCATGCATAAGCATCCAACAGCGTATCGCTCATCTTCTTCGTACCATGGACGAGAAGATCAATCTGATTCAGAGAAAAATGGGAACTCTTGATTCGATACTCCGCACTGTTTTTTATGGTTGGTTCGTGACCTATGATCCGGTTTATGCCAAGGCAGAGGGCCGAGATGCAAAACTACCGGCGACGATTGCCGATGCTTTTGTCGATTCCACAACTACTTCGTCACTAGGATCCATACCATCTGGATGGACAGTGAAATCGTTAGGTGACCTTCTCACACTCGCCTACGGCAGAGCACTCCCTTCTCGGAACAGACGGCACAATGGAAGCATACCAGTTTATGGTTCAAATGGTCAAATCGGATGGCATGACACGGCACTTGTCGACGGACCCGGCATCGTAGTTGGGCGAAAAGGAACACCAGGTACGGTCAATTGGATTTCCACCGATTTCTTTCCCATAGATACAGCATATTATGTTGTACCAAGACATCATTGCATTTCTTTGTTTTTTTTGTTTTTTGCATTACAAGATCAACGTCTTTCCTTGCTCGTCGCCGATTCCGCTGTACCCGGATTGAATCGTGATATTGCGTATGCTCAACAACAAGTTTTTCCCACTGCTCGTGTTCTTAGGCTTTTCGACGAATGTGTGAAGCCATTCTTTGCCACCATTGGACACTTGACAGACGAACGCCAACTCATCATTTCGGTACGCAATCTTCTGCTGGATCAGTTTATGAGTCGTGGGAATGCGAATCATCAATCAAGCCATAACACCGGATCGCCCGTGAGTCCAGAACCTGTGTGATCAGATGGTCGCAAGAACCGCTTGTCGTTCCACCATGAAGGCTCCAGTTAGAACTTGAAGAGGGGCAGGAGCGGACGGTCCCGGACCCGCACCCTCCAAAACGCCATGTCCACCAGCCGGACCATCTCGCGCTCCGCGTCCGCGAACTCCGTGCGTACTGGATCGAGAGTGTCGAAGTCGAGGTCGCCCCCCCAGTCGCCGCTCCACGGCCTCTTGCCGACTGGGGTGTCCAGCAACACCAAGTAGTCTGAGCCAGCCTCGCCGTCCGTTCGCTAGTCGCCACCCGCCTTGGCGATCAGCTCCTCGCCCGTCTCGCACTCCGCCAACAGCCGCCCCAACCGCGCCAGCCGAGAGCGGTCCGTCACGCCGGCAAGCATGTCGGCCAGCCGCTCCGCCGCATCCGCGCCGAACTTCCACTTCGCCGTCTCCACGTACGCCCGAGCCTCCCCGAGCGTCTGGGCCTCCTGCGCCACTTTCGAGATGTGGTTCGCGTACACCTTGGTTGCCTCCTTCAGCGTGTCCAACTGTCCGATTGTCTCCTCCGACCCCTTCCAATCTATCATCTGAACGCGAATCCACGCGACGTACGCCTCCCGCAACGCCGACGTGACCAAGCGCTCCTCCAGAACCGCCAACGCTTGCGCGACCCGTTCTGGGTCCCGCTCGAAGCGTAGCGCCAAGCCTGCACGCAGGCGGCCCGCCTTGCGCAGATCGAGAGACGCGCCCTTCGCCGCTTCCGCCTCCTCGTCCAGCAGCACCACTCGCTGGCCGTACACGAACGGCCTCAGTTCTTCGGGCGCGAGCTTCTCTAGCTCGCACGCCTTGCTCAGCGGCCCCCTCCACCTGCCCTCGAAGCTCTTGACCACCACAAACAACACCGCGCTCGCTTCCACGTCGGCCCCGGCACGCCGGCCTTCAGCCAAGCTCTGGTAGCACAGCGCCGTCTCGAGCAACGCGCGGGTCGCCATCCTCTTGTCCGCCTTCGACTGGAACTCGAACAGGAGCACGAGCCAGAGCGGGCGGTCCCGGAACCGCACCCTCCACGCCATGTCCACCAGCCGGACCGTCTCGCGCTCCGCGTCCACGAACTCCGTCGGCGCCGGCTCGAGGGTTCTGAAGTCGAGCGCGTCCACCCAGTCGCCGCCCACGGACTCGCCGACGATCTCGACGACGACTTCCTCCACAACCTCCGCGAACGAGTAGAACTGCTTGTACACTCGGTCCTTCTCGCCGTGCTTCGGCTGGTCGGGCATGAGCAGCCCCTCCGTTCCTGGCCGAGTGCGGGTTCGCTGTTGCGTCTGGAACTGGACGCCGGGAGGCCCGCCCGGAACGTCCGGGAGGCACGGCAGGCGGGTGCGTCCCTGAGAAGATGGGGCCGCAGAACGGGCGTTTGGATGGCTGGATCGGCCACGCGTGAAATTGGCTTGCGGGCTGGAAGGCCCCGCCGCCCTGCTTGCCGCGTCCTTGACTCGCGGCCATCTTGCGGAATCCAGGCAGTTCGGCCTCTTCGCGCCACACGTGGTGGCTCTTCCGGTGTCTCGCATCCTCGAATCCGCAGTTGAGCAGGCCGCGCTCGAGTGGCTCAGCCAATCCGGCTGGACGACCGCGCACGGCCCCGACCTCGGCGCGGACAGCCCCGCCGGCCGGGCGTCCGAGCGGTCAGCCTACTCCGACGTCACCCTCGCCTCCCGCCTCCGCAAGGCCCTCTCGCGCCTCAATCCCGATCTCCCCGGCACCACTCTCGACGACGCCCTCCGCAAGCTGACCCGCCCCGCCGGCTCCACCCTCGACGCCCGCAACCGCTCCTTCCACCGAATGCTGGTGGACGGCGTCCCCGTCGAGTACCGGACGCCCGACGGAAGCATCCGCGGCGCCAACCCCCGAGTCCTCGACTTCGACCAGACCGACGCCAACGACTGGCTGGCCGTCAACCAGTTCACCGTCGTCGAGGGCAAGCGCACGCGCCGCCTGGACGTCGTGCTGTTCGTCAACGGGCTCCCGCTGGGCGTGGTGGAGCTCAAGGACCCGAGCAACCCGGACGCCACCATCCACACCGCATGGCGGCAGCTTCAGACCTACAAGGCGGAGTTGCCCACGCTCTTCGCCATGAACGAGATCATGGGCGTCTCGGACGGCGTGGATGCCCGGTTCGGCACGCTCACCGGCGGCTGGGAGTGGTTCAAGCCGTGGCGCACCATCGACGGCGACGAGAGGGCGGGAGCGTCGGCGTCCCAGCTGCAGGTCGCCGTCGAGGGGCTGTGCGCGCCGCGACGGTTGCTCGACATGATCCGCGACTTCATCGTCTTCGAGGACGACGGCGGAGGCGAGCTGGCCAAGAAGATGGCGGGCTACCACCAGTACCACGCGGTGCGGGTGGCCGTGGGCCAGACCCTGCGGGCGACCCGGATGCAGGACGAGAAGGAAGCCGCTCCGGTTCGGCCCTTCCGGCCGGTCGTCGTCCCGCCGGACCCGCGAACCCGGTACGTCACCACTGCGCCGCTGGTCCCGCTCAAGGCCGCGGCTGGCGCGTTCGGCGATCCGCGGCGCTTCCCGGCGGACGACTTCGAGTGGACCAGGATTCGCCCGAAACGCCCGCTGCGGCGCGGGATGTTCGTCGCCCAGGTCGTCGGCCCATCGATGGAACCGGCGATACCCGACGGCGCCTGGTGCCTCTTCTCCGCGCCGGTCGAAGGCACGCGCCAGGGCAAGACCGTGCTCGTGGAGCTTCGCGACGAGATCGATCCCGAGACCGGCGAGCGCTACACCGTCAAGCGGTACGAGAGCGAGAAGGCCGCCCAGAACGAAGACGGCGACCGCTGGCGCCACGCCCGCGTCACCCTCAAGCCCCGCAATCCGCGCTTCCAGCCCATCGTGCTCGCGCCCCAGGACGAAGGCCAAGTACACGTCGTCGCCGAACTGGTGGAGGTGCTGGACCGCCACGCTCTCGACACCGGTCCGAAGCCCGCGCTACCGGGCGACCGCCGCGTCGGCGTGGTGTGGCACACGCAGGGCTCCGGCAAGAGCCTCACGATGGCGTTCTACGCGGGGCGCATCGTTCGCGAGCCGGCCATGGCGAACCCCACGCTGGTGGTCCTCACCGACCGCAACGACCTGGACGAGCAACTCTTCGCCACGTTCTCCCGTTGCCGGGACCTGTTGCGCCAGCCGCCCGAGCAAGCCGAGGACCGGGCCGACTTGCGCCGGCGGCTGGACCGCGAAGCGGGCGGCGTCGTCTTCACCACGATCCAGAAGTTCTTCCCGGATCAGAAGGGCGATCGGCATCCGTTGCTGTCGGCGCGGCGCAATATCGTGGTCGTCGCCGACGAGGCCCACCGCAGCCAGTACGACTTCGTCGACGGCTTCGCCGCTCACATGCGCGACGCCCTGCCCGCCGCCTCGTTCATCGGCTTCACCGGCACGCCCATCGAGCACACGGACCGCAACACGCGCAGCGTCTTCGGCGACCACATCAGCATCTACGACATCCAGCGCGCGGTGGACGACGGCGCCACGGTGCCGATCCACTACGAGGGCCGGCTGGCCAAGCTCGCGCTGGACGAAGACGAGCGGCCCCGGATCGATTCGCAGTTCGAGGAAGCCACGGAGGGCGAGGAGGTCGCCCGCAAAGAAGGACTGAAGACGCGCTGGGCGCAACTGGAGGCGATAGTCGGGGCCGACAAGCGCCTGGAGTTGGTGGCCGGCGACTTGGTGCGCCACTACGAGCAGCGGTGCGACGCGCTGGAAGGCAAGGCGATGATCGTGTGCATGAGCCGCCGCATCTGCGTGGCCCTGCACGACAAGATCGTGTCGAAGCGCTCCGGCTGGCACGGCGAAGAAGACGAGCAGGGCGCGATCAAGGTCGTCATGACCGGCTCGGCCTCCGATCCGCCGGAGTGGCAACGCCACATCCGCAGCAAGGGACAAAGGGAGGCGCTCGCCAAGCGGTTCCGAGACCCGGACGACCCGTTTCGAATCGTGATCGTGCGCGACATGTGGCTGACCGGCTTCGACGCGCCGGCGCTGCACACCATGTACGTGGACAAGCCCATGCGCGGCCACGGCTTGATGCAGGCCATCGCCCGCGTGAACCGTGTCTTCCGCGACAAGCCGGGCGGGCTGGTCGTGGACTATCTGGGACTGGCGAACGACCTGAAGGAGGCTCTGACCACCTACACGAACAGCGGCGGCAGGGGCAGGCCCACCGTCGACCAGGACCAAGCCGTGCAGGAGATGCGCAAGCGCTTCGAGATATGCCGCGATCTCTTCCACGGCTTCGACCGGTCGCGCTGGACCGCCGGCGCCCCCGCCGAGCGCTTGGCGCTGTTGCCCGCCGCGCAAGAGCACGTCCTGGCCCAGGAGAACGGCAAGGACCGGTTGCTCGAAGCCGTGGACGCCCTGTCCAAGGCGTTCGCGCTCGCCGTCCCCCACGACGAAGCCCTCGGCATCCGAGACGACGTGGGCTTCTTCCAGACCGTGCGCAACTCCCTGGCCAAGCGGGCGCCCGGCGCCGCCCAGCCCGCCGAGGAACTCGACCACGCCGTGCGGCAGATCATCGCCGGAGCCGTCGTGCCCAAGGGCGTGATCGACATCTTCGCGGCCGCCGGACTGCCGAAGCCCGACATCTCCATCCTGTCCGACGAGTTCCTGGCCGAAGTGCGGGACCTGCCGCAACGCAACCTGGCCGTCGACCTGCTGCGCAAGCTTCTGGACGGCGAAGTGCGCGCCCGCCGCCGCAAGAATGTGGTGCAGAGCCGCTCCTTCGCCGAGATGTTGGAGCGCACGCTGGCCCGCTACAGGAACCGAGCCGTCGAGACCGCCCAGGTGATCGAGGAGCTGATCGGCTTGGCGAAGGAGATGCGCGAGGCCGACCGCCGCGGCGAAGACCTTGGCCTGTCCGAGGACGAGCTCGCGTTCTACGACGCGCTGGAGACCAACGACAGCGCCGTCAAAGTGCTCGGCGACGAGACATTGCGCACAATCGCTCGCGAGCTGGTCGCGACCGTGCGCAACAACACCACGATCGACTGGACGATCCGCGACAACATCCGCGCCCGCCTCCGCGTCTACGTCAAAAAGGTCCTCCGCAAGCACGGCTACCCGCCCGACAAGGAGGAGGCGGCAACCAAGACGGTCTTGCAACAGGCCGAGGTGTTCTCGGCGGACTGGCTGGCCTCGGCGCCACGGTGACCAGGAGTTGCGTGCGCATGGAGGTCGCCGTCCGCCGAACGGGCCGAGGTGCTGGACATCGGCGCAAACGGCAAGTTGCTGGCTGCCCAGAGGCACTTTTCCCGTGGCTATTTGCGATTCGGTCAGGGAGTCGTTTATCTTCCGGGTACACGGGAACCGTGGGGGCCTCAGATCGTCCATTTTCTTCATCCGCCCGGTCAGGGTACCGCTGGCCCCCGGGCAGGCGGGTCCGAGCCAGGCCGCGCACCGACCAGCAACCGGCGGTACAGCCCGAGGGGCCATCAGAACGGATCGATGAGCATGAAGCTAAAGAAGCTACTGTCCCAGTTTCGCCTAGAGGGTGTGCGTCTCAACGTCAAGTTCGCCACCTTCGACGTCGACCTGACAGACCACGACAAGAACGCGGCGTGGGATCTGTACGTAGAGATGTTGACCAGGATCGCCACCCAGCCGCTCCCCACCATCCATGGCAGTGAGGATCAAGCTTTGGCGAGCGTCTACTCTCTGTTTCCTACTACCCGCGAAATCCTCCGACGTCGAGGTCCCAGCACTATTGAATTCTCCAAAATCGCGATCCCTGTACTCAATCAAGTTGTACGTCCATTTACGGCCAAATGGCATCGCGAATCACTGGTGGGCGCATTTGACGACCCCGCCCGCTGTATCGAATTTCGTCAAGAACTCGCGTCACTGCAGGTTCATCTAAGGAACTACAATCGCCTGTTGGCGAGCATTGCCGATGTAGAAGACCTTACTGACCCAGAACCTCATGACCAAACAATGGGAGAAAACCATGGCTGACAAACTGCACAATGTCTTCATTAGTCACAAGCATGAAGACGACGCTGGCCTACAGTCGCTCAAGGCCCTGCTTGAACGGCACGGCATGAAATACAGGGATTATTCCGTGACATCTGACAAGCCTAATCGCGCCGTTAGTGAAGATTACATAAAATCCAGCATCCTTGCGCCTAGAATCCAACGCGCTAGCTGTTTAGTCGTATACGTGTCGGCAGCGACCAAGAACAGTGACTGGGTAGATTGGGAAATCGAATATGCCCACGGAAAGGGGAAGCGAATAGTCGGCGTTTGGCAACGCGGAGAACTGGGTTGTGATGTACCTCGTGCTTTGACTCTATACGCTGACGCAGTGGTGGGATGGAATGGCGAAAGCATAGTTGATGCCATTACTGGCAAGTCCAACACGTGGTACAACCAGAATGGGACCTCATGGGAGTACCGGTCAGACATCCAACGACACACTTGCGGTTAGGAGGACAGTTCATGTTTCTCTATTCGTACATCGTCGCCAGGGACTATGGCTTCGCCCCTAATCCCTTCTTTGGCTGCTGTACCCTTGCTACGTGCAAGCCCGTAATTCGCCGATGTGCTAGCGTCGGCGATTGGGTCGTTGGCACTGGGCCCAAGAAGAAGCAAAGGAACGGTTACCTGGTTTTCGCTATGCGGATTGATGACGCAATGTCGTACAACAAGTATTGGTCTGATCCCCGCTTTGCGGCCAAAAAGCCGAACATGCGATCTAGCGTTCGGAATGCATATGGCGACAATATCTATCGCACAGACGATGCAGGAGGCTGGATACAGCAAGATTCACACCATAGTATGCCACATGGCAAATCTTGTGGAGTTGCCCCGGTATGGTGGACGGGCAAGGATCTTGGGTTCAGATGGTGCAATGTGAAACATGACTTTAGGAAGGACGGAGGCGCAAGGGCGCCGAACGGTCTCGTGTCGAGGGGGTCGGTGCACTTTACGCGACCGCACGCTTGCGCTCGAAGCCGGCGGGGGATTCGTAGCCGAGCGCCGAGTGTCGGCGCCGCGAGTTGTAGAAGCCTTCGATGAAGGCGAAGACGGCGCGCCGGGCTTCGGCCGGACTTGTGAACTGGCAACGGTCCAGCAACTCGCATTCCAACGTGGCGAAGAAGCTCTCGCACATCGCGTTGTCGTAGGCGTCGCCCACCGAGCCCGTCGAGCGACGCACGCCGGCCTTCCTGCACCGCTCGCCGAACGCCCAGGACGTGTACTGCGACCCCTGGTCCGAGTGATGGATCACGGTCTCTGGACTGCGGTTCTCGACGGCCATGGCGAGCGCGCGCTCGACGAGTTCGCCGCGCAGGTGCGTCTCCATGGCCCAGCCGACGACGCGGCGGCTCCAGGCGTCGACGACGACCGCCAGGTAGAGCCATCCGGCCCCGGCCGGCACGTACGTGATGTCGGCGACCCAGAGCTGGTCGGGGCCTTCGGCGCTGAAGTCGCGCTCGACCAAGTCCGGAGCCGGGCGCGCGTGGGCGTCGCGCACCGTCAGCGCCACCTTGCGGCGCCTGCGGCTCGCGCCTTCGATGCCCTCCTCGCGCATGAGGCGGGCGACGCGCTTCGGACCGACGCGCTCGCCCCAGGCCGCGAGATCGGCGTGGATGCGCGGTCGCCCGTACGTCCGCCGGCTCGCTTCCCAGCTGCGGCGCACCAAGACGCGCAACGCGTCGTCGCGCAACGCGCTCGCCGATCGGGGACGCTTCAGCCATGCATAGAAGCCGCTCGGGGAGAGACCGAGGACGCGGCACATCGCGCGCACGGGAAACACGGCCCGGTGCGCTTTCACGAACTCGAACCCTCTCCGGGAATCGAGCCGCTCTCCCGAGCGAACCAGGCCGCGGCTTTTTTTAGAATGTCGCGCTCGAGGCGCAACTGCTTGTTCTCCCGCTTCAGGCGGCGCAACTCGTCCCGCTCGCGCGTCGTCGTCCCGTCGTCGCGACGGCCCTCGTCGAGATCGGCCTGCTCGACCCAGTTGCGGATCGTCGGCGCCGACGGCTCGAACTCACGCGCCAGCGCCTCCGGCGACCGGCCCGAACGCGCCAGATCCACCATTCGCCGCCGGTACTCCAGCGGGTACTGCTTGCGTTTCTTCGGCATCGTGGACTCCTCCTCGTCCCGAAAGATTGAACGTGTCCACCATGCCGGGGCAACTCCACTTGTGACGCCAACATCCACAACGACACCAAGACTGACAGAGTGTTGATTAGTTGGTACTTCACCTACTGGGGTGGAACCGGGCCCGAAATACCGTATGCAAGCCGGACGGACATTTGCTCTCGCGGTCGATCCCATAAGAAGATCCTTCTCCGAGATATACAAACAACCGTCGCTTGGCTTAAGGATTTGAAGCGAGGCTATTGTGGTGAACCCCTGGAATGGGCAGCTATGTGATGTTGGCTGCGATGTCTTTTTCACTGGAAACTCTGTCGCTGTACGCAAGAACGACCGCCGAAACCGATCGCCTTCCTCCAAGCGACATCCAACCGGTTCTTTTTGGTCTGTATGGAGAGGTTGGCGGCATCATGACGTTGATCAAGAAATGCCACCGTGAGGAAGTTGATATGGACAGAGCGATTCTACGAGAGGAGCTTGGCGACGTACTGTGGTACTTCGTTACGCTATGCCGTCGATTGGGCGTTTCCCTCACTGATGTTGTAGTCAGTACCTACAGCAAACCTGATGTGAAACCGATCCAAGAAAACATGATGGGGATTGACCAGCTTCGTCCGCTATCAAGAACGGTGGAAAGACTAGGGGTTAGGGCGGCAATGCTGCTGTCCGTTACGAACTCGGATGCGTCAGTTGCGGAGGGGTTGCGTGGATTTTGGCAGGACTTTTGGCAGTGCCTTGCCGCCGCTCGGGTGGATATTGGAATAGTAATTGCCGAAAACATTGCAAAAATTCGTGGCAGATTCACGATTCCGACGTCTACCGAACTCCCTACTTTCGACGACACATATCCCGAGGGTGAGAAATTGCCGATGTCGTTCCGAATTGAATTTATTGAAACCCACGAAGGGGCCATTACCCTTCGATGGAACGGGAACATTCTCGGGGACGAACTCGACGATAGTATAATGCGGTCCGACGATTATCGCTTTCACGATGTGTTTCATCTTGCGAATGCCGCTGTTCTTCATTGGTCTCCGACATTTCGGAAACTAACGGGACGAAAGCGCAGAAGTAATCCTTCTGTTGATCGAGGACAAGATGGCGGTCGAGCAATCGCAATTGAGG
The DNA here is from genome assembly GCA_965203485.1 of Longimicrobiales bacterium. Classification (GTDB taxonomy): domain Bacteria; phylum Gemmatimonadota; class Gemmatimonadetes; order Longimicrobiales; family Gaopeijiaceae. The sequence goes on from OZ241892.1 coordinate 2,671,135, forward strand.
AAGGCCTGACAGCATGGATGTTTGCCTATGCAAAGGAGCGTGCGTTTCTCGAGGGAAGCAGACGTCTTCCATTTGACCTACTGAAGGGAGTCAGTCGATTTGTAACCGGCTATGAGGTGCATGCATGTCCGCTGGGCCTGTGGGAACAGGGAATTCTAGAGGGCTTCAAGGCGTTTCGTGCTTTGGCGAACAACCGAGGTGGCGTGGTTGTAGGAGAGCGAGCTGATCGCATGATCGGTTATGAGTGTCGGTCATGACAGCCGACGCGTTTGTCGACATGCTCACCGACCAAAGGTTTCGCAATGCATTTGATCCGTACTCTCAACGATGCACTGCCCACGACTTGGCTGACGCCCCGGAAATGAGATGCCGGATGGTGCTGTCAATGATTGGTAACGCCGTCGAGCACGGAACCGATTCGTTGTGGGTCGGGAGAGACCTCGGATATCGTGGCGGGCGCCGTACGGGCCTTGCGATGACTGACGACTTTAGCCTTCAGGTCCACGCACGCCGATGGAGCATAGTCGGCGAGCGGCCGACCAGAGGAACGATGATCAAAGAGCGCACAGCAACGGCGGTTTGGAACCTGCTCGGGAAGATCGAAATTAGCGTGTTTTTGTGGAATGTGTTTCCATTTCATCCGCATATACACGACACTCCGTTTTCGAATCGACCACATAATAGAACGGAGAGACAGGTCGGCCGGAAAATACTTGGTGAGCTGATTCGTATGTTGAGGCCTAGGCGGATAGTTGCTGTCGGTGGACTGGCGGCGAGCGTGATTGGGGCTATGACAAATGGCGAACAATGTGTTCGTGTACGTCACCCGAGCTATGGCGGTCAAAGAGAGTTTGTCGAGGGAATGCTGGGTGTCTACGGGAATCGAGGGTAAACGATCATGAATGGGTAAACGGTCATGAATGGAAGTGGAGACGGAGTGTTTCTTGACGAGGCAGAGCAGTGGAAGATGGCCGACGCCCTTCGCGGCTCGATGGACGTTGCTGAGTACTTTCCCCGCATTCACGCTGTCGGGACCCACTGAACACCCGTCTCAACCTTGTATTCCCGCGCTCCGCGCAAAGCCTTTTTGCCACGGACTGCTAAGGACGGCTCCCATCGACCCTGGCGCGACGACGAGGCGGACCACGACCCGTTCTTGGTCCGTCATGCCTTCATTCAGCCACGTCGTGCGCGCCGCAGGTGGTCGCGTGCAACGCGCTCGGGTATGTGGAGCTTCATCAAGGCGGCCACCCTGTCGTCCTCGCTCGCGTCAGGCATCTCGTCCAGTATCTCCCGCGCCCGGCACGCTCGCCATGACCAGATGGCGCCGTCAACAGTCTTGCGGTTCAGCCCATTGGCTTCCGCGATGGCGCGGATCTCCTTCGGCGGGTGTCTGCCCTCATCGCACAGGTCCCAGATAATGCGAGTCTTGGCCGTCTTCTTTGCGGGTCGCTTCGGCACCCGCCTCTTGTCGTCCCGATTCGGCGGAGGCTGCAACGTCGGCGCCGACGCTAGCTTGTTCAGCCGACGTTCCCACCATGTGGCATCGAACTCGTACACCGGAAGCTTGACTTCGCGCACTCCGAATCTGTTCTCGATCATCGTGTCCGCGATGTCGTTGCCGTCGTACAGCTTGACTTCAATCCGAGCCTCCTGTGCCTTGTCCGCCGCTTCCCGCGCCTGCCGCGTGTAGCCGCTGGACGTGAAGAAGTAGCCGCTGGTGAGCCCGCGACTGGTCAGTGCGCCCACGAAGTTGACGACCTCCTTCGGCGGCACGTCTCGGTCCCACCGCTTCGCCTGGAACGCGAACCGGAAGTCGAGCATGTTGCCGATCCCATCGATGCCGCCGTCGCCCGCGCCACCGGTCCGCTCCACGCGACTTGCTCCCCTGAGCGTCAGAAGCTGGACCACGAACTCCTCGAACTCCTGGCCCGACATCTTGCGAAGCCATCCGTGGATCGCGTTCCGCGCCGACTCAATCGGATCGTGGAGAACACTTCCGTTCTGGTACGCCACTTGCTCGTTCCCTTCTCTTGGATGGTTTCGTCTCTTGGATGGTTTGTGAACCCGTGGGGACGCAGGAAGATAGGCGCATCAGTAAAAGCGCCGCAACCAAGAGCGGAGAGGCGGGGGGACGCCTTCGAGCGGCTCTTCCCCCTGTTTCGGTGGGCGTCGTAGGATGGACGGAAGGGAGGAACGGCATGACTCTTCGAGCGAGGAGAGCGAATGGAGATGCGGGAGTGGGTAGAGCGGTTGATGGGCCTGGGGCCGGAGTGGCGGATCAAGCGCGTGGACGAGGATTCTGAGCACCAGGAAGCGCGGGTGGCGCTGGCGCGCAAGGCTGGTTCGGCGTTGCGGTGCCCGCAATGCGGCGGACATGTCCGGGCTACGACGTGCGGCACCGACGTTCGAGTCGCTGGTGATCGGCTGGCTACGCGAGGCGAGCGTGCTTGCGGTGTCGCGGCGACTACGCTTGAGCTGGACGGCGGTCGCCGGGATCATGGAGCGCGCGCGGTGCGCCGGCGGCTGAGCGTGGACCGGACGTTCAGCGCGGCCACAAGTACGTGACGGTGGTGTCGGACTCGGAGACGCAGGATTGCTGCACGTGGCGCCGGGCCGCGGACGCGAAGCGCTGGAGGCGTTCTACCGGCGCATGGGCGAGCGGCCGCTGGCCGTAGCGGTCCGCACATTCGGGATGCCCCGGCCCGCCGGGGCACTAGCTTCAACGTCGGCACCAAACGGCGCTTGCGCGTAGACTACGCTCGGCCAGAAGACGATGCCGCGACGATGCAACCCTACTCGGAATCCACATTGAGGACGATGGCGTCGGCCTTGGAGTCCGAGTTGGTCGAACGCAAGGAGTCGTTGCAAGGCGATGCGCCCAAGGCGATTCGTCAGGCAGTTTGCGCCTTTGCCAACGATCTGCCCGGCCACCGGCAGGCCGGCGTGGTCTACGTCGGCCTGAAGGACGACGGCCGACCGACTGGACTAGCGGTCACCGACGACTTGCTGAGGCAACTGGCCGACATCAAGACGGACGGCAACATCGTGCCCTTGCCGACGCTTTCGGTGGGCCGGCTGACAATATCCGGAAACGATGTGGCCGTCGTCACCGTTCAGCCGTCGCATTCGCCGCCCGTGCGGTTCCGCGGCGCCATCTGGATCCGCACTGGGCCGCGCCGCGCGATTGCGTCCGCCCAGGACGAGCAAATCCTCAACGAGAAGCGGCGTCATGGCGACGCTCCCTTCGACGTGTATCCCGTGTCCACAGCCCGTCTTGCCGACCTCGATGCCCGCAGGTTCGAGGAGGAGTATCTTCCAGGCGCGGTCGAACGCTCGGTCCTGGCGGCCAACGACCGAAGCCTGAAGGAGCGTTTCGCCGCAGCAAAGATGACGGTCTCGACGGACGACCCGAGGCCGACCGTGCTGGGTTGCCTCGTATTGGGCATCCGCCCGCAAGACTTCATTCCGGGAGCGTATGTCCAGTTTCTCCGTATCGCCGGTACCGAACTGAGCGATTCGGTCGTGGACGAGACTCGTTGCGACGGGCCGGTCTCGCAAATGATCCGTTGCCTGATGGACAAGCTCGCCGCACACAATCGCACCTGCGTGGACATTACGTCCGCGTGGACAGAACGGCGGAAACCGGCGTATCCGATGCCGGCGTTGCAGCAACTCGCGCTCAATGCCGTCATGCATCGCGCCTACGAGAACACGAATGCTCCCGTGCGAATCTGCTGGTTCGACGACAGAATCGAGTTCAACAGTCCAGGCGGCCCTTACGGCGTCGTGACGGCGGAAACCTTCGGACAGCCTGGCGCGGTCGACTATCGCAATCCGAATTTGGCCGAAGCCATGGGCGTGATGGGTTGGGTGCAACGGTACGGCGTCGGCCTCGGAATCGCTCGTCGGAGCTTGGCCGACAACGGACAGTCGGCACCGATTTTTCGCGTTGACCGCAACTGGGTGTTCTGCACGGTGAGGGCGAAATCATGAACGCCAAGACAATCACGTTCTTCAACAACAAGAGCGGAGTCGGCAAGACGTCCTTGATTTACCACGTCGCATGGATGCTGGCCGAACTGAACCACGATGTCCTCGCGGTCGACTTGGATCCGCAGGCCAACCTAACGGCCGCATTCTTGACTGCGGACATCCTTGAGCGTTTGTGGCAAGAAACAGAACCACCCAAAGCCGACACCATGTACGAGTGCGTGTCGCCATTGATGAAAGTCGGCGATATCCAGTCGCCCACGGTTCGCAAGATTGCCGATCACCTTTACTTGCTTCCGGGGGACTTGGCGCTCTCCAGCTTTGAAGACCTATTGTCGAATGAATGGCCCAACTGCCTAGCCAGCGATCCGCGCTCCCAGTACCGAGCGTTTCGCGTTACGACGGCGTTTTGGCAAGTGATCAGGACGAGTCTGAGTCAATGTCACGCTGATACTGTGCTGATCGACGTGGGGCCAAGCCTCGGTGCCATCAACCGGTCCGCGTTGATTGCCACCGACTGCGTAGTGGTCCCCCTCGGAGCCGATCTCTTCTCGAGGCAGGGACTGAGGAACCTTGGGCCCACTCTGCGCCGGTGGCGACGGGACTGGCAAACCAGACTGGAACACTGCGACAGCCCGGATTTTGCATTGCCGGACGGGCGCATGAAGCCCATTGGCTACCTCGTCCAACAGCATGGAGTGCGGCTCAGTCGCCCGGTCAAAGCCTACGACCGTTGGGCGAACCAGATGCCGGCCGAATACGCCCGTCATGTGATGGACGAGAAGACGACGGCGGCCGACGCCCCGGCGGCCGACGAGCACTGCATCGCGACCATCAAGCACTACCGCAGCCTCGTGCCGTTGAGCCAGGACGCCAGAAAGCCGATCTTCTTGCTGCGGCCTGCGGACGGCGCCATCGGAAGCCACGCCGTGGCCGCCAACCAGGCATACGACGACTTTAGGGTGCTGGCGAAAGCGTTGTTGCGGCGCAGTGATCTTGTGCGTGACTTGGGGGAGCCGCACGGAGACATGACATGACGAGCACATCCCGGATGACGGCCTTGCTGGCCTCCTTGTTCGCGTTGCATCCCGATCTCCGATCCCGAACACGTGGGCCGTCGCCAAACTCCGCTAACGCGCGGCGGCCCCGCTCTCCCCGTCGGCTTGGCGGCGTAGGGCCGCCAGTGCCGCCTTGTTGTTTCCGTGGACGGACGGTTCCCTGCACCAGAGATCGCGCAGGTTGGCCACCATGTCGTCGGCCCATGGCGGCAGAGCCAACATTCGCACCACCGCTCGATCGATCTCCGCACGGACCGGATCGGCATGGGCTTGGCACAGAGGCCGCAACAACTTCGTCTTGATCTTGTCGAACTCTCCCGCGGCACCGTCCAGCGTCGGGGCGTCCAAGCGATCAAGCAAGGGCACGGGTATCCGTCTGAGCGCACGGACTTGCGTCGTGGATCGCCCCGCGTGAGTCCTCTGGCCCACGGACCAGTGAAGCAGACTGCCCAGCGTGGAGTTCGCCCAAAGCGCGAACGCCTTGAGAACCCGCTCGTCGTCATGCCTCAACGCTGTCCACGAGCGCCCGCCCATCACCGGCATCTGGGTCGTGGCCGCCACCAAGGACTGCGACGTCCATCTCAGGTTGCGGGCGTAGAACAGCGTGCCGGCCCGGCCGCGCATTCGGTCCTGGTCCCTGCCCGTCAACGCCTTCGGCACGATTCCCTTGTGCGTGGGTCGCACTTCCATCCGCCGTTGCTTCTTCGAGTCGGCCATCCACAACGCTCGATCGCCGACGAGCGACGCTCCCGGCGGCAACGGATGGAACTCGAAGGCGCCGCGTCCGTCTCCGCCGACGGGATATCCGATCAAGTCGTGCGTCGGCCCGATCTCGAACAGGTCCCCCAAGCGTCCAAAGGCCACGCTCGAGGCCACGCTCTCCGGGGCGCCGAATTGGCCGAAGCGACCGTGGCTCAGAGCATTCGAGAACTCGGCCAAGGCCGCCGACATGGCGCCGACCGGAGTCCATGGCTTGCCCGATCCGTCGGCTTCGAACGCGACTACTCTGCCGACTTCTTCGTCGCCTACGCGGACGGGAATGTGGCCGGTGCCCATATCCTCGACGGCACGGCCCACGGCCCGAGCGATCTCGTGGGCCTGTCCGGCATCGCGCAACGGTTCGTACAAGGTGACGCACCGAACGACGGCAACCCCCGATGCCGCCGACGCCCGCTTCGTGGCCACAAGCATCATTTCTTCCATGCCCGTGTCCGCCGAGACAGCCTCTCTTCGCAGCGCGCGACCGGCCGAAAAAGCAATCGCCACAACATCGCTGTACCGGGTCTCGACAAGCTTCCGCGTCATGGTCCAGCTGTCGGCAAAGGCCGCCGTCAGCGGAAGCACGAAACCCAGGCGTCCACCGGGCCTGAGCTTTTGGTCGGCCAGCGCCAGGAAGGAAGCGGCCATCCCTGCCTGATTGTTCGACTTGCCGCGTGTCAGCGCTTGCCACCGGCGCTGGCACGCTTTCCGCTCCTCGTCGCTCATGCCGGCAACGTCGAAGGCGCTCTGGCCGCCTCGGGTACGCGAATACGGCGGATTCATGAGCGCCCAGCAAAGAGAGTCGTCGCCGACGTAGACCGAGCTCGGGCGCTCTTCCTCGATTCCGGCCGACTTCTCTCCCGCCGTGCCGAAGAGGTCGTCCATCTCCTCCGCCTCGAAGTACTCCAACGCACCGGCCTTGGCAGGCGTTCCGCCAACCCTGACCCATCCGACGTGAGTCGCGCCGTAGGGATTGCCGTCGCCCAGCGCGGCCAGCGAAGAGGCCGTCAGGTGGGCGGCGATGGGGCTGATGTCGGTACCGTAGATGCCAGTCTCCATGGCCGCCTTGTGAAGTCGCACCACGGAATCGGGCGTCGCGTCGCCCGAACGCTGGTGAAACGCCGCGATCCTTCTGTAACCGGCCCGCAGAAGCGTGCCCGTGCCGCAGGCCAAGTCGGCGAGCTTCGCGCGGTTCCACAGTTCGGGATCGCCCCAAGAGACACCGGACGGCAACGAGTCCTTCGCCACGGTCATGGCCGCCAGGAATTCGGCGGCGGGAGGTTGCGTGTAGTAGGCAGCCGCGGTCTTCCGGTCGTCGCTCAGCTTTGGAAAGAGCTCCGCGCCGACGTTGATGTGCGCTCCTAGCCTGCGGGCCTTGATTCTCTGAACAGCCTCCAACAAGCAACGGAGCGCCTGCGACGTCGCTCGAGAATTGACCGCTTCGGCCCTTGTCATGACCTTCTTCGCGGGTTCGAATACCGATCGCCAGTTCCGACTCAATATGCCCCGCCATGCCTCGACGAAATCGTAGGGCAAAGGATACCCTGCTTCGTCGCAGCAATCGATTGGCGCGGGCACGTCTCCGTGGCGCTCGTGAAGCCTGGCTTGCGTCAACAATGCATTGAGCCAGAGCACCATGGTCGTGGCAAAGCCGGTCAGCACCGTTCGCTGGTCCACTTCGGCAACCAGTCGTTCTCTTTGCGACGGCTCGCTGAGGCGATGGAGCCGGGCCGCCGCCCATTGCACCCGTTGCGCGACGTAGTCCGCTGTTTCGTCGACGACCTCTTTCGGCGAGGCCACCAGCGGCAGGAGGTCGACGAGATCGACGCCGGCGCCCGTCGCGAATCCACGCTTCGGCCATCGTCGCGACGTGCCTTCGCCCGTTCGCTGGTGCACGGCGTAAGCAAGTTCCGTCCCTTCTTCAAGCTCTCGCGCAATGCGCGACCTCGACCATTTTCGGCAGGACTCGGGAATGCGAACTGCGACCGCGGTTTCGATCTGCATTCCATCGGACGCCGTCTCCAAACCGAGGCGGGCCGAGGCGTCCCGGTCCGCGTCCCGACCGTCGAACGAGGCTTCGATCGCTACCGGCCACATTTCCGGGTCCGCAACAAGAATGTCGGGATGCTTGCCCGGCGCCCCTGCTATCGTCCGCGTCCGCTCCACCTGAACGCAGTCCGGCGATTCGCGCCACCTCACGACGGACCGTCGCAACGCCGTGCCGAGCGCTTCGTTGAAGGAGGGCTCGGTGGTCAACCCCCGGTGCGACATGGCCTGCCGTTCCTCCGAGCGACGGCATCGCTCGCGATGTGGGCGATGGACGAGCCAACGGACGCCGGCTGGCTCGCAGAGAGGTGAACGTCGGATGTCCGGCCTGGCTTCACCCGCCCCTCCGCACCCTGCGGCCCGGCGTCCAGGGCGCTCCCACGTCGTCCAGCGCCTGCCGGAAGTCCGCCATCGCGGCCAGCAACGCGTCAAGCGTCTCAAGATGCTCGTCCAAGAGAGGCGCCGTCCGCTCCAGCACGGCACGTTCGTGCTGGGTGGCAGGCGCGAACGCTTGGTGCAGTCCGTTGGCCTCCGAGAGTTGCCGCAATAGTGGGACGGGACCGTCGTCGCCGCCTCCGCCGCCGCCGAAGCCGCCCTGTCCGCTGCGACCCCGCAAGGCTTCGAGCAGGCTGTCGACGCGTTCCGCCAAGGAATCGGCGCGCGCTTCCAAGCCGGACCGGTCCCCAACATCCCCGCGATCGCTTCTGGCCGCGCGTTCCAGGGCTCGGCCCACGCCCTCCAGCTCCTCCTCGATCTCCTCCGCCTGCCGCACCGCGATCCGGGCCGTCGCCGACAAGTCCCGGTGCGTCGCGCGCAACCGCTGCAGCTCGGCCAGGTCTACCGCCGTCATCTCGATCAGATCGTCCTGCTCAACGGCGAACGAGCGCTCCACGACGACCGGATCCCCCTCGCCGTCCGAGGGCTCGATCATCAGACGCGCCGTGTACCGCCCAGGCAACGTCGGCACGCCCGCGCCGAACCCGAAGCCTCCGCCGGCACCGCCAAAGCCACCGCCCCCTTGGCCACTTCCGCTTCGCCGGGGCGGGCCGGACCATGGCGCGTCAAGCCGCAGGTCCCATCGCGCGCTCCGCAGCCCCGCGGCCGCCGTCGCCCTGAGCACGCGCACCACGTCGCCGTGCTCGTCCACGATCTCGATCGACGCGTCGCCCTCCATCCTCTCCGGCAAGTAGTACCACACCGTCGCCCCGTAGGGAGGATTGTCCGCCGCATAGTTGCGGTCCGCGTGCGTGCCGGTCGTGGGCGCGGTGTTCACGACGTAGGCAAGCGCGTCCCGCACTGGAAACACATAGGGCCCGCCCGCGGCCTTGGCCTCGGCCAGCATGACGAGCGGCGTCAGGTCGTCGATCACGAAGAAGCCGCGTCCGTGCGTGGCCACGACCAAGGCGTTGTCGCGGGGATGTACCTTGATGTCGTGCACCGGCGACGGCGGGATGCCGTTCTTCAGAGGCGTCCAGGACTCGCCGCCGTCGAGCGACACGAAGGGGCGTATTTCGGTGCCCACGAAGAGCACGTCGGGGTTCTCGTGGTGCTCGGCGAACGCGCGCACGTTGCCGAACTCGGGCAGGTCGCCCGCTATGGAACGCCATGTTCGCCCTTCGTCCTCGCTCTTCAGCACGTAGGGCCGAAAGTCGTTGCTGCGGTGGCCGTCCAGCGTCGCGTACAAGGTCGTCTCGTCGTGCAGCGACCAGCGCACCTTGCTCACGTAAGTGGTGTCGGGGACGCCGGGGAAGTCGGTCTGCTTGCGCCATGTCCGGCCGTCGTCGGCGCTGACCGCGATCATGCCGTCGTCGGAACCGGTGGCGATGACGCCGGGCCGGAGGCTGGACACGTGCATGGTCGAGATGTTGGAGAACACGGCCGTGCCTTGGTGGCGCGACACTGCGTTGTCGGCGGGAACGGAGCCCATCATGGGCAGGCTGTCGCGATCGATCTCGCGCGTCAGGTCGTCGCCCAGCGCTTCCCAGCTGTTGCCCTGGTCCGTGCTCTTGAACACGTGGTTGCCGGCGAAGTACACGGTGGACGGGTCGTGAGGCGAAATCTGGATCGGCGAACTCCAGTTGAAGCGGTACGCGTCCTCGCCGGGCGCGGGCCGCGGCCGGATCGACTTGCGCTCGCCCGTTCGGCCGTTGAAGCGCAACAGGTTTCCGTTCTGGGATTCGACGTAGGCCACGTTGTGGTCGCGGGGATCGATGGCCGCGAAGAAGCCGTCGCCGCCCGCCATGCGGTACCAGTCGGCGTTGCCGATGCCCATGGAGTTGCGGGTGCGGCTCGGCCCGCCCCACGTCGAGTTGTCCTGCAGGCCGCCGTAGATGCCGAAGAACGGCTCCTGCATGTCCATGCCCACCGCGTAGAACTGGCTGATGGGCAGGTTCGGCGAGAAGTCCCAGGTCTCGCCCCGGTCGTGCGACACGTAGAAGCCGCCGTCGTTGCCCAGCAGGATATGCGAGGAATTGTCCGGGTTGATCCACATCGAGTGATGGTCCACGTGCACGGAACGGGCGATCCGCGTCCAGGTCTCGCCACCGTCCTCGGAACGCTGCAGCGGCACGCCGAGGTGATACACCACTTCGGGATCGTTGGGATCGACTCGGATCTGGCCGAAATACCAGGGAATCGAGGCGATGTCGCTCGTCTTGCGCCAATTGGCGCCGCTGTCGTCGGTGCGGTAGACGCCCTGCTCGGAGCCTTCGACCACCGCGTACAGCGTGGCCGGCCTGACGTGGCTGATGTCCAATCCAATCCGTCCCATGTCGGACGTTGGCAGGCCATTGGACAGCTTCGTCCAAGTGGCGCCCGCGTCAGTGGTCTTGTAAATGCCGCTGCCGGGGCCTCCGCCGACATAGCTGTAGGCCCGGCGCTCCCGTTGCAACGCCGAGGCGTAGAGCACCTTGGAATTTCTGGGATGCATCACGAGATCGGTCACGCCCGTGTGCTGGTCGATGGTCAGGACGGCCTCCCAGGTCTCGCCGCCGTCGGTGGTCTTGAAGACGCCCCGCTCGCCTCCGGCGCCCCAGAGAGGACCAACGGCCGCGACGTACACCGTGTTCGGGTCGTCGGGGCTGACGACGATCCGTCCGACGTGCTGCGACGTTCGAAGCCCCATGTGGCGGAATGTGGCGCCGCCGTCCTCCGACTTGTACACGCCGTCCCCGTAGGACGAGCTGCGCATGTTGTTCGGCTCGCCGGTCCCGACCCAGACGATGTTCGGATCGGACGGCGCCAACGTCACGTCGCCGATGGACCCGACGCCGGCGTCGTCGAAGACCGGCTCCCAGGCGACGCCCCCGCTCGTGGACTTCCACACCCCGCCGGTCGCGGCTGCGATGTAGACGATCTGCCCGGGCTGGATTTCCTCGGCAAGCAGGCGCCTCTGGCTGAAGTCGTATGCGGACCAGTTGGGCATGGCGACCGCGATGTCCACCACGCGGCCGCTCATGACGGCGGGCCCAAGGGAACGGGCCGCGACCCGGCCCACGAGGGCTTCTTCCGATGCGTTGGAAGCGGCCGAGCCCTGCGCGGATGCGCCGCTTCGTTGGGCGTCGAGGGATGCGGTCGTGGCGACGACCGATGCGACTGCAAGGGCAAGCGCACCGGAAGGCCGGCGGGAGAGGGCTGTGGCGAAGAACGAACGGAAGCGAATGCGCATGGCGTGCTCGGGCATGGAAATGGCCTGTTGGGTCGGGTCTTCGGAGGGAGATGGATGCCGGCGCGACGGAGAGTGCGTTCGCAGAATCGGCAGGGGCATTGGGAGTCGCTTCCCTATTGGGAGGAGGACGGCGGCGGACGACGGCTCGGGAGGGCGACCGGCTCGCCCGCCTTGGGCCGCACGCCCGCTTCGTTCATGCGCCGGTGGAACTCGGGAACGCGTTCCTCGACGTACTCGTTGACCTGTTCCACGAGAGCCGGCACCTGCTCCCACGCATGGGCGACCGCCAGAAGCTGGCCCTTGGACGGCGGCCCGGCGTTGCGCTCGATGCCGGAGGCGGCGCGTCCGGGCCTTGCGCGCTGCAGTCGGCGCTGGAGCGAGTCCACTTCGGCGGCGAGGGTCTCGGCTTGCTCCTTGAGAGCCGCGATATGCCCGGCATCTTCCGTCGCGTCCTCGGCTGCTTCCGCCCCCTCGCCTGTTCCGGCCCCCTCGCCGGGATCGGCCCCTTCGCCTGCGCCCGCTGCTTCGCCCGCGGCTTCCGTCTCGCCGGCGCCTTCCACGCCGCCGACGTCCGCCCGTCCGGCGTCGCCGTCATCGCCCCCGGCGACCCGTAGCAGATCTTCGGCGGCCTCCAGCTGCTCCGACAAACGCCGCAACGCCCGCGCCGCCAAGGCAATCGTCCCGTTCAGCGTGGCCACGTCGCGCGCGGCTTCCTGGCGCGCCTGCAACGCTTCCATGTCGGCGCTCGCCCGCGGGTCGAGCCGCACGGCCACGTCTTCCTGCATCGTCTGGCCGCCCGCCTCCAGCTGCACCACGTATGCGCCCGGCAACACCAGGGGGCCTCGCGGCGCCCCCCCAAAGCCGCCGCCGCCCGGCCCGCCGTCCTGTCCTTCCGGCATTTCCACCGGCGCGTCCTCCCGCAGGTCCCAGACCACTTGGTTGACGCCCGGCCCGGCCGTCGCCTCCAGCGTCCGCACCGGCCCGCCGTCCTCGCTCGTCACGGACAACGTCGCCGAGTCGACTCCCTCGGCCAGCCAGTAGCGGATCACCGCCCCGTCCGGCGGATTCGCGGCCTCGTAGACATCGCCGCGGAACGGCCAGCCGCCCATGCGGAACCATTGCGTCGCCCCGGCAACCGGAAACAGATGTGCGTTCTTGTCGAACACCGAGCCCGTCGCCAAGTCCTCCAGCGGCGCCAAGTCGTCCAGAATCCAGATGCTGCGGCCGTGCGTGCCCACGACCAAGTCGTTTTCGCGAGGGTGCACGACCATGTCGTCCACCGGCACCGTCGGCAGACCCTTCATCCGGCGCCACGAGCCGCCGCGGTCCAGCGAGACGAACACGCCGATCTCGTTGCCCGCGAAGAGCAGGTTCTCGCTGCGAGGATGCTCGCGGATCACGTTCACCGACCAGTCGGGAAGACCGTCCGTCATGCGGCGCCAGGACTCGCCGTAGTCGTCGCTGCCGTACACGTACGGCGCATAGTCGTCGTCCCAGTGGCGGTCGAACGTCGCGTAGACGCGCCCGGCGGCATGATGCGAGGCGTCGATGCGGCTCACGTAGGAGCGCTCGGGCAGTCCGGGCACCTTGTCCGCCACGTTCGTCCACGAACTTCCGCCGTCGCGGGTGACCTGCACGTTGCCGTCGTCCGTGCCCACGTAGATCACGTCCGGGGACAAGGGCGACTCGTCGATCGTGGTGATGTTGCCGTAGGTTGCGATGCCGTCGTGCCGCGACAGGGTGGAGTCGGTGACGAGCGCGCCCATGATCGGCAGCGAGTCGCGGTCGATCGCCTTGGTCAGGTCGGGGCTCGCCTCCTCCCACGACATGCCCTTGTCGCGGGAGCGCATGAGGTGATTGGCGCCGACGTACACGGTGCTCGAATTGTGCGCCGACACCACGATGGGCGCGTTCCAGTTGTAGCGGTACCTTCGCTCCTCGTCGCCTTGCGCGGACTCGTCCTCGCTCGGCCGCGATTCCCCGGGCGGGGGCACGGGACGCATGTTGAGCGCTTCGCCCGTGGCCAAGTTGACGCGCCCCGAGTTGCCGCCCTGCGATTCCGTGTACAGGATGTTGGGATCGTTGGGATCGAACTGGTTGTAGAAGCCGTCGCCGCCCCAGACGTCTCGCCAGTCGCGGTTGCGCAGCCCGTATCCCGTGATCGTTTCGTTCGGCGCGCACCAGGAGCTGTTGTCCTGCAGGCCTCCGCACACGCGGTACGGGTCGCTCATGTCCACGCCGATCTCGTAGAACTGCCCGATGGCGATGTTGTTGTGGTGGCGCCAAGTACGCCCGCCGTCGAAGCTCGTGGCCACGCCGCCGTCGTTGCCCAGCACCAGATGATCCGAGTCGGCGGGATCGATCCACAGCGCGTGATGATCGACGTGAATGCCCTGGGCCGCGTCGCCCTCCCACCACGTCCGCCCGCCGTCGTCCGAAGCGGAGAAGCGCACGCCGCCCAAGTAGACGCGCTCCGGATTGTTGGGATCGACGCGCACCATGCTGAAGTACATCGGCCGGGGATTTCGGCTCGATACCTTCTGCCAGCTGTCGCCCCTGTCCGTGGACCGGTAGAGGCCGCGCCCGTCGCCCCGCGATTCCACCAGCGCGTACACCAGAGCGCCGTCGCGCCGGTGCACGTCCACGCCGATGCGTCCCTTGTCGCCGCCGGGCAGGCCGCGCGTCAGCTCCGTCCACGTGTCGCCGCCGTCGGTCGTGCGGTACAGGCCGCTTCCCGGCCCCGCGGCGCTGAACCCGAACGCCGTGCGCCGCCGCTGGTACATGGCCGCGAACAGCGTGCGCGGATCGGACGGATCCATGACCAGATCGATCGCGCCCGTGTCCTCGTCCACCCACAGCGCGCGTTCCCACGTCGCGCCGCCGTCGGTCGTGCGGAAGACGCCCCGCTCCTCGTTCGGCCCGAAGAGGTGGCCCACGGCGGCCACGTAGGCCACGTCCGGGTCGCGGGGATGCAGCGCGATGCGGGCGACGTGCCGGGTGTCCTCCAGGCCCACTCCGTCCCAAGTGCGGCCGCCGTCGGTGGACTTGAAGACGCCGCACCCCCAAGGCGTGCTCTGCCGGTTCTGCGGCTCGCCCGTCCCGGCCCAAACCACGTTGGGGTTGGCCTGGAAGACGGTGACGTCGCCGATCGACGCGCACGGCTGCTCGTCGAAGAGCGGCGTCCACGACATGCCATTGTTCTCCGTCAGCCACACCCCGCCCGAAGCCAGCCCCACGTAGAACTTGACCGGATTGGACTCGACGGGCGCCACATCCGACACCCGCCCGCCCATGATCGCCGGGCCGACTTCGCGGAACTCCAGGGCGTCGAGAGCTTCTTGGAGAGGGGAGGCGACGGAGTTCGGCTGGCTGATCGTCGCAGCCCCGACGGTGGCCGGGGCGGTCGCCGCGAGAGCGGCTAGCAACAGCGAAGGTGCGGACATCACGGCTCTCTTGGCGGCTGTGGATGGGATGCGAGCGCGGGGCGTTCGCCGTTGCAACTTATTCGCCTTCCGGTTGCTCGCCAAGCACGTGCCTCGGGCTCCGCCCCGACGGACGAGCTCGATCACGAGCGGGCGCTCGCTCCAAGGCGTGGAGCGGCCGGGCCGGCGCACTGGTCCCGTCTCGTCCTGAACAGTCCGCCCGAAGTCCGCCGACTGCCACCCCACCCGGACACTGGAGACGACGCCCAACGAGCGCCAGGTTGCCGAAGACCGGCCGGACTGCTATCAGTTGTATGTTGTGACCGACTGCGCCAACCAGCCGAAGTTGCGAGAGCCCAGGCTCGACCCGGCCCAGCTCCCCTGGCGGAGGGCCGCATGGTCCAGCGCTGGCGACGCTCGGAGAACACCATGACGCAACCGACGACCGGGCGAGAGAGCGGAGCAGGGCCGAGGAGACGACGCAACGAAGGAGCCGACGGGTGACGATGGATTTGGCGGACGTTCGGCGGTTGGTTGCTACCGGAGAGTCGGAAACCGTCGAACTCAAGGGCAGCACGGCCGAGCGCGATCCAGCCGCAAAGGCGTTGTGCGCAATGCTGAATCACCGCCGGTGGCAAGGTCATCTTCGGCGTGAGCCCTGAGGGTGGGATTGTCGGCCAGGAAGTCAGTGGCCGCACGCTCGAACGGCTGGTCCAGCAGTTTGCGAAGATCGACCCACCGGTCTTTCCAAGCGTCGAGCGTGTTCCAGTCAGAGATAGTTTGGACGTCGTCGTGGTAACGGTCCTGGAGGGCCCGAATCGTCCTTATACCTACAACGGCCGAGCGTGGCGCCGGGTTGGCAACACCAATCGATCCCTGTCAAGTGACGAGCACAATCAAATGGTGCTGCAATTCATGCATGCCCGGCGCAGATGGGAAAACGAAGTTGAATCGGATTGGGATATCGGCGATCTCGACACGAAGGAAATCGTTCGCACCGCCGAGAAGGCAATAAGCATTGGACGACTGGACGATCCGGACACACGAGACCCACTCGCGTTGTTGCGCGGCCTCGGCTTAACGCGGGATGACGTCCTTCTGCGTGCGGCGGTCGTGCTGTTCGGCAAGAAGGATCGCTTGTCGGCAGAGTATACGCAGTGCACAGTCAGGGCGGCAAGGTTTCCTGGGACGGACAAGTCGGAGTTCCTGGACAATCGGCAGTTTCATGGCCATGCATTCGAACTGTTGTCCAGCAGTCAACGCTTTGTTCGAGAGCACCTCCGCATCGCCGGCCGGTTCGAGCCTGACAATTTTCTTAGAATCGACGAACCATCGTATCCGCCCCTTGCGGTGCGCGAAGCCTTGGCGAATGCGATTTGTCATCGGGACTACTCGGCAGGTGGCGGTGCCATACACGTCGCAATGTACGATGATCGATTGGAGATATCGTCTCCCGGCACCTTGCCGTTTGGCCTGACGCCAGAATCGTTGTTTGCGCCTCACGACTCCAAGCCCTGGAACCCTCTCGTCGCGCACGTCTTTTTCCGGCGTGGAGTGGTGGAGATGTGGGGGCAGGGCACGCTGAAGATGCTCAAGCTGGCAACCGACGGAGGGTTGCCCAGGCCAGAGATCGAAGACGAACGGGGGTCGGTGACCGTTCGCTTTCGACCGAATGGCCGCATTGCTCGCTACGCCCACGTCAAGCTCTCCCGGCGGCACCGAGCCATCCTGGCGGCGCTTTCCGCCCAAGGGCCTCTTTCCCTCAGGGAAATCGTCGCCAGGATGCCCGCTGACGCGAGCGCCTCGAGGGAAGGCCGGAGGATAAGAGAGGAATTGCGCGAGTTGCGCGCATTTCGCCTGGTTGAACACCGGGGAACCGGATCTGACAGACGCTGGGAGCGCGCTCGGTAGAGCCAGTCGCCGGTGGACCGCGGCTCGCCGACATCAGGGCCGCTGGCGTCCCAGCCCTCAAAGTCGTATGTTGCAGTGTTGCCGGACGTCGGCATCCCCCAACCCGTTCGGATGCAGGAAGAAATGGATGCGCGGCGCGGCTCCGCCTCGACCAATCGCCGCTTCGGAGCGGCTGTCGCCGCCTCAACCCCCAACCACGACTTCGGCGCAAGAGCACGTACCTTGGCAACCTCCCGGAGATTCACCATCTACCTCGCCGGCCCCATCAACGGCTGCAACGAGGGACAGAAGCACAACTGGCGCAGAATGGTCAGGAAGAAGTACGCCGGCGACTTCGACTTCATCGATCCCAGCACCGACGACATGGCCTCCGCAGGCGCTAGCCCACGCGACTTGGTGGAGGCCGACGTCAAGAACATCGAGCGCTCGGACGGCATCCTGGCCAACATGTGGCGCGAGTCCATCGGCACGACGCTCGGCATCGTGCACGCCTCGCGCAAGGACCGCCCCGTCGTGGTCGCCGACCCGAACGGGTTGCGCCACCGAATGCTGGAGTTCTACGCCGACGCGACGGCGGACAACCCGCTTCGGGCCGCAAAGAGACTGCGCGAAATCCTGCGGGCGGAAACGAGCTGGCACGTGCTCAAGTCCGGGGGACGCAGGGAACCGTTCACGCGGCGCAAGATCAGGTTGTCCGTCCAGCAGCTCTGCCGGCAAGCCAACGCCGACGACCTCGGCGTCCCCGTCGTCGTCTTGTCTCAGGTCATGGAGATCCTGGCCAAGGGAGACCGCCGCATCGAGAACACGATCGCCACGACGGACATCGGCGACGCCGTGCTAAGGGTCCTCAAGAGAATGGAGCGCAAGCGAGACCCCGACTTCTTGGGCCTCTCCAATCAATGGCGGCAGCATTCCCAGGACCGCCGCGTCGCCCATCCGCGCCGCCCGCAACCTCCCGCGCCCGGCCGGATTCGCGTCCGGATCATCTCTCGGAAGGCGCACAGCACAATCTGGGGCAAGGCGATTCGCCGCATCGAAGACATTCCGTCCCCCGCCGCCCGGCGGGTACTGGACACCGTTCAGTCCGCCCCCGACGTGGCCGAGATCACTTTCGGCCCGTTCAGCAACAAGATGTCAAAGGTCTCATGCTGCGCCTCCGTCGCCGAGTCGGACACCCCATTCGTGATCGAGGGACGGCTGTTCGACCGAGGCGAAAAGGGCACGTTGCAGACGTTCCAGGTGCGGGTCCGGGACGCCGACGCGAAGGCGCAGGTCATGCACCACATCGCCAACGCCCTGAAACGAGGCGGGCTGTGGACCGGCCACGACGACATCTGATTGCCGGGACCCCGTGCTACTCGTCCGACGTTCCGCCTTCAACTCCCCTTCCCCCTTGCTCCTGGCTTGACCGACCCTCCCCCGTCGCGTTATGATTCCCCTCCCTCAGCGTCCTTGCTGACGGTGCCCGGCCAGCCATGCAACACCCTAGCCGTTCATGATCTTTCGCTTCGAGAACATCGGCCCGATCACACGCGCTGATCTTGCGCTCGGCGATTTCACGATTATTGCAGGGCGCAACAACACGGGCAAGACCTACGCCGTCTACGCGCTCTACGGCTTTCTGAAGAACTGGCGTGCCCTCCGGACGTCCCGCACGCTCATTGCCCAACTCCCTCATCTTCGCCTGACGTCCTCCAAGCTCCATTCGCTCGCAAACGACCTGGCGACGTCGGGCACCGGTCGCATTTCCGTATCCGACAACGCGCTCATGAATGCACGATTCGTTCTCGTCGATCGACTGGCCTCGCATTTCTCCGATGCCGGTCTCCCCGCCGTCTTTAGTTCTACTTCCGACGCCTTCGAGAACGCGAAGTTGCATATCGCGTTGAACGACGATCTCCCCGGCCATGGCTTTACGCCCGTAGACATTGAGACTCCCGGAAAGAATCGCCTGATCGCAGAATACAAGGACGGCCATATCGTCGTTTCGTTCGTGCTCGAGGGAAACAATCACTACGGACCCCATGCCGTCGCACGAATGCTTTCACCGTTGCTATTCATATTCTTGTGTCCGCGATTTCCGCAACCGTTCATTCTTTCAGCCGAGCGCTTCGGAATATCGTTGTTCTACAAGGAACTTGATTTCACCAAGAATCAACTGCTTGACTTGCTCCAGAACATCGACGACCGAAGCAGATCTCCGTATCTAATAATCGACAAGACGTTGAGCAGGTATTCGCAACCGATAAAAGACAACATCGAGTACACCAGAGGCTTGTCCGATCTCAAGCGCATGAAGAATTCACTGGCGGATCGCGAAGTGTTCAACGACGTCAGAGACATGATGGGCGGCGACTATCGCGCTACGGACGACGCCATCCGCTTTCGTTCGAAGACGAGAGGCAAGCGCAGATTCGACGTTCCGCTTCATCTTGCGTCCTCGTCTGTTCGCGGGCTGTCCGACCTGTACTTCTACCTTCGTCACAAGGCAACGGACAACGATCTTCTGATTATTGACGAACCCGAAAGTCATTTGGATACTCGTAATCAGATTGCCGTTGCACGGCTGCTGTCTCGACTAGTGCGAATGGGCATAAGAATTCTTGTGACTACGCACAGTGACTATCTTCTCAAGGAAATAAACAACCTCGTGATGCTTCATCAAGTCGCATCTGTCAATGGAGACGCAATTCGAGAATTCGGGTACACGGAGCAGGATGCCTTGGACCCCACGCGTGTGCTCGCGTACGTTGCGGACCGACATACACTGAAGAGAGCCACTGTGGATGAATACGGCGTCGATATGCCATTGTTCGACGATGCTATTGATGACATAAATCATATATCCAATTCTTTGTCGGCGTTCATCGACACCAGCAAATCATAATATGGCCATGTCTTTCACCGATCAATTGCGTGATGTCCTGGAACCGAGGCGCCTGCTGATGCTCGAGCAAGGTGACGAAGACGGTTTAGCAAGGCTAGTCTTGAGGGACAGGCAATCCGAAGCGGTATTTGCGATTACCGCAATGCCGACTTCTGCGACTATTGTAAATTTTGATTCGATGAAGCACTTGGCGGGTATAAGGGAGACCAAGGGAAGCCAACTCAAGAAAATATGCGATTGCTTGATCGTCCTGCGCAACGACGAACGATATGAGGCCGTGCTGGTTGAGATGAAGAAGACGATGCGACATGGTGACGAGACCGCGAAAGAACAACTTCGTCGATCGTTGCCGCTATTGAAGTACTTGAAGAGCGTATGCGCGATCGAATATCGGAGCAAGCCGAGCGTGCGCGTGCACTACGCCGTCGTGGCCTACCAACGCAGCGACCGCTTTCCGAAGCAAGGGATTCGGAATTCGTTGGGGAGCCGGAGCGCCGACGAGGACTACGAAGGTATTCGGGTCAGGACGATCGTGGGATCTCCGACGACGGCGGCATCGTTGTGGACTGCGGACTGATCGTGTCCGTGCGCACGGTGTGCGGGAAGACCGGCGGGACGTGGACCGTTTGCCGGACAGTTCTTGTCGTCCTGGGCCTGCACTTGTCGTCCAGCGCCGCGGCCGCCCAGGGAGTGACCACCGGCGCCGTCGCCGGCTTCGTGCGGGACGCCGGCCAGCGGCCGATCGCGGGCGCGAGCATAACCGCAGTGCATGTGGAGTCGGGCACTCGCTACGTGGCGTCCAGCCGGTCTGGCGGCGCCTTTTCGTTGCCGAACATGCGCATTGGGGGGCCGTACCTGTTGTCGGCGGAGATGGTCGGGCACGCGACCGACGCCGAGGAGGAGGTGTTCGTGCTTCTTGGCCAAACCGTGCACGTCGACTTCATCCTGGAAGCCGAGGCCATTCGCTTGGCTGGCGTCGAGGTGACCGTGACGGCGGAGGAGCGTCGGCTCGCGGACCGCACCGGAGCCGCCACGTGGATCAGCCCTGACGAAGTGGCCGCCTTGCCGTCGGTCAAGCGCACGACGCGCGACTTGGTGCGCACCGACCCGCGCAACGACGGCAACTTGTCGTTCGGCGGACGCAACTGGCTCTTCAACAACGTATCCCTGGACGGCTCCTACTTCAGCAACCCGTTCGGGCTGGACGATCCGGCGCCGGGCGGCCAGGCGAACGCCGAGCCCGTGCCCTTCGACGCGGTCGAGCAGGTGCACGTCTCAATCGCTCCGTTCGACGTGCGCGAAGGAGGCTTCACGGGCGCCAACGTCAACACGGTGACCAAGAGCGGCACCAACGACTGGCGCGCGTCTGCCTACACGTTCGTGCGCAACGAGTCGCTGCTCGGCAACCGCGTCGACGGCAACATCGTCTCGGCGCGCCCGGATCTGGCCTTCAACCAGTCGGGCGTCACGTTCTCGGGGCCGCTCGTGCGCAACAAGGTGCTGTTCTTCGTGAACGGCGAGATCGAGCGGCGCGACGACCCAGGGACGGACTTCCTCGCCGACAGGGACGGCGTGGTGGACTTCGGCGAATCGCGGGTGCGCGCTTCGGTCATGGATTCGATTCGCGCCCGAATGATCTCCGAGTACGGCTACGATCCCGGCCCGTACGAAGGTTACGTGCACGAAACGGACAACGACAAGATGCTGGCCAAGCTGGACTGGAACATCACCGGACGCCATCACCTTGTCTTCCGGTACAGCTACCTGAACGCTAGGCGAGAGCAAGGGCCGCATCCGTGGGCCATCGCGTTCAACAACACGGGCCGGGGCCCGAACGCGGCCTCGTTGCCCTTCCGCGACGCAGGCTACGAGATCAACAATCAGCTTAATTCGTTCGCGCTGGAACTCAACAGCCGGGGCGCTTCCTTCGCCAACCGCTTCTTCGCGAGCTGGAACCGCTTTCGCGACTTCCGCGTCCCCTTCAGCGCAGACTATCCGACGATCGAGATCGGCGAGGGCGGCATCAGCTACACGACCTTGGGTCACGAACCCTTCTCGATTCGCAACATCGTGAACCAAGACGTCATTCAGTTGACGAACAACTTCACCCTGTATGCGGGCATGCACGAGTTGACGGCGGGAGCCAACTTCGAGACGTTCGGTTTCGGCAACTCGTTCAACCTGTTCCGCCACGGGCTGTTCTTTCTGCCGTACTCGCTGTCCGTCGGCTCCACGTTCTCGTCGGTCGAGGAGTTCTTCGCCGGGACGGAGGGAGGCGCAAAGGACTTCGAGTCGATGATCGGCCGGGGACCCTACAAGGGCGAGAACACGGACGCGGGCCAGCTGTCGTTCTATGCGCAGGACAAGTTCGTCCTGGGCGGCCGCGTGACAGTGACCGCCGGGCTTCGCGTGGACATGCCGATGTACTTCACCGATCCGGTGGACAATCCTTTCTCCAGAGGGCTCGCGGCCCGCGACCGCGACGGCAACCCCGAGATCGTCGACCAGAGCGCGTTGCCGGGGGCGACGCCGGTCCTCTCGCCGCGCGTCGGCTTCAACTGGGACGTCGCCGGAGACGGCTCGACCCGCGTGCGCGGCGGAACGGGCTTGTTCACCGGGCGGATTCCGTTCGTCTGGCTGGGCAATGTGATCTCGAACCCCGGGGCCAACCCGAACATCTGGGCGCCCGGCACGAACGAGGACGTCCCGCAAGTCCGCACGGCCGAGAACACCGTCCTTCAGCAGTCGTTCGACCTGAACGCGCTGGACTCCGACTTCCGCTGGCCGCAGGTCTGGGTGACCGACGTGGCCGTCGACCAGCGCTTGGCGAAGGGTCTCGTCGGCACCGTCGAACTCGTCTATGGAAACGACGTCGCCGCCATCGTGGCGAGGAACGCCGACCTAGGCCCGCCGGTGCGGACCCTGCGCGACGGCCGTCCCTACTACGGCGGCGCGGGCGCGAACGAGCTGAACCCCGACGGCGGCGCCGGCATCTACGTGATGGACAACATCGACGACGGCTACAACGCGAGCCTGTCGGCTCAGTTGCGCAAGTCGTTCGAGAACGGCGCCGGCGCGTCGCTGTCGTACGCCTTCACGCAGGCCAAGAACGCCCTCAAGTCGACCGAGATCGCGTCGGTTCTCTGGCAGAACCTGCCGGTCCAGGGCGATCCCAACAACCCGCGTCTGTCGTGGTCCGAGTTCGGCCCAAGGCACCGGCTCGTGGCGACGGCCACGTACACGCACCGGTGGTCGGAGCGCTTCGCGACCCGCTTCGGCCTATTCGGCGAAGTTGCGCGGGGCGGACGCTTCACGGCGGCGGGCGGCAACCGCTTCTCGTTCGTCTACGCCGGGGACGTCAACGGGGACGGACAGGCCGGCAACGACCTCATCTACGTTCCGCGCAACCAAAGCGACATCAACCTGGCCGACCCGGCCGACTGGCCGCTCCTCGACGCCTTCATCGAGCAGGACGAGTACCTGCGGGGACGCCGCGGCCAAATCGCCGAGCGCATGGGCGCGCTGGCCCCGTGGTTCGCCAACCTGGACATCCGCGTGCTTCAGGACATCGCCCTTGCGGGCCAGACTCTCCAGCTCAGCATGGACGCGCTGAACGTGGGCAATCTCCTCAACAGCGGCTGGGGAGTGCGCAAGGTCGCCGACCCCAGCGCCACGTCGCCGCTGCGCCTGGTCGAGTTCGACGCGGCGGGCGAGCCCGTGCTGGACTTCGTCGGCCCCGCCAAGACCTTCGTCGCCGATCCCGGCATCTTCTCGCGCTGGCGCATCCAGCTGGGAGCGCGCGTGATCGTGGGATGACGACGACGACGCGCGGCCCATCGCCCCGGCAACAAGAAAAAAGCCTGCCCGCGCAAGGCGAACAGGCTTGGGCGGGGGGTTTTGGGCCCCACTGAAGAAGCAGAGAGCGGAGGCGGAGGGACTCGAACCCCCAAGTGCTCGCGCACGCCGCATTTCGAGTGCGGTGCCTTACCAGTTAGGACTACGCCTCCAAGTGGTGCGGCCGGATGGGTGTGCCGACCGAAATCGGGGCGCCCGGATTTGAACCGGGGACCTCTGCGACCCGAACGCAGCGCTCTACCGGGCTGAGCCACGCCCCGTGGTTTTTGGATGATTGCGGCATCGGTCTCGCGGAACCGCCGAGAACGCCCCGGACGTCGCCGCAAACGCCGCGGCGCTGTCCTTGTGGCAACCCGGCAACCCAGCGATCCGGCGATCCCAGGAACACGAGAGCGGACGGGGTGGGATTCGAACCCACGCGGGCGGATGCCCACACGATTTCCAGTCGTGCGCCTTAAGCCACTCGGCCACCCGTCCTCGGGACGCCCCCGGACCACGGCGCCGCCTGCGCGCCCAGCCCGGCGTCCTTCGGAACAGAAAGCGGAGGGAGTGGGATTCGAACCCACGTGGCCACATGGACCAACGCCTTAGCAGGGCGCCGCTTTTAGCCGCTCAGCCATCCCTCCCGAATAGCCCCGCCTGGGCTCGAACCAGGACTCTTCTGATCCAGAGTCAGACGTGTTGCCAATTACACCACGGGGCTGTTGCCGGCGCCGAGGCGCCGAGAGCCACCGGTCGGACTTGAACCGACGACCCCGTCATTACGAGTGACGTGCTCTACCAGCTGAGCTACGGTGGCGTGCCCGGCCCCCGCCGCGCTGGGCGAGGCCGGAAGTGGAGCCGAGGGGAGTCGAACCCCTGACCTCAGCATTGCGAACGCTGCGCTCTCCCAACTGAGCTACGGCCCCTGTTTCCACGAAATGGGCGCGACAGGACTCGAACCTGTGACCTCCACGATGTCAACGTGGCACTCTAACCAGCTGAGCTACGCGCCCTTCTTCCGGCGGAGCCCGCGAAGTGCGCCCGGGAGGACTCGAACCCCCAACCCCCTGATCCGTAGTCAGGTACTCTATCCAATTGAGCTACGGGCGCGCCCGTCCGGAGCAAAACGAGCGCCACAGCCGCTCGGCGCCGCCCTCCGTCTCTGCGTTCCATGCCCACGACAGGACTCGAACCTGTACGTCCTCTCGAACACTGGTCCCTCAAACCAGCCTGTCTACCAATTCCAGCACGTGGGCGGTCATCGCGGCCCCGCGCGAGAGGCCACGAGGCGCTCGCCGCCGGGAACCCGCGAAGTGCTCGGGGAGGGATTCGAACCCTCACGGGGTTAGCCCCCACAGGATCCTGAATCCTGCGCGTCTACCAATTCCGCCACCCGAGCTTGGCCGGGCCGCGACCCGGCGGCCGGCAGTGGAGCCGAGGGGAGTCGAACCCCTGACCTCCTGAATGCCATTCAGGCGCTCTCCCAACTGAGCTACGGCCCCAGCATTGCCGGAAGCGACGCGAACTGGGAAGCCCGGTCCGCGATCGCTCTTGCGACCCTTGTTTTCAAACACCGCCTCAGCGGGGCTGACGGGACTCGAACCCGCGGCCTCCGGTGTGACAGACCGGCACTCTAACCGAACTGAGCTACAGCCCCCCGATCCCGTTTTGTCCGTGGAACTTCCCGGTCCGGCACGGCCGTTGCGCCGGCCCCCTTCCCCGGCTTGCACTGGCCGCCCCAGCCCCGGAAGCCCCGATACCCTCACGGGGAATCGAACCCCGATCTCCACCTTGAAAGAGTGGTGTCCTAACCGTTAGACGATGAGGGCGCCGCTCGAGGCAGGCCCGGAGGGACTCGAACCCCCAACCGCCGGTTTTGGAGACCGGTGCTCTACCAAGTTGAGCTACGGACCTGTCTTTCCCGCCTTCTCCATGGCCAGGGGCGGAATCGAACCGCCGACACCGCGATTTTCAGTCGCGTGCTCTACCAACTGAGCTACCTGGCCATCCCCACGCCCGCCGACAAAAAACCGACCGGGCTGGTTCCGGCCACGGCCTCGCCGCCGCGCCCGTCCCAGAACCCTGGCCGGCCTGCCGTCCGAAGACCGGCGCCAACTCCGTGCGCCGTCGCCGAACGTGTCGAGTAGCGGGGGCGGGATTCGAACCCGCGACCTTCGGGTTATGAGCCCGACGAGCTACCAGACTGCTCCACCCCGCAGGAAGTCTCGAATCGTAACACAAACGCCCGACGGCCGTCAACTCCCCCCACGCAGGCGCGGGCGCGGACCGGTCTGGGAGCCCCGGCCGCGCCGGCGGGCGGCCGCCGAACCGGTTATCTTGGATGATGTGGGCGCCGCCGCAACCCGCCGAAGCGCGCGAAAGGAGGGCCGGAATGACCGCCAAGCTGTCCGCGAAGGAAGTCAACGGCTGGACGGAGTCGCACTCGGGGTGGAAGTTCCGGGACAATGCGCTTCGCAAGACGTACCGGCTGCCGGGCTTTCGGGACTCGATCGTCTTCGTGAACCGGATCGCGACGATCGCCGACGAGCTGGACCATCACCCGGACATCCGCGTGCGGTTCGACCGGGTCACGCTGAAGCTGTGGTCGCACGATGCGGGCGGCGTCACCAAACGGGACACGGCGCTAGCCGAGCGCATCGACTTCGCGACTTCGGCGCGCTGAGCGGACGGCCGCGACTAGAATCTCCAGGCCTCGCCGCATCTCGCCGGACTCGACGACGGCGGGCGGAGTGATCTGAACCACGTCGGCCGAGGCGCCGGCGGGAAGGACGATCAGCCCTTCGTCCAGCGCCAGCGCGGCCACCGCTGCGGCAGGCACGGGACCCACCCCGATCATCAAGCCGCGACCTCTGGCCCAGACGCCCTGCGGCAGCGCGCCGCGCAAGTAGGCCAGCGATTCCCGGCCCAACGCATCGGCTCTCTCCGCCAAGCTCTCGGTCCGAAGGGCGTCGAGAAAGCCGAGGCCCGCGGCGCACGCCAGCGGATGGCCCAGGAAGGTGGACGTGTGGACGGCTTCGCCCGACGAAGGCGCCCAGGCATCCATGACGCGCGCCGGGCCGCAGCAAGCCGAGAGCGGCAGGCCGCCGCCGAGCGGCTTGCCCAGGCAGACCAGATCGGGCACGACGCCGTCGTGCGAGCAGGCGAGGAGCGCGCCGGTGCGTCCGAGTCCGGTGAAGATCTCGTCGGCGATCAGGAGCGCCCCACGCGCCCGGGCCTCGGCGGCCAAGTCTTCGACGAAGCCGGGCGGCGGGAGGCGCACGCCGGCCCGGCCCTGGATCGGCTCGACGATCACGGCGCCGGCCCGGAGATCGCGAATCGCCCGCGCGGCCGCGTCCAGGCTGGTGGCCGCCTCGCTCGGCCTCCCGGGAAAAGGCGCAAAAGCGACGTGGTCCGCGAGGCGGCGGGTGAAGGGGCGGCGAAAGTGGTCGCGATGGGTGGCCGCGAGCGCGCCCAAGGCGAGGCCGTGGTACGCGCCCTCGAAGGCGACGACGCCCATGCGCCCCGTCGCGAGCTGGGCCGTCTTGAGCGCCGCCTCCACGGCGTCCGAGCCGCTCAAGCCGAGAATCGCGCGGGCGTCCGGCCAAGGCATGAGAGCGGCGAGAGCCTCCAGGAACTCCACCTTCGATGCCGGCGGGTGCAGGTCGCCCATCCCGTGGACCAAGCGGCCTGCCTGGCAGGCGATGCGGCGGGCGACGAGCGGGTGCCTGTGGCCCGCGAGCGCGACCCCGAAGGCGCCGGAGAAGTCCAGGCGGCGGCGCCCGTCGGCGTCCACGACCGTGCAGCCCTCGGCCTCGGTCCAGAAGGGAGGAACCGGCTCCAGGCTGGTGATTCCCCGAGACTCGACGCGGGCAAGGCGGCGGGCCAACTCGGCGCGGGCGCTGGTCTGCTTCGGGTCGCCGGGGACGCCCTGGCTACGGACCGGTCCTACGGAGCCGGCCGGTCTCCGCCCCCCGCAACGGTCGTCACGCAAAGGCGACCCAGCCCATGAAGCCCAGATAGGCGAGGATCAGCACCAGTCCCTCCGCCCTTCGCACCCTCTTCGCCGATGCGACGATCGGCCACGCCAGCACCGAGAGCACGAGCACCGCGGCGAGTTCGGTCGTCAGCACGTCGGAGTCGATCCGAAACCCCCGGATCGCCGAGGTCGCTCCGGCCACCGCCGTCAAGTTGAAGACGTTCGAGCCCACCACGTTGCCCACGGCGATGTCCGCGTGCCGACGGGCGGCCGCGACCAGCGACGTGACCAGCTCGGGCAGGGACGTGCCCACGGCCACTACCGTGAACCCGATCACGTCTTGGCTGATGCCGAGCACTTCGGCCACGTAGACCGCGCCGGTGACAATAGCGTGCCCGCCTATTCCGAGGCCCGCCGCCCCCGCCGCGATCAGCGCGAGGTCCCTGGCCAGGTTCGCATCCGAGCCGACGCCGTCTCCCTCCTCGGCCAAGTCGCCGACGCCCTCCAGAATCTCCCGCATGTCCTCGGCAGGCGTCCGAAACGTGAATGCGACGTAGACGACGAGGAGTCCCAGCAGGATGGCCCCCTCCCCTTGGTCCAGCTCGTGGTCCATCACGAGCGGGAAGAAAAACAGCGACACCAGGATCATGATCGGGACGTCGCGGCTGATGACCCGGTTGGGGACGGTAAGCGGCCGCACTAGGGCCGTGGCGCCGAGGATCAGGCCGATGTTGGCGACGTTGGAGCCAAGGATGTTGCCGGTCAGCAGGTCGCCGCGACCGTCCAGAGTGGCGATGACGCACACCACGAGCTCCGGCGCCGACGTGCCGAGCGACACGATCGTCAGTCCGACGACCACCGGGCTCACCCCCATGGTGGACGCCACCCGGGCCGCGCCGCGCACCAGCCATTCCGCGCCGAAGTAGAGCGCGCCGAAGCCGCCGGCCAGCATCAGGACATGGGCCCAAACCGGACTCAATGGTCGTCCCCTTCGGCGGGACCGGACCGACGGTCGGCGGAACCGGGGCCCGGGTCGGCAACCGCGCCGGGCCCCGCATCGCGGAGGCGCCTCAGCAACTCGTCCTCGGTCAACACGGCGACGTCCAGCTCCCGGGCGCGTTGAAGCTTGGAGCCCGGATTCGCGCCTTCGACGAGAAAGTCGGTGCGGTCGCTCACCGATCCGGCGACTCTGGCCCCCACGGCTTCCAACTTTTCCTTGATTTCGGGGCGTGGATGCGATTCGAGCGAACCGGTCAGCACGACGGTCGCGCCCGCCAGTCCTCCCGCCGTCCCCTCGTGCCGGGGCATGGGCGGCGGCGCCAGCCGAAGGCCCTCGACCCCGAGCAGGTTGTCGATCGTCTTCGCCACCTCGGGGTCGTCCAGGAAGTCTCGGATCGCCCGCGACATCGTCGTGCCGATGCCGTCGATCTCCTCCAGCGCCGGGGCGGGCGCCTCGCGGAACGCCGCGAAGTCTCGGAAGTGCGCGGCCAAGTCTCGGGCCGCGGCCGCCCCCACCTCGGGGATTCCCAAGCCGACGACGAACCTGGCGAGCTCGGTCGTCCGCGCCTCGCCAATCGCTTCCACGAGGTTGCGGGCCGACTGTTCGCCTTGCCGCTCCAGCCCGGCGACGCTCTCTGCGGTCAATCCGAACAGGTCCGCAAGCTCCCCGACCAGTTTGTGCTCCACCAGCTGCGCCGCCGTTTCCTCCCCGAGTCCCTCGATGTCCAGCGCGCCCCGAGACGCGAAGTGGACGATCCTGCCTTCCAGCTGCGCCCTGCAGCCGAAGCGGTTCGGGCAGACGGTGAGCGGCCCGCGCTCCACAAGCCGGGCGCCGCAGCTCTCGCACTCTGCCGGCATGGCAAAGGCTTCGGCGCGCTCCACGCGTCCGAGCACCTGCGGAATGACGTCGCCCGCCCGCCGCACCCACACCAAGTCGCCCTTGCGGACGCCCTTGCGCTCCAGCTCCTCGCGATTGTGCAGGGTCGCGTTGCGCACGGTGACGCCGCCGATCTTCACGGGCCAAAGCCGGGCCACGGGCGTGACGACGCCGGTTCGCCCGACCTGCGTCTCGATCTCCCTGATTCCAGCGGGGACCCGGCGAGGCTCGAACTTCAGGGCCATCGCCCAGCGCGGGTGGTGCGACGTGTGGCCGAGCGGCTGCCGAAGCGCCAGATCGTCAACCTTGATCACGATGCCGTCGATCTCGTAGTCGAGGTCGTCGTCGCGCCGTTCGTCGAAGTAGCGGTGGTACTCCGCGATCTCGTCCACCGACTCCGCGGTCTTGACCCGTTCCGGCGTCCGGAAGCCCCACGCCTTGAGCGCGGAGAGCGTTTGCCGGCCGGCGGCGGGCTCCCGGGCGCCGTCCAGCTTCAGCACGTCGAAGGCGAGCACGACCAACGGCCGCCTCGCGGCGATGCGCGAGTCCAGTTGGCGGAGCGCCCCCGCCGCCACGTTGCGCGGATTCATGTACTCCGGCCGCTTCTTGCGGCGGCGGCTGCGGTTGAGGAATTCGAAGTCGCTGAGCGTCATGATCGCTTCGGCGCGCACCGCCAGGAACGCGGGCACGGGCCACCTCTTGCCGGCACGGAGGCGGAGCGGCGCCGAGCGGATCGTGCGAACGTTCTCGGTGACGGCCTCGCCCACGAGTCCGTCTCCGCGAGTGGCGGCGCGAACGAGCACCCCGTCCTCGTAGACGAGCTCGAGGGAGGCCCCGTCCAGCTTCGGCTCCAGCAGGTAGCGGACGGCCTCCGCCTCCAGCGCCTTGCGCACCCGTTCGTCGAACCGCCGCACGTCCCCCAGCTCGTAGGACGAGTCCAGCGACAACATCGGCGCCGCGTGCTCCGCGCTCTGCAGCTCGCTCACCGGATCCGTCCCCACCCGCCGCGTTGGCGAGTCGGGCGCGCGCATGTCCGGATGGGCCTCCTCCAGCCTCTGGAGCCGCCGAAAGAGCCTGTCGTACTCGAAGTCGGAGATTTCCGGCGCGTCCATCGCGAAGTAGAGATGGTCGTGCCGCTCGATCTCCTTGGCGAGCCGGTCGATCTCCCGAGCCGCCGCCGCCAGTTCGCCGGGCACGCTGTCGTCCGTGTCGGCGCGCCGATTCGCGCCGGCCCCCTCCGCAACGGAGGCCGGTCCGAAGCCGGCCGCTTGGTCGGCGTTCACGCTCGACGCCCGCCCGCCATGCGCTCCGAACATGCTTGGCCGGAGGGTGAGCGGCGACGGTTAGGATTGGATATTGTCCTCGATCCTCCTCGCCAACCTGTCGAAGTCCTCCGGGCACTTCTGGCGAATCGCTTGGACGTTGTGCGCCGCCTCCTCACCCAGGACCCTTCGGCCGCCACCAGGTCCCCTTTCCAAGCTACGTCGCCGGGCCAGCTCGTCAAAGTACTGTTCCTTGACGTCCAACTCCGCGCGAACCGTGGACCAACGCCAATCTCTCGGCAACTCCAACCCCGCGAGAACCCAAGTCTCCAGCTCTTCCCACGCGTTTTCCGCGAGGAACGTGGGCTTGGGTCCAAACTCCGCTTCAATAGCGGCCAAGCGTTGGCGGCGACCCTGTTTGCCGTCTCGGTCCACACAGAGAACGAACATGTCAACCATGCCGCGGTATCGTGCAACAATCTCGGCAATGCGGCTTGCCTTCAGCGCCTCGTTGACGCCTCCGAGTCGTGGATCCTGACACACGGCGATTTTCGCAGACCGGCGGCCCAAGGCATGCAACAAACGCGCCAGGATCGGTTTCAGAATGTACTGGTCCTTGCGAAAGTCTTCGGGAATGACAAGAATCTTCACTCGCCTGCCTCCGATCCCGCCTTCGGTTCGTCCGTCGATGAGCTCAAGAAGACCGCGTCTTCCAGCCATCCAGCAGAATGCAAGGTGCCCAACCCTTGAGATTGTCGCAGTTCGCCAGCATTGGGAAGATCGGCGACTTGCCGGACCAGCGCATCGTCCGTGTTCGGTCGCCTACATACTACGGCCGTATTCCCGAATCCACCGTCCCCGACCATGGCAAGCAACTCCGGAGAGTGTGTCGTCGTTACGACTTGTATCATGCCGTCGGCCGTTCGTTGTTCGATGAGTTCCAACAGCAGACGCAGGCGTGACGGATGAATGCCGTTGTCGATCTCCTCGAAGAAGTAGAGTCGCGTTCGATCCCTTCCAAAGAGTGCGGCTAGAACAGCCAGAAAGCGGAGCGTGCCGTCCGACGCGGAATACGCAGAAATCTTGCGACCGTTGGTTTCTTCTATAAGCAACTGGACCTTTCCGCTCACGGGATCGGTGGAAAATTCGAAGTCCTCCACGTCCATGGGCGTGAGCTCCCGCGTCCACTCTATCAATGCTTTTCTAGTATCGGCATCTTGGCAAATTGCTTTCAATGCCGTGGACAAGTTGTTGCCTTGATCTCCAAGAATCGTCTGTCCCGGAGGAGATGGTTCACGCATACGGTCCGGCGATGGATCCAGGAAACGCATTTCGGACAACGTACTAGCCACGGCATCGGCGCATTTCTTGTGAAGCCGTAGCACATGCTTGTGTTCGCGAAGTTGATTCAGGGCTGGTTGATCCGGCCTCACGGCTACCCTGTGTCCATATTTCTTCTGTCTTGCAGTCTTCCCCATTCGCAGGAGCAAGTGCGTCTCATCCTCCTGCCTTGCCACCGGATCGGGAGGCGCCGGATGACTCGTGTATATGCTCTCATCCCTGCCATCCGCTTCGACTCCTAGTGACGGAGGCCCGTGCCGCCCAAGGCGCTCCCGGGTGACGCGCAACTGCCCGGAAGACCATCGTCCCTCCACCGCGTTCACGGCCACTTCGTAGGTTGCCTCGCTCGGCCCATCGCTTCGCGGGTCCGCCAATCCCGCGACGTCCTTGATTCTCATTCCTGCTTCGACCGCGAACCCCGCCGTTCCCAGCCGCGCGATCTCGCTCGGCGCCCCGCGGACGCCACCCCACTGGGCTTCGCCCCCGGGCCCATACCTCCCGCCGAGGATCTCCGCCAACGTGTAGCCTCGTCCAACCCCGTGGAGGAACCGCAGGGCGTCGCGGACATTGCTCTTGCCGCTGGCGTTGGCGCCCGCAATAATCGTGAACGGCCCCATGCGCACGCGCTCATCGACGAAGTTCTTGAAGTCGCGCAATCGAAGGGAGGTGATCACGTCTTCAGGGGGCCGGATCGTTCGTTTGCATGCTCATTCGCGGACGGGCGCCGCCTTTCTTGCTGAGCTCCAGCCATATCGTTCTCCGGGCTGTGCGGGGACGAATCGCCGTCGAAGAGGAGGCGTGCGAAGGTGGCCTGGCACGTTCACTGAGAAAATAGCGACCATTGGCGCGGCGCGCGCATTCGCTTGTGGCGGAAGCTGACCATGGAACGGCCCGAACCCGCCGTGACGGACGGACCGTCCCACGGTGTACAACGCTCGTGGATCGTGCTCCGCCGGACCACCGGGCCCCATCCCCACTCCCCCTCCACGAGCGGGGCATGGGCACGCTCCGACGTGGTTCGGGCATGTCCGATTCCAAGCCGGCGGCCTACATTGGCCCTTCGTCCGTACTCGTCCTCGCAACCAGCTAGGAGCTTCTCCGCATGGAACGTTCGCTGACACTTCCGCTGGCCCTCGCGGCCGCCCTGGCCGTTCCCGCGGCCTCCGCCGCCCAAATGGAACCCACGACTCCGCGCGGAGCGGAGGAGGGCGACGGCCCTCACGAGCGGCTCGTTCTGCGCGGCGCCACGATCATCGACGGCACGGGGGCCCCGCCGATGGGACCGGTGGACATCGTCGTGGAAGGCGACCGCATCGTCCAGATCCGCACCGTGGGCTTCCCTGGCGTGCCCATCGACGAAGACCGCCGGCCGTCGGGAGGAACGCGGGAGATCGACTTGACCGGCATGTACGTCATGCCCGGCTTCGTGGACATGCACGCGCACACGGGCGGTTCCGGCAAGGCGCCCCAGCCGGAGTACACCTACAAGCTCTGGATGGGGCACGGGATCACCACGTCGCGCGGCGTGGGGCACGGGCCCATGATGTGGGCGCTCGGGGAGAAGGCCGCGGCCGCCCGCAACGAGATCGTGGCGCCGCGCATGTTCACGTACGCCCGTCCCGGCGAGGCGTGGGACGAGGGCCCGGTGGATTCCCCCGAGAAGGCGCGCGAGTGGGTGCGGTGGGCGGCCGAAGTCGATGTCGAGGGCGCCAAGATCGACGGCCTCAAGCTGACGGCGATGGATCCCGAGATCATGGCCGCCGCGATCGACGAGGCGCACGCGCACGGCCTGGGCTCGGTCGCGCACTTGGCGCAGACCGGCGTGGCCCGGATGACGGCGCTGGACGCCGCCGAAGTCGGCCTCGACATGATGACGCACTACTACGGGCTCATGGAGTCGATGCTCACGGACTACAGCATCCAAGACTGGCCGCTCGACTACAACTACCAGAACGAGCAGCACCGCTTCGCCAACGTCGGCCGCCTGTGGTACCAAGCGGCGGAACCGGGCTCGGAGCAGTGGAACGCGCTGATCGACCGCTTTCTGGAGCTGGGCTTCGGCCTGGACCCGACGATGTCGATCTACGAGGCCAGCCGCGACGTGATGCGCGCCCGCGAGGCCGACTTCCACGAGGAGTACACGCTGCCCAGCCAGTGGGAGTTCTACCAGCCGTCTCGGCGCGCCCACGGCTCCTACTGGTTCTACTGGACCAGCGAGGACGAGTATCACTGGAAGAGGTTCTTTCAGAAGTGGATGCATTTCCTGAACGATTACAAGAACGCGGGCGGGCGCGTCACGACCGGGTCTGATTCCGGCTTCATCTACAAGCTCTACGGCTTCGACTACATCCGGGAGCTGGAACTCCTGCGGGAAGCGGGATTCCACCCCGTCGAGGTCATCCGTTCGGCCACGTTGCACGGCGCCGAGGAGCTGCACGACCCGAAGGGCTTGCCCGTAGACTTCGGCATTCTGCGCCCGGGGCTCAAGGCCGACATGGTCGTGGTGGACGAGAATCCGTTGCAGAACCTGAAGGTGCTCTACGGCAACGGAGCGGTGAAGCTCAACGACGAGACCGGCGAAGTGGAACGGGTAGGCGGCATCAAGTACACGATCAAGGACGGAATCGTGTACGACGCGAAGCGGTTGCTGGCCGACGTGCGGGAGATGGTCAGGAAGGCGAAGGAGGCGGCCGCGGTGTCGTAGCGGGACGGCGGGGCGCCCTCGAAGGGGGCTCCGGCGGCTTGGGGACCGCCGATTCCCGCCGCCGGAGGAAGACGCGCACGCTGCTCGCGAGGTCGCGGCGACCCCCGGAGGGCCGCGTCCGCACGGCAGGACCTGCGCTCCGGCGACCACTGCGCGCGCCTCGAGAAAGGTCGCGCCGACGCGAGTGGGCCGTCAGCCTCCGACGCGGACTTGCACGGCCGTGCCGTAGCACAGCATTTCGGCCGCGCCACGGCTGACTTGGGCGGACTGGAAGCGCACGCCGATCACCGCGTTCGCGCCGAGCGCCTTGGCCTCGTCGACCATGCGGTCGATGGCCTGCTCGCGGGCCTCGGCGAGCAACTTGGTGTACTCGTAGAGTTCGCCGCCGGCGATGTTGCGCAACGAAGCCATGAAGTCCCGCCCCAGGTGTCGCGCTCGTATCGAGCTGCCGCGAACCATCCCGTGCGTGCGCACGACAAAGTGACCGGCGATGCTCTCGGTCGTGGCGACGATCACCGGTGCACGTCCTTGTATGGATCGGTCTTGTAGTCCTGGAAGCGCGCGAACACGACCCCGGCCAGCAGGACGAGGACGCCGATGGCCACCGCGCTGGTCGCCAGCTTGGCGACGATGGCCGTGGGCGACTTCGCGAACACCCACGCGCCGTAGCCCAGCCACGCCACGGCGCCGGAGACGACGAGCGTCCAGCCGAGCGGCTGCGTGATCCGCGTGCGGATCCGGTCCCAAGCCGATCCGCTGGTTCGGGGAGGGGCGAAGGAGAGGTCCTGCAACTGGGCCTTCATGCCCTTGAAGATAGCGATCTCGCGACGCAGCTCGCTGGACTGGTCCAGCTTGCGCTGAACGGCCTTCCTCTCCTCGGGCGAGGCCTCGCCGTCCAGAAAGCGCATCAGCTCTTCGCGGCCCATGCCGCCGGGCCGGGCTACGTTCATTGCTCCAGTTGGTTCACGGTTCATGGATAGGTCACTCCGGCTTCGTGGAGCACGGCGGCGAACGCGCGCCGGGCGTGAAACAGCCGACTGGCCACCGTTCCCTCCGGGACATCCAGGATGGCCGCGATCTCCCCGTAGCGAAACCCCTCGATCTCCTTGAGCACGAGCACCTCTCGGTGATCTTCGTCGAGCTTCTCCAGAGCCCGCCACACGATTTCCTTCGCTTCCTTTCGTTCCAGCCTCCGCTCCGGACCGTCCTCCGGGTCGGCGGCCACCTCGGCGAGCGCTCCGTCGCCGAGGACTTCTACGCGGAACTGGGCTTGGCGGCGGCGCAACAGGTCGCGGCACTGGTTTCGCAGTATCTGGAAGAACCACGGTCCGAAGGGCCGCCTGAGGTCGAAGCGGGGGAGGGACCGCCACGCCTTGACGAAGGCGTCCTGCAGGGCGTCGCCGGCATCGTCGGCGTTGCCCGTCATGCCAAGCGCGATGCGCATGCCCCGCGGCTCGTAGGCCCTCACGATCGGTTCGAAGAAGCGAGCGTCGCCCGCCTTGCACTTGCGCAACAGCTCCCGCTCCGCGTCCGCGATCAAGCGTCCTCCGTGTAGTCGGCTCGTCCTGGCAAATCTACGCTAGCGCGCACGGGACCCTTCATCGCAAGGGCGGCGCGACGGCTTGATCTTTCTGGCGGATTCTCGCGGGCGGCGCAATGGCTGGATGTGGCGCGGCCAGGCTCCGGAGCCCATCTTGCCCCGGTTCTTTGCTACTGGACGACGGCGGAGCGCGGAGGCGCCACATGAAGGGACGGAACTGGAAGGGGATCGCCTTGACGACGGGCGGCCGTAGGCTGACTTGGGCAACCGCCGGACTGGCGGCGCTCGTTTGGCCCCACGTGCTGGCGGCCCAGAACGGGACCGGGATCGACTACCCGGCCGGCTTCGACGAGGACGCGAAGTACTACTCCGAGGCCGTGGGCCCGCTTCACCGCCCCATCGCCACCGCGTCGGCGGAGGCCCAGAAGTTCTTCGACCAGGGCCTGCAGATGCTCTACGCGTTCACGCCCTTGCGCGCCGCGCGCTCGTTTCGCCAAGCCCAGCGCGAGGACCCCGACTGCGCCATCTGCTACTGGGGCGAGGCTCTGGCCTGGGGCCCTTACCTGAACGGCCCGATGGGAGCCGACGACGCCCCGCGCGCCCGCGAGCGCATCGACATGGCCCTGGAGCGCATCGATCACGCCAGCGACGTCGAAAGGGCGCTTATCGAGGCGCTGGATGTCCGCTATGTGAAGGAACACGACGACGCCCAGCGAAAGTCCCTTGATTCGGCCTACGCCGACGCAATGGGCCGCGTGTACGCGCGCTTTCCGCACGACATGGAGGCGGGCACGCTGTACGGCGAGGCGTTGATGCTGCTGGAGCCGCGCCGGGGACGTTGGGACATCGACAAGCCCGCGGTCCGGCGGATCCACCGCGTGCTGGAGGCGGCGCTGGCCCGCGACGTCACGCACCCCGGCGCATGCCACCTCTATGTGCACGCCACGGAGCCGACGGTACGGCCCGACAAGGCGGAGTCGTGCGCGGCGCACCTGGGCCAGTCGATCCCAGGCGCGAGCCACATCCAGCACATGCCGTCTCACACCTACAACCGAGTGGGCCGCTGGGGCGACGCCGTGCGGGCCAACTTGGCGGCTTGGCACACCGACCTGCGGGCGGACGCGGACCGGGCGTGGGCCATCTATCCGTCGCACAACCTCCACATGCTGCTCTTCGCGGCGTCGATGGACGGCCAGGGCGCCATAGCCGCGCGGGCCGGCAAGGACTACGGCAAGATCGTCCCGAACGGCGGCTTCTATCAGGCCATGACGCTGCTTCGGTTCGGACGCTTCGACGACATCCTGGAACTCGATGCGCCGCCGGAAGGCGTCCTCCAGAGGGGGCTCTGGGACTTCTGCCGGGGATACGCCTACCTGCGCATGGGCGAGGCCGCGCGGGCGTCGGTCTACCTGGAGAGGGTCCAGCTCGCCGCAGAAGCCGATCCGGACGCGAGGTTCCGCGGACACCGCGCGGGCGACCTTCTGGACATCGTGGCGGCAATTCTGGAGGGAGAAATCCTGCGCGCCGAGGGACGGGACGGCGAAGCGATATCAGCGCTGGAAGGCGTCGTGGCGATCGAAGACGGACTGCGCTACGACGAGCCGGAACCGCTCAACTTCTCGGTGCGCCACTGGCTGGGACATGCGTTGCTGGAGGCGGACCGGGCGGCCGAAGCCGAGGACGTGTTCCGGGCCGCGCTCGCGGATCACCCGCACAACGGCTGGTCGCTGCTGGGGCTTGAAGCCGCATTTCGCGCACAGGGGAAGGACGCGGAGGCGGCCGGTGCTCACGCCGAGTTCGAAGAGGCATGGGCCCGCGCCGACACCTGGATCACGGCGCCGGTCTTCTAGCGGAATTCGAAGACGCACCACCGGCTCGCGGGGCTTCCACGCGCGAACGGGCGCGGCCCCGGCCAGGTCGGCGGTGGGTCCGCCGCGCCCAGCTAAGGGCGCGTGCCCGGCACAACCACCGGGTTGCCGTCCTTCACCAAGCCGACAAGCGGGGTTCGCCCGGGAACCCAGTAGCAGAGTTCGGCCAGGTCGCGCACCCCCCACAGGGCGAGGTCCGCGCGCTTCCCGACGGCCAGGACGCCGGCGTCCGCGTCGACGCCCAGCGCCTTTGCCGCCGCCGAGGTCATGCCCAGCAACGCTTCCTCCGGCGTCAGCCCGAACAGCGTGCACGCCATGTTCAGAATCATGCCGACGTTCGTGAAGGGCGAAGAACCTGGGTTGGCGTCTGTCGCCACGGCCATGGGGACGCCCGCGTCCCGCAATGCCTGCACGGGCGGAACCCGGCGGGCGCGCAACGCGTGGGCCGCACCGGGAAGGAGAACGGCCGAGACGTCCGCTTCGGCCATGGCCTCGACGCCCTGCGGCGAGAGATGTTCCAGGTGGTCGGCCGAGTTCGCGCCGACCTCGGCGGCCAGCGCCCCGCCCCCGCCGTCGGAGAGCTGGTCGGCATGGACGTGGCCGCGCAGGCCCGCCGCGATGCCTGCGCCCAGCACTGCACGGGCATCTTCCACCGAGAACGCGATTTTCTCGCAGAAGACGTCGACCCCCGTGGCAAGGCCGCG
Organism: Longimicrobiales bacterium; assembly: GCA_965203485.1. Classification (GTDB taxonomy): domain Bacteria; phylum Gemmatimonadota; class Gemmatimonadetes; order Longimicrobiales; family Gaopeijiaceae. The sequence continues at coordinate 2,709,986 of OZ241892.1, forward strand.
CTCGAGAGCCGCCGGCAGGACTTCGCCGATCACGAGATCGACATAGGCGGACCGCCGCCCCTCGTACTCCGGCGGAACCGCGTGCGCGGCGAGCAACGTGGGCGCGACGTCCACGGGCAACCCGCGGCCCGCCTCGGCCGCCGCTTCGAGCATCTTGAGCTCGGTGTCGACGTCGAGCCCGTAGCCCGACTTGATCTCGACCGTGGTCACGCCCCACGCCCCCAGGTCGCCGAGCCGCGTCGCCGCGCCGTCGGCCAGCTCGCGCTGACTCGCCGCCCGAGTGGCGCGCACGGTGGACCGGATACCTCCCCCGGCCCGGGCGATCTCCTCGTACGACGCGCCGCGAAGCCTGCGCCGGAACTCGTCGGCGCGGCTGCCTGCGAAGACGAGGTGCGTGTGGCAGTCGATGAACCCCGGCGTAAGCCAGCCGCCCTGCAATTCGACAACTTGGACGCCGACGAGAAGATGCTCGGGCGGCAAGCACGCCGCCGGACCAATCCAGGCGATGCGGCCGTTCCGGGCAGCGACGGCCCCGTCTTCGACGATCCCCAGCAGCGGATCCGTCATGCACGCCAAGTCGGCGCCGACCCACACGCGGTCCCATTCGGGGGGACCCGCGCCGTCCCAAGACGCAGCCTCGTCGCCGCCGGCAGCGCCGCCGTTGCCGACGTTCCGTTCAGGGGGACCGGCGCCGTCGCCGGGCGCCGGCCGGCCACCGCGTCCCGATGCGATATTCATGCGTCCCGTTGCACGCGCCGCCACGGCCGTGCTCTCGCGGCGCGGCGCCGCGTCGCTTGGCCGCCGTCGGCCGACCCGCGCGTCGCCGCTCCAGGGGACGGCCGACGCAAGGCTCGCCATCTCCGTTCGCGTTCTCCGCGCCGGCGGCGTACGGGATGCGAGGCTCTCATGACCGTTCAGCGCACACTCCGCTTCGACCGCCTCCTGGTCGCGGACCGGTGGGTCCACGACGCGCGAGTTCGGGTTGGGAGCGCCGGCTTGGTCGAAGCGGTCGAAGGCGACGGCACGGCCGCAGGGGCCGGCGGCGAAGACGGAGAGGCGGCAACGGGGCGTGGCGAGGGCGAGGGCTTGGGCTCGGGAAAGCGATTGCCGGTCGAACACGCAAGGGGCTGGGCGGTCCCCGGCGTCCCCAACGTACACAGCCACGCGTTCCAACGCGCCATGGCGGGCTTGGCCGAAGGGCCGGCGAGGCGTTCGTTTTGGACGTGGCGCAACACGATGTACCGCTTTCTCGAGCGGCTGACGCCCGATCACGTCGAGGCGGTGGCCGCCCAGTTGTACGTCGAGCTGCTGAAGGCCGGCTTCACGTGCGTCGGCGAGTTCCACTACCTCCAGCACGGCCCGGGGGGGAGGCCCTACGCCGACCCGGGCGAAATGAGCCTAAGGATCCTCGTGGCGGCGTGCACCGCGGGCATCGGGCTGGTGCACATGCCGGCGGTGTACGAAGCGGGCGGCTTCGGCGGCGCGCCGATGGAGCCGGGCCAACGGCGGTTCCGTCTGGACTTGGACTCGGCGGTCCGGCTGCACGAGGACCTTTCCCAGGCGTTCTCGCGGTCGGGGTCCGGCCAGCGGCTCGGCTGGGCCGTCCACAGCTTGCGCGCCGTCTCGTCGGCGTCCTTTCGGCGGGCCGCGGCCCTCCTCGACGAGACCGGCGCCGCCCCCGTCCACATTCACGTCGCCGAGCAGAAGCGCGAGGTGGAGGAATGCGTTCGCGTCCGGGGCGCGAGCCCGGTCGCGTGGCTCCTTGCGAACGCGCCCGTGGACGACCGCTGGTGCTTGGTTCACGCTACGCACATGACCAGTGGCGAAGCGACGGCCGTCGCGGACCGCAGAGCGACGGTCGGCCTCTGTCCCGCGACGGAGGCCAACCTGGGCGACGGACTCTTTCCGCTGGGCGAGTTCGCCGGTTGCGGCGGACGCTTCGCCGTGGGCACCGACAGCCACGTCTCCCGCTGCCCCGCCGAGGAACTCCGCTTGCTGGAGTACGGCCAGCGCCTGGTCCGGCGGCGGCGATTCGTCCTGCCGTCGCCGTCGCCGGAGGGCGTTCCGGGCAAAGCTGGCGCCCGGCGCCGCGCGACGGGCCGCTCCCCGCTGGACGGCGCAGGCGGCACGCTTCTCTCCCACGCGTGGCAAGGCGGCGCGCAGGCCCTGTCCTGGAACGGAGGACACGTCGGCGCCGGCGCCCGGGCCGACTTCGTCGTCCTCGACGCGGAGCATCCCGCCCTGGCGGGGCGAGACGGACGCCAAGTCCTCGACTCCTGGCTCTTCTCGGGGACGGACAGCCCGGTCAAGGACGTGTTCGTCGGCGGCGAAGGGGTCGTGCGCGACGGACGCCACTTGCGCGAGGAAGAGGTCGCGCGCGCCTACCGGGAAGCCGTTGCATCGCTGGGACGGCCGCTCGGCAACGGTTGAAGGATCAGGGGCGACCCGCGCGTCGCCCGAGACGGCAGGCGGATCGGCGGCGGCAAGCGGCGTCCCCGGTCAGTCCTCCCGGTGGTCCGGCGACCCGGCGGCGGGAATCTTGATCCCCGCCTCGCGGGCGGTCTCGGCAGCTTCGTCGTAGCCGGCATCGGCGTGGCGGACGACGCCCAAGCCTGGATCGTTCGTCAGCACGCGCTCGATCCTCGCGCGCATTTCGGGCGTGCCGTCGGCCACGAGGACCTGTCCGGCGTGCAGCGAGTTGCCGATCCCCACGCCGCCGCCGTGGTGGAACGACACCCAGCTCGCGCCGGACGCCGTGTTGAGCAGCGCGTTGAGGACCGGCCAGTCCGCCACCGCGTCCGATCCGTCCTTCATGCGCTCGGTCTCGCGATAGGGCGACGCCACGGACCCAGTGTCCAGGTGGTCGCGCCCGATGACGATCGGCGCTCCGACCTTGCCTCGGGCGACCAACTCGTTCATTGCGACGCCGAAGCGCGCCCGCTCCCCCTGGCCCAGCCAGCAAATGCGCGCGGGCAGGCCCTGAAAGGCCACTTGCTCGCGCGCCATGCGGATCCACCTGCACAGGTGCTCGTCGCGCGGAAACATCTCCAGGACCAAGTCGTCCGTGCGGTGAATGTCGGCAGGCTCCCCGGAGAGGGCTACCCATCGAAACGGCCCCCGCCCTCGGCAGAACAAGGGCCGCACATAGGCCGGCACGAATCCGGGGTACGCGAAAGCGTCCTCGAATCCGGCATCCCGGGCGTAGCCGCGCAGGTTGTTGCCGTAGTCCAGGGCCACGGCGCCGCGCCGCTGCATCTCCACGATGGCTTCGCAATGGACGCGGATCGAAGCCATTGAACGCCGGCGGTACTCGGCGGGGTCGCGCTCGCGCAGCTCGGCCGCCTGCCCGACCGCCAGCCCGGCCGGTATGTAGCCGTTCAGCGGATCGTGGGCCGACGTCTGGTCGGTGACGACATCGGGAACGATGCCCTCGTCCAGGAACGCCGGCAGTACCTCGGCGCAGTTGCCGACCAGCCCGACCGACAACGCCTTCTTCGCCCGCACTGCTTCGAGCGTCCAAGCAACCGCATCCGCGCGGTCGTGCGTCATCTTGTCGCAGTACCCCGTGGCGATCCTCCGTTCGATCCGGCAGGGATCGGCCTCCACCACCAGAACGGCGCCCCCGTGCATCGTGGCGGCCAGCGGTTGCGCGCCGCCCATGCCGCCCATGCCGCCCGTGAGGATCCAGCGCCCGGCCAGTCGTCCCTCGAAGTGAGCCCGCGCCACGGCGCCGAAAGTCTCGTAGGTGCCCTGGAGGATGCCCTGCGTGCCGATGTATATCCACGAACCGGCGGTCATCTGGCCGTACATCGTGAGGCCCGCGCGCTCCAGCTCGCGAAAGCGCTCCCAGTCGGCCCAGCGTCCCACGAGGTTGGCGTTGGCGATGAGGACGCGCGGCGCGTGGGCGTGGGTGCGAAACACGCCGACGGGCTTCCCCGACTGAACGATCAGGGTCTCGTCGCCGTCCAGGACCTCGAGCGCGGCGACGATGGCGTCGAACGCCTCCCAGTTGCGCGCCGCCTTGCCCGTCCCCCCGTAGACGACCAGGCGGGCGGGGTCTTCGGCCACTTCCGGGTCCAAGTTGTTCATCAACATGCGGAGCGCGGCTTCCTGGGTCCACCCTCGGCACCGCAGGGCCGTTCCTCGCGGCGCCCGTACCACGCGTCCCCCGCTCACCGATTCCCTCGCGGCCGACCCGCAGGCGCCGGGGCGCGGCGGCGCGGGTCCGTCAGTCCTCTCACCGCCGGCGCCGCACAGCCGAGCGCCTGGTCCCCGGCGCGAGGGAATCGCGGGGCGCGTCCGCCTGTCCTCCGCTCGCCAAGCCTCGCTTCCCAAGCCCGCCGGCGCCCGGCCCGCGGCGCCGCCTCCCGCGTTCTCCCATTCATGGATTCCCTCCGTCGTCTTCGTGGAGCCGGGCCAACGCGCCGGCCCGCAACATCGAGGCCGCCACGTCGATGTCCGGACTCAAGCTGCGGTCCTCGTCCAGCGCCGCAATCCGGCTCCGCAACGTCCCCACCGCGCGCTCGACCCCGCGCCCGGCCCGCAACGGCCGGTGGAACTCGACGGCCTGCGCCGCGCACAACAGCTCGACCGCCAGAACGACCTCCAGCATGCCGACGCTCCTGCGCAGCTTGCGCGCGGCCGCGAACCCCATCGAGACGTGATCTTCCTGGCCCGCGCTCGTCGGCACGGAGTCGATGCTGGCGGGCGCGGCCAGGACGCGCATCTCGGCCAGCGCGTCGGCCGCCGTGATCTGCGCCATCATGAAGCCGGAGCGCACGCCGGGGCGGGGCGTCAGGAAGGCGGGCAACCCCGAGAGCGCGGGATTGAGCAGGCGGTCGGTGCGCCGCTCGGAGATGGAAGCCAGGTCGGTGGCCGCGATGGCGGCCAGGTCCAGGCCCTGCGCGACGATTTGGGCGTGGAAGTTGCCGCCGCTCAGCACGGCGCCGTGGTTCGGCAGCACCAGCGGGTTGTCGGTCGTGGAGTTGGCCTCCACCTCGAGGACGCGGCGGACGTATGCGGCGGCTTCGCGGGCGGCGCCATGGACCTGCGGGATGCAGCGCAGCGAATAGGCGTCCTGGACGCGCGGGTCGCCGGCGCGGTGCGATTCGCGGATCTCGGAGGCCGCCAGGAGGGCGCGCATCCGCCGGGCTGTCGCGATCTGCCCGGCATGCGGGCGCGCTTCGTGTATCTCGGCGCGAAAGGCGGCGGGCGTTCCCTTCAGCCCCTCCAAGGACGAGGCGCCCGCCACGTCCGCGGCGTCGATCGCCCGTTCCAGCCGCAAGAGCGCCAGGATGCCGACCGCCGTGGACGCCTGCGTCCCGTTGAGCAACGCCATTCCCTCCTTCTCGGCGAATTCCACGGCCTCGATCCCAACCTCGCCGAGCAGCTCGGCCGCCGGGGCGGTCCGTCCGTCCCGTTGCGCCGTTCCCTCGCCAGCCAGGACCAGCGCGGCGTGCGCAAGCGGCACCAGATCGCCGCTGGCCCCGAGCGAGCCGATCTCGGGAACGACCGGATGCACCCGCCCGTTCAGCAGGTCCAGCAGACGTTCCACGACGACCGGGCGACACCCGGAATGGCCTCGCGCCAGGGTGTTGGCGCGCAACAGGAGCATGGCTCGGACTTCCGCTTCCGGCAAAGGCCTTCCGCTCCCGGCGGCGTGGCTGCGAACCAAGTTCCTCTGCAGCGCCCGGCGCTCGGACGGGGGCACCGGCTCGCTCGCGAGGGCTCCGAAGCCCGTGGTCACTCCGTAGACCGGCGCTCCGGTGGCCAGGATCGACTTCAGTTGCTCGTGCGACCGGCGCACCTTGGCCAGCGCGTCCGCTCCCAGGCGGACGGATTCGCCCGCTTCCGCCACCGCGGCGACCTGCTCGAGGGCCAGCCCGTGTCCTCGGATAGTGATCAAGGCGCGTCGTTCCGTTGCGGAGGCGGCTCTCGCCGGCCCGACGAAGCTCTCGACGGCCCCGAGCGTTGGGCCGGAGCCGCGCGCTCGTGGGCTCGGCATCGGCGACCGCGCCGAAATAGGGATCGGAACGGAGACGTGCCGCATCGGCGGAGGCGCACTAACTTACGGTTGCGCGCTCAAGCATGCCGTGCGCGGGCGGACGCAACAACAGGCGGGCCGCGGCGGACCTGGACGCCGAAGGGCATGCCGCACCGCGCTCGGACGCACCCGTCGGCGGCCGAACGTGCACATGGAGACGCGAGACACCTTCGGACAGACCATTGACCGTCCTCTCCAGACAGTACGCGGGGTTGCCCGCCGCGCGCCGACGCCGACGGCCTTGCGGCCACGCTCTCGCCACGAGGCAGGGTCCGGCCGCAACTGCGAAGCGCGGATCAAGGGCGGCCGCCGTTCTTCCTGCCCGGCGCGAGTCTGCCCGCGCGGTCGGGCGGGCGAGCTCCGCCGGGGCTTCTCAAATCCGCATGGGGCCGTCCCGCGCGACGCCGGCGCCACGGCCCCGCCGACTGCCGTGGGTCTCGGTCGGCGGCGCGTGCCTTGCCTTCGGATGCTCGGGGCATGCCGGCGCCGCATCCGAAATCGAGAGCTTGCTGGCCGGCTACCGGGCGGAGATGGCCGCGGAGCTCGCGGAAGTGGTTGGATACGCGACCGGCCCGTTCGCAAAGGCGGATCCAGAGGGCGCGCTGGACAACTTGGTGGCCGACGCCGTCCTGCACGCGGCCCGGCAGGAGGTGGACGACACGGTGCATGCCGCATTGCTCAACGACGGCGGACTTCGCGTGCCCCTCCTGGCGTCCGGCCCCCTTCTGATGACCCACGCGTTCGAGCTGCTGCCCTTCAGGAACTACCTCACGGTGCTCACGCTCTCGGGCGAGGAGATGGAGCGGCTTGCGGACGAGATCGCCGCCAGCCGGGGTGAGCCCGTGGCCGGCTGGACGATGATGCTGGACGGCGACGACGCCGTCGACGTGCGCGTTGGCGGCGAGCCGGTCGATCCCGCCCGCGACTACAAATTGGTGACGGTCGACTATCTCGTGGACGGCGGAGGCGCCCGGAGCCTCCTCTGGGACATCGACCCCAGCAAGCGCCGGGACGTGGGACTCTTGATTCGAGACGCCTTCGTACGCTATGTGAGCGAAATGCACGAAGTGAGCCCGGTCCTGGACGGGCGCATACGTTTCGTGGAAGCGCCCCGGGGATCCCGGAGCGCGCCACCTCGGGACGCGACGGAGTCCTCCACCACGATGCATCGGGACGGGCCGCCCGCAGTGCGGCCGCGTCCGGGAGCCCGCCATGCACGGCGTCGTCGAAGCACGGCGCACCGGCGGCGCACCGCGAATGGCCCGCGAACGGCCGGTCTCTCGGCGGCGCCTGGCGACTCGGACGCGGCGCCGGGACCAGCCGCGAGATGAACCGCCGGCGCTTCGTCCGCCATGGGGGCATCGCCTGCGCAGGGGGCATTGTCGGCGCGGCCGGCCCCTCCGGCTTGGCCGCGGGCACGCTGCTTGGCCGACCGGCCGACGCCCGCATCCACGCCGGAGCGCGCGACGGGCCCGCGGACGCGTACGGGCGCAGGATCGCCGCTCCCGTTCGGCTCGTCGTCCTGCACACGAACGACACCCACTCCCGGCTGGATCCGTTTCCGCGCGACCGAGGCCCGTTCGCGGGACGCGGCGGCGCCGCCCGCCGACACACCCTGGTGCGGCGCGTTCGCGACGCCAACGAGCACGTCCTGCTGCTCGACTCGGGCGACATCTTCCAAGGCACGCCGTACTTCAACTACTTCGGCGGCGAGCCCGAGTTTCTCGTGATGTCGAAGATGGGCTACGACGTCGCGACGCTGGGCAACCACGACTTCGATGCCGGCGTGGACGGCTTGGTGAAGGTGCTGCCCAAGGCGGCCTTCCAGTTCGTGTCCGCCAACTACGACTTCACGGGGTCGGCGCTCGACGAGTGGGTGGAGCCGTACGTGACTCGCAACTTCGGCGGCGTGAAGGTCGGCATCTTCGGACTGGGCATCGCCTTTGCGGGACTGGTGCTGGCGCGTCTCCACGAGGGAGTGACGTATCGCGACCCGGTCGAGACGGCCCGGACAACGGCTCGCAAGCTGAAGGAACAGGGTTGCGCGTTCGTCATTTGCCTGTCGCACCTGGGCTACAGGTACAGCGACGTGTCGCGGCCGAGCGACCAAACGATCGCGGCCGCGGCGCCGGACATCGACCTTGTCCTGGGCGGACACACGCACACGTTCTTGGACCGCCCCGAGGTGTTCCCGAACGAATCCGGCCACGGAACCATGGTCGCCCAGGTGGGCTGGGGCGGCATGCGCCTGGGCCGCATCGACGCCGGGTTCGACCAAACGGGACGCTTCACCGGCTGGGCCGCCGACTCCGCCGACTGGGGGTACGACATCGACGAACGCCTGGACTGAGCGAAGCGCGGCGCCGGACCGTCTCTACTTCGCCCCGTAGACGAAATCCTCCACTTCTCCGTGAATGCGGGCCACGGTCTCTTCCGACGGCGGCCGCGTGAACCGGGACACGCCCAGCGTCACCACGAAGTTTGCAGCGACCGACCACAGCGCCTCGTGCACGCCCAGCGGCCGCACGAGAGCCCCGCCAGCCTCGACCAGGGGCAGTCCGAAGCCCGTCACGTACAGAGTCGCGAGTCCCGTCGCCAGTCCCGCCACCACTCCCGTCCTCGTAGTGAGCCGCTTGCTCGGGAAGCAGACGCCGCAAACCGCGGGAAGCAGTTGCAGCGTGCCCGTCGCCGAAAGCGTCACCAGCCGCACCAGGAAGTCGAAGCTGTTCACCGTCAGCAAGTAGCTCACGACGAGCAGCCCGACGACGACGCAGCGGCCGAACGCCACGTAGTGGGCTTGGTTGCGGCGGGGGGCAACGTAGCGTTGGTACACGTCCCTCGTGAGGACGGTCATGTTGGAGTGCAGGATGGAGTCCAGCGTGGACATCGCCGCCGCCGTGGCCCCCGCAAGGATCAGGCCGGTGAGCCACGGGGAAGCGTGCTGAAACAGCAACTCGGGAAAGATGCGGTCCGGCCGTTCTAGTCCGGGCATCACCAGGGCGCCGCCGAGTCCCACGAATGCCGCCGGTATGAACAGCGTCATCAGATAGATGGGCGTGGTGGCGCCGAGGATCTTGAGCGTGCGTCCCGAGGCCGCCGTGAAGTAGCGGATCATGATGTGCGGCTGAAAAACGACGCCGAACGACAGCGCAATCGTCATCCCCGCCCAAACGCCGGGAGTGAACAGTCCCTCCGGCCCCGGCAAGCTGAGCAAGTCGGGCCTTTCGGCGGCCACTCGCCGCCAAAGCTCGACGGGTCCACCGAAAAGCTTGTACGTCAAGACGAGGGCGCCGGTCCAGACGGCTACGTACATCCACACTCCTTGGATGACGTCGGTCCAGTACACGGCGCGCAAGCCGCCGGCCATGAGGTACGCCGCTGACACGAACAGCAGAATGGGCACCGCCAGCTCGAAGCTGATCCGATCTCCCGTGGACACCGAGAGGATGTACCCCAGCCCCGTCGCCTGGGCCTGGATGTACAGGATAGTGAAGAGCACCGACACGACCGCGACGATGACCCGGACGACTTCGCTCTCGTAGAAGTCGGCGAGCAGGTCGGCCGGAGTGACGTAGCCGAACTTCTTGCCCAGCGCCCAGATGCGCGTGCCCAGCACGTAGGTGACCGCACCCACGAGAACGGTCCACGTGCCCGCCGCCCAGAAGCCGATGCCGTGCTGGTAGAAGTAGCCGCCGGAGCCGAGGAACGCGAACGCGGAGTGATACGTTGCCACGACCGTCAGGTAGAGGACGACGATCCCGGCCTTCCTGCCGTAGAGCAGAAAGTCCTCGATCGTCTTGGACGTGCGCCTGCGGGCGATCTCGCCGATGATCAGGACCGCGACCAAGTAGGCGGCGACAAGCGTCGTCGCGACGACCCAGGCTTGCATCAGAGTCCCTTGCGCAGAGCCCAGAGCAGCACGCCGATCGCGGCCGCGTAGACTGCGAGCAGGTAGACGAACAGGAACGGCGCACCCAATACCCAGGGCTCGATGCGGTCGGCCACGCCGTGCACCATGGGCGGCTGCGACAGAACCGCGCAAAGGAGGAAGCCGGCCACGGCAACGCGGCCGGCCCGCGTTCGCGGACGGCAATGGGATCGAAAGGGCGTCACGGGAAGACGATTGTAGCCGAAGGGAGCGCTCGGCGGCAAGACGCGCGTGAACGGACCGTCTCGTACCAAGGTAGAAACGTTCTTCGGCCCCTCCGCGGAGGGGCGCCAAGGACGAGTGAGGCGGGGCCGGTCACCTCATCGCTCGAGGCGAGAACGGCCGGGATCGCCGACGGTGTTGGACGCGGCACGCCGTGCGAGGCGCCGCTCCCGCCGGGCCCGTCGCGGATCTGCTCGCGCCACCGATGGTTCGGTCCCGGCTTCGGAGGCTTCGGACGTGGACGCGGCGGAGCCGGCGGCGCAACCCACGGCGCCGCGCGACGACGAAGACGGCCGCCGCGCGCGACCAACTCGTCCGTCTCCACGTCCGCCATCAGCCCCCCGGACCGAATGCCGCCGGAATGCGAATGCCGGCGGCGGCCGACGTGTCCATGTACTCGCCGCTCGAAGCAACGTCGGCGCGTCCGCCGGCGCCGCCGCGGCCCGCGCGAGCAGCCCAGATGCGCCTTTCGGAGTTCACCGCCACGTCTTGAATGACCGGAATCTGTTGGGTGAAGCTCGTCCGGCTCGCGGCTTCACGCTCGTAGCGCGCAAAACGCGTTGCTGATCGCGTTGACTTCCTCTCGAGAGCGGTGCGAAAGACCAAGGACAGCGGGTCGTGCAGATCGCTTCGCTTCTCGGCTCCGAAGTTCACTCTTCATTCTCGCCGTCGCGTCCAGAGGCGAAATCGGCCGCTCCAGAACAGCCGGCAACGGCGCCGGTGGTTGATATCATGTTGATGCGGCAGTATCGGGCAGAGGACTCCCAAGGTTCGTTGTTCCTTCTCCGACAGTCGTTGGCATTAGCCATGCGGAATGAATTCTCCATCGGCCCCCGAACACGAGCAACGACTTGTGTCCCAGATGCCCGGTGTCGTACCAGAGCAGAAATGTCCGGTCTTGGGGATGGGCGTGGGGTCCTGCGGCGCCTCTGCGAAAGGGCCTACTAAGGAAGTGTGAGGCGAGTCCGGTCGCCGCGCGGCGGCGGCGCCGACCGTGTTGGACGCGGCGAGCCGGACGAGGCGGCGCTCGCGCCGCGGCAACTGCCGCGCCCACGCGACGAAGCGGACGCGGGGCGCGCCGTCGCCCCAGCCACGGGACCGGTTCAGTGGAGCGATGCCCCGGCAGCGGCGTTATTTTCCATTGGAACCGCGTGGCGGCGCACAGGCGCGCACCTCGAAGGTCGGCGGCGGACCGCTTCACGCGATGGCGCGCGACTCCCCTGGCGCGTCCGGCTCGCAGGTCTCGGAACAGCGCCGAATGACGGAATCCATCTTCGCCGCCAAGCCGTTGGCCGCCGCCGCGATCTTGGCCGTGCTCTGGGCCCTCGAAGGCCTGATTCCGATGTTCGAGGGCCGTCGGCGCCGGACGCGGCACGGGGCGGCCAACGTGGCGCTGGGCTTGGCCAACGCCGCCGTCGCGGGCGTCGTGTTCGCCGGCGCCACGCTGGCGGCGACCGCCTGGGCCCGCGAGAACTCCTTCGGCGCGCTTCACTGGCTGGGACTGGGCGGCGCAGCCGCGGCCGTGGCGGCCTTCGTGCTCATCGATCTGTGGCAGTACGCTTGGCACCGCCTCAATCATCGGTTGCCGGCGCTCTGGCGATTCCACGCCGTCCACCATGCCGACCGCGATCTGGAAGCGACCTCGGGCCTCCGCTTCCACACCGGCGAGATCGTGCTTTCGTCCGCGGCGCGCCTCCTCGTGTTCCCGGCCCTCGGCGTGAGCATCGGGCACGTGCTGCTCTACGAGGCCGTCCTGTTGCCGGTGATTCTCTTCCATCACGCCAACGTGCGCATGTCCGAAGCGTTCGACCGCCGCCTGCGATGGCTCGTCGTGACGCCGCGCATGCACTGGGTGCACCACAGCCGCCGCCGCGTGGAGACCGATTCCAACTATTCGAGCGTGTTCTCCGCCTGGGACCGCGTCTTCGGCAGCTTCCGCTTGGTGGGCGACCCCGGCGGCTTGCGCTTGGGGCTGGACGGGACGACCGCGCGCGACTGGAGATCGCTTCCCGGGATGCTGGCGATGCCGTTTCGGAGAGGTGCGGCGAGGACGGGCGGGGAGCCGCGGCGCCTGCGCGGCGACGAACGACCGGCGGGGCCGGCGCCCGGAGCCGGCCGGGCTAGGCCGCCCGTCCAGGCGCGCGGGGGGCGCGACCCCGAAGCCACGAGTTCGGCGCGCGCGTTCGCCCCGGCTTCCGTGTCCAATCTGGCCTGCGGGTTCGACGTCTTCGGCTTGGCGCTCGAACAGCCGGGCGACGTCGTGGAAGCGAGCTTGGCGGCCGGGCGGGGCGTCGTCTCCGTCTCGGCCGTCGGCGACGGAGGGCGCCTGCCGCCGGAACCCACGCGCAACTCGGCTGCGATCGCCGCCCAGGCGGTACTGGACCGGGCCGGGAGCCGGGCAGGGGTGTCGCTGGTCGTGCGCAAGGGGATTCCGTTGGCTTCGGGGCTCGGCGGAAGCGCTGCGAGCGCGGTCGCCGGGGCGGTCGCGACGGACGCGCTGCTGCAAGCCGGCTTGGACCGGCAGGCGCTCTTGGAATGCGCGCTGGCCGGGGAAGCGCAGGGATCCGGAGCGGCCCACGCAGACAACGTCGCGCCGGCGCTGCACGGGGGCTTCGTGCTCGTCCTTCCCGGGCCGTCGCCCCGAGTCACGCCCATTCCCACGCCGGCAGGGTTGGCCGTAGCGGTCGCCCGCCCCGACGTCGAGATCGAGACCTCGCGCGCCCGCGAAGTCCTCGGCGACACGATCGCCCTGGAGCAGGGAATCCGGCAGTGGGCGAACACCGCCGGCCTCGTAGCCGGACTCTACAGCGAGGACTGGGACCTCCTGCGCCGCTGCCTCGAGGACGCGGTAGCCGAACCCGCGCGCGCAACCTTGTTGCCGGGGCTCGCGGCGGCGAAGACGGGCGCGCTGGAGGCGGGAGCGTTGGGGGCGGGGCTGTCGGGCTCGGGCCCCTCGACCTTCGCGCTCTGCCGGGACGCCGACGGGGCCGAGCGGGCGGGCCGCGCGATGGTTCGGGCGTTTCGCCGGGAGGCCGGCCTGGACGCCGACTTGGTGATCTCGGCCACCGCCACTGCCGGGGCGCGGCTGATCGCCGGCGAGCCGCAATCGTGAGGCTGGTCAGCGTCGGTGGCAGGCAGCAGGCAGGAACCTGGTCGTTTCGCGACGCGCTCTTCCTCGGCCAAGCTCCCGGCGGCGGCCTGTTCGCGCCCGCGTCGCTACCCCCGTTGTCGGGCGCGCAGCTCGACGCGCTTCGGCAACCGCAGTCGTTCGCGGCGCGCTCGCGGTTGCTGGCCGTCCATCTGCTGGGCGGGGAGGTGGCCGCGGACATCCTCTCGCGCGCCGTGGAGAAGGCGTTCGACTTCCCCGTGCCGCTGGTCCGCGCCGACGGGCGCGCTCGCGTCCTGGAACTGTTTCACGGACCCACGTGCGCGTTCAAGGACGTGGGCGCCCGCTTCATGGCGGAAATGACGGCAGCGCTGCGGTCGCCGGACGCCCCCCGGACGACGGTGCTGGCGGCCACGTCCGGAGACACGGGCGGCGCCGTGGCCCATGCCTTTCACGGCGTCGCCGGCACGCGCGTCGTCGTCCTCTATCCGCGGGGCAGGGTGAGCCTCCGGCAGGAGGCGCAGTTCGCCGCGCTGGGCGGCAACGTGACGGCGGTCGCCGTCCGCGGCGACTTCGACGATTGCCAACGCTTGGCCAAGCAGGCCTTCGCCGATGCCGCCCTCCGCGCCGACGCTCGACTCACCTCGGCCAACTCGATCAACATCGGCCGGTTGCTGCCGCAGATGTTCTACTACGCTCACGCGTGGGCCGAGTTGCCCGAGTCCGCCCGCGACCGGGACGTCGTGTTCTCGGTGCCGTCCGGCAACTTCGGCAACTTGGCGGCCGGCCTCATGGCCCGGGCCATGGGCGTTCCCATCGCCGGCTTCGTGGCCGCAACGAACGCGAACAGCGTAGTGCCGGACTACTTGGCGTCGGGAGCCTACGACCCGCGCCCCGCGACGCCGACCGTCTCGACCGCGATGGACGTGGGCAATCCCAGCAACTTCGCGCGCATCCTGCACGGGTTCGGCGGCGACTTGCAGGCGTTGCGCGAGGTCGTCGCCGGTTCCGCGTGGACCGACCACGAGACGCGCGAGTGCATTCGGCGCGAATGGCGCGACCGGGGCGTGGCTCTCGATCCGCATACGGCGGTCGGACTGCTGGGGTTGCGGCGCGAGCTCGCCCGGCGCAGACGAACTTCGGGGGTCGCCCTGGCCACGGCCCATCCGGCCAAGTTCGCCGATGTGGTGGAGCCCCTGACGGGCTGTCCCGTCGCCGTGCCCCAAGCCATGCAGCGGTTGCTCGATCTGCCCCGCCGCTCGGTCGCCGCGGAGCCCAAGCTGGACGCGCTTCGCGACATCTTGGCTTGGGCCCCCAGCGCCGCCCGGTCCCCGTGAACCTCGATGCCTTCGAGAGCGCTTCGCACAAAGCGTTCGAAGGCATTCCCGCGCAGTACCGCGACGGCGTGGCCGGGCTCGTCGTGCGGCGCGACCCGGCGCCCCACCCGCGCTTCCCCGCCGTCTACACGCTGGGAGAATGCGTCACGGAGGCATATCCGTCCGACTGGAGCGGCCCGGAGACGGTGCGCTCCGTGGTCGTGCTACACTGGGGCTCGTTTCGCGCCCTGTCCCGCGCCGACGCCGCGTTCGACTGGCGCGAGCAGATCTGGGAGACCCTCGTCCATGAACTCCGCCACCACCTGGAGTCCCTCGCCGACCAAGACGACCTCCACGGCGTGGACTACGCCATGGAACAGACGTTTCTCCGCGACGAAGGAGAGGACTTCGCGCCGGACTACTACCGTCACGGCGACCGCATCGGGCCCGGCACCTACGCCGTGGAGGACGACGTCTACATCGAACAGCGATGGAGCGCCGCCGACCTCGCGGCTTCCCGGGCGGTCCGGTTCTCGTGGGGCGGGCGAACGTACGCGGTCCCTGCGCCGCCCGAGCTCGGCGACGTGCACTTCCTGTCCGTCACAGCCGGCGTGCCCTCGCCTCCGTTCCTGGAACTGGCCCTGGTGCGCCGTCCCGAGTCGTGGCGCGAGAGAATCCGGCAAGCGCTGGCGAGATCGCGTTCCGGCCGCGTCCTCGAGTCGGAGGCGGCCGCGGAGCCCGTGGACTGACGCGCCCGCCCACGGCGCCGCCGGCGCGCTCGGCGGGTCGGCCGGCCGCGTCATCTCCGCCGGGCTACGGCCGCGCAAGCTCGCGCGAGGCGGGCGAGGGCTTCGGCGGTCTCGTCTTCCGAGATCAGCAGCGACGGTCCGAGCCGAATTACGTGGCCCTGCAGGCCGCCCAGGCCGATCAACAGCCCTTCGTCCTTGGCCGCGTGAACCAGGTTGTCGGCCAAGCCGGGGGCAGGCTCCTTCGCGTCGCGGTCCTCGACCAGCTCCATCGCCTGCATGAGGCCGAGGCCCCGGACGTCGCCGATCCACGCGTGCTCCCGCGCCAAGCCCAGCAGGCCGTCGCGAAGCTGCCGGCCCCGGGTTGCGGCGCGGGCCGGCACGTCCTCGGCCTCCATGACGCGCAGGGTCGCGTCCATCGCCGCCATGCAGACGGGGTTGCCGCCGAAGGTGGAGATGGTCTTGCCGCGCCAGCTGGCCGACACGTCCGCCCGGGCGGTCACCGCGCCCACGGGCATGCCGCCCGCGATCCCCTTGGCGGTGATCATGATGTCGGGCTCGACGCCCCAGTGCTGGATGCCGAACCACTGGTCTCCGGTGCGCCCGAACCCGGCCTGAACTTCGTCGGCGACGAAGAGGCCGCCGTAGGAGCGGATGATTCCCGCCATCCGCTGGAAGTACCCCTCGGGCGGAACGATGTAGCCGGCCGCTCCCTGCACGGACTCGGCCACGAAAGCGGCGGGGCGGCCGTTCGTGGTCGTCTCTATCACCTCCACGAGATCCTGGGCGTGCGCCTCCACCAGCTCCTCGTCCGATCCAGCGCCGAACGGGGACCGATAGGGATAGGGCGAAAGTGCGTGCGTGACTCCGGTGACCGAGCTGGGCAGCACGCGCCAGGGCGCCTGGGCCGTCAACGAAGCCGCCATGCTCGTGCGTCCGTGATAGGCGCGGCGCAACGCCACCACCTCGGTGCGGCCCGTGTGCAGCCTGGCCGTGGCTAGCGCAGTCTCGACGGCCTCCGTGCCGCTGTTGAGGAAGAAGGTGCGCGTCAGCCGTCCCGGCGCGATCTCGGCCAGCCGCCGCGCCGCCCGCGTCTGCGGCTCGTTCACGTAAAGAGTGGACACGTGGCCGAGGAGCCCGGCCTGCTCGCGCACGGCGGCCACGACCGCCGGATGGCAGTGGCCCAGGGACACCGACAATATCCCGGCGAACAGGTCCAGGTACTCGCGGCCGCCGAAGTCCTCGACCCAGCATCCCGATCCCCGGGCCAGCGCCAGCGGCTCGTCGTAGAGCGGCCGGACGCAGTCGAACAGGTGCGCCCGCTGCGCTTCCAGCAACTCCGCGCCGCGGGCCCGCGCCGGCTCCGGCCTCACCACCGCGAGATCACGACCTTCTGGTCGGTGTAGAAGGCTACGGCGTCCTTGCCCTGCGCCTTCAGGTCGCCGTAGAACGAGTTGCGCGCGCCCCCGAAGGGAAAGAAGGCCATCGGGGCGGCGACCCCGACGTTGACCCCCAGCATGGAGATGCCCGCCCGGTAGCGGAATTCTCTCGCCGACCGCCCCGACCGCGTGAAGATCGACGCGGCGTTGCCGTAGGGACTCGCGGCCAGCATGTCCAGGGCGCCGTCCAGGTCGGGCGCGCGCATCAGGCCCGCCACGGGACCGAAGACCTCTTCGCGGCCCAGCGGCGTGTCGCAGCCGACGTCCTCGAACACCGTCGGGCCGAGCCAGTGGCCGCGCGGATACCCCGGGACCTCGGCGGACCTGCCGTCCAGCAGAAGACGGGCGCCGTCGCGCTCCCCCTGCTCGATGAAGCCGACCACGCGGTTGCGGTGCGCGCCCGAAATGACCGGCCCCATGTCCGCGTCCTCCTCCAGGCCGTAGCCCACGCGCAACGACGCCGCTCCGTCGAGGACGCGCTCGCGCACGGGTTCGTAGGACTCGCCCACGCCGACCACCACCGAGCCCGCCAAGCAACGCTGGCCCGCGCACCCGAACACCGAGGCGACCACGGCCTGCGCCACCATGTCGGGGTCGGCGTCCGACAGTACGATCATGTGGTTCTTGGCGCCCCCGAGCGCCTGCACGCGCTTGCCCGCCGCCGCCGCCCGCTGGTAAACGCGCCGCGCCACCGGGCTGGAGCCCACGAGAGAGACGCCGGCGACGTCCGGGTGCTCGACCAGCGCCTCCGCCGCCGCGCCGCGTCCGTGCACGACGTTGAGCACGCCCGGCGGCAACCCGGCCTGGACCGCCAGCTCCGCCACGCGCTGGTGCGCCAGCGGATCCTGCTCGCTCGGCTTCACGACGACCGTGTTGCCCGCCGCCACCGCGTAGGGCCAGAACCACATCGGCACCATCACCGGGAAGTTGTAGGGCGTGATCACGGCGAAGACTCCGACCGGTTGACGCACCGTCTCGCAGTCCACGCCGGCGGCCACGTCCTCGAGCGCGTCCCCCATCATCAGCGACGGCATTCCCGCCGCGTGCTCCACGTTCTCGATCGCGCGCTGCAGTTCGCCGTCCGCTTCGGCCAAGTTCTTGCCGTGCTCGCGGGTAAGGCTGCGGGCCAGCTCGCCGCGACAGCCGTCGAGGAGCGCCTGGAGCCGAAACAGCACGCGGGCGCGCTCGGCGACGGGCCTGCGGCGCCACTCGGGGAAGGCGTCGCGGGCGGCGCCGACGGCTCGGTCCACGTCCGCCCTGCCGGACTCGGGCACGCTGCCCAGAGTCTCGCCCGTGCCGGGGTCCTCGACCGCGACGCGCGTTCCCGCGTCGGGGACGGCCCACTGGCCGCCGATCAGGTTGGGAGCGACGACTGGCTTCATGGGAGGACGCTGGGCGGCGAGGGAAGGGGAAGGCGTGCCGGCGCGCGCCGACGGACCGCTTGACCGCGGAACCGATTGCAAGCTGTCCCGGCGCAGCGACGGAGCGCAAGTACGTCGAACCGAAGCGGAAACGTCCTTCCGCTTGCCGGCGGCGGAAGCGCGGATCGCCCGCGAGACGCGCGTTCGACGCCGACCCTGCAGCGCTGTCCAAGCAGACGTGCCGGCCCGCCTGGCGAGCGATCTCGCGGCAACGGCCGCCGAACGCAACCGGAACCGCGCAGCCCGGCCGAGAGCGCACCGACTACGGGCTCCGCCGCGTCCAGCCCGGATCGTCCCCGGCGATATTTCGACAATGATCAAGCTCGCGTCACCTCCGCGCGCGGCGAGGACAGGCGCCGGCCCGGGCCGCGCGCTGCGCTTCGCCGCGTGGGCGGCCGGCGCGCTGGCCTTCGCCCCGTGCGTTGCGCTGGGCCAGGCGACGGCGTACGTGCCGAACCTGGATCCCGCGTACGAGGACCTCGCCGTTCTCGTGGCCGCCGGCATCGTGAAGCAGGCTCTCGGCGGCCATGGCCCCAGCTCGCGAGCCGCCTTTGGCCGGTGGGCCGCCGAAGCGGCGCGGTCGTTGGAGGAACGCGGCGGGGCGGCGGCGGCCGTCGAAGAAGCGGCGGCGCGGCTGGCCAGGCGCTTCGGGCCGGACGCAGGTGAACGCGGCGGCGGGCCTGGGCGCGCGGCTGCCGCGGCGGTCGCCGGCGCGTCCGCCGAGATCTGGGCCGCCCGGTCGCCGTCTCGCCCTCTCGGGCCGGGCGCCGCCAGTCAGATCAAGGGCATCCTGAACCCGTTGCTGAACGGCAACCAAGGCGGGCCTGCGATCGACGGCTGGACCGCCGCCGCCGCATTCTCCGTGGAAGCGGAGGCCGGACGGCTGGCCGTCCGCGTCACCCCCCAAGCCTGGGTGGCCCATTCGGCGGACGGCCGAACGAACGCGGCTTCGGCAACCCTCTTCGACGGTTACGCCAGGGCCGTCTTCGGCCCGGCCGCCCTCGACGTCGGCCGCAACCACGCCATCTTGGGACACGGCCGAGCCGGGGGGACCGTGCTCTCGGACAACCCGCGCGGGCTCGACATGGTCCGCGTCGCCTCCGAGCGCCCGTTTCGGCTTCCCGGCGGTCGCTGGGGCCTCTGGCGAGCTTCCGCGCTAGTGGCCCGCATGGAGTCGAACCGCGACACGCCCCGCAGCCTGCTGGCGGTCTTCCACCTCGGCCACCGTCCCGTCCCGGCGTTCGAGTGGGGCTTCGTGTACCTGAACCACCAAGCGGGCGAGGGAGCGCCCAGCGGCACTTTGCTGGCCCGGTTGGCCGACCTGCTGCTGCCGGTCAGGGGTGGCACGATCGAAGTTTCCGACAAGGCGGGCGGCGGCCACGCGCGCGTGACGATCCAACGCGCGAAGACGCAGCTCTACGTGAATTTCCTGGCCACGGACCTGCGCCGGGACTGGCGGCAGTTCCTCCGGGGATATTGGCGCGACGCCCTTTGGACGGCCGGCGCGAGCGCCCGCGGGCTGGGCGGCGAAGGAAGGCTCGACCTCTGGACCGAAGCGCGGCACGCCGGCCCTCTCGTGCACACGCATCACCAGTTCACGTCCGGCCTCACGCTGGACGGCAGGGTGATCGGCGACCCGCTCGGCCCCAACGCGTGGAGCGTCGCGGCGGGCGCGGCTTGGCGGGCCGCCGGGTGGACGAGCCGCCTCTCGGTCGCGCGCGAGCACTACTCGGCCGACGAATGGCGGTTGCGTCGCGAACCGGGCAAGGCCCGCCGCCAGTGGGCCCGCATCGCCGACAACGAGGACGAAGTGCGCCTGCGCCTCGTCGTCGACTGGCGCCGCCTCCCTGGCGCGGGCGGCGTCGAGACCGCCCTTCGTCTCGCCTACGAACGGGTAGGCAACTTCGCGTTCGACGGAAGCAACCGGGACAACTTCGTAATGCGCCTATCGTTCGGCTTCCGACCGCGAGGCGCGTAGACGCGGCGCTCCATCCTTCCCCGGCGCTCCGGCAGGACCCGCCGGGTCCCTGCGCTAGCCGGCGAGGTAGCCCTTTCGCCGAACGTGCTCTAAGATTCTGTCCGCGGCCTCGGCGGGCGACGTGTCCGTGCCGTCGATCACGATCTCCGCGTCCCCGGGCGCCTCGTAGGGGTCCGAGACTCCCGTGAACTCCTTGATCATCCGGGCACGGGCACGGGCATAGAGGCCCTTGCGGTCCCGCCGCTCGCAGACCTCGATGGGCGTGGACACGTACACCAGGAAGAATCCCCCGGCCGCCTCGACCATTCGGCGCGCCTCCTTGCGGGCGTCGTCGTAGGGGGCGATGGGCGCGCAGATGGCCGCGCCCCCGTTCTTGGTGATCTCGCTGGCGACGAACGCCGTGCGGCGGATGTTGAGATCTCTGTGCTCGCGCGAGAAGCCCAACTCGCTCGACAGGTGCTTGCGCATCACGTCGCCGTCGAGAAGCGTGACGGGCCGCTGGGCGACTTCGAGCAACTTGACCATCAGCGCGCCCGCGATCGTGCTCTTGCCCGCCCCGGACAGGCCGGTGAGGAACAGCGTGAAGCCCCGCTCGCGCCTAGGCGGGAAAGTGCGCCTCAACTCCGCCTCGACCGCCGGCAACGTGAACCAATCCGGCAACGCCTCTCCCGCGCGCAGACGCCGCCGCAGCTCGGTCCCCGACAACTCTTCCGTTCGCTCGCCGGCCGGCACCTCGCCCAGCGCAAGAGCCTTGCCCCGCGAAGGCACGTAGACCATTTCCTCGCTGGCGCAGAGCGCGATCCCCAACTCGGCCTCGTGCTCCCCGACCGCGTCCCGGGCCTCCTCGGGCGCGTAGAAGGGCACACCGGACGAGTCGCGCCCCGGCCCAGCATGGTCCCGGCCCACCACGAAGTGCGTGCAGCCGTAGTTCTTGCGCACGATCGCATGCCACACCGCCTCGCGCGGCCCGGCCATGCGCATTGCCAGCGGCAACAGCGAGAGCAAGGCCGTTCCCGGCGCGTACGCGGACATCGCGGCCCGGTAGCACCGCACGCGCGTGAAGTGGTCGATGTCGCCCGGAGCGGACGTCCCGACGGTGGGATGGACCAGCAGCTTGGCGCCCGCGGCCGCCGCGGCGCGCTTGGAGAGCTCCACGTGGACCCGGTGCATGGGATTTCGGGTCTGGAAGCCGACCACCCGGTCCCATCCCTTGGCCCGGAAGAGCGAGCGCAATTCGGCCGGGGTCCGGCGCAACTCCTCGTAGTCGTAGTGCACCAGCGGTCCCAGGCCTTCGACCCGTCCGCCCACGTAGGCCGTCGCCGCCTTCGCCAAGCGGCGCGCCCAAGGATGCTCGGCAAGATTCGCGGACGGTCCGCCGCGACGGCTCGCCAGCAACGCCTGCGCTTCCGCTTCCACGTCCGGCTCCCAGACATCGTCCACGTGCTGGACGGCCACGATGTTGCCTTGGGCGTCGCGCAACGCGACCACGTCGCCACGCGAGAGCTTCTCCGCCAAGCCGCGCGGCACGGCCAGCGTCACAGGCACCGGCCAGAGCGTGCCGTCGGCCAAGCGCATTCTCGACAGAACGCTTTCGTAGTCCGTGCGCCCCATGAAGCCGCGCAACGGAGAGAAGGCCCCCGTGACGAGCAATTCCAAGTCGCACAAGGCGTGCTCGTCCAGGTCCCACGACCAGCGCCAGTCCAGGACGGCGTCGCGCATCTCCCGGCGGCGCTCGGCGGTAGCGCGCAGGTCGACCAGGACGCCGCCGTGGGGAGCGATCACCCGGGCGCCCCGGTCCGTCGGGTGCGCGGCGCCGCCCTGGTCCGCGCGCGCCGGGCCCGACCGAGTCGGCCGCCGGGGGCGATCTCCCGAAGGCTCCTCGCCCCCATGCGGCGGCCCCCCGGCTTCAAGGCCCCGAATCGCCTCCGCCGGACGCCCCTCCCGCAGTGCCCACGGACCCGGCGGACACGTACCCCGCCGCACCGCCGTCCAGAAGCACGCGGTACCAGGCCCCGGCGGCGCCGACCACCCTCACCGCCGCGCCTGCCGACAGTTGCAGGAGAACTCCCGCGGCGCGCTCCGGGGCAACGCGCAACTCCGCTGTCCCGGCCGTGACGCGCGCGCGGGCGCCCAAGAGGCCGGCGTCGGCGGCCTGCACGGGAAGCCGCCCCCCCGGAGGCCGCAGGAACGGCGCCGGGTCCACTGCTCCCTCGCCGCGCCGGTAGATGCCGAAATGAAGGTGCGGGGGCGTCGTGCGCGCGTTGCCGGTATTGCCGACGAGGCCCAGCGTGTCGCCGGTCCGCACTTCTTGGTTGCGTTGCACGGTCTGGCTGTCCAGGTGCGCGTAGTACACGCTGGCGTGGCGCAGGGTGTCGCGCACCCACACGACCTTGCCGCCCAACTCGGTAGTTTCCACCCTGGAGACTCGGCCGGGCGTCGCGGACAGGACCGGCGTGCCGCGGGGCGCGAAGATGTCCACGCCCCGGTGTAGGCGGCGCCCGCCGTCGCGCGGGGCGCCGAACACGCTGCCGATCGCCCGCATCCCTCGTCCTTCCACCGGAAAGCCGAACTGGGCTTCCTGCCTGATCGTAACCCGGTAGGAGCCCCCTCGCAACAGTTCCGGCTGCAGGCGCAACAGGTAGGTTCCGCCTCGCCAGGGCTGGTGTACGTAGGCCAGCGGCGTGGAGTCCGACGAAAAGACCGGCCGAAGGGGATTGTCCGGCTCGTCGGCCTCGCGAAAGAGATCGAAGAAGACTCGCGCCTCCGAGCCCGCGTCCATCTCGATTTCGACCAGCAGCTTGCGTCCGCGCGGCAGGTCCACCCGGTAGCCCGCCGCCCCGGGCGCCTCCGCGGTGACGAAGCCGCTCTCTTGAAAGGGCATGGCCACCGCCGCGGCCGACTCCACGGCTCGGCGCCCGGCCGCCACCCAGTCGCGCACGAGCGCCGTCTCCGCGAGTCCGGCTTCCGCAAGCCCGGCCTCGTACGCTTCTCTCGGCGTCATGTCCCTGAACCGGTCGCGAAAGCGCGCCGAGGACTCGCAGGCGCCCGCCGCCAAGACGACGGCCGGCGCCACACATCGAGCCAGCGGCCCGGCCGCGCCGCCGCCCCATCCCGCCACGCGACGGGCCCACCGCCTCAAGGCTCCGTCCCTGCGGCTCCCGCTCCCGTAGCGGTCACGGGAGCCGCCGCGGACGGCGCGCCGCCGAAGCGCGCAAAGTTCTCGCTGAACATGGCCGCCAACCGTTGCGCGGCCTCGTCGTAGGCGGATCCGTCGGCCCAAGCGCGGCGCGGCGACAACACCTCGCCCGGCACTCCCGGGACGCGCTCGGGCACGCTCATCCCGAACGCCGGGTCGCGCGTCGCGGGCACGCCGTCGAGCGCCCCGTTCAACGCCGCCTCCACCATCGCCCGCGTGTGCTCCAAGCGGATTCTCTCGCCCACGCCGTAGCCGCCCGCCGTCCACCCCGTGTTGACGAGCCAAACCCGTGCTCCGTGAGTCCGAATCTTCTCGCGGAGCAACTCCGCGTACACGGTGGCGCGACGCGGCAGAAACGGAGCGCCGAAGCATGCGCTGAAGGTGGCCCTAGGCTCGGTCACGCCGCGTTCGGTTCCTGCGACCTTGGCCGTGTAGCCCGACAAGAAGTGGTACATGGCCTGCTCCGCGTCCAGCTTGGCGATGGGCGGGAGCACGCCGAACGCGTCGGCGGCCAGGAAGAAGACGTTGCGGGGATGGCCGCCCATGCCGCTCTCCACCGAATCGAGCATGAAGTCGATGGGGTAGGATGCCCGGGTGTTCTCGGTCAGCTTGCCGCAGTCGTAGTCCACCTCGCGCGTGCGCTCGTCCAGCCAGACGTTCTCCAGGATCGTCCCGAACATCCTCGTCGCCCGGTAGATGCCGGGCTCGCCTTCCAGAGAGAGCCGGATCGTCTTGGCGTAGCACCCGCCCTCGAAGTTGAAGACGCCGTCGTCGCTCCAGCCGTGCTCGTCGTCGCCGATCAGCTTGCGGCCCGGCGCCGCCGACAGCGTGGTCTTGCCCGTGCCCGACAACCCGAAGAAAAGGGCCGTGCCGCCGTCCGCCCCGACGTTGGCCGAGCAGTGCATCGGCAGCACGCCCCGCGCAGGAAGAAGAAAATTGAGCACCGAAAAAACCGACTTCTTGATCTCGCCCGCGTACGCCGTGCCGCCGACAAGCACCTCTCGCTTCTCGAAGTCGATCACCACGAAGGCGCCCGAGCGGGTCCCGTGGCGGGAAGGCGTCGCCTCGAAGGACGGAGCATGATGAACGGTGAAGCGCGGTCGCAGTCCCAGCTCGCGCCCGGGCGGCAGACGGCGGAGCATGTTGTAGGCAAAGAGGTCGTGCCAAGGGCTCTCGGACACGACGCGGACTTCGATTTGGTAGCGTTCGTCGGCCCCGGCCAGCGCGTCGCGCACGTAGAGCGGCCGCTTCTCCAAGTGCTCGCGAACATGGCGCCTGAGTACCGCATAGTCGTCCGCGTCGAACGGCCGGTTGACCGAGCCCCAGTCGATGTCGCCGGCCGCCTCGCCGACGCGCACGATGAAGCGGTCGTCGGGAGAACGGCCGGTATGGGGAGCGGTCGTGGTGACCATGGCGCCGCCGCGCGCGATCCGTCCGGCTCCCGCCCGCACGGTCTCCTCGTAGAGTTGCGATGGGCTCAGGTTCCTGTGAACGGGCCCGCGCGGCATCCACCCGGGAGCTACCGCATCGAGTTTCTCAGTGGCCAAGGAAGCCAACCTTTGCGGGCGAGACGCGGCTCGCTCGGGGGCGGGACGCGCCCCGCCGTGTTCTATTGAAGACGGAGATTATTGCTCCGGCGGCGGCGGCGGTCAACCGCGCCCAAGACGGCGAACGGCAGACCGTCGCTCGACGAAACTCCAGCCCGGCTCCGACTTGCTCCCGACACCGCGAGCGAACCCCCTGGTCCGGCGTCCGCCCGGCTCGGCGAACCCAGCCGCGCACGCACTCTCGCGTTCGCTCTGCCGGCGGCGGCCGCCTTCGCACTTGCGACAGCCGATGGACGGTTGCGCCTCGGTTTCCTCGCGTTCGCCGTGCCGGCAACGGCCGCCCTCGCCCGCCCAGGAAACTAACATCCGGCGAGCGCGCCTCCTCCGCCGACCCGCTTTCTCGTGGCCGACCGCGCTGGCCGCGGCCGCGCTTGCGCCGGCTCTGGCCGGCGCCGCGCCCATCTCCGCTTCCGCCCAAGACGAGCCCGCCCCGTGTCCAGGTGGAAGGATCCGCAACGTGACCGTGGACAACCACTCCATCTTCGACATCGACGAGATCGATCCCTCCCACCGCTTTCGCCGCTGGTTCTTTTCGCTCGCCAACCGCGCGCACCGGCGCACTCAGCCGAGCTTCATCCGCAACGAGCTGCTGTTCAAGGAAGGCGACTGTCTGGACTCCCTCCTGCTCGACGAGTCCGAGCGCATCCTCCGTTCCTACCGCTTCATCGCCGACGCGGACGTCCACGTCGCCGAGGTGGGCGACGCGATCGTCGACGTCGAGGTCCGGACGCAGGACGAATGGTCGCTGGAAATCAACGTCCGGCCCGAACTCGACGACGGGTTTCGCATCTCGCGGGTCGCGATCGCGGAAGAAAACCTGCTGGGGACCGGAACTAGGCTGTCCCTCTTTCGGCATGCGCACCGCGACC
This sequence comes from Longimicrobiales bacterium, assembly GCA_965203485.1. Classification (GTDB taxonomy): domain Bacteria; phylum Gemmatimonadota; class Gemmatimonadetes; order Longimicrobiales; family Gaopeijiaceae. The sequence continues at coordinate 2,735,857 of OZ241892.1, forward strand.
GGCACGACTTCGGAGCCGCGTGGCAGACGCCGCGACTGGCCGGAACGCGGCTCGACGCCCAGCTCACCGGCGGAACGACGCGGTCGGGACGCTTCTTCGAGGAGACGCTGGCCTATCCGTTCGTGGCCGAAGTGGGCACCTTCGCCTTCGCCGAAACGGTGTCGCTGCGGCAAGACTACTTCGCGTACGCGGCACCCGCCGAGGCGCCCTACGAACGGGTGATGCTGCCCTTGGAGACCATCCGCGTTCACGCCACGGCAGCGGCGCGGGTGGGAAGCCCGGGAGACTTCACGGTGCTGGGCGCCGGCATGTCGTGGGAGGACCTCGGCTTCGGAGGATTCCCGGAGGGGCTGGCCACCGCGGCCGGCGACGATCTGGTCTTGCTGGCCGACGACGACTCGCTCGTCGCCGGGGCAGTCGCCCGCCAAGTACGGCCGGCGCGCTACCTTCGGCTGAACGTCATGGGCGGCAAGCGCAACATCCGCTACGTGACGCGCCGGGGTCTCGACGCCATCGCCGGCGAGCAGGACATCCGGACTGGAATCCAGGCGCTGGGCGGCCTCGCCGTCGAGCGGCGGTGGACCGGAGACCGGGGAAGCGCGAGCCACGGAATGCGGGGGCACGCGTTTCTGTTCGCCGGCGCCGCTGGGCCGCGCTGGGTCTTCAGTTCCGAGTTCGGCATCGAGGGGGCTTGGCAGTTCCGCGAGGGGGCCGCCAGCGACATCCTGGCAGAGATCGACGTTCACTTCTACTGGCAGCCGAACGGCGGCTCTCGCCACACCTTGGCGACCAGCTTCTACGCCGCCGGCGGCTGGCGCGTCGCTCGTCCGTTCCAGCTGACGATCGGCGGCCCCCACCGCGTTCGCGGATACGGCCGCTACGAATTCCCGGGCGGCCGGGCAGCGGTCGTGAACGTGGAGGACCGGATCCTCCTCGGCGGCCCGCTGGCCGACGCGGTGGACCTGAGCTTGGCGGTCTTCCTGGACGCCGGAGTCGCGTGGCGGGGCGACGCTCCCTTCGGGGCCGACTCCGGCGTGCGCGCCGCCGTGGGCGCTGGTCTCCGGGTCGGCTTCCCCGCGGGAACCCAGAGGCTTCCCCTTCGTCTGGACGTCGCGGCGCCGATAGAGCCCGGAGGACTCGGCTCGCTTCGCTACCGCATTGGCGTATCTGCGGCGGCCAGTCTCTTCGAGGGGCCGGGCGACCTCCAAACCAGCCGCAGCCGCGCCCCCAGTCCGGCGCTCGGCCTAGGCGGCAGGTCCGAAGGAGCCGGCCGCTTCTGACGCCCTTGCCGGGGCCATCCCCAGCGCATCGTCGGGCGGCAGGCGGCGAGTCCGGGGAAGCAGCCCTTCCGGCTGACCGACGTCCTCGCCGAAGGCGGCCCCCAACACGCTGTGGACGCGCCGCGCGGAGACGCCGTATCTTTCGAGGATGTCGACGAGCCGAAGCCGGTTGCATGCGGCACGGGGGGTTTGCGCCGCGCCCGCCGTCCTCGCCGCCCTGTGCCTTTCGGCGCATGTCGAAGCGCAGCCCGCGCCAGCCGCCGGCCACGGGGGCGCCTACTTGGACCCGCAAGCCCGGCGGCTCGTCCAGGGAGCGAGAGGCGCCCGGGACTCGGCGTCGCTCGCGCTGGAGTCCTACGCGGTCCGCGCCCGCGAGAGGCACCTGTGGCAGTTCGACGCCCCGCGATCGAGCTACGTGATCCAGGACTACCAGCAGGAGTACCGCTTCCGTTGGGCCCGAAACGACGCCGCCGTGATGCGAATGGACGCCTACTGGATTCTCCACTCGTCCCTGGCCGGCGACCCGCCCTACGGCGCGGGAATGCAGGCCGCCGTCAAGCGAGGCCTCGATCCGTACCGAAGCCCCTTTCGCTTCGCCCTGGCGATGTTGCCGGAGACCGTCGGCGCCGCGCCGGAAACGGGCAAGCCGGAGTTCGTTTCGCCCCTCGACTCGGGGGCCGAGCAGTTCTACCGCTACCGCTCCGGCGACACGGTCACCGTGTCGACGCCCGGCGGCCAGACGGTTCGGGCCGTTGCCGTCAACGCCGTGCCGAGGCGCCGGGCGGTCCGTTTCGTCTCGGCCGTCCTGTGGATCGAGGCGGAGTCCTTCGGCTTGGTGCGCCTCGCGTTTCGCCCAGCAAAGCCGATCGACTCGGAACTCGTCTGGTGCGTCGTTTGCGAAGGCGGGGGCGGTCCCAGAGTCTTGGTCGACCTGGCGGGCGGCGCGGAAGGAGCGCCGGGCGATGCGAGCCAAGCGCCGGGCGGCGGCGGCAAGTCCGCGCCCGGGGTCCTCGGCAGGCTCGCGAACGCCGCGCTTCGCTCCGCCATGCCCAGGATGGAGCTCGGCGTCGCGGCCGTGGTGGCCGACTACGCGCTCTGGGATTCCCGGCATTGGTTGCCTCGGTCCATGACGCTCGAGGCGTCCATGGCGCCGGTCGACGAATTCGTGGCCAACGACGAGCTGCGCGAGACGTCGGGAGGCGTCTCGTCCCAGGTCGTCTTCGATGTCGAGGAGATCCGCGAGCGGGGCGCCGACCCCGAGACGGCGCTCGAGGTCGCCCGCCGCTGGCAGGAGCCCGAAGACCATGTGGACGAGGCAGGACGGCCCGACCCGGCCGCGACGTGGACCCTCCGGCCTCCGGATTCGCTCGCGCGACTGCGGAACCGTTTCGCCGGCGCCCTCTGGGACGAAGAGTCGTTGCACGGCGACGGCGCGACGGAACGGATGGCGTCGGAGCTGGCGGCCATCGAGGGCGAAGCGGGCGAGGACGCCGTCTTCGAGACCAGCCCATGGAGCTTCGAGCCGCCGCTGCTCACCTTGCGGCTGCTCGGGTACAGTCGCGACGAGGGATTCTCGGCCGGCACGCGCATTTGGCGGCGGTTTCCCTGGGGCCGCGCGGTAGTCTCCGCCCGAATCGGAACGAAGCTGACCGAACCGCGAGCGACGTTCGCGGTCGAGCGCGAATTCCCAGACTGGCGCGTGCGGGTCTCGGCCTATCACGACCTGCGTCCGGCCGCGATGGCGCTGGATTTCGGCGCCGTCGAAGGCCGAGCCGCCCGCTGGTACGCCGCCGACGGAATCGCTCTTCGGGCGGCGCCCGCAAGACGCAACCGGGCATTCCTGTCGCTTCGCGTGTTCGCCGAGCGGCACGACGAATCGGGGCCCGGCGCACACGCGACTCGTGCCGGCGCCGCGGGCGCCTGGACGCCGTGGTGGGGCGGCCGCGCGGGCCGTCTGCTCCAAGGCGGCGGCGAGTTGTCGGTCGAGGGCGCCGTTGGCCGCGGGCGCCTGCTCCGGATCGCCGCCACCGCCGCCGTCGTCGTCGGCCGAGACCGTCCGTGGTCGTTCGCGGCCGAGGGCGGCGGCGCCCGCACCTGGAGCCGCTCCCGCCGCGCCGACCCGTGGTTGCTCGACGGGTCCGGCGACTGGTTGCGGGGCCATCCGCCCCTGCTGCTTCCCGGGGCCGTCGTCTGGCGTGGACGCGCCGACGCTCAGCGACGCCTGTGGTTCGTCCGGCTCTCCGCCTTCGCCGATTGGGCCGTCGTCCGCGGGCACGACTTCGGCTCCGCCGGGGCGGGCCTCGTCTGGCCCGGCGGAATCCGCTTCGACGTCGCAAGGAAACTGGCCTTGGAGCCCGCGGGCGTCGTCCCGGCGCGACCAAAATGGCGCACCTACCTCCGCTTCGACACTCGCTTCTGACGAGCGCTCGCCGCCGTCTCGGGCTTGCCGCGCTCCGCGTCGGCCCGTGGCGGGCGGCCCGAACCGGCCGCGCGGCAAACATTTGACTTCGGGGCGCTCTCGTGGTTAAGATTGTCTTCCATTTTCTCGCCCGGACGGGTCGGAACGACCTGTAGCCGCGCGGGATTCAGAAACAGCCGTTCCGGCATCCGTTGCCGGGATCGCCGGGGTGCGGGGCGCCAATCGATTCACTTCAAGCCAGGAGGACGGAGTTGTTCGCAAGCTCGGGCGGTGTCGATTCCTTCGATCAGTACCTTCAGGATGTCGAGCGGTACCCCTTGATTTCCGACCCGGAGGAGGAGCGGGCCCTCGCCAGGCGCGCCCGAACAGGAGACAAGGAGGCCGCCGAGCGACTCGTGACGGCGAACCTTCGCTTCGTGATCTCGTACGTGAAGAAGTACCAGGGACGCGGCCTCGCGCTCGCCGAGCTGGTCTGCATCGGCAACGAGGGCCTGCTCAAGGCCGTCAAGAAGTTCGACCCCGACAAGGGCGTCAAGTTCATCTCCTACGCGGTCTGGTGGATTCGCCAGACGGTGCTGCAGGCGCTGGCCGAGCAGACCCGCTCGGTGCGGATCCCGCTCAACCAGAACTCCAACCTCGCCCGCTTGGCGCGGACCAACACGGCCCTGATGCAGAGGCTCGGCCGCACGCCGACCGACCAGGAACTCGCCGACGAAATGAGGGAGCCCCTCGAGACGGTGCGGTCGCTTAGGCGCGTCGCGGCGGCCGAAGTCAGCTTGGACGCTCCCGTCGACCGGGCCGACAACGACAGCGCCACCCTCATGGACCGGTTCGTGGACAGCGACGAGGACGACATCGAGGAAGCCGTCGAGACGAGCGCGCGCCGACAACACCTCGAGCGCATGTTCGACGACTACCTGACGGAGCGCGAACGCAAGATCCTCTACCTCTACTACGGCCTCGACGACGGCGAGGAGCACACGCTCGAGGAGATCGGATCGTTGCTGGGCGTGACCCGAGAGCGCATTCGCCAGATCCGCAACCGCGCCTTCGAGAAGCTCCAGGAGAGCCCCCAGGGCGAGGCCCTCCGGGGTTTCTGGCCCACCAGCGGAAGGGCATCCTAGAGCAGCCGTCGAGCCGCGACGGGACGGCCGCCCAGGGAGGGGATGCCTGCAACGGCCGACGCGGCTTGCGCACGGAAGCAAGCGCCAGCCGCCCCGGCCGCCCGGCCCGCTCGCGACGCTGAACCGGCCGCCCGAGCAACGCCGGCCCCGTCGGTCAGCCGTCTTGCGCCTCCTCGCCCCGGGGCGTGAGCATCACCATCTCTCTCCCACGCACCTCCGCCGTGGGGATCGTCACGCCGTCGCGCTCGTACGAGTCGTACTGCAGATAGCCCTCGACGAACAGCCGGTCGCCCCGCGACACGTAGTCCTCGGCCACCTGCGCGAGACGGCCCCACAGCACGATGCGGTGCCAGTCCGTGCGCTCCTCGGGCTCTTCCCCGCCGGTGCGCCAGTTGGTCGCGAGCGACAAGCGCGCCACCTTCGCGCCCGCGCTCGTCGTGCGCACGTCGGGGTCGCCTCCGACGTTGCCGACGAGGATCACCTTGTTGACTGAACGGCTCACTGCTGGCCTCCATTCCTGGTTGCGTCCGGGCGGCCCGGCGTCCTCGCGTGGTCGGGTGCGCCGCCGGTCCGGCTCCAATGGGATGGAGTGAAAGATGAGCCGGGAGGCGGGACGCCTACATGGTCGAATGGGACAGCCGTCGCGAGGCGGGCCACGCCGCCCCGGAGACCGAAGGCGTCACCCCTTGCAGTCCAGCCAAGTCGGCCCGGAGCCGGTGTCGACGCGGAGCGGCACGGCAAGCTCGCAAGCCGACTCCATCTCGGCCACGACGATCGCGGCCATGTCGCCGACGCGCGCCTCCTCCACTTCGAAGACGAGCTCGTCGTGCACCTGGAGGAGCATGCGCGCGCCGTCGTCGTCCCCCAGCGCGTCCGCCAGCCGCACCATCGCCGTCTTGACGAGGTCGGCCGCCGTGCCCTGAATCGGCGTGTTCTGGGCCACGCGCTCTCCAAACTGGCGCACGTTCCAAGACTTGGCCTTGAGTTCGGGCACGTAGCGGCGGCGTCCCATGAGCGTCTCGACGTACCCGCGCTCCTTCGCCTGCTCCACCTGCTCGTCCAGGTAGCGTCGCACTCCGGCGAAGCGTTCGAAGTACTGGGCGATGAACTCCCTTGCCGCCTCCTGCGATATCCCCAGCGCCCGGCCCAACGAGAACGGGCCTTGGCCGTAAAGGGTTGCGAAGTTGACCGTCTTGGCCTGGTCGCGCATTCGACCGGTGACGTCCTCCACCGCCACGTCGAAGATGATCGCGGCCGTCTCGCGGTGGACGTCCTTGTCGGCCTCGAACGCGGCCACGAACACCGGATCGCGGGAGAAGTGCGCCAGGATGCGCAGCTCGACCTGGGAGTAGTCGGCCGTGAGGAGCAACGAGCCGGACCGCGCCACGAAGCCGCGCCGGATCTCGCGTCCCGCCGCCGTGCGGACGGGGATGTTCTGAAGGTTGGGATCGGACGACGACAGCCGGCCGGTGGCGGCGATCGTCTGGTTGAAGGTGGTGTGCAGCCGACCCGTCTCCGGGTCGACGAGAGACGGCAGGGCATCCACGTAGGTGCCCCGCAGCTTCTCCAGTCGCCGGTAGTCCATCAGGAGCCGGGGCAGCTCGTGGCCGGCCACGGCGAGCTCTTCCAGCACCGACGAGTCCGTCGAAGGACCGGTCTTGGTCCGCTTCAGCACGGGCAGCTCCATCCTCCCGAAAAGGATTTCGCGCAACTGCCGGGTCGAGTTCAGGTTGAACTCCGTGCCTGCGACGCGATGCGCGTCGTCGCGGACCAAGCCGAGCTCGCGCCCGAGTCGCTTGCTCTCCCGGCGGAAGAAGGCCGCGTCGATCGCCACGCCGGCCGTCTCCATATCGGCCAGCGCCGAGACCAACGGCATCTCCATCTCCACGAACAGATGGTCGAGCGCGTGGCCGGCGAGCTGCTTGCCGAACCGTTCCCAAAGGCGCAGGGGAAGATCGGCCCGCTCGCACGCGAAGCGCAGCGCCTCCGCTGGGGTCGCGTCGCCGAAGCTCCTTCGCTTGCGGCCGACGCCCAGCAACCCGCTTTCCGAGACGGGTTCCACGCCGAGCAGGCCGCCGGCCACCGCATCGAGGTCGTGGCTGCGCCGCCCCGGGTTCAGCAGGTAGGACGCCACCATGACGTCCTTGAAGGGGCCGGCCAGCGCCAAGCCGGCGCGACGGCACGCGACGATCGAACGCTTGATGTCGTGGCCGACCTTCGCGATCGACCGGTCCGCCAGCAAGTCGCGCAACGGCTGGAGTTCGGGACCGTCGGGCGGAACCAGATTGGGGGCGTCCCCGCCGTCGCCGTTTCCGTCGTCGGCGCCAAGGCCCAGTCCCGTTCCGCTTCGATGGCCGAACGGCAGGTAGCAGGCGCTTCCGGGCGCCGCCGAGACGGCGATCCCCGCCAAGCGGCCGCGCAACGGCTCCAAGGTCTCCGTCAGCGCCGCGATTCCGGCCGTTCCGCTGCGGCGACAGGCGGCCACGAGGCTGGCCAGCTCGCCGGGGCCGGTGGCGAGCTCGTACTCGGCCCTGGCGGCCTCCGCGCCCGACCGCCCCGGCCCGAGCATCCCCAACAACGAAGAGAATTCCAGCTCGAGGAACATCTCGCGCAACCTGTCGTCGTCGGGCGGGCCCGCGCGGAGAGCCTCGATCTCCACCTCCACCTCCACGTCCGTGCGGATCGTCACCAACTCGCGCGACAGCAGCACCTTGTCGCGGTTCTCGGACAGCGACTCGGCGACGTTCCTGGACTTCACCTCGCCTAGGCGGTCCAGCAGCGCTTCCAGCGATCCGAAGTCGTTCAGGAGCCGGACGGCCGTCTTTGGTCCCACGCCGCGAGCGCCGGGCACGTTGTCCGACGCGTCGCCTACCAACGCCAAGTAGTCGACCACGCGGGACGGGCCGACGCCGAGCTTGCCGGCGGCGTTGGTCTCGTCCACCCACTGCTCTCCCGCCCCCGACCGGCCCGGCTGGTACAGCCTCACGCCCGGTCCCACCAACTGGTAGAAGTCCTTGTCGCCCGACACGATCACGGAATCGACGGCTCCGGCCCGAGCGCGCCGGGCCAGCGTCCCGATCACGTCGTCCGCCTCCCACCCTTCGACCTCCACGACGGCAAGCCCGAGGCGCCCGGCGATTTCGCGGATGCGGGGCAGGCTTTCCCGCAACTCGTCCGGCATCTTCTTGCGCGTCGCCTTGTACGCCGGATAGAGCTCTTCGCGGTGACTGCGGCCCGAATCGAAGACGACGGCGACGTACTCGGGCGCGTGATCCCGGCGCAGGTCGAGGAGAAATCTGGCGAAGCCGAAGGCCGCCGACGTGTTCTCGCCCCGCGAGTTGGTCAGGGGATTGCGCGCGAAAGCGAAGTGCGCCCGGTACGCGAACGCATAGGCGTCGACCAGAAACAAGCGCGGCCGGGACGCGTTCTGGGCGCTCTCCATGGGCTGTCCTCGCGTGTCGGCGGCGGGGACGCTTCGGCCAACGGGATCTGCCGGCCGGAAGGCGGGCGCACGCGCGGCCGGGCCGCTTCTAGGCCCTGTCGCGGCATGCCGGGCGGCTACGCCGACGCCGCCCCCGCGTGACGCCCGCGATCAGAAGCAGGCCGCAACGGCGTCCAAGCGGCTAGGCGCGGAGCACCTGCGTCGCTTGAAGGCCGCGGTCGGTCGCCTCAACCTCGAACTCCACCTCTTCGCCTTCGGCCAGCGTTCGGAAGCCTTCGCCCTGGATGGAGCTGAAGTGAACGAAAACATCTTCTCCAGCAGGCTGGGCGATGAAGCCGTAGCCCTTCGAGTCGTTGAACCACTTCACCTTCCCTCTTGCCATTTGCCGTTCCTCCGGAGTGACTGAAAACCGCGGGCCCGCGGGCCCTGCTTGGACGAGCCGATCATCATGGGACGAGCGAGCGCCGGGGTCAAGCAACCGGCGCGTGGGGGCATTCTCGTTTCAGCCCAGCCTGATCGAGGTCTCGTTCACCGGTTGCGAGCGGCCGCATCCGGATCGGAGGGGCGTTCGTCGCCGTAGAGCCACGCGTACAGCGCGCGGTTGCGCACGACGTTCTTGACGTAGGCGCGGGTCTCGAAGAACGGAATGCGCTCGGTGAAGCGCCGGGCGTCGGCAACCTCGGGAAACCGCCGCCAGCGGTTGGCGCGGGTCGGGCCGGCGTTGTAGGCCGACAGGACCAAGGGGATGTCGCCGTCGTAGCGCTCCATGAGTTCGGCGAGAAAGAGCGCGCCCAAGTGGACGTTGATCTCCGGCACGGTCAGGAAGCCGCGGTCGAACCCGAGCGGCCCCGCGGCGCGGGCGAGCTGCGCGCCGGTGGCCGGCACCACCTGCATGAGGCCGACCGCCCCGGCGGGCGACACCGCTCGGGGTCGAAGGCGCTCTCCTGGCGGATCAGGCCGGCTACCAAATGGGGATCCAGGCCCAGCTCCGCGGAGCGCGCCTCCACGAGTTCGCGGTGCGGGAAGGGAAAGACCAGCCTCAGCAACGGGAGGTCCCAGGCCCTTCCTCGGCGTCGCAGCTCCCAACCGAGCGTGATCGCGTCGCGCGGGCGGCCCGCCCCCCGGAGCGCGACGGCCAGCGCGAACAGGCGTTCGGCCGAAGCCTCCGCCGCGGACCTCGTTCGCTCGACGTGCGCGGCGGCGGCCTCGTGAAGACCGGAGGCGTCCAGCATCGCCAGCACGTCCATCTCGCGCGCCAGCCACGACGGAGGCGGGGGCGCCGCGTCCCCCTCGAGCGACGTCGGCCGCGGCGGAAGCAGGACGCCCTCGAGGGCCGCCGAGACGTCCGCGCCGCCCGGCGGCCGACCGGGATCGCGCCCGTCGGCCGCGCTGAGGAAGGCGTAGTAGGAGAGAGGACTCTCACGGCGTATCCGCGCCAAGCGGGCGCGCGCGAACGCGGTGTCGCCGACCTCGGTCGCGGCCTGGGCGGCCCAGAACGCCGCCTCCTCCCAGCGGCGTCCCTCCGGGAACTCGGCCAAGTAGGCGTCGAAGACCGCCAGCGCCTCTTCGGCTTCGCCCCGCGCCAAGTGAATCTGGCCCCAGCGCATGCGGGCCAAGCCCGCCCGGTCGGCCGAAGGGGAGGCCGCGACGACTTGCCGGTAGCCCGCCAGCGCCTCCAGCACGCGCCCGGAGTCCTGGTGGTCGTCGGCCCGGAAGAAAACGACGTCCAGCGCCTGCCGGCTGGACGGAAAGCGTTCGACGAGCCAGCCCTCCACCGTGCTCGCGTCGCCGTGCCGGCCTTGGCGGCGGCGCACGCCCGCCCACGCCGAGAGAGCGCGCGCGGCGGTTTCCGCGTCCTCGGACTCGGCCAGCCGTCTGTACTGGCCTATCGCGTCGCCGCGGGCGCCGCTGCCCGCCAGCGCGCGGGCTCGCGACAGCCGCTCGCTCTCGGAGAGCTCGGCGCCGGCTTCGACGGCCGCGTTCCAGGCCAGACCCGCGGTGCCGAACTCGCCTCCGTTCCCCAGCGCGGACGCCATGCGCCGAAGAACCGCCGGGTCCAGATCTCGGCCGTGGGCCCGCAACGCCTTGGCCGCCGCCAGGGCCGCCGCTCCCCGGGTCGTCGTCCCGACCACGTCCGCCGCCGAGGCCACGGCGCCAACCGTGTCGGCCAGGGCCAACCGGTAGCGCCACCGCCGAGCCGCCAGGTGCACGCGCGAAGGCGGTCCCGCGGCGGCAGGCGCGATTTCGCCGAGCACGGCCAAGGCGGCCGCCGTGTCGCCCGCCGCGGCCCATGCGTCCACGACGAGGCTCCACCCGCGGCGCCGAACCGATCGGTCGCGGACATGCTCACGGACCCGGCGGGTCGCCTCGGGCCGCCCCGTCGCCGCGAGGGACCGCGCCGCTTCGAGGGCGGTCCAGTCGGCCGCCACGGGCGCGAACGATCGCAAGGTCGCAAGGGCGTCCTCGGTTTCGGCGGCCGGGCGTCGCGCCGCACCAGCGCGAATCCAACGCGAGAGAGCGGGCGCGCGACGCGGATCGCGGGGCGCAACGGCGTCGAGAAAGCGCGCCAGCGCGGCCTCGGCGTCCTCGTCGCCTCCGGTTTCGGCCAGCGCCGTCCCCAGGAGGAGCCAGTGCTCGAGGGGTGGCTCCCGCTGGCCCTTCTCGCCGGACGAAAGAGCCGCCACGACGCCTTCCCAGTTGCGCCAGCCCGCCTCGGCCTCCGCGAGAAAGACGCGGTCCCGCACCGCCACGGCGCTTTCGGCCTCGGCAAAGGCCGCGCGCAATTCCAAGCTCGCCTGCCAGTGCCGCCCGGCCGCCAGCAACCCACGAACGGACTCGGAGGCAACGCCCTCCTGGCCTGCGGCGTCCCCTGCGAGGACCGACGAGCCCAGAAGCGCCGCGGCCGCCAGCAAGACGGCGGCCGGGACGGGCCCGCCGACGCGGGCCGCCCGGGCGTCGCCTGCGAATCCGGCCGTCGGCAAGATGCGGCCGGGACGGGTCCGCCGACGCGGGCCGACGCCCAGCAACAGGGCCAGTTGTTCGCCTAACGCGGGTCGGGCGGCGTGCTGCCCGGCAGGTTGATCAAGCCGCCGTTCGCCGACAAGGCGTTCGCTCCAACGCTGATCCCGTCCGCGTCCACGTCCGTCCGCGCGCGGCCGGTGGCCGTCCCGCCGGGTGCGTGCCGCCTAGCTTGCCGCCGGAGTCGGCCGGCCGGCCTGCATCGAGAACAGCGTGTCGATCATCTTCTGGGCGGATTCCTCCATGTCCACTACCAGGTGGTCGATTCTCGACACGAAGTAGTTGTGGGCGATGCTCACGGGAATGGCGATCGCCAAGCCGGCAGCCGTCGTCGTCAGCGCGACCTTGATTCCTTCGGCCACCGTCTGCGCGTCCACTTCGCCCGCCAATTGGATCGCTTGGAAGGCTTCGATCATCCCCAACACCGTCCCCAGGAAGCCGAGCAACGGAGCCACGTTGGTGAGCGTCGCCAGCACGACCAAGCCGCTCTCGAGCTTGCTGAGCTCGATGAGCCCGCGATTCTCAATGGCCTTGATGACGCGGTCGGTGCCCTCGTCGCACCGCTCCAATCCCGCATAGAGGATGTTGGCCGCGGGAGAATCGGACTCGCGCGTGGTCTCGAGGGCTTCGTCCACGCGCTGCTGCGTGAGGAGTTCGTCCACGTTCTTGACCGTCTTGCGCGTCGAGCTGCTCTTGGACAGCAGGTCGAAGAACTTCCAGACGATGACGACGAAGCCCACCAGCACGCACAGAGCCAGCGGCCACGCCATGCCGCCGGCGTCGGTCCACGCCTGCTGAAGACGCTCGCCGAGGGAAAGATCCGGCCCTTCCAGACCCGGAACCTGAATCATCGCCTCGTGGATTCTTGCAAAGCTGACCAAGGGAACCTCCGGCTTTCGCCCAGTTCAGATGATGACGGTTGCGACGCCGCGCACCGGCGTGGCAGTAAAGTTCGGGCAGACGGGACCGAAACGCAAGGGCGCCCATAGTGGCCGAGGCGACTGGTCCGCGTCAAGCTGCGCCGCTCGCGCCCCGAGCCGGCCCGGTTCGTCTGCAAAGACGCGACCCTCCGTGCGCGCGCCGACGCGGCGACATCGTTCGGGCCGCCCGGTCGAGCCCGCGCAACCTTGTCAGTGCGCGCGCCGCCACGTCCACTCCGGAGAACGATACCTGTCCTCGAGGCGTCCCGCCAAAGCCAGTTCCGGCTTCGACCAGGATCCGCGTGTCCACGTCCCGCCCAGACGACGCTCGAAGCCTTTGGCAAAGGCGTCCACCAAGCGGCTCCACGACGGCCTCTCCTCGAGCAGGTCCGCCAGCGTCGTGCACCGAGCGTCCTGGTCCAGCGACTGCCGGCCGTTCGCTCCGGGCGCAAGCAGGGCCCGCTGGTCGGCCAGCAAGAGGATCGATCCGTGCTGGAGCATCGCGTCCCCGATGCGCGCCTGCGCGCTGCCCGCGAGCTTGCATCCGTTCACCACGACCTCGCCGCTCGCCGATCCGAAGAAGCACGGCCCAGCGCCGGGACCCGGCGCCCCGTTCCCCGCTTCCCCAGGGCTCTCGGCGCATCGGGCGTCCACGCCGAGCCGGCGCAACCCGTCCACCAGCCCCTCGTTGATCCGGCGGTAGGCGTCGCGCAGGCCGCCGAGCGCGCGCAACGGCGCCACCACCGAATAGGTCATCTCGCCGTCGTGGATCACCGCGCGTCCGCCGGTCGGACGGCGAACAGCATCCAGATCGGGGCGCTCGCGCAACAGCCGCCGGTAGGAGACGGTCACCGGTTCGTTGCGGCCGAACGAGAGCGCGGCCGGCTCCCAGCGATAGAACCGGAGCGTGCCGCTCCCCGTGGCCGGACTTGACGCCAGCGCGTGATCGCGGGCCATGTTGACCGGGCCGGGCCGGGCTTCGTCCACCAGAATTCGCCAGTCCAGTTCCCGCTCCTCTTCCTCGCGCACCTCGGCCACTCCCCGTTTCGGACTCGCCCGTCTCGCCTCGCGTCGCCCCGCCGTCGCCGCCCGGTCGCCCAAGGCCCGTTCAGAGGGCCAGCACGTCTCCCGGAGCCATGACGTGGACTCGGGCCCTGTCGCCGACGAGCGCTCGGAACCGCTCGGGATCCTGCTCGATCACCGGCCACGTGTCGTAGTGCATCGGCACGACGATCTCGGGCTCGATGAGCTCCACGGCGCGGGCGGCGTCCTCCGGCCCCATCGTGAAGTTGTCGCCGATCGGCAGAAGGGCGACGTCCACCTGGCCCCGCAGAAGCTGCATGTCGAGCGTCAGGCCCGTGTCGCCTGCGTGATGGATCCGCTTGCCGTCCACGTCCAGCACGAGTCCGGCGGCGCTGGTCGTGAAGCGGCCGCTCTCGTCTCCGTGCACTTGGCCGCCGTGGACCGCCGCGGTCATCTTCACGCTCCCGAACGGAAAGGCGAAGCGGCCGCCGACGTGCATGGCGTGCGTTCGGACGATGCCCTGCGACTCCGCGAACGCCGCGATCTCATAGCTGCCGATCACTGTCGCCCCCGTCTCGCGCGCCAGCGGGATCGCGTCGGCGAAGTGGTCGGTGTGCCCGTGCGTGCACAGCACGTAGTCCACGCGGCCCGCCTCCGAACGCTTGATGTTCGAGACCGGGTTGTCGTCGAAGAAGGGATCGACGACGAGGCGCGTGCCGTCGCCGGCTTCGATCGTGAACGTGGCGTGTCCGTGAAAGACGAGGCGTGCCATGGCTTCTGTTGTCTCCCCAAGCAAGGGCTTATGCGCGGGCGGGCGCTCCCGCTTCGTAGGCGTCGAGAGGCGGACAGGCGCACACCAAGTTGCGGTCGCCGGCGGCGTTGTCGACGCGGCCCACGAAGGGCCAGAACTTGTGCTGCGCCTGCCAAGGGGCCGGAAAGACGGCCCGGCGCCGCGAGTAGCCGTGGGACCATTCGCCGGCAACGACGGCTTGCGCGGTGTGGGGCGCATTCTTGAGAAGGTTGTCGTCTCGGTCCTGGCGGCCGTCCTCGATTTCGGCGATCTCGCCCCGGATCGCGACGAGCGCGTCGCAGAAGCGGTCCAGCTCCGCCTTCGACTCGCTCTCGGTGGGCTCGATCATGATCGTCCCCGGCACCGGAAATGCCATCGTCGGAGCGTGAAAGCCGTAGTCCATGAGACGCTTCGCCACGTCCTCTTCCGTGACGCCGGCCGACTTCCTGAACGGACGAAGATCGATGATGAACTCGTGCGCGACGCGGCCGTTGCCGACGCCCCACCAGTACAGGATGTCGAAGTGGGACTCCAGGCGCACGGCCATGTAGTTGGCGGACAGAATCGCGGTGCGCGTCGCCTCGGCCAAGCCGGTCCGCCCGAGCAGGGCGACGTAGGCCCACGAGATCAAGAGGATGCTGGCGCTGCCCATGGGCGCCGCCGCCACCGGCCCCGACGCCTCCGGCGGCGTTCCGGGATCGAGCGGGTGACCCGGAAGGTGCGGCGCCAGCTCCGCGCTCGCGCAGATCGGCCCCATGCCGGGACCGCCGCCGCCATGAGGAATCGCAAAGGTCTTGTGCAGGTTGATGTGGACGACGTCGGCGCCGTAGTCGCCGGGACGGCAGAGACCGACCTGCGCGTTGAGGTTGGCGCCGTCGAGGTAGACGTAGCCGCCGTGCTCGTGGACGATGGCGCAGATGTCGCGGATATCGGCTTCGAAGACGCCGTGAGTGGACGGATACGTCACCATGATCGCGGCCAGCTGGTCGCTGTGGGCGGCCGCCTTCGCCGCCAAGTCTCGCGTGTCCACGTTGCCGCGCTCGTCGCAGTTGACGACCACGACGTTCATGCCGGCGAGCACGGCGCTGGCCGGGTTGGTCCCGTGGGCCGACGACGGAATCAGGCAGACGTTGCGGCCCGCCTGTCCGAGCGCCTTGAGCCGCGCGCGGATCACCAGCAGGCCGGCGAGTTCGCCCTGGGCGCCCGAGTTGGGTTGCAGCGAGACCGCGGGAAGCCCGCTGATCTCGGCCAGCCAGCTTCGCAGTTCGCGCGCGATCCGCTCGTACCCCTTGGCCTGTTCGGCGGGCGCGAACGGGTGAAGCCCGCCGAACTCGGGCCACGTCACCGGCGTCATCTGGGTGGTGGCGTTGAGCTTCATCGTGCAGGAGCCGAGCGGGATCATGCTCGTGTTGAGCGACAGGTCGCGGGTCTCGAGGCGGTGGATGTAGCGCAGCATTTCCGTCTCGGAGCGATGCGAGTTGAAGACGGGATGCTCCAAGTAGGGCGTCTCGCGCCCCAGCGGCGGCGCGTATCGGCCCGGGTCGAAGGGCTCGGCCCGCGGCGCCCCGAACGCGTCCAGCAGGTCGGCCAAGTCGCCTTCGTCGACGGTCTCGTCCAGCGCGACGCCCAAAGTGCCGTCGCCGAAGTCGCGCAAGTTGATGCGCTTGCGCGCCGGGCGTCCACCACCGCCCCGGAGCCGGTGGCCGGGCGGACGCGCACCGTGTCGAAGAAGTCGGCGTGAACGAGCGAGTGGCCCGCCGCGGCCAACCCTCGGGCGAGGGTCGCCGTCTGGGCCCGCACGCGCTCGGCGATGCCGCGAATCCCCCGCGGGCCGTGGTACGCCGCGTACATGCCCGCCATGACGGCCAACAGAACCTGCGCCGTGCAAATGTTCGACGTCGCGCGCTCGCGCCGGATGTGCTGCTCGCGCGTCTGCAGCGCCATCCGCATCGCCGGGGCGCCGTGGCGGTCGGTGGACACGCCGATGATGCGTCCGGGCATGGCGCGCTTGAATTCCTCGCGGCACGCGATGTACGCCGCGTGCGGTCCGCCGTAGCCCATGGGCACGCCGAAGCGCTGCGTGGCGCCGACGGCCACATCCGCGCCGAACTCGCCCGGCGGCGCCAGCAGGGCCAGCGCCAGCAAGTCGGCCGCGGCGACTACCCGGCTGTCCGCCTCGTGGGCGGCCGCGCACAGCGCCCGGTAGTCGCGCACCAAGCCGTCGGTCGCCGGATACTGCACCAACGCCCCGAAGACCGTCTCGTCGAACGAGAACTCCTCGACGCGCCGCACTCGCACCTCGATCCCCAGGGGGTCGGCGCGCGTCTCGACGACGCCGATGGTCTGCGGATGACAGTCCGCCGCCACGAGGAACACGTCGCCGCGCCGCCGCCGCCCGCGGCCTCGCAGCATGCACATCGCCTCGGCCGCCGCCGTGGCTTCGTCCAGGAGCGATGCGTTGGCGATGGGAAGACCCGTGAAGTCGATGACCGCCGTCTGGAAGTTGAGCAGGGCTTCCAGCCTCCCTTGCGCAATCTCGGCCTGATACGGCGTGTACTGCGTGTACCAGCCGGGATTCTCCAGGATGTTCCGCTGAATGACGCCCGGCGTGATCGTGCCCGAGTACCCCATGCCCAAGTAGCTGCGCCACACGCGGTTCTCGGAAGCGATCTCGTGCAGCGTCGCGATCAGCTGGGCTTCGGCGACTCCTTCGGGCAAGTCCAACGGCCGGCCCAGCCGGATGTCGGCCGGGAGCGTCTGGTCCATCAGTTCGTCCAGCGTCGCGCAACCGACGGCCTCGAGCATCTCGGCCGCGTCCGAGGGCGAAGGCCCGAGGTGGCGTCCCGGAAAGTCGGGGGAATGCCCGACCGGCGAGGATTTCATGGGCCTTTCGGGCGATCGCGGGGGTTCGGTGGCGCGCCTATTCGGCGCCGACGTGGAGCTCGTAGCCCACGCTGTCCAGGAGATTCTCGACCTCGGCCACGTCGTCGACCCTCAGCTTGACCATCCACCCCTCGCCGTACGGATCGCTGTTGACCAGCGCAGGGTCGTCGTGGACCGCCTCGTTCACGTCGACGACCTCGCCCGCGACCGGACAGTAGAGATCGCTCACGGCCTTGACCGCTTCGATCGTCCCGAAGGCTTCCATGTGCGCGAACGAGTCGCCGGGCTCCGGCAACTCCAAGTACACGACGTCCCCCAGCTCGCCCTGCGCGTAGTCGGTGATGCCGACGACGTAGACGCCGGGCTGGTCCGTCTCCCGGAGGTACTCGTGCTCCATCGTGTACTTGAGGTCTTCGGGGACTTGAGACATCGCCATCTCCGCATGGTGGTTGCGCCCAAACGGCCTGAAGCCGTGAGAAGAAAAACGACAAGCAGGGCGGCGTCAACCCTCGACGCTGAAGAGCGCCGGCGTGTCCGTCCTCTTCGGGCGCGTTTAGATTTGTCGGTCGCGGGGGATCTTTGGACCGAGAGAGGTGCGAAGACCGGCGCGGAGAAGGCTGGACGCACCAAGGTCCGGTTGCGCCGGCGGCGACGGACGCCGCGCGGGACGCATCCTGCTCTCGAAGGACCGGCGGGCCGCGCTCCGCCGTCCCTCGCCCAACTCCCAGCCATCCCACGCCGACAACGATGACGACCCTCGCCCGCGCCCCTTCGCTCACGACGATCGCCGAGGACGAAGCAATGTTCCGCGACGCCGTCCGCGAGTTTGCGGAATCGGAGGTCGCGCCCCGGGTGGCGCCGATGGACGCCGAGGAGAGGATCGACCCGGAATTGGTGTCCGGGCTGTTCGAGCTGGGCGTGATGGGAATGGAGATTCCCGAGCAGTACGGCGGCGTCGGCGGTTCCTTCTTTGCGGCCGTGCTGGTCGTCGAGGAGCTCTCGCGCGTGGACCCGTCCGTGGCCGTGCTGGTGGACGTGCAGAACACGCTGGTCGCCAACGCGCTCCTCCGGTGGGGCACCCCGGACCAGCACGCGCGCTATCTGCCCGACTTGGCCGCGACCACCGTCGGCGCCTACGCGCTCTCGGAAGCCGGCAGCGGTTCGGACGCTTTCGGGTTGTCGTTGCGCGCCAAGCAGGAAGGGTCCGACTGGGTCCTCAGCGGGCGCAAGATGTGGATCACCAACGGCGCCGAAGCGGGCATCTTCGTGATCTTCGGCACCATCGATCCGGCGCTCGGCTACAAGGGCATCACAGCCTTCCTCGTGGAAGGCGGCGCTCCGGGGTTCTCGGTCGGCAAGAAGGAGGACAAGCTTGGAATCCGCGCGTCGTCCACGACGGAACTCGTTCTCGACGGCGTGCGCGTGCCCGCCGAGAACGTCCTCGGCGAAGTCGGCAAGGGCTACAAGGTGGCGATCGAGACGCTCAACGAGGGCCGGATCGGGATCGGGGCGCAGATGACCGGACTCGCCCAAGGCGCACTTGAACACACGTTGCGCTACGTGCAGGAGCGGGAACAGTTCGGGCGGCCGGTCGGCGAGTTTCAGGGCGTGCAGTTTCAGCTCGCGGAGATGGCGACCGACATCGAGGCCGCCCGGCTGATGGTCTACAACGCCGCCCGGCTGAAGGACGAGGGCGCCGCGTTCCTCCGCCAGAGCGCGATGGCCAAGCTCTTCGCGTCGAGGGTGGCGCAGTCCGTGTCTTCGCGTTGCGTGGACTTGCACGGGGGCTACGGGTTTACTCGCGAGTATCCCGTGGAGAAGTTCTATCGAGACGCCAAGATCGGCACCATCTACGAGGGCACCGACAACATGCAGCTCCAGACAATCGCCAAGGACCTGCTTCGTGAATGACGGCGGCGGACCGGCCGCCGCCGGACGCGCGACCACCGCGCCCGCGACCCGCCGCCCGGAGGAACCATGCCGTCCCTAGGACTCAAGGAGATTCTCTTCCTCGTAGGGCTCGTCGTGCTGTTCTTCGGGGCCAAGCGCATCCCCGACATCGCGAAGGGGCTGGGGACCGGGATCAGGAACTTCAAGATGTCGCTCCGACCGGGCGGGCGGAGAGACGAGGAAGAGGCGCCGCTCCTGAAGGGCAAGGCAGGGTCGCCGGAAGGGACCCAGCGAAGCGTCCCGGAGGACGGCGACGGCGCTGTCTGAGTCCGCGCACAGCGCCGGGCACCGCACGCGCAAGGGCGCTCTGGCGCATCGGGCGCGACCGCTGTCGCCGGGCGTCCGCGCGTGAAGCGCGCCCCAGGCCCGGGCGGGATCGGCGCCAAGCCCGCGGCCCGGACCCCGGGCGTCGCGGGCGCGCCCCCGAAGCTCGGCGTGCTCTTCGCCACCGTGCTTGTGGACTTGGTCGGTTTCGGCATCGTCCTGCCGGTGTTGCCGCTCTACGCGAGGGAGTTCGGCGCCGACGGGTTCGGCGCCGGGCTGCTGGTGGCGGTCTACTCGCTCGTGCAACTGCTCATGGCGCCGCTTTGGGGCCGGGTCTCCGACCGCATCGGACGACGCCCGGTTCTGATTCTGGGCCTGTTGGGCAGCGGGTTCGCCTACCTGGCTTTCGCGCGTGCCGACTCGCTGGCCGCGCTCTTCGCGTCGCGAGTCGTCGGCGGCATCGGCGGCTCGACGATCCCGGTGGCGCAGGCGTACATCGCCGACGTGACGCCGCCGACGCGGCGGGCGGGCAACATGGGCTTGATCGGCGCCGCCTTCGGGCTCGGCTTCGTGATCGGCCCGGCCCTCGGCGTCTACGTTTCCGGCCTGCATCCGGGCTCCCCGGCCGGGCCGGGCTACTTGGCCGCGGCGCTCTGCCTCGCCAACGCGGCGTTCGCTTTCGCGGCGCTGCCCGAGCCGAACAAGGCCGGCGGCGGCCCACGCCGCGCGAGCTTGATCGCCTCGCTGGCCGAAGCGGCGCGCACGCCGCAAGTTCGGCTCGCGCTGGCAACCTACCTGTGCATCACGCTTGCGTTCTCGACGCTTCAACCCACGCTGTCGCTACTCGCGAACGAGCGCTTCGGATGGACGGAGAGGCACGCGTCGCTTCTGTTCCTGCTGCTGGGCGTGGTGTCCGCCGTCGTGCAGGGGGGGATCGTGCGGACCGCGGTACCGCGCATCGGCGAACGGGCGCTGCTGCGGGTGGGAACGTTGCCGTTCGCGGCGGGACTGCTGATGGTGGGCGCGGCGGACGGGACCGGGAGCCTGCTGGCGGGCTTGGCTCTAGTAGGCGTGGGTTACGGGTTCTCGGTGCCCTGCGTGCTGGGCCTCGTGTCGCGCGCGGTCGATCCGCGGCGACAAGGCGCCGGCCTGGGCATCGGACAGAGCGTGGGGTCGCTGGCCAGGGTCGTGGGACCGGCGACCGCGGGCTGGTTGTTCGACGCCGGAACTGCGTTTCCGTACGTCGCGGGCGCGGCGCTGATCGGCGTCGCCTTCCTCGCGTCGCGCGGCGTCCTTCAGCCCCCAGCGGAACGCGTCCGGCGGCCCGGACGGGAAGCGACCTGCCCGTGACCGCCGAGCCCGCCGCCCAGCGCGACGACGGCCAGTCCCGCCTGGACCGGATCATCGTGGTGCTCCACCAGCCGCAGAAACTGGTCAACATCGCCGGCGCCGTCCGCGCGATGGCAAACATGGGCCTTCGGCGCTTGACGCTGGTTCAGCCGGCCGAGTTCGACGCCCGCCGGATCGCTGGAATCGCCCACCGGACCGAGCACATCGTCGAGCGCGCGGCCGTCGTCTCGTCGTTGCGGGCGGCTCTGGCGCGCTGCGTGTACGTGGTCGGCGCCTCCGCGCGTGCCCGGACCGCCCAGCGCAACTACCACCGGCCCCGCCAATTGGCGCCGAAGATTCTCCAGCGTGCAGGCGCGGGCCCGGTGGCGCTCGTGTTCGGCCGCGAGGATCGCGGCCTCTCGAACGCGGAGCTCGACCGATGCCACGACCTCCTGGTGGCGCCGACCATGCCCGAGTACCCATCGCTCAACTTGGCTCATGCGGTGTTGGTGGCCGCCTACGAGCTCTTTCTGGCGGACGCGGACCCCGCCCCGTTGCCGAGCGGCAAGCGTTCGTTGGGCCCGGCTTCCGCCGAAGAGACGGAAGAGATGTACGCGACGCTCGAGGCCGGCCTGCGCCAGATCGACTTCTTCAAGGCGCGCAAGCCCGACAGCGTCATGCGCACGTTGCGAACGGTCTTCGGCCGCACGACGCTCGACGCGCACGAAGCCCGCCTGCTGCGCTCCGTCGGCTACGAGGTGCGCAATCATGCGGCCCGGACGGCGGTGGAGGAACGCTCCGACCAACGGAGCGACGCAACCGGCGGGAACTCGGGTTCGGCCTTGCGAACGCGGCAGGAGCGTTAGCTTTGCTGCATCGCATCACGCGCGCCAGCCCGCCTAAGGGGCACGCCCGGAGGGCAACTTGATCCAACCTCGAAGCGCCGTCGCCGACGGTCGCCGACGGCCCACGGTGTCCGTGGTGGTGCCGGTCCTGAACGACGCCCGCCTTCGGCATGCAATCGATTCCGTGCTCGCGCAGACTTATCGCCCGGCGCCCGAGCTTGTGGTCGTCGACGGCGGTTCGACCGACGAGGCGACGCTCAACGTGCTGGCCAAGTACCGGAGCCGCATCTCGGTTCTCGTTCGAGGACCCGACGGCGGGATATTCGAAGGCATCAACAAGGGCAACCGGCGCGCCGGCGGCGAAGTGATCGGGTTCCTGGGAGCCGACGACCGCTACGCCGATCCGAAAGCGATCGAGGACGCGATGGCGCTCTTCGACGACGAGAGCTTGGACGCCTGCTACGGAGACGCGGTCTACGTGGATGGCGACGACAATGTCGTGCGCTACTGGAGGACGGAGACCCATTCCCTGCTCAAGCTGTACTGCGGGTGGCAACCGCCTCATCCCGCCACCTTCATACGCCGGGGCGTCTTCGATCGCTACGGAGGCTTCAAGACCGAGTATCGCATCTGTGCCGACTACGAGTTCTTCCTTCGCGTAATGCTGAAGCACCGCATCAACGCGAAGTACCTTCACCGCACGATCGCGAAGATGGCCCCCGGCGGCACAAGCTCCGCCTTCGTGAGGGGCAACATCGAAGTCGTGGGCATGCCGTGGCGCCTCGGCTTGTACGGCGCCCTCTTCGTGCCGTTCCTGAAGCCCGCGAGAAAAGTGCCGCAGCGCTGGCACCGGCAGGCCGCCGGATGAGCGTTCTCGTCACCGGCGCCGGAGGGTTCATCGGGGGACACTTGGCGGCCCGCCTCGCGGACCGCGGCCACAGCGTGCGGTGCGTCGACCGCAAGCCCTTGACCGACTGGCACCAAGTTCACGACGCAGCCGACAACGTCGTCGCCGACCTCAGAACGCTGGATGCCTGCATGGCCTCCTGCGAAGGCATGGACACTTGCTACCAGTTGGCTGCGGACATGGGGGGCATGGGCTTCATCGAGAAAAACAAGGCCCTGTGCATGCTTTCGGTGCTCATCAACACTCACATGCTGCTCGCCGCCCGCGACCATGGGCTTCGATCGTTCTTTTTTTCGTCGTCGGCTTGCGTCTACAACGAGAACAAGCAGAAGAGCGTGGATGCAGTGCCTTTGCGGGAAACGGACGCGTATCCGGCCATGGCGGAAGACGGATACGGCTGGGAGAAGCTCTTTTCCGAACGCATGTGCAGGCACTTTCGCGAGGATTTCGGTTTGCGCGCGCGCGTGGCCCGGTACCACAACGTCTACGGCCCCTTCGGTTCTTGGGACGACGGAAGGGAAAAGGCCCCGGCCGCCATCTGCCGCAAGGTGATTCACGCCAAGCGCACGGGCAACCTCGACATCGAGATCTGGGGCGATGGAAGTCAGTCGCGATCGTTCATGTACATCGACGACTGCGTGAAGGGAACGTTCGACATCGCCGACAGCGACGTGACCGATCCGATCAACCTGGGCTCGAGTACGCTGACGAGCATCAACGAACTTGTGGACGCCGTCGAAGCCATCGCGGGCGTCCGGCTCGCCCGGCGCTACAAGCTGGATGCGCCCAAGGGCGTGAACGGTCGAAACAGCGACAACACGATGATCCGGGCCGAGCTGGGATGGGAACCCTCGATCGCCTTGGAGCAAGGCATCGAGAGCACGTACCGCTGGATTCACGACCAATACGTGAAGAAGTACGGCTAGGCGAGGCTGCTGTGCGCGCATCGGTGATGGACGGCTCCAGCCCTTCAAGGCCGTTGGACGTCTTGCTGATCACGCCCTGCCCGGTCAAGGACGGCAATGTCGAGATATGCTTCGGCGGCATTCAACGCCTGACGCAGATCGTGGCTGCCAACGGCTTGCCCGGCGGAATGCGTCTCCACTTCGTCGACACGGCGATCTGGAACGTGGCCCGCTTCAAACAAGCCTCGGCGTGGACCGGCGAATTTCGCCGCGGAGTCCGGATCATGGCCACGTTGCTTCGGCTCATGCTCACACGGCGGTTCGACTTGGTGTTCATCGAAAGCACCGTGAGCCGCCGGGGGCTGGCGGCGTCCTGGATCTACGCCCGCCTGGCTCGAATGCACCGCCTGCCGGTGGTGTCCCGCTACCACGGCGACGTCGCGGCGTTCGTCCAACAATCGAATCGGCCCGGTCGCCCGTGGCCGCTGCACAGCTTGTTGCGGACATCGAACGCGAGCATCGCCGTGAATCGTCAATCCCTCGAGTGCATGGAAGTCCTGTTGGGCGGGCGGGAGCGCACGCATCTTCTCCCGAATTGCATAGAGGACTCCGTGCTGAACGGCGACGGCTTGTCGAAGCGCTCGCCGGGGCGTCCTCGCTTTCTGTACGCGGGCCAAGTCATGGAAGCCAAGGGGTGCCGGGAGCTGTTGAGCGCGGCCGAGGCGGTGCCCGAGGCGGACTTCGTGCTCTTGGGAATCGTCCACAAGGAGATGGACGACGACCTGCGGCGAGCGCCCGCCAACGTAGAGTGGATCGGCCCGGCCCCGCAGGACGTGGTTTTTCGAGAGATGCGCAAGAGCGACGTCTTCGTGCTCCCGAGCTGGCAGGAAGGGTTTCCGATGGCCGTGGTGGAAGCCATGGCCACGGGGCTTCCCGTCGTCTGCACGCCGGCGGGGGCGATGGGCGACATGGTGGAGGACGGCAAGGGCGGCATCCTGGTGCCGGTCCGCGACATCCCGAAGCTGGTCGAGGCGTTGCGCTCGCTGGCGCGCGACCCCCGCCGGTGCGCAAGGATGGGCCAGTTCAACCGCGAGAAGGCCCGTGCCGAATACGCCTACTCCGTCTTCGCGCCTCGGCTAGCCGCGATCTTCCGCCGTGCCGCACGCGGGACAGGCGGAGCCAAGTCGGCCCAGCCTACCGTGCCCTAGCCTGCCCGAAGTTCCTCAGGCCGTCCCCTCGGCCTCCAGCGGTTCCGGGTCCACGGGCGGTTGCCATCCCTGGATAACCGGAAACGTCGCCAGGAACCAACGCACCGAGGCTAGGAACAGACCCAGGAACATCAGTCCGATCAAGGGCGTCGCCAGCGAGAAGACGGGGTTGCCGGGTTCGTGCAGCGAGGGGAAGACCAGCATGTAGTGCCACAGCCACAGCCCGGAGAGCACGACGACGGCGAAGGCTTGGAGCAGGCGGGGACTCTTCTTCGGACGCGCGCCCAGCAGGCCCGCGAACGGCACGACGAAGCACAGCACGACCACGAGAGCGGAGAGGCCGCCCCACGGATCGCCGGCGCGCGTGTTGATCCATGCCTGCTCCCATGGAAGCTTGCCGTACCAGATGACGATGTACTGCGACCAAAGCAGGTAGGTCCAGAAGACGGTTAGCGCGAACGTCAGCTTGCCCAGGTCCCACAGCACCGGAACGCCGATGTGCTGGCCGATCGTCTCGTCGCGCCGCTTGAGCCAGACGGCGACACAGGCCGTCGCCGCCATGCCGCCCCAGAGCGCGCCCATGAAGTACCAGCCTCCAAAGAGCGTGGAGAACCAGTGCGGCTCCAGCGACATCGCCCAATCGAACGCGATAATCGTCATCACCGCCGCGTAGACCAGGACGATCACGGGACCCATCCTCGTCATTCGCCGGTAGCTGCGCTTCGCTTCCTCGTCGGCGCCCAGCCACCCGGCCGACAAGCGCTCGGCCCACCATGACGGCTTGCGCGGCGTGGGCCGGTCGTCGCCGCCGGCCGCCTCGTGCAGGCGTCCGACGTCCGGACGCAACGCCAAGTAGACGAAGCCCAGCGCCAAGCCGAACAACGCGATGACCCCAACGGCGTTGCGGCTCACCAAGAACGGAATGTTGAGCCAAGCCTGCTTCTTCTGCACGAGGGGATCGTCGGCCATCATGTCGATCCACGGGAAGTAGTCTTCCCGCAGCAACGCCAGCATCGGCAGGAACAACACGAAAGAGGCCGGCAAGAAGGCCGCAAACGACTGATGAATACGGCGGACGGGCCAGTTCCACTTCGCCTTCACGATCCAGGTGACCACCGCGACCATCACGCCCCCGACGGCGATGGAAGTGAAGTAGCTCCAGTTCACCACGTACGACTGCCACGCCAGCGCCGGGCTGCGCACGAGCGTCACGAAGAAGGCGGCTGCCCCGACGAGAGTCGCGCCGTGCATGAGCGTGGTCTCGGAGCCCAACCTGGGCAACCGGAAGAGGGGAGCGTTGCGGGGGACCTGTTGGTGCGCCACGAGTCTAGTCTTCGCTCCCGGCGGCGCCCTGGAGGTTCCGCACGTAGTTGACCACGTGCCAGCGGTCGTAGTGACCTATCTGGTGCCCGTAGGCCGGCATGTTGCCGCGGCCGACCCGGATCAGGCCGTACATGTAGCCGTCGGTCAGCGCGACGGCCCTGGGCGCGCGCAACGGATAGGCCGCCATCAGAGGATGCACCTCGTAGATGTATCCGGTCGTCCCGGCTCCGTCGGGTCCATGGCACACGACGCAGACGCGCTGGTAGACCTCGCGCCCGCGCGCAAGCGATTCCGGCGACGACGGTATCGGATTGGCCAGGCGGTCCACGATCTCGGGGCGGTTGGTCATGTCCAGCTGCGTGAACGGAGGCGGCACGTCGGCGGCGCCTTCGGGCTGTCCCAAGTTCACGTCGTACGGCGATGCGGCGAAGTTGCCTGCCGACATGGGCACGGAGCCCTCGGGCGGCAACAACGTGTTCTCGTAGGGGTCGAACGAGTCTTGGTCCCGCATGCTGCGCTTGAATATGCCCGCCATCGCGTCGTCCAAGGGCGTGCACGCGCCCGCAAGCGCCGAGACTGCAATCAACCCGGCCGCAACCGCGACGCGCCGACGGCAGTCGCCGGAGCCGCGACTAGGCATGGAGTCCCCCATCGTCTTCTCGCAGTTCGTCGGGGTCAAAGGACTCGAGGAGCTTCCGAACTTCGGCCGCGTTGCGGCGCGGGACAGCCACGTAGATGCCGAAGGAGCCGTTGGAGCACTCCGGGTGGTACGCGACGCGCGGCCGAAAGTTGGGCAGTCCGGCGTTGATGAAGAGCCCCACCACCGTGGACAACGCGCCGAAGAGGATCGCGCACTCGAAGGCGATGACCACGTACGCGGGAATCGAGTACAGCGGCTTGCCGCCCGTGATCAGCGGAAGGTCCATCGACGTCCACGTGGTGAAGGCGAAACCCGCCGCCGCCCCCGTGAGCGCGCCCGCCAACGTGAACACGCGCACTGGACTGTGGCGATGCGCCAGCCCGTCCTCCAGCAAGCTGTGCTCCGGCAACGGCGCGAAGGCGCGGAAGCCCTTGCAGCCCGCTTGGCGCAACGCCTTGCACGCATCCACCGTTGCGTCCAGGTGCGCAAAGAGAGCGAAGAAGCCGGCGCGTCCGCTCATGCCGGCGCCTCCGCGTCGCGCCGACGCACACCGCCCCGGTCCGCGCCTCTCAGCGGCGGCGGAACGACCTCCTTCATCTCCGCGATCGCCACGGGCGGCAGAAGCCTCGTGAACAACAGGAACCAGAAGCCGAACCAAGCGAAGCTGCCGAGGAGGATCCCCACCTCGAAAATCGAGGGCCTGTAGATCCCCCACGCCCACGGCTCGTATTCGTGAGACAGCGACGTGACGATGATGACGAAGCGCTCGAACCACATGCCGATGTTGATGAAGATCGAAATCACGAAGAGCGCCGCGATGGACCTTCGCACGCGCCTGAACCAGAGCATCAGCGGCACGAGGCCGTTGCAGGTGAGCATGGTCCAGTTGGCCCACCAGTAGTGGCCGAAGGCGCGGTTCCAAAACGAGCCGCGCTCCGGGGGCTCGGCCGAGTACCAAGCGAGAAAGTACTCCGTGAGGTACGCGTAGAGGACGATGGAGCCGGTCAGCAGGCAAAGCTTCGCCATGGCTTCGAAGTGCTTGACGGTCAGGTACTTCTCCAGGCCGAAGTACTTGCGCATTGGGACGGCCAGCGTGATCACCATCGCCACGCCCGAGAAGATGGCGCCCGCCACGAAGTACGGCGCGAAGATCGTCGTGTGCCAACCCGGCACGATCGACATGGCGAAGTCCCACGAGACCACGGAGTGGACGGACAGCACGAGCGGCGTCGCCAAGGCAGCCAGGTAGATGTACGCCTTCGAGAAGTGGTGCCACTCGCGGTCGGTGCCGCGCCAGCCCAGCGAGATCAGCTTGTAGAACTTCTGTCGCAGGCCACGGGCGTGATCGCGGGCGGCGGCCAAGTCGGGAATCGTGCCCAGGTAGAAGAAGACCGCCGAGACCGTGAAGTAGGTGGTGACCGCAAAGACGTCCCAGACCAACGGCGAACGGAAGTTCGGCCACAGGAACCTGTCGTTGGGATAAGGCACGAGCCAGTAGGCGTGCCAGACCCGGCCCACGTGGATCAGCGGAAAGAGGCCGGCGGTCATCACGGCGAAGACCGTCATGGCCTCGGAAGCCCGGTAGATCGACTGGCGCCACGGCGCCCTGAACAAGAAGAGGATGGCGGAGATGAGCGTGCCCGAGTGCGCGATCCCGACCCAGAAGACGAACGTCGTGATGTAGACGCCCCATCCCACCGGCGCGTTCAGTCCGGAGACGCCGATCCCCTCGTAGATCTGCCAGAACCAGCAACCAAGAAAGACGCCCACGCCTCCCACGGCGAGTCCGAACAGAGTCCACCAGCCCTTTCCCGGGCGTGACAGCGTCTTGAGGACGTCGCGATTGACGTCGCTGTAGGAGCCGACGTCCGGGTTCGGAAGCGCTCCTCGCTGCTGGGCGAGTTCGGCCGTGGTCATCGCCTAGTGGCCGCCCTCGTCCACGTCGTGGAAGACGGCCTTCTTCAGATAGTGCACGGCGGGCTGAGTGTTGATGAGCGCGTCGAGGACGCGGTACGAGCGCTCGTCGGCGGCCCTGGCCGCCACCTCGGAGTCCGCGTCCTTGATGTTCCCGAACGCGATCGCGTCGGACCCGCACACGCTCTGGCAGGCGGTGCGCACTTCGCCGTCGCGCACCTCGCGTCCTTCCACCGCGGCCCGGTTGCCCGCCTCGCGGATGCGTTGCACGCAAAACGTGCACTTCTCCATTACGCCGTTGTCGCGAACCGTCACGTCCGGATTGAACTGCCAGTTCAGCGGCTCCTTGATGCGCTCGCTGCTGGTGTACCGGTACCAGTTGAAGACGCGAACCTTGTACGGGCAGTTGTTGGCGCAGTAGCGCGTGCCGACGCAACGGTTGTACGCCTGGGCGTTCAGTCCGTCCGGCGTGTGATAGGCGGCGAAGACGGGGCACACCGGTTCGCACGGCGCGTTGTTGCAGTGCTGGCAGAGCATGGGCAGGAAGCGCACGTCCAGCGGGCCGGCGTCCGACGCATCCACGGTCTCGTAGTAGCGCTCCAGGCGAAGCCAGTGCATCTCCCGGCCGTTCATCGCTTCCGTTTCGCCGACCCAGGGGATGTTGTTTTCCGCTTGGCACGCCGTCACGCATGCGCTGCATCCCGTGCACTTGTCCAAGTCCACGACCATCGCCCAGCGGGGGTGCGGCTCGCCGTACTCGCCGAAGTCCGAGCCCGGCAACGGAAAGTCGGCGGCCTTGCCCTCGGTCGGGACGGGCACGAACCCGCCGCCCTGCTGGAGTTCCTGGAGCTGGCCGTGGCCGCTTTCGTCCGCGTGTTCTCGGTCCTCCTCGCCGGCGTGGCCCAAGGAGGAGAGCGCAACGGCGAGCGCGATGTCGCGGTCGTCTTGATGATGGCTGGCGTCGCGCGTCCCTTCGGTGGAAGCCAGGCGCGTCCACTCGCCCGTCCGCGTCACCTGGACCCGCACCGCAACAAGCGACTGCGCCCCGGAGCCTTCGTCCGCCGCGTCGGGCAACAGCGCCAGCGGGTTCACGCCGGCGCTGACGGCGAAACCGGCGGCGAACGCGCCGTACTCGTCGTGGCCGCCGCCCATCGCGATCGCCACCGCGTCTTCCCGGATGCCCGGATAGATCCACACCGGCAGCTCCACGGCCCCATGCGCCGACGACACGCGGACCACCTCTCCTTCCCGCCGAATGTCCAGCCGCTCCGCCGTGGCGGGATGCATCTCCAGCCAGGACTGCCACATGAGCTTCGACACGGGGTCGGGCAGCTCGCGCAACCACGGCCGGTTGGCGTGAGCGCCGTCGCCGAAGCGGGGAGACGGATGGACGAGCAAGTCGAGGTCGCCGGGGCCCTCCAGCTCCGGCGTCTCGAAGCTCACCGCCGTGACGGGGGGCTGCAGCGCGGACGCCGCGGCCGACGGAGCGGTCGGGCCGGTGGTGGCGGCACCGGTCGCGGGCGCGGCGCCCGCGCGCAACAACGTCCGCCAGCGCTCCTCGTTGTCCGCGCCCGCGACGCCCAGGTCGTCCAAGCGCGCCTCCGCCGCGCGGCGGACATGGTCGCGAGCGTTCTCGGCGCCCAAGTCGCGGCCCAGCCGGCGACCTGCGTCGAGGAGCACGTCCGCCATTGCGCGCGACTCGAACAGCGGAACCGGGCGCATGACCGGCTGCCGCACCGCGTAGGCGCCCGGCGCGGGCTCGTTGTCGCCCCACGATTCCAAGGGGTGCGCGTCGGGCAGCACAAGGTCGGCCAAGGCCGTCGTCTCGTCCGGAGCCGAAGCGAAGGCGATCTTGAACGGCACTCCCGCAAGCGCCGCCGGGAGCCCCGCCGCCGGAGGGAGCGCGTAGACGGGATTGGCGCCTGCCGTCACGGCCACGTCGTAGGCGCCGGCCGCCATCTCCTCGACCGCGCGCGCCACGTCCCCGCGGGGAGACGCAACTTCGCCGTCGGGGACGTCCGGCACGTGCAGCGTCTCGCCGACGGCGCCCGCCGCCGCGTTCAGGACGAGGACCGCCAAGTTGGCGGCGGTCGCGGCGCCGTGGTGTCCCGCGAGGCCGGGGCCCAGCGCCAGAAAGCCACCCTCGGCAAAACGATCGGCGAGTTCGGCGAGACGCTCCTCGGAAACCCCGGAAGCTTCCGCGGCGCCGGCCAGCGCGCGGCCGGCCGCGAGTTCCGTGTACGGGCCCGCGTCGCGTCCGTAGCGTCGCACCAGCTCGCCCGCAATCGCCAGCGCGACGGCCGCCTCGGATCCGGCCTTGGCCGGCACCCATTCGTCCGCGTTCTGCCCCGTGAGCGAGAGACGCGGCCCTACGAAGACGAACCTTCCCTTCTCGCCGTCGTCCAGCCTGCGCATCGCCGCGAAATCGGCCGCGTAGCCGACCGGCGACACCCACGTCTCCAGGAAGTCCGCTCCGAACGACACCAGCTGGCGCGCGGACGCGATGTCGTAGCGCGGCAACGCCCCGACGCCGAACGCCATTTCCGCCGCGGCCCGGAGCGCCACGTCGTCCAGCGGATCCAGGATCAGGCGCACCCCCCCCACGGCCTCCACGAAGCGGTCCAGCAACTCCCCTTCCGCCGGCCCCTTTCGCCCCGTGAGGAAGACGGCCCGGCCCGGCCCGCCCAGGCGCTCGGCGACGATCTCCATCGCGTCGTCCCACGAGACCGGCTCGAGGCCGGCGGCGCCCGCGCGCATCGGCGTACGGAACCGGTCCGGGTCGTAGAGTCCCTGCAGGGCGGAGATTCCGCGCGAGCAGACGCCACCCCTCGAGACGGGGTGGTCCGGGTTGCCCTCGATCATCACGGCGCGTCCTTCCCGGGTCCGCACCCTGATCCCGCACCCGGCCGCGCACTCGCCGCAGACCGAAGCGTACCACGTGGCCACGCCTGGTGTGATCTCCTCCGGGCCCGTCACGTAGGGAATCAGCCGCTCGACTTGGTCGGACCCGCACCCGGCCAGCGTCGCGCCAGCGCTTCCCGCTCCGACCGCCTTCAGGAATCCGCGCCTCTCGATACCCCTCTTCGCCGACGGCACGCTCATCGGCAGTCCCTGGGCGATTCGGATTCGTCCGGCCGCAACGGCGCAGATCGGACCGGCGCCCCGGTTTCCGTTCCGCGTCGCCGCGCAACCGCGTCGCGCCGGCCCGCCATCAGTAGTGGCACACCGTGCAGTCGCGGGAAGCGTCCCGCTCCAAGTGGCAGGACACGCACCAACCCATCTTCAGCCCGCCCGCCTCGGGCGCCATTTCCTCGAGCACGCCCATCTCCTGGACCTGTCCGTGGCACGTCTGGCACGAAACGCCGGCGGCCACGTGGCGCACGTGGGGGAACTTGACGTGGTCGGCCACCTTGTAGATGCGCGCCCACGGGATCGGCGTGCCGGCGGCGTAGTGCTCTCGCACTTTCGCGACTTCCTCCGGGTTGGTGCGGCCGGCCACGAGGCCCTCGCGGTGGCACCCGATGCAGGTCTCCACCGGGGGGATCCCCGCGTCCACGGACCGCTCCGCCGAGAAGTGACAGTACTGGCAGTCGATGCGGAACTGGCCCGCATGGAGGTCGTGCGGGAATTGGATGGGCTGGAACGAGGCGTCCGGGGCGGCGGCGGTTGCCGGCGCCTGCGGAGCTTGGCGCGCCCCCAGGAAGACTGCGGTCGCCAGGACGGCCGCGAAGCCCGCCCCGGCTGCCAGCGACTTTCGGTTCACGGAGCGGTGGGCAACAGTGGAGCGTCGCCGGTCGAGGGTCGGGGGATCGGCAGGACGGGCCCGCGCGGCCGGTCCGGAACGTGTGCAACGGCCAAGGAACGTAGAAGGTGGAAGTAGGCTCGGCAAGCCCTGGCGGCCCAAGGCCCGCTCGAACTGCTTGCGGCGCCCGGGGCAACGGGGCCGCGCGCAGTGCGAACCCCAAGGCCCCAAACTAGATTGGCGGGATGACCGACCCGCAACCCTCGGCTTCGTCCGCGCGCCAGGCGGATTCCTCCGGCCCGGCCGGCGAAGAGTCCCGAACCGGCGCTCCAGCGCGCAAGGCGGGGCTTGCCCGCGAGCAGGCCGACGGACTCCGCGGCCACGAACCGGCCGAGGAAGATCCCGCCCGTCGACCGCCCGCGGCGGGAGCCGGCGGCGAACCGGCCGCGGAAGGACCCGCCGACGGGCCGTTAGCGGAAGAAGCCGCCGACGGACTTCACCTGACGACGCTGACCCACGAAGGGCGCTTCTGGGACGTCTTCGTCGAGTTCGTGGACGCGCCCGGACAGATCAATTCGCACCGGGCCCGGCTGTGCTTCGTCCCCGGCGACCGCGCGGACCGCCGACGACCAGCGCGGACGGCGGTCATCATCATCGAGCCGAGCGCGGACGCGGCCCTGGACCACGCCCGGTCTCTGACGCAGCACGAGATCGTCGCGATGCTGCGCTCGGCGACCTGACCGGCGCGCGGACTGCCGGTTCGGGCCGATGACCGACGGCGATCCACCGGCGAGCGGGCCTGCCTCGGCGCCCCCGCCCGCCGGGGCGGCTGGGCCGCCGCTGCACTGCCTGCTCCTTCAAGTGCGCGACCCCGGCGACCCCATGGGACCGCACGAAATCGAGTCGTTCCGGCGCGCGTTGCTGCCCTTCGACGCGCGCGTCCGCGTCTTCGACCTGCTCGGCGGCCCTCTTCGCGCCGAGGCTCTCCGGGGCGCCGATCTCGCGCTGATGGGCGGCAGCGGCGCCTACTCGGCGGCCGTGCCCGCGCCATGGCTGGACCAGGCGCTCGACTCGTTGCGCGCCGTTTACGAGTCCGGCGTGCCGGCGTTCGCGTCGTGCTGGGGCTTTCAGGGGATGGCCGCCGCGCTGGGCGGCGCCGTGATCCGCGATCGCCGGCGGGCGGAGATCGGCACGTACGAAGTCGTGCTGACCGCCGAAGGCCGGGCCGACCCCGTCTTCGGACGCTTGGGACCCAGCTTCAAGGCGCAGATGGGCCACGAGGACCTGGTGGCCGAGCTGCCCGAAGGCGCGACGCTGCTCGCCTCTTCGGCCCTGGTCGCAAACCAGGCGTACCGCTTCGAGGGCCGTCCGGTCTACTGCACGCAATTTCACCCGGAGCTGGACCGGGACGGCATGCTGCGCCGCTTCCGAACTTACCCGAAGTACTCGGAGGAGGTGGTCGGCCTCACGCTCCCCGAGATCGCAACCCGCATCGCGGAGACGCCTGAAGCCGCGAGCCTCCTGCGCCGCTTCGTCGCGATCCACGTGAGGCCCGACTCGGTTGCGGCCCTTGGTCCGGCGTGATCGCCGCGGCGGCGTCCCGGCGCACGGTCCGGCGAGACGCGGCCCGGCCCGCTTCGGCCGCCCCGCAAGCGGCCAATCCGTCCGCCCGGCCCGTCGTCAGCCGGCCCTCACCCAGCGGTACAGCTGGCGAATCGTGGGCCGCTTGCCCTGCGCGAGGATGCCCACGCGGTAGATGCGGCCGCTGATCCACGCCATGGCCCAGACCGTCAACGCCATCAGGAAGACCGACGCGGCGATCATCCATCCCGAGACCGACCCGTCCACGGCGCGCGGGTACATCATGATCGGGCTGAAGAACGGGAAGAGCGCCACCCAGTCCAGCCAAGCCAGCCCGCGGCTCCCAACGGTCGACGTCTCGAGGATGAAGGGAACGACGAGCATCGCGATGAGAGGCCCCTGGGCGAAGGCCGCCTCCTCCTCGCGGCTGCACATCGCCCCCACGGCCGCGAAGAGCGAAGAGTACAAGAAGTAGCCCAGCAAGAAGTACACGCCCAGGAGGAGGACCGCGCCGCTGTCCGGCAACGCCTGCGCCACCATGCTCATGTCCACGTCCGGGACCGCTTGCGCCACCACGGACGCCCCGGCCGTGGCAATCAGCGCCCCGCAGACGGTCCAGATGCCGAGCTGCGTCAGGCCCATGGAGCCCACGCCGAGGATCTTGCCCAGCATCAGCTGCCACGGCCGAACCGACGACACCACGACCTCGACGACCCGCGTGCGCTTCTCCTCCATGACCGAGCGCAGCACGAAGCCGCCGTAGATCGCCATCGCCATGTAGAGGAACACGATCCCGCCCACTCCGTGCGCGATCGAGGCGACCCGGGCCACTTCCGCCGCCTCGTCCTCGCCGCCGATCGTCTGGTACTCCAGCCGCCCGCCCTCGGCCAGCGCCCGCAGTCCTTCCGGGTCCCCCACTTCGGCCAGCCGGTTCGCCAGGGCGACGTCCGCCACGACGGCCTCGAAGAGCGCCGCGCGGGTTGGTCCGGGCGAGTCCGTGCCGCGATACGCGAACGTGCCGGCCGCCAGCGTCCGCTGGTCGAGCACCAGGTAGGCCTCGATCTCCTCGTCGGCCACGCGGCGGTCCATCTCTTCGACGCCGGGGTCCGCCTCCAGCAACTCGACGCTGTAGCCGGCCGACCCCAGCCGGTCGGTAACGGCCTGGCCGAGCACGCCTGTCCGGTCGATCGCGGCAAAGTCCCGGTCGGAACGCGCGACGGCCACGCTGAGGCCGACGCTGGCGGCGATCATCGCGATCATCAATGCAGGCAATGCGAACGTGGCGATCCAGAAGCCCTTCGTCTTGACCTTCTCGAGGTACTCCCGTGCCAGGATCACCCAGAGCTGCTTCATGGCGCGTCTCCCGCCGGTTCGACGGCTTTGTCGTTGTCGTCGTCGCTTCCCGCGTACCTAACGAAGATTTCGTGCAGAGTCGGCTCCAGCAGCTCGAAGCGCCGCAAGCGCGCGCCCGACTCGGCCGCCGCCGCCAGGAGCGCGCTCGTGTCGTTGCGGTCGTCGAGCGACAAGTGCCAGCCGTCGCCCGTCCCCGCGACCTCGGCCACCCCCGGCCAGGACGCCAGCGCCTCTTCGATCCGCCGGGCCGCGTCTTCGCCGATGCCGCCGGGGCCGATGTCGTCGAACTCGACGGCCACCGCGCCGGAACGCTCCCGGCGCTTGAGTTCCTTGAGCCCGCCGTCGAGAACCTTGCGCGACCGCGAGATGAGGCAGACGCTCTCGCACAACCGCTCCGCCTGCTCCATGAGGTGCGTCGAGAAGAGGATCGTCGTGCCTTCGGCGTGCCGTTCGCGCACGATGGACTCCAGGAGGTCTTGGTTGATTGGGTCCAGCCCGCTGAACGGCTCGTCCAGGATGAGGAGCTCCGGCTCGTGCAGCACCGTGCCGATGAACTGAACCTTCTGCTGCATTCCCTTCGACAGCTCGCGCACTCTCTTGGTGGCCCATGCGGCCAAGTCGAGCCGGTCAAGCCATTGCTCCGCCCGCTTGCGCGCGGTTTCCTTGTCCACGCCGCGCAACCGGCCCAGGAAGACCAGTTGGTCCAAGAGCCTCATCTTTTCGTAGACGCCCCGCTCTTCGGGCAGGTAGCCGACGCGGCCCCTCCCGTCGAAGTCCGGGGCTCGTCCGAAGAGTTCCACCGAGCCCCGGTCGGGCACCAGGATGTCCATGATCATGCGGATGGTGGTCGTCTTGCCGGAGCCGTTGGGCCCCAAGAGGCCGTAGATGGAGCCTTCGGGGATCTCCAGGTCGAAGTCGGTCACGGCGGCGTGATCGCCGAAGGACTTGTGCACGCCGGTGAGGCGCACCGGAGCTTGCGTCATCGCGGAGGATCCGATTGGCGGGACGGGACGCGGAGGCGGGCCGGATGCTCGACGACGCGCCACCCGCGCGAACGAAACTAGCGCCGGGGCAGAACCGTTGCGCCGACGAGGCCGGACGGCGCGGCGGCGGCAGGCATTCGGCCCACCGGCTCAACCGCCAAGCGCTGGATCGCGCGCTCCCGGAGCGCCCGCGCAGGTATTGCGCCGCCCGCGGCACGGGGCTATCCTTGCATGTTGAGCGACGGCAAGAACTCCGCGACGAAGAGGAACGACATGGCGATATACGGAAGTCTCAGGCATGCCGACATAACGGTCGGGACGGGCGGACGGCTGACGATTCCCTTCGCGATGCGCCGGGACTGCGGGATTCAGGACGGAGACAAGATGACCGTGCGGATGGACCAAGGGCCCAAGGGCATTCGCAGGCTCGTCCTGTGGCGCAAGGACGGAGACGAGGACGACTAGACGCCTGGCTGGGCTTCGCCCCAGAACGCCAGTTCGCGCAGGGGGCGCCGACCGTCGTGCAGCCAGTCGGCGGCGGGAAAGGGCATGCAGTCCAGGGAAACGACGCGGGTCGCGCCGAGAGCGAAGAGGGCCTCGGCGAAGCCTTCCTCCTGCGAAGGGACGCCCGCCAAGCCCACCGTCTGAAGAAGGCCGGCCAGCTTCGCCAACCCGGCTAGGCATTCCTCGCGCCCCTCGACGGGCACGACCCAGGCGGTGCGGCTCCCCACCGGCTCGAAGCGCTCGAGTCCGGCCAACGCCACGGTCCAACCGAGTCCGTCCGCGCACCACGCGCGAACGGCGTCGCCACCCGCGGCCCCGAGCGCGAGGCGTCCGCGAATCTGGTGCACGGCCGACGCCTCGCCCGGCGTGGGCTCGCCCGGCGGCAAGTCGCGGGCCAGCAGGTCCAGTTCCCCGGCGAGCCGCTCGCACCAGCGCGCCGTCTCCTCGGGCGTGGCCAGAACGAAGAACAGATGCGCGCTCACGCAACCGCGCTGGTCGAAGAGCGCCACCGCCCTCGCGGCGTGGGCGGCGGACCGGCGCGCGGACGCCGGATCGACTACCGCCGCGCCGACCCGGCGCCCGTGTTCCACCAAACGCGCGCGCGCCGGAGCCCGGGCGCGCACCGACTCGATGACGGCGTCGCTCCCGTAGACGACCACTTGGTCCGCGGCGGCGAACGCCGCGCGCTCCCACGCGTCCCACTCGGCATGGCCGCCGGGCCAGTACTGCACCGCCAGCGCGCGGGCCGCGCCGGGGCTCTCGGTCCGCAGAGCCGCCGCGAAGCGCACCGCAAGGGCAACGTCGCCGGCGCCCGGCTTGGCCAGCACGGCCGACCCCAGCAGCATCGCCCGAACGATCGAGGTCACCGTCACGCCGGGCACCGAGCCCGAACCCACGTGGAGGACCAGGGGAGGCCCGCCGGCCCTCACCCGGCGGCGCCGACTCCGCTGGAAGGCGTCGAGCACGCGGGGGTTCGGAAACTCTTCTGCGACGAGGCGGGCAAGCGAGTCGCGGCTCCAGCACCCGGCGGTCCCGGCGAGCGCCGCCCGGATCATCGGCGGCGAGAGCCCCGCGTTGGCCGCCACTTCGCCTACGGCGCCCGGATCGAGCGACTCGGCAAGCGACTCGCCGGCGCGGCCGAGCATGGCGATTCGGTCGCGCACCGGCGTGGCCGCCAGGGTGCGGGCCGCTTCGCGCAACGCGGTTCGCAGGTCGCGCGGGTCGTCCCGGCGCACGTCGGGGAAGCGCACGATTGCGCCGTTCGCGCGGACTTCGGACGTCTTCGCCGGTGCGGCGACGCCGGGCGGCCAGGACCAGCCGTCGATGCGCGGCCGGGCGGGCGCCGTCACGCGGAGCGCGGCGCGACCGCCCGCAGAAACGACTCGGCCGCAAGGGAGCAACCGCGCGCCTCGGCGGCCGTCGCCCGGCCCCGGAGCGTGAAGTTGCCGTCTGCCTCCACGGCTCCCAAGTCCTCGGTCAGGACGGGGCACGCCGAACCCGCGTTGGCGAGGTCGAAGATCGAAAGAAGGCCGGTCTCGCCGCTCGAGAGGGGGCGGAGGCTCACCGGATCAAGCGCCCGAACGCGCACCCACGGCGGGAATCGGTGAACGCGATCCTCGACCGGCGCGGCGCGCCCCGCGACTCCGTCGTAGGACTGCGACAACAGCTCGGTCATGCCGTACTCGTTCACCACGTCCGCCGGGGCCACGTTCAGGCTGCGAGCGACCCGGGCGTACAAGGCGCTCCGGTCCACGCGCGTCGCGCGCCCCTTGAAGCCGCCGGTCTCCATGACGCGCGAGCCGGGCGGGAAGGGCAAGCGCGCGCCCATCAGAGCGTCCAGCAAATGGACCAGCGAGAACGCCGTGGCCACGAGGAGCGCCGGAGCCCCGTCGTCGGCCAATGCCTCGCGAACGGCCTCGGCCCGGACTCCGCGGGCGGGATCGAAGGCCCACCAAGCGCGCGTCACTTCGGGCTCTTGGGCGAGGAATCCCGCCATCCGTCCCAGCGAGGAATCGGCCGCTTGCGCCGGTGACGGCACCAAGGCGATCAGGCGCAGCGCCCCGGCGCCTTCGAAAAGGGCGGTGCGATAGGCGCCTCGGGCGGCGGCGCGGTAGAGCTCGAGGCTCGCGACGTGGTGCTCGCCGCGACGCTCCCGGCCGCCGGAGGTGCCGCTGGTGCGAAAGACGGCTTCGGCCCCGCCGGCGCAGATCGGCAAGTCCTTGAACGCGGCGGTCGGCACGGGGGGCACGTCGCGCCACGTCGAGGGCGGGCCGGCGGCGGTTTCCCAGTAGCGGCGCAGAACGGGGCTGGCCGCGCGCTGGGCGGCATGGACGCGCATGGCGACGCGGTCGAACGTCGCATCTTCGGCGAAGTCGGCGGGGTTTGCCGGGGCGCCGCTCGCGGGGGCGGACGACGGCCGAACAGCCTCGACGAACGCGTCCGCGCACGGCACGGCCGGATTCGCGGGCCAAGCGGCGGGTCGCGACGCGCCGTCGGCCGGCCACGGAGGCATGCCGGAGCTGGGCGCGGCCGGGTCCGGCCACCGGCTCAGGCAACGCGCGAGCTCCGCCAGAATCGGCGCAATCGCGGGATGCGCCGCCGTTGCCGCCTGCCCGGGGCTTCGATCCTTATTCAAGGATAGAGCCGAACAGTGAAATAAGGCACAATCTTGTTCAAGATTCGATGCTCAAGTTGGAATAACGTGGCTTTCGCCCCGGCTCGACGGGTGGACCCAGCGCGCCCACCGGCGTCCGCTCAGGGCAACCGGCCGCGCACGGCACGGCCGCCAGTTGCTCCCGTGTGCTCGCCGTCCCGGATGGTGTGCACGCCCGACACCACTACGTGCAGCACCCCCTTGGAATACTGGTGCGGATTCTCGAACGTGGCTTGGTCGGCGACTTCGTCGGGATCGAAGACGACCACGTCCGCAACCGCGCCCGGCTCGACGACCCCCCGGTCGAGCAGGCCCAGCTTGCGAGCCGGAAGCGCGGTCATCTTGCGGATCGCGGCTTCGAGCGACAAGGCGGCGCGTTCGCGCACGTAAAGGCCGAGGACGCGCGGGAAGCTCCCGTAGCCGCGGGGGTGCGGCGACGACCTCGAAAGAACTCCATAAGGCGCGTAGGCCCCGCCGTCGGAGCACACCATGCCCAGCGGGTGCGCGACCAGCCGCTCGGTGTTCTCCTCCGACATGCCGAAGCCGATCATCCCCACGGCGCCGCCCTCCTCGCGAAGCAGGCGCGCGACCAGCCGGTAGGGTTCCTCGCCGAGCTCTTCGGCCAGCTCGCCCACGCGACGCCCGCGCGCATGGGCGTTGGAGTCGCTAACGCGAGCGATCTGCACCGCGTCCCACGAACCCAGCAGCGCGATCTTGTCGCGGCATGCGCGCTCCAGGACCGGTCCGTGCTCGGGATCGGCCAGACGCGCCAGAAAGCGCCGGGTCCCCCCTGCCCGCGCCGACGCCGGGAAGAGGTTGGAGAGCCCGGTGGCGTAGGCCGCGTACGGGTAGCGGTCGAAGTGGACGTCCACGCCGTCCTCCCGCGCGGCTTCGATGGCCGCCAGCGCGACGTCCGCCTTCCAGTAGTTGCGGCGGCCCTGCGCCTTCAAGTGAGACACCTGCACCTTGACGCCCGCGGCCCGGCCCACGTGGATGGCCTCTTCCAGGGCGGCCAGGAGGTCGTCGTCCTCGTTTCGCATGTGCGTGGCGTACGGGTACGGCGTCCCGCGGAGTTCCCCGGCCAGCGAAGCCAGCTCGTCCCGGTTCGCAAAGCTTCCCGGCGTGTATTCGAGCCCGCTCGAGATGCCCACGGCTCCGTCCCCCACCGCCTCGCGGACCGCCCGTCTCATGCGTCGGAGCTCGTCGTTGCCCGCGGGCCGGTCGGACGCGCCCATCACATAGCCGCGCACCGTCCCGTGCCCAACCATCGTGGCCACGCTCACCGCCGGCCGCACCCGGTCGATTCGGTCGAGGAATCCCCCCGGCGTCCGAAAGTCGATCTCCACCCCGTAGGCCCGCCGGTAGCGGTCCCGCACGGACTCGAACGCCGCGTCGTCCCAGGGTCCGACCGAACTCCCGTCCTGGCCGGCCACCTCGACCGTCACGCCCTGGCGGATGCGGCTCTCCGCCTTCGGGTTGACGAGGAGCGACAAGTCGGCATGCGAATGGATGTCCACGAAGCCCGGGGCGACGGCCAGCCCGCGCGCGTCGATCTCGGCCGCGCCCGGGGCCGAAATCGCGCCGACCTGCACGATGCGGCCGCCCGAAACGGCAACGTCGGCCGCGCGGGGGGCGCCGCCGCCGCCGTCGTAGAGCGTGCCGCCTCGGAGCACAAGGTCCGCTTCGGCATGCTTGGGCGCTGTTCTGGGCGTTGGCGCACCAACGATCCGCGGCTCCGCAGGGCCGGGCGTCCATCCCGCGAGGGCGGCCCCGGCGCCGCCCAGCACGAAGTCGCGCCTGTTCATCCGGAGCATGGCCCGCCGCGAGATCCGGCTTTGCCGAGAGACCCGAGTCCCGCCTGCTCCAGCGTCTTGGCCCGCAACCGCGCCTCTTCCGAATTCAGCCAGTCTCCCACGACGGCCAGCTGGTCGGCCGCCTCGTCGTACTGGTCCCCCGGCAGGCTGTCGTCCCCGGCCTCTTCGAGCGACGAACGCATCGTCCGCAGCTCGCGACGGCCCTTCTCCAACGCCCGGCGCAACCGAGCGAGCGCGCGGCGCGCGGCGGCCAACGGAGTATTCATGGTGCGAAAGCTAGCCGCCGCGCGGGCTCGGCGGCGCGCCGGGCCTGTCGCGGCCGAGCTGCGTTGCGGCTCGCGCTCGAGGCCTGGGCGCTCCGGCGCCCGCGGCGCCTCGGAGTCTTCGGCGACCGGCGGCGCCAGGCCGGCGTCCGGTCCGGTTCTACGCCACCGGCCGCGTTAGGACGAAGCACGGCCTGCGGCGGATCCGGCCGAACACGCGCACGCGGGACTGTGCGCGGCGGCCGCAACTGGCTTATCGACTGAACTTCAGGTCCAACCGGACTCCAGATCCACGGGATGCGGCCTCCAGGCCAACGCCGAGGCCCAGGGAAGGCGGCGTCAGCAGGCGCACCCCGAAGCGGTGGACGCTTCCAAGGCCGCCCGGGGCGGGGCCGAGCGCGGCGTAGGGCGCCAGCAGGGCTTCCGTGCCCAGCACCTTCGCGCCGACGCCGTACGCCAGCTCAGCGTCGATTCGCGACTGCAACGAGGACGCCGGCCGATGCGAGGGCGCCGACCGAGGCCGAGCGGCGCCGAGACGTTGCGCCGCGCCCTGCCGCCAGACTTGTCCCAGCGCGCTCCGCGGGGCGCCCCATTCGGGCTGCACGCGGAGGGACAGGCCGCGGCCGTCGGCGCCGGGGGCGATCCTCAGCGAACCGCCGGCTCCCCATTCGGTCAACCCGCCGCCGTGGGCGAGCAGGGACCGTCCGGTGGCCTCCATCTGGAGGCGCGAGCCCCATGCGGCGAGCGCCACGCCGCCGCCGG
The DNA here is from genome assembly GCA_965203485.1 of Longimicrobiales bacterium. GTDB lineage: Bacteria > Gemmatimonadota > Gemmatimonadetes > Longimicrobiales > Gaopeijiaceae. The sequence goes on from OZ241892.1 coordinate 2,777,696, forward strand.
CCTCCACGCCGGTCCCCGTCCGGCCGTCCCCGCCGTCATGGCGGACGCCGAACGCCAGCGACGGCTTGAGCACGCCGCCCGCGCCGATCCGGAACGCGCGTCCGGCCTCGAGGGCGAAGCGAAGCCTGTGCACGCCGATTTCCAGGGACCGGAGCCGGTCGTCGTTGCCGTCGAGACGGAAGCGCGCGAACTGCCCGTCGCCCTTCGCATCCACGGCGCCGCCTGCGCCCGCGAACAGACGCAGACTCGCGCCCGCGGCCAGCAACCGAGCACGCCCAGCAGCGGCTTGCGGCCCGACATCTTCGTCGCGGACGACCACATCGCCCCTAGCCCAGCCCGCTGTCGTCCACGCCCGGGAGCCGCCTGCGCCCGACCAGCCCAGATAGGGATGCACACCGGTAAGGCGCGTGTCGTGCCTGCCGGAATAGGGGGTCGGGCCTTCTTCGTGATGCGCGTAGTCGAACGCGGCGTCGAGGCGACTGGCTGCCACGCCCAGCGTCACCGATGCGCCCACGCCCAGGTCCACGCCCGCGCCGACGGCGGAGACCTCGCCCGACCAATCGACCGGGCTGTCTTGGGTGCGGGCACCCGAGAGCACCCGGTACTCGCCGTGTCCCCACGCCCCCGCGCCGGCACCGGCTTGGCCTGCTTGCGCGACTCGGCCCGCCACGGCGTGCGAGACGATGTCGGCCCATGTGCGCACCACTTCGGGCAAGACCGCGCGGTTGACTGCGTCCAGTCTGCTGGCGGCCTCCTCGACCGCCGCGATTTCGATCGTGAAAGACAGGGTTGCCACGTCGCCGTCCTGGTCGGTTGCCGTGTAATCGTACGCGGTGGCGGGCTGCCCGGCGGTAGGAATGCCGCGGAGAATGCGGCTTTCGGGTCCGAAGACGAGCCCGGAAGGCGGCGTCGGAACCAGCGAATACGCCAAGGGCCCGTCGCCGCCCTGGGCCGGCGGCAACGCCAAGGGATCGATCGGGCGGCCTTCCAAGTAGCGCTGAGATGGAACATGAGCGTCGCCGAACGTGGGGATCAGGTCCTCGTCGTCGTTTCCGATGGTGCCGACGATCGTCTTCGTGGCCACGATCGCGGTCGCCGGGTCGGGCGTGGACAGGCGCAGGACCACTGTTTCGTCGTCTTCGTGGCGCGTGTCCCCGAACACCACGACCTCGAGCGTCCTCAGTGTCTCGCCCGGCTCGAAGACGAGGACGCCCGGCGAGAATTCCTCGTAGTCCGCGCCAGGCGCGGCCGTGCCGGTGCCCGCGTCAGCATAGCGCGCGGTCACGCGACGACCGCTCGGGACGTTCAGCACGAAGGAGAAGGTCAGGGGCCGGCGACCGCTGTTGCCCTCTTCGATCGCAGGCGCATCGGCCGACAGCGACGGGGCCTCGTCGTCGTCCACGATGATTCCGACCCCGGTTGCGTGGCCCTCCGAAAGGTGGGCACCTACAGGGTTGGCCAGCACCACCTCGATCGTCTCCTCCGGTTCGTCCAGAGCGTCGCCGTCCACGGTCACCTCCACCTTCCTGGCCGTGTCTCCCGGGGCGAACAACAACGTGTCCGGCGCAAGCGGCTCGTAGTCGGCGCCCGCCGTTGCCGTCCCCGTGCCCGCGTCCGCGTAGCTCACGGTTATCTGCTTGGCCGAGATTCGGCTGAGCGACACCGTGAACGACATAGTGGCCTTCTCGCCGGGCCCGCCTTCCGCCGCCGAGGAAGAACCGATGGACAGGGTCGGCGCGTCGTCGTCGTCCTCGATGGAGCCGACGCCGGTTGCTGCGCTCTCGGGCAGTTCGCCGTTCTTGGGATTGGCCAGCTTCAACGCGATCGTCTCGTCGGGCTCGTCCAGGGCGTCGCCGAGTATTGTCGCTTGCACGGTCTTGGCCATCTCTCCGGGGGCGAACACGAGCCTGCCCGGCGCGAGGGTCTCGTAGTCGGCGCCCGCCGTCGCAGTGCCCGTGCCCGCGTCCGCGTAGCTCACCTCCACCTGCTTGGCCGAGGGCATGTCGAGAGAGACCATGAACCGCATCGCGGCCGTCTCGCCCGGGCCGCCTTCCCGCACCGAAGGCGATGCGACGTGCAACGTCGGCGCACCATCGTCGTCGAGAATCGTGCCCGTGCCTTGCCCGCTCCCTCTGATCTCGGCGTTCGTGGACTGGCTCAGTTGCAGCACCACGGTTTCGTCGGGCTCGTCCAGGTCGTCGCCCCTTATCGTCACTTCCACGATCTTGGACGTTTCCCCGGGAGCGAAGGACAGCGTGCCCGGCGCCGGGACATGGTAGTCCACTTCCGGGGTGGCCGTGCCAGCGCCCGCATCGGAATAGGCGACCGTGATCTCCAGGTAGCTGGGGCGCGTCAGCGCCACCGTGTACGCGAGAATCGCCGCGCCGTCGCCGTTCTGCCCGCTGTCCGAGTCCCCCTCCAACACCGAAGGCGAGTCCACGGTCAGCACCGAGAAGTCGTCGTCCATGATCACGCCCGTCGCCTCGACCGTCTCGAGGACCGCCCCTTCGACGTTGCTCATGACAATCACTACGGTCTCGTGGGGTTCGTTGACGTAGTCGCCGACAACTTGCACGCCAACCGTCTGAATCGTATCGCCCGGCTCGAAAACCAGAGTTCCGGGCTCCAAGGCGGCATGGTCCACGCCCGACGTGGCCGTGCCTGCGGCGTAGGCGTAATTCACCCGTACCTGTTCCGCGCTCTCCGGGACAAGCGTGACCGTGAACGACAATGTCGCGAACCCATGGTCGCCTTCCTGCACTCGCGGAGAATCGACAAACAGCGACGGCAGGATCGGGGGATCGTCCTGGCGGTCGTCGTCGATGATCGTGCCCGTGCCCGTCGCCGTGCTGATGTCCGCGTTGGTTGCCGCGCTGAGTTCCATCACCACCGTCTCGTCCGACTCGCTCGTGTCGTCGCCGTTGACCGTCACGTCCACGTTCTTCAGCGTGTCGCCCGCCGCGAACGTCAGCGTGCCGGCCGCCAAGGTCGCGTAGTCGGCGACGGCTGTCGCCGTGCCGCTGCCAGCGTCGGCGTACGCGACCGTGACCCGCCGGCCGCTCGGCGCGCTCAGCCTGACCTGGAACGTGAGCGCCGCCGTCTCGCCGGCCGCGCCTTCGGCGACGCTCGGCGAGCTGACCGACAGCGACGGCTGGCCGTCGTCGTCGGCGATCGCGAGCGTCGCGGCGTCCGGGTTCGTCGCGCCGTGCGCGTTCGCCGCCGCCGCCGTGACGGTCACGCTCTTGTCGGGCTCGTCGAGGTCGTTGTCGACGGCCGAGACGCTCACGGCGCCCGTGCTCGACGTGTCGCCGGCGGCGATCGCGAGCGTCTTGTTCGCGCTCGCCGCGAAGTCGCCGGCGACGGTGCCGGCGCCGGCGGCGAACGCGACGGTCACCGTCGTCGCGCGCTCCGACGCCGGGCTCATCGTCGCGCGCACGACGGCCGAGCTGTTCGCGCCGCTCTCGGCGATCGTCGAGCGCGACAGCACGAGCTTGACCTTCGGCGTCGCCTCGTCGTCCTCGATCGTCAGCGTCGCGTCCGCGGGGTTCGAGTAGCCGCCGATCGCGTTCGCGACGGCGCCCGACACGGCGACCTGCTTGTTCGGGCCGTCGAGCGCGTTGTCGACGGCCCTGACCGTCACGGCGCCCGTGCTCGACGTGTCGCCAGCGGCGATCGTCAGCGTCCTGTTCGCGCTCAGCGCGAAGTCGGACGAGTCGGCGTTCGCGCCCGGCGCCGCGCTCACCGTCACCGTCGTCGCGGCGCTCGACCGCCCGCTCAGATGCGCCGTCACCGTCGTCCACACGACGCCCTGCACGCGCTCGGGCAGCGTCGAGCGCGACAGCGACAGCGAGACGGCCGGCGCCGCGTCGTCGTCCGTGATCGTGCCCGTGCCCGTGCCCGCCGCTACCGTCGCGTTCGTCGGCGCGCTCAGCCGGGCGACCACCGTCTCGTCCGGCTCGTCCACCGCGTCGCCCCTGACCGTCACGGCGAAGCTCTTCAGCGTGTCGCCCGCCGCGAACGTCAGGATCGCGTCCGAGAACACGGAGTAGTCGGCCGCGCGCGTCGCCGTGCCCGTCTGCGCGTCGGCGACCTTGACCGTGACCCGCCGGCCGCTCGGCGCGCTCAACCTGACCTGGAACGTCAGCGCCGCCGTCTCGCCGGCCGCGCCCTCGGCGACGCTCGGCGAGCTGACCGACAGCGACGGCTGGCCGTCGTCGTCGGCGATCGCGAGCGTCGCGGCGTCCGGGTTCGTCGCGCCGTGCGCGTTCGCCGCCGCCGCCGTGACGGTCACGCTCTTGTCGGGCTCGTCGAGGTCGTTGTCGACGGCCGAGACGCTCACGGCGCCCGTGCTCGACGTGTCGCCGGCGGCGATCGCGAGCGTCTTGTTCGCGCTCGCCGCGAAGTCGGCGGCGACGGTGCCGGCGCCGGCGGCGAACGCGACGGTCACCGTCGTCGCGCGCTCCGACGCCGGGCTCATCGTCGCGCGCACGACGGCCGAGCTGTTCGCGCCGCTCTCGGCGATCGTCGAGCGCGACAGCACGAGCTTGACCTTCGGCGTCGCCTCGTCGTCCTCGATCGTCAGCGTCGCGTCCGCGGGGTTCGAGTAGCCGCCGATCGCGTTCGCGACGGCGCCCGACACGGCGACCTGCTTGTTCGGGCCGTCGAGCGCGTTGTCGACGGCCCTGACCGTCACGGCGCCCGTGCTCGACGTGTCGCCAGCGGCGATCGTCAGCGTCCTGTTCGCGCTCAGCGCGAAGTCGGACGAGTCGGCGTTCGCGCCCGGCGCCGCGCTCACCGTCACCGTCGTCGCGGCGCTCGACCGCCCGCTCAGATGCGCCGTCACCGTCGTCCACACGACGCCCTGCACGCGCTCGGGCAGCGTCGAGCGCGACAGCGACAGCGAGACGGCCGGCGCCGCGTCGTCGTCCGTGATCGTGCCCGTGCCCGTGCCCGCCGCTACCGTCGCGTTCGTCGGCGCGCTCAGCCGGGCGACCACCGTCTCGTCCGGCTCGTCCACCGCGTCGCCCCTGACCGTCACGGCGAAGCTCTTCAGCGTGTCGCCCGCCGCGAACGTCAGGATCGCGTCCGAGAACACGGAGTAGTCGGCCGCGCGCGTCGCCGTGCCCGTCTGCGCGTCGGCGACCTTGACCGTGACCCGCCGGCCGCTCGGCGCGCTCAACCTGACCTGGAACGTCAGCGCCGCCGTCTCGCCGGCCGCGCCCTCGGCGACGCTCGGCGAGCTGACCGACAGCGACGGCTGGCCGTCGTCGTCGGCGATCGCGAGCGTCGCGGCGTCCGGGTTCGTCGCGCCGTGCGCGTTCGCCGCCGCCGCCGTGACGGTCACGCTCTTGTCGGGCTCGTCGAGGTCGTTGTCGACGGCCGAGACGCTCACGGCGCCCGTGCTCGACGTGTCGCCGGCGGCGATCGCGAGCGTCTTGTTCGCGCTCGCCGCGAAGTCGCCGGCGACGGTGCCGGCGCCGGCGGCGAACGCGACGGTCACCGTCGTCGCGCGCTCCGACGCCGGGCTCATCGTCGCGCGCACGACGGCCGAGCTGTTCGCGCCGCTCTCGGCGATCGTCGAGCGCGACAGCACGAGCTTGACCTTCGGCGTCGCCTCGTCGTCCTCGATCGTCAGCGTCGCGTCCGCGGGGTTCGAGTAGCCGCCGATCGCGTTCGCGACGGCGCCCGACACGGCGACCTGCTTGTTCGGGCCGTCGAGCGCGTTGTCGACGGCCCTGACCGTCACGGCGCCCGTGCTCGACGTGTCGCCAGCGGCGATCGTCAGCGTCCTGTTCGCGCTCAGCGCGAAGTCGGACGAGTCGGCGTTCGCGCCCGGCGCCGCGCTCACCGTCACCGTCGTCGCGGCGCTCGACCGCCCGCTCAGATGCGCCGTCACCGTCGTCCACACGACGCCCTGCACGCGCTCGGGCAGCGTCGAGCGCGACAGCGACAGCGAGACGGCCGGCGCCGCGTCGTCGTCCGTGATCGTGCCCGTGCCCGTGCCCGCCGCTACCGTCGCGTTCGTCGGCGCGCTCAGCCGGGCGACCACCGTCTCGTCCGGCTCGTCCACCGCGTCGCCCCTGACCGTCACGGCGAAGCTCTTCAGCGTGTCGCCCGCCGCGAACGTCAGGATCGCGTCCGAGAACACCGAGTAGTCCGCCGCGCGCGTCGCCGTGCCCGTCTGCGCGTCGGCGACCTTGACCGTGACCCGCCGGCCGCTCGGCGCGCTCAACCTGACCTGGAACGTGAGCGCCGCCGTCTCGCCGGCCGCGCCTTCGGCGACGCTCGGCGAGCTGACCGACAGCGACGGCTGGCCGTCGTCGTCGGCGATCGCGAGCGTCGCGGCGTCCGGGTTCGTCGCGCCGTGCGCGTTCGCCGCCGCCGCCGTGACGGTCACGCTCTTGTCGGGCTCGTCGAGGTCGTTGTCGACGGCCGAGACGCTCACGGCGCCCGTGCTCGACGTGTCGCCGGCAGCGATCGCGAGCGTCTTGTTCGCGCTCGCCGCGAAGTCGCCGGCGACGGTGCCGGCGCCGGCGGCGAACGCGACGGTCACCGTCGTCGCGCGCTCCGACGCCGGGCTCATCGTCGCGCGCACGACGGCCGAGCTGTTCGCGCCGCTCTCGGCGATCGTCGAGCGCGACAGCACGAGCTTGACCTTCGGCGTCGCCTCGTCGTCCTCGATCGTCAGCGTCGCGTCCGCGGGGTTCGAGTAGCCGCCGATCGCGTTCGCGACGGCGCCCGACACGGCGACCTGCTTGTTCGGGCCGTCGAGCGCGTTGTCGACGGCCCTGACCGTCACGGCGCCCGTGCTCGACGTGTCGCCAGCGGCGATCGTCAGCGTCCTGTTCGCGCTCAGCGCGAAGTCGGACGAGTCGGCGTTCGCGCCCGGCGCCGCGCTCACCGTCACCGTCGTCGCGGCGCTCGACCGCCCGCTCAGATGCGCCGTCACCGTCGTCCACACGACGCCCTGCACGCGCTCGGGCAGCGTCGAGCGCGACAGCGACAGCGAGACGGCCGGCGCCGCGTCGTCGTCCGTGATCGTGCCCGTGCCCGTGCCCGCCGCTACCGTCGCGTTCGTCGGCGCGCTCAGCCGGGCGACCACCGTCTCGTCCGGCTCGTCCACCGCGTCGCCCCTGACCGTCACGGCGAAGCTCTTCAGCGTGTCGCCCGCCGCGAACGTCAGGATCGCGTCCGAGAACACCGAGTAGTCCGCCGCGCGCGTCGCCGTGCCCGTCTGCGCGTCGGCGACCTTGACCGTGACCCGCCGGCCGCTCGGCGCGCTCAACCTGACCTGGAACGTGAGCGCCGCCGTCTCGCCGGCCGCGCCCTCGGCGACGCTCGGCGAGCTGACCGACAGCGACGGCTGGCCGTCGTCGTCGGCGATCGCGAGCGTCGCGGCGTCCGGGTTCGTCGCGCCGTGCGCGTTCGCCGCCGCCGCCGTGACGGTCACGCTCTTGTCGGGCTCGTCGAGGTCGTTGTCGACGGCCGAGACGCTCACGGCGCCCGTGCTCGACGTGTCGCCGGCGGCGATCGCGAGCGTCTTGTTCGCGCTCGCCGCGAAGTCGCCGGCGACGGTGCCGGCGCCGGCGGCGAACGCGACGGTCACCGTCGTCGCGCGCTCCGACGCCGGGCTCATCGTCGCGCGCACGACGGCCGAGCTGTTCGCGCCGCTCTCGGCGATCGTCGAGCGCGACAGCACGAGCTTGACCTTCGGCGTCGCCTCGTCGTCCTCGATCGTCAGCGTCGCGTCCGCGGGGTTCGAGTAGCCGCCGATCGCGTTCGCGACGGCGCCCGACACGGCGACCTGCTTGTTCGGGCCGTCGAGCGCGTTGTCGACGGCCCTGACCGTCACGGCGCCCGTGCTCGACGTGTCGCCAGCGGCGATCGTCAGCGTCCTGTTCGCGCTCAGCGCGAAGTCGGACGAGTCGGCGTTCGCGCCCGGCGCCGCGCTCACCGTCACCGTCGTCGCGGCGCTCGACCGCCCGCTCAGATGCGCCGTCACCGTCGTCCACACGACGCCCTGCACGCGCTCGGGCAGCGTCGAGCGCGACAGCGACAGCGAGACGGCCGGCGCCGCGTCGTCGTCCGTGATCGTGCCCGTGCCCGTGCCCGCCGCTACCGTCGCGTTCGTCGGCGCGCTCAGCCGGGCGACCACCGTCTCGTCCGGCTCGTCCACCGCGTCGCCCCTGACCGTCACGGCGAAGCTCTTCAGCGTGTCGCCCGCCGCGAACGTCAGGATCGCGTCCGAGAACACCGAGTAGTCCGCCGCGCGCGTCGCCGTGCCCGTCTGCGCGTCGGCGACCTTGACCGTGACCCGCCGGCCGCTCGGCGCGCTCAACCTGACCTGGAACGTGAGCGCCGCCGTCTCGCCGGCCGCGCCCTCGGCGACGCTCGGCGAGCTGACCGACAGCGACGGCTGGCCGTCGTCGTCGGCGATCGCGAGCGTCGCGGCGTCCGGGTTCGTCGCGCCGTGCGCGTTCGCCGCCGCCGCCGTGACGGTCACGCTCTTGTCGGGCTCGTCGAGGTCGTTGTCGACGGCCGAGACGCTCACGGCGCCCGTGCTCGACGTGTCGCCGGCGGCGATCGCGAGCGTCTTGTTCGCGCTCGCCGCGAAGTCGCCGGCGACGGTGCCGGCGCCGGCGGCGAACGCGACGGTCACCGTCGTCGCGCGCTCCGACGCCGGGCTCATCGTCGCGCGCACGACGGCCGAGCTGTTCGCGCCGCTCTCGGCGATCGTCGAGCGCGACAGCACGAGCTTGACCTTCGGCGTCGCCTCGTCGTCCTCGATCGTCAGCGTCGCGTCCGCGGGGTTCGAGTAGCCGCCGATCGCGTTCGCGACGGCGCCCGACACGGCGACCTGCTTGTTCGGGCCGTCGAGCGCGTTGTCGACGGCCCTGACCGTCACGGCGCCCGTGCTCGACGTGTCGCCAGCGGCGATCGTCAGCGTCCTGTTCGCGCTCAGCGCGAAGTCGGACGAGTCGGCGTTCGCGCCCGGCGCCGCGCTCACCGTCACCGTCGTCGCGGCGCTCGACCGCCCGCTCAGATGCGCCGTCACCGTCGTCCACACGACGCCCTGCACGCGCTCGGGCAGCGTCGAGCGCGACAGCGACAGCGAGACGGCCGGCGCCGCGTCGTCGTCCGTGATCGTGCCCGTGCCCGTGCCCGCCGCTACCGTCGCGTTCGTCGGCGCGCTCAGCCGGGCGACCACCGTCTCGTCCGGCTCGTCCACCGCGTCGCCCCTGACCGTCACGGCGAAGCTCTTCAGCGTGTCGCCCGCCGCGAACGTCAGGATCGCGTCCGAGAACACCGAGTAGTCCGCCGCGCGCGTCGCCGTGCCCGTCTGCGCGTCGGCGACCTTGACCGTGACCCGCCGGCCGCTCGGCGCGCTCAGCCTGACCTGGAACGTGAGCGCCGCCGTCTCGCCGGCCGCGCCCTCGGCGACGCTCGGCGAGCTGACCGACAGCGACGGCTGGCCGTCGTCGTCGGCGATCGCGAGCGTCGCGGCGTCCGGGTTCGTCGCGCCGTGCGCGTTCGCCGCCGCCGCCGTGACGGTCACGCTCTTGTCGGGCTCGTCGAGGTCGTTGTCGACGGCCGAGACGCTCACGGCGCCCGTGCTCGACGTGTCGCCGGCGGCGATCGCGAGCGTCTTGTTCGCGCTCGCCGCGAAGTCGCCGGCGACGGTGCCGGCGCCGGCGGCGAACGCGACGGTCACCGTCGTCGCGCGCTCCGACGCCGGGCTCATCGTCGCGCGCACGACGGCCGAGCTGTTCGCGCCGCTCTCGGCGATCGTCGAGCGCGACAGCACGAGCTTGACCTTCGGCGTCGCCTCGTCGTCCTCGATCGTCAGCGTCGCGTCCGCGGGGTTCGAGTAGCCGCCGATCGCGTTCGCGACGGCGCCCGACACGGCGACCTGCTTGTTCGGGCCGTCGAGCGCGTTGTCGACGGCCCTGACCGTCACGGCGCCCGTGCTCGACGTGTCGCCAGCGGCGATCGTCAGCGTCCTGTTCGCGCTCAGCGCGAAGTCGGACGAGTCGGCGTTCGCGCCCGGCGCCGCGCTCACCGTCACCGTCGTCGCGGCGCTCGACCGCCCGCTCAGATGCGCCGTCACCGTCGTCCACACGACGCCCTGCACGCGCTCGGGCAGCGTCGAGCGCGACAGCGACAGCGAGACGGCCGGCGCCGCGTCGTCGTCCGTGATCGTGCCCGTGCCCGTGCCCGCCGCTACCGTCGCGTTCGTCGGCGCGCTCAGCCGGGCGACCACCGTCTCGTCCGGCTCGTCCACCGCGTCGCCCCTGACCGTCACGGCGAAGCTCTTCAGCGTGTCGCCCGCCGCGAACGTCAGGATCGCGTCCGAGAACACCGAGTAGTCCGCCGCGCGCGTCGCCGTGCCCGTCTGCGCGTCGGCGACCTTGACCGTGACCCGCCGGCCGCTCGGCGCGCTCAACCTGACCTGGAACGTGAGCGCCGCCGTCTCGCCGGCCGCGCCCTCGGCGACGCTCGGCGAGCTGACCGACAGCGACGGCTGGCCGTCGTCGTCGGCGATCGCGAGCGTCGCGGCGTCCGGGTTCGTCGCGCCGTGCGCGTTCGCCGCCGCCGCCGTGACGGTCACGCTCTTGTCGGGCTCGTCGAGGTCGTTGTCGACGGCCGAGACGCTCACGGCGCCCGTGCTCGACGTGTCGCCGGCGGCGATCGCGAGCGTCTTGTTCGCGCTCGCCGCGAAGTCGGCGGCGACGGTGCCGGCGCCGGCGGCGAACGCGACGGTCACCGTCGTCGCGCGCTCCGACGCCGGGCTCATCGTCGCGCGCACGACGGCCGAGCTGTTCGCGCCGCTCTCGGCGATCGTCGAGCGCGACAGCACGAGCTTGACCTTCGGCGTCGCCTCGTCGTCCTCGATCGTCAGCGTCGCGTCCGCGGGGTTCGAGTAGCCGCCGATCGCGTTCGCGACGGCGCCCGACACGGCGACCTGCTTGTTCGGGCCGTCGAGCGCGTTGTCGACGGCCCTGACCGTCACGGCGCCCGTGCTCGACGTGTCGCCAGCGGCGATCGTCAGCGTCCTGTTCGCGCTCAGCGCGAAGTCGGACGAGTCGGCGTTCGCGCCCGGCGCCGCGCTCACCGTCACCGTCGTCGCGGCGCTCGACCGCCCGCTCAGATGCGCCGTCACCGTCGTCCACACGACGCCCTGCACGCGCTCGGGCAGCGTCGAGCGCGACAGCGACAGCGAGACGGCCGGCGCCGCGTCGTCGTCCGTGATCGTGCCCGTGCCCGTGCCCGCCGCTACCGTCGCGTTCGTCGGCGCGCTCAGCCGGGCGACCACCGTCTCGTCCGGCTCGTCCACCGCGTCGCCCCTGACCGTCACGGCGAAGCTCTTCAGCGTGTCGCCCGCCGCGAACGTCAGGATCGCGTCCGAGAACACCGAGTAGTCCGCCGCGCGCGTCGCCGTGCCCGTCTGCGCGTCGGCGACCTTGACCGTGACCCGCCGGCCGCTCGGCGCGCTCAACCTGACCTGGAACGTCAGCGCCGCCGTCTCGCCGGCCGCGCCCTCGGCGACGCTCGGCGAGCTGACCGACAGCGACGGCTGGCCGTCGTCGTCGGCGATCGCGAGCGTCGCGGCGTCCGGGTTCGTCGCGCCGTGCGCGTTCGCCGCCGCCGCCGTGACGGTCACGCTCTTGTCGGGCTCGTCGAGGTCGTTGTCGACGGCCGAGACGCTCACGGCGCCCGTGCTCGACGTGTCGCCGGCAGCGATCGCGAGCGTCTTGTTCGCGCTCGCCGCGAAGTCGCCGGCGACGGTGCCGGCGCCGGCGGCGAACGCGACGGTCACCGTCGTCGCGCGCTCCGACGCCGGGCTCATCGTCGCGCGCACGACGGCCGAGCTGTTCGCGCCGCTCTCGGCGATCGTCGAGCGCGACAGCACGAGCTTGACCTTCGGCGTCGCCTCGTCGTCCTCGATCGTCAGCGTCGCGTCCGCGGGGTTCGAGTAGCCGCCGATCGCGTTCGCGACGGCGCCCGACACGGCGACCTGCTTGTTCGGGCCGTCGAGCGCGTTGTCGACGGCCCTGACCGTCACGGCGCCCGTGCTCGACGTGTCGCCAGCGGCGATCGTCAGCGTCCTGTTCGCGCTCAGCGCGAAGTCGGACGAGTCGGCGTTCGCGCCCGGCGCCGCGCTCACCGTCACCGTCGTCGCGGCGCTCGACCGCCCGCTCAGATGCGCCGTCACCGTCGTCCACACGACGCCCTGCACGCGCTCGGGCAGCGTCGAGCGCGACAGCGACAGCGAGACGGCCGGCGCCGCGTCGTCGTCCGTGATCGTGCCCGTGCCCGTGCCCGCCGCTACCGTCGCGTTCGTCGGCGCGCTCAGCCGGGCGACCACCGTCTCGTCCGGCTCGTCCACCGCGTCGCCCCTGACCGTCACGGCGAAGCTCTTCAGCGTGTCGCCCGCCGCGAACGTCAGGATCGCGTCCGAGAACACCGAGTAGTCCGCCGCGCGCGTCGCCGTGCCCGTCTGCGCGTCGGCGACCTTGACCGTGACCCGCCGGCCGCTCGGCGCGCTCAACCTGACCTGGAACGTCAGCGCCGCCGTCTCGCCGGCCGCGCCCTCGGCGACGCTCGGCGAGCTGACCGACAGCGACGGCAGTGATTCCTGCGCAACAACGCCCACGCGCGCGGCACCGAAAAGCAAGACAACGGGAACTGCCAGAAGACGCAGAGCGCCCGCAGGCACAGCTCGGATCGCAACCAACCGGGACATCTCCAACGCCTACAATCTTCCTATGTCACAAGTGGACGTATTTGCCGTGTCAAGGGGGGGGGGGGGGGGGGGGGGATCGGGACCTCCTTTCGTCCTTGTCGATCGTTGCGTCCAGTCGTTGCACAAATGCGATGCAAGCGCTCCCTGCCAAGCGCCGATCCGGCGGCGCGGCCTACGTGCTCGGTGGTAATGATCGCGATGAGAGACGACAGGCCAATCCGCCTAGGCGCGCCCCGGCGGCGGCACCCCCCGTGCACATGTCGCTCACGGCGGAAACAGCGGTGGGCTTCCGCTCGCGCAAGCCCGACCGCCTGGGGAAGCCGTCGACCGTTCTGCCAAGTCCTCATGGCCAACCGTTAGAGTTCTGGGTCGCCCCGGAGCGCGACGCGGCCGATTGCGGGCAGCCTGCGAGGCGTTACGATCCCCCGGGGACGCACGTTCCAGCCGCCCCGTCCTTCGCGCAAGCCCTACGAGCCAGCCACCCACCCCTCGGCCCAGCTCCCATGGTCCAGCAACGCTTGACGTCCAGCCTCCGGCTCGCCCTGCTCACCGCCATCGCCGCCTTCAGCCCAGCCGGCGCGATCCAGCCGGCCTCCCAAGAGGCATCCGTCCAAGAACGCTACGACGTGGTGCTCGCCGGCGGGCGCGTCATGGACCCCGAGTCCGACCGGGACGAGATCGCGCACGTGGGCATCCGCGGCTCGGAGATCGCGGCGATCTCCGCCGAACCGCTGGCGAGCGACGTGGTCCTGGACGTGTCGGGACTCGTCGTGGCGCCCGGCTTCGTCGACCTGCACGCTCACGGCCAAACCAATCGCGCCAACGAGTTCCAGGCGCGCGACGGAGTCACAACGGCCCTCGAGCTCGAAAGCGGCGTCGCGGACCCCGCTTCGTTCCTGGCTCGCAGGGGCGCCGGCGCGATCCTCAACTACGGAACGTCCGTGTCGCACATGTCCGCCCGCGTCTGGGCGATGCCGGGCCGGGCGCAATCGTTGCGAAGGGCCTTGGCCACGCTCGCGACCAACCCGGACGCCGGCGGGCAAGCGCTCGGCCGCCTGGGCTCCGCCGCCCGCTACGACGCGGTGGACCCGGCCGACTACCCGGCGCTGGACGAGGCGCTCGAGCGCGGACTCGGGCAGGGCGCGCTGGGCATCGGCATGGCGCACCAGTACTTCCCCGGCGCGACCCGCGAAGAAGTGCTCCACGTCTTCAAGTTCGCCGCCGACAACCAGGCCACGATCTACACGCACGTCCGAAGCATGGGACTGGGAGCCGTCCAGGAAGTCGTGGCCAACGCCGCGGTCACGGGCGCCGCGCTGCACGTCGTCCACGTCAACAGCTCCAGCCTGGGCGCGATCTCGCCCGTGCTGGACCTGATCGGCGGCGCGAGAACGCGTGGCATAGACGTCACCACGGAAGCCTATCCCTACACTGCCGCGTCCACGGAGTTGCAGTCTGCAATCTTCGACCCCGGCTGGCAGGACCGGCTCGGCATCGGCTACGGCGACATCCAGGTGCAGGACACCGGCGAGCGGCTCACGGAGGCGAGCTTCCGGCGGCGGCGAGCAAGCGGCGGCACCGTAATCATCCACATGATGCGGCCCGAATGGATTCGCCAGGCGGTCGCCCGCAACTTCGTGATGATCGCGTCGGACGGAATGCCCTACGCGCCGGGCGCGCATCCGAGGAGCGCGGGGACCTTCTCGCGCTTTCTGGGCCGCTACGTCCGGGACGACGGCGTGGTCTCGCTGATGGACGGACTGGAGCGAATCACGCTCATGCCCGCTCGGCGGATGGAGGCGGTATCCGACCAGATGGCGGCAAAGGGCAGATTGCGCGTGGGCGCGGACGCCGACATCGCCGTATTCGACCCCGAGCGGATCCTGGACACGGCGACGTTCGAGGACGACCTCTCCCTGTCCGTCGGCGTAGTGCACGTGCTGGTAGCGGGCGAGTTCGTCGTGCGCGACGAAGAGAACGTGGAAGGCGCGCTTCCCGGCCGCGCCGTGACCGGAAGGTGGCAGTAGCGGCGCGTGTCCGGCTCGCAGCAACCGGCGACTCCGAAGGCAATGGCCAAGTCCGTCCATCCGCGTCTTTCGGCTAGGCGCGAGCGGGCGCCCGGGGACTCGGTTCGGCAGGTCGGCCACCGCGTTGACTGACGCCCCACGTTCCGGCCGCGCAACGCCCGCCGAGAAGGCCATGCCGCCGCCCGCGAATCGGTTCGACTTGGCGATCGTCGGCGCGGGGCCTTGCGGTCTCGCGGCGGCGGTCGCCGCCAAGAAGCGGGGTCTCGCCTACGTCGTCTTCGACCGCGGTTGCGTTGCCCATTCGCTCACGCGCTACCCGTACTACATGACGTTCTTCTCGACGGCGGAGCGGCTGGAGATCGGGGGCGTCCCCTTCGCGATCGCGGAACCCAAGCCAACGCGCCGGGAGGCGCTGGCGTACTACCGGCACGTCGTCCGCAGCCATCGCCTGGCCGTGAGGCAGTACCAGGAGGTCGTGGACGTCAGGCGCGAGCCGGGACCGCCGGGGAAGGGGCGCGCGGGCTTTCGCTTGCGGACGGTGAAGTGCCGGGCCGCTTTCGGCGGGCCGCGGTCGGGAATGGACGGACAGCGGGACGGCGGCGGCGGAACGCGGTGGGGGACGAAGGGACGCCGTGCCGGCGGCGGTTCGCTGGCGGAGGAATCGCGGCGGCCTTCGGGCTCCGGGGCCTCCGGAGAAGTCTTTGCCGGGGCGGTCGTGGTTGCCACCGGGGGACTGGGCGAGCCCAACCGGCTGGACATCCCGGTCGCGCCCGAGGAATACGCGGAGCGCGTCGTCCACTACTACACCGAGCCCTACGCCTACTTCGACCAGGACGTGATGGTGGTCGGCGGCGGGAACTCCGCCGTGGAAGCGGCGCTGGACCTTCACCGCAACGGCGCGCGCGTCCGGATGGCGCATTTCGGCGCCGAGCTGGACAGGGGCGTGAAGCCGTGGGTCCGCCCCGACATCGGCAACCGCATCGCGTCCGGCGAGATCCCCATGCATTGGCGTTCGCGCGTGACCCGGATGGACCGCGACGGCGTCTCGATTCGCAACGAGCAGACCGGCGCCGAGTCGCGGGCGCCCGCCGACTACGTGCTCGCGATGACGGGATGGCGCCCCGACCGGACCCTCTTGGCCGCGTTGGGCGCCGACGTGGACCCGGACACGGGCATCCCCCTGCACGACTCGTCCACCATGGAGACCTCGGTACCGGGCTTGTACGTCGCCGGGGTGATCGCAGCCGGCAACGACGCCAACAAGATCTTCATCGAGAACGGCAGGGAGCACGGCGCCCTCGTCGCCGCCGCCGTGGCCAGCCGCAAGGGCCGGCGGCCCTAGCCTCCTAGCGCGCTTCCGGCGGCAACTGCGCGACCGAGACCCGCGGCCCCCCTGGACTTCCCAAACGGAGGACGGCGGGCGGCTCCACTTCGCGCCGCACGTAGCCCATGCCGATCCATTCGCCGAACTTGGGCGAACGCACGCAGGACGTGACTCGGCCGCAGGCCTTGCCGCCCGCAATCCTGAACAGCGCACTACCGGGATCGCCCGCGGCGTCTCCGAAGCGAAGGGCGCGCAGGCGCCAGTTCACGTGCCCGCGATGGAGCAGCCGCACTATCACCTCCTGGCCCGTGTAGCATCCCTTTTCGTGGTCGAAGGCGCGGCGCTCGAGGCCGGCCTCGATTGGAATGACCGATTCGTCCATGTCGGCTCCGAAAGCGGGATAACCCGCCTCCACGCGCAGCGTCTCCCAGGTTTGCCGGCCGGCCGGGCACGCGCCCGCCTTCTGCAGCCCGGCCGCGACGGCTTCCAGCTCCGCCGTGCGGGCCCACACGTCCCACGACGCCGCCTGCTCCAGCCCGCGCGCGACCGCCACGCCGCCTTCGCACACTCCCCCGGCCAGCAACCAGTACCCGTCGGCGGGACTCCCCCCCAAGACCTCGTCCAGCGCGGCGGCGGCTCGTTCTCCCGTCACTGTCAGCAGTCCCGTCGCCGCCGCCAAGTCCTCGATCTTGGCAAGGCGCGGCGGCAGGTACTTGGCGAAGTGCCGCAACAAGGCGTCGCGTCCCGCCATTGCGGCGTCCAGCGCGATCCCCGCGTCTTCCGACGGCCCCAGCCAGAACGCGCGCACGTCCGACAGCATCCGCCCCTTGCGCGTCAGCACGGCGCCGTAGGTCCGCTGGCCGTCCCAGCGGGCGCCGGGGGCCGGATCGGCGGCGCGAGGGGGGCTTGGGACGCGGTTCGTGAGCATGCCGTGCAGCATCCGGCGCGGGGCGCGTCCCCAAGTCCGCAACAGTCCGCGGTCGGCGCGGCGGAAGAAGGCGCAACCCGAGGTGGCGTGCTCGTACTCGGCCTGCGGGTCTTCGCAATGCTCAGGCGCAGCGGGAGGGCGCTCGCGCGCAAGGCGGGGCTCGGCGGCGCCGGGGGCGAAGCGGTTCATGGCGGCCTCCGGCTTGTTGGCGTGATGGTGGGCTCGCGTCCGCCCCCCGACCGGCGGAACGAAGCGGGGCGAGGCGGCATCCGGTATGTTGAGGGCGTCGGTCGCGATGCTGTCGGGGACGACGGCATCGGGCTCTCGCCGACATGCGCTTCGCCGCGCGGGCGGCTCCCTGTCTCGGCAACGACGCACGAGGGGACGCGCCGGGGCGGCGGACACGCTGGAAAGGTCGCCGGAGAACGAGAGCGAAGCCACATGCGGCACGTCCAATGAGCGTTTCTTCGTCTTCGGGCCGCGGCGCGGATGCGGAGGCTCCGAAAGGCACGGCGGACGCCGGCGGCGATCCGCGCGACGAGAGGCCCCGGATTCGGCTGAGCACGCTTTCGCACGGGGCCGGGTGAGCGTGCAAGCTCGGGCAAGCCGAGCTGGCGCAGGTCCTGCGTCGCCTTCTTCCGGTCGACGACCCGAACGTGCTCGTGGACGGGTCCGCGTTCGACGACGCGGCCGTCTACCGCATCGGGCCACGCCGGGCGCTGGTCGCGACGCTGGACTTCTTCACGCCGATCGTGGACGATCCACGGGATTTCGGACGCATCGCCGCCGCCAACGCTCTCTCGGACGTCTACGCCATGGGCGCCAAGCCTCTGTTCGTGCTCAACCTGCTTGCGTTTCCTCGGAAGCTCTTGGGCGAGGGAATGGCCGAGGAGGTCGTCCGGGGCGGCGCGGAGAAGGCGGCGGAGGCCGGAGCGCCCGTGCTGGGCGGACACTCGATCGACGACGCGGAGCCCAAGTACGGGATGGTCGCCGTGGGCGAAGTCGACCCGGACGCCATGCTGACCATCGGCGCCGCCGAGGCCGGGGACCGCATCGTGCTCACCAAACCGCTGGGCACCGGCATCGTGGCGACCGCGATCAAGAATGGAGCGTGCCCACCGCAAGTGGCGGCGGCGGCGGTCGGCGTCATGTCGCGGCTGAACCGCAAGGCATCGGAAGCGGCGCTGGCGACCGGGGCGCGAGCGGCGACCGACGTGACCGGATTCGGGCTGACGGGTCACCTGGGCAACATGGCGCGGGCATCGGGCCTGGCCGCCCGGATCGAGGCCGGGCGAGTTCCCAGACTGGAAGGCGTGGCAGAACTCGTCGAGGCCGGCCACGTGCCCGGCGGGACCCGGCGCAACTTGGCCGGCGCGGCGGGGCGGGTCACCTATGCGTCCGGGGCCGCCGACGCGGCGAGAACGCTGCTTTCCGACGCGCAGACGTCCGGCGGCTTGCTCGTCGCGTCTCGGGCGGACCGCGCCAGCGAGCTGGTCGCCGAACTCCGGGCCGAAGGCGAGACCGCGGCGGTGATCGGCGAGTTCGCGGACGGTCCGCCGGGGCGCATCGCCGTCGTCTGACGCACGGCTCCGGCGTCGCAGCGGACGGAGCCGACGCGGGCAGTCAGGCCTGTCCTTGCCAGCCCGGAAACGCGTCGCAAGTCGGCGGCAAGACGACCACCGGGTTAGGCCTGCGCTTGCGGAGCCGGCATATCCTCGGCCCGGGCGTCCGCCCGGGTCCGCTGCTTCTTGCCGGGCCTGCGCACCGCCAACTCCACCACCCGGTGCAGGTCGTCGGCCAAGTGCACCGTCAGCTCGTCGCGCACCGCGTCCGGCAGATCCTCCAAGTGCGTCTTGTTCTCGTGCGGCAGGACGATCTCGCGGATGCCGGCGCGCACGGCGCCCAATACCTTTTCCCTGACGCCGCCGACAGGCAGCACCCGTCCGGTCAGCGTCAGCTCCCCGGTCATCGCCACGTCGCTCCGCACCTTCCGGCCCGAGACCGCCGAGATGAGCGCCGTGGCCATGGTGATGCCCGCCGACGGACCGTCCTTCGGAACCGCCCCCGCGGGCACGTGGATGTGTATCTCGCGCTTGTCCAGCGCGCCCTTCGAGATGCCCAAGGGGCCGATGTTGCTCTTTGCGTACGAGAGCGCCGCCCGCGCCGATTCCTTCATCACGTCGCCGAGCTGGCCCGTGAGCACCAGATCGCCCTCGCCGGGCATCACGCTGGCCTCGACGAACATGATGTCGCCCCCCATCGGCGTGTAGAACATGCCGGTGGCCACGCCGACGGCGTCCTCGGCGGCGCGCTGCTCCTGATGCACGCGCGGCTGGCCGAGCAGCCGGCGGACCCGCTTCGGAGTGATCCTCATCTCGGGCTCGGCGTCGGACGCGACTTGGCGAGCCACCTTGCGGGCCAGCTTGCCCGTCTCGCGCTCCAGCTGGCGCACGCCCGCTTCGCGCGTGTACTTGCGCACCACTGCCAGGATGGCGTCGTCTTCGATGTCGATCTCGTCCTCTCGCAGGCCCGAGTCGCGCACCTGGCGCGGCACCAGGTAACGCCGAGCGATCTCCAGCTTCTCGTTCTCCGTGTACCCTCGAAACTCCACGAGCTCCATGCGGTCCAGCATCGGGGCCGGGATCCTGTCTGCAGAGTTCGCGGTAGCGATGAACAGCACTTCGGACAGATCGAACGGGACGCCCAGGTAGTGGTCGATGAAGGTGCGGTTCTGGGCGGGGTCCAGCACTTCGAGGAGCGCCGAACTCGGATCGCCCTGGAACGAGACGCCGAGCTTGTCCACCTCGTCGAGCAGAAATACCGGGTTCTTCGCGCCCGCCTCCTTGATCCCTTGGATGATGCGCCCGGGCATCGAGCCCACGTAGGTGCGGCGGTGCCCCCGAATGTCCGCCTCGTCGCGTGCGCCTCCCAGCGAAATCCGCACGTACTTGCGACCCACGGAACGTGCGATGGAGCGCGCGATGCTGGTCTTGCCGACTCCGGGGGGACCGGCGAAGAGCAGGATGGGCGCCGTGCTGCCGGGGCGTTCGTATGCGGGATCGGGCGCGGGCGGGTCGCCGTCGGGGCCGGATTCGGCGGGCCGGCCGTCGGCGCCGGGGGAGCCGGAGCGATCCGTGGGGCTCGGCTCGCCAGCGGCATCGTCAGCGGGCGCGGCTTCTCCTTCGGGATCGGAGGTGGCGTCGGCTTCGGCCTTTGCACCGGCGGCGGACGCGGCGTCTCCGGCCGGACCGGCGGCGGCGCCTTCGGCGCTTGCAACGGGGGCGGACGCGGCGGTTGCCTCCACTTCGTCGCCGACGGCGACCGGCAGGCCGTCGTCTTGGTCTTCACCGAGCCGTTCCTGCTGAAGCTTGCGGACTGCGAGGAACTCCAGCACGCGGTCCTTGACGTCTTCGAGACCGTAGTGGTCCTCGGCCAAGATGTCTTCCGCTACGCGCAGGTCGATCTTGTCGTCCGTGCGCGCGCTCCACGGCAACTCGGCGACCCACTCCAAGTACGTGCGGATGACCTGGTACTCGGCCGACTGCGCCTGGGTGCGCGCCAAGCGCCGCAACTCGCGTTCCACTTCCTTGCGGGCGGTGTCGCCGATCTCCAGCGCCTCCAACCGCTCGCGCAACTCCTCGACCTCGTTGCGTTCGCCCTCCTCGCCCAGCTCCTTGCGGATCTGCTTCATCTGCTCGCGCAGAAGCATCTCCCGCTGGCGCTCGCCGAGATGCTCCTGGACCTTGGCTTGGATGTCCTCGCGCGCGTCGATGCGCACCAGCTCCTTCTCGACCGCCATCAGGCAAGCCCGCATTCGCCCTTCGTCGTCCAGCATCTCGAGCAACGCCTGCTTCTCGGCCGCCGTCTGCTCCAGATAGAACGCGACCAAGTCCGCGAACGCGCCAGGGTCCTCCATGCCCTGAATCAGCTGGCTCAGCGCCTCGGAGGGCACGCCCCGGCGCGTCCCCAGCTCGGCGGCCCGCTGGCGAAGCTCGGCGTCGAGCGCGACGAAGGCCGGATCCTGCGCGTCCGCCGGGGCGATTCGCTTCACGGCCGACAGCGTGGCTCGGAGCATCGCCTCCCCGTCTTCCTCGTAGAGTTCGGCCCGGGCCCGCGATTCTCCCTGCACGAGGAGCTGGATGCCTCGGCGGGCGCGGTGCGTCTGGATGACGCGCACGATCGTGCCGGTCTTGTAGAGCAGGCGAGGATGCGGCCTGTCCACGTTCTTGCGTTGCGCGACAGCGAACAGGCGGCGGTCCCCCTCGAGCGACTCCTGGACCGCTTCCACCGTCCCAGGGCGCCCCGCCGAGATCGGCACCGCCACGCCCGGATACACGACCGTCCCCCGAAGCGGCAACACGGGCAACGACAGCTTGTCGGTCTTCGTTCGTTTCGCCAACGGTCTCTCGCGGTTCGGCGGCCTCGTCTGCGGGCGGCCTCGTCTGCGGGGCCACCCGGCCCGGCCAAGTCGCTTCCGATTGCGCCGGGCCGACAGGGCCGACGTCCGGGGGCCTGGTGCGCCCCGGCGCCAAAGCCGACCGGCCCTGCCAAGTGCGCAGGCCCGGAATGCAACGACGATGGCCCGCTTGTCCGAGTTTCTCAGTGTACGCCGGAACGCGGGGCGGCGCCATGGCGGCGCCGGCTCTCGGCCAAAGGCGAACGCCGCGACGTTCGGGGCGCACGCGCCCTCATGCCCGAACCATCCCAACGATCGCCATGACGCCAGCCGCCAACACCGATCTTCCCGGCCCGGCCCACGCATTCGGCGCGCCGTGCTCGGCTTGATGCCGGCATCGCCGGGGCGCGGCTAGGTCGCATGGCAGGGAGCGGAGAAGGGGCGGCGGAGGGCGATGCCGGCCAAGTCGTCGCGCGGCCCGCGGCCACGCTCGTGCTGGTCCGCGACGGCCCGGGAGGCCTCGAGACCCTCCTGGTGCGCCGGTCCGGCTCCGCGGGCTTCGTGCCCGGGTGCTACGTGTTTCCCGGAGGAGTCGTGGACAAGCACGACGACTCGAACGCCGCTGTCGAACGCTGGGACGGGCTGGCGCCCGAGGAGGCGGGACGGCGGTTGGGGCTGGCGCCGAAAAGCGCGCCGACAGCAATCGCCTACTTCGTCGCCGCAGTGCGGGAGACGTTCGAGGAGACGGGCCTCCTGCTGGGACGCAGGCCCGGGACGGACGCCGCCCCCCAGGCAGCAGCATCCGAGGCGGTCGTGCGCCGAGCCCGCGCGGCCCTCCTGGACGGGCGCCAATCCTTCGCCGGCGTGCTACGGGACCTCGAGGTGCGGATCGACGGCGCCGCGTTCGCCTACATCGCCCGCTGGGTGACGCCGCCGTCCGCCGCCAAGCGCTACGACACCAGGTTCTTCGCGGCGGTCGCCCCCCGCTGCGCCCAAGCCGACCCCGACGAACGCGAGGCCACCCACGCCGCGTGGATCGCTCCGGCCCGCGCCCTGGCTCTCCGCGCCGAGGGACGCCTGCCCATGATACGTCCTACCGCCGACACCCTCGAAGACTGCACCGGCTTCCGCACCGCCGCGGAACTGCTGTCGCATCTCCGTGCGCGGCCCGCCGTCAAGCGAGCCCCCGAAGCCCCGTTGCCTGAAGAGCGCGCCGCCCTGGACCTGCCCGAGGGTGACGGATAGCGTCCTCGACATCGAGCCTGCCCGTCCACGACTCGATTCAAGTCGAAGTCCGCTCGAGGCCAAGTCGCCTCATGCTCCACGCGCAGCAAGGAGTCGCGTGCCGCCGCTACTCCGCGTCGAAACCGATGCGGCGGTGGGCGCCGTCGCAGAAGGGCTTGGCCGACGACGCGCCGCAACGGCACAGCGCGCCCTTCTCGCCGCTGGTCGCGCGTCCGTCGCTGGCCACGACCGTGAGCGGGCCGCGCACCAGCAGGGGGCCGTTCGCGGCGCAGACGATGGTCACCGGGCCGTCGCCCTCGTCGGCCCCGCCGACTTGGGCCTGGCCGCCGTCCTTGTCCCGAACCAAGCGGCCGCCCTGGATCAGGCCGGAGTCGTCGAAGGGGGCCGACGAGTGTGACCCGTCGCAGAAGGGCTTGTCCGCGGAAAGACCGCAACGGCAGAGGAAAGCCTCCGTCGCTTCGCGGACTTCGCCGCCGGGCAACTCCAGCTTGACGCATCCCGTCACGCACAAGGGGCCGCCGGGCTCGATCTTCGCTTCGTTGCGCGCGCTCATGGCGGCTCCTTGCGAGTACGGGTCGGACGGCGCGGGCGGGCGTGACCATCCTACATGCGCTGGTAGCGCGGACCGCTGCCGCCTTCTCGGGGGGACCAGCGCGGGCCCAGCACGTCGGTCGCCCTGCAATCTATGCAGTTGGGCGCGTTGACGACCAGCCGGCCGTCCTCGCCCAGCTCGTAGACGCCGGCGGGACACATGTGCGCGTACATCTCGGCAACTTCGGCAGGCACCGACTCCGCGGCCGAGACATGAAGCGGGATGTCGTCGCGGGTCTGGTTGCCGCTCTTGAAGACAGCGTCCGTCTTGGACAGGCCGGGAACGACCGGCTCGGCTCGGCTCGCCCCCAGCGACTTCGGCTCCCGAGCGTCCGCAGGCGCGCGGATCAAGCCCGGGGGCAAACGGCCTCCCGTCAGCGTGGCGAGGCCGGCCTTGAGCGCGCCCCGCCAGAAGCCGGCCTTGAAGGCGAGGCGCATGTTGCGGTTCCGACGCATGCCGGAAGCGGCGAACTCGTCGTTTGCGGCGGCGGTGCACGCGGCCAAGCCGCGTGCCGAGACGTCGTCCGCCTGCAACGCGCGGTACACGGCTCGCGCCGCCTGCACGCCCGACTGCACCGCGTAGTGGATGCCCTTGAGCGAAGCCACGTCCACGTAGCCCGCCGCATCGCCGACGATGCATAGCCCGGCGCCGTGCCGCCGCTCCGGCAACGAGTGCCAGCCGCCTTCGGGGATCGTCTTGGCGCCCCACTCCAGCAACTCGCCTCCCTCCAGCAGGCCGCGAAACAGCGGGTGCGCCTTAAGCCGCTGCAGCTCCGCGTGGACGTCCAAGCGCGCGTTCGCGTCGTCGAGACTAGCGACCAAGCCGATCGAGACCAAGTCGTCCGCCATCGGATACGCGAACGAGCCGCCGAAGCCCGAGTCCAGGGGCCAGCCCACGGTGTGCACGATCCGGTCCAGCGGATTCGCGACGCGCCAGAGCTCCTTGACGCCGAGCGAGTATATCTGCGGATTGGGCGAACCGATCCCCTGCCAATCCAGATACGCCTGCGTCAGCGGTCCGCGGGCGCCCTCCGCCAGCACAACCACCCGCGCCGCGATGTCGACCGGTTCAGCGTAGGACGCCCCCGGGGTCCCGTCCCGGTCCAGCCCCGACGGCGCCGTGCGGACGCCCACCACGCCCTCGCCGTCCACCAGAAGCGCGGCCGCCGGAAACCCCGGCAGCACGTCGGCGCCCGCCTGCTCGGCGCGCTCCGCCATCCACCGCGCGATCTCGCAGGCCGAGGCGACGAAGTTGCCTTCGTTGCGCATCGTCGGAGGAACGGGAATCCGCACGGCGCGATTCGGCCGGAGGAAATAGACGGACTCGCGCGCCACCGGGCGGCGAAAGGGCAGGTCATCGTCCGAAACGCAGGGGAACAGAGCACGGAAAGGACCGGGAACAACCACCGCGCCCGACAGCACGTGCTCGCCGATTGCCGACGCCTTCTCGAGCACGCCGATCGCCAAGTGGTCCGGACCCCCGCCGGTCGCCGCTCCCGCCTTGGCCAAGCGAGCGAGCTCGACGGCGCCCGCCAAGCCCGCCGGACCGCCGCCGACGAAGACGACGTCGAAGGGCACCGCCTCCGCCCCCGGCCGCTCCCGCACGATGAAGTCGTCTTGCCGCAAGGGCGGCTGGTGGTCGGCGGGCCGAAAGCGGAAGGAAGGCTGCGTCATTGGACGACAAGCGACGGGGGAGCGTGAGCGTGGCGGACTCGCGGTGGACGCCGGGGCCGGCCGGCGGGAGTCATCCGGGCCGAGTTGTCCGGCGAGCGGCCAGCCAGCGCTCCAACCGAGCGGCGATCTTCTGCTGCGCGACGGGAAGCGCGAAGGACCGGAAGCCCGAGGCGCACGCGGGCGCCATGCGAGCGTCGTCCGACGGCTCCGGCGTTCGCACCTGGGCGCCGGGGCGCGCGCGGCCCGCGTCGTCTCGACCCGCAATGTCGCATTGGGACCGTGCCTCGCCTTTCCGTCCCGTCCCGCTTCTCCCGCCCACAACTATCACCGGATGGTAGGTCGCCCGGAAGTGGGTGAAGACGTGCCGGACGGGCTCCAGCAACTCCGGTTCGGCGCCGGCGACAGCGCGAATTCCAAGCTCCGCAAGGCGGCGGCGAGCCAGCGAGGCCAGCTGTTCCGACGACGGCGAGCCGGACCCGGGTCCGCGGCCGGGCGACGGAGACGCGCCTGGTCGTTCTCCGGCCGGACGGGATCCGCCGCTCCCGCTTGTCAACTCGACGCCCGGAAACTCCCACATGCCCGCCAACAATCCCTTGGCCGGCCGGCGGACGAGAAGCGTCCGGCCCGCCGGGTCCACGAAGGCGACCGAGACGAAGCCGGCTTCGCGCAGCCGCCGCGCCGGCCGGCGAACGGGTCGGCGGGCGGCAGTCCCCGCTGCGCGAGCCCGGCAGAAGTCCGCGACCGGACAGGCGCCGCAACGCGGAGCGCGGGGCAGGCACACTGTGGCGCCCAGCTCCATCATCGCCTCGTTGAAGTCTCCGGGCCGGTTCGGGTCCAGCAGATGCGACGCTTCCCGGCCGAGCCGCGCCGGCGCAGGATCGGCCAAGTCGAGGAGTCGGGCGAGCACGCGCCGAACGTTGCCGTCCACGGCCGCGACGGGCTCCCCGTGCACGATGCTGGCGACGGCCGCCGCCGTGTACTCGCCCACCCCCGGGAGTTCCCGCAACGCCCCCGGTTCGGAGGGCAGGACCCCGCCGAAGCGGTCGCGCACGATGAGGGCGGTCCGTTGCAGGTTGCGGGCGCGGGCGTAGTAGCCGAGACCCTGCCACTCTCGCACCACGTCGTCCGCCGGCGCGTCCCAGTCGGGGAAGCGGCGAAGCCACCGCTCGTAGTACGGCGCCGCGGTCTCGGCCCGCGTCTGCTGCAGCATGAACTCCGACACGACCACGCGGTATGCGTTTCGGCCCGACCTCCACGGCATCGCCCGGGCATGCCGGTCGAAGTGGGCGAGGAGAGCCGCCCGAAAGTCGCGCGGCCTCGGCCTTTCGGGCCGCGCAGGCCGCCTGTGCGCTCCGACGTCTTGCATGGGCGCCAAGATAGGCCGGCGGCCAGTTTGATGCGCGGACCCGGCCAATGCCGGCGCCGTCCCGCCTGTCCCCTCTCACTCACGCTCCCTCGGCCGTCGAGAGCGCGGACGCCGCCAGCTGCGATCTCCCCACCAAAGCGCCCCGCCTGTCCCCTCTCCCATGCCTCGCGCTATCTTGCCCGCCGCACCCCTGAAAGTCCTCGTTGGTCCGCCGCGATTCGCCCCTGCGTTGCCACGGGTTCGGCAGGCAGTCCGCGAACATCCTGCCGGTCCAGTCGCTGACCGCCCTTCGCCGCCCCTGGTCCGCCGGACCGGCCACGCTCGTCGCTGGAGCGCCCCGAATGTCCCCCATGTCCTCTCCCTTCCGCAGTCCACGAAGGCGCCTCGCCGGCCTCCTCGCTGGGCTGTGCTCGGCGTGCGACGCCACGTCCCGCGACGCCGACGTTCTTCTCCTGGGCGGCTCCGTCGTGGACGGGTCGGGCGCCGAAGCCTTCGTCGCGGACGTGGCCGTGGCGGAGAGACGCATCGCGTTCGTGGGCGACGCCGGGGCCGAGGGAATTGCGGCCCGCGACACGGTGGACGCGACCGGGTTGCTGGTGACGCCGGGGTTCGTCGACATGCACTCGCACGCCGAGCTGGAGTCGGACCACGGCAGGGACGCGAGGGCCTTCTTGTTCCAAGGGATCACCACGGTGGCCCTGGGCGTGGACGGCGCGGGGACCGCGGACGCCGCCGATCGGCTGGAGAGATGGACGACGGACGGCATCGGGGTGAACGCGTTCCACTACGTGGGCCACAACTGGGTCCGCCGCCAAGTCATGGGCATGGCCGACCGGGCGCCTACGGAAGAAGAGATGGAGGGGATGCGGACGCTCGTCCGCAAGGGCATGGAGGAGGGAGCCCACGGGCTGTCGTCGGGCCTCTTCTACCTGCCGGGAAACTACGCCGGCACGGAAGAAGTGGTCGCCCTCAACCGCGTGTCCGCGGAGTTCGCCGGCGCGATCTACGACACGCACGACCGAGACCTGGGCGCGGCGTATCCGCCGTTCGGCTACCTCGAGTCGATCGCGGAGGGAATCCGCATAGGCGAGGAGGCGGGCACGAAGGTCCTCTTCAGCCATTTCAACGCCCAGGGCGCCCACAACTACGGACGCGCGCCGGAGGGCGCGGCCTTGATCGAGGAAGCCCGAGCCAGAGGCGTGGAGGTGGCGGGGGCGCATCATTCCTACACGGCGACACAGTCGAACTTGCGGTCGTACACGGTTCCGGGCTGGGCGGCCGCCGGTGGAGACACGGCCATGGTCCGCCGCTTCGATCACCCCGACACGGTTCGCGTCATCAACCGCCAGACGCAAGAAATGCTGGCGATCCGGGGCGGACCTGAACGTCTTCTCTTTGCCGACCCGCGTCCCGAGCTGAACGGCAGAACCCTCCAGGACGTGGCGTCCGGCTGGAACATGGACGCGCCCGCGGCCGCGCGCCGAATTCTCCGCGACGGCAACGCCTCGGTCATGAACTTGGGCCTCTACGACGGCGAGAACCTCCGCTACCTGGCCGGCCTGGAATGGATGATGACGTGCACCGACGGCCGGGACCCCGGACCGTCGCGTCCCGTCACTCATCCGCGCGCCTTCGGGTCGTTCACAAAGAAGCTCCGCGACTTGGTCCTGGACGAACAGGTGATCGCCCTGCCCCACGCGATACGATCCATGACCGGGCTGGCCGCCGACTTCCTGGGATGGCCCAACCGCGGCCAGCTCCGCGAAGGATGGGCCGCCGACCTCGCCGTCCTCGACTTGGACGCCTTGGAGGACTTGGCCACCTACGAGGATCCCCACCAGTACTCCCGGGGCGCCGTCCACGTGCTCGTGAACGGCGAATTCGCGATCAGGGACGGCGAAGCCACCATGGCGCTGGCCGGGAAGGCTTTGGTGCGGGGCGGCGGCGCTTGGCGCCGACGTCCTTGACCGTCGGCATGGAGCGCTTCGCGCCCCCGAAGACGGGCGCCGGAGGGTCGCCGGACCGCCCGGTTCCGTCCCGGCGACGGCGTTGGCTGTCGCGCGCGTCGCGCGGTGCGACGTTGCGGAGCGCCGCATTGTGCTGGAGGTGGTGGAGCGCGCTGGGCTTCGCCAGAGCTGGGCACGCGCTTGGCGCCGAGGGAGCCGTGAGTTGCGAGCGCTCCCACGGCTCCGACGCCAGCGAAGTCGCGGAGGGAGGCCGGTGACGTGACGTACCCATCCGTCGCGGATCTCATCGACGACGCGATTGCGATGTTGGCCTGCAAGATGTACCGGGGCATGAGCAAGGGCTTGAGTCGTCGTTGTAACGTCAGGAAGGTGTCCGAAGCCCTGGATGCATTGGGGGGTCTGAGGGATGGTAAACCACCATGCTACGACGACGAATGCGTGGCTCTGTTCTACTTGACTTGGTATCAGCCTCGCCAGATCAATTTTGTGGCATCAATATGTGGAGCGGATGACGACAATGCGCCGAAATACCCAACTAGGCTTCTTGTGATCGACGTGAACTGCGGAGCATTCGCCACTTTGATCGGAACAGTGGCGCACTATGCAATGCGTGGCATTGATGCATCGATTGTCGTTCATGGCATCGATCCAAGCAATACCATGAAGACCATGGGCAAGGAATTGGTGGACACGTTGTGCTTGCTTTCTTGCAGTGAATATGATGGAGAGCTCGCGGCGTTTCATCGCATTTTGTCTCATTCGTCAATTTGTTGTTATGAATCGCTCGACGATTACTTGACGTCACCGAACAGAAAAGACGTCCGAAGATATGATGACCACTTCGTACGGCTTACGGCAATTCACGCGGTCTATGAACAGAATGCAAAAGAAATGAGAGAACATCTTGATGAACTTAAGAATGACGATTTTGGATCCAAAGTTTAAACAGGCGATTTTCACGGGCATGAAACCTGACATCGTTCGACAGGTTGCAATACCAAGTGATCCACATAGGGAACCGCATCCCCGCCGCGAGCAGGGCCGGCTGCGCTTCGCATTCGACCGCGATCAGTGTTGTCGGGTTACGAAATGGCGTCGTCGTATCAGAGAACTGTTTCCTGATTCTGATGAAGAAGAAAAAGCGAGAAATTACTTGCATAAGAACGTGCCATGGAAAGATCGTCCTTATCCTTATGTTCTAATATCGAAAAAAGAATATCGCTGGCCCGAGTCCTCTTTTTGACGGCGTCGTCTTTGGCGATCCGCAAGGCTATCGTTTTTCGTCGTGCAAGACGGCACGGATGCCTTCACTCCCTGGGAAGCCGACGTTGGCGCCGTCATCGGCCGCGCCAGCATCGAATACGCCGACGCTCCCGACATCCTCACGCGGGCCATGCGACGCGTTCGAAGACATTCCCGCGCAGCTGGGCCGCTGGGTACTCGTGAAGCAGAACGCCGAGGACGCATTGCCCCAACACCCATGTGCGATTGAAGGCGGCCGCCGAGCTTCGCGAAGCCAACGTGCAGACGTGCATTAGCATGACACCCTGTTGTGGACGGACAACGCTGACGCGTTCGCAGATCAGTTGCGGGCGACGCAAGTCGACCGATTCGTCGTGCTACAGTTGATGGAGCAGAAGCGCGCGAGGGACGGAAAGGCTTTCCCGGCGGATGCCGGGAACGCTACGACGAGGTTCGCGACAGCTTGCACCGCCGTCTTCCCTCTCTGGGCGAAGGCAAGAGAGGCTTCCGCTCGCTGTTCTGAGGTCGCGCCGGTCCGAAGAACGCCCCGCTAGGCACAGGGCCTCGCCCGGCACGGGCCCGGACCGGACGCACGAAGCTCATCGGAGGAGTACGGACGGCTTCTCTGCCGTCGATCATTCTCGTCGTTGGTTCCCGGCTTGTGCGGGCGCTGCTGCCCCGGCATGGCACTTAGCGCGACGCCTCGGCCTCGAAGACCTCCGGCTTGACGGCGGCCTGCGCCCTCTCCCGGAGTCCCGGCATCACTTTGCTGCGCGACAGATAGGCCAGGAAGACACCTTCGCCCGCCAAGCCCAGCACATGGATGCCGACGCCCAGAACGGCGCCCCGCGCGTCCAGCGCCCGGAGGAGGAACGCCGCCGCCAGAATGCAGGCCACGCGGCCCACGGCGCCCACGACCACAACCAAGGTGCTTCCGGCCCGAACGAACAGGCCCTGATAGTACTGGCGGCATCCGTAGAGCACGGGGTAGGCGGCGGCGAGGAAGAGCGCGGGCCCGGCCAGCGCCAGCAGCTGCGCGTCCAGCGCGAAGAGCACGCGCAGGAACGGCTGGTGCGCGGCGGCGAGGAGCAGGAGCACGCCCGTCATCGACAACGCCAGCACGCCGCCCCACCGGCGCACGCGCACATGAGTCTCGGCGCACTCGACGAGCGCGATGCTGGCGTGCTGAAGCTGTCCGACAGGTGCGGCCACGAACCATCCCACCGCCTGCACCGCCGCGAACGCCGCCAACGCCGAATCGGGACCGGGCGTGCGCGCCAGCACCGCGTTGATGATGAACGGCGTCGCCCACCACAGGAGCACGTTGGCCATCAACGGCGCGGAGAATCGTGCCAAGCTGGCGTCGCCGGCGCGCGCGTCCCGGCCGCCCGCCATCTCGACCGCGGGCGCCCGCGACCACGACACCACCATCGTCTCGACGACCAGGCCCGCCGTGAACGCCGCCGCGCCGAGCCACGCCCCGCCGCCCGCCAGGGCGAGCCCCAGCGCCACGAACGCCAGCACGCCCGTGCGCGCACCGGTCGCGTAGCCGATCGGTTTCGTGCGATGGCCGGCCACCAACCGGCCCTGGTGCACGGCGCGGACTGCGGTCAGGAACGGCACCGGCCAGAAGAACTGCATGGCGCGAACGGCCTCGGCCAGCACCTCGGGGCCCACCCCGACCCAGCGGACGAACACCACGTCGCCCGCGGCGGTGTACGCGACCATCGCTCCTGCCAGCGAAAGAACCGCGCCGACCGAGTACGCGAAGCGCTTCACGGGCGCCAGCGCGCCGCCTTCGAGCAGCCGCGCGGCGGCCACTTGCTGCATCGCCAGCATCGGCGCGTACAGGACGCCGCAGGCCGAGAAGGCGACGCTGTACCCGGCGAGGGTCTGCGTCGGATTCGCCGTGCGCGCCAGCACCGCCATGACCAGGGGGTCCGTCGCGGTCAGCAACAGGCTGGTCGCGGCCAGCGGCGCGTAGAAGCGAGCAAAGACACCCGCTGTGGTCTGCTTCCCCCCGTCGGCGCCCACGGCTACGGCCGGGCCATCCGGCGCCGAAGCTGTCCGCGGCGCCTCATGGGCGACGCGCGTCCATGGCCGCGAATCCCGCGAAGATCAGCACCGGCGCCAGGGCCAGCGCAACGGGCATTCCACTCGCCCTGCTTCAGCGCCGCTCACGCGGTTGCCGCCTACGTGCGCGTCGGCTGTTGACCGCGTCCGGCCCGTGCCGCGCCGTCCCCCCGGGGTCCGCGGACGCGACGATCCCGCCGCGCCGGGCTCAGGTCGACCGCGTCCGGTCCGTCCGCGCGCCTGTTGCCCCTCGCGGCGGCGGCGGACTTGGGTCCGCACGTCAGAAACCCGCGAGGTCGATCGACTCGTCGAGGAGCATGATCGGAATCCCGTCGCGCACCGGGTAGAGCACGGTCCCGTCCTCGCGCAACAGGCCCTCCTCGATCGGCTCCGCGACCAACTCCCCGCCCCGGTTGGCCAGCGCGCCCCGGGCGACGGCGTCGTTGGTCCGCGCCAGGACGTCGTGGCCTGCCTCCGCCACGGGCTGGTGCGTCTCGGGGCAAACCAGCACGGCGAGCAACTCCGGGTCGATGGGCAAGTCAGGCTCCCGGTCGGCGGGTCGGCGGCGGCCTAGGCTTCCTGTCTCCCGCGTGGCCGGGTCGCTGAGCCGACTAGCGGAGATCGCGGGGAGAGGAACCGCCGTCGTAACTTAACCGGCGAAGCCGGGGAGGCGACGGCAAGGCCCGCTGGCGCTACCGGCCGGCCGCCTCGGCCAGCGCCGCGACGAGAGCCTCCACGTCCTCCTCGGTGTTGTACGCGAACGGCGACACGCGGACCGACGCGCCGCGAACCGAGACGGAGACCTTGTGGCGGTCCAGGCATTCCCGAACGCGGTCCAGCCGCAAGCGGGGCGGCAAGGCGACTCCGAAGAGGTGCGGGGACCGCGAGGCGGCGGGCGCAACGCCGAACCCGAGCGCGCGCAATCGTTCGCCGACGCCCGAACACAGGTTGCCGCAGTACGCCGCGATGCGCGAAGGATCCCAGTCGAGAAGAAGGTCGAGCGACGCCGACAGCGCGGGGACCAGCGCGAAGTTGGATCGTTGGCCCACGTCGAAGCGCACCGCGCCGGGCTCGTACTCGTCCACGTACTTCACCAACCCGCCGAAGTCGCGCGAGCCGCACCGGGAAATCCACGTCTCTTCGAGCGGAACTCCGTCCAGGTAGCGGTCGCCGAACCAAGCGAGCGACAGGGAGTAGGGGCCGAGAAGGAACTTGTAGCCGGCGGCAAGAAGCGCGTCCGGTTGCAAGGCCCCGACGTCGACGGCGGCTGCACCGACCGACTGCGTCGCGTCCAGCACGAGCGCTGCGCCGGCCTCGAGGCTGCGGCGCCTCACCGCCGTCACGCCGAATGGGGTGCCGTCGGTCCAGTGCACCATGCCCATGGCGACGACCGCCGTCCCGGCATCGATCGCTTCGACGATCGCTTCGGTCCACGCTTCGCCGTCGCGACGTCCCCGGGGCGGCCGCACGACACGCACCTCGCCCCCCTGCTCCGCGGCCAGCCGCCGCCACGGGTACACGTTGGACGGGAACTGCTCGTGCACGATCACGACGTTGCGGCCGGGGCCGAGCCGCGTGTTGCGGGCGACCGTCGACATCCCGTAGGAGACCGACGGCACGATCGCCACACTGGACGCCTTCCTTGCGCCGACGAGGCGGGCGAACCGGTCGCGCAGTCCGTCCGAAGCCCGAAAGAAGTCGTCGGGCGCGATCGAAGCCGGGGACCGCTTGGCGCGCAAGCCCGCGACCGCGGCATCCTCGGCCGCCCGCGGCAACGGCCCCATGTACGCGCAGTTCAGGTAATGGACGTCGCCGGGCAACGAGAAGTGCTTGCGCCGACAACGTAGCGCGGCATCCTTCGTGCTCAGTCGGCCGACTAGCCCGTGATCATTGTCTGGACCGCCGCGGCCACGGCCCACAAGGCCCCCAGCGTCAGCGCCGTGGAAGCCCACGTGCGGCGCGCGTCAAGCATCGACAGGCCCAGCGCCGCGACGATCATCGCCCAGATGCCGAACAAGTCCAGCTTGGAGAGCCAGGCATGCACGAATCCGTCCGCCAGGAACGGCGCCGCCGCCGCGACGGAAAAGCGGCTCTGAAGGTCCTGAGTGACAATCCACATCGGCAACGTGCACAGAAGGCCGACCGTGCCGATGAACAGCGCATGAGCATTGACGGCCAAGTGCTGCTTGAATGTCGCTTCGTCCCTCCTGATCACGCGAAACAGGAACCACGTGAGCATGGCAAAGAAAACCGGAGCCAGCCACGCCATCGCGAACGGAAAGAGCACGCCGGACAGCTTGAACCACATGGGCGGGATGTTCTCCATCGCTTGGACGGCTTCCTCGTTGGCCGCCCCCGCTCCCTGTCCCTGCAACGGCTCCACGACCGCCGTGCGAAAGGCTTCTTCGGGCACCGCCAACATGCCGGCGGCGGTGATCACCGCCGACAGCGCCATGATGCCGATGAAGGCCGGCTTCCTGCCCAGCGCGGCAAACAGTGCGCCGGGTTGCAAGATCACCATCGCAGCCCGCTTGAACAGCCCGGGGAGTTCCGTCTCGCGCGGTTCCTCCGCGCCAGCCGAGACCTGGGCTGGATCCGGGTCTTCGTGCATCGTCCACCTGTCGTCGCCGTGCCCGTCCGCCATGCGTCTTCCTTTCGCGTAAGACGTCGCTCGGGTGCGCCGGGGCCACCGGAAGTCGGCGGCGGCGCACTGCCGGTCAAGCTTACCGCACGCGGCTTGGCCGGGCAATCCCGGCGAACTCCGCTCGAGCCGCACACCGTCCGACGTGCCGGCCGGGCTGGGGGGTCGCTTGCGAAGGCCGAGAGGGGCGACTTGGGCGCGTCGTCTCGACAAGGCTTGGACATGTCCGTCAGACCGCGGCAACGCCCGGCGTACGCTTGGTGCGGCATCGAATGCGTTATCATTCTCCCGTCAGAGTCCTGCTTTCCGACGGCTCCGCGAAGCGCGGACGCCCGCTAGGCCATGCGGCCGCACGAGGTGCGGACGCCACGAATCCCAAGAAATGCACTATCGCCGAAGCAACGCCGACCGAATCCTCGACAACATCGACCGCGCCCGCAGCCGCGATCTCGAGCGCTCGTTGTCCCTGCACGACCAGCAGGCCCGGGGGCGAGAGATGGACGCCACCATTCCGGACGGCGATTCGACGACGCCGGAACGCGTGAAGCGCCTCTTCGCGTTGATCGAGGCCGCCTACCGCAAGGCCGCCCAGGGTTCGGTGATGAGCCCGCTGGCGGCGCGCTTCCGCGCGATTGGAGACATCTCGCACTTCATGGCGCAAGGCGACGTGAGCGTCTCGCTCCACTACATCGACGCGGAGCGCCACGACGACGTGGGCGTCTCGCCGTTCGAGATCGGCCCCGGCGACATGGAAGCCGCAAAGAAGGAAAGCCGCACGAGCCGGCCCGACGTGAATGCGCTCAAGGTGTTGCGGTTGCGCCTGCGCGACGGCGTGCTCGCGGCCTACGAGAAGATCTTGCCCCG
The DNA here is from genome assembly GCA_965203485.1 of Longimicrobiales bacterium. Classification (GTDB taxonomy): domain Bacteria; phylum Gemmatimonadota; class Gemmatimonadetes; order Longimicrobiales; family Gaopeijiaceae. Next base: position 2,812,779 of record OZ241892.1, read on the forward strand.
CGTGCGCGACGGCATGAAGGAGCGCGCGGACTTCGGTGCCGTCGAGGCCGAGGTCGCTCTGCACCTGCGGCCTAAGATCACCGAGACCTAGCAGTCCGTGGACAAACGGGTTGGGCGCGTCCGCGACGAAACTTGGCGGGACACGGCGGTTTTACAGGGCTCTCGACGGCGCGAACGCGCGGGAGTCGCGGAATTGGGCTTGGAGCGGCCCCAAGAGGCGTCGGAGCGGCTCGAGAGCGGCGATTGGCGGCAAAATCGGCGCAAAACGGAGGATGCGGCGCCCGTCGCGCAGGAATCGAGCACAGCTTGCGCTGCGGCGGGGCGGCCCTGCAGGCCTCGTGGCGTGCCGACTCCGAAGCGTCTTCGCATGAGCAGCCCGAGGTTGAAGGCGGCGACGTGAATCAGCATCCGCTTGCGGATGTCCTCGTGGCCGCGAACGTGCACGCGGCGAAGCCCGCCCGTCGCCAGCAGGTGCGCGAACGAGCGCTCCAGCTTCTCGCCCCGCATCCTCAGCAGCGCCTTTCCGCGCTCGCCCCGAATCCGCCGCCGGTTCGCGTAGACCGGCTTCTGGGCTTCCTTGTTCTTCTTCCAGCTCCGCCGACCGCGCGCGGGCTCGCTCACGTAGCCGCGCAGCCCCCGGTCCTCCAACTCCGTCATCGTCTTGTTCGAGTGACAGCCCTTGTCGCACACCACTTCCGCCGCCCCAGCCCCCAGCTCCGCCAGCCGCCGCTCCGCCTCGTCCAGCGTCTCCGTCAGCGACGCCGCGTCGCCCCCGTCCGTCGTCTGCACCGTCATGCCCACCACCGCGCCCGACTCCAGGTCCACCGCCTGCTCCAGCTTGTGACCCAGCCGCGTGCGCCCGTCCTTCATCTTCGTGATCCGCGCCTCCGGGTCCCCCGGATGCACCCACTCCGCGTTCGACCCCTTCTTCGGACGCTTTCGGTCCAGCTTCGCGCGCGTCGGCGTCTCGATCCCCGACGACCGCGCCAACTCCCGCAGCCACGCCTCGTAGCCCGCGCCCCCGTCCCGACGCACGATCGAGCGCATCGCCGCGTTCGCCTCCAACGTCGTCGAGTCCACGCCAGCGTCCCGCCCCCCAGCAGCCCCGAGTCGTCCAGCAGCCGCAGCACGCGCGCGAACACCGCGACGTGCGCCTCCACGCTCAGCCGCTTGCGCGTCTTCGACAGGCTCGAATGGTCCGGCGGGTTCCTCGTCAGATCGTACCCCAGGAACGCGCGCAGCGAAAACGAGTCCCTGCAACGCCAGGCGATGCCCCGCTCCGACGAGATGCCCTCCAGGTATCCCACCATCAGCGCCCGGAAGTACACCCCCGGAGGAATCCCCGGCCGGCCCACGTTGCCCGCGTAGAACTCGGCGCACACCTCCTCCGCGAACTCGTCGAAGCCGTCTTCCCGCAACAGCTTGTCCAGCGCCCGGTAGAACGGATGCTCCGACGCGCTGATCTCGCTCGTCGCCACGAACAGCGCCTCCTGCCGAACGCTCCGACGCTTGCCCAACGCCATCGCCGTCCTCCTTCAAGGGAATCGTCGCCTCCCCCAATCTAATCCCCAACGCCGCCCGGAAGGACTTTGTCCACGGGCTGCTAGCAGGGGTGCCCGCATGAACCGCGCGAATCGACGGTTGGCGGTTCCCTTCTTGAGCCCGGCCGTCGGATCCGAATTTGTCATTTCGCGACGACTTGCTTAAATTGCTTGGCGAGTCGTCCGCGTCTTGGCGAGCGCGGAGGGCTCCCAACATCAATTCCTTTTGCCAACAGGAGATTCTCGCATGAACGGCAAGAAAAGGAAAGCACGGCGTTGGAAGAGCATCTCATTCGTTCTGCCCATCGTTGGCATCGTGCTGGCGACGGCGACCTTCACGACTCCGAAGACGCTGGTCGGCCAGATTGACAACGAATGCGCCGACGACGCGATCGCGCGGCACGCCGAGTGCATCGAGAAACGTAGGACGTAGCTGGGCGAGAGGATTTGCGACGCCGCGCTGGCCGCGAGGTTGTTGCTTTGCTTGGTCGACACGCTCTAGTCGAGCGTCGCGACTGCGGAGACGACGCCCCCCGCACAGCACTTAGCACGGTAGCGGTGGCGGTTGCAACAACCGTCATGGCGACGAGCCTCGTGTGGGGTGTGCTGGCTACCCGCTCGTTCCAAGGCGTCTCGGATTCTCGCGGTTCAGACGACACCGTAGGCTTTGGCGATGCCGGGGCGACGGTGTCGCCTCCGCCCGGTGCGACGGCCTTCTCCGAAGTGTTGTCGGCAACCGACGCCGACCTTCGGGATTCTGTTTGGTTCGTCCTCGACCGGAGAGGACGCCGCGTGCACCGGTTCGGGGAGTCGGGTGCGCTTCTCGGGACTTTCGCGCGGGAGGGAAGGGGTCCGGGCGAGCTTTCGTTTCCCTCCGCGGTGGCTGTTCATCGCGACACGGTGGTGGTGGCCGACGGGCTCGCCATTCTGCTGTACGCGCCTAGCGGCGAGCACATCGAGGACCGCAGGTTCTCTTTCGACGGTTGCTGGGCGCCTCGCATCACGGACGTCAACTCGGGCCCGCTCGGTCTTCTCTTCCTAGTTCGTTGTACGAGCCGGGCGCGGGAAAGCGCGGTGTTTCTCGCGGCCGCGGACGGGCGTGCCCGGCGACTCGCCGTCCTTTCTGCGAAGGGGCGCGGAAACGTGTTGAGCTTCGCGTCCACACCAGTCGTCAGCGCCCATGGTGGCGGCTTCGTGTTTGGCGATGCGCGGTCGGACTGCTTGGACTTGTTCGACGGAGGCGGCGCGCCCAAGCGGCGCTTCTGCCACGACTGGATGCCGCGCCTGCCCTTGTCCAGGCAGGAAAGGGACGACGTGGAGGAGGAGCTTCGAGGCCTCGCGGGCGCGGCGGGACTTCGCTTGGACGTTCCGGCGAGCCTCCCTCCGTTCGACCGCGTGTTCGCGCTGGAAGGCGGAAGACTGGCCTACCGCGCCCTGGCCCGGGACTCGAGCGGAGAGGTGACGATGTTTCGATTGGTCGTCCAAGGCGAGACGGGCGACGCGCTGGCGCTTCCGGTGCCTCTCGCCTCGGCCGTGTTCGCTTCGGGCGAGTCCGCGCTGGCCGCGTGGGAGGCCGTGGACGCCATGCACGTCGCCGTGTATTCCTTGCGGGACTTCTGACTCTGTGAACACTGCGCTCGAGCCGGCTCCGGTCCGAGTCGAGGCGTTGGCGGCGTCGTACCGGAGAGTTCTTCGCCGCCAAGCGGTGCTTCACGACGTGGAGATGGCGGTGGAGCCGGGCGAAGTTGCGGCGCTGGTGGGGCCGAACGGGGCGGGGAAGACGACGCTTTTGAGGATCCTGCTGGGCTTTAAGCAGCCCGACCGCGGGCAGTGCGCCGTCGCCGGCCTGTCCCCGAAGGAGTATCGGCGCCGCCGGGGCGTGGGATACCTCCCGGAGTCGCTGGTCTTTCCGCGTGTGTGGACATGTCGCGACTTTCTAGGGCGAAGCGCGGACCTGTCCGCCGAGCCGTCGCAGCGGCGGGCGGTCTTCGCGCGCTCGGTGGCGAGGAGCGGTCTCGACGCCGCGGCGCTCGACAAGCCGGCCCGGCTGTGCTCGAAGGGCATGCGCAGGCGGCTCGGGCTCGCGCACGCTCTCGCCGCCGAACCGGCGCTCGTCGTGCTTGACGAGCCGTTCTCGGGGCTGGACCCGCGGGCGCGCGCGGCGTTGCGAGAGGAAGTGCAGGCGGCCCGGGAGCGCGGCGCCGCCGTGCTGTTCGCGAGTCACGAGACGGCCGAAGTGCAACGGCTGGCCGACCGCGTCTTCATTCTGGCGGCTGGACGGACGCGGCCCGGACCCGCGCGTTCCGGCGACCCCGTGGCCGACTTGGCCGACTTGGAGGCCGAACTTCTGCGCGGCGACCGGTGACCGACCGGCTCTTGCCGGCGCCGAAGCGACTCGCGTTGGTTGCTCGCGAGAACGCCCGCGGCTTCGCAGCGCTTGTCGCGTTCGCCGGAGCCCTGTACGGGTTGTATGCGATGATTGAGGACGCGACGGAGTCGTGGATGGACGTTGCGCCCCGCCTGCTGGCCTTCCTTGCGCCATTGGTGGTCGTGGGCAGCTTCCGCCAGAGGATGGCCGGCGCAGCCGCTCTCTGGCTCCAGAGGCCGGTGGACCCGTTGCGCTTCCATTTCGCCCGCTTCATCGAGGTCGCGTTGGTCGCGGTGGCCTCCGCGTCGCTGTTTCGGTGCACGGCCGTGGCCGTCGGTCTGGCGGGCGGCTGGGAGCCCGAAGCGCATCCGTTGCAGCCTCTGCCGACGGACGCCTTGAGAGCGGTTGCGATCGCCGCCGTCGGCTTCGGCCTGTCCTGTTGGTGGGGCGAGCGCGGCAGGCTGGCCGCCTGCGCCTACTTTGCGCTTTCCATGGCCGCGGCCGTGCAGATGCTCTTGGCCGGCGCGGGTGAAGAGCCATGGACCCAGGTCGTTCGCGCGGTGTCCTTGCCCGCTACGGCGCGCCTTGAAGAAGCGCTTTGGTTCCTCGTCGGCAGCCCCGGCGGCGACGGGCGCGCCGCGGCGTGGTTCCTCGCCTACGTGGCGGCATGGCTGGGCGTGGGTGCGGTCGGCATCCGCGCCCTCGCCGAGCAACGGGCCAAGTAGGCCACCGAGCCGCCGGTCTCGTATCAGGTCCCGCCATTTCCGGGCGGCCTTCGGCCTGGAGTACGTGGGCACGGACAACCGCCCGCACAAGGCCGTGGTCGTCCACCGCACGCTCCTGGGGTCGATGGAGCGCTCGTTCAGGGCGCCGCCATCGTCGCCATCCCGACCGCGCTTCGGTTTCTGCCGCTCTGATCGGTCGCGCCGCGGCGCCGACCACGAGTTGGCGGATGGTCCCGGACGGCGCGGGTCGTGCCGAGTTCCCCGTCGGTGGCTGTCAGCGACGAGTTCGTGATGGCTCCAATCCCTCGAAACCCCTTGCCCCACGGGCCGCGGTGGAATCGCGTTCGCGCTCTTGCCGAATGTCGTCCGAGAGCGGACTTGACGCGCATGGCCGATTGGTTATGCCTTGGAAGCAGGTCCCATTCCTCTCCGTGCCCTGGCAAGCGCGGAAGCCTCCTCCTTCGGCTCTCGTCGACAGGACTTCACGCCATGAAAGACAGACGCGAACTCTCCCAACTTGTGTTCGCCGGACTGCTTTCGGTGGCCTTCCACGCTGGCTTTGCCCCGGTGGCCGGAGCCAGTCAGCCTCCCGCCCCCGTTCCCGCGTTCGCTTGGCTTGAAGTGGCGGAGGGAGACGTAGAGGAAGCTGAAGCGTCGGCAATATCCCGGCATCTTGCCGTTGACGCCGACGGCATCGCAACGGACGTCAAGGACGACGAATCGGGATCCATCTCACGGCGTCCGTCTTGGCGGACACCTCGCTTCCGCAAGAGCGTGGAGCGCCCTCCATCCGTTCCGATGCGGGCTGCCGCCCCGAATGGGCCAGCGAGGGCAGGATCACGCCCAGCAGCGGCGCTCCAGGCGAGATTGACGGAATTGAAATCACGGTGTGCAGACTCAGGGACGAACGGGTGGTTTACTTCGAGACTGACGCCATGGGCAGGGCGACCTTTATCTTTCGATGCGACTACGGTCGCAACTGCAAGCCACGCGCCCACCTGGTGAACATGTAATGCACGACCGTTCGAAACAAGGCGTGGTGATGCGCATTGGACGCGGCGTTGTTGTTGTATTGGCGGCTAGTGCGCCGGAGACGGCAGCACAACAGATTCTGGAAGTGGACATGGACGCCGGCCGAGAGCTCGTCGGCGGGATCGAGTACCTGTTCGACTCCAGAACCGCGGCGGTGGACTACGACCGACGGCTAGCAGCCCGTGGACAAACCGGTTTGGCGCGTGCGCGACGGAACTCGGCTGGACACGGGCGTTTACCGGGCTCTCGACGGCGCGAACGCGCGGAAGTCGCGCAATAGAGGGCTTGAAGCGGCCCCGAGAGGCGTCGAAGCGGCTCGAGAGCGGCCATTGGGCGGCAAAATCGGCGCAAAACGGAGCCTGCGGCGCCCGTCGCGCAGGAATCGAGCACAGCTTGCGCTGCGGCGGGGCGGCCCTGCAGGCCTCGTGGCGTGCCGACTCCGAAGCGTCTTCGCATGAGCAGCCCGAGGTTGAAGGCGGCGACGTGAATCAGCATCCGCTTGCGGATGTCCTCGTGGCCGCGAACGTGCACGCGGCGAAGCCCGCCCGTCGCCAGCAGGTGCGCGAACGAGCGCTCCAGCTTCTCGCCCCGCATCCGCAGCAGCGTACCCCACCATCAGCGCCCGAAAGTACACCCCCGGAGGAATCCCCGGCCGGCCCACGTTGCCCGCGTAGAACCCGGCGCACACCTCCTCCGCGAACTCGTCGAAAGCCGTCTTCCCGCAACAGCTTGTCCAGCGCCCGGTAGAACGGATGCTCCGACGCGCTGATCTCGCTCGTCGCCACGAACAGCGCCTCCTGCCGAACGCTCCGACGCTTGCCCAACGCCATCGCCGTCCTCCTTCAAGGGAATCGTTCCGTCACTCCAATCTAATCCCTACCAATCACCGGCACCGCCGGGACTTTATCCACGGGCTGCTAAGGGACTTCGGCAGGTGCGCCGCGTCCTTCGCCGCGGCGCACCCGGCACCGCGGAGATCGCGCCGAGCAGCGTTTCTTTCGGCCTGCGGGAAGCCCGTCCGTCCGAGGACGGCCTCATGGACTTGGATGCCGCCCTTCGCGTTGCGTTACGGCCGACGATGGGACAGCAACCGTTCGGGCGCGAGCCCCTGCACTGTCCCGTTCGGCCATGGGCGGGTCCCGGCCGCGCGCCCATACTTCTGCCATGGTGGACGGCGGAGGGAGACTCGGCGAAATCCTGGTGGAGGACGGCGCGCTGGCGAAGGGCGCGCTCGCCGCCGCCATGGAAGAGCGGACGCGCTCGGGCCGGCGACTCTCGGACATTCTGCTGCGGCGCGGCGTCGTGGACGAGGTCCAAGTGGCCAAGGCGCTGGCCCGGCAACTGGGGCTGCAGTATGCGGAGCCGCCGTTTCGACCCGAGTCCAGCGCGTTGGCGAGGATCGAGCCCGGGCTGGCTCGGGCGAAGGGCGTGCTGCCGGTGGCGGTCGAGGGCCGGCGGCTCCGGGTGCTGCTGGCCGACCCACTCGACGCGGAGGCGGTGGAGGAGGTGCGATTCCAGTCGGGCTGCCACGTCGAGCCGCTGGCGGCGGCGCCGTCCGCGGTCCTGAAGGCCGTCAGGGACGCGTACGGCGGCGAACTCCCGGAGCTGCTCAGCCGACTTGCCCAAACGCCGTCCGGCAACGCGGGCGACGCCGGCGAGCACCGAGCCCTCGAGCGCGAAGCGAGCGCCGCGCCGATCGTGCGGATCGTGGACCATCTGCTGGCCGAGGCCATGGACGCGCGGGCCAGCGACATCCACGTCGAGAGGATGGGCGAGGGCTCGCGGGTGCGTTTTCGCGTCGACGGGCTTCTGGCGAGCGCCGCGGAGTTGCCGCCGGGAACTCATCGCGCCGCGATCTCGCGAGTCAAGATCATGGCCGGGCTGGACATCTCGGTTCGGAGGCGGGCACAAGACGGAGGCTTCACGGTGCGGAGGCAGAACGCCGAGATCACGGTTCGCGTTTCCACGATTCCCACGCACGAAGGCGAGAAGGCCGTGCTCCGCCTTCTCGATCCCGGCGACGCACCTCGCGACTTGGCCTCGCTGGGTTTCGCGCCCGCGGACCTCGAACGCTTGCGCCGGATCCTGGGCCGAGGCCAAGGCGTGCTGCTCGCGGCCGGCCCGACCGGCAGCGGCAAGACGACCACGCTGTCGGGCGCAGTGGCCGAGCTGGCTGCCGAGCACGTGAACATCGTCACCCTCGAGGACCCGATCGAATACCGCTTTCCCGGACTGGCGCAGGTGCAGATCGACCGCAAGGCCGGCGTCACGTTTCCGTCGGGACTTCGTGCAATTCTGCGCCAGGATCCGGACGTGATCCTCGTAGGCGAGATCCGGGACCGAGAGACGGCCGAGATCGCCATGTCGGCCGCGGTGACCGGCCACTTGGTGCTGACGACGGTGCACACGATCGACGCGCCGAGCGCCGTTGCGCGGTTGCTGGAGATGGGCGTGCCACCATTCCTCGTCGCCGGCGGACTCGCGGGCGTGGTGGCGCAACGGCTGGTGCGCCGAGTCTGTTCGCACTGCCGCGGACGCAACAGCGCAGCGTGCAGGGTATGCAAGGACGGCTACTGGGGGCGCAGCGGCGTCTTCGAAGTGCTCGCCGTGGACGACGAAGTCAGGACGGCGGTGGCCGCGGGCGCTTCAGTGACGGCGTTGCGCGCCCTTGCCCGCCGCAACGGCATGGCCTCGATGGCGCGCGATGCCCGGCGGCAGATCGCCGAGGGCGTGACCACGCCCCACGAAGCGGGACGGATCATTGCGCTCTCAGAGGCTACCGGCCTCCCTTGCGGCGTCTGCCAAGAAGCGCTTCCGCCCGGTGCGGCGGGTTGTCCGTTTTGCGGCCGCCCGCGCGTTGTCGCTTGCCCCTGCGGCGAGCCGCTCGAGCGCCGCTGGCGCTTCTGTCCGGCGTGTCTTCGCCCAACCGCCGGCGCAACATAAGGAGACACGGCCAGCGCCGACCTCCGCTTCCGCGCCCGCTTATCCTTCGAACGTCGCGGTGCGCGTCGCCAGCGCCTCGATGCGTTCCATGCGTGGCGCCACGCCGATTCCCGGCCCGTCGGGGACCGCCATCGTCCCGTTGACCATCTCGAACTCCGGAGCGACCACGTCTTCCCGCCAGTAGCGGCGCGAACTCGATATGTCGCCCGGCAACGTGAAGCCCGGCAGGCAGGCAAGCGCCACGTTGTGCGCCCGACCGACGCCCGACTCGAGCATGCCGCCGCACCAGACGGGCCATCCCGCCGCGCGGCACAGGTCGTGGATGGCCAACGACTCGGCGAGGCCTCCGACGCGGCCCGGCTTGATGTTGACAATGCGGCCGGCGCGCAACCGCACGGCCAGCCGGGCGTCGGCGGCCGATCGTATCGATTCGTCCAGACAGACGGGCGTCGCGATGCCGCGTTGCAGGGCGGCGTGGTCCAGCACGTCTTCGTAATGCAGGGGCTGTTCCAGCATCATGAGCGCGAATTCGTCGACTTGCTCGAGGCGCGCCGAGTCGCCCGGCCATGCATAGGCCGAGTTCGCGTCGGCCATCAAGGGAGCATCGGGAAACGACTTGCGCACGGCGCGCAGCATCTCGACGTCGCGGCCCGGCTTGATCTTGAGCTTGATCTTTCGGTAGCCCTCCGCAAGGTGCCGCTCCACCTTGGTCAAGAGAGCGTCGTCGGAGTCCTGGATGCCTATGGAGACGCCCACGGGAACCGCATCGCCTTCGGCGCCCAGCAGGTCGCGCAACGGTACGCCGCGGCGTTTCGCCTCCAAGTCCCATCCCGCCATCTCGACCGCCGCCCGAGCCATGGGATGGCCGCGCAACCATGGAGCCGGACGCAGGTCCCGCGCATCGTCCACGCGACATCCGACGAGTTCGGGCAACAGCCAAGTCGTGAGAACCGACCACGCGGTGTCGGCGGTCTCGTACGAATACGAGGGCTTTTCGCCAGCCACGCACTCGGCCCAACCTTCGACGCCGTCCGAAACCAGGACGAGCAACAAGACTCGTCTGGTGCGGGTGCTGCCGCTGCTGATTGCGAAGGGCTCGACGAGCTCCATCGCGAGCTCCCGCAGCACGGCTCTTTCGATTGTCACGTCACAACAGGCCGAGACGGCAACTTCCGGCCAGTCTCTTTCCTCAGGCGCCGCCCGGCCGACAATATCCGGGCGGGCTCCGAGGAAGAGAGCGAACAGCGTTCAGCTAAGAGCCTACTTGCCCTTCGCCGCGGTCTTGGCCGCCTTGATCTTGTCCCGGCGAATGATGCCGTGGATCGCGGTGAGCAGAGCGCTGGGGGGCTTCTTCAGTCCGCCGGCTATCAACGCGCTGCGGATCTGCGGAGGCGTGTACTTGGTCCCATGCTCAGCCAAGAACCGCCGGTACGCCGCCGTGGTCCCCATGCCGCGGAACGCGCGGGGGCTCACCTCAGGGTGTCCGGCGCCCTGCGACCGCGACCGCCGTCCGTTCTTCGCCGCCGCCTTCTTCGCGGCGGGCTTGGGGCCTGGCTTCCGGCCCGGCTTGCGCCCTGGCTTCCGGCCCGGCTTCGGACCCGGCTTCTTGCGTGCCGACGGACCGGCGAGGAGGCTCTCGAGCCCCCGAATGATGGTCCGCAGCTCTTCGCCGCGCTTGTCGTGATTGGCCAGTTCCACCTTGGCTTGGTCCAAGGCGTTCCGGTAGGTGCGCGCTTGCTGTGCGTCCATGTGATCAGCTTCTCCCTAAATGCCTGATCGAATTGAGTTGACGGTCGCTCTGCCGCGCGGCCCGGCAATCCGGGCGCCGCGCAAGGCCCGACCCGTGACGAGAAGAACGATAGCACAATCTCGCGGCGTGCGCAAAATCGCTGTCACAGTTCTTCCAGGAGCGCGGCCAAGAACGCAATCCGGCGCGGCACGTCGGCCAGCAACACGTGTTCGTCCAGGGTGTGGGCGCCCCCTCCGTCCGGCCCAAGCCCGTCCAAGACAGGAAGGCCCGCCGCGGACGCGATGTTCCCGTCGCTGGCCCCACCCGTGCAGGCCTCGCCGAGCGCCAGTCCAACGTCTTTCGCAATGCGCCGCGCCCGTTCGAACAACAACGCCGACGCCTTCGTCTTTTCCAGCGGTCCGCGGTTCGTCCCACCCTCTAGGCGCAATCTGCAACGGCCGTCGCGCGGGGCGAGCGAGCGGATGGCGCTGTCGGCCGCGTCTCCGTCGGCTTTGGTCCAGAACCGAACGTCGATTGCGCACGACGCCTCATCGGCCACGACGTTGCTCAGTCGGCCGCCGCGCACCGTTCCCACATTGACCGTGGTGCCATCGCCCAGGCCGCCGAGCGCGCGAATGCGCTCTATCTGATGAGCGATCTCGTGCACTGCGCTGGCGCCGGCCTCCGGCTCGATGCCCGCGTGAGCGGACCGGCCGGTCACACTGAGAACGTAGTCGGCGACTCCCTTTCGCCGAGTCTTGGCCGCGCCGCCCGGCGCCGAAGGTTCCAGCACCAAGCCGGAGCGCGCAGACTTCGCGCTCGCCTCGATTCGCGACCGCGAGTCCGGCGAGCCGATCTCTTCGTCGCAAGTGACCAGCAACCATGTCTCCGTGCGCGGGCGCGCTCCCCTGTCGGCCAACGAGCGCAACGCGGTCAGCGCCGCCGCCAGTCCCGCCTTCATGTCGTATGAGCCGGGACCCTCGATGCGGTCGGCGCTCACGGCGAAGGGAAAGCGCTCGAGGGTTCCGACGGGGTGCACCGTGTCCATGTGCCCCAAGAGAAGAAGGGGCTTGTCGCGGCCGAGACGGGAGCGACGGCCGGGAAAGCGTCCCAAGAGGTGAACGCCCAGTCCGGGCGCCGCGAACGACTTCACGCCGCCGCCTGCGCGCGTCATCGCTTCTTCGACGATCCGCGCGATCCGAGCGTTTGCAGCTTCGTCGCGAGACGGCGACTCCGCGCGCACCAGCGCCCCAAGCAGTTGCAGGAAGTCGCCGACGAGTCCGCCGTCGCCGCGCGAAGCGGAGCCGTCTGCGCGAGAAGTCCTTCGACGCAACGGGGAATCGCCGGCGGATCCGCCGCCTGCCGGGGCCTCGCCGGTCACGACGCGGACGGGCAAGCCACACCGCGGGCGGAGGAGCCGACGCGCGACGGACACGGCGCTGCAATGCCTCGCGGCTCCGCGGCTCCGCTCGCGCGCCCGTGCAAGTCGTAGAATCCGCCCCGGCGATAGCTCTCGTCGAGGATTTCTACGGGGTGCAGCACTGGAAGGCGGCTGCCGCGCAGGCGAAGCCCCGCTCCTATCTGCATGATGCAGCCTGGGTTGCCGGTCGCCACAGCCCCGGCGCCGGCCGCCAGCGCCGCGTCCACCTTGTCTCCGCCGATCCATCCGCCCAACTCGGGTTGGACAAGTCCATAGATGCCTGCGCCGCCGCAACACTCGGCTGCGTTCCGCAACGGCTCCGCGTCGAGGCCGGGCACCGCCTGCAACAGCGCTTCCGCGCTTCGGCGCACTCCCTGCGCGTGAAGCAGGTGGCAGGGCTCGTCGCAAGCGACCTTGGCGCGCACGGGCGCTCCCTCGACGGCGCCGCTCCTGGCAAGCAGCTGCGACACATCCTCGACGCGCGCACCGACGTCCGCCGCAGGCTCGGCGAAGCGGATGTCGCGGGCCAGGATGTCGCCGTACGAAGCCATCGCGGCTCCGCAACCGGAGGCGTTCACTCCGATGAATTCCGCGCCCGCCCGCCGGAACGCCGCCACGTTTCGGCGGGCCATGGCGCGGGCGGCGGGCAGGTCGCCGGCATGGGCGTGCAGGGCTCCGCAACAGCCTTGCCCAGGCGCCGCGACGACATGGTAGCCGTTGGTCTCCAACACCCGCCTGGTGGCCGCGTTGACGCGTCCGAACAGGCCGCCTTGCACGCATCCGTCGAGCAGCGCCACCGAAAGACGCGGTGCAGCCGTCCCGTCGCGGCGAACGGCTTCGCGGGCCGGCGTCGGACGAGCGGGGGGCGCCACCGGAGGACGCCGGGCGCCCGTCCCGTCGCGGGCGTGCTCGACCGAGATGGGCGCTGCGGCGCCGCGGCCGGTCCGCGCCCGTCGTCTGCCGGCCAGCTTCGCGGGCGCGGACGCCGCCAGCATCGCCGCCGCGAACTTCAGCCGACGGGCCGCCCGGGCCTTGACGGGCGCCGCCGCCACCAACGCGGGAAACCGCGTTGCGCGGAGCAACCGAGCGCCGGCCATCGCCGGACGCGCCACCCATCCAGTCCCGAACACGCGCAACAGGGCGCGGGTCGCCAACCCCGGGCGCCTCGCTTCGCGGCCCACGTGGCGAGCCAGCTCCAAGAGATGTCCGTAGGCGACGCCTGCCGGGCAAGCGGGCTCGCAGGCCCTGCATCCGAGGCACCGGCCGACATGCTCCTGGAAGGCGTCCGAGCCCGCGTCGAGCCGGCCCTCGACCACCGCCTGCATCAGGTAGAGACGTCCTCTCGGCGAGTCGGCCTCGTCGCCCAGCCGACGGTACGTGGGGCAGGCCGGCAGGCAGAAGCCGCAGTGGACGCAGTTGAGAAGACCCTGGCGTTGATCGTCGAGGGCCTGCTGCAAGCGCGTCGCGGCCCCGTGGGCAGACCTCTGGTTCGCGCGACCAGGCCCGCCGGGCGGTCCCGAAGTCTGCAAGCACGCCGCGTCGTCGTGGCCGGACGTACGCACCAACTCAAGCTCGCCGGGCCGCAAGCACGCCGCCCGGATCGAAGAGCTCCTTGATGCGATCAGCGAGCGCCGCCCGGCCCTTGGCCTCGCGCGTCCAGCCGACCGCGTCGCCGACGGACTGCGGAGCTTGGCTTACCACGAGAGAACCACCCACGGATTCGACGGCGCCGCGGGCGTCGGCCAGCCGCGATGCGGCCGACTGCGCCGCCTCGGGCAACTCGACGACCTTCACCCTCGCAGTCCCCTGAAGCGCGTGCGCCCGCACCTCGCCGGCCCACGCCGCCGACAGCTCGCGGGCCGCGCGCAACGTGCGCCCGAGCCGCGACGGCAGGGCCGAAAGCCGCACGACGAGGCTCGCGTCCGCTTCCCATGCGTCCCAACCCTCGGACGGAGTCTGTCTCGCGAGCCAAGCGGCAAGGCGCGCGTCGGCCTGCCGCCCGGCGCCGGGCGCTTCGCCCGGCCCTCCTCCGCTCAAGACGCGCACGGCCCATGCGGCGTCCCGGACGACTTCGCCGGCCAAGGCGTCCACCCGCTGGACCGTCTCCTCCGCTTCGGCCCTGCCTCCGGTTATCCGCGCGACCACCACCATCCGGTCGCGCGCGACGCCGAACAGTTCCACCGCCGCCAGCGGCAACGGACTCGCGCCCAGACCACCGGCCAGCTCCAGGATCTGCGCGTCGTCGGCGGCCCATGCGACCAGCACGTCCGACTCCGGCTTCGGAAAGACGCGAACCGACACGCTGGTCAAGATCGCCAGGCTGCCCCGGCTTCCCGTCGCCAAGCGCACCAGGTCGTAGCCGGCGACGTTCTTCACCACGCGTCCGCCGAACTTGAGGCGCCGCCCGTCGCCGGTCACCATATCCAAGCCCAGCACGTTGTCGCGCACGCCGCCGTACTTGCCGGCCATCGGCCCCGGGGCGCCGGTGGCCACGAGTCCTCCGATCGTGCCGCCGAGCGCGCCCGGGGTGTCCAGCGGAAGCCATTGGCCCGAGGCCGACAGCTTCGAGACCAAGTCGGGAGTCCCCCGTCCCGAGGCAGATGCGTCCATGCCGGATGCACGCGGCGACCTCAGCCTGCGGCCGGCGCCCGCCGTGAGCGTCAGGTCGGCGGGCTCGTAGCTCTCCAGCCGGTCGAGGCGCGCCGTCGAAAGCACAATCCGTGCCTCGCGCACCCGACTGCCGGGCGCAAGCCAGCTCCCCCGCCCCGCTGGCAGGACGGAGGCTCCCGTTTCGTTGGCCGCCTCGACCAATGCCTGCACTTCGTCCGCCGAGCGCGGGAAGAAGACGGCGTCGGCGACCACCCCCGGGGCCCACGAGCGCGCCGGCGCGCCGACCAGCGCCTCTAGCGGACCCGCGTACGCCTCCCCGGCAGAGGCTTCCGGCGGGCGCCGCGCGTCGCCTCCGCAGACGACGTCTTTTCCGGCGCCGAACCCAGCCAGCCGAAGAGTTTCCGCAACCGCGCCGGGCAGGCGGCTCGCGAAGCGGGCGGCGGCTCGCCCTCCGGGGGCATCGGGCGATCCGTCTCCCCCGCCGATCTCCGCCTCGCGGCGGGCCGCGGCTCGCCCATCCTCGACATCGGTGGGCCCCCGCTTCGCGACCGGCGCTTCCCAGTCGGCCGGCGGGGCGCCCGGCAACACTTTGCCGGGATTGAAGACCCCGTTCGGATCGAAGGCTCGCCGCAGGCCCCACATGACGCGCATCTCGTCGGGACCGTAGACGAGCGGCATGTACGACTTCTTGTCGATCCCGATGCCGTGCTCGCCCGTGATCGTGCCGCCGGCGTCCACGCAGACCCGCATGATCTCGGCCGACGCCTTTTCGACGCGGGCCATCTCGGCGGCGTCGGAGCGGTCGAAGAGGATGTTGGGGTGGAGGTTGCCGTCGCCCGCGTGAAAGACGTTGGCCACCACAAGCTCGGCCTCCCGGGAGATATCGGAGATCCTGCCCAGCACTGCGGGGAGCGCGCTGCGGGGCACCGTCGCGTCCTGCACGAGCAGATCGGGAGCGATGCGGCCCATCGCGCCGAAAGCCTTCTTGCGGCCCTGCCACAAAGCCGCCCGGTCCGCTTCTTCGCGAGCATCCCTGACTTCCGCGGCGCCGGCCTCTTCGCAACACCGCCGCGCGCGCGAGGCCTCGTCGTCGAGCCCAGCCTCCAGACCGTCGAACTCCACCACCAGGGCGGCCTCGGCGTCCCTCGGATAGCCGGCGGCGAAGACGCTGTCCTCGACTGCGCGGATCGTTGGCCCGTCGATGATCTCCATCGCCGCGGGCAGGAGTCCGGCGCCCACGATCGCCGACACCGCGCGGCCGGCGTCCTCCAGGCGGTCGAATATGGCGAGCAGCGTCCGCACGGCTTCGGGCGTCGGCACGAGCCCGACCTCGATCTCCGCCGCGACGCCGAAGCACCCTTCCGAGCCGACGAAGAGCCCGGCCAGGTCGTATCCGCCCGTCTCCCTGCCCCGTCCGCCCAGCTGCACGAGCGATCCGTCGCCCAGCACCACGGCCAAGCCGGTCACGTAGCGCGAGGTCACGCCGTACTTGAGGCAGTGCGGGCCGCCGGAGTTCTCCGCCACGTTGCCGCCGACCGTGCAGGCGGACTGCGACGAGGGGTCCGGCGCGTAGTGGAGGCCGTGGGGAGCCGCCGCGGCCGACAGCTCCGCGTTGATCGCGCCCGGTTGCAGGCGCATCCGGCGGTTCGCGGGATCCACCTCCAGGATGCGGTTCATGCGCGCCGTGCCGACCACGACTTCGCCGCCGACGGCCACGGCGCCGCCCGAGAGCCCGGTGCCCGCCCCTCGCGGCACGATGGCGAGGCCACGAGCCGACAGCGCCCTGACCGAGGCGCGGAGCTCGTCCGTGCTGCGCGGGAGCACGACCGCGCTGGGGCGGTGGCGGTAGGCGGTCAGCCCGTCCGACTCGTAGGCGAGCAACCGGTCGCGCTCGGCGATCACTCCGTCCCGGCCGCAGATGCCGGAGAGCTCGGCCAGCAAGCGGGCCGAAACCGCGCCGGCCGTCACGGGCGGCGACGATTGCGGACGCGTCCCGCGCGAACGGAGCTTCGACGCACCGGGCGGAGTCATCCGGCAGAACCTATTCGGCGGTTGCGATGTGGTCCAGAATGGCCTGCACCGTCTTGCAGGCCATCGCGAACACGTCCTCCGGCAACTCGCCGTAGACGCGAGCGGCCAACCCCTCGGGATCGGCGCCGGCGCCGGCGCCCAGCGCCCGGCGGACCTGCTCGATTCGCTCCAGCCTGTGCCGCCGAAAGCGCGCCACCGCCTCCGCCGGACGGTAGACGGGCCCGCCGTGTCCCGGAAGCAGGACCCGCGGCGCGAGCGCTTCCAAGCGGTTCAGCGACTCCAAGTAGTCGGACACGGCGCCGGGATACTCGCCGATCCATGTGGTGTCGCCCTCGCCCAGCACGAGATCGCCCGTGAAGACGACGCCCGTCCCTTGGAGATGGAAGCAGAAGTGGCGTTCGGCGTGGCCGGGCGTGGAGACGGCGACGAGGGCTCCCGCGCTGGTCTCGAAGACGTCGCCGTCCGCCAGCGGCGCGCTCCCCCCGGGGCCGATCACGCGCACCCCTCCCAGCAACCGGGCCAGCGCGGAGGCTCCGGCGGCGTGGTCGGCGTGGGCGTGCGTAAGCAGGATCACGACCTGCCGCGAACCCTCCGCGGCGGCGGCGGGCCGGTGCGGTGCAGGGCCGGCGGGAGACGGAAGCGGGCCCGCGGCCTGCCGAGGTCCGGATGCGGCGCGGGCGAGAGCGGCGACGTGCGCGTCGGCGGCAGGTCCGGGATCGACCACCGCCGCGGCGCCGCCCTCGCCGACGACGTAGCTCCGCGTGCCGTCGAAGGTGAAGGGCCCCGGGTTCGGGGCGAGGACGGAGCGGACGCCGGGGACGCTCATGCGCAGACTCGTCGCGTCCCCCGGCCACGCGGTCCGCCCGGCCGGTCAGCGCCGTTCGTTCGCGATCTGCTCGGCCAGCTTGTCGGCGACCATCTGCACGGCCACCTCGTCCTGGTCGGTGAAGGCCGCCTCTTGGTGCGAATCGATGTCGATCTGCCCGAAGATGTCCGCGCCGGCCCGGACCAGCACCACCAGCTCGGACTTCACGTCGGGGCTGCAGGCCAAGTAGCCGTCGAAAGCGCCCACGTCCGGCACGTTGATGTTGGCGCCCTGGGCGACCGCAGTCCCGCAGACCCCCTGCCCCACCGGAATCTTGACGTGCTCCGTGCCCGCGCCGACGTAGTTGTGCAACCACAACTCGGACGCCCCGTGGTCGAGCAGATACGCCCCGACCCAGTCGAAGCGCTCGTCGCCGCGGTGAAGCGACCGCACCGTGTGGCGGAGGAGAGCGTCCGAGAGGTGCCCTTCCTCCCTCATGCTCTGGAGCTCTCCGATCAGCAAGCGCGCGTCTACCATGGACGGAATATAAGCAAGGGCGGAAATCGCCGGGGAGCACTCCGGCGCGCGCGCCAGGCGCCGTCGGCTTCCTGGGCGAACCGCGCGCCTGCCGGGGATTCCCGCGTCACCGGCGCGCGAAGTCCGTCGCCCCGTCCATGCGTTCGACGAAGGCTGCCAGCAGGCGCGCCGCGTGGAACAGGTCGGAGGTGGCAACCACTTCGCTGGGCGAGTGCATGTAGCGGTTGGGCACGGAGACCAGTCCGGTCGGGATGCCGCCGCGCACCGAGTGGATGGCGTCCGCGTCGGTGCTGGTCCGCAACGGCGCAGCTTGGATCGTGTAGGGGATCTCGAGGCTGTCGGCGGTCTCGGCGAGCGCCTCGAAGACGGCTGGATGCGCAGCCGAACCCCGCGTCAAGACGGGACCGCTGCCCAGGGGGTGGTCTCCCACCTTGCTCTCCTCGGCGTCGGGAACGTCGGTCGCGTGCGTCACGTCCACGACCAGGGCCGCGTCGGGCGCGATCTCGAACGCGCTCGGCCGGGCTCCGCCGCCGGAGTAGCCGATCTCCTCCTGCGAAGTGGCCACCGCCACCGCGCCCGCAACGCCGTTCCCCTGCCCGATCAGCCGCAACGCTTCCAGAACCACGAAGGCGCCGACCCGGTTGTCCACGGCCCGGCTCGCCAAGCGGTCGCCCGCCAAGTGCACTACTCCGTGGTCGAGCACGGCCGGATCGCCAACCCGAATCCCCAGCTTGCGAATCTCCTTCAGCGACGACGCTCCCACGTCGATCCACAGCTTCTTCACTTGCGCCACCTTCTTGCGCTCCTCGGCTTCCATGAGGTGGACCGCCTTGCGACCGATCACGCCGAGCACGTCGCCCGCCGCCGTCAGGATTCTCGCTCGCTGGCCGACCAGCACCTGGGGGTCCCAGCCGCCGATCGTCCCGAAGTAGAGCAGCCCCGATTCGTCCGCGTGCGTGACTTGCAGCCCGATCTCGTCGATGTGGCCGGCGAGCAGCGCCAACGGCCGGGCGTCGCGCCGCACCGCCGCGCAGGAGTTGCCCGCCACGTCGGACCACACGTCGTCCGCGAAGCCCTTCGCCTCGTCTCGCCACACCCGCGCCGGCCGAGTCTCGAAGCCGGACGGCCCCGGCTCCACCAGAAGGCGCTCCAGAAACGGCAACCCGCCGCTCACGGCCCACCCCGTGCCGGCCCGACGCCTTGGCGGCCCGGTTCGCGGCCGCGTTCGACGAAGGCCCAGCCGCTCACCGTTCGCCGCCGTTCGGCCGAGTCCCGACGTCGGCGGTGCCCGTCCGGGTCGCGCCCCGTGGGCCGAACACGCTGAACTGGACTTCGCCCGCGCTCACGCGCGACTCGAGGGCCCGCCGAATGCGAGACCGCAACCAGCCGCGCGAAACCGGCAAGACCAGGCCGAAGCCCGCCACGTCCGTCAAGATGCCCGGCGTAAGCAGCAAGGCGCCGCCCAAGAGCACGGCCAAGCCGTCGAGCAGCGCCCCTCCCGGCAACTCGCCGGCCGCCATCTGTTCCTGCACGGCCCCAAGCGCGCGCAGTCCCTGTTGGCGAGCCAGCGCGGCGCCGCCGATTCCCGTCGCCACCACGAGCGCGATCGTGGGCGCGAGCCCGACGCGCTGCCCGACTTGGAGGAGCAGGGCCAGCTCCACGAGAGGCACGATCACGAAGATCAACATGAGCCGGCTCAGCATTTCATTCATCCTCCTCCAAAGCGAGAAAGGCGGCCGTTCGCCCTGGACGGCCGCGAAGCCCCGCCCCAGCGCATTCCTCCGAGTGCGCGAACGGCCGACTTGGACACGCACCTCCAAGAACGGCGAGAGGCCCCGTCTCCGAGCGCACGGAAGACCGCCGGGCGACGCGCCGTTCGAAAGATACCCGTTTCGGCTCCGATCTTGTATGTTGCCTGCAAGGCGAACCGCGGCGGTCGCGGGCGCGTCGCTTTGCGGGCCCGGACCGCGCACGTCGGTCGGCGACGCTTGCGGGAGCGGCGGCGCGGAGGCCGAGGGAGGGGACCGGCCGAATGTCCGGCAACGCCAAGCCAGCTCGGGCGTGGCTCGTCTACGACGGCGAGTGCCCGCTCTGCAATCGCTATGCTCGCTACGCGGACGTGAGGCGGGCGGTCGGCGACCTCGTTCTCGTGGACGCCCGCCGGGGCGGACCCTTGGTCGCCCAACTCAAGGAGTCCTTCGACTTGGACAACGGAATGGTGCTCAAGCTCGACAATCGGTGCTACTACGGGCCGGAAGCGCTGCGGATGCTGGCGCGGCTCTCCGGCGGGCAGGGCGCGTTCAGCAGGCTCAACCGGCTCCTCTTTCGGGATCGAACCGGGGCGCGCTTGGGCTATCCGCTGCTCAAGCTGGGACGGCGGGCGCTCCTGGGCCTGCGCGGCGTCGGCCCGATTCCCTCGTCCAGCCCGATTCCCTCGTCCAGCGAGCGGGGACGATGAGTTCCGGGACTGCGGCCCCCGCGGCCAAGCTCAGGACGGTCGGCGCCGGGCCCAGGTACTTCCGCAAGGGCTTCGGACTCAAGACCGAGGTCAAGCCGCTCATCGACGCCGAGTACCAGTCCGCGCTCGTGGAAAGACTCCGGTCGAGGGGATACGAGGACCAGTTCGGCGACGTCGCCGTCCGGCTGGCCAAGGAGTTCGGCTTCTGCTACGGCGTGGACCGGGCCGTGGACTACGCGTACGAGACGAGGCACAAGTTTCCCGAGAAGCGGGTCTATCTCGTCGGAGAGATCATCCACAATCCGCACGTGAACCACCGCCTCGAGGAGAAGGGCATCGAGTTCATCTACCCTGAGCCCGGGCGGGGCTTCGACTTCCGCCACGTGACCGAGCATGACGTGGTCATCATTCCCGCGTTCGGGGTGACTACCCACGACATGGACTCGCTCAAGGCGACCGGTTGCGTCTTGGTGGACACGACGTGCGGATCGGTGCTGCTCGTGTGGAAGCGCGTGGCGACCTATGCGCGCGACGGATTCACCGCCGTCATCCACGGCAAGCACCGGCACGAGGAATCACGTGCCACGGCCAGCCAAGTGCACCGGCACCCAGGCGGCCGGTATCTCGTGATTCGGGACATGGCCGAAGCCGAGCTGGTGGGCGAATACATGACGGGGCGTGACGGGGGCTTGAGCCGCGAAGACTTCCTGGGACGGTTTCGCGATCGCTCGTCGGCGGACTTCGACCCGGACAAGGACCTGCGGAAGATCGGCGTGGCAAACCAGACCACCATGCTGGCGACCGAATCGCTGGCGATCGGCGCCCGCCTGCGCGAAATGATGGCCGAGACCTTCGGCGAAGATCACGCGGCCGCGCACTTCCGCTCGTTCGGCACCATCTGTTCTGCCACCCAGGAGCGTCAGGACGCGGTGATCGAGATGATGCAAGATCCGCCCGACGTGATGATCGTGCTCGGCGGCTACAACTCGTCCAACACCAATCACTTGGCGCAACTCTGTCGCCGCTACACGACAACTTTCCACATCGCGGACGCCGACTGCATCGACACGGAGACCGGCCGCATCCGCCACAAGCCCGTCCTTGCCGCCGAGGCGCCCGAGGTGGTGGACGAGGACTGGCTGCCCGCGGGCCCGTTCGAGCTGGGTCTGACCGCCGGCGCCTCGTCCCCCAACAACAAGATCGGCGAGGCGCTGCTGCGCGTGCTGGCGGTTCGAAACGTGGAGGTGGAGCTGTAGGTTCGGGGCGGCTTCCCCGATTCGTACGCGGCGAGCAGCGACGGAGGTCTCGGCGCGAGGGCCGGCGTCTTACGCGTGCAGCGCCCTGCCCAGCGCCGCCAGGGCGCCCTCGGCGACCGCTTCCGACAGGGTCGGGTGGGGATGCATGGCGCGGTCGATCTCTTCGACCGTGGACTCGAGGTGCCGGGCAACCACGAACTCGCCGATGAGTTCGGTGGCGTGCGGCCCCACGACGTGCGCGCCCACGATTTCCGAATAGCGCTTGTCGCGGATGACCTTGACAAAGCCTTCCGGCGTTCCGCCCGCGGCCAGCGCGCGGCCGTTGCCGACCCAGGGGAACTGGCCGATCTCGATGTCGAGGCCCTTGTCTCGGGCCTGCTCCTCCGTGAGCCCAACCGACGCCACTTCCGGGTTGCAGTAGGTGCAGTTGGGCACGTTGCCGTAGTCCACGGCGTGATGCCCCGCGCCGGCGATGTGTTCAGCCGCCACGACGCCCTCGTGCATTCCCTTGTGGGCCAGCAGGGGCGCGCCCGCGCAGTCGCCCACCGCCCACACGCCGGGCGCACTGGTCCGCATTGTCTTGTCCACGGCCACGAATCCGCCTGATTCGATCGTCTTCACGCCGGCCGCCGCAAGCCCCACGTCCTCGGTGTTGGGGACCCGGCCGACGGCCGAGAGCACGTAGTCCACGTTCAGCTTCCTGGATTCGCCCTTCGCGTCCGTGAACGAAATCGACACGCCGTCGTCCGATGCTTTCGTCTCTTCCACGCGAGCGCCGGCGAAGACGTCGATGCCCCGCTTCTTGAAGCTGGCCGCAACGGCCTTCGACGAATCCGCGTCCTCGACGGGCAACACCCGGTCCAGAGCTTCGACGACGGTGACCTTGGCGCCGTAGGCGTTGTAGATGTCGGCGAACTCCATGCCGACCGCCCCGGCGCCCACCACCACCAGCGACTCCGGCGCCTTCCGCTGAAACAGCGCGCCGGTGGACGACCAAATGCGCTCCTCGTCGATCTGCAGGAAGGGCAGGCTGCGAGGCCGCGACCCGGTGGCCAGAACGATGTCGCGCGCGGTCAGCACGGTCTTGTCGCCGTCCTTCTCCACCTCCACGGCGCCGTCGCCCAGGAGCCGGCCATAGCCGTCCACGCGCGTCACGCCGTTCTTGCGGAAGAGGAACGCAACGCCCTTCGAGAGCCGGGCGGCCACCTTGCGGCTGCGCGCCTGGGCCGGACCCAAGTCGGTGGAGAAGCCCTCCAGCACGATGCCATGACCTTGGGCGTGGGCGAGTTCGTTGACCAGCAAGGCGCTGCTCAGAAGGGCCTTGGTCGGAATGCAGCCCACGTTCAGGCAAACGCCGCCCAGCTTGTCCGCCTCGACGCAGGCGGTGCGAAGCCCGAGCTGCGCCGCCCGAATCGCCGCGACGTAGCCGCCCGGGCCGCCGCCCACGACCACGACGTCGAAATTATGGTCGTTCTCGGGGCTGCTGGTCACGGCGAACACCTTTCGTGGAAGATGCGGGCGAGGGGCAATGCGCTCCCCGACCGCGACGGCTCGACCGGAGCGCCGTCGGCGGCCGGTCGCTCGCTCGGCGCGGGACGCGGGCGCGCCGTCCGGCGGCCTCGAAAGCTACAACGACTCGCCCGGCCGGAGCTTGCGGGCGGAAGACGTCACCAAGGATCGCTTCGATGGATTCGGCCGCCCTTCATCACCCAGACGACGCGCTCCAGCAACGTGATGTCGTCAAGCGGATTGCCGGGCACCGCGATCATGTCGGCGTACTTGCCGACCTCCACGGAGCCCACGTCCGCGTCCCAGCCCATGATCATGGCCGAGACGCTGGTGGCGGACGTGATCGCGTCCATCGGACTTTGGCCGTTTTCCACCCGCACGGCGAATTCCCGCGCGTTGTGCCCATGGTCGAAGACGCCGGCGTCCGTGCCGAAGCCGATCGTCAAACCGGCGTCCAACGCCCGTCGGAAGGAGGCGTTGCGGTAGCGCATCATCTCGGTCGAGCGCCGGATCTGCTCCTCGGGCACGCCGAGGGATGCGCCGTCGCGGGGTACGATCACGCCCACGTAGAGAGTGGGCACGTAGTAGGTGTCGGCGCTGGCCGCGAGCATTTGCAGGGCCTCGTCGTCGAGCATGGAGCCGTGGTCGATCGTTCGCGCGCCGGCCCGGATCGCCGCCTTGATTCCTTCGGTGCCGTGCGCATGAGATGCGACGAAGCTGCCCCAGCGCGCCGCCTCCTCCACCGCCACCGCCAGCTCCGGGGCCGAGTATTGCTGGGCCCCCGGGGGCAGGCCCTGGGAAAGCACGGCCCCGGTGGCGAGGATCTTGGCGAAGTCGGCGCCGTGCTTGAAGTTGGTGCGTACCGCCGCCCGCACTTGGTCCGCGCCGTCGGCGAGGTTCCGCACCGTCGGCACGTCGACGTATATGGAGAACCGGCGGGCGTCCCCCGCTCCGCCAGTAGCGGAGACGTAGTTGCCCGCCACTTGCATCCTGGGGCCCGGCAGGACTTGGGCGTCGATCACGTCTCGCAGGTCCACGTCCACGTACGGCCACGTCGGCCCCATGTCGCGAACCGTCGTGAAGCCGGCCCGCAGAGTGACCAAGGCGTTGGCGGCGCCGTGAAGCGCGGCCGCGCCCGGGGTGGTCGTGACCAGCACGTCTTCCCAGTGGACGCCCACCTCGTCGGTCAAGTGGGTATGGAGGTCGATCAGGCCCGGCAGGAGGGTGGCGCCGCCCAAGTCGATCGTCCGGTCGGCCGCGACGGCTTCGGCTTCTTGTCCCACGGCGACAATGCGGTCGCCTTGGACCAGCACGGCGGCCGGCGTAGCGACGGTCCCGTTGCCGTCGACGAGTCGGGCGGCGCGAATGAGCGTCGTCGAATCCGCGCGAGCCCCTTGAGCGCGCGACGGACGGGCGATAGGCGTCGGTTCCGGCGACGGCGTCTTCGGTCCCTCGGGGGTCGCGCGCGCGCCGCGCGCCTTGCGAGCAACCGAGGCCGGCCCGGCGGCGCCCTCTCCGGCCTGCACGGCCGGGTGGCCGACGACGACGGGCGCGGCGGCCGCCGCCGGGGCCGCCGCGGCGAGCGGCGCCCACCATGCAACGGCCGCGACGCGCGTCGCGAGGACTGCAAGTCGTAGTGCGCGGAATCGGTCCACAGGAGGACAGGGCGGCGTGAGGGTAGGTGGTCGCGCCGAAGGGGTGGCGCGGCGGGTGTTGCGCTCCGCCCGGAGCGCCGGGGGAAAGCGGTTGTCCTGGGGCGCACTGTCCGCCACCGGCTCGCGAACGTCACCGCAATCACAGCCGCCTGCATTCGGCTCCCGTTCACCTCGTGCGCAACTCCGCCTCGATCCCTTCGCCCGCCCGGTTCACGTTGAACCGGACGCTGGGCGAGGCCGAGGCCGAGGCCCCAAACGCCGCCAGTGTAGCCTGGGCGGGGACTCCCTCGCAAGCCGCCGGACCTGGTCGAGCTTCAAACCAACCCAACACCGTCCGAGGGTAGGCCAAGAGGGATGTCCTCCCCTTGCGTTGGTCGCGGGCCGCTCACGCGAGGCGCCTCGTTGAACGCGCGACGGCCGGGCGGCCGAGGCGCCGGGGCGTTGCCGGGCGCGGCGTTACTTTCCATAAGATCGCGTGGCCGCGCGCCCGAAGGCCGACGGCCGGCTTTGCTCGATCGGCGCGCGACGCCCATGCGCGCCCGGCGCAGGTCGCGGAAGCCGCGCCGCATGACCGAATCCACCTTCGCCGCCAAGCCGGAGGCGACAAGCGTGACCAGTTCGCGAGGCCCCGGGCCCGCGCTCGGGAAGCCATCGCGGATGCGCGCGCAAGAGGACGGGCCGCCGATTCGCGTGGCGTTGCCGAAGGGCCGGATGCAGGCGGCCGTGCTGGCCTTGCTCGCCGACGCGGGCATCGCCGTTCGGCTGGCCGAGCGAAGCTACCGTCCTTCTCTTTCCTGGCCGGGGTTCGAGGCCAAGTTGCTCAAGCCCCAAAACGTCGTGGAGATGTTGCAGGCGGGGTCGCGGGACGTCGGCTTCGCCGGCGCCGACTGGGTGGCCGAGCTGCAGGCGGACTTGGTGGAGCTGGCGGACACGGGGTTGGACCCGGTGAGCGTGGTGGCCGCCGCGCCGCGGACGACTGCCGCGAGCGGCGAGCTTCCGCGGGACCGCGCGCTGGTGGTCGCGTCGGAGTACGTGCGCCTGTCCGGCGAGTGGATCGCCCGCGAGTCGCTGAAGGCCACTCTGGTGCGCTCCTACGGCGCAACCGAAGCCTTTCCGCCCGAAGACGCCGACGTGATCGTCGACAACGCGGCCACCGGCGCCACCCTAAGGCGAAACGGCCTGGTCGTCGTGGACACGCTGATGCGTTCCTCCACGCGTCTCTACGCGAACCCCGGTGCGCTCTCGGACCCGTCCAAGGGACCGGCGATTCGAGACGTCGCGCTGCTGCTCGGCTCGGTGCTGGAGGCCCGCAACCGAGTCATGCTCGATTTGAACGTGTCGGAGGACGCCTTCGAAAGAGTGATCGCCGCGCTGCCTTGCATGCGCAGGCCCACAGTCGCGCGGCTGCACGGCGAGGCGGCCTATTCGGTGCGGGCCGCCGTCCCGCGCCAGGGCCTTCCGGAACTGCTGGTGCGCATGCGCGCGCTCGGCGCGACGGACTTGGTCGTGGCGCAACCCAGGCAGATCGTCCAGTGAGCGGCTCCGGCGCGCCGACCACCGGCGCACGCCCTCCCGGCCTCCTCGACCTCGGCCTCAACGAAGGCGCGCCGCCCCCGGCCGAACGCCTGGAACGCCTAGCGGCCCGCGGCCCGCAGCTCTTCGCCAAGTACCCCGACCCCGCACCGCTCGAAGCGGCCTACGCGGCGTTTCTGGGCACGAATCCGCACCACGTCCTCGCGACCACCGGCGGCGACGACGCCATCGACCGCGTGATTCGCGCCTACGCGGGTCCCGGCCAGGAGCTCGTCTTCCCGTCGCCCACGTTCGAAGTCATTCCGCGTTGCGGCCGCTTGGCCGGCGCGACGCTGGCGCCCGTCGCCTACGAATGGGGCGCCTCGCCGCTCCGCCCCGTCCTCGGCGCGGTGACGGACCAGACCGCGGTCGTCGCGGTCGTGTCGCCCAACAATCCGACCGGTTGCGCGATGAGCCGGGGAGATTGGCTGGAGCTCGCCGACGCCCTCCCCGAGCACGTGGTGCTGATGGCCGACTTGGCGTACGTCGAGTTTGCGGACGCCGACCCAACGCCGGCGTTGCTGGCGAGGCCCCGCGTGGTGATGATCCGCACGCTGTCGAAGGCTTGGGGGATGGCCGGGCTGCGTGTGGGCTTCGCGGTGGGCGATCCCGGCCGCATCGCGGAGCTTCGCGACCACGGCGGCCCGTTTCCGGTGACCGGTCCGGCCGTCGCGGTCGCCACGGAGCAACTGGACGGCGGCGTGGACCGAATGCGCCGGTTCGCGGCGGCGGTGCGCAGGCGGCGAAGGCGGCTGGCGCAGCTGCTTCGCCAAGCCGACGGCGAGCCGGTCCCGTCCCAAGCCAACTTCGTGCTGGCACGGTTCCCGGACGTGCGCTGGATCGCGCGCGGCCTCGGGGCGCAGGGCGTCCGCGTTCGCCTGCTGGACGGCCTGCCCCGGCACGCGCGCGTCGCCGTGCCCCCGGACGATGCGGGACTGGACCGCTTGGCCCGCGCGCTCGGTTGCCTGCGGGAGCCGGACGCGCTGCTGTTCGACATGGACGGCGTGCTGGCCGACGTCGGACAGTCGTACCGCGCCGCGATCGTGGCCGCATGCCGATCCTTCGGGGTGGCGGTCGGACGCGCCGAGATCGATGCCGCCAAGGCCGGCGGCGGCGCAAACGACGACTGGGCGCTGACCCACGCGCTACTGGAGAACGCGGGCGTCGGCGCGTCGCCGGCCGCCGTGCGCAACCGCTTCGAGGAGGCGTATCAAGGCGCCGAGGACGCCCCCGGCCTGCGACGCTTCGAGACCTTGATCCCGGATCGCCGGTGGCTGAGCGAGTTGGCCGGGCGCTTTCGCCTTGCGGTGGTCACGGGGCGGCCGCGGCGCGACGCTAGCCGCTTCCTGGAAGAACACGGCTTGGCGAGCCTCTTTCGCGCGGTAGTATGTCGCGAGGACGCGGCTCTCAAGCCCGACCCGGCGCCCGTGGCGCTCGCGTTGCGGCGGCTGGGCGTCCGCTCCGCCTGGATGTTCGGCGACACGCCCGACGATATTCTTGCGGCCCGCGGCGCGGGCGTCGTCCCGGTGGGCGTCGTGCCTCCGGGCGCCGGCGGGCCGATCAGGGCGGCGTTGCTGGACGCGGGGGCCGCGCGGATCGTGGACGCGGACGACCGCGACGCTTGGAGGGCGTTGCGCCTCGCGGCCGGCCGGCCATCGCGCGAGACCGTCCCCGTCCGCAAAGGGAGCGCGCAATGACCGCCAGGGAGAGAAGGGGCCGCGTGGTCCGCGGAACCAACGAGACCCGCGTCAGCGTGAACCTCCTCGTGGACGGGACGGGCGAGGTCAAGGCCGATACCGGCATCGGCTTTCTCGACCACATGCTGACGACGCTGGCCTTCCACGCCGGCTGGGACCTCGACGTGGCATGCAAGGGCGACCTCGAGGTCGACGATCACCACACGGTGGAGGACGTGGGGCTTGCGCTCGGCGAGGCCGTGCGCGAGGCGTTGGGCGGCCTTTCCGGCTTGGCGCGCTTCGGAAGCGCCCACGCGCCGCTGGACGACGCCCTGGCCCGCGCCGTGGCGGACTTCTCCGGGCGCGCTTGCTTCGCCGGCGACCTCGGGCTCGCGCGCGACCGCCTGGGCCGCCTCTCCTGCGAGAACGTCCCCCACTTCTTCCGATCTTTCGCCCACGCCGCCGGACTGACGCTGCACGTGGACGTGATCCGGGGAGACAACGACCACCACCGCGCCGAGGCCGCGTTCAAGGCCCTGGCGCTGGCGCTGGAGGCCGCGCTCCGGCCCGCCCTGGGCGCAGCGCGACGCCCCCGTTCGACCAAGGGAAGCCTGTGATTCAGGGGTCGCGCCACGTCACCGTCGTGCGCACGGGCGCGGCCAACTTGGCTTCGGTCGTGGCCGCCTTCGAGCGGCTGGACTGCACCGTCTCGCCGGCCAACGACGCACGCGAGGTGGCGCGGGCGGACCGGCTCGTCCTGCCGGGCGTGGGTGCGTTCGCCGCCGCCCGCGGGCGCATCGAGACCGACGGAGTGGTGGGAGCGCTCGGCGAGCGCATCGAACGGGGACGCCCCACGCTGGGCATCTGTCTCGGGATGCAGCTGATGGCCGAAGGCAGCGCCGAGGCGCCGGGCGCGGCCGGACTCGGCATCCTGCCCGGCCGCGCCGCCCGGTTTGCCGCGGACGCCCCCCCCGCCGTCGCTTCGCTTCGCGTTCCTCAAATGGGCTGGAACGTGGTGGAGCCGACCGCCGGCTGCCGCGTGGTGTCGCGCGGCTACGCCTACTTCGCGAACTCGTACCGCCTTTCCGATGCCCCCGGCGACTGGCATGCCGCATGGTCCAACTACGGCGGCCGCTTCCTCGCGGCCGCCGAGCGCGGCGCGACGGTGGGATGCCAGTTCCATCCCGAACTCTCCGGCCGCTACGGCGCCGCGCTGCTGTCGCGATGGCTCAGGGCCTGACCGCCCCGCCCGGTCCGGAGCGCCCGATCGTCCCGGCGCACTCCTCGGCGACGGCGCGACGCGCGAAGCACGCGATGCTTGACCGAGCCTCGGGCGCCTCCCCCGCCACCCTTCCCGCCAGGGTCGTCCCCTGCTTGGACGTGCGCAACGGCCGCGTCGTGAAGGGCGTCAACTTCCAGGGGCTCGCGGACCAAGGAGACCCCGCGACCCTGGCGGCGGCCTACGAGGCCCAAGGCGCCGACGAGCTCGTCTTCCTCGACGTGACCGCGACGCCCGACGGACGCGCCGCCCGCACCGACGCGGTCAAGGCCGTCCGCCGGGAGCTCTCCGTGCCGCTCGTAGTGGGCGGCGGCGTCTCGGCAGTCGGCGACGCGGCCGCCCTGCTGGAGGCCGGAGCGGACAAGGTGTCCGCCAACACGGCGGCAGTGCGGGACCCCCGCCTGCTCGAGAACTTGGCCCGCCGCTTCGGCATTCAGTGCGTGGTCGTGGCGGTCGACGCGGCGCGCGCGCCAAAGACGTCCATCTGCGAGAGCGGCTACGAGGTGGTCGTCCGCTCGGGCTCCACGCGCACCGGCCTGGATGCCGTCGCCTGGACGCGGAGGGCCGTCGCGGCCGGCGCAGGCGAGATCCTGCTCACCAGCTTCGACCGCGACGGCACCCGCGGCGGCTACGAGACCTCGCTCCTCGAGCGCGTGCGGGCCGCCGTGGACGTGCCGATCGTGGCCTCCGGCGGCGCGGACTCGCCCGCGCACATGGCCGAAGCCGTCGCCGCCGGGGCCGACGCCGTGCTGGCCGCGTCGATCTTTCACAGCGGCGCCTGGACCGTGGAGCGCGTAAAGCAAGCGCTCGCCGACGCGGGCGTCCACGTACGCCATCCCCATGGAGCGAAGCTTTGATCGTCCCATCCATCGACTTGGCCGGCGGACGCGCCATTCAGCTGGTGCAGGGCCGCGAGCAAGCTCTCGACGCCGGCGACCCGCGCCCCATCGCCGAACGGTTCGGCCGGGTCGGGGAGGTCGCAGTGGTCGATCTGGACGCCGCCCTGGGCCGCGGATCGAACGCCGAACTCGTCGCGGAGCTCTGCCGCTTGGTCTCGTGCCGGGTGGGGGGCGGGATTCGAAGCCGCCAGGACGCGGCGGCTTGGTTGGACAGGGGCGCGGCAAAGGTCGTGCTGGGGACGGCAGCCGTGCCCGAGGTGCTGGCCGGCCTTCCGCCCGAGCGCGTGGTGGCCGCGTTGGACGCGTGGGAGGGCGAGGTCGTCGTGAAGGGCTGGACCGAACGCACCGGGCGAAGCGTGCTCGAACGCATGCGCGAGCTGGATGGCTTGGCTGGAGGCTTCCTGGCGACGTTCGTGGAAGGCGAAGGCATGATGGGAGGATTTCCGCGCGACGCAGTCTCCGAGCTGGCGGAAGCGGCCGGGCCGGCGCGGCTCACGGTCGCCGGCGGCATCACCACCCCGGAGGAAGTCCGGTGGCTCGACGAGCGGGGCGCCGACGCGCAGGTCGGCATGGCGCTCTACCGCGGCGCTCTGGGCTTGGCGGAAGCGTTCGCGGCGCCCTTGCGCTCCGATCGCGAGGACGGGCTGTGGCCGACGGTCGTGGCCGACGAGCGGGGAGTCGCGCTGGGATTGGCGTGGTCGGACCTGGAAAGCGTGCGCGCCGCCGTCGAAGAAGGACGCGGCGTGTACCGGTCCCGCCGTCGCGGTCTCTGGCGAAAGGGGGAGTCGTCGGGCGCTGTCCAGTCGCTTGTGCGCATCGACGCCGATTGCGACCGGGACGCGCTCCGCTTCACCGTCGCGCAGTCGGAACCCGGCTTCTGCCATCGCGGCAACTGGACTTGCTTCGGACCGGCGCGCGGGCTCGCTTCCCTTGAACGGAAGGTCTTGTCCCGCCTCGCCCGAAGCGAGCCCGGCTCGCTCACCAACCGGCTCCTCGAGGACGCGAGCCTGCTGCGCGGCAAGTTGCTTGAAGAAGCCGACGAGCTGGCGGACGCCGAGGGCGCCGAACGCGCAACCGAGGAAGGCGCGGACCTGCTGTACTTCGCAACCGCGGCCCTCGCCCGGTCCGGCGCGCGCCTGGCCGACGTGGAGCGCGAGCTGGACCGGCGCGCCGGCAGGATCGGACGCCGGACGCCGAGCGAACCCAAGGGCGCCGGCCTGGCGCATCGATCGTGAGAGCCGCCACGCCGAAGCAACCCGCGGGCACAAGCCCTTGACGGCGTCCGGCCTGGAGCGTCCGTCGTGAGCATCTCCGCCGCGCCCGTCCGCTCGGGCCCGGGCCGCACCGCACAGGCCCCGCGATGAGCGGACCGCCGCCCGCCGAGAAGAAGGGCGTCGCCCGCCTCCGCCGGGTGACCGCCGCGGCCGCCGCCAGGGAACGCGCGCCCGTCGTCCCCGAGGACGCGCTTCCCGCCATTTCCCGCATCGTGTCGGCGGTGCGCGACCGCGGCACGGACGCCCTGCGGCAGTACGCGGAGTGGTGGGACCAGCTGCCCGTCGGCGCGCCGCTCGTGAAGACCAAGGACGAGGCCGGCGCCGCCTTCCGGTCGCTCCCTCGTTCCGAGCGCGAACTCCTGGAGCGGACGGCCGCGCGCATCGAGCGCTTCGCACAAGCGCAGCTGGACAGCGTCTCGCCGACGCGGATCGACGTGCCCGGCGGAACGGCCGGCGATCGGTTGGCGCCCGTCCGCGTGGCGGGATGCTACGCGCCCGGCGGACGATTTCCCTTGCCCTCGTCGGCACTGATGACCGCCGTCACGGCCAGGGTCGCGGGCGTGCGGCAGGTCTGGCTGGCCTCGCCCAATCCCTCCCGGCAGATGCTCGCGGCGGCCGCCGTGGCCCAAGTCGACGGAGTGCTCGCCGCCGGAGGCGCGCAGGCGGTGGCGGCCATGGCCTACGGCGTGGCAGTGCCCCGTTGCGACATGATCGCCGGCCCCGGCAACCAGTGGGTCACGGGAGCCAAGATGCTCCTCGCCGGCGTCGCGGGAGTGGACCTTCTGGCCGGCGCGTCGGAGCTCGTCGTCCTGTCCGACGAGACGGGCGATCCAAAGCTCATCGCCGCCGACCTGCTGGCTCAAGCCGAGCACGACGAGGCCGCGCTCGCGGCGCTGGTCACGACCTCCGCCTCGCTGGCGGCCCGCGTCGACAAGGAACTCGATCGCCAGCTCCAGGACCTGCCGACCGCCGAAACCGCCGCCGCGGCCCTCGCCAACGGGTTCGCAGTCGTGGCGTCGGAGACCGAGGCCCTCCGCTGCTGCCGGCGCCTGGCCCCGGAGCACCTGGAACTCCACGGCGGCCGCGCCGACCGCTGGGCGGAAGAACTGGACGCCTTCGGCGCCGTGTTCGTCGGCCAAGCCTCCGCCGAGGTCCTGGGCGATTACGGCCTGGGTCCCAACCACACCCTCCCCACCGGCGGCACGGCGCGCTTCGCCAGCGGCCTCTCCGTCTTCTCTTTCCTCCGGCGTCCAACCTGGATTCGCGTGGCGCCCGGCCCAGACCTGAACGCCGCCGCCCGGGACGCCGCCGCCCTCGCCCGCATGGAAGGCCTCGACGCCCACGCCCGCGCCGCCGAGATGCGAATCGCCGCCGACGCGGACGAGGGCGGCGCCGGCAGCGAGGATGCGGGCTGAGACTGCCCCAATCCGCCGCGCGGCCCGGCGCTCCGGTCAAGTTGGTCGAGCGGCAAGACGTCCCGCTGGTCGAGGGACGGCCCGAAAAGCGGCTTGCGAGGCGTTGCCGACGGACTCAACCTTGAAGGCGCGGCCAGCGGCGCCGGACCGGCCCGTGCCCAACCAACCCCAACAGATGCGGCAGCGACATGAACTCGAGAACGACAGCCGACCGCCCGCCGCGCAGTTCCTCCGGGCTGCGCCGCTTGCGCCCACCCCTCGCTCGATCGGCTCACGCGGTCAGCGCAACGGCCTTCTTGCGGCCAGCGGTCCCCTCCTGGCACCTTGCCGCCGCAACGCTCGCCGTGGCCGTCGCCGCCGATCTCTCCCCGTTGCCCGCCCAGTCCGTCGAAGCAGGCAAGCGGTCGGCGCTGGACCACGCGACTGCCCTCGCGCCCCTTGTGGCCGACATGTCGTTGCGGCTTTGGGACTTCGCCGAGGTGGCGCTCCAAGAAACCAGGTCGGCCGCCTACTTGGCGGGCGCTCTGGAGGCGGAGGGATTCGCGGTCGAGCGCGGCGTGGCCGGAATGCCGACGGCCTTCGTGGCGTCTTGGGCGTCGAACGAGGACGGGCCGGTGCTGGGCGTCCTGGCCGAGTACGACGCGCTGCCCCAGGTCGGCAATGCGGCCGTGCCGAGACTGCAGCCGCGCGAGGACGGGACGACGCGCGGTCACGGATGCGGGCACAACCTGTTCGGCGCGGCCTCCGTCGCCGCCGCGGTCGCGATCAAGCGCATGATGGCGGAGCACGGGACGCCGGGCACGGTGCGCCTCTACGGAACGCCCGCCGAGGAGACCGTGGTCGGCAAGGTCTACATGGCCCGCGACGGCCTGTTCGACGACCTCGACGCCGCCATCGTGTGGCACCCCGGCCAGAGGACCGCAGTCAGCAACAACCGGGCCCGCGCGCTCAACAACTTCGAGGTCACTTTTCGCGGCCAGGCGGCCCACGGCGCCGCCGACCCGTGGAACGGCCGAAGCGCGCTGGACGCCGTCGAACTCATGAACCACGGCGTCAACATGATGCGCGAGCACGTCGAGCCGAGCGCCCGCATCCACTACGTGATTCCGAACGCCGGCGAAGTCCCCAACGTCGTGCCCGCACACGCCAAGGCGTGGTACTACGTCCGCGACACCACCCGCGCCGCCGTCGCGGAGAACTACGGCTGGATCCTCGACATCGCGGCCGGTGCCGCCCAGATGACCCGCACCGAGCACGACGTCTTCCTCGTCACCGGCGTCCATCCCTACACGCTCGTCCGGCCCCTTCAGGAAGCCATGCAGGCCAACCTCGAGCGGGTGGGGCCGCCCCCGTTCACGGAATCCGACCACGAGTTCGCCAGGGAGCTCCAACGCTTCCTCGATGTGGAGGCGTCCGGCCTGAACGACACGATCGCTCCGTTGGCGCCCGCGCCTCTGCCTGCGGGCGGCGGCTCGTCGGACGTGGCGGAAGTGAGCTACATCGCGCCCACGGTGGAGTTCAGCGTGACCACGGCCGCCGAGCACGTTCCGTGGCATTCGTGGGCGACGACGGCGTCCCACGGCACCGCGGGGGCGCTGAAGGGCGCCGAGGCGGCGGCCAAGGCGTTGGCGCTGATGGGAGCGGAGCTGATGCTGGACGCGGACTTGCTGCGCCGCGCCAAGGAAGCGCACACCGCGGCGACGGGCGGGAGGCCGTACCGCTCACCGATTCCCGACGGACAGTCCGTGCCCTTGCCGCCGGGCCGGTAGCGGCCCGAATCGGCGGCCCACGTCTCGAACGCCGCGCGGACCCCGTATCGGGCGAAAGCCCTACAGGCGTGAGCCCTTCTTTGGCTGGATGGCGTCCGGCGTGGGCTCGGTCTCCGCGTCGGCAACCTGGATCGCCCGCTCGGCGACGAAGATCAGGGCCACGCAGAAGAGCAGGGCCAGAGCCTCGAGCTTGCGGCTGGGGCGTCGTCTGATTCGTACCATGGTTCTCCCCGTCTCTGACTTGTGATTCCTCCGTGCCCCGATCTCCCTGCATGAACCGTGCCAGGATTTTTCGGCCTGGGTCCCGCAACGGATTCCGAGGCCCGTCCAACACTCGGCGGGCTTGAACCGCCTACGGATTTCGTCGCCTTTTCCTTCGGAGGCGCGGGCCGCGCCGCATTAGCTTCGGATGCCCACCTGCCGCCCGAATGGGACACCTGTGCTTCAAATCGGACACTTCAGCCGCCGGGTCGACGCCCCCTTGGCCGGCGCCGTTGCGGCCGCATCCAGCCAAGCCTGCATCTGTCGCGCCGAACTCCGCGTCGGCGCCTTGGCCCGCCGCGCGGCCTTCGCCGTCTTCGTCGTCGCTCCGGCTCTTGCCGCCCTGCCCTTGCCGGCGAGCCTGGCCGGCGCCCAGGAACTCGGCGGAGCCGCCATCGCGAGCGGCATCACTTCGGTCCCCGGCATTCGGGCGGGGCACTTCACCTATCCCGGAGGGCGCACAGGCTGCACGGTCGTCGTCGCCGACGGCGGCGCGGTGGCGGGCGTGGACGTTCGGGGCGGCGCGCCCGGCACGGTCGAGACCGACTTGCTGGACCCGGTGAACACGGTGCAGGAGGTCAACGCCGTGGCGCTGGCCGGCGGGAGCGCGTTCGGCCTCGCGGCGCGGCAGGGGGTCGTGCGCTGGCTGGAGGAGCAGGGCCAGGGGTACTCGGCGGGACCGGGCTTGGTCGTGCCGATCGTGCCCGGGGCCGTCATCTTCGATTTGCGCGTGTCGGAGGGAACGCGGCCGGGGGCGGACTGCGGTTACGAAGCGGCCGACGCCGCGGGCGCGGCTCCGTTGGAGGAAGGCAACGCGGGCGCGGGCGCGGGCGCCACGGTGGGCAAGCTGCTGGGGCCCGGCCAGGCGATGCGAGGAGGCGTCGGGACGGCGGCAGTTGCGCTCGACGACGGGCTCGTCGTGGCCGCGCTCGTCGTCGTCAACGCCGTCGGAGACGTGATCGATCCGGCTGCCGACCGGATCCTGGCCGGTGCGCGCTCGCCCGACGGCGGCTTGGCGGACGCGCGTCTGGTGCTGCGCCAAGGCGCCGCCGAGGCCCCGCCCGGACAGAACACGACCGTCGGCGTGGTCGCGACCAACGCGCTCTTGACGCAGGCCCAAGCGACCAAGGTGGCCCAGATGGCGCACGACGGTATCGCCCGCACAATTGTGCCCAGCCACACGCCGGCGGACGGCGACGCGATCTTCGCTCTTGCGACCGGCCGCTCGGCCGGCCCCGCGGATGTCGGACGCGTCGGAGCGCTGGCGGCCGAAGCCGTCGCTGAAGCCGTCCTCCGCGCCGTCCGCGCGGCCGCCGGCATCCCGGGCATCCCGGCCGCCGGAGACCTGCCGGGCAGGTGAGCCAAGCCGCCCGGCGCCCGCCTTGGCCCGGAAGGACTTCGGCGAGCAAGGCCATGGAACGCGACGGACCGAAGCCCCCGGCCCCAAGTCGGCATCCGCCTTGAACGCGGCCCTCGGCATCCTGCTGCTCTACGTGGGAGCCATGGCGTACCTGGGCTTCGCCTTGGGAAGGCGCGCCAAGGGCACGGCGGACTTCTTCGTGGCGGGCAGGCGCATGGGGCCGGGCCTTCTCTGCGCCACCGTCCTGGCGGCGAACATCGGCGCGGGCTCCACCGTGTTCGCGGCCAGCTTGGGGTACGAGGACGGGGTGGCGGCGTGGTGGTGGGTGGGATCGGCGGGCATCGGCACGCTGGTCCTGGCGCTCTGGATCGGTCCGCGCATGTGGCGCGCCGCCAAGGCTCACTCGCTGCTCACGGTCGGCGACTACCTGGAGCGCCGCTACGGGCCGTCGGTGCGTGCCGCAATGGCCGCGCTGCTGTGGCTTGCCAGCTTGGCCATCCTCGCCGCTCAGCTGATCGCGATGGCCTGGATCCTGGAAGTCGTCGCGGGGGCTCCCCGCTGGGTCGGCGCGGTGGCGGGCGGCGCGGTGATGACGCTGTACTTCGCGGCGGGCGGACTGCTCAGCTCCGCTTGGGTCAACTTGGTTCAGCTCGCAGTGCTGGCGATCGGCTTCCTCGTCGCGGCGCCGTTGGCCGCGGGCGCGGCCGGCGGATGGGGCGACATGCTCGCATCCAACGCCGCGCTGGACCCCGGACGTGCCCGGTTCTGGGGCAACGGCGGCTCGGGCTGGCCGTACTTGGCGCTGTTGGCCCCGGCGTTCATTGCGTCGCCCGGCATTCTGCAGAAGACGTTCGCCGCCCGCGACGAACGCGCCTGTCGCCGGGGGCTCGCGGCCTGCGCGGGCGCCCTGATGCTCTTCGCGTTCCTTCCCGTCGCCCTGGGCATGGCGGCGCGCGTGCTGGCGCCGGGGCTCGACGATTCCGAGACCGCGCTGCCGGTCGTGCTCTCGACGGCGGTGCCGGCCTGGGTCGGGCTCCTGGGGCTTGCCGCCGTGCTCTCCGCCGAGATCAGTTCGGCCGACGCAATTCTCTTCATGCTGTCCACGTCGCTTTCGAAGGACTTGTACAAGCGGTTCTTCAACCCGAGCGCAACGGACCGTCAAGTGCTGGCCGCTTCGCGCGGGGCCGCGGTCGTCGGAGGAGCGGCAGGCGTCGCGCTGGCCGTCCTGCTGCCGACCGTGGGCGCCAGCCTCGCGGTCTTCTACTCGTTGCTGAGCGTGAGCCTGTTCGTCCCCTTGGCGGCCGGGCTCCATTCCCGGCGTCCCGGCGTCGCCGAGGCCTTCGCGGCAATCGCGGCCGGCAGCGTCGCGCTGGTCGCAGCGAGGGTCTGCGGAGCCGAAGGCGCCGCGCCGCCGACGGCATGGGGACTCGGCGCCGCAACGACCGCGTTCGGGTGCGTGTTCGCCGTGCGTCGGCTAGCGCGCCTCCGGCGACCGCGATCCGCCTGACGGACAACGAGAGACGCCCCGCGCCCGCGAGGACCGAACGAACGAACTCGCGCCCGACGCGCCCGTCGCCCGAGACGCCCCCCGCGCGAGAGAGCCGAACGACGCGTCGAAGTTCCACCTACCGATCTCGACGTGACGCCCCGCCCGCGAGGACCGAACAGCGCCCTACGCCGGCTTCCCTGCTCCCGAATCGGTCCCCAACCGTCCCGTGATCTCCTTTAGGCGCAACCATTGCTGGTAGTACATCGGCAACAGCGCCACCGACTCCATGAATCCGAAGACGTACATGACGACCGCAAACACTTCGCCGTACTCGACCGTCTCCTCGACCGCCGCGTCCACGGAGAAGACGAGCAACGCGACCATCAGCACCCAAACGATGCCGAAGTTCGCAGCCTCCAGGTCCGAGAGCTTGATGTTCCACCGCATCATGCGCCTCACGTGGCGCGCGACGCGAGCGGGGACGCCGCTCTCCACGACCCGCACCCGCTTCTCGTATTCGTTGTTCATCGCTTCGTTGTAGCGGGTTGTGAAGCGGCCGGAGAACCCGTACACGGCCGCGGTTCCCGCAACGACTGCCACGCACCCCAAGAAGATCGGGAAGTTGAGCGCCCAGAGAATCAAGACCGTGCCGGCGAGCCCGAGCACGCTGCTCACCAGCGTCGGCAACGAGTTCTCGAAGAATTCCACCACCTCGCGGAGCATCCCCAGTCGCGCCGTCTTGGCCGACACCGTCTGCGAGGCCTGCCGCGCCACCAGCTCCTCGCTGAGCCGGACGTATATCCTCGCGTACGCGCGCGAGTCGTACACCCGGCGCGCGATGTCTATGCCCACGGTTGCGAGCCCCAACGCCCCGAGTTCCCACAGCCCGCGCCGGGCGCCGGCGATCACGTCGTCCACCGCCCGCCCGATGACCAAGGGAAACAGCACCCAGCCCACTGCTTCCAGCACCACCAGCGCAACCGTGAACCCCAACTGCCGCCGAAACGGCCTGATCCCTTCGGCCACGGCGTTGCGCGACGCCGCCGCGCCGCCGGATGCTTCCTTCGCTCTGGACATTGGCACGAATCCGAGGTTGGGCGACGGGGCGCCGAGCCGGTCCCGGCGCCGCTCTCGCACCACGGAACTTCGCCGACGACCAAGGCGCGGGCCAAGTCTTTCGGCGAGCCTGCCCCACGGATAAGTTGCGGCTCATGCGCTTCCCGGCAGAGATCACGACCTGCGAAATGCACACCGGCGGCGAGCCCGTGCGGATCGTCACCGGCGGGTACCCGAACATCCCCGGCGCAACAATCCTGGACAAGCGCCGCTACGCCCGAGAGCGGCTGGACCACCTGCGCCGCTTTCTCATGCTCGAGCCCAGGGGGCACCACGACATGTACGGGGCGATTCTCGTGCAACCGGACGACCCCGCCGCCGACCTGGCGGTGCTGTTCTGCCACAACGACGGCTATTCGACGATGTGCGGACACGCCACGATCGCCGTTGCGCGCTGGGCGGTGGACAAGGGCTTGGTTCGGGCGCGGCCGCCAATGGCGACGGTTCGCCTGCAATGCCCCTGCGGCTTGGTCGAAGCGCGGGTCGACGTGGCCGAAGACGGACGCGCGGGCGACGTGGCCTTCGACAGCGTTGGGGCGTTCGCCGCCGACTTGAACGCAGTCGTGGACGTGCATGGCGCCGGACCGGTGGAAGTGGACGTGGGCTACGGCGGCGCGTTCTACGCGATCGTGCCGGCCGCCCGCTTCGGGCTGGAGGTCGGCGTCTCGCCCGTCAGCGCCGTGGTCGACGCCGCTTGGTCGGTGACGCGGGCCGCGAAGAGGCAACTCGAGTTGTCTCACCCCGAGCACGCGGATCTCGGCTTTCTGTACGGCACAATCCTGACGGACGGGGCATCCGGCGAGGGCGAGCCGAGCGCCAACGTGTGCGTCTTCGCCGATCGCCAAGTGGACCGCAGCCCCACCGGCAGCGGAGTCACCGCCCGCATGGCGGTGCAGGTCGCAAAGGGACAGGCCGGCCCGGGCGCCCAGCGGCGCTTCTCCAGCTTGACCGGAGCGGTCTTCTCGGCGCGCATCGTAGGCGAGACCGCGGTGGGGGGGAGGAGCGCGGTGACAGTGCGCGTGGGAGGCAGGGCCTGCTACACCGGCGAGG
Organism: Longimicrobiales bacterium; assembly: GCA_965203485.1. Taxonomy (GTDB): domain Bacteria; phylum Gemmatimonadota; class Gemmatimonadetes; order Longimicrobiales; family Gaopeijiaceae. The sequence goes on from OZ241892.1 coordinate 2,852,558, forward strand.
CGCGCTTCCGGGCCGAGGACGGCGACCCCCTGGCAGGCGGGTTCTCGCTGCGATGACGGGATCGGCGGCCAAGCTGGTCGTCCCCGAAATGGACGGCGCCGCTGGCAGGCGGGCTCGCGTTGCAACGACGGATTCGGCGGCCAAGCCCGGGGAGCGCTCCTCGGCCTCCGGCGGCCCTGCGATGCCGCGCAGGGACTTCTTGTTCGCCGCCGGGGGCTGTTCCGGCGCCGTTCTGCTCGCAGCCGGCCAGGGCGCCTTACTGGGCCAAGACGCGGCGCCCCCGCCACGCTCCGGCCCGCCGGCACGGGTCCGCGCGGACGCGCACGGGAGCACATCGGCAGCGACCCGCCGCCCCTCGGCGGCGCCGACGCTGGAACGAATCGGCGTCCAGCTCTACACGGTGCGCTCGCTGGCGGCCGAGGACATGGCCGCCACGCTGGATGCCGTCGCGGCGGTCGGCTACGCGGACGTGGAGTTCGCCGGCTGGTTCGGCCACCCGGCCAGGACCCTGCGGGGCTGGCTGGACGACGCGGGACTGGAAGCGCCGGCTGCCCACGTGGGCGCGGACGACCTGACCGGGGCGGGCCTGGACGCGACCCTCGAGACGGCGTCCGCGCTGGGCGTTCGTTGGCTCGTTCTCCCCTGGCTCCCTCCCGAGCGCCGCACCCCCGACGGCTACCGCGCCGCCGCCGACGCCCTCAATGCCGCGGGCGCGGCCGCCCAATCCGCGGGCGTGCGCGTCGCCTACCACAATCACGCCTTCGAGTTCGAGCCGCTCGATGCCCCCGGCAACCCCACGGGCTACGACATTCTGCTCAAACGCCTCGATCCCGCCGTGACGGACATGGAGATAGATTTCCACTGGTCCACGGCGGGAGGCGTCGACGCGGCGGAGCTGTTTGCGACCCATGCCGGCCGCTTCGTCCTCTGGCACGTCAAGGACCGCGACGCCGAAGGCCGGATGACCGACGTGGGCGCCGGCGACATCGACTGGAACTCGTTGTTCGCCTTGTCCGCCGAAGCGGGGCTTCGCCACTACTTCGTGGAGCACGACCATCCCGCCGACCCCTTGGAGTCGATCCGGGCGAGCTTCCGCTATCTGAAGGGCCGCCAGCCGCCCCGAGTGGACACGCCCGTGCCGCACGGGCAGAAACGCAACGCCGCGCAACCCGAATCGAGAACATGACCAGCGACGTCGCCGACAAGCGCAAGATCAGAGTGCTGGACTTCGCCCGATTGAAGGAAGCCGGGCGCCCGATCGCCATGGTGACCGCTTACGACGCCCTGTTCGCGTCGCTCGTGGACCAAGCCGGCGTGGACTCGGTGCTGGTCGGCGACTCGCTGGCCACGGTCCTCTGCGGAGAGGAGACGACGCTGGGCGCGACCATGGACCAGATGGTCTACCACGGCCGGCTGGTCTGCCGGGGGGTCAAGCGGGCCCTAGTGGTCGTCGACATGCCCTTCATGAGCTACCAGGCGTCGCCCGAGGACGCCGTGCGCAACGCCGGCCGCCTCATGAAGGAGACGGGCGCGGGCGCGGTCAAGCTGGAGGGCGGAGCCGAGATGGCGCCTGCCGTGGAGGCGATCGCCCGCGCGGGGATTCCCGTGATGGGCCACCTGGGCTTCACGCCGCAGTCGGTGCACAGCATTGGAGGCGCGCGCGTGCAGGGGCGGGGCGAAGGGGCGACCGACGCCATGGTCCGGGACGCGCTGGCCGTGGAAGCGGCGGGCGCCTTCTCCGTCCTCCTCGAGCTCACCTTGGGCGACGTGGCCCAGAGGGTCACCGAGGCCCTGACGGTGCCCACGGTCAGCATCGGCGCAGGCCCGCATTGCGACGGACAGCTTCTCATCCTCCACGACCTGCTCGGCCTGAACGAGGACTTCAATCCCCGCTTCCTCAAGCTCTACGCCCGGCTCGGCGAAGACGTGCGCAACGCGGTGGCCCGCTACGCCGACGAAGTGCGGAGGCGCGTCTTTCCCGGAGAGGAGCATGTCCATTCCGCCTGATTCCGGCACCATTCGACTGGTCGGAAAGCTGCACGACTCGCGCCTGCGCGAGAAGCGTGTCCAGCCGTCTGGTCCGGGCGTCGTCCGCCAAGAGCAGGGCTCCGCGACTCGCGCCTTTGGCGAGGGGCGCGTCCATGCCGCCTGACGCCGCCTCCTTCCCCCGGAGCGAAGGCGCGCGGCTCTTCCTGGGCAGTTGCGTCGCGCTCGTCGCGACTTCCGTGGCCTTCGCGACCGTGGGAGCCGTCATGTTCTCGCTCAAGGGCGAGTTCGTGCTCACGAACGCGCAGGCGGGCTGGATAGGCGGCGCGGCGCTGTGGGGCTTCGCCGTCTCCCAATTGGTCTTCTCTCCGTTCTGCGACACGCTGGGCATGCGCTTCTTGCTGCGCTTGGCGTTCGCGGGACACACGGCGGGCGCGCTGGTCATGATCTTCGCGGGCGGCTTCGGCGCGCTGTTCGCCGGCGCCCTGCTGCTCGGCATGGCCAACGGGCTCGTGGAAGCAGCCTGCAATCCGCTGGTCGCGGCGCTCTACCCGGACGACAAGACGGTCAAGCTGAACCAGTTTCACGTGTGGTTCCCCGGCGGCATCGTGCTGGGGGGACTGGCGGCCCGAGCGCTCGACGAGACGGGGCTGGGCGACTGGCGAGTCAAGCTCGCCCTCGTCTTGGTTCCGACGATCGCGTACGGCGTGCTCCTGCTGGGCCGCCGCTTTCCGCAAACGGAAGGGGTGCGTTCGGGCGTGTCCATGGCCGAGATGTTCCGCGCGGCGCTCACGACGCCGCTCATGCTGCTCATGCTGGCGTGCATGGCCCTGACCGCGTCGGTCGAGCTCGGTCCGAACCGCTGGCTGCCGGCCATCCTCGAGGCCGGCGAGCTTCCGGGCATTCTCGTGCTGGTCTACATCAGCGCGCTCATGGCGGTGCTGCGCTACTTCGCGGGCCCGGTCGTGCACCGCTTGTCGCCGACGGGCGTGCTCGCGGTGTCCGCCGTGCTCTCCGGCCTGGGGCTGCTCTGGATGAGCACCGGAGGAAGCGCCGCAACGGCGGTCGCCGCAGCCACGGTGTTCGCCGTCGGCGTGTGCTACTTCTGGCCGACGATGCTGGGCTACGTGTCCGAGCGCGTCCCCAGGAGCGGCGCGCTGGGACTCGGCCTCATGGGCACGGTCGGCATGGCCGTGGTGGGCTTGGCGACCGCCCCCGTGATGGGAAAGATAGCCGATCGCCGCGCCTACGAGCTGCTCCCGGGCGACGAAACGGCCGCAGCGCTCGCAGACGCCCGGGCCGCGCTCGAGCTCCGCCAAGCGCCGGGGCAGGAAGGCGAGGACGCGCGGGACGCGCTCGAAACCGTGGCAGCGGTTCTGGCCGCGGCCAGCGAGGACGGCCGCCTGCCGCCGGACGAGACGGCGAACGCGCTGCGAGCGGTGGCGGACGCGGCGGCGCCGTCGGAGGCGGCAACCCGAGCCGCCGAGCTCCTGGGTCCGGCCGAGTACGCCGGAGGACTGCTCTCGCTGCGCCGTCTGGCGCCGTTGTGCGCGGCCTTGGCCGTCGTCTTCGGCGCTCTCTACGCCCGCGATCGCCGGGCGCGCCGCTCCTGAACGCAGGCCGGGGGGGAACTCGCGGGGTGAACCCCCGGCCCCGGCGGGCACGCACGCCCGCCAAGCGCTCGGGATCCGAACCACAGCGTGAGCCATCGGCCCCGGCGGGCACGGACCCCGGCCATGGGCCCAGAATCCGCACCACGGCGTGAACCCCTTCCTGGGACGCAGGCTGCGCTACGGGATGGTCGGCGGCGGCCCCGGCGCGTTCATCGGCGCCGTGCACCGCGCGGCCGCGGCGCTGGACGGCGAATGGGAGCTCGTGGCGGGCGCGTTCTCGGCCTCCCCGGAGCGCTCGTGGAAGCACGGCCGCGCGCTCGGGCTCGATCCGGCTCGCGTTCATCCGAACTTCGAGGCGATGGCCGCGGCCGAAGCCGCACTGGACCCTGCAAAGCGCATCGACGCGGTCTCCGTGGTCGTGCCCAACCACCTGCACTGCCGCGTCGCGAAGGCGTTCCTCGACGCGGGCATCCACGTCGTGTGCGACAAGCCGCTGGCCGCGACTCTGGCGGAGGCCGAGGAGCTGTGCGCGCGCGTGGACCGGAGCGGCCTCGTCTTCGCGCTGACGCACAACTACACCGGCTACCCGATGGTTAAGGAGGCACGCCATCTCGTCCGGTCGGGCCGGCTTGGGGCGGTGCGCAAGGTCGTGGCCGAGTACCAGCAGGGATGGCTCGTCCAGCCGCTGGAACGCGCGGGCCACAAACAGGCGGCCTGGCGGCTGGACCCTGCGCTCGCGGGACCGTCGTCGGCCCTCGCGGACATCGGGTCCCACGTCCACAACTTGGTGCGCTACGTCGCCGGCCTCGATCCCGAGTCCGTCTTCGCCGACTTGGCCAGCTTGGTCCCGGGCCGAACGCTGGAGGACGACGCCGGCGTGCTCGTCCGCTTCCGGGGCGGCGCACGGGGGATCTTCGTGGTCAGCCAAGTCTCCGCCGGCGAAGAAAACGGGCTCCGGCTGCGCATCTACGGCGACGCCGGGGGACTCGACTGGCGTCAAGAGAGGCCGAACCAGCTGCGGCTGCTCCCAAGCGGCGCCCCCCGGCAGACGCTCATGCGCGGCAATTCCTACCTGTCAGAGCCCGCCCGGCGCGCCGCCCGCCTTCCTCCCGGTCACCCCGAGGGATTCGTCGAGGCGTTCGCCAACGTCTACCGCGGCGCCGGCCGCGCCGTACTGGCCGCCGCCGACGGCAAGGACCCCGGGCACCGCGACTTCCCCGACCACGTGGACGGCCTTGCGGGCATGCGCTTCGTCGACGCGGCGCTGCGGTCGGCGGAACAGGACCGATGGACGGCGGTCGAGACGCCGAAGCGGGCCGCGCCTCCAAACGCAGCAACGGAGACTCGATGAGCATTGCGACGCCACGCGGCGGCCGGCGGCGGCCCGTTACCCTCTTCACCGGGCAATGGGCCGATCTCCCACTGGAGGCGCTCGCCGAGAAGGCCGCCCGGTGGAACTACGACGGCCTCGAACTTGCCTGTTGGGGCGACCACTTCGACGTCCAGGCCGCTCTCGCCGACGACGGCTACTGCGCCGAGCGCCGCGAACTGCTGGCCGAGCACGGCCTCGGCGTGTGGGCGGTCGGCGCGCACCTGGCGGGGCAAGCCGTCTGCGACCGGATCGACGAGCGCCACAAGGCGATCCTGCCCGCCCGACTCTGGGGAGACGGCGAGCCGGAGGGCGTCCGCGCCCGGGCGGCCAGCGAACTCGCCGACACCGCCCGCGCGGCGGCGCGACTGGGAGTCGGCGTCGTCAACGGCTTCACCGGCAGCTCGATCTGGCCGCTGCTTTATTCCTTCCCGCCCGTCCCTCCGGAGACCGTCGAGCGCGGCTTCGAGGACTTCGCGGCGCGCTGGCGCCCGATTCTGGACGTCTTTCGCGCCGAGAACGTCCGCTTCGCGCTCGAGGTCCACCCCACCGAGATCGCCTTCGACGTCGCCAGCGCGGCCCGGGCGCTGAACGCCGTGGACCGCCATCCGGCCTTCGCCTTCAACTACGACCCCAGCCATCTTGCCTACCAAGGCGTGGACTACATCTATTTCGTCAGGCGGTTCGCCGCCCGGATCGCGCACGTGCACGTAAAGGACGTATGGTGGTCGGACAGGCCGACGGCGGCCGGCGTCTTCGGCGGGCACACCCAGTTCGGCGATCCGGACCGGTACTGGGACTTTCGTTCGCCCGGCCGCGGCAAGGTGGACTTCGAGGCCATCGCCCGCGCCCTGAACGAGACCGGATACGACGGCCCTCTTTCGGTGGAGTGGGAAGATGCAGGCATGGACCGGGAACACGGCGCGGCGGAGGCCCGCGAATTCGTCGCCCGCTTCGACTTTCCTCCTTCGGCCGCGGCCTTCGACCGCGCGTTTCGGGACTAGCCGCCGCGTTCGATTGTCGCAAACGGCGGGCGGCGCGTCCCGGGCATTGGCGTCGTCTTCGGACGAGAGCGGCGCCCGAGGGTTGGCTCGCCGGGCAATGCGGGGCGCCCGGCGGGTCGTCGCAGGCGGCGCCTCCCGGCTCGGCCGTTCGCGAGGAATGCGCGTCCTCGCGCCGCTCGCGGTCTTGACGGCCTGCGGGGGCGGCGGGTCGGCGGGCCAGGAGCCCACCCGGCTCGCGCTGACCGACGAGGAAGCCGCAGCGGGCTGGCGACTGCTCTTCGACGGCACGCTCGACGGATGGCGGGGCTATCGCCGAGACGACGTGCCCGCGGGCTGGTCGGCGCAGGACGGCGTGCTCGCGTTCACGCCGGGCCGTGGCGGCGGCGACCTCGTCACCGAACGCCGGTTCGCCGACTTCGAGCTGGCGTTCGAATGGAAGATCGGCCCCGGCGGCAACAGCGGCGTTTTCTTCCGCCTGACCGAGGCCGAGCGCGAGCCCTACTGGACCGGACCCGAGATGCAGATCCTCGACAACGCGGGCCACGCCGACGGCGCCGTCCCCGAAAGCTCCGCCGGCGCGAACTACGGCCTTCACGCCCCCGCCCGCGACGCGACCGCCCCCCCCGGAGAGTGGAACCAGGCGCGCATCGTGGCCCGCGGCCCGCATGTGGAGCACTGGCTGAACGGCGTGCAGGTCGTCGCCTACGAGCTCTGGACGGACGAGTGGCGCGCCCGCGTAGCCAGGACCAAGTTCGCGGAATGGCCGGGCTACGGCATGGCCGAATCGGGCCACGTCGGCCTCCAGGACCACGGCGATCCGGTCTGGTACCGCAGCCTCAAGGTCCGGGAACTCCGTTGACGCACGGGCGCGCGCAACTCGCGGCTGGCCGAAGCCCGCGTCCTCGCACTGGCGTGCTTCCCGCGCCGCCGGCCTCGACGACGCCGGACGCGCGTTCGCGTCTCTTCGACCTAGCGGCCGCGATCCCCTCCGGCGTTCCCTGCCCCAACCCGCCATGGCGCAAACCCGCGTCAGCCCCTATGGTGTTCCGAAGTCGGCATCGGCTTCGCGGTTGCGGCCCTCCGCCACGCGCGGCACCTATTCCGTGTTCGGTCGCCCAACCAACACATGCTTGGCATTGTCCGAACCACAACGATTACAGGAAGTCAACAATCCCGACGCACGACGACTTCCGCATGCGGAGAGGAACAGCATATGGCAACGAAGCATCGCGCACTGCCTAGCCTCCTGGTGGCGGCTCTGGCCGTCCTCGCCGGCTGCTCGGATTTGGCGCTCGAGCCCGCGCAGACGCCCGGCCGGTTTGAAATCACGCCCGACAACGCGCTCGCCCGGCAGGGGGAGCCGTTCAAGTTCGCGCTCAAGGTCTACGACGAAGACGGCGAAGAGATGGCCGGTCCTCCCAGTTGGGCGCCTGCTCAATGGTTCCCGGCGGATCCCTCGGCGGTCTTCGTCCATCCGGACGGCACGGCCGACCTGCTCGGGGGAGGCGACGTGAGGATTCTCGCCCGGCTGGCCGACCTGGAAGCGGCGGTCCGGTTGCGGATCAATCCGTCGCAGGTGAGGCTCTCGACGGCGAGGGTCTACTTGAACCAAGGCGCGCAGAACCGCGACGGAAGCGTCCCGGTCGTTGCCGGGCGCGCTGCCCTGTTGCGGGTCTTCGCGGTCGGCAATCAGACCAGCTACTACTACCCGAAGGTGCGCGCGACATTGTACGTGGACGACGAAGAGGTCTTTTCGGAGGTCATGACGGCTTCCGGCGAATCGACGCCCGACAGGATCATCGAAGCGGGCCTCGAGATGTCCTACAACGCCGTAGTGCCGGCCGACATTGTGCGCCCCGGGTTGCAGGCCGTCGTGGACTTGGACGTCGACGGAGTCGTCCCGCCCGCGCCGGGCACCGAGCTGCGCTTCCCGTCGGAAGGACGCTTCGCCTTCGACGTGCGCGAGCCGAACACCTTGCGCCAGATCTTCGTTCCGACCCTGCTGACGACGCGCAACAGCGAAGAGAGCGTGTTGGAGTGGTCGAGGGACGTCACCGCCCAAAGCGACAAGATCGCATTCATGCGCAAGTCGCTTCCCGTGGGCGACCTCGAAGTGGAAGTGCGCGAGCCCTACGTGTACACGGGCGATCTAACGGAATACGAGCCGGGATGGACCAACTACCTGGACGAAGTATCCGTGCTGCAGGTGCTGGAGGGACGCCGCGGATACTATTACGGCGTGGTTACGCAGTTCAGCGGAATTGCCATATTCGGCTTGGGCTGGATCGGCCAACCGGCCAGCGTCGGAGTCACCAGGGCGGCCACGTATGCGCACGAGCTCGGCCACAACATGTCGCTGCTTCATGCTCCTTGCGGTGATCCGGCAAACGTGGACGACAACTATCCGTCCAGCTACGTCGATGGCTCCATCGGAATATGGGGGTGGGACATCGAGGCGGAGGAACAGCGGGCGCCGGGACGCTACAAGGACCTCATGACCTACTGTGGGCCGGAGTGGGTCAGCGACTACAGCTACGCAAAGGCATTGAACTTCCGACTCAACGAGGAACAAGCACGGATCAGCAACAGCTTTTGTTGGAACGATTGGGCCAAGCGGGAGGACGTCAAGGACCATTGTCCGAGCCAAAGCACGATTCTCCTCTGGGGCCGCACGGATCCCGGCGCGTTCCGCCTGGAGCCCGCTTTCGTGGTGGAGACGCAACCCGTGCTTCCACGGGGCGGCGGCCCCTACCGGCTGGCCGCGTTCGGGGAGAATGGCGACCTGGTCTTCGCGTACGACTTCGCACCCAGGACGGAGGCGGAGGACGGCACGGGGTTCACGTTCGCGGTTCCCTACGATCCGGACCGAGACGGGGCGTTGGACCGCGTCGTGCTGTCCGGGCCCGGCGGCTCCTACGCGCTCGGGCAGTCCACGGCCCGCCCGATGGCCATGATCCGCAATCCGGAGACCGGGCTGGTCCGCTCGTTCGTGCGCGACTGGCGCGGCGACCTGCCCGCGTCGATGAGCGGGAATTTCGACATCGTGGTCAGCGAAGGCCTGTCGTGGAGCGGCGGACGATGAGCGGGCTGGCGCGGGGGGGGCTGCGCGGGTCGGCTGTGGCAATTCTGACGGCCGCGATGGCCAGCGGACTGCCGCCCTTTACGGCGCATGCCCAGGACGCGGAGACCAGCAACGCGGCCGTGGAGGGCGGCCTTCGCGTGGAGTTGCTGGGAGGCATGACGATCGGCAGTCACACAGCCTCGGCGGCGGCGCTCGACATGGCCCCCTCGGTCTCGCTCGGCATAGGCGCGAGCATGAGCGTGTGGCAGCCCGACTTTGCCGTGTTCGCCGCATTCCAGAGGATGGCGTTCGGTTGCGAAGAGGGGTACTGCCGCAACCAGGCCCGCACGGTCGCGGGCAACCACGGGGCCGTCGGCGTGGAATGGGCGCCCCGGCGGGGGTGGATGCGGGCAGGCCTGCTGCTCGGCGTCGTAAAGGCCGGTGAGGTCGGGAGCGACTTCGGGATCGGCGTGCTGGGAGCGGGCGGGTTCACGGTCGACTCGGGCAAGTTGCGGCTCAAGCCCGGGGTCAGCTACCGCTGGATGCAGGCCGGCACCGACAGCGAACCGAACGCGAAGGCCATCGCCCTAGGTCTGGAAGTGGGGCTCGACTACGTGCTGGGCGGCAACTGAGCCCCACCGGGGTCCGGACCGGACGCCCCAGTCGCGATGAGCAGAGAAGTCGAAGAAGCCCGCGCGGGCGGGAGTCTCTCCGGCCCGTCCGTCCGGCGTCTCGTGCTGGCGACGGCCACGGCCGGCGGCCTGGCCGGAGCGTGCTCCGATCTCGCGTTCAGCCCGCAACCCTCGCCGGCGTCGCTGAGCATCGTCCCCGCGGACACGCTGGTCACCGTAGGGGACACGGTCGCCTTTCGCGTCGTCGTGCTCGACGAGACCGGCACGCCGATGCGCGCTCCGCCCTCCTGGACCCGCCCCGTTTGGTCGGCGGCCAACAGCGACGCGATCCGCATGCTGGACGACGGCCGGGGCGTGGCGGCCAAGCCCGCCGACACCAACGTGACCGTCGAGATCGCGGGCCTTGCGGCGCGCACCGCCCTGCGGGTCAATCCTCGGCAGGCCCGGCTTTCCGCGCCGGCCCACTACGTGACGCAGGGCATCCAAGACCGCGCGGGGAGCGTCCCGCTAATCGCCGGACGAGACGCTCTGGTGCGCGTCTTCGCCACGACCGACCAGGAGGCGTACTTCGACCTCGAAGTCCGGGCCACGCTGTTCAGGAGCGACGGACTGCGCTTCCCCTTGCCGATGCGCTCGGCCGCCCGCGTGGTCCCGACCAGCGTGGACGAAGGCGACCTCGATCTCTCCTTCAACGGCCCCGTGCCCGCCGCCATGATTTCGCCCGGCACGACGATGATCGTAGAGCTGGATCCGGAACGCACCATCGAGCTCTCCCCGGACAGCGAGCCTCGCATCCCCCCGGTCGGCCGCATCCATCTGGACATCCGGCGCGTCCCGCCTCTCGATCTCACGGTGGTCCCCGTCGTGAACAGCCTGGACCCGGACGGCGAGATTGTGGACGCCGTGCGCGGACTCGACGCCGACAGCGAGCACCTGCACCTGGCGCGCTCGGTGCTGCCCATCCGTTCGGTGAACGTGTCGGTCCGCGAGCCGTACGCGACATCGGTCGACCTGACCAAGGCGACCGCCTGGGTGCGGCTCCTCGAGGAACTCACGCTGCTCTACAGGACCGAGCGGATTCGGGGGTACTTCTACGGCGCGCTGCTGCCGTCGGCGAAGGCCGCCAGGACGGGGATCGGCTACATCGCCCTGGAGTCGATCGCCGCGGGCTTGCTGAACGGCCAGGTGATCGCGCACGAGCTGGGACACAACATGTCCTTGAAGCACGCTCCGTGCGGCGGCGCGACCGCACCCGACGAGCACTTCCCGTACCGCGACGGGGCCGTGGGCGTGTGGGGATACGACTTTCGCGCGAAGCGCATCGTGTTCCCCGCGCTGTACAAGGACGTGATGGGATACTGCACGCCCGCATGGGGAAGCGACTACCACTTCAAGCGCGCGCTGGCGTTCCGCCTGGAAAACGAGACGGCGACCGCCGCGCCCCCGCCCTCAAGGACCAAGTCGCTGCTGCTCTGGGGCAACACGGGACGCGGTCCCGGCGCCGAGCCGAGGCTCGAGCCGGCGTTCGTGGCCGACGCCTACCCCTCGCTGCCCGAGCGACCGGGGCCGTATCGCCTCGACGGCGTCGGCGGCGGCGGCGAACGCCTTTTCTCGTACAGCTTCGATCCGGCGGAAGACGAATTCGGCGGCGCTCCGTTCGCGTTCGCAGTGCCTCTGGACCCCTCCTGGGAGGCCGCGCTCGCCGAGGTCGTGCTTTCCGGCCCGGACGGGGGCTTTCGGCTGAAGCGAAGCGGCGCGTCGCCCGTCGGCCTCGTTCGCGACCCGGTGACCGGCCGGGTCAGGGCCGTGCTGCGCGACTGGTTCGGGCAGTACCCCAGCTGGCTCGAACCCGGCCTGGAGATCGTGGCCAGCGACGGAATCCCCGGCCCCGCGCACCAGCGCTGACGCCCGACGGCCGCGCGCTTGGGCGAACGGCCTTCGCGTCCAGACCTGCCGCGCCATCAGCCAGTCGGGACGGCCGGATTCGAACCGGCGACCCCCTGAACCCCATTCAGGTGCGCTACCGGACTGCGCCACGTCCCGAAGGGGGGCAACGTAACGCCGTCGCGACCGCATGGGAACCTCGCGGGCAACGTCCACCGCCGCTCCGCGTCCTTGAACCCTACGCGCACGCAGTCTAGGTTTGTTCGCTGGAGGGGCGCCGAGTCCTCCGGTCTCTCGGAAGCAAGCCCGCGATCCGTCTTCGCATCTCAAGGCCGATGGTCCATCTGGACAGCGTCACCAAGTACTACGGCGGCAAGCGTGCCCTGGGTCCGGTGTCCTTCGAGATCGGCGCAGGCGAAACAGTGGGCTTCCTGGGCCTCAACGGCGCCGGCAAGACGACGTTGCTGCGCATCCTCGCCTGCGGGTTGCGGCCGTCGTCCGGCGCGGTGCGCGTGGACGGCCTGGACGTCCTCGAGTCGCCGCACGAAGTGCGCAAGCGCGTCGGCTATCTCCCCGAATCTCCGCCCGTCTACGCCGACATGACGGTGGGCGACTATCTGGACTTCGTCGGCCGACTCAAGGGGCTGTCGCGCGCCGAGGCCGCGCAGCGCGTGCCCGAAGTGGAGGAACGGACGCACGTACGCGAGGTCCACGACGTGCCGGCCCGCGAACTCTCCCAAGGCTACCGCCAGCGCGTCGGCGTGGCCCAAGCCATCGTGCACGACCCCGGCCTCCTGATTCTGGACGAACCGACGCACGACCTCGATCCGGTCCAGATCATGGAAATGCGCGAGATGATTCGGGGCCTCAAGGACTCGCACACCATCCTCATCTCGAGCCACATCCTGCCCGAGATCAGCCAGACCTGCGACCGCCTCCTCATTCTCGACGACGGCGAGGTCGCCGCCTCCGGCAGCGAGGCCGAGCTCGGCGAGCGGCTCCTTGCGTCCCGGGACCTCGTGGTGACGCTCCGGCGGGGCGGCGCGGGAGCCGCCGAGGAGGCCGAGCGCGTCGTCCGGGCGACGCGGGGCGTGAAGGACGTTCGGCGCGAGGACGAGGACGAAGCCGAGACGGTCGCCTTCCGGGTCGAGGGCGAGACAGACGTGCGTGCCGAGGTGTGCCGGGCCTTGGTCCAGGCGGGCCACGACGTGCTGGCGCTCCGCCGGGCCGAAGGGGAGCTGGAGAGCGTGTTCGTCGGCTTGGTGAGCGGAGCCAAGAGGTGAGCGCGGGTCCCGTCGGCGTCGTCTTTCGGCGCGAGTTCGCCGCCTACCTGCGGTCGCCGATGGGGTACGTAGTCGCCGCGGTCGTTCTCCTGCTCGACGGACTGCTGTTCTACGCCCAGGCGCTGGGACCGGCGGCCGGCGAGCGCCTCTCGGGGATGGTGCTCGCGGGCTTCTTCTTCAACGCCAGCGGTCTGACGGCAGTAGCCGCGGTGGCTCTGTCCGTCCGCTTGGTCGCAGAAGAGCGCCAGACCGGCACCCAGCTGCTGCTCGACACGTCGCCGGTGCACGACTGGCAGATCGTGCTGGGCAAGTTCCTCTCGGCGCTGGCGTTCCTGTCGGCGATCACGGCGGCGACGCTCTACATTCCGGCGCTGGTGCTGGTGAACGGCAAGGTGTCGGTCGGACACGTGCTGGTTGGCTACGCCGGACTCGCGGCGCTGGGCGCAAGCGTACTTGCGGTGGGCATCTTCGCGTCTTCGCTGACGCGGCATCCGCTGGTCGCCGCCGCCCTGGGCTCGGCGATCACGGGGACGTTGTTCCTGCTCTGGCCCTTGGCGCGCATCACCGGGCCGCCGCTCTCCGGCTTCTTCGCCGCGCTGGCGATCCACGGCCGCCACTTCGCGGGCTTCCAGGCCGGCCTGCTCCACTTGCGCGACGTCGCGTACTACGGGGCGCTGGCGTGCTTCTTCCTGTACGCGGCCACCAAGGTGATGGAGGCCAAGCGATGGGAGTGACGCGCCGGCGGCAGCGCGGGCCGAGTCCAGTGTGCAGGACTCGGTCTTCCGGAGCATCGCGTCGCGGGCCTCGCGGGAGCGGGCGGCCGGACCGGCCGCGTCCGTTGCGCCGGGCAGAACGCCAGTGAAGCGCCTCTGGCTGGGCTGGCTGGTCCTGGGAGGGCTGGCCGGGGTGTTCGCCGCGATGCGCGTGTTCGAGGGGTGGGTCGCGGCGCAATGGATCGCGGGAGCGGGCGGCGGCGCGGCGGCGCTGGGCGGGGCGGCCGGGCAGGCGGCAACCTGGTGGCGGGCCGACGGCGAGACCAGGCGCGGCGAGGCCGTGTTCGCCCTGGCGTACGCGGTGTGCGTGCTCGCGCTGGCCGGCTTCCTGGCCGGCTCCGACGCCGGACTGGACTGGCTGAGCGCGGACTTCGACTCGCCGCGCGACCGGAGCCGCTTCAAGAACCTTCTGCTGGCGTGCTCGTCCCTCGCGCTCGCGTGTGCGCTGCTGCCCGCGGCGGCCGCGCAGTGGGCGGCGCGCAAGGGGGGCAGCCCGGGCGGGCTCGGTGTGGACGCGCGCCGCATCCGCGAGACGGCCGCAGGGGCGCTGGGAACGGCGTTGCTGGGCGGCACGTTGCTGCTGCTCGGGTTCGTCGCGTCGCAACGCAACCGCACGGTCGACTTCAGCTACTTCAAGACGTCGGTGCCCGGCGAGGCGGTGCGCGAGATCGTCCGCAACCTCGACGGACGGCTGAGCGTCGTCCTCTTTTTTCCCGAGATCAATCCGGTCAAGGACGAGGTCGCGGGCTACTTCGGGAGTCTTGCGCGCGCAACCGGCAACGTGGCCGTCGAGACCTACGACCGCCTCGAGCGCCCCGGCCTTGCCGCCGAGTACGACGCGCGCAACGACGGCGACGTCTTCCTGCGGCTCGACGACAGGAGGGAGCGCCTCGCCTTCGCCACCGAGATCGACGAGGCCCACGGCCAGCTGATGGCGCTCGACGGGCGCGTGCAGCGCGCGCTGCTGCTCCTCATGCGCGACCAGCGCACGGCCTACGCCACGATCGGCCACGGCGAGTTCAACGACCCGCTGGCGCGCGTTCCGCCCGACAACGACGCGGACGCCCGCGACGACGATCCCGGCTATTCGCTGGACCGCCGCGCCGACGCCGCGCCGCAGCCCCTCAACGCGCTGCGCAGCCTGCTCGACCTGCTCGGCTACGACTACCGCGACCTCGGCGTCCGCGAGGGACTCGGCGACCGCATTCCGGACGACGCGGCGCTGGTGATGGTGATCGGTCCCCGCCACCCCTTCCTGGACGCCGAGGCCGCCGCGCTTCGCGAGTACCTGGACCGGGGAGGCTCGCTGCTGTTCGCCCTGGAGCCGGGCTCCGGCTTCCGCATCGACGACTTCCGCGACGATCTGGGCGTCGAGGCCGACACCGCAATCCTCGTCGACGACTTCCGCCACCTCCGCCTCACCGGCGGTCCGTCCGACGCCCGCTTGGCCGTAACCAACCGCTTCTCCACGCACCCGGCCGTGACCACGGCCGACCGCGAAGGCGCCACCACGGGCATGGCGATCATCGGCGCCACGCCGCTTTGGACCCTGGAGGAGGACGCGCCCGAGGGCGTCGAGGTGACGCCCGTCGTGCGGTCGCTGATGTCCAGCTTCGTGGACCGCAACGGCAACTATCGCTACGACGAAGGCCTGGAGATGCGCGGCAACTACGACTTGGCGGTCGCGGTCGAGCGGTCGCCGAGCGAGGAAGGCGAGGAAGGCGGCCGCGCGCTCGTGTACGGGGACGCCGAGATGTTCACGGACCCGGTCGTCGCCAGCTTGGCGCTGAACGCGGCGGTGCTCGCGGACGGCATCCGCTGGCTGGGCCGCGAGGAGGAATTCGCGGGGCAGATCGAATCGGAGGAGGACGTGCCGATCGTGCACACGCGCTCGGAGGACGTGGCTTGGTTCTATGCGATCATCTTCGGCGCGCCGTTGCTCGTCCTGGCGCTGGGCGCCGCCGCGCTGTACCGCCGGCGTCCGCGTTTCGAGGCGTCGTCGTGACGGCCGGCCGGCGACTGTCGCTTCAGGCGGCCCTGTTCGGAGCGGCCGCCTTGTGGGCCTACCTCACGTGGATCCGCCCGGAAGTGGGCGTGGTGGACCGCAGCCGGTTCCTGGTGTGGGAGCGCGACACGACCGACGTGGTGTCGATCCGGTACGTGTCCCCGGAGAAGGCCGTGCGCGTCGAGCGCAGAACGGACGCTGACGGCTCGTTCTATTGGGGCGCCGAGTCCGGCGCGGGCACGGGCGCCGGGGAATATCCGGTCGGCGTCGCCGGCTCCACGCTGTCGGGCCGGCTCGCGGCGTTGCGGGTCGTCCGGGCGCTGGGGACCGTGCCCGCGGGCGACCGCGAGCCGTACGGGCTGGACGAGCCGCGCGAACGGATCGAGATAGACTTCCGGGACGAACGCCGCGAGCTGTTGCTGGGCGACAGCGTCTACGGAGGCGACGACCGCTACGCGCTGGACGCGGGCACGGAGGCCGGGTACGTGCTGCCGGGCGAGATCGTGCGTCCGCTGCGGACCGGCGAGGGCGCGTTGCGCGAACGCTGGATCCACGACTTCCGCGACACCGACGTCACGAGCGTGCGAGTGTCTTCGGGCGGACGCGAGCGCGTGATGGTGCGCCCCAACGGAGGAGACTGGTCTCCGGCCGGCGGCGGCGAGTCCGACCCGGCGTTCGGCAACTTCATGCAACGGGTGGAGCAGATGGCCATCGGCGGTTTCGACAGCCTTCCCCCGCCCGAGGAACTCGCGCCGCTGCTGCGACTGGACTACTTCGACGACGACGGCGACGCCATGGGGTTCCTCGAGCTGGCGCGCCACGCCGCTTCCGAACGGAACCCCTACTACTTGCGGAGCGAGCGCACCCGGGTGTGGGCGCGGGCGCTGACCGCCCTGGCGGAGCGGGTCGAGGAGGGACTCGCGGACCTGTTCTGACGCAGATGCCGCGCGACGACCTGCAGATCACGCTGGGCATCGAGGAGGAGTTCTTCCTGGTCGATCCCGAGACGCGCGACTTGGTCGCGGACCCCGGCCCGGGCATTTTAGAGGAGTGTCGGCGCAATGCGGGCGACCACGGCGTCACGACGGAGTTTCTCCGCGCCCAGGTCGAGACGACCAGCCGCGTCTGCCGCTCGGTGGCGGAGGTGCGGACCGCGCTTCGGGAGACCCGCGGCATCGTGGCCGCCGCCGCCGCCCGCCACGGGGCCTCGATCGTCGCCGCTTCCACCCATCCCTTCGCGGCGTGGCGCGCCCAGATGACCACGCCGCGCGACCGCTACGCCAACTTCGAGACGACGTTCCAGGAGGCCGTCCGGCGCCTTCTCGCGGGCGGCATGCACATCCACGCGGGCTTCGGCGACCGCGACGCGCGCGTTCGCGTCATGACCGCCTTGCGACGCCATCTGCCGCTGCTGCACGCGCTGTCCACGTCCTCGCCCTTCAACGCCGGCCACGAGACCGGCTTCAAGTCCTACCGCCTCAACATCCTCGGCGCACTGCCCCGAACAGGCATCCCGGCGCCCATGTACGCCTGGGCCGACTACGACGGGCTCGTCGCCCAGCACCGCCGCATGGAGATGGTCAAGGACGGCAGCGAATTCTGGTGGGACATCCGCCCCGCGGCCGTCTTTCCGACCGTCGAGATGCGCATCTGCGACATCTGCACGCGCATCGAGGACGCCGTTTCCATGACGGCGCTCTACGCGAGCCTCGTCCGCCGGCTCCTGCGCCAGTGCTTGGCGGGCGAGCTGCCGCCGGAGCCGCCCACCGAGATCATCGCCGAGAACCGCTGGATCGCGCAACGCTACGGCGTGCTGGCGTTCTTCGGCGACGCGGAAGCGGGCGGGCGCATCGACGTAGCCGACTGCGCGGCCCGGCTCGTCGACGAGCTGGCGGAGGACGCCGCCGCGCTCGACTGCGTGGACGAGCTCGGCAGAATTCTCGACATCGTGCGCGACGGGAGCAGCGCCGACCGCCAGATCGACCGCTACCGCCTTCGCCGTCTGGAGGGCGACGGACGCCGGGCCGCGCTCGAGGCGGTGGTGGACTTGGCGGCGGAGGAAACCGTCGAAGGCGTCGGCGGCGCGGCGGCGAGCTGATCCGGTGCCGGACCCCGGCGGCTTGGCGGCGCTGGAGCGCGAAGTGACCGGGTGCCGCCGCTGTCCCCGGCTGGTCGCATGGAGAGAAGGGACGGCGCGCGAAAAGCGGGCGTCGTTCCGCGACGAGGCGTATTGGGGCAAGCCGGTTCCGGGCTTCGGCGACCCTCGGGCGCGCGTGCTCGTCGTGGGCCTCGCGCCGGCGGCCCACGGCGCCAACCGCACGGGCCGAATGTTCACGGGCGACCGAGCCGGAGACTGGCTGTTCCGCGCCATGCACAAGGCCGGCTTCGCGAACCAGGCCCTCAGCCGCTCCCGCGCCGACGGCCTCGTGCTCCGGCGGGCCTACGTGACCGCCGGAGTGCGTTGCGCGCCGCCGGCCAATCGTCCGACCACTGCCGAACGCGACCGCTGCCTTCCCTTCCTCCACCGCGAGATCCATCTCTTGGCCGGCACGCTGACCACTTTGGTGGCCCTCGGCGGCTTCGCCTTTTCGGTCGTTCTCCGCGCGCTGGCCGAACGAGGCCACGCCGCGCCGAATCCCCGCCCCGCGTTCGCGCACGGCGCCGAGGCCCAGGTCGGCGAGCTGCTCGTCCTGGGCTCCTACCACCCAAGCCAGCAGAACACGTTCACGGGCAGGCTCACCGAGGACATGTTCGACGCCGTCTGGCGGCGGGCGGCGGAATGCGCCGGATTGCCCCGAGCCTAGCCGGCGCCGCCGGCGCCCAGGACGGCCTACGGCGTTGCCTCCTCGCGACGAGCCGCGTCCTGCAATGGCGGCGCGCGGTCCCCAGGACGCAATCGGCGGGCCGTTATACTTGAGCCATGGCTCCAGCAGGCGCGTCCCTACGTCTCCCCGCCCCTGGCCAAGCCCTCGCGGGCAGGGCCGTTCCCTTGGAGGATCCCGGCCTCCATCACGTGACCGGCGTGCGACTCCAGCCGCCGTTCGCGCAGGGACTTCAGCGCGCCTACTTCGCCATGGGGTGCTTCTGGGGGGCCGAACGCATGTTCTGGGACGTGGCCGGGGTGCACGTCACGGCGGTGGGCTACCAAGGCGGCGACACGCCCAATCCCACCTACGAGGAAGTCTGCACCGGACGGACCGGCCACGCCGAGGCCGTCCTGGTCGTCTTCGACCCCGACCGGCTGGCGTACGGCTCGTTGCTGACCGCGTTCTGGGAAGGACACGATCCGACCCAGGGAATGCGCCAGGGAGCCGACTTGGGGACGCAGTACCGATCGGCCGTCTTCCCGACGAGCGACGCGCAGGTGCGACTGGCGACCGGGTCCATGGACCTGTACCAGGAGAAGTTGCGCGCCGCCGGCTACGGCGCCGTCACGACCGAGATTCGACCCGCCCCGGAGTTCTACTACGCCGAGGCGCACCACCAGCAGTATCTGGCCAAGAACCCCGGGGGATACTGCGGGCTTGGCGGGACCGGCCTCGCGTGTCCAAGCGTGCCCTAGGACGGCGAACGGCGGTCTCGCGCAACGCGCGCCGGTCTTCGCCAACGGCATGACGCGCTCCAACCGGCCCGACAACGGACCTCACTGGCGCCGCCGCCTCTACTACATCCTCTTCGAGGGCCACCGGC
This sequence comes from Longimicrobiales bacterium, assembly GCA_965203485.1. Taxonomy (GTDB): domain Bacteria; phylum Gemmatimonadota; class Gemmatimonadetes; order Longimicrobiales; family Gaopeijiaceae. The sequence continues at coordinate 2,871,858 of OZ241892.1, forward strand.
ACAGGCTGGGCAGGCTCTTCGACGAAATCCTGATCGTCGCGATCTTGGCCAGCGTGGCCGTGGTGATGCTGGACTCGGTGGTCTGGGTGCAACAACGCTACGAGTTCTGGCTGCATGGGCTGGAGTGGTTCTTCACGGCGCTGTTCACGCTGGAGTACGGCGCAAGGCTCGCGTCGGTGCAACGGAAGCGCCGCTACGCGTTGAGCTTCTTCGGCGTGGTGGACCTGCTCTCCATCGTGCCCACCTACCTGAGCCTTCTCTTGCCGGGCGCCCAGATGCTCGCGGCGATTCGTCTGCTGCGGGTGCTTCGCGTCTTCCGCGTGCTCAAGCTGGTCCGCTATCTGGGCGAAGCCGACATGCTCGGCCGGGCGCTAGTGGCCAGCCGCTACCGGATTGCCGTCTTTCTGATCGCAGTGCTGACCACCGTCGTGATCTTCGGGTCCTTCATGTACCTGATCGAGGGCCCGGCGGCCGGCTTCACCTCCATTCCGGTGTCCGTCTACTGGGCGGTGGTGACGCTCACCACCGTCGGGTTCGGCGACATCACGCCCATGACGGCGTTCGGCCAGTTCATGGCGGCGATGATCATGCTTCTCGGCTACGGCCTCATCGCCGTCCCCACGGGAATCGTGAGCGCCGAGATGGTCCACGCGGCGTCCAGCGGACCCGGCCCCAACCGGCGTTTCCGCGACCCGGAACGCGGCATCTGCGCGATCTGCCGATCCGGCCGGCACGACGCCGACGCCAGGTTCTGCAAGAAGTGCGGCGCGAGCGTGACGAACAGGCGCCACGGGCCGGCCCGACGGCGGGGCGGCAGTTCGCGAGCCGGTCCCGACGAGGCGGATGGGCCTTCGGCGGGCGGCAACTAGCTCCATGGACGGCGCCCTCCGGCCGACCGATTCCCTGGAGGAGGCGAGGGCCAAGGTCGTGGACGCGCTGAGCGAATGCTTCGCGCAGGACCACCTGACGCTGGACCGCTTCGAGCGCCTCGTCGACGCAGCTCAGAAGGCCGAGGCGGCCGCCGATCTGGCCGCACTGCTGGACGGCTTGCCCGGCGCCCACGCGGTTGACGTCCGCCGCCCCGCCCCCGCGCCGGACGCAACGCAAGCGCGCCCGCCCGCAGGCTCGGCATGGGCGTCGCGGCCGAAGGACCAAGCCGTTGCGGTCTTCGGCGAGGCCAAGCGCGAAGGCGCGTGGGGCCCCGCCGCCGACACCAAAGCCGTCGCAGTCATGGGGTCCGTCGTGCTGGACTACCGCGACGCCAAGGCGCCGCCCGCGGACGTGACGGTCTTCGCCGTCACCTTCTTCGGCTCCGTGGAGATCGTCGTGCCCCCGGGCTACAACGTCGAGTGCAGCGTGTCGGCCATCTTCGGCAGCGCCGAGCATCACGCGCTTGATTCCGCGTCCGCGCCGACGCCGGACGCCGACGCTCCGACCCTGCACGTCCGGGGAGTCTCCGTGTTCGGTTCCGTGGAGGTCCACTACCGCCATCGCGGCGAGACGAAGCGCGAAGCAAAGCGGCGAATCCGTCTCGAGAGGCGCGAACGGCGGCGTCTCGCCAAGCGAAGCAGGGTCAGATAGGCGCGCGTAGCGGGACTTGGCGCCGTTCACGAGCTGTCTGCCCGCCCTCGCGCGGGCCGTTCGGCCTTGCCGCGGGGCGACGGGGGATCAGCAGTGCTCGTCGAACGCCGCCGTCAAGTCGGCCGCGATGTCGCCCGCGGAACGCCCTTCGATCTGGAAGCGCTCCAACATGAACACGACGTCGCCGTCCTTCAGCAACCCGACCGACGGCGACGACGGCGGATAGCCCACCAACTGCTTGCGCGCCTGGGCGGTTGCGGCAACGTCTTGTCCTGCGAACACGGTGACCTTGTAGTCCGGCTGCTTTTCGCATTGCAACGCCTCCATGAGCGCCGGCCGAAAGAGGCCGGCCGCACAGCCGCACACCGAATTGACGGCCAACAGCACGGTGCCGCCCATCGCGTCCATCGCTTGGTCCACCTGCTCGGCCGTGCGCAGTTCCTGGAAGCCCAGCTTCACCAAGTCCTGCCGCATGGGGGCCACCATCATCTCCGGATAGGGCATGTGCCGGGTCCTCGCTGTTCGCGGGTTCACGTATGGCGGAATGCGCTCGGGCGCACGAACCGCAACGATGGAATCTAATGCCCGCGGCGGCGCGCGCGTGGGAGAAGACGCGGCGACAGGTGCGGTCGGCGCCCGCGGGATGCCCTCGCCGGCGGCGCCCGGCCGACGTCTCCGGCCGCGAGCGCCGGGCGGGGCGCGAACATTTCCGGGTCCTGGCGCGTATTCCCTACTTGTAGCGCGCCGCACGCTCGGACGGGCTTGCGTCGCTTGGCGGCCAGGTCTGCACGACCGCACTTGCCCGGCGCGCTGAAGCAAGGACGCTCATGTACTCTGCCTGCATGTTCTGCGCAAAGCCCCTGGGCTCGAACCAGGTCGTTGAGACGTTTCCGGTCGGGCGCAGGCTCGCGTTCGACGAGGCCCGCGGCCGCCTCTGGGTCGTGTGCCGCAAGTGCGAGCGGTGGAACCTCACCCCGCTCGAGGAGCGCTGGGAGGCCGTCGAAGACTGCGAGCGCCTGTTTCGCGCCACGCGCGTGAGGGTCTCGTCGGAGAACGTCGGACTCGCTCGGCACCCTGAAGGACTCGAGCTCGTGCGCATCGGCCGGCCGCTCCGGCCCGAGTTCGCGGCATGGCGCTACGGCGACCAGTTCGGGCGGCGGCGGAGAAAGCACATCCTGTACGCGGTCGGCGGCGGAGTCCTGGTCGGCGGCGTGATCATCGGCGGCGCGGCGGCAGGCATCGGCGGCGCCTTCCTCGGCCAAGCGGGCAACCTCGTTCACGTCTTGAACCGGCTTCGGGCCGTGAAGTTGCGCGCCGCCGACGGCAGCAAGATACGGCTTGCCTACGAGGAGCTGGCGGGCGCCCGCATTCGACCTGCCGAAGGAGAGCCCGGATTCAAGCTGCAGTTGGCGAGAAGCAAGAAGTTGCGGAAGAACAGGACGTGGCACGAGGGCGAAGAGGCGCGCAGGTTCGCGGCGGCGATCCTCCCGAAGCTGAATTCCGTCGGGGGCAAGCCCGAGACCGTCCGGCAGGCCGTGGCCGACCTTGAGGCGGCCGGGCATCCAAGCGAGTTCGTCGTCAAGCTCGCCGCAGGCGATCGGTTCGCCAAGAAGGGCGTGCCCGGCTACATTCAAAAGATGCCCCGGCCCACGAAGCTCGCCCTTGAAATGGCCCTCCACGAGGACCAGGAGCGCCGTGCTCTCGAAGGCGAGCTGTGGTTGCTGGAGGAAGCCTGGAAGGAGGCCGAAGAGATCGCCGCCATCTCCGACAACCTGCTTCCCCCTGAAGGCGCGGACGATTTCGTCCGCAAACACCGGCATCACGGGAAGCCGCCCGAGGAGGATGCCGGCTAGCGTCGGGGGTCTCCAACGACGCGCCGGCCGTCGCTTCCAGCTCCGCACCCCCACCGCGCAAGCCCCGCGCTCCCGGAACGGCGCCCGCAAGTCCGGGCCGAGACGCCGCCCCCTGAACGGCCCGCGGGCCGTCTTGGGCAAGCAAGCCCCGCGCTCCCGGAGCGGCCCGCGACGGCGCCCCGGCGAACGGCATGCAGCCGGCAAACAAGTCCCCGCGCCTCGGAAACGGCCTCTCCGCCCGGCTTGACCGCCCCTGTCCCTGCCGGTACCTTTCCCGTTCCTCGGAACATGATTTCCTCACGTCGCCGGCCCTTGGCGGCTAGGCGCCCGGCGTTGCCGTTGCGCAAGGCGCGCTGGGCAACAGGGCGGGCCGCGACCGGCAACGGAGCTTCCACGGATGGACTCGCCGACACTCTCCATTTCCGGCCTGACTGCGCGGGTCGCCGACGAGGAGCTCGACATCCTCAAAGGGGTGGACTTGGCGGTCCGGCCCGGCGAGACCCATGCGATCATGGGGCCGAACGGGTCGGGGAAGAGCACGCTGGCCAAGGTGCTGGCGGGCCATCCGGGCTACGAGGCCACAGGCGGATCGGCCGCCTTTCAGGGCGCTGACCTGCTCGGCATGGAGCCCGACGAGCGAGCGCAGGCGGGCGTCTTCATGGCCTTTCAGTATCCGGTGGAGATCCCCGGAGTCTCGATCGCCAACTTCCTGCGCACGGCCCTGCAGGCGCGATTGGACGACGGCGAGGAGCTGGACCTCTTCGACTTCCAGGACCTGCTCCTGCAACGCATGGCGCTGCTCGACATGGACCCGGCGTTCGCCGAGCGGCATGTGAACGAGGGCTTCAGCGGCGGCGAGAAGAAGCGCAACGAAATTCTGCAGATGGCCGTCATCAAGCCGGCCCTCGCCGTGATGGACGAGACGGACTCCGGCCTCGACATCGACGCGCTCAAGGTCGTCGCGCACGGCGTCAACACGCTCAAGCGCGAAGACCCCGCCATGTCGGTTCTTCTGATCACGCACTACCAGCGCATTCTCGACCACGTGACCCCCGACGTCGTGCACGTCATGGTCGACGGAACGATCGTCCAGTCGGGCGGCCCGGAGATCGCGCTCGCGCTCGAAGCTCAAGGCTACGAGGAGTATCGCGCCGTCGCCGCGGGTTGACCGGGGCGTCCGCGGTCCCGCCACCGCCGGTCCCGGCGCACAGCCGTTCCCAAGGAGAAGAAAGCCATGCCCCAAAACGAAGTCATTCAGGGACTCGATCTCGACGACTACAAGTTCGGGTTCGTCACCGACTCGGAGCCGGTCTTCCGGACGCAACCGGGTCTCGACGAGGACATCGTCCGCCAGATATCTGCGCGCAAGCAGGAGCCGAAGTGGGTGCTCGAGCGGCGCCTGAAGGCGTTGGGCATCTACGAGTCCAAGCCCATGCCCGACTGGGGAGGCGATCTGTCGGAACTCCAGGGCACCCTCGACGAAACGTATTTTTACGTGAAGCCGCAGGAGCAAATGGAACGTTCCTGGGACGACGTGCCCGACAACATCAAGGAGACGTTCGAACGCTTGGGCATTCCAGAAGCCGAACGCAAGATCTTGGCGGGCGTCGGAGCGCAGTACGATTCCGAGATGGTGTATCACTCGCTGAAAGAAGAATGGGAATCGAAGGGCGTCGTCTTCGACTCGATCGAGGATGGTCTCAAGAATCATCCCGAACTGTTCCGCCAGCACTTCGGCACGGTGATTCCCGCTGCAGACAACAAGTTCGCGGCGCTCAACTCGGCGGTCTGGTCCGGCGGATCGTTCGTATACATTCCGCCGGGCGTGCACTTGGAAACACCTCTGCAAGCCTATTTCCGCGTCAACCAGGAACGTCTGGGCCAGTTCGAACGCACGCTCATCATCGCAGGCGAGGGATCGAGGGCCCACTACATCGAAGGATGCACGGCCCCAGTGTATTCCACGGATTCGTTTCATTCCGGGGTCATAGAAATCATCGTGGGCCAAAACGCGTTCTTCCGGTACACGACGATTCAGAACTGGTCCAACAACATGTACAACCTGGTCACGCAGCGAGCGCTGGTGCACCAAGGCGGACACATGGAATGGCTGGACGGAAACCTGGGATCCAAGCTCACGATGAAGTATCCGTCGTGCTACCTGATGGGCGAAGGCGCGCATGGCGAGATCCTTTCCATCGCCTACGCGGGCGACGACCAGCACCAGGACACGGGCGGCAAGGTTGTGCACGTCGCTCCCAACACGAGCTCGAGCATCGTCTCCAAATCCATTTCCAAGGGTACCGGACGCGCGTCGTACAGGGGACTTTGCAAGGTATACGACGGGGCCGCCAACGCAAAGTCGAACGTGGAGTGCGACGCGTTGCTCATCAACGAGACCGCGCGCACGGACACGTTTCCATACATCGAGATAGACGAAAAGAGCGCGTCGGTGGGACACGAAGCCACGGTCTCGAAGGTGGGCGACGAGCAACTGTTCTATCTGATGAGCCGAGGCATGGACGAAGCCGAAGCGATGGCATTGATCGTGCGAGGCTTCATCGAACCGATCGCGAAGGAACTGCCGCTCGAGTACGCGGTCGAACTCAACCGGCTGATCGAACTCGAGATGGAAGGGAGCGTGGGCTAGGGCGTGGCCGGCGGCACGGCGACGGCGGAGAGGGTCGAGCGGCGCCCGATCGGTCCGGCGGCAGTGGCGGCGGTCGGCGCGGGCGATCCGCCTTGGCTGAAGGCGCGGCGGACGGAAGCGTGGCGAGTCTTCGAGGCGACGCCCATGCCCTCGACGCGCTCGGAGGAGTGGCGGTACACGGACATGGCCCGGCTGGCGGCGCTCGACGACTTCTTGCTGGCTTCGGGCGGCGAAGACCATGCGGACCACGGGGGCGCGACCGGCGCCTTGGATGGAGACGGCGCCGGTTCCGGCTTGGGTCGCGGGGATGCGGGCGGGTCGCTCTGCGACGGCGCGCGCGGGGGCCACGGGCCGCTTCCGCCGGAGCTGCGCGACGCCGTTGAGGAGGACCGCGAGGGAGCCGGCCGCGTCCTGGACCTGGACGGACGCGTGGTATCGTGCGAGCTGGACGGCGAACTGGCGCGACAGGGCGTTGTGCTGGCCTCGTTGCGCGACGCGGCGCGGCAGGGCGCGGACGGGGTCGAGGCGTTGCTGGCCACGGAAGCGGTGCCCGCGTCCGACGGCAAGTTCCCGGCCTTGAACGCGGCTCTGTGGAGCGACGGCGTCTTCCTTCGCGTACCGCGGGGCGTGACCCTCGACTTGCCCGTTCGGCTGGGGCGCTGGGCGTCGCAGGCGGGCACCGCAACGTTCACGCGCATCCTGATCGTGGCGGAAGAGGGCAGCCGCGTGTCGTTCGTGGACGAGATTCTCTCGCCGGACTTCGACACCCCGGCCTTGGCGGGCACCGCGGTCGAGGTGTTCGCGCGAAGCGGCGCGCAGGTGCAGTACGTGTCGATTCAGCGCATGGGACGCGGCGGCGTCTACATGGCCCAGCAACGCACGCTGGCGGAGCGCGATTCGACGCTGGACACGCTGAACGTGGCGCTGGGCGGATCAGTGGGACGGGTCGACCTTAACGCGCGCCTTCTGGGTCCCGGCGCGAACAGCGACATGCTGGGCCTCTACTTCGGCGATCGCGACCAGCACTTCGACTTCAACACCAGCCAGGACCACGTGGCGCCGAACGCCCGCAGCGACCTGCTCTACAAGGGTGCGCTCGACGGCGCTTCGCGAGGAGTCTTCAGGGGCGTCATCCGGGTCCACGACGGAGCGCAACGGACCGACGCGTATCAGACCAACCGCAACTTGATTCTCTCGGAGCGGGCCGTCGCCACGTCGCTGCCCAACCTGGAGATCGGTGCCGACGACGTGCGCTGCTCGCACGGCGCGACGGTTGGACAGCTCGACGCGGAAGCCTTGTTCTACTTGATGAGCCGGGGCCTGCGCCGCGCCCAAGCCGAACGGCTCGTGGTGCTGGGATTCCTGGGAGAGGTGCTGTCGCGGTTGCCGCTGGGCGGCGTCGTGGAGAAGGTGACGAAGGTCATCGAGGCCAAGCTGCGGCACGGCTGACGAACCGCAGATGGCCGCAAGCGCCGCAACGAAGGAGAAGCGCCCAGCCGCGGGGCCGACGACGGGCTCGCGCCCGCGCGGGACCAGCGGGCCGGCAACGGGCTCATGCCCGCGCGGAACCGGCCGGACCTCGACCAGCCCGACAGCCCGCCCGGTGGTCGACTCATATCCGCGCGGAACCGGCCGGGCGCCCCGCGGCAGATCCGCGGCAGACCCGCGACGGCCCCGCGCGGAACCGGCCGCGCGCCCGCAAACGCCCTGGCGACGGACTCGGCGGCCGGACGACGCCCGCAGGGGCCCCGGCAATCCCGGACCCGCGCGCTGACATGGGTCCCGGTTGGATCTTCGCCGCCGAGGCGAAGGACGTGCCGCCCGGCACGCTCGCGGCCGTGCAGACCGAACGCGATCGCGTCGTCTTGGCCAACGTCGAAGGCGCCTTCCACGCTCTGGAGGACCGCTGCTCCCACCAGGACTACCCGCTCGCGTCGGGCCACCTGGACGGCGCCGAGCTGGAGTGCCCGTTTCACGGCGCGAAGTTCGACGTGCGCACGGGCCGCGCGCTGCAACTACCGGCGGTGAGGCCCGTTCGGCGCTTCGACGTGGCAGTGCGCGAGGGCCGCGTCTACTTGAAGCTCTGAGGCGAGATGGGCACGGGCTCGCCAACCAACGCGGTTGCCGCGCTGGACGTGAACGCCGTCCGCAGGGACTTCCCCATCTTGGACCAAGCGGTCGGCGGCAAGCCGCTCGTCTACTTGGACAGCGCCGCGTCGTCGCAGAAGCCGCGCCAAGTGATCGAAGCGGTCTCCGCTTACTACCTGAACGACCACGCCAACGTGCACCGAGGCGTGCACGAGCTTGCGCGCAGGGCGACGGAGGCGTACGAAGGCGCGCGCGCTCGCGTGGCGCAGTGGCTGAACGCGACGAGCGCGGACGAGATCGTGTGGACTCGCGGCACGAGCGAGGCGCTCAACTTGGCCGCCTTCACGCTCGGCGAGAGCCGTGTGCGCAACGGCGACGAGATCGTCGTGTCGGAGATGGAGCACCACTCCAACTTGGTGCCGTGGCAACTGCTTGCAGGCCGGCGCGGCGCCGCGCTTCGGCACGTGGAAATCACCGACGACGGCCGACTGGACCTGGACAGCCTGGCTTCGCTGCTGGGCACGCGGACGCGGGTCGTGGCGCTGCCCCACGTGTCGAACGCCCTGGGCACGGTCAATCCGGTCGCCGAGATCGCCGGCATGGTCCGCGAGAAGTCCGCTGCCGTCCTTGTCCTGGACGGCGCGCAGGGCGTGCCGCACCTGCCGGTGGACGTGAGAGCGCTGGACTGCGACTTCTACGCCTTCTCGGCCCACAAGATGTGCGGCCCCACCGGCATCGGCGCATTGTGGGGGCGGAGCGCCCTGCTTGCCGAGCTGCCGCCGTACCAAGGAGGCGGCGAGATGATCGAGCGCGTCTACCGCGACCACAGCGCCTGGACGACCCCGCCGCACAAGTTCGAGGCGGGCACGCCGAACATCGCAGGCGCCGTGGGGATGCACGCCGCCGTCGAATACCTGGACGGTCTGGGCATGGCCGCCGTGCACGAGCACGAGTCCTCTCTGGGACGCCTGGCAAGCGCCCGGCTGTCCGAAATCGCCGGCCTGCGCATCCTCGGGCATCACGGCGCCAACCGCGCCGGCGTCGTCCCGTTCGTGGTCGACGGGGCGCCAGCCCAAGACGTCGCCACGATCTTGGACGCCGAGGGCATCGCCGTGCGGGCCGGGCACCACTGCGCGCAACTCGTGCTCGACCGCTACGGACTGCCCGCCACCGTGCGCGCGTCGTTCTACCTCTACAACACCCCCGGCGAAGTGGAGCGGCTGGCCGACGGAGTTCGCTTGGCCACGGACATGCTTCGGCGCTAGGCGGACGGCGCTACGGCCCGACGCGCACGCCGCGAAGCTCTCGGTGGCCGGCGCCGACGAACGCCAGCAACCAGGGGGCAACAGACAGAGGGCTCCCGCCGCCGGGGGTCGCCAGCGCGCGCCCGGCGTCCTGGATCACCTGCCGCGCGGAAGCAATCCGTCCGACCCATTGCCGAACGGTCCATCATTGCGCGCGTCGTCCGCGCTAGGCGAAGCGCCCGGGCAAGAATGGGCGCAGGTCCAGTCCGGGCTCTCGGCCGAGGACGAGTCGGGCCAAGGCCGCGCCGGTGGCCGGCGCCAACGTCATGCCAAGCATTTGGTGGCCCGCGGCTACGTACGCGTTCTCGTATCCGGGCAACCGGCCGATCGCCGGGAGCGTGTCCGGCAGCATCGGGCGCATTCCGGTCCACGCGTGGGCGCTTCCGAGGCCGGGCACGTCCATCGAAGCATCGACGGCCTGCCGCAGGGCTTGGACGCGACGCTGGTCGAGACGGCGGTTGATGCCCGAGAACTCCATGCCGCCGAAGAAGCGCAAGGAGTCGCGATAAGGGGAGCCTCCGATCATTGCGCCCGCCAAGTAGACGGGACGGCGGAGTTGCTCGCGGGGCTTGTCGACGGTGAGGGAACAACCCTTGCCGGCGGTTGTCGGAAGCCAAGCGCCCAGACGACGGGCAAGCCGACCGGTTTGTGCGCCGGCGGCAAGGACGACGGCGTCCGCATCGACGGAGACGACCCCGTTGCGGGGAGCAGCGGATGGCGTGCCCGACCCGCTGCGGCGCCGCGTACCGGATCGGCGTCCCGACGTTTCATTGCGAGAACCGCCGGGCGGCGTGCGCGGCCGCGCAACCGGCCCGTTGGCGCCCGGCGGCGGCGGCGCGAGGAACTGCGCGCCGGATGTCCGCGACCCGGCCTGCCGCCGACGCACGACGACGGCCCGCACCCGCCTGCACCCCGACGCTGCGATGCGCTCGGTCGCGAAACCCTCCGCGGCGGCGTGCTCGCGGACGCGGGCGCCCCGGGCGCGCAACGCGTCGGCCAACCCCTTCGTCACAGTCTCGGGCCGCACGTGGCCCTCCGACTCGACCAGAAGCCCCCCGGCGCCGAAGCCGGGACGAAGCAGGGGCTCCATGTCGCAAAGTTCGTCGCATGCCACCGCCCGGGCGCCGACCCCCGCTCGCGAAACGGCGTCCATCTTCTGCTGGCGCGCGTCCTCGGCCTCGCGAAAGACGAAGAGAATGCCCCTGCGATGGCGCTCGAACGCCACGCCGTCCGACGCGAGTTCTTCGTAGCGGTCGTTGGCGCCCAAGGCCAGCGCCGCCAGCGCGCGCACTCCGCGGTCGTAGGCGACCAGCCCGCAGTGCCTGCGCATCGAGACGAGCCATCGCCAGATGCCCGGCGCAAGATGCTTCACGAACAGCGACTCGCCGACTCGGCGCGCCCGCCACAGCGATCGCCACGTCAAGTGCGGCCCGGCCACCGGCACCGCGAGCGACGGGCAAACCCATCCCCCGTTGCCCAGCGAGCACCCGCCGCCCACCCGGCCGGCTTCGGCCACCACGGGCTCGGCCCCGCCCTTCTGCAGGAAGTAGGCGACCGACAGGCCGACGACCCCTCCGCCGACGACCACGACGCGCATCCCGGGTGCGCCCCGGCTCTACCTCGGCGTGCCGGGATATCCCGGTCCGCGCACGATCCGGCCCGGCTTCGCGCCCGTGTGCGCACCGCCGCTCACCACATGCACGCCGTTGACGAACACCTCCTCCACGCCGACCGAGAGCTGGTGCGGCTCCTGGAACGTGGCGCGGTCGGCGACCGTCTCGGGGTCGAAGACCACCACGTCGGCGTACATGCCCGGACGGAGCAAGCCGCGGTCGGCGATCGACAGCCGGGCGGCGACAGCCGAACTCATCTTCCGAACGGCGTCTTCGAGTGCGATCACGCCCTGTTCCCGCACGTACCTGCCCAGTATGCGAGGATACGTTCCGTAGGCGCGCGGGTGCGTCATGCCCACTGCCGCCCCGGGATCGAAGCCTCCGGCGTCCGTGCCGAACTTGATCCACGGTTGGCGAAGCTGCAGCGCCACGTTCTCCTCGCTCATCATGAAGATCACCATGCCGACGCGCCCGCCCGTCGCCAGCACCAGCTCGATCGCCGCGTCGGCCCAGTCCACGCCCATTGCGGCGGCGATCTCCGACAGACGCATCCCCGCGTACTGGTCCACGCCGCTGGGCTCGCCGTCCGGTCCCGTGGCGGCCGCGTAGGTGACCAGCACGCCCTCGGGCGTGGCAAGCTCGCCGAGGTTCTCCCAGTCGCCTCGGCCTGCCGTCACCTCGTCGTGGACTCGTCGGCGAACCGCAGGATCGGCCAAGTTCTCCAGCAACGCGCCGCCCTCGGACGCCCACGGAGGAAGCAACGCCGGAAGGCCCGTGCTACCGGCCGTGTACGGGTACATGTTGGCTTGCACGTCGACGCCTGCCGCGCGCGCCGAGTCGATCTTGGCGATGGCCAGGCGGGCCTTGTGGTGGTTGCGCAGGCCGGCCGCCTTCAGATGGTATATCTCCACGGCAACGCCGGCGCGTTCGCCGATTTCGATGGCCTCGTCCATGGCCTCGAGCAACCGGTCCGCCTCCGAGCGCAGGTGCGTGACGTACACGCCCCCGTACGACGCCGACGCGGCGACGACTTCGGCGAGCTCGTCCGTGGAGGCAAAGGCGCCGGGCGGATAGATGAGAGCGCTGGCGACGCCGAACGCGCCGTCTTCCATGGCGCGCCGAACGGCTGCCCGCATGGTGTCGAGTTCCGCTTCGGTCGCGGGACCGGCGGCTTCGCCCTTCCCGTAGACCCGGATCGTGGTGGCCCCCACAAAGGAGCCCACGTTCGGAGAAACGCCGTTCGCCTCCATGGCGCGCAACCAGCCGTCGAACCCGCGCGGCCCCCTGAAGTCCGGCGTCTCTCCCTCCTGGCGGTCGATGCGGGCGGCTTCGTCGGTGTGCCGATTGGCCGGCGCGTTGGTGGAGCCCTCGCCCAGGATCTCGGTGGTGATCCCCTGCGTGATCTTGCTCAGCACGCGTCCGTCGCCCCAAAGGAGCGCGCCCCGCGAATGCGACTGGATGTCGATGAATCCGGGCGAGACCACCTTCCCCGCCACATCGATGCGAACCCGGGCATCATGGCCCGCCAAGCGCCCCGCGGGCACGACGGCGGCGATGCGGTCGCCCGCAATGCCCACGTCGCCGTGGAACCAAGCGGCCCCGGTGCCGTCCACGACGCGGCCGCCCTGGATGATCACGTCCATGGTTGCGTGGGACGCGACTGAATCGTCAGCTGGAGGCGGGCAAGCGAACACCGCGGCCACCGAAAGGAACACCAACACGCAGGCGACAGTCCGGCGACGGGCGGTGGACGTCGGCGACGACGGAGCAAGCGAACTCATGTGGACCCGAGCGGGGCCCCGCCGATCCGCCTTCGTCGCCGAACGCGCGCTCACAATCCCCATATCACGAGCAGCTGCACCACGTTGTCGCTGGCATCGGCGCCGAGCTTGTTCTTCCAGTATTGGTATTCTATGCCGACGAACAGCTTGTTTCCGTCTCCTCCACCGACCTTGCTCAAGTCCCACGCCAACTGAGGCTGCGCCAGTATCCATCCCTTCACTTCTTGGCCGAGTTCGTTGGTGACGGCCGCGTTGTACTCGGCGTGGCCCGAGAAGCGGAAGGCCTGCGATCCGATCGAGAATCCGGCGCCCCAGTTGACATCGGCCACGAACCCGTCGTCGGTCGCAGGCGCGCCGCCCCGATCCACTCCGTTGCTGGCGTCCACGACCAGGGCGAAGTCGGTGTTGACGAAGTAGAAGCCCGGGACGTCCCACGACGCTCGGACGCCCGGCAGGTACTTGACGGCGTTCGCGTCGGTCTCCACGGTCACGCCCGCGATCAGGCCGATGTCCCGAAGCCGCCCCACGCCGACCTTGCGGTTCGCCAGCTTCCCCAGGCTAAGCGTCGGATACCATTCGCCGTAGAAGGTCTTGTCGTTGAAGTCGTCGTCGACGCCGTCGTCCAGGTAGTCGACGAAGAAGAACGTGTCGCCGAAGCGCCACTGTGCGGCATGCTGGATCGTCACGATGGGCGTGCCGTGGTGTTCGCCCGAGAACGGATTGACGAGACGGCCGTACTGGAAGTGGAACTCGAGTTGCGCGGCGGCCGCGGACGGCAAGGTCGCGGCCACGGCTGGCGCGAGGCTCCACAGCGCCCGGCGGAAGGATCGGCGGCTCATCGGTACGACTCCTTCCGTCGGTGGCCCAAGGGGCGCGGGCCATGCAGGACCGTTTGCGGCGATGACGGACGATACGGGAACGCTGGCCGGCCAGCAAGTTGCCGCGCGGCGCCGTTCGGCCGGCCGAGCGCCGAGTCGGCGTCCACGGTCGGGCTTGCAACCGGCACGGGACCGGCAACCGTTCGGCGCGTTGAAGCGTCGGTTCATGTGGACATGGGCCCGAGTCGGCGTCAAGTTGATCAATGGGGCGGCGGGCGGCGCGTCGGACGGCCCCCTTGTCCCGAGCGCGGCAGAACGATGGAACGGAGGAAGCAACGGATGTCGGCAATCGGGCGGCTGTGGTCCGAGTTGCGCCGTCGCCACGTGTTCAAGGCGGGCGGCGTCTACGCCGTGGCGGCCTTCATCGTGTTGCAGCTCGGCGAGATCGTGCTTCCGGCGTTCGGCACGCCGGCGTGGGGGCTTCAGTCGCTCGTGATCTGCGCGTTCCTGGGGTTGCCGGTGGTGCTGTGCTTCGCGTGGGCATACGACTTGGCGCCGGGGGCGAGGCTGCGGAGGACATCGAGCGCCGGGGGCGAGGACGCCGGTCCGGTCGCGCCCCGCTTGGCGTTGCTGGCGGTGACCGCCGGTTCGGCCACGCTCGCCGCGTTCTGGCTCGGCAGGACCTTGATCCCGCAAGCGCCGGACCCCGACGCCGAAGCGTCGGCGCCGGGGCTCCATGGTGGACAGACTTCGGACGCCGCTTCGTTCGCCCGGCTCGATCCGGACGAGCCCGTCACCGCGCTCGCCGTGCTTCCGCTCGCCGACTTGGCCGAAGGAGACGACCTCTTCGCGCGCCAGTTGCACGACGAGATCGTCAACGAGCTGGTCCGCACTACGACCTTGCGCGTCGCCTCGCGGGCGTCCGCCGAACGGTACGCCGGCACGCCCATGACGCTGCCCGAGATCGCGCGCGACCTTCGCGTGCAGGCGGTGGTCACCGGCTCCGTGGCGATGACGGCCGGAAGCGACAGCGTGCGGATCAGCGTCCAACTGCTGCACGCGGCGTCCGACACGCACCTGCTGGCCAAGACGTTCCAGCGCGAAATGAAGGACGTCCTGCGCCTCCAGACCGAAGTGGCCGCCGAAATCGCGGCCGCCGTGCGGGGCGAAGTGGAGGAGGACGCGGGCCAGAGGGTCGCGGAGACGGAGGGCACCGCCGGAGCCGGAGCGCGGCCGCGCCGGGTCGCAGCGGTGAGCCCTGCGGCAATCCGGGCCTACTTTCGCGGCCGCGACGCGTTGCGCCGAAGCCGGCCGCGGGCGCACGAGGCGCTCGATCACTTTGCGGCCGCGTTGGCGGCCGACTCGTCCTTCGCGGGGGCGTGGGCCGGCTTGGCCGAGGCCGGCCTGGTCGCGATGCTGGAGGCCGGGCAGAACGGCGAGGACGTTCGGGAGACGGTGGGCGAGGTGGCGGACGCCTTGCGCAGAGCCGAGGAACTCGGGGGCGACGCCGAGGATCTGGCGGCAGCCCGGGTTGTGCTGGCTGGCTTGGCGGGCGATCCGGTCGCGGCGGACGCGAATCCCCGGATCGCCTTGCACGTCAGGGACTTCACTTGGCTCGGGCGGCTGGCGGCGGCCCGCCGAGAAGAGCGGGAACCGGGCGGCCCCGCCGAAGCGCCTGGAGACGCCCGCCGAGTGCGCTCGGACGGCGACGCGTGGCACATGGCGGAAGCAGGCCGGTACGACAGCGCGGCCGCGTTGTTCCGCACGATACTGGCCACCGATTCGGTCCGCAGGAGCGCCTGGAGAGGACTCGAAGAAATGCACCTTCTGCTCGGCAACTACGCCCATGCCGCTGAAACGAGGGCGCGGGCGGCGCTGGCGGCGCGCGACGGCGCAACCCCTCCCGAGCAACGGGCACGGACGATCCGCCACGCATTCGTGCCGTCCGACCCGGCCAGCTATTGGCACGCCCGCAAGTCCGACAACGAGCTTCGGGAGGCGCACGGCGAACACGTTGCACAGCTGGAATGGGCGCAGACGGCGCTCGGGCTCGGCGACGAGGACGAAGCCCTGCGCCGACTCGAGAGCGCGGTGGCCGAAGGCGAGCCGGTGCTGGGCACGCTCCGCGGCAATCCCCTTTGGGATCCGCTCCGCGACCGTCCCGAGTTCCGCGCGCTCGCCGACCGCGCGCGGCAACGCTGGACGGCGCTCGGCCGCGGCGAGCTCGGGAGACGCCCGCAGCCACCGCCGAAGTAAGGGGTCCACGCGGACGAATCTAGGTCGCGCCCGTGGCCGGCCTCCAAGCCGCCGCTGCACGTGATCCGGCGCGCGGCATGGAGAAGCCGGTCCGCAGGACGCGCTGGCCGCGGCGGGCGCCTCGGTCCGAGCGCCGTCACTCGTCCGAACCCGCAACGGTCGTCTCCGCTGTCGCGAGGTCGTTCGGTCGCCGCCCCGCAGCGTCCCGACGCAACCGCGGCCTCGCGGACGTTGCGGCCCAGTCCTGCTGCGGGCGGCCACGGCCGGTCGCTACATTTCCCGGTCGCGCCCCTCTTCCCCAGAAACGGACCGATCATGAAAACGCTCTCGCGCCGACGCGCAGGCACGTTCGCACTCGCCGCTTTCGCCAGCCTTCTCGCCGGATTCGCCGCCGTGCCGGCGGTCGCGCAGGACGCCGAGGAGAACGGTTCCGTCCTCGGATTCACGCCCGGGTCGTCGGCCGCGCAACGCGACTTGGAGGCGCGCTACGACGAAGCCCTGAGCGCCGACAATTTGCGCGAGTGGATGCAGTACATCGTGTCGGCGCCGATTTATGTGGGTTCGCCGCACAACAAGGCGACCGCCGATTGGATGGTCGAGCAGTTCCGCTCGTGGGGCTACGAGGCGGAGCTGGAGCGCTTCGACGTGCTGTTTCCGATGCCGAGGATACGCGAGCTGGAGATGCTGTCGCCGCGTCCGTACACGGCGCGGCTGCGCGAGCCCGCCTTGGCCGAGGACCGCACTTCGGGCATCGAGGAGAACCGGTTGCCGCCGTACAACGCGTTTTCAGCGGACGGCGAAGTGACGGGTGAACTCGTCTATGTGAACTACGGCGTGCCTGCGGACTACGAGGAGCTCGAGCGCAGGGGCATCGACGTGCGGGGCAAGATCGTGATCGCGCGCTACGGGGGCTCGTGGCGCGGCATCAAGCCCAAGGTGGCGCACGAGATGGGAGCGATCGGCGCGATCTTGTACTCGGATCCGAGGGACGACGGCTACTTTCGGGGCGACACGTATCCGGAGGGTCCGTTTCGCCAAGAGCACGGCGTGCAGTTTGGGTCGGTGCTGGACATGCCGCAGTATCCGGGCGACCCGCTGACGCCGGGAATCGGCGCGACGCAGGACGCTCAGCGGCTGGACCGCATGGAGGCGCCCACGATCATGAAGATTCCCGTGCTGCCCATCTCGTGGGGCGACGCCAAGCCGCTCCTGGAGGCCATGGAGGGTCCGGTGGCCCCGGCGTCGTGGAGAGGCGCGCTGCCGCTGACGTACCACTTGGGCCCGGGGCCTGCGCGGGTGCGGCTGAAGCTGGAGTTCGACTGGAGCGTCACGCCCGCGTACAACGTGATCGCAAGGGTCCGCGGGGCCGAGTTTCCGGACGAATGGATCGTTCGCGGCAACCACAGGGACGGCTGGGCGATGGGCGCCGCCGACCCCACCAGCGGCATGGTCGCGCTCATGGAGGAAGCACGCTCGATCGGACGCCTGATGGAGGCCGGATGGCGTCCTCGCCGCACGATCGTGTACGCGGGATGGGATGCCGAAGAGCCCGCCTTGCTGGGGTCCACGGAATGGGCCGAGCATCACGCGAACGAGCTCAAGGAGCACGCCGTTGCATACATAAACACGGACGGCAACAACAGAGGCTTTCTGAGCATGGGTGGCTCGCACAGCCTGGAGGCGATGATCAACGGAGTGGCGCGCGAGGTCGCGGACCCGCAGACCGGCGTCAGCGTGTTCGAGCGCTTGCGGGCCGCACGGGCTGTCGGAGGCGACCCGGAAGCGATGTCGCGGTTCGACTTGCGCATTTCTCCCTTGGGATCCGGCTCGGACTACACGCCCTTCTTGCAGCACTTGGGACTTCCCTCGCTCAACCTGAGCTTCGGCGGCGAGGGCGGCGGCGGATCGTATCACTCGCAGTACGATTCCTTCGACCACTACACGCGCTTCGGCGACCCCAGCTTCCAGTACGGAGTTGCGCTGGCCAAGGTGGCCGGGCGCGCCACGCTGCGCCTGGCCGCCGCGGACGTGCTGCCCTATCGCTTCAGCGGCTTGGCCGACAACGTGCGCCGCTATCTCGGCGAAGTGGAGAAGCTGGCCGCGGACTTGCGAGCCGACACCGAGCGCGAGAACGCCTTGGTGGAGGCGGACGCGTACAAGCTGGCGGCCGACCCGACGCTTGCCTATGTGCCGCCCCAGGCGAAGGGAGCCGTGCCTCATCTCAACTTCGCGCCGGTGCGCAACGCCTTGGCGGCGCTCGAGGCGACCGCTTGGAAGTACGACGCGGCGATGACAAACGCGCTGGCAACGGATTCCGGCCCGGCGGCCGCGGCGGCCGTCAACGCGCGAGTTCGCAAGGTCGAGCAGCTCCTGACGGACGAGCGCGGCTTGCCCAAGCGACCTTGGTTCAAGCACCAGATCTACGCGCCCGGATTCTACACCGGCTACGGCGTGAAGACGCTGCCGGGGATTCGCGAGGCGATCGAGGAAAGGGAGTGGGACTTGGTGCCCGTGCAGATGGACCGGCTCGCCGAGGCGATTCGGCGGGCCGCCGCCGCGATGGACGAGGCGTCGGCGGCCTTGACCGGGTCGGGATAGGCGGCTTCGGCAGTCCGCCCAAGACACGCCGCCGACCGCCCGCAACGGCCGGGGCCGCGCTCCCGGCCTAGCCGCGCAACCCTGCATCCTCCAGCGGCAGTTCCAACTGCAGCAACCCGAACGTCAGCCGGTGATGCGGCGTCAGGCCCTTGCTGCGGACGGCTTGGCGGTGGCGGCGCGTGGCGTACCCCATGTTGGTTTCCCATCCGTAGCCCGGATAGCGGACCGCCAGCCGGGTCATCAGCCGGTCGCGGCAGACCTTGGCCACGATCGAGGCGCATGCGACCGAATGCACCAGGGCGTCTCCGCCCACCACGGCGTCGTGGTCCCATTTCAGGTCCCGCACGGGCAGGCCGTCCACTACGACGTGGCCGGGCGCGGAGGGAAGCCGCTCGAGCGCCCTCGTCATGGCCAGCGTGGTGGCGCGCAGGATGTTGACCCGGTCGATCTCCCTTGCCGACGCCGCCCCGAGGGCCAGCGCCAGCGCACGTCGCCGAACCTCGAGCGCGATCTCCTTGCGCTCGCAGGGCCCCAGGGACTTGGAGTCCGCGGCCCCTTCCACGGAGACCCCTTCCGGCAACACCACGGCCGCCGCAACCACCGGCCCGGCCAGCGGCCCGCGTCCCACCTCGTCCACCCCCGCAACCTGCGAGACGCCCCGCGTCCAGAACCGCTGCTCGTATTCGAGCACCCCGGCTCGGCCCCGCCGATCCGGACCCGTCGCGGATTCGGCTCCGCCCGGCACCGCCGCCGCGCGCCTTCTCCGGTTGGCTCCGCGTTCGGCCCGGCCCTTCAGTTGGAGCGCGGCGTCCGCCGTTCCTTGATTCGCGCCGCCTTCCCCCGCAACCCGCGCAAGTAGTACAACTTGGCCCGCCGCACCCGCCCGCGCCTGACCACTTCGACCCCGCCCACCGTCGGCGCGTGAACCGGAAAGATGCGCTCAACGCCCACGCCGCCCGACAGCTTGCGAACGCGGAACGTCTCGCCCATGCCCGAGCCCCGCCGCCCCAGGCAGACGCCCTCGAACACCTGGATGCGCTCCTTCTGCCCTTCGCGGACCTTGTAGAGGACCCTGATCGTGTCGCCGGGCCCGAAGTCCGGCAATTCGTTGCGCTCGTGCTCCAAGTCCAGCTCGTGGAGGATGTCCGCCATGGCGAGTCTCCTTGGGATGCTTCTTCGTTCCATAGTCGGGAGAAGTTGGAAAGCTAGCCCACCGAGTTCGTCCAGGGAAGGAGCGGGACCGCATGCCGTTGCCCATCGCCCGCGTCACACCAAGTGCACGACCTCCAGCCCGTCCCACCGGCGTTGCAGGTATTCGGCCACAAGGCGCCGGTGGCAATGTTGGGGCTCGTGCTCGCTGCAAAGCATGCAGTCGCCGTCCTGCAGGAACGGCTGGCCCGGCGCCGCGTCCTTCTCGGCGAGCACGGCTTCGATCCGGCGTTCGCGCATGAGGGCGTCGAAGCGGGGCTCGTAGCCGCTCCAGTCGATCCGCTTCTTTCTGTAGTCCGCCAGCAGTTCGGGCGTGGGCGCCAAGACCGGCATGTGGACGTAGCCCACGCCGCAGATGGCATCCAGGAAGTAGGCGAGGTCGTTCTTCTTGGCGAAACCCGCGAGCTGCGACCCGGGCTTGATCCGGACGTCCACGACGCGACGGAGACCCGACTTCTTGGCCGTAGCGACGAGCTCTCCGAAAAATCGCCGTGCCGGCTTCTTGGTGAACCCGATGGTGAAGAGCTTCATTTTCGCGACGGTCTCCGTAGGGGGCTGGTTGACTTGATCGATGGAGCGGACACGGGGGCTACGCGCTCCGACGGCGAGCGGGTTCCCAGCGTTCGCCGCGGGCAAATCCGACTTCGCGCGCTTGGCGGGCCACGGCCTCCTCGACGCGCTCGTCCCGCGTGCGGGGGAAGAGGTCCGTTTGCGCGCCGCTCAAGTTGTGCCTGGCAAGCAGGTCGTCCATGACGGCCGCGTGGGACGCGAGAGAGCCGTCCACGAGGATGTGCTCGACGCCGACGCCTCGGTGGTCCAGCGCCTGCGCGACCAGAAGCGTCCGATGGCAGTTCAGCGGCTCCATCTCCGAGCACATCATCGCGACGCGATGCGATGCGGCCTCGGCCAGAAGTCCGTCGAGGCCCCGGTGAAACGCGGCGCTGCAGGCGACGCGGTCGTACCGGACACGCCCGTCCTCGTAGCAGGCGGGGTCGGACGGCCGGCCGCCCAGCTCGTCGCCGAAGTAGACGTAGCGGACATCGCGTTCCGCCAAGAAGGAACGCAGGGCCTCGCGGTCGAAGTCCGGGGCGAACCGACTGTACGGGGCCGACCGGACGTCCGCCAGCACGGCGATTCCATGCCGGTGCAGCAACTCCTTCGCAAAGCGCTCCCGTGAATGGTTCGAGTGGCCGGCCGTGAAGACGGTGAGGGCTTGCTCCGACGGCATCAGCGCCGCTCCTCGACGACGGCGGCGGCCAGCTTGTAGCAACTTCCCCCATAGGGCTCGCCCAGGCTGACGGTCACATAGCATTCGCCGGTCTCGTATTCTCCGTCGAGCTTCGCCAGATACGTCTTCTCGTACACAGGGTCCGTGACCCAGATGCGGTAGTCCTTGCCGGCATGAGAGAACATGGCCTGCACGCGGCGCTTGGAGTTTCCGAACGCTTCGCCAGGAGCGAACACGCGAAGACGCAACCGTTCCAGGCGCACAAGTCGCAGGGAGCTGGAGACGCGGCCCATGAGGTCCAGCGGAACCTTGTCGTTGGTGCCGTTGTACGTGCTGTGTCCATCGATCCAAAGGGGCTCGGGCGGGTCCAGCAAGCGAGGCAGGTCGAGCCAGGAGAAGCTGCCCAGCTTCTTCCAGTAGCGCTCGGCGTCGAGAAGCCAGTTCTCGGTTTGCCACTCGTCGGGCTTCGGCGCGAGCACCGGAACGCTCACGATGTCGAGGACCCGCGGATCGCTGCCGTCCTCGTACTGGCGTTCGTGCTCCGACACTTCCTGGCCGGGCCGCGCGCTCACGGGGCGAATCCATGGACCCGCCGCCTTTCCGCCGGCCCACTCCCGTCCGGCGACGCACCGGCCCGACAGCTTGCGCGAGTTGGCCAAGCAGACGATCCGCTTGACGGCGCTCACGATTGTGCCGCCCAGATCACCAGCTGAAGCTCGGCATCGCCGACCAGTGCGTACTCCGGCAACCGTCCCGACAGCTCCCGGCTCTCGCGGCGAATGACCGGCACGCCGTCGCCCCTTCGGTCCATCAAGCGCTTGCGGCCCACGTCCGCGCCGGGGGGCACGGGGCATCGCGCCAGCAACGACACGAGGATCTCGTTGCGGCAGGACTGGACGAGATGCAGGCTGTCGGCGGACAGCCCATTGGCCAAGCCGCCGGGCACGCGAAGCTCCAGACGATCTCCGAACATATGCAGCCGAATTCGCGCCCCGTGCATCGAATAGTCGCGGTGAGCCACTGCATTGACGAGAGCCTCGAAGACGGCCCGTTCGCTGAACTGCGGGCATTCCGACCGCGCCGTGCGCTTGGTGGCGCGCACAAGCATGTTGCGGCGCACGAAGTGCAACGCTTCCTCGACTTGCTGGTCGATCGGTCCGCCAATGTCGCGGGCGTCGCTTTGGTAAGCGGCGTCCGTTCGTTCGCCGGCGTAGCTGACCGCCTGAACGTAGGCATGCGGAAGCCACTGCTGCGGTTCGCGCGTGCAGAGCAGGACGCCTGCGAGAGTCAGCCGCGCGCGGCCGTCCGAGTCGTAGGCCGCAATCCTCGCCTTGCGCAGGACGGCCAGCTCTTCCTCGGGCGTTTCCGGCACGGATTCCAAGTCGCCTTGGACGAAGCGGCGCGTCAGCGAATAGTGCAGGTCGTCGGGCGTCGTGTCGGGCACCACCGATCCGTCGAACCGCAGAACCCTGCTCTGGCTCCGTTCCTGGAAGAGTCGCGCCAGGGCCTCGGGCGAAACTTCGCGCTTCGAGCTCCCCAGCCTGCGGAAGTACCCGCCCGGGCTCCTGTGGACGAAGAGACTCCGCGGCACTTCCACGCAAATCACCGGCGCCAGGATCCCCTCGGCATTTGGCGCTTCCTCCTTCAGGATTTCGGCGTCCAGCGGCGGCTTCACGGAGTCGTTGCAGATTTCGCGAATCCATGTTTCCACGGCGTCGAGGCGCTCGAGCGGGATGCCCTCGGCCAAACGGGTCTTGTCGTCCACGCCCAGCGCCAGCGTTCCGCCCCGGGCGTTGGCCAGCGCCGCCAGCTCGTCGGCGACGCTGTCTCGGCTGGGCTCGCTGACGCGTCCCCCGGACATCCGAACCCGCTTCAGCTCCAAGGCCGAGTCCTCGCCCAAGCGAAGGCGGCGGCTCAGACTTCGATCGCTCATGACCTCCCCCCTGGCCACGTGCAGGCGGCTCCAGCCGACAAGCCGGAGCGCTCCGCTCGCGACGGTCGCGAATCGTACTCCGGCAGGCGGCCCAAGTCAACGAATTTCGCAACATCGGTCTTGATATTTACGGTATTTGTTCGGTATCGTGTTCGGCATGTCATGGAAGACGAAGGACCGGCAGGATGCCTTGCGCCGGGAGATCAGGCGGATCGAAGGAGCAGACGGCCGCGACAGGGCCTGCTTGCCGTTGGGCATCCCCGAGATCGACGGCGCGCTGCCCGGCGGCGGACTGCGGAGGGGTTGCGTTCACGAGGTGGGCGGGGACGCGGCGACCACGGGATTCTGCGCCGCCGTCCTGGCGCGCGCGGGGGCGTCGGGGGGCTCGTTGCTGTGGCTGGCCGCGGACGAGGGGCCTTACGCGCCGGGACTGGTGCGCTACGGGATCGCGCCGGGACGGCTGGTGGTGGTGTCCGGTCTGCGGCGGCCCGGGGACGTGGCTTGGGCCTTGGAGGAAGCGTTGCGTTGCCCGGCCGTGAGGGGGGTGGTCGCGGAGTGCACGCCGTTGGGAACGGCGGCGTCGCGGCGCCTGATGCTGGCCGCCGAAGGATCGGACGTGGTGGGCTTGGCGCTGGCGCCGAAGACGGGCAACGGAGCGGCGGCCGTTCCCACCGCGGCGAGCCGGTGGAGGATCGTCTCGGTTGCGGAGGCGGAGTTCGGCGTTGAAGCGGATTCCCAGCCAGGCCCGGGACATGGCCGCAGGCCGCGCACGGCGCAGGATCCAGCGCATGGGGCGGGCCGCGTCTCCCCCGGCGCCGTGCAGGGGCGCGGACGCAATCCAGTCCGTCCGAACGCGGGCCCAACTACTTGGCGCGTCGAGCTGCTGCACTGCCGGGGCGGAAGGCCGTTCAAGCGGATCGTGACAGATTCTAGGCGCTATTTGACGGAGAATCTGTCGGAGAGCGCGTTGCTGGACAGATTCTGAGCACCGGACGCCGCCGCACGCCGTGGAGCTGTTGCGGCGGTTCCGAGTCGCAAGGCGACGGCGCGGCGGTCCGCGGCTTGCTTGGGCCGTCCGCGTCGCCAAGGTTGATGTTACGGCGTTTGTTCGGTAAGATGCCGGGTCATGTCCCGCATCGTCTCGCGCCGCATCTTGGCCGTGTGGTTGCCCTGGTGGCCCGCCGAACGGCTGGCCGGGCGCCGTCCCGAGGTTCGCGACCGTCCCTTCGTCGCCGTTTCGGATGTTCGCGGGCGGCAGGTGGTGGCGGCGGCAAACCGCTGGGCCGCTCAAGCGGGACTGGCGCCTGGGATGCCCTTGGCGGATGCCCGCGCAGTCCTCCCGGAGGTCGTTGTCCGCCTCGCCGA
Source organism: Longimicrobiales bacterium (assembly GCA_965203485.1). GTDB lineage: Bacteria > Gemmatimonadota > Gemmatimonadetes > Longimicrobiales > Gaopeijiaceae. The sequence goes on from OZ241892.1 coordinate 2,896,135, forward strand.
TCCCGGCGGCGACGCGTGCGCGCTGGAATCGCTGGCGCGCTGGGCGTTCCGCTTTACCCCGCGGGTCGCGCTGGGGAAACCGGACGTGATTTTCCTGGACGTGGGCGGTTGCGCGCACCTCTTCGGCGGCGAGAGGGAGTTGGCGGCGGCGGTGCGCGCGAGGCTGAAGGGGTTCGGCCTGACGTCGCGGGCCGGGCTGGCCGAAGCTCCGGGGGCGGCTTGGGCGCTGGCCCGCTGCGGCGAGGAAAGCCTGGGCGTGATGCCCGCCGGCGCCGGGCTCGCGGAACGGAAGAAGGCGTTGGGCGGCCTGCCGGTTGCCGCCCTTCGGCTGGACGACGGCGTGGCCGATGCCCTCGCGTCCTTCGGACTGAACAGAATCCGTGCACTGTTCGACATGGAACCCGCCAGCTTGGCCGAGCGCTTCGGCCCCGAGCTTCCCCGGCGGCTGGCGCAGGCGCTGGGATCGATTGCAGAACCGCTCGAGCCCCTCCGGCCCCTTCCTCCGCGGGAGGCTAGGCGTACCTTCGCGAAGCCGGTCTCGCGCGCCGGAGACGTCCGCGCCGCCGTGGACGAACTGCTGGGCGAACTCTGTCGGACGATGCGGAAGGCGGGAGAAGGCGCGCGCCGGATTCGCTTGGTCTGTCACCGGGTGGACGGAGAGCCGCAAGCCGTCGAAATCGGGACCAGCCGCCCTCTCCGCCGCAGGGAGCCCTTGATGAGGCTCTTCGCCGAGAAGCTGGAGCAGGTGGCGCCCGGCTTCGGCGTCGACGAGATGGCGCTCACGGCGGAAGCGACCGAAGCCGTCGTGGAGGAGCAGATCCGCTGGACGACGATGGATGTCCCCGGCGCCGGATGCGACGACGCGACGCCCCCCTTCGCGACCGAGCGCAATGCAACCGCAGAGTTGTTCGGGACTAGGCGCGGCCGCGTGCAGGATGGCAGGCGGCGCGAATCAGCCGAGGAGGACGCGCGCCAACTGGCCGCTCTCGTCGACCGGCTGGGGAACCGTTTCGGCTTCGACCGCATTGCCCGTCCCGTGCCGCGCCGAAGCTGGATGCCCGAGCGCGCCGTTCGGCTCTGCGCCTTCGACCATGGGGAGACGGCGGCGGCGGAACTTCGGAACCGCGCCGCGCACGGAACGGCCGCCGCTCGCCGGCCGTTCCCCCATCGGTCCGCCGTCCGTCCGCCCGCCGTCGGCTGGCCCGCAGGCCGCCCTCGCCCCGTGCGCCTGATCTCGCCTCCGGAGGCGGTGCAGGTCGCCATGCTCCGAGACGGCGCCCCGCCGGTCTCCTTTCGTCGCCGTGGCGGTCTACGCTGGCTGCGGTCCGCCGAAGGCCCCGAGCGCTTGGAGGGCGAGTGGTGGCGGGAGGACGCCCCGGCTCGCGACTACTACGCGGTCGAGGCCGAGGACGGCCGCCGCTACTGGCTCTACCGCGAACTCCCCCTCCCGGACGGCCGGGAGGCTTCCGGCCGACGAGCGGCGGCCTCTCGCTGGTTCCTGCACGGCGTCTTCGGATGACGAGAGCGAGAACGGGGGCCGCACCGCCAACTCTGTCCAAGGCTGCGGCCCTCCTCCAAGTCACCAGCAACTTCTCCTTCCTTCGGGGCGCGTCCCATCCGGAGGAGATGGTCGAGCGGGCCGCCGCCCTGGGCTATCGCGCCATGGCCTTGACCGACCGCAACACGCTGGCCGGAATCGCGCGGGCGCACACGGCCGCGAAACGGACGGGACTGCGCTTCATTCCGGGCGCCCGCCTCGATCTGCTGGACGGCCCCAGCTTGCTGTGCCTGCCCACCGATCGCGCCGCGTACGGTCGGCTGGCGCGTCTCGTAACCACGGGCCGCCGCCGCGCGCCCAAGGGCGAATGCCGCCTGCGGCGCGAAGACCTGCCCGAAGCCGCGCAGGGACAAATCTTCATCGCCGTACCCCCGCAAGACGTCCCGCCGGAAGTCGCGCGCATCGACTGGGGGGCGGCGAAACAACGAGGACAACGCGGGCAAGCATCCCCAGGCCGCGGCCGGCAAGACCCGCGCATTGGCCGGGCAACGAAGAAGCGCGGACCGGGACAACCGCAGGAGGCCGCTTCGCGATCGCGGCCGCCGCGGGAGGCCACCCTCGCCGACCACCTCGCTTGGTACCGCGACCACCTGGACGCTCCTCTCTACTTGGGCGCCGCACACCGTTTCCGAGGCGACGACCACCGCCGCTTGGCCAGCCTCGCCTCCCTTTCCCGAGCCCTCGGCGTTCCTCTGGCCGCCACCGGAGACGCGGAGCAGCACGATCCCTCCCGCCGCCGCCTCCACGACGTGCTCGCCTGCGTCCGCGAGCGCTGCACCATCGACGCGGCGGGCTGGCGCTTGGCGCCCAACGCGGAACGGCACGTCAAGCCGCCGGCCGAAGCCGCCCGCCTCCTGCGCGACCACCCGCAGGCGCTGGCCAACGCGGCGGAGATCGCCGAGCGGTGCCGCTTCTCGCTGGACGAACTCCGCTACGAGTACCCCAGCGAAGTCGTCCCCGGCGGCGGCACGCCCCAGGAGCGGCTCGAAGCCCTGACGTGGCGGGGTGCCGCCCGCCGCTATCCCGAAGGGGTTCCGCCCCAGGTCCGCGCCGTCCTGGAGCACGAGCTGGCGCTGATCGGCAAGCTGGACTACGCCCCCTACTTCCTCACCGTGGACGACATCGTCCGGACCGCCCAAAGCCTGGGCATCCTCTGCCAAGGACGCGGCTCGGCCGCAAACTCGGCCGTGTGCTACTGCCTGGGGATCACCTCCGTCGATCCCGCCCAGACCGACCTCCTCTTCGAACGCTTCATCTCGGCCGAGCGCGGCGAGGCGCCCGACATCGACGTGGACTTCGAGCACGAGCGGCGCGAGGAAGTCGTTCAGTACATCTACCGCAAGTACGGCCGCGACAGGGCCGGGCTCGCCGCGACGGTGATCACCTACCGCCCCCGGAGCGCGCTTCGGGACGTGGGCAAGGCCATGGGGCTGAGCAAGGACGTGATCGACCGGCTGCTGTCGATGGTCTCGTGGTGGTCGGGGCCGGCGGGCGAGGAGCAGGCCCGCGAGGAAGGATTCGATCCCGCGGACCGGCGCTTGCGGCTCGCGCTGCAACTGGCCCGGCAGCTGTGCGGCTTTCCGCGCCACCTGTCGCAGCACACGGGCGGCTTCGTGATCTCGCGAGGACCCTTGTGCGAGATCGTTCCGATCCAGAACGCGGCCATGGCGGACCGCACGGTGATCGAGTGGAACAAGGACGACCTCGAGGCGCTGGGCCTGATCAAGGTGGACGTGCTGGGGCTGGGAATGCTGTCGTGCATCCGCCGCGCCTTCGAGCTGATCGAGGCGCACCACGGCGTCCGCCGCACGCTGGCGAACGTGCCCCAGGAGGACCCCGCGGTGTACGAGATGATCCAGCGCGCCGACACGGTGGGCGTCTTCCAGATCGAAAGCCGCGCCCAGATGGCCATGCTGCCGCGGCTCAAGCCGAAGACGTTCCACGACTTGGTGATCGAGGTGGCGATCGTGCGCCCAGGGCCGATCCAGGGCGACATGGTGCACCCGTACTTGCGCCGCCGCAAAGGGCTGGAGCCGGTGCGCTATCCGTCGGAGGAGCTGCGCGGCGTGCTCGAGAAGACCCTGGGCGTGCCCCTGTTCCAGGAACAAGCCATGAGGATCTCCATCGTCGCGGCGGGCTTCACACCCGCCGAAGCCGACGAGCTGCGCCGCGCCATGGCCAGCTTCCGCAACCACGGCACGCTCCACCGCTTCCGCGACAAGTTCGTGCGAGGCATGACGCGGCGCGGGTACGACCCGGACTTCGCCAAGAGCTGCTTCCGCCAGATCGAGGGCTTCGGCGACTACGGCTTCCCCGAAAGCCACGCGGCCAGCTTCGCCCTGCTTGCCTACGTCTCCTCGTGGATCAAGCGCCACTACCCGGAGGTCTTCGCCTGCGCGCTTCTCAACAGCCAGCCCATGGGATTCTACGCCCCCGCGCAGATCGTGCGCGACGCCCGGGACCACGGCGTGCAAGTGCGGCCCGCCGACGTGAACCGTTCGGACTGGGACAGCGCCTTGGAGAAGGCGGACGAGTGCGCCGAGGGACCGCGGCGGACCGATGGGGCCAGTCGTTTGGCCGCGTTGCCGCGGGAGGAAAAGCCGGCGGGCCGCGGCCGCTTCGCGCTACGGCTGGGACTGCGCCAAGTTCGGGGTCTCCGGAAGGAGGACGCGGCCCTTCTCGTCGCGGCTCGAGAGCGAGCGCCCGGCGAGGAGTTTCTGTCGCCGGAGGACTTGTGGAGACGGTCGGGGATCCCGCGGGCGACGCTCGTGCGCCTGGCCAATGCCGACGCCATGAGGTCGATGGGGCTGGACCGGAGGCAGGCCGCGTGGGCGGCCAAGGCGGCAGCCGCTGGAGGACCGTTGCCGTTGTTCCGCCATTCCAGCAACGACGCCCGGAGCCCAGGTGCGCAAGGCGACGGCGAGGCCGCCGAACCCGCGTTGCCCGCCATGTCGGCGAGCGAGCAGGTGGTGGCCGACTATCGCGCGACGGGCCTGTCGCTCAAGCGCCACCCGGTCGCGTTTCTGCGGAGGCGCCTGGCCCGGCGGGGGGTGCGCCCAGCGTCGGAGCTGGACGGGGCGCCGGGCGGCGCCCGGGTCGCCGTGGCGGGAATCGTGCTGGTGCGGCAGCGCCCGGGGTCCGGCAAGGTCATGTTCGTCACGCTGGAGGACGAGACCGGGGTCGCCAACTTGGTCGTCCTCCCGGCGGTGCGAGAGCGTTGGCGGCGCGACTTGCTGGCGGCGCGGCTGATGGTCTGCCGCGGCAAGGTGCAGACCCAGGACGGAGTGGTCCACGTGGTCGCCGAAAAGATCGAGGCGCTGAACGAGTGGCTGGCCGAACTGGGAAGTCCGCAACCAGCCGGCGGCGCCGAATCCTTCGTCGCTCGTGGAAGGTTCTTTCATTGATGCGTTGGCACCGCCCTACGGGACGCCGGCTCCGGGACCGCCCGGCGACGCGCGCGCCACGTCCGGCTTTCGCTTCCGCAGTGCAGGGTGATGTGCGGGCGCTCAAGACCGAAGCGAGCAAAGGAACTGCTTCAGCGGACCAAGCGCTGGAGCGTCCAAGTCCCAGTGTTGACTGCTGCAGTAGTCCCGCTCTCCAGGTTGCGTATTAACACCTAGTGCACTGCAATAGGCATAGATCCGTGCTTTTTTGTCAGGAATATCGTAGTCAGGATTTTCATTGGAAATGCATTGCCGGTAGGTATCGAAGCAACGATATATTCGATCGTGAGGACGGACTGCGATCTTCTCCAATAGCGTTTCCAGGCATCCGGGCCCCTGGTCGTCCGGCAAGAAGAAAGACTTGGTTATGGAAACATTGAGCTTCTTCGTTATGTCTTTCAATTCTTTTTTCCGATTGCCTGGATTCGCATTCGCGTCGACCACTGCGGCAATGTGCTTGCCGGCATCAAGACTTTGCCGCAATTTCGGTTCCATTTTGTGCAAGCCGTTTATGCCAGTTCCGATAATTTGGTATTCGATTCCACCAAGTCCCAAATGTCGTGTGACGCATTTCAGGAACTGCTGGTCGCTGTTTCCCTCAACGTACACGTCCCATTGCGTCATCTAATCTCAATTCTATGCGATACGGCATGAGCAAGCTGTTCATAGTCATACCTGTAGGCACGAACACGACCGTCCTTGTCCCGAGCTAGGGCGTAACATTCGATCTCGGACTGAAAACGCTCCAAATCTGTGCTCAGGGCGTGTTGGAAGCATTGCATTACCTCGAGACTGTGCGTTGTAAGAAACACTTGAATGCCTTGTTGTTCGCACATCGTCATAATCGCTGTCAGAACCGGTTCAATCGCAGAATAATGAAGTCCGTTTCCGATTTCGTCAATCAACAGAATGCGCACATCATCTAGTAAGCACAACGACAGGATCTGCGCAACGCGGAGCAGTCCGTTTCCGCACATGCTGATCGGGATCATGCTGTCTAGTCCAATGTCCACATATGCAATGTCTCCGCTGACCGCGATGCCAGTCACTTGGGGATTGACGGCCGCAAGGCGTTCGATCAATTTGTCCTGTTTCTTAGCTACCATTACGTCGGAAATAAATTTGTTGTTGTAATCTATGTTTGGCAACAATATTCGGGCAGGGATGGTTTCATCTCTCAATGGGGCACGTCCGGGATCGTCGGCCGCCTTGACCTGGCCGTCAGCCACGAACAGCGTGCCAGTATATTGCCGGACATGATCCTGAGACCGCCCAGAGACAAGATTCGCGGTGTAACGGAGCGCATATTGGATGTCGGGCTTTGACGAATACGATGCACGTCCGACACGTCCGCCGTCACCGTTGGCGGTTTTGGACGACGGCTGAACATCCTGATCCATGACAACGCTGGTGGATTCCGCGGAGATCCGTAGGCAACGGCGATCGACAGTCGTGGTGGCGTCGAACTCCATTCCAGTGTCAACGTTGAGGTCGTGAAACAGCAACAAGAGATCGCGGAAATCCCGAACCAAGTGCTTCCGGTTGTTCTGGATGGCTACAGGCAACGGCAATTCGGCGAAGCCGGTCACCAAAAAAGCGGCCTCGAGGACGGATGTCTTGCCGACGTCGTTCTTGCCGACGATCAAGTTGATCCGGCCCAGCTTCGGGAACTCGACGTGCTCTAGCCCGCGGAATCCGCGAATCGTCAGCGTGTCGAGTTGCGGAGGGGCGGGCATCGGCGGGGGCTCACGGGTCGGGACAGTCGATTGCGGCGTCCGGCGAACCTGCGGACTGCCGAACTCAGGGACGGGCAGTATCCTAACGTTCCGAAAGAAGCGCGGCAACTAGCGCTAGTCGTTTCGTCCGCCCGGCCCGACGACGGCTGCAGGATCCGGATCGTCGCCTCAGTTGCGTGGCGCTGGGAAAGAGCTGTGAGGGTCAGTCCGACTCCGGATTGGGTTGGCCGGGCGTCTGGGGCGCGGGCATGGTCTCGGACGAGCATGTTCCAGAACGGCAAGTCGCGGTCCTGAACGGGAGTGGACTGCGCGAGGATGTCGGCCGGGGCGGGCGCCTGCGGACTGCACCGCCGCTGGGGGGCAAGTATGGCCAAAGTCGGCGAGCAACGGGCAAAAGCTGTGGACGGTCAATTCATCCGGCGCGCGCTTCGGCCTTGTCCGCCGCCGGCGGCGACGGGACGGACACGACGGCCACGCCCGTGACGCGCCCCGGGGTCGTGGTCGTCGAAGAGCACCGGCGCAAGCGCCCGGCCCATGTGCCGCTCGACGCAGCAGGAGAGGATGCACCGGGAAGACATGGGCGCGCGCCCGACCGGCCAAGTGCAGTGGACGGACCGCACCTTTGAGGGCCACCATCTTGAAGCTGCGAACGCCGTCCGATCCGGCTCGGGCTCTTGCAGAGGCGACGCTCGGGGAAGACGCAACGCCGGCACGCCCGCGGAGGCGCCATGTTATGTTGCGGGCTACGCTCGCCGGCACGCCTCGGCGCCCCGCCCCGTCCCGGATCCCGCCTCTCCAGTTGGCGTCCGGCCCGCCGAAGCGCGCTCCGGCGCGACCCCCCTGCCCTGCTCCGGCCGTTGTCAATGGCGAACCGCAAGTCTCCCAAGAAGATCTCCGGCGCGAGCCTCAAGAACGCGTTCAGGGAGATCATCTGGCCCCGGCGCTGGCTGGTCCTCCTGGGGCTGGGACTCATCCTCGTCAACCGGCTCGCCGGGCTCGTCCTGCCCGCCTCGACCCGCTACTTGATCGACGAGGTGCTCGCCAACCAGAACCTGGAGATGCTGTACTGGATCTTGGCGGGGGTAGGGGGCGCGGTGACGCTTCAAGCCGCCACGTCCTATGCGCTCACCATGCTGCTGAGCGTCGAGGCCCAGCGGCTGATCGCCAACCTGCGCCTGCAAGTGCAGCAGCACGTGCTGGCCCTGCCGGTGCGGGTCTTCGACAACACGAAGTCCGGCGAGCTGGTGTCTCGGATCATGAACGACGTCGAAGGCGTGCGCAACTTGGTCGGAACCGGCTTGGTGCAGCTCGTCGGGGGGACGATCACGAGCGCGGTGGCGCTGACGTTCCTGATTCGAATCAGTCCGCTCATGACCCTGCTGGCCGTGGGTCCGCTGGTCGCGTTCGCCTTCGTCTCGACCCGCGCGTTCAAGACGCTGCGGCCCGCGTTTCGCAAGCGCGGAGAGATACGCGCCGAGGTCACCGGCCGGCTCACGGAAGCGCTGGGGGGAATCCGCATCATCAAGGGGTTTCACGCGACCGAGAAGGAAAGCGAACTCTTCCGCGCGGGCGTCATGCGAATCTTCGACAACGTGAGGACGACGCTCACCAAGTCGACGATGGTGACCAGCCTGGGCGCGTTCTTCATGGGGCTCGCGGGCGTGCTGGTGATGTGGCAGGGGGGCAGCCGCGTGATTTCGGAGGAGCTCACCGTCGGCGCCCTCTTCTCCTTCACGATCTTCCTGGGCTTTCTCATTTCGCCGGTCGTGGGGATGGCGAACATCGGCACGCAGATGACCGAGGCGTTCGCGGGCTTGGACCGCACGGCGGAGCTGCTGTCGCGCCCGCGCGAGGAAGACGATCCCCGGCGCACCGTGGAAGCGCCCCCGATCGACGGCCGGATCGTGTTCGAGGACGTTCACTTCCGCTACCACGCCGACAAGCCCGTGCTGTGCGGCATCAGCTTCGAGGCGAAGCCGGGCATGGCCGTGGCGCTGGTGGGCAGCTCGGGGTCCGGGAAGTCGACGATCGCCGGCGTGGCCGCCTCGTTCCTCGAGCCGGACGAGGGGCGCGTGCTCGTGGACGGCATGGACCTTCGCGACGTCGAGCTGGGGTCCTACCGGCGACAGCTGGGCCTGGTGCTGCAGGAGGACTTTCTCTTCGACGGCACGATCCGCGAAAACCTGCTCTTCGCGCGGCCGCAGGCCACCGGCGCGCAAGTGCGGGCGGCGGCGGAGCAAGCGTTCGTCACCGAGTTCAGCGACCACTTCCCGGACCGCATGGACACGGTGATCGGCGAACGCGGCGTCAAGCTGTCCGGCGGCCAGCGACAACGCGTGACGATCGCCCGCGCGATCCTAGCCGATCCCCGCATCCTGGTCCTGGACGAGGCCACGTCCAGCCTCGACACCGAGAGCGAAGCCCTCATCCAGAAGAGCTTGGCGGACCTGCTGCGCGGGCGCACGACGATCGTCATCGCCCATCGCCTCTCGACGATCCGGCGAGCCGACCTCATCCTGGTGATCGAGGACGGCCGCATCGCCGAAGAGGGCCGCCACGACGAGCTCGTCGCCCGGCGCGGCCGCTACCACGACCTCTACACGCTGCAGGCGCGGATATGAGCCCGGCCGGCAGGCGCGCACGCCGTTCACTCGCAACGAACAGCGCTCCTGGGGCAGACGGCGGGCGTCCGTGCGGAGGCGCGACCGAGGCGTTAGGTTCTCTTCATGCTGACGAATTCCTACCGCACCCGGGGCGCCAACTTCGCGTTTCTCGTCGGCCCGCCGAAGGAGCTCTCGCGCCGCGACGGCATGAACATCCACGCATCGGTGTGCGACGCGCTCGGCCAGGACGACCTCTCGTTCAAGTACACGCCCGAAGAGGAGGGCAACAAGGGGTTCGCCATCTGCTTGGGCCGGGAGCACGGCCGCGAAAAGCTGGTCCTGGAGATCAACGGGCCCGTCGGCGACACGCCGTTGCGGATCTTCTTGGGCGCCGAGTGGCCCCGTTCCGCCCAAGCGGCGTTCGAAGACTTCGACCTGGTGTCCGAGGCGGTCTTCGGAGTGCTGGGCGAAGGCTGGCAACGCGTGCTGGCGGAGGCGCGCGTGCGGGGACAGGCTCATGCCAAGGGCGATTCCGCCGTCTCCTTCCTGAGCCGGCATGTTCTGGACCTGCCCGGCGAGGGACTGTCCTTTGCCGCGTTCAAGTACGAGACGGACGCCGCCGAGGCCGCTCTGGGCGATCCCCTGGCCAACCCGAAGCGGGACGTCTCGGTCGAGGTGCTCCGGGAAGACCCGCGTTGCGTGTACGTGGAAGTGATGTCGCAGTGGCCCCAGATCGCCACGCCGGCGGGCCAGTCGGTGCAGATCGACCCCGACAAGGTCAGGACGTTCGATTCGCCGCCGAGCGAGTACCTGATAAACACGGTGGAGTACACGGAATCGGCGGTGTTTCCGCTACTGGGCGGAGACAGGGCGTCGGAGGCGCCGTAGGCGGACGCGGCGGGCGATAGTCCCGGACGTGGTGGGCGTTGCGAGGCGCCATGCCCGACCACTGGGGGGACGATCCTCGACGAGCGCACGTCCATTGGCGGCGCTACAGCTCTTCCAGCGTGGCGGCGAGACGGTCGATCTCGGCCCGCGTGTTGTAGACGTGGGTCGACACGCGGATGGCGTTGTGCCCGTCGCGCTGGTGCTCGTCGATGTGGATGCGCGCCCGATCCGCCACGAGCCCGACGGCCTTGACGGCGTCCACGCCGCCCAGTTCGAAGATCGTGGAGCCGGGGCACGAGACGTCCGGACCGTCGCCGCTCAGCAGCGTGCACCGGCCGATCCGAGCCAGCCGGGCCTTGAGGTGGTTGGACAGGTGGCGGGTCCGGGCCTCGACGGCTTCCACGGTCACGTCTTCCATGAACTCCAGCGATTCGGCCAGCGCCGCCTGCAGGGGCAACGCCGACGTGCCCGGCGGGCGGTAGGCGGCTTCGCCCGCGCTCTGCCGCGGCGAAAAAACCGGATCGACGCGCTCGCGGGCGTCGGCACGCACGTAGAGGACGCCGGTGCCCATCGGCCCCAGGAACCATTTGTGCAAGCTCGCCGAGTAGGTGTCGCATCCCAGGTCGCGGAGATCGACCGGCAGCATGCCCACGGCCTGGGCGCCGTCCACGTGGCTCACGCAACCCCGCTCCCGGGCCAGCGCGCAGAGCCGCCGCACCGGATAGAGGTGGCCGCCCCGGGTCACATGGCAGAAGGCGACGACTCGCGTCGCCGGCGTGATGGCGTCCCTCACCAGCTCCACAACTTGGCCGGGGCTCTCGAAAGGGCTGGGAACGGCGACCGCGCGCAAGCGAATGCCGTCGCGTTCCGCCCGAACCTCCCACGGCCGAAGGCCCGCCGGGTGCTCTTGGCTGGTCGCCAGCACTTCGTCGCCGGGACGCAGCCGCGCGCCGAAGGCGGCTAGATGGAGAGCCTCGCTGGCGTTTCTCGTCAGCGAAATCTCGCCCGGATCGGCCCCCAGGAGGACCGCAAGCCCCGGAACCACCCTGCCGGCGACCGTCTCCGAGAGTTCGGTCTTCGCCCGCAGGGGCTCCCGCGACAGGGCTTCGTACCCGGCCCCGGCGGCATCCGCGACCGATCCCGGCGGCATCCCCAGGCTGGCGTTGTTCATGTAGGCGACGCCGGACTCCAGAACGAACTGGGCGCGCACGTCGGCCCATGCCTCGTCGCCGACCTCTGCGGGCGTTGCGATCCGGACGCCAGCGGCTGGTCGAACGCCGGCCTCGTCCGTCCCTCCGCCCGTTCCCGGCGCACGGCAGGCGGAAAGGGAAGCGCCGGCCAACCCGGCGGCTCCGCCCGCGAGAAAGCCCCGTCGCGAAACGATTCGAGAAGCCGCGCCCGCGGATTCGTCTCTCTTCACCGGTCGTCCTTTCGGTTCCTGTCGGCGCCCGCCCGCCGGGTCAGCCGGGCCGACTGCTCTTCTCGCCAGGCCCGGATGCGGGCGTGGTCGCCGTCGCGCAGGACCTCGGGCACGGACATGCCGCGGTATTCCGCGGGCCGGGTGTACGACGGGGCCGAGACGACGCCCGGCTCGTAGAAGGAGTCGGACGATGCCGATTCGTGGTCTCCGAGCGCGCCCGGGAGCAACCGCACGACCGCGTCGGTCATCGCGAGCGCCGCCACCTCGCCGCCGGACAGCACGTACGGCCCCAAGGAGAGCTCTTCCGTGGCCAAATGGTCCGCCACGCGCTGGTCCACGTCCTTGTAGTGCCCGCAGAGGAAGGTGATCTCGCGGCTCAAGGAAAGGCGCACCGCTTCCGCGTGGCCGAAAGGCCGGCCGCGCGCCGACAGCAAGACGACCGGGCCGGCCGTGTCCAAGCGGTCCACGGCGCGAAAGAACGGTTCCGGCTTCATGACCATGCCGGCGCCGCCGCCGTAGGGCTCGTCGTCTACGGTGCGGTGGCGGTCCCTGGCGTAGTCGCGCAGGTCCACGATTCGGTAGGCGGCCAATCCCGCGGCCGATGCCCGTCCAGGAATGCTGGTGCGAAGCGGCTCGCGGAAGAAACCGGGGAAGATCGTCAGGATGTTGATGCGAATCACGGCAGCAGTCCCTTCGGCGGGTCCACGATCACCCGCCGCCGCTCCCGGTCGAACCCGACGACGAACTGCGGAACGAGCGGTAGAATCACTTCGCCGCCGGGTCCCGCCACCTCGATCAAGTCGGCCGTGCTCAGCGAATAGACTTCCTTGACGGTTCCGACGGCGGCCCCGGCAGAGGTCGCGACTTCGGCGCCCAGGAGTTCGTGGTAGAAGACTTCGCCTTCGCCCAACGGGTCGATTGTCTCGAAGGGCCTCAGCAGGTAGCGGCCGCGCAGGGCCTCCGCGTCGGCCCGGCTTTCGCATCCCTTGAACCTTGCAAGGAAGCCCCTTCTATAGGGACGGACCGATTCGATGGCGAGGGGGAGAAGCGACGGGCAAGGCTGCAACGCGTCGTCGTCGCCGGCATGGTGGACGACGCCCGGCGCGAAGTGGGTTTCGGGGTAGTCGGTCAGCGGCCAAACAAAGAGTTCGCCCTTGGTGCCGTGGACTTTGTTGATGTGCCCGACGACGAGAAAGGACGGGCGGTCCTCGGTCACGCGCTGGACGCGGCCTCCGGAGACGTCTCGGCGGGGGACCCGTGGGCGGCGGATTCGCCGGCAGGCGAGGCATCGGGGGCGGACATGCCGGTTGGCGTCCCTTCGGCAACGGTCGCCGCGGCGGGCCCTTCGCTCTCGGCCTCTTCGGGCTGGGCCGAGTCCTTGCCGTCCGCATGGGTTCCGGCGGCGGACGCTTCCTCAGCGGCGCGCCCTCCGTCCGCGTCCATGCTCCGGCCTCCGGCGTCCGGCGCGTCGCCGGCGCCTGCAGGGTCGGCGGACCGGGCCGAGCGGGCCTGCGAGACCAAGCTCTTCACCGTGGCGGACGGGATGGCGCCCTCGCCGATCCAGTAGTCCACGCGTTCTACGTCGACCCTGAAGCCGTCCGGGTGCTTGAGCGGGTTGTAGTATCCGATGTTCTCGACGAAGCGGCCGTCTCTCGGAGCACGGCTGTCGGCGACGACGATGCGGTAGTGGGGCTGCTTCTTCTTCCCCATGCGGCGGAGGCGAATTCTTACGGACATGGTTCTCTTGGGTTCGGGAATCTACAGCGTAGGCATGAAGCCCTTCATTTGCTTCATCATGGCTTGAGTCTCGCCGAAGCGCTTGACCAGCTGGTTCACCTCCGCCACGGGCCGGCCGCTGCCCCGGGCGATCCGCCGCCGCCGCGACCCGTCGAGAAGCTCGGGCCTCCGGCGCTCCTCGGGCGTCATCGAAAGGATGATGGCTTCGACGTGCTTCATCTTGCGCGGATCGATCTGGTCGGCGGACAGGTTGCGGGGTACGCCGGGCACCAGCTTCAACAGCTGATGCAGGGGTCCCATCTTCTGCACTTGGCGCATGGCGGCCAGGAAGTCCTCTAAGGTAAAGCGGCCGCGGCCGACCACGCGCCGCTGAAAGGCTTCGGCCTCGCTCTCGTCCACGACGTTCTGCGCGCGCTCGACCAATCCGACGATGTCGCCCTTCTGCAGAATGCGGTCGGCGACCCGGCGAGGCTCCACGGCCTCCAGCGCGTCCACCCCTTCGCCCGTCCCCACGAACTTGAGCGGCTTGCCCGTCACTGTGCGAATGGACAGCGCGGCCCCCCCGCGGGCGTCTCCGTCCATCTTCGTGAGCACAAAGCCCGTCAGTCCCAGGACGCGGTCGAACCCCTCGGCGACGTTCACCGCCTCCTGGCCCGTCATGGCGTCGGCAACCAGCAGGATCTCCGCCGGCGAGAGCAGCGCCTTCAGCCGGGCCAGCTCGTCCATGAGCGGCTCGTCGATCTGAAGCCGCCCCGCCGTGTCGACGACGAGAACAGCCTTCTTCTCGCGCCGCGCCCTCCTGTGCGCCTCCTCGGCCACCGCCAGCGGATCGGTCGCGCCCTCGGCCGCGTGGACCGGCACGCCCGCCTTCCTGCCCAGCACGGCAAGCTGCTCGACGGCCGCCGGACGGCGCAGGTCGCAAGCCGCCAGCAACGGCGGCCGCCCCCGACGCACCCACCGCTTCCCGAGCTTCGCCGCGGTCGCCGTCTTCCCAGAACCCTGAAGACCCACGAGCATCACCACGGTCGGCGGCGCCGAGGACCACTTGACCGCGGTCTCCCCTTCGCTCCCCACCAGCGCCGCCAGCTCGTCGCGCACGATCTTGACGAGCTGCTGCCCAGGCGACACCGACTTGACCACCTTCTCGCCCAGCGCCTTTTCGCGGACGCGCTCCAGGAATTCGCGCACCACCTTGAAGTTGACGTCGGCCTCCAGCAAGACCCGGCGCATGTCGCGGAGCCCTTCGCGCAACATCGGCTCGGTCAGGACGCCGCGCTGGCGAAAGCGGCCAATGGCCTTGTCGAGCTTCTGGCCGAGATCGTCGAACAAACGGGGCTCCGGTCGATGGACGGGGCGGGACGGGCGTGCCATTGCTGCCCAGAGACTTGAAGAGTACCAAGATAATGCGACGGATTCTCGGGCAAGGCGCCGTTCCGGAGGCGGATCCGCGACGGATCCGGCGGCTTTCCGTCCCCGCCGGCAGCCGACGCCGTGACTAGGTTTGACGAATCGCCCTACGGGGGCTATCGCGTCTATGCCATGTCGCTCGATTTCGCGGTGGGACGCCGGCGCGGATGCACATTCTCGGGCAACAATGCCCAACAGGACCGCGCATCGGCGCTGATGAAGAAAGCGCTTTCCTTCAGTGGCGGCGCGTGCATCGAACTCGTTATGGGACGTCGCGGCATCGGCTCAGCTAACGCTGTCCGCTCGGGCCGGCTGGGAACGGCCGTCCCCGGACAACTTGGTTGCGCCGCGTCCCCACGGACACCATGGCGATGGGCACGCCCGCCAGCTCCTCGATCCGGTCCAGGTAGGCGCGGGCGTTGGCCGGGAGGTCGGCCATGGAGCGCACGTCCGTCGTGGGCGTCGTCCAGCCGGGCAGCGTCTCGTAGACGGGCTCGGCCTGTTCGAGTTCGCGGACGGTGGCGGGGAACGGATGCTCCGCATCGCCGGCCAGCCGGTAGGCGGTGGCGATCTTGAGTTCGGGCAACGTGTCCAGCACGTCCAGCTTCGTGACGGCGATTCCGGTCAAGCCGTTGACGCGCGCCGCATGGGCGGCCAGCACCGCGTCGAACCATCCGCAACGGCGGGGCCGGCCTGTCGTGGCCCCGAACTCCGCGCCCAGCTTCCGCATGACGGCGTCCATGCGCTCGTCGAAGCTGGTGGGCAACGGGCCGTTTCCGACCCGCGTCGTGTACGCCTTGACCACGCCGATCACCGAGTCGATCGCGGTCGGGCCGATCCCGGCGCCGACCGATGCCGCGCCCGCCGTGGTATTGGACGATGTCACGTAGGGATACGTGCCGTGGTCCACGTCCAGCGCGGTGCCCTGCGCGCCCTCCAGCAACACGCGCTTTCCGTTGGCGCGGGCCTCCGATATCTCCAGCCCGGCGTCCGTGGCGACGTCCGGCAGGCGCCTCGCGGGCATCAACGCCTCGGCCAGCGTCCCGGCCGACGCAGGGTCCGCTCCCAGCCGCTCCAGCCGCTCGCGCGCCCGTCGGAGGCTGCGCGCAACCGTCTCCTCGGCTAGGGCAGGATCCAGCAAGTCGCCGACCCGCACGCCCCGCCGCCCGGTCTTGTCTTCGTAGGCGGGGCCGATGCCGCGCCCGGTGGTCCCGATCTTCCGCTTCGCGCGGGTCTCGATCGCCGCGTCCAGCGCGCGGTGATGCGCGAAGACCACGTGCGCCCGGGTGCTGACGCCGATCCTGCCCCGCACCTCGACGCCGCGTTCCGCCAACTGGTCGCACTCGCTGAAGAACCGGGCCAGGTCCACCACGACGCCGTTGCCCAGCAAGCAGCGCTTGCCCGCGTGGAGGATGCCCGACGGCACTTGGTGCAACACGAACTCGTGGTCGCCGACGTGCACCGTGTGCCCCGCGTTGGCCCCGCCTTGGTAGCGCGCGATCACGTCCGCGTCCTCGGCGAACACGTCCACGACCTTTCCCTTGCCCTCGTCGCCCCACTGGCACCCCACGACGACGGTGCAGGCGCCAACCGCGGAAGAAGCTTCGCTCAAAGGACGGCAGACCGCCTTGGCGCCCGCCCGGGACGGGGAACCGCCCGGGGAGCAGTGAGCCGCCGGCGCCTGGGACGGCCTACGTCGACCCGTCTTCCGCTCACGAACGGGCCGGCGGCGCCAGTCCCGCAGCGGCCAGCAGCGCGGCCAGGTCGCCCGCGCGCTTTTCGGGAAGGGGCCGAAGCGGCAGGCGCGGCGCGCCCCCCCGGCAACCCAGCATGTCGAGCGCGCGCTTCACGCCCGGCACCCCCATCCCGCCGACGATCCCGTCGTGCAGCGGAGCCACGATTTCCTGCGCCGCGCCTGCGCCCTTCGCGTCGCCCGCCCGGAACCGCTCGTAGATGCGGACGCATTCCCGCGGCGCCACATTGGCCACGCCCAGGATTCCGCCCGCGGCGCCCACTTCCAAGGCGGCGTACAGCAGGCTGCCGCTGCCCACGATCACCTGAAAGGCGGGCGCCGTGCTCGTCACCAGCTCGCCCACCAGCTCCAGCTTGCCGCGCGAGTCCTTGATGCCCACGACGTTCTCGTGCTTCGACAGCTCCGCCACCAGCCCGGACGGGAAGTCGAGCGTGCTGAGCCGCGTGGGCACCTGGTAGACGACGACCGGCGCCCTCGACGCGTCCGCTACGGCTTCGTAGTGGTCGCGCAGGACTTCGGGCGTCATCGCGCCCTTGTAGAACGCAGGCGGCTGGACGAGGACCGCGTCGCATCCCAGGTCGGCCGCCTTTTTCGACAGGCGCAGCGTGGCGCGCAGCGATTCGGCGCCCGTGCCGCCGACCAGCAGCTTGGCTGGGGCAGTCCGCCGGCAGACGTCCCACGCGGCGCAACGTTCGTCTTCGTCCAGGAGCACGGCTTCGCCCGTGGAACCACCGATCACGAAGCCTCGCACGCCCGTCTCCGCCCACTTGCCGACGTTTTCGCTGAGCGCGCCCAAGTCGACGTCGCCCGTCGTCGAGTCGAACGGCGTGGCCGCAGGAACCAAGACCCCGCCCAGGTCCACGGCGCTCACGACGCCAGTCTTCCGGGCGGCGATCCCCGTCCGGGATCCCGGCCGCAACCGCTGCCCGCGCCGTCTACGACCCGGCTCCGGAGGGCGGCGGCGCGATTCCGGAGGGCGGCGTCGTGCACAGCCCCGTCTTCTCCCTCACGAGCGCGAGGGTCTCGGCGGCCATGACCCGCGCGCGTCCGGCCATCTCCGCGATCAGTTCGTCCAGGCCGGCGCCGCGGCGGAGCACGTCGGCCCGGCGGTCGCGCATCTCGGCGGCAAGCGCGACGAGCGCGTCGGCGGCAAGCGCCTTGAGGTCGGAGTAGCGAAGCGAGCCCGCGGACCAGTCCTCGCGCATCTGCTTGGCGTCCTCCTCTCTGCCCGCCGCCTCCAGCATCACGAGCAGGTTCTGGACGCCGGGGCTGGGCGGCTGTCCGGCGGCGGGCGGCGCGCCCGAGTCGGTGACCGCGGAGCGAATCTTGGCGCGAATGGAGTTCTCTTCCTCGAAAAGGCCGACGTAGTGCCGGGGCCCCAGGCTCTTGCTCATCTTGCGGGCCGGATCTGCGGGAGACAGCAGCTTGGGCACCGGGGTATGCAGCGTCTCCGGCTCCGGAAAGACGTGGCCGAAGCGGGAATTGAAGCGGCGCGCAAGTCCCCGGCTGAGCTCGAGGTGCTGCGACTGGTCCTGGCCGACGGGAACCAGCGCCGCGCGGTAGGCGAGGATGTCGGCCGCCTGCAGCACCGGGTAGAAGAGCAGACCCGACGAAACGAAGCCGCCGTCCTCGCGCCCGGGTTGGGCGGTGCGGCGCGGCGCGGCGGCATCGGAGACCCGCACGCCGTCGCCGTCCAGCGCGCCCGACTTCTCGCCGTCCAGCGCGCCCGACTTCTCCTTGAACTGGGTCATGCGGCCCAGGTCGCCCAGCGACGCCAGCGTCGCCAGCACCCAGCACAGTTCGGTGTGCTCGGGGACGCTGGACTGGACAAACACGGTGGCCTTGTCCGGATCTATGCCCGCGGCGAGAAGAGCGACGAACATTTCGCGCGACGAGCGGCGCAGCTCGGCGGGATCGTAGCGCGTCGTCATGGCGTGCAGGTCCACCACGCAGTAGACGGCGTCGTGCTCGTCCTGGAGGCGCACCCAGTTCTTCACTGCGCCGAAGTAGTTGCCGATCGTCATGACGGCGGTCGGCTGAATGCCGGAAAAGACCCGCTTGCGGCGGGGCGGATCGGCGTCCGCGGTCGGCTCGCGCCGGGGCGGCGTCCCGCTGCATGCGGGCTTGGGCTGTGCGTCCATGATCCCTCGGATGCCCTATCCGCCCTGCTCCAGCAACGCGTTGAAGAGAAACTTGAACGTGCCGTGCGTCTGCGCCCGGTGTTGCGCGCGGAAGCCGATCATCACGATTTCGCCCTCGCCGTGACGCACGGCCACCATGGCCGCCTTGTCGGCGATCGCTTCTTCGCCGAGCAACCAGCCGCTCTGCAGAATGTCGCGGCTCCGGTAGACGGCGACCCGGCGGACGCCCGCGCTGCGAGGTCCGGGGATCGTCTCGTAGACTTGCCCGCCCGCCAAGTAGGCCACGAGCGCGTCCGCTGGCATTCCGTAGGCCAGCGGGTCCGACGCGTCCACCTTCACCTTCAGGGTCGAGCCCGGGGCCCAGAACTCGGCGCCCCACATGCCCTGGACGGCATCGCGCACGGGCACGTCGAACTCGTCGAGCACGAGCCGACCCGCCTGGGCGAAGGTGACGAGGGTGCCGCCTCCGCGCACGAAGGCGTCGAGCGCTTCGACGCCCGCGCGGCCAAAGCCGCTCCGGTACTCGGGAGGCGTGCTTGCCGGGTCGGGTCCTCGTCCGCCGGCCGGCCTCCCCTCGGGACCGAGCATCATCTGCTTGGAGTCGGCCGGCAGGATGACGACGTCGAAGTCGTCGCCGAGTTCGTCGCCCACGATGTCGTCGTCGAGCAGGCTGGCGTAGGGGAAGGCGAAGTCCTCCAGGAGCCAGCGCGTCCAGCCTTCGTCCATGTTGCCGCCGTAGTAGCGCTTGTACATGCCGATGCGGCGGCGGCGCACCGGCCGGCCGGCGTCTTCCGCGTTCCCCGCAAACGCCGCGAAGTCCACGCCGGCAGTCTCCGCAATGTCGCGAAGCGTGCTCTCGGGAGCACGTGCGTCCACGATGAAGTCGCCCGTCCGGATTCCGCCGGCTTGCGGACGCGCGCCGCCGTCGTCCGATCCGCCTGCGCGCGGCCCAACTCCGCCGCCGGACGGGCTCGCGGACGGGGCGTCCAAGGCCGCGGTCGGACCGTCGGCGCCGCCCGGAGCCGCCCCGGCGCGCCGCACGCCCACGCCGGCGTCCAGGAGCAGGTTGACGGCCTTGAAGGCGTCGTTCTGGCGTCCATCCAGCACAAAGCCGCCCAATGCGTTCGCGCTGGCGTACCCTGCACCGCCCCCAGCGCCCGGCTCGCCCGCCGGACTGCTTGCGACCACTCCGGCGCGGGCCTGCGCCTCGCTCACCATCCGCAACCCGGCGGCGGACGCGTCCACAGGCCGGCGCGCCGCGTCCACCCGCACGCCCATGAACTCCGCGATCACGTCCGCCGACATGTCGTACGGACGTATGGGATCGCCCCCGGCCGTGCGCGTGTAGCTGTTGTCCGGGTAGTTTGTCCGGCCCAGCAGCCAACGGACGACGCCGCGCTTGGGCTGCGCCATGGACACGACGTAGCTGCCCTCGTCGTAGGTTCGCCCATCGTGCGCGAAGGGAACGCCGGCCCGTTCCACCTGGATGCCTTGCAGCAACAGCTTGTCCACCATCTTGCGCATGGTCCGCGGGTCGTGCTGTTCGGCAGGAATCACATAGGCTTTGACGTCGCCCTGCTCGCCGCGCCGGACTTGGCGGCTGGCCTTGTTGTAGGCGTTGCGCAGAACGGTTTCGCGGTTTTGGGCGGCGATCTCGAGAGGAGAGAACGTCGCCGCGATCTGCCGGTCGACGATGTCGCGGACCCGCCACCAGCCGCCGGGCCAGGGATTGGGGAACGTGGTCTGCGCCTCGTACTCGGGCAACTGGCGAGAACCGCGCAGCTGGTCCGGGTGGACGTACAGGGGCGTGGCCAGCCGGGCGCTCGCCGCCTCCGTGAGCATTCCGGCGATGTTGTGGAAGGGCGTGATCCAGTGGAAGCCGAAGTGGCCCCAGCCCGAGTAGATCGCTGCGTTGACGGTGCCCTGGAAGCCCTCTTCCTCCATGCGGTACGCCATGTGCGCGCCGTACCAAGCCATCTCGCGCCAGACCAGCGGATCGGCCTCCGGGCGGATCGGCTCCGCGTAGGGAGGCAGATAGATGCGGGCGGTGTAGGCGCCCATCTGATGGTGGTCGATGTACGCCTGCGGGACCCATTCCCGAAACAGGATCCGAGCGCCGTAGCGCGACTCGACCGTGTTCTGCATGAAGGCGTCGCGGTTGTTGTCGTGGCCGATGTAGTGATGGTACAGCTCGGGCGGGGACGCGCCTTCGTACTCGGTGCCGGCCCAGCGGTCGTACCACTCGTTGACGATGCCGACGCCGTCGGGGTTGAACGCCGGAATCAGGATGGAGACCGTGTTGTCCAGGATCGCGGCGATTTCGGCGTCGTCTCGGGTCGCGAACAGATATGCGATCTCGGCCGCCGACTGGCTGCCCGCGACTTCGGTCGAGTGAAGCGCATAGGACTGCACGAAGACGACCTTGCCGTCCTCCACGGCGCGGTCGATCTCGGCCTCGGAACGGCCGCGCGGGTCTTGCAGGACGGCGTTCAGCCGCTGCAACTCGTCGAGGTTGGCCAGGTTCTCGGGCGAGGACGCGAAGAGGATCAGGAACGGAGCGCCCAGGGTGGACGGTCCCATGTGCACGACCTCGACGCGGTCGCTCTCCCTGCCGATCAGCTCGTAGTAGGCGACGAGCCGGTCCCAGCGGGCGAGCTTGCGGTCGGCGCCCATGCGGTGGCCGAAGAACTCCTCGGGCGACGGAATGGCCTGGCGGGCCTCGGCTTGGAGAGCGTCGGCCTGGACCGCGGCCAAGCCGGCGGGAAGCGCGGCCGAAAGCGCGGAGACGGCGAAGACGAGCGCCGCGCCGAGGGCCGGGACGGCGTGCCGGGGGCGGATGGACTCGCGGGTCACTTCGCGCCTCCCAGGCCGATCACCTTGAGCAGCTTGGCGACGGGGTCGTAGTAGCGGTCCGCGACGCGTTCCTTGAGGGGGATGATGGCGTTGTCGGTGATGGTGATGTGCTCCGGGCAGACGACGGTGCAGCACTTGGTGATGTTGCAGTAGCCCACGCCGTCGCGTTCCTTCAAGTCGGCGAGGCGGTCCTCGGCGTCGGCAGGATGCATGTCGAGATAGGCCGCGTGCACGAAGAAGCGGGGGCCGATGAACTTGCCTTCGAGGTGATAGTGGTGGTCCCGGTCCACGTGGCAGACGTCCTGGCACAGAAAGCATTCGATGCACTTGCGGAACTCCTGGGACCGCTCCACGTCGGCTTGGTGCATCGTCCAGGTGCCGTCTTCCCGGTCCGGCGGGCGCGGCTTGAACGGCTTGACGCGCTTCTTGATCTCGTAGTTCACGCTCACGTCGGTCACCAAGTCCCTCTCCACCGGAAACGCCTGCATCGGCTCCACGGTGACGGGACGGTCGACCGGCAAGGTGTTCATGCGCGTCATGCACATCAGCTTGGGCTGGCCGTTGACTTCTGCGGAGCACGACCCGCACTTGCCCGCCTTGCAGTTCCAGCGCACGGCCAAGTCGTTGGCCTGCTCGGCCTGGATCTTGTGCACCACGTCGAGCACGACCATCCCCTCCGAGTATTCCGTCTCGTAGGTCCGAAGGCCGCCGCCCTGCGAGTCGCCCCGCCAGATCTTGAACGTAGTCTTGAGCATCAGCCTTGCTCCTCGATGATCTTCGCCAGTCTCTCGGGTACGGGTTCGATGTCTTCCCGGCGAATCCGCATCGAGCCGTCGTCCGCCTTCTCGACGATCAGGTTCGCCTTGCCCCAGCCGGGGTCCTTCTCTTGATAGTCGTTTCGCGTGTGGGCGCCGCGGCTTTCCTTGCGTTCCCGGGCCGCAAGCGCGACCGCTTCGGACACCGTGAGCAGCGGCTCCAAGTCCAAGGCCGTGTGCCAGCCCGAGTTCCACTCGCGGTTGCCGTGCACCTTGACCTTGGCGGCGCGGTTCCGCAGGTCCGACAGCGCTTCCACGGCTTCTCCCAACTCCGCTTCGTCGCGAATGATGCCGACCTTGTCCTGCATCATGTCCTGCAACGCCTGCTGGAGCTGGAAGGGTCCCTCGCCGGAGTCGTCGCGGTCGAAGGGAGCTAGGGCGTCGGCCGCCGCGGTTTCCACGTCCGCCTCGGACACGGACGCAGTTCCCGCCGACTTCGCGTATTCGGCGGCGTTCTCCCCGGCCAGCTTCCCGAACACCACCAAGTCCGACAGCGAGTTGCCCCCTAGCCGGTTGGCGCCGTGCAGTCCCGTGGCGCACTCTCCCGCCGCATAGAGTCCCGGCACGTTCGTCGCCTGGCTGTCGGAATCGACCCGCACGCCACCCATGGCGTAGTGCGTCGTGGGGCCCACCTCCATCGGCTCCTCGGTAATGTCGAGATCCGCGAGTTGCTTGAACTGGTGGTACATCGACGGCAGCTTGCGCTTGATGTGTTCGGCCCCGCCTTGCACCCTGTCCTTGATCCAGGCGATGTCCAGGAACGCGCCGCCGTGCGGACTGCCCCGGCCGGCCTTGACCTCGGCCAGAATCATGCGCGCCACGTGGTCGCGCGTCAGCAGCTCGGGCGGCCTGCGGGCGTCGCGGTCGCCCGTCACGTAGCGCCAGCCCTCTTCCGCGTCGTCGGCCACCAATTCCTTGTACAGCTCGGGAATGTTGTCGAACATGAAGCGCGCGCCTTCGCTGTTGGTGAGCACGCCTCCTTCGCCGCGCACGCCTTCCGTGACCAGGATGCCCCTCACCGAGGGCGGCCAGACCATCCCCGTCGGATGGAACTGCACGAACTCCATGTCCTTGAGCTGCGCGCCCGCATGGTACGCCAGGGACATTCCATCGCCCGTGCACTCCCACGAGTTGGACGTGATCTTGTACGCCTTGCCCAAGCCGCCCGTGGCCACGACGACGGCCGGCGCCTTGAAGATCCGGAACCGCCCGCGCTCCCGGTCGTAGCCGAAGGCGCCGGCGACGCGTTCGCCGTCCTTGAACAGGGTGGTGATCGTGATCTCCATGTGGACGGTCATGCCCTGGTGGACGCCGTGGTCCTGAAGCGTGCGAATCATCTCGAGCCCCGTGCGGTCGCCCACGTGGGCCAGCCGCGGATACGCGTGTCCGCCGAAGTTGCGCTGCAGGATGCGCCCGTCCTGCGTGCGGTCGAACAGTGCGCCCCACGCCTCCAGCTCGTTCACACGCTCGGGCGACTCCATGGCGTGAACTTCCGCCATCCGCCACTGGTTCAGGTACTGGCCGCCGCGCATCGTGTCGGCGAAGTGCACTTGCCACCCGTCGCGCTCGTCCACGTTGGCCAGCGCCGCGGCCATGCCGCCCTCGGCCATCACCGTGTGCGCCTTGCCCAGCAGCGACTTGCACACCAGTCCCACCCGCACGCCCGCCGCCGAAGCCTCTATCGCCGCCCGCAGTCCGGCGCCGCCCGCGCCCACCACGAGCACGTCGTACTCGTGAGTCTCGTAGCCGGCCATCTCAGAGAATCCTCACGTCGGCCCATATGCCCATGGAGCACATGCGCACGTAGAAGTCGGTGAAGCCGACCCAGAACAGGCTCAGCCAAGCGAAGAGCTGGTGGCGCTCGTTGCACCAAGTGACGCCCTTCCATGTCTTGAGCCGGCCCGGACGCCGCGCCAGCAGGTTGAGCTTGCCGCCCACGAGGTGCCGCAGCGAGTGGCAACCGAAGGTGTATCCCGACAGCAACACGACGTTGACGAGCAGGACCAGCGTGCCCACGCCGATCCCGAACTCGTCGTGGCCCGGCCCGAACCAGAGCCCGCGGTACACGTCGATGGACAGCACCACCAGGAAGGCCAGCGCGAAGTAGAGGAAATAGCGATGAAGGTTCTGAAGGATCAGCGGAAAGCGCTGCTCGCCCCGGTATCCCTTCTGCGCCTTGCCCACGCCGCAACTGGCCGGCGACGCCCAATGAGACTTGTAGTACGCGCCCCGATAGTAGTAGCAGGTGAAGCGGAAGCCGCCGGGCGCCCAGAGGATCAGAAAGGCTGGGTAGAGCGGCAACCACGCGGGCCACCAGCCCGGCTGCGCTCCGAAAACGGCGTGCGGGGAGGCTCCGCCCGCGCCGCCCGGATCGAAGAAGAGCGGCGAGTACATCGGCGACAGGTACCCCTCGAACTCAAAGTGCGCGTTCTGGAGGGCCGCCCACGTCGAGTAGACGATGAAGGCGGTGAGCCCGAGCAGGACGGCAACCGGCTTGGTCCACCAGCGGTCGGTGCGGGCCGTCTGCAGGAAGGGGCGGCGGGGAACGGTTGGAAGGGGCAGAGCCTCGGCGCGGGTTGCGGGGTCGGCGCTCATGGGGCGGGCGTCGCGGCCGGCCTATGGACGCTGGGAATGTGCACGGTCTCTCCTGTCTGGCCCGGAGGAGCTCAAGGCGCGTTTCCGGCCCCGCGGCATGGTCGGCGGCGTGCCGGGGCCCAGCGTGACCGCGAGGCAACCGGAGCAAGGCGCGAACCGAAGGCGCGCGGGAACGCGAGAAGCCGAGGGAACATCGGCTACGAGGGCGGTGTTCGCAAGGACGGCGCGGCGTTGCCGACGGCCGCGGCAACTCCGCGTCGCCACCACCAGAGCGTCTCGGCGAGCCGCCCCAGCAGGAGAGTCCCGGCATCCCGGTCGTCCTTGCCGGGCGACGAATGCTGTCCTGTTCAGCCATGTAGACGCCCCGCCAACGGCGCGACCTTCCCTCGGACCTGCCTGTGGGACCGCCGAATCGGCGGCGCGCCCCGGGAACCGAGGAACGGCCATGCGCAACGAGGCGAAGCACGGCGAGAAGGACCGCATCTACAAGCGGTTCTACACGGACGCGGCCGTGGTGGAGGAGATCGTGCGCGACTTCGTCGGCGGTGCGTGGACGAAGGACCTGGACTTCAGCACGCTCGAGCGGCTACCGGCCGAAATGCTGGACCCCGTGCTTCCCGTCGTTCGGCGGGCCGACATGGTGTGGCGGGTTCGGTTCCGGGACCGCCCGCTGCACGTGGTTCTGCTGTTCGAGTTCCAGTCGGGGCCGGACCCGGACATGGCGGTCCGGATCGTCGTCGAGACGGGCTTGTTCTACCGCGAGCTGGCGGAAACGCGCAAGAGGAATCCCGGCGTCGGAGCGCACATGGTTCTGCCCGTGGTGGTGAAGAGCTTCGAGGGCGAGTGGAAGGCGGCACGGAGCATGGCGGAATGGCTGGGCGGCGCCGTGCCCGAGGAGTTGGCGCAGTACGCGTCGGGGCGGCGCTACTTCCTGCTGGACGAGCCGGCGGAGGCGAAGAAGGCGCAGGGCGCCGGAGGCGTAGTGCGCGCCGGCCTCGCGTTGCGCTACGAGCGCCATCCGGAGCGGCTGGCGGCGGCCCTGCAGGCACTGGACGAGCGGTTGCACGAGGCTTCGGTTGCGCGCAACGCGTTCGTGGCGTGGATACGGAGTCAGATGATAGATTCGGGTGCGACGACGGCAGAAGCCGCGCACCTGGACACACTACGGGAGGCGGGCAAGATGTACGTGAATCGATTCCAGAAATCGTTCCGCGACGGCGTGGCGCAGGGCGTGGCGCAAGGCGTCGAGCAAGGCGTTGAGCAAGGCGTCAAGCAGGCCCAGGTCGACATGGCGCGGTGGAAGTTCGGCGATGAGACGGCGGAGCGCCTCGCCGAGTTGCTCGAGGCCGTCTGCGACGCGGACCGGCCGTCTCGGATCGGACGGTTGCTGGTCGAGTGCGAGACGGGGGGCGAGCTGATCGCGAAAGCCGCGAGGAGCTGATCGGCCACGAACGGAAGTCGCCGGAGCATGGAACCCGGAACTCCCGCTCGCTGGAATGCCACGAGTTCCTCGACTGCGCGGAGCAACGGCGAAGGCGTAGCGATGCGCGAGGTTCAACACGGAGGGGCCCGGTTGTCGCGGAGGACCACTACCACATTCCGCCGCTCGAGTGGGCCGACTTGGTCGAAGTGCGCCGATTCGGCACCCGAAAGCACTAGTCCCCGCCACTCCCGGCGCCGCGCGTCCCAGGCCCGTGCCGTCGCCTCTTGAGCAAATCCTCCGCGCGACTATTCGGCTCGCCGGGAAATAGCGAAATGGAAGCCGACATCAAGCTCAACGACCACCAGCGCAAGGCCGTGGAGTGGGGGGAAGGCCCCCTGCTGGTTCTGGCTGGCCCCGGATCCGGGAAGACGCTCGTTCTAACGAGGCGTATCGGTCGGTTGATTCAAGAGAGTCCCCAAAGGCGCTTCGGGGTCCTCGGCCTGTCGTTCACGACGCAGGCCGCGGACGAGATGAGGGGGCGCGTGGCCCGGTTGCTCGGCCGCGAGGACCGCAGAGTTCGCGTGGCCACCTTTCACTCCTTTGCCACGAGAGTGCTACGCCAACACGGCAGCCACCTGGGTCTGCGACCCAACTTTCGGGTGTTGTCCGATGCGGACCGGGTTGGATTGATAGTCAAGGCCAGCCGCGCTGAGGGCATCCGCAACGTCCCCGACAGCGACGACGGCCTGCGTCGTCTGATGCGGACGATCGACGATCTTTACCACGAGGGATGCGACTGGGAGGGATCCCTTGATCGGTTTCCCTTGCGTGGGGCGGCAAAGCAACGAACGGCTCCGATCTATTCGGCCTACGTAAGTTATCTGTTGCGCAACAACTACATTGACTTTGGCGCCATTCTTGTATGCTGCATCCGTCTCTTCCAGAAGCATCCGCAAATTGCCGATTTCTATCGCCAAGTATTTCCATTTGTCTGCGTGGACGAATACCAAGACACCAATCGAGTCCAAGATCTGATCATTCGGAGCATCTATCCCAATCGGTCCAACTTGTTTGTGGTCGCGGACGACGACCAAACGATCTTCCAGTGGAACGGCGCGGATGTCGGCCGCGTTTGGCAACTCGCGCAACACTACGCCATGGATGTAATTCAACTGCCGGAGAGCTATCGATGTCCATCCCGCGTTGTGCGCCTCGCCAACAAGCTGATTCGGCATGGGCCTCCACCGAAATCGACGAAAATGTTCGTTAAGGAGCCCATGGCGGCGTCGCCCGTGCACGACGAGACGGGGACTGTGGTCAAACAGCAGTTCGGGAATGAAGGCGACGAGACCGATTGGATAGCCCAAGACATTGTGGATCGGTCCCTGAATCCAAAAAGCTGCGTCGTCCTGGCACGGCGCAGAAAGCTGGTCGAAGCCGCCGCCGATGCGCTGGCCCGCGCCGGCCTGGATCCGTACCTCGGCAATCGCAAGGACGAGTTCTCGTCTGCTCTCGTCGGGTTTGGCCATGCCGCGCTCAAGTTGGCGAGCGCACCTAATGACGGCGGACAGCTGGCGAGACTGTGCGACACGTTCGCGGCCCTCACTGGAGAACGGATTCGCGCGGGGGACGCAGAGGCCGAATCCAATTCCAGCGGCGGGGCCTTGCTGAACGGATTCGTCGACGCGGCCACGGTCGGAGCCGGCGAACCGGCAAGATCGATCCTGTGGCTGTTGCGGGAGCATCTCCTCGATGCCGTGGACTACCGGGCCTTCGTGCGTGCAACGTTTCGATGGGAGCCCACCGAAGCGCGTTCGTTCAAACGGATTGCGGACGCGGAGGAGGAGGAAGAGGAGAAGCGCGTGTGGTGGGAGATCGAGCAAAAGGCCAGGTCGAAGCTAGGCACTGCGCCGACGCTCAGTCAGCTTCTAGAGGAATTCGAACTGCGCTCCAAGACTGCTCCGCCAAATCCTGGGCAAGTTCAGTGTCTGACGATTCACGGTGCGAAGGGCAAGGAGTTCGAGCACGTCTACCTCATGGGGCTCGCGGAGGGCGAGTTGCCTTCGTACCACGCGACGCGAGGCGACGACGGCTCGATGGCGGGCCGTCGCGTCATGGACGAAGAACGCAGGAGTTGCTTCGTAGCGATCACCAGAGCCAGTTCCAGCGTCACCCTGACCCATGCAGATTCCTACTTCGGTTGGCCAAGGAACCCCTCTCGGTTCTTGGTGGAAATGGAGCTGGTCGGCGGGGCCGAGGCGGCGACGCCAGACAAGGAGTCGGGTTTATCGGTGCAAGGCACGACGACAGGCCGGTAGAATACGAGCCATGGCGGGTACGTCCGCGTCTTCCGGCCGGTGCCGTTGCGTCCTCGATGCCCGTTGCGCGCTTTGGTCGGCGAACCGGATGGCCATAAGCGACTGCGGCGCGTCCTTATTCCGGCTTTCGTCGCCAATATGGAATAAGACATATCCTTATTCCGACTTTAGGCACGAAGTCTGAATAAGCCGATCCATCGTCAAAGCAGGTGTTGGGCGGCTGGCAGGACCATCGGGCGATGCCGCCGTCGCCGAAAGGGCGGATGCGCGTTTCGTGCTTCGTGTCCTCTCGTCCTCTGCCCCCGATAACGCCTCTCGCCTTGCCATCGCTCGAGGTCCGCCAGTAGAATCTCCCTCCCCCGTCCCCCATTTCGGCCAGCAAGCAAGCCTCGGCCGACCCTCTCCCCTCCTCCAAACCGCACCCAATGGCAGTTCCGACCATCTTCGAGACCTGTCAGCCCAGGGACGACGTGCTGGCGGGCGTCGCCGACGCGGACTTCGCCGCCGACCTGGCGCAGGTCGTCACCAAGAGGGGCAGCGCGGAGTACCACGACCCGGTACGCTTCTTCGCCAACACCTATCCCACGCGCGGGCTCAAGAACCTGCTGAGCAACGTGTGTCGGCGGCTGTCCGGGGTCGGCGGCGACGCGGCCTCGATCTTCCGCCTCGACACGTCCTACGGCGGGGGCAAGACGCACGGGCTCGTCGCGCTGGCCCACGCCGCTCGCGGGCTCGACGGCGTGGAGAACCCCGGCGAGTTCGTGGAGCCGGCCGTCCTCCCCGAGGAAGCCGTTCGCGTGGCGGCTTTCGACGGAGAGAACGCCGACCCCGCCAACGGCCGCAGCATGGGCGAGGGCCTGCTGGCCTACACTCCCTGGGGCGAGCTCGCGTATGCTCTGGGCGGCCATGCGGGCTACGAGCGGGTCCGCGAGAGCGACAGGCGCGGCATGGCCCCCGGCGCCGACACCTTGCGCGAGCTGTTCGACGGACGGCCCGCCCTGCTGTTGCTGGACGAGCTGTCGGTCTACCTGCGCAAGGTGCACGACGTCGAAGGTGCCCGCGACCAGTTGACCGCGTTCCTCACGTCGCTGTTCAAGGCCGTGGAAAGCACGCCGAACACCGCGCTCGTGTACACGCTGGCCGTCGGCAAGGGCGGGCAAGCCTCCGACGCCTACGCCGACGAGAACAGCTTCATCGCCGACCGGATGCAGGAGGCCGAGAAGGTCTCCGCCCGCAAGGCCACCCTGCTCAACCCGACCGAGCAGGACGAGACCGTCCACGTCCTGCGCAGACGCCTCTTCAAGTCCATCGACGAGAGCCGGGCCGCCGAAGTCGCGTCCGCCTACGCAGAACTGTGGAAGGCCCACAAGGACGCCCTGGCGCCCGACGCAACCCGGCCCGAGACCCGGCAGATGCTGGCCGACGGCTACCCCTTCCATCCCGAGGTCCTGGAGACCCTCACCGACAAGACCGCGACGCTGGAGACCTTCCAGCGCGTCCGTGGAATGCTGCGGCTGCTCGCCCGCACGATCCGCCGCCTGTGGGACACCCGGCCAAGCGACGCCACCGC
This sequence comes from Longimicrobiales bacterium, assembly GCA_965203485.1. GTDB lineage: Bacteria > Gemmatimonadota > Gemmatimonadetes > Longimicrobiales > Gaopeijiaceae. Next base: position 2,926,395 of record OZ241892.1, read on the forward strand.
CGTCCACCTCCACCACGTCGACCCGGGCCACGAGCCCATCCGCCAAGAGATCGTCACGCGCCTGGGCCAGTCCGCCTACGATCCCGCCATCAACGCCGACGTGTCCGCCGGCACGTCCGACAAGAAGTCGCTCGCCCAGCAGATCGACGGCGAACACCACCGCGGACTGCCCCCGTACGCGGAATACGCCGCCCGGACGATCTTCTTTCACACGCTGGCGTTCAACGAACCGCTCAAGGGCGTCGCGCCTGCGGAGCTGCGCTACTCGATAGTGGGCCCGGCGCTGGACATCAGCTTCGTGGAAGAGGCGCGCAAGAAGTTCGTCGCCGAGTCCGCCTATCTGGACGACCGGCCGGGCGCGCCGATGCGCTTCCTGGCGGAGGCCAACCTCACGCAGGTCGTCCGCCGCGAGGAGCGCAACGTGGACGCGGAGGACGTGCGGGCGCAACTCAACGACCGCATCCGACAGATCTTCGGGGGAGACACGCTGGAGGCCGTGTGCTTCCCCGGCGGTCCCCACGACGTTGCCGACGAGGCGGGCGAGAGCCGTCCCAAGCTGGTGCTGCTGTCGTACGACGCCGTGGCGCTTCATGGGACGGTCGACGGCGTTCCGGCCCTGATCGACCGAATCTACTCGCGCAAGGGCTCGGACGGCTCGGCGCTCCGACTGTTCCGCAACAATGTTGTATTCGTGGCGGCCGACGAGTCGCGCCGCGAGGAGATGCGGGCCAAGGTCCGGCGCCTGCTGGCGTTGCGGGAACTCAAGAAGCCGGAGCGGCTGGAAGACCTAGCGGAGCACCAGCAGGCCAAGGTGCAAGAGTGGGGGGAGCGCTCGGAAGCGGAGCTGGCCGTGTCGATTCAGCAGTGCTATCGCCACGTCTTCTACCCCTCGCGCAACAGGATCGGCGAAAGCATGGTCGAGCTGGCGCACACGGCCATCGACGTGCCCGCCTCTTCCGAAAGGCCGGGAGCCGGGCAACGGCAGATCGTCGCCGTGCTGCGAAACCTGAACAAGCTGCGACTCGCCGACGACGCGCCCGACTCCGCGACTTACGTGCGGGACCGCACGCCGCTTCGCAAGGGAGAGATGACGACGCGCGCCCTCCGCAACGAGTTCAGTCGCGACCCCACCCTGCCCATTCTGGTGGGCGACGACACCTTCGTGCGCGGCGTCCGCGCCGGGGTCGAGCAGGGCGACTACGTGTACCGGAGCGGGGACCTGCTCTACGGTCCGGGCGACCCGGCCGCGACGATTCGGATCGACGAGCAGTCGGTCGTGCTCACGATGGCCTACGCAAAGAACATGGGCGTGTGGCCCCGGCCGGGGGAGAAGCCGCAGGAGGCCGGCGAGGCAAAGGAGGCCCAGAGGCCCGAGGACCAGGACCCAGGGCGTGCTGGAGATCGAGCCCGCCGACCGGACGGCGCTCCGGAAGGCCGCGGCGAACCGTCGGCCGGTACGCTCGAGGTCGAGGCCCCCTTCCGGGAGGCGGTGGTCCGCGTGTGGGAGAAAGCACGCGACACGGGCTGGCGGAGGATCAAGAAGCTGGGCATCCGGGTGTTCGAGGCGGACGAGGCGCTCCGCGTCATGAGCGTCGTGGGCTCCCTGCCGGGCGCGGCCAAGACGGTCGCACTGGAGGGAGGCTACGAGACGCGCGACGGGGGCTCGCTGGAGTTGGAGTTCACCGGGCCGATCGAGGACGCCGATCCGGTGAAGGAGTTCCTCCAGTCCCAGATGCGAGCGGCGACGCGCACGAGCCTGACCGTCCGCTACGAGCTGACCTTCGAGGCCGGCTTGACCACCGACGAGGACGGCCCGAAGATGATCATCGAGCGGCTGTCCCGGTTCGTGAGCGGATCGACGGTCGTGTCGGCTACCGGAATGGAGGAGGGCTGACGTGGCGAGACCAGACCGAACTTCCCCTACCGCTTTCCCCTTGTCCGCGCCCCAATACGAGCTTCGCGCAAGGAGCCGTGGACCGGGCCTCGCCGAGTACGAGATCTGGCAGCTTCCGGCGCCCGCCACGCCCCACGTGACCCGCTCCGTCCGGATCGCCGGGCTACGCGGCCGCAACCTGGACCTGGTCGAACACCGCGTCCTCCGTCGCTTGGCCCGCGGCGGCGTCAAGCTCCTCTCGCGGACGACCCGCGAACGCCGCGCCTACCCCCTCTCGGAGGACTTGGCCCTCTCGATTGGTCTGCTCTTCCGTTGCCTAGCGCCGATGCGGCACCGCGACCGAATGATCGCCGTTGCGGAGGGCGTGGACGCCATGGAGCGCGAAGAGGCCGGCTACTGGCTGGGCATGGCGATGCATCGTCGGAACCCCAGGCGGGTGCTGATGGCATTGCGGTGCCTGCTGACGGAAGCGGCACGGAAGTAGGGAGATGCGGGCGGACACAGCAGGCAACACAATGACCACGTTGCCAGTTTCCACCGCCATTCGAATTGCGAACAGGGCCCGTAATCCAAGCACTGCTGGTACTGATGTATACCGGGTGCCCTTCCTGGACGTGGGTCTCAGGATTCCCGATGAGTCGGACACGCCTTTCCGTACAGCTGCACCTCTTTTCTCCTCCGGTGCCCCGAAGGGATCCTCAACGCACCAGAATATGAATAGCGAACGTATCCACTTGTCCCTGCCATTGCTTGATCCCGTGTTCCCGGTGAGCGGCACAAGCTTTGTGGCCTTGCAGGAATGGGAAGGCTATGTCATCGCGATCAACGACGACGGCTTCGAGGCACGGCTATTGGACTTGACAGCCAGGGCAAAGCGCGAGGAAGAAGAAGCGACGATACCGTACAGCGAGATTTCTGAGGAGGAACGAACCGAGATGCGCCTGGGCAACATTTTCCGTTGGACGATTGGGTATGAGTCGACTCCGAGTGGGACGAGGCGGAGGATATCGCAGATTGTCTTCCGGAATCTTCCCGTTGTGACGCAGAGGGATGCCGACGAGGCATGGGAATGGGCACTTGAGACTCGGCAGTTCCTCGGGCTTTGACCGCCCTGCAGAAGCAACCGGCGGCCGACGTACTGGCGCTGTCGCTGATCGGGGCCGGAATGGGAGAGCGCTCGTCTTATGCTGTCCCTCACGAGACACGCATATGCGATTGCGGCTTCCCCGGCTTCACGCAGACGGGGCAAGAGACGACACGGACCTGTCGGTCGGGGAATTGGGCCGGCACATCATGATCCGCCGAGTTCAGGCCCTGAACTATCGTTGCCTCCGGTACGTCGACCTGTCGCTGGACCGGTTCCACGTGCTGGTGGGACCCAACGCCAGCGGCAAGAGTACGCTGTTCGACGTGGTGGCATTCCTGGGCGAGATGATACGCGAGGGCGTTGGCGCAGCCATAGAACGGCGAACCGAGAACTTTCAAGACTTGATCTGGAATAGGCGGAAGGGCAACATGGGTTTCGAGCTGGCCGTCGAGTTCGAAGTGCCCGACAACATCAAGGAGCGGCTACCCCGGAAGAAGGGCTATCGCGTCTTCCGCTACGAGATAGCGATTCGGGAGTCCGACGACGGCTGGACAATCGATTCCGAGCGCGGGCTGTTGATGCCGGAACCCCATGGGCTTTGTTCCGCTTCCTCGCAGGTGTCTCTTTTTCCCGATCCGCCTTCACCGCCACGCACAATCTTGGCCGGAGGCGGCCGTCCCGGTCGCCGTACGATCTTGAGCAAGTCCCCCGAAGGAACGGACAGGTTCAATATTGAGACTTCGGACGATCCCGGCAAAGGTTGGGTTACGAGCATAGCTTTTGGCCCAAAGCGCTCGACGCTTCGCAACCTTCCCGAATCGCCGGACAAGTTTCCCATGGCGTCCTACGCAAAAACTCTGCTTGGCGGTGGCATTGACCTCATGTTTCTCGACAGCAAGAAAATGCGTCTTCCGAGCTCTCCGCACTCGAATCGCAAACGACTGTCTTCCGACGGCCACAACCTGCATCGGCTTATTCATGAATTGAAGACTGCGAACGAGGAAGTCTATCGAGAATGGCTTGAACATGTCCAGACTGTCCTGGAAGACCTCGACGATGTTCGAATGGTGGACCAAGAATACGATCGCAGCGTCTACCTGACTCTCGTGTACGATACCGGCTTGGAAGTCCCGTCGTGGATGGTGTCGGACGGCACCCTGCGTTTTCTTGCGATGACGCTGATTCCGTACCTGTCACAGCAGGGACAAGTGTACTTGCTGGAAGAGCCGGAGAACGGGGTACATCCGCTGGCGCTGGACGCGGTGTATTCATCCCTGTCGTCGGCATACGAGTCTCAGGTATTGGTAGCCACGCATTCACCTTCCTTCCTGTCGTTGGCGTCTCCAGAGGACATTCTTTGTTTTGCGAAGAGCGAAGAGGGCGCAACCGATGTCGTCAAGGGCAACGACCATCCCATGCTCAGAGAATGGCAAGAGGGTGCCGACAACGGGTTGTTGTTTGCCAAAGGCGTGATCGGATGACCGATCAGCCATGCTCGCGGGACTTGCTTGCCTTGGTTGCGGACGCGGACATGCGGGAAGTCATGCGCGGTGTGCTGGGAAGGAGCGACGGAGTTGCGGCTGGTCGATTGGATTTCGACGTCCAGGTGCATCCCCAGAGAGACGGGGGATGCCGAACTGGAGCCGCAACGTATCTGCGCCCTTACCTCAATAGGTTTCGCTATTGCATGGTGGTCTTCGATAGGTACGGATGCGGCAGTCGCAATTCGCGTGAAGACATCCAGCGATCTGTCGAAAGCGAGCTCGCCCGCAACGGTTGGGACGATCGAGCCAAGGTCATCGTCATCGAGCCGGAGCTCGAAGCGTGGATATGGGGCGACCTCAAGGCCGCATCCAGGCAGGTCGGTTGGCCGGGCGATCACACGGCGTTGCGCGAACGGCTGGCGGCCGAAGGCCATTGGCCACGCGGTCAGGACAAGCCTGAGGACCCCAAACGGGCGATGAGGGAGGCGATGTCGCGTTCTCCTCTTCGACCCAGGCGTTCGGCCAGGGTCTTTCGCAAGATTGCCGACTCTGCTCGGTTCGACGGCTGTCGCGATGCGGCGTTCAACGAACTCCGTGCTACGCTGGTGAAGTGGTTTTCCGGCTGACGGCCGACTGGCGAGAATCCCAACTTCGGATTTCATGCCCCTGAAATGTCCATGCGACTGTCCCATCTGGCAAGGCGATAATGTCCCGACGCCGCTCTTGCGCGGGACTCGACGGGGGGCTACGATTCATCCACAGTCGTTGGTGTGCTTCTGCGAGTGCAACGTCCCGTTTCGAACCGGAGGGGTCGCGGTGGACCAGACCCGAGATGACCAGCGGTCCGGCGCGGAGCAACCGGCCGACTTCATCGTCGCCCATCGGCGACATCGAGAAGACGGCAATCTGCTCTGCGATCATGACAGGTTGGCCAACGCCGCGTACTTGTTCGGTTTCAGCGCAGAGTGCGGACTGAAGGCCGTAATGCAGGCACTCGAGTGGATGCCTTTGGACACCAAAGGCGTGCCTCGGCAACCCGAGCACCGCCAACACATCCAGGCGATATGGCCGCTCTACGCGGATCTGGCCCGTGACCGCAATGGGGCACGATACCGCCTTGCTTCTGAGGATCCATTTCACGACTGGTCGCACCATCATCGCTACGCCGCCGGCGAGCATGTGAGTTCAGAGGCAGTGGGCCGGTACCGCGAGGCGACCAAGGCCGTCGCTCGCATCCTGTACCTCGCGAGAGTGGACGGCAAGCTATGAAGGACGACTTCGTTTCGTTCGACAGCGTAAGCCAGCGAGTCCAAGCGATTCTAGAGTCCATGGATTTGGTTGCGCTCCAGGGAATCGACGTCTACCTCGTTCGAAACCTCCATGGCAAGGTACGGATCATCGCCGACGAACCGGCTAACGAATCCATTCGGGCCGCACTAGCGGACTTGGCGACGCGGTTGAGTCATGCGCTGGGCGCCCACGGTCATCCTCCAAACGCATCCCTGCTGACGCTCGACATCTCTGCATCCGACCTTCTCGGTTCTTCCTCTAGGACAATATCGGAAGGCGTGTTCTGGGTTGACCGCATGGTGACAAGCAACGAATGGGCGTCCGTCCACACGCCGGCCTTGCAGAACAACCGATATACGCTTTTTTCGGTCAAAGGCGGAGTAGGGAGAAGCACCACGGCTATCGTTCTCGCCTGGCACTTGGCCCGTCAGGGAGAAAGGGTCTTGGTCGTGGATCTGGACATGGAATCTCCGGGTCTGGGCTCGTCCGTTCTGGATCACGGCACCCATCCCGAGTTCGGAATCGTGGACTGGTTCGTAGAGGACTTGGTCGGCCAGAGCCGTCATGTCGTCGAGCAGATGACGGGAGCACCGATCTGGGCACGCGATCTTGAAGGGGCCGTCACGGTCGTTCCCGCACACGGACGTGACCCCGGCGAATACTTGGCGAAGCTCGGGAGGGTGTACCTGGACACGGACATCTGCTGGACGGAACGGATCAACAGCATGATAACGCAACTCGAGGCGGCATGGCGACCAACCATGGTGCTCATCGAGAGTCGAAGCGGCTTGCACGACATCGCCGCATCGACCGTCACCGATCTTGGCGCCGACATCTTGCTCTTCACAACTGACTCCGAGAGTTCATGGACCGGCCACGAGATCCTTTTTGCACATTGGCGTGCTCACAAACTGGCCGAGGCCATGAGAAACCGGCTGTTCATCGTGTCCGCCCTGACCCCGGAGATCGGCACGGAACAGTACCTTGCGCGATTTTCGGAGCGGTCCTGGAACTTGTTTCGCGACCACCTCTACGACGATGTCGAACCGATGCACGCCGACGGCGGTTTTTCTTTCGATCTGCACGACGTTGCTGCTCCTCATAGCCCATTTCCAATCTACTGGAACCGCGGCATGGCTGCCGGAACCTCCCTGCGCGACATCAACGCGGTGCCCGTGAAGCTTGCGTATTCCGATTTTCTGTCGTCGTTCGACAACCAGCTTCGTCCGGCAACGACTCGATGACTCGCGCCCGAGTCTTTCGCCAAGCACTTGTCGGCTTGCCAGATGACACGTCTCATGGTGAGGCCGATTTGCCGGTCGCCAACGTCTACCTGCCTCGGTCTCACCTCAAGGCGATGGATCCGGACGCATCGGTCGTGGTCGGCATGCGAGGTGCAGGCAAGACGTTCTGGTGGAAAGCTCTTCAAGACAAAAACGTCCGGCTTCTCGTGGGGAAGAGCGAGCATTCGCGATTGACCGATACCACCGAAGTGAAGCTTGGGTTCGGAGTCAGTGCAGCTCTCGAAGATTATCCGAGCAAAGATGTGTTGGGAAACCTATTGGCAGACGACGTCGACCCTCGCCTTGTTTGGCGAACTGTCTTGGCTCGGCATCTGTCGCCAAGCGATGCTCCTCTTAGGCAGTTGGGTAACTGGCGGGAACGATGTGACTACACCAAACGGCAGGCGGAGGAGATCGACGTACTGTTGCGTCGACAGGACAGCGATCTAGATCAAAGCGGGACATACCTGCTGATACTGTTTGACGCCTTGGATCGGTGTGCTGATGGATGGCAGGACATGTATCGGTTGATCCGAGGGTTGATGCAACTCGCTTCGGACATGCGTTCGTACAGACGACTACGTGTGAAGGCCTTTTTGCGAACGGATCAAGTTGAGGACGCCAGCATTAGGACTTTTCCAGATGCGTCGAAACTCTTGTCGTCCCGTGCCGAACTTAACTGGCCACCGAATGAACTGTACGGTCTCCTTTGGCACCTGCTTGCCAATGGTTCCGCGGGAAACGAGACGCGGCCTCTTCTGATAGGGGAGAACTGGCGTTCGACCACATTGCAAGGACAGATCGTATTCGCCGTGCCGAGAACACTTGTCTTTTCCGAGCAAGATCAACGCGACACGTTTCATGACATTGCTGGGCCTTGGATGGGCAGGGACCGGCGGCGGGGGTTTCCCTACACATGGATACCCAACCATTTGGCGGATACCGAAGGAAAGGTAAGTCCTCGTTCGTTTCTCAAGGCACTGAGAACCGCCGCTATCAATACTGGCGAGCGACATCCAGAACACGAACACGCCCTTCACTTCGACAGCATCAAGCTGGGTGTTCAGGAGGCTTCCAAGATTCGTGTTGACGAGTTTCGGGAGGACTATCCATGGGTGCACCGCATGTTGACGGCCTTGGAGGGCATGGTCGTGCCCTGCTCCTTTGACGAGATCGAACAACGGTGGCAGGAACGGGACGTGTTCTCGCAGTTGCGCAATGACACTTCACAGGACGCCGTCAAATTGAGGCCGCGCCAAATCGAGCGCGGAGCTCAAGGCGTGCGTGAAGACCTAGAGGCATTGAGCATATTTCAGCGGCTACTTGACGGCCGCGTCAACATTCCCGACGTGTTCAGGGTCGGCTACGGCCTGGGACGGCGGGGTGGCGTCAAACCTGTACGAGGCTAGCTGGGCCCGCCATGACCGGAGTTCATTCACGATGCGTTGGCCGTCCGTATACCATCTGGGGTTTGCGGTCACCGTGATTGGGATCGATTGCGCTCGCGAACCGACACCGCCCAGCATCTCGACGGGCTTCCTTGTCGACTTCCATCCGCCTCGGCCACGTCATGACCGTCTCTGATGGCACGAAGAACATCCTCGCCATGAGGAGCGGAAACAGATGCGCACTGCCCGGTTGCGACCAGGCATTGGCATTTGATTCCGATAACGGATCAGTGCTGACTGTCGGAGAAGCCGCTCACATTGCGGGGCGTCGACCGGGTTCCGCGCGCTACGATCCAGAGATGGACGATCGGGAGCGGGACGCCGCCGCGAATCTGGTGTACGTGTGCAGGAACTGTCACAGGCGCATCGATCAAGACGTCGAATTTTATTCCCTAGAGCGGCTATGGGAGATCAAGGCCCACCACGAAGCCAAGGTCAAGGCCGCGATGGACGCCGCGTTTGCGATCGTAGGATTCGCTGAATTACAAGAATTGGTCGAACATTTTTCTTCAACACCTCCGACCGCAATCGATTCATCTCTCGTTTTGCTTCCGCCTGACGCCAAGATCAGGAAGAACGATCTCGGTCCTGACTCTCAGCACATTATCACGATGGGACTAGCTATTTCGTCTACGATTCGAACGTTCGTCAGCCAGATCGAATCCGATGATCCCGACTGGTCTGCGCGCCTCAAGAACGGATTTGTGACCGAATACCTCCGGTTGCGAAAAGAAGGTCATAGGGGAGACGAACTGTTCGAACTCATGAGCGCCTATTCCACACGTGGCTTTGATCGAGCCACGACCCAGTGTGCCGCGATATCCGTGCTGGTGTACATGTTCGAAGCCTGCGAGGTGTTCGAGCGTTGATTCTGCCGACCAAGCATGTGTCAGAGGCGGAGTCTTTGCTGGCGGCCGGTGCGCTCCTGCTCCATGAATTAGGCCGACCCCGGACCGTAACCGAACTCTGGGAAGCCGTGAGAGGAAACCAGATTGCCTCCTTCGACCGCTTCGTCTTGGCGGCTGAGTTGCTGTACGCCATCGGCGCCGTGAGCTTCCGGGACGGACTTCTGGAAAAGCACCGGCCATGATTCACCGCGTGACCGCCAATCGTCCGTCGTTTCGATCCGTCGAGTTCGGAGCCGGCCTTAACGTCGTTCTCGCAGATCGAACCGAAGCGTCGACCGACAAGGACACCAGGAACGGTCTTGGCAAGTCCACCTTGATCGACATCATTGATTTTTGCTTGGGAGCCCGGGCGCAACGGGGGAAGGGTCTCGTCATCGACTCCCTCGCCGGATGGGAGTTCACGCTTGAGTTCTCCTTGGGGCGGGAGCGTTTCACGGCGACGCGGGCAGTGGACGCCCCGAACAAGTTCAAGGTCGCCCATCATAGATCGACGGCCGCGCACTCGTCAGACACGCTTTTCGGCGACACCGACTACAACCAAACCGACTGGCGCACGCTACTCGGCCAACGCATGTTCGGCCTCGACAACACGGACATCCCCAGGTACGGTCCATCGTACCGGAGCTTGCTTTCCTATTTCATTCGCTGTGATGGGGCGGCCTATTTGGAGCCATTTTCCCATCACTCGAAGCAACAATCATGGGACCGGCAGGTGAATGTCGCGTACATGCTCGGCCTGCACTGGAAAACGGCATCGCAGTTCCAGAATCTCAGGGAAGACGAGAAATCGGTGAAGCAACTCCAAAAGGCCGCTGACGCCGCGGAAAAGCTTGAAAGAGGGGCCACGGTCGGTGCACTCGAAGCCACAAGGGTGCGCCTGGAGGATCGGTTGAACGCAGAGCTGAACGCGCTGGACAATTTCAAGGTTCACCCTCAGTACGCATCGATCCAGCAAGAAGCGGACCGACTCACGGCCAAGCTTCACGAACTGACCAACGCGAACGTCGCGGATCAGAGGATGCTTAGACGATATCGCGAATCGGTTGACGACAAAGAAAAGCCGCCGAGCGTGTCGGTGATCCGCTTGTACGAAGAGGTCGGAATTGTCTTTTCGGATGCGGTGCGTCGCACGCTTGCCGATACGAAGCGATTTCGCGACCAGGTCATCGAGAACAGAAAGCAGTTTCTCGCAACTGAGATCAGCAGAATCGAAACACGAATCGCTGGGCGTGACCGCGAGATTCAAGCATTGACCGAGGAGCGGGCAGATCACCTTCTCGTCTTGAAGACTCACGGTGCGCTGGACGAGGTGACCCGTCTTCAGGAGAGAGTTGTCCGCATTCGCGAGAGACTGGAGAGGGTGACCACCTCCATTGACCATCGCAAAGCGCTCGAATCCAAGAAGCGCGAAATCAAGACGCAGAAGAACGAACTCGCGCAGGTCGCTCAGCGAGCTCACGAGGAGCGCAGGGCGCTGTGGAGCCGAGCCGTCGCGTTGTTCAACGAAAACTCGGAGGCGCTGTACGAAGCTCCCGGCGAACTGATCATCGATGTGGGGGACAACGGCTTTTCCTACGACGTGGAGATCGACAAGAGCGGAAGCGACGGCGTGGACAAGATGAAGATTTTCTGCTTCGACCTGATGCTTCTTCAGTCCCGTCCGGAACGCGAGGGCATCGACTTCCTGATTCACGACAGCATCATCTTCGATGGAGTGGACTCGCGGCAGAGGGCGCGCGCCCTGGAAAGGGCCAGCGCCGTCGGGAACGTCCTTGGCAAGCAATACATCTGTGCGTTCAACTCCGACATGGTGCCCCGCGACGACTTCAGCCCGAACTTCGATTTCGACCGCCACGTCAAGCTCCACATCAAAGACGGCGACCCGTCCGGCAGTCTTCTGGGCTTCTCGTTCAACCGGTGACGCGAACCCGCTCACCGAACATGCGCGCTGGGCGTCGGCCGAGACTACGTGCCGACGTCACGGGAAAGGACTTGTGAGTGAGATGAGCGACCGCCGACTGATCGAGGAGTGGTTGCCGATCGGAGAGCTGAGCGAGGAGTCAACCCGCGAACGAAGGTCCATGACCGCGTTGCCGCCCGTGTACTACCTGCACGTGTGGTGGGCACGCCGTCCGCTGGTTGCGTCGCGGGCGGTGGTGCTGGGGTCGTTGCTGTCGGCGGATGTGGACCGCGAGCGGTTCTTGCACGTGCTTGGTATCCACGGGGATCCGGTGACGACTCGACGCCGCATCGACGCCGCAAAGCGAAGTGCCGACGACCTCGGAATAAATCCGTATGGCTACCAGCGTGCGTTTCTGTATTCGCCTGACGAAGCCGACATGGAGTGGGTCGGCGACGGCGTGTCCTTCGTGGACGCTTTGGATGAGGCTTGGGTGCTTGATCCCACCGCAGGTGGCGGCAGTATTCCCATGGAGGCCGTTCGCTTCGGGCTTCGGACGGGCGCGAACGACCTTAACCCTGTGGCGGCGATGTTGCTGGAAGCGACGGTGAGCTGGCCTAGCAAGCATGGGCGCGACATCCGAGAAGAATTTGCTGGGCTGGGTGCCGAGTTTGTCAAACGTGCTGAGACGCGGTACCGCGCGGCGGGGGTGTTTCCGCCGGAACCGGACGGCATTAGGGTAGTGGCGTATTGTTGGGCGCACACCGTCCGTTGCCCGTACTGCAATGGCTTGGTGCCGCTGTCTCCACACTGGCGTCTTGCGACGGATGGAACTGGAGTGAGGTTGCGGCCGCGCCTGGGAGACGGCCCCGGCGCCGACGGGCGGAAGTGCGAGTTCGAGATCGTCGGCTCGGTGACGGAGCAGTCGTCGGGCACGGTGAGTCGCAGCACGGGGATCTGCCCCTATCCGGACTGCGAGCGCGTCGTGGACGGCGGCGAGATCAAGCGGCAGGCGCGGGAGGGCAGGATGGGCCACCAACTGTACGCAGTCGTGTACAAGAAGCGCGTGCCCCGGTTTCTGAAGTCGGGGAAGCGGGGCAAGGACAAGTGGAAGCGCGGCTACCGAGCACCGCGTCCGTCGGACGACAATGGCGAGGAGGTGGCGCGACTTCTGGCGGAGAAGTTGCCCGGGTGGGAGGCGCTGGACATCGTGCCGAGCGAGAGGATACCGGACGGCAGCAAAACGGCGGAGCCCCAACGATACGGCATGCCGTATTGGCGAGACATGTTCTCGCCCCGCCAGCTACTCTGCCACGGCACCGGCGCGGATGTGTACCGCGAGATGCTCGACGCTGACCACAAGGCGGGCAAGCTCACAGACATCCGCAAGGCGGCCTACGGATACTTGGCGCTCGCGCTAGATACGATGGTGATCTACAACAATCGAGCTTGTCGATGGGGCGACACGATTGGACGAGTTCGCTCGATCTTCGACAGGCACGACTTCGGCTTCTGCTGGTCCTACGCCGAGATGGCGCCGCTGGTCACCGGCATCGGCTACGACTGGGCGATCGAAAAGACCGCCAAGTGCATCGGCGAACTCGCCGCACTGGTGCGCCCGCGCGGGCGGACGGCGAACGACAACTCGATCTTCGGCAGTGTCCGCAGGCCCTCCCACCCCAAGCTCGTCGTCACCTGCAAGTCCGCCGACGCGCTGGACCACATCGCCGACGGCGAGGTCGACGCCGTCGTCATGGATCCGCCGTACTACGACAACGTCATGTACGCGGAGCTGTCGGACTTCTTCTACGTATGGCTCAAGCGGACGGCGGGCTACGTGTTTCCCGAGCTCTTCCGTCGGCGGCTGACGGACAAGGACAACGAAGCCGTCGCGAATCCGGCTCGGCACAGGGGGGAGAAAGGCGCCAAGGCGCGCGCGGGAAAGGACTACCAGGAGCGCATGGCGGCGATCTTCCGCGAGTGCAGGCGCGTGCTCAAGCCCGGCGGCATCATGACGCTGATGTTCACGCACAAGGCGACGGGCGCCTGGGACGCGCTCACCAAGGGGCTGATCGAGGCGGGCTTCAGGATCACGGCGTCGTGGCCGGTCAACACGGAGGCGCCGGGCAGCCTTCACATCAAGGACAAGGCGGCGGCCAACAGCACGATCTTTCTCGTGTGCCGTCCGCGGACCGAAGAGGAGGCGGACGAGGGCGGCGTGTACTGGGAAGACGTGGAGCCGAAGGTCGCGCGCGCCGTTCGCGAGCGCATCGGGGCGTTTCGCGAGGCCGGCATCCGGGGCGTGGACGTCTACTTGGCGTCGTTCGGGCCCGCGCTCGAAGAGTTCTCGCGCCACTGGCCGCTTCGGCGCGGCACGCCCCGCAGGCCGGCGACGGTGGAGAAGCGGCGACGCCCGGCTGGGCTCGAGAAGGAGGAGGACCCCTACGCCGCCACTCCCGAGGACGCGCTCGAGGTCGCCCGCCGGGAAGTGAAGCGGTGGCGCCTCGAGCAGCTGACCCGCGTCGAGGCGAGCGACGACATGGACGCGCGAACCGCGTTCTTCGTGCTGGCGTGGGACGCGTTCCGGGCGCCCAGGTTCCCCTACGACGAGGCGCTCAAGCTGGCGCGGGCCGTCGGGGCCGACCTGGACAAGGACGTCGTGGGGCGGACGGCGGCCAAGACGGGCCAGAACCTGGTCCTCTGGGACAGCGGGGAGCGCGCGGCGAAGGGCGCGCTGGGGCCGGCCGACGGGTCGAAGGGGGTGATCGACGCGGTCCACGGCGCGGCGCACTTGGCGCGCACCCGCTCGCTCGACGCCGCCCGCGAGCGCTTGGCCGAGCTGGGACTGCACGAGGAGCCCCGCTTCCTGTCGGCGGTCAAGGCATTGCTGGAAGTTCTGCCCGTCTCCGGTTCCTTCACCGGCTTCGACTTGCCCAAGGGGCTGGCGGCGGCCGGAAGCGACTTCGAGGCCCTCGACAACCTTCGGCGCCTCGCGTTCAGCGAGGAGATCGGCGAGCCCGAGCAGCTCAAGCTGTGGCGGGACGAAGAAGCCTGACAGTGCTGGCGGGACGCAAGTGGATGCGACGCTACACGCCGGACGACGGCGATCTGGTCAAGCTGTTCTACGTGCCTGCGCTGGAGGACGCCGTCCGCTACGACCGGTCGACCGGATACTTCAACGCGGGCGCGCTGGAGCTGGCGGCGCGGGGCATCGAAGGGCTGGTGCGCAACGGGGGCGTGATGCGCATGGTCGTCGGCTGCACGCTCGCGCAGGACGAGATCGAGGCGATCGCGCGGGGCGAACGGCTCCGCGACGCGGTGCGGCAACGCTTGGCCGACGCGCCCTTGGCGCCGGACGCGAAGGGGAGGGACGCCCTGGAGCTGTTGGCGTGGATGGTCGCCCACGAGCATCTGGAAGTGAAGGTGGCGGTGCCGTGCGATGCCGCGCGCAATCCCGTGGCCGACGAAGCCATCTTCCACGAGAAGACCGGCGTCGTCGAGGACCGGGCCGGCGACCGCATCGCCTGGACGGGCAGCTTGAACGAGACGGCCGCCGGATGGACCCGCAACTGGGAGCGCATCCACGTCTACACGAGCTGGGGAGACGCGGAGCGAGTCGCCGACGCGAAGGTCGACTTCGACGCGTTGTGGGGCGACAACGCTCGCCGCCTCATCGTGCTTGGTCTGCCCGACGCGATTCGCCTGGACCTGCTGCGCTTCCTCCCCGAGGACGACCGCCTGCCCGCCCGGCTGCAAGAACACGAGAAGGCGCACACGTATCCCGAGCCGCGGCCGCCGCCCGCCATCACGCCCGAACCCGGCGACGCCGCCCGGGAGCGGCCGCCACACGTCCTCCCCGACCGCGAGCACGTCTTCCGGGACCGCGTATGGTCCTTCATCGAGCAGGCCCCTTCGATGCCCAGCGGCGGAAGGCGCGTCGGCGAGGCGACTTCGGCGGTCGAGCCTTGGCCGCACCAAGTTCGCGCCTTCGACCGCATGTACGACAGCTGGCCGCCCAGGCTCCTCATCGCCGACGAGGTCGGGCTCGGCAAGACGATTCAGGCGGGCCTGCTGCTTCGGCAAGCATGGCTGGCCGGGCGCGCCAAGCGCATCTTCGTCCTGGCGCCCAAGGCCGTGCTGCGTCAGTGGCAGATCGAGCTGCGCGAGAAGTTCAACCTCAACTGGCCCGTCTACGACAAGGGCGAGCTGACGTGGCATCCGTCGCCGGCTTGGCGGGGCGGCAACGTTCGGCGGGTGGACGACGACCGTTGGCACGAGGAGCCGGCCGTCATCGCGTCCAGCCATCTGATGCGCCGAAGGGACCGGCGCCAAGCGTTGTTGGAGGACGCGGCGCCCTGGGACTTGATCGTGCTCGACGAAGCCCACCATGCCCGCCGCAGCGGGGTTGCCGGTGCAACGGGCGGCCACCCGAACACGCTGCTTCGCCTCATGCAGGGGCTCAAGGAGCGCACGGACGCGCTGGTGCTGCTGACCGCGACTCCGTTGCAGGTCCATCCCACTGAACTCTGGGACCTGCTCGACTTGCTCGGGCTGCCCCCCGAGTGGACGCCGACGGCGTTCGTCGAATTCTTCCAGAACGCCGGCCGGGCCGACCCGACCCCTGAAGCATTCGAGCAGATGGCGCAACTGTTCCAGGCGACGGAGCGGCGCTACGGGAAGGCGGGCGAAGCCGAAATCGCCCGGGCGCTCGATGGGCTGTCGCGACTGCGGGCCAGAAGTGTGGCGCGCGCCTTGCGAGACGGCGCTGCGACACCGCGGCTGTTGCTGGACGGCGAGGCTCGGCAGGCTGCGCTTCGGCTGTTGCGGGTGAGCACGCCGGTTCGCCGGCTGGTGTCGCGCCATACGCGGGAGCTGCTCCGGGAGTACCGTCGGTGCGGCCTCCTGCCGGCGCGCATCGCCGACCGCGACGTGGACGACCGCTTCGTCGAAATGACCGAAGGCGAGCGCGCCTTGTACGAAGCCGTGGAGGACTACATCGCGACGACGTACAAGCAAGCGTCCGAGGACGAGCGGCGGGCCGTCGGCTTCGTGATGACGATCTACCGGCGGCGGCTCGCCAGCAGCTTCCAGGCGTTGCGCAACACGTTGCAGAGGCGGGTGGACGCCGACGCGACCGTTGCCGCTTCATCGGACGCGGCCCTGGAGGAGGATTTCTCCGACGACGAGGTGAGCGACGAGCCGGCCCAGGACGAAGACGCCGTGGCGGAGGCGTTGCGGGAATCGCTTCGAGCGGAGGAGGAAGACGACATCCGGCGGTTGCTCGACCAGATCGGCCGGTTGCCGCCCGACAGCAAGCTGGCGGCGCTCAAGGACGTGCTCCGCGACCTGCGCGACGACGGGCATCGCCAAGTGATGGTCTTCACCCAGTACACCGACACGATGGACTTCCTGCGCGACGAGCTGTCCACAGGCGCCGGGGCCGCCCTGATGTGCTACTCGGGGCGCGGCGGCGAGATCCCCGGTGCCGACGGCTGGCGTCCCGTCGATCGCGACACCGTCAAGCGGCACTTCCGGGACGGCGACGCCGAAGTCCTGCTCTGCACCGAAGCCGCCGCCGAAGGGCTCAACTTCCAGTTCTGCGGCGCCTTGGTCAACTACGACATGCCGTGGAACCCGATGCGCGTGGAGCAACGCATCGGCCGCATAGACCGCGTGGGCCAGAAGCACCCGGCGATCCGCATCGTGAACCTCCACTACGAAGACACGGTCGAGACCGACATCTACCGCGTGCTGCGGGAGCGCATCGGCCTGTTCACCAAGATGGTGGGCCGCCTCCAGCCGATTCTTTCGCAACTGCCCGGAACAATCACCGACGCAGTGCTGACCGGCAAGGGAGCGGACGCCGCTGGACGACGCCAGATGGCCACGGCGGTCGAAGCCCGGACAACGGAGGCGGCCGACGGCGCGTTCGACATCGACGCCGCCCTGGACGACGTGCTGGACGCTCCCCCTCGCCCGGAGCCCCCGGCGACCATGAACGACCTGGACCGCGTGATCGACTGGCCCGGCCTGCTTCCGCCCGGCACGAAGGTGCAGCCGCTCGGCAACCGCGAGTACGGCTACACCGCACCCGGGTCCACCGAGCCGGTGCGCGTGACCACCGACCCCGCCCACTACCGCGAGCACCCCGACAGCGTGGAGCTGTGGTCCCCCGGCAACCCGCTCTTCCAGCCGCCTCCGCAGGCTGGGCGCCGATCCCGAGACTGGCCTGGCGGCACGACGCTGAGGGACATACTGGACGGGTGATTGCGGCGTTGCGGCGCTCCGGCCCGCTGTTGGCGCGTCCCCGGTGTCCGCCTTCATGCCAGAGCTTGATCCAGCAACCACCTGGAAGGTATGGTTCCCGTCCCCTCCGCCGCCCGCCGCCGACACTTGCAAGGAGCACGTCCCATGGCCGTCTCGATCATTTCCGGGACCAACGACAAGCCCGTGGCCAGCAGGGCACTTGAAGACATCGTCTCTGGATGGTCGCATCTCTCGGGCAAGCTCTTCATCGGGTTCCCGGTGATCGGCACCTACGAGGGGCCGCGCCGGATCGACGCGTTTTGGGCCTCGGAAGACGCTGGCTTCGTCGCCTTCGACCTCGTTGAGGGCACGGACTACTCAGGGTACCAGAGACGGCAAGACGACTTCGCCAACGCCGTCGAAAGCAAGTTGCGGTCGCGCAGCGACTTGATAAGGCGATCGCACAAGCGACGCGATCTGGTGGTCCCCGTGCACACGGCCACGTTCGCGCCCGGCGTCTCGCACTTACCTTCCGATGCCGGCCCGGACTACCCCATAGCGAACAGGCAGAACTTGGCCAACGTGCTCGCCGCCTTTGGGTGGCCCGCCGACGACGCCGGACACTCGGCCTTCGATACCGCACTCTCGACCCTCGAGAACATCTCGACGATAAGGAGGACTGGCGATACTAGGTCGTTCGACCGACCCGATTCCCGCGGCGCCAAGTTGAAGCGCTTGGAAGACTCGGTGGCAACATTGGATGCCCAACAGGCCCAAGCGATGATCGAAACAGCCGAGGGAATCCAAAGGATACGAGGCCTTGCAGGCTCGGGCAAAACCATCGTGCTTGCTCTCAAGGCCGCGTATCTTCACGCCATGCACCCCGAGTGGCGAATTGCCATCACGTTCCACACGCGTTCCTTGAAGGACTTCTTTGGCCAACTCGTCAACGATTTCTTTGTGTCACAAACCAACCAAGCGCCCGACTGGGCCAAGCTGCGCATCATTCACGCTTGGGGCGCCCCGGGAGAACAGGGACGAGACGGCATCTATCATCAGTTCTGCCGGGATTGCGGTGCGACCTATCTCGACTTAGGCCGAGCTAGGAGCCGGTTTGGGCCAGCGAATCCATTTGGGGACGCATGTCGTTTCGCGTTGAAGGACGCCAAGGCGGTGGAGCCTCTCTACGAGGTGATCCTCGTTGACGAGGCGCAGGATCTTCCTCCGGCATTTCTGCGCATATGCTACAAGCTCTTGACGCAAGAGAAGAGGCTAGTATACGCCTATGACGAATTGCAGAACCTCGGCCAGGAACCACTGCCAAGTCCCGACCAGTTGTTCGGTGAGAGAACGAAACGACCTCGCTCCGCCTCGGCGGCGGACATCGTACTCGGGAAGTGCTACCGGAACTCGCGGCCCGTGCTCGCAACGGCCCATGCCCTTGGCTTCGGCATCTATCGAAGCACTACCCCAGACACGGAAACCGGTGTTGTGAAGATGTTCGACCAGCCCGAAATGTGGCGCGACGTTGGCTATCGCAGCATGAATGGCGACATTTGCGACGGGACACCGGTGGTTCTTGCAAGGTCCGACGACACCAGTCCGTTATTCCTGGAAGAGCATTCGGAGCCCGACGACCTGGTCCAGTTCATGACGTTCGAAAATGTGGACGAGCAAACCAGTTGGGTGGCGAATCAAGTTGAACAGAATCTAGGATTTGACGAATTGCGACCGGAAGAGATCGTTGTGATCAATCCTGATCCTATTTCCACAGCGGCCGCCGTTGGTCCGATCCGTGCGTTGTTGCTCGACAAGAACATTCAGAATCACTTGGCCGGCGTCGATACTGCGGCTGACGTATTCCGGCAACCGGATTCCGTGACGTTCACTGGCATCCATCATGCAAAGGGCAACGAATTCGGAATGGTATACGTGATCAACGCCCACGACTGCTATTCGGGGACATACAACCTTGCTCGCATTCGGAACCGGCTGTTTGCGGCCATTACGCGAAGCAAGGCATGGGTTCGGGTTTGCGGCGTCGGAGACGATATGCTAGGATTGGCGAACGAATATTCTCGGCTAAAGCGCAATGACTACGAGATGCGTTTTGTATATCCTACTGAGAGCCAACGAAAGAACATGCGCGTCGTGCATCGCGACTTTTCCGATGCGGAAGCAAGGCGTCTTCAGGAACACAAAAAGGCCCTGTTGCGCTTGGCCGAGGACGTGCGGGCGGGCCGGGTCTACCCGGAAGACCTGCAGGACATTGGTCCAGTGGTTCGAGAATTGCTTGTGAGAGAAGGAAATAGAGAGCGTGGCAAATCCTGAGGGAACGGCAAAGCAGGTCAACGGCATACTACGGCACTTAGCCCAGTCGGGTATCTCCCGAAATCAACAACCCGCCGTGTGTCGGTCGGAAGGAGGATTCACGACGGTGTCCTTTCCGAACGCAAGGCACATCTCAATCGGACTCAAGAAGCAGGACTACCGAGAGATCTATTGTCATTTTCTCGAGAATCGGGCGTATACGGTGGTCATGCTCGACAACGCCCTCGTGCAGATCATGTATCGGTTCAAGGGATCGAAGCTCATCGCTCATCGACTGGCATTCTTTCCAGCTCCCGACTTGCAGGAGTTTCAGAATGCGCCGGAATGGTATTGGCACGACGAATTGTTCATTGACGTACTCGCACGAACGACGGCTCCCGCGTTGGTGCGGTTCGACTACAATGCAAACCAAGAACGGCACCGACCCGTGCTTCATCCTAAGTCGCACCTGACTCTGGGACAGTACGAAGGATGCCGGATTCCCGTATCGGCACCACTGACTCCATACCAGTTCATGGATTTTATCCTGCGCAACCTTTACGACACGCCGAATAAGTCGTACGCCAACAAATTGCCCCCGATAGGAAAACCTTTCGCCGAGTCCATTGACGCGGAAGAACGTTCCGTAATGCACATGACAGTGACGACTTGAACAGTTTGGGAGACCACGTAAACTCGACCGCGTCGCCTGCCCGGCCTGTTTGACGCCCCTCGAGGATGCTCTGGCCGCAGGACGGGCGCGTGTACGCGCTGGCACCGGCACCGGGGGGCACCGTGGACGACCGCGCGCGCCTGCGTCGGGCGGATCGCAACAACCGCGACTGCGGTGGCTATGTGGTTCGGCAGGGGCCGAGAGCCGGACTTGCGGTCCGGGTCGGCCTCGCGGCGATTAGTGCCGAGCTTCTGCGGGGTGCTCAAGGCTGTCGGCTGGCCGGGATGTTGGGGGCCGACTTGCGAGGCGCGGAGCCGTTGCCGGTGGCTGTTGACGTGCTCCCGCCCATGGGCGACATTCAACGCGATGCCCTGTCGGTCGGCCTCGTAGCGAGCGACTCACGGGCGGCCCGCGCGACTGGAGGGCAATCAACATGGCTGGGATCGTCACCGTCTCCGTCGATGGCCGCAGTCACGCCGTCGAAGCTGGCCTTGTGTCCGGCAACCGGCTGTGCGAACTGATCGGCATGGGAGACGACAGCGTTCTCGTTCTCGTCCGCGACGAAGGGACAAGCACGCCGATCTCGGCTTCCGATGTCGTGCTTGTTCGCGGCGGGGAGAAGCTGGCTACGTCGGACGTCGCCGGGGACGCGGCCAAGGGGTCGCCTGGCATCGTGACCCCGGAGTTCAACGGCGCCAGAGATGTTCCCGTCGAGGGTGGCAAGGTGGCGGCTGAAGACCTGGTAAAGTGCGACAGCGAAGTTCTCTTTGGGCGGCTGTTCGCGACGCTCGGCGAGAGCGCGGACGACGGCCTGGACGTCGAGATCCCGGGCGGCGCCACGATTGTTGTCCAAGCCGCGGACTCCTACTTCGTCGTGCCGCACCCCGAGGACGCGCCCGGCGAGACCGCCGTGGACATCGAGGAGTGCACGAAGCACGAGCGGCGGCCTCCCAAGTGGCGCCGCTATCGAATCCGCGTTGACCGCGACAAGTTCGTGGTCGAGAAGCGTCTCGTGTCCGGCGGCGACGTCTTGGCGTTGGTGGACAAGCTCCCCGGCGACTGGGCCCTCAACCAGAAGCATCGAGGAGGACACAGGACGAGATTCGAAGCCGACGAGGAAATCGATCTTGCGACGGTCGGCGTCGAGCGCTTCGAGACCGTCCGCAGGCAAGCGCAACAAGGCTGATGGACGAGCTGGACCGCTCGTCGCCACCATACCGACTGCCGCCGGAAGACGAGCAGTACCTGGACGCGTTCGACGCTGACCACGGCTCGTCGTGGAAGCGCAAGGCGGAAGGGCCGGGCAACTGCAAGTGGGGCCTCTTCATCGAGGACTTTCCGATCCCCTCCGGATACGATCGGGAGCGGAGCACGCTGATGTTGCTGATCCCCACGGGCTACCCCGGGGCGGGGCTGGACATGTTCTACTTCTGCCCCCCGCTGGCCCGAACAGACGGCCGGGAGATCGGCGCCCTAGCGGACGAAGCGCACTTCGACACCAACTGGCAGCGGTGGTCCCGGCACTATGAGTGGAACCCTGGGGAAGACAGCATCCGCCGACACGTCGAGTACGTCAGAAACGAACTCGAGGAAGAGATGGGCCCTTGAGGAGCGCGTTGCTGGCCATGACCGCCAGCCAGCACCGGCGCTTGTCGGACCACCTCTTTCCCGGCGACGGCCTAGAGGCTGCGGCCGTGCTCTTGTGCAATCAGGGAGCCGGGGAGCGGCACCAGCGACTCGTCGTCGCCGACGTCGTCCTGTTGCCCCATCGGCGCTCGGAAAGGAGGAAGGACTTCCTGTCGTGGCCTTTTTCCGACTACCTGGAGCCCGACCGGATCACGTCCATCGACCGCAGCGGCCAGTCGATCGTGACGATTCACTCCCATCCCACTGGCAATCCGGGCTTCTCGGAGCTGGACGACCGGACGGACCGAGAGTTGCTGGATTCGGTTTCTTCTTGGTTCGACGACGGGCGGATGCACGGCTCCGCAATCATGACGCCGGACTTGCGGATCAGAGCGCGCACGCTCGGACCCGACGGCGTTTTCGTAGAGGCCGGCGCCGTGTCCAGCGTCGGCGAAGACATCCACATCTGGAAGCGCGGGCGGGTCCCGAAGGGGCGCGTCGAAGCACACGAGCACAGACTTGCCCAAGCGTTCGGCCGGGGGACGTTGGACCTGCTCCGGTCGCTCCGCGTCGGCGTCGTCGGATGCTCAGGGACCGGCAGCGTCGTGATCGAACTGCTGGTGCGCAATTCCGTGGGCGCCGTTGCAATGGTAGACGACGACGCGATGGAGCCGAAGAACCTGAACCGCGTCGTCAACGGCTCGATGGGCGACGCCCTGGCCGGGCTGCCCAAGGTCGAAGCGTTGCGACAGGCCGTAGAGCGGATGGGCCTCGACACGTCGGTGGACGCATACCGTCGCCTGACGGACTCGCGGGAAGCCGTCGCGGCGCTGATCGACTGCGACGTTGTGTTCGGCTGCGTCGATTCCGCATCCGGCCGGTATCACTTGGACTGTCTCGCGAGCGCCTATTGCCTGCCCTACTTCGACGTTGGCGTCAACCTCGAGGCCGACGGCGAAGGCGGCCTCCACGATGCGGACGCGGTTGCGCATTACGTTCACCCGGAGGGAAGCAGCCTCCTGTCCCGTGGAGCGTACACCATGCAGCAAGTCACGGCGGAGGGCTGGCGGCGAAACGACCCGAACCACTACGAAACACAACGGATGGCCGGCTACCTTCGGGCAGCCGGAGAAGACCAGCCGGCCGTGATCTCCGTCAACATGCAGGCGGCGTGCCTGGCCTTCAACGACTTCATGGCACGCGTGCACACCTATCGACTTGACAGCAACCAGAACTTTGCCACCCAGCGCCTGCGCTTGGTTCACGGGGCCTACGAAGCCACGGCCGATTCCGGCGCCCCCCATCCACTCTTCGCCGAGTATGCCGGCATGGGCGACGCAAGTGTCCTCGTGCAAAACAACGTCGTTCGATGAGGACGGCGCTCGCAAACATGGCCGTGCCGCTGCAGGCATGCCGCACCGGCTCGGACGACATCCTCGTCCTTCCCGAGCGCCGAACGCCATCCGCGGGGCCAGCGCGCCCATGCGCTCGGCGATTGGGCCGCGGCGTCCCCGCAGGTACTCGTCCTGCTCAATGAACGTGGTCATGGGGTTTCGTCCATGATTCGCAAGTTGGAGGTCCACCGTTTTAAGCGGTTTCGAGAGGCGACGTTCAAACTCGACGACCATCTTGTAGTCGTAGGACCGAACAACTGCGGCAAGACCACGTTGTTGCAGGCGATTGCGTTGTGGGCGGAAGCGTGGCATCATTGGAGACAAGACGATGATGCGTCCGGTTGGTTGCAAAGTTATAGTGGTTCAGACGTGCGTACGGCACAGGGCAACTATGTCGCAGCATCCCTTGCGACCATTCATTCGGTCGCCGTTACCGATTTTTCCCATCTTTGGCACGGCAAGGACGTGAATGAGCCCATTGTCTTGGTCATGCATACAAGCAAATGGACGATCGGGCTTGAACTGCATTTTGAAACCAGTAGCACGATAGCCGTTCGGCCAGCTGACGATGTTGACGCACGCGAACTGCGAGCTTGCGGGTCCGCGCCGTTTGCCGTCCTCTCCATTCCATCGACGCTGCGCGTCGAGGAAAAGGAATCCGTATTTGAGGAAGATGTGTTGAAGGCTCGCTTGTCGAGAGGCCGTGGCGGCAGTGTCTTGAGGAACATCTTGTTGCGCATATCGGAATCGGAAGACAAGTGGAGCAAGTTGGCGAACGAGATTCACGCTCTGTTCGGCTATCGGCTTCTTTCGCCCAGCAGGGGCGAACCGCTCAGTGTCTTCTACCGACATTCGGACGAGCACAACCGGCTCGAGATCGCTTGCGCCGGCAGCGGCTTTCTTCAAGCTCTGCTACTGAATGCAAGCTTGCTGTACGGCGAACCGCAAGTCGTCGTAATCGACGAACCCGACATGCATTTGCACAGGCTGTTGCAGACGGAGATCTATGGTCGACTATCCAGATTGCAGGGTAGCCAACTGATCGCATCCAGTCACTCCGACGTACTGGTCGACGACGCCGAGCTAGATCACCTGCGATCGCTGACGGCTACCGGTCTTGTTCGAGTGAAGCACGTTCCTCACGCCAAGAATGCCTTGCGATTGCTGACAAACAGCCAGATTCATACCGCTGTCGCGATCGAACGCATACTGTATGTGGAAGGCAAGACGGACATTCCGATTTTGAGAGCGTGGGCGAAAACGATAGATCACCCAATGTCGTCGTTTCTGGCAAAGCCGTTTTCGCTAGAACCTATCTCAAAAGGCCGAGATGGTTGAAGAAGATGCAGATGGCGGACAGTTGGACGAACGCCAGGAAGTTCTCGGGATGATATTCCCAACGGACCAACAGCCGGCGCTTCCACTGCATCCACCCGAAGAACCGCTCGACAATCCATCGTCGCTTCGCCCGCCGAAGCCGACGACCGTCCTGCGTCCGCGGCCGCGTTCGATTGCGCCGGTGCGGCGCGATCATCTCGATGCCTCGCGCACGCAAGGCCGCGTCCAGCGGGTCGCTGTCGTACGCCTTGTCGCCGATCAAGTTTGCCGGCGTGTCGTCCGTGAACGCCAAGTCCAGCGACAACTGGACGAGCGTCGCCTCGTGAGGATTCGCAGGATGCGTGCTCAACGACAGCGGAAGACCGCAACGGTCCACGACCGCCATGATCTTCACGCCCTTGCCCGCCTTGGTGTTTCCCACGCCCGCCCCGCCTCCCTTCGCCCGCGCGAACGACGCGTCCACGTATGCCTCCGTGCCGTCGAAGAGACCCCGTTGCCTCGCTTCCCCCGCCAAGTCCCTCAGCACCCGTTCGAGCACGCCCGTCCGGACCCAAGTCTGGAACCTCCGGTGCACGGTCTTGTAGTTCGGATAGTGTTGCGGCAGAAAGCTACACTGGGCGCCCGTGTGCAGAATCCACAGCACAGCTTCGAACACGCGCCGGGCGGGCACCGGCGGCCGCCCCAGCCGCTTCCCCTTTTGCGCTTCCTCGGGAAAGTGGTGGCGAATCCGCTCCCACTGCTCGTCGCTCAGCTTCATCGTCGTCATACCTCGAAGATAAACAACTCCCCGACCCATCGCAACCCATCATGCTTTTTGAGATAGGCTCTATTCACGTCCGGACAAGAAAAGGGATTTGCGTCAAAGCATTATAATGCGATCAGAACGTTGGTGCCGTCCTGTCGAAGCATTGAATTGCGTGACAGGAATCGTCGAAACGTCGGGGATGACGTCGATGGCAGTAGCAAAGAGAAGCCACGGACGCCTATTAGGATCTACTGGCGTCGGTACGAGATCGAGAATTACCTGCTTCATCCAGACGCCATAATTCGGTTTGTGGACAAATGCGGATCCGATGAGACGAAAGCGCGTGCCGATCAACACATGAAGAAGCACTGGCCGCCCGTGTTGCTGGGCGATCCGTTTTCGGACAGCCCGCTGCACGAGACCAAGGGCAAGGACATCCTTTCCAAGCTGATGGAGGATGTCGGGCTCCCCTGGAGCCACAAGGACTGCGTGGAGATCGCGGAAGAGATGAAGGCGGACGAAGTGCATCCGGAGGTACGCCAAAAACTGGACCGGATTGCCGAGGAGTTGGAGCTAGCGCCGACCATCGGATAAGGCGAAGAGGCAAGGCGACTACGGGACGGGCCGCTAAAGTCGGCGGCCTAGCAGAATGCGCAACTACCGGGAGCGCGACTTGGTTCGTTCTTACATTTGGCTGTAGCGCGCGCCACGACGGCGATCCACCTTGACGGTCTTTATTCCGTTTTGGGCCATGAATGTAGAATAAGAAGCACCAGTATTACGACTTGAGCGACGAACGGTGAATAACGGGGCTCGTGGCCAAACGACCCGCCGGCGCAACCGGGATCGTCCGGTCGCCTACGAGCGCATTGCCTCGTAGGCCACCGCCAGGCCCTTGTCGAGAGCTTGATCGAACCAGTCTCCGAACCTCTCGGCAACGGCTGGCTCGGTTTCCTTGTAGTTGACCTGAAACGGCTCGTCCGTCAGCGGCTGGACGTTGCTGGCGGGAATCACGAAGTCTCCTTCCTGGTCTTTTTCGTAGATGCAGGCGGAGCCGATTATCACGCCCTTGAACTCGCGTCCTAGGCCGTGGAGCGACAGCAGGATCTCCAAATGCGTCGTGGTCTTCATGACGAGACGGGCCCAGACGTGATGGGACGTGCGATTGGCGAAGTATCCTAGCCTCTTCGCTGTCTCTACGATCTGATACCGGAACCAGTGCGACCTCTCGTCGCCGGCCTCGTTGTGGTTGGTGTAGAACTTGAACGAGCGGTGCGGCGGCGCCAGCGGACCTATCTTCGAGTCGAGTGTCCGGGCGACGGCTTCCAGCTTGCCGATCGCCGTCCCTTGCAGCGATTTGCTCATGACCTTGGCTTGGTCCCATTCGCTCTCGAGCGCCCGTCGTCGTGTCGTCAGGTCCTCGCGCATGGCGCCAATGATGGACTCCCTCCTCCGCACGCTCCTCGTCGTTTGACCCGCGACGCCGATCGCTTCGACGCACGCCTGCTTCTCGATGCGGGCGAACAGCTCGACGAGCGGGGCAAGTTCTCCCTTGTCGGCGGCCCGCAGTGCGCTGATGTAGACGTCCCGTTGGGCGTTGGTGACCAGAAGAGGGAAGCCTTCGGCCTTCAGCAGCACGAGCGTCGCCAGCGCGCGGGCCACCCTGCCGTTTCCGTCCTGAAACGGGTGAATCTGCGTGAATCTGTGGTGAAGCCACGCGGCCAGGACTTCCGGAGCGACGGCGTCGGCTTCATGGCGGCGGTGCATTTCTATCAGCCGGTCCATTTCGGAGGCGACTTGTTCCGGCGGACAGTACTCGTGAATCCTTCCGTCCGCTTCCCGGGGGTTGTTGGGCCGCCGCTTGTAGTCGCCTCTCCGCAACCGGATCTTGACTCGCCTGCCCAGCGAATCGACCCCATCGGCGTGGCTCTGATTCGCGGTGAGAACCGAGTGCAGCTCCTTGACGTACGACGTGCCTAGTTCCCGGCGCGCTGCCACGAAGTCGAACAAACCCTGCAGGGCGTCGGCGTGGTCGCGGATCATTCGCATCACGTGCTCCGAATCGCCGTTCGTGGACCCGTGGGGGACGAGGCTCGCATCCAAGCCGCGTTCCACCAGCAACTCCGTTATGCCTTGGTCCATCGTGTACAGACGTTCTATCAGCCCCGTTTCGATCGCCCAGCGGCGCGCCAAGCGCTTTCTGAAGTCCTTGACCGCGGCGTCGGCCTCGAGGGCGGCCCTCTGTTCCCGCCAGACGTCGCGCAAGGCCGTTAGGTCTCCCTGGGCCAGCCCGCTGTGGTCGGCGGGCAGGTCCGCGACCGGACTCCAGCGATGGGCGAACTCGGGTTGCGGCATTAGGTTGCGTTCCGTGACGACATTTCGTCTGCATGCACACCGAAAGGTAGTGCGTCCTTCCCCCGTGCCCACGGCGACGAAGTGACCAAAGGCGACGAGCCGCGAGAGCCGAGCGCGGACAAGGACCGCCCCGCGACGCTCGAAGCCGTGCGCATCGCGCCGCCGCCCCAAGCCGAAGCACGCGCGTTTCCCTTCGACGTTCCCGCGCTCCAAGGACTCCGGGAGCTCGAGCTCGGCGCACAGGTCACCGTCTTCGTCGGCGAAAACGGGTCGGGAAAGTCCACCCTGCTCGAAGCGCTCGCTCTCGCGGTCAGCCTTCCCACGGTTGGCAGCGCCGAAGCGGGCAAGGACAGCTCGTTGATGCTCCAGCGGCGGCTGGCCGACACGCTCACGACGGTATGGCGGCGGCGCACGCGCCGGGGATTCTTCTTGCGGGCCGAGGACTTCTTCGGATTTGCCCGGCGGCTGCGGACGGTACGCGCCGAAATGGAAGCCAGGATCAAGGAGGTCGAGCGCGACTACGAGGGCCGCTCCGAGCTGGCCAAGCGCCTCGCGATGGGACCGGCGGCGGCTTCGCTCGCGGCCATGGAGCACAGCTACGGCGAGGACCTCGACGCCAACTCCCACGGCGAGAGCTTTCTGCGGCTCTTTCGCGCGCGCTTCGTGCCGAACGGCCTCTACTTGCTGGACGAACCGGAGGCCGCGCTTTCGCCGCAAAGCCAGTTGGGCTTCGTGTCGATGATGAGCGACATGGCAGCCCAAGGGGGACAGTTCGTGATCGCCACGCACTCCCCCATCCTGATGGCGCTGCCGGGGGCGGTCGTCTACGGCTTCGACTCGTCTCCGCTGGCGAGAGTGGCGTACGAGCAACTGGAGTCGGTGCAGCTGATGAAGGGCTTCCTGCAAGCGCCGGAGCGGTACCTGCGGAGGATCTGGCAGACCGGGGAAGCTTGACTGCCCGACGAGCGGCGCAACGGCCGACCGCGCGGCCGTCGAGCAAGCTCAGTTGCCGAACCCCTGCCTCCACATATGCCCCTGCAACCGCTGCTTCGCATAGCCGGCCAGCGGCTCCAGCAGATCGGTCGCCAAGGCGGTCGCCGATGCCTCGCCTCCCAGGGGATTCAGGTCGTCCAAGAAGAACGCGGCGGCAAAGCCCAGCGTCGTCCCGCCGACTTCCGTTCCGCCGTCGTCCAAGAGGTGGACCGGGGGAACTCCCAGCACGCCCGCGCGCAGGCCGGGCGCGGTGGGGCAGGCCGATATCCACGCGCCGTGGCGGCGGGATGCCGACCGGCCGGCCTCCGGGGGAACGACCAGCACGCCCAGGACCAGCGCCGATCCCTCGCGGACAACGGGACCCGCGCGCAACGGCACGGACACGGCGGGCGTGCCCGTCTTGGCGAACACGAAAACCTCGTAGTCCTCGGCGCCGGGAACGGACCGGACCGCCGACTCGAACCGGCGGACGGCCGACGCCAGACGCGCCGCGGTGCCGCCGGGGCGGGCGACCAGCTCCATGGCGTGCAGCACGCGCCGCCGCGCACCAGGATGAAGGACGTCCTCCGGCAAGGGCTCGGTCGCGCCGCCGCGGCGCGGCCCGCCGGGACTGGTCACCAAGCGGCCCCGCACGTCCCGGCCCGTCATGAGGCGCGACATGGCCTCGGCCAGCTGGAAGTTGCTCCAGCGGGAGTTCTCGCCGCCCAAGAGCAGGTTCACCCAGTCCTGGCGCAGCTCCTCGATGGTGTTCAACGCCAAGTTCGTGACCTGGGGCGACACGGCGGAGAAGCGCAACGCGGTGTGCACCGGGTTCGTCGTGTCTCCGGCCGCGGCCAGCTCGCCCAGGGGGCCGCGCCAGAGGTCCAGCCGGTACCGGTGCGCGCGGTAGGCGGGTTCGACTTCGCCGGAGACCCGTCCGCCGGGTGACGGATCGCGGTAGACGGCGGCGCCGGTCAGGCGTTCGAGCGGGAGGGCCGGAGCGAACTGGTCGCCGAGCAGGCGGAGATCGGAGCAGGTCTCGCCAGTGAACGGCAGGTCGTCCGCGAGGGCCAGCTCGACGACTTGGTCGCAGAAGCGGACCCGCCGGGCGCCCGCGAAGCCGGACGAGACAAGGGCGTCCCGCGGCGGGGCGGGCGACGAGGCGGCGACTTCCGGTCCGGGCAGGCCCGCCAAGCAACGGGCCATCGAAGCGCCTTCGCCCAGGCACTCGGCGGCGGCGGCGCCCGCGGCGGCTCCGGTCAGCAACGCGGCGGTGGCCGCTTCGACCATGTAGCGGTTGCACGACGTGCGCAGGAACGTCTCCAGCCCTTCCCATTCGCCGTGTCCCCTGGATCTGTACGGCACGGGCAGGGCACACCCGAACACGGCGTGCACTTCGCCGGACGGATGGGCGGGAATCTCGAGGTCCAGCAACCCCGGGAAGGCCGTCGCGGCCGCCGCCGCCCAAAACGGCTTGAGGGCCGAACCTCCGGGGTGAAGGGTCAAGTTCTGGTTGCGCAGGTAGCGGGACCGGAGGCGGCGGGAGAGCTGGCCGTAGTCGTCCAGCACGGGCTCGCCTGGGCAGGTGGGCATGGCCAGCACGTCCCCCCGGAATGCATCCATGAAGAGCGCCGAGACCGCCCGCGGCCGGCCGGGCAGCCGTTGCCGCTCGCACCACCGGTCCACCGTCGCCTGGGTCGCGGCCTCCAGCCCGCGGTCCAGCGCCAAGCGAATCTCCAGGCGCGACACGGGCCCGCCGTCCCGCGCCGAAGGAGTCGACTGAAGGCCGCCCGTCATGGCCTGAGCCAAGTCGCTCACGAACGGCGACAAGTGCGGCACCAAGTACCGGCGCGGCGCTCCGTCCGCCGACGCTCCCGTCGACACCAGCCCGGCGCGGTCCGATCCGTCCACCAAGTAGGTGAAGACGTCGTCCCGGTGCTCCATCTGCACCCAGTCTCCCGTCTCCAGCCGCACGATTCGTCCGGGCGGCACGGCCAAGCCGTTCAGGCGCAGCTCCGACGGAGCGCCCACGTCTCGGCGGTCCGCGAGCACGGGGGCGTCGCCCGCGAAGAACGCCTCGGCCAGCACTTCGGGGCTGCGCGGCGCCTCGAAGCGAAGAAACTCCGTGCGAACCGAGATGTCGCGCCGGGCCAAGCCCACCCGCGCGTTGCTGCTCGCGTCCAGGCTCTCGAACGGATGAACCACGTGCAGGCGCTGGTCCCGCCCGCCCCGAAAGCCGGCGCTCCGGCCCGCGCGAGCGAATCGCACCGCGCCCGTCCACCGAGGCACGCGGTTGTAGGGCAGGTCCACCCGATGGTAGAACGGGTCCACGCCCAGAAGTCGGCAACCGTCCACCAAGAACGGCGAGCGCGCGGCCGAAGGGTCCGCGTTGAAGCGGCGAACGTCCGCCTGGAGGTAGCTGGACCGAAAGAAGCGTTCGTCCGGATCGCCGGGCGCCAGGCGAACGGCGATGGAGTCGCGCTCTTCGCAAAGCAGCTCGAGGCCGCCCCTCTCGACGACGGCGTTGGCCCGGGTCACGAAGCCCTCCGGCGCCCAGTAGC
The DNA here is from genome assembly GCA_965203485.1 of Longimicrobiales bacterium. Classification (GTDB taxonomy): domain Bacteria; phylum Gemmatimonadota; class Gemmatimonadetes; order Longimicrobiales; family Gaopeijiaceae. The sequence goes on from OZ241892.1 coordinate 2,957,909, forward strand.
CGGCCGGGGGCTCCTGGACGGCCGCATGCACGATCAAGACGGGCACAAGGGCGGCGGCCGCCCAGGCGCCGCGGGCCACGGTTCGGATGGTCACTCGCGCCTCGCGAGCGGAGGCGTCGTCAGGGGCGGGGAGCTCGCCGGGGGCTCGAGGCGCGAGGACGGAGCGGCCGGACGCAAGGCGGCCACGGCGGGCACGGCAGGGACGGCCTTCGCTTGCGCGCGCCCGCGCTCGGACCAGCCGAGCGCTCCCGCGGCCAAGCCCAGCAGGAAGAGAGCCTCCAGCGTGTCGCCCAGCGAGTCGAGGCCGAGCAAGTAGACGTTCTTGCCCGTGAACATCACCAAGCCGTAGTTGGCCAGAATCATGTAGGCGCCCGCCGTCGAGAAGGTCAAGAGAGCCGTCGCGGCCAGCATCCGCTCGGGGCGCGACCAGCTGTTGATCGGGTTGCGGCGGCCCGCGTGGGGCGGCGTGTCTCGCTGGCCAACGTCGTCGCCCGGCGCCCGTCTTTGCGCGCCATGGGCGGAGAAACGAAAGCGGCTCGCCGGCAGGACTGGAACTAGGGCGGCCGCGAGCAGCGCCAGGAGGCCCAGCGTGCCAGGCGCTCCCCACTGGCTGGCAAGCAAGCCCGTGACCACGTGCTCGCGCGTTGCGGTCGTGCGTATTTGCGGCGACACGCGCCCTTCCAAGAAGCCCTGCCCCGACCAGTTGCCTCGCGTGTAGGAACGCATGGTCTCGCGCATCACCGCAAGGGCCTCGCTGCGGCTTTCGCCGATGAGCCCGAGAGCCTCGGGGTCGCCCCGCTCCAGCAGAAGCAAGTCGTTGCGGCTCCACTCCTCCAAGCCCGACCTGGGGCCCTCGAGGTCGGGCAAGAACGGGCGGGCCAGCGCGGGTGCCGCCTGGAGCAACGCGAACAACAGCAACGGAAGCGCACCCAGGAGCGCGAACCCTGTTCCAGTCCCTCCCCTTCGCTCCGTCCGCCGAGCGTACGCCATTGCGGCGAGCGCCAGGACGACGAGAGGGCCGGGAAGCGTCGTGAACATGATGCCGAAGTCGGAGATCCGCCAGCTCGTCGCGGCGTAGGCAAACGTCAGATATGCGCACAGGTCGAGCAGCGCGACGGCGGCCCGCCCCCGACGGGTGGACGGTCGAGCAACTGGTCGTGCGGTTCCTTGGCGGCCGCCAGAGGCGTCGGAATCGGTCCCCGTGATTCGTCGGTATTGCCGTGCCGCCAGGATGGCGAAGACGGTCAGCGCGAGCGGCGTGAAGATCACGGAGAGGCCGATGCGGGTGCCGCCGATGGGCATCTGCTCCCGAAAGCCGAACGCGTCCAGCAAGAGACGGAGCAAGAGGATCGCAACGCCCCACGCGATCCCCGGACAACTGCTTGCCGGTCTCCGCAACAAGGCCGTGCTCCCCAGCACGTGGCCCAGCTTGCCGGCGAGGGCGCGCGCGGTTTTCGGCAGAGGAGCCCCGGCAATCCTCCGGCAAGCCGCAACTGTCCTGCCGCAAGTCGCCGCCAGCCGGAGACCCAGCTTGCGCCACCGCCGCGCGTCGAGCCACGCGGGCCACAGCGCCGACAACATCGCGGGCGCTGCCACGACCACCACCCCGGCGGCCAGCACGAACTGCTTGGCACGACTCGCCGGGAAGAGGGCGACGGCCAGGACGACCAGCACGCCTCCCAGAGCCAAGGTGGCGACGATCGAACGGTCCCATGCCCGCGGAAGCGCAATGCCGCTCCAAACCGATGTCGCTGCCGAATCAGGCGCCCGTTGCTCCGTCGAACCAGCGCCGTCCCCGGCCATGGCGTCCACCGGCGGAGGCAGCGCCCCGGGGCGCGCCGCAAGCGTTCGGCCGGCGGCCGTCCGGCCCAGAACACATGCGAACCACGGCAACGCCGGGATCAGCCAAAGGCCGATTTGGTGACCTTCGTCCACGAAGGGATAGCGCACCATGGCCGAGACGGAGAGCAACGCCCGCAACGCCGCCAGACCCAGCGCCGCAAAGGCCACGGCTCGCACCGCGGCGGTCGTCCCGATGAACGCGAATGGCGCCGCGGCCGCAACAAAGAGCAGGGCAAGCAACAGCATGAATCCGCCCGACGCCGCGAAGCCGTCCACTCGCACCAGCAGTCCTCTCTGCCCGTCGCTCAGCGTGAACGGGCGTCCGGTCCGCCAGCTGGCTTGCCCGGAAGGCGCCAGCAACTCGAACCAGCCGGTTGCCGGGCCCTCGGGAAGGCGAAGCACAGCCTGGCCGGCGGCGGCGAACCCGTTGGACGGCGAAGAAAAGGTCAGCCCGGCGGACACCGCGGACCCGTCTCCGGCGGCCAGCCTGACCGCGTGAAGCCGCACGTCGCCCTCGAGGCCGGTCGCGAAAGTGGAGGGAAGTATCCTGGCGGGAGGCAACCCCGCGACTTCAATGTCGTGCACCTCCGTCCGAGCGCCTCGAACCGTGACCCAATCGCCGTCCGCGACGACGCGAAACGTCCGAAGCGGCCGCGCCCCGTAGCGCTCCCCGGCGGCCAGCCTGGAATCGGGAAAATCCCTGTGCGGCAACCCCGCCACCGTCACCGAGCGCTGTCCGTCCGTCCGCGTCCATGCGGGCGCCGCGCCGATCGGAACCTTGGCGGTCCCGTCGGCCGAAAACGCTTCGACTTCGGCGTCCAGGACTGCCAAGCGGGCGGCGCCCTCGTCGTCGTAGTAGAGGAAGGACCGCAACCGGTCCAGCGATTGGTCGTTCGGGCCCATGGCGGCCGCCAGGTCGGCCAGCGGGTACGTGCGTTGGTAGATGCCGGGGCGGGACGGCAGAAGGCCCATGGTTCCCGCGCCGTCCGGGTACGGCAAGACCGCGACCGCAGGCTCGTTGGCGTTCGAGGGGATTGGCGGCCCGCCATGCTGCCGATCGCGCGGGCGCCCTTCGGCCTGACCTTCGGCGCCCGCCGCCGCCGCGCCTGTGTTCGCGTCCACTAGGCCCTCGCGATCCGCACTGCTCACGCGCGCGAGTTCGTCCCGGGCCGTGGCCGAAGTCGCCGCGCGCTCGGTCGAGCCGGGGTGCGCAACGCGCACATGCAACAACTCGTCCCGGGCGCCCGCCAAGCGCACCCTTTGCAGAAGCGAAGCTCTCGACCGCGCGAACTCGAAGAGCTCGGCGGAACCAACGCGAATTCGGTCGCCGGGTTCCACGGACACGGAGCCCAGCACGATCCGGTCGCGGCCCCTCCAACCTGCGGACGTGGTCACGACCACGACGGCGCTTGCTCCCGCGCTGCTCGGCGCGACCACCATGATGCTGTCCGGCCGCGCGGCCCCGTCTGCGCGCGATGCTTCGTTCGCAGGCGCGCTCCGCGCCGACCTCGCCACCAAGACGGCCGCAGTGTCGCTGCCCGCGCCCGGCACGTGATAGTCGGCTCGGTTCCTGTCGCCCGACACCACTGCGACGACGCTGTCGGCGTCCGGCTGAAAGCGTTGGCCGAGCAATCTGACCTGGTACGACGCCAGGCGGTCGCGCGCAAACCATATCTGTCCGCACGCGAGGAGACCGACGAGAAGGGCGAAGACGGCCGTGTGACGGTCCGAAGTCCTTCGGTGCGCAGTCCACCACGATCCGACCAGGACCGCAAGCCCCAAGAGGAGAACCGTCACAGGTCTGGGCGGCCGCCGGGTCCCAGACTCCTTTTCCTCTCGGCCAGTTCGTCCGCATAGAAGTCGGTTCGCGTCACCAGCACGAACCGCCACCAGTTCACGAAGAGAAGCACAGTCAGGACCAGTCCGGCGAGCGTGAGCACAGCGACTGCGGCGACGGTGGCGCTCGGCCGGTTTCGGGCGTGGTGCCGAAGCAGCTCCGTCCGTCCGCTTCCCGGTGCGCGCATCAGGGGCGCCAAGTCCTCTGCGCGGTACAGGGCGGACGGACGCAGTCCCGCGTGCGAGACGGCGGCCTCGAGCGTCTGCACGTAGGCGGAGGCGTCCCTCGAGCGGATGCGGCTCGACGCGTCGCCGCTCCGAACCTCCTCGACCAGATGGCTGGCGACGTCGTGGAAGACGGCTCTCCGCCACTGCGGCACGAAGTCGCAGGCCGCTTCGGCATCGATGCCGGCGTTCAGCTCCGGCGGGATCCCGCCTCTGCAGAATGCGCGAGCGTGGGCTCGAGCCCGGTCAAGAATGTCGGCGGCCGCGGCGGCTTCCAGTCCGTCTTCCAGCTGCCGGCGCCATCCGTCGTAGCGTGCAACGAGCCCAGCGTGCACCAACTCTCCCGCCAGGTCCAGCAGGCCCCCCTTCATCTCGTCGCTCAGGGGCTCGTCCGGCACGTCGGGACACTGGGCGGCCTCCAAGCGCGCGAAGGCATGCACGGCCACAGCCGCCCAAGCGCTGTCGGCGCGCGTCGGCCGGGCCTGCCGCACGATCAAGTCCGGGCCGTCCCGGCGCAGTCCGGCAACTACCTGGGACAGCATCCCGCACTGCTTCTTCGGATCCAGGTCCAGCGCCTCCATCCAAGCCGGTTCGTCCAGCACGCGCAACGTGAGGACGGTCCTGCCGGCGGCCAGCGCGGGGTCGGGATTCAAGCGGTTGTAGTGATAGACCCTCTGCAGGTTGGAGGCCGCCCACACGATGTTTTCGGGAATCGGGCTGCCAGAGGGCAGGCCTCGGCCTTGCGCATGCTCGAGAAGACGCGCGAGCGGGTCGCCGGCGTTCATCTCGCCGTTTCCGCGGGCGACCTCCTCGGCAAGCTCAAGCTTGTCCGGGCGGCTCAATTCGCCGGAGTCCGCCGCCATGTAGGCCGCGACCAGCCCGGCGTAGGCGTCCAACGAAGTCAGGCTGCGTTGCGCGCTGGACGGGCAGGACAGCTCTTCCGGCAGAATTTCGATTCGATTGTAGTGGCCGCCCCGCGCGAAGCCGCGAGAGCTGGGCATGTAGTAGTTGACCGCGTTGAGAGCATGGCGGAAGTGTTCGACGGCCTCTACGGCGCGTCCGCGAAATCGAGCCGCCACGCCGGCCAGGTAGCGGCTGTGGAATACCAGGATCACGACGGCGCGCTGCGCATCCCGGGAGCGGGTCGCTCGAAGCGCTTGGGGCGCGGGGACTATGGGCAGCAGGTCGCCCGCCTCGGCTTCGACGTCCTTCAGGTGGTTCGCGGCCCCGGCCCAGTCTCCGCCGGCGCCGAGCGCACGGGCCACGGCGTAGCGAGCCACGCGCTCTTCGGTCCCCGACAGACTTTCGATTTCGTTCTCGATCGTCTCGACGGCCTCTTGAAGTCTGTCGCGGTTGCCGTTCGCCGCGGCGCTCTCGGCCTGCCCAATCGCGCGGTCCAGCGCTGGCCGCGTTCTCATGTCGCTCGTCAAGCCGGCCGTGCACAGGAAAGGGGGCAGGGAGGGTACGAGCAGGTCCTCCACGCGCCGGTCGCTGCGGCTGGTGAGCACCGCGAAGCGCCAGGACTCGCTCAGCGTTCGGCCGAGACGAACGGGCTCGCGCGAGAACTGGCGTGCGCGCGCCAGCGTGATCTCGGGCGCGGCGGAGCCGAGCAGAACGTTGCCCATCCACACTCCTCCGGCGACAACCGCGAAGCAGCCAAGGACCAGCAGAGCCCTTGCCTTCCATCCAGGCGCAACCCGGCCGGCGCCGATGCCGGCGAGCGTCGTCCGTTTCACGCGGAGTCCTGCCGTTCCATGCGTCGGACGAGGCGATCCAGCCACATGGCCGAAGCCGAAGACAAGCCGGGGACGGCCCAAGGGTGGCGAGCCAAGAAGTCAATCACGCCCTCGCCGCCCACCAGCGATTCCGTGCCGCGCTGCGCGTCGTCCTCGGCGTCCTCGGCGTCGGCGTCGGGACTGGAATCTTCCAGCGCCTGGCAGAACGACCACTTGAAATGCCGCACGCCTTTGTGCAAGTAGTCCCGGAAGCCGCGGAAATACTCGGCGGCCTGCAACGGATGCGTCTTGCCGGGGACCAACCGACGAACGGGCGGGCCTCCGTTGCGGCCAGGACTGGGCGTGCGAAGGCCGGCACGGTCGCGCTTGTACAGATCAGCCTTGGAAAGCACCACTGCAACCGGCCGATCGTACTTGCGACTTCGGCCGGAAAGCCCGTCCACCTCTTCGTGGTTGGGAGCTGTCTCCATCTCCGGATGCTCGCGAGCCGCCCGCGCGTACTTCAGCAACGTAATGTGAGCGTCCACCATGCGGTCTTCGGCATCCTGGATTCTCTCGACCTCCGCAGGCGTCAACTCTTGTCGGTCGCGGTCGTTCCAGCCGGACCAAACCATGGGAAGAGCCATCAGAAGCGCCATCCCGTCCAGCCGTTGGAGCAAGGGCCAAAGGAATGCATTCATGATTTCCGGCAACGGCTCCCCGGCCTCGCCCAGGATCTGAAAGTCTTCGCCAGCCATGTCCAGCAAGACGTTCCGCTCGCCCGTCTTGCCCGGCAAGACGTAGATGTTGACTTGTCCGGTCTCGGTCTTGTCGTAATAGGTCACGTCGATGCGCATGCGTTCGGCATGACGCTGATACAGGCGCTTGACCAGCGTGGACTTGCCGTGACGCGGGAGCCCTGCGACGCAGAACAGCTTGCCGTCGTTCCTGTCTTGGTGTTTCTCGAGTTCGCTCAGTTGCTTCTCGAGAACGGATTCTTCGGAGACGTGAAACGTCGTGCTTTGAAGTCTCCCTACCCTGAACTGCGGACGTTTGCCCGGCGCCGAAGACTCCGGTCCGGCGGCGGGCCAGCACCGGCTGGGATCCTCTTCGGCGCCGGGGGCCGCGTCCGGCGCTTCCACGCCCGGCTTTCGCTTGAACGTCCGCTTGAACCGGTCCGCGTAGCGCTCGACAATGGGCCTTACGGTCTCGTCGCCGACGCTCTCGCCGATCTTGTCGGATCGATTCCCGTTCATGCGCGAATCCTGTCGTCGAACCGGGAAGGCTTTCTCACGCGCGCCGGCCGGCAAGCGCGGACATCAGGCCCAGGAAGACCGAGAGCGGCGGCCTGCGCGCGGGTTCCACGAGCCGACGGGCCAAGTCGGCGGCGCCGGGGACCCCCTTCGCCGCCAAGGCCGCCAAGGACATGTCGCCGCGTGCGCGTCGCTCGGCCCACGCCAGGCGCTGCAGCACGCCCAAGCCTTGCTCGTCCGGACCGGCGTCCGCGGCCTCGGAAGCGACCACGCCGAGCCAAGCACGTTCCAACAGAGGCCGCCATGCGGAAGACGCGCGCTCGGCCAAGCCCAGGAACGCCGCGACAAGTTCGCTGGCCAGACCGGGGGCGATCGGATCCTGCACGCGCGCGACGTCCACCATTTCGGGGACTTCGGCTTCTCGGCCAGCAACCCGGAGAAGCGCGACGAGCATGCTCGCCAGCTCCGCGACCACCGCCTCGCCGTCCAGTTCCCGCGTTCGCCGGACAGCCCTCCCGAGTTCGCCCACGTCCGCCCCCGCCTGCACCAGAGCCCGCAGTCCCTCGACCAGCAATGCGAGTCCGTGGCCACGGTGCTCGGCGCCCGTGCCCGCCACCGCCGCCAGTCGGCCCGCCTCGCGCCCGGCGACCCAGCCGCAGCTTCCCCGGGCCAAACCGTCGAAGAAGCGAGGATTCGCTCCCAGCATGGCGTTGCCGGAGACGGCCTTCGCCCACTCCGGCCACTGGCCCGCCGGCCGCGCGGCCAAGTCCGCAGCCGCCAGTCGGCCGAGTCCGCGCCACCGCTTCGCACCAGCGGCCTCCATGCGCGCGCGCGCGAAGATGTCGACCCGTCCGGGGCGGGACGGTTCCCACTGGACGAAGTAGGGAAGGCACTCGGGCCGGAAGAGGGACATGCTCCGCAGGTCGATTCTCGCGCTGACGCGGGCATGGTCCGCCGGCATCTCGAGTACGAGCGTCGCCCAGCGCCTAACGGGATCCAGCTCTGTCGCCGGAGCCTCGCGGACGGCGGAATCGGCGGCCCTGCCGGGCTCGATGCGGATGCCGGAGTCGGTGGCCTTGCCGACGTTGGCTCCCTTGCGGGAGTCGGCGGCCAACGGAACGAGGCAGGGTGTCGGACGTCGCCCGCGGACGTCGAGCATCGAATAGAAGACCCGGGCGCGGTCGGCCAAAGGCAGGGACAGCCAAGCCAGCCGCAGGAGCGCGTCGGCGTCGGGCGCGTCGGCCGTCGGCGACAACGGGCCAACCGGGATGACTCCGGCCGCCTTGGCCGCGCGGCTGTCCGCGTCCTCGCGCGGCATGTCGCCGCGACGCCGGCCAAGCACGTCGCCCATCGCCCGGTACACGGCGCACAGCGCTTCCTTCGCGGCCCGAGTCCCCGCCCCGGCAACCGCGGCCCGCAACCGGTCCAGTTCGCAAAGCCGCGCTCGCCGGAACCGCTCCGTGCCGTGGGGGCGCTCCGGCGGCGGCAGCGGCGACGGCTCCACCGGCGCGGAGCCGCGGAGTTCGGCGAACCAAGCCGCCTCGGATGCGATCGGAAGCGCCGAGAGGTCCATGTGCAGGCCCTGCGGGAATCCGTCGATCTCTCGGAAGAGCCCCTCGTCGAACAGTAGCGTGTGCGTTGCGATGCGAGCCCGCCGCGCGCGCGGCTCGCCGGAACGCGGGCGCACGACTCCCGACAAGCAAAACCCGAGTCGGCCGTCCAATGGAAGGAACGATTCCGGCAGTCCGAATGTCCCGTGAACGGGGTCGTTCACCGCCGGACGGACGCCGCCGCCGTGGACCAGGACGGGCGGGTCGGCGGAGTCGGCCAGTTCGGTTCCCCAGGGGACGCGTTCCTCCAATCGCCTCGCTCGAGTGCGATCCAGGCCCTCGGTCCAGCCGTAGGTCTCCCATGCCAAGTTGTACGGAGACGCGTTGCTCGCGAACAGGTGGCGGTCAAGGCGGCGATGCGACGACGGGCGGCCGTCCGCATCCGGGCGATCGGCCGTCAAGGGACAGCTTCCGCGGAGATTTCGAGGTCCAAGATGTCCAGGTCGATGTCCGGTGTCGTGTCCGTCGGCGCGTCCGTCGGCGTCCCGTCGGACTGGGCGTCCAGCGCGTCTCCGTTGCGCCTCGGGGGCCGGGCCGTCGTGTCCGAACGGGTCAACGTGTCCTCCGGCCGGGCCGTAGTGTCCGCCGGAACGCCCGGCACGTTGCCCGGACCGGCCGCGTCAAGCCACGGATCCACCAAGTCTCTGCCGACCCAGCCCACGCCCAGAAGCGCCACTGCAAGCAGGCTCCACGCCAAGTGGCGGCCACCCAGGCCATGCCGTTCCCGCTTGTCCGCGGGCTCGCCGGCGGCCTTCGGGCCAGTGCGCGGCGGATCGTCCTCTCTCCCGGGCACGACCGACGCCACGGACGCGACCACTCCGGCCGTCCTCTCCGTCTCTTCTCTAACGACTCGCCGCACCGATGCCATCCAGGCGTCCCCGGAAGCCGCGCTCGCTCCCTCCTCGCGAACGACTCGCCGCACGATCGCTTCCAAGTCGACCGCTGGCGGGACTGCCGTTCCAATCGCTTCGGCAACGGCTCGTCCGGCTTCTTCCCGGACCGTGTCCAACGCCCTGCGCAACAGCTCGGTCAGTTGCCGCTCGCGTTCGTACATTTCCTGCTCATGATTCCGCTCGGACTTGCTCACGGATCAAGTCGCTCGGGCGAGAGGACGAAGGAAAAAGACCATCCCTCGGACAACAGGGCATCCAAATCCGCAACGCCTAGTTGCTCGCGGAGCGCGGCGCGGGCCGACAGGTTGTTTTCCAAGTGGTAGAGGCGCAACACGGCGCGGGCGGTCATCGTCCAAGGCACAGCGATCGTCGTTGTGTCCCTGCCGGCCAGGAATTCGGCGGTCAAGCGGGATGCGTCGTCGAACGAGACCTGAGATCCGACTGGGCTGGTCTCGGTCGTGACCATGGCAAGCCGACGCAACCTCGGACCCGTTGCGGTGCCCACGAAGAACAGACACGCAACGATGGCCGCCACAACAATGGCCGCCGCCAAGACACGACATAGCGCGATCAACCGCTCGGACTTGTTCATTACGTCCTTCGTTCACGGCTCCGTCGTGCGATTTGCCCGACAATGTAACGTCTGGCCGCGACGAAGGGCCTGGCGCGCATCCTTGGCGCATCCCCACGCCGGACCTACGGCTTGACGCCCTGCTGGGTGTGCTCCTCCACCCACTCCTGGTACGTCCGGCCCATTTCGGCTTCCTCCTTGAGTTGAATGATCCGCGCCGCATCCGCTCCGGCGCCTTCGCCGCCCGCACCCGCTCCGCTGTTCATTCCGCCAACGCCCGGCGCACGGGCCAACCGCTCGACACCGCCCCAGCGCCTGGCGATGCGGCCGTGCACCTCCGGGCAGCTCGCCCAAGCATCCCTCTCCAGCGCCGCCAGCCATCCCACCAACCCGTCTTGCGGCAACTCTTGCGACGAAGCCCGCTGCGAGTCAAGCCGGCGGCGTGCGTGCACCGTCCCCAACGCGCCGGCCGACGCGATCCGGGAGGGGCGAGGCGTGGCCCGGGGGCGGGGCGAGGGCTTCTATAGCGCGGTTTGGCGGGGGCCGGCCCAGCGTCTATCTTTCTAGCGTCATGCGCATCCGTCCTGCCCAAGTCCCGGCGCCGCCGTTGGTCCTGGCGGCCGCGGCAGTATTCTGGGCCGTCGCGGGCGCCGCGCGCGTGCCCGCAACCGAGGCGGGGGCCAACTCCGGGACTCTCTTGGTCCCTCGCGACACCGTCAGCTTCGCGGAGGACGTGTTGCCGATCTTTCGGCAGAGGTGCGTCAAGTGCCACGGCGCCGAAGACGAGGACGGCGTGCGCGCCGAGGCCGGCCTGTATTTGCTGGAATACGAGCAGGTGATGGCAGGCTCGGAGTTCGGCACGGTGATCGAGGCGGGAGACCCCGAGAAGAGCTATCTGCTCGAGATGGTCGTCGAGGGCGACATGCCCGAAGAGGGCGATCCAGTGCCGGAGGGAGAGATTGCCGTCATCCGCGCCTGGATCGAAGCGGGGGCGCCCAACAACTGATTCTAGGCCGTCAGTCGGCTTCGCCCGCTTCCGGCCCCCGCGCCAGCGCCTCGCGTCGGCGCGCCGCAACCGCCTCCTTCAGCTCCGCCAAGCTCGCCATGCGGCGGTTGCCTTCGTCGTCGAGCAGAATGACGGTCTCGTTGAAGACGTTCATGCCGACAACCTTTTCGCGGCCGCGGGCAGTGGTGACGAACTTGCCCTCGCGCGGAAACCGGCGCCGGGCGCTCACGTACGCGTCGTGCTCGTACATGAGGCAGCACATCAGCCGTCCACAGCATCCCGATATCTGAGCCGGGTTGAGGAAGAGTCCCTGGTCCTTCGCGACCTGGAGACTCACGGGCTTGAGTTCGGGCAACCATGTGGAGCAGCACAGCTCTCGCCCGCAGCGCCCTATGCCCCCGAGCAAGGCGGCTTCGTCGCGCACGCCGATCTGCTTGAGTTCGATGCGGGTGCGGAACGCTCGGGCCAAGTCGCGCACGAGCGCGCGGAAGTCCACCCGCTTCTCGGCCGTGAAATAGACGATCAGCTTCTTCTTGTCGAACTGCCACTCGGCGTCGGTCACCTTCATCTTCAGTCCGTGACGGTCCACGTGCGCGCAGGTCTCCTGGCGCGCGCGGTCCTCGTCGGCGGCGGCCTGTCGCGACCGGCGCACCTCTTCTTCGGTGGCCCTGCGGACGACGCTGAAGGCCGGCGGCTCCGTGGAGCATTCCCTGGACGCGCACTTGCGCTTCGCGACGCTTCCGAGGGCCGTCACCCGTCCCAGGTCCACGCCGTTGGCGGTCTCCACGATCACGCGGTCGCCCGGCGCCAAGTCGAGGGATTCGAAGCGATAGTAGTCGCGACGCGTGCTCTTGAAGCGCACTTCCGCGAAGCCCGTCATATCTCCGCCTCTCCCTCCGTCCAAGTCCCGAGCGATTCGTACTTGGCCCACCGGCGAATCACCAGATCGGCGGCGTCCGCTTGCGCGAGTTCGCGAACGTGGCGCGTCAATGCCTTGCGCACGGCACGCATGACGCCGTCCCAGTCCGCGTGGGCGCCGCCCGGGGGCTCTGGAACGACCTCGTCCGCAACGCCGAGCTCGACTAGGTCGGCCGACGTGAGCCGCAACGCGCGCGCGGCTTCGCGGCGGTGATCCGCGGAGCGCCACAGGATGGCCGCGCATCCTTCGGGCGAGATGACCGAGTAGACGGCGTGCTCGAGGAGCAGGATGCGGTCGGTGACGCCGAGCGCCAGCGCTCCGCCCGAGCCGCCCTCGCCAATGACGAGCGACAGGCTGGGAGTGCGCAGGCGGGCCATCTCGCGCAGGTTGGTCGCGATCGCCTCGGCTTGGCCGCGTTCTTCGGCGCCGAAGCCGGGATAGGCGCCCGGCGTGTCGATGAGCGTGATCACCGGCCTGCCGAACTTCTCGGCGAGCTTCATGAGACGCAACGCCTTGCGGTATCCCTCGGGGTGGGGCATGCCGAAGTTGCGCCGCAGGTTCTCCTTCATGTCGCGGCCCTTCTGATGGCCAATCAGCATGACCGAATCCCCATCGAGCCGGGCCCACCCGCCGACGACGGCTTCGTCTTCGCGGTAGCGGCGGTCGCCCTTCAGCTCGAACCAGTCCGTGAAGACGCCGCTCACGTAGTCAAGCGTGCACGGACGCAGGGGGTGACGGGCCACCTGCACCTGCTCCATGGGGTCCAAGTTGCCGTAGGTCTCGGTTCGCAACGTCTCCAGCTTGTCGGTCAGGACGCGCAGCTCGTCGGACACGTCGAGTCCGTGCTTCGACGCCAAGCCTCGCAACTTCGCGATCTGCGACTCGATGTCCACGATGTCCCGCTCGAAGGCGAGATGCGGGGCGCCGGACACGTCAGTTGCCGTCCGGCTTGCCGACAGGCCCGGGCTGGGATGCGGCGAGTCTGCCGCCGCCCGCGGACGACGGGCCGGGCGCGTTGAAAGCCGACATGCTCGCGGACGCCTCCGATCTGCCGCCACGGGCAGGCGACAGACAGCTCGTCCGCGGTTGTCGCGACCGCCCGCTCGCCGCGAACGCTGCACGGCCGCGGACATCGCCGAAGCCGGGTGCACCTTGTCGGGACGGTCGGCTCTCCGCGTTGGCGAGAACGGAAACGGCGAGCGCGCCCGCATCCTGGGGCGCACCGTCTTGGGAAGTTGTCTTCATTCGGCCACTTTAGCCGCGCGGGCGCCGGGCCGGCAAGCGATTCGCCCCAAGGACGGCAGGCCGTCCCGTTGTCAAAGGGGCCATGCCTCTTTCTCGGACTTCGGTCGCGGCCTCGTTCGCTGGCGGCATCGAGCGGCATGCCAGCATGGAGCGCTGGGCGCGCGGATTGCCGCTCCCGCTACCGCCCTCGCCCCAATGCGCACCGACGCACACGGATTGGCGTCGGGCGGGAGGATGCCAAGGCATCGCGGACGCATGGACCTCCGCACATGGATTGCCGGGCCGGCACGCTTGGCGGAGCCGCGGGCGGGGCGTTTACCTGAGCTGGATGGCGCCTGCTAGGCCGAGGCGGCGTTGCGGGGGTTCGAGCGGCGAGGAGGCGTGCTCGCCGTAGAGGTGGAGGAGGAAGCGCAGGCTCTCGGCGGCGGGCGAGTGCGTGCCCGTGCCGGACTGGGTGGACTGGCCGAGCAGCGAGAAGCGCGCGCCGGCGTTGAAGCGGCGGCCGGCGCCGGCGTCTTGGCTCCAGCGTCCGAACGGCGTGATCGTGGCGCCGTTGTCGAGCGCGACGCCCCAGCCCAGCTCCATGGCCATGCGCCCGGGCGCCCAGCCGGACGGCGCGGCCTGGTGCGCAACCGGGTGTGCCGCCTGGGCGGCGGGGCCGAGCGCGGCGGGGCCTTCTTGCCAGAGCGCGCCCGTGGCGCCGGTGGCGGCGCCCCATGTCGGCTCGACGGAGAGCGACAGGCCGGTCTCGGCGCCGCCGCCGGGCTGGAGCCGGAGCGAGACGCCGGCGCCCCATTCGCGCAGCCCCTCGGCCTGGTGCGCGAGCAGCGCGCGCCCGCGCATCGCGACGGACAGGCCGGTGGGCGCGTGGTCGAACGACGCTTCGCCGCCCGCCTCGGCGCCCAGCCCGGTCTCGGCGTCGCCGGCGTCGAGGCGCGCGCCGAGCTCGAGCCGCGTGCGCAACGACGCTTCGCCGCCGAGCGCCCAGGTCTTCGCGACTTCGGGCGCGAGCCGGACGCGGTGCGCGCGCGCGGTCACGCCTGCCAGGTCGGCCGCGTCGTCGGAGCGCACGCGCACGGAGAACGCGTCGGCCTTGAGCGCGATGCCGCCCGCCAGCTCGCGGCGCGCGCCGAGCGCGCCCATCAGCATCGCGATGTCGGCGCCGAACCGGCCGCCGCCGGCCGTCTCCTCGAGCGTCGCGTCGCCGGTTCCTGCGCCTGCGAGGGCCCAGAGGCCGAGCCCGCCGGTGGGCGACCAGTGCACGTAGGGATGCACGCTGGTCAGACTCGCGGCGACGGAGCCGGCGCCGTTGACGGCGCTCTCGAACTCGGTCTCGAAGCTGCTGCGCGCGCCGGCGACGCCGACGAGCAGGCCGGACGCGAAGCGGTAGTCGGCGCCGAGGTGCGCCGAGCGCGCGCGCCCGCCGCCGAAGCGCAGGCCGTCGGCCGGGCGGCCCTCGTAGCCGCCCATGCCCGCGCGGCCCCAGACGGTCCAGCCGGGACGCAGGCCGGCGGCGTCCTGCGCGCCGCCGCCGCCGAGCGAGAGCTGGAACGAGCTTCGCTCGAGCAGGTCGCCGCCCGACAGCGGGTTGAACGTCACGCCGCCCGGCGTGGCCGCCGCCGGCTCCTGCTGGCCCCGGTAGTCGCCGGCAACGCCGAGTCCGGTAGCGGCGCCGCCGACCGGGCCGCCGAATCCGCCTGCTCCCGCGCCCGGGCCGCCGAACAGCAGCGCGGCCGGGTCGAGCGCGCCAGCGGACGGCGCGCCGCCCAGGCCGCCGACGCTCGGCAACGCGACTTGGACGCCGAGCAGGCCGGACGCGGCGCGCGCCAGCGCCTGCCAGCCGCACGCTCGAGCGCCCGTTTCGGCACCCGCCCCCGCCTGCGCGGCCGCCCCGGCGGCTCCAACCCGGTCCTCCGCCCGTTGCGCGAAGCCGCCGCCGCCGCAACCGACGGCGCGCCCGCCGAGCTGGAGGTGCGAGCGTCCGAGTCCGCCCGCCGATTCGATCCCGAGCCGGCCGCCGATCACGTCGACGGCCTCGGCGCCGACGGAGCGCCCGAACGCGGCCAGCGCGCCCTCGAGCACGCGCGCTCGCTCGGAGCGCGACGCCTCGACGACGACGGCGACGGTCTGCTCGGCGGCCAGCCCGCCGGGATCGGCGGCCGTCACCGTCACGCTCGCCGTGCCGATCGCGAACGGCTGGATGGTCAGCACGCCGCCCGCAACGCTCGCCGCCGCCACCGCCGTGTCCGACGACTCGGCGGCGTACGCGAGCGCGTCGCCGTCCGGGTCCCGGAAGTACGCGTCCAGCGTCTCCTGCACGGCCGCGCCGTGCGCCTCGAGCGCCGGGATCGCGATCTGCGCGGTCGCTTCGGGCGCCTCGTTGACGTCGGTCACGACGACGGTCGCGTTCGCCGTCGCCGCCAGGCCGCCCCGGTCCGTCGCGGCGACGACGAGCGCGTGCTCGCGCGGACCCGTCTCGTAGTCCTCGCCCGCGCCGACGTAGCGCACGGCGCCGCTCGCAGCGTCCAGCTCGAACAGGCCGCCGCCGTCCGAGACGAGGCTGTACGACAGCACGTCGCCCTCGTCCTCGTCGTCGGCGCCGACGGCGCCGACGGCGAGCGGGCCGGCCGCGTTCTCGGCCAGCTCGAACGTCCAGCTCGCCTGCTCGAACACGGGCGCCTCGTTCACGTCGGCGACCGTCACGACGACGGCCGCCCGCGCGGCCAAGCCGTCGGCGCCCGTCGCGGCGACGACGAGCGCGTGCTCGCGCGGGCCCGTCTCGTAGTCCTCGCCGGCGCCCACGTAGCTGACCGCGCCGCTCGACGCGTCCAGCTCGAACAGCCCACCGCCGCCCGAGACCAGGCTGTACGACAGCGCCTCGCCCTCGTCCGGGTCGGTCGCCGACACCGTGCCCAGCACGACGGGCCCGGCCGCGTTCTCGGCCAGCTCGAACGTCCAGCTCGCCTGCTCGAACACGGGCGCCTCGTCGGCGTCGGCGACGGCTATCACGACGCCGGCCGCCGCTCGCAATCCACCCGCGTCGGCGACGGCGACGGCCAGCGCGTGCTCGCGCGGGCCCGTCTCGTAGTCTTCGCCGGCGCCGACGTAGCGCACGGCGCCGCTCGCAGCGTCCAGCTCGAACAGCCCGCCGCCGCCCGAGACGAGGCTGTACGACAGCGCCTCGCCCTCGTCCGGGTCGGTCGCCGACACCGTGCCCAGCACGACTGGGCCGGCCGCGTTCTCGGCCAGCTCGAACGTCCAGCTCGCCCGCTCGAACGCGGGCGCCTCGTTCGCGTTCGTCACCTTCACCGTCACGCGGACGGTCGACGCGAGGCCGCCGACGTCGGCGGCCGACACGACGAGCGCGTGCTCGCGCGGGCCGGCTTCGTAGTCTTCGCCCGCGCCGACGTAGCTGACCTCGCCGCTCGTCTCGCCCACCTCGAACAGGCCGCCGCCCTCGCGCAGCCGGTAGTACACCTCGTCGCCCTCGTCCGGGTCCACGGCGCTCACGGCGCCCACGACGACGGCGCCCGCGACGTTCTCGGCCAGCTCGAACGCGTACGACTCGGCCCCGAACTTCGGCGGCCGCCCCGGCTCCGGCTCGCCGCCGCCGCCCTCGACCCTGCGCGTCGGATCGCTCGCGAACGCATGGCTGCCCAGCGACAGCACGGCCGGCGTCGAACCGTCGGCGGCCGACACGATCGCCGCGCCGCTCGCGTCCAGCGCGTCGGCGGCCAGCGCGATCCCGTTCGGCGCGCGGTCGTGAGGACGCACCTCGTACGCGAACTCGACGCGCCGCCCGCTCGCCGACGCCAGCGCGGCGTGCACCGTGCGCGTGCCCATCGCCAGCGCCAGACGCGGGCTGCCCGTCGCGCTCACCGGCCGGTCGAACACGACGGCGATCTCGATCGTCTGGCCGGCGCGCCAGCGGCCGCCCGACTGCGGACGGCTCGCCTCGACGCCCGCGACCGCAGGCGGCGACACGACGCTGCCGTCCACATTGTGGCCGCCGACGTTCGCGATCGCGTGGCCGCCCAGCGACAGTCCAGCCGCCGCGGTGCCGCCCAGCAGCGTGATCGCGCCGCCGTTCAGCGACAGCGCGCCCGCGCCCACGCTGATCCCGTCCGCGTCGGCGTCCGCCGCCTGAACGGCGTACGCGAACTCGAGCGCCGCGCCCTGCGTCGCGCCCAACGCGCCCGCCCCAGCGCCGGAGCCCGCGGCACCGCCACCGCCGGCCCAGCCCGCGCCTGCATAGCCCGCCGCGCCGCCGGCCCAGCCCGCGCGCGCGGCGGCGGCGTAGCCGACCACGCGCACGAAGCGCGCCGTGCGCGTCTGCGCGCCGATCGTCAGCGCCAGCGTCGGCGCGCCCGTAACGGCGACGGCGCGGTCGAAGCGCACGTGCACGCGGATCTCCTCGCCCAGCTCGTAGCGGCCGCCGCCGATCGGCGCGCTCGCCAGCGCCACGCCCGCCACGGCAGGCGCCGTCTCGGCGCTCCCGTCCACCAGGTGGCCCGCGACGTTCGACAACGCGTGCGTGCCCAGCGACAGCACGGCCGCCACGCGCCCGCCCGCGATCACGATCGTCCCGCCGTTCAAGGCCAGCGCGCCCGCCGCGACGCTCACGCCGTCGGCGTCGGCGTCGCCGCCCGCGACGACGTAGCCGAACACCAGCTCGGCCGTGCCGCTCCCGCTCGCGTAGCCCGCCTGCCGCGTCGCGCTCCCGATGCCCAGCGCCAGCTGCGGCGCGCCCGCAACGTCCACCGGACGGCTGAACGCCAGCGCGACGGCGATCCGCTCGCTCAACCCGTACGCGCTCCCGTTCGCAGGCGACGAGACCAGCCGCGCGCCCGTCACTACCGGCGCCGCCTCGAGCGTGCCGGCGACGGCGTGGCCGCTCGCGTTCACTATCGCGTGGCTGCCCAGCGACAGAACCGCCGCCGCCGTGCCGCCCGCGACCACCAGCGTCCCGCCGCTCAGCGACAACGCGCCCGCGCCAACGCTGATCCCGTCCCTGTCGGCGTCCGCCGCCTGAACCACGTACGCGAACTCGAGCTCGGACGTGCCGCTCCCGCTCGCGTAGCCCGCCTGCCGCGTCGCAGCGCCGATGCCCAGCGCCAGCTCGGGCGTGCCCGTCACCGCCACCGCGCGGTCGAAGCGCACCGCCACCCGTATCTCCTCGCCCAGTCCGTACGACCCGCCGCTCGACGGCGCGCTCGCCAGCCGAGCGCCCGCAACCGCCGGCGCGCCCTCGACGCTGCCGTCCACCTTGTGCGCGCCAGCGTTCGCGATCGCGCTCGAGCCCAGGCCCAGCCCGGCCGCCGTCGCCCCGTCGCGCGCGTCGGCTATCGCGCCGCCGTTCAACGACAGCGCGCTCGCGCCCACGCTGATCCCGTCGGCGTCGGCGTCCGCAGACGCGACCACGTAGCCGAACACCAGCGCGCGCGTCCCGCTGCCGCCAGCGTAGCCCGCCTGCTTCGTCGCGCTCCCGATGCCCAGCGCCAGCTGCGGCGCGCCCGTCACGACGACCGGGCGAGCGAACGTTACCCGTACCTCGATGCGCTCGCCCAACCCGTACGTGTCGCCGCTCGCCGGCGCGCTCGTCACCGACGCCGCGCTCGGCGACGACGCCGTGAACGTCCCGCCCGCCACCTTGTGGCCCGCGCTGTTCGCCACCGCGTGCGCGCCCAGGCCCAGCAAAGCGTCGGCCGTGCCGCCCGACACCTTGATCGTCCCGCCGTTCAGCGCCAACGCGCCCGCCGCGACGCTGAGCCCGTCGGCGTCCGCGTCGGCGGACACGACCACGTACCGGAACGCCAGCGCAGCCGTGCCGCTGCCGCTCGCGTAGCCCGCCTGCTTCGTCGCAGCGCCGATGCCCAGCGCCAGCTGCGGCGCGCCCGTCACCGCCACCGGCTTGTTGAACTCGACCTCGACCTCGACCGTGTCGCCGCGCTCGAACGTGTCGCCCACCTGCGGCGACCCGATCGTCACGCCCATCACCCCCGGCGGGCCGCGCGTCGCGTCCACGCGGTGGCCCGCAGCGTCCGCGACCGCGCTCGACCCCAGGCCCAGCGCCGCCGCCGTCGAACCGTCGCGTCCGTCCGCGATCCCGCCGCCGTTCAGCGCCAAAGCGCTCGCGCCGATGCTGAGCCCGTCGGAGTCGGCGTCGCCCGCGACGACCACGTAGCCGAACGCCAGCTGCGGCGTGCCCGTGCCGCCCGCGTAGTCCGCCTGCCGCGTCGCAGCGCCGATCCCCAGCGCCAGCTGCGGCGTGCCCGTCACCGCCACAGCGCGCGCGAACGTCACCCGAACCTCGATCCGCTCGCCCAACCCGTACGTCGCGCCGCTCGCAGGACTGCTCGCGACCGCCACGCCCGTCACGCCCGACGCCGTGAACGTCCCGCCCGCGACCTTGTGGCCCGCGCTGTTCGATATCGCGTGCGTGCCCAACCCCAGCGTCGCGTCCAGCGTGCCGCCCGCCAGCCGAACCGTACCGCCGTTCAATCCCAAAGCGCTCGTCGCGACGCTCAACCCGTCGGCGTCCACGTCCGCCGTCACCACCACGTAGCGGAACTCGAGCGACGACGTGCCGCTCCCGCTCGCGTAGACCGCCTGCTTCGTCGCGCTCCCGATCCCCAGCGCCAGCTGCGGCGCGCCCGTCACGTCCACCGAGCGGTTGAACGCCAGCGCCGCCACTATCGTGTCGCCGCGCTCGAACGTCGTGCCCACCGGCGGCGAGCCGAGCGTCACGCCCGTCACGCCGGGCGGGCCCAGGTTCCCGTTCACCTTGTGCGCCACAGCGTTCGATATCGCATGGCTCCCCAGACCCAGGCCCGCAGCCTCGCTCGCGTCGCGCGCGTCGTCGATCGCACCGCCGTTCAGCGCCAGCGCGGCCGGCCCGATGCTCAAACCGTTCGCGTCCGCGTCCGCAGCCACCACCACGTAGCCGAACGCCAGCGTCTTCGTGCCCGTGCCGCTCGCATAGCTCGCCTGGCGCGTCTGCGCGCCGATCGTCAACGCCAGCTGCGGCGTGCCCGTCACCGCCACCGCGCGGTCGAACGTCACCTCGACCTCGATCCGCTCCGTGCGACCGTACGTGCTGTCGCTCGCTGGACTGCTCGTCACCGACACGCCGCTCACCGACGACGCCGTGAACGTCGCGCCCGACACGCGCAACGCGCCGTCGTTGCCGATCGCATGGCGCTCCAGGCTCAGCAACGCGTCCGTCGTCCCGCCCGCAACGTCGATCGTGCCGCCGTTCAGCGCCAGAGCGCTCGCGCCCACGCTCAACCCGTCGGCATCAGCGTCCGCCGTCGCCACCACGTACCGGAACACCAGCGCCGCCGTGCCCGTGCCCGATGCGTACGCCGCCTGCCGCGTCTGCGTGCCGATCCCCAGCGCCAGCTGCGGCGTCCCCGTCACGTCCACCGCCTTGTTGAACCGCACCGTCGCAACAATCGTGTCGCCGCGCTCGAACACCGCGCCCGCCGGCGGCGACGCCACCGCCAACCCCGTCACGCCAGGCGGGCCCAGCCCGCCGTTCACCTTGTGCGCCGCAGCGTTCGTTATCGCATGGCTCCCCAAGCCCAGGCTCGCAGCCGTCGCGCCCGGCCGCGCGTCCGCGATCGTCCCGCCGTTCAGCGCCAGCGCGCCCGCCGCGATGCTGAGCCCGTCGGCGTCCGCGTCGGCAGGCCGGATCGCGTACCCGAACACCAGCGTGTCCGCACTGCTCGACGCCGAATCGTAGTCGGCATGTCGCGTCGCGCTCCCGATCGTCAGCGCCAGACGCGGCGTCCCCGTCACCGCCACCGGACGGCTGAACGCCAGCTTCACCTCGACCGACTCGCCCAGCTGGTACGTGCTCGCGCTCGCTGGCGCGCTCGACACCGCCACCGCAGTCACCGCCGGCGTCGTGAACGTGCCGCCCGCCACCTTGTGGCCCGCGCTGTTCGTCACCGCGTGGCCGCCCAGTCCCAGCGTCGCGTCCAGCGTGCCGCCGGCGACCCTGATCGTCCCGCCGCTCAACGACAACGCGCCCGCTGCGATGCTGATGCCGTCGGAGTCCGCGTCGCCGCTCGCCACCACGTACCGGAACGCCAGCGTGTCCGTGCCCGTACCGCTCGCGTAGCTCGCCTGCCTGGTCGCTGAACCAATCGCCAGCGCCAGCTGCGGCGCGCCCCCCACGTCCACCGCGCGGTTGAACACCAGCTCGACCTCGATCGTCTCGCCGCGCTCGAACACGTCGCCCACCGCCGGCGAACCGATCGACAGCGCCGTCACGCCCGGCGGCCCGCGGCTGCCGTCCACCTTGTGCGCCGCAGCGTTCGATATCGCGGACGAGCCCAGACCCAGGCCCGCCGCCGTCGTGCCGCCCCGAGCGTCGTTGATCGTCCCGCCGTTCAGCGCCAGCGCGCTCGCCGCGACGCTGATCCCGTCCGTGTCCGCGTCCGCCGCCGCCACCACGTACCGGAACGCCAGCGCCGTCGTGCCGCTCCCGCTCGCGTACGCCGCTTGCCGCGTCTGACTCCCGACCCCCAGCGCCAGCTGCGGCGCGCCCGTCACGGCCACCGGGCGCGTGAACGACACCTCGGCCTCGATCACCTCCGTTCGTCCGTACGTGCTGTCGCTCGACGGAGCGCTCGTGATCGCGACCCCGCTCGCCGCAGACGCCGTGAACGTGCCGCCCGCCACCTTGTGGCCCGTGCTGCGGATCACCGCGTGGCTGCCCAGCCCCAGCACCGCGTCCGTCGCCGTCCCCGACCGACGGATCGTGCCACCGTTCAGCCGCAAGTCGGACGCGCCGATGCCCAACCCGTCGGCATCCGCGTCCGCAGCCGCCACCACGTACCGGAACACCAGCGTGTCCGTCCCCGTCCCGCTCGCGTAGTCCGCCTGCTTCGAACCGCTCGCGAACCGCAGCTGCAGCTGCGGCGTCCCCGTCACCGCCACCGCCTTGTTGAACGCGACCTTGACCTCGATCGTCTCGCCGCGCTCGAACGTGTCACCCACCTGAGGCGCACCGATCAACAATCCCGTCACGCCCGGCGGTCCCTGTGCGCCGTCCACCTTGTGCGGCGCCGCGTTCGCGATCGCGCTCGAACCCAAGCCCAGGCTCGCCGCCGTCGAACCGTCGCGCGCGTCGTTGATCGTGCCGCCGTTCAACGCCAACGCGCTCGCACCGACGCTGACGCCGTCGCTGTCCGCATCCCCCGCCACCACCTCGTACCCGAACGTCAGCGTCTTCGTGCCGCCCCCGCTCGCGTGGCCCGCCTGCCGCGTCGCAGCCCCCACCGTCAGCGCCAGCTGCGGCGTGCCCGTCACGTTCACCGGCCGCACGAACGTCACCTCGACCTCGATCTCCTCGCCCAGCCCGTACGTGTCGCCGCTCGACGGAGCGCTCGATATCGTCACGCCGCTCACCGACGCCGCCGTGAACGTCCCGCCCGCCACCTTGTGCCCCCCGCTGTTCGTCACCGCGTGGCCGCCCAGCCCCAGCGTCGCGTCCAGCGTGCCGCCCGACAGCCGGATCGTGCCGCCGTTCAACGCCAGCGCGCTCGTCCCGATGCTGAGCCCGTCGGCGTCCGCGTCCGCAGTCACCACCGTGTACTGGAACACCAGCGACGTCGTGCCGCTCCCGCTCGCGTAGCTCGCCTGACGCGTCTGCGTGCCGATCGCCAGCGCCAGCTGCGGCGTGCCCGTCACCGCCACCGCACGGTTGAACGTCACCGTCGCCGCAATCGCGTCGCCCCGCTCGAACACGTCGCCCGCCGGAGGCGGCGCGACGACCAAGCCCGTCACGCCCGGCGGCCCCTGGTTGCCGTCCACCTTGTGCGCCGCCGCGTTCGCGATCGCGCTCGAACCCAGCCCCAGCCCCGCCGCCTCGCTCGCGTCGCGAGCGTCCGCAATCGTCCCGCCGTTCAGCGCCAATGCGCTCGCGCCGATGCTGATCCCATTCGCGTCCGCGTCCGCAGCCACCACCGCGTAGCCGAACGCCAGCGTCTTCGTGCCCGTCCCGCTCGCGTAGTCCGCTTGCCGCGTCTGCGTACCGATCGCCAGCGCCAGCTGCGGCGTGCCCGTCACCGCCACGTTGCGGTCGAACGTCACCTCGACCTCGATCCGCTCCGTCCGGCCGTACGTGCTGTCGCTCGCTGGAGCGCTCGATATCGACACGCCGCTCACCGACGCCGCCGTGAACGTCGCGCCCGACACGCGCAACGCGCCGTCGTTGCCGATCGCATGGCGCTCCAGGCTCAGCAACGCGTCCGTCGTGCCGCCCGCCACGTCGATAGTGCCGCCGTTCAGCGCCAGCGCGCTCGCCGCGATGCTGAGCCCGTCGGCGTCCGCGTCCGCAGCCACCACCACGTACCGGAACACCAGCGCCGTCGTGCCCGTCCCCGAAGCGTAGCCCGCCTGCCGCGTCTGCGTCCCGATCGACAACGCCAGCTGCGGCGTGCCCGTCGCGTCCACCGCCTTGTTGAACGTCACCGTCGCAACCACCGTGTCGCCCCGCTCGAACGCGGCGCCCACCAGCGGCGCAGCCACCGTCAACCCCACGACGCCCGGCGGCCCCAGGCTGCCGTTCACCTTGTGCGAAGCGTCGTTCGTCACCGCGTTCGAGCCCAGGCCCAGCGCAGCAGCCTCGCTCGCGTCGCGCGCGTCCGCAATCGTCCCGCCGTTCAGCGCCAACGCGCTCGCGCCGATGCTGAGCCCGTCGGCGTCCGCGTCCGCCGGCCGGACCGCGTAGCCGAACACCAGCGTGTCCGCCGTGCTCGACGCCGCCTCCCAGCTCGCCTGCCGCGTCCGCGTCCCGATCCCCAGCGCCAGACGCGGCGTGCCCGTCACCGCCACAGGACGACCGAACGCCACCTTCACCTCGATCCGCTCGCCCAGCTGGTACGTGCTCGCGCTCGCCGGCGTGCTCGAGACCGTCACGCCGCTCACCGACGCCGCCGTGAACGTGCCGCCCGCCACCTTGTGGCCCCCGCTGTTCGTCACCGCGCTCCCACCCAGGCCCAAGGCCGCGTCCAATGTTCCGCCCGCGACCTTGATCGTCCCGCCGTTCAGCGCCAAAGCGCCCGCCGCGATGCTGAGCCCGTCCGCGTCCGCGTCGCCGCTCGCCACGACGTACCGGAACACGAGCGTGTCCGTGCCCGTACCAGCGGCGTAGCTCGCCTGGCGCGTCGCGCTCCCGATCGCCAGCGCCAACCGCGGAGTCCCCCCCACGTCCACCGACCGGTTGAACACCAGCTCGACCTCGATCGTCTCGCCGCGCTCGAACACGTCGCCCACCGCCGGCGCGCTGATCGACAGCCCCGTCACGCCCGGCGGCCCGCGGCTGCCGTCCACCTTGTGCGCCGCCGCATTCGCAATCGCGTTCGAACCCAGACCCAGCGCCGCAGCCGTCGCGCCGTCGCGCGCGTCGGCGATCGCGCCGCCGTTCAGCGCCAAAGCGCCCGCCGCGATGCCGATGCCGTCAGAGTCGGCGTCCGCAGCCGCCACCGTGTAGCCGAACGCCAGCGTCGCCGTGCCCGTGCCGCTCGCGTACGACGCCTGCCGCGTCTGCGCGCCGACCGTCAGCGCCAGCTGCGGCGTACCCGTCACCGCCACCCTGCGGTTGAACGTCACCTCCACCTCGATCCGCTCCGTCCGGCCGTACGTGCTGTCGCTCGCCGGCGCGCTCGTGATCGCGACCCCGCTCACCGACGCCGCCGTGAACGTGCCGCCCGCGACCTTGTGGCCCGCGCTGTTCGTCACCGCGCTCGGCCCCAGACCCAGCAAAGCGTCCGTCGTGCCGCCCGCCACGTCGATCGTCCCGCCGTTCAACGCCAGCGCGCCCGCCGCGATGCTCAACCCGTCCGCGTCCGCGTCGCCACTCGCCACCACGTAGCGGAACACCAGCGACGCCGTGCCCGTGCCCGAAGCGTACGACGCCTGCCGCGTCGCAGAGCCGATCGTCAGCGCCAGACGCGGCGTGCCCCCCACGTCCACCGCCTTGTTGAACGTCACCGTCGCCGCAATCGTGTCGCCCCGCTCGAACACGTCGCCCACCACCGGCGACGCGACAGACAGCGCCGTCACGCCCGGCGGCCCCTGCGCGCCGTCCACCTTGTGCGACGCCGCGTTCGCGACCGCGCTCGAACCCAGGCCCAGGCTCGCCGCCGTCGCGCCGTCGCGCGCGTCGACGATCGTCCCGCCGTTCAGCGCCAGCGCGCCCTCCGCGATGCTGAGCCCGTCGCTGTCCGCGTCGGACGCCGCGACCGCGTAGCTGAACGCCAGCGTCTTCGTGCCCGTGCCCGAGCCGTAGTCCGCCTGCACCGTGTCGGTCCCGACGCCGAGCGCCAGCTGCGGCGTGCCCGTCACGTTCACCGGCCGCACGAACGTCACCTCGACCTCGATCTCCTCGCCCAGCCCGTACGTGTCGCCGCTCGACGGAGCGCTCGATATCGTCACGCCGCTCACCGACGCCGCCGTGAACGTCCCGCCCGCCACCTTGTGGCCCCCGCTGTTCGTCACCGCGTGGCCGCCCAGCCCCAGCGTCGCGTCCAGCGTGCCGCCCGACAGCCGGATCGTGCCGCCGTTCAACGCCAGCGCGCTCGTCCCGATGCTGAGCCCGTCGGCGTCCGCGTCCGCAGTCACCACCGTGTACTGGAACACCAGCGACGTCGTGCCGCTCCCGCTCGCGTAGCTCGCCTGACGCGTCTGCGTGCCGATCGCCAGCGCCAGCTGCGGCGTGCCCGTCACCGCCACCGCACGGTTGAACGTCACCGTCGCCGCAATCGCGTCGCCCCGCTCGAACACGTCGCCCGCCGGAGGCGGCGCGACGACCAAGCCCGTCACGCCCGGCGGCCCCTGGTTGCCGTCCACCTTGTGCGCCGCCGCGTTCGCGATCGCGCTCGAACCCAGCCCCAGCCCCGCCGCCTCGCTCGCGTCGCGAGCGTCCGCAATCGTCCCGCCGTTCAACGCCAGCGCGGCCGGCCCGATGCTCAACCCGTTCGCGTCGGAGTCCGCAGCCACCACCACGTAGCCGAACGCCAGCGTCTTCGTGCCCGTCCCGCTCGCGTAGCTCGCCTGGCGCGTCGAGTCGCCGATCGTCAACGCCAACTGCGGCGTGCCCGTCACCGCCACGTTGCGGTCGAACGTCACCTCGACCTCGATCCGCTCCGTCCGGCCGTACGTGCTGTCGCTCGCCGGACTGCTCGATATCGTCACGCCGCTCGCCGACGCCGCCGTGAACGTCGCGCCCGACACGCGCAACGCGCCGTCGTTGCCGATCGCATGGCGCTCCAGGCTCAGCAACGCGTCCGTCGTGCCGCCCGCCACGTCGATAGTGCCGCCGTTCAGCGCCAGCGCGCTCGCCGCGATGCTGAGCCCGTCGGCGTCCGCGTCCGCAGCCACCACCACGTACCGGAACACCAGCGCCGTCGTGCCCGTCCCCGAAGCGTAGCCCGCCTGCCGCGTCTGCGTCCCGATCGACAACGCCAGCTGCGGCGTGCCCGTCGCGTCCACCGCCTTGTTGAACGTCACCGTCGCAACCACCGTGTCGCCGCGCTCGAACGCGGCGCCCACCAGCGGCGCAGCCACCATCAACCCCACGACGCCCGGCGGCCCCAGGCTGCCGTTCACCTTGTGCGAAGCGTCGTTCGTCACCGCGTTCGAGCCCAGGCCCAGCGCAGCAGCCTCGCTCGCGTCGCGCGCGTCCGCAATCGTCCCGCCGTTCAGCGCCAACGCGCTCGCGCCGATGCTGAGCCCGTCGGCGTCCGCGTCCGCCGGCCGGACCGCGTAGCCGAACACCAGCGTGTCCGCCGTGCTCGACGCCGCCTCCCAGCTCGCCTGCCGCGTCCGCGTCCCGATCGCCAGCGCCAGACGCGGCGTGCCCGTCACCGCCACAGGACGACCGAACGCCACCTTCACCTCGATCCGCTCGCCCAGCTGGTACGTGCTCGCGCTCGCCGGCGTGCTCGAGACCGTCACGCCGCTCACCGACGCCGCCGTGAACGTGCCGCCCGCCACCTTGTGGCCCCCGCTGTTCGTCACCGCGCTCCCACCCAGGCCCAAGGCCGCGTCCAGCGTGCCGCCCGCGACCTTGATCGTCCCGCCGTTCAGCGCCAAAGCGCCCGCCGCGATGCTGAGCCCGTCCGCGTCCGCGTCGCCGCTCGCCACGACGTACCGGAACACGAGCGTGTCCGTGCCCGTACCAGCGGCGTAGCTCGCCTGGCGCGTCGCGCTCCCGATCGCCAGCGCCAACCGCGGAGTCCCCCCCACGTCCACCGACCGGTTGAACACCAGCTCGACCTCGATCGTCTCGCCGCGCTCGAACACGTCGCCCACCGCCGGCGCGCTGATCGACAGCCCCGTCACGCCCGGCGGCCCGCGGCTGCCGTCCACCTTGTGCGCCGCCGCATTCGCAATCGCGTTCGAACCCAGACCCAGCGCCGCAGCCGTCGCGCCGTCGCGCGCGTCGGCGATCGCGCCGCCGTTCAGCGCCAAAGCGCCCGCCGCGATGCCGATGCCGTCAGAGTCGGCGTCCGCAGCCGCCACCGTGTAGCCGAACGCCAGCGTCGCCGTGCCCGTGCCGCTCGCGTACGACGCCTGCCGCGTCTGCGCGCCGACCGTCAGCGCCAGCTGCGGCGTACCCGTCACCGCCACCCTGCGGTTGAACGTCACCTCCACCTCGATCCGCTCCGTCCGGCCGTACGTGCTGTCGCTCGCCGGCGCGCTCGTGATCGCGACCCCGCTCACCGACGCCGCCGTGAACGTGCCGCCCGCGACCTTGTGGCCCGCGCTGTTCGTCACCGCGCTCGGCCCCAGACCCAGCAAAGCGTCCGTCGTGCCGCCCGCCACGTCGATCGTCCCGCCGTTCAACGCCAGCGCGCCCGCCGCGATGCTCAACCCGTCCGCGTCCGCGTCGCCACTCGCCACGACGTAGCGGAACACCAGCGACGCCGTGCCCGTGCCCGAAGCGTACGACGCCTGCCGCGTCGCAGAGCCGATCGTCAAGGCCAGACGCGGCGTGCCCCCCACGTCCACCGCCTTGTTGAACGTCACCGTCGCCGCAATCGTGTCGCCCCGCTCGAACACGTCGCCCACCACCGGCGACGCGACAGACAGCGCCGTCACGCCCGGCGGCCCCTGCGCGCCGTCCACCTTGTGCGACGCAGCGTTCGCAATCGCGCTCGAACCCAGGCCCAGGCTCGCAGCCGTCGAACCGTCGCGCGCGTCGACAATCGTCCCGCCGTTCAGCGCCAGCGCGCCCGCCGCGATGCTGAGCCCGTCGCCGTCGGCGTCGGACGCCGCGACCGCGTAGCTGAACGCCAGCGTCTTCGTGCCCGTGCCCGAGCCGTAGTCCGCCTGCACCGTGTCTGTCCCGATGCCCAGCGCCAGCTGTGGCGTGCCCGTCACGCTCACCACGCGAACGAACGACGCCTCGACCTCGATCCGCTCGCCCAAGCCGTAGGTGTCCCCGCTCGCCGGGCTGCTCGTGATCGTCACGCCGCTCACCGACGCCGCCGTGAACGTGCCGCCCGCCACCTTGTGGTTCGTGCTGTTCGCGATCGCGTGGCCGCCCAGGCCCAGCACCGCGTCCGTCGTGCCGCCCGCCACGTCGATCGTCCCGCCGTTCAGCGCCAGAGCGCCCGCCGCGATGCTGAGCCCGTCCGCGTCCGCGTCCGCCTGCACCACGACGTAGCGGAACTCCAGCGACGCCGTGCCGCTGCCGCTCGCGTAGCCCGCCTGCCGCGTCTGCGCGCCGATCGCCAGCGCCAGCCGCGGCGCGCCCCCCACGTCCACCGCCTTGTTGAACACGACCGTCGCCGCAATCGTGTCGCCCCGCTCGAACACGTCGCCCGCCGGCGGCGCCGCAATCGACACCCCGCTCACGCCCGGCGGCCCCCGGCTGCCGTCCACCGCATGGCCCGCGCTGTTCGCGATCGCACTCGCGCCCAGCCCCAGCGCGGCCGCCGTCGTGCCGTCGCGCGGGTCCACGATCGTCCCGCCGTTCAGCGCCAGCGCGCTTGCGCCCACGCTCAGCCCGTCCGCGTCCGCGTCGCCCGCCGCCACCGTGTAGCGGAACTCCAGCTCGCGGTTGCCCGACGCCGCCGCGACGTACGCCGCCTGCCGCGTCTGCGCGCCAATCCCCAGCGCCAGCTCCGGCGCGCCCGTCACCGTCACGTTCCGGTTGAACGTCACCGTCACGCCGATCTGCTCGCCCAGCTCGTACGTGCTCCCGTCCGACGGAGCGCTCGAAATCCCCGCCCACGTCACCGCCGGCGCCGTGAACGTGCCGCCCGCGACGCGGAAGCCGGACGCGTTGCTGATCGCTACGTGCTCGAGACTCAGCAAAGCGTCCGTCGTCCCGCCCGCCACGTCGATCGTCCCGCCGTTCAACCCCAGCGCGCTCGCCGCGATGCTCAGCCCGTCCGCGTCCGCGTCCGACTGCACCACCACGTAGCGGAACTCCAGCTCCGTCGCGCCCGTCCCGCTCGCGTACGCAGCCTGCCGCGTCGCGCTCCCGATGCCCAGCGCCAGCTGCGGCGTCCCCCCCACGTCCACCGCCTTGTTGAACCGCACGCTCGCGAAGATCGTGTCGCCCCGCTCGAACGTCTGCGCCGACAGCGGCGCCGTGACCGACAAGTGCGTCACGCCCGGCGGCCCCAGGCTGCCGTCCACCTTGTGCGCCGCCGCGTCCGCGATCGCATGCGACCCCAGGCCCAGGCTCGCCGCCGCCGCCCCCGCACGCACGTCGGCGATCGTACCGCCGTTCAGCGCCAGCGCGCTCGCGCCGATGCTGAGCCCGTCGGTGTCCGCGTCCGCCGGACGAATCGCATACCCGAACACCAGCGTGTCCGCAACGCTCGTCGCCGACTCCCAGCTCGCCTGCCGCGTCCGGCTCCCGATCGTCAGCGCCAGCTCCGGCGCGCCCGTCACCGCCACCGGGCGGCCGAACGCCACCTTCACCTCGATCCGCTCGCCCAGCTGGTACGTGCTCGCGCTCGCCGGCGTGCTCGATATCGTCACCGCGCTCACCGCCGGCGTCGTGAACGTCCCGCCCGCCACCTTGTGGCCACCGCTGTTCGCGACCGCGTACGCGCCCAGGTCCAGCACCGCGTCCAGCGCCTCGCCCGACGCCCTGATCGTCCCGCCGTTCAGCGCCAAAGCGCTCGCGCCGATGCTGATCCCGTCCGCGTCCGCGTCGCCGCTCGCCACCACGTAGCGGAACACCAGCGTGTCCGTCCCCGTGCCGCTCGCGTAGCTCGCCTGCCGCGTCGCCGCGCCGATCGTCAGCGCCAGCTGCGGCGTGCCCGTCACGTCGACCGCCCTGTGGAACACCAGCTCGACCTCGATCGTCTCGCCACGCTCGAACACGTCGCCCACCGCAGGCGCCCCAATCGCCAAGCCCCTCGCCTCCGGCGCCCCCGTCGCACGCGTCACCGGCGGCGGCAGGCTGCCGTCCACCTTGTGCGCCGCCGCGTCCGCGATCGCGTTCGATCCCAAGCCCAGGCTCGCCGCCGTCGTGCCGTCGCGAGCGTCCGCGATCGTACCGCCGTTCAGCCCCAGCGCGCTCGCGCCGATGCTGATCCCCGTCGAGTCCGCGTCCGCCGCCGCCACCTGGTACGCGAACGTCAGCGTCGCCGTGCCCGTGCCGCCGGCGTACTCCGCCTGCCGCGTCAGCGTGTCGATCGCCAACGCCAGCTGCGGCGTGCCCGTCACCGTCACACGGCGGTTGAACGTCACCTCGACCGCGATCTCCTCCGTCTCCGCATACGTGCTGTCGCTCGCCGGCGCGCTCGCTATCGTCACCGCGCTCACCGCCGCCGCCGTGAACGTCCCGCCCGCAACCTTGTGGCCCGTGCTGTTGCTTACCGCGTGACTGCCCAGCCCCAGCAAAGCGTCCGTCGTGCCGCCCGCCACGTCGATCGTCCCGCCGTTCAGCGCCAATGCGCTCGCGCCGATGCTCAACCCGTCCGCGTCCGCGTCGCCACTCGCCACCACGTACCGGAACACCAGCGACGCCGTGCCCGTCCCCGAAGCATAGCTCGCCTGCCGCGTCGCCGAACCAATCCCCAGCGCCAGCCGCGGCGTGCCCGTCACGTCCACCGAGTCGGTGAACGTCACCGTCACCGCTATCGTGTCGCCGCGCTCGAACGTGTCGCCCACCACCGGCGAGCCGATCGACAACCCGCTCACGCCCGGCGGTCCCCGGGCGCCGTTCACCTTGTGCGCCGCCGCGTTCGCGATCGCATGGCTCCCCAACCCCAGCCCCGCCGCCGTCGCCCCGTCGCGCGCGTCGGCGATCGAACCGCCGTTCAGCGCCAGCGCGCTCGCGCCGATGCTGATCCCGTCCGAATCGGAGTCCGCAGCCTGCACCGCGTACCGGAACGCCAGCGTCTTCGTGCCGCTCCCGCTCGCGTACTCCGCCTGCCGCGTCTGCGAACCGATCCCCAGCGCCAGCTGCGGCGTGCCCGTCACCGTCACCGGCCGCGCGAACGACACCTCCACCTCGATCCGCTCCGTGCGGACGTACGTGCCGTCGCTCCCAGGCACGCTCGCTATCGCCACGCCGCTGACCGACGACGCCGTGAACGTCCCGCCCGCCACCTTGTGGCCCGCGCTGTTCGCCACCGCGTGCCCGCCCAGGCCCAGCAGCGCGTTCGTCGTCGTGCCCGTCCGCCGGATCGTCCCGCCGTTCAACGCCAACGCGCTCGCGCCGATGCTCAACCCGTCCGCGTCCGCGTCCGCCGCCACCACCACGTACCGGAACACCAGCGACGCCGTGCCCGTCCCCGACGCGTAGCCCGCCTGCCGCGTCGCCGATCCAATCCCCAACGCCAGCTGCGGCGTCCCCGTCACCGCCACCGCCGCGTTGAACTCCACCGTCGCAACTATCGTGTCGCCGCGCTCGAACACGTCGCCCACCACCGGCGCGCCGATCCCCAACGCGCTTACGCTCGGCGCGCCCACGCCGCCGTTCACCTTGTGCGCCGCGTCGTTGCTGAACACGCTCGCCGACGTGCCCAGCCCCGCAGCCGTCCCGCCCGCACGCGCGTCGTCGATCACCCCGCCGTTCAAAGCCAGCGCGCTCCCGCTCAGGCTGATCCCGTCCGCGTCCACGTCCGCAGCCGCCACCGCGTACCGGAACCGCAACCGCTTCGTGCCGCTCCCGCCCGCGTACGACGCCTGCCGCGTCGCGCTCCCGATCCCCAGCGCCAGCTGCGGCGTCCCCGTCACCACCACCGCCCGCTGGAACAACACCTCCAACTCGATCCGCTCGCCCAGCTTGTACGTGCTGTCGCTCGCCGGCACGCTCCGAACATGGACGTCCTCCACCGCCAGACCCGTGAACAGCGAGCCGTTCACCTGGTGACCCGAACTGTTCGCAATCGCGTGCGAACCCAGACCCAGAACGGCGTCCATCGTCGTGCCCGCCGCGCGGATCGTCCCGCCGTTCAACCCCAGCGCGCTCGCGCCGATGCTGATCCCGTCCACGTCCCGGTCCGACTGCACCACCACGTACCGGAACACCAGCGTGTCCGTGCCCGTGCCCGACGCATATGCAGCCTGCCGCGTCTGCGAACCGATCCCCAGCGCCAGCCGCGGCGCGCCCGTCACCGCCACCGCCCTGCTGAACGACACACGAACATCGATCGCGTCGCCCCGCTCGTACTCCGAGTTGTACGGATCGTCCGCGAACGACACGCCGATCACCCCCGGCGTGCCCAGGCTGCCGTCCACCTTGTGCGCCGCCGCGTCGGACACCGCGTGAGCGCCCAGCCCCAGCGCCGCCGCCGTCGTGCCGTCGCGCGCGTCGGCGATCGTACCGCCGTTCAGCGCCAGCGCGCTCGCGCCGACGCCGATCCCAGTCGAGTCGCGGTCCGTCCCCTGCACCGTGTACCGGAACGCCAGCGCCTTCGTGCCGCTCCCGCTCGCGTACGACGCCTGCCGCGTCTGCGTCCCGATCGTCAGCGCCAGCTGCGGCGTCCCCGTCACCACCACCGGCCGCGCGAACGTCACCTCCACCTCGATCCGCTCCGTCCGACCGTACGTGCTGTCGCTCGACGGCGCGCTCGCGATCGCCACCCCGCTCGGCGCCGGCCCCGTCAACGTCCCGCCCGCCACCTTGTGGCCAGCGCTGTTGCTCACCGCGTGACTGCCCAGCCCCAGCAAAGCGTCCGTCGTCTCGCCCGCCACCCGGATCGTCCCGCCGTTCAGCGCCAAAGCGCTCGCGCCGATGCTCAACCCGTCCGCGTCCGCGTCCGCCTGAACCACCACGTACCGGAACTCCAGCGACGCCGTGCCCGTCCCCGAAGCGTACGACGCCTGCCGCGTGACCGCGCCGATCGTCAGCACCAGCTGCGGCGCGCCCGTCACGTCCACCGCCTTGTTGAACGTCACCGTCACGGCAACCGTGTCGTCGCGCTCGAACGTGTCGCCCACCACAGGGTCGCCGATCGACACGCCCGTCACCCCCGCCGCGCCCCGGCTCGCGTCCACCTTGTGCGCCGCCGCGTTCGCGATCGCGTGCACGCCCAAACCCAGCCCAGCCGCCGTGGTCCCGTCGCGGGCGTCGGCGATCGCACCGCCGTTCAGCGCCAGTGCGCTTGCGCCGATGCCGATCCCGTTGGAATCCGCGTCCGCAACCGCCACCGCGTAGCGGAACGTCAGCGCCGCAGTGCCCGTCCCGGACGTGTAGCTCGCCTGGCGCGTCGCGGCGCCGATCGTCAGCGCCAGCTGCGGCGTCCCCGTCACGCTCACCCGGCGGTTGAACGTCGCCTGCACCTCGATCTGCTCGCCTAGACCGTACGTGCTGTCGGCGGCCGGGCTGCTCGTGATCGACACGCCGCTGACCGCCGCCGCCGTGAACGTCCCGCCCGCCACCTTGTGGCCCGAGCTGTTCGACACCGCGTGAGAGCCCAGGCCCAGTGCGGCGTCCGTGGTGTCGCCCGACGCGTCGATCGTGCCGCCGGCCAGGTGAAGCGCGCTGGCCGCGATGCTGAGCCCGTCGGCATCCGCGTCGCCCGACGCCACCACGTAGCGGAACCGCAACGCCGTCGTGCCCGTCCCCGAGGCGTAGGACGCGGTGGGGGTCTGCGTCCCTATCGTCAGGAAGATCCGCGGCGTCCCCGTCACGTCCACCGCCCTGTTGAACGTCACCGTCACCCAAACGGTGTCGCCCCGCTCGAAGGTGTCGCCCACCACCGGCGACGCGACGGCCAAGCCGGCCACCCCCGGCGGACCCCGGGCGCTGTCCACCTTGTGGGCCGCCGCGGCGGCGATCGCGTTCGTGCCCAGGCCTAGGCCGGCCGCCGTGCTCCCGTCCCGGGCGTCGGCGATCGTCCCCCCGTTCAGCGCCAGCGCGCTCGCGCCGATGCCGATCCCGTCGGAGTCCGCGTCCCCCGCCCCCACCGCGTAGCGGAACGTCAGCGTCGTCGTGCCCGCGCCCGACGCGTAGGATGCTTGGCGCGTCCGAGTCCCAATCGTCAGCGCCAGCTGCGGCGTCCCCGTAACGCTCACCCGGCGGTTGAACGCCACCTGCACCTCGATCTGCTCGCCGAAGCCGTAGGTGCTGTCGCTGGACGGGCTACTCGTGATCGACACGCCGCTGACCGCCGCCGCCGTGAACGTCCCGCCCGCCACCTTGTGGCCCGAGCTGTTCGACACCGCTCGGCTGCCCAGACCCAAAAACGCGTCCGTCGTCTCGCCCGCCACGTCGATCGTCCCGCCGTTCAGCGCCAGCGCCGTCGCGCCGATGCTGATCCCGTCCGCGTCCGCGTCGCCCGACGCCACCAGATAGCGGAAGACCAGCGCCGACGTGCCCGTGCCGGAAGCGTAGGACGCCTGCTTCGTCGCCGCGCCAATCGTCAGCGCCAGCTGCGGCGTCCCCGTCACATCCACCGCCTTGTTGAACGTCACCGTCACGACGATCGTGTCGCCCCGCTCGAAGGCGTCGCCCACCGGCGGCGAGCTGATCGCCAGCCCCGTCACGCCCGCCGCGCCCTGGCTGCCGTCCACCTTGTGGGCCGCGGCGTTCGTGATCACGTGCGTGCCCAAGCCGTTGCTCGTCGCCGTCGTCCCGTCCCGCGCATCCGAGATCGTCGCGCCCGACAGCGTCAGCGCGCGCGCAGGCAGGCCGATCCCGTCGGAATCCGAGTCCGACGCCTGCACCGCGTAGCGGAACGTCAGCGTCTTCGTGCCCGTGCCCGACGCGTAGGCCGCGTAGGGAGTCTGCGTTCCGATGTTCACCGCAAGCTTGAGGAGGTGGGTGCCCGACACCACCACCGGCCGCGTGTACGTCACCTGCACTTCGATCACGTCGCCCAACCCGTAGGTGCTGTCGTTGCCCGGAGGACTGCTCGTGATCGCGACGCTCGCCACCGACGCCGTCGTGAAGGTGGCGCCGGCCACCTTGTGGCCCGAGCTGTTCGACACCGCGTGGGCGCCCAGGCCCAGCGCCGCGTCCGTCGTCCCGCCCGCCTCGTCGATCGTGCCGCCGTTCAGCGCCAGCGCCCCCGCCCCGATGCTGAGCCCGTCCGCGTCCACATCGCCCGACGCGACCACGTAGCGGAAGACGAGCGCCGTCGTCCCGGTCCCGCTGGCGTAAGAGGCCTGCTTCGTCGCCGTCCCGATCGTCAGCGCGAGCTGCGGCGTCCCCGTCACGTCAACCGCCTGGTCGAACGTCACCGTCACGGAAATCGTGTCGTACCGCTCGAAGGCGTCGCCCACGACCGGCGATCCGACGGCCACGTCCGCCACTCCCGGCGGACCCTGGGAGCCGTCCACCTTGTGGGCCGCGGCGGCGGCGATCGCGTTCGAGCCCAAGCCCAGCGTCGCTGCGGCGCCCACGCTGCTCCGAATCGTTCCGCCGTTCAGCGCCAGCGCGCTCGCGCCGACGGCGATCCCGTCCGAGTCCGAGTCCGCCGCCGTCACCACGTAGCGGAACGTCAGCGCCGTGGTGCCGCTCCCGGCGGCGTAGGCGGCCTGGCGGGTCTGGGCACCGATCGCCAGCGCCAGCTGCGGCGCGCCGGTCGCCGTCACGGGAACGTTGAACCCGACCTCCACCACGATCGCGTCGTGGGCGAAGTACGTGCTGTCGGCACCGGCGTCGCTGCGGATCGTCACGGCGCGCACGGTGGGCGTCGTTGCCGAGGAGCCGTCCACTTTGTGGTCCTGGGAGTTCGAGAACGCGTTCAGGAAGAGGCTGAGGTTCGCGTTCGTCCCGGCGGCGCTGCGGATCGTGCCGCCGTTGAGCGTCAGGGCCGTGGGGCCGACGCCGATCCCGTTCGAGTCCGAGTCCGCCGTCTGCACCACGTAGTCGAAGGCGAGCGCCGCGGTCCCGCTCCCGCTCGCGTAGCCGGCCTGGCGGGTCGCGTTCCCGACCGTCAGCGCCAGCTGCGGGGTTCCGGTCACCGTCACCGGTATCTGGAAGACGACCGAGACCGTGATCTTCTCGCCTCCGCCGTAGGTGTCGCCGCTGGCCGGCGCGCTGGAGATCGACATCGAGCTCACGAGCGGGGCCGTCGCGGCGCCGTTCACCTTGTGGCCCGAGGCGTTCGCGATGGCGTGGCTGCCCAGCGCCAGCGTGGCGTTGGTGCCCGACCCGCTCCGGATCGTGCCGCCGTTCAGCGTCAAGGCGCCGGCGCCCACGCTGATGCCGTCGTCGTCCCGGTCCGTCGCCAGCGTCACGTAGTCGAAGACCAGCGCCGTCGTCCCGCTCCCGCTGGCGTAGGCCACCTGCCGGGTCGCGCTGCCCACCGCGACCGCGAGCTGCGGGGCGCCGGTCACCGTCACCGGAATGCTGAACCCGACGCGCACCGAGATCGTCTCGCCCGCGCCGTAGGTGTCGCCGCCGGCCGGCGAGCTGGAGACCGAAGCGCTGGTCACCACCGGGACCGTCGACGTTCCGTCCACCTTGTGGGCCGCCGCGTCGGCGATCGCGAACGTCCCCAGGCTCAGCGCCGCGTTGGTGCCGGCCCCGCTCTGAAGCGCGCCGCCGTTCAGCGTCAGCGAGTTCGCCGCAATGGCGATCCCGTTGCCGTCCACGTCCGTGGCCCGGACGGTGTAGCTGAACGTCAGGGTCTTGGTCCCAGTCCCGCCCGCGTACGCCGCCTGCCCTGCGCTCGCCCCGATCGTCAGCGCCAGCTGCGGCGTGCCCGTCACCGTCACCGGAATCTGGAACGCGACCTCGACCGACACGTCGTCGCCGGCGGCGTACGTGCTGTCGTTCCCGGCGTCGCTGACGATCGCCGCGCCGGTCACGGCCGGCACCGTGGCGGCCCCGTTCACCTTGTGGGCCGAGGCGTCGGCGACGGCGTAGGAGCCCAGACCGAGCGCGGCGTCGGTGCCCAGCGAGCTCTGGATCGTGCCGCCGTTCAGCTCCAGCGCGTCCGCCGCCAGCGAGATGCCGTCGGCGTCGGCGTCGGTCGCGTCCACCACGTACTCGAACCGAAGGCTGGTGTTGCCGCTGCCGCTTGCGTAGCCGGCGTGCCGGGTCGCCGCGCCGATCGTCAGCGCCGCGCGAGGCGTGCCCGTCACCGTCACCGGGAAGTTGAACCCGATCTCGACCGCGATCGTCTCGCCCGCGCCGTAGCTGTCGCCGCTGGTCGGCGTGCTCGCTATCGAGGCGGCGTTCACGGTCGGCGACGTCGACGTTCCGTCCACCTTGTGGCCGGCCGCGTCCGCGATGGCATGGGCCCCCAGCCCGAGCCCGGCTGCAGTTCCCGCGCCGCTCCGGATCGTGCCGCCGTTCAGCCCGAGCGCGCTCGCCCCCACGGCGACCCCGTTCGAGTCCGAATCCGCCAGAACCACCGTGTAGCGGAACGTCAGCGTCTTCGTGTTCGTGCCCGAGACGTACGCCGCTTGGCGCGTCTGCGCGCCGATCGTCAGCGCCAGCTGCGGCGCGCCCGTCACCGCCACGGGGACGTCGAAGCCGACGGCCACGGCGATCGCTTCTCCGGCGTAGTAGGTGTCGCCGCTCGCCGGCGCGCTCGTCACCGCCGCCGACACGACCGCCGGCGTCGTGGCGCTGGCGCCGTTCACCTTGTGGGCCGAAGCGTTGGCTATGGCGTGGCTGCCCAGGCCGAGCGCCGCCGCCGCGCCCGCCGTGCTGGCAATCGTGCCGCTGTTCAGCCCGAGCGCGCCCGCCCCGACGCTGATCCCGTCCGCGTCCACGTCCGCCGACTGGACCACGTAGCCGAACGTCAGACCGTCGCCGTCGCCGCCCAGGAGCGCCGCCTGGCGGGTGGCCGCGCCCACGCCCAGGGCCAGCTGCGGGCTTCCGGTCGCGCGCACCTCGAGGTTGAAGCCGACCCTCACTTCGATCCGCTCGCCGGCGCCGTAGGTGTCGCCGCTCACCGGCGCGCTCGTCACCGAAACCGATGTCGCCTCGGGCGTCGTGGCCGTGCTGCCCGAGACCTTGTGGCCCGAGGCGTTGGTCACCGCGTGGGCGCCCAGCTCCAGCGCGGCCGCCGTCCCGATCGTGCTCAGGATCGTGCCGCCGTTGAGCGAGATGGCGTTCGCCGCGATCGAGATGCCGTCGGCGTCGGCGTCGGACGACAGCGCCGTGTAGTCGAAGTACAGCGACTGGCCCGAGAGCCGGGCGAACTCGGCCTGCCGCGTCTGCGATCCGACGGCGAGCGCCAGCCGGGGCGCCCCCGTAACCACGATCGGAAGCTGGAACGACACCCTGGCCGTGATCTTCTCGCCCGCGCCGTAGGTGTCGCCGCTCGCCGGCGCGCTCGTGATCGACACCGCGCTCACCGCCGGCGCCGTCGCCGTGCCGCCCGACACCTTGTGGCCCGAGGCGTCGGCCACCGCGTGCGCGCCCAGCCCCAAGCCCGCGGCGGCCCCGGCCCCGCTTCGAATCGTCGCGCCGTTCAGCGTCAGCGCGCTCGCCCCGATGGAGATCCCGTCCGCATCCGCGTCCGCCGCCTGCACCACGTAGCCGAAGTGGAGCGACTGTCCCGACGCGCGGCTCAACGTCGCCTGGCGCGTCTGCGCTCCGACGGTCAGCGCCAGCCGCGGGCTGCCGGCAACCGTGACCGGAACCGCCGCGCCGAACCGGACGTGCACGTCGATCCGCTCCCCGCCGCCGTACGTGTCGCCGCTGGACGGACTGCTCGTGATCTGCACGAAGTCGACGAACGGGGCCGTGGCCGTCGCCCCGTTCACCTTGTGGGCGGCGTTCGCCGTGAAGGCGCGGGCGCCCAAGGAAAGCTGGGCGGAGGCGCCGCCGGGACCCAATATCGTGCCGCCGCCTAGCGTCAGCGCGGCCGCCGCGACGCCGATCCCGTCGGCGTCCACGTCCCCGCTCCGCACCGTGTACGCGAACCGGATCGCGCGCTCCCGCACGCGCTCCATGGCCGCCTGCCGCGCGGCGGCGCCGACCGTCAGCGCCAGCCGGGGCGCCCCCGTGACCGTGAGCACCGCGCTGAACTCCACGTCCACGCGCACGACTTCGCCCGCGCCGTACGTGTCGCCGCTCACCGGCACACCCACGAAACGCACCGCCGCCACGACGGGCGCCGACGTCGGAGTCGCCCTCGCCTCCTCGCTCGCGTGCCCCGCCCCCACCGAGTTCTGCGCCCGCACCTGGAACTTGTACTCGGTTCCGTTCGACAGCGACGGGACGACGTGGCTCGTCGTGCTGGCGTCGCTTCCCGATATGTCCGTCCAGCGGGAAAACGGCTCGGTGGCGATCGCATGGCGGAACTGGTAGCCGGTGAGCGTCGTGTCCGACGGGTCCGTCCAGCTCAACGTGACCTGGGCGTTGCCCGGACTCGCCGAGAAGCCGGTGGGCGCCGCCGGCGTTCCCAGCAGTCCGTCCACCTTGTGGCTGGCGCTGTTGGCAATCGCGTACCGGCCGATCGTCGGAGAAGCGATGCTGAAGCGCGTGTTCACCCAGCCGGCGGTGAAGTCCAGCGCGTTGGGACCGATGCTGATCCCGTCGCTGTCCACATCGGCCGCCGTGACCGTGTACTGGAAGCGCGCGCTCGTGAGGCCGGTGCCCGAGTAGGCCGCGTCCCGCGTGGCGGTCCCCACGCCGATCTTCAGCACCGGCGAGCCCGTGACGCGGGGACGGAACGCCGAGAACGACACCGTGACTTCGATCGTCTGGCCGGGCCCGTACGTGTCGTCGGAGGTCGGCGAACTCGTGATCCGCACGCCGGTGACCCGGATGTCGCTGGGCCGGGCAAGGGCGAAGCTCGCGCGTCCCGCCCTGGATCCGGCCACGGCCCGGAGCTCGAAGCGGTAGTCCACCTGGTCCGTCAGCGACGAGACCGTGTGACTGGTGGTGCTCGCGCCGCTGCTCGCCACGTCCGTCCATGCGGTGAAGCTGCCCGAGCCCGACTGGTTGCGGTGGCGAACCTGGTACTTGGTGATCGTCGTGTCGCTCGGGTCGGTCCAGCGCAGCTGAACTGCGCCGCTGGCCGTCGGCGTCGCCGTGAGACCGCTGGGCGCCGCCGGCGTCGCGAGGCTGCCGTTCACCTTGTGCGCCGCGCTGTTCGAGACGGCGTTCGCGCCCAGACCCAGGTCGGCCGCCGTGGCGCCGTCCCGCGCGTCGGCGATTCCGCCGCCGTTCAGCCCCAGCGCGCCGGCCCCGATGCTGATCCCGTCGGAGTCGCTGTCCGTCGCCGCCACCGCGTAGCGGAACGCCAGCGTCTTCGTCCCCGTGCCGGCAGCGTAGCCGGCCTGGCGCGTGGCCGCGCCGATCGTCAGCGCCAGCTGCGGCGTCCCCGTCACCGCGACGGAGCGGGCGAACGTCACCTCCACCTCGATCCGGTCGCCCGCGCCGTAGGTGCTGTCGCTGGCCGGGCTGCTCGTGATCGACACGCCCGTCACCGCCGCCGCCGTGAACGTCGCGCCCGCCACCTTGTGGCCCGAGCTGTTCGACACCGCGTGAGAGCCCAGCCCGAGCGCCGCGTCCGTCGTCCCGCCCGCCTCGTCGATCGTCCCGCCGTTCAGCCCCAGCGCGCTCGCGCCGATGCTCAGCCCGTCCGCGTCCGCGTCGCCGCTCGCCACCACGTAGCGGAAGACCAGCGACGCCGTCCCCGTCCCGCTGGCATAACCCGCCTGCCGCGTCGCCGCGCCGATCGCCAGCGCCAGCTGCGGCGTCCCCGTCACGTCCACCGCCTTGTGGAACGTCACCGTCACGGCAATCGTGTCGCCGCGCTCGAACGTGTCGCCCACCACCGGCGACCCCACGGCCACGCCCGTCACCGTCGGCGGACCCCGTGTCCCGTCCACCTTGTGGGCCGCAGCGGCGGCGATTGCGTTCGCGCCCAACCCCAGGCCGGCCGCCGTCGTCCCGTCCCGGGCGTCGGCAATCGCCCCGCCGTTCAGCCCCAGCGCGCTCGCGCCGATCCCCAGCCCGTCGCTGTCGGCGTCCGCGGCCACCACGACGTAGGCGAACGACAGCGTGTCCGTGCCCGTGCCCGAAGCGTACTCCGCCTGGCGCGTCGCCGCGCCGATCGCCAGCGCCAGCTGCGGCGTCCCCGTCACGCTCACGCGACGACTGAACGCCACCTTCACCTCGATCCGCTCGTTCAGGCCGTAGGTGCTGTCGCTTGCCGGGCTACTCGCGATTTCCACGCCGCTCACCGCCGCCGCCGTGAACGTGGCGCCCGCCACCTTGTGGCCCGAGCTGTTCGACACCGCTTGCGCGCCCAGCCCCAGAAGCGCGTCCGTCGTGCCGCCCGCCACGTCGATCGTCCCGCCGTTCAGCCCCAGCGCGCCGGCGCCGATGCTCAGCCCGTCCGCGTCCGCGTCGCCGCTCGCCACCACGTAGCGGAAGACCAGCGACGCCGTCCCCGTCCCGCTGGCGTAGCCCGCCTGCCGCGTCGCCGAGCCGATCGCCAGCGCCAGCTGCGGCGTCCCCGTCACGTCCACCGCCTTGTTGAACGTCACCGTCACCGCAACGGTGTCGCCCCGCTCGAAGGTGTCGCCCACCACCGGCGACCCCACGGCCACGCCCGTCACCCCCGGCGGCCCCCGAGCGCCGTTCACCTTGTGCGCCGCGCTGTTCGCGATCGCGTTCGCGCCCAGGCCCAGGCTCGCCGCCGTCGCCCCGTCCCGGGCGTCGGCGATCGCCCCGCCGTTCAGCGCCAGCGCGCTCGCGCCGATGCTGAGCCCGTCCGCGTCGATGTCCGCAGCCGCCACCGCGTAGGCGAACGCCAGCGTCTTCGTCCCCGTCCCGCTGGCGTAGTCCGCCTGGCGCGTCGCCGAGCCGATCGTCAGCGCCAGCTGCGGCGTTCCCGTCACCGCGACGGGCCGGGCAAAGGTCACCTCGACTTCGATCTGCTCGCCCAGGACGTAGGTGCTGTCGCCGACCGGACTGCTCGTGATCGTCACGCCGCTCGCCGCCGCCGCCGTGAACGTCGCGCCCGCCACCTTGTGGCCCGAGCTGTTCGAGACCGCAAGAGAGCCCAGTCCCAGCACGGCGTCCGTCGTCCCGCCCGCCTCGTCGATCGTCCCGCCGTTCAGTCCCAGCGCGCTCGCGCCGATGCTCAGCCCGTCCGCGTCCGCGTCGCCGCTCGCCACCACGTAGCGGAAGACCAGCGACGCCGTCCCCGTCCCGCTGGCGTAATCCGCCTGCCGCGTCGCCGAGCCGATCGCCAGCGCCAGCTGCGGCGTCCCCGTCACGTCCACCGCCTTGTTGAACGTCACCGTCACGGCAATCGTGTCGCCCCGCTCGAACGTGTCGCCCACCACCGGCGACCCCACGGCCACGCCCGTCACCGTCGGCGGACCCCGCGTCCCGTCCACCTTGTGGGCCGCGGCGGCGGTGATTGCGTTCGCGCCCAGGCCCAGGCCGGCCGCCGTCGCCCCGTCCCGGGCGTCGGCGATCGCCCCGCCGTTCAGCCCCAGCGCGCTCGCGCCGATCCCGAGCCCGTCGCTGTCGGCGTCCGCGGCCACCACGACGTAGGCAAACGACAGCGTGTCCGTACCCGTGCCGGCAGCGTAGCCGGCCTGGCGCGTGGCCGCGCCGATCG
Source organism: Longimicrobiales bacterium (assembly GCA_965203485.1). GTDB lineage: Bacteria > Gemmatimonadota > Gemmatimonadetes > Longimicrobiales > Gaopeijiaceae. The sequence continues at coordinate 3,001,002 of OZ241892.1, forward strand.
TCAGCGCCAGCTGCGGCGTCCCCGTCACGCTCACGCGACGGCTGAACGCCACCTTCACCTCGATCCGCTCGTTCAGGCCGTAGGTGCTGTCGCTTGCCGGGCTGCTCGCGATCGCCACGCCGGTCACCGCCGCAGCCGTGAACGTCGCGCCCGCCACCTTGTGGCCCGAGCTGTTCGACACCGCGTGAGAACCCAGCCCGAGCGCCGCGTCCGTCGTCCCGCCCGCCTCGTCGATCGTCCCGCCGTTCAGCCCCAGCGCGCTCGCGCCGATGCTCAGCCCGTCCGCGTCCGCGTCGCCGCTCGCCACCACGTAGCGGAAGACCAGCGACGCCGTCCCCGTCCCGCTGGCGTAACCCGCCTGCCGCGTCGCCGCGCCGATCGCCAGCGCCAGCTGCGGCGTCCCCGTCACGTCCACCGCCTTGTGGAACGTCACCGTCACGGCAATCGTGTCGCCCCGCTCGAAGATGGCGCCCACCACCGGCGACCCCACGGCCACGCCCGTCACCGTCGGCGGACCCCGCGTCCCGTCCACCTTGTGGGCCGCCGCGGCGGCGATTGCGTTCGCGCCCAACCCCAGGCCGGCCGCCGTCGTCCCGTCCCGGGCGTCGGCAATCGCCCCGCCGTTCAGCCCCAGCGCGCTCGCGCCGATCCCCAGCCCGTCGCTGTCGGCGTCCGCGGCCACCACGACGTAGGCGAACGACAGCGTGTCCGTGCCCGTGCCCGAAGCGTACTCCGCCTGGCGCGTCGCCGCGCCGATCGCCAGCGCCAGCTGCGGCGTCCCCGTCACGCTCACGCGACGACTGAACGCCACCTTCACTTCGATCCGCTCGTTCAGGCCGTAGGTGCTGTCGCTTGCCGGGCTGCTCGCGATTGCCACGCCGCTCACCGCCGCCGCCGTGAACGTGGCGCCCGCCACCTTGTGGCCCGAGCTGTTCGACACCGCCTGCGCGCCCAGCCCCAGAAGCGCGTCCGTCGTGCCGCCCGCCACGTCGATCGTCCCGCCGTTCAGCGCCAGCGCGCCGACGCCGATGCTCAGCCCGTCCGCGTCCGCGTCGCCGCTCGCCACCACGTAGCGGAAGACCAGCGACGCCGTCCCCGTCCCGCTGGCGTAGCCCGCCTGCCGCGTCGCCGAGCCGATCGCCAGCGCCAGCTGCGGCGTCCCCGTCACGTCCACCGCCTTGTTGAACGTCACCGTCACCGCAACGGTGTCGCCCCGCTCGAAGGTGTCGCCCACCACCGGCGACCCCACGGCCACGCCCGTCACCCCCGGCGGCCCCCGAGCGCCGTTCACCTTGTGCGCCGCGCTGTTCGCGATCGCGTTCGCGCCCAGGCCCAGGCTCGCCGCCGTCGCCCCGTCCCGGGCGTCGGCGACCGCCCCGCCGTTCAGCGCCAGCGCGCTCGCGCCGATGCTGAGCCCGTCCGCGTCGATGTCCGCAACCGCCACCGCGTAGGCGAACGCCAGCGTCTTCGTCCCCGTCCCGCTGGCGTAGTCCGCCTGGCGCGTCGCCGAGCCGATCGTCAGCGCCAGCTGCGGCGTTCCCGTCACCGCGACGGGCCGGGCAAAGGTCACCTCGACTTCGATCTGCTCGCCCAGGACGTAGGTGCTGTCGCCGGCCGGACTGCTCGTGATCGTCACGCCGCTCGCCGCCGCCGCCGTGAACGTCGCGCCCGCCACCTTGTGGCCCGAGCTGTTCGAGACCGCAAGAGAGCCCAGTCCCAGCACGGCGTCCGTCGTCCCGCCCGCCTCGTCGATCGTCCCGCCGTTCAGTCCCAGCGCGCTCGCGCCGATGCTCAGCCCGTCCGCGTCCGCGTCGCCGCTCGCCACCACGTAGCGGAAGACCAGCGACGCCGTCCCCGTCCCGCTGGCGTAATCCGCCTGCCGCGTCGCCGAGCCGATCGCCAGCGCCAGCTGCGGCGTCCCCGTCACGTCCACCGCCTTGTTGAACGTCAGCGTCGCCGCAATCGTGTCGCCCCGCTCGAAGGTGTCGCCCACCACCGGCGACCCGACGACCACCCCCGTCACCCGCGGCGGGCTCCCGGGGCCGTCCACCTTGTGGGCAGCGGCGTCCGCGATCGCGTGCGTGCCCAGCCCCAGCGCCGCGTTCGTCCCGGCGCCGCTCCGTATCGTCCCGCCGTTCAGCGACAGCGCGCTCGCGCCCACGCTGATCCCGGAGCTGTCCGCGTCCGTCGCCCGCACCACGTAGTCGAACGTCAGCGTCTTCGTCCCGCTCCCGCCGGCGTACGACGCCTGCGCTGTGGCGGCCCCCACCCCCAGCGCCAGCTGCGGGCTACCCGTCACCGTCACCGGAATCTGGAAGCCGACCTGCACCGAGATCGTGTCGTCCGCCGTGTACGTGCTGTCGGCGCCGGCGTCGCTGGCGATCACCACCGCAAGCACGGCCGGAACCGTCGTAGTCCCGTCCACCTTGTGGGCGGCGGCGTTCGCAACCGCATTCGCGCCCAGTCCCAGCGCGGCGTTCGTGCCCGTGCCGCTCCGGATCGTCCCGCCGTTCAGCGACAGCGCGCCCGCGGCCACGCTGATCCCGGCGCTGTCCACGTCCGTCGCCCGCACCGTGTAGCGGAACGTCAGCGTCTTCGTCCCGCTCCCGCCGGCGTACGACGCCTGCGCCGTGCCGGTCCCGATTCCCAGCGCCAGCTGCGGGCTCCCCGTCACCGTCACCGGGATCTGGAAGACGATCCGCACCGCGATCCCGTCGCCGGCGCCGTACGTGCTGTCGCTTCCCGCGTCGCTGAAGATCGTTGCCGAGACCACGGCCGGCACCGTCGCCGTCGCGCCGTTCACCTTCCCGGCGGCGACGCCGGCAAGGGCGTGGCTGCCCAAGCTCAGCGTCGCCGCGGCCCCGAACGAGCTCTGCAACGTGCCGCCGGCCAGCGACAGGGCGCTGTCCGCGACGGCGAATCCGTCGGCGTCCACGTCCGTCGCCCGAACGACGTAGCCGAACGTCAAGGTCTCCGTCCGGCTACCGCTCAGGTACGCCGCCAGCCGCGTCGAGTCTCCGATCGTCAGCGCCAGCTCGGGCACGCCCGTCACGACCACGGGAATGCTGAACTCGACCGCCACCTCGATCCGCTCGCCGCCCCCGTAGGTGTCGCCGCTGGCCGGCGAACTCGCGACCCTCGTCCCCGTCACCGACGGCGGCGTCGCCCTGGAGCCGTCCACCTTGTGGCCGCTGGAGTTCGTGATCGCGTGGGTCCTTCCCAGCTCCAGCCTGGCGTTGGTTCCAGCCGCGCTCCGGATCGTCCCGCCGTTCAGCGCCAACGCGCTGGGCCCCACGCTGACGCCGTCCGCGTCCACGTCGGCGGACTGCACCACGTAGCTGAACGCCAGCGACTTGCTCCCGCTCCCTCCCGCGTACGACGCCTGCACCGTGGCGGCCCCGATCCCCAGCGCCAGCTGCGGGCTCCCCGCCACCGTCACCGGGATCTGGAAGACGATCCGCACCGCGATCAGCTCGCCGGCGCCGTACGTGTCCCCCGAAGCCGGGCTGGTGTCGAACCGCGCCGAGGCGACCTCGGGCAGCGTCACGCTCCCGTCGATCTGGTCGCTCAGCAGCTCGACGTTCAGCCTCAGCGCCGCATCGGCCCCGCCGGCGCTCCGGATCGTCCCGCCGTTCAGGGTCAACGCCGCGCGCTCGACGGTGAACCCGTCCGCGTCCCGGTCCGTCGCCCGCACGGTGTAGCCGAAGGTCAGCGTCTTCGTCCCGCTCCCGCCGGCGTAGGCCGCCTGCACCGTGTCGGCGTCCAGCGACAGCGCCAGCTGCGGCGTCCCGGTCACCGTCACGGCCAAGTCGAACCCGACCTGCACCGAGATCGTCTCGCCCGCCCCGTACGACCCGCCGATCGCCGGCTGGCTGGCGGCCGCCACGGACGAGACGGTAGGCGCCGTCGTCGTGCCGTTCACCTTGTGGCCGGCCGCGTTCGCAATGGCGTGGCCGGCCAAGTTCAGCGTCGCGTTCGCCGCCGTGGCGCTCCGGATCGTCCCGCCGTTCAGGGTCAGGGCGCTCGCGCCGACGCCGATCCCGTCGGCGTCCACGTCGGTGGCGCCCACTACGTAGTCGAACGTCAGCGTCTTTGTCTGGCTGCCGGTCGAATAGGACGCCTGCCCGGCACCGCTTCCAATGGTCACCGCCAGCTGCGGCGTGCCCGTCACGGTCACCGGCATGTTGAACCCGACGGCCACGGAGATCGTCTCGGTGGCCCCGTAGGTGTCGCCGTCGTCCGGAGCGCTGCTGATCTCCACCGAGGTCGCGGCCGGAGTGGCGTTGTTGGAGCCCAACACCTTCTGGCCGGCGGCGTTCGTGATCGCGTGGGTGCCCAAGCCCAGGACCGCGCCGGCGCCGGCGGCGCTCCGGATCGTCCCGCCGTTCAGCGCCAAGGCGTCCGCCAAGATGCTGATGCCGTCCGCATCCAAGTCCGCCCGCTGCACGACGTAGCCGAAGCGCAGCACCTGACCCGTCGTCTCGAGCAACGCCGCTTGGCGCGTCTGGCGCCCGATGCCGATCGCCAGCTGCGGAGCGCCGGCAACCCGAATCGGGATCGCCGCCGCAAACTCCACCTCCACCTCGATCCGCTCCCCGCCTCCGTAGCTGTCCGCGGACGCCACCGGCCGACTCGCGATCCGAACGGCGCTCACGAACGGGTTCGGGGCGACGGCGCCGTTCACCTTGTGGCCGCTCGCGTCGGAGAGCGCATGACTGCCCAGCCCCAGCGTCGCCGCCGCCCCAGCGTCGCTCCGGATCGTGCCGCCGTTGAGCGTCAGCGCGCTCGCGCCGATCCCGATCCCGTTGGCGTCCCGGTCGGCCGCCTGCACGGCGTACTCGAAGTGGAGCGTCCGGCCCGCCGTCCGCAGGTACGTGGCCTGGCGCGTCTGCGTCCCGATCGTCAGCGCCAGCTGCGGGCTGCCGGTCACGGTGATCGGCAACCTGAAGGTGACGCTCGCCCCGATCTTCTCGCCCGCTCCGTACGTGTCGCCGCTGACGGGCGTGCTGGTGACCGCGGCCCCCGTCACGGCGGGCGCGGTGGCGCTGCTGCCGGTCACCTTGTGGGTCGCGGCGGCGGTGATCGCATGGCTGCCCAAGTTCAGGCTCGCGTTGGTGCCGACCGTGCTCCGAATCGTCCCTCCGTTCAGCGTCAGGGCGCCCGCGCCGATCCCGATCCCGTCGGCGTCCGAGTCCGAAGAGTGCACCGTGTAGCGGAAGTGCAGCGACTGCCCCGCCGTTCGGGTCAGCGTCGCCTGCCGGGTCGAGTCCCCGATCGTCAGCGCCAACCGGGGCGCGCCCGTGACGCGGATCGGCACCAGGGCGCCGAACCGCACCTCGGCCTCGATCTGCTCGCCCGCTCCGTAGACGTCGCCGCTGACCGGCGTGCTGGTGATCCGAAGCAGGTCCACGTTCGGGACGGTGCCCGTGCTCCCGTCCACCTTGTGGCTCGCGTTGGCCGCGTAGGCGTAGGCCCCCAAGCCGAGCAGCGCCGCCCTGCTGTTGACGCCGGTGATCGTCCCTCCGTTCAGCTTCAGGGCGCCCGCGGCGATCCCGATTCCGTCGGCGTCCACGTCGGGCGTCTCCACCGTGTAGCGGAAGTGGATCGTACTGGGCCGAGAGGGCAGGCGTACGCCAAATGCTTGCTTGACGCTGTCCCCGATCGTCAGCTCCAGGAGCGGTAGGCCGGTCACGGCGACCGAGTCGCTGAAGTCCACTTCGACCCGAACGACCTCTCCCGCCCCGTAGGTGTTGCCGGTGCGCGGCCCGCTGACGAAGCGCACGCCGCTGACGGTCGTGACGGCGACCGGCGTCGCCCTGACTTCGGAGCTCGATGAGCCGGTCCCGTTGGCGTTCGCCGCTCGCACCTGGAACTTGTGCGCGGCGCCGTTCGTCAGCGACCCCACCGTGTAGCTGGTCGTCGTCGCGCTGCTTGCCGGGATGTCGGTCCAGCCCGAGTACGAACCCGCCGCCGGCCCGTGCCGGACCTGGTAGCCGGTGATCGTGGTGTCCTGCGGATCGGTCCAGCTCAAGGTCGCTTGCGCATTGCCCGGAGTCGCGGTCAATCCCGTGGGCGCCGCGGGAACCGAGCCCCCAACCGTGGCGGAAGCGTTGACCTTGTGGCTGGAGGCGTTGGCGATCTGATTGCTGCCGATCGCCGGGGAGATCAGGCTGAAGGTTGGGCGGTAGACGTAGAGCTCTCTGGTGTACGTAAACGTTTGGGTGTTCCAGGTGCCGAAGTTCAATGCATTCGGCCCGATGCTGATGCCGTCCGGGTCGTGGTCGTCGCTCACAACGGTGTAAGAGTATTCGAAATGGTTTTGAGACGTCGTGAGGCCTCCGGTCTCGCCCCGGCTCGTGCGCGTCCTGCTGCCGATTTGCAAGTTCAGTATGGGTCCCCACGAGTCCGAATCGATGTCGCTTCCGTCGGTCACGTGGAACCTCACTCGTATTACTTCTCCAGTGCTGTAGCTGTCCTCGCTCTGCGGTGTGCTGACAATCTCGACCCGGTTGATCCGGGCCCTGAACAGGCCGATCGTCGTGAAGGCCGCGTCTCCCGCCGTGGTACCGACCATGGCTCGCAGCTCGATCCGGTAGGGCCGGCCTCCGTTCGATACCCTGACTTCGCCGGAGGTCGTACTCGCACTGCTGGAAGGAATGTTCGTCCACCCGGTGAAAGCGCCGCCGTCCGACGGCCGGTAGCGATACTGATACCCCGTGATCAAGCTGTTGCCGGGGTTGGTCCAGTCGAGCCTGGCCTGGGTGGCGCTCAAAGGCGTGGCGATCAGCCCGCTGGGCGCCGCCGCAACCTTGCGTCCGTCGACCGCGTGGCCCGAGGCGTCGGAAAGGGCGTGGTCGCCCAGGCCCAGCGTGGCGTTGGTTGCCGTGGCGCTCCGGATCGTGCCCCCGTTGAGGGCCAGCGCGGTCGCTCCTACGCTGACCCCGTCGCGGTCGGAGTCCGCCGCCGCAACCGTGTATCGGAACGTCAGGGTCTTCGTCCCGCTTCCGCTCGAGTACGCGGCCTGCCGCGTGGCGCTCCCGATCGTCAACGCCAACCGAGGCGTCCCTGTGACCGTCACCGCGATGCTGAAGCCGACCTGCACGGAGATCACGGCGCCCCGCGTGTACGTGCCGCCCATTGGCGTGCTGGCAAAGGTCACGGACGCCACCGTCGGCGCCGTCGCGCTCCCGTTCACCTTGTGCGCCGCCGAGTTCGCGATCGCGTGCGTGCCCAGGGCCAGCGCGGCGTTTGCTCCCCCCGCGTTGCGGATCGTGCCGCCGTTGAGCCCCAGCGCGCCGGCCGCAACGCTGATCCCGTCGTTGTCCCGGTCGCCGGCCACCGTTTCGTAGCTGAAGGCGAGGGTCTTGGCGCCGCTTCCGCTCGCGTAGGCCGCGTACCGGGTTGCGCTCCCCACGGTCAGCGCCAGCCGGGGGGCGCCCGTCACCGTCACTGCCAGATTGAACGCGACCTGCACCGAGATCGTCTCTCCCGCCCCGTAGGAGCTGTCGCTCGCCGGGCTGCTCGCGATCGCGACGGAGGCGACCGCCGGCACCGTCCTGGTCCCGTTCACCTTGTGGGCGGGCACGTTGGAGAACGCGTGGCTTCCCAGCCCCAGCGTCGCGGCGGCGCCCGTCCCGCTCCGGATGCTTCCGCCGTTCAGCTCCAGCGCATTCGCGCCCACGCTGATCCCGTCCGCGTCCAAGTCCGTCGCAAGCGTCTCGTAGCTGAACGTCAAGGCGCTCGTTCCGTTTCCGCTCGCGTAGGCCGCGTGACGGGTGGCGCTCCCGATCGTCAGGGCCAGCCGGGGCGTGCCCGTGACCGTCACGGCGAACCCGAACGACACCCGCACCGAGATCGTCTCGGCCGCCGCGTAGGTGTCCCCGCTGTCCGGCCTGCTCGTGACGAGAACGCCGCTCACCGCAGGCATCGTCCTGCTCCCGTCCACCTTGTGGCCCGAGGCGGCGCTGATCGCGTGCGTGCCCAGGGCCAGCGTGGCGTTCTGGGCCGACTCGCTGACGATCGACCCGCCGCTGAGCGTCAGCGCGCCGGACCCGACGCTGATCCCGTCGGGGTCCCGGTCCGTCGCCCGCGCAACGTAGCTGAACGTCAGCGTGCTGGTCCCGGTTCCGCTGGCGTACTCGGCGTGCCGGGTCCTCTCGCCAATTCCCAGCGCCACGCGGGGCGTGCCCGTCACGTTCACCGGCGTGGTGAAGCCGATCCGCACCGAGATCGTGTCGCCCGCTCCGTAGGTGTCCCCGCTGGCCGGCGCGCTCGCAATCGACGCCGCGCGCACCGCGGGAACCGTCGCCGTGCCGCCGTTCACCTTGTGGCCCGAGGCGTTCGCGACCGCGTGCGCGCCCAGCGCCAAGGTGGCGTTCGCCCCGGCCGCGCTCCGGATCGTGCCGGAGTTGAGCGCCATGGCGAACACCGAGACGCCGTCCGCGTCCCTGTCCGCCGACCGCACGACGTAGCGGAAGATCAGCTTCTTGCCGCCGCTCCCGCTCTGATATGCGGCCGTCTTGGCCAGCGAACCGACCGTCAAGGAGACGGTGGGGCTCCCAGAGACCGTCACCGGCGCCGTGAACCCGACTTCCACGCGAACCGCCTCGCCGGCGCCGTAGGTGTCTCCGCTCGCCGGCGCGCCGACGACCGCCACCGAGCTCACGGTGGGCGTGGTGGCCGTCGTCCCGACCACCCGGTGACCCGACGCGTTGGAGATGGCGTGGCTTCCCAGGTCCAGGTTCGCGGCGGCGCCGGCCGTGCTCCGAATCGTCCCGCCGTTCAGTTGCAGGGCCGTCGTCCTGATGCTGATCCCGTCGGGGTCGAGATCGCGGCTGGTCACCACGTACCCGAAATGCAGCGACTGGCCGGACGTTCTGCGCAACGTCGCGAACGCGGGCCCGCCGCCGAAAGCGATCTGCAACCGGGGAGCGCCGACGACCCGGATCGGAACCGCGGCGGCGAACTCGACCTCCACCTCGATCAGCTCGCCGCCCCCGTACACTTGGGCGCTCAACGAAGGAGAGCTGGTGATGCGCACGCCGCTCACGCTCGGCACGGTCGCCGAGCCGCCGTTCACCTTGTGGCTCGCGTTGGCCGAGAAGGCGGCGGCTCCCAGGCCGAGCCCGGCGTTCCGCGTTCCGCCGACCTCCTTGATCGTCCCGCCGTTGAGCGCGAGCGCGTTGGCGGCGACGCCGATCCCGTCCACGTCCGAGTCCCCCGCCTGCACGACGTACCGAAAGCGAATGCTGTTCGACCCGGCGCTCTCGTAGGCGGCGTGGCGCACGGCGCTGCCGACCGTCAGCCCCAGCCGAGGCGCGCCGGTCAACGCGATCGGCGCGCTGAACTGCACCTCCAGTTGGACGACCTCGCCGGCGCCGTAGGCGTCGCCCGCAAGAGGCGTGCCGACGAAGCGCACTGCCGACACCAACGGAAGGGTGGTCGGCGTCGCCCTGGCCTCGCTCGTCGAGCCGGCCCCGGCGCCGTTTCTGGCCCGGAGCTGGAACTTGTACTCGCTGTCGTTCGTCAGCGGACGGACCACGTGGCGGGTGGTGGTGGCGTCGCTGCCCGCAATCGTCGTCCAGCTCGACGGGTAGCTGGCCGTGTCCAGGGCGTGGCGAACTTCGTAGCTGCCGATGGTGGAGTTCCCGGGGTCGGTCCACGTCAGCGTCGCTTGGCCCGGCGCCGCCGTCGCGGCCAGCCCGGCGGGGGCGGCCGGGGCGGCCAGCGCGCCGTTGACCTTGTGCCCGGCGGCGTTGACGATGCGGTGCCGGCCGATCGTCATGGTGGGGTGGCCGCCCCAGGCCCAGAAGAGATCGAGGTCGCTCAGCGCGTTGGGACCGATGCTGATCCCGTCGCTGTCCACATCCGCCGTTTGGACGGTGTAGCTGAACGTATGCGTGGACTGATTACGAGTGGTGTAGTTCCATGTCGCCCGTCGGCTGGCGCCGCCGATCGAGATGTCCAGGTACGGATGGGCGGCACGAGCGTAGCGGACGCTGTTATTCCACCTGACCGCCACGACAATCGTCTCGCCGGCGGCGTACGTGTCGCCCGTCGGCGAACTCGTGATCGAAACGCCGCTGATCGGCACGTTGGCCGTACTGACTCTCGTCCTGCTCGCCCCGCCGCAGGCAGCGCCGGCGCAGGCCCTGATTTCGAATTGGTACCGCCTGGGGCTGCTCAGGCCTCCGACCGTGGCCGAAGTCGTGCTGCTGTCGCTGCTCGCGACGTCCGTCCATTGATTGGGGAGATTTTGTCTGAACCCGGCGTAGCGGTACTGGTACTTGGTGATCGCCGCGTTGCCCGGGTTGTCCCAGCCCAGATCGACCGACGAGGTGGTGGCTTGGTGGGCCCAGAACCCCGTCGGCGCCGCAGGCGCCTGGGCGGCGACGGGGCCGGCCGGGGCAACCATGGCTGCAACTCCGGCAAACGCCACGAACCATGCTGGAGCTAGACGGCGGCAACGGCTCACAGCGCGACCGGACGGCTCAAGTCGCTCGCACGCCGCACTCCATCCCCCCCCCCCCCCCCCCCCCCGTTCATGCGGCCGCACTTCGTCAGCTCCGCTTCGCCATCACGTACGGCGAGCGCTGCACGGTCGGCATCACGATCATCCGCTGCACGTTGACGCGCGGCGGAGCGTTCAGCACGTAGCACACTGCGTCGGCCACGTCCTCGGGTTGCAGAGCGTCCACGTGTTCGTAGGTCTGCCGGGCGCGGCCGGCGTCGCCGCGAAACCGCACGAGCGAGAACTCCGTCTCCACCAAGCCGGGATCCACGCTCGACATGCGCACCCGCGTGCCGACCAAGTCCAGGTTGGCCGCGTCGGTCAGCGCGCGCACCGCGAACTTCGTGGCCGCGTACACGTTGCCCTTCGGGTAGACTAGGTGGCCCGCAATGCTGCCGACGTTCACGACGTGCCCGGCATCGCGCTCGACCATTCCCGGCAACAGCGCCCGCGTCACGTTCAGCAACCCCTTGACGTTGGTGTCGATCATCTCGTCCCAGTCGGCCGCGCTGCCCTCGTGGAGGCTGTGCAGTCCGCGGGCCAGCCCGGCGTTGTTGACGAGGACGTCCGGCGCGATGCCTTCTTCGGCCAGCCAGTCCCCAAACGTAGCGACGCGGTCCCGGTCGCGTACGTCGAGCACGTACGTGCGCGAGCCGTTCGAAGAGCCGTCCCCGCCCGAGCCGGCTTCTCCGGTTGCATCGTTTCTGCGCGCGGGTTGCCCGCCCTCGCAGTCGGTGCCACGCCCGTTCGCCGCGCCCGGCCACCCGCTCCGCCGCCCTTCCCCCAGCCGCACAGCCAGCGCATCCAACCGGTCCTTCCGGCGCCCGAGCGCAATCACGCGGGCGCCGCGTCCGGCCAATGCCAGCGCGCAAGCCTCCCCAATCCCGGCGGTTGCCCCCGTCACGACGGCCGTCTTGCCGCGAATTCTGTTCATCCGCCTCCGGCGAAGTCAGGCCATGCTTCCTACACTCTTGCTGGAGTTTCCACAATAAGCGAAAAGGGCGAGCCCCCGCCAATGCGACCGGCGCCGGCCAGCAGGCCTGTCGCGCCAAGGACGCTCCAGGCCCGGCTTCGGAGGCTCCGGACGCGGACGAGGCGACGCCGAAGGCGCAACGGGCGACGCCGGACGCTCGTGGCTTGCTGCGGCCCTCCGTTCGACCCTACCGTTCGCTCCGTCATGCGCTTCTTCAACACCACGGGTCCGGTGGTCGCCGCGGACCACTACCTCGTTCCACCCCTGGAGCGCCTTGACATGGAGGAGTTCCTAACCCTGGTCCGGCGCAAGCAGTACTTTGTGCTGCACGCCCCCCGGCAGTCGGGCAAGACATCGGTGCTGCTGGCCGCCCGCGACTTCCTGAACGCCGAAGGCTGCCATTGCGTCTACGCCAGCTTCGAGAGGGCCCGAGCGCTGCAAGGCAACCTGGAGGCCATGCGGGCCGTCCTCGGGCAGATCGGGGAACGGGCGCTCGACTCCGGCGACGAATTCGTCGATCGCGAATGGCCGGCTTCATTGGCGAAGCACGGGCCGGAAGGGGCCTTGGGCTCCGTATTGTCCCGCTGGGCGGCCGTCGCGCGCAAACCTTTGGCGCTCCTCATCGACGAGATCGACGGCCTTGCCGACGGCCCCTTGCTGTCGGTGCTGGCCCAGCTTCGAGCAGGCTACGACAAGAGGCCGGGCCGCTTTCCGCAGAGCATCGTCCTCTGCGGTCTCCGCGACATCCGGGACTACCGTCTGGACCCGTCGGTCAGCCCCTTCAACATCGTGGCGAAGTCGTTGCGCCTCGGCGACTTTTCGCGGCAACAGGTGCGCTCCCTGCTGGGCCAGCACACCGAGGACACCGGACAGCGCTTCGCGGCGGCGGCCGTGGAGAAGGTGTGGGAGCAGACGCAAGGGCAGCCGTGGCTGGTCAACGCCCTTGCCGCCGCGGCGTGCTTCGAGGGGGAGGCCGCCCGCGACCGATCGCGGGAGATCGCGGAGGACGACATGGACGCCGCCCGAGAGCGGGTCATCCTTCGCCGGGCGACCCACTTGGACCAGCTGGCGCACAGGCTTGGCGAAGGACGAGTGCGCCGGGTCATCGAGCCCGTCCTGAGCGGCGGGAAGGAGCCCGAGTTCACGGCTCGGGACTTGGAGCACGCGCGCGATCTGGGGCTGGTCGCCCAGGACGCGCCGTTGCGCATTGCCAACCCGATCTATGCCGAAGTGATCCCTCGCGAACTCACCGCGGCGGCTCAGACGGCGCTGACCGAGGAGCCGGCGTGGTACGTCCGCGCCGACGGGAGCTTGGACCTGCCGAAGCTGATGCAGGCGTTCCAGGCGTTCTTCCGCGAGCACTCGGAGCATTGGTCGAAGCGCTTCGAGTATCAGGAGGCTTGGCCGCAACTCCTTCTGCAGGCATTCTTGCAACGCATCGTCAACAGTGGCGGTCGAATCGAGCGGGAGTTCGGGCTGGGACGCGGGCGGACGGACCTGCTGGTGACGTGGCCCGAGCGCGACGCCGCGAGCAAGTGGGTCGTGGAGTGCAAGCTGCGTCGAGAAAAGGACGGTCTCGAAGCAGTCGTCCGCTTGGGACTTGAACAAACCGCCGCCTACATGGACCGTTGCGGAGCGCCCGAAGGACACTTGGTGATCTTCGACCGCCGCTCGAACCGGAAGTGGGAAGAGAAGCTCTTCCACCGCCCGCCGCCCGCCGACGCCGCACCGCCCATCCACGTCTGGGGCATGTAGCGCGGCGGGCCTCCAAGCGGGGCGTCCACTCGGGCCACGCCGGGCGCTTCGGCCAACATCCCCCCACGGCATGAACGAACCTTGGGCGCGGGTCTCCGTGGCGGCGGCCGGCAGATGGACCGCGGCAGGGCTCTTCACAAAGCCGGGCCGTTCCGGCAAACTATCCGCTCCGGCCCGACAGTTGCGGCCCTTCGCCGTCCTGCAACTCGCTCGCTTTCACCGCTCCGCCGAAGGAGTCACCGTGACCCCCCCCAGAGCCCGTTTCTTCCGCGTGTCCGAACTCCCCAAGGAGAACCTCGGGCCCGGCCTGTCGCGTCGGCTGGTGACCGGCGAACGGTCCATGCTGGCCCACGTGTACCTGAAGAAGGGCGCCGTGGTTCCGAAGCATTCGCACCACAACGAGCAGATCACCTACGTCCTGGAAGGCGCCCTCCGATTCTGGCTGGGCGACGACGGCGCCGAGCAGGTCGATGTCCGCGCGGGCGAAGTGCTGCTGCTCCCCAGCGGGTTGCCGCACCGGGCCGAAGCCCTCGAAGACACGGTCGACGTGGACGTGTTCGCGCCGCCCCGCCAGGATTGGCTCGACGGCACCGATTCGTACTTGCGGGGCAATTCGGCCGCTTCTGCCGACGCGGCCGCCTCGGGAACCGGGCTGGTCGCTGACGCATCCGCGGCAGGCCGCCGCCCGGAAGACGCCTGATGGGCGGCGGGGCCGGCGGCACGCTTCAGGGAAGCCCGTGGGTGTGGAAGGACGGCGAGTTCGTGCGATGGGAGAACGCGACCGTCCACGTCCTCAGCTTGGCCGTTCAGTTCGCATCCTCGGTGTTCGAGGGGATCCGTTGCTACGAGACCCCCAACGGTCCGGCGGTCTTCCGCTTGCAGGCGCACCTGCGAAGACTGGTGGCGTCGAGCCGAACGTATCGAATGCTGCCCGAGCACTCCGTCGAGGAACTGACAGCGGCGGTGAAGGCCACGATCGTCAAGAACGAGCTCGCCTCGTGCTACGTGCGGCCCATGGTGCTGCGCGGCTTCGGGTCGGCGGGAATGAATCCGGAGTTCAGCCCCATCGAGACGTACATCCCCATGTGGTCGTGGGGCGCCTACCTGGGCGAAGAAGCGCTGGAGCGGGGCGTGGACGTGGGTGTGTCGTCCTGGCGCCGGCCTGCCCCGAACACGTTGCCGAGCGGAGCCAAGTCGGCGGGCAACTACCTAATCTCGCAACTCATGGTGCTGGAGGCCATGTCGCACGGGTACGCCGAAGCGATCGGCCTCGCGCCCAACGGTCTGGTCAGCGAGGGCAGCGGACAGAACCTCTTCATGGTCGTCGACGGCGAGGTCGTCACGCCGATTCTGGACGGCACGTCGCTTTCCGGAATCACGCGCCATTCCGTCATGAAGATCGCGGCCGACTTGGGCCTGGCCGTGCGCGAGCAACTGGTGACCCGCGAGATGCTGTACGCCGCCGACGAGCTCTTCTTCACGGGCACGGCCACGGAAGTCACGCCCATCCGCTCGGTGGACGGCCTGCAGATCGGGGAAGGCCGGCGCGGGCCGGTGACGGAGCGCCTCCAGGCCCGCTACCTCGAACTGGCGACCGGGGCCGCGACCGACCCGTGGGGATGGGTGGAGCACGTCGACGGGTGAGGAGCGTCGCGTCGGCGCCGCCGACGTCGGGGAGCCGACCGGGGCGCGCCGGGCGTCCACGCCGAGACCTTGCTTCGCCCACGGCATGCCGCCGGACCGTCAGCCCAGGACCGTGAACGACGATTCGGCGTTGGGGTTGCGCAGGCGGCTGAAGAAGCCAGCGTCGCACGTGCGCCGGACATACGGCAACGGCAACTGGACCGGGTCGCGGTCGTGGTCGCGGCCGCCCTCCACCTGCTCGACGATTTCGGCCATCAGCCGTCCCACCACGGGCGCGTTCTTGAACTGGTTGCCGGACGTGCCGACGGCCATGTAGAAGCCGGGCAGGCTCGACTTGTCGTAGACGGGAATCCAGTCCTCGACGACGTCGTAGAGGTCCACGACGCCGGCGGGACGGCCCGGGATTCCCAGGTTCCGTATGCGCTGGGCGGCCCGCATGACTTGCGTCCGCCACTGGTCGGTGAAGCCCCGGTTCCAGTCTTCGGCGTCCTCCACCCAGTCCAGCGCGTCGCAGGCGGGTTGTTCGGAGCCGACGAGAACTTGGTTGCCCGCGGCCGGCCGGAAATAGCAGCCCGTGTCGCCGTCCGAGACGAGCGGCGCGGTCCGTTCGTAGTCGATTCCCGGCGGGGCCGGCACGTAGCAAACCTCCTGCTTGAGAGGGCGCGTGCTCACGTTCATGTCGTCCAAGACGCCCGCCAAGCGGTTCACGGCGCTCGATCCGGGCCCCGCCGCGTTGACCACGACGGGGGCGGAGACGACGCGTCCGTCCGCGGTCCGCACGCCGGCGGCGCGCCCGCCTTTCCGAACGATCTCGACGACCCGCGCGCCGAATCGAAGCCGGCCGCCGCGGGCCTCGCAGGCTCGTTGCAGGTTGTGGCAGGCCAGCACGGCGTCGTCGACGTAGCCCGACTCGGGCAGGTAGACCGCGCCCGGGACTCGCCCGCCCGTGGGTTCGCCGAAGCGGGCGGCGGCGGGAGCGACGGGCGGACCAAAGGCGCGAGCGTCCAGCCATGGAAACTGGCGCTCCACGTCGTCCGCGGTCAGGTGTTCGCGGGGGATGCCGAGATCGTCGAGAACGGCGGCGACGGCGGCCAGCCGGTCGTTGCCCTCGTGCTTGAACACGAGGCACCCCGTGTTGACGTACCTGGCCAGGCCGAGCTCGTCGCCGGCGCCCAGGAAGCGCGGCCAGTCGAGCCAGTGGTAGTAGCTCTCCCGGGCCATGGCGCAGCCCTCGGCGGTCGAGTAGTGGAAGCGCACGATCGCCGACGTGCTTCCGCTGGACCCCGCGCCGGCGGCCGCGGCGGCGTCCACGTTGAGCGTGCGCCGACCCCGGCGCGCCAAGGCCAGCCCGATGGACAGGCCGACGACGCCCGCGCCGACCACCACCGCATCGCAACGTTCCGTCATCGCATCCATCCTCCGCGGCATTGCCGGCAACCCGGCTTGGGTGGGCCGCGAAGCTCAAGTCTAGGAGCCTGTAGCGCATAGCTCGTTTCTTCTTGTGGCGGGATGTGGCGGGGGGGCAATATTGGGGGTGTGCGGGGGAGGCGAGCGATTCTTCAACGGGGGGGTCGAGTGAAGAAGCAGTACCAGGCGTGGAGGCTGGACCAGCTGTACCTGATGCCGCCGTCGATGCGGGACTGGTTGCCGGAGGACCACTTGGTGTGGTTCGTATTGGACGTGGTGTCGGAGCTGGACATTTCGGGGATCGAGGCGGCGGTTCAGGCGAAGGACGCGCGGGGCCAGCGGCCGTACGATCCGAGGATGATGGTGGCGTTGCTGGTGTACGCGTACAGCTCGGGCGTGTACTCGTCGCGGCGCATGGCTCGGGCGTGCCGGGAGCATGTGGCGTTTCGTGTGCTGACGGGCAACGCGGAGCCGCACTTCACGACGATCAACGAGTTTCGCCGTGTGCACCGCAAGCGCTTCGAGCGCTTGTTCGTGGAGGTGCTGAAGCTGTGCGGGGCGGCGGGGCTGGTGAAGCTGAAGCACGTGGCGGTGGACGGGACGAAGGTCGAGGCGAACGCGAGCAAGCACAAGGCGATGAGCTATGCGCGCATGGTGGCCGAAGAGAAGCGGTTGGCCGAGGAGGTGGCGCGGATGCTGGCGGAGGCGGAAGCGGCGGACCGGGCCGAGTCGCAGGGGGAGGGAAGCGCGGAGGGATTGCCGGAGGCGCTGAGCCGGCGCGAGGGCCGGCTGGCGCGGATCCGGGAAGCGAAGGCGCGATTGGAGGACGAGGCGCGGCGGGCGCGGGCGCGCAAGTTGCGGGCACAAGCGCAGGGCATGGAGCGGACGGCGGCGCGCTGTGGGAGTTCGGTCGTGGCGAAGGGATTGCGCACGAAGGCGGCGCGGCGGCGGGCGCGTGCGGACGCGCTGGACCCGCAAGGCGGCGCGTCCGCGAGCGAGCCGGGACAGTTGCCGCGCAAGGAGACGCCGGCGACGCCGGGCGGGCGACCGGTCGGCGGGGCGCAATGCAACTTCACGGACCCGGAGAGCCACATCATGATGGGGGCGCACGGATTCGTGCAGGCGTACAACGCGCAACTGGCGGTCGACGACGCCGCGCAGGTCGTCGTGGCGCACGGCGTGACGAACCAGCCGGCCGACTGCCGCAATCTGGAGCCGGTGCTCGAGCGGGCCAGGGCGAACCTGGGCGAGGCGCCGGCGAACGCGACGGCCGACGCCGGATACTGGCGTCCGGGCGTCGAGGCGCAAGCGCGCGCCCTGGGGACGGAGGCCTGGGTCGCGACGGCGCGCAAGCCCCAAGGGACATCTCCGAAAACGGACGCCGCCGCGCGGCAGGACGCGTCGCCACGGGAGCGGATGCGGGCCCGGGTCGCCAGCGAGGACGGACGAGCGTTGTACGCGCGCCGCAAGGCCGTCGTCGAGCCGGTCAATGGCCAGATCAAGCAGGCGCGCGGCTTTCGGCGCTTCTCGTTCCGAAGACTCGAGGCGGTCGAGGCCGAGTGGGCGCTGGTCTGCGCCTGCCACAACCTGCTCAAGCTCTTCGCGAACCGTACGCCCCCCAGGCGTCGTGCGCCCAAACGCGACGCTCCGCACGCCCCGCGCGCCCTTTCCCGCCCAAAATCGGCCTCGCGTCGTCCGTTGCACGCCCGCCGACGCCCCATGCCGCCCATCGCCCGACCCGTCCGCCTAACGCCTGCCCGCCGCCCCGTCTGCTACGCCCCGGCCCCTTCCCTACGGCCTACAGACTCCTAGCGCTCGCCGCGCGGCGAGCGAACCGCCGCCGCCGACCGCGGGGCGGTCTTGCCGAATTCGCGCTCCGGCGTTCAACTTCGCAGTCATGGCGTTGCGAATCGCGACTTGGAACGTCAACTCGGTCAAGGTGCGCAGGGACCGCGTCGTCGGCTGGATAAGACGTCACGAGCCCGACGCGCTCTGCTTGCAGGAACTCAAGACGACCGACGAGGCGTACCCGGCCGACGCCGTCCGCGAGACGGGCTGCGAGTCCGCCGTCTTTGGACAGAGAGCCTACAACGGCGTCGCGCTCGTCAGTCCTCATCCGATCTCGGCAGTGCGGCGCGGCCTCGCGCCCGACCCGGGGATCGCGAGCACGGCGCAAGACGCCGAGGCGCGCCTGATTCGGGGAACGATCCGAGGCGTCACCATCTTCTCGGCCTACTTTCCCAACGGCAGGTCCGTGGGCGAGCCGTCCTACGCTCGCAAGCTGGAATGGATGGACCGCCTCCTGGCGTTCCTCAAGTCCAACTTCGACCCCCGCGACCCCCTCGTGCTGGCCGGCGACTTCAACGTGGCCCCGCACGACTCGGACGCGAAGAACCCCGAGCGCTGGGCCGGGAGCGTCCTTTGCCACGGGAGCGCGCGCGAAGCCCTCGAACGCATCCGCGGGTGGGGCTTCGTGGATGTCGTCCGCAAGCACAATCCCGAGGGAGGCATCTACAGCTGGTGGGACTATCGACGCCTTGCCTTCCCGAAGAACGACGGCCTGCGCATCGACCACGTCTTCGCCACGAAGCCCGTGGCCGATGCCTCGACCGGCGCGTGGGTGGACCGCGACCAGCGCAAGGGCGGCAAAGCCGACAAGCCGTCCGACCACGCACCCGTCGTGGCCGACTTCGCCATCTAGGGCCGCCGCTACAAGGCAACGGGGATCGCCGCCCCGCCTTCAGCCCGTTGTGGCTGACGTTCGCGCCATCCGGAGGCGTTTGCCGCCCCAGCGCAAGTGGCCGGAAGCGCGCAGCCCCCTGCGCACGCTTCCAGCTCGTGTGGACACGCCGACGGGCCCAACCGGGGCGACCCGTCTCGCCATGTATGCGTCCCCGATGCCGCCGCATTGTTCGTCGTGTCGAGCAACGAGGTTCGGCACGCCGTTTTCGAACCCGGCGCTGCGCGGCGAACGGCCGCGGTCCGGGCGAGGCGGGGACGGCGGGAGACCATTACCTTGGCGGGAGCGGCCCCGCTGGAACGGAGAGCGCCGATGGACTTCGAGAATTGGCTTGGCACCTTCACGACCGTCGCGATCATGTGCGGGGCGATGCTGACCCTGGGCCGTTGGCTCCGAACGCAGACGGCGGACCAGATAAGCGCCTTCAAGGCGTCCGTGGACCGGCAGTTCGCCGGCGTGGACCAGCGGTTCGCCGGCGTGGACCAGCGGTTCGCGGTCGTCGACCAGCGGTTCGCCGACATGGACCGAAGATTCGAGGACATGGACCGGCGGTTTGCCGACATGGACCGAAGGTTCGAAGACGTGAACCAGCGGTTCGCCGACATGAGCCGGGAGAACAAGGCGGATCACGGGGCCATCCGGCGGAGCATCCAGGAGTCGACCCGGCAGGTCCTGGGACTCATGGACCGGCGGTTCGAGGACGCGGGCAAGCGCATGGACGAAATGAGCAAGCGCATCGACGACCTGCGGTCGCACGTCGACTCCGGTGGTCGCGCCGTCCTGGGGCGAGAGCATGCGTGACGCCGGCGCAACCGCATCCCGGCGACGGAGCCGCGCACGGCCGTCGACCAAACCGCGCCGTCCCGAAGACTCTTGGCCGCCGTGAGCGTACGTTCGTTGGCGAGCGTACATTTCCCGGAAGAGATGTTGCGATTCGACTCCGGTTCCGTAGGCCGGGTCCTCCGCCGGGTAGCCGGGTTCGGTGTCGAGAATCGCCGACCGGGCGGGAGGGAGGCCCGGAGCAAGCCGGAACCGTGCAAGGAGGACGACAGATGACGATCGGGCCCAAGGAAGATCTCGCGGCGAAGGCGCGCAACGACCGTCGCACCGTGTTGGCGGGACTGGCGATCTCGTTGGCGTTGCACGGCGTCCTCCTTGGGCGCAAGACGGCGCCGGCTCCGTTGCCGGCAACCGCATCCGAGGAGGAGCCGGCCGAGCCGCCGCGCTTCTCGACGCCGGTGCTGGAAGTCGTTCGGCTGGAGATCGAAAAGCCCGTCAAGCCCGTTCAGCAGGAGGCGACGGCCGTCGCGCCCGCCGTCGAGCCCGCTCTCGCCGAGCCGTCGCCCGAGGCCGCAGGCGCCGCCCGCCCGCGTCGGGTGGCCCTTTCGATGCGCCCCAACTTCGCCGCCCTCCACCCGGCGACCGCCTTCGCACTCGACCCCGTTCCGATCCCGCAACGCGAGGCGGCGGAGCCTTCCGACGACGACGACACGGGCCGGAGCTTCTGGCAGCGACTGGGCATCTCGACGGGGCGCGGGGGCGGAGCGTGTCCGATCCCGCGCAAACCGAGTTCGCCCCCGAGGGGATAGGCGCGCCCGGCAGGACGGCGGCCACGGCTTGCCGCCCCGGCGCGGCCCCGCAGGCTCCGGCCGCGACGAGCGGGCCGGCGGTTTCGGCATCGGGTATATTCCCGCCGTCATGATCATTCGCCCCAAGGTGCGCGGCTTCGTCTGCGTCACGGCGCATCCGGCCGGGTGCGCGGCCAACGTTCGCGAGCAAATCGACTACGCGCGCGAGCATCCGTTGTCCGCGCCCCCCAAGTCGGTCCTGGTAGTGGGAGCGTCCGCCAGCTACGGGCTCGCGTCCCGAATCGCGCTGGCGTTCGGCGGCGGCGCGGCCACATTCGGCGTCTTCCTCGACCGGGAGCCCACGAGCCGCCGCCCCGGGACGGCGGGGTGGTACAACACGGCGGCGTTCGAGGACGAGGCTCGCCGCGCCGGGCTCCAGTCGGCCTGTCTCGCCGGCGACGCCTTCGCCCGCGAAACGAAGGAACGGACCGCGGCCGCGCTGGCCCGCGACTTTCCGCCGGTGGATTGCGTCGTGCACTCGCTGGCCGCGCCCCGCCGGACGCACCCCGACACCGGCCAAGTGCACACGTCCGTCCTGAAGCCGATCGGGGCCGCCCACAGGTCGAAGACGCTGAACACCGACACCGGCGAAGTGGTCGACGTGGAGTTGCCGGCGGCTACGCCCGAGGAGGTGGACGCCACGGTCGCGGTCATGGGCGGCGAGGACTGGGCCATGTGGATCGAGGCCCTGGACGAGGCGCGCGTGCTGGCCGCCGGATGCCGCACCTTCGCGTACAGCTACGTGGGCCCCGAGCTCACGTGGCCGATCTACCGAGACGGCGCCATCGGACGAGCCAAGGCCGACCTGCACGAAACCGCCAAGCGCTTGGACGCCCGGTTGCGCAGGGAGGGCGGCGGCGCCCACGTGGCGGTCATGAAGGCCATCGTCACGCAGGCGAGCGCCGCCATCCCCGTCGTGCCCCTGTACATGGCCGTGCTCTACAAGATCATGAAGCGCGCGGGAGACCACGAGGGCGCGGTCGAGCAGGCCGTGCGCCTCTACGGCTCGAAGGCGTACGGGGGCACGGGCGTGGAGGCGGACCGCGACGGCCTCGTCCGGCTCGACGACCGCGAGATGAAGCCGGAGACGCAAGCCGCGGTCCTCTCCGCTTGGCGCGCGATCTCGACCGAGACTCTCGCCGACGCGGCGGACGCGGCAGGCTATCGCGAGGACTTCCTGCGCCTCTTCGGATTCCGGACGCCGGGCGTCGACTACGCCGCCGACATCGATCCCGTGGTCCCCATCCACGGCCTGCAGACGAGCTGAACGCCGTTGGCGAAGGCGGCGATCCCGTCGGAGCAGGCCCTGCGGGCGCTCGTCCGGGCCGATCCGGCCCTGGGCGCGGCCATGAAGCGGCTGGACCCGTATCCCGGCTTTCCCAGAGGATACTTGGCTCGGGGATCGCACTTCCATGCCGTCGCCCGCTCGATCGTGTACCAGCAGCTCGCCGGCGCGGCGGCCGCGACCATCTACAAGAGGGTCTGCGCGCTCACGCCCGGCCCACGGTTTCCGAGCGCCGCGGAGTGCATGAGCATCCCCGGCCAAGCCTACCGCGGCGCTGGCCTGTCGGCGGCGAAGACGCGCGCGATCACCGACCTGGCCACGCAGTGCAGCTCGGGGACCGTCCGCCTCCGCGGCGTGGGCGGGATGAGCGACCGCGAGATCGTGGCGATGCTCACGAGGGTTTGGGGCGTCGGCGAGTGGACGGCGCAGATGTTCCTGATCTTTCGCCTCGGCCGCTTGGACGTGATGCCGGCGGGCGACCTGGGCGTGCGCGAAGGCGCGCGCATCCTGGACGGCCTCGCCGAGCGTCCGGAGCCCGGCGAGCTTCTGGCCCGGGCCGAACGCTGGCGACCGTTGCGCTCGGTGGCGACGTGGTTCCTGTACCGGCTGGCCGACGAGGCCAAGCAGGGCCGGGCGTGAGGGGCCGGCGAGCAGCTCCGCGCACGTGACCGCGTTGGCGCGCTCGCGGCTCGAGACGCCGCTGGGCCCCATGGAGGCGTGCGCGTCCGGCGAGGGCGTGTGCCTGCTCGAGTTCGCGGACCGGCGGATGCTCCCCGCGCAGTGGCGCCGGATCGAGGCGCGGTTCGGCCCGGTCCCGGACGACGCGTCCGCGCATCCGCACTTGGACGCGCTGGCGCGGCAACTGCGCGAGTACTTCGCCGGCAAGCGGCGCGACTTCGCCGTCCCCTTGGCGCTGGCGGGCACGCCCTTCCAGGAGCGCGTCTGGCGCCGGTTGCTCGACGTCCCGTACGGCGAGACGATCAGCTACGACGAGCTCGCGCGCCGGACGGGCTGCGAGGGAGGCCAGCGCGCGGTGGGCCGCGCGAACGGCGACAACCGGCTGGCGGTCGTGGTTCCATGCCACCGGGTCGTGCGGGCGGACGGCGGACTCGGCGGCTACGGCGGCGGGCTGGAGCGCAAGCGGCGCCTCCTGGAGCTGGAGAGCGGCGCGGCCCAGGGCAGGCTGTGGTGAGCGGCGCCGACGACGACGCGCGCGCCGTCCCCCTCCTCGACCTGAAGGCCCAGCACGCGACCATCGAGGCGGACGTGCGCGCCGCCATCGACGCCGTCGTGCGGTCGCAGCGCTTCGTCTTGGGCGAGGTGGTCGAGGAATGCGAGCAAGCGCTGGCCCGGTACTGCGGCTGCGCCCACGCAGTCGGCGTGTCGTCGGGCACCGACGCGCTGCTGGCCGCGCTCATGGCCGAGGGAGTCGGCCCCGGCGACGAAGTGGTCACGACTCCCTATTCGTTCTTCGCCACGGCCGGCGTCGTGGCCCGCCTGGGCGCGACCCCGGTCTTCGCCGACGTCGATCCCGTCACGCTCAACATCGATCCCGCCGAGGCCGAGCGCCGCGTCACCAAGCGCACCAAGGCGCTCGTGCCCGTCCATCTCTTCGGACGCATGGCCGACATGGACCCGATCATGGAGATCGCCGGCCGGCACGGCCTCGTCGTCGTGGAGGACGCGGCGCAGGCCATCGGAGCCGAGTACCGCGGCCGCCGGGCGGGCTCCATCGGCCACTACGGTTGCTTCTCCTTCTTCCCGTCCAAGAACCTGGGCGCCTTCGGCGACGGCGGGCTGGTGGCCACCAACGACTCCGCGCGGGCCGAGAGAGTGGCCGCGCTCCGCGTGCACGGCCAGACGCGCCAATACTTCCACGACGTGGTCGGCGGCAACTTTCGCCTGGACGCGCTGCAGGCCGCCGTGGTCCGCGCCAAGCTGCCGCGGCTGGACGGATGGACGAGCGCGCGGCGCGCCAACGCGCGCCTGTATTCGGAGCTGCTCGCGCCGCGGACGCCGGGCGGCGACCGGCCGGTCGAGCTCCCGTGCATGGACGAGCCGCCGGGCGGGAGACAGGTGTTCAACCAGTACGTCGTGCGCGTGCGGAACCGGGACATGGTGCGGGGCGCGCTCGCGCGAGCGCGGATCGGCACTGCGGTCTATTATCCGCTCCCGCTCCACCTGCAACCCTGCTTCGGCCGCTTGGGCGGCAAGCGCGGCGACTGCCCCGTCAGCGAACAGGCGGCGGAACGCGCGCTGGCCTTGCCGGTCCATCCCGAGCTGGCCGAAGCGGCGATCCGGAGGGTGGCCGGGGCAGTCCAAGAGGCAGTGGCCGAGGTCGCCGCCGCCTGATTCCCGCTGGGAGGAGACATGGGGAAGCAACTGATCGTGGTGGGCGACCGGGTGCTCGTCGAACCCGAAGAGGGCGAGGACCGCACGAAGGTCGGCCTCTACCTGCCCCCTTCGGCGGTGGACAGGCAGTCCGTGCAGGGGGGGCGCGTGCTGGGGACGGGGCCCGGCACGCCGATCGGCGCGCCCGCCGACCTCGACGAAGAGCCTTGGAAGATCGCGTCCGGCGAGCCCAAGTACCTTCCGGTCGAGGCCCGAGCGGGCGACTTCGCCATCTTCTTCCGCAAGGCCGCCGTGGAAATCAGCTTCGAGAGCAAGCGCTACCTCGTCGTGCCCCAAGCCGCGATCCTCGCGTTGGTCCGCGAACAGCCGTAGCGGATGGAGCCGAAGCAGAGCGAACCGACCCGAAACAGATCGCCTTTCTCGCCGTTCCTGGCCAAGCGGGCCGCCGTCGTGCTGGACGGCGGTCTGGCCACGGAGCTGGAGCGCGCCGGGCACGACTTGGACGACCCGCTGTGGTCGGCCCGGGCGTTGCTGAACGATCCGGACGCCGTCCGCGCGGTGCACCGGGCCTACCTCGCCGCCGGCGCGGACTGCATCCTCACCGCCACCTACCAGGCGACAATTCCCGGCTTGGCGGCTCGCGGAATGCGGACGGCCGACGCCGAGCAGGTCCTGCTCCGGGCCGTGCGGCTGGCGGTGCAAGCTCGCGACGAGTTCTGGGCCTCCGGAGCGAACCGGCAGGGCAGGCTTCGGCCGCTCGTCGCGGCAAGCGTGGGACCCTACGGCGCCTTCCTGGCCGACGGCTCCGAGTACCGGGGACGCTACGGCGTGGGCCGCGACGCCCTGGTCCGCTTCCACCGCCGCCGCTGGGAGGTCCTGGCCTCCAGCGAGGCCGATCTGATCGCCTGCGAGACGATCCCGAGCATGGCAGAGGTCGAAGCGCTCGCCGAACTCGCGAGAGAAGCCGGGGGCTTGCCCGCATGGCTGTCGTTCAGCTGCCGCGACGAGACCTCGCTCTGCGACGGAACGCCCGTCGCGGAAGCGGCCGCCGTGGCGCATGCGGCCGACGGCGTCTTCGCGGTCGGCGTCAACTGCGTGGCGCCGGAGCACGTCCCGGCGCTCGTCGCCGCGCTGGCCGCCCGCACGGACAAGCCCGTCGTGGCCTATCCCAACGCCGGCGGAGCCTACGACGCGCAAACCAAGCGCTGGACGGGCCGATCCCCGAGGGCGGCGGGCGCGTCGCATCCGGCGCGCGGATGGGTGGATGCGGGCGCGTCGGCCGTCGGCGGGTGCTGCCGAACCGGGCCGGAAGAGATCGTTCGCATCCG
This sequence comes from Longimicrobiales bacterium, assembly GCA_965203485.1. Taxonomy (GTDB): domain Bacteria; phylum Gemmatimonadota; class Gemmatimonadetes; order Longimicrobiales; family Gaopeijiaceae. The sequence continues at coordinate 3,026,624 of OZ241892.1, forward strand.
CGCGGCGGTCGGGGCCTGCCCGATGCCGCCAGCGCCCGCGGCGCCGGTCCCGTTAGCGGACGACGACCGTGATCGTGTCGCTCACGGGCGGATCGAGCGGCACGTGCACGCCGTCCGCCACGACGGCGATGATTCGGTGCTCGCCCGGCGGCAAGTCCTCGAGCGTGAACTCGGTTTGGCCGAGACCCATGTGGTAATGGACGCCCAGGTCGTTCGGGATCGGCGCCGACCAGTCCACGTCGGCGTTCACGATCAGGTGGTGGTGGCCGGTGCCGGACTCCATCGTCCCGGCGGGAGCGACCACAAGTCCTTCCACTTCCATCGTCACCCGCACCGTGCCTTCGTCGAAGGCCGCGCCGTCCGCCGGCTCGGCGATGAAGACGCGCGCCTCGGGGCTCGCTTCGGCCGCGTCTCCGCCGCCCTGGTCTTCGGCCGCATCGGGCCGCCCGTCGCCGCAGACCGCGAGCGCCAAGACCGCGGCCGCGGCAACCGTCGTTCGAATCATGCGAGTCGTGCTCCCGTAATTGATCATTGAGGACGGAGAGGCGCCCGTCGCCCCGAACCCGCAACTTGCGGCGCGGCGCGGCGCCTGTCCAGTGGAGGCGCCCGCCGAGCCCGCCCGAGCGACTGGAAACTTGCCCGCGCCGTCCCGTAGATTACACTTCGCGAAGCATTCGGAGAAGCAGCGATCGGAAGCCAGATGAGCAATCCGCCGGAACACGCGGGCGACGGCGCGCAACGCCTGCCTGTGAACGTCAACATCAACTTGCCGCCCGGGGGCGTCGCGCCGACGTACGAAGCGGGCCATTCCAAGGGACTCTGCTACGGCCTGTGGTGCGCCGGCCTGTTCGGCGCCTGCGGCATCCACCGCTTCTACCTGGGCAAGATAGGAACGGGGATCCTCTACCTCCTCACCTTGGGTCTCCTGGGCATCGGCCAGCTCTACGATCTCTTCGCCATGAACCGCCTCGTCCGCAAGGCCGACATCCGCGAGGGGCACGTCCCGCACCCGCGGCAACTGGCGCTGGCGCAAGCCCGGTCCAACCAGCCGCAGCTCCCGGCGATCAAGCCCGGCCCGCCGCCCACGCTGCGCCAAGCCCTGCTGCAGGCCGCGGTGAAGAACGGAGGCGAGCTCACGGTCACCCAGGCCGTCATGGCGACGGACCGCAGCTTCGAAGAGGTGGAGACGGCGTTGCGCGAGATGGTGGACAAGGGATACGTGGACATCGACAATGCGCCCGGAAGCGGCGTGATCGTCTATCGTTTCCCGGACTTGGCCGGGCAGTCGCCGGGCAGGTGATTCCGCCTCGGCGGCCGTCGTCCGCCGCGCGGGAAGAGGAGCGCCGGGCCCGGCTCTAGCCGGCGGGCAAACGCCGAAACAGGCGCACCAGGACGAACAGCGCCGCCACGTACATGGCCGCGCCCAGCAGAAACGGCGCGCCCGGAAGCTCGAACGGCGCGTCCGCCGACGTGAAGTAGCTGAACAGCCCGCCCGCGAAGATCATCGGCGCGAAGATGCCCGTGAGGCTCATGACGGACTGAAGGCCGCCCTGCACCTTGCCCTGCTCCCGCGGGTCCACGGCGCCCGCGACCAGTCCCTGAATGGCGGGACCGGCGACGCCGCCGATCGATCCCAGGACGATGAAGGCGACGAGCATCCAGCCTTCCGTCGCCAGCCCGTATCCGAGAAACGTCGCCACGGCCACTCCCAGTCCGCCCAGAATCGCCCGCCGCTCGCCCAGCCGCCCCACCACCGGCTGCACGAGCTTGCCCTGAACGACGGCCGCCATCACGCCCACCAGCGCCAGCGAGAGCCCGTTCGCCAGCTCGTCCCAGCCGAACTTGTGGCCCGTGTACAGCACCCATACGGTCTCGAGGCCCCGTTGGCCCAGCACGATGAACACGAAGGCCACCGCCAGGCCGCGCACCAGCGGATAGGAGCGAAGCACCTGGAGCGTGCCGACGGGGTTGGCCTTCGCCCAGCGGAAGTCGTCGCGCTTCTCGGCGGGCAACGACTCGGGCAGCACGAAGAACCCGTAGAGCCAGTTGACCAGCGCGAGCGCGGCCGCGGCGAAGAACGGCAGGCGCACGTCCAGGCCCCCCAGAAGCCCGCCCAGCGCGGGTCCGAAGACGAAGCCGAGCCCGAAGGCGGCCCCGACGAGGCCGAAGTTCTTGGCCCGGTCCGAGGGCGCCGACACGTCGGCCACGTAAGCGTGCGCGGTGGTGATGCTGGCGCCGAGCACGCCGGCCAGCAGCCGCCCCGCGAACAGCCAGCCGATCGACGGCGACAATCCCATCACCACGTAGTCCACGCCGAGCCCGAACAGAGACGCCAGGATGACCGGCCGGCGTCCGACGCGGTCCGACAGCGCGCCCAGCAACGGGGCAAAGACGAACTGCGCGACGCCGTAGACCGACGCCAGGAGGCCGTACCAGCGGGCCGCCGAGGCGGTGCTGCCGCCCGCGAAGTCCTTCACGAGCTCGGGCAGCACGGGGATGATGATCCCGATGCCCAGCACGTCGATGAAGACCGTGACGAGGATGAAGATCATCGCCGCCTGGCGGCGTCCGCCGCGGGGGGAACGCAGGGGAAGCGGCCTAGCGGGCATGTCGCCGGCCGTGCGTGCGGCAGAGCCGACGCGCGGATGGCGACGGCATCTCGGTGAGCTCGTGCAAGGGCTTCGGCGCCACGCGCCAGCGCGCGAAACGCACGGCGCCGGAAGGGATCAGCAACGGGCGGGCACGGGGCGGCCAAGCGCCCACGCGCGGGTCGCGAGGCGGGCGCCGATGAGCAGGACGCGCCCGTCCACGTCTCGGAATTGGTCGGGGAAGCGTTCCCGGATTCGGATGGCGAACGTGCAACGGTCGAGTCCCGGGTCCGCGAGCCAAGCCGCTGCTTGCCGCACCATTCGGTCGGCTCGGACGGCGTCGTCCGAAAGGGGCGAAGCGTCCTCCATGGCGGTTGGGGAGCCGCCGGCGCCGGGCGGGGCGCCGGACCGGGCGGATTCGCTCGTGCCCGCGGCGAGGCCCGCCAGAGCCCCGCGACTGCCAAGCGCGTAGAGCGCCAGCGCGGCGGGCAAGTCCTCGCGAGCGAAGAGACGGCCGCGGGAGCTGCGTGGCGCCGGGGCCGGGTCGCGCATGGCCGCTTCTTCGCGGTCCGGCGGCCGCCGGGTCGGGGTTGCGGCCGAGCCGAGCGCGGGGGTCGCGTCCACCACATCCTGGAGGATGCGGCGGAGCTGGCCCGGACTGCGCGAATCGTCGAAGGGCACCGCCGCGAGGAGCCGGACGGCCCGCTCGTCGGGGTCGTAGGGGCGCCCCTGGCCCAAGTTCTCGGGCCATGCGAGCGCCGCATCCAGGTGCGCCAACGCGGCGGATGCCGGCGCGACGGCATCCCCGGCGGGCGAGGCGGCGGCGCGCGCCAAGCAGGCGGCCTCGGTGACGTGAGCGGCGACGAAGAGCCTGTGGTTGTCGCGGGAGTTCTCCGACGGCAGCGCCTGCACCCGCTCCAGGATGCCGAGGGCTTCCCCGCCGCACGTGCCCGCCATGACCAGTGCGCGGGCGTGGAGCAGCTCCAGGTCGTAGTCGCCGGGAAACGCCTCCATGGCCGCCGCCGACATCCGCAGAGCGCGGTCCCATTCGCCCCGGCGCCCCGTCGCGCTCACCTCCCGGCCCGCGCCGCCCGTCTCGGCTCCCGCCGCCTCGGCGCGGGCGTGCTCGTGGCGGATCTGCGCGATCCGCAAGGGGCGAATGCCCGGAGCCGCCTCGACCGCGCGCGCCAAGTCCTCGGCCGGGTCGACGCCGTCGAACGCCTCCAGGAACAGTCCCCGCGTCGCGTACGCGGGCCCGTACCCGGGTTCGTCGCCCAGCGATTCGAAGGCGCGGGCGGCTTCCTCCTCTCGGTCCAGCGCCCAGAACTCCAGCGCCAGCAGGTAGCGCCACGTCCAGTGTCCGCGTCGCTCCGCCGCCCACCGCAGCACGGGCAGCGTCTCGGGACGAAACGGGAAGGAGAAAGCCGGGTCGCCGGGCGCGTCCAGCAAGGAGGCGTCCTGCGCCAGGAATGCGCGCCAAGCCCGAATCACCGGATTGGCGCCGAGTCGGTCCGCGAGCTCCACGAGCCGCAGCGCGTCGGCGACGAGGCCCAGCTCCGCGTGTCCCACCGCAAGCTCGAGAAGCGACTGAGCCGGATGCTCGCCGCGAAGCCCGTCGAGCAGCCTGCGTTCGGCGGCCGCGTCCCGGCCCGCCAAGTACTCCTCGGCCCGCGCGAAGTGGTGCAGCGGGTCGATTTCCGCAAGCTCGGCGCGCGCTCTCCCCGCCGCCCGGACGTCTCCCGTCCGCCGTCCGGCCACGGCCAAGACTTCCCACGCCGGTACGCTTCGCGCATCGAACTCCAGCGCCCGAGCGGCGTAGCGCTTCGCTTCCGCCCAGCGTCCGGCGGCGGCCACCACCCGCGCCAAGCGCGCGTAGGAAGCCGCCCGGTACGCCATCGAGCGAGCCGACCAGCCGAACGCGTCGCGGGCGTCCGCCGTCCGGCCCAAGGCCGCGTGCAGGTTCCCCGCCAAGAAGTTCGCCTCGGCGTCGTACGCGTCCAGCTGGAGCGCGCGGCCTGCAAGCCGGAGGCCGTCCTCGTAGCGGGCGGACCGCAACGCCAGCTCGGCCATCCCCAGCAACGCGTCGCGGTTCCACGGCTCCGCCGCGAGCGCCCGCTCGAAGGCTCGGCGCGCATCCTTGTAGCGTCGGCCCTTCGCGAACTGCTCGCCCTCGAAAACGCGCCTGGCCGCTTCCGAGACGCCGCTCCACGCCGACGAGTCGGTCTCGAAGGGACGCGAGAGAGCGCGTGCCGCGGGATCGGAGTCGTACTCCAGCGCCAAGGCCGGCAACCGCACCTCGAACGACTGGCCGGCCGGCACGGCGAAGTCGGCCTCGAAGGGCTCCAGCGCCGCCAAGCGAACCGGGACCGCGGCGATCCGCCGGCCGCCGGACCACGCCTGCAAGGTGTCGGCGCCGTCTCCGAACGCGTGAACCGCCACGTGCACGCGCACCGGGGAAACGGAGTCGTCCGGAGCCTCGCCCCCCTCCGCGCGCGCGTCCATCGCGCCGGGCGCCCGCCCGTCACGCCCGTGGACAGCACGGTCCGCCTCGCCCCCTTCCACGCGCACGTGCATCGCGCCCCTCGGCGAAGCGGCCGACAGTCCGCCCAGCCCCTGCACCGGGAACCAAGTCTCCGTCCAGGAACTCGACGAGACAGGATCGAATCCCGCCTGCGAGATCGGATTGACGTGGTCTCCCGGCGAATACTGGACGAACAGACGCCCCGCCTGGAACTCCACGTACTGCCCGTCCGAATCGGTCAGGAGCTCTTCCCAGACGCCGCCTTCCCGCGAAAGCGCCCAGAGCCACATCTTCCGGCCCGGCATGTCCTCGTGGCGGGCCCAGTGTCCCCAGCCCCAGTCTTCGGCGTGATAGTATCCCCCGAAGAAGTCGTTCAGCTCGCCCACGACGTGATAGGACTTGTGGCCGCCGAACGCATTGTTGCGGTACTGCGGGAGGAAGCGCCCGGCCTCGTCCTCCGGCCACGGACGCTCGCGGCCCGAGTGCTCCAAGTACGACCGGCCCGGAACGAACAGCTCGAGGTCGTCGCGGGCGAAGGCGGCCGCCGTCATCCAGTTGTAGTAGGGCTGCTCCAGGGGCGTCGGATTGTGCCAGAACGCCCGCGTCGTGAACGCCGCCTGGTCGGCGGGAAGACGTATCTCGACGCGCCAGCGCGTGCGCGACGGCAGGTCCATGGCTCCAACGAAGACGCTCGCGCTGCCGTCGTCGTTGCTGCGCAACGCGTAGTCCACCGGCGTGGCGGTCGTGGGCGCGTGACCGATGACGCCGAAGTTGAACTCGATGCCTCCCGACGTCCACGGCCCGCGCAACGCGATGTTGCGGAACTTCACGACCTCGTTGCGGTAGACGAACTCGCGGCCCGTCTTCTTGACCACGGCGCCCCACACCTTGCCGCCGATCTCCGGTAGCACGAAGACCTGCACCAAGTCGTTCTCCAGGACGACGACCTTCCACTCGCGGGGCTCGGACTCCACCGAGTAGCCCTCGAACAGGTGATAGGGATAGAGCCGGGGGTCCCGGACGAGGACGGGAACCGGGTTGGGATCGCTGAACGGGTAGGTCTCCAGCACGCGGACCTCTTCGGACACCGCAGCCCGCTGAGACGCCTGCGCGGACGCGGTGCGCGGCTGAACCGGCCCGAGGACCAGAGCCGCCAGCAAGAGCGGCGCAGAACGACGGCGGCTCGAGCCGCGGCGGACGCAACGGCGCCGGCTTCGGTTGGCGCGGGGGCATCCCGAGCGCCCTCTTCGGCGCCGGGCCGGGGGCGGGCGCGTCGCGGTGCAGTCCTCGGCGAGCGATCTCATGCGGACGAGCCTAGCCGAGTGTCCGGCGGCCTAGCAAGGCCGGAGGGGCGCACCGTCGTCGTGTCCAGCGTCAGGGGGCCAGCCGCGCGGTGGCGAGTCTTCCGCAACGGCGACGAGGTGACGACACCGCCGGGGAACTCGCGTTAGCGGGCGAGCCGCGCGGTGGCGAATCCTTCCTGCTGGACGAACCGCGCTTGCGCTTCTAGCATTCACCGTCGCGCAAGCCACGGTCGCGAAGCCCGATTCGCGCCACCGACGACATCCAAGCCGTCTCAACCTAGGAGCGTTCCCGACATGCGTCGTTTGCCGGACATTCGACTTTCCCCGCCGGACTCCCGCCGAACCTGCAGCGCCGCGCGGGCCCCCCGTCGCGCACTGGGCGTCTCCGCCGGACTGGCCGCCGCGGTCGGCGCATCGCCCGCTTGCGCCCAAGTCTCGCCCGGCGACGTCGTGGCGACCAAGCACCACGACTACCGAATCGTCACGGTGGCCGACGGGTTCGTCCATCCGTGGTCCATCGCCTTCCTGCCCGGGGGCGACATGCTGGTGACGGAGCGGGACGGCCGCCTGCGCATCGTCCGCGACGGCCGCCTGCTGCCCGACCCCGTGGCCGGCGTTCCCGAAGTCTTGGCACGCGGCCAAGGCGGCCTCCTGGAGGCGCTTCCGCACCCGGACTTCGCTTCGAACCGGCTCCTCTACATCAGCTATTCCAAGCCCTTGGCCGAAGAGGACGGCGCGACCACGGCCGTTGTGCGCGGCACGTTCGAGGACGACCGCTTCACGCTTGCGGACGAGATCTTCGAGGCCGTCTCGCGAGGCGCCGGCCACTACGGCTGCAAGCTGGCCTTCGACGAGCAGGGCCGCCTCTTCCTCACCGTGGGCGACCGCCAAGTCCCGCCCAGAGGCGACTTGGCCGCCCACCCGGCCCAGGACCCGTCCAACCACCACGGAGTCGTGGTCCGCCTGAACGACGACGGGCGGGTTCCGTCCGACAACCCGTTCGCGGGACGCGACGACGCCCGCCACGACATCTGGAGCTACGGCCACCGCAATCCGCAGGGCCTCGCCATCCACCCCGAGACCGGCGCCGTCTGGCTCACCGAGCACGGCCCCCAAGGCGGCGACGAAGTCAACGTCGCCGCGCCCGGCGCCAACTACGGCTGGCCCGTCATCGGCTACGGCGTCAACTACCGCAGCGGCGCCGCCATCCACGCCTCCACCCACGCCGAGGGCATGGAGCAGCCCGTCCACATCTGGGTGCCCTCCATAGGCGCCTCCGGCCTCCTCTTCTACACCGGCGACCAGTTCCCCGAATGGCGCGGCGACCTGCTCGCGGGCGGCCTCTCCGGCCAGCGCATCGACCGCCTGACCGTCGAAGGCGACCGCGTCGTCGCTTCGGAGACCATCCTCCAAGGCCTGGGCCGCGTCCGCGACGTCCGCCAGGGACCGGACGGCCTCATCTACGTGGCAATCGACTCCCGCCAAGGCGAGCAGACGCCGGTCGTGAGGCTGGAGCCGGCGGGGTAGCCGAGGTCAACGAAACCACCCGGACAAGCACAGATGGACGACGTCGTCCTGCTCGTTCCCGGCGGCATCCGTGATGGGAATCGTCCAGTAGAAACGATAACGGCTTGTTGTTGATCCATGTCGAGGATCATCGCTCATACTCATCAGTATATGGCCCCAGGCTCCGGTTCGGCGGGCACTGATTGCAAGCACAGATGAACCGTGCCACCCTGTTCACCTTCCACTGGCCCTGCGACGAATAATGTCTTGTAGCCAGAAACGCAATCGACAAACCAAAACGGATAATCCTCTTCTGAGGACCGGAGGTCGATCCCGAGAAACCAGTTGTGGGCCGGGTCCAACATCCAGGAGATCGATCCGTCGGCGACACGGCGCCCATCGTTGATTATCCGAACGAACACTTGCTGATTGCCGTGTTTTGGCACGCTTGTCGATACTGCCCAGCGCGTGTCGTTGGCGATCATCGCGAAATCTTCGGGTCGAAACGTATGCCCGTCGATTTCGACCTCCAATCCAGCAAGATCGAGCGAATATGGTCGGCATTCCAGTTCGAAGGTTCTCTTGCCTTCTCGGAAACGGTATGAGGACTCGCTACCGAGAAGTGAGCTCTGTGTAGAGCCTATCTCAAAAAGCGTGATGGGTTGCGATGGGCCGGGGAGTTGTTTATCTTTGAGGCATGACGACGGTGAAGCTGAGCGACGAGCAGTGGGAGCGGATTCGCCACCACTTTCCCGAGGAAGCGCAAAAGGGGAAGCGGCTGGGGCGGCCGCCGGTGCCCGCCCGGCGCGTGTTCGAGGCAGCGCTGTGGATTCTGCACACGGGCGCCCAGTGGAGCTTTCTGCCGCAACACTATCCGAACTACAAGACCGTGCACCGGAGGTTCCAGACTTGGGTCCGGACGGGCGTGCTCGAACGGGTGCTGAGGGACTTGGCGGGGGAAGCGAGGCAACGGGGTCTCTTCGACGGCACGGAGGCATACGTGGACGCGTCGTTCGCGCGGGCGAAGGGAGGCGGGGCGGGCGTGGGAAACACCAAGGCGGGCAAGGGCGTGAAGATCATGGCGGTCGTGGACCGTTGCGGTCTTCCGCTGTCGTTGAGCACGCATCCTGCGAATCCTCACGAGGCGACGCTCGTCCAGTTGTCGCTGGACTTGGCGTTCACGGACGACACGCCGGCAAACTTGATCGGCGACAAGGCGTACGACAGCGACCCGCTGGACGCGGCCTTGCGTGCGCGAGGCATCGAGATGATCGCGCCGCACCGGCGCAATCGAACGCGGCCGCGGACGCAGGACGGTCGTCGGCTTCGGCGGGCGAAGCGACGATGGATTGTCGAGCGGTTCTTCGGGTGGATGCAGTGGAAGCGCCGGCTGTTGGTCCGTTGGGAATATCATCCCGAGAACTTCCTGGCGTTCGTCCAACTGTCCGCCATCTGCATCTTCTTCAGCCATCTCGGCTTTTTGAGATAGGTTCTACAGAAGAATTGACTATGTTTTCCAAGCACCAGATGAAGTCCGTGACGTTTTCGCGAGCGCGCCATACATAGTTTCCTCTAAACGTGCGATAGCGAACGCGACATGTCCTGAAGACCTCGATGACATACGTCGAAGAATACGTCGTGCGGTCCAACATACGCCATCCCCGCCATCGTCGGCAACACGAGTTGGACCGATCCGCTCGATATGGCCTCGACGGCGGTCGCTTCCAGCTCGAGGACCACGGCCAAATGCGGCGCCAGGGCTCTCACGACCTTTATCGCCAAGTCGAGCCTTGGCACGAAGTTGTTCCAGTAGACTCAAGGCCAAGGTCCGTCGATGGGCGGGCGCATGCCCCGTGGTCCCTCTCGGGACGGACCGCGCTCTTGCGCGAGTCACGATTGCGATTCTCATTTTGAAGGGCGCCGCAACGGGACGGCCTCCCGCGAGCTGGTCGCCGGCGGCAAGGGGGGAACGGCGGCGCACGACCGGCGTCCCCTGCTTCGACGCGCGCGCTCGGACTTGGTTGGCGTCCGCCGGCGGATCTGGCGTGGGTCAGCACGCATGCCGTTGCGGCGTCAGCGCACCACCCTGACGGTCACGCCCCGGATCTTCAGCTCCGCCCATGCGCGGTCGGCGGTCACGGCGGGAACGCGCAACCGGCGGGCCGTCGCGAGACACGCGAGGGCGCCGAGAGAAGGGTCCAGGCGCTTCGTCTTGGGCAGGTAGGCGTCGGCGCGCAGGGCCGTCTCGGCGTCGAAGGGAACGATCTCGATGTCGAGTTCCGTGAACACGTCGGCGACCTCGCCCGCGGTCCAGCCGTCCGCGCGGAGACGGCCGGCGACTTCGGCCACGTTGACCGAGGACATGGCCGCGCCGTGGCCGAGCGCCTCTTCGACGAGTTCCGCGCCCGGCTCGTCGAAGACGGCCGCCAAGAGGGCCGAAGCGTCCAAGAGAACCCGGCGCATGACCCGTCAGCCGGCCCGGCGTTCGGCAATGAAGGCGTCCACGACGTCGCCGCCGTCTCGCCGTCGGCGTCGCGCGATGGCGCGGAGGCGCTCGAGCGCGGCCTCCACCGTCCTCAGCCGAACGGCGTCTCCTTCCAAGCTGGCGACCAGCTCCGTCCGCCCCCGTATGCCCAACGCCTTGCGGAAGCGCGCCGGCAAGACCACGCGGCCCGCCTCGTCAATGGCGACGTGCTCCGTGTCCGCCAAGCGGCCCGGGCGGCGGTTGGGCGGCGGCGAAACGGCATTTTCGCGCGTTTCTTCCATGATCGCGGCTTTCTGGTAGATGCGGCCGTTCTGGTAGGTGCGGCCGCTTATGGCAGGAACCGGCGCTTATGGCATGACCATCGACTTCTGCCATGAACGGCTCGGCGTACCATATGGCCGCGTCGTGGCCGGCGGCAAGGGGACGGCCCGTTCGCGCTCCACGCCGGCGTAGACGCGGAATCGCGCGGGCGCGCAAACACGTGGAGGACCCAGGCCGAGTCCTTGCCGGACGCCAGGAGACGAGAACTGAACGGGCACGCGCTAGCGACGCCCCGACAGCTGGCCCGATTCCCTCACACTGGATTCAGAGAGCTCGTCCGCCACTCGCCGCGCGAGCTTGTCCGCCAGAGCTCGAAAGTCTCGCCGAGCATCGATCACCGCTGCCGCGTGGCTGCCGATGGCACCGTCGGCAGGCTTCAGATGAAAGATGGGCTTCCGCGCCTCCTGCGCCAGCGGCACGAGGCTGCGGAAGTGCTTGATCGTGGCCAGGCAACGAGGGTCCTCTCGGGGCATCTCGGGAAAGGCGCCCGACTCGGCGCCCAGCAGGCTGCGTGCATACTCCTGGGGCATGCGGTTGACCCATTGGTCGTAGGCCTTCACTGGACGGCGAAGCCTCACGCCGTGCTGCTGCACTACGTACCCGATCGGCGCCATTCCACCGCGAGGCAATTCAAAATCGGCATCTTGCCAATGGTCTCGTCGCCTCTCCCAGCTCCCCCGCCATTCTCGCAACGTGGGCCCAAGGTTGCGCAACCCTTGAAGCGAAAACAAGTCGGCGCCCAACGGCACCACGATGAAGTCGCTCGCGATCAGCGCCGATCGATTGATGGCGCCCAGGTTCGGACCTACATCAGCCAAGACGATAGTCGCGTCCATCTCGGTTGCCCCGCGTTGCATCACCGTCGAGAACGCCGTCAGCACCCGAAAGGGCCTGTAGGGGTTGGCGTCCAGCGCCTTGGGCCATACTTCAGAAAGCGTGTCTTCGAAACCAGCAAGCGCCAAGCTTCCGGGCACGATGCTCAGCTCGGGCGACACCTCGCGAAGCTGCGGAGGCAGCACGTCTGCAACCTTCATGAGAGGCCGTACGCACTGCATGATCGTGCGGCCTCTGTCGCTGGCGCCGTTGTCGTTCCAAAGGTCTGCCAGCTCGTCTTCGCCGAGGAAAGCTGCCGTCAAGTTCGCCTGGGGATCCAGGTCGCACGCAAGCACGCGATGACCGTTCTCCGACAGCATCCATGCAAGGTGATAGACAAGAGAGGTCTTGCCCACGCCGCCCTTGTTGTTGAAGAACGTCAACACGGGCGTGCTCATGGTTGGCTCTCCTCCCTTGCTCGCACCGTGACTCGCACGTTGTCGTCGTCAACTTCAAATTCGGGTTCTGGGTGACCCGAATCTTCGAGCTGCTGCCTGGCCAAGGCGATGCCGACTCCAAACCGCTGCACGAGGCCCACGACTTTCATAGCGCTCGCAAGGCTTGGATTGCGATAATCCACAACGCCGCCTTTGCCAAAATTGGTGGCCGTTACTCTTCCATAGGGGCCTCCGGGATTCATTACTTCTATGCGATCGTTGTACCAATACACATGCGTGGGAGCGTTGGTGATTTCGTATGTGCGATGCATGACGGCGTTGCGGACGATCTGTTGCAAAGATTCCATCGGATATGCATCTACCTTAAGTTCTCGAAACCTGGAAGCAAAGTCCACGGCAGTTCGGTTGTGGCTTGCCAATTTGTCGTCGAGCCGCCGCATTTGGTCTGGCACGGCACCTCGAATTTCTGCGCTGTCCACTACGTCGTCCGTCAGGCGAGTCCCGTCAATTCGAAGGAACTGGATGTAAGCTCCAGGGATGAAGTCCTGCGGACTCTTGCCCATCATCAGCAACCCTACGACCGTCGGAAGCGGTTCCTCGACCGACGCGGTCATCCGGGTGGCGGCCAGCTGCTCGACCCGAGCGCGTTGGTTGGCGGCCAGGGTCTCGGAGGAAAACGCTTCCGGAAGGTACTCGTGCTCGAAGCGCGTCATGTCGAGATCGGCTAGCGAGGAGCCAGGGACGGGATGCAAATCAAAGGGAAAGACGCCATATCGGCGCTTTTCGTTCAAGACGCGTTCGTCTTGGGCCGTCGCCACGCCTCGCCGCGGCCCAGTTCGTATGTGGACGACGCCCCGGCAACGGACCGGCGGCGAGTCCGACGGCTCGACAGTGACGACAGCGACTTCGCCACCCGACAGCGCTTGCTTTCGCACGGTCAAAGACGGCGGCGGCAAGATGTTCCCGTCGGTCTTCATGTCCGCCAGCTGAATCAACATGGCGTCAGTGACCTCGAGGCTTGCGAGCGATCCGTCGTCTCGGACTCCGACTAGAACGACTCCCGGCTCGCCGCTGCGGGGCAGGTCGTTGGCGAACGCGCAGATCGCCTCTCGGATGCGCTCCGGAGCGCTGCCCGAAAGGGATTCCTTGAATTCGACGCGGTCGCTCTCGCCCCCTGCGATGATCTCCGCCAACTGGGCCGCAGTTGTTGTCGGCTCGCGTTTCGTCATGGCCTCACGATGCGGTCAGGTGCCCAACGCGGCCACGCGCTCCACGAAGTACTGTGCGCTGGGGCAGCATGGATGCTCGCGGCTCGAGCAATGGCGAATCCGTGTTGGCGCGTGGAGCTCTCCACGACGATCTTGTCCGTCCAGCCTTCTACGATGAAGCCGACGTTCACCATGGCAAATCGCCGTTGAAGCGATTGGCAGCCATGCCTTGGCCATTCCGAAAGCGTCCATATCGGCGTCGTCGAGATTGCCGGAGGCGACTTGCTTCATCACGGTACGGCCGTCTTTCTTGTCGACGAGAACAAGTTCCGGCAACCGCAGGTGCCGGACGACCGACTCGCTGTGGGTCGTGATCCAAATCGGCCTTGTGGAATCGGCCATCTCCCGGAGAAAGTCGATGAACTGTCCAATGGCCAACGGATGCAGGCCACGTTCTGGTTCTTCCACCAACGTCAGGCAATCGCGGTCGCATCGGTCGAGAACCGCTACCAACAGGCTGAGCGCATAGAGCGTTCCGTCTGACATCAGCCGCGCCGGGAATCGCCACCGGAATAGGCAACGATCCAGGGATGCCGATGGTTTCTCTTGTACTCTGTTCGAAGCAGACGCCGTATGGCCTCAAGCCGCTCCGGGAGATCACGTGGGGCCACGCGGCCGCTCGTCGACGTCACCGGGCTAGCCTTCGAAGTGATTCGACAGCAACATCTAAAGACGAGACAACATGGTCAATATCTGCCGCCGTCGTAAAACGACCGATGCTTATGCGGACGGAGGACCGAGCACGAGCCTCATCGTATCCGAGAGCAGTCAGGACATGCGACGAGCGAAGGTCCGCCGACGTGCAGGCAGATCCCGTGGAAACGGCTACGTCAACCAACGCCAACATCAACGAGTCAGCTTCCACGTCTCGAAAGGCGACGTTCAGTATCCCAGCCGCTCGATTATTGGCAATGTCGTTGCACTCGGCACCGTCGATCCGATCCAGATGCCAACGAAGGCGGCCGTCCAGGGAACGAACATGCGCCGCGTCTCCGCAACGACGTCGCCGAACCACAGCGGCGGCACGACCCATTCCAACGACTTGGTGTGTGGCGAGCGTGCCGGAGCGCAGGCCGGACTCGTGGTTGCCTCCGTGCATCTGCGGAACCAGCTGAGTGAGGAGCGATCGACGGACCCGTAGCACACCTACCCCTTTGGGGCCATACATCTTGTGTGCGCTTATCGATATGAAGTCGGCGAAGGAGATGTCGTGCATTGACAACCGAGCGGCGCTTTGAGCCGCATCGACATGAAGCAATGCAGAATGTCGTCGCAGAACCGGCTCTAGGTCGGCGATATCGGTGATGACGCCCGTCTCGTTGTTCACTTGCATCAGCGACACGAGGATGGTATCCGGCCGGAGGACCCCAGCGAGTCCTGTCGCCGTGATGGCTCCGTCCTCATCGGGTCGGATATAGCTCACCTCGAAGCCCTGTGCCTCAAGCCACATGATCGTGTCGAGAACGGCCTTGTGCTCCAACGGAGACGTTACGATGTGTCGGCCGATGCTCTGGCGGGCAAGGGCAGCTCCCTTGAGCGCAAGGTTGATGGCCTCCGTCGCGCCGGACGTCCAAATGATCTCCTCCGGCTTTGCGAATAGCAATGACGCGACTTCTTCCCGCGCATGCTCAACGGCTTCTGCGGCCGCGAGACCGTAGGCGTGGGTCGACGCCGCGTTGCCAAACGAGGTGGTCGTTTCGAGGAAGGCGACCATGGACCGCACGACCTCTGGATCAAGGGGCGTCGTCGCCGCGTAATCCAGGTAGACGACATCGCTCCCATCGGCAACCGTCTCTTCGGCAGGATCGCCGCTGAGTGCTCGCCCGTGGGCCGAATCCGCAACGGGCCCGCCAAGCGCAACAGGCGTCATGACGACCGACTCCCACGGGGTCGGGCCTCCCGGAACCAGCGGACCGCCAGCCACCGTGCTGCCAAGACCGCCGTCGGATGTCGAAACGCGGACTGGCCAACTGCCATCGGGGCTGCTCTCGTGGAAGGGACGAGCCGGGGGGGCTGGCGGTCAAATTAACGAACGGCCGACGGCGATGCAAGACGCCCGCTCGGAAGCTTGCGGAGAGTCTGGGATCTGGGCTTCCAACAGAGCCCCGTGCCTGCCCGCCGGACGCGACACCGGCCTTTACTTTAAATGAGCAGAGACTCCCTCGTTGGTCCTCGCCAATCAGGAACATTTGATCGATGTCCCATAGGAACATGCCGCCGCCCAACGCGAACGATTGGCGAAGGGGACCTACGAATCGGCTTGGGGCGACCTCAAGGCCACCGGGCCGACGGCGGCCTACGTCCGCGACGCTATCAGGGACAAGTGAACACGGCTCACGGGCGCAAATGATGACCAACCACCACCACCAGGACAAAGGACAGCACGATGACCAAGACGACCACGGCCGCCCTGCCGCCGGAACTCGCGGGCTTGGCCAAGCCGCCCCGTTGCCGCTTCGGCGCGGTAGAGTGGTTTCAGGGGCAGAGACGCTTTGCCGTGCGTCTCGATGACTACCAGGCCGGATACTGCCGTGACGCGGGCGGCTGGGGCTACGAGTGGCGGCTTGGCGACCTCAAGGCTCGCGGGCCGACGGCGGCTTACGCCCGCTCCGCCATCAAGGACGTTTGTGGCGGACGCTTGGGCGCGGGCCGTGCTCGCCGAGGCGCGGGCGGACCGACTTCTGGCGACTTTCTGCATCAATGTTGCGTAATTTCCCCGACGGCCGGGCCTTCGACGTGGAGGGCGCCGGGCCTAGTAGCCTCTCCCGGCCCAGCCGCATTCCTCCGCCCAATCAATCCCGAGCACGTGGCGAAGCGCCTTCCCGGCCGCGCCCGGGGACGTCCCATGCGCCCGGGCGAAAGCCGCCAGCGTAGGCCACTCGCCAGACAAGGCCGCCTCCGCGAGACGGTCCCGCTTGGCGCGGACGGCTTGGCAACGCTCGAGGGCGGCGCGGGCGTTGCCTTGGTCGTCGGAAGTGACGGCCGGTTCTGCCCGGCGCTCGAAGGGCGCCGGGTGCGGACGGACCGGGCGGCGCCAGTAGTCGGGCAGGGCTAGCGCTCCAGCCAGCGGCGTTCCTTGCGGGCGTTACGTGCGACTTTTGGCGGCCGCCCGATTGGCCGCGAGCTCAAGCCGCACATCGGCGCGGCCCAGTGCGCCGGGCGACGCGGGCGGCTTCGGCGGTTGCCGCGAACTCCGCCCGGTCCCGCTCGTCCTCGGTGAGCGGCGGGCCGAAGAGAGCCCGGCGCATCGCGGCGTGCTCTGCGCCTTGCACCTCGGCGGCCGTGGGCTCGAACGGACGTTTGGCCTTGGCCGCCGGGCCGCCCTTCGGCTCGGCGCCGGGGGCGAACGGCCGGACCTCGGCACCTAGCTGGCGCGCCCGTGCCTCGCGGACATCGGCTTGCTCCGTGCCGTCGTGGAGGCTCCGACTGTACGTTATGGGCAAAGGACGGCCGCAAGCCAGAACGACAACCAGCCGGGGCGGAGGCGAGGCCGACGCGGCCGACCTGCCACCCAAGACGGAGTCGTCGTGGAATGTTCCCAGGAAGAACCCGCCGCATGAGCCGCCGGGCCAGCTCGCTCGTGGGGATCCCGCCCTGGTCGCGCGCGCCAGTTGCGAGCGTCCTTGGCGCGGCCGCCCTGCTGGTTCTGGCGGGATGCGTGCCGGACGCGCCCCGCCGCGCCGGCGAGACCGGACCACGCGCGGGCTACGGCGAAGCCGCCGAGGTCCTGGCCGCGACTATCGAGCGCGAGCGCGAGCAGAAGGACTTGGCCGCCGTCTCCATCGCCGTCGTGGACCGAGACGGGCTCGTCTGGGCCGCGGGCTTCGGCGAGCAGGCGCCCGGCGTCCCGGCCGGCCCCGAGACCGCGTACCGGGTCGGCTCCGTCTCCAAGCTGTTCACCGACATCGCCATCTTGCAGCTCGCCGAGACGGGCGAACGCGACATCGACGCGCCCGTCGCCGAGTACCTGCCCGACTTCGCGCCCGCCGGGGCCGCGGCGGACAACCCGATCACGCTGCGCCAGCTCATGTCGCACCGCTCGGGCTTGGTCCGGGAGCCGCCGCAGGGCCACTACTTCGACGACACGGGCACGACGCTGGCGGCCACGGTCGCCAGTCTGAACGGCGTTCCGCTGGTGTACGAGCCGGGCTCCCGCGCGAAGTACTCCAATGCGGGCGTCGCGGTCGCCGGGTACGTGCTGGAGGCCGCGAGCGGGGAGCCCTTCGCCGCGTACGTGAAGCGCGCCGTGCTCGACCCGCTGGGCATGACCGGCAGCGCCTTCGCGCCGGAGCCGGAAGTCGTGGACGACCTCGCCCAGGCGTGGATGTGGGGGCTGGACCGGCCCCGTTTCGAGGCGCCCCGCTTCGAGCTCGGGATGGCGCCGGCCGGCAGCATGTACTCGACCGTGCTGGACTTGGCGCGCTTCATGGAGGCGATGTTCCGGCGGGGCGAAGGCGAGCACGGGTGGATTCTCCAGCCCGAGACGCTGGAGTCCATGTGGGAGCCGCAGCACGGGGCGCAGGGCGGGACATCGGGCTACGGATTGGGCTTCTACGTCACGGAGAGCGACGGCCGACGGCACGTCGGGCACAACGGGGCGATCTACGGGTTCTCGACGGCGCTGTTGTTCCAGCCCGACGAGGGAATCGGCGTGGTGGTCGCGTCGGCGGTGGACGGCACCAACACGTTCACTTCGCGCGTCGCGACCGCTGCCATGGTGTACATGTCGGCCGCGCGCGACGGCGAGGCGACGCCGGCCGAAGCGTTGCGCGGCACCGACCCCGTGGCGCCGGAGCTGGCCCGCGAACTCGAGGGCGCGTACGGCGAAGGAGAGACCGCCGTGGAACTCGAAGAGCGGAACGGCCGCCTGTTCCTCACTCCGTCGCGTGGCGGATTCACGGCGGAAGTCCGCGCCCGGGGCGACACGCTGGTGGTGGACGGCAAGCTGGCCTCCGGCGCGCGCTACGTCCGGGACGGGGCGGGCTTGGTCGCGCTCGCGGACCCGCCAAGAGACCGCGTCGCGCTGCCCCGCCAGCCGTCCCAGGGGCTTCCCCTTCCTCCGCCCGCGCACTGGGAAGGCTTGATCGGCGAGTACGGCTGGGATCACAACGTCCTCTACGTCCTTGAGCGGCACGGACGGCTCCACGCGCTGATCGAATGGTTCTTCCTGTACCCGCTGGAGGAGATCGACCGGGACCTGTACGCGTTTCCCGACTGGGGCCTCTATCACGGCGAGCGGCTGGTCTTCTCCCGCGACGACGCCGACAGGGCAACGTCCGTGGAAGCGGCGTCCGTCGTCTTCCCGCGCCGCGAAGTGGGCACCGTCGCGGGCGAGACGTTCCGCATCGATCCGGTTCGCCCCGTCTCCGAGCTCCGTCCCGAAGCGCTGGCCACCTCTCCGCCCGCAGAAACCGGTTCCTTCCGCGAGCCCGAACTCGTGGACGCGACCTCGTTGGAGCCCGGCCTCCTACTTGACGTGCGCTACGCGACGACGAACAACTTCATGTCGTCCGTCTTCTACCAGCAGCCTCGCGTCTTCCTCCAGCGCCCCGCCGCCGAAGCCCTAGTCCACGCCCACCGCGCCCTCGCCGCACACGGCTACGGCCTGCTCCTCTACGACGGCTACCGCCCCTGGCACGTCACCAAGATGTTCTGGGACGCCACGCCGGAGTCGCAGAAGCTCTTCGTCGCCAACCCCGCCAACGGCTCGCGCCACAACCGAGGCTCCGCCATCGACCTCACCCTCTACGACCTCGCCACCGCCCAGCCCGTCGAGATGGTCGGCGGCTACGACGAATTCTCGCCCCGCTCGTTCCCCGACTACCCCGGCGGCACGTCCCGGCAACGCTGGCTGCGCAAGCTGCTGCGCCGGGTAATGGAGGCCGAGGGCTTCACGGTCTACGAGGCGGAGTGGTGGCACTTCGACCATGAGGACTGGCGGGAGTATCCGATCTTGGATCTGACGTTCGAGGAGGTGGATTCGCGGCCATGATCAAGATTGCCGCAAGCCACGCCGGACGGTGGCACCGGAGGAAGAGGGTCGCGAGGTGACGGATTGCCCTAAAGGAGCTTCGCCCGCAGAGTTCTCGATTGAGCGGAAAGAGATCAAGGAACTGCTCGATGCTACGATCGCCGCCGTGGCGACGCGCGAGTATCACCGACTCCAGACGCACGAGCGTGACGGTGATCAGTGTTGTCGCAAGATGTGCAAAGCCCTTGAGGATTTGCTAGCCTTAGGGAAAGGTACGCCTCCGGATTATACCGATGAATGGCTGGCACTGGCCTACTTGACATGGTACCAACCTCGTCAGATCAATCTCGTGGCATCGATATGTCTTCACCGTAAGCTGTCGCCGTCGTCAGGCAAGTTTCTTGTTGTCGACGTTGGTTGCGGTGCCTTCGCCACACTCATCGGCATGGCGATTGGCCTTGCAATGAGAGGTGTTGACATACCTGGAGAAATCGTGATTCATGGTGTCGATCCTAGTGAGACTATGAAGCGCATGGGTAAAGAACTACTATGCGAACTGAAAAGGAGGACTTTTGAGATAGGTTCTAACTTGGGCAAACTGGCCCGACTTCTAGACAGAACATCGATAGAATATAATTTCACAACATTAGAAGATTATCTTACGACTCCAAATTTGCCGTCATTCTCTTCATACGGCACTATATGGCTTACGATAACTCACGCGGCCTATGACCACAGAGAAGAAGAATACGGAGCAGGGACATTGAAAAATCACGTTGACAAACTTAAAGAGCAAATTCGTAAAGAGAGAGTTGATGCTGATCTGCAACATACTACAATTGTGACCGGTATGGACGGAGCTCCTGTAGAGCACGTTGCAGGCGGCGGAAATGGACAGACAAAGGACTTTACGGACTGCGACTTATTCAAGGGCAATTGTTCCAAGATTACATCCCTGCGTAGAGATATGGCCGATGCGCTCTTCCCTTGTTTCGATGATCTTGCACTGGATGACAAAAGACGCAAGTACAAGAAACTCTTGTGGAAGACAGTAAAATGGGATCTTTCTTCACGAGAAGCAAAGATCGACCGGAAGATCGCAAAGACCGCCATATTTGTTGACCGAACATTTGTTGACCGAACGCGATATGAAATCAAACCAAGGATCAAATGACATCTATCCAACGGCATTTGCCTCTGCGGAATGATGCACCGGGTCCCCGTACCATCGGTCACACCAACATTGAAGACGCCGACGCTAGCGGCATTCTTACGCCGGCGACGGGCTTCATGGATGCCTACGACTACACGCTCAATCCATATTCCGGATGCTCGTTTGGCTGCACCTACTGCTACGCGGCCTTCTTTTCCCGGAGTCCCGAGGACCGGGATTCATGGGGTGGCTGGGTGCGAGTAAAGCGAGACGTGGTTGGCCTTTTGTTGAAGGAACGCAAGAAACTATTGAAGAAGGCAAAAAGTCTGGTCGGCCTTCGTATTTACATGAGCACGGTTACGGATCCGTACCAGCCGATCGAGCGGAAGCGCAAACTCACGCGAAATCTGTTGACGATGCTCGTCGATTGGCGACCGAAGCTGGTTGTGCAGACGCGCAGCCCGGACGTGGTGCGGGACATCGACCTCTTCAAACGCATCGTGGACGCCGGTGGGCACGTCCAAGTCAATCTCACCGTAACAACGGACGACGACGATGTGCGCCGCACCTTCGAGCCGCACTGCCCTAATAACAATGTGCGGCTGAAGGCCGCCGCCAAGCTTCGCGAAGCCAATGTGCAGACGTGCATCACCATGACGCCGCTATTGTGGGTAGCAGACGCTAACGGGTTCGCGAATCAGCTACTTGACACGAAAGTGGAGCGGTTCATCGTCCAGGGCTTTCACTTTCAGAGAGGCAAGTTCGTGCGTAACACGAGAGACGCGGCATTGCACTTGATAGCACAGAAGTTCGGAATGGCACAGGACTTCGCAAGTGTTCAACTCGCTCTACAACGGCGAACGCCGGATGACCCTCGCCAGCGCAAGGGGCTTCTCGAGCTTCGAAAGCTTGTCGAGGACCTTAGCAAGCGGTACGGCGAACACTATGACGCCGCTCACGACGTTCTGCGCGACCGGATTGAGCAGGCCGGTCTGCCACCCCCAGGTGAAGGCAAGGACGGCTTTCGCCCCCCGTTCTAAGGGTGGTGCCGTCGAACGCGATATCTCCGCACGGACTCCGACCTGGGCCGCCCCCGGATTCGGGGCCGTGCAAGGAACTGCCGCACCGACGCCGGAGGCGGGGTTGCGAGACGGAGTCGGTTGCGGAAGCGAGTCCGGATTTCCGGCTCCCGCGCGACCGCGACGTGACGCCAGCCACCAAGCGTCCCCGACACGGAACTCTCAACTCGCAACGTCCGGTCGTACGTGGATCGCATGAAGCGCCGCACGGATTTCATCATAGATGTCCACACCGATTTCCTTCGCAATCTCTAGCGTTACGACAAGGGCATAGGGCACCTCCTCCTCCAAGGCTCCGGCATCGGCTCGGCAACTAACTCGAATCTTCAGGTCCTCGCCTTCGACAAATGCCCCCGCCTTCCTGCCTTCCAGTATCTCGTGTTGCAGCGTTCCGCGTCGAACTGCTCGCCAGTCTGCCTGTTGCCGATCCACTTGAAGCAGATTTCTCGGCGGATCGAAGCTGAGCGCCGCCCTCCGCCAAGCCTGATGTCGCTGGTTGACGGGCGATAACCACGCCAGTGTGATGGCCAGCCTTCGAAAGCCGCGCTCTCCTGCCAAAGACGGGGGCAAGGGAAAGTGCAAGACGTGTGACTCGTCTTGACGAAGCTTGCCGCCTCCAAGTGCCGTGACCCGCTTGGACGTGCATTCCCGCACGCGCAGAATGTCGATCGTTCCGTAGCCCAGCAATCGCGTGATGTATTCCCTAAACTGTCGGCTGTTGGCCTTCTTCTTCAGTACGCGAGTCAGAAGTCGCCCAGCCTCCCCCCATTCCGATCCATGCGTGACGAGCGCCTTAAGCCAAACTGCCTGCGGAACGTCTTCAATGGTCTCTCCCCGCGGCTCCATGCGAAGCTCGTCCAAGACATCGTAGAGCATGCCACAGGCACGAGCGACCAGCGCGGTCGCATTGCTCGTGCCTTGAAGATGCCGCATCGCTCCTATGTCGCCAGAATCCGTACCTGGCGAGGCCACTCGCTGTCCTGGCGGAAGTGGGCCACCGTCGTAGATCTCCAGCACTGGTCCTCCTGACAACGGCCGCCGCGTCACAACTCGTCCACCCGGCGCCAGGACGTCGGGTTTGATTCCACGACGATATCCCATGCCTTGGGCGTTAAATGGACTGGGCAACCCTCGACGATAGGGATCTTCCCATCCTGGCGGCAACAACCCCGTCGACGCGTCGTCGTGAATTGAAGCCACGGTAAGGGCATTCACTGCCTCGGCAGGCGACAAAAGACGGCGATGCCGCGCATCGGCAGCGACGGCTCGAATCAACTCTTCTTCCGTGTCGTCCAGCGATGACGGCCCGGCCGTATGGCTGGTGGACAATTCAATCTTGCCGCTGTAGTTGCCAGCACTCACGACGAAAAGAACCTTGTAGCGCCATGACAACCAGTCCAGCAAGCGTGCAAGAGGACTCATGGAGTGAGCAAAGGGCCGATCTGGGATACCGATAGACAAGTTCACGATTGCGACGTGGGGTGCGACCGGTGCTTCGTTTCCATCGCCCTCAAAAAGGCGACGGACTGCCCTGTGAATCAAATCGACCACTAGCATTCCCTCTGGTACGACTTCGCCGTGACTCTTCCAGTTACGCGAATCCGGACGCAAGATCGGACGCACGTACAGTGGCCTCGAGAGTGGACTCTCCTCCTTAGCCAAATCACCGTGGACGATGAGAGATGCCATGGCTGTGCCGTGCCGCCGGTTCTCGGCCGGATAGCCGTCCTCGAAGGTGTCGGGATCTTCGACGACCAATCGCCCCTGAAGTCGGCGGTGCGCCTGCAATGGAAGTCCATCGAACAGCGCAACCACGGGAGGGCCACTAGGCACGTCTTCCGGCAGAGGATCCTGATCTTGCTCGTGGCCTTCGTCCCTCAGTAGCACCGACATCTGTCCGGTTGCGCGAAAGAACTGAACATGCTCACAGTGCACAAGAGCGACGTCGACCCTAGCGGGTTGCAAAAGGTCACGAATCTGATCCCGAGGGAGTCGAGCAAGAAGGGCATGGTAAGCAATCTCTCTGATATCTGCTTCGCCGTCCACATGCCCTGCCATACCCTCGACAAGGTCGACAACGCGATCGCTGGCCGACCGGCGCTGTCCCGGGTCCCGTCTATACCAGAGCTCAATCTCACAAGGCACCATCCGCTGGCCGTACTCGAACCGTTCGCGCCAATCGTCAAGCACCCCCGTTTCCTCGAGGCGATCCTGGACACCCCAGACCCGAACCTCACGGAGCTGTGCAAAGAGAACTTTCCACTTGCCAAGGCCTTGTGGAAGCCTTTTCTCGGATTGCCACATCCTCCAAAACGACATCATCTGCCTCAGCGCCTCTTGGTTTGTGAAGACCATGAATACGCGGCCCCGAAGGTCCTTGTCCCGCTGTGCGTCGCCATCGCGCAGAGCAAAGAAGTCGTCGTCCGCAGGGATTGCGTCGACGTCAATCTCGGCAAGCCACTCCATTCCCGGCACCCTCTCCACGGCGCGAATGAAATCGTTCACCGCCCCCACTGTCTCCAGAACTACCACTTCCTCAGGCACTAGATCGCTCGCTTCCACTTGCAATCGCATCTTCCGCTCTTCAAACGCCTTCTGCAATCGCTTCAACTGTGGTGAGAGTCGGTCGCCTTGGCGCTTGATGCTTGGACGGCGAAAATTCCCGCCAAACCCGCTCGACCTCTGCCGAGGCAACGGCTCCCCCGGACTCGGAAGAATCAGAAGAGGACGTTCAGGCATCGGATGGCAAGCTCGTTGGCTCGGGCACCGGTGCCGAAGCCTCTATGCGACCTTGCCACTGCGTCAAGCAGTCGATGACAATAGTGCGAAGATCATGGCCCGCGGGCGTTAGGACATGCTTCCGTTGCACGTCGAGGGCGAATTGCTCGAGCTCCGAAAAGCTCAGCCCCTTGAGGCGCTTCGCCAATGTGGCGGGCTGCCATTCCATGGGCGCGCCCAGACGCCCCCCGAAGCGACCAAACCATTCTTCCGCCAGCGGAGGGGTCGGCGTCGGAAGATTCAGCCGGAGCTGAAACCGGCGCCAGACGGCCCGGTCCAGCAACTCGGGATGGTTCGTCGCGGTGACCACGACGACATGGCTCGGCAAGTCGTCAATCTGCAACAGAAGCGAACTGACGACCCGCTTGATTTCACCCGTCTCGTGAACGTCACCGCGTTCCTTGCCCACCACGTCGAACTCGTCGAAGAAGAGCACGCATCGGCGGGTTCGCACCTCGTCGAAGAGCCGAGAAAGACGCACGGCCGTCTCGCCGAGATAGCTGGCAATGACGGACTCGTAGCGAACAACCAACAAGGGTACAGCGAGTTCGGTGGCGAGCGCTTCGGCAAGTGACGTCTTGCCGTTCCCGGGCGGGCCAGTGAGCAATACCCGATGCCGGGGCTCCAGATTGTGCGCTCGCAGCAGGTCCGTGCGTCGAGACTCCTCGATCAGCTCCTGGCAGGAGGCAACCACGGGCCTCGAGAGCACGAGGTCTCTCAGCCGCCGGTGAGGATGCATCTCGTGAAACGACCCGGCACCTGGCCCGGTGCGGTTGCGACTGGTCAAAGGCGACGAAGCGTTCGGCGGGCCGACGGGGTTGAGATGCGAAGCGAGGCGGTCCGCCAACACATGATGCTGCTTGGCACGTTCCTCCGTGACGAGAGCCTCGAGCGCCTTGCGGAACAAACGCTGGTCGCCCCTGGCGCCCGAGCGGACGAGATCAAGCAACAGGTCGGCGCGAGCCATCTCCGGCACCTCCTTCAAGCTGTGCTGGCGGTTGGCAAGGGAGCCGCGACACGTGTGGTGCGGTCAGCGGTCAGCTTAAGTCCGGGCCCAGCGATGGAGAAAGTAGGCAGAAATCCCGTATCCTTCAATGCCGGGGACCACTCGGCTGGCGAACGACGCCCGAGGGGCTTTGTTTGGTGCGCTCCCTGGGAGCGCCCCCTGCCGGACTCCGTACGCGTCACCGCGCCTTCTCCCGCCACCGCTCCAGCTCCTCGTCGTCGCCGAATAGGACCTGCATGACCCCCGCACCTCCTGCTGGGCACCCCCGTCGTCCGCCGCGGGGCAACGGCGAGCGGGCGCACCTTTTGCGACAGCGCGATCAGGTCCTCTTCGGTGGACTCGAGGATGCCGGCCTGGACCAAAGCGGCCTAGCGGCGCTTGCGGCGATGCGGGCCAGCACGGGGGCTCCAGCAGGTTGTCGCCCAGCGGCTCCGCACTGACGAACATCAGCACGATCTCTTCGGCGAGGCGTAGCTCCACTTCGCCGCCTCGCTTGGCTGGCCGTCGCGATCCGCCTGCCGATCGCGCACGTATTCCCCGGCGGCGGCCAAGACGCGTTGCGCGCATTCGACGGCGGCGGCCGCCTGCTTGGCCGAAAATGCTTCGGCGGGCGTCGATTCTCGTTGCGACGCAAGGCGTCTCGGGCAGGGCTCCATCCCTCGTGGCTACAGGTGTCGGACCGCCAACGCCCCGTGCCCAACTCGCTCCAGCCGCCGCCCAGCGGCGCCTGCTCCCGGCACGAAGAGGGAGTACTCGGCGACGATGGAAGCCCGAGTCCGCCACCAGCCGCGTCGTTCAGGTCGGAGCGCCTTGCAACCCTCGGAGAGAGCGTACCTCTGCACGTACTCCACATCGAGGTCATCCCCCACACGCCCAAGACGTGGTCCGGCCCGAAGCTGGCCGGACGGAACCGGGGCGGCATGGCAACCACGCCGACGGGCGCGCCCCCCTGCGTCGTACACCGTCCAACGACTGCCGACGGCGTCGGGACCGACCAACTCCTGCACCCACAACCGGTCGCGAGCGTCGAGAGCCGGCGATTCGAAGGCCGGCATGAACTCCGGAAACTCGACTGCCGACAGCCGTTCCCAGAGGCCGCGGCGCTACGGCGGCGCAATCTTTCGGCTTGCTACCGAATCCACGCGTCCTTGGCCTCGTCGCTCACTAGGCGCGGCCGGTTCAGACGGCGAAGAATGCGCATCAGCTGGCCGTCCGCGTCGAAGAAGCGGATCTCGTCGGTGGCCGTGTGTCCCGCCACGACGCGGCTTTGCCCAACCGCCGCCTGGAAGGTCTTGGAGTACGGCGTCGTCATCCGCGTGGATACGAAGGTCATCCCTCGAGAACTCGACGTGATGTTCCGGCGCATCACCGATTCGTCGGCCGGCAAGCCCTCGGTCTGTGCGACCAGACGGCCGTCCAAACCGACGAACATCAAGTCTGCCGTGGCTCCTGCACGATGACCGCTCAACGCGCAAACGGCATTTGCGTCCGGTGCTTTCGGCGTCCACTGATAAAGCAGGGAGCCCGACCAGCTCCAATAGATGATTCTGCCCGGGCCGGCCATAAGACCCCGTCCGGCCCCACGGCCGTCGCGTTCACGCTTCTGAGTTCGCCCGGACCGTCTCCCGGCCGACCCCGCCCAAGACGTGCTGCAACGAGCCGTCGTCCAGCGAGTAGGCGGTCACGGCCACTGGGTCGCCCGCCTCCGACGCCAACACCATCCGCCGGTCGTAGTCCGCGACGGCATGGTCGAACGAGTACTCTTCGCCGCCAACGACTTGGCGGCCAGCGTTGGTGTCCACTTCCAGAATCTGTTGCGCAGCCGTCGGCGCACCCGCCGATCGCGTCTCGTCGTTTCGGTCGTTCGCCGCGTCCGGCTGGCCGCACGCCATAAGGTTCAAGACCGCGCCTGCGAAGATCGCTGTCCGAATCATGTTTCCCGCTCCCGGCCGCCCGTCGTAGCCCGGATACGCCCGCCCGCACTCGTCCACCCGCTCGATCCGCCACTCCGGCCCCAGCCCATCAGCCGCTCCACCCACTCCCGCATCTTCCATCCGCTCTCCTCGCTCCAAGAGCCACGCCGTTCAATAGGCCGTATCGTAGACGCGCTTGGCCCCCGATGCCGGGTGAGCGGGCGCGGCCCCCGGCACCGGGCCGCACCCGCTCGAGAACGCCCCCGCTAGGAACAGGGCTCGCCCGCGACGGCCCGCACTGGCCGCACGAAGATGTGCGCATTGTCTCCGCTGAACACGGGGACACGCCGACCGTTCACCGTCCTCTCCATCGGCTCCTGGCTCCTCTCCGTGGTCACGACACTGTCGCCGACCATTCCGACGTAACTAGCGAAGCTGGTCAAGGGATTTTCCTTCAACAGCGTCCAGCAGCCCGTCGCGCGGTCCAGCAGAGCCCCCGTCACCCGGGTATTGTTCGTCGTTACGACGAGCCGGCCGTCGGCGGCCAGGAACAAATTGCTGTAGCCGGTGTTCCTCCATTCATCGACCTCCATCCTCCAGCGCGCCGCCTCCACCAGCTCCGGAGGCATCTCGATTGCGCGCGGCTCTGCTCCCTGCTGGTACTCCACAAGCGAATGAACCATGCCGGTCAGCACATATGCCGACGAATCGGCGCACGCCAGCTCAACCGTAAAATAGCGGTTCATGACGTCACGAATAGCGGACTG
The DNA here is from genome assembly GCA_965203485.1 of Longimicrobiales bacterium. Classification (GTDB taxonomy): domain Bacteria; phylum Gemmatimonadota; class Gemmatimonadetes; order Longimicrobiales; family Gaopeijiaceae. The sequence goes on from OZ241892.1 coordinate 3,054,555, forward strand.
TGAAACCTCGGATTGCGACCGGAAGGCACCCACGTCCAACGACGTCCGAGCTTCTCCGCCGATGGCAACGGTCTCGCCGTCGTCGCGCAACGCCACTCCTTCTTGCAACGCGACGGCGGGACGACCGTTCAATGCGCAGAGTCTCCTCGTGTTCGGCGCGGTCGGCGTCCATTGATGGAGAAGGACGCCGGACCAGCTCCAGTAGAGCACCCTGTGACGGCCTGCGGCAAAGACCCCCTCCGGTCCTACGGCTATCGCAGTCAAGGACATGAGTTCGCCCGGGCCGTCGCCCGCCCGCCCGCCGCCCAAGACGTGCTGCACCGAGCCGTCGTCCAGCGAGTAGGCGGTCACGGCCAGGGGATCGGCCGCCTCCGACGCCAACACCAGCCGGCGGTCGTAGTCCACGACGGCATGGTCGAACGAATACTCTTCACCCCCGACGACTTGGCGACCAGCGTTCGTGTCCACCTCCAGAATCTGTTGCGCGGCCGTCGGCGCACCCGCCACCAACGCGACGACCATTCCGCTCCAAATGCGCATCTCCAGCCCGTCTTATTCACGAAGGGGCGTGGTGAAAGGGGGTGGCGTGCGGCGGCAAGGCCAGTAGGTTCAAGGTGTTCGGGCCGAGAACCGGCAACCCGCCGCGCGCAACGCCGAGGTGAAGATAATGGAGGGGCTGTTTCGGTACAACAAGTCGCGTCGAGGTTCGGCCGGACGAGGTGACGGGCGACGTGGGCGCGGCGCTGTGCCGGGAGGCGTTGAGCACGAGCGGCGTGGACCGACTTCCACGCCTCTTCGCCCCGTTGTCCCCGGAACGGCCGGTCCTTGGTCTCCACACCGCTTTTGCGGATGGGCGCGGCCCCAAGTGTCGGGACCGCGCCCGCTGAAGAGAAATCTCTGCTAGGAACAGGACTCGCCCGCAACGGCCCGCACTGGACGCACGAAAATGTAGGACGGGTCCGCGTAGTACACGGAGACTTGCCTGCCGTTCATCATTCTCGTGGTCGGCTTCCGGCTGGCCTCCAGCGTCACGACGGTGTCGGCAAACATCCCGACATACTTCGGATTGCCCGGAACACGGCGGACCGACGGCAACAGCGCATAGCAACCCGTGGCTAGGTCCATGACCACGCCGCCCAGCTCGTCCTCATACGTCGTGACGACGAGTCGACCATCGTCAGCCAGGAACATGCTGGTGTATCCTTCCAGGTCCGCCAGCTCAGTGGGCAATGAAACCACGCCCTCTTGCGTCGTGACCGCAGGACGACCGCTCAATGCGCAAACGACATTTGCGTCCGGCGCTTTCGGCGTCCACTGATGGAGCAGCGCGCCCGACCAGCTCCAATAGATGACTCTGCCCGGGCCGGCCACAAAGACCCCGTCCGGCCCCACGGCCGTCGCGTGCACTTTTCTGATTTCGCCCGGACCGTCCCCCGGCCGACCTCCGCCGAAGACGTGCTGCACCGAGCCGTCGTCCAGCGAATAGGCGTTCACGCCCAGCGGTTCGGCGGCCTCCGAGACCAATACAAGCCGGCGGTCATAGTCGACGGCCACCGTAAAGTCGGAGAACATATACTCCTCGCCGCCGGCGACTTCTCGGCCAACATCGAAGTCCACCTCCAGAATCTGTTGCGCGGCCGTCGGCGCACCCGCCGCCAACGCGACCGCGACGACCATTCCGCTCCAAATGCGCATCTCCAGCCCGTCTTATTCACGAGGGGGCGTGGTGAAAGGGGGTGGCGTGCGGCGGCAAGGCCAGTAGGTTCAAGGTGTTCGGGCCGAGAACCGGCAACCCGCCGCGCGCAACGCCGAGGTGAAGATAATGGAGGGGCTGTTTCGGTACAACAAGTCGCGTCGAGGTTCGGCCGGACGAGGTGACGGGCGACGCGGGCGCGGCGCTGTGCCGGGAGGCGTTGAGCGCGAGCGGCGTGGACCGACTTCCACGCCTCTGCGCCCCGTTGTCCCCGGAACGGCCGGTCCTTGGTCTCCACACCGCTTTTGCGGATGGGCGCGGCCCCAAGTGTCGGGACCGCGCCCGCTGAAGAGAAATCTCCGCTAGGAACAGGACTCGCCCGCAACGGCCCGCACCGGACGCACGAAAATGTAGGACGGGTCCGCGTAGTACACGGAGACTTGCCTGCCGTTCATCATTCTCGTGGTCGGCTTCCGGCTGGCCTCCAGCGTCACGACGCTGTCGGCAAACATCCCGACATACTTCGGATTGCCCGGAACACGGCGGACCGACGGCAACAGCGCATAGCAACCCGTGGCTAGGTCCATGACCACGCCGCCCAGCTCGTCCTCATACGTCGTGACGACGAGTCGACCATCGTCAGCCAGGAACATGCTGGTGTATCCTTCCAGGTCCGCCAGCTCAGTGGGCAATGAAACCACGTGCGGTTCCGCGCCGACCTTGTATTCCGTAAGGACGAGGTCCATGCCGGCTACGTTCGAGCCGGCCAGCACATATGCGGACGAGTCCGCACATGCCAGCTTTGTGGTCACATAGGCCATCACGACATCACGGGCCGGAGCCGACGTCGCTTGCAACAGCGGCCGGGCCTCTCCGCCCAACGCTACGCTCTCACCGTCGTCGTCTCGGAACACCACGCCCTCTTGCGTCGTGACCGCAGGACGACCGTTCAACGCGCAGAGACTCCTCGTGTCCGGCGCTTTCGGCGTCCACTGATGGAGCAGGGCGCCCGACCAGCTCCAATAGATGACTCTGCCCGGGCCGGCCACAAAGACCCCGTCCGGCCCCACGGCCGTCGCGTTCACTTTTCTGGTTTCGCCCGGACCGTCCCCCGGCCGACCTCCGCCGAAGACGTGCTGCACCGAGCCGTCGTCCAGCGAATAGGCGTTCACGCCCAGCGGTTCGGCGGCCTCCGAGACCAATACAAGCCGGCGGTCATAGTCGACGGCCACCGCAACGGAGAACATATACTCCTCGCCGCCGGCGACTTCTCGGCCAACATCGAAGTCCACCTCCAGAATCTGTTGCGTCGCCGCGGTCGGCACGCTCGCCGCCAACGCGACCATTATGGTGCTCCACGTTGTGCGCATGGCTAGCTCAAGTCTTGCCGAGAGCTTGGCCCAAATGGATCCACCCGTCCCACGAGCCGCTGCAGGATTGATCATATTGGCAAACGGTGTGCGTCAGAGAGACAACAATCAAATTGATCGTATGTTCCATCTGATCTCTGAGTTTGCACACCGTGATAGATATTCCTGGAAGCTCGCCGGGGGCACCGGAACTTGGGGTGCGGCCGCTCACCCATATCTCATCAGGACAATCCCTATCCATAGCAACCGCATCGGTGCCCGCGAACAGCGCACCGCACGCTTCTGGCACTACCGCTTCTTCAACCCAAGCGAGCCGTTCAATTCCGGGCAATGAACTCGCAACCAGCCTGCTCGTCTTGCTGGTTGCCATTGGCAAACTCATCGCCGGGTCGTCGCTCGCCGACTCCAAAATTGCATCTGCCGTTCATGCGGGCAACTCCTGTTTGGCGAAGGAATTGTCTGGAGCCATCCAGCGCTCGCCAAGACGCGGAGGACTCGCCTTGAAGGTGGGCAACTCGCCGGGGAATGGCAATCCCGGATCGGGCCACCACGCCCGAAGGCGGCCCCACCGACCATCGATTCTCCTTGCGACACAAGGCGTTTCGAAGAGAACTCCGCCCTTCGCGGCCACCGGTCTCGGCCCGCCAACGCCCACACGCCAAGCCGCCCGTACCTTTACCGGCAGGACTCGTCCACGCCGACGGCCTCGCCAAGCCGCGAGGCATGCGGCTCCGGCGGCCCGTCCGAACACGCCAACGCCCACACGCCACCTCCGCCGAGGCCTCAAGGGCCGCGCCGCTCCCCAGCCGCACGGCCTCGCCGACCGCCGCCAACGCCCCGTGCCCATTCGCTCCAGCCGCCGCCCCGGCGCCGCGCCAACCGCCGACGCCGGCCTCGTCCTCATCGCGCTGATCTGGGGGCTCAACTTCGCCATCGTCAAGGGGGCGCTGGCCGAGATCGAGCCGCTGGCCTTCAACGCGCTCCGGTTCTTGCTGGCGGGGGCGGCCGTGGCGGCGCTGCTGCGCGTGCAGGGCCGGCGGATGCTGCCTCGGGCGAGGGACTGGGGGAAGGTGATCCTCTTGGCGCTGGCGGGCCACGTGCTCTTTCAGTTCTGCTTCATCTTCGGGCTGGAGCGGACGCTGGCGGGGAACGCGGCCCTGCTGCTGGCGACCTGTCCGCTCTGGGTGGTGCTGCTGGGGAGCCTGCTCGGGCGCGAGCGCTTCAGCTTGGCGGTGGCGTGCGGGGCCGCGTGCACCTTCGGAGGCACGGTCTTGCTCGTCGCGGGAGGAACGGACGCCGTCGGGGGCAGCACGGAGGGCGACCTGCTCATGGTGGGGGCGGCCGTGCTGTGGGCGCTGTACACGATCTTCGGGCGGCGCATGGTCAAGCGGCACGGCGCGCTCGAGACGACGGCGTGGACGCTGTGGGCGGGGACGCCGTTCGTGGTCGCGGCGGGGTTGCCGGGGCTTGCGCGCACGGAGCTGGGATCGCTCTCGGCGGCGACTTGGGGCGCGCTCCTTCACGCGGGCGTGCTGGCGGTCGCCGTCGCGTACGCCATCTGGTACCGCTCGGTCGGCGCCATCGGGCAGAGCCGGACGGCCGTCTACCAGAACCTGGTGCCCGTGTTCGCGCTGCTGGCGGCGTGGGCGTGGCTGGGCGAGACGCCGGGGCGCGTGCAGCTGGCGGGCGCGGGCGTGATCTTTGCCGGGCTCGTCGTGGCGCGCCGTGGAGGCGGCAGGAGGGCGCGGGGAGACGGGCGGCGGCGCGAGAGCCGGAGCGGGCGCCGAACTGGGCCTCGATGCAGGAGACGCGGACCCGGGCGCGGAGCGGGCGCGGGCGGGCGCAACCGAAGCGAAGGGCCGGGCGGGCGGGACCTCGGCGGGGACGCGGGGACGTGAAGAAGGACGCCATCCGCATTCGCGGCGCCCGCCAGCACAACCTCAAGGGCATCGACCTCGACATTCCGCGCGACTCGCTGGTCGTGCTGACGGGGCCGTCGGGGTCGGGCAAGTCCACGCTCGCGCTCGACGTGCTCTTCGCGGCGGGCCAGCGGCGCTACATCGAGGCGCTCTCCACCTACGCCAAGCAGTTCCTCGAGCGGCTGCAGAAGCCGGACGCGGACGCGATCGAAGGACTCTCGCCCGCCGTCGCCATCCAGCAGCGCAGTCCGGTCTCGAGCAACCGGTCCACCGTCGGCACGGCCACCGAAATCCACGACTACCTGCGTCTGTTGTATGCGCGGGCCGGGCGCGTGTCCTGTCCGCACTGCGGCGCGGAAGTGCGGCCCGACACCGTTTCGGACGCCGTGGACCGTCTGGCCGCCCTGCCGCCGGGCGCCCGGTTCGTCGTCGCCTTCCCCCTGGCCCGCAGCGCGCGCAGCGACCACGACCGGATCGCGCGCAACCTGCTGGCCCTGGGATTCGTGCGCGCGCTGGCGGACGGGGAGGCGGTGCGGCTGTCCGAGGAACGCGCCACCGAGTCCGGCGGCGTGGAGCGCCGTGACGCGGAGGCCGCGCCCCGCGCACCGCAACCCGCCGCCGCAACCGGCTCCCCCCTCCCCGATCTCGCCGCCGCCAAGGAGGTCCTCGTCGTCGTGGACCGGATGGCCGTGCCGGCGGACCCGTCCAAGGACTGGCAGGACCGCCTTGCCGACTCGCTCGCCACCTGCTTTCGCGAAGGAGAGGGCCGGGCCGCGGCGGTGCGCGCGGGGGAGCCCGAGCCGTTCGCGCGATTCTCCGAGCGCTTCGTCTGCGCCGCGCACCCGGAGACGGAGTTCCTGGAGCCCTCCCCGCGCCTGTTCTCCTTCAACAACCCCTACGGAAGCTGTCCGGCGTGCACCGGCTTCGGCGCGACGCTGGAGTACGATCCGGCGCTCGTGGTGCCCAACGAGGAATGGTCGATCGAGCAAGGCGCGGTGGACCCCTGGGCCAAGCCCCGCTACGGCCGCGAGCGGGCCGCGCTTCGCCGCTTCGCCGCCGCCGAGGGCGTCTCGACGCACGTCCCTTGGAAGGAGATGCCCGAGGAGTTTCGCGAAGCCGTGCTGTACGGCAAGGGGCGGTTCAAGGGCGTGATGGGCTTTCTCGCGGGAAAGGAGCGGCGCCGGTACAAGCAGTACATCCGCGTCTTCCTGCGCCGGTACCAGCGGCCGCGCCCCTGCCGGGCCTGCGAGGGATCGAGGCTGCGCCCCGAGGCCGGATGGGTGACGGTGGGCGGGTGCGGCATCGCCGAGGCGAGCGCCATGCCGGTGGACCGGTTCGCGGCTTGGCTCGCCGGCTTGGACTTCAGGCCCGCCGAGGCGCGGATCGCGGCGCCGGTTCTCCGTGAGCTGCGGCGCCGCGCGGCCTTTCTGGCCGACGTTGGCCTCGGATACCTCGCGCTCTCCAGGCTCGCGCGGACGCTGTCGGGGGGCGAGACGCAACGGATCGCGCTGGCCAACTCGCTCGGCTCCCGGCTGGTCGACACGCTCTACGTGCTGGACGAGCCCTCGGCCGGACTGCACCCGACCGACATGGCGGCGCTGGTCAGGCAGCTCGAGCGGCTGCGCGACGACGGCAACACGGTGCTGGTCGTGGAGCACGACGCGGGCGCCGTCAGGGCCGCCGATCACGTCGTCGAACTCGGGCCGGGCGCGGGAGACTCCGGGGGCGAGGTCGTCTTCGAGGGCGCGCCCGCGGTTCTCGAACGCGCCGACACGGCCACCGGCCGCCACTTGGCGGGCCGCCGCGGTCCCGCCGAGCGCCTGGAGCTCCGCCAGCCGCTGGACGGCCCCCGGCTGCGGATCGCGGGCGCGAGCCTGCACAATCTCCGGAACGTGGACGCGGAGTTTCCGGTCGGCGCGTTCTCGGTGGTCACCGGCGTTTCCGGCTCCGGCAAGTCCACGCTCGTCCACGACGTGCTCCATCGCGCGATCGAGCGCGAACTCGGGGACGGAGAGACCTCGGCGAAGGAGCACCTGGGCGATCCCGTGGGCGCGTACTCGCGGCTGGAGGGCCTGGAGCGCCTCGACGCGGCCGTGCTGGTCGACCAGAGTCCCATCGGCCGCACTCCCCGCTCCAATCCGGCCACCTACGTCGGGGCGTGGGGCGAGGTCCGCCGCTTCTTCGCGCGCCAGCCGGCGGCCAAGGCGTCCGGGCTCTCGGCGCGGAGCTTCTCGTTCAACGTGGACGGGGGCCGCTGCCCGGCGTGCAAGGGCCTGGGGACGGTGGAAGTGGAGATGGTGTTCATGGCCAACGTTCACGTGGAGTGCGAAGCCTGCGGCGGACAGCGGTACCGGCCGGATGTCCTGGAGGTGAGGGCGCGCGGCCTGAACGTCCGCGACGTGCTGGACCTGACCGTGGACCGGGCCATCCGCTTCTTCGCCCGCGAGCGCGCGCTGGGACGCGTCCTCTGGCACCTGCGCCAGACCGGGCTGGGCTACTTGCGCCTGGGCCAGCCCGCGACGACCCTGTCGGGCGGCGAGGCGCAACGGCTCAAGATCGCGAGGGAGATGATCTCGGCGCGCAGGAGGTCGCGTGGCCGGGGAGCGGGCGGAGCAATGGGCGGAAGGGACCGGCGGAACGGCGCGAGAGCCGGAGGCCGGGGCCGGACGCTCTACATCCTGGACGAGCCCACCACGGGCCTTTCGGGCGAGGAAGTGGAGCTCCTGGTCGGCGTGCTTCGCAAGCTCGTCGAGGCCGGCAACACGCTGATCGTCGTCGAGCACGACCTGGACGTGATCATGGCGGCGGACTGGGTGGTGGACATGGGACCCGGCGCTGGGCCCGACGGAGGCCGGGTGGTGGCCGCCGGGCGTCCCGAAGAGATCGCCGCCGAACCCGACAGCGCCACCGGACGTTGCCTGGCGGCGGCGCTGAAGAGGGCGGCCGGCACGACCCGCGCGGCCGCGGCAACCGCACCGTGACGGGAGGCGAGCCCCGGGTCGCGGTCCTCCTCCCGGTTCGGGACGCCGCCTCCACCCTGGGCACCGCCCTGGCGTCCCTCTCCGCCCAGACGTTGGCCGGCTTCGAGGTCGTGATCGTGGACGACGGATCGCGCGACGACACCGTTTCCGTCGCCCTCGACTGGATCGCGGGATTCGACAGCGCACCGCAACCGTCCTCGTCGGCCGCCGCCGACACGCCGTCCCGCCGGGCGCGCCTCGTCCGCAATCCCCGCGACGGCCTCGTCCCCGCCCTTCAGCGCGGCCTGGCCCAAGTGCGCACCGCCTTCGCGGCCCGCATGGACGGCGACGACATCTGCCACCCCCGCCGGCTCGCGGCCCAACTCGCCTATTTGGACGCCCGCCCGGAACTGGCCGGATGCGGCACGGGCGTGCGCATGGTCCCGGAATCCGCCGTCACCCCGCGAGCCGCCGAGTACGCCGGCTGGCTGAACGGCCTCACGAGCTGGAGCGCGGTGCGGCGCGACATCTTCGTCGAATGCCCGCTGGCCCATCCCACCTTCATGTTCCGCACGCGCGCGTTGCGGGCCGTGGACGGCTACCGCGACCAAGGCTGGCCCGAGGACTACGACCTGCTTCTGCGACTCTGGCGCTGCGGCCGCCGCTTCGCGACGCTTCCCGAGACGCTGCTCGACTGGACCGACAGCGCGGACCGCACCAGCCGCACCAATCCGGCGTACTCGCTGGACGCGCTCCGCCGTTGCCGGGTCCACCACCTGCGCCGCACCCTGCTCGCCGGGCGGCCGGGCGTGGTCGTTTGGGGGGCTGGTCCGACCGGCAAGGCGCTCGCCAGGGAGTTTCGCGCGCAGGGCGTCCCGGTGCTCGGCTTCGTCGACGTCGATCCCCGCAAGATCGGCCAGGAGGTCCACGGCGTGCCCGTGTGGGCGTCCCCTGGTTCGCCGGAGCCGACGGACGCCCCGAAGACGGCCCCGGGGTCCATCCAAGCCGCGCCGGCGCCGAACGCCGCCGGCTTCGCCGACGCGCTTCACGTTGGGGCGGTGGCGCGCGCCGAGGGCCGCCAAGCCGTCCGCACGGCCGCCGCCAAAGCGGGCCTCGAAGACGGCCGGAACTTCGTCGCCATGGCCTAGCGGGCGCCGTCCGGCGGGCTCGGGCCGCCCGCCCGGCATACCGTCCGCGGCAGGGCCGTCTCCGGTCGCCGATCCGCTATATTGGAAGGGCGTCGCCGTCGCCGCCGCAGGTGCCTTCAGCCCCTGTCCCGGCGCCCTTTCGCGCCGCCCTTCCGCAGACCTCTCCCGCCGGTGGCCCCACCATGCTCGAAACCGACCAGAGCGGCGCCGGCGAACGAATCCTGGAGCGCGTACTAGAACAGGAGATGCGCGACTCGTTCATCGACTACTCGATGAGCGTAAACATGCAGCGCGCCCTGCCGGACGTGCGCGACGGCCTCAAGCCCGTCCACCGGCGGATCCTCTACGCCATGTACGAGCTGGGCCTCACCCCGGGCCGCGCGTACAAGAAGTGCGCCACCGTCGTCGGCGAAGTCCTGGGAAAGTACCACCCGCACGGCGACTCGGCCGTCTACGACGCGCTGGTCCGCATGGTGCAGGACTTCTCGCTGCGCTATCCGCTGGTGGACGGACAGGGCAACTTCGGATCGATCGACGGCGACGCGGCGGCCGCCTACCGCTACACCGAAGCCCGCCTGCAACGGCTCACCATCGAACTGCTCGCGGACATAGACAAGGGGACCGTGCCCTTCGAGGAAAACTTCGACGGACGCCTCGAAGAGCCCACAGTCCTTCCGTCGAAGGCCCCGAACCTGCTCGTCAACGGATCGTCGGGCATCGCCGTGGGAATGGCGACCAACATTCCCCCTCACAACCTGCGCGAAGTGGTCGCGGCGCTGCTCGCGCTGATCGACGATCCCGAGCTTCCCCAAGAAGAACTCGAGGCGATCGTGCAGGGCCCCGACTTCCCCACCGGCGGCTACGTCTGCGGCCGCGACGGCATCCGCGAAGCGTATCGAAACGGCCAAGGACGCATAGTCATGCGCGCCAAGGCGGACATCGAGGAAGAGGGCGACGGGCCGCCGCGCATCGTGGTCAAGGAAATCCCCTTCATGGTGAACAAGTCGCGGCTCATGGAGCAAATCGCGAGCCTGGTCCGCGACAAGAAGGTCACAGCCATCCGCGACATGCGCGACGAATCGGACCGCGACGGCCTGCGCATGGTGATCGACCTCAAGCGCGACGCAGTGCCGCAGATCGTCTTGAACCGGTTGTACAAGCACACGCAGATGCAATCCACGTTCGGCGCGATATTTCTTGCGCTCGTGGACGGCGTGCCGCGCACGATTTCACTGCGCGCGATGCTGCTGCGCTTCGTCGAGCATCGTCACCAAGTCGTCGTCAAGCGAAGCGAATTCGACTTGGCCGCCGCGAAGGAGCGCGAGCACGTCCTCGAGGGCTTGCGCATCGCCGTCGAGAACATCGACGAAGTCGTCAAGATCATTCGCGGCTCCCGCGACTCGGAAGAGGCGTCGGTAAAGCTGCGGGGCGTCTTCGGCCTTTCGGAGCGCCAGGCCCGCGCCATCCTCGAAATGCGGCTGGCCCGCCTGACCGGACTGGAGATCGAGAAGCTCGACGCCGAGCTGGCCGGCGTGAAGGCCGACATCGCGGAGCTTCAGCGCATTCTGGGCAGTCGCGACGTCCGCATGGGAATCATCAAGGACGAGCTGCGCGAGATCGATCGGCGCTACGGCGACGACCGGCGCACCGAGGTCGTCGGGCCAGTGGGATCGTTCGACGTCGAAGACTTGATCGTCGACGAGGAGGTGGTCATCACCATCTCCCGCGAAGGCTACGTCAAGCGCATTCCGCTGGACACGTACCGGGCGCAGAGGCGCGGCGGCAGGGGACTCCGAGGGATGAGCACCAGGGCCGAGGACTGGGTGGAGCGGCTGTTCGTGGCGTCCACGCACGACTACTTGATGGTCTTCACCGACTGGGGGCGTTGCCACTGGATCAAGGTGTGGGCGATCCCGCAGGGGAGCCGCCAATCGAAGGGCAAGCCGATCGTCAACATGCTTCAACTGGGCCGGGGCGAAGGCTTGGCAGCCGTCGAAGCCGTGAGGGAGTTCCGCGACGATCAGTTCCTGTTCTTCTGCACCCAGAACGGCGTGGTCAAGAAGACCCGGCTGTCGGCGTTCAAGAACGTGCGCGCGGTGGGGATCATCGCGATCAAGATCGCGGAGGATGACAAGCTGATCGACGTGCGTGTGACCGACGGCGCGAACGAAGTGGTGCTGGGCACGCGCAGAGGCAAGGCGATCCGCTTCTCGGAGCGGGACGCGCGGCCTCGGGGGCGCGTGGCGGGCGGCGTGCGCGGCATTCGGCTGGACGAGGGGGACGAAGTGGCGGGGATGATCGTGGTGCGCCGCGAGGGGGCCTCGGTGCTGGTCGTGACCGAGCACGGCATGGGCAAGCGGAGCGACGTGGGCGCGTACCGGCACCAAGGGCGCGGCGGCAAGGGCGTCATCAACCTGAAGCTGTCCGAGAAGACGGGGGCCGTCGTGGCGGTCAAGTCCGTGATCGACGCGGACCAGCTGATGATGGTCACGCGAAACGGCGTCGTGAACCGGCAGAAGGCGTCGGAGATCCGGGTGATCGGGCGGGCCACGCAGGGCGTGCGGCTGATGAATCTGGACGAGGGCGACGAGGTCGTGGACGTGGCGCGGCTGATCGGCGAGGAGCGCGCGGACTCCGAGACGGCCGGCGCCCGCGGAGGCGACGGCGCGAGCGTCCTCGGCGGAGACGACAGCGAGGGCCCGTGAGCCTCCGTCAACGTGGCCGAAGTCGCCGGCCGTCTTCGCGCGGACGGCTGGACCGGACGCTCGCTTCTCTGGACGACGTGCGGGCCGCCGCGGACAGGTTGCGCGGGCTTGTGCACCGGACGCCGTTGGTGCCCGACGAGGGCCTCTCCGCCGAGACGGGCGCGGACGTGCGGCTCAAGTGCGAGTCGCTGCAACGCACCGGGTCGTTCAAGGCGCGGGGCGCGTGCAACTTCGTGGCCCAGCTGTCGGACGCCGAGCTGGCGAGGGGCGTGATCACCTATTCGTCGGGAAACCACGCGCAGGCCGTGGCCTACGCCGCTTCGCTGCGCGGCGCCCGAGCCGTGGTCGTCATGCCCACGACGGCCCCCGAGATCAAGACGCAGGGGGCGCGGCGGCTGGGCGCCGAAGTCCAGTTCGCGGGCACCACATCGGAGGAGCGCCGCGTCCGGGCCGAGGAGATCGCCGCAGCGGAGGGCCTCGTGATCGTTCCGCCGTTCGACCACCCGCGCATCATCGCCGGCCAAGGCACGGTGGCCTTGGAGACCCAAGAGGACTGGCCCGAGCCGGACTTGTTCCTCGTGCCGGTCGGCGGAGGCGGCTTGGCCTCGGGGTGCGGCGCGGCGTTCGGCGGCTTGGGACCCGCGACGAAGGTCGTGGGCGTCGAGCCCGAGGGCGCGCCCAGCATGAGACGGGCCCTGGACGCGGGGGCGCCGGTCACGCTGGCCAGCGTGGACACCGTGGCGGACGGCCTCGCGCCCACCCGCGCCGGCGACCTCACGCACGCCCACGCGGACGCGTTCCTGGACGACGTGGTGCTGGTCGCGGACGACGAGATCCGGAGCGCCGCCGCGCACCTGGTCCGCCGCCGCAAGCTGGTCGTGGAGCATTCCGGCGCGGCGACCGTGGCCGCGCTCCGGTCTGGGAGGATCGACGTGCGGGGCCGCCGCGTGTGCGCCGTGCTTTCGGGCGGCAACCTGGACGGCCCGCTCCTGGCGGGCATCGCGGCCGGACAGCCACCATTCAGCTAGCAGGAGCCGGACCGCGCCGGGCAGGGCAGCGGCGCCCCTCGGCGGACTTCGGGCTACACTCGAGTTTGGAAGCGACAAGGAGCTAGACCATGGCAAGGAACAAGAGCGGTGCGGCGGGCATGAAGAAGTTCTACGGGGCGTTGGGCGCGGTGGCGGTCGCAGGCGCCGTCGCCGTGTGGTACGGCATGAGGGGCGGAGGCGCCGCCGTCGTCGAGCCTGTCGAGCTGGGCGAGCTGGAAGACCGGGAGATTCTGGATCGAGCGCCCTTCAAGGAGGCCGGCGACGCAGACGCGGCCGTCACGATCATCGAGTTCGGCGACTACCAGTGCCCGAGCTGCCGCGTCTTCGCCACGGCCGAAAAGGCCCTGATCGACCTCACCTACGTGGAGACGGGCATCGCCAAGTTCCAGTACCGCGACTTCCCGCTGGAACAGCACGCCCACGCCTTCCTGGCGGCCCGCGCGTCCTGGTGCGCCGACGACCAGGACCAGTACTGGCCGTACCACGACGCGCTCTTCCGCACGCAACGCGAGTGGACCGGGACGGGCAACGCCGTCCGCTTCTTCAGCCGCCTCGCCGGCGAGATCGGGCTCGACTCGCGGGACTTTCGCAGATGCCTGGCCAGCGACCGCCACGCCGAGGCCGTCACCGCCAGCGTCATGCTGGGCCAGCGCCTGGGGGTCAGAGGCACGCCCACCGTCATCGTCGACCGGGGCGACGGACGCTGGATGACGCTGCCCAGCTCCGAATTTCCGCAGATCCAAGCCGTGGTCGAAGGCGCTTCCAGCAACTGAGCGCCGTGACTGCGCCGCCGCCCCGCAACCGGATGTGGATCGCGGCCCTGTCGCTGATCGGCGCGTTCCTGGCGTTCTACCTCGTCGCGGGCAACCTGGGCTGGACTCCGCCCGTGCAGTGCGGCGTGAGCGACTGCGGCACGGTGCAGGCGTCGCGCTACGCCTGGGTCGGCCCCGTTCCCGTCTCGGCGATCGGCTTGGCCGGCTACCTGGCGCTGTTCGCGCTGGCGCTGGCGGGGCTGCAACCCGGTCTTGCGCGGTCGCGTCTAGTCGCCGGACTGCTCTTCGGCGGGGCCTTGGGCGGCGTCCTCTTCAGCGCCTACCTCACCTATCTTGAAGCTGTCGTCATTCAGGCATGGTGCCAGTACTGCGTCGCCTCGGCCGTTCTGATCACCTTCGTGCTCGTAGCGGCCGTCCCCGAACTCAAGCGAGCGAAGGCAACAGCATGAGCAAAGACCGGATGCGCATCTGCATCACCTACGTCCATGAAGGCAACTTCCGCAGCGAAGTCATCCATTTGCCCGCGGCAGGCCGGTCCAAGCACGCCACCTTGGCCGACTTCGTCAGCAACGACCCGGCGGTCCAACGAGAGTTCTTCGTCAACTTCGACTACGTATGCTCGCTACAGGTCCTGCCCGACTAGCGCCGGCAACTTCGCTTTCCGCGCGGTAGGCAACGAGGCGGAGGACAACCGGCTGACGATGACTAGATCGGCCCGTCCTCCCACGGTCCCCACAGCGCATACGTCGCGCTCGGCGTCGTCTCGGCCGCAGTTCGGCCTCCCTGGACGTTGAAGAACAGGACCCGCCCGTCCGGACTGAAGCAGGCGCCCGCGAACTCGCCCGGCTGAGGCCCCTCCGGCGCCTTCGGCGACCTGACCAAGTCGAAGATGCGGCCTTCTCGGTCCAGCCCGCGCACGAACTGGTCGTCCGTCCCGTCCTCGCACATCACTAGGCCGCCCCTGGGGCTCACGACGATGTTGTCCGGGCTGTCGAGCACGTCCTTGGAGGGCGACTCGAACACCAGCTCGATCTCGCCCGTCCCTTCCGTGCGCTCGCGGTAGTGGAAGACTTGGCCGGCCGTCTGGTCGCCGCCGTTGGTCGAGACGACGTAGATGCCGTCGTCGCCGTAGAAGGCCCCTTCGAGCCGGGCGAAGCGCGCACCGCCGGCGTCCACCCCCTGCCGGAACACGGCCAGTTGGTCCGCCCCCGCCGACGCGGGATCGGGGTCGGCAATGTCCACCCAGTGGACGGGCAGCACGCGGCCGGGCTCTTGGCCGCGCGCGGTGAGGTATCCGGGCTCGCCGGTCACCGCCATCATCTGCAGCCGCCCGCCGCGCGCCAGCACGCCCGGCTCCCGCGGAAGGAACCGGTAGAGGCCGGCGCCCGGCCGGTCGGGACGGTCGGGCACGTACCAGGTGTCCTCGGTCTCGTACACGACGCCGGTGCCCGGGTCCACCGCGACGGCCTCGTGGATGAAGCGCCCCATCTCGCGCAACGGGACCGGCGCCACCGGGCCGTCGGCGGCCGACGGCACCTCGAACACGTATCCATGCGGACGATCGAAGCCGTCGGCGCGCCCCGACGTGATCTCTTCGCAGGACAGCCAGCTGCCCCACGGGGTCGGCCCTCCCGCGCAGTTGACGCGCGTGCCCGCCAGCGACGCGAATTCGTCGACCAGCGAAACGCGCAGGTCACTGCCGTCTCCTGCAATCGCCACTTCCAGCGAAGTCGTGCCGCCGCTTCCCTTTGCATCGTAAAAGGGCTCGCCGAACGGACGGGCGTCTTCGGCCTCGTCCACCATCTCGTGGTTCCGAACAAGGCGCACATTGCCGTTCGGCAAGGGGAACGCCGCCATCCCGTCGAAAGCGTTGGGCACGTCGAAGCCCGCACGCGCCGCGGAGGGTTGCCCGCCCAAGCTTAGGCGCGCGCACCGGAAGCCCGCGGGCGTTTCGAGCTCCGGACATGCCGGGCTGGGCCGCAACCGGCCGTAGGGGCGAAACGCATTGCCTTCGGGGCCGCGACCGTCCGACGACGGGTCGTTGCATGCGGCCAAGCCCGCGAGCGAAGGCGTCAGCACCAGTCCTCCTCCGGCGGAGGCCATCTGCGCGAGGAACTTGCGACGGTCTACTTGCGGATTCATTTGGCGAGCGGGCTGGGAAGGGAGCGCAAGGAAGAGCGGGGCGTGCCGACCCCTACGACGAAAACTAGCCGGAAGTTGTCCGTTCGGCGGGTGGACGGCCAGCGCCCGGCACATGAACGCCGCCGACCTCCGGCTTGCCCCAATTCGAGACGCCTGCAGCGGCGGGCCTGCGCAACAGCCGAGTGCGAGCGGTCTGCCATTTTGGCAGGACCGGCGTTCCTACGGGGCTTGCGGTCTGCCATTTTGGCAGAAAAACAGTCAAAATCGGCCCTTTTCCTGCCATTTTGGCAGGACTCCCGCCACTCAGCAGTCGCCCAGCGGCGTCGTTTCGGATGGCGCGCGACCAAGCCCGCCGACGCCCCGGAACAACGCTCGTCCCGCAACGCCGGAGCCGCCGCATGGACCCGTCCGCCGACCCGCCGCGCACGCCCCGGCCCACACGCGGCCGACGCCGCCACGACCAGACCTACAAGCGTCTCTTCAACGCAGAAGCCGCCCTCGCGGCGCTCGTCCGCGACTTCGCCGCCAGCGCCTGGGTCCACGAACTCGACCTCTCGACCCTCGATCCCTTCCCCACCGAGACCGTCAGTCCCGACCTCCAGCGCCGCCTCTGCGACTGCGCCTGGCGAGTTCGGCTCAACGACGGCCGGTGGGTCGTCTTCCTCTTCGAGTTCCAGTCCTCGACGAACCCCGCCATGGTCCTCAAGACGTTGCGCTACAGCGAGGCCGCCCATGCTGCCCTGCACGAGCACGAACGCCAGCGCAACCCCGACGGCAGCATGCCGCTCGTGCTCTCGTTCGTCGTCTACGCCGGCGCGAGCCCGTGGACCGCCGAAACCACGCTGGCCGGACTGGCTGCGCAGGCGAGCGCACCCTGCGGCTCTGGCGCGCTCGCTCGCCGGCTTCGCCACCGCGCACGGTCACAAGGTCCTTGACTTGCGCTCGGCGCTGGCGCAAGACTTGTTGCCGGAGGACAGCGTGTTGCACTGGGTCGCGGCTCTCGAGCAGGACCCATGGACCAACTTTCCCGCCGTGCACCGCAACATGGCGCGGCAGTGGGGCGGCTCGAAGCACCTTGCCGAGCGCCAAGCGTTCGCGGACTGGACGGACGAGCGGATGCGGGCGGCCGACGTGCCCGAAGAGATTCGCCACGACGTGCGGCAACAGATCATCCAACCCAGGGAGGAAGACCAGATGGGCCAGACCTACGCGGAGTGGGCCGAGGGCCACAGGCGCCGCGGCCTGGAGCAAGGGCGCAAACAAGGGCTCCAGCGAGGCATCGAACGGGGGCGGGCGGAAGGGCGGGCGATGCTGTTGCGCCAAGCCCGCAGGCGGTTCGGAGCGAGCACGGCGCGACGGCTGGAAGAGCATGTGCGCTCCATGGGCGCCGAGCAACTGGCTCGAATCGGAGACGCGGTCGTGGAGTGCGACACCGCCGACGAACTCCTGGCAGTCGCAGGCGACGGCGCCAAAAGGAATACGTAGAGCCCTACGACGAGAGCGCCGACGACGACTTCGGACCGCTTGCCGCCCGCCTAGCAGCTGGACGGCGCGAGCCGCGACCCGTCCGGCAACCGCAACGTCATCCGCACCACGTACTCGATGTCCATCTCGTCCTTCACGACGCCGTAGACGGTTCCGCCTTCGCCGAAGGCCACCGGGCTCCAGTCCAGCGGCGCGCCGGGGGCGACGTTGCCGAGATAGCGCCCGCACGCGTCGAGCACGTCCCATGCGAAGGCACGGCCACGCAACGGGTTGCGCACCCACACGAGTCCATCGCCGGCCACTTCCACGCGGTCCATCGCAGACCGAAACGGAGGCAGTTCGTCCGCAGGGAAGCCCGAGGCGTCGGCCAAGCTGTCGCGCTCCGCGCCCGCGAGCGGCGCGGGCGGGCGCCGAAGCTCGACCGTGCGGAGCGTGTCTCCGGCCAAGGTCACTTCGTGCAGCCGATGCTCGGACGTGACCGCCAGCCACAGCGTCCCGGCAGGGGCCACCGCCCACAGCGTCCGCGGCTGCATCGGCAAACTCTCGACCTCCGTAATGTCGACCCCGCCGGTCGTTCGCCTCTGAACGACGCGCATCGTCTCCACCCATTGCTCCAGTGCAAGACTGTCGACGGCCGTCACCTCTTCCCCCGCTCCGATTCCGTACTTCGACACGACCCCGTCGACCGTCGTGGCGCTTAAAGGCGACGCTAGGTCCCGTTCGTTCTTGCGCAGATAAGCGAAGCCGTTCGCGTCCACGCGCACTTCCCGATCAAGCCCCCCCAACGCGGACAATCCTCTGAAGGCGGCAACCACGGGAACGCCCATCCCGTCCAGCACATGCAGGTACGGCGCCTCCAGGACCCAAAGCCTGTCGGGCTCCTGCCATGCGACGTCGATTCCAAGGAGGTGCCTGAACTCGCCGGGACCCTCGCCGCGGCGGCCCATGCGCCGCACAAAGGTTCCGCTCTCGTCGAACACGACGATTTCGCGAGCCAGCTTGTCGGCCACGTACAGGACGCCATCGCGGCTCGCGGCCAGCGAGACGACGTCCCCGAAAGCGTCCGGTCCGGCCCCATCCGGGCCGCTTCCCAACCGCAAGTCCTCCACGAGGCGCAATCCGCCGGCCACGTCGTGCGGGCCCCGGTCGGCGTTCGAAACGAACACGCGGCCGTTCGGCAGAGTGTCGACTTGATGATCCGACGACGCCCGGTCCTCCCTGGTTTCGCAGGCCGGCGAGAACGCACCGGCCAAGGCGGCAACTAGCAGCCCGTGGACAAACGGGCTTGGCGCGTCCGCGACGAAACTTGGTGGGACACGGCGGTTTACCGGGCTCTCGAAGGCGCGAACGCGCGGAAGTCGCGCAATAGGGCTTGGAGCGGCCCCGAGAGGCGTCGAAGCGGCTCGAGAGCGGCGATTTGGCGGCAAAATCGGCACAAAACGGAGCCTGCGGCGCCCGTCGCGCAGGAATCGAGCACAGCTTGCGCTGCGGCGGGGCGGCCCTGCAGGCCTCGTGGCGTGCCGACTCCGAAGCGTCTTCGCATGAGCAGCCCGAGGTTGAAGGCGGCGACGTGAATCAGCATCCGCTTGCGGATGTCCTCGTGGCCACGCACGTGCACGCGGCGAAGTCCGCCCGTCCCCAGCAGGTGCGCGAACGAGCGCTCGAGCTTCTCGCCCCGCATCCTCAGCAGCGCCTTTCCGCGCTCGCCCCGAATCCGCCGCCGGTTCGCGTAGACCGGCTTCTGGGCTTCCTTGTTCTGCTTCCAGCTCCGCCGACCGCGCGCGGGCTCGCTCACGTAGCCGCGCAGCCCCCGGTCCTCCAACTCCGTCATCGTCTTGTTCGAGTGATAGCCCTTGTCGCACACCACTTCCGCCGCCCCAGCCCCCAGCTCCGCCAGCCGCCGCTCCGCCTCGTCCAGCGTCTCCGTCAGCGACGCCGCGTCGCCCCCGTCCGTCGTCTGCACCGTCATGCCCACCACCGCGCCCGACTCCAGGTCCACCGCCTGCTCCAGCTTGTGCCCCAGCCGCGTGCGCCCGTCCTTCATCTTCGTGATCCGCGCCTCCGGGTCCCCCGGATGCACCCACTCCGCGTTCGACCCCTTCTTCGGACGCTTTCGGTCCAGCTTCGCCAACTCCTCGCGCGTCGGCGTCTCGATCCCCGACGACCGCGCCAGCTCCCGCAGCCACGCCTCGTAGCCCGCGCCCCCGTCCCGCCGCACGATCGAGCGCATCGCCGCGTTCGCCTCCAGCGTCGTCGAGTCCACGCCCAGCGTCCCGCCTCCCAACAGCCCCGAGTCGTCCAGCAGCCTCAGCACGCGCGCGAACACTGCGACGTGCGCCTCCACGCTCAGCCGCTTGCGCGTCTTCGACAGGCTCGAATGGTCCGGCGGGTTCCTCGTCAGATCGTACCCCAGGAACGCGCGCAACGAAAACGAGTCCCTGCACCGCCAGGCGATGCCCCGCTCCGACGAGATGCCCTCCAGGTACCCCACCATCAGCGCCCGAAAGTACACCCCCGGAGGAATCCCCGGACGGCCCACGTTGCCCGCGTAGAACTCGGCGCACACCTCCTCCGCGAACTCGTCGAAGCCGTCCTCCCGCAACAGCTTGTCCAGCGCGCGGTAGAACGGATGCTCGGACGCGCTGATCTTGCTCGTCGCCACGAACAACGCCTGCTGCCGCTCGCTCCGACGCTTGCCCAACGCCATCGCCGTCCTCCTTCAAGGGAATCGTTCCGTCCCTCCAATCTACTCCCCACCAAATCGCCGGCGCGCCGGGACTTTGTCCACGGACTGCTAGGAGCCCTGCTCGCAACGGTCCTCCGGGTCTTCGTCCCT
Source organism: Longimicrobiales bacterium (assembly GCA_965203485.1). GTDB lineage: Bacteria > Gemmatimonadota > Gemmatimonadetes > Longimicrobiales > Gaopeijiaceae. The sequence continues at coordinate 3,074,635 of OZ241892.1, forward strand.
GCCATACGGCTCGCCCCTGGTCAACGTCAGCTCCACCAGCTTGCCGTCGCGCCGCACCGTGACCAACTGCGTCACGCCGGGCGCCCTCCTGTCGGCAAAGCCGAAGATGGGCCTGATCCGGGCGTCCTTGCCGTCGACTTCCATCAACTCGTCGTCGATCTCGAACCCGGCGGCCTCGGCAGGCGAACACTTGAGGACCTCCGTCACGGCCGGATAGGACTTGAGCGGCATGGGAACGGAATCACCGGGCATCAGAGGGTGGGCGATGGTGCGAAGGTCGCTCGCCATCGAGCCGTTCAGCCCTAACAACGAATAGCCCAGCCCCAGCCACCCGTCCCGGCCGTGCTCGCAACGGTCCTCCGGCTCTTCGTCCCTGCCAACCGGCTCGCCCCTCGTCGCCGTCAGCTCCACCAGCTTGCCCGCGCGTCGCACTGTGACCACGTGCGTTGCGCCCGGCCCAATCTCGTTGCCCCAGATGGGCCAGATTCGGGCGTCCTTGCCGTCGACGTCCACCAACACGTCGTGCATCTCGAACCCGGCGGCCTCGGCAGGCGAACACGTCGCGACCCGCGTCACTACCGGCCAGGATTCGAGTCGCGTGGCGGAATCACCGGCCAGCAGAGCGTTGGCAAGAGCCACCAAGTCGTTCGACCAGTTCAGCCCCAGCCATCCGTTTCCGGTGTACGCTCGTTGCGTCTGCACCATTTGCTGAGCGGGCGCGTCCCCAGGCACGGAGCACGCCAGGGTGGCGATCAAGACGCCCAGCACCGCGCTACGGCGGCTCAGGCAAGTCATCATTGCGAGGGGGTCTCAGGCAGTGGGCCGCAACCGCCCTCAACGATGTTGATGCCGTCCTTGTCGCACTTGATGCGCATCCAGCCTTCGCCGCCTTGGTCCCAACAAAGTGCGAGAATCAACAATGCGGCCGCTTCCAACGTCTCATCGGAGCACTCGCGAACATCGGTCCCCGTGTTGGGCCGCGCAACATCGGCTCCGAGCGCGAGAGACCCGCCAGCTACGGTCAGATTGCATCCAGAAGCTGTCAGATCCTCCGATGCAACGACATCGGCAAGGTCAGAAGCCGCCAAGGCCTCAAGACCGACCACTGGTTGGGGACGCGGGGACTAAGCAACGGTCGCAATGGCCAAGGCGATGGCGGCGACGGTCCCAGTCAAGGTGTTTCGCATGCGAGTCTCCTAATGGAAGAAGTGGTGAAGACGCGGCAAATGCCGGTCGGCATCGCCGTCCACGCTCCCTATCTTAACGTCTCGCGGTGTGGGCGCAACCCCTCCGGCCAAGCCGGGACCACGGGCACGTCTTTGATCGTTGCCGCATGGCGCCTGACGAAGACGTCGCCGCAATGCCGGTACCGGAGCGCCTTCACAACCGCCCATCGCCGAGAGCGGCGCAATCCGCTACGTTGCCCGAGCCAACCCTCAAGTCCCCATCACGGAGAACGTGATCCGATGTCCGACTCGATCCGCCGTCACGACGCCGACCCCGCCGACGCGCGCAATCCCGACCGCCGCGACTTTCTCAAGACCGCGACCGTCGCCACGGGGGCGTTGTGGGCGGGCGGCGCCTGCGCAGGCTACGGCGACCAGGAAGCCGTCCAGGAGCCCCCTGCCCCGATGTCGATCCTCGTTCTGGGCGGGACCGGCTTCATTGGCCCGCACATGGTGGAGTACGCCGTCGGGCGCGGCCACGAGGTCACGCTCTTCAATCGCGGCCGCACCAACACGCACCTTTTTCCCGACTTGGAGAAGCTGGTCGGCGACCGCGACGGCGACTTGGCCGCGCTGGAGGGCCGCAACTGGGACGCGGTGCTCGACAACACCGGATACGTGCCGCGCATGGTGCGCGACTCCGCCGAGCTGCTGGCGGACTCCGGGCGCTACGTCTTCGTGTCGTCGATCTCGGCGTACAAGGACCTGGGGCCGCACGGGATCACCGAGGACTACGAGGTCGGGCGGCTCGACGATCCCACCGTGGAAGAATGGAGAGGCCCCGCCTACGGGCCGCTCAAGGCGCTGTGCGAAGAGGTGGCGCAGGAGGTCTTCGGCGACCGCGCGACAGTCGTGCGGCCGGGATACATCGTGGGCCCCGGCGACGGCACGGACCGCTGGACGTACTGGCCCGTTCGCGTGGCCGCGGGCGGGGCAATGGCGGTGCCGGGCGCCCCTTCCGATCCCATCCAGTTCATTGACGCGCGCGATCTGAGCGAGTGGGTGGTGCGCATGGCCGAGCAGGGAATCGGCGGCGTCTACAACGGCGTCGGACCGGCGGAAGCCACCGACATGGCCGGCATGCTGGAAGCCTGCCGGGACGCGAGCGGCAGCGACGCCGAGTTCCGCTGGATCGACTCCGCCTTCGTGGAGGAGCAGGGCGCGCGCTTCCCCATTTGGGGGCCGCCGGATCATCCGACTTGGGGCGGTGCGCACTTGGTCGCCAACACGCGCGCGATCGAGGCAGGCTACGCGAGCCGACCCGCAGTCGAGACGGTCCGCGACACGCTGGAGTGGTGGAACGGCCTGTCCGAGGACGATCGCCCGGACGGGATGAGAAGCGGCCTCCGCAAGCCGCCCGAGCTCGGCGGCGGCTCCGCCACGTTGGAGGCGATGCGCGAGGTGGAGGCCCAGTTGCTGGCGGCGTGGGAGGAAGCCGAGGGCTGACGTCCGGCGGCGGGACTCGCTTCCGGGTGCGGCGGGAGCTGACGTTGCGAGGGCGTGCGAGAATGCCGGGGGGCTGACGTCCGCCCTAGTGGTCCGTGACTGGTCCGCCATGCACTTGGCCGGTTGGTCGCGCGGATCGCCGAAAAAAAATCGGCATCGGTCCCATTCGACCATGTTCGCGTCCCGCCGACACGCACATCTTCTTCTCGTGGAGCGCGTCGCTCCTTGAGCAACGCAGGGCGCGGACGCCAGCCCGCGGGTCCGGGCGCGAACCCGGAGAAGAAGAGGCCGTGGCCGTGGCCAACAAGCACAGGAAGAAGCCCCGTCGCAAGCACGACGAGGTTCTCAAGGGATTCTTCTCGGCCAAGGCCGCCGCCCGCTCTCTTGTGCAGGAGTCCTGGCCGGCGGATGGGCCGGCGAACTCGACCTCGCGTCCATGGAGGACGTCCCCACCGAGCACATTGGCCTGGGCGGCCAAGCGCGCCGCTCCGATGCCGCTTGGCGCGTCCGGCTGCGCGACAGCGCCCGTTCCGTCGTCTTCCACGTCGAGTTCCAGTCGGCCGTCGACTCCAACATGCTGTTGCGCAGCTTCGAGTACGTCGGCCACCTCTACAAGTTCTTGAGCAAGGAGGGAGCGCGCACCGGAGGCGGCGTGCCCGTCGTGCTGTCGGGCGTGCTCTACATCGGCGGCAAGCCGTGGGACGCGCCCACCGCGACGGACCAGCTGGCGCCGCCTGGGTCGCCCACGCTGGCCCGGCTCCAGACGCGCCACCGCTACGCCGTCCTTGACATGCGCTCGGCTTCCAAGCGAGACTTGCCCAGCGACGGCTCCGTCCTGCGATGGCTGGCCGAGCTGCTCCGCGACTGGCGCGCCCTGCCCCGGCTGGTCGACGCCTTGGCCGAAGACTACAGCGGCCCCGAGCATGCCGATGTGCGGGAGGGGTTCGCCATGGTCGCAGAAGAGGCGCTGCTCGCCGGCGGCGCCAGCCTTGACGCCGTTCGCAACGTCGTAGAACAAATCAAGAAGCCCAACGGAGGAACACGCATGTCCTGGCAAATTGCTGAAGAATTCGAAAGGACCCGCCGCGAGGGGCACCAAGAAGGGCGCGCAGAGGGACGCCATGAAGGACAAGCCGACTTTGCGGTGCGCTATGCCGCGCGAAAGTTTGGCGCAGAGGTAGCGGACGAGTTGCGCCGCGCGCTGGCGATGGCCGGGCCCGAAGCTACAGAGCACATGGCGGACGCCATCATCGATTGCGAGACCGCGGACGAGTTGCTGGCCCGCGCAATGCACCGGGATCGTTCGACAGACTGACGCCGACCAAAAGCTCAAAGCCGCTCCGGTTGATCGATGCCTTTTCAGTGCCTTTTCAGTCCACGAGCAGCCCCTTCGCCACCTGCGCCAGCACGTCGTTGACCTGAGTCTTTTCGGCGGCGTCCAGCTCGCCGTCCGCCGCGACCTGCACGCGGAAGCGCAACCGCGCGGTCGGGCTGGCCTTCAGCAATTCGGGGACGCGCTCGCCGAGTTCCTGCACTTGATCGGTGTCCAGCGCCACTGCGGCAGGGGCGCTCGGCTCAAAGGGCAACTGGGGGACGCCGCTCGGAACGTCGTCGCCGGGCGCCGCCATGGACGGACGCTCGAGCAGCACGGCGCCGGCCTCGGTCCAGGAACAATCCACCGGGCCACTGTTCGGCAACAAGGAGAGCCAGCGGTTCTGCACGGATTCCTTGATGCCCCGGACCAACAGTTGCCATGGCAAGTTGCACTTCCTCTTGAGGCCCAGCGCCCGCGTAAGCGCGGCGCCGTTGGTCCGGCCGTCGCGCCAAGCGCCGGGGACGCTGTCCTCGGTGAGATCGTGCGGAGAGACCGGCGGGGGCGGCGGCAACAATCTCGCGCCGTCGTCCAGCATGCCTTCGGCAACCGCCTCCCGCCACGCGGAGGCCGGGCCGCTGACCAGCCAGATCAGTCCTAGCTGGACCGCCCCGCTCGCCGCTTCGCGCAACAAGGCCCCGGCGACCTTCGGAATGATCGCCGGCTCCTCGCCAGCGTCCGCTTCGAACGCCGCCTCGCAGCCACCGGCGAAGTACTCGGCCAAGCGAGCCATCGTGAGGCAGGCGCCGTCGGCAACCGGCAGGAAGGCCGCCGCGCCGCCCGACTCGGCCGACTCCGCGCCGGGCCAAAGCCCCGGCAACTTTCCGGGGGCCAGCAGTTCCGGCGGCAGGCGGTGCAGCTCCGCGTGTTGCGGGAGGACTACTTCCAGCGACGACTCGGTTCGCGAGCCGGACTCCACCGACTCGCGCCACCATGTTCGGACGTTGCCGTCGGGGAGCTTCAGGCGGGCGACGAAGAGGCCGTCCTGGACGCCTTGCATCACGGTGTCGAAGAGCAACTCGGCGTTCAGCGCCTTGGGCAAGCGGGGATTGCGGGCGAAGGCGCCGGCCAAGTCGGTGACGAAACGCGCGTCCTCGTCGTCGCGCCACAAGTCGTAGGGGCCGCCCGGCGCCAGAGCCCGGGCGTCGACGGCGGTTTCCTGAATGCGGGACCGCGCGTCGTTCTTGATCTCGACGAAGAGCGGACGGACGGGCGCCGCAAGCTTGAACGCGTGGACCTCGCCGTCCCTGCCGTAGGTCGTGACGATGCACCAAGCCGCCCGGAGCGTTTCCGAGACGCGTGTCTGCGCAGCGTCAATCTGTCTGCGAAGGCGCTGGTCGCGAACCGCGTCCACCTTGTGGCCGGCCAACTGATCCATGACTTCCTCCCACCCCAACAGCGCGCGAACTTCGCCTTGCACCGCCCTCAAGCCGTCGCGGGACGGCCCGGCGACCACAAGCGCGTTGCGGTGCACTCGGGGCCGGTCCTTGCCCTTCGTCTCCAGGAAGCTCCGCGCCACCTTGCCCGGCTTGCCCGATTCGGAGACGGCGGCGGCGCCCAGCACCACGTAGCGAAACGTCAAGTCGTCGGCCACGTCATCGGGCGAAGCGGGCATCCTGTGGACCTTCACTCCGGCCGCCGAGGCGCCTTCGATCAACCACTTCGCCTTTCGGACCTTCCCGTCCACGTAGCGGTCCACGGCCTCCGCCGTCACCCGGTTCTTGCACGCGTCGTCGTGCATCTGGCGCAGGTTCGGACGGTTGCCCAGCCGCCAGTCCTTGGGCAGCTCGCCGCGGGCGCCGTCCACATCCTCGTCGTCCAGAAACCAAGACACTTCGCGCCAGCGCTCGAGTCCCTTGTCCACTTCGATCACGTCGGGCGCGCCGGCGCCGATCATGCGCCGCAAGGGTTGCGTTTGAATCTTGTGCCCCACCGGCTGCGAGTGCAGAAACACGGCGACCACCGCTTGTTCGACCTCGCGGCCGGGGGCCAACGCAGGAATCTCGTTTTGCATGTCGCGCGCCTTCTCCAGCTCCTTGAGCAGCAGCGGCGCCCAATCCACTTTCCGGCCTTCGCCCGGCTCCGTCGTGGCAACGCCGGCCAGATCGCGCATCGCTTCGGACAGACCCGGCTCGCCGGCATCCGCCAGCAACGCGGCAGGCCCCACCAAGGGACACGCGTCTCCCCACTTCTCCGCCTCGCGAAGCGCGGTGGCCAGCGTCCGCAGGATCCCCCTGGTGCGCTGAAAGCCGTCCAGCTGCGTCCAGCACGTGTAGAAGACGTCCGTGAGCTTGGGATGGAAGGGGAAGTGGCGGAGAAAGTGATCCTCGTCCGCCGCGCGGGACCGGTCCGTGGTCTCCTGCACCTTGGCCAAGTTGCGAACCACGCCGATGACGTGAGACCGGTACGCGTCGGGATCCCGAATGGCCTCGGCCTCGAAGAAGCGGCGGCGCAACACCTCGGCCACATCCTTCTTCTGGACCGGTTCCACGCCTTCTTCCTTTTGCCTTCGCACGACATCGAAGAGGTCGGCCATGATGGCCTTGCCCAAGTCGTCGCTCTGCTTGATGGGGTCCGTCGCCAGCAGCGACACGACCATCGCCGCCCGGTCCACCTTCACCACCGCCTGGGTCAGATGCTGAAAGAAGTCGCGGATGCGGTCGCCCCACGCCCGGTCGAGGCCCGCCTTGGCCCGTGCGTACATGAGGACTTCGTCCGCCAGGATCAGCGTGGACAGTCCTCGCTCCTGGGGCTTGGCGACGAGCTTGGCCAGCAACGGCTCGGCGGGCGGCGTCAGACGCTCCTGGGCTTCGCCGTCGGCATGAATGGCGCGCAGTCCGTCGTCGCCGTCCAGCTGGTACGCCAGCACGCTCCACGGATGCAGCAAGTCGCGGGTCGCGCCGTCCGGTCCGGCCACGCTCTGGATGCCCGACTCCACATCGATCTTGTCGAAGCACAGCGTCGCCGGATGCGCCGCCGGAAGGTCGTGCCCCACGTGCTCGCGAAATTCGTGAACGGCGGGCAAGTCCGGCAGTCCGCCGGGCTGGCGGAAGAGATGGTAGAGGGTGATGAGCGTGTGCGTCTTGCCGCCCCCGTAGGTCAGCTCGAGCTGCCGCACCGCCTTGTCGCTCTGCCCCGCGAGCCGCCCGGCCACGTCGCGCACCAAGTCTCGAAGCGCATGGGTCGCATAGGTCAGTCCGAAGAAGCGTTCCGGGTCCTCGTAGACCGGGCGCGTGCCCCGCCCCAGAGTCACTTCGTGCAGGTCGGCGGCGAACTGCGCCATCGACAGTTCGCCCGTGCGAAGCTCTTCCTTCAGCCGAACGACTTCGTGCCAGGGCTTGAGGCGGGACTTCGTCACGTGGCGGTTTCCGTTTAGGGGGAGAGGCGGGCGGCGTCGGGCGGATTCTACCAGAGGGTCCCCTGCGAAGCAACGGATCCTTCGCGAACGACGCCCCGCGACTGCTCCTGGCGAAGGTGGTTCTGGATGGATTCCAGCAACGCGCGCTCCTCCGTGCCTTCGCCGGCCAGCTCGATCACCGCCTGGACGACCCGCGCGAACAGCTCGTGGCTCCACAGCCCTCTCCGCTCCAAGTACGCATCGACCTTGGACCGCTCGCCCGTCTGCCACAACTGCATGACCTTGTGCACGCAATCGACGAGCGGCGGCATTTGCCCGTCCCGGCCCTTCTCGCCCAGGTCGTTGGGCTTGCGGCGATGCCACGGCTTGATGCGAATCGTGCTTCCCGATGCGGGCGCGGCATCCTCGGCGCCGTCGGGGTTGGCGCTGCGGCCGCCCTTGGCGAGCAGGTCGAGGCGTCCCGTCAGCTCCGAGTCCGGCACGTCGCACGACAGAGCGTAGAGGATGCAGGCCCCGGCCGGAGCGGGCTCCAGTCCGAAGTCGTTGCGGTGGAGCAGATAGTACGTCGTCGGATCGTCCAGCTCGTCGTCGGCCCCGCCTTCGCGCTTCAGCAGGCGATTGACGACGAACCCCACGACCATGCGCCGCACCCGGCGAAGAAACTCGTCGCTCGTCAGTCGTTCGTTCGGCTTGTTGGCCTTCCTGACGAAGGGATGCTTGCTGAAGGCTTCCAAGGCCGGCCCGGTCGCCGCCCACACGAAGTCCGGCCCGCGAATGCCCGCGACCCAGAAATCGCCAAGCCGCTTGGTGATCTTCTCCTCCATTTCGTCGAGCACCTGCTCGTCCCAGCCCGCCTTGGTCCCGGCTGGCCGCTTTCGGCAGACGATCCAGATGGAGGCGGACAGCGCGGCGGAGGCCATGGAGCGCTGGCGGGTCTGCATCTCGGTCTGGATGGGCCAGGAAGCGGTCACCGCGAAGCCCGCGCGAATCAGGGCCGACACCAGGGTCTCCCAAGCGTCGGGCGACTTGTTGGCGAATACGACGACGAGGCGGCCGTTGTCGCGAAGCGCGCCGTAGAAGCGCTTGAAGGCGCGGAACATGCCGTCTTCGTAGTTCTGCTTGGACGCTTGGCGGTCGCCTCCGAAGCGGCTGGCGTCGTCGATGAGTTCGCCGTCGTTGGCCTCGGCGTCCCATTTGGGACCGAGCGGCGCAGAGAACACTTCGTCGATCTCGGGCGACAGTCCGTGGAGGACGCGCCGAAGCCAGACGTGGAAGAAGTCCATCAGGTCGGAGTAGGGGATCGCGTCGTAGTACGGCGGGTCGGTGCAGATGACGTCGAAGTCTTCGGATGCTTGGAGGTCGATGGCGCTCCCGCACCTGATCTTGGGCGGCGGAGCGTCAGCGACCGCGCCCGCCGTTCGCTCGACATAGCGGGCGACCCATTCCGTCATTGCCGTGAAGCCGCCGGTTCGTTGCGACAGCGGGTTGACTTCGCAGAAGTCCCAGACCATGGGAAGGGCGAAGCGGGCGAAGGTTTGGCGTAGTGCTTCGTTGCCGTTTTTCCATGAGCATATCGAGCTACTGTAATCCGTGAACTTGCTCAGCACAAGAGACAAGTACGCGACAATCGCTTCCTGCCATTCGTCGGGATAGTTGAACTCGGCCAACTCCGATCGGCAACGGCGGATTTCTTGGATGATGGTCCTCAAAGCGAGTAGTTGCCGGTTGGTGAAGAGGCTGTGCCAAGTCGTGAAGCCGTATCGCGTCGTCCGTATGCCCAGGCTACCCTCGTCGGGCGTCGGATCATCCGGAAGACCAAACGGCACGTCGGCGTACAGCCTCTTGATCTCCTCCTCCGTCGCCGACGCCGCCCGCACTTCCTCGTCCGTGGGGAGCCGATACTCCTTGCCTCGCTGGCCATCCACAACCACCGCTGTCAAGCGCGCGCCTAGTCGTCCGCCACGCCCTTCGCGGCGCAACTCGGCCATCGGCATCACGGCATGGCATGTGGGACACGTCACGCCGGTCCGGCTCATCGTGCCCCCGCCCATTTGTCTCTCGTATTCCCGTCGCGCCACTGCACTGTCCCCACCCTTCGGTACGCCGACTTCGACGTTGAACACAACCCCCTTTCCATCCGAGTTCGCTTCCATTGCAAGCCGCACCCGCTTCTTCCCTTTCCTGCACAGCCACCGCGTCTTCAGCAAAGGGATCTCGGTTCGACAGTCACCGCATCGAACCGTTCGCGCCCACAAGTACGCCACGACCGGCTTCGCAATCCACCTCGGGTTGGTCCGGTCCTGCATGTACTTCGCGTCAAACGCAACATTAAGCTCTACGACAGAGACGCTCCCGTCTTCGTCCGGCTCCAGCAACCGTCCTTTCCTCTTGAACTCTTCGGAACCGTTGCCGCTTCCGTCGGTGTTGCCTTCGTCGCCTCCCTCTTCGTCCCCGACTCGGCTACGGCCCGACGAATCCACCGTTTGCACCGGCGAGTGCGCCGTCGTGGCCCGGCGCCTCCCCTTCTCCTCCACCGGCTCAAAGTCCGCGTAGGTCGGATACCGGCTCGCCAATCTCCGGCGCACCCGCATCAGCACCAATCGACTCCAAGCCCGAAGATGCCAAGCGAAGTCGGCCTCTTCGACCACCGACCGCGATCTCAATGCCGCCGGAACGGTCTCAACGGCATCCTTCCCCCCATGTCCCAGCCACGCGAGTTCCCGCCGCAGGGCCTTTTCCTTCATGCCTCTTGCCTTCAAAAACGCCGTGACAAAACCCCGATCCCGCAACGCAAACCCAGGAAGCCCCCGCTTCTGCCCAGCCACCAAGCGCGGATAGTGCAACGAGCACCGCAGGAGAAACCATGCCACCGGGCTCAAGTCGGAAGCCATCACCTCGCACCCAAGCCGCATCCCTTCCAACGGGATCGCGCCCCCACCAGCAAACGGATCCAGCACCCGCGGCACCTCCCCCTCAAACGCCGCCCGCAATTCCTCCCTTAGCTCCGCAAACGCCGGCCCGTCCTCCCGGCCCCACCGAAACACGCCCCCGACGGTGTACGCCTTGCCGTTATCACCGTCCTGATCTGCCGGAACTACCTCACCGCCCATCTTCTCCACAAGCCGCCGCCGAGAAGCACTCGTCCCCGGATCCGGCAACAAGGCCGTCAACAACGCCGCCCGACTGGCCGCCAAAGGCCGCCTCGCCGGCCAGATGTGCAATGTGGAGAGGTGACCGTGCCGGACGTGCTTTTCGTGCACCGCATCCACCGAAACCGATCGTATGGGAAACACCACCTCGCCAACTCGCGTTCCGACCACTGTTATCCCTACTGGCGTCATCTATTCTTCCTCCGCTACTTTCTTTTCAGAGCTAAATCCCTTTCCAACCAGTGACTTCTGCGCATGAGTGACAACGACTTCTGGTGATTGTCGAAGATATATCTCATTTGCCGTCAGATTCAAAGACATCCGTCCAGCCGCCAGCGTTTCAAGCGCTGTCAACCGACGTTGAAATTCTTCAAAATTCATTTGGCCTTTCCACTGTCCCTGTTGAAACACCGATCGATATGGCACCGGTTCGTTTTCCGCCTCTGATCCTTGTCGTCGCCAAATTTCTTCGAGCACCGCTTGGTAGTCGAAATCTTTCAACGGATTAGCAAGCTTACTAATGCGTTCCATCTTCTCTTCGGGCGATTCTATGGCAAACAATACGTCTTGCAACAACGGCAACGAATATCCAAAATCTACAACGGCCGCATGCAATTTCGCAATCGCATCTGTCTCCATTATCGATACGCCGCCAATTTCGCGGCATTCTCCTATGATGGCCACGTCATCACTTATTTTTCTGTTAAATCCGCTAAATCGTCGCGCAACTATAACTGCATGACTCGCACCGACATCATTCCGATGACGTACTACCTGACTAACGCCTGCGGTCTTGTTGTCAATGGCATTTTTCGATCCTTTCGCTTCAATTATGAATCTGTAGCTCTCAATGCCGATCGTTGCGAGCACGAGAATATCTTTTCTGCCAGAACCGCCATCAACACTTGTTCGAAATCCCATCTTTTCAAACACTTTCGATACCGCTCGTTCGAAGTTGTGGCCTCCGACGTATGACATTCGCTCCATTTCTTCCACAATACCGGGTATCTCATTGTGGACACTCGCCAATTGTCGAAAAAGCCCATCGCGCCACGCCATGACGTTTTCTACATATTCGGAAGACATGCCAATATCATACAGATATCCTTCAAACAACGTCTCCGATACCGCAAATAGTTCCAACGTTCTCAATAGCTTGCGTCCGGTTTTTGATTGTCCGACAAAATCTTGTACAGCTTCATAATATGGATGCGTCGTGTTAACATAAAACGCTCCATCCGTCGTGGCCAATTCTGATATATTCCTGTCTCTTCCTAATGGTCGCCGATCAATTCTCGCACTTGCAAAATCGAATACATTTTGGATTTCCAGTGGCATCTTTAAAAGCAAGGCGTTCAGTGGCGATCTATAGTACATGCGAGAGGAAACCGGCAATCGCGAGATCGTACTGGTCGACTCCTCGCGCACTTCATCCCTTTCCTCTACTGCGATCCTAGTGATTCCCATCAACGTTCGTTGCAATTCTTGTAACTCATCTATGGACAATGCATCTTGCCGAAGCCGTTGTCGGTCTGCAAGAAGATCAATGTCAAGTCGATCTGCATGAATAACAAATTGCGATCTATAAAACGTTTGATACGATGGCTCCGCGACATATAATTTATCGTCATCTGGGTTTATCAAGCGGCCACGTACCATGAGAAAGAATCCATGACTACGGCCGTTTTCAGCGGCTCGATACTTCAAAAGTGAATCGTCGAACATGCGTATTTGACCCCAGATTCGCCCAAGATGCCCAAAATCAACATAGTGTACAGCTTGATCTGGTTGCGCCGGATTCAGATCAATCTTCTTTCCGAACGTTGGATTGGGAAGATCAAGCTTTCGCCAACGATTCTTAATGGCGTCAACAACGATTTCTGAACCAAGAGTCCAAACAAGCTGGGCCTGCTTCGCAAGTTTACTGCGTACTTCTTCTTCGTTAACTCTCACCATAAAATCGGGCCGCAAAGGCATTCCGTTACCGAGTATCCACATCAGACGACCTACTGGTAAGTCGTCATTTCGTAGATTTTCTACGACAGCCAACGTCCACGTCTCGGCGTCAAACATTTCCTGAATCGACGGTGGCGGATTATCGAATAGTTCATGGACAACTCGAAGAGCAACTTCTTTGTTTAGATAATACACCGGTTCCTCAATTGGACGGGTCGGCGAAATAGATTCAGAGTTTCCAGGAACCCTTTTCGCGGGATCAATCTTATCGTAATCAACTGTGATCAAGTAGTATTTGTTGTTATGTTTACACAGATGGCTGATCGACTTGCCGAGTGCATAAGATGCGAGTTTGCCGATTCCGAATTTACCTATGATTTGACGTTTTTTGTTCTTTCGCTCAATAATACGGTTGCCATTGTTCTTCGGGCTATTAGCGATCAACCACAGCTGTTTCAATCCGTCCACACTCATTGAGTTACCGTTATCCCACACCAAGACCTTGTCAGATGTATACGGACCGGGTGTATAAACTCGAACACTTTCGGCAAAAGCATCGAATCCGTTAACGACTAATTCTTCTACAGCTTTGTAAGGTGATTCATACAGGAATCGCGAAAAATGTTCGATGATGCGATTGTCGACGGCAAGAACGACTTTGTCAATTTTCGAACCAATGTTTTGACCTTGTTCCTTTAGCAACATAGTGATCTATCCCTTCTAATACTGTTGAGGTTCGGTTGTGGCGTAGCTTTTCGTGCAACCAAATCCACCTTGGCTGGCGGACAGCGCACGATATGCCATGCGACATCGAGTGTCGCCCAGAGGAAGTAGCTGGTTAGATTTCTTTCTTTGCAACAATGTCGCCAACACATTGCCGTGACACTCGGTAAACCGAGGGGGCACCGCCTCCCCGATCATCGCACGGAGTTCGGTCACGCCACGCTTCTCCAGTGCATCGCCCCAGATAAAATCTTCTGGTATAGTTTGGAGAAGTGCACACTCTAACGGACTAAAGACCCGGTTCTCGAACGGATGAATCGTATGACTCCCGCCAATGCGACCCGATGCTGTCGTGATAGTCGCTGCTGGCCTTTGGGGGTCCATTCGTTTATAGCTACCACGGCGAAATCCCTTGACAAGGCGCGGACGGCTCCCCTCAAATACGATCGGCCGAGGAAGCGGGGCACAACAGATTGGACAGACAGCGGCATCCTCGGACGGTGAAACCTCGCCACATGAAACGCACCGCGTTGTGTCCCAAGCACTGGCGCCGGTGCCGGCGGGAACCATAGAGACCATCCTGTATTGCCGTGGCGACCACGCTGGTACGAAGTGGAGAGCGCGAGTTGAATCGGTGCATGTAGAGGGCAACCGGGCATCGAGAGGAGGAAGGCCGAAGGTCGCTAGCGCGGTAGCCAGGGTGACGTGGCGACCACCATGATCACGGGCGTGTGTAGGAATCGGATATGGCACGACGGCATCGGTATCTAGGATTGATGTCAGCCCAGATGTCCGGTGGACAAACGTTAGAAATGTTCTTACGCGCCTCTGGGGAATGCCATAATCGGCCAGATCTGTAACAAGAGGATAGACGGTGTACCATCTCGAAAGCAAGCGAACCAGCAACATGGCGGCCGAAATGCCAGTTCCGCCCCGAATTGTTCCTACCTGCCGACGCAAGAAGGCAGTGACATTCTCAACGACGATGAGTCGCGGCTGGAGTCTAGCCGCCACACGGGCGATTGGAAGGACCAGTAGATTACGCGTATCCCTAGCTCCCGTACTGGGGTCTGCTTCCAAACCTCGATCGGAACGGGCGGTGCTCAAGCCTTGGCACGGCGGGCAGGCGGCGAGGAGATCTGGCTGGGCATGTCCATGACGGGCACGCCATGCGTCAACGACCGGATACCAAGTCCGCCTTAGATCGCCGACAACTCCGTGAGCGCCAGCATGGTTCCGTATAGCGACATCGAGTCGGCTGGATATCGATTCGGCCATTATCTCGAACTGGAAGCCTGCCGTTGCAAAGCCAATATCTCCTGCACCACAATTGGAGAATAGGCTAACAGCCTTCATGCTACATCTTCTCCCGGCGGACACTGGCGGCACGGAGATGGCTTGTTGCGATTCCGCCGAGTCGATCTCCACGCCATGGCGCCACTAACCAGCCCATTTGAGTCGCCAATCGATCCTTGATCAATAGGCGTCCGGCAGATATCGACAAGTCTTGTGATAAAATGCCCTTCAGCCTCACCGTCTCTTGCGTTGTCAGCCACTGGTTTCGGGGATTGACCTCCACTGCCACAGACTCCAACGCCGTCACGCCCAATGGTTCCGAGTTCGAGTCTACGAAGACGATCAGCCCGGTCGTGAACTCGTCCATGAACGTGATCCGGATACCGCCGATGTCCATTGTCCGGCGGCGGTGGCGGCGGCTTGGACAGGTGAGCAGCCTTGGGGTCTTGCCGCCAGTTCTTGGCGGCAGATTCGGTACGGATCTGGCCCCTTGTTTCCACGGCCGCCTCCAGAGTGTCCTTAGCCGAAGTCGTATACCGGATGCTGATCCTCTTGCCTGCGACAACGTACGGAACGGATCGCGCACGCGGAAGGAGGCGGCGATTCGGCATCGCGCAGTCCAGGAGAACGTACAGCCAGTACTCGTCGCCGAGATGGTTGGCCCGGCTCCATTCGTTGGTCTCCATCTGCACATCGCCTCCGGTCGGCCAGCCCTTGACCTCAATGTGATGGCAACTCTCGCCAGGGCGGTCGGACACTAAGGCGAAACCGGGCCAACCGGGGAAGGCGACGACGCGAAGTTCCGCACAACGAGCCTTGGTAAGCCGTTTGGTTGACATGAACGTTCTCCGTGGCCCCGGCTAAAGCCGCTTCCGACACATGCGCAATCGTTCGACAATCTCCCTACAGTGACTGTCCTTCAACGACACGGAATCGACCACTTCCGCCAATTGCCGATAGTCCGCGAGCAGTGGTTCGTACGGGATTACGACCGGAACGTGCGGGCTGTCAATGGCCTCCAAGTCGTCCGTTGTCCAAAAATCCTCTCCGTATTCGGGATCGGCATAATATCTCTCCGAAAACAGGTCGCGAGAGCGAGTTAGAAACGCATCCGCCGATGCCTTGTACTGTTGCTGTTGTCGGGGAATCATGGCTGCAACCCAAATGCACTCCGATTGAGATCGCGGATTCGATTCCTGCAATCGCTGACGACCCAGCCGGTCAAGCAACAGTTCCGTGCCATGCCAGCTCGACTCTGCCAGTGCGCCGAACAACACGTTTATGTGACAGAATCCGCCGGTCAAAAACCCGCTCACCTCGCCGAGTCCCGCTCGCGAATCGATCAATATCCAGCTTGGCTCCAGCTCTTCCCGAACGTGGTGCATGAGGGCGACTAGCGCATGGTCGCGACCGTCGAGCGGATTGGCGTAGTCGACTCGGGCCAGCTTGTGGATGAAATCCGGGCCAAGCGTGCCGGCCGGGAACACCAGTATCTCTCTGTCGTTGCCGGAATCGCGGATCGCAGACCTATGGTAGTACTCGTCGAGCTTGGGTACCATGCCTTTGGCTTCCAGCACGGGTTGCTCCAGCAAGTAGTCGACTATGCCGTGGGGTGCGATGGCGCCGTCAAGGTCCACAAGCAACGAACCGACCCCGGGGGCGTCGAGGTCGGCGTCGATCACCACGACGCGCTCCCCGCTGGCCGCGAGACGCAAGGCAGTGGCGGCAAGAGCGGTCGAACGGCCGACCCCTCCTTTGAACGAATAGAACAAGGCAATCGCACATTCGTCCTGCCCGCCCGGCCACGGCGGCTCGGCCGGCGCGTCGAACCACGCCGCCTTTGATCTGTGTCGCTTGAGGACACGGAGGCGATCGTCGGCATCGGTCACGCCGCTCGCCCGTTCCCACGCACGATTCTGCCAAGCAACGTCAGGATGCTCGCGATCCTCGGCCTGGATGACGCCCTGGGACCAGTACGGCCCACCGGCATCGGCCATTACGCGGTGGACTTCCTTGCGACCCGACGCCCAATCTCCCTTGGGACACCACAAGATCACCCGCAACCGCCCCGTGACATCGGCGATCAGGACGGCGCGCCAAGCACCCGGTTTGCCGAGCAGAAACTGCGAGAGGCCGGACTTCGCCTCTCTCCATGCGTCGTCGAAGTGGAACGCTGATTCACGCATGGCCACGGCCTTGTCGCTCATCCGATCAATCCGTCCATGCTGAGCTCGCCGATGACGAGGGTATGGATCGCGGTTGCTTCGCGGAGCCAGGGAGCAGTCGTCCGTCGCGGCACCAGTCATAAGCCATGAACGACGCCCATCACGCGCCGCCCTCCCGGTCGGATTCCTCAGGCCCCACCCCCGCTTCCAGAACGTCCTTCGCCGAAATCGTGTACCGGGCGTTGATCCGCTTGCCCGCCACGAACGTACGGAACGGGTCGCGCACGCGGAAGAGGCGGGGGTTCGGCGTCGCGCAGTCCAGGACGACGTACAGCCAGTACTCGTCGCCGAGATGGTTGGCCTGCTTCCATTCGTTGTCCTCCATCTGCACGTCGCTGCGGCCGGCGCGGCCCTTGACCTCGATGTGACGGCGGGTCTCGCCGGGACGATCAGACATCATGTCGAAGCCGGGCCAGTCGGGGAGGCCGGCAACGCGGGCCAGGGCGGGCTTGGACACGTCGCGAACGGCGCCTCCGTGCTCGCGCTCCCAGGCGACGGCGACGTTCACGGCGATCTCCTCGACTCGGGCGTCGTGGCGGTCCACTTCGGCGGCGGCGTAGTCGGCGGCGGGCACGACCAGGGCGTGCGCCAGGAAGCGGACGCCGCCGGGAACGATGCGGTCCGGGGCGTCGCCGAGTCGATCGAGCGCGAGCTGGCGTTGGGAGGACACGGTCTGCTGTTCGCGCTTGGCCTGCTCGAGGGCGTCGGCGTCGGCTCCGCTGGCGACGCGGGCGGCCAGCTCCCTGCGGCGAAGGGCGGCTTGCTGGGCGCGCAGGCCGAACCCCGTGGCCACCTGCCGGCGCCGCTCGGGGAGTTCCGCCCGTCTTTGCTCGCGCTGTCCATCCACGAGCTCGGCAAGGAGACGGACCTCCGCGTGGGCGGCCGCCTCGGCGCGCATCGACAGCCCCCGGCCGGCCAGCGGGACGGCCCCGGGAGGCACTTGCGGGGCGCCTCTCAAGACAAGGAAGCTCTCGACCTCGCACTGCGCCGGGTCTCCTTTGCCGTCGTGGCGCAACGCGAGAAGCCGACGATCCAGAACGCGTCGGCCGAGCGGGTCGTGCTCCAACCCCGCCGGGTCGCGGGGCGACGGGGCGGCATCGAATCCTTTTCCGGCGACGACCACGGGATCCGGTTCCTCCTCGACGGTGGCCACGGCCACATGGAACGTGTAGGGGACCTCGGCGCGGGGGTCCGCGAACACGGCGCCTCGCAACGCGTCCCGGGCAAAGGCCTCCTGGACCGCGCCGGCCAAGGCGTCGAAGACGGGTTCGCCGGGACGGAGCCATATCGACGGGCCGTCGTTCGCCGAAGCGTTGGACGACGCGGACGGGCGCTCCGGGCCCTCGTCTTTCGAAGCGACGTTCTCGGGCCGGCTGACGCACAGCCGCGCTCGCGCTTCTTCGGGGTAGCTGTCCAATGCCGGGAGGAGCGGGTCCAACGCCCCCGACCGGCTCGCCGCGAGACCGAAGAAGGCGTCCAAGTCGCCGCGAATCTGCAAGCCCAGCAGGTCGGCGGCCCGTCCGACGAAATGGCGCACGTAGCCGGGCAGGAGCTGCAGGTAGCGCTCTCGGTCCATGTCGCCACGGAGTCCGGGCAAGCGGTCCTTCACGTTGTCGTCGTCGCCGTACGCTTCGCGTTCTTCGGCGCCGATGGTCCGCACGCGGTCGCTCGTCAGGGCGCGTTCGACCCGTTGCGCGGCGTCCCCCGCCGCTCCGTCTTCGCCGCTCGGCCCGCCGCGGCCGCCGGCCTGCAACGACTCCAGCATGTAGTGGCTGAGCGAGGCGTTCTCGAAGAGCCGTCCGATCACGTCGAACACCTTGTCCGACTTCAGCTCGCGGCGGATTGCGTCCAGCTTCTTCAGCAGCACCTCGAGCACGCGGCCCTCGTGAGTCTTGCCGGCGACCAAGTTCACGATTCGCACATCGCGCTTCTGCCCGTACCTGTGCACGCGGCCCATGCGCTGTTCCAGCCTCGCCGGGTTCCAGGGGATGTCGTAGTTGGCCATCAGACGGCAGAACTGGAGGTTGATGCCCTCGCCCGCCGCGTCCGTGGCCACCATGTAGCGGGCGCCTGCGGGGTCGCGGAAGCGCTCGACCTGCGCCTCGCGCTCTTGCCACGCCATGCCCCCGTGGATGTGGGCGATGCTGCCGGCGTGTCCCAGGCCTTCCAGACGGCGGACCAAGTAGTCGACCGTGTCGCGGTGCTCGCTGAAGACGAGCCATTTCTCGTCGGCGTACCGCGCGTTTTCCAGCACCTTGCGGAGCTTCTCGAACTTGGATTCGCGGCCCGTGTCCAGCAACCTGCGCGCGCGATCCCGGAGCTGGACGAGCGTGCGCACTTCCTGCTCGATCTCCTCGACCGTGACCGCGATCACCGCGCCCAGAACGGCGTCCTCGTAGTCCTCGTTGCGTTCTCTGGCGCGGCGGCTACCGTCGGCGTCTTCGCGGTCGTCCTGTTCGCGCCCGTCCTCGTCGGCGGTGCTGGAGTCGAAGAAGTCGGCGGCGTGCGCTTTGCCGATCGCGGTCTGGCGTCGTTCCAGCTCGTCGGTCGTGATGCGCCCGGCGGCGAGGTCGGCGGCAGCGCCCTTCAGCTTGGCGATTCGGCGTTCGAACGAGCGGAGCAGGGCGTGGGTCGAGCTGGCGAGACGGCGCTGGAACACGCTCATGGCCAAGCTGACGGCGGGGCGGTTCCGGAACGCGCGGCCGTACGTGTGGCGGAGGTAGGCGGTGGTCTCGTCGTAGAGCGCTTGTTCGCCGTCCGGGCCGGGCGTGAGGTCGTAGGAGAAGGTGTCGCAGGAGCGGAGCGGGTAGATGGGCCGCCCTTGCAGATCGACCATCTCTTCCTTCGTGCGGCGGATGAAGTGGCGGTTGCAAGCGGCCGGCGGAAAGCGGCGGAGCGCGGCCTCCGTCGGGAAGACTTGGTCGTCCAGAAGGCGCCACAGGTAATGGTAGGGCGACAACTTGCCCATGTGCGGCGTGGCGGTCAGAAGCAACAAGTGCCTGGCGGACCACTCGAGGCCGGCGAAGCGCTCCGCCGGGCTGCCGCAACCTGCGAGAGCCTCCGCCAGCTCGTAGCGGCGCGTCTTGCGGACGCGATGGTCGTCCGCCGTGGCACTGAGCTTGTGAGCCTCGTCGAAGACGACCAAGTCGTAGGCGGCCGCCCCGCCCGCTTCGCGAAGGGCGGCGAACACTTTGTCGCCCGCCAGCGTGTCCAGCGAGACGATGGCCAAGTCGGCCGACGGGTCGAGAAAGGGATTGCCGGCGTCCCCGTCCGATGCTGTCCCGTTTGCTGCACCCGCCCGCCTCCCGGCCCCCGCACCGCCCCTGCCCCTCACGTCCGCGCCCGCCACGATGCGGAAATCCAACCTAAACAGCGTCCGCAGCTCGCGCCGCCAGTTCCCGACGAGCCCCGCCGGCGGCACCACCAGCACGCGCCGGATCCGGCCCCGCGACAGCATCTCGCGCACGTACAAGCCCGTCATGATCGTCTTCCCCGCGCCCGCGTCGTCCGCCAACAAGAAACGAAGAGGCTCCTGCCGCAACATTCGCTCGTACACCGCGATCCGCTGGTGCGGCAACGGATCGATGCGCGACGTCTCGCTCGCGAAGGCCGGGTTGAACTGATGGCCGTACGCGAGCCGCCACGCCTCCACGACGGCCGACACGGCCTCGGCGTTGCCGGCGAAGTCGAGGGCGGGGATTGGGGCGAAATGCTCGGAGCGCATGCGACCGTCCCCAACGAAGGCCGCTTGGCCCCGGGGTCGACGCGACTGGCCTGGCAAGCCATCATCTGCGGGCCTCGCACGTTGAGCGGCGGCGGCCTCCGCGATCTCCTGCAACCTTTGCCGAGCCATTGGATGAGGCCGCGACTTCCCGGCTTCCCAACGGTGTACCGTGATGGCGCTGACCCGCAGACGCTCGGCCAGCTGGCCCTGGGTAAGGCCCAGCTCCTTGCGAAGGACGCGCAATCGCACGCCGTCGGTGGCGGTGGCGAGATTGGTGGCTGGAGCGCCCATGGCGCAAAGATGGCGAAGCTGGGCTCGCACGTCAACGGGCCGCCCAGAACGGCGTCTTCGCCCGGCTATCATATGCGAAACCGACAACGCCTCTGGCTTCCGAATCCGGCCAAGAGCCGGGGCGCATTTGGGAAACAGGCGGGCGACTTGCGGCTCACGACGGCAACGCTATTGTATCTTGGCGACGGTCGGCAGGCGTCGCCTTCAGCCGTCTGCTCCCGCCATCGGCAAGGACGGACTCATGGCCTCCCGATCTTTGGAGCGTCGCAACCTCTCTGGAACTGCCCACCTAGTGCTGACATGAATAGGATCACCCTGCAGAACTATCGTTGTTTTCGTGAAAGCCAAGACGTCGCATTGGCTCCTTTGACTCTCCTCGTCGGCGACAACAGCACGGGCAAGACATCGTTCCTCGCCATGATTCGCGCTCTGTGGCAACTACCGTCCGGATTTCCGTCTTTCAAAGATGCACCCTACGATCTAGGCAGTTTCGACGAAATCGCTCATTTTCGCGGAGGCCGCGCTGGCCGTGCCGATTCTTTTGAAGCCGGCTTTGATTTGACGACAACGACACGAGGGAGCCAGAAGCGTCGTCTTGAAGCAGTCTTCAAGGACGTAGGTACTGTCGCTTTCCCCGTTTCCAGACGGCTGTCCATGGTTGACGGCCACACGTGGATTAAAGTCGAGCGATGCGCTTCACGCGGGTCTTGGCGACTCTTTTTGGGAACCAAACGAGGAACATGGACTGATTTTATCGGGCCTCGCAAGAGTGCCAGAGAACATTTTTTGCCGCTTGATGTATTGCCTTGGCTGTTGCCTTCGAACGGCCCGCTGTATGACAATGACAGCGATCAATTTACTTCCATTGACGGCGAGAAACGCATCGACGACAGCGACTGGCATCACCTCCAGGCCCTCGTCGACACCAGTTGCTTTGACTGCTATGAGCCAGAATCTCTGTACGCCAGCGCACCAGTACGTTCCCGGCCGTACCGCACTTACGATCCTTCTCACCTCGCTAGAGATTCCGAGGGCGATCACGTTCCGCTTTATTTGGCCAACATGTCTTTTCGGGCAGGCGACGCAAGATGGAAGACGATGAAGAAGAGACTTGAGGCGTTCGGGAAGCAATCCGGTCTCTTCGACGAAATCGCCGTCAAGCGGTTGGGCAAGAGAAGTAGTGAGCCGTTTCAACTCCAGATTCGGAAATTCGGCTCTCCCGCCAAGGGTCCCATGCGCAACCTGATTGATGTTGGCTACGGCGTTAGTCAAGTGCTTCCTGTTCTGACTGAGCTGTTTCGCGAAGACGGTCCAGCCATGTTCTTGCTGCAACAGCCGGAAGTTCATCTGCATCCCAGTGCACAAGCCGCTCTGGGCAGTCTTTTTTGTCAAGCGGCGGCAAATGGCCGCCAGCTGGTGGTGGAGACTCATAGCGATCACTTGCTGGACCGAGTTCGTCTGGATGTACGAGACGAGACGACCGACTTGCGGCCCGACGACGTTGCGATTCTGTTCTTCGAGAAACGCAACTTGGGCGTGAAGATTCATTCCCTGCGAATCGACGAGGAAGGCAATATAGTCAATGCGCCTCCGAGTTATCGCGGTTTCTTCATGGCCGAAACGAAGAGGTCCTTGAAGCTGTAGATGTGTGCGATCTTGGACGCCAATGCGGCATCTGCGGTCTTTGGTCGCAATCAAGGTGGCGCGGCTAAAGCGTTCTTTGATTGGATAAACGACGGACCCGGACGCTTGGTCGTCGGCGGCAAGCTTCGCGCCGAGCTGGGAATGATCGGCTCATTTTGCGAATGGCAGAAGCAAGCTGTATTGGCCGGACGGATCAAGAATGAGAATGACGCCGTCGTCAACGAACGTGCGCGCGAACTCACGAGGCGCAATGTGTGTTCATCAAATGATCAACACGTCATCGCATTGGCGAATGTGAGCGGGGCTCGGTTGTTGTACACCAATGATGGTGATCTGCAAAAGGACTTCAAGAACCACAAATTGATCAAGAAGCCGCGCGGAAAGATATATTCGGCGCAGGCCCAAGCCGACTTCGGCCGAGTGCACGGTGACCTTCTGGAAGCGAACACTTGTCGGCCGTAACCGCCACCCCGCTGCTCATGCGCCCGGCGCAATGGCGCCGTTCGGCTCGTTCGCCGACCTGCCAAGACGCCGACTACGCTGTCGCGTCCGCCCGAGGCGGAGCCTGGAACACCCATTTGCGGTGCCAGGCGACGAACGAGGGCGAGGGGGCCAGCACGGGCGTCAGAGGTGGGCGCAACCGCGTTCCGTGCAGGCCCATTAGGCGTTCGGCAGACGGACTCGAGCCGCCGACGCCGCGAGAGACCAGGACTCGATAGCCGGACTCCTGGGGCTGGAGGCCGAGCGCGCCGTGGTTGAGAGCCTTGTGGTGAAGCAGGCAGAGGGCGAGCGCGTTCGAGATGTCGTTGGGTCCGCCGTGGGAGGGCCACTGGATGCTGGCGGCCTCCAGGGCGAATACGCGGTCGTTCACGCGGGCGTCGAAGTCGCACACGGAGCAGCGGTTTCGGTATTCGCCCAGGACGCGGGCTCTGAACGCGGCCTCTTGGGGTCCCTCGGGGCGAGGTTGGAGCAAGCTCCAGTCCCAGCGCAACCCGGCGGCAGCGCGAATGGAGTCGTGGTCCGAAGATCGGAAGTGTTGTGCAAGAAGCAACTCCGCAACGGCCACCACCAGCTCCGGGTCCGATGCCAGCAACTCGTGAACCTCCTCGGGGAACCCGCCGACTATGTGCCGGTCGCGCAGTTCCTTGGCGTGGAGATTGCCGCTGGACGTGGTGGCCAGCGCCGCGTCTCCGGGAATCTCCCATAGCCCGTCTGCCCGCAACCGCCCGAACGGGTAGACCGGATGCACCGCCCGCCTCGGCGGCCCGAACTCGCCCAGCAACCGGCGCAACTGCGGCTCGATGCTCGCGAACGAGACGAGCCGCCGCCGACACTGCGCGACCCGGCCCAGCGCCAACAGCAGGAGAAGCGGCTTGTGGGGAGCCGGCCGGTCCTGCCACGTCGCGGTTCTCAATCGAGCAAAGCGGTCCAGCAGTTCCGCGCGTGTCATCGACGCAACAATCCTCCTCGGTCTCTCCGCCGTCCTCGTACGTCAGGCAACTTACGACGATGCCGTGCCGTCGTCAGCACTCGGACGGCACCGGCGATCCCGCCCTCCGTTCCCCTCAAATCTCCTCGTCGACGTCGTGCCCCAGCGACCGCAACCGGTCCGCGATCTGCGCTCCGTGGTCCCTGCCGCGCGTCTCCACGAGCAATCCGATGTCCACGTCGCCAACCGAGATGTCTCCGAAGCCCCGCGCATGTTCCACCTCCAGCACGTTCGCTCCGGCCGCCGCGACCACCGCCGTCAGCTCGTTCAGGAAGCCGGGCCGGTCGCGGGCGGCGACGCGGAAGCGGGCAACCCGGCCGTCCGCCCACAGGCCCCGGTCGATGAGGCGCGAGATGATGTTGACGTCGATGTTGCCGCCCGAGAGGACGCAAGCGACGGTCTCGTCCTCCGCGAGGCGCACCTTGCCGGCCAGCAACGCGGCCACGCCGACGGCGCCTGCGCCTTCCACGACCATCTTCTCGCGCTCCAGCAGGAAGAACACGGCCGCCGCGATCTCGGCCTCGGTCACGAGCGCCACGTCGTCCACCAGCGCCTGGACGATCGGGAACGTCCGGTCGCCGATCCGCTTGACGGCGATGCCGTCCGCCAAGGTGTCCGCCGATTCCACGCACGCGGGTTCCCCGGCACGCAAGGACTCGAACGCCGCAGGCGCCGCCTCCGCTTCCACGCCCACGACGCGGGCATGCGGCTTCAGCGCCTTCACGGCGGAAGCGACCCCGGCAATCATTCCGCCGCCCCCGACCGGCACCACGAACACGGTCGCGCCGGGCGCCTGCTCGATCATTTCCAATGCCATGGTGCCTTGTCCGGCGGCCACCTCCAGGTCGTCGAAGGCGTGGACCGGCGTGCTCCCGTAGCGGCCGGCCAGCCGATCCACCTCGTCCAACCCGTCCGACAGCGTCCGGCCCATCTCCAGCACGTGCGCTCCGTGCCGCTTCGTGTTGGCGACCTTCACCAGCGGCGCATTCTCAGGCATCACTATCGAGCAGGCGACGCCAAGCCGCTTGGAGTGGAACGCGAGGGCCTGAGCGTGGTTCCCCGCGCTGGCCGCGACCACGCCGCGTCCGCGCGCCGCCTCGCCCATGACGAGCAACTTGTTGAGCGCGCCCCGGTCCTTGAACGATCCCGTCAGCTGCCGGAACTCGGCCTTGAGCGCCACCCGCGCGCCGCCGTCCAGGCGTTCCTCCAAGGCGAACGAGCGGCGGCATCCGGTCTCGACGATCCCGCCCCGCAACCGCTCCCGGGCGTCCTGGAGGTCAGCGAGCGGGATCATGGAAGCGGAGGGACCCCGTGGCCGGAGCGGCGACTTATCTAGTCCCCGTGACGCGCGAACACGCCCACTCGCAACGGCGGCTCCACCGACCAACGGAACCGGAACCGGTTGGCCTCTCCGTCGGCGACCACGTCGCGCCGCTCGCGGGTCTTCGGCCAGTCGCCCCGGTCGTTGAGGACCACGAGCGCCTGCCCGTTCGCGAGCTTGCCGTCCTCCTCGAGCAACGCCTGCTCCAGCCGGCCGAGGAGTTGCGCCTCGGCCTTGCGCTGGATGTCGCCCTCGGCGGTTGCGGTCAGCTCGCGAACGGCAACCTGCACGTGCGAGTCGCTGAAATCGGCGGCGGTCGCCGAGAATGCGTGGTTGCGCCGAAAGCCGATCTCGGTAAGGGCGGCCGGCTTGAACGCAGGATCGACGCTGTGGTAGGCGGAGCCGTAGCGGCGAAGGATCATGCGGCCGCGCAGTCGCTCGCCGCGGCGGCACGGCCCGACGGCGCGGCGCGCCGCAACCGACGCGGCCGGAAAAACGGAAGGGACGGCGCCGGCCTCGTCGCGACGAACTGGCCGCGAGTCATGCCCCGCTCCCGGGTTCGTCGTGGCTCAGCAGCGCCGCCAACTCTTCGGGATCCAGGGTCACGCCCGCCTTGCTTCCCGATCCGCCCTTGCGCCGCCGCTTGCGGGGCGCTGGATCGCTCCCTTCGCGGACAGTGCCGCCGGCGAAGTCGAACTCGGGGTGGTGGACGCGCTCCAGCTTGCGGCCGAGCTCGTATTCCAATGCGCGAAAAGCGCCCAGGTCGGCGGCGGCCACGAACGTCACCGC
Source organism: Longimicrobiales bacterium (assembly GCA_965203485.1). GTDB lineage: Bacteria > Gemmatimonadota > Gemmatimonadetes > Longimicrobiales > Gaopeijiaceae. Next base: position 3,100,644 of record OZ241892.1, read on the forward strand.
CTCGCCGGTGGCGCCCGCCCGTCCGGTCCGTCCGATCCTGTGGACGTAGTCGTCGGGGTCCAGCGGCACGTCGTAGTTCACCACGTGCGAGATGCCCTCGATGTCTAGTCCTCGCTGGGCGATGTCGGTTGCCACGAGAACGCGCACGGAGCCCGCGGTGAAACGTTCGACGGCCCGCGTCCGGTCGCGCATCTGCCGGTTCGAGTGGATGACGTCGCACGAGACGCCCGCCGCGTTGAGCCGGGTCCGCAACACGTCCGCGCCGACCTTGGTGCGGGTGAAGACGAGCACCTGCTGCCACTCCGGCTGCTCCAGGAGATGGGCGAGCAGGTCGGGCTTCTTCTCGGGACGCACGGAGTAGGCGACCTCGCTGATGCCTTGGGCCTTCGTGCCGGACGGCGTCACCTCGATCCACGCGGGATCGCGCGTCATGCGGAGCGCCAAGTCGTGGACCGGGTTGGGCATGGTGGCCGAGAACAGCAACGTCTGGGGCCTGCGTCCCAGGCCCCGGACGACATCCTCGATTTGGGGCCGGAAGCCCATGTCCAGCATCCGGTCCGCTTCGTCGAGGATGAGGATGCGCACGCTCTTCAGCTTGGCGCTGCCGCGTTTCTGCAGGTCGATCAGCCGGCCGGGGGTTGCAACGATCACTTCGTCGCCGCGGGCCAGCGCGTCCGTCTGCGGGCCGTAGGAGACCCCGCCGTGAATCACCGAGCAACGGACGTTCGACCCCTTGGCGAATGCAACGGTGTCGTCCTGCACTTGGCGGGCGAGTTCGCGGGTGGGGCAGAGAACGAGCGCCTGGAGTCCCCCGCCGGCCTCGATGGCGTCGAGGGAAGGCAACATGAACGCGCCGGTCTTGCCGGTGCCGGTGCGGGCGATGCCGACGAGGTCGCGGCCTGCCCGCAACGGAGGAATGGCCTGCGCTTGGATGGGCGTGGGCTCGGTCCAGCCCAAGGCGTCCACGGCGGCGAGCCGCGGCGCGGAGAGTCCCAGGCTCGAGAACGTGGTCGCTTCGATCAACAGACGTCCGGGGAATGGTGTGGCGGGATTTCGGGCGCTCCAGTGCGCGGCCCGAAGCGCGAAGCGTCGCCGAACAAGGAGCGCTCCCGCACGTGGTCTTCGCGATCGCACAAATCTATTGCAGGGAAGCGGGATCATGGAAGGGCGGAATTCGCCGGGGGCATTGTTCGGACGGTTGGGTCCAGCGGCCGCTCTTCGCGCCTGCGGCACCCCCGGCACCTTGCGGCGACAAGGCGCGCCCCCGAGAATCGAGAGCATGACAGCGCCTGAAAGCGGCACGTCCGTTCTCTTCGTTTGCCTCGGCAACATCTGCCGCTCTCCGTTGGCCGAAGGCGTCTTCGCCTCGATGGCCGCCGAACGGGGACTCGCCGAACGGTTCGAGATTGATTCCGCGGGCACGGCGGGCTACCACAGCGGCGAAGCGCCCGACCCGCGTTCCGTGGCGGTCGCGGACAAGCACGGCATCCGCCTCGTTGGGGCCGCCCGTCAAGTAACTCGCGCCGACTTGGCCCGTCCCGGCCTGGTAGTAGCCATGGACGCCAGCAACCGCCGGTCCCTGGAGCGCCTCCTCGGCCCGCGCGACCAAGCCGAAATCGTGGCCATGCGCGACTTCGACCCCGACGATCCCGGCGGCGACGTGCCGGACCCGTACTACGGCGGCCCCGGCGGCTTCGACGACGTCTACGAAATCCTGGACCGTTCCTGCCGGGGCCTCCTGGACGAGCTGGTCCGGCGCGCGGCCGGGGATTGAGCGACGCTCCGGCCGCGGCCGCGCTCCTAGCCGCCGGCCTGTCCCCAAGCGACCTCCGCTCCGTCGCTCCAGTTGGCGGGGGTTGCATCAACGAGAGCGCTCGCCTCGAGACGCGCGCGGGCAACTTCTTTCTCAAGTGGAACCGCGACGCCGACGAAGAGTTCTTCCGCGCCGAAGCCGAAGGACTGGAGGCGCTGGCGGCAACCGGAACCGTGCGGATTCCCCGGGTCGTTGCCCGGAGCGAGAACGGCGTTGCCGTCCACTGGCTGCTGCTTGAGTGGATCGAGCGAACGTCCGGCGCCGCACCGGATTGGGCTCGGCTCGGCCGGGAACTGGCGGCCCTGCACGCGCACCTGACATCGGCGGACTGCCCGGAGCCGCATCGCCGGGAACCGGTCGACCCCAAGTCGTCCCGGCCGCGCCCGGCCCCCGGCCTCTACGGCTGGCCCTCCCCCAACTTCATCGGCCCACTGCCCCAGCCCAACCCGGAGACCGCCGATTGGCCGGCCTTCTGGACTCGCAACCGAATCCTTCCGCTGGCAAGGGAGCTTCGGGCCTCCGGCACCCTCTCCGTTCGCGACGCCGACCGGATCGAACGGGCCGCCGCCCGCATGGAGGCCCTCCTCGAGCCCGCCCCCACCGACGGCCCGTCGCTGCTGCATGGCGACCTGTGGTCGGGCAACGTGCTCTTCGACGCCCACGGCCGCCCGGCGCTGATCGACCCGGCTGTGTATCACGGCCACCGCGAAGCAGACCTGGCGATGGCCGCGCTCTTCGGCAGCTTCGGTCCCGCGTTCGACACGACCTACCAAGAGGCGTGGCCTCTGCTGCCCGGCCACGAGGAGCGTCGCCCCGCCTACCAACTGTACCCGTTGCTCGTCCACGCCCGCCTGTTCGGCGGCGGCTACGTGGGCCAGGCCGTGGCGACCGCGCGGCGCGTGGGCTAAGCTGGACTGCCACCGCCTCGCCGCCTACCTTCCTCCCAAGCAGGGTCCATCCCGGCCACGACGCCCACGACCACCGTGCTCCAAGACAAGTACCGCCGCATCGATGTCGGCTCCGACGACGGGATTGACGAATCCATCGACGGCGCGATCGACCTGCTGAACGGCCATTTCGATCCGGACGACTTCTTTGTCACCCGAGCCGACAGCGCATTCCAAGTGTGGTTGCGGCAGGTAGACGTCACGGCCTTGGACAATGCCGTGCGGGCTACGTTAGCCACACACGCCGGTGCTGAACCGCTGCGACAGATCGTGCCGGCGGTCACGGCCATCGGCGCGTACGGAGTCAACGGCAAGAAGCGCCTTTATGTAGGGTACAACCGCGAACGCAAGGTCGTCGGCCGCAAGACGAAGGAGCGTCGGCGCGGAAAGCACTACTACGCGAACGGAGCCGGGTTCAGCAAGCGCGAATGCGCCCTTCCAATCGCCGTCGCCGACACGATTGTCTGTGGTGACAGCGAGCAAGTTCTGAGACGGTTGCCGAACAACTGCGTCGACCTCGTGTTCACGTCTCCCCCGTACAACTTCGGTCTGGGATATTCCGACGCCAGCACCGACAGGGGCGATGCGATTGACTGGGATTCGTACTTCTGCAAGCTATTTGCCGTTCTCGACGAATGTGTGCGCGTGCTCAAGTTCGGCGGCCGACTCGTGGTGAATGTGCAACCACTGTTTTCCGATTACATCCCGAGCCATCACATTATTTCCGGCCATCTGATGAAACGCCGTTTGATCTGGAAAGGGGAAGTTCTTTGGGAGAAGAACAACTACAATTGCAAGTACACGGCATGGGGCAGCTGGAAGAGTCCGTCCAGTCCGTACCTGAAATACACTTGGGAGTTTCTGGAAATCTTCTGCAAGGGAGACTTGAAGAAAACTGGAAAACGAGAAGATGCCGACATCGACGCGGACCAGTTCAAGGAATGGGTTGTGGCAAAATGGTCGATCGCGCCGGAACGGAGAATGCGCGAGTATGGGCATCCCGCCATGTTTCCGGAAGAACTCGCACGCCGAGTGCTGTTGCTGTTCAGTTTTCGAGGCGATACTGTCCTCGACCCCTTCTGCGGAGCGGGAACGACGTGTGTTGCCGCCCGCAAGCACGGTCGCCGGTTTGTCGGCATAGATGTTTCCAGCACGTACTGCCAAGCAGCCGAGAAGCGGTTGGCGGACGTGCCGTTGTCGATGTTGTGACATGGAGGAGCCATTGTCACGGGAGGACTTGATAACCCTGTATGAAACGGAAGTTGGTCACATTGATACAAAAGCCACGAGAAGTGACGACAGAGCATACGGAGGAATCGTTCGTGCCCGCAAAGGGAAATTGGTAGACGATGAAATCGTCCTTGGGATCGAATGCAAGACTTACGCGGAAAATGCGATGCTAAAAAGAATCCTTGTAGACTTCAATCTCCTGAAGGTATTGCATTTTGATTTGACGTGCTGTCTTCTTCAACTCGAGAGTATGCTCGGGGGCCACTACGCTCATCCATTGGCCTCGCCTCAATTGGGTAGTCCTAGTTCTCACGTGCTGATGTCACTTTTTCCGAATGTCCGACTCAACGTCGTTACGTTGTTGGAAGGAGAACGGAAGGTAACGAAGCCGATTCACAAAAAGGAATTCTTTAAGCCGATGAAGCTCGCGTCTCTTGATCGCGCCATCGAACAGTTCGGCACGCTGTTGAGGCCGCATGCCTAGACGGGACTTCCGAAGGGCTTAACTGGCCGTTGGCCTTTCCTCAATGGGGCAACCCTGGTCCAGAGATCGGCTAGTCTGCTAATCGCAGCCGAGGCTCCGTCCAACCCGACGATTCATGACGCCATCCTCTCATTGTATTCGTCGCACGCCGAAGCCAAACTGCACGGAGCCGGCGGCCGAAGCGCGTTTCGCCTGCACATATCGGCCAGCTCTTCAACGTGTCGTTGACACTCACGTGGCCGAGACAGGCGCCGATAGTCGCGCTTGTTCTCGTCGACGTCCTCGCCGTCCAAGTACGCTAACCACATCTCGATTCGCCATGTGGGCACGGCGATCAAGACCCGTTCTGCGGATCTCAAGAACGCGACGCCTCGGGTTGTGCAGGCCGCCTTCAGCTCGGTCCTAGCAGGAGAGACATCTCGCGCAGGCGGAGCTCGAAGTTGACCAGACACTTGTAGTTGTCCACCCACAGTCTGCTGAACATTGTTGTGCAACTCCCGGGCGAGGTCGGCCCTGTTCGTGGCCGCGTCTTGGCGCGGACGCGTGCGCCGCTAGGCGGAGCGACGGCGCACCACGCGAGAAGGTATCTCCGTGGACCCACGAGTCAATAAGCCGCCGATCATGGGCACGCGGCGATGGCTTCGGGGCGGCGCGGCGAGGCGACTTGGCGTTTTCCGACCGGTGAGCTCAAGGGGACACGCGAGGGTTGCGGAATGGGACACATCATCGGACATTTCAGGCATTCGAAATCCGGGGCGCGCCATCGCCCGGTCGGCTACGCCGACCCAGGCGACCGGGCCTTGACCGCGACGGCCAATCCGTCCCCGACGGGCAGAATGGTCGCCGTGAAGCGGGTGTCTCCCGCGAGGCGCTCGTTGAAGCGGTGCACATGCTCCGAAAGGCCGCCGGGGCGCGGCGCGAGCACCCGTCCCTTCCAGAACGCGTTGTCCGCCAGGAACAGGCCACCGGGACGCAACAGGCGGGCCGCCTCGTCGAGGTAGGCGGCGTAGCGTTCCTTGTCCGCGTCCACGAAGACGGCGTCGAAGCAACCATCGGGCGCGAGCGCGGCCATCTCGGTCAGGCCGTCGCCGACGCGCACGTCCACCCGGTCGGCGACGCCGGCTCGGGCGAGCGACTTGCGGGCCACGTCGGCATGCCCTGGATCGGCTTCCACGGTGACCAGCCGCCCGCCCGGCGGCAGGGCGCGGGCGAGCCAGACGGCCGAGTAGCCGCCGAGCGTGCCCACCTCGAGAACCCGCCGGGCGTCCGTGGCCTGCACCAGGACTTGAAGCGCCCTTGCGGTTGCGGGCGGCAACTGAATGCAAGGCAGTCCGGCGTCGTCCGCGGCCGCCACGGCGTGGCGGAGGCCCTCGTCCTCGCGGGCGAATAGGCGGCGGACGTAGGCGTCCAGCCGGTCGTGGTCGAACTCGGACGGGGCGGGCGCCCCGTGGGCCGTCATCCCGCCAGCACTGCCGCCATGCGCCGCACGCCGGCCTCGATGTCCTCGTCCGACGAGGCCGTGCTCATCCTGGCGTAGCACGGGTCGCCGAACGCTTCGCCCGGGACGATGGCGACGCCCGCCTCTTCCAGCAGCCTCGAGCACAGGTCGCTCGCGCAGGCGGCCTTGTCGTCGAACGCCCCGTCCACGCGGAAGTAGAGGTAGAAGGCGCCCATCGGCTTCACATAGGCGAAACCCGGCAAGAGCTCGTCGAACAGCCGCGCCACCAGATCGCGGCGGCGGCGAAACGCCTTCAGCATCTCGGCCCGGTCGCCGCCGCCGGGACGGGCCTGCTCGAGTCCCGCGACGGACGCCACCTGCGACGGCGTCGCCGCGTTGAGCGAAACGTGGCTCTGGAGCGCGCCCATCTTCTTGGCCAGATCGACCGTCGTGTAAGAGAAGCCGACGCGCCAGCCCGTCATGGCGAAAGCCTTCGACATGCCGTTGACGGCCACGACGTGGCCCGTGCTCTCGGGCGAGAGGTCGAGGATGCCCGGCGCCCGGTCGCCGCCGCCGAAGTATATCTCGCGATAGATCTCGTCGCAGATCAACGTCACGCCGCGGCCCTTCGCCCACGCGGCCACGGCGGCCAGCTCCTCGGCCGAGTAGACCGCGCCGGTGGGGTTGGAGGGCGTCGAGATGATCAGCCCGCGGGCCGCCGGCGACGCGGCGTGCTCCAAGTCGTCGGGCGTCAGCAGGAAGTCCCGCCCCGCGCTCCCCGTCACGGGCTTCGGCTCGGCGCGGGCGAGGGTCACCATCTCGGGATACGAAGTCCAGTAGGGCGAGCCGATCAGCACTTCGTCGCCCGGCCCGAACAAGCAGAAGCATGCGTTGAAGAGCGACTGCTTGGCGCCTGCGGACACCACTATCCGCGCCGGATCGGCCTCGTAGGAGGTGCCTTGGGTCATGTACTCGGCGGCCGCCCGGCGAAGTTCGGGCAGGCCGGAGGAAGCCGTGTAGCGCGTTCGCCCTTCGGCGATCGCCCGCCTCCCCGCCTGCCCGATCCAGGAAGGCGTGTCGAAGTCCGGCTCGCCCGCGCTCAGGTTGATGATGTCGCGGCCTTCGGCGGCCAGCTTCTTGGCGAGCGTGCTGACGGCGATGGTCGCCGACGGCTGGAGCTTGGCGATGTTGTCCGAGAAGTTCATGCGGGCGTGGCCTCCGGCTCTTTCGGCCTTGGGAAGGAAGGTTCACGGCGTTGGACGGGCGCTTGGATGTTGCGATGGGCAACCCGTCGCCGCAACTTCGCCGACGATGCTGACCACCGGCCCGACGTTCTTCTTCGACTTCGTCGATCCGGGATCGTACTTGGCCAGCTGCGTGATCGACCAAGCCGGCGCCGAAGCGGGCCTCGACTGGCGGGGCGTGGAAGTCAGGCCCTTTCCCGGCCCGCCAGTGGACGTCCGCGCGGCGGCGTGGGCCGACTACCAAAGACGCATGTCCGCATACGCCGAGGCGCTGGGCGTCGCCATGACCGAGCCGGCCGCGGCGCCGTGGACGCGCAAAGCTCACGAGCTCGTGGAGCTTGCGCGGCGGCGCGACTGCTACGCGGGCGTGCGCCGCGCGCTGTTTCGCGCCCACTTCGTGGAAGCCGCCGACATCGGGCGCGTGGACCGCCTGGTGGACATCGCCCGGCACGAGGGCCTGGACGCCACCGAGGCGAAGGCCGCGCTGGACGTGGACGCCTACGCGGACGCCGTGGCCAGCAACCGAGCGGCCGCCGAGGAGCAGGGCGTCCACGAAGCGCCGGTCTTGGCCGACCGGCGAGGACGGCTGGCAGGATTTCGTTCTCCTAGCGAAATTGTGCGCTGGATTCGGGACGCGGCGGGCGAGGACAACGCATAGGCTTCCGTCGGCGCGGCGCGAAACGGCAACGAAGACCGTGGCGGTGAACCGAGCGTCGGCGGGCCGGTCACGGGCTAACCAAGCAGGAAGGCGAAGCGTCAGATGGCGGGATACCACCGCAAGACCGTTCTCGGACCGGCCGACGTGCTCGACCAAGCCGAGCGACGCCTGCCCGAGTTCGCCGGACTCAAGCGGTCGCGGCGCTCCTCGCACGGCGCGACGTACGCGGGCGACGAGGGAACGGTCGTGCTCACGGCGCACCGGCACGGCCCGTACACCGAGGTCACGGCCCAGACCGACCGGCTCCGAACGTCGAGGATGGACTACGAGGTCCAGCGTTTCCTGAACATGCTGCCGTACGAGCCCGGCGACGCAGGCGGGCCGGGAACAGGCGACCCGACGTAGCCCCGGCATGACGTCGTTCGACGAGCTCCGGCTCGGTCCCGAGATCGTCGCCGCGTTGGCTGCCGAGGGCATCGAGACGCCCACGCCCTTTCAGGCGGCGGCGATCCCCGTCATCGCCCGAGGGAACGATCTGCTGGGAAGGGTCGGCGCCGGCGGGGGCGCGATGGTGGCGTACGCCGCGCCGCTGCTGGGCCGCGTGGACGCCGGCGGGGACGGGCCGGTGGGCCTGGTCGTCTGCGCTGGGCAACGGCAGGCCACCCGGCTGGCGAGGTCCCTGGCGCCGCTGTGCGAGGCGACGGGCCACCGCGCCGCCGCCCTGGGCAGGCCGTGGAGGGAGCCGGAGCGCGCCGACTTCCTGTTCGTGCCGGCCGACGGCATCCGCAAGCTGTTCGACGGCGGCGTGAGCACCGAGCGCGTGCGCGCGGTCGTCCTCCACGACGGAGACGCCGTCTTGGCCGCGGTCCCGGAAGACCATGTCGAAGCGCTGCTCTCCGGATTGCCGGACGACTGCCAGCGCATCTTCTGCGGCTTGCCCTTCGGGCCCACGCTTCAGTCGGTCGCCCGGCGGTTCACGCGCCGGGCCGCCACCGTGCCGTCGCCTGCGCGCGACGAGCAGGGCGGGAGGAAAGGAGGCGGGGCGCCGCGAGGCCGCAGGGTTGGCCAGCCTTCCGGCACGCGGGCTCTCCACTGCGTCGTCGCGCACGGCGGGCGCATGGAAGCCACGTTGGCCCTGGCCGCCGAGCTGCTCGAAGGGCCGGTGGACCATGTCCTTGTTTTCGCCTCTTCGGCGGACCAAGCCGCGGACCTGGGCGACTTCCTGGAGGTGCACGGGTTCGCAGCGGGTCCACCAGGAGACGAGCACGCTCCCGTCTGGCTCTCGCCGGACGAAGACGGGGCGGCGAGGGAGGCCCTCGAGGCCGCCCCGAACCCGAGGGCGGTCGCCACCGTGTCGGCCGCGGCCCCGCCGGCCGCGGAGGCCGTGGCCCATCGCCACGAGATCGGCGGGCCCGCGTGGGTGATCGCGGAGACGCGCGAGCTGCGCCATCTGGAGATCGCGGCCCGCGAAGCCGGGTTCGCCCTCAGGCGCGTCCGGCCCCGGCGGGAGACTCGCGTCACGGAGGCCGTCGACGCCCTGGCCGAAGAACTCGCCGAGGCCGCGCGCTCGCCGGAGACGGCGCCCTATGCGTTGCTGGTCGAGGCGCTGGCGGGCGAGCTGGGTCCGACGGAGATCGCCGCGGCGGCGCTGGCGCTCCTGCACCGGCAACGCGCGGACGAAGGACGGCCGGCGGCGGAAGGAGCGCCGACGGCGTGGGTGCGCCTCTTCCTTTCGTGCGGTGAGCACGACGAGATCGGCCCCAGGGAGATCGTGGGCGCGATAGCCAGCGAGGCGGGCGTGGCCGGCGAGCAGATCGGCAAGATTCAGGTGCGCGACCGGCATGCGGTCGTCGAAGTGGCCGAGCCGGAAGCGGCCAAGGTCGTCAAGGCCCTCAATGGAATCACGCTGGGAGGCCGCAGTCTTCGCGTCGACTACGACCGCCCGCGCGAGCGAAGGCCGGCCAGGCAGGCACGGGACGCATCAGGCAGGCGTCGCGGGAAGTCGCCGGACGCCAAGCCGGCCGCCGAGAAGCGGCCCAAGTCGTGGCGGCCCGGCACGAAGGAATCCGCCGGAAGGCAGTCCCCCTCCCGACGCCCGAAGGGAGCCTCGGGCAAGCGATCTCCCTCGACGCAACCACGCACGAAACGGACCGCCGGGAAGCGTTCCGGCGCCAAGAAGGCAGGCACGGGCTTGCCCGGCGGCAAGCGCACTTTCGAAAAGAAGGCGCGCAAGCCACCGGCCAAGAGTCCCGGCTAGGCAGGCACGGGCGGGCGCGGACGCCCGGACCGAATCCCGATCCAGCGTCGCGCGGTCCCTCAACCCGGAGGGTTCGGTCGCTCTCAGACTCCCGCTTCGCCGCAGGCCCCGTCCCGGCACTTGCGGTACATGCGATACGCCAGCATCACCACCAGCGCGATCAACGCGATCTTGAAGGCGGTTGCCGCGAACCCGAAGAACATCCCGATCACGGGGAACAGCACGGCGGCCAGCAACTTCAGCACCACCACTCCGGCCAGCCCCACCGCCGCCGTCACTCCCAACGCTCTCGCCATCTGCATTTCTCGACTCCTTGGAGTTCCTTTGGAAGAGGTGCATCCAACTTAACCCGCGCTCCCTACGCGGGCTACCAACGTACTACGCCGCCGCCGACAAATGGTTTCGGCGCCCGCCCGGAACCGCCCTCGGCGCGTTGCGCGTCTACCGCCTGAACCGGTACGAGAGCTTGGCGAACAGGCCGTCGGCCTCGGGGCGGACGTCGCGGAAGCGGAACGCCTGCGTGTCTTCCATGAGGCGCGTGTAGCCCAGGTAGACGACCGTCCCGGGGGTGGGTTCGTAGCCCACCAGCGCCTCCAACGAGAAGTCGTGCGACTCGGAGCCGCCCAGCGCGGAGCAGTTCTCCGGGGCGGAGCAATAGACGAGCGGAACGCCGTCGTCGGGCGCAAGCAGCGGTCGTCTCTCCTGGCTCCCGTACTCCCCGATCGCGCGCAAGAACAGCGCCCGGCTGAACTGGTACTGGGCCCGCAACCGCGGGATCGTGGCCCTCGAATAGAGCGACCCGTCGCGCTTGCGGCGCATCACGGTGTGCCGAACGCCGATCTCGGCCCGCAACTGGGTGGCGGGGAACAGGTTCACGCTCGCGTCTCCGGACCACGCGTCGGCCACGTCGGCGGGCGTGTCGGTGCCGAACTCGAACAGCGGCGTCTCGGAACGCGTCACGCGAACGTTCCCCCGAGCGCGGCTGAACGTGTTGACGAACATGAAGACCGTGGCCGACTGGAGCCCCTGGAAGCGCGCCTGGTCGGGGAGGAAGGGACGGAGCCCGCCGTCGCCGGACGCGAAGAGGCCGTCGTACTCGTCCGCGGCGAAGTGGAAGAAGGAGCGGCCGTAGTTCGCCCACACGGTGACGTTGCCCCGGAAGGACACGCTGCCGCCCAGCTGAACGCGCGACTCCTCCGGGCGTTGCCCTTTCCAGAAGTCCTCGTGGTCCCAGAATCCTTCGAACTCGAGGCTGGGTCCCCAGCGCTCCACGGCGTCGCCCGGACTGCCGCGGAAGTTGTAGCCGACGCGCGAACTGGCTTGGGCCGTGCCCGTCCTGCGGATGAAGCCGCTTCCGGCCACGAAGTCGTCGCTGATGTCGGAGACGGCCGCGTTGAAGGAGAAGTTGCGCCCCGAGCGGTCGATGCCGGCCGAGAAGAGAGCGCCCGACTTGGCTTGCGGCTCGCCCGCGGCGGTGCGGCTTCCGGCGGCCAGCAGGGTGAGGGCGTAGCGGCGGCGGAACTCGAGGCGTCCGTCGAGGCCCGCCACTCGGTTGTACCGGTCGCGTCCGTAGGTCCGGTCCGTGTAGACGGCGCCCGCGGTCGAATTGTCCCCGATGTCGCGGCGCAGGCGCACGATGTTGACCATCGGCCGCGCCGTTCCGTCGCCCCCGTCCGGGTCGGCGACCTCGTCGACCGCCCCCAGATAGCCGACGTTGTAGCCGCCCACCTTGCCCGTCAGCTTCGCCCCGCCCACCGGATTGACGATGGAGCGCGTGTACACGAGCTGCCGCGGAAGCTGGAAGATTTCGGTGCCTTCGAGGAAGAACGGCCTCTTCTCGCGCAGGAACAGGGCGAACCGCTCGTTGACCGCGATCTGGCCCGCGTCGGCCTCCACTTGCGAGAAGTCCGGGTTGAAGGTCCCGTCGAGCGTGAGGTTCGACGTGATGCCGTAGGTCGCGTTGAAGCCGAAGTCTCCGGTCACCGGACCGCGCCGCAGCGCTCCCTCGGCGGCGTCGTAGGTCCCCTGCCTCGTGATCGTCTGCACCGGGTTGACCTCGAGGAACAGGCCCGGATCCAGGTCGGCGAGCCCCGTCAGGCTGCCGAACTGCTCCATCTGATTGGACGTGTTGGCCGTCACGGGGGCCCATGACTCGCCGTATCCGCTCCGGGCGATCCGGCGCTCGACTTGGAGGCCCCAGTCCTGCATGGCCCTGTCCGGGAAGCGAATGCTCTTGAACGGCAACCGAATCTCCACGGAATAGCCCCAGTCGAAGATCTTGCCATCCGAGTCCCACACGAAGTCGGGATCCCAGTCGATCGGCGGCCCGAACCTGCGGCGGCCGCCTCCTCCTCCGACCAGCCACAAACCGTCCTGCTGGACGCCGAAGGGGTTGGCCATGATGACGTAGGCGCGACGGCGGTCGTCGAAGGTGTCCAGCATCACGCGCACGTAGTCGTCTGAGCGTCCGAACGAATCGCGGTCGCCCAGGGTGGCGCGAGGTCCGCCGGGTTGGTCGTCGAACGCGGTGATGCCGAAGTAGACCGCTTCGTCCGTGACCACGATCCTGGCTTCGGTGCGTTGCGTGGCGGGCACTCCTTCGACGGGATCGAACTGCGTGAATCCCGTGAGCACGGGCGCGTTCTGCCATGCGGCCTCGCCGAGTTCGCCGTCGATTTCGATCTCGGCCGCGGCCACCCAGGGGCTGGGGACGCCAAGCTGCCCTGCAATGCCGCTGTAGACGGCGGAGGGAGGCGTCGCGTTCTCTCCGGGTGCGTCCCGGCCCGCCTTGGCGTGGCTCTCCTGCACGAGTCCGGCGACGGGTCCCGCGATTGCTGCGATAATGGCCAACATCCTATTATTGCCAGCTCCGGCCCGACTGGGCCTCCGTGGTTTGTCTGCGCTCCGCTCCGCTCAAGATGATCGTCCGGCGCGTGCGTGGTCCTCTTCGTCCCTCCATGGACACTTCCGCGTCAAGTTCCGTTGGCCCCGAAGCGCGGGTCCGCTACTCGGCGAGCGAGCGCGAGTCGCTGCTGGCCATGGCCGATGGCGGCCGCGGGCGGTTGCGGTGTCCGCGTTGCGGAGGGGTTTGCAGCGTGCTGCGAACGACGCCCCGGCCGGACGTCGCCTATGTTCGGCGAAGGGTGGTCGTCCGTTGCGCGGGGTGCTTGGCCACGACGGCCGCCGACGCGAGGGCGCCTCGTTGAGGGAGGGACGTGTCGGGCGGAGGAGGGAGACGGGGCCGTACGCGGGCCGCGTTGGCGGCCGGGCACGCGTGGCGGGGGTTCCGCATGCGGGCGAGCGAGCGCCGGGCGACGCGGCTTGGTGGTTGCGCGTCGCCCCGGCGGCAAGGATGGCCCTCGGGGCAGGGCTCGTCGTCGCGAGTCTTCCCGCGGCGGGCGCGGGCACGGCCGACGGCCAAGAGCACGACCGCCACGACGAGCACGAAACCGGCCCGCCGGTGCTCGGTCACCGTGCCGGACCTCGGGGGCTTGCCCTCGGGAACTCGTTTTGGACGGCGAGCCGGGACGACCTAGCCATCTTTCACCATCCCGCCTTGCTGGGCGGCTCCGCCTTCGGAGTCGAGTATGCGCATTTCGGCGAGGGATCGAACTTCATGGCCGCCAGCGCGAGCGGCGGCTGGCTCGGCGGAACGGCGGGCATCGGCCTCTCGTTCTTGGATTCGGGGCATGGTCGGCCGGAGTACCGGGACGGCCTGGAACGCCACGAGGAACGGGAGCGGCGTGGGGCTGGCGGCGGCCATCGCGAACGCGAAGGCCGGGAGCACGGCCGGGACGTGGCCGAGCTTGGATCAAGCTTCGCGTTGGCAGTGGGGTTCGCGACGGAGTTGCTCGGCCTGCGGGTTGGCGGGGCAGCCAAGGCGGTCGGCCAGAACTCGGCGAACGGCCGCCACGCCACGGCGGCGCTGGACTTGGGCGCGGCCGCAGAGGCCGGACCGGTCGCGTTGGCCCTTTCCGTGCAGAACCTCGGACCCGCTCTGGAGGCGGACGCGAACAAGTTGCCCCTGCCGACCCGGCTCGTGCTCGGCGCCGGCACGGACCGCGAGCCGGTCGGCCCGTTCGACGTTGGGGTTGCCGTCCACGCCGCCGTCGAGCGAGCGGGGGGCTTCTCCGCCGGCGGGGGGATCGAAGCGGCTTGGTGGCCGGTCGCCGGGCGCGTTTTCGTGGCAAGGGCGGGCGTCGTCGGAGGCGGTCGGGAGCAGGAAACCGCCTTGACGTTCGGGGCGGGCTTCCAGGGGGACCGCATCCGCCTGGACTACGCCTACGGAAAGGCCGGCCGGCACGACCGTCGCCACGCCGCAAGCATCGCCTTCCGGTAAGGGGGACGGGCGAGGGTTCGTCGCGGCCGACTAGGCCGATCGCCCAGCGAACGGTCGTCCATTTCGACCCTGAGTTGCAGGACGTCGCAATGGTGGCCGCCGTCAGCGGCGACGCCGCGGATCGTTCCTGTTGAGCTTGAACTGGCGGCATTCCAGGAAGCGGTCGCACATGTCCACCCAGAGCCGCCGGTCGCAACCCACGGGCGGCGGCGTATCGTCCAGTTGCGATTGCGCGCATGCGGGAGCCCACGCCGCGACATGCTCCTTGTGGAAGCCGGTCCTCGCAACAATCTCCTCCGGCGTGCTCGCGGCCATGGCTTCCAACTGCTCGACCAGTGGGGGCGTGCGCAACGCTCCTGCGAGCGCAATGGCTTCGGACAAAGTGCCCGACAAGAAGCCCGACCGCCCGTGCCCAGCCGACATGTAGCCGGCCGGCGGCCCGTTCATGTGAAGCAACGCGGCCTCAACCAGCTCCTCTTCGTAGGCTCCCGCCCCGTGCGTCGACACGATGCTGGCCAAGACATAGAGGGCTGAGCCGGCCATGGTGCCACCTGCCCTTGGCGACAACGCGACCTCGAGCAGGTGCGGCACGGCCTCCAAGCCGAACTCGTAGAGCACCGCCGCCACGGGTCCCGCATTGTACGCGTGCCAAGCGAGCGGCGGCAGCAGCGCCGGGTCCCCGGTCGCCGCCAGTTCCCGCGCCATGATGGCCGCCGTCTCCGTCGGAAAGTCTCTTGAGTAGTCGCCCTCCTGCCATGCGGGGAGCAGGGCGGTCGTCAGTTCGACCTCGAACCGCAGGGCCTCGATCATCGCCGCCCGCAATGCGGGAGACCGCCGCTCGGGCTCCACCGACAGCGCGGCGGACGCTCCGACTGCCCACGAGACGACGTCGCCCGCCGTGAGCAGGTCCACGACCTTCCGTTCCGCCGCCGCATCCCCGGCCTTCAGCTTCTCGATCGTCGCCCGTTCCGCCCGCAGCATGTCCGCCACGATCTTCGCCCGCGACCGCGCCGTTTCCTGCGATTCCACCGGCGCCGCCACGCCCCAGCAGGCGACGGCGCACACCAAGGTCCGCGTCTTCATGCCCCGAAGCCTCCTCATTCCCAGGCAACGTGGGACAACTTGGGGCGTGGACTGTCCCTGGCACGCCGCCGCAGCAACGGCCCGTCAGCGGCGACGCCGCGGCTCGTTCCTGTTGAGCTTGAACTGGCGGCATTCCAGGAAGCGGTCGCACATGTCCACCCAGAGCCGCCGCTCGCAACCCAAAGGCGGCGGCGTATCGTCCAGTTGCGATTGCGCGCACGCTGGAGCCTGTCCCACGTCCCACCCCACAAAGCCGGTTCTCTCGGCAATCTCCTCCGGCGTGCTCGCGGCCATGGCTTCCAACTGCTCCATCAGCAACGGCGTACGCAACGCTCCCGCGAGCGCAGTGGCTTCAAGGACAGCACCCGCGTGGTCAGCCGACATGTAGTCGGCCGGCGGCCCGTTCATGTGAAGCAACGCGGCCTCGGCCAGCTCCCCTTCGTAGGCTCCCGCCCCGTGCGTCGACACGATGCTGGACAAGACGCCGATGGCTGACATGACCATGGTCCTGCTCGCTCTTCGCGACAACACGACGTCGAGCAGGTGCGGCACGGCCTCCAAGCCGAACTCGTAGAGCACCGCAGCCACGGGTCCCGCGTTGTACGCGTGCCAAGCGAGCGGCGGCAACAACGCCGGGTCCCCGGTCGCCGCCAGTTCCCGCGCCATGACGGCCGCCTTCTCCGTCGGACTCTTCAGTGAGTAGTCGCCCCTCCGCTTTGCGGGGAGCAGGGCGGTCGTCAGTTCGACCTCGAACCGCAGGGCCTCGATCATCGCCGCCCGCAATACGGGAGACCGCCGCTCGGGCTCCACCGACAGCGCGGCGGACGCTCCGACTTCCCACGAGAGGACGTCGCCCGCCGTGAGCAGGTCCACGACCTTCCGTTCCGCCGCCGCATCCCCGGCTCTCAGCTTCTCTATCGTCGCCCGTTCCGCCCGCAGCATGTCCGCCACGATCTCCGCCCGCGAGCGCGCCGTTTCTTGCGATTCCACCGGCGCCGCGACGCCCCAGCAGGCGACGGCGCACACCAAGGTCTGCGTCTTCATGCCCCGAAGCCTCCTATTCCCAGGCAACGTGGAAGTGACGGTCGTCGTATTCCCTAAAGCCCTGCAAGTCGGTGGCGCCGAGTTGCAGGGCAAGTCTGCTGATCTCACTGTACAGGTCTTCGATTAAGGCCCGTTGCGCCGGAGTCATGCCGCCGTAGTTCGGGCCGATGCCGGCGATTCTCTTGGTGCTGATGTCCGCGGCCCGGCCCTCCAAGTGCCACGAGGAATCGTCGCCGCCTACCTGCGTGTTGCCGTGCGGACAGCGGTAGCCGCTCGTCACCGGGAGAGCCGCCGTGTACCGGTTCGCCCGCCGCACGGGGGAGCGGCCCCATGCGGCACGCAAGCTCTCAAGGCCGCTCTTCAGGCTCTCCTGCACCCAGCCGTAACCGGTGTGCGGGTTGCCCCTTTGGAAGTAGCCGTTAAGCTCGGCCCAAGAGAAGTGGGCGGTGCCGCCGCCGTTGTGCTCGAGGTCGTCGCACGTCGGCGTCCTGCGATCCGTCACGGGCCATCGCGGATCGTCGTACTCGGCGATGATGCGTCTTTCTTCCCGGTCGCACGAGCCCCGACCGCCCGGCCGGCTGCACTTCAGCACCGTGACCGATATGATCTCTCCGTTGTCGCGCCGAAATATGATTTCGACGAGGCAGATCACTCTTTCGTCTTCTTCCTCGTCCCGGCCCGTGACCGGAGCCCGCCGACCGACCGTGTCCCGCCATGCTTCTGCGGCGCGAGAGCCCACGAAGACTCGCCCCAATGTCCGCGAACCGCGGACGACCGCATCTCCGTGGATCCGTGCGCCCGTCAGCTTGGCGTCACGCGAGTCCACGGCCATGTACGCCGTCCGCCTCTCGCCGTCCATGCCAAGCGGTTCGGAACAAGCGCCCAGCGCCGCTAGGCCCAGGAAAAGAGCGCCTCGTCGGTTTTTCGGCCCAACCTTCATGCCGATCCTCCTCTGCCGTGCGAGCAAGTCCCCCGGCGTCCACCATAAGGTGCGTGGCAACGCGCGTCAATGAAGAGGGCGCGAGGAACCCTGGGCGGCGCGGCGTCCGAGGGCGTCGTCCTATCGCGGCGACGCGCTACTCGGGCGGTCCAGACGGAATGCGGGCGGCGAGGAACCCCGGGTGCATCCTGGACAAGCCGAGGTCGTCGACTACCACCGTTCCCGCGCTCGCGCGGTCGAACACCAGCCGAACGGACCGCAACGATTCGGGGTCGAATGCCGGGTTGGCGAGCGCAAAGTCCGCGAGCGGGATCGAGAAGTGCTGGAGAATGGTCTCCCACCGGTTCTCGAACCGGGCGTCCTCGCGGTCTCGGCGGCGGTAGATGCGGATGGTAAGCGGCCGGCGCAACGGACCGTAGCTGGAGAGGGCGACCCTGGCTGCGTCGCCGTCGGCGTCCGCGGCTTCGACGGTCAGGTCCAGCGGCGGCTTCCGGCCGTCGAGCGATGGCGAGCCTCGAGCGTCGGAGCCGGATTCGCTGCGGGGCAGTCCCGCGTTCCGTTCGGCGCGGCCGCGTTGCTCTTCGTTCTCAGCCGAGCCGGGGCGTTCCCGTGGGCCCGGCTCTTCGTCCAGCCCGGCCGCGTGCAGCTCCAGCGTGCTCTCGGGCCCGGTCCGCCAGCGTTTCGCCAGTCCGGGCGGCAACGCGACGACGAACACGGCGGGCGGCGCAGGTTCGGCGTCCGCGCCTTCGTATGAGTTGTTCCATCCAAGCCAGACCGCTTGGTTGAGTTGCGAGGACGACGTGCTGCTGCGGTTGGCCGAACGCAACTCGAGCCGGCCTTCCTTCCACGTGCTGAAGCCTTCGCCCAGAAGCGACACGCCTCTCGCCGTGCCCGTGGTGACGTCGATGTCTTCCTCGAAGTCGGCGAGCGGCCGAAACGATGCCTCCTTGAAGCGGGTGACGTACATCGTCTTCGGCAACCAGCCGCCCGCGACGCGATGGTCGCGGAACAGCGGCCGGTAGCGGTCGTCGCCCTTGAGCGCGACGTCGAGGAAGGCCGACACGAACACGCGTCCGAACTCGCGCTGCTCCTCGGGCGCGAGCAGGCCGGACAACTCGAGGATGCGGCCGCTGCGGGGACCGTTGTCGTGGGCGCCCCAGACCGTGTTCCACTGGCCGTGGTTCGCCCGGTAGACGTAGACGGCGGACTTGAACCAGTCGCCGCCGTCGGTGAAGCGCACGCGGTTGAACTGGCGGAGTCCATGGAAGCTGGTGACGTCGCCGTCGTGCGAGCCGTGGAAGACGAGGTAGTTGACGTTCTCCACCGGGACGCGCTGGCTTGCCGGGAGGTACTGGCCGTCCACGGGAGCTATGGCCACGACCGCCCGAATCGCGAAGCCGAAGTCGAACTCCAGCGACGCGTCGTCCGGGTAGCGCCGAAGCCGGTTGAAGGCCGCGGCGTGGCCGACCGCCTCTCCGCCCCGAGAATGGCCGATCAGCGCGATGCGGCTCATGTCGGCAACGCCGCCAAGGGGGCCGTCCTCGTCTTCGGCGAACCCGCGCCACGCCTCGAGATGTTTGAGCAGAAGCCAGCCCCGCGCGTCGTTTTCGCCCCTGATGCCGCCGTTGACGAAGTTCATGTCCACGGACGCGACGACGTAGCCGCGGCTGGCGAGCAGCTCGCCCAGCCAGTCGTAGCCCGGGTCCGAGAAGTCGCGCATGTCGTGGTTGCCGTGGACGACAAGCGCCAGGGGATGCGGTCCCGGGGCGTCCGGGTACCAGACTCGCGCGTTCAGCGGAAAGCTGTCGGGAGAGAAGCCCCAGTACCGGTTTCGCGACTTGGAGGAGCCGCCCAGACTGACCAGTTTGGAGGCGTCCACGGGTTGAGTCGCGATGGACACGGAGTCGCGGTACTCCGCCCGGTTGCGGTCGGCGCCGCTGCCGTAGTAGAGGGTGCGAACGGCGTGCGGGCCGGGTTGCGCGGGGTTCTCCTCGTCGAGGACGTGCCGGGCCAGGACCGTGGGCGCGTCGGAAGGCGCGAGGTCGAGCGAGCCGCCGCAGCCCGCAAGCGCGACGGCCGCGGCGAGCGCGAGCTGACGGCGAACCCGGATCGAGGGTCTGCCGGACCTTCCAAGGGGATGGAAGCGCGTGGCGAAGCTTCGGGCCGCGGCCGGTCGCATGCGGACGGTCATGCGGCTACACTGGTGCTTGGCTTTCGTTCCGGCAAGGCCGACCGTTGGGAGGCGGCAGGCCGTGCCGCGCGCACGCGACGCCGACGGTCCGGCGCGTCCACCTCATCCCCGAACGCAACGCTCGATGCGAATCTGGACAGGCACCAGCGGCTTCTCGTACAAGGAATGGAAGGGCAGCTTCTACCCGGAGAACCTGCCCGCGGCCCGAATGCTGGAGCACTACGCCCAGCGCCTCGACGCCGTCGAGATCAACAACACGTTCTACCGGCTTCCCCGCACGGAGATGCTGGCCAAGTGGAAGGCGCAGGTGCCGGACGACTTCGCTTTCGTCCTCAAGGCCAGCCGGCGCATCACCCACATGAAGCGCCTCAAGGAAGCGGACGAGCCGCTCGGCTATCTGGCCAAGGCGGCGACCGAAGGACTGGGCGACCGGCTGGGGCCGGTGCTCTTCCAGTTGCCTCCGTATCTGAAGAAGGACGTGGAGAGGCTTCGCGACTTCCTCGCGATCGTGCCCGCCGGACTGCGCGCGGCCTTCGAGTTCCGCCACGAGAGCTGGTTCGGCGACGACGTGTACGCGGCGCTCTCGGAGAGCGGAGCGGCCCTCGTGGCCGCCGACACGGGCGACGGCGACGCGCCGGTCGTGCCGACGGCCGATTTCGGGTACGCTCGGTTGCGGAGGCCGGAGTACGGCGACGCCGAGCTGGCGGCCTGGGCGGAGCGGATTCGAGGCGCCGGATGGGCCGAGGCGTTCGCTTTCTTCAAGCACGAGGACGCAGGCGCCGGACCAGCCCTTGCGAAGCAGTTTCGGGAGCGTTTCGAGGCGGGATAGCCTCTTATCGCCGACGAGCGCCGAACGCTAGCTTTGGTTCAGCGAGGAAGGGAGGATTCGGCATGGAAGTGGTGCGCTTCGCGGTAAACGGCGACGAGCGGGTCTGCGGGGTGCCCGCGCATTACACGTTGCTCGAGACGTTGCGCTACGGCCTGGGTCTCACGGGTTCGAAGCAGGGCTGCGACAAGGGCGACTGCGGCGCGTGCACGGTGATCCTGGACGGCCGCGCGGTGTTGTCTTGCCTGACGCCGGCGCTGGAGGCGGAGGGCCGCGTCGTGCGGACAGTTGAGGGGCTGGCCACCGGAACCGATCCGCATCCGTTGCAGGACGAGTTCGATCTTCACGGAGCGGCGCAGTGCGGATTTTGCACGCCGGGCATCCTCTGCAGCGCGGCGGCGCTTCTGGAGCGCGAGCCGTCGCCCAGCCGCGAAGAGATCCGCGAGGCGCTGGCGGGCAACCTCTGCCGGTGCACGGGCTACGAGAAGATATACGACGCGGTGGAGGCCGCGGCGGCCAGGTGCCGCGCGTGAGCAACGGCCGGGGCGGTGCGGCGGCGCTGGCGGGCTCCCGCGTGAACGTTGCGCCAGGCGAGCCCGTCCACCAGGGCGGAGGCGCGGCGGAGCAATCGGCCGGCTTCTCGACCATCGGCCGGCGGATGCGCAAGGTGGACGGCTTGGCCAAGGCAAGCGGGCGGGCGCGCTACGCGGACGACATCCGGTTGCCGGGGATGCTCCACGGGAAGATACTGCGCAGCCCGCATCCCCACGCGCGCATCGTGTCGATCGACACGTCCGCGGCCCAGCGCATGGACGGCGTCCACGCAGTGGTGACCGGCCGCGACATGCCGACGCCCTACGGGATCATCCCATGGACGCCGGACGAGCATGCGCTGTGCGTGGACCGCGTCCGCTACGTGGGCGACGGGGTCGCGGCCGTAGCGGCGGTCGACGAGGAGACCGCCAACTCGGCGCTCGATCACGTCGAAGTCGTCTACGAAGAGCTGCCGGCCTACTTCACGCCGCGCGAGGCGATCGCGGCGAAGTCGGGGCCGTTCATTCACGAGCCGCGCAAGCCGGGGCAGAACGGCAACGTCACCAAAGTCGTCCACCTGGAGTTCGGCGAGGTGGAAGCGGCCATGGCCGGGTCGGCGGTCGTCGTCGAGGACGACTATTTCTTCGAGGGCACGACGCACACGCCGATCGAGCCCCACTGCGCCATCGGCATGGCCGAACGCGGCGGCCGCCTGACGGTCTGGTCGGCCACCCAGGTGCCGCACTACCTGCACCGCGAGCTGGCGCGCGTGCTGGACCTGGACCCGGCTCTGGTCAGGGTCGTCCAGCCGCCCGTCGGCGGCGCCTTCGGCGGCAAGTCCGAGCCGTTCGACCTGGAGTTCTGCGTGGCCAAGCTGGCCCTGAAGACGGGTCGGCCGGTCAAGATCCTCTACACCCGCGAGGAAGTCTTCTACGCCCACCGCGGACGCCATCCGTTCCACATGCGCTATCGCACGGGCGTGAACGAGGACGGAACGCTCACCTCGGTCGACGCCAAGATCGTGCTGGACGGGGGCGCATACGCTTCGTTCGGCTTGGTCACGACATACTACTCGGGGCAGTTGCTGACCGCGCCGTACCGAATGCCCGCCTATCGCTTCCACTCCACCCGCGCATACACGAACAAGCCCGCATGCGGACCCAAGCGCGGACACGGATCGGTGCAGCCGCGCTTCGCGTTCGAGGTGCAGCTCGACCGGCTGGCCGAGCGTCTGGACATCGATCCCATGGAGTTGCGGCGGCGCAACTTCATCGGGGCGGACACGCGCACCGTCAACGATCTTCGCATCACGTCCAACGGATTCCTGGAGTGTCTGGACGCGGTCGAGTCGGCCAGCGGCTGGCGGGGGAAGTTTCGCCAGCTGCCCTTCGGGCGCGGCGTCGGCGTGGCCGGCTCGACGTACATATCGGGCACGAACTATCCAGTCTATCCCAACGACATGCCGCAATCGGGCGTGCAGCTGCAGATCGACCGCTCTGGGCGCGTGTCGGTCTTCTCGGGCGCGTCGGAGATCGGGCAGGGAGCGGACTCGATGGTGGCCTACGTCGTGGCCGAGGAGCTGGGCGTGCCGGTGGAGCACGTGCGCGTTCTGGCGGGCGACACCGACTTCACGCCTGTGGACTTGGGCGCGTACTCCTCGAGGGTCACGTTCATGCTGGGCAACGCGTGCATCGCCGCGGCGGGACAGGTCAAGCGGCAGGTGCAGGAGGCGGTCGCCGAGGCGTGGGACGCGAAACCGGCCGAAGTGCTTCTGGCCGGGGGACGGGCCGCCCGGGCCGGCGACACGGGCGTCTCCATGTCCATTCGGGAAGCCTTCAACTTGGCCGAAGCGAAGTTCGGCACACTGGGCGCCACGGGGTCCTACGACACGCCGAAGGACGTGCACGGCTCCTACCGGGGCGCGACGATCGGCGCGTCGCCCGCCTATTCGTTCAGCGCGCACGTGGCCGAGGTGAGCGTGGACGCGGAGACGGGGTTCGTGGACGTGGAGAAGATATGGATCGCGCACGATTGCGGGCGCGCGCTCAATCCGGTGCTGGTGGAAGGGCAGATGGAGGGCTCGGCCTACATGGGCTTCGGCGAGGCGCTCATGGAGGAGCACGTCTTCAAGACCGCCGATCAGGGCCGCGCGGGCCTCCACAACGCTCCGTCGCTGCTGGACTACAGGATTCCGACCAGCTTGGACACGCCCGCGCTCCGGTCGCTGGTGGTCGAGTCCGTGGACCCCGAGGGTCCCTACGGCGCCAAGGAAGCGGGAGAAGGGCCTCTCCACCCGTCCATTCCGGCCATTGCAAACGCCATCTAC
The DNA here is from genome assembly GCA_965203485.1 of Longimicrobiales bacterium. Taxonomy (GTDB): domain Bacteria; phylum Gemmatimonadota; class Gemmatimonadetes; order Longimicrobiales; family Gaopeijiaceae. The sequence goes on from OZ241892.1 coordinate 3,123,998, forward strand.
GACGCAGTAGGCGTGCGCATGAACTCGTTGCCGTTCTCGCCGCCCCGCGTGTGGGCCGCTCTGCAGGCCAAGGCGGAGCGGGCCGGAGCCGGAGCGTCGGCCGCGCGGCGTGATCCTGCAATCGCGGCCGCCGGGGCGAAGCCGGCGTGAGCAAGCGCTCCCCGGCAACGCGCCGCCATGTCGGCCGCGCGAGCCCAGCCGGCCGCCCGGCGCGCGACGGCGCCGGAGGCTCCGCGACGGTGCGCCGCCTGGCCGGCCTGGGGCGACTGGCGCTGCTCGCCGCAGGACTGCCCTCGGCGTTGCACGCCCAGACACCGAACGCGGAGGAGCGCGTCCGCTCCCGCCCGGCCGCCGGCACTGCGCGCGACTGGCAGATCGCGGCCGAGCGTCTCCGCTGGGCGCGCGCGCAACGCCTGGACACGCTGCCGCGCTTCGGCGACGTGCTCGCGGCGATCGGCGAGCGCTTCGTCGGCACGCCCTACGCGCCGGGCACGCTGGAGCTGCCCGGCCCCGAGCGTCTGGTCGTAAACCTGGAAACGCTCGACTGCGTCACGTTCGTCGAGAGCGTACTCGTGCTGGCGCGCTTGGCCCGGCGCGGCGACCCGGCGCTTGCCGACGATCCCGGCCGTCTGCAGGCAACTTACGCGGCGGAGTTGACGCGCATACGCTACCGGGGCGGAGCGCTGAACGGCTACGCCAGCCGACTGCACTACTTCAGCGAGTGGATCGCCGACAACGAGGACAAGGGCGTGGTCCGCGACCTGTCGGAAGAGCTGGGGGGCGTGCCGGACGGCGGAGCCGTCAACTTCATGTCGGCGCATCCCGAGGCGTACGCGCAACTGGCCGACCCGGCCGCGCGCGCCGAGATCGCCTCGGTCGAGGCCCGCCTCGGCGCCGTCGCGCGGCGCTACTTGCCCGCGAACCGGATCGCCGCCCGTGCTCGTTCGATCCGCAACGGCGACATCATCGCGGCGACCAGCACGGCGGGCGGCCTGGACGTCGCTCACACGGGCCTTGCTCTCTGGCGCGGAGGCCGGCTCAAGCTCCTGCACGCGCCCCTCGCCGGCTCGCACGTGCAGATCACCGAGGGCACCTTGGCGGAGCGCATCGAACGCCTGCGCGGCCAAGACGGAATCATGGTGGCGCGGCCCGTGGACCCGCATCCCCCGCGCTCCCGGCGCCCCGGCAAGTAGACCACCTTGCTCCGCCTGCATCCCTTCCGGTACCACCGGCCCGAGACAGTGGCCGAGGCCGTGGCGTTGCTGGCCGAGCACGGCGACGACGCGATGCCCATCGCGGGCGGCACCGACCTCATGCCCAACATGAAGCACGGCCTCTTCAGTCCCCGTCACGTCGTGTCGCTCGCGCGCATCGGCGAGATGCATGGAGTCGCGGCCGTGCCCCGGCCGCCCGGAGGCGGTCTGCCGCCGGGCGGCGACGCCGAGTCCAGCGGCGGCCAGCTCCGCGTCGGCGCGCTGACGACCCTTCGCGACCTCTCGGCCCACCCCGAGGTGCGCCGCCGCTTCCCTGGATTGGCCGAGGCCGCGGGCCTCGTCGCCGGACCCCAGCTCCGCAACATGGGCACGATCGGCGGCAACATCTGCTTGGACACGCGCTGCACCTACTACAACCAGACAGCATTCTGGCGAGCGGCGCTCGGCCACTGCCTGAAGAAGGACGGAGATGTCTGCCACGTGACGCGCACCGGCAAGAAGTGCGTCGCCGCCCACTCGGCGGACACGCCTCCCAACTTGATGGTCTTGGGCGCCACCCTCGTGCTGTCCGGACCGGACGGCGTTCGGGAGGTCCCCGCGCAGGACTTCTTCGTGGCCGACGGTTGCTGGAACACGCGCCGCAAGCCCGGCGAGATCTTGACGGAAGCGAGAATTCCCTTTGGCCGCCCCGGCGCGCGCAGCGCCTACAAGAAGCTGCGCCAACGCAAGTCCATCGACTTCCCGATGCTGTCCGTGGCGGTCGCCGGCGACTTTGCGGAAGACGGATCGGTGGAGTCGCTCCGAGGCGTGGTGTCCGCGCTGGGCGCCCGGCCGCGGCGTCTGTCGGGCTGGCAGGACTTGGCGCGGGGAAGACGGCTGGAGGCCGACACCGTGCGCTCGCTCGCCGCCCGCGCTTGGGAGCAGTGCCGGCCGCTGGAGAACATGGTCGGGGACGCTGACTGGAGGCGCGCGATGGTGCCGGTCTACGTGCGCCGGGCGTTGCAGGACTTGGCAAGCCGGGCGGCGTGATCCTCGACGGCCGGCACGGCGGTCTACGTGGGCTCGCCGTCGCGGGATCTGGCAGGGGACTGTCGTCTGCGCGCCGCCAGCAACCGGCGGTGAACGCGCAACGCCTGTTCCATCCGGCCCGGCTGGCCCGCCGCCGCCTCGGCCCGGCGCGCGGCGGGCCGCACTTGCCCGGCCGCGGCGCCGAGCGTCGCAACGTCCTCCATGCCCGCGGCGGCGGCTACGTTGCGCAATTCCTTCTCCGGTTGCGCGCATAGCGCGTCGTAGTCGACCAGCGCGGCCGTGCCCGCCGCCTTGTCCAGTACGTGCTGGTACGCGGCGCACCAGTACGCGAGCCAGCCGTCCAGAGGGTCCGCGCCGCCCCCGCCATCTTCCGGTCGCGCCGGCCCGGGGTCGTCCTTCCCGCCGCCGAAGTCCAGCGGCCGGAGGTCAAGACCGAACTCGTAGTGGCCGATGTCCGCCGTGTATCGGCGCATGAACGGCTCGCTCGCTTGCATTGCGCTGAACCTTGCATGCTGTCGCAGCATCGACCCGGCTTGGTCCAGCGGGTTGCGAAAGGCAATCAACACGATCGCGTCGGGAAACAGCTTCAAGAGAGTCGGGACGCGGACGATGTTGGCGTTGTTCTTGGACAGGTACCGCAACCGTCCGGGACGCGCCGTCTCTTCGAGCGCGACGATCTTGGCGACGTGCGACTTGAAGAAAGACGCGAACTCGCCGGCGGAAGCGTCCGCGTCCGTCCACGCCTCGATCCGGTCCTCGCGGTACTTGCCCGGCCAGAATGCTCGCCACAGCGCCTCCTCGAACGCCTCCGGGCTGTCGAAGCCGATTTGCATGCCGTCGCCGTGCGCCCGCTCGACCGGCTCGCCCGACACCCGGAAGGGACGCGCGAACGCGCGCCACAGCATCGGGGTGAAGAGAAACGGCATGTGCCGGTAGGTGTGCGACGCGAACGGCCCTTCGGAGGCGAGCACGTTGAGCAGCAACGTCGTGCCGGCCCGCGGCAACCCCGCGATGAACACCGGCCTCTCGACGCGAACGGTCCGCAAAGAAGTTCGGTAGAGCAGGTCCTCCAAGTCGGCCAGCGACTTCTGCAACCCTATGGAGGAGAAGGCGGCGCGGTGGAGGAGACGGTCTACACGCGAATATCTCCGAACCAGCCGTAGGGCAACCCGAGGAATGCCGCCGAGGCCCGCCTCGTCGCCGCCGCCGTGTCGCCCGTGCATGAGGACAGTGACGCCAACGCAGCGTCCTACCGGATTCCGACCTGCCCCTGCACGTCGCGCAACATCTTCTCGGAGTCGTAGCCCACGCCGTCCTTGAAGACGAAGACCACGTTGCGGATCACCGCCGCATCCTCCGCCAGGTCGCCCCGCAACACCACCAAGTCGGCCACCTTGCCGGCCTCCACAGCCCCAAGCGCGTCGTGCACGCCCAGCACGCGGGCTCCGTTCGCCGACACGACTCGCACGGCGTCCGGAGCCGAGAACCCGGCCTCGATCAGAAGCTCGTAGTTGCGTTGGTCGCCGTAGCCGGGCAATGCTCCGCCGTTGCCGGTAGGGTCCACGCCCGCGGCCAGCAAGCCGCCGGCGTCGTGAAACGCCTTTTCGTAGGCCATGGCGTTGAGCAATTCCTCCTCGGGCCAACCGGCATCGTCGATCTGCGCCTTCGACTTCAAGTAGTCGTCGCGGACCTCGGGCGCCATCGCGTCCAGGCTTCGCTGGTCGCGAACGGGGCGTCCCTTGAAGAAGAGTTCGTACACTGCCAGGGTCGACGTCATCGGCACGCCCGCGTCGATCATGGCCTTGAAGGTCGCGGCCGCTTCCGGGCCGTCGACGTTCGTTTGCAACGCGGCCCGCGTGAGGCCCGGCGGGCACTCGTCCTTGCCGCGTCCCGCCACGTAGTCGCTGTTCGTGGGCAGGCCGTGCTCGATGTTGTCGATGCCCAGCGCGACCGCCTCCGTGAAGCTGATCGAGCAGAGATGGCCGGTGACCTTGATGCCTTGCTTGTGGGCTTCGTCTATTGCCGCGCCCAGCTCCTCCGAGCGGATGTTCGTGTACGCCTTGAGCCAAGTCGCGCCCTCCGCCGCCCAGTACCGCACGAACCGGCGGGCCTGCTCGGGAGACTCCAGCATCGTCATCGTGGACACGCCGCCGCCCGCCGTGATGTAGGGCGCAGTGATGTGAATGCGAGGTCCGGGCACGCGCCCGGCGTCGATCTCGGCCCTGAGATTGAGTTCGGCGAACGGCTGCCGGCTGCCAGTCGTGCGCACGGTCGTCACCCCGCTTCCCAGATAGAGGCGGGGCGCGCTGAAGGTCAGTTGCGCGGCGCGCCCGCCGGCGGCCGTGTAGTACAGGTGGTTGTGGAGTCCGACCATCCCCGGGACCACGGTGTGACCTTGCAAGTCCAGCATCTCGGCGCCGTTCGGAACGTCCACGGCGCCGGACGAGCCGACCGCCGCGATGCGGGCGCCCTCAATCAAGACCGTCTGGTCGCGAAGCGCAGGCCCGCCGGTGCCGTCCAGCACCGCGACCCCGTGCAACGCGACGACCGGGGCGTCCACGGCCACGTACGCCGCCGCCGCCGAACCCGCCACCGGCCGTTGCGCCGAAGCTGGGAGACCGGCGAAGAAAGCCACGGCCGCCGTGCCCGCGAGGGCCGCTCCGAACCGGCCATGTCCGCCGCTCGCAGGCAAGCTTCGCCGCTCCGGCCGCCTCTCCCATGCCCCGCGCCCGCAGGTCGCAACAGCGCTGGCGGGCGAGATCCGCGGATCTGCGGGCTTCTTCGAAATCGGCGTCTTCGGCGTCGGTGATCCCATTGATCCTCCCGGCTCTTCAGTGCGGTTCACGGCAGCATGGCTCCAGCGGCGCGGCAGGGGCAAGCTATGGCGCGGAGGCCAGCTGCGGAAGTCCCGGCCGCGCCCTTCCTCGGTCGGGCAACGGGAGAGCGCGCGTTTCAAAGAGAGCGTGCGATCTCCGCCGGTTCGGGTCCTGCTTCACTCACGGCAACACCGTGAAGACCATTCGCATCCCAGACTCCAGATGCTCCGAAATGTGGCAGTGCGCCATCCACCGGCCCGGATTCGACGCTTCCAGGAGAATGTCGGTCGTCGTGCCCGCGGGCAACAGCACCGTGTCCTTCCATGCGAGATTGCGGCTGGGCACCCCGTTTCGCGCGAGGACGAGGAAGCGCTGTCCGTGGATGTGGAAGGGATGCTGCATGGCATGGAAGGAGCGTCGCTCGTTGTGCAGGCGGACCTTGACCACTTCGCCCGCGCGCAGCGTCCAGTCGATCTCCATGTTCTCGCGGCCGGTGGCCGGTTCCCTCACGATCCAGCGCACTTCCTGCGAAGTCGAGTTCCAGTTCATCATGGGCATCGTGCCGCTCCACTCGACGGGATGGAAGTACGCGGAGTCGAAGCGCATCAGCCGCTCCACGACGAACGGCAGTCCGGCGGCTTCCAGCGTGAACGTGAGTTCGCGGTCCACCGGATCGTCGAAGCGGTCGCGCAAGAGAGCGATTTCGCGGGCGGCCGACGTGTTGACGCGCAATGCGTCGAAGCTGTCAGCCGCCGCCGTGGGGGAGTCCGGTCCGGTCACGACTCGGACCGCGGCGAGCGTGTCCGTCTCCGCGAAGAAGCGGCCGCCCAGGTGGTCGATGCCCTGCACGCGGTTGAGGAGAGCGGCTTCGCCGGGCTGGTCGAAGCGGACGTGCACCACGTACCGTTCGGCCGGACTCACGACGATGCTCTCGATCCATTCCTCCCGCTCGAAGGCACTCACGTCGGTTCCCACGACCTTCATGCGGCCGTTCGTGAACGACAAGTTGAAGGTCCGCGTGTTGGACGCGTTCGTCAGGAAGAGACGAATCACTTCGCCCGCAACCGCGCGCAACTCGTAGTCCGGTTCGCCGTTGACCAAAAACGCGTTGCCGAAGCGTCCCATGAGCGCATGAGTGGACCGTTCCAGCCCGAACGGCATGAGTTCGCCGTCGGCCATCAGAACGTCGTCGATCATGAGGGCCTCCTCGCGGTCGACCGGCCCGTAGTAGCCGTCGTGGCGGGGGGCAACGAGCATGTTGCCGTAGAGCCCCAGGTCCTTCAGCACGTCTTCCCTGTGATGGGGGTGATACCAATAGACGCCTGGGTCCTCGAAGAAGACGTGGTAGCGGAAGGTCTCGCCCGGCCGCACCGGCTCCTGCGTGACGCCGGGCACGCCGTCCGAGCCATTGTCGAGGCGAAGTCCGTGCCAGTGGATCGTCGTCGGCCAAGGCACCGAGTTGGTGAAGTTCACGGTGATCTCGGCTTCCTCGCGGACGTGCAGCAACGGCCCCGGGTACTGCTCGTTGAAGGCGTACATCACGTGATCGCGTCCCCCGATGCGCCGCCGGACGAGTCCGGCCTCGAGCGCGACCGTGTCTCCGTCTTCGAGAAGAAGCGCTTCGCGGGGCCGCGCCATGGGCAGGCCGGGCGCGGAGGCGGACATTCCCGGCAAGTACGGTTGGACGCCGGGCGGGGCAATGGCCATGAGCGCCGGAAACATGACCAGCCCCGGGATCGTCCGCGGCAGGGGCCATCGCCGGGGCCGCGCCGCGCCGTGGCCTCCGGCGCCGAGCGAGCCCACCAAGAACTCCTGCATGTCCGGCGGGGACATCCGGGCGCTCGGCGAAAATGCGCGCAAGAGCAGCCGGCCCTCCCATTCCGTCCCGTCGGCCCGTGTCTCCGCGGTGACGAGGATCATGAACTTGTTGAGCGCGATCTCGCCCAAGCTCTGCGTGCCATTGGTCACGGTCCCCAGGCTCGCGACCGTGTCGAAGACCGGCGTCGCCAGCCACGCGACATAGTGGCCGTAGTCTCCGAGGGAGGCCGGGTCGGGCAGGCCGTCCAGCGTGAGCACGCCTTCGTAGAGATGGTTGCCCGCCGCGTTTACTGCGACGCCGAAGGGGCTCGCCGGCGTCCGCAGCTCCAGCCGCCCCACCATGCCCTCCAGGCCGGGCCGCGGCGTCATCTGCATGCAGTAGAGGTCGGCGCTGGGCGAAAGCGAAGCGCCGGGAGCGCGCGCGCCGCCGCACGGGGACTCGGCGTCCTGCGCGTGCACCTCGCCTTGTCCGGCCGCGGCAAGCCCTACAACTGCGAATCCGAGGAAAGCCCGCGGCAACGGGACCGGCCGGAGCGCGGGCCCCGTGGACGCGTTGCGGTCTTGCTTTCGGGCCGGGGCGCCGGGGCGCCTCCGGCACGTCCAGCCGAGGCGCAACCCCGAGGACAAGCCTCGGACGTCGCCTTGCGAAGCGCGCCCGGCGAACCCGAATTTCGTCACGTCCTTCCGTCCGGGCGTGGGACCGCCGCACCGCGCGCCGTCTCTGCGGATGCCAAGCGGGCCGGAGGAGCTAGGCGGAGGCGGCGGACCTGTTCGGCGGCGCAGTTGCGTCGCCGTGCAGGCGGGGCGCACCGAGGTGCGGAATCGAAAGAATCGCAATCGTGCGTCTCGCAGGCGCGGTGTGCGAGGAGCGGCATGATCCAACCCAGTGGAAAGAACACGGCCGCCGGAGCTGGCGCAAGTCCGCCCGGCTCCCGGTCGGGAACCCTCCCGAGCGCCGGCATGAAGGCGGCGCTGTCCGCGGGCTCCGGCCGCCCATTTCCTTCGGTGTCGGTCGTGGTCCCCGCGAAGGACGCCGATGCAGTCGTCAAGCACGCCCTGGACGCGATTCTGGCCCAGGACTATCCAGGTTCGGTCGAAGTCGTGGTGGCCGACGGGTCCGACCCGCCCGCCCTGGCCGGACTGTTGCGCGAGACGCATCCGGACGTGCGCGTGGTCGCCAATCCGGGCCGCATTGCCGCCTCGGGGCTCAACGCGGCACTGAGGGTGGCGACCGGGGAGGTCGTAGCGCGTTGCGACGCGCATGCGGTGCTCCCCCCTGGTTATGTGAGCAGGGCGGTCGAGACGCTGGAGGAAACTGGTGCGGCCAACGTCGGCGGAATGATGTCGCCCTTCGGCGGCACGCTCTTCGGACGCGCCGTTGCCCTGGCCGTGACGTCGTTGCTGGGTTCGGGAGGATCGCGCCATCGGTACGGCGGCGCGGCTGGGCCTGCGGACACCGTCTACTTGGGCGTCTTTCGGAGACGGACGCTGGACGAAGCCGGCGGATTCAACGTCGCGACGCCGGTCAACGAGGACTACGAACTCAACTGCCGCCTGCGCGAGCGAGGTCGCACGGTGTGGTTCGATCCCCGCCTTCGGGTGGGATACCGGACTCGGGGGACGTGGCCGGCGCTCGCCCGGCAGTATCTGGGCTACGGCTGGTCCAAGCGCTTGACCATCCGCCGTCATCCGTCGTCGGTGCGGCCACGCCAAGTCGCGGCGGCCCTGCCGGCGCTGGGGCTGGCGGGGTCTGCCGTCCTGGCGCTGGCCGGGGCGCCCGTCGCGGCGTGGGCTTGGGGGCCGCTCGGCTACGCGGCGGCGCTCGTCGTCCATGCGGTGGCAACCGGCGTTCGCCGCCGGGAGCCCGCCGCGCTCTACCTGCCCTTGGCGCTGGCCACGATGCATGTGGCATGGGGCGTGGGCCTTGTCGTCCCCACGGCCTTCTTTCTGTCCAAGGACGTGCGCACGCGGCTCGAACGACAAGCCCTGTCGGCTCCGTCCGATCTCGAACCAACGCAACCCATGATCACGGGAACATCGCGATGAAGCGACGAGACTTTGTTCGGACCGGCGCACTGGGGGCGGCGGTCGCCGCCGGAGCCGGCTCGGGGTGCGGCGCGGGCGGCATCCGCGTGCGGCAGGCCGAGTCCACGGCGCCGCCGCCGGGGTTGCCTTCACCTCCCGAGCAACCTTTGGCGGCGCCACCGGTCGACGAGGTGCGCATAGGCTTCGTGGGAGTCGGCGGCATGGGGACCGCGCATGTCCGCAACTTGGTGCGCATCGAGGGATGCGCCGTCGCGGCGGTGTGCGATGTCGTGCCGGCCCACGCGGAACGCGCGGCCGCGATCGTCGAAGGAGCCGGTCACCGCCCGCCCGTCTTGTACACGCGCGGCGACACGGACTTCGAGCGAATGTGCGCCGAGATGGACTTGGACCTCGTGTACACGGCCACCCCTTGGCGCTGGCACGTTCCGGTCTGCGTCGCGGCCATGGGCAACGGCAAGCATGCCGCGACCGAAGTGCCCGCGGCGTACACGCTGGACGGCTGCTGGGAGCTGGTCGAGACGGCCGAGGCGACCGGCCGTCACTGCGTGATGATGGAGAACGTCAACTACGGACGCGCCGAACTGCTGTGCCTGAACTTGGTGCGGCAAGGGCTCTTGGGCGAAGTGCTGCACGCCGAATGCGGCTACCTGCACGACTTGCGCGCCGTCAAGTTCGCGGACGAAGGCGAAGGGCTGTGGCGGCGCGACCATTCCTGGACGCGCAACGGCAACCTTTACCCCACGCACGGCCTGGGGCCGGTGGCGAACTGCATGAACATCAACCGCGGGGACCGTTTCGACTACTTGGTGTCGATGAGCAGCCCGTCGCGGGGGCTGCAGGACTGGGCGACGGAACATTACCCGGAGGGACATTCCAAGCGCGCGGAGAGCTTCGTCTTGGGCGACGTAAACGGCAGTCTCGTCAAGACCGCGCTGGGACGGACAATCTACCTGTCGCACGACACGAACCTGCCGCGTCCCTACAGCCGCATCAACTTGGTGCAGGGAACTCGGGGCATATTTCAGGGCTATCCAGACCGCGTGCACATAGAGGGACGCAGTCCCGCGCACCAATGGGAGCCTGCCGAGGCGTACTACGAGGAGCACGAGCATCCACTGTGGAGCGCCCTGCGAGAAGCGTCGCTCGGCGCCGGACACGGCGGCATGGACTTCGTCGAAGACTATCGCTTGGTTCAGTGCATCCGCGAGGGACTGCCGACCGACATGAACGTCTACGACGCCGCCGCCCTCAGCGCGGTCTGCGAACTCTCGGAGAAGAGCGTGGCGCAGGGCAGCGCCCCAGAAGCGTTTCCCGACTTTACTCGCGGCCGCTGGCGTTCCTGGGCGCCGTGGCCAATCGTGACCGCCTGACGGACGGAGGCGCGCCGACGGTCTTATACGCCGGCCTGGCGCTTCACGTACACCGCTGCGTCGAGGTGCGTGGCGAACCAGACGTCTTCGTGCTGTTTGACGTATTGGATCAGCTCCTCCAGCACGACGATGCGGGAGCGGTGGCCAATGACGTGCGGATGCATCGTCAGCAGGAACATGCCGCCTTCCTCGTAGGCGCCGTCGAACTCGTCCTTCCACACCTGCAGGACGTCCCGGGGGTTGGCGTACCGGCCTCCGCGAGGGTTTAGGAGCGGCGCGTCGTCGAGAATCCATTCCACCGGCAATTCGACCATGCCGGTGGGCTCGCCGTGGGCGTCTATCTCATACGGACTGTCGTCCTCATACGGACTGTCGTCGGCCATCAGCGACGAATCGTACAAGAAGCCCATCTCGCGGATGATGGACAGCGTATTGTCGCTGAAGTTCCAGGACGGCGCGCGGTAGCCCAGCGGCCGCGCGCCGGTCGCGGCCGTCATGTACTCGACGGCGCGTTGCAGCAACGCGCGCTCGGTCTCTGCGTCCAGATCGGAGTTGAGTTCGTGTATCCAGCCGTGCACGGCGAATTCGTGACGCCCGGAAGCTTGGACGACTCCGATCTGCGACGTGTCGAGGACGAGACTCACGGCGGGAAAGAAGAAGGACGCCGGGATGCCCTCGCGATCCAGCAACTCGACGATGCGCGGAAGCGCCACGCGCGCACCGTACTGTCCTTGGGAGAGCGAACCGACCGTCGCGTCGCCGTAGCGCAAGCCGGTGACCGTCTCGTTGTCCACGTCGAACGACAGCAACACCGCCGCCCGAGCGCCGCCCGGCCACTGCGTAGGCAGAAGGCTGCGACCGGCGCGCACAGCGTTGACCGTTTCCGCCACCCGCTGGTCGGACCAAGTCCAGCCTGGCTCGTAGTCGCGCGCAAGCGCGCCGGGATCATGCGCTTCGGGCGTGCAACTCGGCATCGCCGCCATCGCAACCAGCGCGGCCGAGCGCGCCAACCCGGCGACTGCGCGCTCAGCGGGCACGGCGGCCATGATTCGGCGCGCGGAGCCGGCCGGCCGAGCGCGCGGTCCGTCTCCCGGACTAGCTGCCATCGCCGCTTCCGTCCTTGCTCCCCGCGAGCATCCCCAGCTCGCGAACGGTCTCCGCCAAGCGCACGAACTCGGCGCGGTAGCCCCGTTCGTCCGCGCCGCGGCTACGGCCGGCCAGGCGAATCACGTCGTCCAGCGAATACGCGCCCGCGTGGGGCGAGTCGCGAAGCAGCATGCCGAACGCGGCAACCGCCGTCGCGAAGCGGAAGTCGGCGGACGGCTCCGACCGCTCGGCCGCGACCACGTGTTCCAGCAACTTGCTTCGCGTTCCATCGGGATCCTTGTAGCGGACTTTCACGAACATCAGCTCGTCCTCGAACCCCTCGGGCGGCTCGACGGCTTGCGGCTGGTACCTCAGCGAGTCCACTTCGCCGCGAGGAACCGGCTGGCCCGCCGGCACGACCTCGTAGAGCGCGGTGACCGTGTGGCCGGCGCCCAGTTCGCCTGCGTCCTTGGCGTCGTCGGCAAAGTCTTCCGCGTTGAGAAGGCGGTTCTCGTACCCGATCAGCCGGTAGCCGGCCACGCGCCGGGGATTGAACTCGACCTGGATCTTGACGTCCTTGGCGAGCGTCAGCAACGTGCCGCCCATCTCCTCCACCAGCGCCTTCTTGGCTTCGAGCAGATTGTCCACGTAGTGGTAGTTGCCGTTTCCGTGGTCGGCGAGCTGTTCCATCTTCGAGTCCTTGAGGTTGCCCGTTCCGAAGCCCAGCACCGTGAGGAACGTGCCCGACTCGCGCTCGCGCTCGATCAAGCGCACCATCTCTCCGTCGCTGGACGGGCCGACGTTGAAGTCGCCGTCGGTGGCGAGGACAATGCGATTGCTTCCGCCCTCGATGCGGTTCTTGCCCGCAGTTTCGTACGCCAGCTGGAGCCCGGCGCCTCCCGCGGTGCTTCCGCCCGCGTGCAACTGGTCCAAGGCGGCGAGGATTTCGCCCCTCTGGTTGCCGGGCGTCGAGGGAAGCGCCAAGCCTGCCGCGCCCGCGTACACAACGATCGCGACGCGGTCCTGGGGCCGAAGCTGCTCGACCAGCAAGGCGAACGCCTTCTTGAGCAGGGGCAACTTGTCGGGCCCGGACATCGATCCCGAGACGTCCATCAGAAAGACCAAGTTGCTGGGCGGCAGATGCGCGGTCTCGACCGAACGCGCCCGCATTCCGATGCGGACCAAGCGATGGCCGGGCTTCCATGGCGCGTCCCATACTTCGGTGGCCACGGTAAACGGGCGCTCGCCCCGAACTTCGCCCCAGGAGTAGGGGAAGTAGTTGATCATCTCCTCGATTCGAACAGCGTCGACGGGCGGACGTTCTCCCGACTGGATGAAGCGCCGCACGTTGGCGTAGGAGGCCCGGTCCACGTCGATGGAGAAGGTGGAGAGCGGCGCCGCGCTGACGAGCCGAAAGTCGTTCTCCGGCAAGTGGGCGTAGGACTCGGTGTTGAAGTCGGCCAGCGGCCCTTGATGCAGCCGCAACCTTGCCTGGGCCTGGACGCGGCCGTGGACGACGAACTCCTCGAGCGGCGCCGCCGGCTCGATGCTGGGCATGGCACCGGGCGAGAGCGCGAAGTCCACAATCGCGGTCTCGCCCGGCGCGACCGTTATCGTTTCGCGCGCCGTCTCGTATCCGGGGGCCGAGGCCTCGACGACGTGTTCGCCCGAGGGGACGCCCAGCCGAAAGCCTCCCGCCGAGTTGGTCGCTTGGCCGGTCGAGGTTCCGGCAATTGCGACCCAGGCGCTCGCGAGCGGCATTCCCGAGTCGGCGTCGCGCACCTTTCCGGCGACGACCGCAGTCTGCACCTGCGCCGCGACGCACGGCGGCGCCGCAACGCTGGCGGCCGCGGCGAGAAGAGCGGTTCGGCGGAGCGCCGCGCCGGTCCGGCCTGCAAGTGCGCGCAACGCTCGGCGCGAAGCCAAGGCGGCGGTGGCGGCCGTGGCGGCGGGCTTGGCGGCGGGCGGCGCCGCAATGCCGACGCCCGTGGCGACGACGGCCGCGTTGAACGGTCCCGTGGCGCGCTGTTCGCAACTTCGTCGAGTCATGGCAACCTCGCTCCCTTTCTCCTGTCTCGTGGCGCGAAAGGCGCGCGCAACCCCCCTAAAGCGGCCCAGCCGTGCTCGCGAACCGCGAGGCGCGGGCAACGGTCCCTGCCGCAACATACCGTCCGAGGGCCGCACTTGCTCCGTTGACCAGAGGACTTCGGCCGGCGAGGAAAGGTTGCCGCGTCTCCGGCCCACAGCTCTTGGGCGCTACGGCGACCCCTGCGACGGTTCTCGGCCGGGCGGATACCAGCAGCCTTCCGACCGGCTAGTGTCCACCAGCTGCGTGATCCGCCAGTCCTCGCCGGCGCGGTAGAGCTCGAAGGCGTCCGAGCCGCAGTGGGAGAACTCCTCTCCCAAGAAGAAGGCGTACTTGGTCCACATTTGGGCCAAGCGGCCGTCCACGTTCACGACCCAGTCCCATATCGGCTCGTCCCACACTTCGTCCTTGGGCCGTCCGATTGCCGCGACGAAGCCGTCCACCGGCCCGAAGCTGATGCCCTCGTCGGTGGCGCGCCCCAAGCGGGCGTCCGCGTGGAAGACCGAGGCGGCCAGTTCGCCGTCGTTGGTGCGCATTGCCTCGAAGAGGCGCTCGACGGTCGCGACGACCTCGGCCACGGCTGGATCGGCTTCGGGCTCGGCGGCGGTTTCGGGCGGCAGGCCCTTTTGCACGCACGCGGCGGACGCGGCTGCGACCACCAGCGAAGCGGCGGTGATGCGGCGGTTCATCCAAGTTCTCCTTGTTCGTTCGGGATTCGCGGGGGGCCGCGTGGCGCAACGCGGCGCGGCGTCCGGCAACCCCCCGCTACGGGGGTGCGCACCTTGGCATCCGCGGCAGGCTTCGCGCCTCCCGGAGCTCATGGACACGCGTCCGTCTCGTCGGCCGGCGCGACTCGGTTCGGTCGTTCGGCCACGACCGGGCCCCGCCTCGCGGGGGGCTTGAAGTAGCCAACATGGTCCAGCATGAAGGCCCGGATCGCGCGCGCCGCCTTGGCGGCGTACGAGCGGCGGTTTGCCGGCGTGTCCCTCACGCCCGCGTACTGATGCTCCAGCTGAATGCCGCTGATCACCTCGCCGTCCCCGACTGAGCCGTGGATGCGCGTGCTGTAGCCGCCCCTGAAGTACGGGCTGCTCCCGGGCGACGGCGCCGCGGGGCTGGGAACGGAGGCCACGCCCTCGGCTTGCAGGAGGCCCCCGAAGGACGTGGCGCCGCGGAGAAGGTGGGCGAAGGGCAATGGCGAGTCGCGCCCGAGCTCCCGTATGCTTGAGCAGCGGACGACCCCCAGCGAGTTGAGGGACGCGTCGGGGCCGTTCAGCTGTTCCGCAGGCAGGAGATAGCCCAGTTCGACGCGGTCGATCTCGTGCGAATGGCCGTGGATGTCCAGGTAGAGGCCCTCGCCGGAGCCGTGCGCGGCGAACGTGCTGCTGACGGTGGCGCGCGCGTCGCGTATCCAATCGTGGTACTCGCGCCAGGCCTGTTCCGCATACGGATTTCCCTGGGCCGCCTCCTCGATGTCTCGGTTCGGGTCCAGCTTGGCGCGGGCCAAGTGGGAGACCACGAGGTGCGGGGCGAGCCCCGTCAGTGCGATCAGCTCTTCGCGAACGGCCAGCGCGAGCTCCAGCGTGTTGCGGTCGTTCAGCATGACGCCGTACCTCCGGTCGCCGATCTCGCTGGGCGCGGCCGCGCCCCCGTGTCCCGCCGAGACGATCACCGGGAGTTCGCCCGGTACGTACTGCACGTAGTTCCGTCGCCCGTAGTAGCTGCGCCCCGGCTCGTAGCGGCCGACGCGCTCGGGCACGAAGACTTCCAGTTGCGCGGTGGCGCTGATCCCTTGGGCCCTCGCGGTGACCGTCGTGGTTCCGTTGGCGAGGCCGGTCGCCAAGCCGCGCGCGCTCACCGACGCGACGTCCGGGTCGGCCACCGACCATTCGAGGCGCGCGGCGACAACTCCGCCGTCGGGCCCACGGGCCGTGGCGGCGAACTGGGCCGCCGAACCCACGCCTACGACGAGGGCCGCGGGCGGCTCAATGGCCAAACCGGTTGGAGCGGGCTCCGCCGGGCCTTCGCCGCCGCACGCCAGCGACACCGACGTCCCCGCGGCCGCGCCGAGCGCTCGTGCCCGCCGCCGCGCGTTCACGTTGCCGCGCGGCCGTCGCCGGCCAGGGAACATCGTCGTCGAATGCGAATCCGACTGCGTGCCCGCCACGCCGATGCCTGGCGCGACCATCCGCTGTCCATCGAGCACTCTTGGCGATCCCCTTCCTGCGTAGCGGAACGTCCGGCCAAGATTGGCGCGCACCCCGCCCGCCGCGCGATTCCCCTGCAACCGCCGCGGCGTCCAAGCGCGGGCGCGACGGTCACGGACGGTCCCGTCCAGTGGATTCTGCAACGAACTTGGCGCTCGCGCAATTCGCGGAACTCGTCGGGGTCCCTGAACTTGCGCTCATGAACGCCGCCGACCTCGCTCGCCACTACGCCCGCTTTCGCGTTTCCGAGCGCGTGCTTCTGACGGGGCACTCCCATCAAGCGTGGCCCGACGTGGCCTTCGACGCGCAGCAGCAGGCGTGGCTCGACGCCGCGGAGCACATGGACGACAAGTGGGACTTGGCGTTCAAGGTCGCCGACCGCGTGCGCGCAGGCTACCGGCGCTTGCTCGACGATCCCGACGGCCACATCGCTCTCGGCCAGAACACGCACGAACTGGTGGTGCGCTTCCTGTCGGCGCTGCCGTTGCGCGACCGGCCCCGCCTCGTCACGACCGACGGCGAGTTCCACACTGTGCGCCGCCAGTTGGACCGGCTTCGGGAGGAGGGAATCGAAGTCGCCAGCGTCGAGGCCGGCGAAGAAGCCGGGACGGTGGTCGCGGAACGATTGGCGGACGCCGTGGACGGACGGACGGCGGCCGTTCTGGTCTCTTCAGTGCTGTTTCGCGACGCCCGCATCGTCGGAGGCTTGGACGAAGTAGCGCGGGTCTGCTCGATCGCGGGCGCGGAGCTTCTGGTCGACGTCTACCACTCCCTGGCCGTGGCCCCGTTCTCCGTCCGGAGGATGGGCCTCGATCGCGCGTTCGTGGTAGGGGGCGGCTACAAGTACTGCCAGCTGGGCGAAGGCGTCGCCTTCCTGCGTATTCCCGCCGACTGCGCGCTGCGGCCCGTCGTGACCGGGTGGTTCGCCGAGTTCGGCGCCCTGGCGGATTCCCCTAGTTCGGACAGGCTCGGCTCGACGGCTTACGGCGATGGACACCTGCGCTTCGGCGGCGCGACCTACGACCCGGCAAGCCACTACCGAGCGGCGGCAGTCTTCGGCTTCTTCCGCCAACAGGGCCTGGCAGCCGAGACGCTGCGCTCGATCAGCCTTGCCCAGATCCGCCGCTTGGCAGCAGGCGTCGACGCCCTCGACCTGGACCGCGCGCTTCTGGCCCGCGACCGTTCGGTCCCGCTGGATCGCAAGGGCGGCTTCTTGGCGCTGAGCAGCCCTCGGGCCGCCGAACTCGCCTGCGCCCTGCGCGCCCGCGGGGTACACGCCGACCACCGCGACGCAATTCTGCGCTTGGGGCCCGCTCCCTACGTCACCAGCCAGCAGATCGACGACGCCACTGCGGCGCTTGGGGAGGCTGTTCGATCCCTGGACCCTGGACATCCGTTAAGTTAGGTTCCGGCCGTGGCCATGCCCACGGAGGCCCCTCTTCGACCGGCGACGGCGGTTCGAGGAACGGGGCCCTTCCCCGAATGCGCGCCTCCTACCCCCCTCGCTTCCAGGTAGCCGACAGCTTGATGCGCCGCCCCCGGGAGCTGTGCGTGAAGGCGTCGTAGGACTGCTCCCAGGCCACGAAGGGCGGGTCGGCGTCGAGGACGTTGGTCACCGACAACGCGACGTCGAACCCTTGAGTGGCGCGGCGCAGCACGCTCATGTCCCAGGTGATCCACCCGTCGATCGTCTCGTACCGCGTTCCCACGAACGCGTCGTTGGTGTAGGACGAAACCGTGTTGAAGTGGTTGACCCAGCTGTAGTCGCCCCGATGCGCACCCGCTGAGAATCGCAGCTTCCAACGCGGAAGAGGCGGGGCCGTCGGGCTTCCCCAGTTGAGCTTCCCGACGCCGTCCTGTTCGGGATACGCGTCCACAGACACTCGCGAAAGCTCTCCTTCGCCACTGAGGGACAGCGTCTTGATGTCGTAGGTCTGCGTGTAGGTGCCGTCCATGCCGAGCGACACGACCCCTTCTCCCGCAGGCAGGCGCGCGCTCGCATGCCAGTCGAAACCCGACGTCGACACGCCCGGCCAGTTGATCAAGTCGACCCGGATGCGCTCGAGGTTGCTGGCGTCGCAAGAACCGTCGTGCCTAGCGCCGGGACAGGTAACCAAGTGTTGCACGATCCTGCGAGTGGTTAGGTCTCCCGCATAGAGACGCGCGATGCTCGCATACGGCGTGATGTCGATCATGTCTTTGAAGTCGTAGCTCCAGTAGTCGACCGACGCCCGAACGCGCGACAGCTGCAAGCTGAGTCCGGCGTTGTAGGTGAACGCCTGCTCAGGACGCAGGTGGGGGTTGCCGTAGGTATCGGTGGCCTTGTACGTGCCCACTTCGGAGACATAGGCCGACGCCGTATTCTGCTGATCGTTCAGGTCGTCCACCGACGGTGTGCGGAACGTCGTTTGAACGGACACGCGGAGAGCCAGCGGGTCCGCGATCTGAAAGCGCATCGCCAATCTGGGGTCGAAGCTGCTGGCCGTGCTGTGGAACTCGTAGTTGGCCGCGGCTTGTGCGCTGAAGCGTTCGCCGAAGGTCATCGGCACCTCGGCGAAGAACCTGTGCACCGTCTGCGTCCCGTCGTAAGGATAATAGCCGTTAGTGAACGTGAACGCGCCCGCTTTCTCAATGCAACTCTTGTCTCCGAGCACGGGACACGGATTCACGTTGAGGTCTCCGGCCCTGTTGGGCGTGCCCGCGACAGCGACGCGGCGGAACTGGTAGCCGGCGGCGAAGTTAGCTCTGTCCTCCACCAGCGTGCCCTTGAGCAAGGCGTCGCCGACGAGCAAGGTGGCCGTGCCCTTGAGGTCGACTTCCTCGTTGATCCAGTTGATGAGCTCCGGCGAATTCGCAAGGCTCGCCACATAGTCCGGGTTCGACTGCGTCTCGTAGGTAGCGCCGGGTTGCTGCGAATACTCGTGGGCGTTGCTGAAGGGATTGTAGTACATGCAAGAGCCCTGTCCCGGCACAGAGCCGCCGACCGGGCCCAGCGCCATGCCCGAAGGACTCGACGAGTCGACCACGACGTCCACTCCGCAGTCGGGTCCGCCGAAGCCCCGGAAAGCCAGGAACTTGCGATGCGCGTACTCGGCCGGCAGGCTGACGTTGCCCGCGGCGCGAGAGAAGCTGGCCGCCACTTCCAGAGTGAGATCCTCGTCCGCGAGAGTGCCGACGGGCTTCTCGGCCGAGGCCGCCAAGCGCCACGTGTTGGAAGCCCGCTGCAAGAACCGCCCCGGGCCGCTGTTCCCGACTAGGCGGCCATAGAAGTACCAGTCGTCCTCCAGGCAATCGGCCTCGGACCCGAATCCGGCCTGCGAGCCGTACCTTCCGCAAAAGTCGCGCCTGCCTGGATGGTTCGGTGCGACCACTTGCGTGCCGTCGTAGATCGAAATGGGCGGATAGGACGGAGTCGTGAACCAGTTCGGCATCCCCGCATGCGCGAGCATCCCCTCGACGTGATAGCTGCCTTCGTCGTCCGCCCACGTGCCGTTGAGTTCTCCGAAGGCCCGCACATGCCTCGATTCCTGCTGCAGGTCGTCCCAAGGCTGGTAGCGGAAACGACAAGTCGCGGGTTCGATGTGACCGCCGAATTGTCGGCACAGCGGGTCCACGAAGACGGGTGCGGCGGCGAGCGCTTCGACGAACTCGGTCTTGTCTTCGTCGCCGCTCAACTCCGGGAAGAGGAATGCGCCCGGGTTGCCCGTGTAGGACCAGGAGCCCGCGCCCGCGATGAACGTATCGGCCAGCGCCCAGTCGCGATCCCTGACGTGGAGGGCCTGGTTGAGCGTCACTTCCGCCGAGAGCACGGCGTGTGCCGTCTCCCCCACGCGCCGACCCCAGATGCCGCCCACGTTCGTATTGCCGGAAGCCGCGTAGTATTCGTGCGCCGCCGTCAATTCCACGCCCTCGAAGTCTTTGCGCGTCAGGAAATTGACCACGCCCGCCACCGCGTCGGATCCATACACGGCGGACGCGCCCTCCTTGAGCACTTCAATCTTCTCGATCGCCACGGAAGGGAACGAGTTCACGTCCACGAAACGGCCCCCGTAGATGCGCACCGGGACATACGTTTGGCGCTTGCCGTTGAGCAGCACGAGGGTCCTGGAAGCCCCGAGGCCCCGCAGATTGACGCTCGCCACGGTCTCGGGGACCGTCCCCGCCTGCTTGGTGTTGTACCAGCCCTGGCGTTCGCCCAGCGAGCCGTGGCTCGCGCCCAGGTTCTTGAAGAAGTCGGTCGCCTGCGGCGATCCCTGCTCTGCCAGCGTCCGCCGTCCCGACACGGCGACGGAGTATGGCAAAGTCGTCGGAGACTCCTGAAACGCCGTGCCCGTGACCACGACGGCTTCCAGTTGCAGGCCCGTGGAGTGCAGCTTGAAGTCCACCGAAGCCGTCCCGCCTTCGGCGATCGTCACCGTTTGCGTGACGCCGGCGTAGCCAAGCAGGTTGGCGCCTATTTCGTGAGTCCCGGCCGCCACGACGGGCATTGCGAACCGTCCGCCCGCCCGCGACGCAACGCTGATGTTGAGCGCCGCGATGTGGATCTGGACGGCTTCGAGCGGCGCTCCGGTCTCGGCGTCGGTGACGGTGCCTACCACGCTGCCCGTCTGAGCGGCAGCCGGCGCCGCAAGGGCGCCGTGGGCGGCGATGACGACGAGGCAGCCAAATGCCGGGCGAGCCACCTGTACGACGCACGACGCAAGGACGCTACGGGTGGCGGCAAAGAGAAGAGAGCCTGCGTTGCGCATGTGGAACTCCGAAGTTCGGGGGCGGGCAACCTGCACGGCATAACAATAGCCGCATCGGCGAACGAAGCAAGTAGGAGTTCTGACGGCGGCCGGGCTCGGCCGATCCCTTGGAAGGCCCGGCGCACTGCGGAACCGGGCGATGGCGCCACGGCCGGCCGAACGTCACAACGGCCAACGGCGGGCGGCCGCTGTGGCCGCAACGATCGCCACCGCGACGGACAGCCCGGCCGTCCAAGCACGCGAGGACACGCCGAGCACGCGCACGGCCAGGAGACCGAACAGAGACAGGCCTGCCACGAGCGCCAACTGGGCGGCTTCCAGTCCGAGGTTGAACGACAGAAGCGGAACGAACAAGTTGCGCTCTGCGCCGAGCGCCGCCCGCAGGAAATTGGAGAACCCGAGCCCGTGGACTGCCCCGAACAAGACGGTAGTCGCATAGCGCAGACGTCGAGGGGCGACGCCCGGACGGGCGCGACGCGGAACGGCCCGCGTCCGGCTTCGGGGCGACGGTTCAGCGCCGCCGCCGGGCCCGGAATCCAGGGGGGCCTTGCGCTCCATGAGGTTGAGCGCCGCCGCCGCGACGACGGTCGCCAGGACCAAGAACTCCACCCAGTCGCCCGGGACCCGCACCAGCTGCAGCGTGGCCAGCGCGAGCGACGCGGAATGGCCCGCCGTGAATGCGGTAACCAGAACCAGCAACTCGCGCCACCGGCCGTATCCGCAAGCCGCGCAAAGGACCGCGAGAAAGAGCAAGTGGTCGTAGGCGCGGAAGTCCAGGAGGTGGCCGAACCCGAAGCCGAAGTAGGTTGCGAACACTCTGTGGTTTGCCCGGGCCGACGGGAGCTTCAGGCGCCGGCGGATTCGACGGACGCTCGCCGCTTCCTCCACGCCCTCGCCGCGGCGACCCACGCGGCGACCCACGCGAGCCACGAAACCCGCTCTGCGGGAGCCAGCATCCTGAAGTGCTCCCACAGAAGCCATGGAAGCGTCGCCGCGATTCGCAGCGGCTCCCCGTCGTGATAGGGCATTCGCCGCTCGACCACCGACGCGGCGCGGCGGCGGTCCCGGTGCAGCGCCGCCTCGATCGCCGCGCCCAGGCCGGCCGGGGTCATGTCCCGCCAGCCCGGCATCCTCATCACGCTCCACGCCGCAGCCGTGCGGCCCCAGCCGTGCACGTTGGCGCCCGCGACCACGGCCAGGTCAAGCGAATCGGCCAGCGCCAGGATCTCTTCGCGCTCCGCTCTCGCCTGCTCGAGCCCGCGCGGAGCGCCGTCGCTCAACTCGACCCCTACGACGCCCGCCGGCTGCTGGGGCCCGAACGCGACAATCCGGTCGATGGGCCCGGGGATCGTATGAAGCATCGTGGGCGGGCGGCCGTTGCGCCCGTAGGCGGCCGCGAGCGAGTCCTCGTCGAGGTGGTGTTCGGAGTCGTCGAGTGCGAAGGCGTAGCGCGACCGGGAGCCGAGCACGTTCGTGTGGTGGTTGCGCAACCTCAGTTCGGCGCCTGAGAGGAGGACGGTTCGGTCGCCCGCGCGGGCCGGGTTGGCCGGCGACGCGTCGTCCACGCCGTCCCACGTGTAGTGGTCGGTTACGTAGGCGGCATCGAATCCGGCGCTTTCGTGCCATTCGCGATTCCGGGCGGCGGTGAAGGCGCCCAGGACGCGCCGGCCGTCGTGGGACCGGTGCGTGTGGGAGTGGAAGTCCACGGCGAGCAACTGGGGGTCGCCGAGATCGATGCCCGTCATCGGGCGTGGCGCCAGCGCCCCGCCGACGTAGAAGGCAACCAGCAGAAGAAGCGCCGCCGCGGCCCGCGCGGTCTCCATCGCGATCGCCTGAACACGATGCCGCGCCCCCCCCTTCGAGCGCCGTCGCGCGAGCAAGCGCCGCAACAAGTACCAAACCGCGAGGGTGGTCACCACCGCCAAGTGCTGGCTGCCCGCCAACACCGACAAGCTGTCCCAAAGCCCGAAGAGCGGCGCCCCGGCCAAGTACGCCAGCCCGGTCGTCCGCTCGAAGGGCACGGCTTCGCGCGTGGCCGCGTCCCACAGCGCCGGTTGCGGGGCGAAGGCGCTCCCAACGACCGCCGTCACGACCGCGGCCGGCCAGCGCAAAGCCCAGACTCGGCGCAAGAGCGTATCGCCCGGGGTCACTCGAAGCCCCTCCCTGTCGTTGCCCGACGCCCCAATCGACGCCGCAGTCTTCGCCGCGCCGAACCCACCTCGCCGCCATCAAATCATAGCACGCCCGCGTCCAGTGCGCACGGCGGCGGCGCCATCCCCGGACCCGGCCCGGCTTCGGACCCGGCGGCGCGCGCTCCGCAGCAGCGCTCCCCTTGGCAACGGCGCCCGCGCGGCCATAAGATGAGACGACCGACCCTGGATACCTTCGCATCCCACCCGCCCGTGCTCTGCCGGCACGGAGTCCCACGAACTCGGAGAAGCCGTCGTGAAGCCAAGAGGCACCCCTTCGACGCCCCGTCGCATCCCTTCGAGTGCGGCGGCCGTCTCCTGCGCCCTTGCGGCGGCGCTCGTTTCGGCGCCGTTGCTTCCGCCCGCTCCCGTGGTCGCACAGGACGGGGAGTGGCGCTATTGGGGCGCCGACGCGGCGAGCACTCGCTACTCTCCCCTGGACCAGATCGACGCATCCAACTTCGAGAGCCTGGAAGTGGCCTGGACTTGGCGGGGCGACAACTTCGGCCCGCAAGCGGATCCCCTGTTGCGGGCAACCCCCATCTACGTGGACGGGCGGCTGTATTCGGTTGCCGGCTCGCGCCGCACCGCCGTGGCCATCGATCCCGCCACGGGCGAGACTCTCTGGACCTTTCGCGAGCCGCCCACCAAGCGGTGGATGGACTCCATGCGGAAGAACTACGGGAAGGGCGTCGCCTACGCCGAAGTGGAGGGCGAAGGAATGATCTACTTGGTCACCCCGGCCTTCTTCCTGCACGCGCTGGACCCCGACACGGGCTACCCGGTCGAGTCCTTCGGCAAAGGCGGCGTAGTCGACATGCTGGGCGACCTGGGTCCATGGGAGCACGACCGGGACGCGGGCCTGCCGCCCGACGTAGGCTACATCACCAACTCCTCGCCGCCCATTGTCGTCAACGGGGCCGTCGTGGTCGGCAACTCCCACGAACAGGGCTACTACCAGACGCGCAAGGAGAACGTTCCCGGCAACATCTTGGCCTACGACGCGGCGACAGGAAAGCATCTCTGGACCTTCAACGTCATTCCTCAAGAAGGCGAGTTCGGCAACGATACCTGGGAGAACGACGCTTGGTCGTGGACCGGCAACGTGTCGGCCTGGGCGCCGCTGTCCGCGGATCCCGATCTAGGCCTAGTCTACGTCGTCACCGACCCGCCCACGATAGACTACTACGGCGGCTTCCACCCCGGAGACAACCTGTTCGCCACTTCCATCCTGGCAATCGACGTGGCCACCGGCGAAAGGCGCTGGCATTTTCAGACTGTCCACCACGACGTGTGGAACTACGACAACCCCACGGCTCCCAACTTGGTCGACATCGCCGTGGACGGACGCGAAATCCCCGCCTTGGTGCAAACCACCAAGCAGGGCTGGGCCTATGTGCTCGACCGGGCCACGGGCGAGCCGGTATGGCCCATCGAGGAGCGTCCCGTGCCGCAGTCCGACGTGCCCGGCGAGAAGCTGTCGCCCACGCAGCCCTTCGTCACGCGTCCCGCGCCGTTCGATATGCAGGGACTGACCGAGGACGACCTCGTCGACTTCACGCCCGAGCTGCGCGCCATGGCGCTGGACATCGCCAAGAACTATCGGCTGGGCCCGCTGTTCAATCCGCCGTCGCGGGAAGACGCGCCCGACGGCACTCAAGCCGCGATTCATTGTCCGGGCGCCAACGGCGGCGCGAACATACCAGGAGGCGCGGTCGTCGATCCGGAGACGGGCATCCTCTACGTGGCGTCCACCCGGGGTTGCAGCGCGCCGAGGCTCGTGCCGGGAGTGGAGGAGGATCCGGACTCGAACGTGGACTGGGTGTCCAACGGACCCGGCGGCGTCCGCGGCCCCGACGGATTGCCGATCTTCAAGCCGCCCTACGGAAGCATCACGGCAATCGACCTGAACACTGGCGACCACCTGTGGCGCATCCCCAACGGAACCACGCCGGAGGCGATACGCGATCATCCCCGGTTGCAGGGCGTGGACATAGGCAACACCGGAGCGCGTTCTCACGCCACCAAGCTGGTGACCAAGACGCTGCTCATGTACGGCGAGGGCCGGGGCGCCGCGCCCGTCTTCCGGGCCGTCGACAAGGCGACCGGAAGGGAATTGGGCGCTGTGGATCTGCCTGCGCCGACTCTGACCGCGCCCATGACGTACATGCACCAAGGAGTTCAGTACGTTGTGATGGCCGTAGGCGGGCGCGGATTGGCGGGCTCGCTGGTGGCGCTGCGCCTGCCGGAGGAATAGGAGCCTTCAATGCGGCGATCCTGCGCTCGGAAGCCGTCCTTGGCTTGGGCCATCGCCTTGCTCGCGGCCGGGTGCCAGGCCGGCCAGAACGAGGTCCCTGGTGTGCTGGCGGCCTTCGACGGGGGCGGCGGCCGCTGGGTGGACCTCTCGCATTCCTTCGGGCCGTCCACGATCTACTGGCCCACCGACACCTTGGGCTTCCAGCACCGAGAGCTGGCGTACGGCACGACCGAGGCGGGGTGGTTCTATTCGGCCTATGCGTTTGCGTCCGCCGAGCACGGTGGCACCCACCTCGACGCGCCCAGCCATTTCGCCGAGGGAGGACTGACGGCCGACCAGGTTCCGCTGTCGAGCCTTATTGCGCCCGCATCCGTCGTGGACGTCTCTTCCAAGACGACGCCCGATTATCAGCTGTCCGCGGCCGACCTGGAGGCGTGGGAGGCCGAGCACGGGCGCATCGCCGACGGGTCCATTCTGCTCGTGCGCACCGGCTGGTCGGAGAAGTGGGGCGACCGGACGGCCTACCTGGGAACGTCGCTGGCCGGGCCCGCCGCCGTCGCCGATCTCCACTTCCCCGGAATCGGCGCGGACGCGGCCCAATGGCTCGTCGACAACCGGGCGTTGGCCGCAGTGGGCATCGACACGCCCAGCATCGACTACGGCCAGTCGGAGGACTTCGAGGCGCACGTGATCTTGTACGCCGAGAACGTCCCCGGCTTCGAGAACGTCGCGAACCTGGGCGAGTTGCCGGCGACGGGCGCGGCTGTCGTGGCGTTGCCGATGAAGATCGAGGGCGGCAGCGGCGGGCCGCTCAGGATCGTGGCGTACGTACCCCATGCGGCAAGCGCCGGTCACTGATGGATCCGCGCGCCGTGGGCGCCGGGAAGCGTCTCGTTCCAGCGGACGAAGCGACATGACGGCGGGGCCGGCGCCGCTTGGCGGCCGGATCGGCAAGTCCTACTACGACGAGACGGAGTACTTCGAGGGCGCCGAGCATCTGCGCGACTTCAACAGCCGCTTTCAACGCTATCGCACTCGCAAGTTGCTGGAGATCCACCGGCCCCGGCCGACCGACGAAGTGCTGGACATGGGTTGTGGTTGGGGGACGATCAGCTATGCGATGGCGCCTGTCGCGCGGCGGGTCGTCGGCGTGGACTTCTCGCGCCGCGCCGTAGAGGAATGCGAAGCCCGTCTGGCGCGGTCGGGCCTTGATAATCTGGAATTTCGGGTCGGCGACGCTCGCGACACGGGATTTCCCGCCGGCAGCTTCGACCTCGTCGTGGCCGCCGATCTCTTCGAGCACTTGTATCCGGACGACTCGGAGGCGGTCGTTGTCGAGGCGTTTCGCGTCCTGAGGGCGGGCGGGCGTTTCGCGGTCTGGACGCCGTGCCGGAGCCATGTGCTCGAGGTACTGAAGAACAACGACGTCCTGTTAAAGCGCGATCCCAGCCACGTCGACTACAAGTCCATGCGTCGCATGCGGGAGCTGTTGCAGGATGCGGGCTTCGAGGTCGAGCGCGCCTACTTCGCCGAGTCCCACCTGCCGGGACTGCAGCTCGTCGAGAGGCTCGGACAGCGGTTCGTGCCGCTCTTGAGACGCCGGATTGCAGTGTTGGGACGGAAGCAGGGCCGCACTTCCTCGACAGCCGCCGGCAACGCTTGAGCGGAACGGCGGCCAGTCGGCCCGGAGGTCCAAGGAGATGCGCTATCTGGAATACGACGCCGATCCCCCTACGCGGGCCGGTCTCGGCCATCTATTGTCGAACCTTCGCTGCCTGCTGACCGAGGCCCACCTCACCGGTAGGCGCGCGGTGCTGCCGAAGCTCCGCCTCGATCCGCGGCACAACTTCGGGATCGACCGCGACTGGCGCTGGGAGACGTACTTCGACTTCGGGAGCAGTACGCTGGCCGACGCGGACGGTTGCGAGCATCCGTTGCCGCTGGCGCACCCAGCGCCGGCATCTCTCCCCCCGCCGTCGGCGCTCGCCCAAGGCGATCCTTGGCCCGCCGTCGGGCGAGACTGCGCTCGAGTCGTTCGGCGCTTCTCGAGCGGATCGGCGCCGTTTCGCGTTCAGCTCCCGGGCGCCTCGCCCTCGCTGGCCGACTTGCGGCTTCGATCTTCCGTCCGGGTGGTTGCGCTGGCGGCAGAGGTCGCAAAGCGCCTTTCGGAGCGAGGATATGGCCGGTTCGCGGCGGTCCACGTGCGCAGGGGCGACCGCTTGGCTGAGCGCCAGTATCCCTCTCGCTCGACTGGTCCGGCAGCCGTCGCCCGCAACTTGCGGCGCGAGGGCGTAGTCGGCGGCTCGGTGGTGTTTCTTGCGTCCGACGAGCGCCGCGCGGGCTTCTGGACTCCGTTGGCCGAACGCTTCCAGCTGGTGCGGTACGCCGACTTCCCGAGCTTGGCCGAACTGGTGTCGCCCGCCGACGGCGGCCTGCCGGACAACTACTTGCTCTATCAAGTGGAAAGAGAGGTGATGAAGGCGGCCGCCGTGTGGATCGAGACTCTGCCCGGTTTCGAGCCCGGCGCCACTGGATCGCTGATCAGCGAGGAGTTCTGGACTGCGACCGCCGAACGCCGCCAAGGCCGGGGAGGAACGCGGCGCCGTCTGCATGGATCGTGGGCGGCGTTGCGCGGCGCGCTTGGCACGCTTCTCGGACGCCGACGCCGCCGAACGCGCCGCTGAGCAGAGAGACGACGTCGCCCTCGGGCCGTCGAGCGAGAGTTCTCGAACGGTCCGTGTCGTGCTCCATCTGAACCGGCGTTGCGAGCCAGGGCCGTGCGGCCTCCGGGTCGTCAAACGCCCGTTTGCGACGTAGGTTGCGAGCACGACGCGAGGAACATGCCGGGGTCGGGACCAGGACGCGCGCAGAGGGGCAAGCCTGTGCCGGGAGAGAGCTTCGTGGAGGCTGTGCAGTTCAACGTGACGCCCGCCGGCTACCTGCTGGCACGGAGCCTGGGACGGGCGAGCGGTTCCTTCGTCCACGGGCGTGCGTCCGGGTTGCGCCGCGTGGAGAGGCCGGTCCCGCCATTGCCCGGTCCCGCCTGGATGCGCATCGAAGTGCTGCTGTGCGGCATTTGCGGAAGCGACTTGGCCGCGCTCGCGTACCGGTCGAGCACGGCGCTCGAGCCCTTCGGCTCCTTTCCGGCGGTGCTGGGGCACGAGATCGTCGGACGGGTGGTCGAGGTCGGCCCGGACGTGAGCGGCGTGGCGCCGGGCCAGCGCGTGGTGGTGGATCCGATGCTGCACTGCGCCGTGCGCGGGCGCGAAGCCGGGACGTGGTGCCGGTCGTGCGCGGCCGGACGGCATTCGACGTGCGAGCTGGCCGCGGAGGACGGGCCCCTGCAAGTGGACGGCAAGCCGTTGCGGCGCGGACTGGCGATCGGCTACCACGCGGCCTTGCCGGGGGGATGGAGCGAGCAGGTGGTCGCGCACGCCCGGCAAGTGTTTCCGGTGCCCGACGCGCTGGACGACCGGGTCGCCGTGCTGGCCGAGCCCGTCTCGATCGGCGTGCACGGCGTGCTCGCGGGCGCGCCGGAGCTGTGCCGGGGCGGCCGGCGGCCGGCGGGTGCGGCGCTGGTCGTCGGCAGCGGGCCGATCGCGTTGGCCACGGTGTGGGCGCTTCGGGCGCTGGGCTACGACGGGAAGCTGTTGGTGCAGGCCAAGCGGAGCCACGAAGCGGGCATGGCCGTGGCGCTGGGGGCCAGCGAGGTCGTCCTGCCCGGCGCGGAGGCCCGGCAAGCGCTGATCGACACGGGCGCCCGCGCCTACATGCCCATCGTTGGGCCGGAGGTCTACGCGGGCGGCGGGTTCGCGGCCGTCTTCGACTGCGTGGGCAGCGAGAGCAGCTTGGCGCAGTCCTTGCGCTTCGCGGCGCCGCGCGGCCGGATCGTCCTCCTGGGTTGCGCGGGCCGGCTCGATAAGCTCGACTTGACTTTCCTGTGGGCGCGCGAAGTTCAGGTGATCGGTTGCGTGGGCTACGGAACGGAGGATTGGGACGGACGCCGCCGCCACACCTTCGAGATTGCCCTCGAAGGGATGGAGGCCAATCCGGACGGCTTGGCGGACTTGGTCACGCACGTCTTCCCGCTCCGACAGTACCGAGACGCTTTGCGGGCGGCCTTCGATCGCCGACGCAGCGGCGCCGTCAAGGTGGCTCTCGCGCCGGGAACCGGGACGCGATGATGCGGCCGTTTACGCGCACGGAGGCCGAGGCGGCCGACGCCGCGGACCGTCCGCCGGCTCTGCGGACGCGACGGGGGCGCATCGCCGGCTCGCGTCGGCGCGCCTTCCTGGCCTTTGTGCTCGTCTCGGCATGCAACGACGGCGGGGCGGCTCCGCCCGTCGAACCGCCGGAGCCATCTCCGGGCCCCTGCACGGTGGCCGCGCAGTGCCGCGCCCGCCTGCCGCTCGGCCCCGGCGCCTTCCTGCCCCACTACGCCACGCACCGGCTCGGCGACGGCATGAACGCAGAGGTCGTCCAGGGAGTGGTCGTGGTCCACGGCGCCAGCCGCAACGCCGACGACTACTTCGAGCGCGTGGTCGAAGCAACGCGCTTGGCCGCCCGCCTGGAGTCGACCGTCGTCGTGGCGCCGCACTTCCAGATCAGAGACGACGGCCCGCGCATCGACGAGCCGTACTGGACGAGCTCAGGCTGGAAACGCGGCCACCCTTCCGAAGGTCCGGCGTCTCCGCTGAGCTCGTACGCGGCCCTCGACGCGGTCGTCGCCCGGCTCGCCGACAAGTCCCGGTTCCCCAACCTCTCCAGGCTCGTCGTGACCGGCCACTCCGCCGGCGGTCAAGTCGCCCACCGCTACGCCGCGGGAAGCGCCCTTGAAGACGCCCTGCCCGGCTACGCCGTCCGGTACGTGGTGGCCAATCCGTCCACCTACCTCTACCCGACGCCCCTCAGAGAACGGGCGCCCGGAAGCTTTCTGGCGCCCAACGTCGCCGACTGTCCCGACTACGACGCGTGGCACTACGGTCTGCAGAACCTGAACCCCTACATGCACCGAACGGGCGCCGCACTCGCGCGGCAGAGGCTCCTGCGCCGAGATGTAGTCGTTCTGCTCGGCGAGGAGGACACGGGCGCCGCCAGCCTCGACCAATCCTGCGGCGCGAACCTCCAGGGCGCCAACCGCCTGCAACGGGGCCGCGCCTTGGTTCGCGTGCTTTCGCATGCGTTCCCCGGCCACGCGCACGAACTTGCGACGGTGCCTGGCGTGGGTCACTCCAGCACGGCCATGTACCAGTCGACCCAGGGCCGCGAAGCGCTGTTCGCTTGGTAGGGGTGGCGCCACCAGATGAGCCGGCTGGGAATCGAACCCAGGACCTACGGATTAAAAGTCCGTTGCTCTACCAATTGAGCTACCGGCCCGCCGCAAACGTAACCTCGCGGCGGCATCGCGGCAATACTGCATGAATTCCAGGGGGGGCGCCGCCCCGCCTACCGCTACAACCCGGGAGATTGCTCAAACAGGCCAAGGACGCCATTAGGCTAGGGCTCCCGCCAGCATGCAACCAGACACGCCACGCCAATTTGCGCCGGGCCGCTGCACCGGATTCGCGAGTCCGCGCCCACAAGTGGAACACCGCAACCGGAACGAAGGCGAGGACCAGACCCAGCAAGAATCCGGCAACGGCAGTGCCCACTACAACACACTAGGAGGGACGGGACACTAGGAGGGACGGGCCTTGGAGGCAACGTCGCCTTGACTTGCATCGAGGTAGTCTTCATGCCCGCCGCTTCAAGCCCCGTAGCCCCAGCACCGCCGCAGTAGATGCAAAGGCAACCGTCGCCAACGTTATGCCTGTCCACCGAATGCCCGGTGCCCAGTTCCAAAATTCGTTCGCCCGCCAACCAACAAACAGACCGGCGAAGCAACCGGAAAAGAAGGGTGCCTTCAGAACTGGCCAAGCCATTACTTCCAGCCAAGCGATAAGCCGGTTTCTGGAAAGAATCATTGTTGCCACCCCAGGTCTCATCGTCGGAATCATCGTGGGTGTAGCACTCGAGGTAGTGCAACGGTCGCTCCACCGCGAATTTGGGCCGAAGCGAGCGTTGGCGTTGTCATTGGTCTGCCCTGGGTTGGAGTGGGCTGACCGACAGCTTCTGCTAGCTTCTCAGCATGGGCGACACGGCTTGATCCAGCCCGCCCCAACCAGGAGGTGACTGACGACATGGCCAGACTGCGCCCGCCGGGCCTGGGTCCCATCGTGGGCCACACCACCGACCGATCGAGCCGGATATGGATACGAGCCGATCCGGCCGCCGACGGCGGCGACCATCCCGCGGCCGGACACCGCACGTTGGGCGTCGCCGGGATCGTCGCGAAGGACGGCCGCAAGCTGAACCCGGCCAAGACGTTCTACTTTCGGCTGCACCGCGAGTTCGACCGCAGCGGCAGCATCAACCTCGGGCCGGACACGCCCGGCTTCGAGCTCATGCCGGATTCCGCCTACACGGTTCGGGTCGGATGCCTCGTGCTCGACGACCCCGTGCCGGACGACGCCGAGGTCGAGAGCGAGGAGCTCTTCAAGCGCCTTCCGAAGCCGGGGGCGTGGCGCGGCGACCTGAAGGCCCTCGACGCCGGACAGTCGGAAGCCGTCGTCCGCACCTTCCCGGCGGAAGCTGGCGACGGCGAGCGCAACGAGGCCGCCGTGCGTCCTGGCGAGCGGATCAGCTTTCTGCTGGGGTCGTGCCGCTATCCAGGCTTGCTCTGGAAGGTGCGGCGCTCGGACCGCATCTTCGCGCCGATGGCCGATCTCGCCGCCGACTCCGACGACCGTCCCCGCTTCGTCCTCATGGTGGGCGACCAGATCTATGCGGACCTCTTCAACCGCATCGTGCCCTTCGGCCGCGCCGACACCTATCAGGAATTCCGCGACCGCTACCTGACGGCGTTCGGATCGCCCAACATCCGGCGCCTCATGCGCACCTTGCCGACCTACATGATCCTGGACGACCACGAGATCGAGGACAACTGGTCGCAGGACAGGTTGCGCCGCTCGGCGCGCTACCAGCTGTTCACGATCGCCATAGACGCCTACCTCAGCTACCAGTGGAGCCACGGCCCGCGCACTTGGGGGCGTCGTCTCTACTACCGATTCGACTGCGGCGGATTTCCGTTCTTCGTCCTGGACACGCGCACGCAGCGGTTCATCGAGGGCAAGCCGGGCGACTTGGCGGCCAACCACTTGCTGGGACGGCCGTCCCATCCCACCGCGCCGCCGGGACAGCTGGCGCGCCTGCTCTCGTGGTTGCGCGAACAGCAGCGAAGGCGCGGCGACACGCCCAAGTTCGTCGTCACGTCGGGCGTGTTCGTGCCGAGTCCCATGTCGGCCCGCACCGCGCTGGCCGGCGACGATCCCGAGTCGCTCGAGAAATCCGACGGATGGCCCGGCTTCCCCGGCACGAGGGCGGCGATTCTGCGCACGATGGTGGAGCACGGCGTCCAGAACGTGGTCTTCCTGTCGGGCGACATCCACTGCGCCAACTTGGCCGAGATATCCTTCGCGGGCGCTCCCGAGGCCGAGCGCCTCAGGGCCTTCTCCGTGACGTCGTCGGCGTTCTACTGGCCCTTTCCGTTCGCGGACGGCGAGCCGTCGGATTTCGTCCACGACTCGAAGGCCGAGGGCCAGGAAGACACATTCGCTTTCGAGCTCTCCGACGGACGGACCGTGACGATGGACTACTTGGCCCGCAACTTCTCGCAGGAAGACAACTTTTCGCACTTGACGGTCGACCGGGCTTCGCGCTCGCTGCGGGTGCGCGTCCGCGACAGCAAGGGCCGCATCGTGTCGGAGGAGGTCGGCCGGGGAGGCCGGATCGTGCTGGACGAGCCGTTGCGGCTGGCCGAGTGGTGAGGGAACCTGCGCTCGCGACAGGCGACGAGGCGGGCGCGACCCTCGTGGCCGGCCCAAACCCGCCGCAACTGCCGCGTTGGACCAGCGGATGCGCGATCCGGGGAGCGTTAGGTCATGCGCACCAAGCCGGGACGCTCGTCGAGCAGGGCCGCTTCTCGGTCGCAGTCGGTCGCCATGCCGGGGCCCGGCTTCGAAGAGATCCGCGTCGCGTCGGCTGGGCTCGTCGATAAAGGGACCGGATTCTCAGTCGCGTTTTGCTCGCTATAGATTAAGATTGGTAGGCGCCGGACAGTCCAATCTGCAAATGAACCACCGGAGGAAGCATGAGACTCGCGTCGATTCGCAACGCTGCGACCGCTTTGGCCGTGGGCCCGCTGGCGCTGGTGCAGGCCGCGCCGGCGTCGGCGCAGGAGGAGGCCGACACTGCGTTCGCGCTGGGGGAGGTCGTGGTTGTAGTGGGGTCCCGGGCCGGAACGGTGAACCCGGCGGACCTCTCGGTTCCGGTGGACGTGTACGGCTCGGAAGAGCTGGCGCGTCTCGGCGAGATCGATCTGGCGGAGGTCCTCGGCAGCATTGCCCCGTCTTTCAACTCCCAGCGCCTGAACGTCGGAGACGGAGCGGCCCTCCACGTCGCCACGCTCCGGGGCATGAACCCGGACCAAGTGCTGGTCCTCGTCAACGGGAAGCGCCGCCATGCCGCCGCTTTTCCCAAGGTGATCGCGTCGCTCGGCTTCGGGACGACGGGCACGGACCTGCGCGCCATCCCCGTGCAGGCGATCAAGCGGATCGAGGTGCTGCGGGAGGGGGCGGCGTCCCAGTACGGATCGGACGCCATCGCGGGCGTGATCAACATCGTGCTCAAGGACGCCGACGACGGCGTCACCGCCTCGACGTATCTCGGCCGCACGTCGTGGGGCGACGGCGCTCGCTTGCTGGCGTCCGGCAACACGGGAATCCGGCTGGGCGAGGACGGATTCCTCAACCTGACCATGGAGTTCGCGAAGCAGGAGCCGACGAGCAGGGCCAGCGCCGCGCCCACGTGCTTCGGCGCGGATCCCAACTATGCGCCGTGCGCCGGGGGCGGGAGGAACGAGCAGCTGCAGCGAATCGGGGAACCGGACTACGAGGGCGTGGGACTGATGCTCAACGCGGCGGTGCCGGTCGGCGAGTCCGGGGAGTTGTACGCCTTTGGCGGATATGCAGGCCGGGACGCCGTGAGCGACGGACTCTACCGCAAGGCGGACTGGACGCCCCGCAACGTCTCCTACGTGTATCCGGACGGCTTCTTCCCCAAGGAGGAGTCCACGCTGACCGACGGATCCGCGGTCGTTGGGTTGCGCGGCGACGTCTCGGCTTGGTCCGCGGACCTGAGTTTCCGCTTCGGCCAGGGCCGGTTCGCCTTCGACGCGGTCAACTCCATCAATCCGTCCTATGCCGCCGAGTACTTGGCGCACAACCCTGGAGCGAGCGGCGCCGCGATCGCGTCGAACGCCGGACCGAGCGACGTCTTCAGCGGCGCCCTCAACCTGCGCCAGCTGGAGGCGAACGCCGACTTGACGCGCGGCTTGGAGCTGGCGGGCCGGACCGGCGTTCTTGCGCTCGGCGCGGCCTTCAGGCAAGAAAGCTTCTGGATGGATGCCGGCGACTTGGCCTCTTACGCGTGCGGGCCCAGCAACTCGCCCGGCAGCTTCCCCGCGGCGCACCATCAGAACGACGGCAGCGCGTTCGCCAGCTGCGGCATTCAAGGGTATCCCGGCTACAGTCCGCAGAGCGCAACCGCCAGCGAGCGGGACCGGACGAGCGTGGGCGCGTACGCCGACCTGGAGTTCCGTTCGCCGGAATCGCCGGTGTCCATCGGGGGCGCGCTTCGCTTCGAGAACTACAGCGATGCCGGCAACGCCCTGACCGGCAAGGTGGCGGGCCGCCTGGAGCTGGGCGAATCGGGAGCGGCTTTGCGGGCGGCCGCCTCCACCGGCTTTCGCGCCCCGGGACTTCCCCAACGCGGGTTCAACACGGTCATCTTCCAGGGGGGAGGCGGCGGGCTCACCAGCACCGGCTTCCTCCCCGAGGGCGACCCAATAGCCTGCCAGGACTTCGACGCCTGCTCCTTGAAGCACGAGACGTCCTTGAGCCTGACCGGCGGGTTTGTCTATTCTCACGCCCGCGGCTTTCTGTTCACCGCAGACTACTACCGCGTGGCGGTGACGGACGCCATCGTGCTGACGCAGGGGCTCGGCCCCGACCACGGCTTGCGCGCCAACGCGCAGTTCCAGGGACGGCCGGTGAACGGCGTGGCGTTCTGGACGAACGCCGTGGACACCCGCACTTCGGGGTTCGACGTGGTCGGCACGTGGCGGTTCAGAGGCATGTCGTGGGGCGCGGCCGATCTGTCGGCCAGCTACCACCGCAACGAGACCGACATCACGAAGAACCGCAACGCCGCGTTCGTCCGCGAAACCCAGACGGCCCTCATCACCGACGCGCAACCCAAGCAACGCATCGGCGCGAGCGTCGACGTGCGGTCCGCCCGAGGCTTCGGGGTGCGGTTTCGGGTGAACCACATCGGCGAGATCACTTCGCCGACCGTCTTCGAGGAGCCCGTGAAAGTCGCGGCGGCGGCCATCGCCGACCTGGAAGCCGACGTTGCCGTCGCCGACCGGATTCGGCTGACCGTCGGCGCCAACAACCTGTTCGACAAGCTGCCCGGCAAGCTGGCTGACGGCCATGTGGGCCAGCTGTGGGCGTTCGACTATCCGACCGAGTCGCCCTACGGCCTCCTGGGCCGGATCGTCTTCGCGAAGGTGGACATCGTGGGGTCGTGAGTTCGGACACGCGACGCCGTGCCTGATTGAGGCCCGATAGCACAGCATTCGCGCACCAGCGGACGAAAGGCGTCACGAGGGTCGGACTTGCGCACCGCTTGACGGGCGGGCGACGAACAACTCGTCGTTCCGGGGGCGCCCGCCGAGCCGGGGCGCGTAGAATCGTTCGGCCAGCGCTTCCATGACCGCCTCGTTGTCGTCGCAAAGGACGATCGCGCAACCCCCGAAGCCGGCCCCCGTGAGGCGAGCCCCAGCCGCCCCGGCCTGCAGGGCCACCGAGACGATGGCGTCCAGCTCGGGGGTGCTCACGCCGTAGTCGTCCCGGAGGCTCTCGTGCGACTGGACCATGAGGGCGCCGAAGTCGGCCGCCCGCGATTCCGCCATGGCGCGTTGAGCGAGTTCCACTCGCCTCGCTTCCGTAAGCACGTGGCGCGTTCGGCGCAACAGGGCGGGGGGCAGAATGCGGTCTGCGCGATCCAGTAGCGCATCCGTTCCGAAGGCCGACACGAGCTCCCCGAACATGGGTCCGGCTCGGGGGCGGAGCGGGGCGCCCGGGACGGCGCCGTCTGGACGAGGCGCACCGCGTCCGTCATCGTCGTCCATGCAGTTGCCTTGCGGAAGGCGGCGCACGAAGGCTTTGTCGGCCACCGACGCAGCCAGCAGACATGCGGCCTCCCGGCATTCTCTGACCCGCGCGTTGTAAGCGGCGCGGGCGTTTCCCGTTTTCTCGGCGCGCGCCAAGGAAGACGCCACTACCCAACGCCAGCGTTCTGGAATCGGGACGGGGGTCGCGCGAAGCGGGCCGAAGTCGATGCGCAATGCATGATTCGCCACTCCGCACAGGGAGGCGGCCTGATCCATTCCGCCGCCCTCCGCGCCGGCGAAGCGTTCGGCGCGGGCCGCGAGCTCCGCGAGTTCCAGCGGCGCAACGGAGCGTCCGTTGGCGTGCAGCAAGGCCAGAGCAGAAGCGACGACCAGCGCCGAGGACGACGAGAGGCCGACGGCGACTGGCAGGCTTCCGGAGACGTTGCCGACGATTCCGCGCTCCAGGGCGATTCCATGATCCAGCAGGCCCTTTGCGGCGGCGCGCACGTAGTTCGACCAATGGCCGGCGGCGGCGGGCCGAATGCGGCCATCCAGGCGAAACGCGAAGCTCGGAAACTCGGCCCGGTCGCTCGAGAGGCGCAGCGCAAGTTTCGGAAGCATGCGGAACCGGACGCGCACGTCGCGGTCCAGCGTCATCGGCAACACCGGCAGACCGTTGTAGTCGGTGTGCTCGCCCACGAGATTGACGCGGCCGGGGGCGGCGGCGGTCCAGGCGATGACGTCTTCGCTATCCACGCTGCTCGGGTCGCGGCGCCGCGCTGGGTTCGCCGTGCCGACGGGCACGCGGCAAGCGCCAGGCGCTACCAGCCGAGCCGATGGACGACAATCTGCAATACCCCGAGGTCGGCGAACTTGGTCGTGCAGGCCATCGCTTCGCCTTCGACGGATGAACAGGCTGGGCGATGCACGGTGTTCGTCACGTCTCGGCTTCGCTACGGGTCGGCCGAGTCGGCGCCCTGCTCGGCCCAGCCGATTCGGGGCAACAGCCGAATCAGCCATGTTCCCGCCCCGGCAGCGGCGCCAAGCGCCAGCACGGCCGGCGCCGGGCGGCCGTAGAGGACGTAGCCCGTCCCGAAGAGGACGCCGTACACGGTCACGCACCCCAGGAACCAGGCGAGCAGGGCCGCGGTGACGGTCCCGGCACGGTCTTGGCCGATTCCGGCGTCCACGACCCGCCGCCATCCCCGTCCCAGCGGGCGGATCTTGTCGTAGAAGCGCTGCAGCGTGGGTTGGTCGGCGGGCGGCGTGGCCAGCGTGACGGCGAGCCAGCCGGCCGTCGTCACGGCCACGCTGGCCACGATCTGGGCCGACGGCGCCAGCGGGGCGAAGCCAAGCGCCGGATGGACCCACGCGAAATGGACGGCCACGAGAAAGGAAATGGCCATGGCGGCCAGTTCGCTCCAGACGTTGACGCGGTACCAGAACCAGCGGAGCAGGAAGACGAGTCCCGTGCCGGCCCCCACGTTGAGCAGGATCTGGAAGCCTTGGCTGGCCGTGTCCAGCTGGAGCGCGACGAACGCGCCCGCCGCCATCAAGCCCACGGTCGCCAGTCGGCCGGCCGCCACGAGCTGGCGTTCGCTCGCCTGCGGGTTGACGAAGCGGCGGTAGAAGTCGTTGACGACGTAGGACGCGCCCCAGTTGAGCTGCGTGCTGACCGTGGACATGTACGCCGCCGCCAGCGAGGCCACCACGAGGCCCAGAAGCCCGGCGGGCAGGAAGACGAGCATGGCTGGATAGGCCAAGTCGTGCCCGACGAGCGAGGGATCCAGTCCTGGGAAGCGGGCCTGGATGTCGGACAGCTCCGGGTAGACGATCAGAGAGCAGAGCGCCACGACGATCCACGGCCAGGGGCGCAGTCCGTAGTGCGCGACGTTGAACCACAGCGTAGCCTTGACGGCTTCGCGCTCGTTGCGCGCCGCCAGCATTCGCTGGGCCACGTAGCCGCCGCCGCCCGGCTCGGCGCCGGGGTACCAGACGCTCCACCACTGCACGGCCACGGGGACCACGAAGATTGCGGCCGCCGTCGTCCAATCGGAGAAGTCGGGGAAGAAGTTCATGGCTTGGCGGGCGCCGGGATGGGCCGCCAGGCCGGCAAGTCCGCCGACGTCCGGGTGCCCCAGGGCGAACCACGCGGCCGCCACCGACCC
This sequence comes from Longimicrobiales bacterium, assembly GCA_965203485.1. Classification (GTDB taxonomy): domain Bacteria; phylum Gemmatimonadota; class Gemmatimonadetes; order Longimicrobiales; family Gaopeijiaceae. Next base: position 3,162,304 of record OZ241892.1, read on the forward strand.
CACCATGGCCATCACGAAGAGAACCAAGTCCGTCGCCACGACGCCCCAGAGCCCGGAAGTGGCCGAATAGAGCATGGCGGCGGACCCGGCCACCACGACGGTCGTGAGCGGGTCGAGGCCCAGGAGCACGCCCCCGATCTTGGTCGCCGCCAGCGTGACCGTCGCGATGATCACCACGTTGAAGAAGACGCCCAGATAGAGCGCCCGAAATCCCCTTAGAAAAGCGGCGGGACGGCCCGCGTAGCGGAGCTCGTAGAACTCGATGTCCGTCAGCGCGCCCGACCGCCGCCACAGCTTCGCGTAGAAGAACACCGTGCACATGCCCGTGATCAGGAAGGCCCACCAGGACCAGTTCCTGGCCACGCCGCCGTCGCGCACGAAGTTGGCCACCAAGTTGGGCGTGTCCGTGGAGAAGGTCGTCGCCACCATGGACGTGCCCAGGAGCCACCACGGAAGCTTGCGGCCCGAAAGGAAGAACTCGCCCGCGCCGCTCCCCGCCCGGCGGGCGAAGCCGAGTCCGATGGCCAGCGCCGCGAGGCCGTAGAGGGCGACGACGATCCAGTCGAGAGGAGCTAGCTGCATGAGGGACGGCCTTTCGGAAGCGGCCAGAGGCGGCCGAACGTCGGCGCAACGCCGGTCAAGGCCGCACCGAACCCGAGGAGTGGTCCCCCGGCAACGGCCAGAGACGGCGCGGATACGCCCCCGATTCTACCATGGCCCGGAGCGCGGCGGCCACTTCGGCGCGGTCGCCCGGGAAGGTCACGCCCATCCAGGGTTCGGCTGCGGGCAACGCTTGGCAACGGAGCCGTCCGGCCGCGACCAGCTTGCCGACCGCCTCGGTCAAGTAGAACTCGGCGGCGGGGCCGGGCTTGGAGGCGAGGAAGTCCGCGAAACCCTCCGCCAAGCAGGCGCGGACTTCGGGCGCGAAGCCCCAGAGGCTCATGCAGGCGGGGGCGTCGGCCGGGACGCTCGCCGGGGCGCCTGCGGCCGTCCGGCCGACGACCTGATCGCCTTGGAGGCGCAGGTCCAGCCCTTCTCCGAGCGCGGCGAGGCGCCCGTCGGGACCGACGTGGCAGATGCCGCGCGACACGCCGCCCCGGGACGACAGCGTGGCGCGCAACGGATAGGTCACGGTGACCGCAGGCACGACAGGAGAAGAGTGCGCGGAGGCGGCGCCGGTTGTTCGAGGCGCGAGTCCGGTTCGCGAACGACGGCGCGCGGACAGCAAGCCCACGGAGGCGCCTGCGGCCGATCGAGGTTCTGCCGACTCCATTTCGCGCAACGCCCGGCGCAGCAGTACATAGGCGCCCCGGCCGTAGAAGTCGTCGGCGTTGCAGACGCCGAAGGGCGAGTCCAGGTGGCGAGTCGCCGCAAGAACGGCGAAGCCGGTTCCCAATGGCTTGGTCCTTCCCGGCGGAGGCTGCTCGACCGGACGCGGGAGCGCCAACGGTTGCGGCACAAGCAGGACGTCGGCCCCGGCGGTCGTCGCGGGCGCGAGATGGCGCTCGAAGTCGGCGCGCAACGTTTCCTGGATAACGATCACGAAGCGCGCGAAGCCGGCGAGGGAGGCGTCGTGGAGCGCGTAGTCCAAGAGCGCGTGTCCGCCAGGACCCACGGGCTCGAGCTGCTTGGGCCGGCCGAAGCGCGAGGACAGGCCGGCGGCGAGGATCACGAGAACCGGGCTTGCACCATCGCCTTCAGCGCCGGCCCCCCTGTCGTTAGCTGCAGACATCGACCGGCGCTTGGACGACGGGCAACCCAAGGCCGCCCACGCGACGACGGCCTATTCGCCCATTGCTTCGGCCAAGAGGCGGTGGAAGTGGTGCGTTCCAACTTCTCGCCGAGGCGAGAATCGTCCGCGCCCGTAGAGCCGCGACGCCAAGCCCCGGTGCTGGGACTCCACCACCTCCTCGTCCTCCATCTCCACTCGGTGCAGGTCCGCGCCTACGCCCCGTTCGCGCATGCTTTCGTCCCACACGAAGGGCAAGAACGCGACCCGCGTGCGGTCTCTCCCCAGCGGCGTGACGACGTTCATGGACACGCCCCACGGATAGAAGTTCAGCATCACGTTGGGGAACAGCCAGAAGTAGAAGGCCGCCATGCGCTCGCCCCGGTCGGGATGTCCGTCGGGCAGCTTGAACGCCGCGTCGCCGTTCCTGCCGATTCCGAACTGCAGGCTGCCCCACGGAAAACGCTCGGTTCGGTAGGCGTCGTAGTCCAGGCCCGACAAGCTGGCGCCGTGGACGTAGGGAATGTGGAACTCTTCCAGGTAGTTGTCGCAATAGAGCGCCCAGTTGGCCTCGACGAGGTAGTCCCGGGCGCCGCCGGCGTCGAAGCGCGCCTCGTCCAGAGGCATCCAGTCGCAACGGGCGCGCACCGGCGCGATCCACTCGTCGAACGAACAAGGCGGATCCTGGTCCAAGTTGGCGAAGAGGAACGGTCCCCAGCGGCCCGTCGCCAGCCAGGGCAGATCGTCGGCCCGGCTGGGGAATCCGGTCACGCCGTCGAACTCCGGCATCGATCGGAACGAGCCGTCCAGCTCGAAGCGGCGTCCGTGATAGCGGCACTTCAGGCTATGGACATGCCCCTCGCCCTCCACCACGATGGCCCCCCGGTGCGTGCACACGTTCGAGAGGCAATGGACCTTGTCGTCGCGGTCGCGCACGACGACCACGGGCTCGTCCAAGCATCCCGGCAACAGTTCCGACGGCAACACGTGGCCGGGCGCCTTCAAGCGGTTGAGGTCGGCCGCGAAGTGCCACGCGCGGGCGAAGACGCGTTCGCGCTGGCCCTCGTAGACCGCGTCCGAGTGATAGAAGGAGCCCGGAAGCGTCCGCGCCTCGCGCACGTCCGCGCTCACGCGGCAACCGCAACCCGTGCCAGGCGCGCTCCTGGACCCGCCGCCCTCGTCGCTCATGGCACCCAAGCAACGGGTACCGCCGCGTCCGGCAGGCCATTCAGCACTGGGCTCGGCCTCGAGCCGAACGAGGCCGCATGTTCCTCTCGTCCAGCCGCCCCCTCCCGTTCAGTTCTTGGTCGCCGAGAATCCCCCGGACATGCCGCCCATCGACCAAGTGCCGTCGACAACTCCGTCCTCGGAGACAACGACCTCGATCGCGAGCGGCCCCATCGGCCCGCTGGCTTCGATCGTCATCGACCGATCGATCACGACGATCCCGTTTATCGAGATGGGAGGCGTCCCGTCGTCGGCGGCGATGGAGCCCGCGTAGGCTCCCTCCGTCCCCTGAATCGTCATCGTTCCCGTCATCGTCATGCCTTCGACCTCGGCGACGAAGTCGTACGAGCCGGTGGGATCGAGGGGCGGCGGCGCTGGGGGCTCCGGCGGCGGGCCGGCACACGCGGCAAAGGCCAGCGCAAGGAGGGCTCCAGCGAAGTACTTTCTGGTCATGGTCGGTCTCCTGCAGGCGCGAGGAAGGCGAAGCCGCCATCTATGAGGTGGCGGGACTCAAGGTACCGCGGGAACGAGCGCCGCGCAATCCGAAGCGAGGCGCAACGGCGAATGCTCCGCCCGATGGTCGTTCGCCGAGGCGGCGGCCGTGCGAAGAGCCCCCGTCGAGAGGGGCGACCCGGCGGCGAAGACGATGCGTACTGCGTGCCCACCGGCAACACGGGCGATGACAGTTCCCGTAGGCTGATCGCGTTGTGGTTCAGGGCTGGCTCCATTCGGCATGAACGACGCACGCCGAGAGTTGAATGCCGCGCACGGTGATCTTTGCATCCGAGCGGTCTGCCGCCACGCGCGCAACGAGCCTGCCGTCGAGATGGCACGGGATGACGGGGGCGTCCCGCTCGAAGTCCTGTAGCGAAGATTCCTGAATGGAGTCGAACAATCGGACCGGTATTTCGACGAGCTGATAGCGGTGTGGGGGTGAATTGGCGTCGCCCCGGAAGGCGCGCAACATCAAGATCGCGCTGACCGCCTCGCGGTACTCTCGGAACAGATCCCGCATGGCGTTGCGTCGGGCGGTCGGCGGGCGGGCATCCTGAATCCAGGCGGCCTCGGTCAGCTTCGAGATGTGCACGGTCGTCTCGGAGAGGTTACGGGCCGCAGTCGACTTCAGGGAGAGCTTTCGTGCCTTTCCCGCGGCCTCTACGGTTACGTCTACGAACCGGCGGGTACGAGAGCCGGGTTCGTCCATCGGCCACTGCACGTACCTGCAAGCGTTCCTGAACGCGGTCTCGAAGGCCACGAGCGCCAAGGGCTCCGGCGTCGCATCATGGTGCACCGACAGTACCAGACCGAAGTACTCGAGCCACTCCGGGGATGCCGTGATCCATGTCCTCCCCATGGCCGCCGCCCGCGGGGGCCGGGACAACGAATCGACCATCCGGCAGACGAATTCCACCTTAACCGGGGAAAGTTGGTCGAGCCTAGCCTTGAGTTGCTCGAGCGTCACAGGTGGCGCAGGCGCCGATCAATCAGGTCCACGAACGACCGGTTGATCTCGATGCCGATCCATCGGCGGCCGAGTCGGTGAGCGGCGACCAGTGTGGTGCCCGCTCCTGCATACGGGTCAAGCACGATCGTGTTCTCGCGGCTGGTGATGGATACGCATTGCCGGGCAAGCGTCATCGGCATCATGGCCGGATGGTCGTCGGCAGTTCCGTTTAGCCGTTTGAGCGGTTTCGTGGCGATATCCCACACGCTGCGGAGCCGGCGTCCCCGTGGGCCGGAGACTGCCTCAATGTCGTAGTAGTAGTCCTGATTCTTGGAGAGCAAAAAGATCGTCTCATGCGCCTTTGTGGGTCTATCACGGACGGATTCCGGGTGCGCGTTCGGCTTGTGCCAGATCACCTCCGACCGAAGCCACCAGCCGGCCGCCTGAAGCGCGAAGGCAAGTCGCCACGGCACGCCGATGAGGTCCTTCGGCTTGAGCCCTCGGGGAGTCGGGGGCCGCGTTGTCATGGCTCGTGCCCGGTTCTTTCGATCGGGTGCTCGGTAGCGTCGATTCCCGGATGTGAAGACATCGCCCACATTGAGCCAGACGGTGCCATCCGGCCGGAGGACTCGCCGAAGTTCCTCGAACACCGCCAGGATGCTGCCGATGTAGTCGTCGAGGGAGTCGTCTCGGCCGATCTGATCCTCGACGGCATAGTCCCGCAGAGACCAGTACGGCGGACTCGTGACCACGGTCTGCACGGACTCGCTTGGAAGCAATTGGAGTGACTTGTGCGCGTCGCCACAGATCAAAGTCGATTGACGTAGTGGCAACGGTGCGTGTGCAGATTCATCGACTCGGACGTGTCCGCTTGCGTTGGCGAACAGATCCCGAAAAGTGGCGACCGTGGTCAAGATCGCACGTTGGCGTCGAGACCCTTGTCCTCGGTCCCGTCCACGTACTTGCGGTGCTTGCCATGCATGCCAATGGTGACGGTGGTCGTGATGTCGCCGACATCTTCGTCCCGGAGGTTGTTCCGGCGTGCACGTTCGCCACCGCGTGGATGGCGACGAGAGGCGAACCGTCGTCGGCGAGGATGGAGCCGCTGTAGGCGTTTTCGGCTCGCTCGGTTCGTCATCGTTCCCGTCATCGTCACTACGCGGTCGCAACGCGACGACGACGGAACAGTCAGCACGGAAAGGCTTCGACTCGGTCGCCCGATGCGGTCCGCAACGACATTCGTACTACGTACTCGATGTCCAGGTCGTCCTTGACGACGCCGAACAGCCTGCCTCCTTCGCCGACGGTCATGGGCCGGCCGTCGAGCCGCATCTCGGGAGCGACGTTGGCCAAATATCGGCCGCACGCGTCGAAGACGTCCCACGCGAAGGTCCCGTCGGGCAAGCGATTGCGTATCCACAGCAGTCCGTCCCTTGCCACGTCCAAGCGATCCATGGCGGGCCGCAAGGCGGGCAGTTCGCCGACGCCGAACCCCGAGGCCTCCGCCAGGCTGTCGCGCTCGGCGCCTTCCAATGGCACGGGCGCGCGCCGAAGCTCCACGGACCGCACGGTGTCGCCCGTGAAGGCCACTTCATGCATGACGTGCTCGGACGTGGAAGCGATCCACGCATTGCCGCTCGGCCCCATGGCCCACACCAAGTCCGGCTCCATGGGCAACGCCTCCATGATCATCACGATTCGTCCCGTCGCCGCCCCTCTTTGGTCCCGCATGCGGCTCGTCCTCGTCCACGATCCGAGCAGCAAGCTGTCCACCACGGCAATGTCTCCTTCGGTCGAGATGCCGTACTTGTTCAGGACGTAGGTCCCCTTCGTGGGAGGAAAGGCCGCCGTGTCGCGCGTACGGCTCCGCCGCACGTAGGCAAAGTTCGCCGCGTCCGTCTTTGGCGTCCCTGCCAGTCCTCCGACTCCAATCGCCGTGGCAAGGGGCAGGCCGGACTCGTCGACGACGTTCAAGAACGGTCCGTCGCCGATCCAAAGGCGATTCGGCGCTTGCCACGAGACGTCCATGACGGAGTATTGAAATTCGCCCGGGCCACCGCCCCGCCGACCCATGCGCCGCATCAAGACGCCGGTCGAGTCGAACACCAGGATTTCGCCGCGGCGGTCGTCCACCGCGTAAACCGCCCCATCGCCGCCGACGGCCAGTGCCGCGACGTTCCCGAAAGCAAGCGAATCGTCGCCGGCTGGCCCGCTTCCCACACGCATGTCCTCGACGAGGCGCAGGCCGCCTTCGGCAGCGTAGATCCCGTGGTCCGAGTTCGAAACCACCACCCGGCCGCCAGCTGTGGAACCCACGCGGACTTCGTCCGGCGGGAGGCCGTCTCCGTCCATGCCACATGCGAAAGAGAACACGCAAATCGAGATCGACGCGGAAAATCTCATGACGCCGGACTGCTGATCAACACAAGAGCGAATCCCGACCACCTGGAGACGGGTTCGACTAGTCAGGTCTTGACCACTTTCGCAATCGCGTCCGGCTGTCGTCCACATCTTGCCTGGGAGCACTTCTCGTCGCATCTGTCCGCAGGCGTTTCTCCTTCTCCCAATGGTTCTTCGATCGTCATCGTCAGGTCAAGCACTTCTTCGCCACGCTCGACGGTCACGATATGCACAGTTCCAGGTCTGATACCTTCAAAAAGCGGCACGATACGACCATCTCGACCGCTCACAACCTTCAGCACGTCGCCTGCTTGGAAGCCGGCTTTCTCCGCAGGTGAACACTTGTCGACCTGAACAACCACCGAGTATCCAGACGCACGCATCACGCCCGACTCGTCCTCTTCGACAGCCAACGGAAAGGACCAGCCCAAGCCTATGTACCCCCTGTCTGGACTGGGTGGCACTGCCACTTGAGCGACAGATGCGACTGGACATCCGAGCAACCAGATCATTAAGACAGCCAAACGTTGCGGTCCGCGGGGTGCGCGCGGGCGCCCAGTCACCGGCCGCATTCTGGCGATCAAGGCCGGTGCCGACCTCCGGGGCAACCAGTATCGCTCCGACTCCTGCCGTGTCCAAACCCCCCGCCGACCGCCACGGACGGGCGTTCCGCGCGGTGCAAACGATGGCCGGCGTGCCGGGGATTGGCCGGTGTCGCCGCTCTCTTGCGGTTGGTGGTGTTTCATCTTCCTGCTCATGTTGCGGTCGCTAGGGGGCGGTTCGACCGACGCCTTCGGCGAACGCCTGCTTGAACATCATATCGCCTTGCGGAGAAAATGGCAAATCGCGGGTCGTGGAAGCTGAACGCAGGGGTCGGCAACTGGACGCAACCCGCGGGTGCGTCGTAGCGTCGCGGCCTTGGAATCGGGCCATCGCGACGCGCCTCCTCGTTTGCCGCCCTCTCGCCCCGTCCGGCGCATCGGCCTAACTTCGTGACGCCATGGCCCATTCCGCCGCCGACCACTTGGGCCTCGACGTGGAGCGCTACGACGAGGTCATCCGCACTCTGATCCCCAACTACCGGGCGACCGGCGAGCTGGCGGCCCGCGAGGTCGCGGCGTCGGGAGCCCGAACCGTGGTCGATCTCGGGGGCGGCACGGGGGCTCTCTCGGCCACGCTCCTTGCCTTGACCGATTCCTGCCGCGTGACGCTCTTCGACGTCGATTCCGCCATGCTCGAAGGAGCGAGGGGCCGTCTTGGGCCGTTCGGCAAGCGCGCCGTGCTGCACCGCCGATCCTTTGCCGGGCCGTTGCCGCCGTGCGACGCGGTGATGTCGTCCTACGCGCTGCACCACGTGCCGACTCTGGACGAGAAGGGGCAAGGCTACCGGGCAATTCACGGCGCGCTCGTGCCCGGGGGCGTCTTCGTCAACGCGGACGCGACCATGCCGCCGGAACCAGAGCGGCAGGCCGCCGTGTACGACTATTGGGCCGCCCACATGGCCCGGCACGGCATCGGCCGGGCCGCCGCCTTCCGTCATTTCGCCGAATGGAGCGAAGAAGACACGTACTTCTCGCTGTCCGAGGAGCTCGCTTGCCTCGAATCGGCGGGCCTCGCCGCCAAGTGCGTCTGGCGGGAGGGGCCGGGGACGGTGATCGTGGCTCGCAAGCCGAACGCGGCGGCGGTCGGGCCCGAGCGCGCGCCGCCGGCTTCGAGGCCCGCGTCGTGAGCCCAAGGGGATCGGCGAAGCCGGCCGCGGAGCACCGCCCGGCGTCGTGGGCCAAGGTCGTCGACCAAACGCGTTGCATCGGTTGCCACGCATGCACCACTGCCTGCAAGTCCGAGAACAAAGTGCCGCTGTCGGTGACGCGCACCTACGTGAAGAGCGTCGACGCGGGATTCTTCCCCGAGGCGCGGCGGTCGTTTCAGGTAACTCGGTGCAACCAGTGCGAAGAGCCCCCCTGCGTGGACGCTTGCCCCACGGCGGCGATGTTCAAGCGCGCAGACGGGATCGTGGACTTCGACAAGGACGCCTGCATCGGTTGCAAGGCGTGCATCGCCGCATGTCCCTACGACGCCGTGTTCATCAATCCGGCGGACGGGGCGGCCGAGAAGTGCAACTTCTGCGCGCACCGCATCGACGTCGGCCTGGAGCCCGCGTGCGTCGTGGTTTGCCCGACGCAGGCGTTGCTGGTGGGCGACGTGAACGACTCCGGCTCGGAGGTCGCCCGCATCGTCAATCGCTCGCCGGTCACGGTGAGGCGGCCGGAGAAGGAGACGAGGCCCAAGCTCTTCTACGTCGGCGCGGACCAAGCCGCGCTCGATCCGCTGGCGGCTCGCCGGCCCGAGCGAGGCATGCTCATGTGGAGCGAACAGGGCGGACCGGACGGCGGCTCGCCGGGACCGTGGAACTCGTCGGCGGCGGCCGTGCTGAGCTACGACGTGCCACACCGGGCGCCGTGGGACTACCGCGTCTCCCTGTACACCTGGACGAAGTCGCTGGCCGCAGGGGCGTACCTGGCTCCGTTCGTTCTGATCGCGATCGGCGCCCTGTCCGCCTCGAGCGCGATGTGGCGAACGGCCGCGCCCCTGATCGCCGCAGTCTTTCTCGCGCTCACAAGCGGGCTTCTTGTGTGGGACCTGGAACGGCCCGGCCGCTTCCATCTGATATTTCGGCGGCCCCAATGGCGCAGCTGGCTGGTGCGCGGGGGATTCGTGATCGGCGGCTTCGGCGCGGCGCTGGCGGCCCACCTTGTCATGGCGACCGGTCCGGGGCCGCCGAACTGGCTGGGTTGGACCGGCGGCGCGCTGGCCGTCATGACCGCCGTCTACACGGCGTTTCTCTTCGGCCAAGCCAAGGCGCGCGACCTGTGGCAGAGTCCCCTGGCGCCTGCGCACTTCCTGGTTCAGGCGCTCCTCGCAGGCAGCGGCGCCACGGCGCTCGCGCTTCTCCTGGCCCCTTCGCTTGCGGTCGGCGAGACGCTCGGCCCCGGAGCTGTCGGCAATGCCGCCCAGGCCTCCGCCGTCGCCAAGGCGCTCCAGCTCTTCGCCGCCGCCAGCGCGGTTCACGCTCTCCTCGTCGCCGGCGAGACGCTGATGCCAGCGCCCACCGCCCATGCGGCCCACGCCGAGCGCGAGATGGTGCGCGGGCGCTTCCGGCGCTGGTTCTGGCTGGGGGTCCTGGGGGCGGCAGCAGGCGTGGCCGCGCCGTGGATCGGCTGGCCCTGCGTGCTGGCGGGTCTCGGCGGCCTCCTCGCCTACGAGCACGCCTACGTGCAAGCCGGCCAATCGTCCCCGCTGGCCTGACTTCCCCCGGTCCTGCGGCCGTCATTCCGTCGCTCCTTCGCTTATCCTCGCTCGCTTTCTCGCAACGATGCCGCGACGCCGTCGGCCGTGACGGCGATGCATCGTTCGCCGATCTCGGCGCTCATTCCCGTCGGGTCGCCCAGAACGCCGTTGGGCGTGACCGCGGCGAAGCCGTCGTCGAAGATGCGCCTTGCCAGCTCGGGGCCGAAGTCCTCGACATGGCCGGGCTCGGCTTGGTCCCGGCGCAGCAAGTCAGGGCGGATGCACAGCATTTCGGAGCTCTCGGCAATGTCCGCGTGCCCGCCTACGCGATGCTCCAGATCAGGCGCGACACTTGCGACGGCCCTCTTCCACAGAGCCACGAAGGCCTGCAAGTCCGTGTACGCGCGCACTTCGCACTCCGGTCCGGCCGCACGTTGCAAGCGATCCTTCATCGCCGCCAGCGGAGCGAAGTTGCCTCCGTGCGACGGCACGAAGCAGACCACGCCGAAGCCATGGTTGGCCAAGCTCGCGGCGTAGTCCGCGCAGACCGCCTCGAGCGTGGCGGACCGCAACGAGATCGTGCCCGGAAAGGCCATGCGGTGCTCCGAGCAACCGACTCGAATCGTCGGCGCGGCCAAGGCGCGGCCCAGACGCCGGGCGACTTCCACGGCCAGTCGGTCCCCGCGCACGGCGTCCACGAGCAAGGGAAGATGCGGGCCGTGCTGTTCGACCGCGCCCAACGCCACCACGACCGTGTCGAACCCCTCCCGAAGCGCCGCTCGCACCTCGGGCCACGTCATCTCTTCAAGCAGCAGCTTACGCAAAGTCCGCGCGCCAAATGTGCACGGCTCGCTTGGCCATGCGGCGTTGCCGTTCGTCCAGCAGTTCCGGGGTCCACTCCTCCGGCGCCATCTCTGGAATCGCCTTCGTGACGGCGTACCCGCTCTGCGCGTAGACGGGGATCTTGGCAGAATACGCTTCGTTGCCCACCTCCCGGTTCGCGCTTCGCTCCAACAGCGTCAGATTGCCCAGCCGCCATGTGGCACCGCTGCGCGAACGTTGCGGAAAGCTGTCGTCCCAATCGGCCGCCGGGTTCTCGGGAAGAACGTGTTCGATCGTGCCCGGGTCGGATTCCGGGTGACAGGAACGCCCCGACGCGTCGCTTTCCAATCGCGCCAGGACGTACTTCGCCAGCTTCTTGCGGCTTCGGGGCACGACAAGCATCGAGAAGTCGGTTGCCGCCCGCGTGTCGTCGACATAGATCGACTGCAACTTCTCGAAAACGCCGCGTACCGTCCGAACCTCGCCGACGCCGATCGCCTTCGCCGCCTTGTGATACGCCGGTTCCAGGCGAGCACCGTGCAACTTGCTGACGACCGAATACCGGAACGTCATCGTCGCAACCAGTTTCAACAGACGCACGAAGTCATGGCGCAACGGCTCCCATGCCGCAAGCAGCAACGGCATCATCTGGCGCGCACCGAAGAGAGAAAGCTCGGCGACGTACTGCTTGGCGTCGGGCATGTCGATCCAGTATGGATGCCGGAAATCGAGCAATGCAGAAAAAACCTCCGCCCGTGGCTCGATGTCGTCCATCAGCTTCAAGACGTGCGGCGTCGTGGAAATCTCGTCTTGCACCAGCTTGAACATTCTTCGGCGGCGCACTTGCGAATGGCTGCAAAGCAGATGATATCGGAGAAAATCGGGGAAACGCGGCGCCTCGACTACATCAATCAGGTTCGACCAGCGCCGCTGCAGCATGTCGAGATCGCTCTTCGAACGCACCTTGGAGAACAAATAGTTCTTCAGCAGATCAGTGGTCGTCAGCTCCAGTCCGCGGGCGTTCAGCGTTTCAAACACCGTGTAGGCGTTCAAGCCGTCGTCCACGGTGATGAGAATGAACAGCAGACCGCGGGCAACCGTCTCCGACAGAATCTCCGCAAGAGCGCGCCCGTCGGCGCCGACGGCGTCCGGCAACTTGTCGAGGCGCTCGCGAAAATACTTGAAGGCGTCCCACAACTGCCTGTTGGAAGCCGAAAGTCCCCGTGGATTGTGCGGCGTCCGCAACTGCACCAAGACATCCTGGTAGAATTCGTCGTCGGAATGATTGAGAAACAGCCGGCTGCTCTCCGCCAGCGACGCAGGGTCCTTCTCGCCGACGAACCGGTTCCGCAATTCCTGGCTTCTCTCGCGGTTGGCCCCCGGGTCGCGTCCTTCGTCCGCCAAGTCGCCGAGCTTGGCGATGATGGCCAGCGAAAGCAGGCTGAGCGTCGCCAGGCGCTGCTGGCCGTCGATCACCAGGAACTCCCGGTCGCTCGTCGCCTCGACGACCAACGCTCCGAGGTAGTGCCGGGCGTCCGTATCGCCTCGCAGTCCGACGATGTCGTTCCAGATATCCTCCCACTGCTCGCGAGTCCAGGAATAGTCGCGCTGGTACTGCGGCACGCGGTAGACTCTTCCGTTGCCGATCAGCTCCAGATAGTTGATCGTGCGCGTATTCAGCATGTCGGCCCGCGTGCTCTTGCTTGGGGAGTCCGCGCCCTGCGGCCGGGATGCCGCCGGGGGGAGCGGCGGTCAGCGGCGACTTCGGACGGTTGCCGGCGAGAGCCGGGAATCACCCGCGTCGTCGAAACGGTCGCTCGCGCGGGTGGCGTGGACGGACGATAGCGCGGCGCCTTCGGGTCGGCAACGCTTGCCGCGTTGGACAGAGCGCCGCCGGCGCGGCAACTTTGGTGGTCCGCCGGACGCTCCTTTGCCCACCCCAACCGATGACCCTCTCCGACCTCGAAGCCCGCGTCTCGGCGGCCAAGGCCGAGGTGGAGGCCCGTGGCGAGACCTTCTATCCGGGCGCCAGCCGCGTCCACTTGGCCGCGTATCCCCCGAAGGAACGCTGGAGCGACTGGGTGGAGCTGGACGCCAAGGCGTGGCCCAAGCGCGTGGAGCGCCGGTACGTGCTCGTGCCCACGACGTGCTTCAACTGCGAGTCCGCCTGCGGCCTCCTCGCCTACGTGGACCGCGACACGCTCGAGGTGCGCAAGTTCGAGGGCAATCCCGAGCATCCGGGCTCGCGCGGCCGCAACTGCGCCAAGGGGCCGGCCACGGTCACCCAGCTCACGGACCCCGACCGTATCCTGCATCCGCTCAAGCGCGCGGGCGCCCGGGGCGAAGGACGGTGGCGGCGCGTCGAATGGGACGAGGCGCTCGACGACATCGCCGGCCGCGTCCGCAAGGCGTTCGACGAGGAGCGGCGCAACCAAGTCATGTACCACGTGGGCCGGCCCGGCGAGGACGGCTTCGTCGAACGGATGCTGGCGGCGTGGGGAGCGGACGGCCACAACTCGCACACAAACATTTGTTCCTCGGGCGCGCGGGCGGGCTACCACTTCTGGATGGGCATGGACCGTCCCAGCCCCGATCACGAGAACGCCCGGGTCATCCTGCTGATCAGCAGCCATCTCGAGGCCGGCCACTATTTCAACCCGCACGCCCAGCGCGTCATGGAGGGGAAGAAGCGGGGAGCCAAGCTCGTCGTCTTCGACACGCGCCTGTCCAACACGGCGACGCACGCGGACCACTGGCTCTCCACCTATCCGGGCTCCGAGGCCGCCGTGCTTCTGGCGATCGCCAACCACCTCGTGCGGACGGGCCGCCACAACCGCGCCTTCGTGGAGCGCTGGTGGAACTGGCGCGAGTACATGGCGGAGACGCGCCCCGGCGAGCCCGCCGACTTTGCCGACTTCGAGCGCGTGCTCGAAGCGCAGTACGCCGGCTTCACCTTCGATTTTGCGGCCGCCGAGAGCGGCGTGGCGGCCGACGCGATCGCGCGCGTCGCAGAGACCGTTGCCGAAGCGGGCACGCAACTGTCCACGCACAACTGGCGCAGCGCGGCGGCGGGCAACTTGGGCGGCTGGCAGGTAGCGCGCGCGCTGTTCCTCCTGAACGCGCTCACGGGCTCGGTCGCCGTACCTGGCGGCACGTATCCCAACGCGTGGAACAAGTTCGTTCCACGGCCCATTCGGATGCCCGCCCAGCACCCCAAGCGATGGAACGACCTTACCTGGCCCGCCGACTATCCGCTGAGCCTCATGGAGATGTCGTTTCTGTTGCCGCATCTGACGGCCGAGCGCGGCGGTTGCCTGGACGTGTACTTCACCCGCGTCTACAACCCGGTGTGGACCAATCCGGACGGCTTCTCGTGGATCGAGATGCTGACCGATCCCGAGCGCATCGGCATGCACGTGGCGCTGACGCCGACGTGGAACGAGACCGCGCTGTTCGCGGACTACGTGCTGCCGATGGGACACTCGGCGGAGCGCCACGACGTGGCTTCGTACGAGCAGTACGACGGACGCTGGATCGGCTTCCGCCAGCCCGTGCTGCGAACGGCGCGCGAACGCCTGAGCAGGGACTCCGCCTCCACTCGCGAAGCCAATCCCGGCGAAGTATGGGAGGAGAACGAGTTCTGGATCGAACTCACTTGGCGGATCGACCCCGACGGCTCGCGGGGCATTCGGCGCTTCTTCGAGTCGCGCGAGCGGCCCGGCGACAAGCTGACCGTGGACGAGTACTACGCTTGGATGTTCGAGAATTCGGTGCCGGGGCTGCCCGAGCGCGCGGCCCGAGAAGGCTTGGCGCCGCTCGAGTACATGCGGCGCTACGGCGCCTTCGAGATCGACGCGGGCGTGGGGGCGGTCTACGAGGAACGGGTGCCGCCGCAGGAACTGGAGGACGTGCGCGTGGACGAGGACGGGCGCGCCTTCACGCGGGTCCCCGCTCCGCGCTCGGTGAACGTGGTCCCCATGCCGCCGCAGGATGGAGACGACGAAGGAAGGAGGAGGGCCGGCGTCGAAGTGGACGGCGTCGTGCGCCGGGGATTTCCGACGCCTTCGGGACGCCTGGAGTTCTGGTCGCGGACATTGGCCGAGTGGGGATGGCCCGAGCTGGCCGTGCCGGGATACTCGCGCAGCCACGTCCATCCGCAGAACATGGACCGCGACCAGATGTGCCTCGTCTCCACCTTCCGCCTTCCGGTGCACATTCACACGCGAAGCGCCAACGCCAAGTGGCTGAACGAGATCGCGCACGCCAACCCACTGTGGATTCATCCGCGCGACGCGGCGCCCAAGGGGTTGCGCACGGGCGACTTGGCCCGCGTCGAGACCGAGATCGGACACTTCGTGGCGAAGGCGTGGGTGACGGAGGGGATACACCCCGGCGTCGTCGCCTGCTCGCATCACATGGGTCGCTGGAAGCTGGCCGGCGGCCCCGGCGGCGCGGGGGCGGTGGTGGCGCTTCACCGCGAGGGCGACGAATGGCGCATGAGGCGGCGCGAGGACGCCGGCCCGCACCGTTCCGAGGACCCCGACACGGCGCGCATCTGGTGGGCCGAGGCGGGCGTGCACCAGAACATGACGTTTCCGGTGCAACCCGATCCGGTGTCCGGAGCGCATTGCTGGCACCAGGCGGTGCGCGTGGCGCCGGCGCGCAAAGGCGACGCGTGCGGCGACGTCGTCGTGCACGCTGACCGCTCCCGCGAAGCGTTTCGCCGCTGGCTCGGACTCTGCCGACCCGCGCACCGCCACTCGCCCGACGGGACGCGCCGGCCCTACTGGCTCATGCGCCCGGTGCGCCCGGAACGCGACGCCTACCGGCTGTCCCGCGACGCGCGGCCCGACGCCGGGGAGAACGGAAGCGCCGACGATGTCTAGCGCCGCCTGAACGGGTGGAGCTGTACCGCGCGCTGGGATCGCTGGCGGAGCCCCCCGCCCCGGAGCACCGTCGCTTGGCTCGCGCGCTCGGACTGCCCGAACCGCCGGGCGCCGACGCGCATGCCGCCGTCGTGGAGTTCCAGAGGGTCCCTTACGCGTCGGTCTACCTCGGTTCCGAAGGGATGATGGGCGGCGAGGTGCGCGACCGCACGACGGGCTTCAGGCGCGCCTTGGGCTTGGACGTGGGGAACATCCCGGACGCGGGGACGCCGGGGCGTCGCCCTGCCCGCAACTCCGCCGTGCCGGACAGCTCGCGACGGGCCGTCGCCGAGTCGGACCACGTGGCGTCGCTGCTGTCGCTGCTGGCCTCGCTGGAGTCGTGGCGGAGAGCCGAGTCCGACGCGGCGCGGCGGAGGCTCCTGCAGCAGGCCCGCGACACCTTGGCGTGGGAGTACGTGTTGTCGTGGATGCCCCTGTACCTGGCCTCGTTCGCGGGTTGCGGAACGCCCTTCTACGAGCGCTGGGCGCGGCTGACGGCACGGACGCTGGACTCGCTCGCCGACGACGCCGAGTTCCCGGACCGCCTGCCGGAAGCGTTGCGGACGGCCCCCGCCTTGTCCTCGCTGGCCGACGCGGGCGCGAGCGACGTGATCTCGGCGGCGCTGGCTCCCGTGCGATGCGGCGCGATCGTCCTGCGGAGCGACTTGGCGCGGCTGGCCGAGGAGACGGGAACGGCCCTCCGCCACGCGGACCGCCGGACGGCGCTTCGCGGCCTCCTCGCCCAGGATCCGGCCACGACGCTGGAATGGTTGGCGGGGCATGTCCGCCGCTGGGAGCGGCTGGCCGGCGCTTCGCGGCCCAGGCGCATCGCGGCGTGGTGGGCCGCGAGGGCCGCGGACACGGCCGGCGCCCTGGAAGCCGCGGCCGCGGAGGTCGCTCCGGCGGGACTCGCGTGACGCCACGGGTCTCGGGCGGCCGGACATGCCGTTGTCCAGCTGCCGCCGGCATCGTTTCGGCGGGCGTCCGCGTGGCGGAGACGCTTCCGTGATCGACTTGCGTCCGGGAGCTGCGCGGGCGCTGGCCGTCCTCGCGTACTTCGTATTGCTGACCGTGGTGGGCACGGTCGGCTACGTGCTGATCGAGGACTGGTCGTGGGACGACGCCCTCTACATGACGGTGACGACCGAGACCGCGGTGGGGTTCAACGAAGTGCATCCCCTCTCTCGCGACGGACGCTACTGGACGATGTTCGTTCTGGGCGGCGGCTTGACGGGCTTGGGGATGTGGTTCGCGCTGGTCACGTCGCTGGTCGTGCGCATGGACATAGGCAACACCTACAGAAGGCGGAGAATCGTGAAGCTGGCCAAGCAGGCGGGAGACCACGTGATCGTGTGCGGCGGCGGCGGCATGGGGCGGCAAGTCGTGTACGAGCTGGACGGAGCGAAGAAGCCGTGGGTCCTGATCGAGCGCGACGCCGAGGTCGCCGGTTCGCTCCGGCGAACCTGGCCCGACGGTCTCGTGGTCGTCGACGACGCCACCCAAGACACCGCGCTGAGCGACGCAGGCATCGAGAACGCCAGCGGCCTGGTGTCGTGTCTCTGCCTCGACACGGACAACCTCTTCGTGTGCCTCTCCGCCCGGCACTTGAACGCGGACTTGGTCGTCGTCGCGCGCGCCGAAGGAGAATCCGCCACCGCCAAGATGCGCCGCGCCGGCGCCGATCACGTTGTGAGCCCCAACGTGACCGGGGCCATTTGGATCGCTTCCGTGCTGGCGCGGCCCTCCGTGGCGCCTCTCCTGGGCGACGCGACCCCAGGCGCGCACTTCTCGCGCCACATGGAACAAGTCGCGGTCGGCGCCGAATCCAAGCTGGCCGGATCGACTTTGGCCGAGGCCCAGATACCGGGCAAGACCGGCATGGTCGTGGTCGCCGTTTGCCGGGCGGGCGCGGAGCCGGGCGCTACCATGTTCAATCCGGGGGCGGCGACCCGCATCGAGGCGGGCGACGATTTGGTCGTCTTCGGCGCCGAAGAACAAATCCGCGCGTTGCGGGACTACCTGGCATGACGCGGCCCCGAAACTTCGCCTCCCTCTAGCGGAACCGTCTCCCGACGCCTACCGTCCAAGCTCGTCGTGTTCCCCGGATTCCTCTTGCACGGAGCCGCTATCCAGCATGGCCGGAAGCAAGGACAAGTCCCGCCTCGCGTTCTTCGGCGCGACCATCGTGCTGGCGGCCCTCGCGGCCGCCGCTGCTTTGCAGGTCGTGCGCGGCCAGGCGCGGGTCACCGAAGTCCACGAGCAGAGGTACCGGACGTACCAGCTCGCCAACCAGCTTCGCCAGTCGTCGGACGACCTCACGCGCATGGCCCGCCTGTACGCGGTGACGGGCGATGTCCGGTACAAGGAATACTTCGAGCGGATACTCGCCATTCGGAAGGGCGATGCCGTTCGCCCGGCCGACTACGGGAACGCCTACTGGGACCTCGTCGTGGACGCGCGCGAGTACCCGCAGGTAGAGGAGGGCGCCGAAGCCGTCGCGCTCGCGGACCTGATGGCCGAAGCGAGCTTCTCGGCGGACGAGCTCGGTCTGTGGCAGGAAGCAGAGAACGCTTCCGACGAACTGGCCGCGATCGAAACCGAGGCCATGGGAGCCGCTCCGGACGAACTCGCCGTTGCCGGGGCGAACCAGCACGACGCGGTCAAGGAACTGCACGGCCCCGACTACAACCGGCGGAAGGCGCGGATCATGCAACCCATCGCCGACATGCACTCGATCCTGGAGGAACGGACGGCGGCGGCCGTCGAGAACGCGGCGCACCGGCACGACACGGCGTCTCATGTGCTGATCGTCGCCCTCGCTCTCCTGCTCCTGGTCAATGCAGGCGCGCTGGTTCGAGCGGTCGCGGGCTCGCGGACGACTTAGGCCTGCGAGCGGTGCGCCGTTTCCGAACCCCGGCCCGGCTTGCCTCGGACGGCGGCGAATCGCTACCGTAGCGGGGCAGGCGGCTCGGATCTTGCGGACGCCTGTGACGATGGGCCGCGCGGTCCAGGAGCGCTTGGCGCGTTCTTCGGTGGTGCGTGGCCATGCGAGTTCCTCAGGACCAGCCAACGCGGAGGTTCCCCATGCTGGAGGTTGAAGCCCTCTGGGTTCCGTTGCTCGTGTCCGCCGCCGCCGTCTTCGTAGCGAGCGCGCTGGCGTGGACGGTGATGCCCCACCACCGGCCGGACTTCGCTCCGGCCGACGACGAGGACGCGCTGATGGACGCGATCCGCAAGTGCGCCCCCAAGCCCGGCATGTACTACTTCCCCTACGCCGACCACAAGTCGGAGCACACCAAGGAGTACCGGCAGAAGGTCGAGGCCGGACCCGTCGGCATCATTCGCGTCCGCGACCCCAAGTCCGCGCTCAACATGCCGGGCGCGATGATCAAGTCGTTCGTCTACAACTTGGTCGTGGCGACGCTGGTCGCGTACGTCGCCGGCGGCGCCCTCGGCCCCAACGCCGCTTTCTGGGACGTGTTCGGCACCGTGGGTCCCGTGACGTTCCTGGCCTACGCGCTCTGCAGCGTGCACGAGAGCATATGGATGGGCTTGCCGCGAAGCGCCGCGATCAAGCAGGGAATCGACGGCTTCGCCTACGCGCTGATCACGGCGGGCGTCTTCGCGTGGCTGTGGCCCGTCGCATGAGCGACGTCGTCTACGAAGCGCGAGTGCGGATAGAGCGCACGCGGGGGCCGCACCGCCTGGCCTATCTGCCGGCCCGCGAAGCGCCTGTGGAGTTCGGCGTGCACGGCCCGATCGCCGCTCACTACGGGGCGAGTCCCGTCAACGAAGTCACGACGACCCTGGACTACGTGGTGGCCGCCACCGGCGGCTGACTGACGGGAACCTTGGGCGGCGTGCTGGAGGCACGCGGGATCGACGCGTCGGACGGCAAGCTGGTGGCGGACGTGTCGGGCGAGATCGGCAAGGACGACGGCGTGCTGGTGATTCGCGCCATTCACGTGAGGTACCGGCTCGATGCCGGCGATGCCGATCCCGAGATCGTCCGGAGGGCCCACGAAATTCACGCCGCCCGTTGCCCGGTCTACAGAACGCTCAGCGGTTGCGTCGAGATCACGACGGAGCTTGCGGGCGCCCCGGGCGGCGTCCCCGCCTAACGCCTTCACGCGCGAATCCCCCTGTCCCGGAGCAGCTGCATTCCCAGCATGAGACCCCATCTCTTGATCCTTGCGGCGGCGGCCGTCGCGACAACCCAAGGATGTGCCACCGGGCGGGGAACTCCGCCGGACGGCCATGGCGGGGAGCCGCGAGCCCGGTCCGGCGTCGAAGCCGACGGCGCCGACAAGCCGGCCCCGGTCCGGCCCAGCCCCGAGACCGCGGCGCGCCTGGACGCCCTCTACCGCGCCCGGGCGGACAGCGCGAGAGCCCGCTACCATCCCGCCGACGTGCACTTCATGACCGGCATGATCGGTCATCACGGACAGGCGCTGGCCATGGCCGGGTACGCCCCCGAGAACGGCGCGAGCCACTCGATTCGCATCCTTTGCGCCCGCATCATCAACGCCCAGAAGGACGAGATCGCCGTCATGCAGCGGTGGCTTCGCGAACGAGGCCGACCGGTGCCCGAGATCCACATCGAGAACGGTCGCTTCGCGGTCCGCGGTCCCGCTCACGCCATGCACATGCCGGGGATGCTCACCGCCGAACAGCTGGACGAGCTCCGGCACGCCAAGGGCCGCGACTTCGACCGCTTGTTCCTGGAGTACATGATCATGCACCACGAGGGCGCCGTGACCATGGTCAGCGAGCTGCTGGCCACCGACGGCGCCGCTCAAGGCGACTTCGTCTTCAAGCTGGCTTCCGACATTCAGGCGGACCAAGGCTCGGAGATCGACCGCATGCAACGCATGCTGGACGCGATGTCGCCGAACCCGTCTCGCTAGCCGGACCATCCCGGTCGCATTGCCGGCCCCGCAAGAGAAAGCCGAACCAAGATGAACGCCGTCTCGTCCCTTCGCCGTGGGCGCGGCGCCGCCCTTCCCTGCCTTGCCTTCGGCTTGGCGGCCGCGGGATGCGCGCAGAACGTCGCCACCGGCGTCCCCGCGGCACCCGGCGTTTCCGCCGCGTCGATCTCCACGCCTTCGCTCCTGCCCGTGCAGGAGGCGGCCGACCCGCCGTCGCCCGACCTCCGCGTGGGTCTGTCCGCAGGCCTCATGGACGCGGAGGAGGCGATCTGGAACCTGCGCCTCCTGTCGGCCACTCCTCCTCAGGAAGCCTTCGTGGGCAGCACCAACTCGGATTTGGCGTTCACCGGCCCCTACGCCATACAAGGCAACTACGACGGCATCCAGGTCTGGGACATCTCCGATCCGTCACGTCCGGAGTCCGTGATCACCTACGTGTGTCCCGCCTCCCAGAGCGACGTGTCGGTCTACGGCGACCTGCTGTTCGTGTCGGGCGAAGGCTTGGGCGGCCGGCTGGACTGCGGCGACCAGGGGGTCGAGGAGGCGGTCAGCCACCACCGCCTGCGGGGCATTCGCATCTTCGACATATCCGACATCAGCGCGCCCGAGTACTTGGCCAACGTCCAGACCTGCCGGGGTTCCCACACGCACACCGTGCTCGAGCATCCCGGCGACGACGACAACGTCTACATCTACGTTTCGGGCTCGGCCCAGGTCCGGCCGGCGGAAGAGCTTGCCGGCTGTTCGGGCCTGTCGCCCGACGAGGACCCGAACTCGGCGCTGTTCCGGATCGAGGTGATCCGCGTGCCCTTGGACGACCCCGCCAGCGCGGCCATCGCCAGCTCGCCCCGGATCTTTCACGACTTGGTGGCCCCGCCGCGCCACGGTCCGTCGGCCGCCGACCTGGCCGAGATCGAGGAGGCCCGCGCCAGGGGCGCCTTCGTCGTGGAATTCGGCGGGCAACCGCAAGTCGTTCCCGACCAGGTCGCCCAACAGTTCCTGGCGCAAACCGTGCAGGCACGAGGCGGGGAAGGAGCTCCCACCGCCGCCGACAGCGCCGCCGTCCGCGAGCGGCTCGACGCCATGGCCGCGGCCGCCGCGGCGCAAGGGGAGGACGAGGACGACGGTCCGGCGCCCGGCCCCACCCAGTGCCACGACATCACCGTGTATCCGGCGATCGGCTTGGCCGGCGGCGCCTGCGGGGGCTACGGCCTGCTGCTGGACATCCGCGACCCCGTGGACCCGAAGCGCTTGGCGGCGGTGGCCGACTCCAACTTCTCCTATTGGCACTCGGCCACCTTCAACAACGACGGCACGGCGGTGCTGTTCACCGATGAATGGGGAGGCGGAGGCGCGCCCAAGTGCCGAGTCGGCGATCCACCGGAATGGGGCGCCAACGCGATCTTCACCATCGAAGACGGAGACATGCGCTTCCAGAGCTACTTCAAGATTCCGGCCCCGCAGACGCCGCAGGAAAACTGCGTCGCCCACAACGGCTCGCTGATCCCTGTCCCCGGGCGAGACATCATGATCCAAGGCTGGTACCAGGGCGGCGTCTCGCTGATCGACTGGACCGACCCGGCCAACCCTGTCGAGATCGCCTACTTCGACCGGGGACCGGTGAACCCGGAGCAGATGCAGATGGGCGGCAGCTGGTCGGTCTACTGGTACAACGGACTCATCGTGAACTCGGAGATCGCGCGTGGACTGGACATCTTGGAACTGACGCCGAGCGAAGTCCTGACCCAAAACGAAATCGACGCGGCCAACTCGATTCAGCTGGACCAGCTCAACTCGCAGGGCCAACCCATCTTCGAATGGCCGACCACGTTCGCGCTTGCACGGGCCTACGCCGACCAGCTGGATCGTTCCGGCGGACTAGGACGCTCCCGGCTCGCCGAGGTGCGGGGCGCGCTGGCCGCCGCGGAAGCCGCCTCCGGCGCATCCCGGCGCAACGCGCTCGACACGCTCGCCGCCGAACTCGGCCGGGACGCCGCGGGTTCGGCCGACTCCTCCAAGGTCGAGAAGCTGGAAGACGCGGTTCGGCGCTTGGGCGAAGCCGGCTGAAGTTCGGTCAGCGGTCCGGGGCGCGGCGTCCCGGGCCGTGGAGTCGCCAGACCGCGCCCGTGGGCATCGGCGCGATCGGACGCGTCCCGCCCGGCAACCCAGGCGCCCGTTTGGGCGGAAGGCGCGGGCCACGATCGACGGGCGTCAGCGCCGACGACCCCAACGCCGACCCGTATCAAGCAATGTCCGGCCCAGACGCAGCGGACATCCTGAAGTAGAGTTGCGACAACCTGTTGGCAAAGCGATATCCGCCACGAATCTCAGGGACGGCCTCCAGTCCGCCCAGCTTCGTCATGCGGCGCAGGAAGTTGTCCAGCGCCCTTCTGTCGTCGTTGGAAAGGCGCCGAAGGGCTTCAGCCCTCGTGAACTGGATGCTCGGGCCTTGGACGATCTGGTCGAGGATCGACCGATAGCGTTCGCTTCGAATCGCCGCCAGAATCCGAGGCTCCAGGTACTTGGCGCCCACCGCTCGAGCCGCCAGACCAGTTCTCTGCGCGATGTCGCGCCGGGTGATCATCGGTCTCGGGGCCGAGCGCCAGACCGCGTCTCCGATTTCATGTGCCAGGACGGGGAGTCCGCCTGTGAACTCCACCAACGCGTGCACGCTTCGAGATGGTAGAACGGCGTCCGCGGATTCGAACGACCGCTGGTAGAACTTCGCGACCTCTTCGTCGGACCACGGAACGAGGTCCACCAGCTCGAAGACCCGCGCCAACGAAGGCTGCTGCTTGATCAACTCCCGGCGTCTCTCCTCCAGACCGACCATCAGCACGCACAGCCGGGTCGTCTGCGACGACGTGGCGATCTCGTCCACCGTGCTCTTGAGCCAGTTCGCAAAGTGCGCGGAGCCGGCCAGTCCGTTGAAGTCGTCGAGGATCAGAAGGAGAGACTTGTCCTTTCCCGTCTTCTTCAAGAACTCCCGGACCGAGTACGCAAAGTTTCGTTCGACGACGCCGATGTCGTCGTTGCTGAGCCGCAGTTCGAGCGTGGCGCCGAACAAGCCCACGCTGCGAACGCGCGCGCCCAGCGAATCAAGCATCTGCCGGTGCCAGGGCCGCCCGATGCTGTCCTTCAACAGGCGGTCGAGGGTCCGCTGCAACATTCCGGCCAAGTCCTGCACGCCACCCAAGTAGACGTGGCAACCGACCACGTCGTCCCGGCGCTCCGCGAGCCGGCGCACGAACCCGGCCAGCGAACTCTTGCCGATGCCGCGCTCGCCGCTGACGAAGCCCACGCGAACCCGTCCTCGCCGCGCGGCCCCAACCAAGCCCTGCACGCGCTCGATCTCGGCTTCGCGGCCCACGAACGATTCCGCCGAAACCGGAGAACCGGGCGTGAACGGGCTCGACTCGGGAATCATGCTGGCAACGTACGACCGACGGGCCGTTGGAGACAGGGCGGCCCGTCGTGCTCAGCCCGCTTGGCCTACGCTCTTCTCTTCGTTTGCCGCCTCCCAGATCGCCTTGGCGAGCACGGAGAACGTCGTGGCCTGGAAGTCGTCGTCGTCCATGTAGCGGGTCACGATCTGGTCGTTCTTGCCGATTCGTTGTACCATCAGCTCCCCGACGCGTTGTCGGACGCCCAGCGCGAATTTCTTCAGATCGTTGGCTCGGGCAAGGCTGACAACGTCCGCGTCGGCGCAAGCCTCTGCCCGGCCTTGGTCACGCGTGGGCCTGTGGGAACCAGGTCCGCAACGTGTCCCCAAGCCTCAAGAACGCCCGGTAGGAACACCGGCGGTAGGACGCGCGACTAGCGATTTCCTGCATGATCCTCGGGTGAGCCTTGGTGCGAGTTTCTCGCAATGCCGCTTGAAACGCCTCCTTCGGCCGCCGGGGCTTGGGAGCGTCCTGCGACCACCAACCCTCCTCGGCCAGCCAGTCGCGGAGCGAGGGCGTCCGGCCACCCCATCCGATCACGTCATCAACGTGAGGAGAACCGCCCCAAAGCCAGACCTCCAACTCCGGCGCGACGACGATGGCACGAGCACGGGCGTCCCAAGCTGACCGCTGGAACTCCGCGTCCAGGCTCGCTTCGATCTTCTCGGGCGATTCCCTCTCCCTTCCGCTTCCTTCGTGGTCGAACATCAGGATGGCATGATCGAATTCCCTCACGTATTCGCCCAAGAGTTCCACACCCGTCTTGGCGCAAGCCGGATCATGTCGGTCCTCGGAAGTCACCACGGCTGGGTCCAGCAGGGGGCTGAAGAGCGGCATCGAGGACCTGCGGGCGAAGTGGGGCCGGTCGGCGCTGCGAATTGCCAAGGGCTACTCCGCTGGCCTCGTGTTGACCAGCGGATACCGGTGTCCGCACGGAAACGCGTCGATCGCTGGCGCGTCGCGAAGCTCCTATCACATGGAGGGCAGGGCGGTGGACATTTCGACCAGGGCGATTATCGGCGCGGCTGGGATACCTTATGCTCGGATGACTCCGGATCGGGCTCCGGATCGGGGATGAACGCGGTCACCCATCCGTCGCGCGCGCTTCCTATGTAGATGCCGCGCCGGTAGCCGCGATTGCGCCGGGCGTTCGACTCGGAATCGGCGGCGTAGAGTACGTCGTCGGCGTCGATGACAGGCCGCTCGGGCGGCCGAACTGCGTCCACGTCTCCAGATGCGCGCCTTCCTGGTCGAAGATCTGGATGCGGCTGTTGCCCCGGTCGGCCACGAACAGACGCCCCTGCGAGTCCATCGCCGGCGCGTGCGGGTCGCGAAACTGCCCCGTGCCCGTGCCCGTCTCTCCCCAGGCCATGAGGAACGACCGTCCCGGATCCAGCTTTACGATACGGTTGTTGCCCCCGGCGTCGTGCCCGTCCGCCACGAAAATGCTCCCGTCCGGCGCCACCAGCACGTCGGAAGGCTTGTTGAAGATGCCCTCGCCCTCGCCGGCGACGCCCTCGACGCCCAGCGTCATCATCAGCTCGCCGTTCGGGCTGTACTTGAGGATCGTGTGGCCCACCCCGGCCGGAACCGGCGCATAGCCCACGGCGTCGGTGACCCAGACGTTGCCGTCGGCGTCCACATCCAGGCTGAGGCCGGAGGCGTCCGGGCGAGGCGTCTCTTTGCCGCCGTGCTGGCGTCGTCGTGGCTGGTTGCGGCGTTGCCGGGCGGGGCCGATGCCCAGTCGGCGGCCCCGGCGGTGCGGCACATCGTCTTTCTTGGCTTGGAGGCGGGCGACAGCACGTACTTCGGGGCGAAGCAGTCAAGGTGCGCGTAGTGTTCGACCAGCGTGTCGCGGTGGCGACGGCGAACGGCGCTCCCCACATGGAACTGACCTGTTCGGCGAATACGTGTCCCGAAGCGCCGGGCCCGCCGACCGCAGGCTGGGCGTGCAGGGCGCGGTTCGTTTCAAATGACGGCGGGTCAGTCGGGCAAAGCAGCCCACCATGAATGCGAAGGCGCGGGCCGATCGGCCGACCACGGTCTTGTCCGTGCGCGGCCAGGCGCGTACCGTGCCCGTCATGTACGAGTTGCCCCTAGACGCGAGTAGGGACGCGATGAAGACGCGGAGCAGATGGCTGGCGAGCTTCGGGGTGGCAGGCATGCTCGTGATGGCCGGTTGCGTAGACCCGCTTGGAATGGACGATGCAGGAAACACGCAAACGTTGCGAGTTGCCACACGGCCGCCGAGGGCGGAGCTCCTCGGTGCGAGAATAGACGGTGATTGGGTGGTCGCCGGTTCGGAGAGAATCGGCTGGGTCGCCGACGGCAGTGGTCTTCGCGGGGCCACTGCACCCCGGCGGGCGTCGGACGGGCCACGGGCCGCGCCGTCCATCGACAGCGGGGTGATCTGCTGGTACCTGATCACGTTCGTCACGACGACCGGCGAGATCGTGTCGGTGAAGTTCCTGGGCTGCACTTCTGGGGGCGGCGGCACGCAATGCGACGAAGAGCAACGCAGGATCGCCGACGAGTATCGCAATGCCGGCTGGGTCTTCGGTCGCAAGGCTCCGGCGTGCGACGACATCGAAGAAAACGGCTCCGGCACGGCGCATTTCAGCTGGGCCGAGCTCAACGGCTGGTTCCAGGAAGGCAATCCCCACACGGGCTACGGCTGGGTTCAGCAGAGCCTGAAGACCAGCATCCGAGGATCTGCGGGCGAAATGGGGCCGGTCCGCGCTACGGATTGCCAGGGGCTATTCTCCGGGCCTCGTGTTGACCAGCGGATACCGGTGCCCACACGGCAACGCGTCGGTCCTCGACGCATCGATAAGCTCCTATCACATGGAAGGCAGAGCGGTGGATATCTCGACCAGAACGATTATTGGCCTGGCTGGAGTACCTTACCGCTCGGATGACTCCAGCTCAGCAGGCTGAGCTCAAGGCGGTGTATTTGGAACTGTTGGGCCTAGGTGGCAATCACGATGAGCAACCGTGGGACCGATACAAAGAAGACCGCCATTTTCATTTCGCCAAATAGTGGAGACACGACGACATGAAGCACTTATTGTGGGCGTGGGCCGCCGTCTCCTTGACGGTTGCAGTGCCGACAGCGTCGCAGGAACGAGAGGCATCGGCCAAGGAAATCGAGGCCCTGTGGCAAGCGGAGCAAGCGACGGTCGAGAAGCTGAAGGCCGGAGATGCGGACGCCGAGCAAAGGATCGTCGAGTTGCTGACCACGGGCGGCGACGCGAATTGGCGCGTCGGCGTGGCGGCGGCTCTCTCGGTGGCGCCGGAACAGAGATCGCCGGTCTTGATCGCAGGCATGATTGAGGCGTTGCGGCGAGACGTGGAATGGAGCACTAGCCGTTACGCGGCCGGCTTGGGAGCCTCGAGCCGCGGAGAGATGTCGAGCTACTTTGCCCACCAGCTCTTGCTGACGGGCGACCCGGCGATCCTACCTCCGCTGGCATGGCGCGCCAGAGGCTTGTCGGCTACGGTGGTCTACGAGTTCGGGTTGCAGGCCGTGCCGCACCTGCTCGACGTCGCCCTGTCGCCGCGGGCAACTGGCTTCGAGGCGATCGGCGCGCTGTCGGTGTTGGCAAGCATAGTTTCAACGCACGGCCCGGGGTCCTACGCGAAGGAATTGCGCAAAGCGGCCATGCTTCACCTCGACGGGCCGCCGGAAGGCTACATGTCGGCCGGCGAGCACCGGTCGGGTGGGTTCCCGGGCGCCTTGGTGCCGGCGATTGCGCTCGCCGGAACATTGCAGATGCCCGAGCTGTTGGAGCGGATCAAAGCCATTGTGGCGAGTACGCCCGAGCAAATCGTGGAGCGGACCGGCTACAGCATAGCCGTTGCCGGGTACGGACCCCCGTGCGCCCGTGCGCACCTGGAAGGCACTCCGCCCCCGAGTTGGATGTGCGATTCGCGTTCGTGGATCGACTGGTTCGATCGCTCCCCGCACGTACGCGATTACTCCTTGAAGGCGCGAAGCAAGGGGCCGGGCGGGTAGGTGGCGAGGCTCGCCTTCGTGAAGACCTCATTGTGGACTGGGGTCGCCGTCTCCTTGGCGGTTGCAACGCCGACGGCATCGCAAGAGCGAGAGGCGTCGGCGAAGGAGATCGCGGCCCTGTGGCGCGCGGAACGGGTCGCCATCTCGGTCCGAAGTGCGAATCCCGACGTTGCGGGACCGGGGATCCTGCGATAGCTTTTGTGGGCCGACGATCGAGGTCCCTGCCTCGCGTACACTCGAAACGCACGACCGAATCCAAAGAAGGAACATTCTGCGTTGCACGCGTATCGGCTTCATGGAGCGCGAGATGCGGATGCAAGCAAGCGATGGATAAAATGACCCAAGGCGCAAGCACTGAATGGCCCTATCCCGGGCGCACGATGGTGGAAGTTCGATTTCCATACCCATACACCGGCATCCAGTGACTACGGAAAAGGTTCCAACCAGGATTCCTTGAAACGTATCACGCCTAGGGATTGGCTCCTCGGCTTCATGCGCACCGCTGTCGACTGCGTGGCGATCACCGATCACAACTAGAACCTATCTCAAAAGGCCGAGATGGTTGAAGAAGATGCAGATGGCGGACAGTTGGACGAACGCCAGGAAGTTCTCGGGATGATATTCCCAACGGACCAACAGCCGGCGCTTCCACTGCATCCACCCGAAGAACCGCTCGACAATCCATCGTCGCTTCGCCCGCCGAAGCCGACGACCGTCCTGCGTCCGCGGCCGCGTTCGATTGCGCCGGTGCGGCGCGATCATCTCGATGCCTCGCGCACGCAAGGCCGCGTCCAGCGGGTCGCTGTCGTACGCCTTGTCGCCGATCAAGTTTGCCGGCGTGTCGTCCGTGAACGCCAAGTCCAGCGACAACTGGACGAGCGTCGCCTCGTGAGGATTCGCAGGATGCGTGCTCAACGACAGCGGAAGACCGCAACGGTCCACGACCGCCATGATCTTCACGCCCTTGCCCGCCTTGGTGTTTCCCACGCCCGCCCCGCCTCCCTTCGCCCGCGCGAACGACGCGTCCACGTATGCCTCCGTGCCGTCGAAGAGACCCCGTTGCCTCGCTTCCCCCGCCAAGTCCCTCAGCACCCGTTCGAGCACTCCCGTCCGGACCCAAGTCTGGAACCTCCGGTGCACGGTCTTGTAGTTCGGATAGTGTTGCGGCAGAAAGCTCCACTGGGCGCCCGTGTGCAGAATCCACAGCACAGCTTCGAACACGCGCCGGGCGGGCACCGGCGGCCGCCCCAGCCGCTTCCCCTTTTGCGCTTCCTCGGGAAAGTGGTGGCGAATCCGCTCCCACTGCTCGTCGCTCAGCTTCATCGTCGTCATACCTCGAAGATAAACAACTCCCCGACCCATCGCAACCCATCATGCTTTTTGAGATAGGCTCTAGGGAGAATGGATCGATTCGCCTGAAGAGCGCATACGCGACTTGCAACAAGAAGATGCGCCGGGTTACCGCCCTTTGATTCTGTTTCCGGGGGTGGAGATCACGGCCAGTGGTGGTATCCATGTCCTCGCGGTACTAGACGTCGACAAGGGCTCTGCCGACGTTGCCGCACTACTTGGCTCGGTCGGATATGGGGGTGACTGGGGCCGGAGTGACCGTGCGGCTAGAATGGCTCCCATCGGTGTTGTGGAATGCATCGCCGCCGCTGGCGGCATTCCGATTCTTGCGCATGTCGACAAACCCTCTGGAGCTTGGAAACTGCCCGGTAATACCGTGACATCTTTGTTTGACACAGACGACTTGTTCGCAATGGAAGTGTGTGACCCTGGAAAGACGACTTTCGAACTCTACCGTCAACGCAAACTGGCGTGGGCCGAGGTTCTCGGATCCGATTCACATCATCCGGATGGACAAACAGGTTCTCGGTTCCCCGGGTCTCACTATACTTGGATAAAGATGGCAAAGCCATCGCTCGGAGGGCTACGCTTGGCATTACTGGATGGTGGTGGCTTTTCGATTCGCCGAAGCGACAATCCAAAACCCTTCGACCCATTCGACGTACCCAAGCATGACATCGAATCCATTAAGATTTCAAACGCGCGATACATGGGATGTAGCAGCCCGGCCAGATTCGATTTTAACCCATGGCTTAACGCTTTGGTCGGCGGCCGCGGTACCGGCAAGTCGACCGTGATCCATGCAATGAGACTCGTGGCAAGGCGTGGACGTGAGCTGGAAGCTCTGGAGGAACACAGCGAACCCCTCTCGACTTTCAGGAGATTTGATCGGATACCTGGAGATCGCACCGACAAAGGTCGATCGACGAAATCAACGACGATCGCGTCGCGTATGATGCGCGACGGTGTGCTCCATCGGTTGCATTGGCGTTGTGATGGTGGCGGTACGATCGTGGAAGAGCATGTACGCGAAGGTTGGCAAGCGTCGCCTGCCCAGACGGTCACGCCTCAGCGTTTTCCGCTTCGCATGTTCAGCTAGGGACAGATCGCGGCGCTGGCAGGAGGCGACCAGCGTGCCTTGTTGCAGGTCATAGACGAGGCGGCGGGCGTGATCACGCTTGGACGAGACCTGGAGACCGCTTGCACCGCATTCTATACGACCAGAGCGCAAATCCGGGACATTGACGGCGAGTTACGTTGCCGCGATGATCTCGTGGTACAGCAACGGGACGTGGAGCGAAAGCTGAAACGCTTTGAGGAAAAGGAGCATATCGAAGTCCTGACGGACTACCAGCGCCGCGACCGGCAACGCGCCAAAGCAGATCAGCAGTTCGAGACATCAGGGGCGGCCGCTGATCGAATTGACCAAATGGCACAGACACTGGAACTCGACGACCGCTCTGGCCGTTGCCGTACGCGGTGCAGCTCAGGACTTGCATCAAGACGCAAACTGTTTGCGCAAACTGGTTGCGGAGCGACGTGAAGAGTTAAACCAAGGCGCATGGCCAACAGCAGTAGAAAGTGCCACGGGCAAGTACCAAGCCTTAATTGCGGCGTTGTGCGAGGAAGGCGTTACCGATCCGAGCGAATACGGTCGTTTAGTGCAGGAGCGCCGCCGGCTTGATAGCGAACTCGCTCGTCTGGATTCCGTGCAAGCAGAGCGCGATAGGTTGATCAAAAAGGCCCGATCTTTGCTTGAAAACGTGACGAAAGTTCGCCGTGCATTGAGTCGTGAGCGTGATCTCTTTCTAGACAACTCGGAGAGGACGAGGTAGTACAGATAGCGAGAATCGACGAGAAGCGGAAGGAGTGGCACAAATTCCACGGATGCAACGGTCGCCAATAGCAAATCGTCGACTTTCGGGGGTTGAGCCGTGATGCCAGCAAGATTCGATTCCTGATGTAGCTGTTTAGCGCTTGGACCGTATCGCCATCCTCAACCATGCCGGTATCGAATTAACGAGTTCCTGGTGCGTCTTGGCAGTCATCGCAGAATCTCCGTCAATCGAGCATACCCATCAGTTCGTCGATGGATTCGTCGCCGGGCCATTTGTTCACTGTCCTGTCGAGATTGATCGATTCGGTCGCACCAAATTGGATCCCGTGCCGCTCTCCAGCGATCAACGCATCTGTCACGGGGAGTTCGCAAAAGACGGCATCGGCGGGCACTTGGGGCATGACTTTCCGAGCCTCGATCAGTCGAGGTCGGCCGTTCGCCTTGAAATGCACCATTCCTTCTACGGTCGCTGCGCAGCCCCACAGTGGCCGAAGGGACTCCGCGGCTACTGCTGGCACCAGGCGGCCGAGCAGACAGGATTCGTCGGGCAACATCAGCCGAAAGCTCCTATTGGAGTACGTGATCTCGTCAAGTCGACCACTCACGACAAAGGACCTTCCCGCACCCCCAACCCGTCCCGCCCTACGCCAGAATCGCCGCCGGTTCCTCCAGGAAGGTCTTGAGGGTGGCCAGGAAGCGAGCGCCCTGCGCGCCGTCCACGACGCGGTGGTCGCAACTCATCGTGACGCGCATTCTGGGACGGGGGACCACTGCTCCGTCCACGACCACGGCCCTCTCCTCCACGGCGCCCACGGCCAGGATGCCGGCTTCGGGCGGATTGATCACCGCCGTGAACTCCTCGATGCCGAACATGCCGAGGTTGGAGATGGAGAACGTGGAGCCCGTGTACTCGTGCGGCTGGAGCTTCTTCTCGCGGGCTCGGGCGGCCAGCTCGCGGACTTCGGCGCTGATCCGGCCGAGGCCCTTGGCCTGGGCGTCTCTGATGACCGGCGTGATCAGGCCGTCGGGCACCGCCACGGCCACGCCGATGTGGACGCGGTTGAAGCGACGAATGCGGTCGTCCTGCCACCACGCGTTGCACTCGGGGTGGCGCGAGAGAGCGGCGGCGGCGGCCTTGACCACCAGGTCGTTGAGCGAAGCCTTGCCGCCGGCGGGTTCCAGCAGCTGATTGATGCGCGCCCGCGCTTCCAGCGCCCGTCCCATGTCCACGTCCACGGTGAGGAAGAAGTGGGGGACGGGTCCCAGGGACTCGGCCAGTCGCCGGGCCACCGTCTTGCGCATCTGGGTCAGGGGCGCGTCTTCGTAGTCCGGCGCGGCGAGACCGTCCGGCGCGGGGAACGGCGGCGGCGCGGGAATGTCGGCCGGGCCGGCGGCGGAGGCCGCGACGGCTTGGGCGGCGGCCTCCACGTCCCTCTTGACGACCCGGCCGGCCGGGCCGGAGCCGACGACGGCGTGCAGGTCCAGGTCCATCTCGCGGGCGAGCCGCCGGGCCACGGGCGACGCCCTTACGCGGCCTTGCGGACCAGCGGGACCGGGAGAAGCGGGCTGAGCGGGCGGCCCCGCAACACGCGCCGGCGAAGGTTCGACGACGGCAGTCGGCGAATCAGCCGAGGGTTTCGCCGACTCCGTCGCGGTGGTTGCGGCGACTGGCCCAGCGTCGCCGCGTTCCGGCGCAACCGCCGCATGCCCGTCCCCGCCGCCCCACGCCGCGGAGGCCACGGCGGAGACGTCCTCGTCGGCGCTCGCGATCACCGCGATCACTTCGCCCACCGGGACCACGGCCCCTTCCTCCGCGAACACCCCGCGCAACACGCCGCCGCCGCGCGCCACCAGCTCCATGGTGGCCTTGTCCGTCTCGATGTCGGCCAGCACGTCGCCCTCGGCCACGGCGTCGCCCTCGGCCTTGTGCCACTTGACGACCTGGCCCTCCTCCATCGTGGGCGACAGCGCCTCCATGTAGACCTTGGCAACCATGCGCCTACGCCTCCCCGCCC
Source organism: Longimicrobiales bacterium (assembly GCA_965203485.1). Taxonomy (GTDB): domain Bacteria; phylum Gemmatimonadota; class Gemmatimonadetes; order Longimicrobiales; family Gaopeijiaceae. Next base: position 3,195,727 of record OZ241892.1, read on the forward strand.
AGGTAGAGCACCTGGCGGCACGCCTCCACCACGCGGTCGGCGCCCGGCTTCGCCAGGACCTCCAAGCCCTTGGCGTACGGCATCGGCACGTCGGCCTGGGTCACGCGCAGCACCGGCGCGTCCAAGTCGTCGAACGCCTCCTCCTGCACGAGCGCGACGATCTGCGCGCCGACGCCGGCGAACGGCCAGCCCTCCTCGAGGTACACGACGCGATTGGTGCGCGCCGCCGTCTCGAGGACCGCGTCCACGTCCAAGGGCCGCAACGAACGCAAGTCCAGGACGTCCGCCTCGATGCCGTCGCGGGCCAGCTTCGCGGCCGCCTGAAGCGCGACGTGCACCATCTTGCCGTGCGTCACCACGCTCACGTCGCCGCCCCGCCGCTTGAGGTCGGCCACGCCCAGAGGAATCACGTATTCGCCGTCGGGCACTTCGCCCTTCACGTTGTACAAGAGCTCGCCCTCCATCACGGCAACCGGATCGTCGTCGCGAATTGCGGCGGCCAGCAGTCCCTTGGCGTCTGCAGGAGTCGCCGGCGTCGCCAGCTTCACTCCCGGCGCGTGCACGTAATAGGTTTCGCAGGCTTGGGAGTGCTGGGCCGCCAGCTGGAGCGCCGCGCCCGTCGGGCCGCGAAACACGATCGGCACGTTGATCTGGCCGTTCGTCATGTACGCCATCTTGGCGGCGCCGTTGATCACTTGGTCGAGCGCGAGGATGGAGAAGTTGAAGGTCATGAACTCGCAGATGGGCCGCAGTCCGGTCATCGCGGCGCCCACGCACAGTCCCGCGAATCCCAGTTCGCTTATCGGCGAGTCCACGACGCGGCGGTCGCCGAAGCGCGCCAGCATCCCGCGCGAAACCTTGTAGGCCCCGTCGTACTCGGCCACTTCCTCGCCCATGAGGAAGACCGCGTCGTCCCGCTCCATTTCCTGCGTCATGGCCGCGTTCAGCGCCTCGCGGTAGGTCATGACGGTCGTGGACGGCTCGGTGTCCCCGCCGGTCTGGGCGCCCGCAGGGGCGTCCGAGGCCTGAGGCGCGCCGGACGGACGGGAATCGGAACCGGCGTTCACGGCGCGGGCGTCCGGGACCGGCCGTCAAGGAACAGGCGGCCGTGCTCGCCGGCTTTCGAGTAGACGTGATCGTAGAGCGTCGCGTCGGCGGGGCGGGGCGACGCGTCCGCGAAGTCCATGGAGTCCTGGACCACGTCGCGCACCTTGGCGTCGAGCGTTTCCAGCTCTTCTTGCTGCAAGAGGTCCGCCTCGAAGAGACGGTCCCGCAGGATTGCGACGGGATCGTGCTTCTCCACCTGCGCGTCCACTTCCTCCTTCGAGCGGTAGGTGCCGGAGACGGGATCGGACATGGAATGGCCGCGAAAGCGGTACGTCACCGCGTTGACGAACTGCGGCCCGGCGCCGCCGCGCACCTCCTCGGCGAGACGCGCGAACAAGTCGTAGGTCTCCACGACGTCTTGTCCGTTCACGGAGTGAGCGGGCACCCCGCACGCGCTCGAACGCACTTCCATCTCGGTCGTCGAGACGCGCTCGAACGCCGTCCCCATCCCGTAGCCGTTGTTCTCCACGACGTAGACGACCGGCAACCGCCACACGGCCGACATGTTCAGCGATTCGAGGAAGGCTCCCTGGTTGACCGCCGCGTCGCCCAGGAAGCACACGCACACTTGGTCGCCTCCCCGGTACTTGATGGCCCACGCGAGCCCCGCGCCCAGCGGGATCTGGCCGCCCACGATTCCATGGCCGCCGTAGAAGCCCTTGGCAACGTCGAAGAGGTGCATCGAGCCGCCACGTCCGCCGCAACACCCGTCCACGCGACCGTACAGCTCGGCCATCACGGCGCGAGGAGAAATTCCCTTGGCAAGCGCCTGCGTGTGCTCGCGGTAGGCCGTGATGACCAAGTCGTCGTCCCGAAGCGGCTTGACGGCGCCCGCGGCCACCGCCTCCTGGCCGATGTGGACATGGCAGAAGCCCCCGATCTTGCCGATCTTGTAGGCCGTCTCGACCTCTTCCTCGAAGCGGCGGTAGAGCAGCATGTCCTCCAGCAGGGCGAGCGCGTCTTCGCGGGAGAGACGGCCGAGCGCGGCGGCCCCGGCCTTGTCGGCGCGGGCCCCGGACGCGCGGCTGCCCGCCCTTGCCCTCTTGGCCGTCTTCGTTCCGGTCGCGGCCATCTAGGCTTCCCGGACGGCAAGACGACTTGCCCTTGCCTCGGAGGCGCCGTGCGAGGCAGGCGATTCGGCCCGTCGCCGAGCGTCCGGCGCACGCTCCACCTGCAAGCGCAACAAGCCGGACGGGGCGGCAGGTCCGACGCCCGCGCCACCGGCAACGGCATCCACGCCGACTGGCGCATCGGCCGGTCGGCGGCCCGCGCATCCGAGCGAGCCGTCGCCCGTGTGCGCCGGGCTGCTGTCCGCCGCGGCCTGCGGAACCTGGGCGCCGGCAAGCACAGTCTCCGCCGGGGCCGGCACGTCCGCCTCCAGCACGTGGGCGACAATGCCGGGGCCGCCCGCCTCGACCTCCCGCGCTTGCTCCTTGGCGTGGTAGCTCGAGCGAACGAGCGGACCCGCTTCGACGTGGCGAAAGCCGAACTCGTCCTCGCCTGTCCGCTTCCACGCGCTGAACTCGGCCGGCGTCACCCAGCGCGCCACGGGAATGTGCTGCTCCGAGGGCCGCAAGTATTGGCCCAACGTCAAGATGTCCACGGCCGCCTTGCGGAGGTCGGCCATCGCTTGGCGGACCTCTTCCTCGCGCTCGCCCATGCCCAGGATGATGCCTGTCTTGGTCAGCATCGACGGGTCGATCCGCTTGGCCGCGCCCAAGTACGAGATCGAGCGCCAATAGCGGCCGCCCGGCCGCACTTCCGGGTGCAGTCGTTCGACCGTCTCCAAGTTGTGGCCCAGGATGGCGGGGCGGGCGTCCATGACGGTTCGCAGCGCCGCCTCGTCGCCCTTGAAGTCGGGGATGAGCACCTCGACGGAGCAATCCGGCAGCCGTTGCCGCACTTCCTCGATCGTTGCCGCGTAGATGCTCGCCCCGCCGTCCGCGAGTTCGTCCCTGTTCACCGATGTGACGACCACGTGGTCCAGCTCCATGGCGGCGACCGTGTCCGCCACCCTCCGAGGCTCGTCCCAGTCCAGTTCCGTGGGCATTCCGTGCGCCACGGCGCAGTACTTGCAGGCCCGCGTGCACACGTCGCCCAAGATCATGAACGTGGCCGTGCCGGCTTCCCAGCATTCGCCGATGTTGGGACAGCCGGCCTCCTCGCACACGGTGTGCAAGGACTGGCTCCGCATCCTCTGCTTGAGACGAAGGTAGTTCGCTCCCCCCGGGGACCGCACCTTCAGCCACGACGGCTTTCGCGACGTGATGGGGATCGTCTCGATGCCCTCGTGCGCCCGAATGCGCGACGTGCCCTTGGGCTTGACGTCGCCCGTGTCCTTGTGCCGCGGAGCATAGCCCCGGCCGGGGGTCGGCGCCCGCAACCTTATGCCGTCACGCATAGGCCAGCTCGAGACTCTCGAGGACGGCGTCAACGACGGGGACGGCTACGGCGTTACCCGTCAATCTGCGAGCCACCGACACTTTTTCTGGTATCTCAAACGAGTCTGGAAAACCCTGCAACCGAAACATTTCCCGCTCCGTGAGCCTGCGCCGGCCGTCGACCAGCAAGTAGTTGTAGCTGGCTCCCGCTCGCAAGGCGCAAGAGAACGGATGACTAGAAACGTTGCCGCCCTTGTTCTCGTGCCATATGGCCGGCTGCTCGGCGGCGCAGTGCTTTGCGTATCGTGACCTCCGAATGGCCTTGGACGCCATGTGCTTGGGATCAGGGGATGGTTCGAGCAGATCGGCCAGTGGGCGCATCGGGACACTCTTGGCGGGCCAAGGAAACTCCGCGAGCAACGGCTTGTCCATGGCCACAATGAACACTCGGCGCCGGTTCTGCGGCAAGCCGAAGTCCAAGGCGTTCAAGACTTTCCAGGCAATGTGATAGCCCATTCGGCGCAACGCGCCGCGAACCCATCTAAACGCTTCGCCCCGTCGATTGGTCACGAACTGCGGAACGTTCTCCAGCACAAGCGCCTTCGGCTTTTTGACACGAGCGATTCGCTCCACATGACCGAACAACGTCCCGCGAGCGTCGCCCATTCCCTTCTGCGTTCCGATGATGCTGAACGGCTGGCACGGAAAGCCCGCGAACAGGATGTCGTGGTCGGGGACTTCCTGCGCGTCTATCTGGGCGATGTCGCCTGCCGGCTCGAGGCCGAAGTTGCGCTTGTACCATTCGGAGGCGACCGGGTCGAGTTCGGACGCGAACACCGGAGTCATCCCTCTGGCGGAGGCAGCCATGTGAAAGCCGCCGATTCCGCAAAACATGTCGGCGAACGTCTTCAGGGGGCGGGTGGTGCGTCGAAGTGGCGAAGTCTCCGGCGCACCCACCACATCTGCGCGTTCTCGCCGTCCGGCGCCGCCACGGATCGCTGCCGCCGGGCGAGGATGCTTCCGAGCATCGGTCACAGAGATTCGACGGTGCTGGTCGGCGCGTTTGTCCGTCACGCGCTTCCTCGCCGACTGATCCGCAACATGCGTTCAAGTTAGCGCGTTTCGGCGGTCACCGAAACCGGCCCGCAATGGACCAATCGCGACAACTCTGCAGGGCCCAGCGGCCCGGCGCTACCACGCTCGCACCGCGTAGCCCACCGCGAGGCCCAGATAGGTTCCCACGGCGTACCCCAGCAGGCCCACGGCGACGCCGGGCAGCACCAAGTGGCGCCACTCCCGGGAGACCGCGACGGCCAACGCGCTGGACGGCCCGCCCACGGCCGCCTGCGAAGCCACGGCGATGGTCCCCACATCCAAGCGCAGCAACTTGCCCGCCGCGAAGACGAAGACGCCATGGACGCCCACGACCAGGAGCGTGAAGAAGAGAACGGCGGGCCCGACGGCCGCGATCTCCGAGAACCGGGACAGTATCCCGATCAGCACGAAGAAGAAGTGGAGGCTCACCGAGCCCAGCTGCATCGCGCCGGGCGCCTGCCGGTACCAGGGCGAGTGGCCGAGGACCAGCGCCAGGGTAGTCAGCCACAGGATCGCGGGCACGCCGGCGAGGCCGCCCAGCCATTCCGACGCCCACACCAAGGCAAGCCCCGCCGCGAAGATGTTGGCCGTGCCCACGGCCGACATCCTTTCGCTCACGAAGTAGGGATGGTGGCCGCGGGCGTCCTGCGGTTCCCGCGCAGGCGCGCGCGCCGCAGGAACCTGAGACTCGCCCGGCGGCATCGCGGGCGGAAAGAAGCGGCGAAGCCAAACGGGCAACGTCAGCGTGGCCGCCAGCCACAGGCCCGTGGCCAAGTTGTCCGCCGCCACGGCCCCGGCGAAGAGCGTGCCCGACAAGTCCACCGCCCGTCCGACGGACGCGAAGTTGAGCGAGCCGCCGGAGTAGGTGCCGGTCAAGGCCGCGGCAAGGCGCCAAGTGTCGTCTCCAAAGCGGCTCTCGTACACAGCGGCCGCCACGAAGGCACCCAGGACCGTGCCGACTACAGCGACGCCGAAGGCGGCGGCCGTCTTGGCACCCGCCTTCTTCAGGTCGCGCAAGTCCACGGACAGGAGGAGCCATGCAATGGCCAGAGAGGTCGCCACGCCGAGTATTCCGTCGTAGACCTCGGACGACGCGGGCACCACTCCGGCATTCGACAAGACGGCGCCGAAGACGATGGCCATGAGCGAAGCGCCCACCTTGCCGAGGAGCGGAAAGCGGCGGTCCAGCCAGAAGGCGGCCGCCGCGGCGGCGGCGATCACCGCCGAAAGCGCCAGGGGCGACTGGATCACGTGGCTCCTCAGTCAGCCGGAACCCGACAGATGGGCCTCGGCCTCCGCCCGGAGACTCGGAAGCAGCGGCCCATGGCCGTCCGGCGGCGGGCCGTATTCGGAGAGCCCCGAAGCCGTCTCCTCGTCGTAGGCGTCCAGGAAGGCGCGGTAGTAGGTGGCCGTCTTCGCCGAGTCGCCCAGCAGCGCCGCCGCCTGCGCCGCCGCCGCCAGGCAGAGCAGGTGCGTGGGCCGCGCCGCCAGTCCCGCCTCGGCCACGGCCAGCGCCGCCGCCCCGTCGCCCGCCGCCGCATGGAGCAGCGACAGGTGAAAGCGGTCGTCCAGCGTCAGCGCGCCGATGCGGTCGTAGGAGGCGATCGCCATCGGCAGAAACAGTTCGGCCTGCCCTCGGTCGCCGCCCTCCACGGCCCCCATGACCCGGTTGAAGAGGCGGGTCGCGGCCTCCCTGGGGGTCATCGACGAGAGGTCGACCGCCGAAGTCGGCCCGAGCGCTGCGCCTCCCGCCGGCGAGGACGGGACAGGCCCCGGCGCCCCCGCGTCGCCGCCTCCCCCCCGTACGATCAGCACGAGCGCCAGGGCGAGGCTCAGAAACACCGCCGCGACCCAGCCGACCGCCCCCGCCAGCCGTCTTCCGTCCTCGGTCCCGCCGCCGCCAGCCGCGCCCCGTCCGACTCCCGAACTGGACGCCCCGCCTCGCGAGGAGGCCGCCTGGGCGGCGTAGCCGTCGCGCGCCAGCCGACGGCCCCGGCGCCCCCGCACACCGCGCCGCACCCCCGGCAACGCCGCTCCGCAATGCGTGCAGAACTGGTCCGCCCCGCCCGACTCCGCGCCGCACGCCGGGCAGGCGGGCCCGCGCATGCCCCCCCCGCAGGCCGGACAGAAATTGGCCTCCGGCGGCGGCTCCGCTCCGCAATGGGGACAGCCCGCCCGCCCGGCCGCGGTCACGCCCGCCGTCGCGTCGCCGGGACGGGCCGCAGGGCCGCAGCGTGGAGGTCGTCCGCCCCCAAGCACCGCGCCCCGCCGAAGCCGCGGCGAGGGCCGGCGAACCGGCCTTCCGTCTTCACCCCACCAGCCTGCCGCCCGTCACCGCGTCGAAGAACAGCGGCCAGGTCACGATGCTCTGCCCCCGGTAGTTGGGCTGAAAGCCGAACAGGATCGCCTCGCCCCGGCCCACGCTCGCCCGCAACAGCGCGGGGCGGCCCGCCAGCTTCTCCGGCCCGAGCACCCAGCCCGCCACGACCGGATCCGCCCCGTAGCGCCCGATCACGCTCACGCGGTCGTCGTCGACCGCGAACGCGCGGCTGCTCCGCCAGTACCAGACAGGCGTCCAGCCGTCGTAGGCCGCCGTGAGCGCGTCCGCCTCCAAGTCCACCCTGAGCAACGAGCCCGGAACGTAGAAGTCGGCGCTCTCGAGGCCGGCCACCGCGTTCGTCACCCCGAGTCCGAAGAGCTCCGCCGCGAACTCGGTCGCCTGCTCGACCGCCACCAGCCGCCCGCCCGCTTCGACGAACTCGCGCACGGCCTCGCGGCCCGCGTCGCCCAGCCCGCCCACGTACTCGTCCGGCAACGAGCCCGGCCGGTGTCCCCGGCCAATCGACGCGCTCGACTGGCTCTGGAAGAGCAGCACGTCGTAGTCCGCGTTCAGTCCGCCGGCCCTCATGCGGGCGTCGTGAAGCGTGTCGTAGCGCACGCCGTGCGCGTCCAGCAACCAGCGCGTCCATCCCGCCGGCATCGTCTCCTGCCAGCCCTTGTACACGCCGATTCGGATCCTCTCGGACGCCGCGGCGACGGCCGGATCGTAGCGCACCTCGACGACCTCGACCGGATCGCTCGTGGGCACCGGCGGCTCCGCCTCCAGCGCGAACGCATCCACTCCCATCAGAAGCGGCAGCCGGTGCGCCGTCACGTCGTAGGGCCGCTTCGGCGGCCCCCCGGGGAACTGCCGCAGGTCCGGGTACTCCTGCTCGGCGAGCAGGGCCTGGGCGAACGCCGCGTTGGGCTGCTTCATCAGGACGACGTGCGACCCCGCCGGAACCGTCGCGCCGCCCGCCTCGAACGCCTCCAGCGTCCGGCGCACCTCCACCGCGCCCATCGTCAGGATCCGCAGCACGCTCTCGAGCCCGACGCGGTTCTCCTGCCCGGCCGGCAGCGCCCAGGCGGCGGGCCAGGCGTCCCATCCCCGCACGGCGCGTTCGCTCACGGCCGCGTAGTTCTCCAGCCAGAACCGCCGGTTGCGGGCCGCGTTCGCCAGAAGCGCCATCGCGCCCGAGAACTGGTACTCCACGATGTCGGCCAAGCCCCAGTCGCCGCCCTCCCACGGCCACGGGAAGTTCCACGTCCTCTCGGACGCGTCGTACTCGCGCCCGCCCCGCACCTGCCCGGCCGGAACCGCGACCGACGACGCCAGCCTCGCCGACGCAGTCTCGCTCAGGATGCGCACGCCGCCGTGGTAGTGCATGTACGCCCGGCCCGGATGAAACCCGTCGTAGATGGCGTTGATCACGACGCCCCGCTTGCCCTGCGAAGTCAGCTCCGCGGCCATGTAGGCGCCCAGCTGGTTGCCTGCCGCGACCAGTCCGGGATCGACGTTGGGCTCGATCGGGTCGATGTACGGCGGAAAGAAGATCCTCGCCCCGCCGCCGCCCATCTGGTGGATGTCGTGCACGATCTGGGGACGCCAGGCGTTCTGCGCGGCCACGGTGTGCTGCGTCTCCTTCAGGTAGAAGGTGTACCAGTCCCGGTTGTTGTCGTGGCCGGTGTAGAAGTGGTACAGCCAGGGCGGCGCGCGGCCGTCGAAGTCCGTTCCGCGGTGCTCGTCGTAGAAGTCGTTGACCCACTGCGTCCCGTCCGGATTGAGCGACGGAATCTGGAGCACGACGACTTGGTCGAGGATCCGAAGGACGTCCGCTTCGGCGGATGACGCCAAGTGATGCGCCAGCCGCGCGGCCACCTGCGCGCTGCCGACTTCGGTGGAGTGGATCGCGTGGGTGATCATGGCCACGACGCGGCCGTCCTCGAGCAGCCGATCGAGCTCCTCGGGGGCGTCGACCGTCCTGGGATCGCCCAGGCGGCGCTGCATCCGCCGCAGCTCCTCCAAGCGCGCGTGGTTGGCCGGACTGGTGATCGTCAGCATCACGAAGGGCCGGCCCTTGGTCGTCGCCCCCAGCGTGTCCACCGCGACCCGGTCGCTCGCGGCGGCCAAGGCGTCGTAGTAGGAGGACAGGGCGTCCCAGTCGGCGAGGCGGCCGGGCGTGCCCGGTTCGAAGCCGAAGTGGTCGCTGGGAGACGGGACCTGGGCTTGTCCGCGAATCGGGAGCGCGGCGCAGCAGACGGCCAGCACGGCGGCGAGCGAGGGACGCATGGGGCTTCTCCTGGGGGTGCGGGTTCGGGGAGCGGGAACAGACGGCGGGGCGAGCGGCTGCTTCAGAGGCCCGTCGGCGAGTCGACGAACCACGTCTCGACGGGGAAGCGGTCGCGCAACAGGCCGGCCACCGCCTTGACGCCCCACGTTTCGGTTGCGTAGTGCCCGCCGAGAAGAACGGTGACGCCGAGCTCGGCCGCTTCGACCGCGTGGTGGTGCGCGGCCTCGCCCGTCACCAGGGCGTCCAGGCCGCAAGCCGCGGCCTCGCCGAGCGCGGAGGCGCCCGCGCCCGTCACGACGCCCGCGCCGGCGATCGTCCCGGGTCCGCCCGGCAGGACCTGCACCGCGCCGCCGGTCGCGCCGGCGAGGCGGTCGGCCAAGGCGTCGGCGGACAGCGAAACGGCGCCCTTCCAGCCGACGTTGGCGCCCTCGTAGCGGCCGAACGGCTCCAGCGCCTCGAATCCGAGCCGGCGGGCCAGAACGGCGGCGTTGCCCACTTCGGCGTGCGCGTCGAGGGGAAGATGCGCGCTGTAGAGGGCGGTTCCGCTCTCGACCAGCGTCCGGATCCGCTCGTACCGATAGCCCGTGAGCGGCTGCGGGCCGCCCCAGAACAGGCCGTGGTGCACTACGAGCAGGTCGGCGCCCGCGTCGGCGGCCTCGCGAATCACGGCGGTGCTCGCGTCCACCGCTGCGGCCACGCGCTCCACGGGCCCCGCCGCTTCGACCTGCAGGCCATTCAGGGCGCCCGGATAGTCGGGCGTGCCTGCCACGTCCAGGTACTCGTCGAGAAAGGCGGCCACCTCCGCCAGCGGCGCTCCCCGCGACAACGACGTCAGCCCACCGCCGCGGTGCGCGCCCGCTTATGCCCCGCGGGCAACCGCGATCCGGCCGTCTTGCCCTCGGGGGCCTTGGCGGCCGAGGGACCTCCGCCCCGCATCCCCTCCACCGCCTGCGGCGACCGCGTGGTCTCCCCAATCTTGATCGCGCCGTTGATCTTGCCGCCCTCCTCGAGCTGCAGCAGGCCCGCGTAAAGCTCTCCCTCGACGATCCCCGTGGCATGGAACTCGAGCCGCGCCTCGACCCGCACGACGCCGTTGACGGTCCCGGCGACGACGCCGTCCCGGCTGGTGACGTCGCCGTTCACGCAGGCGCCCTTGCCGACCACCACCGACTTGTCCGACTGGATCGTTCCGTCGACGACGCCCTCGATGCGGATGGATCCCGTCGACTTGCAGTCTCCCACGACGGTCATGCCCGGTCCGACGATGGATATGACTCTCTCTTCGTCCTGCTCCTTGCTGAAGCGGCTCCTGGCCATGTTCTTCGCGCTTTCTCTTGGTTGCGCCCGTCAGGGCGGCGTGACCAGCGTCAACGGATCGATCGGGCGTCCGCTCCGAAGTATCTCGAAGTGAAGATGGGCCGCGGTGGACCGCCCCGTCGAGCCCGACATGGCGATCACTTCGCCCCGGCGCACGCGCGAGCCCGTCTCGACCACCAGAAGGGAGGCGTGCCCGTACAAGCTGTGCAACCCGTCTCCGTGATCGATGCGGACGAAGAGGCCGTACACCGAGTCCTCCGCGGCCTCGATCACTTCGCCGGCTCCCGCCGCCCGAATGTACGAGTCGGTCGGAACGGCGATGTCGATCCCCGGGTGCGCGCCGTCGCCGCCGTCCAGCAAGGACTGCGTCACGAAGCCCGGCGTCGCAAGGGGCCACGCCGACGGTACCGTGCTCGCGTCTCCTTCGCCGGCCGCCGGGCTCGGAGCTGCCGGCGGCGACACCTGCCAGAGGCGGACCTCCGGCGGGTCGACGTGGCCGAACAAAATACGAAACTGCTCCACCTGGCGCTCCAGATCGACGAAGCGGGCGGCCAGCTCCTGGACCTCGGGCTGGCTGGCCGCCAGCGAGTCCACCTGCCGGGCCAGCACGGAAGCATGGGAGGCCCGGCGGTACAGCGGCCACCAGCTGAAGAGGGTCGCCGCGAACAGAACCAGACCCAGCGCGAAGGCCGCGACCAGCGTCCGCATCCACGCGTACGACATCTCCAGCGTCCGCGCGCGGCCCTCGCCCCCGGGGACCAGGACGATCGACATCCGGCGGCCCCTGCGGTTCCGGCGATCGCTCATCGCGCCTCCAGGCCGGACGGCCCGCGGGCGGCGTCACGGCCGCCCGATCCGCCGCGTGTCCGCCCGTCGCCACCATGGTGGTCCGGTCTCTCCGCAGCTCCCACGGCGCCCCGTCCAGCAACGCGGCCGCCGTTGCGGGCCGGATCCGAGCGGGCGTCAGCCGACGACATCGCCGGCCGGCCTTCCCGTCAACGCCTCGAAGACGCGCTCGAGGTCCTCGGCCCCGTGGAACCGAATGCGCACGTCGCCCCGGCCTCGTCCCTTCCAACGGATCGCGACGCGCGTCGCAAGGCGCTCCGCGAGCGCTTCCTCCATGGCGGCGAGCGCCGGGTCCGGACGCTTGCGGGCGGACTTGCCTGCGCCCCGAGCCTTCGCCGGAGCGGCTCCGCGGACCTGCGCCTCGGTGTCCCGGACCGACCAGCCTTCACTCGCGGCCCGCTTCGCCAGCGCGTGCGCTTGAGCCGGATCGTCCACCGCCAGCAGGGCGCGCGCGTGGCCCTTGGAGAGCTCGCCGGCCTCCACCATTTCCCGAACGGCCGGCGGAAGGCCCAGCAGGCGAAGCGTGTTGGCCACGGCCGAACGGCTCTTGCCCACCGCTTCGGCTATCTCTCCCTGCGTCAGGCCGAAGTCGTCCCTGAGCGCGCCGTAGCCGTTCGCCTCGTCGATCGGGCCCAGGTCCTGCCGCTGGATGTTCTCCACCAGGGCCATGACCAGCAGGGTTCGGTCGTCGACCCGGCGGACGATGGCGGTGATCTCGGTCCATCCCAGTTGCTTCGCGGCCCGCAGGCGGCGCTCTCCGGCGACGAGCTGGTAGTCCGCTTCGCCGGGCGCGCTTCTGACGACGACCGGCTGGATCAGGCCGTTCGCTTCGAGCGAGGCGGCGAGCTCCGACAGTTCGTCGGCGCCGAAGTCCGCGCGCGGCTGGTAGGGGTTGCGGCCTATCGCCGAGACGGGGAGCGACCGCGGGCCGTCTCCCGCGGCGGCGTCCGGGGGATCGCCCATGTACTCGCCGATGAGGGCGCCGATGCCGCGGCCCAGGCGGTCGGGCTTGCTCATCGCTTCCCCTCTCCGTTGACGGCGGCGCGCGCTTGGGCGCGACGGGCCTGCAGCTCCCGCGCCAAGGCCACGTACGCTTGCGCACCGGCCGATTCCGGATCGTAGTCGAGCACGGACTTGCCGAAGGACGGCGCTTCGGCGATGCTCACGTTGCGCGGGATCATGGTCCGAAACACATCGAAGTCCTCCCTTCCCCGGGCATGGCCCTTCGCGTCGGCGACGATCTGGCGGGCCAGCCTCAGCCGACTGTCGTGCATCGTCAGCAGCACCCCTTCGATCTCCAAGCCCGGGTTCAGGCGCCGGCGCACCAGCTCGACCGTGCTCATGAGCTGAGCCACTCCTTCAAGAGCATAGTACTCGCATTGGATGGGGACGATGAGCGAGTCGGCGGCCGCGAAGGCGTTGAGAGTAAGGAGGCCCAGGGAGGGCGGACAGTCCACTAGCACGAACGCGTAGTCGCCCGTGACGGGGCCGAGCGCCCCTCGCAAGATCGTTTCCCGGTCGCGCACGCCGACGAGTTCGAGCTCGGCCCCGACCAAGTCGCGGTTCGCGGGAACCACTTCCAAGTTGGCGTCCGGGGCCGCTCGGTGTATCGCGCGAAAGACGGGCAGGCCGCGAATCAGCACGTCGTAGGTGGATGGCCGGCGGTTCCTGTCGACGATTCCCAAGCCGCTCGACGCGTTCCCCTGCGGATCGTTGTCCACCAGCAACACGCGCGCGCCCTCCTTGGCGAGAGCGGCACTCAGGTTGACGGCGGTCGTCGTCTTGCCGACCCCGCCCTTCTGGTTGGCGACCGCGATGATGCGCAACGAGCCTGCCCAGCGATTGGAGAATCCCAGATGAAGCCGGCGGCGTCCCCTGCCCCACCGGCGCCAGTGCATCGAAAGGTATTGCGGGTTGGCCTGCCCCGGCCAACTCGGCGGGCGGCGAGATGCGGCTACGCTCGCGGTCACGGCGGCCGGCGTTGGTTCGTTGGCCGACGCACGTAGTCGTTGGACGCCCAGCGCGTCCCCCTGCAGCTCGAAGGCCAGTTCTCCGGTTGTGCCTGCGGGCCGCCCGCGTCCCAAGTCGGCGTTCGTGAGGTCTTGGAGCGCCTACGGTCCAGGTTGGGGGAACCGGGGGGCATGTTGCAACTGGCCGGACGGCGCCGCCTGCGTTTGGCGACTGGCGCCCGGTCGGGCTTCGGACCGGTGCGCGCCGATGGGCCGTCTTCAAGGTGCGATCCGCCCGGCCCCAAGTCCGCCCCGTCCGCCGATCGACACGGCGTTGCGATCGCTCGACCCAACGACATGGCCGGCCCAGCCCCCCCGCTCTCTCCAGTAGTCCCGCCGACACGTCAGTCAAGCCGCGCCGTCGCTGTTTCACGTGAAACAGTTCCCTTCTGCGCCCCCAAGCGTCCAGCGAAGGCGGCTGCTCGTTCTTCGTTCATAAGAATCATGCTGTTGCGCGAGCACGCACGTGCGTGGCGTTGCGGACCTTGTCACGTGATCCTTCCTTGGAAACCTGCGGCAGGCCCTTCAGGCGCTTGGGTCACTCCGCCAAGCCCCCGTGCGATATCCGGGACGAGCGAATCGTCCGCGGCTTCGGAATCGACGCCGGCGTCCGGCCCTGCCGACGCAAACGCGCGAAGCTCGTCCGCCGTCTCCGTCCCGAACTTGCCCGCGGCGAAGCGAACGGCGAACTCCGCCCGCCCACAGCTCGCGTCTACGGGCCTCTCCTTCGAGCCCGCCCAGCTTGAGCCCCTCGTCCCGGCCCTCTTGGCGGGCATACTCGAACTCTTCAGCGATTGGCCAGGACATATATGTGCGCTCCGCTCTCGGATCTCTCGACTCGTTCGACGTCGTTTCGCGCGGCGTCCGGGATTGCGGCAACGGCGGGCAACGCCTCTTCCGCCGCCACGGCGAAGCCGTCCCGCATGTCGGCATGGCTCGCAGTCACCGCGACGCACGCCCACACCGAAGGCGGAAGGCCGGCGGTTGCCGTCGACGGCAGTCGTCGTCTTTGCCGATGCGCTATGGTTGGTCACCGCGACGGCGCGCATCAAGTCGGCACAAGCGCCGACGGGTCAGGTCGCGAACCAACCCCCGGGCCGAGTCTTGCGGCGTCCCTTGACTGGCACGGCCTCGATCAAGCCGACCTTGCCCTACCAGGCGACATCACCGAAAGGGAAGGCCGCGAGCCCCCCTGGGAGCGGCAAGCCGCATCGGCCCGCATATCGGGGACCCCTTGGTGCTGGATGTTTCACGTGAAACACGCCTCTGCACACCTTCCCGCAAGAAAGAAGGGAACTCGGCCCAGGCGGTCGGCCTCGCGGACCACGATCCCCTTCGCCGCGCCGCAGATCGCTGCGGCCACCACGGCGCGCCACGCAGCCCGTTGCACGCCGCGAGGGCGCCGGGCCGGGCAAACCGCCGGGCGCCAGTTAACGGGCGGGCGAGGCATGCAGGAGACTCGTGGGCGATGCGGTCGTGCTGGAGCGCAAGACGGCCAGGCCACCGGCGAATGACGGGTCAAGCTCTTCAGAAATGACATCGGCCTTGAGCCAACGGCCTTCATCTGCGGTTCCTCCGCCACGTTCCCTTGCCCCAGTTGGGCGGCGGGGATGAGTAGCGAAGGCGACGAGGGCTAGAACCAGGGCCACCACGAACACGGCCTTCATCCCGCCTCCCACGCTCCAAATGGCCAGCAGGGTCATCCCCAAGAGGCCAGCCTTCACAACGGGCTTGTGCTCGTACAGCCACGCGCGCCAACGTCTAGTGGCCCCCATCAGCTGGCCTCCAAGCGGCTGATGGCCGTCCTGCACGTGGGGAGTAGATCGGCAACGTCCATGCGGTTCATGGCCAACGTCACGTTGGAGCCCAGTACCGAGTCCCCTGCGTCCTTGGCGGCCAGAGTAGCGTTATGGCGCGAACTTGGCGGCCTTGCGGTAGGACATTCCGGCCCGAAGGTGCTTGGCCAGCACTCCCTTTGGGGCGGTCGGCCCGCGCACCGTCATTCACTAAGCTTCTTGCTTCGTGCCTTCAAGGAGAACACGAGGTACTCCGGAAACCGATCAAACCAATCGATCCACCAACGCGAATCGCACATCCAATTCGGAGGTGGAGTCCTTTCCATGTGCGCCCAGGCGCACACGGGCCCGCGCTTGGCAACGATGATGCTGTAGCCCGTCTGTTCGACGATCTCCTCAGGCGCGCTTCCCGCAATGACCCCGATCCGCTCAAGCAACTCGGGCGTCCGCAACGCTCCGGCGAGGGCGATCGCCGGCAACAACGCGTCCGGGAACCCGACCGACCGGTGCTCGCCGGCCGACATGTAGCCTTCCGGCGGCCCGTCGATATGAAGCGAGGCCGCTTCCCCAGGTCCTTCGCGTAAGACGTCGAGCCGTGCGTCGAAACGATGCTGGCCAGCACCGACAGTGCATCGCCGGCCTCGGTCCCGGTCGCCCGCGGCGACATGGCAACATCGAGCAGGGTCGCAACGCTTCGATCATACCCTCGATCAAGGCCGGCGATCTCTTCTTCAGCTCCACCGACAGGGCCGCCGTGACGCCGACATGCCAGTTGGCGTCGCCGCTCGTCGTCAGCAACCCTATAACCCTTCGCTCAGCTTCCGCATCCCCAGCCCTGAGCTTCTCAATTGTTCCCTGCTCCGCCTTCCACAGGTCGTGGATTCCTTGGCTGACGCCTCCCGCTCTTGCGACGACGCCGACCCGGCAACCGTCAAGAAGACGGCGGCCCAAGTCCACAATAGGGCCTTCATGCCCTTCTCCTTTCGCCTCCGTTACCGGGCGAAGTGAAAATGGCGATCGTCCTTGTACTTGTCCCACGGTTGCAGATCAAACCTGCCACCCAGCAACGCTAGTTCGAAGTATACGTCTTTGAGTTCCGCCTGCTGAGCCGGGGTCATCCGAGCTTAAGGTATCCCAGCCGCGCCGATAATCGCTCTGGTCGAAATGTCCACCGCCCTGCCCTCCATGTGATAGGAGCTTCGCGACGCGCCAGCGATCGACGCGTTTCCGTGCGGGCACCGGTATCCGCTGGTCAACACGAGGCCCGCGGAGCAGCCCTTCGCAATCGGCAACGCGGACCGGCCCCACTTCGCCCGCAGGTCCTCGATGCCGCTCTTCAGCCTCTGCTGGACCGCGGTCGACATCCACAATGAGGTCTTCGCGAAGGCGAGGCTTGCCACTTACTCGCCGGGCCTCTTGCTTCGCGCCTTCAAGGAGTACTCGCGCCAGTCCGGGAAGCGATCGAACCAGTCGGTCCACGTACGCGAATCGCACATCCAGCTCGGGGGCGAAGTTCCTTCCAGGTGCGCACGGGCGCACGGGGGCCCGTACTCGGTGATGATTACGCTGTAGCCGGTTCGTTCCACGATCTGCTCGGGCGTGCTCGCCGCAATGGCCTCGATTCGCTCCACCAGCTCGGGCGTCCGCAGCGCTCCGGCGAGCGCAATCGCCGTCACCAGCGCATCCGGAAATCCTCCCGACCGGTGCTCGCCGGCCGACATGTAGCCCTCCGGTGGCCCGTCGAGGTGAAGCACGGCGGCTTCGCGCAAGTCCTGCGCGTAAGACCCAGGGCCGTGCGTCGAAACGATGCTGGCCAACACCGACAGCGCATTGCGGGCCTCGAAGCCGGTCGCTTCCGGCGACAGGGCGACATCGAGCAGGTGCGGCACGGCCTGCAACCCGAACTCGTAGAGCACCGCCGCCGACAAGCCTGCGGCGCGCCACGCCAGCGGAGGCAGGATCGCCGGGTCGCCCGTCAGCAAGAGTTGGTGGGCAAGATAGCTCTGCGTCTCTCCGCGGCTCGCGGTTCCCAAGTCGGCCGCGTATCGGCGGGTGCTCCACTCCACGCCTCGCCGCAATGCCTCGATCATGCCCGCGATCAAGGCCGGCGATCTCTGCTCCGGCGCCACCGCTAGGGCCGCCGCCACGCCGACGTGCCAACTCGCGTCACCGCCCGTCGTCAGCAGGTCGACGATCCTTTGCTCCGCGTCGGCGTCGCCGGCCTTCAGCTTCTCGACCGTCGTTCGCTCCGCTCGCCACAGGGCCTCGATTTCCTTGGCCGACGCCTCTCGTTCCTGCGACGCTGTCGGCGTTACAACCGTCAATGAGACGGCGGCCCAAGTCCACAATGAAGCCTTCATGTCGTCGTGCCTCCGCTACTTGGCGAAATGAAAATGGCGGTCGTTCTTGTATCGTTTCCACGGTTGCTCATCGATATTGCCACCGAGGCTCAACAGTTCTAAATACACGATTTCAAGTTCGACCTGCTGATCCGGGTCATCCGAGCGTAAGGTATCCCAGCCGCGCCGATAATCGCCCTGGTCGAAATGTCCACCGCCCTGCCCTCCATGTGATAGGAGCTCGCGACGCGCCAGCGATCGGCGCGTTTCCGTGCGGGCACCGGTATCCGCTGGTCAACGCGAGGCCCGCGGAGTAGCCCTTGGCAATTCGCAGCGCGGACCGGCCCCACTTCGCCCGCAGGGCCTCGATGCCGCTCTTCAGCCCCTGCTGGACCCAGCCGTAGCCGGTGTGGGGATTGCCCTGCTGGAACCAGCCGTTGAGCTCCGCCCAGCTGAAATGCGCCGTGCCGGAGCCGTTCCGCTCGATGTCGTCGCACGCCGGAGCCGCCCGGCCGGTCACCCAACCGCTGTTCCGGTACTCGTTCGCAATCCTGCGCTGCTCGTCGTCGCACCGTGTGCCGCCCATGGGAAAGCAACCCAGGAACTCCTCCGACACGATCTGGCCCGTCGCCGTGACGAACGTGATCAAGTACCAGCAGATCACGTTGCCGTCGTCGGACGGCAAGGCGCGCGGCCCGTTCATATTTCCGGCGGACAGGGGCGCTAGTCGCGATCGTTGCCGTCAGCGACCCAGCCGATCCTCTCCGAACCAGCGACCACCCAGTCGCCGTCGACTCTCGCCCGACCAGCTTCGCCTTGGGCGGCCACATGGCGACTCGCAACGTCTGCGTGTCCTCCGCGTCGTCCATCGCAAGCGGGTTCGCGCAACCGGCCATCACGGTCATTCCTGCCGCCCCGAAACTCGCCAGCCATCTGCTCCGAGTCTTCATTGCATTCTCCTAGCATTAGGGCAACATGGAGCACGATACGCACTTGGCCGCGCAAGAGGAAGGACGCACGTCCTCTCAAACGATGCCGGACGGTTGGCGCCCTGGCCACGGCTCCCAGGTCGCGCGCCGAGACGCACCGTTATGGGCCTCCAGTCGTGCGTCGGCGGACCGTTGCCCTTCACCCAGCGCGGGCCGCTGTACGTCCCAGCGTAGCCTTGCTCACGGAACATTTGTCCTGCGACGGCCGCGGTTGTCGAACATATCCCGAAACATGTCGGGCGCACGAAGCCGCGGGCCGCATACGCGGGCTCAAAGACGTGATCGCGGTGCGGATGGCCGTCTCGACCGCCGTACACCGGTTTGCACAGCGCGTTCAGGTGCGGACGGATGAAGCCTCAACCGCCGGCGCGCGCTTTTTCTTGCCGACGAAGGCGGCGCCAACTCGCGTCTCGGGGCGACATACCGACCGGCCGTCCACGACGCGGCTCCCGTGTCAGTCAGGAGCGCTTGCGGCGTCCTGCCGCGGGCTTGTCCCCGCCCGCCTTTCGGCGTTCCCTGGCGACCAGCACGGTCTGCGGAATCGTCGCCAAGTTGAAGGTCGTGTAGTAGAGGTTCAGGCCGGATGCGAAGCTGAAGAAGATGAACGTCATCATCGCGGGCAGGACCAGCACCATGAACTTCATCTGGGGGTTCGCGCCGGCCCAGCCGGTCGTGAGCTTGATGGTGAGGAACTGCAGGAGAAGCATGCTTGCGCCGACCAGGATCGGCATCACCCAATAGGGATCGGGCGACGAGAGGTCCGGCAACCAGAGAAACGACACGCCGCGCAACTGGATGGTGTTGCGGAACACCAAGAACAACGCAAGCAGCATCGGCCACGGAATGAGCAGCGGAACGCACCCCGCCAGCGGATTGACGCCCTGCTCCTTGTACAGCTTCATCATCTCGCGCTGCTGCGCCTGCGGGTTGTCCTTGTGCTTCTCGCGCAGCTCCTGGACGAGCGGCTGAAGCGTCTGCATCCTGATGCTCGACCGCGTGGCCTTCTGGTTGAGCGGCCACAGCACGATGCGCATGAGCAGGCCGATGGCGATCAGCACGAGGCCGTAGCTGAGCGCCAGTCGTTCGTGAAGCACCGTGATCGCCCACAGCACTACGTTGACGAACGGCCTCACCACCGGACGAAAGACCTTCCAGCCGTAGGGATTGAGTTCCTCCAGCTGGTCGGCGGCGGCCATCAGGCGTTCCCTCTCGATGGGCCCGGCGTAGACGCTGTACGCATAGGCGCCGTCGTCGGCCACGGGGGCCGACACGTGCACGGTCGCGCCTCGGAGGCTGGGACTCGCCCACGCGGACCCCAGCTGGGCGCCCTGCTCCGGCAGCACGGCCTTCACGAAGAACTTGCTCTTGAGCGCGGCCCACTGCAGCGGTCCCTCTATGACGTCCAGCTCGTCGACGCCGCTCAGCGGCCGGGACGTGACGCCCTGGTCCGCGTCGGCGGCCACCATCGCGGCGGCGCGGCGTTCGTCCGACTCGTTCGCTTCGTTGTACTCGAGCCGACGTCCCAGGTCGACGCGCAACGCCGTCCTTTCCCACTCGGGCAGGCGGCCCTCCACGTCGAAGACGTAGGAGTCGGCCGCGAACGTGTAGCTGATCTCGCTGAAGAAGGCGCCGTCGGGATGCCGGTACCGAAAGACGAGCGTCGCCGGGGCGTCGCCGGGACGCAGACGCAAGCCGTCCGCCGGCTCCACCTCGTGCGCGAACCGGGTCAGGCCGACGGAGTCTCCTCCGAGCAGCCAGGTGCCGCCCAGGCTGCCCTCGGGTTCGGGCGGCACGAGTTCGACGAGCCCCTCGCGCGCCAAAGAGGCGTACTGCAGCAGCGTCGCCGACCGCAGCGTGGCTCCCCGGTTCGAGAACACGAGGCGAAAAAGCGGCGTCTCTACATCGACGAGGATCTCTTCGTCCTCCGGGGGCTCCTCCCTCAAGCCGAGAGCGCCCCCGGCGGGCGCGGACGGCGCGGCGCCCCGCGCGGCGGGTTCGTCTGGCTCGGCCGGTTCGGCCGACGGCGGCGCCGGTGGCGTCTCGGACGGCGGCACCGGCGGAAACAACAGGTTGGTGAGGACGATGACGCCCATCATCAGCGTGATCGCCAACAGCAGGCGCTGGACGTTCACGCCTTCCTCGAACGTTCCGGGACCGGGTCCGGGCCGCAACCGCCCCACGGATGGCAACGCGCGAGCCGGCGCAGGCCCAGCCACGCGCCCGCCGCCGCGCCGTGGACCTCGACCGCCCGGCGCGCGTACTCCGAGCAACTGGGCACGTACCGGCAGGCGGGCGGCGCAATGGGCGAAACGCACGCCTGGTACAACCGGATGACGGCGATCATCGCCTTGGCGAGCACATCTCCTCCACTGCGTTCACGAAGTCGGCCTCCAACTGCCGGTACGTCGCCCGGTACGCTTCCCTTCGCACGCGCACGAGGACGTCGGCGGGCGCGCTGGCGGCCTCGATCCGCCCAAGCGCCTTCGTGCGCGCGATTTCCTTGAGCCGGCGCTTCACGAGGTTCCTGGCGCTGGTGGGGTGGCCCAGCTTCGGCACGATCCAGCCGACGCGGGCGCGCGCCGCCGCCCCCACCAGGACATAGACGTCCAGCCTAGGGGTTCGTTTGCGCTTGCCTCGCCGGAGGACGGCGCGGATCTCGTGGCCACGCCGAACGCGGACGCTCTTGGGAAACCGCAAGCGGCGCGCCCCGGAACTCCTCTCCCGGGGGACATCGGCCGTCAGCGCGCGTACTTGGAGCCGGTGGCAACGACAAGGGCACGCCGACCCTTGCGCCGCCTGCGGTTCAAGACCTTGCGGCCCGCCTTTGTGCTCATCCGGGCCCGGAAGCCGTGCTTGTTGAGCCGCTTCCGGTTTCGGGGCCGGTACGTCGGTTTCATGGCGCGTGCGTGTTCCGCGATGACGCGGGATCGGTGGGATAACGTCGGGGCACAGCCTGGGCAAGGTAGCAAGGCTCGGGTCGCCGAGTCAACCCTTGGCGAGACGGGCGGCGCACGCGGGGTCGGAGGCGCGGCGCGAGCTGCCGAGCGGCGTTGCCGTGCGCGGGGACCAGGAAGCGCGGTTCCGCGGGGCGGCGCGGCTCCCGTCCGAGAAGGGCCGGGCGGACCGTGGCGGGCCGACGTTGGCGAGCGGCCCCGCATGGCGGCGCGCCCCGAACGGCTCGAGCGCGCCCGATTGACTTCCTGGCCCCTCCTCACGTAGCTTGCCCGCCCGTTTTTCCGTCCCCGGCGCCCGGCAAAGACCGCGACGGGCGGATTCCGACCTCGGACGCGGCGCCCCCGAGCAACGGGGGGACGCGCGCAACGGAGCATTCAACTGGGCGCAACCGAACTCTGGGGCCGGATCCTCGAACGAGCCCGGGCTGACGTCTCCGACCAGAGCTATCGGACGTGGCTCCGCAGCGCCGAAGCGGTGTCGCTCGCCGACGGCGTGCTGTTGGTCCGCGCCGCAAGCCAATTCCATGCCGAGTGGCTGGAGGACAAGTTCGGCCCGGTCCTCCGCGAGGCGGCGGCGGCGGTTGCCGAGAGCCCGCCATCCATCCGCTTTTCGCACCCGAAGCGCGCCGCGGGCGACGAGGCGCCCCCGGAGATCGTGGCCGACGACGTCGAGGATCCGGCGTCCTTCTCTTCGCCGGTGCCCGCTCGGCCGGACCGAGCAGGGGCGATGGACCGCGGCGCGGCGGATGCGACGGCGACGGCGGGCGACGGCATCAGCGACCGCTACACCTTCGACCGCTTCATCGTGGGCGAGAACAACCGCTTGGCGCAGGCGGCCAGCCTGGCGGTGGCCGAGCGGCCCGCTCATGCGTACAATCCCCTCTTCCTTTACGGCGACACCGGGCTCGGCAAGACCCACCTCATGCAGGCGATCGCCAACCATCTGCGGGCCGCTTCGCCGGGGGCGCGCATCTGCTACATTCCCGCCGAGCAGTTCATGAACGAGATGATCACGGCGATTTCCGAGCGGACGAACGAAGCGTTTCGCGCGCGCTATCGCTCGTTCGACCTGCTGCTGGTGGACGACGTCCAGTTCCTGCGCCAGAAGGAGCGCACGCAGGAAGAGTTCTTCCACACCTTCAACTCGCTCTACGGCGGCGGGCGCCAGATCGTGCTCACCAGCGACCGGCACCCCAAGGAGCTCGTCGGCCTGGAGCCCCGCTTGGTGTCGCGCTTCGAGTGGGGCCTGGTGGCCGACGTGAGCCCGCCGGACTACGAGACCCGCTTGGCGATCCTGCGAAAGAAGGCGCAGGAGGACGATGTCGCGCTGGACCCGGAGGTGCTCGACTTGGTCGCCGACACCTGCCGCTCTTCGGTGCGCGAGCTGGAGGGCGCCATCATCAAGTTGCTCGCGTTCTCGTCGCTCACGCAGCGCAGGCTCACCCTCGACCTGGCCCGCGCCGCCCTGGCGGGCTTGGGCGAAGCGGAGGCCGCGGAAGCCGCAACGCCCGAAGCGATACGGGATTTGGTCGCGGAGGCTTGGGGCGTCACCGGCAAGGCGCTGGCATCGAGACGGCGGACCCGCGATCTGGCGGTCCCCCGCCAAGTGGCGATGTTCCTGATCCGCGAGGTACTCGACGTGCCGTTGCAACGAATCGGCGCCTCCTTCGGCAACCGCGATCACTCGACCGTCATCCACTCCATCCGCAAGGTGCGCCGCCAAATAGAGTCGGATCCAGCCTTCCGGGCCCAGATCGCCGACGTGCAGGCGCATGTGGAGAGGTCCTCCGCCATGCGGCGAGCCAGTTGAAGCCCTCCTGTTCTCCGTTTGGAGCGGTAGCCGCCGCTTTTTCCACGACCCCTTGTGGAAAAGGTTGTGGAGAACGTGGAAAACAGGCCCGTTTTCCACGCCCCCGCTCGCCAAATTCCTCGTTATCCACAATTCTTCCCCACGTTTCCCACAACGGGTCGCCTTCCGAGAATTGTCGGCTCGGTCTGCGAAGTTGCACCTTCCAGCAGAAGTTTTCCATGTTTTCCACAGCCCCTACGACGACGAACCTTCTTGTCCTATTACTTATTGTGCACCGCCTCCGCGAAATCGCCGACCTGTCCACTCCGTTCCCCGGCAACGCCCCATGAACCTGACCATCACTCGCCCGAACCTGCAACAGGCCGTCTCCGCCGTCGCGAGCTGCTTGCCCTCCAAGTCCTCGCTCCCCGTCCTCTCCAACCTGCTGATCGAGACCGTGGACGGAGGCCTGCGGGCCAGCGGCACCGACCTGGACAACTGGGTGCGGACATCGGCTCCTGCCGACGTGAAGACGCCCGGCTCCATTACCGTTCCGGGCAAGACGCTGCAAGACCTCGTCGCCGTTCTCGCCGACGCGCCCGTGAGCATCCAGGTGCAGGGCGAGCAGTTCGAGGTGAACTGCGGCCGGAGCCGGGTCAAGATCAACGGATTGCCGACCGAGGAGTTCCCCAGCCTGCCGGAGGTGGACTTCGAGCAGGGCTGGAGCGTGGCGCCGAAGGCCGTGCAGGAACTCATCGAGAGGACGTCGTTCGCGGTGGCGACCGAAGAGAGCCGTCCGTTGCTGAACGGAGTGCTTTGGGAGTTGCGCGAAGACGAGATGAGAATGGTGGCGACGAACGGGCACCGGTTGGCTCGGACGGCCGTGAAGGTGGACTTCAGCGGCACCGAGGCGAAGAACTTCATCGTGCCTCCGGCCGGGCTTCATCACGCGCAACGCCTCTTCAAGGAAGCGGACGAGGAAATCAAGGTTGCCGTGGGCGGCAACTACCTGGGCTTCCGGCACGGCGGCACCGAGGTCTACTCGCGCTTGTTCGAGGGAACCTATCCCAACTACGAGCAGGTCATACCCAAGGACAACGATCGGGTGGCGCTGGCTGGACGGGAGGAACTCGAGCGCACCGTGAAGCGGATGGCCGTAATGACCAGCAGCGCGACGAACAAGGTCAAGCTTTCGTTCGCGCCCGAGCGCCTGCATCTCAACGTGACGACCCCGGACTTGGGCGAGGCCCACGACGAACTTGACATCGAGTACAGCGGCGAGCCGCTCGAGATCGCGTTCAACGCCTCGTACCTGCTGGACCTCCTCAAGGCGGTCCCGGGCGACGAAGTGAAGATGGCGTTCAAGACGGCGGAGCGCGCGGCGGTCATCGAGCCCGCCGCGGATGCCGACTTCGACTACCTGTGCCTGGTCATGCCTTTGCACCAGGGGGATTGAGCGCGCTGTTGGGAGAGTTCGCCGCCGCCGAGCGCGCGGCCTCCAGGAGTTCGGACGCTTGGAAGACGGCGCGGAGTTCGTGACCGGCGGCGGCCAGGCGTTCGCGTCCTCCCTCTGCCCGGTCGACGAGAGCGAGCACGCCCAAGACGCGGCAACCGTGCTCGGCGACGACGGCCGCCGCCCGGAGCGCGCTTCCTCCGGACGTGACGGAGTCCTCGACGATCACCACGGACGCTTCGCGCGGGAGCCCGCCCTCGATCTGCTTGCCGGCGCCGTGAGCCTTGGGAGCCTTGCGGACCGTGAAGGCGTTCAGCGGCGCTCGCAACCGAGTCGAGCGCGCCGCCACGGCGTAGGCGATTGGATCGGCGCCCAGCGTCATGCCGCCCACGTGCGACGGCCGCCAACCTGCGGCAACCATGGCGTCCAGGCAGACTTCGCCCGCGAGAAGCAGGCCTTCGCCGCGCATCGTAGTGGTGCGAGCATCTATGTAGTAGGCTGAACGGGCGCCGCTGGCGAGCACGAAGTCGCCCAGGCGGACGCTGCGTTGGGCGAGGAGGCGGAGCAAGCGGGAGCGAGGAGTCATGGGCAAACGAAGCTACGAAGGGCGGGAACGGGAAGAAAGGCGCGGTACACGCGGCTGGCGAAGGATGCGGGCGGCTTGCCTTCTGGCGGCGGCCGGGCCGGCGTGCGACGGCGGGACCATCGATCCGGGCGCGTTGCGCTTCGGGCAAGTCGGCGAGATCCAAGTGAGGGTGCAGGTTCCCCTGCAACGCGGCCAGGGGAGGTTGCAGCAAGTGCTTTCCTGGAACTCCGACGGCGCGTGGGTGCTGCGCGAAGCGATCAGCTACGGCGAGCGGGTGGGCGACGAGACCGTCAAGGGAAACCCGGGCGTTCCCCTGCAGTACTCCGGCGCTTACGCGACCCTGATCTCGGAACTGAACGAGTCCCCCTCGCGGGTCCTGGACGTGGACCAGACGCTCGATCCCGAATGCGGCTTGGCGGCCAGCCGCGTGACCCTGTCGATTCGCGACGACGGCCGCGACGAGGAAAAGACGTGGTCGCGGTGCGCGTTCGGGGCGCTGACGACGTTGCGGACGCAGGACTCGGGGCCGGACGAGCAAGCGAGCCGGGTCGTGGAAGCGGCGATCCGGACGTGGCGCCGCACGCTGGGGGGCGATTCCGTGTCGGTGTACGCGGGGAGCCTGCCGTTCGGAACGCTGGAGCGCGGGGAGTGGACCGGCACGACGCTGAACAACCCCCTGGCGTTCCGTTCCCCCGACGGCGCGGGAGCGCGCGAAGCGCCGCCGGGCTGGGACGAGTTCTGGAGGGACCACAGCGGCGGCGAGCGGCCCGCGCCCGAGGTGGACTGGGCGAGCGAGATGCTTCTCTTCGCCGTCGTCGGCGTGCGCGAGGAGGTCGGCGATTCCGTGGAGGTGCGCCGCGTGCTCCCGATCGGCCGGGGCACGCGCATCGTCGTGGTCGAGCAGCGTCCCGGCGACTTCTGCGCGCCGCTCCATCGCGTGATTCGGCCGTACCATCTGGTCGTCGCCCCGAAGGCCGCCGCGCCGGTGTTCTTCGCGGACGTGGCTAGGGAGAGGGTGCCCTGTGGGACGCGGTAGCGCTTCGGCCGACGGACGCGCGTGACGCTCCGGACCCGGTTCACGCTCTACTTCGCGGGCTTCTTCGTGTTGACGAGCGCCGTGTTGGGCTGGACCGCGTGGCGCACCGCGTCGGCCGCCTTGGAGGAGGAGCTCGACAAGAAGCTGGTGTCGGTGGCGGGCGCCTGGACCCTTGAGGGGATTCCGCCGGGCGAGGAGGAGCTCCTGCAGAGCTACGGTCGGGGAGACGAGGACAACTCGCTGTGGCGCGACTACCGGGAGTCGTTGCTCCGTCTGCAAGGGGAATCCGTGGACCGGGCCGACGTCTTTCACTGGAACCTGGCCGACTCGGTGGTGATGCTGGTGTCGACGGAGAGCCCGGACTCCTTCTACATCACGCAGCCGTTGCGTTGGGCGCGTCCCTACACGGGCACGGACCTCAAGCGCGCCTACGACGAGGGATCGGCCACAACCGGCCTCATCAGGGGCACCGACGGACGCTACCACAAGTACGGCTTCGTGCGGGTCAACGACTCGCAGCTCTTCCTGGGCGTGCAGATCCCCGCGGACTACCTGACGCCGTTGCGCAGGCTTCGGCGCCAGATCGTGTTGTTGTCGCTCGCCGGGGCGGCCGTGAGCGGCGTCCTCGCGTGGATGGTGGCCAGCGGCATCGTCGGGCGGCTGGAAGGCCTGAGTGTTGCGGCGCTGCGGATTCAGCGCGGGATGATGGACAGGCCGGTGCGCACGGGCGGCGACGACGAGCTGACGCGGCTGGCCCGCGCGATGGAGCGAATGCGGACGGGCATTCAGCGTCGCGACGAGCAGCTGCGGCTCATGCTGTCGCAGGTGGCCCACGAAATCCGCAATCCGCTGGGCGGCCTGGAACTCTTCGCGGCCGAAGCCCAGGAGTCCGACGAGCCCGAAGAGCGCAAGGGACTGCTCGCCCGCATCAGGAAGGAGGTGGCCGGGCTCAACGGAATCATCGACGACTTTCTGGGCTTCGCGCGGCCGAAGCAGGCCGAGCCGCGGATGCACGACGTGCGGGACCCATTGCGCGAGGCCGCCGACTTGGCCGCGGCCGAAGTGCGGAGCCGGGGAGGCACGATGGACGTGGCGTTGCCCGGCGAGCCCTTGCTGGCGATGGCGGACAGGAACCAAGTGAAGCAGATCGCGCTCAACCTGCTGCGCAACGCCATGCAGGCGGGCGACTCGATCCGCGTGGACGGAGGCCGGGCCATGGGCGAAGTCTGGTTCGCCGTGAGCGACGACGGGCCGGGAGTGCCCGGCGAGTTCAAGGAACGCATCTTCGAGCCCTTCGTGACCGACAAGGCGCAGGGTGCGGGACTGGGGCTGGCCATCGTCAAGGGGCTGGCCGAGTCGAACGGCGGACGCGTGGAGGTGGCGAACCGGTCGGACGCCGGGGACTCGGCGACGGGAGCGGAGTTCCGGGTATACTTGAGGGGATCGGAGGACTTTCCGGGGAGGGCGGGGTGAAGACAAAGGACTGGCGCATCCTGATCGTGGACGACCACGACGCCATGCGCGACGGCCTGGAACTTCTCATGCGGCGCAGGGGCCACCGCACGATGTCGGCCGAGGACGGCCGCCAGGGGTTGCAGCTCCTCGAGGAGCAGGGGGCCGACCTCGTCATCACCGACCTCAAGATGGGCCGGATATCGGGGCTCGACGTCCTCATGCAGTCCAAGCAGCTCGCGCCCGACACCGACGTGCTCGTCATCACCGCCCACGGCACCGTCGAGAAGGCGGTGGAGGCGATGAAGCAGGGCGCCTGCGACTTCATCACCAAGCCGTTCTCGTCGGAGGAGTTCGGCATCAAGGTGGACCGCATCCTGCGCGAACGGGAGCAGCGGTTGCGCCTGCTGCGCGAGAACTTGGCCCTGCGCGTCGAGAACACGTACTTGCGCAGCGAGGCGAGCGACTCCGCCAAGCTGTACGGCGACATGGTCGGCCGGTCCGAGGGCATGAGGACGGTTCGCCGCTTCGTCGAGCAGGTGGCCGCCACCGACTCCACCGTGATGGTGTACGGGGAGTCCGGCACGGGCAAGGAGCTCGTGGCCCGGGCGCTGCACTCTCGCTCGCACCGCAAGGACGGTCCCTTCGTGCGCGTCAATTGCGGCGCGTTGCCCGAGGGCCTGCTGGAATCTGAGCTGTTCGGCCACGAGAAGGGCGCGTTCACGGGCGCGGACCGCCGCCGCCGCGGCCGCTTCGAGCTGGCGGACGCGGGCACCCTGTTCCTGGACGAGATCGCCACCGTGAGCGCGTCCACGCAAGTGCGTCTTCTGCGCGTGCTGCAGGAGCGCGAGCTGGAGCGCGTCGGCGGGGAAAAGACGATCTCGGTGGACGTGCGGATCGTCGCCGCGACCAACACGCCGCCCGACGAACTACGGCAGGGCAAGGACTTCCGCGAGGACCTCTTCTACCGGCTCCACGTCGTGCCGGTGACGCTTCCGCCGCTGCGCGACCGCAAGGACGACATCCCGTTGCTGGTCGAACACTTCGTCCGCAAGCTTCAGGCGCGCACGCGCTCGGCCGTGAAGGCCGTGGAGCCCGCGGCGATGGCCCGCATGCGGAAGTACCGCTGGCCGGGCAACATCCGCGAACTCGAGAACGTCGTGGAACGCGCGTTGGTCCTGGCCAGTGGAGAAGTGCTCCGCGAGGGGCACCTTCCCTTCCTGCCGGGGGGCCGTCCGAGCGAGCTGGTCGGTTCGGCCGCGCCCACCCTGCCGCCCACGGGAGGCATCGAGCTCAACCGCGTCATGGACCGCATGGAGGAGGACTTGGTGCGGGCCGCGCTGGAGCAGGCGCGCGGCGTGAAGGCGGCCGCGGCCCGCTTGCTGTCGATCAAGAAGAGCGCCCTGCACTACAAGATCAACAAGTACGGGATCGAAACGTGACGCCGCCCGCGCGCTCTGGGAAGACGTCCGGAGCGGCGTGCGCGGCTGTGCTGGTCGCGGTCGGCGCATGGGCCCCGCCGGCGGACGCGGGCGGCGTGCAGCCCCTTGGCGGTCCGTCGATGGACTCGATTCGGGCCGTGGTGGAGCTGCGCGAGCAGGACTACGACGTGGCCAGCGACGAATACCGCGCCGCGTTCAGCAGGCACCACCAGCTGGAAGGCGAGTGGGACCGGCTCAACAACGACCTGGACATTGCTCGCGAGTCGCTGACCGACGCCGAGAAGTCCGAGAGGCTGGCCGGGTTGCAGGAACTCTCGGTGCAGGTCGAGCGCGCCGAGGGGCGGGCCGAGAGCCAAAAGGAGATGCTCCTGGACGCCGCCGCTACGCTCGTGAGCGCGCTCGACTCGCAGCTGGATATCCTGTCCCGGATGCTTCGCGCCGCGACGGACCCCGCCCGCGCCCGCGAACTCGGCGAACTCTACAGGGACCGCTCGAACCGGGTCGAAGAAGTCGAGGACGAGATGGCGGCCGTGGGCGAGCGGATACCGCTGGTCCTGGACCCCTTGCCGGACATCGCCATTGGCCCACGCGACACGCCGCGCCAGATCATCCAGAAGGCCCGCTTCCTGGACGACGAGGCGGACCAGCACGAACGCCTGAAGACCGATCTCGACTCGGAGATCGAGCGGTTGCAGAAGCGGCTCGAGCGGGACCAGGCGACGAGCGACTTCCTCACCGACCCGAATCGCGTGGGCGACACGAGGTTGCCGGTCACGTCGGGCTCGTCGGGCACGGGCGGGGAGGACCTGCCGTGGGGCGACGAGACTCTCGAGGACAGGATCAGGAACTTGACGGCGTTTCGGAGTTCGGTGGAGGTGCGCCGGGACCAGCTTCGGCGCAAGGCGGAGCAGTTTCGGGAACAGGCGAGGGGCGCGGCGTGAGGCGTTTCGGGCGGGCGGGCGCCGTGCGCGGCGCGGTGCGGGAGCGGTCGCCGGGCAGGATTTCGAGGTTGGGGCTCTTCACGGGCGCCGTGGCGGGCGGCGTCGGCTTGGCGTCGCCGTCGCCGGGCCAGGTGCGCATCGAGGACCTGGTTGTGGTGGTCGGCGCCTCGGTGGACTGGCACGAGGGCAACTTCTCGGCGGTGACGGTCCCCAGGATCGACTCGGCCGAGAGCGTGGCGTCCGGGGCGGGTCACGCCCAGGCGCTTGGCCGGATCGCGCTGCTGGGCGCCGGACGCCGCCGCGTCTTCCTGACCTTCGACGGCAGTCTGCATCAGTACGCCACGGCAGGCTACCGGTTCCGCAACTACGCGCCGCGGCAGCACGCCGGCTCCGTCACCGCCTACTACCGGGAACAGTTGGGCGGCGGACCCTTGGTGCTCTCCGCAAGCGTCTCCACGAGCGGCGTGAGCGACCGTCCGCCGCTACCGCTGTATCTGCAACCGGGGTACCGCAAGTACGCCGGCTCCGCGACGTACCGCCGGAACGTGGCCGGCATGGATGCGTTGGCGGGGGCAAGCCTGGAGAACGCCGACTACGCGGCCATCGTTCCCCAGCTCGATCTGCTGGACCACTCGGCGATGAAGGTGTGGGCTCGTGCCGTTCCCTGGGCCTGGACGCGCTCGGCCGTCGATCTGTTCGGCGAGTACAGCTACCGCAGCTACTCGAGGCAGGGGGGATCGGGGACCGCCGGCGATCCCTTCCGCACCGACCACGCGGTCCGTGCCGGCGCCTCGTGGCGGGCCAGCTGGCTCGACGACGACCAACGCGGGCTGGAAGGCTCCGCCACCGTCGACGGCACGCTCAACCGCTCCAACTCCCGGCGGGTGGAGTACAACTTGCTCCGCGCCAGCGGGTGGGTGTCCGCTTCGCTCGGCGGCAACACGCTGTTCCTCGAGGGGCAACTCTCGGTCAAGCGCTACTCGCGGCCCTTCATGCACGCGCTCGTTCCGGGCGAGGAGGCGGACAACACCTCCTATGTGGCCTCCAGGCTGACCCGCAGATTCGGCCCGACCTTGAACGGATCGGTCAGAGTGCGTTGGACGCGGGCCGAGACGAGCATCGGCGGCGCGTACTTCCGGCGGCTGGGGGCCTCGTTCTCGCTGAACTACAGGCCGTTGCGGTAGGGCGGCCGGCCCGCCCCTCCGGCTTGCTTCGCGTCGGCCAGGACGGCCAGCACGTAGTCGATGTCGGCCTCGGCGTGGTCGGCGTTGACCTGGAACCGGATCGCCTCGTCGCCGCGCGGCACGACCGGATAGGCCAGCCCGGTGGCGAGGACGCCGGCGCGGAAGAGCGCGTCCACCAGCCTGCGCGTCTCCGGCGTGCTGCGCACCATGAGCGGCACGATGGGGTGCGGGCCGGGGATGATCTCGAAGCCGCGCTCGACGAGCCCGCGCTCCAAGCGCCCGGTCAGCGACGCCAGCCGCTCGAGGCGGGCAGCCCCTTCGGCGCTCTGCACGATGGACAGGGCCTTGCCCGCGGCCGCGGCCTCGCCCGCCGTGATGGGATTCGAGTAGACGTACATCGGCGCCGACTCCCGCAGGAAACGGACGACGGCCCCGGAGGACGCCACGTAGCCGCCATTGACGCCCATGGCCTTGCCCAGAGTTCCGACCAGGACGTCGCACGGCGGGCCGCCGGCCACTTCTTCCGTGCCGCGCCCCGTCGCGCCGAAGGCGCCCGTGCCGTGCGAGTCGTCCACGACGACGACGACGTTCTCGGGGAAGCCCGGGTCGTGGCGGGCCGCAATCTCCATGATGTCGCCGAGCGGCGCGAAGTCGCCCCTCATGGAGAAGACCCCGTCGGTCACCACAATGGCCCTGCGGGCCTGTCCCTTGGCCTGCTCCAATGCGCTGTCGAGCGCGTCCATGTCCAGGTGCGGATACACGACCTTGCCCGCCGGGCGGGACATGCGCATCGCGTTGATGATGCAGTTGTGGTTGAGTTCGTCCGACAGGAGGAAGGTGCGGGCGTCCGCCAGCGAGGCGAGCGCGCTCACGGCGGCCGCGTAGGCGGACGAGAAGATCATGGCCGCTTCGCGCGCGTGAAACGAGGCGAGCGCGCGCTCCAGTTCGGCGTGAACCGAGTACGTGCCCGCGATGAAGCGGACGGCGCCCGGGCCGGCTCCGAAGGCTTTGGCCGCCGCTTCCCCGGCTTCGATCACGTCCGGGTGCATGGCCAGGCTCAAGTAGGAGTTGGCGTTCATGCGCAGAAACTGCTTCTCGCCTTGGCCCTTCAGCAGGAAGCGGGGACCGCGGCTTCCTTCGGCCGGGAGCGCCTCGCGGATCACGACTTCGACGCCCTTGGCGGTGCCGTGGGCCTCGAGGCCGGCGACATGCTCGTCGAGCGCGGCCGTCAGGCGGTCCAGGGGCATGGCGGCTACTCGCTTCCCGGCGCGCCGAACGTTGCGGGCTCGGCTTCTCGCATCGGCGGTCCCCCGTCGGCAACGGCCCGCCGCGGGGCCTGGAGAGCACTGAACATGGCGGCCACCGTCGCGGGCAAGTCGTACCGGGGGCGCCATCCCCACTGGGCACGGGCCGCGGAATCGTCCAGACGGTTGGGCCAGGAGTCGGCGATGGACTGGCGGAGCGGGTCCGGCTCGTAGTCGATCCTGAACTCGGGCATGACGGCTTGGACGGCCGTGGCCAGCTCCGCCGGGGTGAACTGCATGGCGGTGACATTGTAGGCGTTGCGGTGGGCCAAGGCCGTTGCTGGGGCGTCCATGAGCTCGACGACGGCGCGAATCGCGTCCGGCATGTACATCATGTCCATGCGCGTGTCCGGTTGCAGGAAGCAGGTGTAGCGTCCGTGCGCGAGGGCGGCGCGGAATATGTCCACTGCGTAGTCGGTCACGCCGCCGCCGGGCGGAGCCGCGTGGGAGACGAGGCCCGGGAACCGGAGACCCCGGGCGTCCACGCCGTGGCGCTGGTGGTAGTAGTCGCCCAGGAGTTCGCCCGCGACTTTCGTGACGCCGTACATGGTCGTCGGCCGTTGCGTGGCGGACTGCGGCGTGGGGTCCCGGGGCGCGTCGGGTCCGAAAGCGGCGATCGAGCTGGGCGCGAAGACCCGGCAACGTTCGCGCGCGGCGGCCTCGAGGACGTTGAGCAGGCTGTCGACGTTGGTCTTGTAGGCGGCCAGAGGGTCCGCCTCGCCCGACGCGGAAAGAATCGCCGCGAGGTGGTAGACAGTCGTGGCCCGAAACGCGCGCACCGCGTCCGTCATGGCCTCGGCGTCCAAGCAGTCGAGCTGGGCTGCGGGCTGGTCGCGTGCCCAGTCCTCCGGATCCCTGATGTCGGTGGCCAGCACGGCGTCGCGGCCGTGTCGGCGGACGAGAGCGGCGGTCAGTTCGGCGCCGATCTGGCCGGCCGCCCCGGTGACGAGTACGCGATTCATGACGGACCGAAAGATGGGGAGGAGGGGGACAGTGTGGCAAAGGATCGAGACCGAGGCCTCGGGACCGTGCGGCGTCCAAGCAGGCGGAATCGGCTCGGTACCAACCTGCCCCGGGCGGCCCCTGGTGGACGGACTCGTTGGCCGACTGTCGAGGACATGGAGTTGCCAAGCGAGCCCTGAGTGCCCATTTTGGAGTCTCTTGCCACAGGCCCCGTTTCGGGAGCCGTGCAATCGGAAACCTCGTGAATGGAGGACAGAATGAAGAACGGCAAGCTTTCGGCTTATGGTCTCACGGCCGTTGCATTGGTGGCGGTGGGGACCCCGGGAGGAGCAACGGTTGCCCCGAACCTGCTGGCCATTTCCGAACCGCCGGAGGCGTCGTGGCGGGACGCGGAGTTGGTCGGATCGGTTGAATGTGCGGTGGTCGAAGGGTCGCTGGGACAAGTGCTTGAATGCGACAAGAACATATACTTGTTGCAGATCCCTAGCGACGACATGGAGGTTAAGGAATGCAGACTGTCGGACATAGAAATCGAGTTCACGGAAACTGACAGTGGCGTAGAGATCAGCGCCATTTGTCAGTACGACTGTGGTTTCTCGGTGCGCGCACGGGCTGTCCGCCAATGATGCAGCTTCGCTTCGTCGGCTGGCTTGGCGTGGCGGGCCTGCTGAGTCCAAGCGGTGCGGTTGCTGGACAGGAAGTGATGCAACTGGACCTGAAGGCTGGACGCGAAGTCGTCGGCGGCCCCGAATATAGATTCAGGGCATCTGGCGCCGTGGACTACGATCGGCGCTTGGTCTACGCTGTGGAGGCTCTTGAACCGCTGGCGGTGGCGGCGTATTCGCTGGACGACGGGTCAACCGTGCGACTTTACGGAGGCAAGAGAGGGGAGGGGCCCGGCGAACTAATGAATTTGCGCGGCGTCGCACTGGGCCCAGGAGGTGTCTTCGTTGCGGGCAGGGGGGTCGTGAACCACTGGGCGCTTTCCGGGGAATTGCTCTACCAGTGGCGTCCGGTCGCACCGGGCGTCGGGACGATCTGTTCCCTGGCCGGACAACCGGCCGTGGCCGCGCAACAAGGCGTGGTCTTGCGTGCAGACGACGGCCGGAGCATCGAAAGATGGGGCGCGACGCTGAGAACGGCGGTGCGGGCACGCCCCGACGACCCGGAGGAAGCCTGGGTGACGTACGACAGAATTCGCATGGCGTGCGCCGACTCCGTTGTCTACGTGCTGACGAATCACGCAATCGCCGCTTATTCGCCGAGCGGCGTGCGCCAAATTCCAGTTCCGTCCGAAATCGAGGAGATCGCGAGGCAACGCGAGGCGGCCCGCGAGCCTGGATATCCGACGGGCAGATATGCCGGTTACAGCAAAATGGTCACTACGGCAGACGGGCGATTGCTTGTAACGGTCCAGCACCGCGAGATCGCGGGCGCGGTAGTCGATCCGGCCACGGGTTGCTACAAGCTTCTGAAGACCGATGTCACCCGCAACATGCGGTATGCTCTTGGCTTGATGGCCGACAGCCTTGTCTTCGTGGATGTCGTAGCGGAGCTCAAGACCGAGCTGGTGAACGGCAAGCGCCAGGCGGTGACCAGGAACGTGAGCGGCAGGCGTGTCGAAGTCTTCTCCATGAATCCGCGATCGATCGCGATACGCCCGTTGCGGCTTGTGTCCGAACAACCGTGCATAGCCGGGGAGTGACCAGGATTCGCCAACCGGCCGAGTCGGCCGACGATGTGCGCCATTAGTCCTCTTGCTTAGCCGTCCAGCGTTCGCTGTCGCGCGTCTCGTACTTGTCGAGCGCTCGGCCAAGCGCGCGGCCCAAGTCGATCCCCTGCTGGTTGGCGAGCGACACCAGCACGAACAGCACGTCGCCGATCTCCAGCTCGAGCTCCGAACGGGGCTCGCTCTCCTTCTTCGGCTTGGAGCCGTAGCGGTGATTGATCTCGCGGGATAGTTCGCCCACCTCCTCGGTCAAGCGGGCCAGGATCGCCAGCGGCGGCCAGTAGCCCTCCTCGAAGCTGGTGATCCAGCGGTCGACTCGGTCCTGGGCTTCCTTGAAGTCCATGTTCGTTTCCGTCCTCGCTCAGGGCTTGACGACGAGCTTGCCGAAGACGCCGCCCGCCTCGAGCATCTCGTGGGCCGCCCGCGTTTCTTCCAGGCTGAAGACCTGGTGGACGGGCGGGGCCGCCACGCCGGCGAATACCCGTCCCATGGCTTCGCGAAACTCGGCGGGCGTGCCCATCGTGGAACCGAGGATGGACAGCTGGCGCCAGAAAAGGACGCGGATGTCGATCTGCCCGGTGGGGCCGGTCGTGGCGCCGAAGGAGACGAGCCGCCCGCCGACGGCCAGCGCGCGCACCAACGTCGCCCAGATCGCCTCGCCGACCGAATCGAGGCAGAGATTGATGCCGCGCTTGCCCGAAGCCAGGTAGACCTCCTTGCTCCAGGCCCGGTCGGTGCGGTCGAACACCCGGTCCGCCCCCAGCGCCTTGACCTGCTCGATCCAGGCAGGCGACGTGAGCGCGAAGACCTCGGCCCCCGCCGCCTTCGCGAACTGGATCGCCATGGTGGAGACGCCGCCGCTCGCACCCGTCACAAGAACGCGCTCTCCGGGGCGTAGACGACCCCGCGACATCAGTCCGCGCCAAGCCGTCACCCCGGCGAGCGCGGCGCCGGCTGCGATGTCGCTCTGCACGTTGTCCGGCACCTCGACCAGATTGGCGGCGGGCGCGAGCGCGAACTCGGCGAAGCCTCCCTGCCTGTGCTCCCCTACGACGGAGTACGGCTTCGGCGGCGGACCCGGAAACCGCGCGAGCTGGTACCAGTCGTACGCGACCGAGGGGTCGGCGACCACGCGCTTGCCGACCCATCCCGGGTCCGTGCCGGGTCCGGCCTCGTCCACTACGCCCGCGACGTCGGAGCCGCCGATGTGCGGCATCGGAATGTCCACCGGAATGCCCCGCCGCAACCAGAGATCGAGGTGGTTGAGCGACGATGCCTCGACGCGGATGCGGACTTCGCCCGGCCCGGCCCGCGGATCGTCCACGTCCTCGACGACCACGGCGCCTGGACCGCCGTGCTGGTGGAATACGGCTGCTCGCATGATTCCAAGTATAGGACGCGCGGGCGTTGGATGGGACGGCCCGGCTCTCCTTGGCCGAGAGGGTGCGGCCCGGCGGTCTGGCCGGGCGCTCTGGACTCGGGGGACGCCCTGCGGGCAGATTTGGCGGCGGCGGCCGACGACGACGGCGCGGGGCCGGCCCCGGCGAACGCAGGCGCGAGGAGCCCGAGATGGCCAAGACCAAGCCCGGCCAGAGCGATGAGGACGCGACCCTGGGAGGGTACATGTCCGTCCACAGCCGTCCCCCGGCGTTCGAGGGATGCGACGGGCAGCCCTACACCGTGTCGATCGAGACGGAGCGGTCGGCGGACCTCCGGGCGCCCGTTGCGGGCTACTTGGTCTTTCCGAAGTGGGCGTCGTCCGGGCTGGGAATCGTCGGGCACGTCGAGAGCCCCCTGCTGTGGCGTGGTCCCACGCAGGACGCCGTCACGGCCGAGGCCGGCGGGGCTACCCTTCGCCAAGTCCAGCAATGGCTGAACGAGGCGATCGTGGCGGCTGTCGGCGGGGACGAGGTTGCGCAGCCGAAGGCCCCGGCGCCGGAGGAGGGATGACGGACGTCGGGCGAGCCGGAGACGCTGCGCCTCGGACCGTCAGGGTGACCGAGATCTTCCGCTCGATTCAGGGCGAGTCCACGTGGTCCGGCTTGCCGTGCACGTTCGTTCGGCTGACCGGTTGCCCCTTGAGGTGCGTCTGGTGCGACACGGCCTACGCGTTTCGCGGGGGCGCCAAGATGGGGTTGGACGAGGTGGTCGAGGCCGTGCTGCGGTTCGGCGGCACGCTGGTCGAGATCACCGGCGGCGAGCCGTTGGCGCAGCCGGGCGCGGCCGTGCTGGCCGAACGGCTTCTCGACGCGGGCTGCACGGTGCTGGTGGAGACGTCGGGCGCGATGGACATCGGAGTCTTGGATGCGCGCGTGCACCGGATCATGGACCTGAAGTGCCCCGGCTCCGGCGAGGACGGGCGCAACCTGTGGACCAACGTGGATCTGCTCACCGAGCGCGACGAGGTGAAGTTCGTCGTGGCAGGAATGGACGACTTCGAGTGGGCCGAGCGCGTGATTCGTCGGCGCCGGCTGGACGCCAAGGTCGAAGCGGGCTCCCTGGGCGGGTTGCTGGTGTCGCCGGTCTGGGGCCTTCCGCGGCTGGAGGAGCTGGCAGAGCGCATCCTTGCCAGCGGCTTGCCGGTGCGGTTGCAGACCCAGTTGCACAAGCACATTTGGGGACCCGACCGGGCGGGCGTGTAGCGCCGGGGCTGCACCGGCTCCCTGCGTCCGCTTCAGCCATGTTGCTGTCCCGGCTTCCCCAGGCGCTGGCCGGCCCGCCCGGCGCGATCCCGCCTTCTCCTGCCCGCGAACGTTCCCGCGCGAGCGCCGCCGCCGCTCTGGTCCTGCGTCCCCGGACCCGAAGCCGCCCGCGCGTCGCCGCCTCGGACGTGCTCTTGATTCGTAGGGCCGATTCGGAACGCGACCCCTGGTCCGGCCAGATGGCGTTGCCCGGCGGACGGAGCGAGATCGCGGACTCCTCGCTCCTCGCCACCGCTGTGCGCGAGACGTTGGAGGAGACCGGGCTGGACTTGGCGCCCGTCCGTTGCCGCATTGGTCCGCTGCCCCCTTCCCGGCCCGCTTCTCCGCGCGTTCCTCCGGTGACGATCTGGCCCTTCGTCTTCCGCGCTCCTGCCGCCGCCCGCGCGCGGGTCGCCAGCCCGGAAGTGGCGTCAGTCCACTGGTTGCCCGTGCGGCGCCTCCTGGACCGGACCAATCGCGGCATCCACCTGCATCAAGTCCGCGGAGAAGCGCGCTCCTTCCCGTGCATCCGCGTAGGCGGGCGGGTGATCTGGGGCCTCACGTACCGGATTCTCGACCGTTTCTTGGCCCTCGCCTTTGCCGGGGCGGGGGTGGCGCCGGCGCCAGGAGGCCCCAACGCGACCGTCACTTCCCGTCGCGCCACTCGGCGATGAATATGTTGGTGTTCCCGTCGTGGGCTTGATTGCGGTTGGAGGCGAAGACGAGTTCGTCGCCGTCGTGGCTGAAGACCGGAAAGCCGTCGAAGCCATCCGACCAAGTGACGCGCTCGAGGCCGGCGCCGTCCACGCCCACGAGGTAGATCTCGAAGTCGCGGCCTCGGGGGTCGTGCATGTTGGACGAGAAAGCGATGTGCTGTCCGGACGGATGCCAGTAGGGTGCGAAGTTGGCGGCCCCGTTGTTCGTTATCTGCCGAGGATTCGATCCGTCGGCGTCGGCGACGTAGAGTTCCAGGGCCGACGGCCGGATCAGGCCCTCGGCCAAGAGGCGCAAGTAGTCTTCCCGTTCTTCAGTGGTTTCGGGATAATGCGCGCGCCATGCGATCTTGGTGCCGTCGGGGCTGAAGAAGGCGCCGCCGTCGTAGCCTAGGCGGTTCGTGAGCCGTCGCACGTCCGATCCGTCGGGCGCCATGGAATAGAGATCGAGATCGCCGTCGCGAAGCGACGTGAAGACGATCCGGTCGCCGACGGGCGAGAAGGTGGCTTCGGCGTCGTAGCCGTACGAGGTGGTGAGCCGCCGGAGGTCGGAGCCGTCGGTGCGCGAGGTGAAGATGTCGAAGCTGGGATAGAGCGCCCAGACGTACCCGCGCGAGAAGTCGGGCGGCGCTGGGCAGACCCGGTTGTAGTGGTGGGTGGACGAATAAAGGATGCGGCCGCCCGAGGGATAGAAGTAGGCGCAGGTCGTCCGGCCCAGTCCCGTGCTCACCAGCTGTCGTTGACCTGTGGCGGGATCGAGAATGTATATCTGATCGCATTCGTCGCGGCCGGGCGGCCTGGATTGGAAGACCAGCCGGGTTCCGTCGAAGGACCAGTACGCCTCGGCGTTCTCGCCTTCGTACGTGAGTTGGCGGACATTGGCCAAGCGCGTTTCGCGCGTGTCGGCCAAGCTTTGCGCGACGGAGCTTGCCGGAGGCCACGACAACCCCAGGAAAAGGACTGTTGCCGCGAACGAAGCGGCGCGCAGCTCGATCGAGCGCGGACCGCGGCGCCGGTGCGCGACCGGATCCAGCCGGTGGCCTGCGTCCCGAAGGGGCATCGGCCCGCCGTGCGCGCTTGGCCGAGACCGGGGGGCGAAGGGGATCACTGCGAAGCGTAAGGTCATCTGTGGCGTTCGTCTGTTGGTTGGATGCGTCTTGTGGACATGGTACGGCGATGCGGCTTCCCGGAGTCGGCGTCATTTGTCTTGGGCCGGCGGCTCCGAACGGGACACGCGAACGCCGCGCTTGGCGAGTTCCTCGATGAACAGGGCGGGAGGAAGGGCCTCGTCGGGGGTGCGAACGCCGGGACCGGGCACGTCGCCGCGGGCTTGCAGGAGGGCCGTGACGGCCAAGGCGAAGCCAGTGGTTCGCGCCATCGCGGTGAGGCCGGTCGCGTGGTCGTAGTGGTCCACCAGGTCGAAACGGACGCGCGCGCGGCGGCCGTCGCGGCGGCCCGCGGCCTCCACGCGCGCCACGACCACGTCGTCGCCGTGCGGGTTGGTCAAGCGCGGCGTCGCGCGCTCGACGAAGAACTTCCTGGGATTGACCTTGCCGCCGCGAAAGTCCACGTCGCCGTCTTCCAGGAGGCCCAAGTCGCGGATCGCGCGCATGATCGCGGCGTGGCCAGGGTAGCGCAGCGTCTTGTATTCCAGCCTGTCGATGCGGTTCTCGTACCGGTTCGGCATCGTCGATACTCCGCCCGCCGTGTGGAACGCCTCGAGGCGGCCGACGGACTCGGGGAACTCGATCTCCTCCACCCCCGAGAGCGCCTCCACCTGGGTGCGCTTGCCGCCCGCCAGAACCACGGCGGGCGTCACGTAGTAGTCGAGCACGCCTTCCAGGGAATAGACGATCTGGTAGCGGAGCGGCGGCTTGGGGTCGCGCGGCAGGCCGCCCACCCACATGCATACCGAATCGGTCGCGTCCAACTCGTCGATGCCCGCTTGCGCGAGCACGTTCGCGATGCCGGGCGCGAGGCCCGTGTCCGGCACGAGCGACACGTTGCGCCGCCGCGCCCGGGCGTCGAGCGAACGCTGCTTCAGCACGATCTCGGTGTTGCCGCCCAAGTCCGTGAAGTGGACGTCGGCGTCCACCGCCAGGCGCGCCATGTCGTAGTTGAAGCGGTAGGGCAGCGCGCACAGCACGCCCGTCGCGCCGCTCATCGCGTCCCGGACCTCGTCTTCGGAGCGAGCGTCCAAGACGCGCGTCCGGAGCCGCTTCCCCAGGAACGGTCTCAGAACGGGATGCGCCTGCGCTGGGCGAGCGTCGGCCATGGCCACCTCCTCCACGCCCTCGTCGCGCAGCAAGTCGAAGGCCGCCGCCGACCCTTGGGTCCCGCCTCCCAGAACGAGAAACCTCATGGCCGCGGAGTCGGCGAGAACAAGTCGCGGTCTTCCCGGAAACGCCCAGCGCGGCTCGGCGGTCGCGGGGTTGCCGGCGGGCCCGCGTCCTCTTCTTTCGCCGCCCCGCCCTCGCGCGCCAAGTCCGCGCCGGGCGCCAGGCCGGCTTTGGCTCCCGTCGGCAGTCGCTTGTCCGCGGGCTCCGGGGGCTGTCCGTCCGCGCCGCCGCGGCCGCCCGCTCGGTCTCCGGTCTCCGCCAAGGCGCGCGACACCTCCACGATCCGGTCGCCCGGCTCCAGGGTCGTCAGCCGTCCGGCCAGGGCCAGCCTCCGCGTCACGGGCACCGAGCCCGCGACGAGCCAGTGCGTGCGCCCCGCGGCAGACACCACCATGACGCCGTCCTCGTCCAGGACCTCGAGCGCGCCGGCCAGGCGTCCTCCGTCCCGCTCCGGCAGGAGAAGCGCGCCCAGGCCGCCCCTCTTCTGCATCGGGAATTCGTCCATCGCGGTCCGCTTCCCCCTGCCGTCCTCGGTCACCGAAAGGATCGTCGTCTCGCGGACCAGCACGGCCATCCCCACCACGTAGTCTCCCGGCCGCAACCCGACCGCCTTGACGCCCTGCGCCCCGCGGCCCGCCACCGGCACCTGGGTCGCCGGGAAGCGTATCGCGCGGCCTCCATGGGTCGCGAACAGGAGCTCGGCTCCGCCGGACGCCAGTGCCACGTCGAGAATCTCGTCGCCGTCGCGCACTCCCGCGGCGAGGAGTCCCCCCGCCTTGGGACGCGCGTACTGGTCCAGCCGGGTGCGCTTCACCATGCCTTGCCGCGTCGCGAACACGACGTAGCAGTCCTCGGACAGGTCGTCGGCCGAGACCACGGCGGCGATGGGGTCGCGCGCGGGCGCGTCCAGGAGTCCGTACGCCGAGCGTCCCCGCGAAGCCAGCGAAGCCTCGGGCACGTCTTCCAGCTTCAGGCGCCACACCTTGCCGCTCTTCGTGAAGAGAAGCAGCCATCCCTGCGTCCGGGCCACCACGGCGCGCTCGAGAAAGTCGCCCTCGTAGCGGCCCATGCGAGCCAGCGCCTTGCCCGCCGTCGTTCGGCGCTGGTGAATGTGCACCGGGATGCGCTTGAGGTAGCGGCGGCGCGAGACCGTCGCCACGACCGCTTCGTCCGCGGCGCCCGACTCCACGGGCGCGGCCGCGTCCTCGTCGCCCGCAAGGATATGGGTGCGGCGGGCGTCGCCGAACTGCTCCACGACGGCGTCCATCTCGGCGAGCATCGTGGCGAGCTGCAGCGACTCGTCCCCCAAGAGCTTCCGAAGTTCCCGTATCTCGGCCTCGAGGGCGGCCCTGCGCGCCCGCAGCTCGTCTCCTTCGAGGGCGGTGAGCTTGGCCAAGCGAAGATCGAGGATCGCGCCCGCCTGCACGTCGCTGAGGCCGAAGGCGTCCTGCAGCTTCTCGGCGGCTTCCGCGCGGTTCGCCGAGCCGCGGATCAGCGCGATGACTTGGTCGATGTCGTCCAGGGCGACGAGCAAGCCCTCGGTGACGTGGAGCGCCGCGAGGGCCTTCTCCAAGTCGAAGCGAGTCCGGGCGCGGATGACCTCGAGCCGGTGGTCGCGGAACCGCTCCAGCAATTCCTTCAGCGTGAACTCGCGGGGCTGCTTGCCGCCGTCCAGCGCGAGCAGGATCGCCCCGAACGTGGACTGAAGCGCCGTCTTCTTGAGGAGGAGCTGGACGATCCGCCCGGCGTCGGCGCCCCGCTTGAGCTCGATCACCAAGCGCACGCCCTCCCGGTCCGATTCGTCGCGCAACCCGGAGACGTCCGGCAGGGCGCCCTTGCGCTTGAGTCCGGCGATCTGGTCCACGATGCGGGCCTTGGACGTGGCGTAGGGCAGTTCGGTCACGACGATCTGCCGCCGTCCCCCGCGCACAGCCTCCGTCACGATGCGGGCCCTCATCGTGATGCGGCCCCTCCCCGTCTCGTACATCTCGCGCAGGC
This sequence comes from Longimicrobiales bacterium, assembly GCA_965203485.1. Classification (GTDB taxonomy): domain Bacteria; phylum Gemmatimonadota; class Gemmatimonadetes; order Longimicrobiales; family Gaopeijiaceae. The sequence continues at coordinate 3,238,780 of OZ241892.1, forward strand.
CCTCCGCGCGCGCAACGAAGGCGCCCGTGGGGAAGTCCGGGCCCGGAAGGTCCTTCATCAAGTCGGCGACGTCGCAGTCCGGGCGCTCCACCAGGGTGCGCAGGGCGGCGGCCACCTCGCCCAGGTTGTGCGGCGGAACGTTGGTGCTCATGCCGACGGCTATGCCCGCGCTGCCGTTGACCAGCAGGTTGGGGATGCGGGCGGGCAGCACTGTGGGTTCCTGGAGACGGTCGTCGAAGTTGTCTTCCCACTGCACCGTCTCCTTCTCGATCTCGGCCAGCATCTCGCTCGCCACGGCGGACAGGCGCGCTTCCGTGTAGCGATAGGCCGCCGCCGCGTCGCCGTCGAGCGAGCCGAAGTTGCCCTGGCCGTCCACTAGCGGATAGCGCAGCGAGAAGTCCTGCACCATGCGGACCAAGGCGTCGTACACCGCCGCGTCGCCGTGCGGGTGGTACTTGCCCAGGACTTCGCCGACGACGGTGGCGCACTTCTTGTGGTCGCGGTCGGGCTGGAGCCCGAGCCCGTGCATTGCGAACAGGATGCGCCGGTGCACCGGCTTCAGGCCGTCGCGCACGTCCGGCAACGCGCGTTGAACGATCACGCTCATCGAGTAGTCGAGGAACGAGTCGCGCATCTCGGTTTCGATGAGGCGCGAGACGATGCGTTCGCGTTGCTGGGCTAGCGTCAATTCGCTCTCCGTGGCCGGACGGGACGTGGCTGGCCGCTCCCTCCTGTCCCGCGTAGACGGCGCCGCCGGCCGCTACCCGGCCCGGTTTGGGGCTTTGCGACTTGGGCGCCTAGGCGCCGCGAGCGCGATTGCCGGGAGCATCGAGGGACGGAGCTGAGCGGCGGCCTAATATACGCCCCGGCGAAGGGCCCGCAGGGACCATCGCGCGCTCGAGGACCTTCACCGAGTCCCCCAGTTGGACGCGCCCGGGGCCGTCGTGGACCGCGTTGAGTCCGAAGTACGCCTTGTCCTCGATCTTGCGGTACCGGGCCAGCGTCCGCAACGGTTCCGACGCCGAATCGGCTTCGCCGGTGGCTTGGTCGATGGTGGTCACCTTGCAGCGCGCGCAGAGCTTGACGCCCGAGAACGTCACGCCGCCTGCGGAGAAGCGGCGCCACTGGTCCTCGTCGTGCGGCGGCGCCCCGCGGACGACGACGTTAGGCCGAAAGCGGTCGGCGGGCACGCGCCGGCCGGAGCGGCGGGCCAGCTCTTGGACGGCGGCCTCGGTCACCACCAGAACCGGATATCCGTCGGCGAACGACACGCGGCGGCCTTCGGCGAAGGCGGGGTCGGCGAAGCGCATGTCGTCGTCGGCCATGAACGCGAGGCGGCGTTCGGTGCCCAGCCGTTCGGAGAGCCAGGCGTCGGCCTCGGCGCCGCACGACCGGGCCGCAACTTCGCTGTCCCAGACGCGCACCCGAAGGGGCGGCCCGCCCGCCGCGAAAGGGACTTGGAGGGGCGGGGCCCCGGGCGCGCTCAGGACCAGGCCGGCGCCGGGCTCCACGCGAGGGACCAGGCGGGCCAGCCCGGGCGTGTCGCGCTGCGAGCAGAACTGGCCCGCGGGGGTGGCGACGAGCCAGCGCCGGTCGTGGCACGGACCGAAGCGGTCGAAGTCGAGCGCATCGGCGTCCAGGCCGGCCGCGCCCTTCACCGGATAGATGCGCAGGCGGGCGACTCGAAGACGATCGGTCGCAGCGCCGGCCGGGCCGGTCACGGGACGAAGCGGCCGCGTGGGCGGGCGTCGTCCGAACCGCCAACCGGCGCCTTGACACGAGGGCCGCTCACTTCCAGCGTACCAGACTCGGGAGACGGCGGCGCGCGCAACGGAGCGTTGCCGTCGCGCCAGGCCCGGCTCGGCAAATACCCCAGCGGCGGCGACCATCCGACATGTACAAAGCCGTGTTCCAAGTCACCGATGCGTACGACCACCCGCACGGAGGCCGAATTCTGCGATTGAAGCTGCGGTCGGGCGACGCGCCGAGCGTCAAGGCGCTCAAGAACAAGGTGGTGGTGGCGAGTTCTCCGGCGGGCGAGGAGGCGCGCCTGCGCGTGTCGAACTTCGCGGTCTTCGGGGGAAAGCCGTCCGACGCGCGCTTGGCGCGGACGGGACGCGCCGACGTGCTCGTGGAAGGCGACGGGGCGTCCCGGGTGGACGCGGGCTGGGAGGTCTCGGCGGGCAGGGGCTGAGCAGTCCGGCGGACGGTGGAGACGGCCCCGCGGCGCGCGATCAGCGCTGGGCGGGCCCGCGGGCCGCGGTGTTGCCGCGCAGGCCGGGGGGTTCGCGCTCGAACGTGCGGCGAAACCACTCGGCGTACTTTTCCGGCGCGTCGGGGTTGTCGGCCAGCCAAGCCCGGCGGGCCTCGACGAACGCGCCCGGCCGCGCCGTGAGGAGGAACGCGTCCAGGAAGCCTCGGCTCTTCGCGTAGGCGAGTTCGTCCAAGATGCCGTACGGGAAGGCTCCCAGGATGGCGCGGTGGTACAGCCAAGCGTCCGCCACGCGCGCCAGGACGGCCCGCTCGATCTCGAAGTCGCTTCCGCCTGCCGCGTCGGGAAGCCAGCGGTCCAGCCTGTCCTGCGCGGCCATCAGGTGCAGGTGCGCGTAGATGAGGTAGATCGGGGCGGTGCCCGGCGCGCGTTGCGCTTCGATGTGCGCGGTGTCGGCTTCCTCGTTGATCGTCAGCGCGTCCCACGGGTACACGGGTCCTTCGCCGGCGTCCAGGTTGATCATGAAGGAAGGGTCGAGGCGGATGCTGTCCATCTGCTCGCGAAGCCAAGTGTCCACTTCCCTCATGTGCTCTTCGTCCGCCGTCAACCGTTCGCCCGAGTGGACCACCAGCCGCCGGGGCGTGGGCAGCTCGCTGGGACCGCCCGCGCCGCAAGCCTGCGACAGCGCCGCGACGGCCAGGGCGCCCGCGAGCGCCGCCTTCGCCTTCGCATTCCGGAGGCTGGGGGGGACGGAGGGGCGGGCAACGCGGTCGTCGTTCTCGGGGTCCTGCCGGAGGCGCTGGCTCGAGCGAGGCGTCGGCATGTTCCCCTCCTAGGGATGAGCCGCGGATTCTTGGACGGGCGACGGCCGGGCCAAGCGGCCCCCGTAGCAGTTCGCAACCCTCAAGTCTACGAGGATTCCTGCGACGCGGGCGCCGTTCCGGTCTCCCCTGCGTCGCGCCAGCGCAGCATTTCGAACGGACTCCGGCAGTCGTCGCACCAATAGGTCGCGAGCGAGGCGTGGCTGCCGAAGGCGGACGCCAGACTGGTGCGGCGCCCTCGGCAGTGCGGACAGACGGGACTCTTCGGGAGCCCAGCGGGCGGCCCTGCGAGCGGCTCGGCGCTCATTCGACGAACAGGGACCGGTTGCGGTCGCCGCGCGCCCTCTCCACCGCTTCCTCGGCGGGGGAGCCCGGCCCGCGCCGCCGCTCCGAGTCCCAACCCGCCCGGTCGGGACACGCGTCCTCGAACCGGCGTCCGACCGCGGCCAGCGCAGGGCTCACGCGGTCGGCGTAGCGCTCGCGGACCCGCTCCTCGGGCCACACCTTGTCGTTCGCGGCCAGCGACTCGTAGAGATCGTCGCCGGGCAGCAGCCAGGCAAGCGTCGAAGGCAGCATGGCGTCCACGCCCGCGCGCAACCGGTCCGCCCCTTCGCCTCCCGCCGCGGCCAGGCGCTCGAACCACGCGGCCCCAAAGTGGCGATGATGCTCCTCCTCGGCGAGCATCTTGGGCACGCGCGACCGGGCCAGGGCGAAGCCGCCCGCGCCGAGGCTCTCCAGGGCCGTCTCCAGCGCCCCGTCCACGACGACCACGGCGGCCGTCAGCGCAGCCCAGTCCGCGAACTCGCCGTCGAGTGCCGGCAAGGAGTAGTAGCGGCCGGCGGGCCGCTCGTGCTCGACCGCGAACGGATCGAAGCCGAAGTCCCGCAACATCGAGTAGAGGAGACGCGCGTGCCCCCATTCGTCTTGGGCCATGGACGACGCGGCGATTCCCGTCTCGATCGACGGACTGCCCAGCAGCCAGTCGCTGTAGCGGATGCCCAGCAGCCGCTTGGAGTCCGCGAGCGAGAGGATGTGGCGGGCGAGGGGGTCGGGGTCCCGCGCGGGCGCCGACGCGCCGTCGGCCGTCGTGCCGGAAGCGGGCGCCGGGCGGCCGCCGTCGCCGCTCACCTCCGTGCGCCCGTTTCGCGAGCCGGGTCGGCCGGGCCGCGGCCGCCCACGGGGGACTCGGCCGGCCCAGCCCCCGGACCCGCCCGGACGATGGCCCGGCGCGGCACGACGCACATCTCGAACCAGCTCTCTTCGTCGTACGTCTTCCAGGCGTAGACCCGGGCCAGCGCCTCCCCGGGCGCGTCGACGCATCCCACGTGCCGGAGCGCGTCGCCCCGCTTCTTGCGGGCGAACACCTCGTACGGCTCTTCTCCCAACGGGCCCGCCGCCGCACCCGCGCCCTCGGGTCCGCTCGCGCTCCGGCTCCCCGGCGCGCGCTCGTCGCCGTCGTTCACGCTCCCACCCCGAACTTGGCCAGCTCGCGCCGGCCCCTCGGCGTCAGCGACGCCGTAGTCCACGGCGGATCCCAGACCTCGTTGATCTCCACCGACCGCACCCACGGCTCGCGCCCGATGCGGTCCATCACGTCCTCCTTGATGAAGTCCATGCAGGGACACGCCGTGGCCGTGAACGTCAGGTCGATCCGCGCCGTCCCCCCGTCGAGCTCGGCGTTCCTCACCAAGCCGAGGTCCACCAGCGAAATGGGCAACTCCGGGTCCAGCACCTCCCCGAGGGCGGCCATCAGGGCCCCCTTGGCGTCCTCCGGCGTCTCGTGGAGCGGCTCCGACCACCGGTCGCGCCCGCCGGACACGTGCGAAGCCAGAGTCGCCGGCGGCCCGTCCGCGACGGTCTCCCGCTTTGCGCCGGACGCTCCGGAATCCCCCGCCCGCACCGTCGTCAGGCGAGCCACGCCGCCACGGACTTTCGCGAACGCCGCACCGAGTCGACGTAGACCTCGTTCATCGGACCCCGGCCCTTCCATCGCTCGAACACTTGGTCCCACGCGATCTCGCCCTCGTCGAAGAGCCAATGCTTGTCGCCGGGGTCGTACTGGCAAGGGAAGGGATAGTCCAGCACGTACTCGTCCCGCGCCTCGTCGTAGTGGGCCGGGACCGACAGCCCCAGCTCCTCGCAGAGCGGCACCGTCGACGACATCCAGACTTGGCGCAGCTGGTCGTTGGTGAGCCCCTTGAGACGGTAGTCCAGCTGTCCGCTGTGGCGCTTGAGGTCGTCCGGCAAGCCGAACCACTCGATCGTCATCGGGAACATCCAGTCCACGCAACGCTGCAGCAGCTCGGTGGCGGCTCCGCCGGCCCGGGCCAGGCGGCGCATCCAGACTTCGCCGTGGCGCAGGTGGAACGTCTCCTCCATGTCCACCTTCACCAGCGCGCGCTTGAGAGGACCGTAGGAGGTGTTGCGATGCACGTCGCTCAACAGCGTGATGCCCGCGCGATCGAAGAACCCGTTGGCGACGACCAGCTCGGCCCAGTTGTCGAGCGGCTGGTCGAAGCCGTACGGATGCTTGAACTCGTGAGGCTCGCGCCCGTAGACCAGCCGCTCCTTGGAGACGCCCATGTCCTCCAGCAGGCGGTAGGCGATGTTCGCGTGGGCCAGCTCGTCCTGAATGATGGCGTGCGCGCTCACCTGCGTGTTGGTGGACGGAGCGTGGCGCGCCGCGAACCAGTACGCCGGCGCGCTCATCAGCTCGGTGTCGGCTTGCACCGTCAACTGCACGACGATGGCTCTGCGGTATCCCGGCGTCATCTCGCCGGGGGACTCGAGGACGTGTCCGCCGCGGATCTTGGCCTTCAGGGCCTCTTCGGCAACCAGCTCGGCTTGGGTGTATTGGCGAGGCATGACTTTGTTCCCCCTAGCTGGCCCGAGCGCCCTCCATGCCGCGCCGGGCCGACGCCGAAAGCGCCGCCCAGCCGGACCGGGACGCTCCGGCCGGTCAAATCCCCAGACTGGACCGCATCAGCGGGCTGATCCGCTCGGGCGTCCAGGGAGGATCAAAGGTAAGCTCGACCTCCGCTTCTTCGACGCCTTCGACGCCTTCGACCGCGGCCTTCGCTTCTTCCACGATCTGCCCGGCGGCCGGACACATCGGCGTGGTCAGCGTGATCGTGGCTTTGGCGCGCGCGCCATCCACTTCGATGCCGTAGACGAGGCCCAGCACCACCAAGTTCAGATTGAGCTCCGGGTCCTTGACGGCCTTGAGAGCGTCGCGAACGGCTTTCTCGGTTACGGGCATGGGATTTGCGGCGGCCTCTACGGCTCCAAGCGTTCGAGAGTGTCGATCGGTTGAAGGTTGGGGCGAAAGTCCATGTGGTAGGTCTCCAAGTCGATTCGGTAGAAGCCAACGTCGTGACGACCGTAGCCGGTCAAGTGCTGCCGCGTGACGAACTCGCCGGAGCGCACGCCAATCCGGCGGCGAAGGTATCTGCCCAGCTCGCTGTTGTCCATGGTCGTGTGAATGGCCTTGCCGTATTGCTGGGCAACCACGAGAATCAAACTCTGCCCGTCGTCGGTGAGCGCGGTGAAGCGACTGCCTATCGGCGGGAAGAAGGATCGATCCCGCACGGGTTTGGGAATAGGAATGTACGCCTGGTTTGGATCTCGGCCATTCCGTTGTCCCCAGTTGAGCCCGGCCTTCAAGTGAGTATTGCCCTTCCGGTCGCCTTTCGTGGCCAGGAGAGGCAAGGTTGCAGCATCTTCGTAGGCGCCATCCTCAGGGGGCTTCGTGTTCATCAGTTTGACCGACGTTTCCACTCCCGCGTCCGTGCATGGGATGGATTGGTCGATCAAAGACGCATGGTGTTCCAATGTCGCATCGGGGTCGGCGTCCGCGACGGTCTCCCGCTGAGACGCCCCAAAACCAAGCATCGTGTAGTTGGCGGATCCGACGAACGCTCGAATCGGCATCCCCCTCTTCTTCCAAATGAATACTTTGGAGTGACAAGGATTTCCTCTTGTCAGATAGAAACAACTCACCGTTTCGGGGAATCGGCGAACAACGTCGCAAATGCCTTGATGTTGTGCGGCTTCGATGCCTGCCTGGACCATTCCTACGACGACCGTGATCTTGGGCAATGTCGCTATGCGTCCTTCCGCCACGCCTTTCTGGAGAGCTTCAAGATGCTGTTCCAGCATGCTTGCGCTCACGTATCCAGAGACAACCAAGAGCTCGTCGGCTTCCTCGTTCGCCGCCGGGCGCATCAAGACTTCCCGAAAGAGTCCACCTCTCACGATTTGCATGGTGACACCTTTGCTTCTGTCAGGGTTCGCAGGACTGCTTCGAAGATGACTCGTGCCCCTCTCGGCGGAACGGCCATGCCGATCTGTCTCCGGACCGATTCCCTGCCACCGCAAAACACGAAAGAATCGGGAAAGGTTTGCAAACGAGCGCGCTCGCGATTGGTGAGAGCACGGTCTTCCGACCAGTGGTAGACATGCGTGCCGCCGCCGCCGGAGCCCGTAACCGTGTACGAAGGCTGTTCCGGATCGAGTCGGCGATAGATCTGGCTAATGGTGGCGCCGCTGCGCATTCGGAGCCGCAACCGGGGAGGAAGATCGGCGGTAAAGGCGTTCTGGCCCGGCTTGATGTGCTTGAGTCGTTCGACGACTCGAGGATGCTGGGCCGTTCTCTGATGATTCTCGGCGTCGGCGGCGATCGGCGGCCGCTCCAGCGCGTCTCTGCACGACATGCGACGAGAAGACGCCTCCGGGGGACGGAACGCCAGTCCGAGCGACTTGCGAAAGCCTACGACGACAATGCGGTGTCTCCGTTGGGGAACACCATGCTCTTCGAACCGATACGTGCGAGAACACACGTCGTAGCCCGCGGATTCCAAGTCGTCCAGGATGATCTGATAATCTCGCTTCGCACCACTGCTTGCCAACCCGCTGACGTTCTCGGCGACGAAGAACAGGGGTTTGAAATGACGCAATGCGCGAACACCCCACTGGTACAATCCCCCGAAACGGCCCGCGATGCCATTGCGCTCGCCAACGAGACTGAAGTCGTTGCACGGGAAACCAAACGCCAATCCATCAATAGGCGAAAGTGTGGCGAAATCAAGATTTTCGACAGGACAATGCACGACGCCGTGGCGCGGAAATTCCACGTTTTGCTTCAAGGTGTCGCAGGCGTCGCCGTCGATGTCGTTCGCCCACGCGTGCACGAAGCCAAAGCCGCCGTGGCGAGCCCGGGCAGCGCCTAGGGCCATGCCCCCGGCGCCGGCGAAAAGCTCGCCGAGTCGGTATTTTCGCTTGAGGACGGCAGGCGACGAGCGAAGACCGTCAAGTGGGATCATGGCCTGAACGGACATCGTGTATCCCCCGATTCGGGGTTGCTCCGGGAACGGGCGCCCTCCCACCCCACGGATCGTAACGGCCAGGGCGCAAGAGAACAAGAGGGGCGCCGTGTGCGTGGGCTCCTGTCGCTGTCGTTGCGGAGGAGACGAGCGCGCGGGGTGGCATTTCGACACGCGCGTTTAGCTGCCGGCGCGGCGCGGTCCATCATCGCTCCGACGGAGGCGGGGCCGGGAGGTCGCCGGGAACGCCGTGGGGTCGATTCGGTCGGCCTTGGCGTTCCAGGACGCCGAAGCGTAACTTGCGCCGGCGGCCATCGTGGTCCTCACAGGAGTTGTCGCTTGACCGAGGAAGCGCAATGCCGCATCCGGGACGGGGCTCGCAGATCGTGACGGAAGGACGCGGCCACGCGCGAAGCATGCGAATCGCCATCAACACCGGCGGCGGAGACGCGCCGGGCCTCAACGCCGTATTGCGCGCCGCGGTGCTGGCGGCCGAGCGGCGGGGCTGGGACGTGGTGGGCATCGAACGGGGGTACGACGGCCTCTTCGCCGAGGGCGGCGTCGTGGAGCTCAACAGCGCGACGGTGAGCGGGATCACGCATGTGGGCGGAACGATCCTGGGCACGTCCAACCGGGGCAGTCCCTTCGCCTTTCCGGTCAAGCGCGGCGACGGGAGCGTCGAGGTCGTGGACCGCTCCGACGAGGTGGTCGAGCGCATGGACCGGCTCGGCATCGACTGCCTGATCGCGGTGGGCGGCGACGGGTCGTTGCGGATCGCGCGCGAGCTGGCCGAGAAGGGCCTCAAGGTCGTCGGCGTGCCCAAGACGATCGACAACGACCTCAACGCGACGGCGGTCACGTTCGGCTTCCACACGGCCGTGCAGACCGCGACGGACGCCATCGACAAGCTCCACTCGACGGCGGAGTCGCACCAGCGCGTCATGGTCGTGGAGCTCATGGGGCGCCATGCGGGCTGGATTGCGCTCTTCGCGGGCTTCGCGGCCACGGCCGACGCCGTCCTCATCCCCGAAATCCCCTACGACTTGGCCAAGGTGGCCGAGAAGATCGCCGCGCGCTGGGCCGCCGGGCGCGAGTTCGCCATTATAGTTGTGGCCGAGGGCGCGATTCCCGTCGGCGGCGAGGCGTCGTACTTGGACGACACCGGGCCGGGACGCCCGCGAAGGCTCGGAGGAGCGGGCAAGCGGGTGGCCGAGGGCCTCGAGGCCCTCACCGGCAAGGAGACGCGCAGCCTCGTGCTGGGGCATCTGCAGCGCGGCGGGCGTCCGATCGCGTACGACCGCATCCTGTCGCTCCGCTTCGGAACGGCGGCGGTCGAGTTCGCGGAGCGCGGCCTCTTCGGGCGGCTCGTGGCGCTCGATCCGCCGGACATGCGAGCCGTGCCGCTGGCGGAGGCGGTGGAGAGGCTCAAGTCGGTTCCGCTCGACGGCGACATGGTGCGGGCCGCGAGGGCGATGGGAATTTCGTTCGGAGACTGACCGGATGACGTTGCCGGAATCGAGAGAAAGACGCCGGGCGTGGCTCCTGGCGGCGCCGGCGCTGGCCTGCGCGCTCGGGTCGGCGGCCCAGGAAGAGGAAGCGGAGCTGCTTCCCCCGGACTCGGCGGCGGCGCAGCAGCAGCTGGCGACGATCGAAGGTGAGGTGCTGGACGCCGAGACGGCGTTGCCCTTGGCTGGAGCGATCGTCGTCGTTCCGGGGATCGGCCGCTACACGTTCAGCGACGAGCTGGGCTACTTCCGCTTCGACAGCGTCGCGCCGGGCGAGTACTTCGTGCGCGCGATCCGGATCGGCTACGAGACGCTCGAGGCGAACGTCCCGCTCTTGCCCGGCGAGATGCTCGTGGTGCACATGTCGCCGGGCGCCATTCCGCTGGACGGCATCACGGTGACGGTGATCGGGCCGGACGAACTCGCATGGCGGACGGCCGGCGCCCAGATTGGACTGATCGGCCCGATCGAGATGGAAGAGCTCGCCGAACGCTACCTCACGCTCGACCAGGTGCTCAACTCGCGGCGGCTCTCGGGCGCGCGCTATCTCGTTTCGCGTGGACTGGGCCAATCGGGGTGCCTGCGCTCCTCCCGCGGCCTCGACCGCAGCCGGCCGGCCCGTCCCCCGGGGCGTGGCGCGGTGCCCGGCTCGTCCGACTGCGCGGCGGTGGTGGTGGACGGCGTGCTCCTCAACCCCGAGAGCGCAGGCTGGGTCTACGAACTCGACCCGAGCGACATCTTCGCCATTCGCTTCCTCCACGGCACCGACGCCGGAGTGCGCTACGGACACACGGGAGGTACGGGCGTGCTCGTCGTGGAGACACGGGCGGGGCGGTAGCCTTCGGCGTCCGGCGGCGCAACTTTTCGTCGCCGGTTCTCGTCTTGATGGACCGACGACGGGGGCGCGCAGCGGACGTTCCGGGGTCGGCCGACCGGCTTGAGCGAGAAGTCGCGGACGGCAACGGCCGGCGGAGGGAAGGCTCGGTCGGCGCCCCAGAGAACCAAGGCGAGGCCGCGCGGAAGCGGCCGCCGGCGGGCGCGAGCCCAAGGGGAGGCGGGGACATGATGACGGCGAGAGGCGTGGGGCGGTGGACGGTGCGGGGGTTGGCGTCGGCGGCGCTGGCGGTTCCGGTGGGGATGTCGGCGCAAGGCCGGTGCGAGCATCGCGACGTGCAGGAGATGCGCGGCCCGGCGGCGGGCGAACTGCGGGTGGACGCGGGCGCGGGCAGTCTTGCGATCACGGGGCGCGAGGGTCTGGACGAGGTCCGCGTGACGGCGACGTTGTGCGCTTCGAGCCGGGAACGCTTGGCCGAACTGTCGGTCGGGCTGGACGGCGATCGGCTCGAGACGGACTATCCGGGCGGAAGCTGGATGGGCCGGGGATACGCCAGGATCGACTTGGAAGTGCAGGTGCCGCTCGGGACGGACGTGGACGTGGAGGACAGCTCCGGCAGCGTCGCGGTCTCGGACGTGGGCGCCGTGCGCATCGAGGACGGGTCGGGATCGATGCAGGTGCGCCGCGCTCGCTCGGTGGTCGTGGACGACGGGTCGGGCAGCCTCAGGATCGAGGACGTGGACGGCGACGTGGAGGTGGGCGACGGCTCTGGCAGCATGGAGATCAGCGACGTCGCGGGCGACGTGAGGGTGTCGGACGGCTCGGGCAGCATCGCGATTCGGTCAGTCGGCGGCTCGGTTCGCGTGGACGGCATGGGTTCGGGCGGCCTTGCGGTGCAGGACGTGGCGGGCGACCTGGTGGTCAAGGGCGGTCGCCGGGAGCGCATCCGCCATTCGAACGTGCGGGGCGAACTGGACCTGCCGCCGGCCCGGCGCAAGGGGCGCAAGGAATGACGGGCGGCTAACGGGTGCGCGGTCCTTCGCTCCAGTACCCCACGATCTTGTAGACCAGCTTGGCTACGAGGAAATCGGGGGCGGCCAAGCCTGGAACGGGGGCGTGCTCGACCACGTCCACGCCCGCCACGGACCGCTCGCCGAAGACGCGGCGGAGAAAGGCGAGCGTCTGTCGCCATCCGGCCCCGCCAGGCTCCGGAGCGCCCGTCGAGGGGACCAGCGACGGGTCCAAGAAGTCCACGTCGAAGGTCACGTAGACCGGGTCTCCCAGCGCCGCCAAGGCCATGTCCATCCAGGCGCGGTCGTCCATCTCCTCGGCCGTCACGACCGTCACGTCGTCGCGGCGCTGGGCCGCCCGCCATTCCTCGCGGCTGATTCCGCGGGCGCCGACCGACACCAGGTCGACCTGCCCGGCGATCCGGGCCATTGCGCAGGCGTGCGAAAACCGGCTGCCGTTGAACCGCTCGTGCAGGTCGAGGTGCGCGTCGAGCTGGAGAACCGAGAGGCGGCCCTCGCGCCTGCCCGCGTGGGCAAGGATCGCGGGAGGCGACACCGAGTGCTCGCCGCCCAGCATGAGGACGCGCTTGCCGCCCGCGGCTTCCAGCAGGCGCGAGAAGGCGTCTCGGAGGCTGGCCGCCGCGCCCTCGGCGTTGCCGCGCTCGAGTTCCAGGGCCGGGAACGTGTAGACGCCGTCGGCGGACGGGTCGCGGCCCAGCTCGTGGTCGAAGAGCTCCAGGTAGCGGGACGCGTCCAGAATCGCCCGCGGGCCGCGCCGCGTCGCCGTTCCCCAGCTGGCGGTGGTCTCGTAGGGGACGGGCAATATCCACGTGGCGGCTCGGTCGTGGCGAGCGGCGGCGCCGTCCAGTCCCAAGAAGACTCGCGGCAACTCCCAGGGCAGGTCGTCCAGCCCGGGCGGAAGCGGGTGGTTCGTGTCCGCCCCGGACCGGCCCGCGGCTTCAGGATCTCGGCGGGACGGCATCGCCGCGAAGAATCATCGGCTCCGCGGCCGGGGCCTCGCCTGCGAAGCGTGCCAGTCGGCCGCCCGCATCGACGCCAGGTTGGCGAACAGACGATAGGCGCCCGGCACGCCCGCCGGAAACTGCCGGAAGAAGGCCAATCCCGTGTACACGTAGAGGCCGTCGCCCACCGGGGCCACGAGCAGGCCGCCGCGTTGCGGCTCCTCGCCGGGATCGGCCAACTCGAGGACCGGCACGAAGCGCCGGTCCCAGTCGCTCAGAAAGTACAGGCCGCGCTCCTGCACCCAGCCCTCGAAGTCGGCCGCCCCGATGACGTTGGGGCCTCGGAACACCGGGGTCTCGGGCGCGAGCGCGGCCACGGGGGCCGTCTCGTCCACGACGCGGTCGTGCGGGCGGTTCATGCGCACCGGATAGGGCGCGAATCCGCCCTGCCCGTACTCGTACTTGTTGTACTGGACGATCACGGTGCCGCCCGCCTGCGCAAAGCCGAGGACCGCGTCGTTCGCAGCGGCCAGCTCCGGGCGCGTCTCGTAGGCGCGGACGCCGAGCACGAGGACGTCGAGCCCCCCGAAGTCGCCGCTCCGCAACCGGCCGTCGTCCAGCAGCTCCACCGGCATCCCCGCTTGGCGGAGCGCATCCGGCCCCGCGTCGCCCGATCCCATGATGTAGCCCACGCGCAGATCCGGGTTCGCGGCCAGAGGGAAGGCGGACACGCGCGAAGCGGCGCTTCCGTGCAGCGCCGCGCGCCGGATGTGGGGATGGGCCACGATGTCGTAGTCGCCTTCGAAGGCCGCGCCCGAGCCGTCTCGGGCCGACGCGCTGAAGATGTGCCGGCCGGCCGACGGCGCTCCCGAGGGCGCGACGTGAAAGACGAACGCGCCCGAGCCGCCCGGTTGCAGCGCAAACGGCCTCGACGCGGGCTCCACCCGCCAACCGTCTCCGGCATGGAGCCGCACCGAACCGGCTCGCGGCGACGCAGAGAGGTTGGCCACCGAGACCGTGAACGCGCGGGCGGCCCTGCTGGCCAGCGGCCACACCATCGTTTGGGGAGCCAAGCCGACGTCCAGCGCAGGGGCCACGAGCACTCGCTCGCGGTACTCGCCCGACGCCTTGTCGACTCCTACGTAGCCGGCTTCACGCACGACCTCGAGGAGATCCGTGCCGCTCGTCGAGAAGCCTTGGCCCGGGCTGGACGAGTCCGCCGCCGCACGCGCTCCCGCCGCAGACGACGACGCGTCCGAAGCGGCCGCCTGCGACGGCGCCAACCGCAACGCCGTCACCGCCCGCGCAGGCGCAGGGTCGAACGGCTTCGCCCACCGGTCGGCGTCCTCCGGCCAAGCGTACAAGTCGCCGGACCGCGGGCTTTCCAGGAAGTACGGCGCCGAGACCCGCGCCTGCGGCGGCACGGCCACTCGCCAGCTCCAGCGCGCGACGGCTCCCGGAAGCACGCGGCCGTCGGCGGGCGTCTCGGACGGATCGCTACGGAAGAAGAACGAGCCTCCGGGGTCCGTCGCGGCCTGGGCCGTCGCGGAAGCCGACCATCCTTCCGGCAACTCCAAGCGCGGCGCCACGTCGTCCACCGCGAGCCGCCCCCCGTTCCAAACGATCACGTCCACCCCCACGGACTCCCCGGGAACCACAACGTCCCGTGCCGCCCGCGCCTCCACCACCACGCCCGCCGCGGCGAGCGCCGTCTCGGACACGAGGGCCAACCGGTCGGCGATCATGCGGTGGGGCGGGCCGGGAGGCGCCTCGCGCGCCAGGCCGTCGAGAACGCGCGCCGCCTGGAGCAGTCCGGGAACAGCTCCGTCGCTCCGGTCCGCCGCCAGGGCGCCGCGAGCCGCGGCGACAGCCGTCCGGTACGCGTCCAGCCGCGCCCGCGCGTCCGAGGGCCAGGAAGGCGGCAACGGGTCGGGCAACTGGCCCGCCAGAGTCGTGTCGATGCCCGCGAACAGGCCGGTGTCGGCGCCCGCTTCGGCCCGCGAAGCCACGAGCGCCAACGGACTCTCCTGCGGCCCCATGATCTGCGGCGCACCCATGTCCTGCGATCGGTGCCGGCTGCGGCTGGCCATCGCGAGCTGGAAGGGAGACATGCCCAGAAGCGGATCGAAGTCGCCCGTCGGCACCCGCAGCGTCGCGTCCCGAGGCGAAGAGCGCACCGACTGGTACAGCTTGAGCGGAGCCCACGGTTCCACGCCGCGTGCGGCCAGTCCCGGGAAGCGGACGGGATCGCCCGACGCCTCGAAGGCTTCGCGCGCCGCCACTCCGGCCACCTGATGCTGGCCGTGCCGGTCCCGCGGCGTGCCCGAGAACACCGACACGATCACGTGGGGCCGAAACGCGCGAACCACGAAGACCACGTCGCGCACCACCTCGTCCAGCGGCCAGCGCCGCAACGTCTCGTCGAGCGTCTTGGAGTACCCGAAGTCGAAGGCCCGCGTGAAGTACTGCCTCCCGCCGTCGAGCTCCCGGGCGGCCACCAGCTCGCCGGTGCGCACGATCCCGAGCCCCTCTCCCAGCCTGGCGCCGATCAGATTCTGCCCGCCCTCGCCCCTGCTCAAGGACAGATACGCGGTCTCCGCTCCCATGCCCCGCGCCAATGCGGCCAAGAGTCCCGTGTCCTCGTCGTCCGGGTGGGCGGCGATCATCAGCACCCGCTTGACGCCGTCGAGCCGGCGGAAGCGAAGGGCGACCGAAGCGGCGCCGCGCTCGAACCGGGGCGCGTCTTGGACGGCCGGCGCGGGGGATTGGCGGAAGCCCGGGACGGCGGCCGAACGCGCGACGGAAGGACTCGCCTCCGGACTCGGCACACGCGGCGCGGCCAGCAGGTGGCGCGGCGCCGCGACGGGGGCGGCGAGCCCAAGGCCAAAGAGCGCCGCCGCGAACGCACGGCGGCCGGACGCGCACACGCCGAGGGCGATGGTCTGCTTCATGCTCTTCAATGTACGAAGATGGCGGGTTGGGCGAAGCCGGCTACCTGGAGTCGGCTTGTCGCGTCGTCGTGGATCGAGACCTGATGACGCGCACGAAGGGAGAATCAAGCTCTTCTCGATGGATGTACGCCTTCAGGCCTTGAAGCGCCGCCGTGAGTCGGCAGTCCCTCAGTCGCGACGATCCGCGACCGGATGCGGGAGGCCGCCGTTGACGAATGCCGTCGTGGCGAAGGGACGATGAGAGAGCCTCGGCGCATGCGGCGTCACGCTCACGCGCCGTAACTCAGCAGGTCGCCCCAGAAGGCGGTGACATCAGGTCGGCTTCGTTCCCGCGTGTCTTCTCCCGCCCGGATGATCTTGGGCGGATGGGACAAGCGAAGCAATGGTTCGTGGGGTCCGGCTCTCCGTACGGACTGCTTGGTCAACAGACCATGCTTCTCCAGCATGTGCCGGAGATTCGGCCATTGCGGCGATCGCGTTGTGGAGAACTTCGCCAAGTCGCTTTCAGAGACGTAGAACCGCCGCTCCATCTTGTGAAGAAAGCGCGCGAGCAGTTCAATGCGCTCCTTTTGGGCGGGAGTGTATCTTGGAGCCCTCAAGGCAATATCGACGTCCGCGCCCAGCTTTGCCAAGATCGCGCGTACGCTTTCCGGCGCGAAGTAGTCGCCCTTCACGAAGTCCTCGTCGCCGGCTTCCACAACGATGCCGTGCACCTGCGTCGTCAGGTCGTCCGAGGCGTGCTCGAATCGCGTCTTCGCCATCGCCACGGACGGAGACGACAGCGTGCATTCTTCGAATGTCGGCGATTGCATCTGTGCTTGCGTGAAGTCGACTTCCCTAAAATCGCAACGGTAGAAGCGCGGCCGTTCCAAGACGATGTGCCCCAAGTTCTCCTGCCGAAAATCCAAGTTGCGCAGCGTCCCGGCCGGCCTCAGTCGCCCTCCCATTGCCAGCAAGCCGGCTACGATCCGACCGCCGTTCTCTCGTGCAACCGCGTGCATCAGCCCCGGACGCAGGACGTTGCACACCGATTCGATGATCATTGCGCGGGCAGAGTCGTTCGCGCCGGTGGTTCGCGTTGCCTGCCGAACCACCATGTCGTCGAGCACGGAGCGTTCCAAGAATCGCCGAAGATCGTCCGAACCGTCCTTAAGGCACCGGCGGAGCTTGTCCGCCAAGAAGTAGCCGTAGAGGACTTCATGCTCAAAGCATAGATCGCGTTTGGTCGCGCCGACCGTCCTCAAGAACGCGTAGCTGGATGCACGATTCTGGATTGCTGCGACAGTTTCTCGAGGCAGATCATAGTCCTCGGCTAGCAAAGCACCGAGTTCTTGAACCGTGTCGAAGTCCAAGCGGCGGGCCTCTTGCCACCACATTTCCATGGCCAATTCCGTCAGAAACAGTCGATGCTGTTCGCGGGTCAAGAGAGGCGTTCCTTCTTTGCTGGTCAGCTTGCCGTGCTCTCGGTTGATGAAGGCTTCCACGAGCTGCTCGATCACGGTGTCGTCCGATGAAATGCTCTCGCCTTCGATGAGCAGGTCTGTAATCCGTGACACGTAGAACGGCTTAGACAGCAGCTCGCGGTCGTCCAGTTCGTCCCGGAGTTTCTGAAAGTCGGCCAACACGTGCGCACTGTTTGCGGAGTCGTGTCGTCTCGCCGTCGAGGAAACAAATTCCTCGGCTTGGGCGTCGCCCCATGGTTTCAGATCAACGGTGTCCACGCCGTAGCCGAGACGCCCATCGTACCCGAACCGGCTGGCGTATTCGCGAAAGTTGTTGTAGTCGAAGAAGGAAGACCGCGCCGAGGCGACGACCACGCCCGATTGCTCGAGCTTCGCCACGAAGGTGGCTAGCGAAGAAAACGCTTCGTCGTATCCGCCGCTGCCGAGCAATTCGTCGAAGCCGTCTACGACCGGAACCAAGAGGCCGCGCCGAACGAGGGGCACGACGGCGCTGTACGGGAACTTGGCGCGCAGATCGTCGAGTTCCCGTGCCATGGCCTCGTCCAGGCGCGACAGAGAGCGACCTTGGACGTCGACATAGAAGAACAATGACTTGGCTGTGCCGTTCATGTACTTCTGGGCGCGCAGGAGAGTCATCCGCCTCAACGCCATCGTCTTTCCCGATCCAGCCTCTCCTCCAACCAACAGAATTCGGGTTTCCTGGAACGGAAGGTCTTCGGTGCTGCGCGCCTCGATGAGCTCGACCGCTGCGGTCGGCTCCGCTTCGTTGTCGTCGTCGTCGCGGGCGACGGCCAACGTGTCGACATATCCGGGTTCGTTCGGCGTGGTCTTGACCACGAACTGCGCGAGCTGTTGGAGATCGGCCAAGTGCGGACTGGCAAGAAACGACTTGTAGTTCATCCGGCTGTCATTACAGACAACGTCCGGCAAGGCTCCGGCAGCCGACTGCAGCAACGTCACTTCACGTTCGTTTCCCCCTTTCTCCCAAACTAAGATGCCCCCTTCTGCGAGCACGTCCGATCCGGGATCCGAAAATGCCCGGACGTCTCTCTTGATCTCCGCGATGACGTTGATTGCGCTACCACTCATGGATTCGCACTCCCTCCCGTTCCAGCACTTCCCTGTAGAAGCTTCGCGTCTTGCGCTTTGTCAAGTGTATTAGCGCGACATCCGATGCTGCAAGCGCCAGCATCGCGGGAATCATGTCGTCGTCGTCGCTTGCAAGCACTACCGCATCTGCCAGTCTCTCGTAGCGGATGGCCATGGCGTCGGCGGTGAGCAACGTGTCGATCATCTTCTGGGCATATCTCGATGCGACGTCCGGGAGGCGCACCGGACAAGTGGGCTCGGGGCACCGCCCGGCGCACCAGGACTCGAACGACAAGAGGCTGCAACCATCGGTTCCCAAGGCGCAACGGGGAGCGCGCTCGACCTTCGTCTTGAGGCGCCCACTGCGCACGAGTCGCACGGACTCTCGAATGGGAACGTTGCGGTCCCATACGGGCGACTCGGCGAGTTCCAGCCGAAACATTTGGCGGCCGGCGCGCCGCGGCATTTGTTGGATCGCGTTGTTCAACATGCGACGAAGGTCGTGTTGCGTCGCGGGCACGTCGCCGTCCCATCCGCCGTAGAGGCGGGTGGTCACCTCTCCGGCCGAGGGGACTGTCGCTAGAACCTGCTCCGTCAGTTGCTCCAATCCCAACCGGACATCGCCGAACCGGGGGCGACGGCCGGTGGGCCAGAGATCGAGATTGAATAGATCGGCGAGGCAGTAGGCGTGCATGTCGGTCGTGGCTCCAAGGTTCAACGCGGAACGATAGCGACTCCTTTGGGACGCCGGAATGGCGGAATGCACTCGGCAACGACTTTCGGCCGCCGACGGGCCGGGCCGCATGACGTCACGCCCGCGGCCACGGCTTTCCCAGGCGGGCGGGCGCTTGGGAGCGGCCGAACCAGCCGGCGAGGGCGGCTAGGCACAGGACGTAGGGGAGGGCCAGGAAGAGCGGATAGGGGAGGTCCGCGTTGGTGGCCTGGAGGACGAACTGGAGGGCCTCGGCTCCGCTGAAGAAGAGGGCTGCCGCGACGACGCCCTTGGGGTCCCAGCGTCCGAGCACGACGACCGCGATGGCGACGAAGCCTCGTCCGGCGGACATGTTCTCGGCGAACGTGCCGGTGTGGACGAGGCTTAGGTGGGCGCCCGCGAGGCCGGCCATGAGTCCGCCGAAGAGCGTCGCGGCCACGCGGGTTCGGATCACGGGAATGCCGGCGGCGTGGGCGGCGTCGGCGTCTTCGCCGGTTGCGCGCAGGGCGAGTCCCCGGCGGGTTCGGAAGAGGAACCACGCGAGCAGCGGGGCCAGGACGTAGACGGCGTAGAGCGTGGGCGGGCCGTCGAAGAGTACGGGTCCCAGGAGCGGCGCCTTGGACAGCAGGGGGATTTCCCAGGCCGGAACGGTTTGCAGCTCCAAAGCCAAGCCGGTTGCCCCGAAGCGGCTCTGGAAGACGGCGCCGGTGAAGCCGAGGCTCCCGACGGTGACCGCTGTGCCCACCACGATCTGGTTTGCGTTCAGGCAGACGGCGAAGAACGCGAAGACCAAGGCGGCCGCGCCTCCGGCGAGCGAGCCGCCGGCCAGTCCGGCGTAGGGACCGGCGGCCAAGCCCGCCAAGGCGCCGCCCAGCGCTCCGCAGATCATGGAGCCCTCGATGCCAATGTTGATGACGCCCGCCCGCTCGGACACGGTCTCGCCCAGGGCCGCCAGCGCCAGCGGGACGGCAAGGCCCGTGGCGGCCGACAGGAAGGCCGCGAGCATGCCCGAGTCAGCCACGGCCGTTGCCTCCTCCCCGAAAGGCCCGGTCCACGGCCAGAAGGGCCAGGATCAGCAACGCCTCGGTCCCGCGCACCCATGCCTCGGGCACGCCGGCGTCTCTCTGCATTGCGCCGCCCCCCGCTCCGAGGGCGCCGAAGGCGATCGCCGAGACGACGACGGCGCCGGGATGCAACCGCGCCAGGAGGGCGACGGCGATCGCGGTGTAGCCCCATCCCGGAGAGAATCCTTCGTACATCCGCCGGGTGACGCCCGCGACCTGGATCCAGCCGGCCAAGCCCGCGATCGCGCCGGACGCGAGAAAGGACAGGCAGGCCACGCGGGCGGGATCGAAGCGGCCGCTGGCCAGCGCCGCCTTCGGAGATGCTCCGGCGACGCGGACGCGAAAGCCGCTCGAAGTGCGGGTCGCGTAGAGCCAGAGTGCGCATGCCATCGCGATTCCGACCGCAAAGCCGACGTGCAGGCGCATGCCGGGCACGAGCGGCGGGAGCTGCGCCGCCGCGGGCACCTCGTCGGTCATGTTGAACACCCCGCGCGATTCCTGCAGCGGGCCTTGGACGAGAAACTGCGCCAGGAACAGCGCCACGAAGTTCATGAGGAGCGTCGTGATCACTTCGCCCACGCCCATCCTCGCCTTCATCGCGACGGGCGCCAGCGCCCATGCCGCGCCGCCGGCCGTGGCCGCGGCCAGGGTGGCGAGCACGAGCGCCGGGCCGCCGGCGTCGCGCCAGAAGACCGCCACCGCCACGCCCGCCAGCGCGCCCGCGTAGAGTTGCCCCTCCGCCCCGATGTTCCACACGCCCGCGCGAAAGGCCACCGCCACGGCCAAGCCGGCCAGCAGCAGCGGCGTCGCCTGCACGAGGGTGAACGACACGAAGCGGCGCCACGACCCGAAGGCCCCCTGGACGAGCGCGGCGAAGGCGTCGGCCGGCGAGTGGCCGCCCATCGCCAGGAGGACGGCCGCCACGCCGAGCGCCGCCGCGAACGCAAGCGCCGAGCGGCCGGCGGAACCGAGCGAACGCGCGGCTGCGCCGTTGCGGGGGCGCGGCGCCGCCGGCCGGCTAGCCGCGATCCGGTTTCCTTGCACCGGAGTCGGAGGCGCCCAGCATGAGTTCGCCGACGGCGTCGGCGGACCGGTCGCCTTCGGGGACGGGCAGGAGGCGTCCGCGGACCATGACGACGATCCTGTCCGACATTTCGAGTATCTCGTCCAGGTCCGACGATATCAGCACCACCGCCGGAGGCCGCGGCCCCGAACGGACCATCGCGGCGATTCGTCGCCGCACGGCTTGGGTGGCGTTCACGTCTAGGCCGCGCGTGGGCGACTCGGCGATCAGCAGCGAAGTCGAGCGCCGCAGTTCTCGGGCCACGAGGAGCCGTTGCTGATTGCCGCCCGAGAGAGTCCGCGCGAGGGCGTCCGGCCCCGGCGCCGCCACGTCCATCTGGGCTAGCGCGTCCAGTGTTCTCCGCCGCACGGCCGTCCAGTCGATCCACGGCCCGCGCGTGCATTCAGGAGCGTCGTGAAGCGCCAGCGCCATGTTCTCCGCGAGCGAGAAGTCGCCCACCAAGCCTTCGGCGCTCCGGTCCAAGGGCGCCCAGCCTGGGTTGTCGGGAGCCTCGACCGTCCCGGACAGCGGCGCAAGCGCCCCGGCCAAGACGGACGCCAGCTCTCGTTGGCCGTTGCCTTCGACTCCGGCGACGCCCAGAACCTCGCCGCGCTTGGCGAGCAGGGTGGCGCCGCGAAGCGCCGGCGCGTGCGGATCGCCCGCGACCACGTCGGTCAGCGAAGCGACGAGGGCCGCCCGGTCGCCGCCGTCGTCCGCGCCCGCGCGGGGATCGCCGCCGGATTCGTCGGCCTGCGCCCGCCCGCTCGCGTCCGCCGAACGCTCGCCCGTCGATGCACGCACCGCGCCGCCGCTGCCCGCGACATCCCTTCGCGGCGTGTCAGATTCTAGGGGGAATCTGTCGGAGAATCTGTCGCGGCGGTTCCCCGGGCGAGCGCGGCGCCCGATCATGGCCGCGGCCAGTTCGTCGCCCGCGAAGTCGGCCGTTCTTCCCTCCAGCGCCCGCTGTCCCCGCCGAAGCACCGTCACCCGGTCGGCGGCCGCCATCACTTCGTCGAGCTTGTGCGCGATCAGGACGACGCCGGCGCCGGAGCGGGCCACTCTCCGCAATGCGGCGAAGAGTCCCTGCACTTCCGTCGGCGCCAAGACCGCGGTCGGCTCGTCCATGAGCAGCACGCGAGTGTCGGTCATCAGCGCCTTGAGGATCTCGATTCGCTGGCGATGTCCGACGCTGGTCCGCTCGACCGGCACGTCCAGATCGGCGGCGAGCCCGAGTTCGGCCGCCCGGGCCTCGATGCGCGCCCGGTACCCGGGGACCGGCCCGCCCCGCCTTGTCCACGCCTCGCGGTTGAACAACGCCACGTTCTCGAAGCCGGTGAAGCGTCCGACCAGCGAGAAGTGCTGATGGACCATTGCCACTCCCCGCTCCCGCGCATCGGCGGCGTTGCGGAGGCGAACCGGGGTTCCCGCGATCTCCACCCGGCCCTCGTCGGGGGCCAGGAGACCTGCGAGGACGCGGGCGAGGGTCGTCTTGCCAGCTCCGTTCTCGCCCAGCACGCCGTGAATCTCGCCCGGCGCCAGCTCGAAGCAGGCGCGGTCCAGCGCGACGACCGGCCCGAAGCGCCGCGTCACGCCGACCAAGCGCGCGGCAACCCGGGTCCGCGCCGCCGTGGCGCCGGCCTTCAGAGACGAGGCTCCGCGCCGCCGGGCGGATCGTCCTCGAGATAGCGGATCCGGGGCACCTCCAGCACGCCCGATGCGACGTCCTTCCTCGCTTGGGCGATCCGGGCTTCGACCGCTGCCGGCACGACGCCCGCCGCCGCAGGATTCGGCACGAAGTCCACCGCGCCGCCGGCCAGTCCCGAGCGCAGCGCTTCGCCCAGCGTTCCGTCCCTCCAGGCCAGCGCCGTCTGCAGGAACACCGCCGGAATGTCGATCAACGCGCTGCCCGCGATCACGTCCGGCGCCACGTCGTTCTGGTCGCGGTTCATCCCGAAGGCCCACGCCGTCCGTCCCTGCTCGCGGGCTTCGCGCACCGCTTGGAAGACACCGAAGCTCGCCGCGTCCACGTTGTGGATCAGCACGTCGGCGCCGCGGTGAAGCTGGGCGGCGGCCGCTTCCTTGGCGGCGGCCACGTCGTCCCAGTTGCCCGTGAACGTCTCCAGGACCGTGGCGTCCGGGTTCACGGCGCGCACGCCCGCCTCGAACGCCAGAAAGGTCCCCTTGGCCGGCGGAATCTCGACCCCTCCGACCATGCCCAGGACCCCTGAGGGGCTGATGCCGCCCGCCGCCATGCCCGCCAAGTAGGCCGCTTCCTCGAGACGAAAGATCAGCGGCACCACGTTGGCCGCCGCCCGCGACCCCGACGAGACCACGAACGTCGCGTCCGGGTATTGCGCCGCCGCCCGCTCTGCCGCGTCCTGGTACTCGAAGCCGTGCCCGAAGATCAAGCCGTAGCCCGACTCCGCGTACGACGCGAACGCCTCGTCGAAGTCCGCCGGCGTGCGCGTCTGCTGGTGCGACGTGCGCCAGCCCAACGAGTCGCCGATGCGCTGAAGCCCCTCGTACGCGCCCGCATGCCAGCCCGCGTCGCTCACGGGGCCGGACGTGAGCAGCGCGACCGAGGGGGCCGCATCCGCCGGAGGACCTCCTCCGCCGTCTCCGTCGCGGCCGGGCGCATCGGCGCATCCTGCGACCACGCCGACCATCGCGACCGCGGCCCATGCGTGCGCGTGCCTGCCAGGGCGGCCCGACAGAACCGGGGCCAGGCGCACCGCGGCCCATGCGCGAGGGGCCCCGCACGTGCGTCCCCGGCCGTCCAGCGACCGCCGTCCAGCCAATGAGCCAGCTCTGCGTCCGTCCACGGTCTCGTCTCCGCAAGCACAATCGGGCGTCCCTCGATGGCGGCCCCATCTTCGGTGCGGCCACGCGCCAAGTCGATCAACTCGCATCGACGGGCCGTTCGGAGTATAATGGTCGGCCAGCCGCTTGGCCCCGGCGGGCCCGTCCGCCGCAACCCGCACACCTCCAAGGAACGCGTCATGAACGAGACTGCCCGAGGCAACTGGACTTCCAACGTCGGCTTCGTGCTGGCCGCCACCGGAAGCGCGATCGGTTTGGGCAACTTGTGGAAGTTCCCCTTCATCACCTGGGAGAACGAGGGCGGGGCCTTCGTCCTCGTGTACCTGATCTGCATCGCGGCCGTGGGCCTGCCCATCATGATGGCCGAGCTGCTGATCGGGCGGCGCAGCCAGAAGAGCGCGGTTGGGGCGCTGAAGGACGCCGCGGGGCCTCTGTGGGGGATCGTGGGCGGCTGGGGCGTGCTGGCGGCGTTCATCCTGCTGAGCTACTACACGGTCATCGCGGGCTGGTCGCTGTACTACTTCGCGAAGTCGGTTGGCTGGTCGATGGGGGGGTTCCCGGCGGGCACCGCCATGGGAGACGTGTTTGGTGCGCAAGCGCTCAATGGCGGTCTCCAGCTCGTGCTTTCTCTGGGCTTCAGTTTGGGCACGATTGCGGTTGTCTATTTCGGCGTCCAGCGCGGCATCGAGCGGATCGCCCGCATCTTTCTGCCGATCCTCTTCGGCATCCTCGTGCTCATGCTGTTCAGCGCGCTGGGGATGAGCGGCTCCGGCGAGGCGCTGTCCTTCATCTTCCGGCCGAACTTCGGCGAGCTGAGCCGCAGTTCGGTCCTCGAGGCCGTGGGCCATTCCTTCTTCACGCTGTCGCTGGGGATGGGCGCGATGATCACCTACGGCTCGTACATCGCCCGCAATCAGTCCGTGGTGAAGGCGTCGGGGATGATCGTGCTGCTCGACACGCTGATCGCATTGGTGGCGACGGTGATCATGTTCTCGGTGATCTTCTCCGTGGTCGGAATGCGAGACGAAGTGTCGGACACGGGCACGGTGGGAATGCTGTTCGTGTCGCTCCCCGCACTGTTCTACACGGAGGTGCCGTTCGGCTCGCTTCTGGGGCCGCTCTTCTACGTCTTGGTGGCCCTGGCCGCGCTCACGTCCACAATGTCGCTGTTGGAGGTCGTCACCAGCTACCTGATCGACGAGCGTGGGCTCAGTCGGCACAAGGCCACCGTGAGTTCCGGGGCCGCGATCTTCGTCTTTACCATTTTCGCCGTCTTGTCTCTGCCGGCCATATTGGGGCAGGAAGGGACGCCGTTCCTGTCTACGTTGGAACTCTTCGACGGCAAGGTGGGATGGTTCTTGACCGCCGACCACTTTGTGTCCAACTGGATGTTGCCGACGGGCGGCTTGCTCATCGCCTTGGCCGCGGGCTGGTTCATGACCCGCAAGGCGACGGAGACCGAGCTGGTGGACGGAACCCAGCCGCGCTGGTTCCACTACGGCGCTTGGCGCTTCTTCATCCGCTTCGTGGCACCGGCGGCCGTGCTGGCCATCATCATTGCCGTGATCGCTGGCCGGGACTTCAGCTAGAGACGACTGGCGACGATGGGCGGCGAGGCGGAGAAGCGCGTTCCCGACGGCGCCGTCGCGCTTGTAGCCCTCCGCGTCGACAAGCGGCCGCCTGTGCTCCGGTTCCAGGGGCGGGTCCTGTACTTGGTAGACGACGCGGAGTTGTTGCGCCGCCAGCTTCACGACGATGTGGACCTGACGCTCGCCGAGGCGGCCGAGGCGGGGTTCCGCGACCAGATCAGCACCGACGAGATCACGCCCGCCTACATCTGCTTCTTCTACGACGAGACGCTGGGCGAGTTCCCGTACCTGGGCTTGCGGGCTGCGGCGGGGGCGGACGGCGAAGACAAGGCGCCCGTGGAGCGTGGGAGCGTCCGGGCGGGCGGGTTCGTCTGCTCCGTCGCCGGGAAGCGCAGGGGCAAGGGGTCGAGCCGCGAACAGAGTCCGTACGCCGAGCGGATGGCGGGAATCCAGGTGGTCGTGTCCGAAAGCATTGAACGCATCTACGAGGAGAACTGCCAGAACCTGGGCGTCCTCACGACGACCGACCTGGGCGTGGCGGAGCGCATCCGCGCCGGGGAGTCGATCCCGCTGGCGGAGTTCACCGCCGGCAAGGACGACATCACTCGGCAGATCGTCGAATACGGCGGCCTCTTCGAGTTCAACGCGGCGCGCTTGCAAGGGAAAGTGACGTTGCCCGCGCCGAAAGCGCTGGGAACCGGCGCGCGCAATGGTGCGAGGCGCGCACCGGGCCGTTCGCCCCGCGGCCGCCCGATGACGCTCGGCGAGAAGATCTTCGCGCGCAAATGGGTCGTGGACGCGGCGCGGGACTCGGTGGGCGTGGACTGGGTCGAGCCCGGGGAAGCCGGCTTCTTCCGCGCCGACCTGCGCTTCTCGCACGAGTACGTGACGCCGATGGCCGCGATCTTCTTCGAAGAGAAGCTGGGGCCGGCCGCCCGCGTGCAGGATCCCGGCTCCGTCCTCTTCTTCCGCGACCACCTGACGTTCCTGCACAAGGCCATGAGCCAGGAACGGATCGAGGCGGGCCTGCTGGACGTGGCCAACCAGCTCGAGGCGAAGCAGCGCGAGTTCGCCGAGAAGCAGGGCGTGCGCCTCTACGGCGAGCAGATGGGCCATGCCATGGGCTCCGAGGCCATCTGCCACTCCAAGGTGCTCGAGGAGTACGCCGAGCCGGGCATGCTCGTGATCGGCACGGACTCCCACACGCCGCATGCAGGCGCCGTGGGTGCGCTGGCCTTCGGCGTCGGCACGACCGCGATCTTCAACTCGTGGATCACCAAGGACGTGCGGGCGCGGATTCCGCCGTCGTTCAAGGTGGTCGTTTCGGGAACGCCGCCCCGCAACGTGACCGCCAAGGACTACATGCTCGAGATCCTGCGCCATCCGTACGTGCGCGACGGACACGCCATCGGCCAGATCGTGGAGTACGCCGGCCCGGCCGTGGAGACCCTGTCGGTGGACGAGCGGGCGACGATGACCAACATGGCGGCCGAGGTCGGCGCCTTCACCGGGATCGTGGCCGCCGACGAACGCACGGTGGAGTTCCTGGTACAGGAGCGGGGAATGGACGAAGCGGCGGCCCGCGCGCTCGTGGACGGCATGCAGAGCGATCCGGACGCCGAGTACGTGACCGTCATCGAGATCGACGCCTCGAGGGTGCGCCCCATGGTCGCGCTTCCCGGCGATCCCGGCAACGGCGTGTACATAGACGAAATGGACGCGGCCGTGTCCATCGAGATCGCCTACGCCGGATCGTGCACGGCGGGCAAGAAGGAGGACATGGACATGTACGCGCGGGTCTTCCAAGAGGCTCGGGCGGACGGCAGAGGCGTGCATCCCGGCGTGAAGTGCTACATCCAGTGCGGGTCGGTGGACGTGCGCGAATACGCGCGGGCGCAGGGCTATCTGGACCTGTTCCGCGACGTGGGCGCCGAGTTTGTCGAGCCGGGGTGCGGCGCGTGCATCGCCGCCGGCCCGGGCGTCACCGAGCGGCCCGACCAAGTGTCGGTGTCGTCGCAGAACCGCAACTTCCCCGGGCGTTCGGGGCCTGGGCAGCTCTACTTGGTGTCGCCCTATTCGGTGGCGGCGTCGGCAGTGGCCGGCAGGGTGGCGGGATGGGACGCGTAGGGCCTGCGGCGGACGTTGCCGGGCGCCCTGCTCCACGCCTGCTTCCCGAAATGATCGACCACTTGGTCTATGCCGTCCCGGAGTTGGCGTCCGGCGTGCGCGTGGTCGAGTCGCGCCTCGGCGTCTCGTTCTCGCCGGGGGGCCGCCATCCGGGTCTGGGCAGCCACAACGCGTTGTTGCGGATCGGCCCCCGCGCCTACTTGGAAGTCGTGGCGCCCGACCCTGCTCAGCCCAAGCCCGCGGGCGGCCACTGGTTCGCGACGCCGAACACGGACCTTCCCGCCCTCGTTGCCTGGTGCGCGCGCACCGACGACCTGCACAGCCTGGCCGCGGACCCCGGCGGCCGCTTGGTCGGCCCGGTCCGCCGAATGTCGCGAATCAATCCCGGCGGCGACACGGTGAGCTGGACGCTGACCATGCCCCTGCATCCGCCGCCCCACCGCGGCGCCGTCCCGTTCTTCATCGACTGGGGGGCGACGCGGCACCCGTGCGCGACGCTCCCCGACGTGGGCGTGCGGATCAAGAACTTGGTTGCGCGGTCGCCGCATGCCCGCATCGTGCAGGACGACCTGCGGGCGCTGTCCGTGGACCTCGATGTCGAGGACTCCGCCGAGCCGGGCCTCGCGGCGGCGCTGGAAACCGCAGACGGGGCGGAGGTGATGCTGGCGTAGAAGGCATGGCGCCGCCTGGCCGGGCCTCGCCGATTCGTTCCCCCCGCCCGTCTCTACCTCTGCCGTTGGTGCACTAGTTCTTCGAGGCGGGAAAGCCATTTGCGGAACCGAGGGCATTCCTCGCGAATTCGCGTCAAGCCCGCTCGTAGGGCCACCCTTGGGCCATCGATGCGCTTCCTGTATCTCGGCAAAATCTTTGCGATTTGCTTGCTTGGCGCGGTCTCGGGATCGTCGTTGATGTCTTCCGGCGTTTCTGCCAGAGTTCGCCCGTCGTGTAGCGCTCGAGCCAGCGGCGATGCTCGCTGTCGTCGCATTTCTTGATCTTCGTTTGCCGGTCTCGCAGTTCCAGAACGAAAATCTCGTCGAGACTGAACTCGTCGACAAGCAGCGGTGATTGGGTGGCTGCAATAATCTGTCGCTCGCTCGAGAGTGCCTTGATCATCTCCCCTACCATGCCGACTGCGGCAGGGTGCAATCCCAGTTCCGGTTCATCAAGCAACAAGACCTCGGGAAGCATCGCCGACGGCAGGCTCAACAATGTCACCAGCGCAAAGAAGCGCAACGATCCGTCGGATGTCAGGTGGGCGCCAATGCTCTTGCCAGGTTTGCACCGTCTGCCCGAAGATAGTTCTTGTCTTCAATGTCCCAGCTCTTCTTCATTCTCGAATCATGAGACGTATCGTGAAACTGATATACGGAGCAACGCCGAAGTCGAGCACGAAGCACTTTGGCTGTCGTGAAGTTGACGCCAAGAGCGTTGTCCTCGGTCACTTCGGTAATCATGGCTTCGGCGTGTCCCCTGGCGTTGATCTCCTGCCAGGGCGCCTCCGCCCCCCATTCTTCTCGGCTGAAGCGCACTGCTTCCTGCGTGAACATGAGCTCGTCGCCCGCTGCATAGGCCAGCGCAAACCTGTAGTCGCCCCTGCCGCTGTCGGTCCGCATTCCGATCTCGCCCTCCATCAACGGAGTCTGCTTGCTGCCACCGAAGAGCTGGTCGTCCGCACCTCCGTGTCTTCGGACGAATTCGGCGAGTCGGCGCGGGCCCACCATCCAGCTCGTCATTTCGAAGAACCGAATGACGTTGGACTTGCCGACGCTGTTGGGGCCGATGAAGACGGCCGACATCGGCAGATCGGCAATCTCGACGTCGGCGAGCGACCGGAAGCCCTTGACGCGAACGAAGTCGACCTTGTTGGGCATGGCTGGAACGTTTGGGCGGGGGCTGTCCCCCCGGGTCGAGCCGTGCGGCGACCGCGACGGTTTGGGGTCGACCGGCGGGGTCGGACGGCGGCGCGAGGCGCAAGATGCCTCGGAGCCGTGCGCGGCAACCGCGCGCCAATGGTCGCTGCTGGACTCGAACCAGCGACCCCTACGATGTGAGCGTAGTGCTCTACCAGCTGAGCTAAGCGACCTGTAGTACCCCCACGGGGAATCGAACCCCGGTCTCCTGGCTGAGAACCAGGTATCCTAGGCCACTAGACGATGGGGGCGGGCCCGCGGGATCGCCGAACCCCGAACGGGCAAAGCCTAAACCTAGGAAAAGGGCCGCGAGAGTCAACAGGCGCCTCGTCGGTGGGGGCTCAAAGACCGCAGGCCCGCGCCCGCGGCGCCCCCGTTGCCCGGCGTCCACGCGATTCCGCCTGCCGTGCCGGGCGGCCTCCCTCGTGCGTCGCACGGCCCCGCCGTGGCAGCGGACGTCTTGCCCGGCCTCGCGGCCGCGGGGCATCTTGCTTGGCGGCGGCATGAAGGCGCCTCGACGGAAACGCCGGCGAAGAACGGAATCGGTTACCCACTTGACGAAATGGCCCCAACGCCCGCGGCCCAGCGAGTGCGCGGCGTTCTACCACCCCTATCTGGACGCGGCGAAACGCGCGGGCGGGACGCTGGGCGAGGTGATGGAGAAGGACGCGGCGGCTTGGCGGGACCTGCTGGGCGGCGTGCCGGCCGAGCGCGAGGGAAGGCGGTACGCGGCGGAGAAGTGGTCGTTGCGCGAGGTGTTGGGCCACGTGACGGACGCGGAGCGAATGTTCGGTGCGCGCGCGCTGGCGTTCGCGCGGAGGGACGCCGGGCCGTATCCGTCGTTCGACGAGAACGAGTACGCGGCGCGCTCGGGGGCGGACGAGCGGCCGCTGGCGAACCTGGCGGGGGAGTTCCAGGCGGTGCGCCGCGCGACGATCCTGCTCTTCGAGGGCTTCGCGCCGCGCGTCTGGGATCGAACGGGCGTGGCGAGCGGTTGCGAGTTCACCGTGCGGGCCCTGGCCTGGATCGTGGCGGGGCACTCCGTCCACCACAGGCGGGTAGTGGCGGAACGCTACTTGTAGGCGCGTTGGTTGCGCGGGTCGCGCCTTCCGGCGAGGAGGAGCCCAGGCGCCTGCATCCTCCCGTCCGAAGGCTGGCGCCCCGGTCGTCGCGCTGGGCGTTGCGAGCGGTGGGGCGGGTGTCCAATATGGCCTTGCGGGAACGCCGCGCCCGTGGGCGTTCCCTGAGGCGGCGGCCGGCCGGCTCGCGCAGCCCGATCGGCGCCGCGCCTGCACCTTCCTCGTCCAGCGGAGTGACCCCGATGTCGCGCAACGGCTCGCCCTCTTCCCTTCCCTTCCCTCCCGGGCCGCGGCTCAAGCGCGAGGTGCGCGCCGGGCTCACCACGTTCGCGACGATGGGCTACATCGTGGTGCTGAACCCGGCGATCCTGGGCGACGCGGGAATGCCGGCCGGGGGCGTGCTGGTGGCGACCTGCCTTGCGGCGGCGACGGGCTCGATCCTGATGGGGCTGTTGGCGAACTATCCGTTCGCGCTGGCGCCGGGGATGGGACTGAACGCGTTCTTCGCTTACACGCTGGTGCTGGGCGAAGGGTTGTCGTGGCAGGCGGCGCTGGCGGCGGTGTTCGTTTCGGGCGTGGTCTTCGTGGTCCTGACGCTCACGCGGGTGCGCGAAGCGGTGATCGACGGGATTCCGCCGAACCTCAAGCACGCCGTGGGCGCGGGAATAGGGCTGTTCGTCGCGTTGATCGGACTTCGCAACGCGGGACTGATCGCATACAACCCCGGCACGCGCGCGATGGGGCGGATCAACGAGGGCTACTTGGGCGACGGGGCGTTGGCCGAGTTCGCGTTTCCGGGCGTGGACGAGGCATCGATCGCACTGGCGCTGTTCGGGTTGCTGGCGACGGCGGGACTGGTGGCCCGCAAGGTGCCGGGCGCATTGCTGATCGGGATTCTCTTGACGACGGCCGCGGGGATTCCTCTGGGCGTGGTGGCGCCGGAGAGCTGGTCGTTGGTCGAGATGCCGTCGGGGCTGGGCGAAACGCTCTGGCAGATGGACTTCGGCGAACTCTTCGCCTACGGATTGCTGACGGCGGTCTTCACGTTCACGTTCGTGGACTTGTTCGACACTGCTGGGACGCTGGTGGGCGTGGCGGGCAAGGCCGGAATGCTGGATGCGGACGGGCGGTTGCCACGGGCCAAGCGGGCGTTGCTGGCGGACTCCGTGGCCACGCTTGCCGGGTCGGCGCTGGGGACGAGCACGACGACGACCTACGTCGAGAGCGCGGCGGGCGTGGCGGAAGGCGGGCGCACGGGGTGGACCGCGATCACGGTGGGCGTGCTGTTCCTGGCGGCGCTGTTCTTCGGTCCGGTGGTGCGGCTGGTGCCGGGCGCGGCGACGGCGGCGGCGCTGGTGATGGTGGGCGTCTTCATGATGGGAGCGGTGGCGCGCATCGACTTCGAGGACCCGGTGGAGGCGATTCCGGCGTTCCTGGCGATCGCGTTCATGCCGCTGACGTTCAGCATCGCCGAGGGCATTTCGGTGGGGATCGTTTCATGCGTGGCGTTGCGGTTGCTGGCCGGGCGGGCCGGGCAGATCAGCCCGGTGCTGTGGGTGATGTTCGCGCTGTTCGTGCTGCGCTACTTCCTGTAGGACGGGCGCGCGAGGCGCGGCATGGCGGCAGGCGGCGCGCGGCCCCCCCCCGTGTCCTCGGGTGGGGAGACTGGAGTTCGCCCTGCGCCGAATGCGGGGCCTATCGACCGCAAGCCGGCGTAGCCGTGGGCGAAGCATGAAGCGGCTGTCGGAGTGTGCGGGTCGGCGCGCAACCGAGGTGGTGATCTTGGGCGGCGGCCCGGCGGGCGCGGCCGCCGCCGGGTTGCTGGGGGCCTGGGGCGTGGACGTGGCCTGGGTTTGCCGTCCCCGGCCGGTTGGCGGGCGCGACCGGTCCCTGGCGGAGTCGTTGCCGCCCAGTTGCAGGCGGGTCTTGGCGGCCACCGGATTCCTGCGCGCGGTCGAAGCCGCGGGGCTTCATGCCAACACGGGCAACACGGCGCTCTGGCGCGGAGACCTGCGCAGCGACGACTTCGCGGAGGGGGCGGCGGGGTTTCATGTCCTGCGTTCGCGCTTCGACGGGGCGCTTCGGCGCGTGGCGGGGGCGGCGGGCGCGCGGATCGTGGCGGGCGCGGTCCGGCGGGTCGCGCGTGGGAAGGACGGCTGGCTGGCGGACGTGGACGTGGCGCCGGCCGGCGAGCGGAAGACGGTGCGGGCGCCTTGGACGCTGGACTGCACGGGGCGGGCGGGCGTAGTTGCGCGCGGGCGGCGCGTGGCCGAGGAGGCGCCGACGTTGGCTGTGGTCCGCCAGTACGAGAGCGAACGCGGATGGGACGGCGTGGACCCGGGGCATGCGCTGGTGGAGAGCTTCGACCGGGGCTGGGCTTGGTCGGTTCCCACGAGCGAACGGCGCCGTCACGTGGCCGTCATGCTCGACCCGGAGCTGGGCGGCCCGGCGGCCCGTGAGGAACTTGGAAGGCCGGCGGAGGCTTTGGACGCCGCAATCGCCCGGACGACTCTGATGAAGGACGTCGTGGACGCAGCGCATCCGGACGGATCGGCGTGGGCGGTGGCCGCGTCGATGTACTCGTCTTCCAGCTTTGCGGCCGACCGGGCGCTGTTCGTGGGCGACGCGGGCTCTTTCGTCGATCCCATGTCGTCGTTCGGGGTGAAGAAGGCGCTTGCCTCGGGATGGCTGGCCGCGGTCGCCGTCCACACGGCGTTGCGGACCCCCGAGCTGGAGGACGTGGCGGTGGACTTCTTCTGCGCGCGCGAGCGGGAGATGTATGGGGCGCTTCGCCAGGCGCTGGCCGTGGAAGTGGCTGGACACCGAGAGCTGGGCGACGGGTTCTGGCAGCGGCGCGCGGCTTGGCTGGCGGACGGCGATGGAGCGGCGGCGGCGTCCGGCGGATTGGCCGTGGCGGGCGGGCGCGGGCACAGCCGAGGCGGCACGGAGGTGTTGCGCGGCGACCCGGCGGCCGGTGGGTCCGGAGAGAGTCGGCCTGCCCACGAGATGTTGAGCGACGCGACGGTGAAGTCGGCGTTTCGCGCTCTGCGCGAGGGGACGGGGCGCCTGGAACCCGGAACGTGGCAGGAGACGCGGCGACCCGTGGTGGACGGCAACCGGATACGGATGGCGAGGGCGTTGCTGGCGCCCCGGTTCCCGAACGGCGTGCGGTACCTGCGGGGCGTGCACGTGCTGCAAGTCGTCCGCATGGCCGCGGGCGGCGCCGGTCCCGGCCTGCTCCACGACCGCTACTCGGCTTGGGCCGGCCGGACCAGCGCTCCTCCAAC
Source organism: Longimicrobiales bacterium (assembly GCA_965203485.1). GTDB lineage: Bacteria > Gemmatimonadota > Gemmatimonadetes > Longimicrobiales > Gaopeijiaceae. The sequence goes on from OZ241892.1 coordinate 3,272,600, forward strand.
GGGAATCGCCGACTTCCTCGTCGTGCTCGCGGCGCTCGTCGCGGGCGGCGTGCTGCGGCTGTCGGAAAATCCGGCGAGCGCCGCTGGGCGAACCCCTGCCGCCGCGAATCCGGGAACCGCGCCGCCGGTCGCCAGTCGTGACAAATAATACCCACAATCTGTCATGGAATCTGTCGCGGCGGCATCTTCGGGTCCCCCGTCGCGGCTCGGACAGTTCCGGCATCGACAAATTCACTCACGAATCTGTCGAAGAATCTGTCGCGCCCCCGAGCCAGCAACGAGGCGAGCCCGTCCGCTGTCTCCGAACCGAACTTGCGACGAGCTAGGCGAACCAAGTGGCCTGCTCCTGTCGGCGGTCCTTCGTTCGCCCTTCCTCGAGGCCCCTTGCGGCGTTCTTCCACGCGCTCCGCGCCCCAGAACGCATGCACGACCGGCTCCAGGTCGTTCGGTGGTTCTACCCAAGCCGCGTCGCCAGTTCGGCTGCCGGGACCGCATGAACGCCGTCGGCCATCCGATAGCTCGCCGTGCCGGCGTGGACGATGTCCAGCCGGTGAAGCTTCAGAGTGTCCTTCGAGGAGCGCATGGACTTCGTGAGGCGGGGAGCGTCGGAGCGCTTGACCTCGAAGCCGAGGCGACGGGCGCCGTCCAGCACGAGCAGATCGAGTTCGGCGCCGGAATGCGTGGACCAGTGGTAGCACTGCTCCGGACGCGCGGCCAGCAAGTGCACGATCTGCTGAACTACGAAGCCCTCCCAAGAGGCTCCGACCTTGGGGTGCGAGGCCACGTCGTCTCGCGTCGCGAGGCCCAGCAAGGCGTGGAGGATACCCGAGTCGGCGACGTAGACCTTGGGTGAACGCACCTGCCTCTTGCGGATGTTCTCGAACCAGGGTTGGAGCTGTCGCACCATGTACACCGAGGCGAGCAGGTCGAGATAGCGCCGCACGGTGGTGTGGGCGACGCCGAACGCGCGCCCGAACTCGGCTCCGTTCCAGACCTGCCCGTGCCAGTGGGCCAGCATCGTCCAGAATCGGCGCAGGGTGGTCGTGGACACCGCGCTTCCCAAGCTGGGGAGGTCTCGCGCCAGCAAAGTGTGGACGAAATTGTCGCGCCAACGTAGGCTGGCCGCCTCTGAAGCCGCCAAGTACGACCGCGGGAAGCTTCCGCGCAACCACGTCCGCTCGATGTCGTCCACCTCGGTCAGGCCGAAGCCGTCCAGGTGGTGGAAGGCGGCCCGCCCGGCCAGGGACTCGGACGTGCGGCCAACGAGATCCGGCGAAGCGCTTCCGAGCAACAGAAATCGGGCCGGCGTCTGCGGGCGATCGGCCAAGACCCGGAGCAACTCGAACAGCTCCGGCAAGCGCTGAATCTCGTCCAGCACGACGAGCCCTCGGAGAGGCCGAAGTTCCAGGCTGGGCTCGGCGAGTCTGGCTTGATCGGGCGGGTCTTCCAAGTCGAACCATGTGACCGGACCGTCGCTGGACGCCGCCAGTTGTCGGGCCAGAGTCGTCTTGCCGACCTGTCGCGCGCCCAGCAGGACGACGACGGGAAACTCGGCCAGCAACAGCCGAAGACGATCCAGATGCCTTTCGCGGAGGATCTCCATAATCATTGAAATATGAGCGATGAATGCACAGATTTCAATGATGAAATCGGCGTCCTCGCCTCCAGCTGTTCCCCAACTGCGGCGATTCCGCTAGACGGAGATCGAATCCAAGTCGGGCGCCACGCCACGCCACGAAGGTCGCCTGCAAGCCGGGGACGGAGGTGGCCCGGGGGTAGAGCGCTGGTTCCGACAGGCCCGGCCTAGGCGCGCGGCGCGTCGGCGCAAGACTTGGTCAGCCGATGCCCTCCGCCTTCAGCAGGAGCTCCAGGTGCTGCTCGGCCTGCGCCAAGCCGCCCTCGCCCTCGCGCCACGACGCGCGTCCGTCCTCGTCGGCGTCCTTCCCGTTCACGACGGCCTCGAGCGTCGCCAAGATGCCCTCCGCCAGCCCGTGGGCCTGGGCCGCGTCCATCGCGGACTCGACTTCCTGGGCCTTCTCCAGCACGCTCTCGGCCCACATGGCCACGTTCCGGGCGGCGGTCGCGACGTGCTCCGCGTGCGTCTTGATCGCGTCTGCGGCGCCGTCGGCTTCAGCCGCCATTCCAATGTGGGCGGCCACGCCCTCGGCGGCGCGCACCAGGCCGTAGCCCTTGCCCGGGCCTCCGCCGTCCTCGGAGGGCTGCACGGCGTGCACGACGTGCCCGATGTGCCGCTTGATGGCGTCGAGGTCCTCCGCACCGGCCGCCAAGCGGGCGTGTTGCAGCGCGATCTCGGCTTCGGCGCGGGCAGTGGCGAGCAATCCGGCTTCGTCCGGCGTGCCGCGGAAGCTCTCCGAGACGTGCCTGACGTGGTTGTGGCCGGCCTGGGCCGACGCGGACGAGGGCGCTAGCGCGAGTGCGGCTGTTGCGGCCAGGGCGATGGGGGTCGTTCTGGGTCTCATGATCGTGCTCCAGATGGGGGTCTTGTCGGCGCGTCGATGGGCGCGCGGAACGCATGGAGGCAAGATACGACCTCCCCCTGTCGTCGGCCAGATCCGCGCCCGTCCAGCTGGCTTGCCACTGGAATTGCCGTTGCGAACGTTGGACGAGTCCCATGACCTGTCGGCGGGATGAGCGATCCCTGAATTCCGCCGATTCCTGCGCTGGGCACCGACTTGAGAGGAGACAATTGAACGATGAGGACGAGAACGGCCGCATCCTGGGCCCTCGCGTCGGCGGCGTGGGCGGCAGCCGCTCCCGTCTTCGCGCAACCTCTTTCCCCGTGCCGTCCAACGCGAAACGCTGATGGGCGCGCGCGGCGGGGCGAGCGTCGCCAGCACTTCGGCGACCGACGAGAGCGGGGCCAAGAGCCGCACCGGTCTTGCGGTCGGCGTCTTCCTGGAGGCGCCGGTCTCCACGGCTCTTGCTGTCCAGGTGGAGGGGGCCTACGTCCAGAAAGGCGCCGCCTGGGACGCCGGAACCGTCGAGTTCAATTACGTGGACTTCGGTGTGCTCTTGAAGGCGGGCACGAGCGCGATGCCCTCGCTCTACGCGTTTGCCGGACCCACCTTGGGACTCAACGTGGCCTGTCGGGTCAGAGCCCGGAGCGCGGGCGCCGAGCTGTCGCTCGAGTGCGACGATCTGGACGACCGACTACGAGCTGAGAGGGCGACTTTCGGGGCGAAGGGTGGAGTCGGAGCCGCCATGCGGGTCGGCGAGTCCGTGAGGCTGTCGCTCGACGTGGCGTACGCGCTGGATCTGACCGACGCCGTCGAGGGAAGCGACGCGAAGAACCGCGGATTCCTGATCCAGGCCGGAGCCGCGATTCCGCTAGGATGACGTTGCTGGCTAGATGCTTGGCTAGAGTCCGCCCCATCGCCTGCGCCAGTCGGCGCACATCTAAGCTCAAGGCCGGGCTCGGCGCACTTGGCTTGGTCAGCGGGTCGTCTTGCCGACCTGTACTTCCCGCAAGACAATGACGGGGGAACTCGGAACCTTCAATCCTTGAAGGGGGCCTCGCAGTTTTCGGTTGTCAAACTACTTCCGTTCACCGTGGCCTTTCTCTCGTCGGTGTCATGATTATGTCGTAGACGCTTCCCCACTCGATTCGGCCCTCTTTCACCACACATCCTGTTCTGCGAAAGTACTTTACCATCTTCTCCCGAGCGAGTTCGCGAGCATCAGCCAGTCCATTGGCCGCATGGTGCTCAATGACCTTCAGAACAGCCTTGCCGGCGTCAGCCCAGCCAGATATGTCCAACCAAAAGGCGTTGCCAACGATCTTGAGGTGGGAACCCACATCCCTTATGCCGCTCGGGCCATAGCAGATGCCTTCAACGCAACGTGCGGTCACGCCGCCTTGCCGGAGCCGTCTTGTTGCCGCTTGGAAATCCGAGACAAGCCGCTTATGTTGGCTGGCATTGCCCCATTTCGTGCCGGACTTGACCTGCACTATCGTCCGTTTTCCGGCCTCGTCGAATTCAAGGTCAATGCCCTCGCTACTGGATTTCGTTCCATTCTTCGCCGCCTTGCACACCGATACGGCAATGCCTTCCAAGATGTCGCCAAAACGAGTCTCTTCGCTGGACGACAGAAATGCATCGATCAAGCGATCGGCAAATTGCTCAGGACCATCCGGCGCGCGAGCTCGGAAGAGAAAAGGATTTTTCTCGATCAGGTCATGAGGTTGAACATTGGCAATTTTTTCCTGCATCCAATTGGCGAAGTCCTCAACCGCAGAATGAATCTCCGGTTCAGCGTTCGACCACCAATCAGGCGGCGACACTTCCCAGTCCAATCGCCTGGCGCATGGCCTCACAATATTCCACGTGCGTGTCGATGCCGATGGCGTTTCGTCCAAGCTCCAACGCAACCACCAACGCCGTGCCGCTTCCCGCAAACGGATCCAAGACCACATCGCCTTCGTCTGTGAACAACTTGATGAACCATTCGGGCAACGCCTTCGGAAACGCGGCAGGATGTCCTTTGAAGGCACACTCCGTAGCCATGTGCAGCACGTTGGTTGGATAGGCCATATCGCGTCCGATCCAGTTCTCTACACGCTTTCCGAAGCCGTTCTCGTGCTTGGATTCATCTCGCGTGCGGTCGGTCTTTGACAGATTCCGCAAGCGAGCGTTTTTCCAGTCGCCCATTGGAACCATTACCGCTTCTTGACGCATCTTGAATGTCCGACTGACGGTGAAGTGCAGCAAGCGTTCCCATGAATCACGGAAGCGGTTGGGCCACTTGCCGGGATAGCAGTTCTTCTTGTGCCAACAGTATTCGTCTACCAAGCGCCAGCCTTGTTGGCGGCGCATGGCAAGCACCAAGTCGTAGACGTAAGGGTGCTTCTCTCCCCCGACAGCTTTTTCCTTGATGTTTAGAACGAAAGAGCCGTCACTAGCCAAGGAGTCCTTGAAGGCCCTGGCACGGGGCAAGAACCAATCAACGTAGTCGTCGGCGCGGATGCCGCCGTAGTTGCCTGTGCGCTGGTCAGCATATGGCGGTGAAGTGACGATTAGGTTCACGGAGCGAGGCGCAATGCGCCCGTCCGTCAGAACGTCCAAACAGTCACCCTCAAAAACGGTCGCGGTTGTCTTCATGCCGGCATTTACCTTGGTGAATTCGTTGTTGTCGGAATTCGGGTTGTTGCAGGATTATGTGCTAGCTGCGAACAGCCGGTGCGAACGTCGGATGCTTGCAAGCTCTGATTCGAGCCGGTGTTCATGCGTTCGCGGCCGTCGAACAGACGGGGCTGGAAGATCGCCCGCGAGTCGGCCACAGGTCAAGACGGATTCGGACTCTCCGAGCCGTATGGGCAAACAGTTGGAGCATCAGCCACGACTATTCGGTAGATTGGGTCGGGAGCGATAGGAGACGCAATGAAGATACGCAATCGGGAGTCGAGATCAAGAGCGCCCCACGTCCGCAGGACCCCTTCCTCGGCCTCAGGCCCTCTTGGATCGGGCGTTCACTCGCAAAGTGAGCGAGCACCCCGCGCGCCTCCTGTCTCGACCGGCTCGCGTCTCGGCGAGACAGAGGCCACGTCGTCGCGTTGAGGTGGGAGCCCAGCCCTCGTAGCCTGCGGCCCGTACGACTAGCCGGGTCAGCAAAGGTGATTTGCTCTGACGGTACGAGCCTCGAGCACGCCGTCGCCGGCGTATTGCCACCGACGCAACTCCGCGCCGATCCGACCGTGGGAGTCGGGCCGGTGGCGACTATCATTGGCGTCCGGCTTGCCATCTGGCCGCTCGCACGCCAGGTTGATGATTCCGGGCCGCGTCGCCGATGCACCCGGCGGACGCGAGGAGCGCGGAGCCAGGAAGGATCGCCCACCATGAAGAGATGCGGTCGCGGAATAAGCCTGGCGCGACGGTCCGGCTGTCGGACGACCGTCGGACGGTGCTGGCTATCCCGAGTCCTCTCGGCCCTGGCCGCCGCCCTCTTCGCCTCCCTCTTCCCGCCGCACTCCGCCCGCGCCCAGGACGCCGCGCCCGCCGGCATTCCCGTGCGCGACCAGACGACCGTCGAAGCGTGCAGCCGTTGCCACGCGGTGGACGACGACGGCCTCATGTCGCGCGTCTCCTGGATGCGCAAGACGCCCGAGGGGTGGCAGCAGTCGATCCGGCGCATGGCGATGCTGAACGACGTGGAGCTGGAGCCGGAGACGGCTCGGCGGATCGTGCGCTACCTGTCGGACCACCACGGCTTGGCGCCGGACGAGCTCGCGCCGGGCCGCTTCGAGGTCGAGCGCAGGCTGGTGGACTACGCCTACGAGGCGGACGAGGACGTCGCATACACGTGCAGCCGGTGCCATTCAATGGGCAGAACGGTCACGCAGCGGCGCACGAAGGAGGAGTGGGAGCTCCTGATGGCGATGCACCGCGGGTACTATCCGCTGTCGGACACGCAGGGGTTTCGGCGCATCGGGCCGCCCGCGCCGGACGCGACCGACGCGCGGCATCCGGTGGAGAAGGCGGTGGCCCACCTGTCCAAGGAATTCCCGCTCGAGACGGCGGCCTGGTCGGAGTGGTCGGCCACGATGCGCCCGCCGCGCTTGGCCGGGACGTGGGCGCTGCGGGGGCACGATCCCGGACGCGGTCCGGTCTACGGCACGGTCGAGATCGAGGCCGGGCCGGACGCCGGCGGCTTCGTGACGACGACGCGGTACGTGAACGCCCGCACGCGCGAGGAGGTGCGGCGGACCGGGCGCGCGATCGTCTACACGGGGTACCAGTGGAGGGGCCGCTCCTTCGAGGGCGGAGACGAGTCGAAGGCGTACCGCGAAGTGATGATGGTGGGGCGCGGCTGGGACGAGATGGACGGGCGCTGGTTCGCCGGGGCCTACGACGAGTTCGGGCCGGACGTGACGCTGGTGCGGGCGGACGGGCCGGTGCTGCTGGGGATGCATCCGGGCGCGCTTCGGCCGGGCGCGGGCGCGGTCGTGCGCGTGCACGGGGTGAACTTGCCGGACGGTCTGTCGTCGGCCGATCTGGACTTCGGGCCCGGCGTCGAAGTCTCGGCGGTGCTAGGGAGCGGGCCGGAGCTGCTGGAGGCCCGTGTGGCGGTGGCCGAGGACGCTGCGCCCGGTCCCCGCGACGTGTTCGTGGGCGGGCGCGCCGTGCCCGGGCAGCTGGCCGTCTACCGGACGGTGGACAGGGTGGCGGTGACGCCGCGGGCAGGGATGGCGCGGATCGGCGGCGCCGCGTTCCCCAAAGGGTACGCCCAGTTCGAGGCGGAGGGGTTCAGCGACGGACCCGACGGCAAGCCGTCCACGGACGACGACTTGGCGCTGGGGTGGCTGGACGTGGACTGGTCGATGGAGGAGTACGCGGCGGTGTTCGACGACGACGACATCGCCTACGTGGGCGAACTGGGCGAAGACGGCCTGTTCGAGCCCGCCGTGGACGGTCCCAATCCGAGCCGCGCCGGGATGCGCAACAACGTGGGCGACGTTTGGGTAGTGGCGACGTACCGGGGGCCGAACGGCGAGACCGTGCGCGGACGGGCCCACTTGGTGGTGACGGTGCCGCTCTACATGCGCTGGGAGCCCTGGCGCGTCGAAGAGGCGGCGGCGCCCGCCATGCCGGAGAACGGCAGATGAGCGGCGCGGCTCGGGCGGGCTTGGCGCGGCGCGATTCTTCGTCGGCCGTTGCGGGAGCGGCAGGCGGCAAGCGTTCGGCGCCCGCAGCTTCCCCGCCGGTCCTCGGATCCGGGTCGCCCAACCGAGACCGCGTCCTCCTGGCCCAGCGGGAGTTCCACCCGTTCGAGGCGGGGGGCGAGACGTTCGTCTACCTCGTGCCGTCGGCGGGCGTGTTTCGCTTGGACGGCGCGTCGCGCGGCGTGCTGGAGGCGCTCGACGCGGGGCCGGTTGCCGAAGAGGACCTGGTCGCTTCGCTGGGCGGCCGGTTCGGCCCCGAGCGAGTCCGCCGAAGCGTGCGCGAGCTGCGCGAGGTGCGCGCCGTCGGCTTGGCGTCCCAGCCCCCGGAGCCTGTTCCGCGGGTGCTTCCCCAGGCCGGGTTTCCGTTGACCACGATGGTCCTCAACGTCACCAACAAGTGCAACTTGGCGTGCACCTACTGCTACGAGTACGGCGAGGACAAGATCGTGGACACCGATTGCAGTCCCGCGCCCAACTACATGAGCGAAGAGACGGCCCGCAAGAGCGTGGACTTCATGCTCGCCGAGTCGGGTCCGTTGCCGGTGGCGCATTTGACGTTCTTCGGCGGCGAGACGCTGCTCAACTTCAAGGTCCTCGAGAAGACGCTCGCCTACGCCCGCGAGAAGGGACGGGAGGCCGGGAAGCGGGTGGAGTGTTCGCTTACCACCAACGCGACCCTGCTGCGCGAGGAAGTGATCGACTGGCTGGTGGAGAACGACGTCGGCGTCACGGTCAGCATCGACGGACCCAAGGAGATGCAGGACAAGTTTCGCGTCTTCAAGAACGGCATGGGTTCCTATGCGCACGTGCTGCCCAAGATCGAGATGCTGCTCGAACGGCACCGCAGCCGTCCCGTCGGCGCCCGAGTGACGCTCACCCGCCACACGCTCGACGCCACGAGAATATTCCGCCATCTGCGCGAGGAGCTGGGCTTCTGGGAGGTGGGCTTCGCGCCGGTCACCACGGCGGACGGCCGCGACTACGCCATCGAAGACGACGGGTTCGCTAGGATGCTGGGGCAGTTCGAGGAACTGGCCGCCGGATTCCTGGAGTGCGCGGTGGAGGACCGCCATCACGGGTTCTCGAACGTCAAGGACACCTTGGAGGAGATACACAAGGGCGTGAGCAAGGCGTTCCCCTGCGGCGCCGGCCTGGGGCTGATGGGCGTGGCCACCGACGGCGAAGTGGCGCTCTGCCATCGCTTCGCGGGCTCCGGCGAGCACGGCATCGGATCTGTGGACGAGGGCATCGACCGCGCCAGGCAGTTCGAGTTCCTGGAACGCCATCACGTGGCCCACAAGACGGACTGCAGCCGTTGCTGGGCCAGGCCGCTGTGCGCAGGGGGCTGCTATCACGAAGCGCATGTCCGCTACGGCGACACCGGCAAGGCCAACCTTCACTACTGCGACTGGATCCGCAGCTGGACCGACACTTGCCTGAGGGTGTACGGCGAGATCTCGGTCAAGAACCCGGACTACCTGAGGCGGTTCGATGCTTGAGCGCCGCGGCGACTGTGCGCGATGCAACTGCGAGGAGGACGAATGAACCATCTGAAGGCCGTCAACCAGAAGGCCGAGCGCATCCGGCGCTGGATCGCGGACGAGGAGTCCGCGGCAACGCCGGGCACGGGCTCGTCCGTCGCGGCGGGCGAAACGAGCGTTGCGGGCCCGGGCGACGCCGGCGCCCAGGGATCGGCCGTCGGCGAGGCCATGGACGTCGAAGCGCTGCAGAACCCGATGTCCGGCGGGCCGCACATTCCCTTGGGCTGTTCGCTGGTGTTCTCGCCCGGCTGGGAAGTGGACGCGTCCGGAGGCACGGCCGGGCTGTGCCAGCCTGTGGAGCGCGACTTGTTCGACTGTCACTTGGCCTGCTTCTGGCCTGCTCACGTGCCCGACCAGCTCAACCACGCGCCGGACTGGACGGGCAAGTGCGCGTCCGCCCAGAAGGACTGGCGCAAGATAGACTTGGTGTTTCCGTGACGGTGCCGAACCGCCCGTCGCGGGCGCGGCTCCTCGCGGGCGCGGCTCTGTGCTTGGCGGCGTTCGCGACTCCGGCCCGGGCCGCGCAACAGCTGGAGACGACGTCGGCTCGCGTCCCGGAGGCGTCCGTCCGCGGGGGCGGGGGCGGCGTCATCTACATGGCGGCCTACGATCACGCCATTCACGTCGTCGACGAACGCACGCTGGACGTGGTGCGCCGCATTCCGGTTGCGACCGGCATCCCGATCGACCTGACTCTGTCGGCGAACCACGAACGCATCTACGTGCGCGACGCCGAGTTCGAGGAGATCGAGATCGTGGACCGCGAAGCCGGCAAGTCCACCGGTAGCTTCACGCTCAGCCGGGGCCGCTCGAAGGTCCGAATCTGGGGATTCACGGTGCATCCGTCCGAGGACTTCGCCGTCCTCAACACGATCCGCTACACGAAGCGCATCGACCGATGGGATGTCGGCGATCCCGTCCTCCTCAAGTACGACCTGCGCCGTGGCGAAGTGGCCGACACGATTCCCTGGCCCAAGGGCGAGGAGCGCCAGCGCGCGCGTCTCATGTTCTCGCCCGGGGGCGAATACTTGTACTTCTTCGGGACCGACGTGCTGGTGCTGGACGCCGCCGACTTCTCCGAAGCGGACCGCTGGGAGCTGTCGCGCCCGACGGAGGACGGACTGGGACGCTTCAGCTTCGGCTTTCCGGTGAGCCCGCACGACGATCCGGGGTTCCACACGGGCTTGTTCTCGGTCACCGATCCGGTGCAGAACCGGCGCATGATGGGAATCGCGCGCGTGAACTTGTCCGAGAAGGAATTCGACTTCTACACGCTGGGGCCGCGCGAGCCGGTGAGCTTTCGCTTGGCGCCGGGTGGGGACAAGGCGTACGGGCTGCTGCAGCAGATAGGCAACTACGAGTTCTGGACCTTCGATCTGAAGCGGCGGCGCGTGGAGAGCCGGTCGCGGTTCGCCGGGCGGCCGCGGATGGGGCTGGCGGTGAGCTCCAACGGCGAGCTCCTCTACGTGTACAACGCGGGCGCGACCATAGACGTGTACGACGCCGACGACTACGAGTTGCTGCGGACGGTCGCGTACGGCGCCGACATGACCGACTTCCTGATGATTCCCGAAGGAACCGGCCCGCGGAAGTAGCGGATGCAGGCTCCCGCAGGCGAAGGGCGGCGAAGCCCGGATTGCCGGGCACGACCGCGTTGAGGCTCTTCGCCGCATGGCGCGCTCCGGCAGCCGGGAGGCTGGCGGAGACCGGGTGAGCTGGCGGTTGCTGGACAGGCACTTCCGCTGGGGCTTGGCGTACCTGCGCCCGTATGCCGGCCGAATCGCGGTCGTCCTGGCGCTCAACTTGGCGGCCACTGGCGTGGCGCTCTACGTGCCCTTCCTCACGCGGACGCTCGTGGACGACGCCTTCCTGGGCCGCGACGCCGCGGCGCTGGCGACGGTGGTGGGGCTCTTCGCGGGCGCCACGCTGGCGACCTACGCCTTGAACGTGGCCAGCGGACTGCTCTACACGCACGCCTCCGCGCACGTCCTCTTCGACATGCGGCTGGCGGTCTACCGGCACCTGCAGCGCCTGTCGCCCCGCTTCTTCGCGCGCACCCCCATGGGCGACATCGTCTCGCGGCTGAACAACGACGTGGGCGAAGTGCAGCGCATCCTTGCCGAGGCGGCGCTGGGTTGGGTCGGCAACTTGGTGTTCCTCGCGGGGGCGGCGGGGATGGTCGTGTGGCTGGACTGGCGCTTGGCGGTCGCGGCGGGACTGTTGCTCCCGGCGTCCGTGGCGGCGCTGATTCGGTACCGCCGCCGCCTGGAGGGACGCGTGCGGACGATGCGCGAGCGCAGCGCGGAGATCGGCGCGTTCCTGATCGAGACCTTGCAGGGGGCGCGGGTCGTGGCGCTGTTCAACGCGCAGGAGCGCGAGGCTGGGCGGTTCAAGCGGCGCAACGACGCATTCATCGCGGCGCTCATGGCGATGCAGCGGCTCCGCTACCTGGCCGGCGGCGTTCCTGGCCTGCTCCTGGCCGCGAGCACGGCGGTCGTGTTCCTGTACGGCGGCGGCCGCGTGATCGACGGGACGCTGACCCTGGGAACGTTCACTGCGTTCGTGGCTTATCAGATCCGCTTGGTGGGGCCGGTCCAGGGCCTGATGGGACTGTACGCGGGGATCGCCACGGCCGGCGTCTCGCTGCGGCGCGTGCACGAACTCCTGGACGAGCCCGCGGCGGTGTCGGACCCGGCGCGCCCGGTGCCCTTGGGCGCGGCGCGGGGCGAGGTCGCGTTCGAGGCGGTCTCGTGCGGGCACGGAAGGGGCGGCGCCGTGCTGGACGGATTCGACTTGCGCGTCGCACCGGGCGAAGTGGTGGCGTTGGTGGGGCGGTCCGGCAGCGGCAAGTCCACGGTGGCGGATCTGCTGGCGCGGCACATGGACCCCGACGCCGGCCGCGTGCTGCTGGACGGAATTGACCTGCGCTCCGCTCGCTTGGCCGACGTGCGGTCGCGGGTGGCGGTGGTGGAGCAGAGCGCGTTCGTCTTCAACGCCGCCCTGCTGGAGAACGTGCGCTACGGGCGGCCAGGGGCGAGCGAGGGAGAGGTGGTCGAAGCGGTGGAGCGAGCGGGACTGGGCGACTTCGTGGACGCGTTGCCCGAGGGGTTGCGCACGCCGGTGGGCGAGGGTGGCCAGGCGATGTCGGCGGGCGAACGCCAGCGGGTCGCGGTGGCGCGGGCGTTGCTGGCCGACCCGGTAGTGCTCGTCCTGGACGAGGCGACCGGCGCGCTGGACCCGGCGACCGAGTCGCGGGTAGCGCGCGCGTACGCCGAGGTGATGCGCGGGCGGACCACGCTGGTGATCTCTCATCGTCGCGCTCTCGTGCGCACTGCCGCCCGCGTGTCCGTGCTCGAGGGCGGCCGGATCGTGGACGAAGGCTCCCCCGACGACCTGGAGCGGGACAGCGGCGCGTTCCAAGCGCTGTTCGCGGTTGCGCGCGCAACGCGCGAGCCCCGGCTGGACGGTTCCGGTCAGCGCGGCGCGTTTGGCAGATGACCGGCGCGAACTCGGTTGGCCTGGGTCGGGCCGGGGCGGCTCCGGCCCGGCGACCCGAACGCGGTTTTCCCGGAGGCTGACTCCGTGCGGCGTGGCGCTTGCGGCGAAGGCGGCCCGGCTCCGTTCGGCTGCGGCGATCGGCGGCGCCCTGTTCGTGCTTGCGTCGAATCGGCGGCGCTCCGGGATCTGACGGGCCACGGCGTCCGCGTCGTCGTAGTCGACAGCGGGGTGGCCCCGGACAATCCGCATGTGGCGTCGGTGGCCGGGGGCGTAGCGGTCGACGGCTCGGGTCGCGTCTCGCCCGGCTATGTGGACGAGATCGGCCATGGCACGGCGGTCTTCGCCGCGATTCAGGAGAAGGCGCCGAACGCCTCCATCCACGCAGTCCGCGTCTTCGGCGCCTCCCTGGCGTCCACGATCGGGGCACTGGTCGCCGCCATCGACTGGGCGGCCACGCAGAAGCCGTCGTTGGTCAACCTCAGTCTGGGAACGGCCAACCAGAAGCACGCGGACGCGCTGGCCGGGGCCGTCGAACGCTTGGCACGAGCCGGCGGCGCCGTCGTCGCGGCCGCCGAAGCCGACGGCAGGCCCAGGTGGCCGGGGACGTTGCCCGGCGTCGTCGGCGTGGTCGCGGCCCAAGGGTGCCCTCGCGGCTGCGTGGAAGTCCGGGGTACCTCCGTCGCCCGCCTGCTCGCCGCCTCGCCCTACCCCCGTCCCGTAGAAGGCGTGCCCGTCGAGCGCAACCTCAGCGGCGCCAGTTTCGCCGTGGCCAATGCGACCGGCCTTGCTGCGCGGGCGCTCCAAGGACACGCGGGCCCCGTGGCGGCGGCCGACGTGCTGTTCAGGCTGGAGGCTGTTGCTTCATGGGTGCCTTGAGGCCCCGCCGTTTCTGTTGGCTTCGGTTGCATCGTCGGCCCCACGCACGATCAGCCTGGGCAGAAGAGCCGTTTCTGCCATCCCTGCCAGCCGTGTTCATCGCGCCGCATCGACTTGAGCGATAACTTCCCACAGGCGATCCTCAAACGCACCTATTGGTCGAAGAAGCGCCCCGCTCTTGGTGAGCTTATAGCTTGCGGCTCCACCCTTTTCCATAGAGACTAGATTGCCCGCCTTGCCTGTCGTCACATCGGCTTTTGTCCACGAATCAAAGACAACATCCGCAGGTCTGATGCCAATGCAGAGCAACGCTTCGTATTCGCGTGCATAGCGAATGTGATTAAATTGGAAATTGTTCGATGTATCTTCGCTCGCAGTCTTCAATTCAAACGTTACAGTGTCGATCCGAATATCCCACGGCGACTGTCGTATGCGCTGTCCGTCGTCGCTACGCGGAACTTCGACGTCGAATCCAATGTGCTTGCACAACTGTTCAACAAAGCGTTGTCCAACATCACCCACTTTCGTATTTGGAAGAATGCGAATGCCGCCAAATCGGGCATGGCTCCATTTGTCCGCATCGCGAAAATCGGTCAAGACGTTGTGGAGTATTTGGCATGCTACATCGTCAGGCATCATCTAGAAAGCCAACGTCTGTCAATGCGCGATGAATATGATACATTGAAATATGTCGTGCGCTATGAGCAGCTAAGTTGCTGTACTTGCGCCAGTCCGTGGAGTTGAGCGCATCTACTACGGCAGTCCAATCCTTCTTGATGACAAGACCGTATCCGCATACATATCTAACTTGATCGAATCGTTTCACAAGTTGCGGTGGCTCGCCAAAAAATGTCCGCTGAAGGAAATAATCTGCTTCATGCAGACGCGCTTGTCCGCACAAGCGTTCCCGGCGCATATCTACCGTAAACAAATCAATCCAGTTATTACATGTTGGCTGACGGCGACAGTTGTTTACCCCTCGGTGCCAGACTTGCCACAAGGCATGCACTCTCACAGTGCGGCCTTGAATGTCCATGAAGGCATCTGGCGCAAGGTGTTTAGTCTCGACCAGTCGAAGACCGCGAACTCGCAACTTTGGACTACCCTTGCCGTCCGACTGGAAGGACATCGGCAGGATGGTTCCCACATAATCCGCGAACCGAGCTGCGTGATTCATGAAGGCCAGCGCCAACCATCCACGGTACCCAAACGGAGGATTGCCAACGACGGCATAGCTGAAGCCGTCCTGCGGTGGACTCCAAGAAAGAAAATCCTCTGTGTGGTAATCCTCGCGGTAACGCACAACGTCAATGCCGATCCGTCTCCCTGTTGGCAATAGATCGTAGAATGCACCGGTGCCCGCAGCTGGTTCTATGAAGCGATAGGCTCCGGGTTCCGCGCCATCATGACGCATCGCATCTAGTAACCACCTATAACACTCTTCAGCAATGGCGGGCCGCGTGAAGTACGAATCAAGGCCGACGTCATCGGGATCGACCCAGGACGGTACGAGTGGATGATCGCGCCATTTGATGTTGCGGTCGGCGATCGCCGCGGCTTCGAAGACATGGGCCGCGCCCATCGGGCGGGCACGTTCTGCAACGTGCGCTATGGAGATTTCGCTCGCCGATCCGCGACTCCATGTCGTTCGGCAAGGGTTGTCCACGAGGCCGTCCCGAGTTTGGCGAGCGCCGACGATCTTCCCATGGAAGTTAGTGGGGCACTCTCCGTCGGACAAGGACGCACCGTCAGATAGAAGCGCGTTGCCGGAACGCCGGGCGTCCGGCTCGCGACCGTGCGTCACCTGGTGAACGGCCCGAGCTGGTCGGCCAGCCCGGCGATGTTGAGCTTCCGTGCTCGATCTTCGGCCGTCTTCGCGAGGGCGGGTCGGGGGGAGCGTGCTCGGCGCGACAGACGCGCGAGTTCGAGGGCGATGCGTAGCCAAGCCAGATTGCGGACTTCGGCGAGTTCGCCAAGCCCGCGGTCGAGGAGAGCGATGGCCCCGCCGACGCGGCCCGTGCGCGCCAGCAGGCGGGCGTGCAACAAGAGCAGGTCGGGGGGAGCGTGCTGGGCGGAGCCGGGAGGATGTTGGGCGGCCAAGTCGGTTGCGCGGCGCAACTTGCCTGACTGCAGCAGGACTTCGCCCTCCAGTCCGGCGAGCCGGCGTTCGCGGCGGCGGTCGGCGCCGGTTTCGCCGAGTTCGCGTGTGGACGCCACCGCTCGAGCGGCGGCTGCGAGGTCGCCGCGGGCCAGCGCGAGGCCGGCGTCGGCGAGCGCCGCCCGCGTTTGCAGCGGCGGACAATGCGCGGGCTCGGCCATGACGAGACGGGCCTCTTTCAGCGCCGATTCGCCCGCGAGATGGTCGCCGGCGCCCGCGTGCCACTCGGCCAGTTGCAGCGACAGCTCGGCGCGGGCGCGCAGGTCGCCGGCCTCGGAAGCGTCGGCCCGTGCTTGCTCGACGGTTGCGCGGCCTTCGGGCGTCTGCAGCAACCCGGTCGCGGCCAGCGCCGCGGCGTAGCGGACCCCGGCGAAGGCGCGCTCTCCTCGGAGCGAGTCCGACTTGGCGAGGGCCCAGGCGGCGCGCGCGGCTTGGAGAGCGGCTCCGGGCGGCCGGTACGCGCCTCCGGCGGCCAGCAAGGAGAGGCACCTGCACCTCGCGCGTTCGTCTGCGAGGCGCTCGGCCAGTTCGGCGGCGCGTCGCAACAAGTCTTCGACGGCCGAAGCGTCTTCGTGACCGAGCAGCGCTAGAAGGCGGGCGTCCAGTACGCGGACCAGCGAGAGTTCGGAGCCGTTGGCGAGCGCCGCTGATTCGAGCCCGTCCAGCACGCCCAAGAGGGTGCGCGGAGATTCCAACCCGAGTTCGCGCCGCGCCGTCGCCACCAGCAACCGGATGTCGAGCGTCTGCGTGGAGAGAGCGGCGGCGCGTCCGCTTGCCTTGTCCACGGCGCCTGCGTTCGCCGCAGGGGTTCGCTGGTCCGGGCCCGGCATGTCCTCGCCGCCGCCCCGCGGCGTATCGCCGATGCCTGGCGCCCGGTGTTGCGCGGCCGTCGCCGGCTTGCCGGGGGCCGGCGCGGCCTCGCCCAGGTTCGGAGCGCCCGAACACGCGGCGCCCGCGGCCGTCGCCGGCCTGCCCGATGCGAGCGCATCGTCGCCCAGACGCAGCGCCTCTCCGACGCGCAAGGCCGCCCAGTGCTCGCGGGCGAGGCGCACCGACAGCGTGCGCCGGTCCGCGCCGTCGCTGGCTTGGCGGGCTATCTCGAGCAGGGCGAGCCGGGCGGCAACCTTCGTCCGCGGGGTGGCTGCGGCCGCAAGCAAGCCGTACCTGCGGGCCCGGTTGCGGTCGCCCGCCAAGTGACAGTGGCGGGCGGCGTGGTCGAGCGCCGGAGGGCTGGGGCCGGACAACAGGAGGCTGGCCGCCACGCCGTGCGCGAACGCCCGTCGTACGGGCGTGGTCGCCTCGTAGACGGCTTGGCGGACGACCCCGTGACGAAACGAGATCCGGAACGGCGCCTTTCCGCTGTTCCAAGAAAGAATCCCTGCTCTCTCTAGACGTTCGACCGCGTCCACGCATTCCCCGGGCGTGCACGCCGACAGCCGGGCAACGGCGCCGAGGCCCGCCGGGGCACCGAAGACGGCAAGCCCCGCGGCGACCTTGCGACCCACCTCGCCCGCCGCCTCCATGCGTTCGCGAACGAACCGCCGCACGAGTTCGGGAGTACGCAACTGCAGCGCTGGTCGTCCGGCTTCACCGCCGCCGTCCTTTCCGTCGGCTTGGCCGCCGCGGCCTTCTTGCGCGAGCGCGGCGAGGAAACGCGGATTGCCGCCGCCGAGACGCACGACCAGATCCAGCATTGCGTCGCCCCGCGCCCGGTCGCCCGCGACGTGGCCGTCCTTGCCCGGGGCGGTCCGCCGGGCCGCGGCCGCGACTTCCCGAGCGGCGGCGTCGTCCAAACCACGAAGGCGGACATGGGTTGTCCGCGAATCCGCTTCCTGGGCGCGCACGAAGCGTGCCGTCGCCGAAGCGTGGTGCAGCGCTTCCCCCCGGTAGGCCAGCAGCAGGCTGAACGGAAGTTCGTCCGCTTCCTCGCAAACCGAATGCAGGACCGTCGCCGATTCCTCGTCCGCATGATGGAAGTCGTCGACGAACAAGACGAAGCCGCGAAGTCGAGCCAGCGCCTCGCACAAACGGCGGAACGCCTCCGCGGCCCCGGACGGACCTCCTGGCGGCGGCAAGAGACTCGTCCGCTCGTTCCGCCCGACGCGGCGACGAATCCACGCCTGATCGAGCGCCTTCGCCAGAGTGCTCAGACGAACCCGCCGATCCACCGGTTCGGGCCGCGCCCGGATCACGTCCAGGCCGAGGAGCTCCGCTCCCCGAACCGCCACTTCGGCCAGCCGCGTCTTGCCGATGCCGGACTCCCCGCTGATCGTCGCCACGCCGCCGCCGTACAGGATGCGGTTGATTCGACCCAGGACGTCGTCGCGCCCGCGAAACGGCAGTCGCCCCGCGTTTCCTCGCGGGAGATCCTCGGGTCCTTGCGATGCCCCGGCGTCGCCCGCCCTTGCGGCTTCGTCGGACCCGGCTCTTGCGCCGCCTCGGGCCGGCCTCGTCCCGCCCGGCGAGCGGCCCCACTCCGTCCCCGCCCGTCCCCGCACCGAGAGGAGCAGCCGTCTCGTCTCCGGCTCCGGCGACCAGTCCCGGCTCCGGTCGGCGAACGCGCGGTACACGGCCTCTGCCTCACGCACGCGCCCGCCCATCGCCTGGGCGCGCATGACCCGCCGGAGCATCAGCTCGTCCCGCGGGTCGATCCGCAGCAACGCCTCGGCGGCCTCGCGCGCCGCCGCCCAGTCCTGCGCCGCCTCGGCGGCCTGCCAGGTGGCCATGCTCGCCGAACGAAGCCGCGCCCGGACCCCCACGCGGCGCTCCTCGATCCACTCCGCCAACGCGTTTCCTCTCCAGCGCGGGAACGCCGCCAGAAACCCGCGCTCCAGCAAGTCGCACGCCTTCCCGAACCGCCGGGCGGCGACCATCTCGTCGAACGCCGTCATGTCGCAGGCCACGACGTCGCGGCGCACTCGGACGAACTCGCCCTCGGCCTTGAGCACGCGGGCCTCGCACCGCTGGTTGGTCTGGTAGACGAGCTGGCTGGCCCGGTGCCTCACGGTCCTGCTGTTGGCGTCGCCCCAGAGAACGCGTTGCACGAGAGTCCGGGGAATGCGTGTCCTGCCGTCGCCGAACGCCAGCGCCAGCACGCTGGACTGAGCGGGCGAGGTCGCCACGCGCAACCCGTCCCTCCACAACGCGGGTCCACCGAAGAGTTCCAAGCCGAGTCCGGGGCCGCGCGTCGACGACGTGCTTCCCTGCAACTGCGATCAGATGGAAGCTGCCGAACGCTTTGCCGAGTCGCCGTCGAGGGACGGACCGGCCAGAGGAGGAGCGATGGACGGTCGCGACTCGGCCACGCCGGCCGGCAGGTTTCCGCAGGCGGCCTCGCGAGCCAGCCAGCTCTCGAAGACCCACTCCCAACCCACTCTCTTGCGGACCTCGAGCGGACGCAGGCCGCACAGCCGCTGCATCTGGTTGCTCAGCGAAAAGCCGTCGCGGTAGCCGAGCGAGCAGGCCACCTGGAACAGGGTCGCGCTGGAGTTCTGCAGCTGCATCGTGGCGCGAAGGACCCGCGACACGTGGAGCCAGTGCGAGGGCACGGGCAGAGAGTCCCTCAGAAACCGCCGCCCGATGGCGCGTCGCGACATGTAGAGACTCGTCGCGAGCGACGCGATCGTTTGGGCGCGGTCGCTGAGCTCGACGATGCGGCGGATGATGCTCTTGGCCACGGGGTCCAGGCTGAAGCCGCGCCAGTCAAGGTATTCGGTCACGCTCGAGGGCAACGACGAGGGCGGACGGCGCACGATGCCGGCGATTTCGGACGGGCGTGGAGGATCGTGAAACGGAAGAACGGCTTGCGGACGGCTCTGCTCGATGGCGCGCAGCACCGGCGTGATCGCCAAGCGGCTGTCGCCGTCCGGCAATATCATCACGAGCGCCACTCCGGCGCGCCGGTTCGCCACCAGCGACGCCGCGTCCACCCAGCGTTGGGTGCCCAGGTGCCAAGTCATCACCCACCCGCCCTCGTGCGGCTCCGGGGAGTCGACGTCGATGGGCACCAGATCACGGTACGGCGGTCCCAAGAGGGCGATGGAGTCGCGGCGGACGGGGGGCGAGGGCATGGGGCTCCTTGGGCTCGGGTCTCGGCGGAGCGACAAGGCTATTCCCGTCCGTCATCGTTTGGTCATCGCTCAAGGAGGGCGTCCGCCGAGACGGCGACGCCGGGCGGCGACAGTCCGGCGATGTCGCCCGAAGGGGCTTGAAAGCCGGTTCGCATTCCTCGAAATTCCAATATGCCGCCGCGTCCCACCGGCTCCATAGAGTCGGACTTCGGCGGCGCCTTCCCGTCTCGCCGGAGCGTCGCACATGTCCGCAACAGCCGTTGCCGAACGCGGCGCCAGCCTGGGCCGGGCCGTGCGTCGCTTGGGAGGAAGGGCGACGCTGGGCGACGTGGTGGCGGCGACGGGAATGCCGAGCGCCGAGGCGGAGTCCGGGCTCAAGAAGCTCCTGGAGACCTGCCGCGGCCATCTCGAGGTGTCCGATTCCGGCGAGCTGCTCTACAGCTTCGACCCGCGCATCGTGGCGCGCGACGCGGAGTCGTTCGGCGTTCGGTTCCGAAGGGCCGCCTGGTCGGCGTTCAAGACCGGGTTCAAGATATGGACCGCGGTGATGCTCGTCGTGTACTTCGTCGTCTTCGTGGTGCTCGTCATCGCCGCGATGACGGCCAGCCGGAGCTCCGACCGCGACGGCGGCTTCGGCGGGAGGCGCTCGGGCGGCTTCGGCCTGGGCGACCTGTTCTTGATGCATTGGCTGCTCGGCGGCAGCGGGTGGCGCAGGGGCGGCCTGTACTACGGCGACGCGCACGCCCGGCGTCTCCCCAAGGAAGCGAGGCCGCCGTTCTACAAGAAGGTGTTCGCCTTCATCTTCGGTCCCGAGGATCCGCGTCCCACGCGGCGCCAGAAGGACCGCAGCGTGCTGCGTCTGATCCGGGCTCGGCGCGGGGTGCTGACGACGGCGGAGCTGGTCGAGCACGCGGGGCTCGCATTGCCCGAGGCCGAAGAAGAGATGGGCCGCTTGACGGGCGCGTACGGCGGCGACCCGCTGGTGTCGCCGAAGGGCGAGGTCGTCTACACGTTCCCCGACCTCATGAAGAGCGCGCACGGCCGGGTGCGGGACCGGGAGCCGGCCCCGGCCTGGCTTCGTCTGGAGAAGCCGAAGAAGCTGACGGGCAACAGCGGCGGCTCGAATCTGGTGATCGGGGGGATGAACGGCTTCAACCTGGCCGCTGGATTCGCGATCGGGCTGTCTCCGGCGCTGGGGATCGCGCAGGTGGACGCGCTGGCTCTCGATCCCGCTTTCGTGCTGGGGCTCGGCGTCGTGCCCGTCGTCTTCAGCAGCATGTTCTTCGCGATTCCGGCCTGTCGCGCGCTGGGGCTTCGGAGCGAGAACGCCGCCCGGCTGCGGCGCAACGTCCGGCGCGTGCTGCTGGGACTGGTGTGCGCCGAAAGCGTGGAGGAGGTGAGGTGGATCTCAGTCCGGCAGGCGACCGGCCGCGTCTTGCGGCAGATGGAAGGCGCCGGGGTCGGCGCCAAGCTCGTGGCCGCCGAGCTGGAGACGCTCGCGTCCGAGTTCGGGGCCGACGTTGAGGCGGACGACGACGGCTACCGCTACCGCTTTCCGTTGTTGCGCGCCGCCTTCGTGGAGGCGGAGCTGGTGCGGCGCGGGATCAAGCTGGAGGACTGGAAGCCGGGGCAGATCGTCTACTCGACTTCGGACTCCGGCGAGGAGGAGGCCCAAAGGGACGCCGCCGCGTTCGACCGGGAAGTGGCCGGGGCAGGGCTGGACTTGTCTCGCTACCTGCCTTCGCCGGACCGCATCGGGTACCGAGAGGACTTCGAGATCGTACTGGACGAGGCGGCCGAGGCGCCGGTCAGGAACCGGGGGCGCCGGAAGCCGAACCGCTACCGCTCAATGCGCGGATGACGTCGCGCCAGAACTCGACGGGCTGAGCCCCCATCAGCGGCCGTCCGTTGACCAGAAAGAACGGCGTGCCCGTCACCCCCGCCCTCGCCGCTATGGCCTGGGCGCTCCGCAACCGCTCCCGCGGCCGGGACTCGGCCACGCACGCGCGGAACTCGGCCTCGTCGGCCCCCGCCTCGCGCGCCATCGCGTCGAAGGCCGCCGAAGCGTCGGGGCTGCGCGCCCAATCGCGCTGGCGCAGGTAGAGCGCGCGGCTGACCTCCTCGAACAGGCCCTGCTCGCCCGCGCACTCGGCGGCGTAGGCGGCGGGCAGGCCGTTGGCGAACATGCCGCTGGCGTACGGCACGTACTTCCATTGCACGGCTCCCGAGTCGATGAACTCCCTGAGGAGCGGGAACGTCTCGGTGTGGAATTGCCGGCAGTAGCCGCATGCGTAGTCGCTGAACTCCACGACCTTGACCGGCGCGTCGGCCGCCCCGAAGTCGAAGCCGATCTCGTTCAGCGAGAGTTCCTGGAGCGCCTTCGCGGCGCCTGCGCCGGGGCTTCCGCAAGCCGCGGCAGAGATCAGGAGGCAGGCCGCGATTGCGACCGGCAGGCGGCCGCGGCGCGGCGACGGCGGACTGCTTTGCATGGTCCTCTTCGTTTCTTGGGCCGTTTGCCGCAGGGCGACGCCGCGCAACGCCTCCACGGCGCCCCGCCAGCAACGCTTCCGTTTAGTATAGAGTATACCGGGCCGGGCGGCGCGGCGGGCTTGGAAGTCCGGCGCTTGCCGTCGGCACGAGGCCGTTCTCTCACTCGGGCAACAAGCGGAGAGCCTTGCGTGCGCAGCAGATCGAAGCTCCTGGCCAGCCTGGAAGCCGTCTATCGCGAGGCGTTCGGCGAGGCCGAGAAGGCCGGCGACCAAGGCCGCATGGAAGATCTCGACTTCAAGTTCCGGCGCGACCAAGTGATGCTCGAGGTCATGCTCGACGTCCGGGACGGCCTTGTCGGCCTGTCGGGCGACTCCGGCGGCGGCGGCGCGAGCGACGACGCGGGCCTGCTCGACAAGGTGCGGGCCGCCCGGAAGCTCACGAAGCTGCTGCCGAGGTGAGTCCGCCTTGAAGCTCTACACGCGAGGCGGCGACCGCGGCGAGACGGGGCTGTTCCTCGGTGTGCGGGTGCCCAAGCACGATTCTCGGGTGGAGGCGTACGGGACCGTGGACGAACTGAACGCGGCGCTCGGTTGGGCGCGCAGCCAAGTGACCAGCGGCGACACGCTGGAGCGGCTGCGGCTCGTTTCGGAGGACTTGTTCGCGGTCGGATCGAGCCTGTCGGTGCCGCCGGGCGAGGCGGAGCGGGCGAAGCGGCTCTTGCCAGCGTTGCCCAGCGAGCGAATCGGCGCCATGGAGGCATGGATCGACCAGGCCGTGGAGGAGACCGATCCGCTTCGCAGCTTCGTGCTGCCGGGCGGAGGGCCTGGGGCGAGCGCGTTGCATGTGGCCCGCACGGTGTGCCGGAGAGCCGAGCGGCGGGTCGTCGCCCTGGCGGCCGTCTCGGCCGTGGACGACGACGTGGTTCGCTACCTGAACCGCCTCGCCGACTACCTGTTCGCCGCCGCGCGCCTCGAGAACAAGCGGACCGGCGAGACCGACGTCGAGTGGCGTCCCAAGCGCCCCGCGTCCGGCGACGCTCCTTCCGCGCCCGAACCGATCCGCGCCGCCGTCCGCCCCAGCGCGGGACCCCCGCCACCGAACCCTGACCGCAACGGCGCCCCGGCCCCCGCCCGCCCTCCGTTGTCCTAGCGCCGCCGCATGACGCCGCCCGCCCGCCCCGGCTCTCCGCTCGTCGAGCGCCTGCGCCGCGAGATCACGCCGCCGCACGGCGAAGTCGTGGACGTGGACGTCCGCCGGCGCGTGGACGGCGAGCCGCGCACGGCGGTCGTGGTGGTGCACGGCTTCAAGGGCTTCAAGGATTGGGGATTCTTCCCGTATGTGTGCGAGCGCTTGGCGGCGGCGGGCCACTTGGCGGTCTCCTTCAACTTCTCGCTGAACGGGGTCGGCGCCGGCCGCAACGACTTCAGCGACCTCGACGCGTTCGGGCGCAACACGCTGAGCCGCGAGATGGAAGACTTGCACTGGGTCCTGGACCAAGCGTCGGCCGGCGAATTCGGAGATGCGCGGCCCGAGCGCATCTGCCTCCTGGGGCACAGCCGAGGAGGCGGATCGTGCGTCGTGGCCGCCGCAGAGAGGGACGACGTAGGCGCGCTGGCCACCTGGGCCGCGATCTCGACGTTTCGGCGCTGGACCGCCGAACAGGAAGCGGACTGGGACCGCGCCGGCGTGACGCACGTGCCGAACGCCCGCACGGGACAGGACATGCCGCTTCGCCGGACGCTGCTCGACGACTTCTTGCGCAACTCCGCCCGCCTCGACGTGCTGTCGGCGGCCGAGCGGTTGCGGGCGCCCTGGTTGGTGGCGCACGGGGCCGACGACGCCACCGTGGCGGCCGACGAAGCGCAGACCCTCGCCGCTTGCTCCAACCGGGCGGTCCTGGAAATCGTGGAAGGAGCCGGTCACACCTTCGACGCGGGCCATCCGATGGGACCCCCCTCGCCCGCGCTGTTGCATGTGGTCGGGCTGACGCTGCGGCACTTCGAGGGAACTTCGCGCGACGCTTGAATTCGGGTTGCCGAGAAACGCGCCTTCGACACCCGCCGACGGGACTTGCGCGACGGTGTTGCTTCGGCAATCATTGGGCGCGTTTTGCCGTGCGGCAACCACCGACGAGGAACGGATGACCTACATCATCGCAGAGCCATGCATCGGCACGAAGGACGCGAGTTGCGTCGAGGTCTGTCCTGTCGATTGCATTTACGAGTCCGAGGAGCAGTACTTCATTCACCCCGACGAGTGCATCGACTGCGGGGCCTGCGAGCCGGAATGCCCGGTCCAGGCCATCTATCCGGACACGGACGTGCCGCCGGAGTGGACCGAGTACATCGAGAAGAACTCGGTCCACTTCGAATAGCCCTTGGGACCGAGACGGCGGGCCGGGCCGACAAGTCCCCGGCGGATGCGACCGCGCGCGTGCTCGCACCGCCTCGAGGCCGAGACGGCGGAGACCGGCAACCTCTCGCTTGTCGGCGATGCGCCGTCCCTGCGCCTTGCGGAGCGCCCACAGGTTGGCCTGAACGTCGAAAGGGGGGCGGCGTCCGCGCACCGCCCCCCTTCCTTCCGGGCTCGCCGATCCCAGCAGCTTCGGATCAGATGCCCAGCTCCCTCAGCTTTTCCAACCTGATTTCTCCGGACGCGGTCTCCCCCGGAGGAACCCTGTCGGCAACGACTTCGGACGCTTCGGTCCGATTGCCGCTCTGACGGAGCAAGGCCAGACCCGCCGCCGCCAGTGCGGCCGCCCCAACCAGACTCACGGTGAACTTGCGGATGGCTGCCTCCCTTCAGGTCTGCGGGCGCGCGGCTCGCGCACGCCCTGGTCGTGTTGCCCGGATTCCTCTGCAATTACCGTGCCAAGCTTTCCGGGCCGCCGCCGTCCCCACGCGCCGGAGGCGTCCGGGTACGCGCGGGCGTTGCCTTCCATGGCCTGTCGGCATCCATTGGCCGGGTGCCGCGCAACCGTGCGAGCAATCCCCCGCTTGTAGGATTTCCTGACGATGTCGCCAAAATGCGACGCCGGTGTCCGCCGCGCGCGACGCCCGGCGCACGCGCCCGTCTTGCCTGCGGGCGCCTCCGCCGCGACGCCGCGCCCCGGACCGCCGAACCAGTCGCTCGTCCGGTCCCCCTGCCCCGTCGAGATGACTCGGCTGCTCGTGCGGACGCCTTCGGTCAACCCGGAGCTGGAGGAGGGCGGCGCCGGAGAGGCGGGCGTGGCCGCGAAGACGGCGGAGTGGTTGCGGGCGTGGGGATGCGAAGTCGCGGTCGGCGAAGCGGCGCCGGGCCGGTGCAGCGTCGTGGCGCGCAAGGGACGCGGGGCCGGGCCGTCGCTGTTGCTGAGCGGCCATCTCGACACGGTTGGCGTGGCGGGCATGACGGAGCCGTTCTCGGGCGAACTGCGCGACGGCAAGGTCCACGGGCGCGGCGCCGCCGACATGAAGGCGGGGGTCGCGTGCATTCTCGCCGCGGCCGCCGGGATCGCCGGCGAGGAGCTCGAGGGGCAGCTGGTCGTGGCCTTGACGGCGGACGAAGAGCACGCCGCGGTCGGCATGGAGGCGTTGCTGGAGGGAGGACTGCGAGCCGACGCCGCCGTGGTCTGCGAGCCGACGAGCCTGGCCGTCATGCCCGCCCACAAGGGCTTCCTTTGGATCGAAGCCAGCGTCGCCGGATGCGCGGCGCACGGATCGCGGCCCGACGTGGGAGTGGACGCGGTCGTGCACGCGGGCCACCTGCTGGTCGCGCTGGACGCGGAGGCCGGGCGTCTGGCGGCGGAAACGGGCCACCCGCTCCTGGGCCCGGCCTCGGTCCACGCCGGCCTCGTCCGCGGCGGATCCGCTCCGTCCGTCTACGCCGCCGAGTGCCGGCTGGTGGTCGAGCGGCGCACTCTGCCCGGCGAAGGCCGCGAGAGCGTCATGGCGGAGATGGCGCGCGTGGTGGAGGCGGCCCGCCGATCGCGCCCCGGGCTGGACGCGAAGATCAAGCCGGGGCTGTTCCGCGCCGGAACCGAAGCGGATCCGGAAGCGCCCGCGTTTCGCGAGCTTCGCCGCGCCTGCGCGCGCGCCGGACTGCCCGACCGGCTGGAAGGAATGTCGGCCTGGGTGGAAGCGGGCCTCCTCAACGCCTCCGGCACGCCGGCGGTGTGTTTCGGTCCGGGATCGATCGCCCAGGCGCATGCCGCCGAAGAGTGGGTCTCCGTCTCCGAAATACGCCTCTGCGCCCGCGTGCTGGAGGACTTCGCGCGCCGCTTCCTGGCGGGCTGACCGGGCAGGGGGGCTTCGCGCTCGCCCGGGGGGCGTCCCGGCGGGGGTCGCTCATCGTGTCCATCGCGTCGCGGGTTCCGCGCTCGCCGGGGCTTCGACCGAAGCCAACGAGCCCCTGCGGTTGCTCGTTGCTCGCGGACGGGCGGAGTCCGGCAAGCGGCGACGGCAAGCCGGCCGAACCGCTACTCGCTAACTGGACGCTGGCGCGCGCCGATGACGTACTCGGGGGGTTCGGCGCCCAGCAGGTGGCGCACGAAGTAGTCCCAGCGGCGGCGCATCATGTAGGGCTCGGCGCCGAAGCCGTGCCCGCGGTTGGGGAGCAGGATCAGGTCGAAGTCCTTGTCGGCGGCGATGAGGGCGTCCACCACCAGGAGCGTGTTGTAGTGCGGGACGTTCGTGTCCATGGTGCCGTGAGCCAGCAGGAGCTTGCCCTCGAGATTCTCGGCCAGCAGCTGGTTGGCTTGGTTGTCGTAGTTGGTCGTGCCGTCCGGGCGCGTCTCCAGCAGACCCTGCCACTTCTCGCCCCAGTCGTCCTCGTAGTTGCGGTTGTCGTGGTTGCCCGCCTGCGAGACCGCCACCTTGTAGAAGTCGGGGTAGCGGAGGATGCCTGCCGTGCTGGCGAACCCTCCCCCGGAATGCCCGTAGATGCCGACGCGGTCCAGGTCCAGCCATGAATGCCGCTCGGCCAGCTGCCGAATCGCGCCCACTTGGTCGGGAAGTCCGTTGTCGCCCATGTTGCCGTAGTAGGCGTCGTGGAATTCCTTGGACCGGCCCGGCGTTCCCATCGCGTCCACCTCCACGACGACGAAGCCCAGCTCGGCAATCGACTGCTTGTCTCCCCGCGACGCCCGAAACGACCGCGAACCCACGCTCCCCGACTGCGGTCCCGGGTACAGGTAGTTGACCACCGGGTAGGAGCGCGTCGAATCGAAGCCGGTCGGCTTGTACATGAGGCCGTGCAAGTCGGTCGCGCCGTCGCGCGCCTTGACGACGAACGGCTCGGGAGGCCGCCAGCCGCTGGCCGCCAAGCCCGAGATGTCCGCGCGCTCCAGCTCGGCGACGATCCGGCCCCGCTTGTCCCGCAGGACCGTCACCGGAGGCTCCACGGGCGTCGAGTAGCTGTCGACGAAGTACTCGCCGGAGGGAGAGAACGCGACGGCGTGGTCGGCGCTGTCGGGCGTGAGCAGCTGGAGGCCGGAGCCGTCCATGCCGACCCGGTACAAGTAGCGGAAGTAGGGATCGCCCGGTTCCCGGCCCGATCCGGTGAAGTACAGAACGCGCTCCTCTTCGTCCACGCGCAGAAGGCGCAGGATGTTCCAGTCGCCTTCGGTAACGCGGCCCAGCAAGCTCCCCGTGTCGAGGTCGAAGCGGTACAAGTGGCCCCAGTTGTGACGCTTCGAGTACCAGAGCGCTTCGCCGGCGCCGTGCAGGACGCGCCAGTTCTGGCGGCCCTGTCCCGACTCGAAGAAGTGTTCCTCGACCTCTTCGAGCACGTCGCGAACTTCGCCGGTCGCGGCGTTCGCGATGCGCAGCTGCGCGCGCTTGTGGTCGCGGGAGCTGGAGACGAACGCCAGCCGGGAGCCGTCGGGGCTCCACTCCGCGTCGAGGAGCGCTCCGCCGGGCCCGGCCACGTGATCGGTGATCGACGAGCGGTGCGGATCCGGCTGCATGTCCAGCCGAACCACGGCCGGGCCGTCGCCCCGAGGCCCGTTCAGATGCACAACGACGCGGCTGATCCGAAAGATCAAGCTGTCGCCCGGCAACGGATACTTCCATGCCGACAGCTCCGGCCTGCCCACCGCGGTCGTCGCCATGTACATCTCGCCCACGCCCCTCGCGTCGTGCTGGAACGTGGCGATCTTGTCCGACCCCGGCGACCACAGGAGCACCGGCGAGTCGCGCTTGATCCAGCCCGCGTTGTTGGTCGCGTAGCCGTAGTCCTGCACCCCGTCCGTCGTCAGCCGCGTCTCGGCGCCCGTGGCGAGTTCCCGCACCCAGAGGTTGTGATTCCTGATGAACGCCTCCTTGGTTCCGTCG
Source organism: Longimicrobiales bacterium (assembly GCA_965203485.1). Classification (GTDB taxonomy): domain Bacteria; phylum Gemmatimonadota; class Gemmatimonadetes; order Longimicrobiales; family Gaopeijiaceae. Next base: position 3,301,222 of record OZ241892.1, read on the forward strand.
GGCGAGGCAATGGCGTCGGGAGACGCCTCGGGAGCCGGGGCGGCTGGGGCGCACGCGTAGTCCACGCAAGTCCAGGAGCGGAGGGTCACCGCGATCCCGCCGTTCGCCGCGTCGCCGATCCGCTCCACCGGCAGGCGAAGGGACGCGAGGGTCGTGTCGGCGGCCGTGCCGGCGGCGGCCGCCAAGCGCGCGTGGTCGAACGCCGGAGACCGCGACCCGCTGGAAGGATCGACCAGCACGTACTCGAACCCGCCGGACACGGAGTTCCTGTACCAGAACCGGTCGCCGGACAGCCAGTTGGGCCGGACGGCGGCGCCCAGGACGAGCGCCGAGGTCTCGCGGCCCAGGAAGGACTCGGCGCGGGCGTAGTCGGCGGCGGTGACCTCGGGCGCGGCTTGCGCGGGAACGGGGAGGTCGTCTTGGGCGCCGACGGCGCACGGAAGTACGGCGGCCAGGGCCAGGGCCAGGGTGGCGGGGGTGCGCGGGACGGCGGTATCGAGCGAGGTCGAGACCACGTGCGGCGTGAAGGTCGGGACTGGCATCGGATTAACACGCTCTTCGGATGAGGGATGAGAGCCGTTGCGAGACCAAGCCGGCGCCCGCAGGACGTGTGCGCAACAAGATAGGGAAAGCGTCGCTTCGTCTGCCGCTCGGCGCGAAGGCGCGGCGCCCCGGTTCCATGCATCTTCGGAACATCGGAACGAGGAGCGGCCAGGCGATTTCCCATGTGAATAAAGGAAGACAAGCATGAAGGAATGGAGCCGGCCCGCGGCACCTCGGCGACTCTTGCGATCTGCAGGCTTCGCCAGAGGTAAGTCCGAATGCGTTACGGCCGACATCGACCAACTCTCGGCGCTGGTTCAGTTTCGAAACCCGCGGGCCTTGGCCAGCGGCGTCGTGCCCGGCCGCCGGAACGCCGAATCGTCGCGCAACGTCGTGTCGCTCGTCACCTGCCGGGGAGGACCTTGACTCGCACCGCTTGTTGAACGGCGATAGCCCTTTCATTACCTTGCGGGTCGGCAACGCGTGCGGCAGGTTGCCGGTTGTCGGCGTGACGCCTGGCGGCCTTGCCGCCGGACGTTGCCCCCATCACGGCTCCCACTTCGCGACTAGGGCGCGGCCACGACGAGCAAGAAAGCGAACAGATGAACTCCATGAATCAACGGGAACGGTTGGAGACGAGCCGGGGATGGTCGGCGCCCATGCACGCCTTGGTCCCATTGGCCTTGTTGGCCTTGGCGGGGTGCGGAGACGCGGCGGACCGGGCGGACGAGGGCGAGACCGAGGACGAAGTGGAATCCGTGGCGCCGAGCGATTTGCTCGACCCGGCGTCGCTCGCCGAAACCGCTCCCGAGACGTTTCGGGCCGAGTTCGAGACTAATGAAGGAACCTTCGTCATCGCGGTGACGCGCGCCTGGGCTCCGATCGGCGCGGACCGCTTCTACGCGGCGGTCAAGCACGGCTACTACGACGACATCCGCTTCTTCCGTGTCGTCGAAGGCTTCATGGCCCAGTTCGGCATGCACGGCGACCCCGCCGTCAACCGAGCTTGGTCCGGCTCCCGGATCGAGGACGATCCCGTGGTCGAGTCGAACACTCGGGGCATGGTGACCTTCGCGATGGGAGGGCCGAACACGCGCACCACGCAGGTCTTCATCAACTTCGGCGACAACTCCCGCTTGGACGAAGACGGCTTCGCGCCGTTCGGCCAAGTCGTCGAGGGCATGGACGTGGTGGACCGGCTGCACGCCGGCTACGGCGATGCGAGCCCGAGGGGGAACGGCCCCACGCAGGCAAGCATCGCGGCCCAAGGCAACGCGTACTTGACGGCGAGTTTCCCGGAGCTGGACTATGTCGTCTCCGCGAGGATCGTAGAACCGGAGAATTGAGCGCACAGGAGGCGGCGAGCGCGGACGCCCGCGCCGCGCCTGCACGCGATTGCTTCGTTTGCGGGCCCGACAACCGGATCGGACTCCATCTGGACTTCCGCCTCGAGGACGGAACTTGCGTTTCCGAGTTCACGCCGGGCCGTGACCACGTGGGCTACCCGGACGTCGTGCACGGCGGCATGATATACAGTGCCTTGGACGATGCAATGGCGAACTGGTTGTATCTCCGCGGCGCCCGCGCCTACACGGCCCGATGCGAAATCCGGTACCGGCGGCCCGTCGCCGTCGGCGACACCCTGCGTCTCGTGGGCCGCCCGACCGACCGCAAGCGCAACTTGGTGACGATGGAAGGAACTGCCACGCGCGAATCGGACGGCGAAGTGGTGGCCGTGGCGACGGGCACGTTCGTGGTCCTGAACGAGTCGGAGTTCGAGGGAGCGTAGTCCCGCGCCAACGGCAGCGCCGCAAGGCCGGCACGTGTGGTTCGCGGCGAGCGGCATCCGAGGGATGCGCGTCGTGCCCGCCCAAAGAACAGGCGCGGGAATCGCGTCTTCGGCGCGTTGGGCAAGCACCGCGGTCGAGCCTCGGCCCGCCCCGGCAACAGACGCATGCCGGGCCGGGCCGCCCTACCGCGATCGGCTCGTGAGGACGATGGCTCCGTTGGGGAATCCGGTTCCGTACTGCATGGTCGCGTCAGACGCGCTCATGAAGCGCATCGATTCGACGGTGGACGCGGCGATGGTCGACAGGTAGGACTGGTCGCCCACACGGGTTCCGTCGTGCACGATGACCGCGCGGGCGCGGTTGCCCTGCAACCATTGAGGCCGCAAGCGGCGGATCGCGTCGAATACCGACAACGTTGAGACCTCCGCCAGCTCGTCGGCCGTGATCCGGTTGGTGCTGCGGCGGGGTCCCGAGGAGCCGCTGCCGCTGGTGGCGCAGGCCGCCAGCGCGGCGGAGATGCCAAAGGCGAGGAGGACGGCGGTGGCGTGCTGGGGACGGCGTGCGAGCATGGAGGGCTCCTTCTTGGGGCGGGGGATCAATCAAGTCGCCCGCTGAACATACCGCCAGCCGGGCGTGCGCGGCCAGCGCCCCGTGAAGAGCCCGGCGGCGACAAGCGGAAGGCCGGGACGGTGGAGGCGCTCGAGGGCTGCGACGCCTTCTTCCTGATCCGGCCGCAGGAGAGCTGGGGCACGCGGATCGGGCGCCAGCCGGAGGGTCCGGGCCCGGTGATTCAGGACCCTGGCGACGGCGAGCACGCGGTCGTGTGGACCTACGAGGAGGAGGGCAAGCCGCCGGTGTCGGTGGACTACGGGCTGTACGACTCGGACGAAGCGCTGGAAGCGGCCATCGCGACGGCCGCGGGCTTGCCTATGGTGGCGGCTTGCGATGGCCGAGCGGGCGGTTGCACGGGGGGTGGTGGCGGAGGCGGGACCGATTCGGTGCCGAGCACGCACCTAACCCAATTTGTACTGAAGGTTCACGGCGACGGCGTTGGCGCCGCCGAAGTCGAAATCACCGTCGGCTACTGGTTGCAGGGTACTCACATACGCGGAACGCGCCGTGAGACGGGGGTAACGAAAAATGTACCCCGCGACGTAAACAGGGTGATCGTAGCTGGTGTTCCACGTCCCGGCGGCGTACTCTTCTATGCGAGGGCAAGCGAAACCGATTTTTGGCGGGACGACAACCTCGGTTTTCAGCGTTTCGGCTACTCCGAGGGCGGGACTGTTCTGAATCTCGACAAGATCGACATCTCGCTCAGCTGGTAGGAGGCGGAGCAATGTTCCGTGCCGTGCGGATCCCGTTGGTCGTTGCCGCGGCGTTCGGCCTGTGGCCGGCCACCGGCGCGGAAGCGCGCGGTGCCCAGGTCCCCGGTTCGGGGGCCTGGGCGGTTCGCGCGGTCGACGACCGGTCCGGCAATCCGGTGCCGGGCGTGGTGCTCTTCTTTCCGGCCCTGTCGGCGAGCCGGCTCACCAACGACGGCGGGCTGGCGGAGTTGCCGGCGGCGGGCGATTCGCTCCGCGTCGTCGCGACCCGAATCGGGTACGCCGAGCTGGACACGCTGTTGAGCTTGTCGGGGCGGGGCGCGGTCGTCGAGTTCCGGCTGGCGCGCGCGCCGGTCTCGCTGCAGCCGCTGACGGTCGAGGCGGACCGCCGCCTCACGTCGCGCGAGCTTCACCGCCTGCTGTTCGACCGCGAGGTCTCGATCGGCGCGTTCAGCATGACGCAGGCCGAGATCGAGGCGGTGCCGCCGATCGGGGAGCCGGACGTGTTCCGCAGCCTGCAGGCGTTCGCCGGCGTGTCGAGCCTCAACGACTACAGCGGCCAGCTGTTCGTGAGGGGCGGAGCCGGCGACCAGACGCGGGTGTTGCTCGACGGCGCGCCCGTGTTCGCGCCCTATCACATGTTCGGGCTGTTCGGCGTGTTCAACTCGGGCGCGATCGAGGCGACCGAGTTCTACCGGGGCTCGATTCCCGCGCGCTACGGCGGAGCGCTGTCGGGCGTCGTGTCGGCGCGCAGCAGGACCGGCAACGCGCGGGGGACCAGCGCGAGCGGCGGCGTCAGCTTTCTGGGCGCGCGCGTCGCGGCGAGCGGCGCGGCGCCGTGGGGAGGCGTCCGGTGGATGGCGGCGGGGCGCAAGGCGTCGGTCGACGTCGCGCGGGTCTCGATCCCGTATTCGTTCGAGGACCTGAACCTGGGACTCGAGGCGCATCCGGCGGAGCGGCACCGGCTGCGCGTCTCGCTGATGGCGTCGGGCGACGAGTTCGCTTGGCGGTTCGGGGACGACGCCAAGAGTTCTCTGCGCTCGGCGTGGGAGAACCTGGCGTCGTCGCTGTCGTGGTCGTGGGTTCGCGACGACCGGCTGGCCAGCGGCGTGACGGCGTACTACAGCCGGTACAGGGGCGACATCGGGGTCGACGACACCGGCGGCTCCGGGCCGGCCACGGAGAATCGCGTCGCGGTGGCGGGACTGCGTGCCAACGTGACGCTGCGGGGCGAGACGGCCGGCTTGAGGGCGGGCGTCGCGTTCGAGGCGGGCCCGGTGGGCCTTCGCGGCTTCCGTCCGGGCGCGTACATGGAAGGCGACGCTTCGCGGTCCTACCTGCACCTGTCGGCGTTCGCCGAGGCGGAGCGCTCGCTGGGCCCGGTGCGGCTGGCGCCGGGCGTGCGCGTGGGCGCGGAGCGGCGGGCGTCGCGGCGGTTCGTCGAGCCGCGCTTCTCGGTCCGCTGGCGCGCGGACGCGTTCGCGCTCAGCCTCAGCCTCGACCGCACGTACCAGTTCATGTCGCAGCTCGCGGACGCTCGCTTCGATCCGCCGGGCGCGCCCATGTGGTTCGTGCATCCGGGCGAGCATCCGGCGTCCCTGGCCGACGGCCTGAGCGTCTCGGCCGACGCTTGGCGCGGCGACGCCTGGACGGCGGCGGCGGCCGCGTGGACCCGGCGCTTCCGCAACAAGCCGTACTGGCGGCCCGGCCAGCCGAGAGACCTGGCGGCGCTCGAGTTCCACGACGGGACCGGACACGGCATCGAAGTCACGGTGCGCAGGCACTCGGGCCGGGTTCGGGGTTGGCTGTCGTACCAGTGGGCGCGCGTCGCGTTCCAGGACGGCGACGGCGCCGAGTACTTCCCCGCTTGGGACCGCCGGCACGAACTCGACGGCACCGTCACGACCCGCGTCGCGGGCCAACTCGACGTGTCCGTCAGGGCAACCGTGGGAACAGGCGCGCCGTTCTGGTTCCCGGCCGGCACCTACAACCTGATCCGGTACGACCCGACCCATTGGGCCTCAGGCCCGCCCTTCACGGAGCTCTCCGCAAGCCAGGCGGGCGCGGTGACGCTGTGGTCGTCCGTCCAGGGCCGTGTTCCGCTGTACGCTCGCTACGACGTCTCCTTGCGGTATGCGTTGCGCTGGGGCTCCTGGGAAGTGATCCCCTACGCGTCGGTCGTCAACGTCGCCAACAGGTCCAACGTGCTCTCCTACACGCACTTCAGCAGGGAGCAGTCGGGAGGGCATCAGTTGACCTCGCAGACTCAGCTTCCGTTGTTTCCCTTCTTGGGAATCGACTTCCGGTTCTGATCAAGGACTGATCCATGTGCCATGGAATCCTGCTGGCCGCCGCGGTTGCGGTCGTGGCAACCGCATGCGACGAAATCGTCGATCCGACGTTGCCCGGCGAGCGTTTCAGCGAACGCCTCTTCCTTTACGCGGCGCTCAACCCCGACGAGGTCCACCAGTGGACAGTAGTGGCGCCGGCGGACGCCCGGTATCAACCGGTGGTCAACGTGGCCATCTACCAGAGGACGAGCGGCCAAGCAGGCTCGGGCTGGACTCTGGTCGCGCGCGACAGCTCGGCCGGGCCCAAGGCCCACGACCACGACCCGGGTTGCGTCCACGTCTACAGCGGCGCCCATTGCTTGGCGCCGCACGCCAGTCTCGAACCGGGCGCGATCTACATGGTCGAAGCCACGGCGGAGGGCTATGCCGCCGCGCGGGGCGTGACGCGCATTCCCGGCGACTTCGAGGTCGGGCGCGCCGTACTTTCCCGCCGCGACGGTGCGCATGTCATAAGCGCGGAGTGGACGGACAGCGAGCACGCCCACCGCTACCTTCTCGGCGTGAGGCGATATGCGAGCATATGCGGCAACTGCAGTCGGGCGTGGAACGTGGACATGGACAGCACAAGCTACACGGGTCCGTTGCCGCAAGTGGCCGTGGACAGCTTGGGACCGGCGCCCACGGTCGTCGTCATGGCCGCCGACGAACACTTCCATGCCTTCGTCACCTCCGGACTGGGCGACCAGTTGCTGAGCGTGCCGCCCGCGATGAACGTGGAAGGCGGCTTCGGCGTCGTCGGGTCCGCCCGCTACCGCATCCGGTCCATTGCCATGCCGGACCAGTCGGCCGACAGGGAGCGCCAACGCCGGACGTCGGCTGGGCGGCCGCCTTCGAGGCCGCTGGGCGCAGGCGCTCCGGAATGATGGGGGCGCCGCCGCGTGGTCGGCGACGGTTGCGCCGGGTTGGGCGGCGTTCCGTTCGGCGCGCGTTCCTGCTGGCGGCGGCGGTTGCCGCGGCGACGCAACCGCTCGCGGCGCAGGTGTCGTTCAGCGCCGTCGCGGGCCTGAACCGAGCGGCCTTCAGCGGCCCCGGGTCGGCGGGGGCGTCGTCCCGCAACGGATTGATGATCGGCGGCGCGGCCGAGGTGCCGGTCACCGCCGTGTTCTCGGTCAGGCCCGAACTCCAGCTGTCGACCAAGGGCGCGCGCGTGCTGGGCTGGCTCGGGACGCGCGGGTACGGCAACTTCTCGCTCGCCTACGTGCAGGCGCCGTTGCTTGGACAGATTCGCGCGCCCGTCGGCGCAATGGTCCGTCCGCTTCTCTACGGTGGGGCGTCGGTCGGCCTGCTGGTCGCCTGCTCGCTGGCGGCGCGCGACTGCGCCGACCTCGACGAGTTCGACGGCAGAACCGCCGACGTCTCGATCGTCTGGGGCGCCGAGGTCGAGTTCTTGCGCGTTGCCGTTGGAGTGCGCTACGAGGCGGGACTCGCCTCCGTCAACGCGCGGGCCCGGAACGCGGTGAACAACGGCGTCTGGTCGGTCACGGCCCGCTACGCCGTCGCGCGGCGCCCCGCGAGGGAGTCGGCGCCGCGGTAGCGTCGCGGAATCAGCGCCGTGCATGCGCCCGTGCGGCGTGTTGCAGTCGCCGCAGCGGTTGCGCCGCACCGGTCCGACGGTCGCCTCAGGGGCTCCGCCAGAGGCGTCAGGTCGCCCGGAGGTCGTCGGCGGGCAGGGCGAAGAACTCGGCCGCGAAGCCGTTGGCGGGTTGGGCCGCGACATCGGCGGGAGGTCCCGTCTGGCGGACCCTGCCGTCCTCCAGGACGCAGACGGCGGCCGCGCCCAGAGCATGGACATCGCGCGCGTCGTGGGTCGCCACGATGGCGGGCTTGGCGCGGCGTCGCAGCCGGTCCGCAAGGAAGCCCCGCATGTCGCGCCGCGCGGCGGGGTCGAGGGCGGCGAGCGGTTCGTCCAGGAGGAGCATGTCGGGTTCCGTCACCAGGGCGCGGGCGAGCGCGACGCGCTGCTGTTCCCCGCCGGACAGCGCCTTCGGCATGCGGCGGGCCAGGTGCGCGCACCCCATTTCCTCGAGCACGGCGTCCACGGCCGCGTTCCGTTCGGCGGACGGCCTGCGTCCCGTCCCCCCGGCGAGGCCGAACGCGACGTTGGCGGCGACCGTCAGATGCGGGAAGAGCCCGTAGCCCTGCGGCACGTACCCCACGCGACGCGCCTCGGGCGGCAGCCCGACGCCCTTCTCGGAATCGGCCAGGACGCGCCCGTCGACTTCGATTCGTCCCTCGAAGGCGGCGTAGGCGCCCGCGACGGCGCGCAGCAGCGTCGTCTTGCCCGAACCGTTGGGCCCGACGACCGCGACGGGCGCGCTGCCGCCTTCGAGCTTCGCCTCGAGCACGAACGTTCCGGCTCGGACGCGCACGTCCGCCCTCCAGGCCACGCTCGGTCGTCCGCTCGGCTCGCTCGGGGTCGCGTTCCCTGCCACGCCGCGCGCGTCCACGCCCCCTGCCACGCTCGGTCTTCCCCCGCGGCTAGGCTCGCCAGGCCGCGCCGAAGCGCCGCGCCAGCGCAGCGGGCGCGCTCCGGAGCAGCAGCAGCAGCAGCGCGCCGGCGCCGGCGAGGGCGAGCGCGAGGGCGACCGCGACCTTGGTGTCGGTCTCCAGGGCGGTGTAGATCGCGAGCGGCAGAGTTCGCGTGGAACCGGCGAGGTTGCCCGCGAACAGGAGCGTCGCGCCGAATTCGCCCAGCGCGCGCGCCCAGGACAGAGCGGCGCCGGCGGCGAGACCCGGCAGGGCCAGCGGCGCCGTCACCCGCAGGAACGCGCCGCCCGGCGACTGGCCGAGCGTCCGCGCGACGACGAGGAGGTCGGGATCCGCGCGGCGAAACGCCGCCGCGGCGCCCTGCACGTAGAACGGCGCCGAAACGACGACCTGCGCGAGAACGACCGCGGTGGTCGTGAACGGCAGCTGCACGTTCAAGGGCGCAAGCAGGGGACTGAACAGGCCGTTGCGCCCGAAGGCTTCGAGGAGCGCAAGCCCCACGACCGCCGGCGGCACCACCACGGGAAGGTCCACGACGATCTCGGCGGTGCGCACCGCCCTCCCGTCGCGGGTCGCCATCCACCAGGCCAGCGGCGTTCCCGCCGCCACGATCACGGCCATGCTGGCAACCGTCGTCTGCGCGCTCAGGCGCAAGGCCGGCCAGAACAGCGGATCGCGCGCGCCCAGAGCGAAGTCGCCCGGCGAGGACGCGCTGACGAGCGCAACCAGCGGGACGGCCAGGAGAGCGAGCATCGGCACGGCGGCCAGCCCCGCGCCCCGTCCGGCCAGGATGGCCGCAGGCGCCCCGCGCCGTCCCCGTCCGGCGCGCCCCAGGGTCACGGCGGCCAAGCGTCTTCGCCGTCCTCGGCCGGCGGATGCCGCGGCGCCGGCAGCAGGAAGCCGTGGCGGGCCAGGGAGCTCCGGGCCGCGGCCGAGGCGAGGAACTCCAGCCACGCCCGGGCGGCGTCGCGGTTGGCCGTTCCAGCCACGACGGCGGCCACGTACTCGGCCTTCACGCCCACCTCGGGCGGCACGGGCACGTGGAGCACGCGGCCGGACACGGCGTCGGACCGGTACACGATGGCGGCGTCGGCCTCGTCCATCTCGACCTTGGCCCGCACGAGGCGCACGCTGCTCTCTTCGGACACGAGGCGCTCCAGGACGTCGTCGGCGAAGGCCGGGTCAACCGACCTTGCTGCCCGGGCCAGGATTTCCCTGGCGTAGGCGCCTGCCGGGACGCCCTCCGACCCCAACACGAGACGCTCGGCGCGGGGAAGGTCGCGGAACGACTCGATTCCGGCGGGATTGGCGATGGGCACGATCACCGCGAGCTCGTTGTAGGCGAAGGTCCGCTCCTCGTCCACCAAGCCGGCCGCCGCCAGCAGGGCCGCTTGGCGCGGGTCGGCCGAGGCGAAGACGTCGGCCCGGGCGCCGTGCTCGATTTGGAGGCGCAGGGTCTGGCTTCCCGCGAAGGAGAGGGTCGCGTCCGCGCCGGGATGGGCCGCCTCGAACAGGCCCTCGAGGTGGCGAAACGCTTCCGTGAGCGAGGATGCCGCGAAGACGGAAAGGCGGACGGGGCGGGACGAGCCGGCGTGCTCCGGCGCGCACGCCCCGGACAGAGCCAGGGCGGCGGCCAAGGCGGGGAAGAAGACGGCTCCGGGGGCCCGTCCCGGCCTACACGACGTGCGGCTGCACCGCGCGGGCAAGCGACGTCTCAATGTCCCAGATCGCCTTCGAGACGGCCCGTCCGATCAAGTCCATCTTCCTCACCTGCTCCACGCGCGGCGCCACGTGGGCAAGCTCGCGCGCCGACAGCAGTTCGCCCAGGATGCCGCACGCGTCGGCCATGCAGATGATCACGACGTCGCGCGGACCGGGCACCTCGTCGCTGAAGAGGACCTCCATGATCCGCAGCTTCACCTCGCGTTCGGCCTGCCCGTCCACGAGCGGATAGCGCCGCGTGCGGAAGACCCAGAGGAAGCGGTCTTCGGTGCGCTCCAGGATCCCGCGCTCCACCAGCCGCTCGATAGCCGCCTCGCGAATCTCCTCGGCTCGTCCGGCGGCCCGCTCTACCCAGTGCCGGGCGTCGCGCGCCTCCGTCTGGGCGGCCGTCTGGGCGGCGATCTCGGCGAGCAGCGGGTCGAGCAGCTTGTCGCCCACCGGCGTCGGGTCGACCAGGATCAGCTGCTCGAGATCGGTGTCGATCCTGTCCTCCAGCGCCAAGTCCATCAGCACGCCGCCGCCCAGCGCGTAGCGCAGGGACCATTCGGGCACCCGGCGGAACCTTCCCCCTTCGTCGTCGAGAAGGAGGAGCATGATCTCTTCGGCGAATCTCATCGCTGGCGGGGTTTGCGGCGCGTGGGGCGGCGTCTTGCCGGCGCTTCGTTTGGCGGCTTGTTGCGGCAGGATGCGGGCGGGGACGGCCTGGGCGTTGCGGGGAACTGGATGGAGCGGCTGCGAGCGGAGCGGGCCGGCGGTCGCGGTCCCGGCGGTCGCGGTCCCGGCGGTCGCGGTCCCGGCGGTCAGCCCATGCTCTTCAGGGCGCCCTCGCGGTCGTCGTGGACCGCCAGGAAGCTCAGGAAGCCGCTGACCTCGAGGACTTCGCGGACGTGCGGGTGAAGGCTGCAGACGGCGAGGCCCGCGTCGCCTCCGGCCAAGTCGCGGTGGAACTCCATCAGGGCGCGCAACCCGGCCGAGCTGATGTAGTCCACGTCCGCTAGGTCCACCAACACGGATCCGGTTGCGCTGGCCATGGCTTCCCGGAAGACGCGGGAGCCCGGCGCGTCGAGGCGGCCGACGACGGCGAACACGGTGACGGACCCGTGCCTGGATTCTTCGACTGTTGTCTGGCGAGGTGGTGGCATGGCCGAGGGCGGGCTAAGCGGGACTGCCGGGCGAAGCGGGGCCGGACCGGCGCGGACGAGACTGGACTGGCCGCCGCGGCCGACGAAGCGCGGCGCGTCTCCGGGGACGAACGGAGCCGACCCTCGGAAGCCGGGCGCCGCGGCCCCGACGCCATGAACTATAGTGCACGGGGCGAGTTGCCGCAGGCTGCCGCTGGTGGGCGCTCACCAGCTGCCGAGTTCGCCCGCCCGTTCGATGACGCCGCTGAGCCGGTGCGCGGCGTTGCGCCAGTTGCGCCTGACCCGGCGTTGCGCCAAGTCGCCGTCGCCGCCGGCTATGGCGCCCACGATGTCGCGGTGCTCGTCGACCGACACGTCCAGCTGGTCGAGCAACGCCTCGACGTAGAGCCGCGTGTAGCGTTCCGCTTGCGGCTTGATCGCGTCGTGCAGCGCCAGCAAGCGCGGGCCGGCGCCTCCCTCGACGTAGCGGCGGTGGAAGTCCGTGTCGAGCCGAAAGATGCGGTCGCGCGAAGGCCGCCGCCGCCCAGCCTCCCGCGAGAACTCCTCGTTGATGCGGCCGAGGGCGTCCACCAGGCCCGCCCGGCAATCTTGGCGCGAGGCCCGCCACGCCGCGAGCCCCTCGATTTCGCCGACGATGTAGAACAGTTCGCGCGCGTCCTCCTGGGTCAGCGGGGCCACGGAGGGGCGGCTCTGCCGCGCGGTGTCCGAGTCCACGATGTACCCTTCCTGCATCAGTCGCTGCAATGCGGCCCGCACGGGCGTGCGGCTGAGGCCGAGGCGCTCGGCGATCTCCGTCTCGATGAGCCGCGATCCGGGCGCCAGCCGTCCGTGGACGATCAGCTTGCGCAAGTGCTCGTACGCCTGGACTACTCGGTCGGCGGTCGCGGCGCTGGAGGCTTTCATGGAGGCTTCTCGCCTTGGGGGACGGTTGGCCTGCGTTGGTGGGCGCGGCGGGGGAAGCGTGGCAATTTGCATACATTGCTGTATGCGAAACGAGTGCGCAAGCGCGGGACGCCAAGTCGCCGCCGACGCAGGCTGCGAGATCCGGCCTATCCGGAGCCAAGAGGAGTTGGCCGCGTGCGTGGCGCTTCAGGGCGAGACGTGGGGCCGGGCCTACTCCGACATCGTCCCGGCGAGCATGCTCCAGGTGGCGGCCAAGATGGGGGGCGTGGTGACGGGCGCGTTCGACGTCCGGGGCGGCCTGCTCGGGTTCGTCTACGGCATCACGGGACTGCGCGGCGGCGAGACGGCGCACTGGTCGCACATGCTGGCCGTCCGCGAGGGGGCCCGCGACCGGGGCATCGGCGCCGCGCTCAAGTGGAGGCAGCGCGAAGAGCTCCGCGCGATGGGAGTCGCGACCGTCTATTGGACCTTCGACCCGCTGGTGGCCCGCAACGCGCACCTCAACATCAACCGGCTGGGCGCCGAGGTGCAGGAATACGTGCGCGACTTCTACGGCGCGTCCGGGAGCGAGCTCCACGAACTGGGCACGGACCGGTTCGTGGTGAAGTGGCGCTTGGACGACGCGGGCCGTCGCCGCCGCGGTCGAGGGACTGGCGGCGGCGCGGCCGCCGGGCTCGGGCCGGGCGGGCCGGAACAGGACGCAAGAGAGCCCGGGCGCTTGGCGGAGGTCGTCGTGCCGAGCGACATAGACGCGCTTCGAGCCGATTCGAAGGAGGCTGCGCTGGCATGGCGGCGGTCGAGCCGGGAGGCGTTCGCTTCTCTGCTTCGGGAGGGCTACCGGGTGCGCGGCTTCCAGCCCGGGCCGGAACGCGCGCGCTACGTGCTGGCGCTCGAAGAAGGCTGAGGCGCGGGCGGCATCCTCCGTGCGGGGGCGCGGGCGCGCCGACTCAGCGCGCGCAGATCGGCGGAGCTTCGTAGTCCAGGTTCAGGATGCGGGCGTAGCTCTGGCCCAGGGCGATGTTGCGGAACGCCTCGTCGGACAGGTGCTGATTGATGCTGCTCGTCACCGCCAGCTCTTCCTTGTACGTCTCGAAATCCTTGTTGCGCGAGGCGAGAAAGTCGGTCCCGGTCAGGATTCGCTCGGAGTGGGCGTTGAAGAAGTCGACATAGACCGCGCGTTCCTCGGGATGGGCGAAGTAGTGGTCGTGGACGACGCGCCACGAGATGTCCAGGAAGAGGTTGGGATGACCAGCGAGCAGCCGCTCGAGCAGCTCGACGTGGTGCGCCGCGTCCAGATCGGTCAGCTGCAGCGACAGACCCATGTGGACCCAAACGATCTTGTTAGAAGCGTACGTCTCCAACATGCGTTCGATGAGCGGCAGGTGGGCGAGCGGCGCGTCGTCGTTACCCAGATCGGCATGCACCGACAAGGGAATGCCTCGCTCGCGCAGCACGTCCATGAAGGGCGCCCAATGCTCGATCACCGTGTCCGCCGCGGCCGTGCGATGGTTTCCGTATATCGCCTGCTTGACCAAGTTGACTTCGCCCATCCACCTGAACATCCCCGGAAATTCCTTGTCCAACAAAGCGATTCCAGGAAGAACGGAACTCGGTTGCGTCAAGTCCGGGAACGTCATCGCCAGCGTCAGGAGAAGGTCCGGCGGCGGATTGGCCGCGAACGCGGTCGCGTTGGCGAAGTCGTTGCGCAGCGAAGGCGCGACGGGGGTCCCGGGGCAGTCCAGGTAGTAGGCGCAGGACGAGGACGCGGGCAGGACCTGTCCGATGCCCATCACGGTCGCGAAGCGCACGCCGGCGTCCCTCAGGTAGCCGGCCACTTCGTCGAACGGAATGGCGGGTCCGTTGAACGGACGGAAGTGGATGTGGGCGTCCACAATCGACGTATGGGGCCGAACGGCGCGGTCGAAGCAGGCCGTGTCGGGGCGCTGGGGCGCTTCGTGGCCGGCTGGGCGCGTCTGCCCGGCGGACTCGGAGGGTCCGGCTGTCCGGGTCGTCGCGTCGGCCTGCGTTGCCGGGCCGGGTGCAGGTTGCGTTGCCGCCGCCGGGTCGCCGAAGCTCCCGGCCGCGCGGCTCGGGACTCCTCCGAGCAACACGACGAACGCGAGGATGGCGCCTGGTCGTCTCATGCTCTTCAAGCTAGCGAACGGAACGCGGCCGCGCTTCCCTCCGATCCTTCATGAGGCGCCGCGTGATGTTCGCCGCCGCCTTACATTGTCGAAGCCGGCGGTCCTCCGGCGCCCGTCGTCTGCTCGGCCTTGCGCCGGTTTCGGCGGGCTTTGCTTGCCGTGCGGATCAGGGGCCGCCCCCGCGTAGACGGCATCGTCGCGGACGGTCGGCGCCGACCTTCTCCAAGAGGCCATCTGACGCATGAGACGGAAGCCCTCGCCAGCAGCGACGGCGGGCAGGGGGACCCAGAAAGCGACATCGCCATGCTCGCCCCCCCCCCCCCCCCCCCCCCCCCCCCCGGTCGCTTCGCTGGGCGATCCGCGTCGGTTCATGGAATGCGACGCTGCTCGTCGCGGGCCTGCTCCTAGTTGTCGGCGGCGCCGAGGCGTGGTACCGCTGGCGGTCGGCGGCGCCGTTCCTGCTCGATCCAATGCGATCGGCGCGAAGGCCAACGGAGTTCGTCCCCGGCGTCGGGATCAAGCTGAAGCGCAACACGGAAGTGCGGGTAACCAACTTGGTGGACTTCTCGACAGTTTCCCGGACCAACAGCCTGGGCTTCCTCGACCGCGAGCCGCCCGCTCCCGAGCAAGCTTGGGCCACCTGCCACGTCGCCTTCGTCGGCGATTCCTTCGTCGAGGCGGGCGAAGTGCGGATCGCCGACAAGTCTCACGTCCAGCTGGAGCGCCTGGTTGCCGAACGCTTGCCGCAACTCGACGTCACGACGTCGGCGTGGGGCAGGATCGGGTTGGGGCAAATCGCCCAGCTGCCGTACTACGACAAGTGGATCCGGCGCCTGCGCCCCAAGCTCGTCGTGCTCGTCTTCGTCCACAACGACTTCACCGACAATTCCAATTCTTCTCAGCACCCGCCGACGCAGGTAGCGGCCAAGGAAGCCGACGGGCGCATCGTGCTTCGACCTCCCGACCCGGATTACGCGAAGTTTCGGCGCGCGCGGCCCGATCCGTCGGCTTGGGAAGCGGCGTTGCTTCGCTCGTACTGGGCCAGCGCAGCCGACTGGCGGCGGGAAAGGGCGCGACATTCCGTCAAAGACAGCCTGCCAGCCGGCCCGGAGTTCACGGCCTTTGCGCTGGATCTGTGGCAAGGCAGGGTCGAACCAGACGGCGTGGCCTTGGCAGTTCTGGCGACTCATCGCACGGGCACTCGCGGCGACGTGGTGTTCGAGGCCGTGGCCGCCCTGGCGGAGACCAGGGGAATCGCGGTGATCGACCAGACGGACTGGATTCTCCGCCGAGGCGGCGCGATCGAGGACGTCCATTGGGAGCACGACCACCACTGGAACGTGCGCGGCCATCGGTGGGCGGCGGAAGCCGTGTTCGAGTGGTTGGAGCAACGCCACCAGGCAGTCTGCGGCGAATGACGGTCGGCCTGCCAGGAGACGGCGTTGAAGTCGCACGCGAGCGCTCCGTCCGATTCCGCTGCGGCCTCTTCGGACCGCCGGGGTTACATTGTCGGATCCGGGGGCCTTTCGGCGCCCGCCGCTCGGCGCGCGGACTGGGCGCCGTTCGCCGACCTTCCCGGGATACTCTCGACTCGTGAGACCGGAAGCCCTTTTCTTCAGCCGCGCTCGCGTGCGCCTTCGTCCGGCGTTCGCCGGGGCCTTGTGCTTGGCCGCCTTCGCCGCGCCGGTCTCGGCTCAAGGGTTCGGCATCGCGGCGCGCGCGGGAACCACGGGCGTGGGCCCGGAGGCTTCGTTTCGAGTCGGGTCGGTCGTGTTTCGCGGCTCATACGGGCTGTTGCCGGTCACCGTCAACGCGACCCGCTACTTCGACATCGACGGGGTGGAGCGCGCCAAGATCGAGTTGCCCGGCAACTGGTTCACGGTCGGCGCGGACTTGGCGCTCGGCGGCTTCTTCCGCATCGGCGCGGGCGTGCTGCACAAGCCGGGCGACTTCAAGGCCACCGTCGTGTTCAAGTCGGACACTGTGCGCATCGGCGGCGAGCCGTACCTGCCGGACGTGATCACGGCGCTCGAAGGCGGCTACTCCTCCCGCGCCACGGTGCCGTTCGCTCTGATCGGCTTCGGGACCAGCGCGCCGGCCGGGTTCGGCGTCTCGATCGACTTGGGCGTGGCGTTCGCGGGCGACGCCGCGCTGAACCTGTCGGCGCAGGGACGCCCCGAAGTGGTCGACACGGACGCGTTTCGGGCGGCTTTGGAACGCGAGGAGAGGCGAGTCGAAGACCGGGCCGGCAAGTATCTGAAGTACTGGCCGGTGGTCAACGTGCGCCTTCGCTTCGGGTTCGGCTGAGGCGGCAAGCACGGGAGGGACGGGGAAATGGGCATGCGCCTCTTGATCGGGACGGCGAAGGGCGGATTCTGGGCGACGAGCCGCGACCGCAGGACTTGGGACGTGCGCGGGCCGATCTTCAAGGGATGGAAGGTGACGACGGCGCTTCGCCTGAAGGACGGGCGCGTCATGGCCGCGGTGGCGAGCGACGTCTACGGTCCCGCGTTGCAGGTCACGAGCGACTTGGAGGAATGGCGGCAGGCGCCGGCGGGACCGGCCTACGCGGAAGGGGGCGACCGGCGGCTGCGCGAGATTTGGCGGCTGGGCGAGAACGCCGGCGTGCTGTACGCGGGCGTCCAGGACGCGGGACTCTTCGCGAGCGACGACGGCGGCTCGCGCTGGCGGGCGGTGGAAGGGCTGAACGAGCACCGAACGCGGAACGGATGGCTGCCCGGCGCGGGCGGCCTGTGTTGCCACGCGCTCCTGTTCGGCGACGAGCCGGGCCGCATGTGGTGCGGCATATCGGCCGTCGGCGTGTTCCGCACGGACGACGGCGGCCGGACGTGGACGCCGAAGAACCACGGCGTTCCCGTCGCCATCGAGGACAAGGAGCACAAGGACATCGGGACCTGCGTGCACGGGCTGGCCCAGGACCCCGACGATCCCGACCGGCTGTTCCGCCAGGACCACTTGGGCATGTTCCGCAGCGCGGACGGCGGCGACCGCTGGGAGCGCAACGAGACCGGCCTTCCGTCGGCGTTCGGCTTTCCCATCGTGATCGATCGTCCCACGAAGGCGCTCTTCGTCGTCCCGCAGGAGAGCGACCAGCGCCGCCTGCCGCCCGGAGGAGCGCTGCAGGTCTTCCGCAGCGTCGACGGGGGCGACAGCTGGCAGTCCGCCTCGAACGGCCTGCCGGCGCGCAACTTCTTCGGCACCGTCCTGCGCGGCGCAATGGCCGTGGACGACCTGGAGCCGGGCGGCGTCTACTTCGGGACGTCCGCCGGCACGGTGCACGCGAGCGCCGACCTGGGGGAGAGCTGGACCACCCTGCCGGTGGCGTTGCCGCGCGTCCTGCACGTCTCGGCGTGGGCCGAGTGACGGCGCGAGCGAGCGTGTTCGCCCGCGCGGGCTGATGCCGACCGCCACGGTTTCGCTTCCCTCGTTGCTGGAGCCGGCGACGGACGGCGTTCGCGAATTCGCGGTGTCGGGCCGCACCCTGGGCGAGGCGTTCGCCGACCTCGTCCAGCGAGAGCCGCGCCTGAAGCCTCATCTGTTCGACGAGACCGGCGGCCTGCGCGAACACGTGCTGTGCTTCCACAACGGCACGAACACGCGTTGGCTGGACGGCTGGGACGGGACGCTCGCGGACGGCGACACGATCCTCTTCATGCAGGCCGTCTCCGGAGGGTGACGGCGCCGACGGTGCAGGAGGATCGCGCGCTGGAGCGTCGCCGCTTCCTCAAGGCCGCAGTAGTTGCGGGCACGGCGAGCGCCCTGGGCCCGCGTTCCCTGGACGCGCTCGAAGGCGCCGAGTCGGTTGCGGCGGCGGCCGCGGCCCAGGATTCGCCGCCTCCGCTTCCCTTGGGCAACGCGGAGCCCCCGGCCTTCCATTTCCAGGCCCATCCGGGCGGCACGGGCGCCCTCATGGAACGCCTTTGGCGCGAACACGGAGGCCGCGCGTTCGAGCGCGAAGCGATCGCGGTGGATTCCTGGCGCGGCGACGCGCCGGCCACGGAAGAGGACTTGGCCTTCCTGCCCGCGCACCGCCTGGGAGCGCTCCTCCGCGCCCGCCGCGTCTCGCCCGTGGACGTCGCCGAGATCTACTTGGAGCGGCTCAAGCGGTACGATCCGGCGTTGCTCTGCGCAGTCACGATCCTGGAAGGCCGCGCCCGCGAGGAGGCCCAGCAAGCCGAGGCCGACATCCGCGCGGGCGACTGGCGCGGACCGCTCCACGGCGTCCCCTACGGCATCAAGGACTTGTTCGCCGTGGCCGGCACCCGCACGACGTGGGGCGCGGCCGGCTTCAGCTCGCGCTTCACCCGCGAGGATTCGGAGATCGCCGCGCGCCTGCGGCGGGCCGGCGCCGTTCTGATCGCCAAGCTGGCCACGGGCGAGTTCGCGCGCGGCGACCGCTGGTACCGGGGCCGCACGCTCAACCCGTGGAACCTGGAGGAAGGATCGAGCGGCTCGTCGGCCGGACCGGGCTCCGCGACCGCGGCCGCGTGCGTGGGGTTCGCCATAGGGACCGAGACCCAAGGGTCCATTGTGTCGCCCTCGAGGCGGTGCGGTCTGACCGCCCTGCGCCCCACCTTCGGCCGGGTCAGCAGGCACGGCGGCATGGTCCTCGCCTGGAGCATGGACAAGGTGGGGCCGATGTGCCGCAGCGCGCTCGACTGCGCGCTCGTCTTCAATGCGATTCACGGCGCCGACGAGAAGGACCCCGGCTCGCTCACCGCGCCCTTCCGCTTCGACGCGTCCGTGGACCTGTCGTCGCTGCGGATCGGCTACGCGGAGGACGCGCCCGAGGACTTCCTGGACCAGTTGCGCGCGCTCGGCGCCGATCCTCGTCCAATGCCGGTTCTGCCGGAAGGCCGCTCGAACGCGCTCGCCGTGGAGTCCTCGGCGGCCTTCGACTTCCACGTCGCCCCGGCAGGCGAGCCGGAGCCGTTGCCGGAAGGCATGGACCCGGCCGAACGCCGCCGCCGGGGACGCTTCCGTTCCGGGCGCGACATCTCCGCCCTCGACTTCGTGCAGTCGCAGCGCCGCCGCCTCCTGCTCATGCGCCGGATGGACGAGGCCATGCGCGACTTCGACATGTTCGCCAGCGACTCCGGCCTGGTCGGCCTGACGAACCAGACCGGCCACCCAGCCGTCGTCGTGCCCTACGGGTTCGGCGCGCGCAACCCGGACGACGACAGTCCCACCGAAATGCCGCTGACCACGACGCTGATCGGCCAGCTGTTCGCGGACGACAAGCTGCTCGGCGTCGCCCATGCGCTTCAAGGCGCCAGCGACTGGCATGCCCGCCGGCCGCCGCTCGCCATGCCGTCGTGAGACGGACGTGCCGATGAGCGACCGACAGCGTCGGCCGGAGTCGCAGGCCGCGTTGGATCTTCGCCGCGACCAGCCCATCCGCGTCCCATTCGAGCGCATCTTCGCCGACGCCGGCACGACGACCGAGAAGGGCCGCTGGTTCGAACATCTGTTCATGGCCGTCGCGCGCGAGCTGCCCGACTTTCAGGTGACTGAAATCTGGACGTGGCGAGAGTGGCCGGAACGACTCCAGCGGACGGGACAAGACGGGCGCGACACCGGCATCGATCTTGTTGCGCGCTTGGCGGACGGCAGCCTCGTGGCGGTGCAGTGCAAGTGCTACGACCGCGAGCACCGCGTCTCCAAGCCGGACGTGGACAGCTTCGTCAGCGCTTCGGACGGCGACGTCTTCGACCTGCGCTGGATCGTGTCCACCTGCGCCTGGAACGCGAACGCCGAGGGCGCCATCCGCAACAAGCGGCCGGAAGTCCGCCGAATCGACTTCCTGAACTATCTGGACCAAACGATCCTCGAGCTGGGCAAGCCCGCCGAGCAGAGGGATCCCAAGCCGTTGCAGCAGGCGGCCATCGAGGCCGTGGTGGACGGCTTGGCGCGGCAAGGGCACGACCGCGGCAAGCTCGTCATGGCGTGCGGGACGGGCAAGACGTTCACGTCCCTTCGCATTGCCGAACGCCTTGTGCCCGACGACGGCCGCATTCTCTTTGCGGCGCCCACGATTTCGCTGGTCTCGCAGGCCAGACGGGAATGGCTGACGCATTCGGTCCGCCCGATGTCGGCGCTGGTGGTCTGCTCGGACAGCACGGCCGGCGGCAGGGGCGAGCGACACGAAGTGGGACCCGACGACATGGTGTGCGCCGTCCTGACCGACCCGGCCGCCGTGACCGCGCACCTGGCGGAGGGGGACGGACTGAAGGCCGTCTTCTGCACCTATCAGTCTCTCGACGTCGTGGTGAGGGCGCAGCGGGAGGAAGACGGCCCGGACTTCGACTTGGCCGTTGCCGACGAGGCCCACCGGACCACGGGCATCGACGTGGCCGACCGCAAGGTCAACTTCCAGCACTTCCACCACCGGCTGAACGCGGCTCGGCGCATCTACATGACGGCCACGGAGCGCATCTACAAGGCGAGCTCCAAGGCCAAGGCGAAGGCGAAGGGCTTCGACGTGGTGGACATGTCCGACGTGGACCGGTACGGGCCCTTGCTCCACAGGCTCAAGTTCAAGGACGCGGTGGAGGCGGGCGACTTGTCGGACTACCGGGTGATCGTGCTGGGGGTTCACGAGAGGCACCTGACGCCCAAGATTCGCGAGTCGTTGCAAGAGGCCGACCCGAAGGCGAAAGTCGACGAGAACGACCTGCTTCGGCTGTACGGAACCGCGCTCGCGATGAACGGATACGTGCGGGGCGGATCCGTCGAAGTGCCGGATCGGTTGCCGCGCACGTTGGCCTTCGCCTCGCGAATCAACCGCTCCAAGTGGTTCGCCGAGACGCTTTCGGGCAACCGAACGCTGAAGAGCCAGATCACTCACAAGCTGGCCAAGGGCGTGCACGCGCTGACGGTCGAGGCCGTGCACCTCGATGCGAGCGCCAGCGCCATCGAGCGCGCCGAAAAGCTTCGCTGGCTCAACGACGCGACGCGATCCGGCGAGTCGCGAATGATCTGCAACGTCCGTCTCTTCTCGGAGGGAGTGGACGTGCCGGCGCTGGACGCCGTCTCGTTCCTCGATCCGCGCGCGAGCCAGATCGACATCGTGCAGTCCGTGGGACGCGTGATGCGAAGGGCCGAAGGCAAGCGGTTCGGCTACATCATCGTGCCCGTGGCTCTCGACGAAGGCGAAGACGTCGCCGACAAGCTGGCGTCGCGCAACGACGACTACCGCGCGATCGGCCAAGTGCTGCGCGCCTTGCAGTCGCACGACGAAAGGCTGGCGGAAGCCTACGGCACGTTCGTGTCGGCGCACCAGACGGCGCCGAAGCCGGATTGGTCCGCGGGAGCCGGAGACGGATGGGGCGAGCAGTCCACCGAGACGGAACAACAGCTTCCCCTCGACCTCGATCCCGTCGATGCCGCCAGCATCTACACGCACATTGCCGCCGCTTCCGGCCTGGGAAAGCCCGGCCAGCTCACCGCCGAGACCATCGAAGACGCCGTGAAGTGCGCGGCTGCCTTCTTCCGAGCGGACGATTCCGCCCTCCAGTCCGCGCGCGCCGTCCTGGAACTTCCCCGCGCGCCCGACAAGGAGATCGCCACGGTCGCGGCCCTCCTGCTCTGCAACGCCTGCCTGCTGCACAAGCGGCTGAAGTCCGGTTCGGACGCAATGGCGGACCTCGCGGGCCTGGACGCCGTTGCCCGCGCAAGAGATCCCGTGGGTCTCTTGACCGCTTCCTGGAAGGCGATCTTGGCGACGGACTACGAGCCCGTCTTCCGGCCCGCCCTGGCGCTCCTGGCAGGCTTTTCCGTCGCCCCCCCCCCCCCCCGAAAATCCCGATGGGGATGCCAAGAACGACGAAGTGCGCAGGGCCGTCCAACTGCTCGCGGAACGCGCGGAGAGCTTGGCCGAATCGCTCAACGAACTGGGCTACGATCATGCCGGGCCGTTGTATCACCGAATCCTCGGCAACGCGGAGAGCGACGGCGCCTTCTACACGAACAACGTTTCCGCGCTCATGCTGGCGGGCTTGGCGCTCTCGCCCGATCTCGTCGACTGGAGCGACTACAAGGCCGCGACCGGCCTGCGAATCCTCGATCCCGCGTGCGGCACGGGCACGTTGCTCATGGCCGCGCTCAAGACGATCAAGGACCGCGGAATCGAGCACGGCGCGTTTGACGAAGGCGCCCTTGCTCAAGCGCACAAGGACCTCGTAGAACGGTCCATCCACGGCGTGGACATCAACTACCACGCCACCCAGCTCGCCGCGTCCAACCTCACGCTGGGAGCGCCGAGCGTCAGCTACAGGGCCATGTCGGTGCACACGCTGCAGCACGGTCCGCAACCCGACGGCTCGGTGCGCCTGGGAAGCCTGGAACTGCTCCGCGACGCGGTGGGGGGCCGACGGCCCGACTTGTTCGGATTCGCCAAGACCGCCAAGATGGTGGACCAGAGCCGCCCCGACAGACACGGCCGCGCGTTGGACGTCCGGGACCAGGACGTCGTGTTGATGAACCCGCCGTTCACGGCCAACGACAAGCGCGGACGAAAGTACGACAAGGCCGACCTGAAGCGAATGCAGCGGGAAGAGCAGGAGATTCGCGACGCCGTGGCCGAAGCCGACCGGGAGGTCGGCGAACTCATCGACTTCAACAGCGTGAGCACCTTCTTCACGCCGCTGGCGGATGCATTGCTCAAGAAGAATGCCGGCGTGCTGGGAAAGGTCCTCCCGACGACCGCCTGCACAAGCACGTCCGGCCTTGCCGAACGCCAGTTCCTTGCGAGCCGGTTTCACGTCGAGATGATTGTGACGAGTCACGATCCCAAGCGTCCCAACTTCTCCGAGAACACCAGCATTCACGAGTCGCTCCTGGTGTGCAGGCGCAAGACGAAGCGGAACAGCAATGCCCCGACGCTCTTCGTGTCGCTGGGCCACAAGGTCGAGCGCCCGTCCGAGGTCCAGGAGATCGGCGATTGGCTGGCGGCCGTGCACGAGCGGCGTCCTCACAAGTGGCATGCGATGTTCGAATGGCCCGAGGCGCGCATGGCCGCGGGCGATTGGTCGCCGGCGCAGTGGTTCGACGGAGAGCTGGCCCGCGTAGCGGACGAGGTCGAATCGTTGGGAAGCTTGCGCCCGCTGGGGGAGATGGCCCGTGTCGAACCGGCCGGCCAGGCGATTCGCGGCGCGCTTGTCAATCCGTTGAAGCACGACCCCCGGCCGATGTATCCCGTGATGTGGCGTCACCAGACGGGCGAACAACGAAGGATGCGAAGAGCATCGGCGGACCACGTGACCGAACCGAAGGCGGCCCGCGAGGACTACGCGCGCGACACATTGTGGCCGATGGCCGGCCGGCTTTTGATTGCGTTGAAGATCAATCCTCAGGCCGTTCGCACTGCGTCGTTGATGCTCGACAAGCCCGCCCTAGGGAATGCATGGGTACCAGTCACGGAACGCCAAGGAACGCCACCGAAAGCACAGACGATCTGGTGTGCCTTCTTGAACTCCACGTTGGGAACGATTCTCCTTCTGAATCGCCGTTCCAAGAAGCTGACGTACTCATCCTATTCCTTGGACCAGTTGCGAGCCTTGCCGTGTCCCGATCCGCGTGACGCAAACATGGAGCCTCTTGCCAGGGTCTTCGACGAAATCAAGGATCACGACCTGCTGCCGTGGCCGCAAATGGATCAATGTCCTGTTCGGGAGCGTCTGGACGCGGCTGTGGGCAAGGCGGCCGGCGTCGGGCCGGCCAGAATCGCTGAATGGCGCGGGAGGCTGGTGAAGGAGCCGACGATCTCCAACAAGGAGCGACGCGGGCCGGAATGACGTAATGGAACGGGGCCGCGCCGGTGCCGTGACCCAACGAATCCATCGGTGCGAGTGGTGGCGATTGGGCCAGCTTGGCTCGCATTTCTTGCAACGCCGGTCCGCTTGTGCCATCGTAGCCTCATGCGCTTCTTCAACACGACCGGCCCGGTGGTGGCGGCGGACCACTATTGCATTCCGCCGCTGGAGCGGCTCGACCTTGGCGAAGTCCGGCGGATGATCGGCGAGAACCGCTACTTCGTCCTGCACGCGCCCCGCCAGACGGGCAAGACGTCGGCCTTGTTGGCGCTCCAGGATCTGCTCAACGCCGAAGGGCGCCATCGGTGCGTCTACGCCAACGTGGAGGGCGCCCAGACGGCCCGCGAAGACGTGCGGCGGGCCGTCCGCGTCATTCTGGGCCAGCTCGCGCTCCGCGCCCGGCGCGCGGTCGGCGACGAGTTTCTGACGGAAGCTTGGTCGCGCATTTGGGACGAGTTCGGAGAGGGAGCGCTGGGCGAGGCGCTGTCGCGCTGGGCCGAGGCCGATCCGAAGCCGCTGGTGCTCTTGGTCGACGAGATCGACGCGCTGGTGGGAGACTCGTTGCTGTCGGTGTTGCGGCAACTCCGGGCGGGCTACGACATGCGTCCGTCCGGCTTTCCGCAGAGCGTGGTGCTGTGCGGCGTGCGCGACGTGCGCGACTACCGCATCCAATCGAGTTCGGCCGGCACGATGGTGGCGGGCGGCAGCGCGTTCAACGTCAAGGCCAAGTCGTTGCGGCTGGGCGACTTCCGCCGCGACGAAGTGACCGCGTTGCTCGGACAGCATACCGAGGAGACCGGCCAAGCGTTCGCCGGTGCGGTGCTGGAAGCCGTGTGGGCGCAGACCCAGGGCCAACCGTGGCTCGTCAACGCGCTGGCCTACGAGATGTGCTTCGAGGGGACCGGCGGCGCGAACGGGTCGCGGCGGATCGAGGAGGCCGACGTGCTGGAGGCTCGCGAGGCGTTGATCCTGCGCCGCGATACGCATCTGGACCAGCTGGCGGACAAGTTGCAGGAGGAACGCGTGCGGCGGGTGGTGGAGCCGTTGCTGGCGGGTGGCGGCGAGACCGTGTTTGCGCCGCGAGACCTGGAATACGTCCAGGACCTGGGGCTGGTGGCGAGGGATCTGCCGGTGCGCATTGCGAATCCGATCTACGCCGAAGTGGTTCCGCGGGAGCTGGCGTGGGGGCCGGAAGCGAATTTGGCGCAGGACCCGGCGTGGTACGTCAGTGCGTCGGGCCGCTTGGAGATGGAAAGGTTGCTGGGCGCGTTCCAGGAGTTCTTCCGGGAGCATTCGGAGCACTGGGCCGAGCGCTTCCAGTACAAGGAGGCGGGTCCGCAATTGTTGTTGCAGGCGTTCCTGCAACGGATCGTGAACAGCGGCGGCCGCATCGAACGCGAGTACGGGCTGGGGCGCGGTCGCACGGACCTGCTGATTCTGTGGCCGCAGGGGGCCGCGAGCGCCGACGGCGCCGGACAGGGCGGCCGCACGCAGAAGGCGGTGGTAGAGTGCAAGGTGGTGCACCCGCGACGAGGCCTGGAGAGCACAATCGCCGACGGCGTCGAGCAGACGGCGGCCTACATGGACCGTTGCGGCACGGACCAAGGGCATCTGGTCGTCTTCGACCGCCGCGAGAAACGCCACTGGGACCAGAAACTGTTTCGGCTCAACAAGGAAGCCCAAGACGGAGCGAAGATCACCGTCTGGGGGATGTGAAGCCCGGAACTGGGGCGGACAGGGCTTCTACACGGAGGTCAGCCCAGCGTCTTCGAAGTTGGGGCCGCCGTGGTCAGCTCTCCTCCCGCCTGTCCAGTTCGACCGGTGTCGCGACACGGCTGTTCGCCAACGGCTCGCCCGGAGCTGGCCGTTCCAGGAAGGTGATGCTTTCGTAGTGGTCGTCCAAGGCGACGAACGTACCGTTGCGCTCCGCCCATTCGCGCATCCGGCGGTTGCAGCTGTGCCGCCACGACAGAACTTCGATGCGCCATCCCCGATTGTGCATTCTCTCCAGGTCGGCATGGAAGCCGACGCCCGAGTCGAACCCCGCGCCGTCTCCCGTGAGCAGCACGGCGGTTCCGGGGTCTCCATTGTGGTCGAAGGCGTCGCGAAGCATCGCCGTCTGGAGCATCTGGTCGACTCCCTGTTCTCCTCCGTGCATGGCGCCGCGCTCCAGCAGATGCACCGTGACGCCCTCGTTCTCCAAGCGGTTCCACACGTGGCGCAGCTCCGGCGGGATCGAGCCGACGGCCGCCGCGTGCTCGACCGCGCGCCCGGCCCGCGCCAGTTGCAGCAAGTGGCCGAAGTGCACCCTCACGCGGAACCGGGTTGCCTCCCCCTCGCGCCCGGCCGCAACATCCTTGGCGCCGATGAAGATGTTGGAATTGTCCCAGTAGACGAATGCTCTGTCCATTTCTCTTCGTCCGCTCGGGGGGGCGGTCTACGCCGAAACCTAGGCCTTCCGGCAGTATCGGGCAAGCCCCCGCCAGGAGTCTTCGAAGCTCGAGGCGACGGCGTACCGGGCGGCGAGGCCGGGGCCGGCGACGGCTTCGAGGCGTTCGCGGACGGTGCGGGCGAATGCCGACGCCGCGGCGTCCGGGTCGGTGGAGGGGTCGGCGAGCGAGGCTCGGACGGAAGCGGTCCAGCACTCGAGTTCGTTCTCCAGCTGGGCGAAGTGCGAACGGGCGTCTTCGTAGGCGCCGAAGTGCGTGGGCACGATGCGTTCCGGGCTCCAGTCGAGGACGCGGCGCATGCTGGCGGTCCAGAGCGCGGGATCGATGTCCGGGGGCGGCGTGACGGGCATCGCGGGGCCGCCGCCGATGCGAATGCCGCCCACGTCGCCCAGCCAAGCGGTCTTGGCCGCTTCCTCGTAGTACGCCACGTGGTGCTTGGCGTGGCCGGGCACGTAGGCGACCTGGAGGCGTCGTTCGCCGAGCACGATCTCGTCTCCCTCGCCGGCTTCGCGGATCGCGGCCGCGGGCACGGGCACGAATTCGCCCCAGAGAGTCGCCATGGCGTCGCCGTACAGACGCTCGGCCGAGGCCAGCAGGCGCGCCGGATCGATCATGTGGCGGGCGCCCGCCGGGTGAACGTGCACGAGGGCGTCGGGAACGGCCCGGACGACAGCGCCCGCCGCCGTGGCATGATCCAGATGGATGTGCGTGAGCAGCACCGCCCGCACGTCGTCCAAGGAGCGCCCCAGGGCCGCCAAGCCGTCCCGCAAGGCGTCCAAGCACGCTTCGGGCCCCGGGTCCACCAGCGCGATTCCGGCCTCGGTCTCCAGAACGCCCGTTCCGATCACGCCCGGCGACCCTTGGTGCAGCAGGTCCACGACCGACGTGCCGGGGGCGACGCGCAACGGAGCGCTCGCTACCCGGCCTTCCGTCAAGGCAGGCCCTCGCAACCTTGCGCGGCCAGGCGCCCGAGGAACGTGGCGTCGTCGCACCGCCGACCGCTTTCCGTCAACAAAGCTCCTCCTCGCCTCCTCGCACGTGCTCGTCCGCCCCCCGCGGCCCTCCGCATGTCCCCAACGCTTCCCGTCAACGCTCGTCCTCGCCGCCCCGCACGGCCTGCCCCGGATACGGGCCCACGACGTGCCGCCCAAGCCTGATCACGGGCACCCCTCCCACTACCACGAACCACATCCCCCGCGACGGAATGTTGGGCACTGCGTACGTGGCCCGGTCGCCCACGACCCTCGGATTGAAGATCGCCAAGTCCGCGTCGGCTCCCACCTGGACTCGGCCCTTGCGCGCCATCGCCGGCGCCGCGCCCCGCACGCGCTCGGCGGGAAGCAACGTCATCTTGGCCAGCGCGTCCATGAGCGAAAGGGTGCCGCGTTCGCGAACGTAGCGTCCCAGAATGCGGGTGAAGGTGCCCGCGCCGCGCGGATGCACCGCCGCGTGGAGGAAGGGAATGCCGTCGCTGGCGGCGATCACGTCGGGCTGGGCGACGATCCATTCGTTCGTCTCCTCGCTGCGCCCGTGGATCACGACCCAGCCGCCCTGCTCCCGGTACTCGCGGAAGGAGCGCGCGTCCAGCCGTTCCTCGCGGCCCGGCCGCTGCAAGCGAGCGTAAGCGGAATCGGCCCGTCCCTCCCACGAATCGAACAGCGCCGACTCGATGAAGGTGGCCGACGCGGTGTAGGGATAGGCTTCCGTGGTCACGTCCAGTCCCCGGCCCCTGGCGCCGCGGATCATCTCCAGCGCCTGCTCCGCCTGCTCGCCCGCGCTCGAGTTCAGGTGCACCACGTGGGCCGCCGCGCCCGTGCCCGCCGCGTTGGCGATCACCTCCTGGAACGGCTCCAGCGCCCCGCCTTCCCCAGCGGCGCGCAAGTGGACGTAGGCCGGCACGTTTCGCCGCGCCGCCGACTCGAACAAGCGAAGGACTTCCGTCCGCGAGGCGCCCGGCGTGTAGGTGATGCCGAAGCCGTAGCCCAGGCCGCCCTCGTCCAAGCCCGCCTCCATGAGCGCGGCCAGTTCGGCGATGCGCCCGTCGTCCAAGGTCTCGTAGACGATGTCGGAGCCCATCGAGGCATTGCCTTGTCCCGGCGGTTGCGTGGGTTGATGGCCCACGTCCACCCCGGTGATCAGCTTCGCGCGGGCCCCCGGATGACTGACTGTCGCGCCGTAGTTGATGAGCGCCCGGCCCTCGCGCGACTCGTACCAGGGGGCGACCGGGTAGACGCCCACTTCCATCTCCAGGGCCGTGGTGACGCCGTCCATCGCCTGAAGCTTCGCGCTTGCCGAGTCCTGTCCATGGGCGTGGAGGTCGATGAATCCGGGCGCGACGATCAAGCCCTCCGCATCGAGCGTGTCGCGGCCCGTGAGCGGATCCTCGGTCAGGGCGGCGATGAGGCCGTCGCGGACGCCGACGTTGCGGGGCGCGTCCAGTCCCGTCTCCGGATCCATGACGCGGCCGCCGAGCACGACCAGGTCGTGGGGGTTCGAGCAGCCGGCCAGCGTCGAGCCGGCCAGCAACGCGAAGAACGCGCGGCGAAAGAGAGCGGCCGCCGCGCGGAGAAGGAAACCGGCATGCGGAGAGGGCCGTCGGCGCGCGGTTCGGAAGGAGTCGGCCGAGCGCGCGGCGGCTTCGCGGTCACGGTCGCATTGGAGCGTCATGACGGTTAATGTCGGCGGATTCGGAGGCGACAGCAACAACACTCGGGGCAGGTAGCCTGCGACGGGCCCTGGGCGTGGTTGCTGCGCCGGTCCGGCGCCCAGCCGGAGGCCCACTCGCAGGGCGAGCGTCGCCGGTGGCCGCGCGGACAACGTAAAGCTCTTGCGAAGAACCGGGGCCAGCCCATGAGCGATTCGGACAACCAGTGGTGGGCCGAGGGCCTGCTCTTCGAGAATTGCAACTGCACGGCGGTGTGCCCCGGACATGTTCATTTCAGCCAACGCTGCACGCACGAGGCGTGTCACGGCTTCTGGGCCGTCCGGTTCGAGAAGGGCCTGCACGAGGGAACCGACCTTTCGGGCGCCGACGCCGTCGTGATCTTCGAGTCTCCCCAAGTGATGATCCAGGGGGGCTGGAAGCAGCGGATCGTCGTGTCCGACCGGGCGGCGAAGGCGCAGGTCCAAGCCGTCGACGCCATCCTGAAGGGGGAGAGCGGCGGGCCGTGGTCCGTCCTCTCCGGCTTCGTGGGCCAGCGGCTCTCGACGCGGACGGCTCCCGTGCGGATCGCGGACGGCCCGACCAGGAAGTCCGTGACGGTCGCGGGCGTCCTGGAAGGCGTGGTCGAGGCCATAAAGGGAAGGGACCGCGCCCGGCCGGTCGTCTTCGAGAACATCTACAACCAAATCCACGACTCGCGGCAGGTGATCGCGCGCGGCTCCACGCGGTGCGACGACGACGGCGGCATCGTGATTCGGACCGAGGGCACGCACGGGCTCTGGTCGCGGTTCCGGTGGGCGGGACCTTGACCGGCGGTCGATGAGCGCCTGGACACGCTCGCGCATGTCGCTCCGGTCGCCGTCGGTCCGTGCCGGAGGGTCCGCGCCGGAGTTGCTCCGGTGGATGGAGCCTTGACCGGTTCGTCGAGCTATTTCTCCGCCCTCGGAATGTGGACGGCGATGACGGCCGCCATGATGACGCCGGTGGTGGTTCCGTGGGTCGGGGCGGTCGGCCGCGCGGAAGCTCGGCGAAGCGGCCGGGGCCCCGTTGTGGCGGTGGCGCCTTTTGCCTTGGGGTACGCCGTGGCATGGGCGGGATTCGCGGCGCTTGCCGGCGGTGGACAGCACCTCCTGGCCGAGTCGGGGTTGCGCGTGCCCTTCGCCCGCGAGGCGCCGGCGCTGGCGGCGGGGGTCGTGGTTCTCGCCGGCGCGTTTCAGTTCACGGCATTGAAGCGGGCATGCTTGGCGCACTGCCGCTCGCCGGCGGGCTATCTGCTGACGCGGTGGCGCCCGGGCAGGCTCGGTCTGGCGCGGCTCGGCGTCTCCCACGGACTCTACTGCATAGGCTGTTGCTGGGCCCTCATGGCTCTTGCGTTCGTCGTCGGGATGGCTAACGTCTTGTGGATGGGGCTGATGGCGCTTCTGATGTTCGCGGAGACCGCGTTGCCCGGCGGCGGCCGGTTGACCAAGCCGGCGGGCGCCTTGTTGGTTCTCGTGGGCGCGGCCATGGCGATCTGGGCCGTTTGGGCGCCCAGCGCATGAAGGTCGCGCTGCTCGTCACCTGTCTCGCGGACCACTACTTCGCGAATGCCGCCGCAGACGCGGTTCGCCTCTTGCGCCACTTGGGATGCGAAGTCGTCTTCCCCGAGGACCAGACCTGTTGCGGCCAGCCGGCCCATACCGCCGGCCGGGCCGCGGACGCGGCGCGCATGACGGAGCACACGACCCGCGTGTTCGCCGAAGCGGCGCCTTTGGACGCGGTGGTGGCGCCCAGCGGCTCGTGCGCCGCAATGGTCCGAAGGGTCTATCCGAGCCTCGTCGTGGCCCAGCCCGCGTCCACGGCCGCGTTGGCCGCCAAGACCTGCGAGCTGGCGGAGTTCCTGGTCCGCCGCTTGAGAGTGGAGCGCTTGGGGACGGGGCTCGGCGGACGGCGCGTCGCTCTGCACCACGGATGCCACGGCCTGCGCGAACTGGGACTCGAGTCCGAAGCCCGCGTCCTGCTCGAAGGGGCGGGCGCGGAAGTCGTTTCGTGGGCGGCGGACCGGGAATGCTGCGGGTTCGGAGGACTGTTCTCGGCCAAGTTCCCCGAGGTTTCCGTGGCCATGGCGGACCGCAAGCTCGACGACCTGCCCGAAGCCGACTGGCTCGTTTCGGGCGACCCCGGATGTCTGCTGCAACTCGAAGGAAGAAGCCGCGCGCGCGGCCTGGACGCGAAATGCGTGCATCTGGCGACGGCGCTGTGGAAGGGAGTCGCCCGTGGGGATCGGTGACGCCGTGCGCGGCGACGCTTCGGCACGGCGCTCCGGCAGTCGGTATCGCGTCCTCTCGAGGCGGATCATCGGCGGCGCTCCCGAAGTTCGCGAAGCGGTGACGGAGGCCACGCTCTCCTTCGACCGAAAGCGCGAGCAGGCGTACGCGGAGGTGGAAGCGGACGCGTGGCGCTCGTGGGCGCAGGACGTCAAGAATCACGTCCTCGGCCGGCTGGACCACTACTTGGCCGAGGCAGAGACGCGGCTGACGGACCACGGCGCCTGCGTGCACTGGGCCGCCGGCGCGCGCGAGGCGCAGGAGATCGTGATCCGCTTGGCGGCGAAAGCGCGGGCCAAGACCGTCGTCAAGGGCAAGAGCATGCTCTCCGAGGAAATCGGCTTGAACACGGCGCTGGAGCAGGCCGGCATAGCCGTCTTCGAGACTGACCTCGGCGAGTACGTCCTCCAGCTGCTGGGAGAGTCGCCGAGCCATATTGTCGGGCCCGCGATTCACAAGAATCTGGAGCAAGTCCAGCGTCTATTCGCCGAGCGCCTGGGCACCCCGCCGTCCAGCCGTCCCGGCGAACTCGCCCAGGCTGCCCGTCGCGTGCTCCGCGAAGCCTTCGCAAGCGCCGACATGGGAATCACCGGCGCCAACTTCGTAGTGGCGGAAACGGGGACCGTCGCCCTCGTCGAGAACGAAGGGAACATCCGCCTGGCCACATCCCTTCCCAAGGTGCACGTCGTCCTCGCGGGCATCGAGAAGCTGTTGCCTCGCATGAGCGATCTGGCCGGCTTCCTTCAACTCACCGCCCGCGCCGCGACCGGCCAGCCGCTGGGAAGCTTCGTCACCCTTGTACAAGGTCCGGCCGCGCAGCCCGGCGACGACGGCCCCCAGGAAGTCCACGTCGTCTTCCTGGACAACGGACGCACGTCCGTGCTCGAGCACGAGCACGCCTGGGAAGTCCTGCGTTGCGTCCGTTGCGGCGCCTGCCTGAACGCTTGTCCCGTGTACCGCCAGACCGGCGGCCACGCCTACGGCTCGGTCTATTCGGGGCCGGTGGGCGCCGTCCTCAACCCCGCCCTCGACGGCCTGCGCCAAGCCATGCCGTTGCCGTTCGCGTCGTCGCTGTGCGGCGCGTGCGGCGACGCTTGCCCCGTCCGCATTCCCATTCCCGAGCTTCTGGTGCGCTGGCGCCAAGAAGCGGCGGAGGCCGGCTTGGCGCCGAGGACGGAGCAGGCGGCGCTGTCGGCGTTCACGAAGGCCGCCGCCCACCCGGCCGTCTTTCGCTTGGCCGGCAGGGCGGGAACCCGGCTCGGCGCGACCAAGGTTGCGCGGACATTGCCGACGATTGGCGCATGGGGCCGCGAACGAGCATTGCCTCGCCCCAGCGGTCGCACTTTCCGAGACCTCTGGCGGGAGGGCGTCGAATGAAGGCCCGCGTTCGGGACTCGGCGGCGGCGCCGGACCGGGTCCGCATCCTGACCCGAATCGCGCGGGCGAACGCCGGACGGAACGCCCTTCCTCATCCGGGCCGCCTGGAGACGCCGGCGCCGCCCGATCCGGCCGCCGCGTTTGCGGCCAAGTTTGCGGCGAGCGGAGGCGAAGTCGTCGTGTTGGACGAGGCGGCGGGGGACTCGGCCGGCAGGGAGCGCTCTCCGGGGGAATGGCTCGGCGACTTCGTTGCCGGGCTGGGATTGGAGACGCCGGGCGTTGCGGTCGGGGCCCGCGTGCCGGTCGACTTGCGCCCGCCCGTCGCCTTCGCACCGCCGGAGACCGCAGGCGTGGGCGTGTGCCTCGCCTGGGCCGCCGTAGCAGAGACGGGTAGCTTGGTTCTGGAGTCCACCGGCGGACGGGCGGCGCAGCTGTTGCCGCCCGTCCTTGTCGTTTGGGTGCAACGGATATTCGGCCGGCTGGCCGACGCGCTGGCCGAAATGGCGCCTTCGTTGCCTGCCGCGATGGGACTGCACTCCGGCCCCAGCAAGTCGGCGGACATCGGCGGAACGGTAGTGACCGGCGTCCACGGTCCCGGACGGTGCATTGCCGTGTTGGACTGGCCGAGCGCGCCGAGTCGGCGACGGCTATGAGATCCGCCCCCGCCCCCCCGCCCCGAAGAGTCGCCTGCACGCTCTGATGAGGGTCGTCCGTTGGACGCGGTGTCTCGTCGCAGGCTTGATCGTCTGGGCCGTGGCCAGGGACATCGCGGCGATCGACCAGACCGACTGGATTCTCCGCCAAGGCGACGCGCCGGACGCCGTCCACTGGGATCACGACCTCCATTGGAGCACGCGTGGCCATCAACGGGCGGCCCGAAGCCCTCTCTTGCGTTGTTGGAGGAGCGTCCGGAGATCCGCCACGGACGACGGCCGCGCGATTCGGAGCGTCGAGATCGTCGTTGCCGTCGGGCGCCGCTTGACGGGGACATGACCCTCGCCGTCGCCTTTCTCGGCCCCGAGGGCACTTACAGCGAGGAGGCGGCCCTTGCCCACGATCCCCGGGCTCGCCGTGTGCCTTGCGCCAGCATTGCGGCGGCCATCCGGGCGGCGGACCGCGGGGAAGCGGACGAGGTCGTCGTGCCCGTCGAGAACAGCCTCGAGGGCGCCGTTACGTCCACGACGGACCTCCTGATCCACGAGACGGCGCTGAAGATCAAGCGCGAGATCGTCGTCCCAATCCGCCATTGCCTCGTCGTGCCGCCGGGAGCGAAAGGAGCTCGGTTGGCCGGCGTCGCCGTCGTGTTCTCCCATCCTCAGGGGGCGGCGCAGTGCAGGGGCTACCTCGAGCGGCGCCTTCCCAAGGCGGCCTTTTCGGCGTCGCTCAGCACCGCCGCGGCCGTCAAGGACATGCTTCGGAGCGACCGGCCCGCCGCGGCCGTGTCCAGCCGCCGCGCGGCGGAGCTCTTCGGCGCGGTCGTCGCCGCGCACGGCATCGAGGACGCCGCGCACAACCAGACTCGGTTCGTGGTCCTGGGCGCCGCCGACGCCGCTCCCACGGGCCGGGACAAGACGTCCATCTGCTTCGACTTCAGCCACGACGGGCCCGGGATTCTCCACAACGCCTTGGGCGAGCTCGCCTCGCGCGGCATCAACATGCTCAAGATCGAGTCCAGGCCCGACAAGCGGAGCCCGGGCCGGTACTTCTTCCTTCTGGACGTGGAGGGCCACCGAACCGACCCCGCCGTGGAAGAGGCCCTGGCGTGCATTGCGAAGCCCGCCGCGTCGTTCAAGGTGCTGGGGTCCTACCCGAGGGCGGATTGAGCCGCACCGCCCGCCCGCCGAACCAGCGGCCGGTCCGTGGTCGCGCGCCGTCTTCGTGCGACATCCTGCCCGAAGGGGTATGTTCGACCCGGCTTCCGAAGCGCAACCCATGCGTCGGCGCCCGTCGCGTCCGGCGGCCCGCGCTTCCGTCACTTCGTTTCCGAAGAGGAGACCCATTCAGCATGAGGACATCACGCATTGCAGCAGCCGGCGCTCTCGCCTTGCTGGCCTGCCAACCGGGCGGCGAAGCCGGATACGCCAGCGGCGGAGACGCCGAGACCGAGCCGTCTTCCGCGCCTTCCGTCTACACGGACATTGAGGCCGACTTGGCAACCGTCGAAGAAAAGCTGGTCGGCCTGGCCGAGGCCATGAACGAAGAGCAGTACGGATGGCGGCCCATGGAGGGCGTGCGGTCGGCCCGCGAGCTGTTCATGCACGTGACCGCGGACAACTACTTGTTGCCGGTGCTGGCGGGCGTTCCAGCGCCGGAACGCACCAAGATCACGGACGACTACCAGACGGCCCTCGACTTCGAGGCAAGCGTCACCGAGCGGCAAGCGGTCATCGACGAGATGAAGGCGTCGTTCGCCCACTTGCGCGAGGCGCTGGCGGCCGCCGATCCGGCCATGGCGGGCGACGAGCTCACCTTCTTCGGCCGCACGTCCACTGTCCAGGGGCTGTGGCTCCTCACCACCTTCCACCTCCACGAGCATCTCGGCAATGCGATCACCTACGCCCGCGCCAACCAAGTCGTTCCGCCGTGGAGCCAAGGCCAGGGCGGATAGCCCGGGCCCGCGGGCCCGGGCGGTCGTGGACGAGCGAGGCTCGATGGACAAACGAGACTTCCTGAAGACTGCGGGCGCCGCCGGGCTGGGCGCGACGGTCCTGGGCCCGGCCGCGTGCGCGTCCAACGTCTCCACGCGCTCCGCGCCGCCCATCCGCTGGCGGCTCCAGACTTACGCCGGCGCTCCGCTGGCCGAGCACGTGGTCAAGCCCGCCGTCGACGCGTTCAACCGCGTTGCCGGCGGCGAGATGACGATCGAGCTCTTCACGGCGGACGAGCTGGCGCCCACCGCCGAACTCTTCGCCGCCCTGCAGGAGGGCGTGCTGGACGCCGTCCAGAGCGACGACGACTCGATGGCGTCGCCAGCCGACGTCGCCGTGTTCGGGGGCTACTTCCCCTTCGCGACGCGCTACAGCCTGGACGTGCCCGTCCTGTTCCATCAATACGGCCTGGCGGAGATATGGGAGGAAGCCTACGCCGAGATCGACGGCGTCACGTGGCTCAGCGCGGGGTCGTGGGATCCCTGTCACTTCGCCACCGTCCGGCCCGTCCGCGGCCTGGCCGACCTGCAGGGCCTGCGCGTGTTCACCATGCCGACCGCGGGCGAGTTCCTGACGCGCTTCGGCGTGGTTCCCGTCACCGTCCCCTGGGACGACGCCGCGGACGCCGTGCGCCGGGGGGACTTGGACGGCATCGCCTGGTCCGGCATCACCGAAGACTACACGGCGGGCTGGGCCGACGTGACCAACTACTTCCTGACCAACAGCCTCTCGGGCGCGTGGTGCGGCTCCTTCTTCGCCAACACGGATTCGTGGAACGCCGTGCCGCCCCACCTCCAGGAACTGTTCCGTCTGTGCATGGACAGTTCCCACTACTACCGGCTCCATTGGTACTGGGGGGGCGAGGCCCGGCTCCGCACCGAGGGAACCAAGCTGACGCTCACTTCCGTGCCGGACGAAGAGTGGCGGCAGGTCGAGGAAGAAGCGCTCCGCTTTTGGGACGAGACCGCGACGACCAGTCCGCGGGCGGCGCGGGTAGTGGAGGCGCTGAAGGCGTACCGGGCCACGATGGAGCGAGCGGGAAGGCCGTATCGGCATGGGTGAGGGACCATGAACGTCCCCCAATCTTTGGACCTGTCGCCAGTATCCGAAGTGCCGCTAACGGATTCGCCGTTGGTTGCGGTCGTGGCGCAAGTTCGCTTTCCCACGATCCTGACAATTCGGCAAGCAAACGATGCCCAGGTGGCCGCCCTTCAGGCAAGACTACGAGGCATATATCCGTACCTGAACGAACACCACGCCTATCATTTCGATGTCGTAGAACCTTCTGAGCCCCGGGTTGCGCGGGCTGTCGTCTGGCGCTTTTCCGACCGAAAGCAGGATCCGAATTGGCGTATTTCACTAGGCGACGACTTCGTGGCGCTGGAGGCGCGCAATTATACCAGCCGCAAAGATTTCTTGGAACGACTGGGAGTTGTGCTTGATGCTGTCTGCGACGTCATAGAGCCTGCAAGTGCGACACGCCTTGGAATACGCTACGTCGATCGGTTGACTGGCAATGCAGTTGATCGAATTGACGACCTGCTGATTCCCGAAGTGCTAGGTGTCGCCCGCCGTTGCGACGACCATCCGAATGCCATTGAACGATCAATCGTCAATCTCATGACGCACGCGCAGTTGCGAGGACCGAGAGACGCCGTCGTGGCGGTGCGGTGGGGCGTTTTGCCGCCGAGTGCAACACATGACCCCGACATGTTGCCGCCGGTTGCCGAGACAAGTTGGATATTGGACATGGATATGTTTACGACGGCGCCTTGCGACTTCTCTGCATCCGGCTTGTCGGCTACGGCTGCAAGCTTTGCTGAATATCTGTATAGCTTGTTTCGCCAAGTCGTCACCGATGATTTTCTCGAACACTACGGAGGCCAGTTATGACAACTCTCGAGCCGTCGTCGGCGACGCGGTTGAACGCATCGACGGCGGGCTTGACCAGTACTCGAGGGACGAAGATCGATGTTGACGCTACGGCGCCGCTTTCGAAGAAGATTGAGCATGACAACCCGGTGATCAGTGCCGATGCTTTTTTCTTCTACATGCCGCACATGTATGGCAATAGTTGCGAACGATCTCCATCAGCTGCAACGGCAAGCAAGATTCCGTTTATTGTGTTCGGAACAGCGGCGGGACCTAACGGCTATGCGCCGCATGGCAGTCCCTTCGCTGGGCTTGGCCGTTTTCGCTTTTGGGCATTGAATGATGATGAAGCATTGCGGCTAAAAGCCATCGTTGAGAATAACGCAGCAGCTGTTGCCGACCTGCGAACGGCAACCGATTTGCTGGAACGTTACCTGAAACATGACAGAATTGCAGGAATAGTGCGCAGACCGATGCCATCCAGAAGCGAGACGACGCTCCTTGACTTGCTGTTGAAGGGAAAAACAGACGAACTACTCGAGACGTGTCAAGACATGTTTCAGTTCGACGACGCGCACAGCTGACTTGTGGAGTTGTTGCAGGAAGGACTGATAGACGCGGTTAGCTGGTGGCGCATTGCGGACCGGCGATGGTCCGATCCCCTTGGCCCCGGCTTCGCAGGCCAACAAGGGGGTCGCTGGAATTCCCCAGGAAGCTTTGACGTTCTCTACCTCAACGAAGACAAGAACGCGGCGCGTGCCACTCTGCGTAGATTCGTGAGCAGACAGCCGTACGAGCTGGAAGACCTAAACGAATCGGAAGCGCCAGTGCTGGTTGAGTGTCAGTTGCCCAAGCCGGTCGGCCGCGGATCGCTCCGGGAGAACTCGCGAACTAGCGTGGTTTCCCGGCGAAGAAGGCGCTCGTGCCCACCAAGTGAGGCGGATGGCCTTCGGTCAATGGTTCCAATATCCATGACGCGGTCCGATTCGCGGTCGGGCCGGTGGCCGCGTCGTGCCGTCTCGCCCGGCCTGAAATCGCTGATGGCGAGCGATCGAAGCGCCGACGAAATATATTGGCGGCGGTACACCGTCCGGCCATTCCCGCGACGACCGCTCGCCGTTCCCTGCACAATCTGGAGAGTTCTCATGCGCGCTAGCTTTGCCAACTCCGTGACCTTCGCGACCGGGCTGTTCCTGGCCGCCGCCTTCAGCCCGGAGGCGTTCGCCAACCCCGCGGCCGCCCAGGAGGTGCCGGGATCGGCGCTCGAGGCGATGAAGTTCCGCCACATCGGGCCGGTTGGGAACCGGGTCACGTCGGTGGCGGGGGTGGCCGGCGATCCGCTGACGTACTACGCGGGCGCGGCGTCGGGCGGGCTGTGGAAGACGGAGGACGGCGGCGTCAACTGGCGGCCCGTCTTCGACGAGCAGCTGGTTCACTCGATAGGGGAAGTCGCGGTCGCGCCGGCGGATCCGAACCTGGTGTGGGTTGGGACGGGGGAGCCGTTCATTCGCTCCAACGTGTCCATCGGCAACGGCGTCTGGAAGTCGCTGGACGCGGGCGAGACTTGGATGCACATGGGCCTGGAGGGGACGGGGCGGATCAGCCGCGTCGTGGTGCATCCGGCGGACCCGGACGTGGTGTACGCCGCTGCGGTCGGCCACGGCTACGCGCCCCAGCCGGAGCGGGGCGTCTACCGCACGCTGGACGGCGGCGCCACCTGGGAGCACGTCCTCTTCGTGGATGAGGAGACCGGCGCCAGCGATCTGGTCATGCACCCGTCGAATCCGCGCATCCTCTTCGCGGGGACTTGGCAGATCGCCATCCGCACGTGGACGCGCAAGTCCGGCGGGCCCGGCAGCGCCATCCACGTGTCCCGCGACGCGGGTGCCACGTGGACGCGGCTCGAAGGGAACGGCCTGCCCACCCGCGAGATCGGCAAGATCGCGCTGTGCATGAGCGCCGCCGACCCGGATCGCGTCTACGCGCTCATCGAGACCGGCGACGGCGTGCCGTGGGAAGGCGGCGACACGGACGGAGGCGAGCTGTGGCGCTCCGACGACGGCGGCCGCCAGTGGGCGCTGACCAGCCACGACCGGGACTTGGCCGGCCGCACCGCCTACTACTCCCGTTGCGAGGCCAACCCCGACGACGCCGACGAAGCCTACTTCCTGGCGGCCGCCTACAGCACCACGCTCGACGGCGGCGTCACTTCGACGGCGGCCCCGTTCCTGCAGGGCCCCGTCTGGGACCACCACGACATGTGGATTGATCCGGAGGACGGCGGCCGCCAGATCGTTGCCGGCGACGGCGGCGTCGCCATCTCCCGCAACCGGGGCAAGACGTGGTACCGCCAGCAGCTTCCCATCGCGCAGATGTACCACGTCACGGTCGACAACGCGGTTCCCTACAACGTCATGGGCAACCGGCAGGACGGCCCCTCCACGCGGGGGCCGAGCAATAGCCGCACGGGCGGCCTCTTCTTGGGCGGCATTCCCCGTGGGATGTGGCATACCGTGGGCGGGGGCGAGTCGGGATTCGCCACTCCGGACCCGACGGACCCCAACATCGTCTGGTCCAGCGCGTCGGGGGCCGGAGGCGGGGGCGGCATCGTGTCTCGCTGGGACGCGCGCACGCGCCAGTACCGGGAAGTGGAGGTGTGGCCCGAGTCGACGATCGGCCAGCCGGCCGACAGCCTTCGGTACCGCTTCCAGTGGACCTTTCCGCTGCTGGTCTCGCCCCACGACAACAACACCGTCTACGTGACCAGCCAGCACGTTCACCGCACCACCAACGGCGGCCAGAGCTGGGAGGAGATCAGCCCGGACCTGACCACGAACAACCGGGCGCGCATGGGCATCAGCGGCGGCCTCACGCCCGACAACATCGGCGTCGAGTACTGCTGCGTGATCTACGCCTTCGACGAGTCGCCCCTGGAGCGCGGCGTCTTCTGGGCCGGCACCAACGACGGTCTCGTGCACGTCAGCCGGGACGGCGGCGCCGCCTGGACCGACGTCACCGGGAACATCCCCGACCTGCCGCCCGACGGCGTGGTGCGGGGTATCGACGCCTCCCGCCACGCGCCGGGCAAGGCGTACATGGTGGTGGAGCATCACCAAGTCGGCGGATTCGAGGCCCGCGCCTACCGAACCGGCGACTACGGCGAGAGCTGGACCGAGATCGTGGACGGCATCGACGACGGCGTGCTCAGCTACACGCGGAGCATCCACGAGGACCCCGTGCGCCCCGGCCTGCTCTACCTGGGCACCGAGGCGTCGCTGTACGTGTCGTTCGACGACGGCGAGCGATGGCAGTCCCTTCACACCAACCTGCCCCACGCGCCCATGTACGGGCTCGTCGTTCAGAAGCATTTCAACGACCTGGTGATCGGCACCTACGGCCGCGGCTTCTGGATTCTCGACGACGTGACGCCCCTGCAGCAGCTCACGCCCG
Source organism: Longimicrobiales bacterium (assembly GCA_965203485.1). Taxonomy (GTDB): domain Bacteria; phylum Gemmatimonadota; class Gemmatimonadetes; order Longimicrobiales; family Gaopeijiaceae. The sequence goes on from OZ241892.1 coordinate 3,342,227, forward strand.
AGGTGGCCGCCGCTTCCGCGCATCTCTTCGCCCCGAGGCCCGCCTACCGCTTCCGGCCCGTCTCGGAGCCCTTCGCCATGTTCGACGACCAGTCCGACGGCGAGAATCCGCCCTACGGCGCCTCGATCAACTATTGGCTCGCCCAGGAGACCGAGGACAGCGTGAAGATCGAGATCGCGAACGCCGCCGGAGAGGTCGTGCGCACGCTCGAGGGCACCGGCCAAGCGGGCGTGAACAGGGTGTGGTGGGACCTCGCCGGCGAGCCCGCCACCGAGATCAAGCTCCGCACCAAGCCCCTCCACGCCGACGACATCGAGCTGGGCGAGGAACGCTGGCGGCCCCTGCCGAACGTGCTGGGCGGTCCCGGCCAAGGCGCGGCGGTCGTTCTCCAGCCGCCCGGCGAGTACACGGTCGCACTGAAGATCGGCAGGGCGAGCGACGAGTCCGCCGCCGCCGAGCCCACAGGCGGGAGAAGCGACGAATCCACCGTCCCCGCCGAGGATCCCGTGGGCGCGGCCGTGCTGGCCCAGCCCCTCGAAGTCCTCAAGGATCCCCATTCCGAGGGCACGCTGGCGGACATCCGCGCCCAGCAGGCCATGCTGGAGGCGATTCGCGCCGACTACGAGACCGCCGCCGAGCTGGTCAACCGAGTGGAGTGGGTGCGCCGACAGCTCCGCGACGCGAAGGCCGTGCTCCAAGACCGCGGCGACTCCGCGCTGGCCGCCGCCGCCGACTCTCTCGACGAACGCCTGATCGCGGCGGAGCAGGGCCTCTTCCAGATGCGGTCCACCGGGACGGGCCAGGACGGCATCCGCTATCCGACCCGCCTGATCGAGCGGCTGGGCTACCTCTTCACCACGGTGTCGGTGGGCGACTTCCCCCCCACGGACCAGCAGGGCGAGGTCCACGCCGTCCTGCAGGAACGCCTCCTGCGCATCCGCGACGAGCTGGAGTCCATCCTGGGCGACGACTTGGCCGAGTTCAACCGGCGGGTCCAGGCGCTGGGGCTGGGGGTGATTTCGTAGGAGGCGGCCGGGCCGTGACAGATTCTCGGACAGATTCCCCTATGAATCTGTCAGGGCCCGCACGGCGGTAAGAGAGCGGTCGGAGCGGCGGATGAAGAGCGCCCGCCGCGAGGCCGTTGCGCCCGATCCCGATCGACGCGCCCATCGCCGTGGCCAGCGCCCGCTGCCTGGAAACTTCCACGCCGACCCCGCCAACCCCTTGCATCGTCGCCACGGCGCGCCACCACGGCGCGCCGCTCGCGACGGCGGGACCGCGCCATCCCCGCGTACGCCCAGCAGGGCCATGTCCGGGCGATGGACGCGTGTCGGCAGGGCCGGGGACACGCCGCGCTCGCGTCAACGGCCGGGGCAGGAGGATGCCGATCCTTGCCAGCCTACCGCGTAAGCGAGTACCTTCGCGCGTTCCGCTTCCGACGTGTTTCGGGAGCAAGGAATGACCTCCTTGAGCGAGAGAGATGACGGCCGAGTCCCGCAACGCTCCTGGCGCGGAACATGTCCTTCTGACGGTGCTGGGCACGCGAACGCGGGAAGCGGCCTACAGCATGGGTGGCAGGCAAAGCGTCGCTCAGCTGGCTCCGGTGGCCCTGATGGGTCTCTTGTCGCCGGACGAGCGACCGTGTCGCGTACTGGCCTTCTGCACCAACGAGGCCGAGGCGAGAAGCCTTCCGGTGTTGGAGGATGCGCTGGCGTCCGATGTGGTTGAGTCCGTTCACGTGCCGATGGGCAATCGCCAAGACGACATCGACAGCTTTCTGGATGCCGTGGCAAGAAAAGTGCCGGAGGGCGCCCAACTCACAGTGGACATGACCCACGGCTTCCGGCACTTCGCAGTCTTGACGTACGTCGCCGTGCTGTATGTGGCGGCGCTTCGGGACGTTCGGGTCCGCGGAGCGTATTATGCGATGCTGAGTCGCGATGGCGACCCGAGTCCGTTTCTAAACCTGCGCCCGCTCTTGGACTTGCCCCGATGGGTGCACGCCTTGAAGGTCATTCAGGAAACGGGGAGCACGCGGCCGCTTGCGAAGATCGTCGCCGACGGGCCGGATAGCGCGGCTGGGCCAGCCAAGGACCGGATTGTCCAGGACTTCCGTAATCTCGCCGACAGATACCTCTCGGGATTGCCGCTCGAGTTGGGCCAGGAAGCGGCCGATGTTCGCCGGAAACATGCCAAGTCGCTCCGGAAGGCCCTCAAGCGGGACCATAGTCTGCCGCTGGCCGAGAACGTGATAGACCACCTTGATGAGGTGCTTGGCCGGTTTGCCTTTGCTAATCCGATTCAGCGCGGCGGATGGAAGAAGGGCGTGAAACTCACGAGAGACGAATTGACGCGACAAGCCAAGGTTATTGACGACCTCCTGGAGCAAGCCAATGTATCCGCAGGACTTGGCCTCATGCGGGAATGGATCATCAACTTGGCGGCTCACAGCGCCGACAACGCCGATTGCTGGTTGGATCGCAAGACGCGCCAGCGGATCGCAAGTCGGCTTCACGCCGTGAGAGCGATAGGAGAATCCGATTTGGCCGACGATCATCTGACGGTAGATCAACGCGAATTGGGTCAGTTCTGGCAACGGCTCTGTGAGCTCCGCAATGCCTATCATCACCATGGAATGCGTCCGCAAGTAGTTGGCGACAAGGATTTTGTCGGTAAACTATGCAAGATTCGCGAATTCTGGGATGGAACTCTTAGGTTCTGTCCAGCGATTCACTTGACGCTGGGCAATCCCCCTAGGTGCCGGATAGTAGTCAGTCCCATGGGCAAGCTTCCGGGCGTCCTCTTCAGTGCCTTGCATGCGTATCGAACGCGATTCGGCGATTATCCTAGCCTGTGCATCGTCATCTGTTCGGACCAGACGCGGCCGATGATGGACGAAGCGTTGGCAACAGCTCGATACGAGGGCATATGTGAAGCATTGACCCTGGACGATCCCTTTGGCGGGGTTCAAGAAATGGAGAAGAGAGTCAAGGCGACGCGGCGATTTTTCGTCGGTGCGGAGCGAGTAGCCGTGAACGTGACCGGCGGCACGACGTTGATGGGCATTGCGGCACAGAGGCTGGCCGGTGAAGCCCGGAGTCTCGCATGCCCCGTTCTTCAGTTTGGGTTGGTTGACTGCAGGCCGTCGGAAGAGCAACGTTTCGATCCATATCAGATGGGACAAGCGTTCTGGCTGGATTCGGAAAGAGGTGGAGATGTCCATTAGAAGGGTCGACGCTACCTTCGACGCCACCTTCAGAGTGACCACGCCGATGTTTTGCCGCGGTGCTGATGCAACGGGCGCGGAGTTGCGCCTTCCCAGCTTCAAAGGCGTGCTTCGCTACTGGTGGCGTGCGCTGGCCTGGTCCGAGTTCGGTGGCGACCTTGGCAAGATCAAGAAGAAGGAAGATGATCTCTTCGGTAGCGCAGAATGTGGTCAATCTCGCGTATCAATGCGGCTGAAGGAGCGGCAGTCGTCGTTGCGTAGTACTAATACTGGTCACGTGTTGAAAGTGCCCGGCACGAATCAACCCGTGGGGTACGGAGCACGGTATCTGGGGTACGGCGTCATGGAAGCCTTTGCGAGCAAGCCAAAAGGCACGAATGCCGGACAGCTGACACGCGATTGCATCGATAGCGGATTCGATTTTGCCGTGCGAATGCGGGTTTCCGCAGGTTTCGACCGATCGGTGGCCCTGCTTGAGCGTGCCTTGATTGCGGCTGGATGCTTGGGCGGCCTCGGCGCCAAGAGCCGAAGGGGCTACGGATCGATCGCCATTTGTTCGCTGATCGTCGACAAGCAATCACGCTCCATGCCGTCGTCCATGGAGGACTTGCGTGCGGCCATCGCTGGTCTTTATCGTAAGTGCCATGCATCGCCTGGGCGTTCAGAGCATCCTGAGTACACAGCCTTCTCCGAACATGCCCGTCATGTGTTACTGACGAGCAAGAAGAAGGAATCGCTCGACTTGCTTGATCTCGTGGGTCGCGAAATCATCCGTTATCGTAGCTGGGGCCGAAATGGGAAAATATTAGGAGACGTCAAGTCGGAAAAGAACTTCAGGAAGGATCATGACCTCATGAAGAAGGTGGGAGCCGGCGATCAACCGAACAGACATCCTGAGCGTATTGCTTTTGGTCTTCCCCACAACTATGGACAACGCCAGCAAGTTGGTCCGAGCGACAAGGATCTGGATCGCAGAGCCAGTCCATTGTTCATCCACATTCACGAATTCGTCGAAGGCCCGGTCGCGGTCCTGTCGTTCCTGCCGGCGCGTTTCTTGCCCGACCGGTGCGGCATCCGTGTGGGCGGACACAATGTGCAGCAGTTGTCGGAGGAACAGCTGTACGGCCCGGTCACTCGCTTTCTTGACCGCCTCCTCAATCCGGGCAAACGCAAGGAGGAATTTGTCGACGCAGTGGAGGTAAGGCGGTGATCACGCGGCTCGACATCTCCATCGGCCCGGTTCAGGGCTTCGTTAGGCAATCCCGGCGAACTCGCGACCTGTGGGGCAGTTCCTACCTCTTGTCGTTCCTTTCGGCTCACGCGATGCACGGTGCCGAGCGGGCGGGCGGTCAAATTGTCCGGCCACTGGTGGCAAACGACGACCTCTACAAATGGGTGCAGGGTTCCCGGAGCGGCGAGGCGCCGCAGATCGGCTCTCTTCCAAACCACTTTGTGGTCGAAGTCGATGGCGACGCACGTAGCGTGGCCGTTAGCGCGAGGGAAGCCCTCGCAACCGCGTGGCGGCAGGTGCACGAGTCCGTCTGGCGCAAGTTCGTGAAGCCAGTCGAATCGGCTGGGTTGGGCACGCGTGCCATTTGGGATCGCCAAGTGGATGCTTTCTGGGAGATGGCTTGGACAGCCGGCCCAGCGGGCGACAAACCGGAGCACCGAGGCATGCTGGCGCGACGGAAGCATTGGCGAATCCACGAGCCGACCGAAGAGCCCGGCGACAAGTGCACGATCATGCATGACCTGCAAGAACTCTCGGGCTACGTTCGCGCAAGGGATCGCCGGAGTCAAGATCAGTTTTGGTGCGATCTAGGCACGCAGCTGGGAGCGTTGGATCGTCGCAACAACGAGCGGCTGTGCGCGGTCGCGTTCGTGAAGAGAATGTTTCCGAAAGTCGCGAAAGACGCACTGGGTTGGGATGTCGACCGATCACGATGGTCTTCAACTATCTACGTTGCGGCCGTGCCTTGGATCGACCGGGTGGCGACGGCGGCGCTCGAGAAGGCGAAATGTTACGCAAAAATCGTCGATGAACATGCTCCAAAGGGCGTCTTTGCCGAACAGCCGCTCATAAGGAAGGAGATCGGAAGCTTCGCGCGGTTGGATGCCAACTGGTTTCACGCCGAGTCCGTGAAGGACGAGGATCGGTGTCCATTGCCGGACGGTGTCACCAGGGTCGGGGAAGTCCGTGAAGAACTTGCTATAATGCTGAAGACCATTTCCAAGACTAAAGACGAGTCGGGACGTCGGACTGGGGTTCCATCTCTCTACTATGCGCTCTTGCTCGCCGACGGCGACCGCCTGGGCCAATTGGTGGGGAAGTGCGGGAGTGAGTCGGTGGGAACAGCGCTGGCTGACTTTACTGGTGCCGTTGAAAGAATCGTGCGAAACCACGACGGCGTTACGATCTACGTCGGAGGTGACGACGTGATGGCAATGTTGCCGTTGCCGAAGGCCTTTCAATGCGCGGCCGAGTTGGAGAGACGCTACCGCAACGCGTTCCGGGACGGCCAGAAGACAGAGATGGAAGCCACGCTCTCGGCCGGGGTCGCTCTCGCGCACATTCGGTATCCGCTCAGTGGCGTGATTCGCGAAGCCCATCGCCTTCTCGACGATGTGGCCAAGAACGGCAACGGACGCGATTCGATGGCTGTCGGCGTCCTAAAACGGGGTGGATTGCACTGTCAGTGGACGACTACCTGGAAGCGTCGAGGAGAAGTTGAGCGGGTCCCTGCCCAGGCGCTTTTGGACGATTTGGTCGGCATTCTCAAGGATGCCGCACTTGATCCGGGCGTCTCGTCGGGACTCATCTATCGCGTGCGGGAGACGCTCACGATGCTGTGCGGGTGGGATCGCTGGGAGCCAGGAAAATGGGGTGGTGTGCCCGACGATCTTGACGTGCGGGCGTTTCTTCAAGCCGAAATCGCTCGAAGCTTCGCCGACCGCCGCGCGTCGGTAAGTGTGCCGAAGATGGTGGATCGAGCTAGACAGGCAAGCAATCTGGTCTACGACTTGCTCAAGCGGTCACGCGCCCCAAGTCCCGACGGACAGGAAACCGAAACCGTCGAAGTGGGCGTCGACGCTCTTCTGCTTGCACGGTTTCTGGCCGACGGTGGCGACGAAGAGGCGACGCGATGACCGGCGCCATCAAGTTCGGCCTTCAACTTCGTCCGTTGGACACGTGGTTCTTTCGCGACGGAACGCCCTTCTCGGCCGACGGGGCGCCGCAAGAAGACGTGAACAGCCTGTTCCCGCCGCACCCTGCGACCGTGGCAGGCGCCGTTCGGGCTTGGCTTGCCCTCCACAACGGCTGGAACGGCCGGGATCGGTGGTCGCCCGAGATATGCGAGGTGCTTGGCGACGGCCCGGACGAGCTGGGAAAGGTGTCCTTGGAGTGTCCCTTCATTCTTCGTTGCGGACGGCCGCTGTTCCGGGCGCCACGGCACTTGCTTGGCACGACGAGCGCCGTCGGATGGAAGCCGCGCGTCTTGTTGCGCCCCGGCAACCCGGTCCTTTGCGACCTGGGCGATGATGTGCGCCTTCCCGCGCTCCTCGACGTTGCTTCCGGCTGGACCGACGCGAGACCTGGCGAAGACATCTGGCTCAATGAGGACGGGATGCGCGCCGTGCTGAAGGGACGGCTTCCGCGCGACGGGGAAGTCATGCATTCCGAGTGCATCTGGGCCAAGGAGCCGCGCATCGGCCTAGAGAGAGATACAACAACCCGGACCGCCGAGGAAGGCATGCTTTATAGTTCGAGCCACGTCCGTCCAGGACGCGGCGTGTCGCTCGGCGTACGGATCGCTGGCGTCCCGGATCGCTGGACACGGCCTTTCGGTTCCCTGGTTCCATTGGGAGGCGAGAGTCGACTTGCGGAAGTCGGCGAGTGGGACGGGAACTTTTCGTTGGCGTCAGGCCAGGATCCCCAAAGACACGTGACGCTGGTGGCGTTGTCGCCGCTGGATTTGCCGCAAGACGTCTATCGTGGCCGTGGACGGTTGCCTTTGACGGATTTCGGCGATGCGCTGGTGGTGAGCGCCTGCCTTGGCCGTCCGCAACGCGTCGGCGGTTGGGATTCGCGGAAGCGACGACCGGTGCCCATGAAGTCCGTCCTGGCCCCCGGTAGCGTGCTGTTCTGCGAATTGCCAGCAACGCCCGCGGAGGATAGCCTGCCGAGCGACGGCCTGATGCGCGTCGGCGCCCGCCAGGAGTGGGGGTTCGGACTGGTGGCTGTCGGCCGCTGGCCATGCACAGAGGAGATGAACCCATGAAAACAGCCATGCTCGGTTTTCTGGCCGAGACGCCGGTACACCCCGGCACAGGACGCGGGATGGGCGTCGTGGATCTACCAGTAGCTCGCGAGGCCGCCACCGACTATCCGGTCATCGTCGGGTCGAGCCTCAAGGGTGCTCTGCGGGACAAGGAGCAACGGCGGGGTCAAGACGAGAAGTCCGAGCGACTCTTCGGGAAGGCGGACCAAGCCGGCGACCTCATCATCTCTGACGGCAGGTTGCTGTTGCTTCCGGTTCGCAGCTTGACGTCCGCCTACTGCTGGGCGACATGCCCGCACCTGCTGGAACGCTACCGGCGCGATTTAAGGCGTGCGGGTCTGATGTCGCGTGCGGGTCTGATGTCGAAGTTGATGCTTCCCAACATGGAAAGCAACTTGGACGTCTTGGCCGCCGCCGACGGCGAGCACCTGTTCCTTGAAGAACGACAGTTTTCCATCAAGGGCCAGCCGCCAGACGAGTTGGTCGAAGCACTCGAGCCGCTCATGCTTCACGAAGAGACCGCACAGCGACTACATAAGCAGTTGGTTGTCCTGCACGACGACGCCTTCGCATGGTTCGCCAGATATGGCCTCGCCATACAGGCGCGCAATGTCCTAGACGAGAAGAAGAGGAGCAAGAATCTGTGGTATGAAGAGACGTTGCCACCGGACACGCTGATGTATGCTCTGGTGGCTAGCCGCAACGGAACGCCAACCAACGACCTCAAGCCGATTTTTCGGATGAATGACCCGTATCTCCAAGTTGGTGGCAACGAAACTGTTGGGCACGGCTGGTTTGTGGTCACGGTGCACCCTGCTGACGACGGAGGCAATCAATGAGGACGTATGAACAAAAAAGAGCAACAGACGCGCTGACACGCGTTGAACAGATCGATAAGTCTGAGAACAGTGAAAAAAAGAAAAACTACCGAGCTTACGTAGATCGGCTTGGACCCACGATCGTTGTAAACGGCTTGGGCCAGGCGCTCGCATCGGAACTCGCCGCGGATGACCCGTTGCACAAGAAGCTATATAAGAATCTGAAAGGTTGGCTTTGTAGAGACAACGGCGTATATCCGAAGGATAAGGACCTTCTCCGTGCTATAATGGAACATGACGAATCAAAGTACCTTCGCGCTCAGGCGGAGGCGTTGGCATGGTTGGAATGGCACAAGAAGTTCTGCCGAGCCAAGTTCCCCAAAGGCGAGGACGATTGAGGTGGTTCGGCCGCTCTATCGCATCCTGGACGAAGGTGCTCCACCTCGGGTACAGCAGGGACATGCGGGTTTGTGGTTCGACAAGTTCTGCGACAAATGGCAAGTGCGGTCCCAATGGGAGATGGGTCAGAACAAGCTGAAGTGGATTGTCGAATTGACGAAGGAAAAGGTTGGCGGATCATGTCGGGAGAATGCCCATCGGTTGATGAGACTAGCGCAGGCCGCAGGCGGGTGCGCCCAAATCTTCACGACGGAATCCCGCTTCGTGACTGGATTAGGGCGCAGTCATCCCGTCGAAAACGGCTTTGCATGGCACCCGACAATGGGCACGCCTTTTCTTCCGGGAAGCTCGGTCAAGGGGATGATTAGAGCGTGGGCCGAGGCGGAACAGGTGCCCCCATCCGCGTATGAAGGATTGCTCGGATCGGCGGGATCAGTGGGCCGCGTAATCTTCTTGGACGCGATTCCCACAGAACCGGTGTCGCTGGAAGCCGATGTGATGACGCCCCATTTCGGAGGATGGGACGAGAGCAATCCGCCTGGCGATTGGCGGTCACCCAAGCCTATCCCGTTCTTGGTTGCGGCGGTTGGGACGCCTTTTCTTTTCTGCCTCGTCCCGACTCCGACGACGAAGGATGACGAGCTAGCCGTCGCGTCACGGTGGTTGCACGATGCGCTTGCTTGGGCCGGAGCAGGAGCGAAGACGGCCGTGGGCTATGGACGGATGACGCGGGACGAGGAGCGTGAGGGCGACCTTCGCAACGAACTCAAGGAACGCGAGGTGGGGGTACGGAGACAACGGGAAAAAGAAGGCCGCTTGGCGGCAATGAGTCCGCTCGAACGAGAGATCGATCAAATCCTGACGAACCGGGACGACAAGGGCGTGCCAAGCAGCACGGTCATCTTCAAAGAAATCAAGCGCGGTCGCTGGCAAGGCGACGACAAGAAGGCGGCGGCGATGCGGTTGGAAACGATGATGAAGGAGGAGAAGAAATGGAGGCCGAAGAGCCAGAAGAAGCGTCCCGAGAAGGACACGGCCCACCGGAGGACCGGTCGCATTCAGGAATGGCTGAACGAATGAGTCGGGCAGTCCGCATGGTGAAGCCAAATGGCCAAGAAGTCTCTTAGCTGGCCCGCAAGTTCCACGGCGACCTCAGGCCCCATGCGCTTCTTCAACACCACGGGCCCCGTAGTCGCGGCGGACCACTACCATATTCCGCCTCTCGAGCGCTGGGACTTGGCGGAAATCCGCAGGCTCATCGCCGAGAAGCGCTACTTCGTGCTTCACGCGCCGCGCCAGACGGGCAAGACCTCTTCGTTGCTGGCCCTGCGCGACCTGCTGAACTCGGAGGGCGGCCACCGGTGCGTCTACGTCAACGTGGAAGGGGCGCAGGCGGCGCGGGAGGATGTGGGCCGGGTCGTTCGCACGGTGCTGTCTGAGACGGCGTCCCGGGCAAGCGACGCGTGGGGCGACGAGCACCTGGAGAACATTTGGCCGGACGTGTTGGAGCGTCGCGGTCCGGACAGTGCGTTGCGAGTGGCCTTGACGCTCTGGGCGCGGGCCGAGCCGAAGCCGCTGGTGCTGCTGGTCGACGAGATCGACGCCCTGGTGGGAGATTCGTTGCTGTCGGTATTGCGCCAGTTGAGGGCGGGGTACGACATGCGGCCGGCGGGGTTTCCGCAGAGCGTGGTGTTGTGCGGGGTGCGCGACGTGCGGGACTTCCGCATCCACTCGGGTTCGGCGAACATGCTGGTGGCCGGCGGCAGCGCGTTCAACGTGAAGGCGGCGTCGTTGCGGCTGGGCGACTTCAGCGAGGAGGACGTCCGGGCCTTGCTGGGACAGCACGCGGAGGAGACGGGACAAGCGTTCACGGACGGGGCGCTGGAGACGGCGTGGGCCCAGACGCGCGGCCAGCCCTGGCTGGTCAACGCGCTGGCGTACGAGGCGTGCTTTCGCGGCCCGGAGGCCCGAGATCGTTCGCGGCCGGTCGGCGAGCCGGACGTATGGGCGGCCAGGGAGGCGCTGATCCTGCGGCGCGACACGCACTTGGACCAGCTGGCCGACAAGTTGCAGGAGGAACGGGTGCGGCGGGTGATCGAGCCGCTGCTGGCGGGCGGCGGTCCCAAGGAATTCGGGCCGCCGGACCTGGAGTACGTGCAGGACCTGGGGCTGGTGGCGCGCGACCTGCCGGTCCGCATCGCGAACCCGATCTACGCGGAGGTGGTGCCGCGGGAGCTCAGCTGGGGCCCTCAGACGCACTTGGAGCAAGACCCGGCTTGGTACGTGGACGCGGACGGCGGGCTCGACCTGGACAAGCTTCTGGCGGCGTTCCAGGAATTCTTCCGCGAGCATTCGGAGCACTGGGTGGAGCGGTTCCAGTACAAGGAGGCGGGACCGCAACTGCTCTTGCAAGCGTTTCTGCAACGGGTGGTGAACAGCGGGGGGCGCATCGAGCGGGAGTACGGTTTGGGCCGGCGGCGGACGGACCTGCTGGTGATCTGGCCCCGGAGCGCGGGTCGTTCGGGGGACGGGGAGAGGCCGCGGGAGGGGGTCGGCGGGCTGATCGGAGACGGTTCCCAGAAGTTCGTCGTCGAATGCAAGGTCTTGAGCAAGAGCTTGGAGCGGACGGTCGCGGAGGGAGTGGAGCAAACGGCGGCGTACATGGACGGATGCGGCGCCGAGGCCGGGCACTTGGTGGTGTTCGACCGCCGGGCGGGGCGAAGCTGGGACGAGAGAGTGTTCGGATTCAGCCGCAGGGCCGAGAGCGGCGCCGAGATTCGGGTCTGGGGGATGTGATGCGACGCTTGAAGAGGTCAAGGTTGAGCCCCCCACGCGTAGTGGAGCGGACCCCTGCTCCGGAGTGACACTTCGGCGACGGGCGAACCGCATCCGAGGTAGCCGAACTGCAGGACGCTGACGATGCTCGGGCGGCGTCGCGGATCGACCGCGGACCGTGGACAGATTGATGGGGGAATCTGTCCGAGAATCTGTCATGGATCGACGCGGTCCCCTGGGTGGTCCGGCCCCGTCGCGGCACTTCTCGGCGGGGGCGCAAGTGCTTCCATCTGCCCGAGAGCTGATCAGTACGTTAAACCTTGCTGTTTTCTCTTTCTTACCATCTTATTTTGAGATCGTTCTCCCCCAACACGACGGAGCACCAAGCAATGGCCTGCCAGGTCCCTGACCGGCCGTCAACCACCACGCCTCAAGCATCCGCATCCGCGACGCCCGCGAAGGCCGCCGTCGCATTGGCCGCGGCACCCGAGGCGTTCGTGTCCACCAGAGCCGTCAGCCGCGCCGTCTGGCGGGCTGTCCAGGGCGGCAAGCTGCGGAAGCTCGGCTCCCGCCTCTACACCAAGAACTTGACCGATCCGCCCGAGGTCGTCGTGCGCCGCAACCTCTGGGCCATCGTCGCGGGATACTTTCCCGGCGCGGTCGTCGCCGACCGCACGGCGTTCGAGGTCGGCCCCGCCTCGGACGGCTCCGTCTGCGTCGTCGCCGCGCGGGGGCGGAACATCGAGTTGCCGGGGGTCGTCCTCCGTCCTCGCCGGGGCGCGGGGCCGATCGAGCTGGACCGGCCGTTCATGGACGGCCTCCACTTGAGCTCGCGGGCGCGGGCGTTCTTGGACAACATGCGGTCCAGCCGGGCGAGAGGCGGGCGCGTGCCGCGGACCCTGTCCCGCCGAGAGATCGAAGAGCGCCTGGACGCCCTGATTTCCCTGTCGGGCGAAGCGGCGGCCAATCGACTGCGCGACCAAGTGCGGATCGCGGCGGCGTCCTTGGACATGCACGACGAAGCGGCGGCTCTGGACGACTTGATCGGCGCGCTCCTGGGTACCCGCCGAGCCCGGCTCGCGTCCCCCGCGGCCCGGGCACGCAGGCGAGGCCGTCCCTTCGACGCCCGCCGGGCCACCCTCTTCGAAGCGTTGCATCGCGCTCTTCGGGACTACCCGCCGCGGGTCGTCCCCGCACCGCCGCGCAACCCCGTCGCCCGAAAGACGCTGGCCTTCTTCGAGGCGTACTTCTCGAACTTCATCGAAGGCACCGAGTTCAGCGTCGAAGAAGCGGCCGGCATCGTGTTCGAAGGCAACGTCCCGGCGGAACGCCCGGCGGACGCCCACGACGTGGCGGGCACGTGGCGCTTGGTGTCCGACGACGCCGAGATGGTCCGGACCCCGGACAGCGTCCGCAGCCTCGAAGCGCTGCTCCGGTCGCGCCACCGAACGATCATGGGCGCGCGGCCCGACACGCGGCCCGGCGAGTTCAAGTCCGTGCCCAACCGAGCCGGGGCGACGGTCTTCGTGGCTCCCGAGCTCGTGCGCGGGACGCTGGAGCAGGGCTTCGGACATTGGCGGAGCCTGGAGACGCCCTTCCAGCGCGCCGTCTTCGCGATGTTCCTCGTGACCGAGGTCCACCCCTTCGCGGACGGCAACGGACGAGTGGCCCGCGTCATGATGAACGCGGAACTGGTGGCCGCCGGAGAACACCGCATCCTGGTGCCCACGGTCTTCCGCGCCAACTACCTCGCGGCGCTCCGGGCCCTGTCGCGCACGGACCGCCCGGAACCCCTCGTCCAGGCGATCGACTACGCCTGGCGCTGGACGGCCCAGGTCCCGTGGCGCTCGCTGGACGAGACGCGCCGGGAACTCGAGGAGCGCCACGCCTTCCTGGACCCGGACGAGGCCGAAGCCGAGGGGAAGCGGCTGCGGATGCCCGGCGGCCCTTGATTCCGGGCGCCGGTTGCGTACCTTGATCGTGCCCTTCCCGACATCCCGCCCCATCCACTGGAGGATCGGGCTCTTTGCATCAGGCCTGGCTGAACGGATGAATCGCACAGGTCACGTGGACGTCCCGGCCGTCTACGAACGTGCGCTCGGATCGGGCGTGCGCCCGTATGAATGGCAGATTGCGCTCGCAACCGACGAATGGCCAAGTGTGCTCGTAGCACCGACAGGATCCGGCAAGACGGCCGCCGTAACCCTCGGCTGGGCTGTTCAGCGGCTACGTCGATCTGCGGGTACGCGACGGCGACTCGTGTGGTGCCTTCCGATGCGGACGCTCGTGGAACAGACGACGAAGGCAGTTCGGCATTGGTTTGATCAGCTGGCGCCGCTTGACGAGACGAACCGGCTCCCGAGCTGCGAGGATGTCTACACGCTCATGGGGGGCGCCGACGTCGCCGACTGGGTCGAACGGCCCGAACGGCCTGCGGTGCTCGTGGGCACGCAGGACATGCTCCTGAGCCGGGCACTGATGCGTGGCTACGCGTCGTCTCGTGCGCGCTGGCCGATGGAATTCGCACTCTTGCACGAGGATGCCCAATGGGTGTTCGACGAAGTGCAGCTGATGGATGCAGGGCGTGCGACATCTGCGCAATTGGAGGCGTTTCGCCAGGCCGAGTCAGCGCGTACGACCGTTGCCGACATTTCGTCGCGCCGACCGTCTCGTAGCCTGTGGGTCTCCGCGACGCTTGATGCTAGTTGGCTCAAGACCGTCGACCATCCCGAGCCACAGTCCGTCGTCAGGGTCGATCCCTTGGAGGATGATCGACTTGCCCGTCTGGCGTGCGCTACCAAGCAGTTGCGTCGTTCGCAGGTAGCACCCGCATCATCGAAGAAAGACGATATCAAGGCCTACATCCGAGATCTCGCGGAGGCCGTTCTAGGCGCGCACCGCCACGGCCGGATGACGCTGGTCATCGTCAATCGAGTGGATCGGGCGCGGAATCTGCACGAGGCACTCGCGAAAGGGATCGGAACGCAGGGCCAGCCCCCGCCGACACTAGCATTGATTCATTCTCGCTTCCGTCCTCTGGACCGCGAGCGAGAGATGGCGAAGGTCACCAACAACTCCAACCCATGTGGTCGCATCGTTGTCGCTACCCAGGCCATTGAAGCTGGCGTCGACATTTCAGCCGCAGTCTTGTTCACGGAGGTCGCTCCTTGGTCTTCGATGGTCCAGCGGTTCGGCCGCGCCAACCGGTACGCGGAGCATCCCGAGCCCGACGGAGCAGATGTGTGCTGGATCGACCTGCTACAGGCTATCCACGACGGAACGGGATCAGAGAAACACGCAGAGGACTTGGCGGCTCCCTACACCGTTTCGGAACTCGCGTCCGCACGCGAACGCCTTGCAGGCATGACAGACGTGGCGCCGGTGCGCCTTCCCCCGCCCGACGACCTTGAGCCGCCGCGCCGCGTCATCAGGCGCAAGGACCTCGATGACCTCTTCGACACCGACCCGGACCTCACCGGCTTCGATGTCGACGTGTCGGCCTACGTGCGCGACACGGACGACACGGACATCCGCGTCTTTTGGCGCGATCTCTCCGTGGCAGATGACGAACTGCCACGCCCCCGAAGGGAAGAGCTGTGCGCGGTGTCCATCGGCGTTGCTCGCGATTGGCTTGGCAAGCTCCGCAAGCAAGAGAGCGGAAACAATCTGGTGTTCCAGCGCGACCCTCAATGGCGCCGCAACAATGGTGCTTCGACGACCGCGCCGATCGGCTGGAGTCCCTTTCGGGATCAGCCATGGCCGGGACTGGTGTTGCTCGCCGACTTGAAGGCGGGCGGGTATCTTGACAGTAGCGGATTTACGGGTGATCCGAAGCACGTGCCTAACCCCTTGGCCCCAGATGACTTGGCCCTTCCGGCTGACGCTGATGGTGGCCCCGGCCCTCTGGCTTCTAGTGCCCCCGCCGAGACAGAAGGGCATGACGAGGACCATATGAGCCAGATTGACGCGGTGGTTTCGCTCGATGATCACCTCCAGCACGTGATGGCAGAAGTAGGCGGCCTCTGTCGTGGGCTCGACATCGAACCAAGCGTGCGTGCCGTCCTCAATCGCGCCGCCCGCTGGCACGATGTCGGCAAAGCCCACGACGTCTTCCAAGACACAATGCGCCGTGGCCTCGTAGATCAGGAGGCTGCCTCGGCAACGCTACTTGCAAAAACCGTCGGCCGCGCTCGTCACAGTCGACCGTACTTCCGACATGAATTTGCATCCGCGCTCGCGTTCCTCGCCCATGCAGGCTGGTCGCGCGACGCAGATCTGATCGCCTATCTGATCGCAGCCCACCATGGCAAAGTGCGGATGAACCTGCGGGCATTGCCTCGCGAATCAGCGCCGAAGGATGAGGGGCGTGCCACGGCGCGCTTCGCTCGCGGCGTCTGGGAGGGAGACGAGTTGCCCCCTCTTGACTTGGAAGGAAACGAGCATTGGAGCGGAGGTCCGCTGTTGTTGTCGATCATGGAACTCGGCTGGGACGAGATTACCCACGAGAGTTGGACTGAACGCACGAGGGATCTTCTGGAACGATTCGGACCCTTCCATTTGGCTTGGCTGGAAACAGTCCTGCGTATTGCGGATTGGCGCGCATCTGCAAAGGAACGCGAAGGGAGCTATGATGCACGGTAATCTTCTAACATTGCATGGATGTGCTCCGACTCCGCTAGCGTCCTATTTGAAGGCAGTTGGCATACTACGACTGATTTCGTCGCCCGCCCATCACGTGTCTGGCGAAGCAGTCGACGCTCGTGTCCGTGGGTGGTGGGAGGACGAATGTTTTCACCTGCGGACGACTCTTGGCCGTGCCGACTTGCTACGCTTCCTACTGGAGGACTATGCACCGACTCCGATTATTGCACCGTGGAACGGAGGTAGCGGCTTCTACCCTACAGATAACACGGATGGATTTGAACCACTTTTGGCGAATCAAGTTGCGAAGCGATTTTTGCCCTATGCGTATGCCGTCAGAACGGCATCTTCCAAAGTGAGTGATCTATCTTTGACGAAAAAGCCCGTTGGGGCCACCAAGACCAAGCTAGTGGCGGCCTTGCGGGCCGCACTATCAGATGTAGCGATCCCCTGGATTGACGCTGCCCTCGCGCTTTCTGGAAATGAACTCGCGTACCCGGAATTGCTCGGCACTGGTGGCAACGATGGCCGGTTGGATTTCACTAACAATTTTGCACGCCGCCTTTTCTCAAAGAAGAAAGGCATATTTGACACATCCACAGGTCGGCCCACGAGCGACGCAATAGTGTTGTTGGAGGGTGCTCTATTTGCCGATCCAGTACGCGGATTGTACAATGCTGCGATCGGTCAGTTCGCGCCTGGAGCGGCGGGTGGTCCGAATGCAACCACTGGATACAGTGCCGATAGTGAACTAAACCCCTGGGATTTTGTGCTGATGCTTGAAGGGACAGTAGCATTCGCTGGTACGGCTACTCGACGTCATCAACGAGCATCTGGAACAAGGAGTTCGGCCACCACTCGTTCTGGAGCTAGTTTTCCGTTCACGGTGCGAACGGTAGGCGCGGGCTGGGGTGGTGTTAACGCTCCAGACGAGAATGATGCACGAGCAGAATTCTGGGCTCCGTTGTGGATACGTCCAAGCCGCTACTGTGAAGTTGATTCGTTGTTTGGAGAGGGTCGCGCTGTGCTGAATGGCCGGACAGCGAGGGATGGCCTTGCTTTTGCGCGAGCGGTAGCGAGTCTTGGCATCAGTCGCGGCTTTCGTGAATTTGAACGCTACGGATTCTTGATGCGAGCGGGAAAGGCATATTTGGCGGCGCCGATAGGACGACACACGGCGGCGCTTTCCCCCGGAGCTGATCTAGTTGCTGATCTTGATTTTGGAGGTTGGCTAGATCGCATGCGCCGAATCGGGCGACGAGACGAAGGATCAAGTGCCGCTAGACAAGCGGTTAGGCGACTGGAAGATGCACTGTTTGAGCTTGTGGCGACTACGAGGTCACCTAGATCTACTAGGGAAACCGCGGAAGTGCTCGTTGCACTTGGAGAAGTTGTTGCGTGGCTTGCGGTCAGCGAAGTGGGAAGGCAGGCGGTCCGAACGCCACCGCCGGCGCTGTCGTACCAATGGATGAGAATGGCAGATGACGATAGTCCAGAATTTCGGATTGCTGCTGCATTAGCTTCGATCGGCATACCTGCGCCGGAACCCGTTGGGTCAAGAGACGACAATAACGCTCCAGAAGGCCAGGTGATCAACGAAAGGCGTCAACGTTCAACGATCGCACCACCGATGGCAGCCCACTTTGCGCCGCTTGACGAAAGACGCTTCTTGAGTCAACGGCGTGCATGGTCGGATGGCGACCGACCACCAACCGTGGTCTGGGGAAGCGGCGGGCTTATCCCGAACATGATTGCCGTCCTGGAACGTCGCTTGGTCGAGGCGTCGATTCGGGGACTGGATGACAAGCCGTTTAGTGCCGCCGGGTTCGCACGGCCCAGCGACATTTGCCATTTTCTCTCAAGCGATTTTGATGACGCTCGTTGCGCAGCCTTGCTCGGCGGTCTTGTTTGGGCACGGCCCAGTCGGTTGTATTCGCAAGTCAGGTCACGGATACAATACACCATGCCGTTCGCCTACGCCGCCCTCAAACCTGTTTTTTCGACGGACGTTGCGCTTTATCGAATCAAAGTATTGCCCGAAGGCACGCGCCTGCCTGTGCCGGCGGGACTCCTCGCACGCTTACGGACAGGAGGCGACAGCCGTGATGGCCGTGCGACCGATGCGGCCGTGCGTACCGCACTTGCCCGTGCTCAATCGTCGGGCTTGGTCTCCACATTCGCCCATGCACAAGGCGGCGTAAGCGGGGGAGGCGGCCGCCTCGGTGCTGGCGTTCAGGCTGACCGACTCGCTGCAGCACTGCTAATCCCAGTCAGTGACAAGTTGCTGGCCGAGCTGATCAAACGTGTCTTCCCGGCCGCCTTGGCTGAGGAAGACGACAACCCAATCACGGAGAACACGACTCATGCCGCTTGACCTCACTCCACTCGGCCACTCCCCCCGCCTTCTACTGGAAGCGACCCTTAAACCGGTGCAGGGAACCAGATTCCAGCCTACCGGTTTCCCCAATCTCGGGCACGCCGTATACGATTCGCCCGACGGAATCGGCAGAGTCGTATTGGTAGAGAGCGCACAGTCGATGGCCAACCGGTTGGAGAAGGTATGCTGGGATGACGCTGCCGACGACTGGGTCGAGCCGCTTCGCGGGTTGCCGTTCGTCAAGGTGGTGGACGTTCAAGGCAGGGCGCTCACCAACTCCGTGATCGAGGCCCATCGAATCAATTCTCCCTACATTTTGGAGGGCAAGGACAAAGGAGTCTTCAACCTGCTTCACGACCGCCTCGCCGACATGGCAGAAGGACGTGTCGACTTGCGCGAGTTGGCTAAGGTCCTTCTGGAGTTCGACACGAACGCCCTGCTCCACGGAGTTTTTCTGGCGAAGAAACAACTCGCTGGCGGCCGCCTGCGTCTGCCTCGATCTCTCTCGGCCTTCGTTGAAGCTGAGAACGCCCGTGTCGCGGCAAGCGGTGGCGTGAAGAACGACAGCGTCAACCCCTCCGGTGATACCGCGAAGGGCTTCGGGAACGTGCCTTTCGCTCGCGACGAGTGGGTGGCGGAGACGATCACCGCCTTCTTCAACGTTGATCTTCGGCAGATACGGGCCTTTGGCCTTGGGTCCGAGGTGGAGCACCTGCTGATCGCGCTAGCACTCTTTAAGATTTTAAAGTTCCTCGACGAGGGCCTGCGGTTGCGCACGGCTTGCGATCTGGATGTGGTCAGCATCAAGGTGACGCGCCCGGACGGATTCGACCTCCCAGGAGTCGAAGTCGTCGAAGCGGAGTTGCCTAGACTGATCGAGGCCGTCGGATCCCAGGGACTCTTCGGAGATACGCGCGTTCACACTGTGACATACGAGAAGTGATCGGGTGTTCGCTTTTTCCTTTCACTTCCCGGCCGGCCGTTATCATGCGACTCCGTGGGGCCGCAACGTCAACGAAGCCGATGTCGCATGGCCTCCTGAGCCCTGGCGTCTATTACGTGCGCTGATCGCGGTCTACAGGCGCAAGGGCAATCGCGAACGTTGGTCCGAGGACCATCTTGGCACGCTCATCCAGAGGCTTGCGGAAAGGCCGCCAGAATACCGATTGCCAGTCGGAGCCATCCACGCCCACACCCGCCACTATATGCCGAGCGGTCCAAAGACCACGCTGGTCTTCGATGCCTTCCTTAGATTGCCGATCGACGCAACCTTGGTCGTTTCCTGGCCTCGCGTATCGCTGGAGCCAGAGCTGTTCTCTCTTGCCGCGGACCTCGCCGATGCAGTTGGGTACTTGGGCCGGGCAGAGAGCTGGACCGAGTGCGAAGCGCATGCAGTGTGGGACGGCCAGTCGAACTGCTGTCCCGCGACCATGGATCTGCAAGGCGATCCGGTACGGCTGATTGTTCCACTGGGCCAAGATGAATATTCGACGGAGCGAGAGCGCATTATGAGCGAGGTGGAGCGTCAGGTATCTGCGACCGCCAAGCGACCGCTCACGAAACGGCAAATCGAAAGCAAGGTCGCCAAGGCATTGATCAGCAAGGGAAGCGGTGCCCATACGTTGCCTGAGCGTCTCGTTGATGCATTGGCACTGGACACGGCCGACTTTCAAGATTGTGGATGGAGCCGCCCGCCAGCATCTCGCGAGATTTTGTATACGCGTGCACCAGAAGTTGTTGCGGGCACGGTTTCTCGTCGTCGCGTTGGTCGTCGTGCGTCGCGCACGAGACAACAACATCTGCCGACTGTCGCTCGCTTCTTGTTGGCAGGGCGGCCACGTCCCCGCATTGAGGATGCGGTCACGATTGGCGAGTTGATGCGCCGTGCTGCCCTTTCCCAATTCGGGTGGCGGAAGGAGGAGGCGACGAGACGGTCATTTCCCAACGCTCCACCGGAGATTTCCGGGCGCGATGCCGAAGGCAAACCCTTGAAGACCCCGTCGCACGTGCATGCATTCTGGTTACCGGAGGACGCCGACGAGGACGGCAGGATCGACCATGTTTCGGTTTTTGTCAGGGGCGGCATGGACGAAGATGTTCAAGCAAAGCTCGGTCGCATCACTCGCCTTTGGCTTGGCGGGGGGCCGCGATCGGAGGAAGTGGAGGCAGAACCCGGCAACGTGAAGGAATGGCACCTCGCTCTTGAAGGCTTCGGCCAACCGTCGGACTTTGCCGGCGATGCGCGCATCTTCGCCCGATCCCGTCGCTGGCGGAGCGTCACGCCGTTCCTTGCGGCCGGGTACTTGAAGGCGGGATACCGCGGGGAAATACATCGTCTGCTGAAGCGGCGCGGAATGGACATAGCAGGCGTTGAGGTCAAAGTTCTCGACGACATCTCAGTTGGTGGAACTAAACGGCGCACTTTGCACTATCGACGCTTCCGTTCTCGTGGCCGCGAGCGGCGCCCAGATTCGGCTGGAGCCCTGCTTGAAGTTGCCTTCCCTGCCGTGAAGGAAGGTCCGTTGGCGATCGGTTACGGGAGCCATTTCGGTCTGGGCCTCTTCGTCGGAGAGCCGATTGGCGACGATTGATTCCGTGCCCATTATTCCGAGGACCGACTAGCGCCCCACCGCAGGAACCGAAAGCAGGGCCGCCCATGGGGTGAGACGAGAAGACCAGCTGAGCCTCGCCCTGCCCCCGCTGTCGGCCGACTTCGTCCTTCCGCTGACGCCGGCCCGCATGGTGAACGAATGGGTCTACTGCCCTCGGCTGGCGTATTTGGAATGGGTGGAAGGCGAATGGGCGGACAGCGTGGACACGGCCCAGGGGAAGCGGGCTCATGCGGCGGTGGACAAGGGCGGCGGCGCGTTGCCGGAGCCCGATGCGCTGGACGAGGAGAGGACGCGGGCGAGGTCCGTCATGCTGTCGTCGGAACGGCTGGGCGTGATTGCGAAGATGGACGTCGTGGAGACGGCCGGCGGCGTGGCCGTTCCGGTGGACTTCAAGAAGGGAAAGCGGCCTCACGTGGCGGCGGGCGCGTACGATCCGGAGCGCGTGCAGATTTGCGTGCAGGGCATGATTCTCGAGGACAACGGCTACACCGTGAAGGAGGGGGCGCTGTGGTACGCGGGATCGCGGGAGCGAGTTCGGATCGTGTTGGACGACGAACTCCGGCGCATGACGCTCGAGGCGATTTCGGGTCTTCGGATGGCGGCGTCGGCCCGCCGCCGGCCTCCCCCGCTGGAGAACAGCAGGAAGTGTCCCAAGTGCTCGTTGGCGGGAATCTGCTTGCCCGACGAGACGAACATGTTCCGCAAGGGCTATCCGCCTCGGCCGCTGAACCCGGCGGACGATCCGGCGCTCCCGTTGCACGTTCAGGCGCCGGGATCGAAGCTTCGCAAGCGGGGCGACTGCTTGGTGGTGGAGACCGAAGAGGAGTCGGTCGAGGTGCCCATGGTTCACGTTTCCCAAGTGTCCGTCTACGGCCCCGTGTACGTCACGACGCCGGCTCTTCACGCGTTGATGCGCGCGAAGATTCCGGTCGCTTGGTTCTCGACGGGCAACTGGTTTCTGGGCCATACGGTCGGCACCGGTCATGGCAACGTCGATGTCCGCCGTGCTCAATACAAGGCGGCCTTCGACCGGCATCGGAGCCTTGACTTCGCCCGTTCGCTCGTGACGGCGAAGATTCGCAACTCGTCCACGATGCTGCGTCGGAACTGGCGGCCGGAACGAGGAACGGAAGGCAAGGCGGACGCGCTGGCGGGGATGAAGCGAGTGGTCCGTCGGGCGCAACATGCAAAGGAACCGCTCGAGCTCCTGGGGATGGAGGGCGAGGCCGCCGCAATCTACTTCGCTCACTTCGGCCAGATGATCGCGGAGAAGGCATCGGGGCTGGGATTCTCGTTCGAAACGCGGAATCGCCGCCCGCCCACGGATCCGATCAACGCGTTGCTCGGGTTGGCCTATGCCGTGCTGACGCGGGCGTTCACCGTGGCCGTGTCCACGGTCGGCCTTGATTCCTACTTGGGCCTCTACCACCGGCCCAGGCACGGCCGTCCTGCGCTCGCCTTGGACCTGATGGAACCGTTTCGGCCCATCGTGGGCGACTCCTGCGTCATTCAAGTCGTCAACAACGGCGAGATCGGCCCCGGCGACTTCGTCTTCAACGGTCCGGCCTGCTCCCTCAAGCCCGGCGGCCGCAAGTCGTTCCTTCGGGCGTTCGAGCGGCGGATGGACCAAGAGACAACGCATCCGGTGTTCGGCTACCGGGTCTCCATGCGCCGGATGATCGAGATACAGGCACGGTTGTTGGCGCGACACCTGCAAGGCGAGGTGTCCCCATATCCCCACTTCCTTCCGCGGTGACGGGCAGAAATGGCCAAGGAGCGTCTGTACATCGTCGCCTACGACATCGCCGACCCGAAGAGATGGCAACGTGTCTTCGGATTGATGAAGGGCTACGGCTACTGGCTCCAGCTGTCGGTCTTCCAGTGCAGGCTCGCCGGTCGTCGGAGAGCGGAGATGGCGACGCGCCTGAATGAGTTGATAAATTCCGCCGAAGACCATATTCTGATCATGGACATGGGACCCGCGGACCAGGTGGAGCCACTCGTGGAGAGCCTTGGCAAGAGCTACGAAGCCCCAAAGCGGCAGGCGACGGTTGTTTAGGCTCCGCGCCCGCCCGCCTCGGTCGGCGCGACCGCTCGAGTACCGCCCAGGACCCCGCCAGCGGTCGAAAACGTCCGTTTCCCTTACCCGGCAACGGCCGCTGATTGACAATACAGGTACAGCAACGCATCGTTACGCGGGCGCAGCGGGCGCACAACAGCCACCGCTCGCAAGTCGTCCCCAAAATCGCGGCGCGACACCGACTTGCGGCTAGGTGGACTTCCCCGGCCACCAAGCCGGGGCCTCATTGAAGCGTCCGCGCGCCGCGTGCATTCGACGCCGCGAGTTCGCGCGACTTCCCCGGCCACCAAGCCGGGGCCTCATTGAAGCGCGTGCGCCCGGTGCGTTTCGCGACGAGCGCGCGTCGAACACTTCCCCGGCCACCAAGCCGGGGCCTCATTGAAGCGTCCGCACGCCGCCCACCGTCGCGCAATGCGGCTCGCAATAACTTCCCCGGCCACCAAGCCGGGGCCTCATTGAAGCGCCGGCCATGCCGGTGGCGTCGGCCGCGCGCGCGCGCGACTTCCCCGGCCACCAAGCCGGGGCCTCATTGAAGCGCAGGACGGCGGAGCGACTTGGCACGTGTTGCCGTTACTTCCCCGGCCACCAAGCCGGGGCCTCATTGAAGCGCGTACTCTTCGCGGACGGTGCCGTCCCACGTGTAGACACTTCCCCGGCCACCAAGCCGGGGCCTCATTGAAGCGTTGTACCTTACGTCGCGGTCGCTGCCGCGATTCAAGGCACTTCCCCGGCCACCAAGCCGGGGCCTCATTGAAGCACCGAGTTCCAGTGGGAACAACGCGCCGAGGCGTTCGAACTTCCCCGGCCACCAAGCCGGGGCCTCATTGAAGCGAGGATATGTCCGTGCGGTCCGACGACGCCGCCGAGGCGGACTTCCCCGGCCACCAAGCCGGGGCCTCATTGAAGCGCTTCGGGCACGACGGCCGGATCGCCGGTCCGCGCGAACACTTCCCCGGCCACCAAGCCGGGGCCTCATTGAAGCGGCCGGTTGTCGCCGTCCAGCTCGCGGCGCAAGTGGAACACTTCCCCGGCCACCAAGCCGGGGCCTCATTGAAGCATCAGCGCGCTTGCCAAATGCGCATACGCCGTAAACGACTTCCCCGGCCACCAAGCCGGGGCCTCATTGAAGCGATCCTGCTTTCGCGGCCCGATGTTTCTCACGGAGTGACTTCCCCGGCCACCAAGCCGGGGCCTCATTGAAGCGAGCCCAGGACATGCGGGAGCGGGCCGAATACTTCACTTCCCCGGCCACCAAGCCGGGGCCTCATTGAAGCGGTGCCAAAGATCCCCGAATCGCTAATCCCTTACACAACTTCCCCGGCCACCAAGCCGGGGCCTCATTGAAGCCCCGTCCTGCTCCGTCCACAGGCGCAAGTGCTCCCGTACTTCCCCGGCCACCAAGCCGGGGCCTCATTGAAGCTAGCTGGAAGCCGCCCTGCCCTGCCGCCCTGCCCTGCACTTCCCCGGCCACCAAGCCGGGGCCTCATTGAAGCACCTCCAGCACGTTGCCGGCCTTCGGCGTCGTGGGCACTTCCCCGGCCACCAAGCCGGGGCCTCATTGAAGCGCGGTGTATGTCAGCAACCGCATGGCGGCCTTCCGGGTCACTTCCCCGGCCACCAAGCCGGGGCCTCATTGAAGCGTTCTTCATCGCGCCGTCATCGCCAAACTTCGCTACCGACTTCCCCGGCCACCAAGCCGGGGCCTCATTGAAGCCAAGCGGGGGGATAGCCCTAGCCGCCCATCTTTACGCCCAACTTCCCCGGCCACCAAGCCGGGGCCTCATTGAAGCGGAGTTGCCCAGGGCCTTGACCACGGCGTCTCCAAACTTCCCCGGCCACCAAGCCGGGGCCTCATTGAAGCGGGGCCAAAAAATCCGACACCGGCAGTTTTTCGTCCGCCGACTTCCCCGGCCACCAAGCCGGGGCCTCATTGAAGCGGCTTTCCGGCGGAGTTCAACGGTTTCATCAGTAGAACTTCCCCGGCCACCAAGCCGGGGCCTCATTGAAGCTCCACCCCCAGTTCGTGGCACTTGGCCACCACGGTAGACTTCCCCGGCCACCAAGCCGGGGCCTCATTGAAGCACAGCGTCCCCTTGGCCCCGTGGGCCGTTTGGATGGCGACTTCCCCGGCCACCAAGCCGGGGCCTCATTGAAGCGACACCTATGCCTTTTTCCTTCAACCAATCACAAAGCACTTCCCCGGCCACCAAGCCGGGGCCTCATTGAAGCCGCAGGAACGTCAATATTTCAGGCCACGTTCCGCTGTAACTTCCCCGGCCACCAAGCCGGGGCCTCATTGAAGCGTCCGCGTTCCTTAAGCTCCATGGGCGACACTTCGGGTTACTTCCCCGGCCACCAAGCCGGGGCCTCATTGAAGCTTGTTGAGCTCCGTCACCGTCACCGGCTCCCCGGACTTACTTCCCCGGCCACCAAGCCGGGGCCTCATTGAAGCCCACTTCTACATGCGCTAGTCTATCGTCGTCACTATCCCACTTCCCCGGCCACCAAGCCGGGGCCTCATTGAAGCCGAATCGCCTAAATCCTTACGTAGCAACGATTTAGGCACTTCCCCGGCCACCAAGCCGGGGCCTCATTGAAGCCCCCTCGGCCCCGAAGCACCGGGGCCGGGGCCGAGGGACTTCCCCGGCCACCAAGCCGGGGCCTCATTGAAGCGGGAGAGACTGGTTTGGGGTTCCCGAGCCAACACGAACTTCCCCGGCCACCAAGCCGGGGCCTCATTGAAGCGGCATCGGACTTGCACTATCACGGGGCACTTGGGCGGACTTCCCCGGCCACCAAGCCGGGGCCTCATTGAAGCGACGGCCCGACCGGGGCTGTCCGTTCCGAAATCGGCCCACTTCCCCGGCCACCAAGCCGGGGCCTCATTGAAGCTGGTACAAGTACTTGTTTACCGCAAGCGAATCGTTATGACTTCCCCGGCCACCAAGCCGGGGCCTCATTGAAGCAGGGGAACTCGGGAACATCCGTTTGGGGCCAAAAAATACTTCCCCGGCCACCAAGCCGGGGCCTCATTGAAGCATATCGAGGGTCGATTGCGTTAGGGTTAATGCTCGCAACTTCCCCGGCCACCAAGCCGGGGCCTCATTGAAGCGGGGGATCCAGGGAACATCCGTTTGGGGTCAAATAATACTTCCCCGGCCACCAAGCCGGGGCCTCATTGAAGCCCCGCTTCCGGTACTCTTCCCAGGCCGAACGCTCTTACTTCCCCGGCCACCAAGCCGGGGCCTCATTGAAGCTCGGCCGCCGGCGTCGGGCGGCGCGTTCGCGGCGCCGGACTTCCCCGGCCACCAAGCCGGGGCCTCATTGAAGCGGCCTCCGTTCGGGCGGGCAATGGCTCCATGGGGGCACACTTCCCCGGCCACCAAGCCGGGGCCTCATTGAAGCACGATCACGTCGCGGCGCGCCGAGCCCGAGTCGCCAAACTTCCCCGGCCACCAAGCCGGGGCCTCATTGAAGCGGGCCGCCCCGAAGCCCGAAGAACGCGCGGCGCCGCACTTCCCCGGCCACCAAGCCGGGGCCTCATTGAAGCCCGGATGCGCGGTGTTCGGCCCAGCGCGCGCGCATCACTTCCCCGGCCACCAAGCCGGGGCCTCATTGAAGCCCTAGGGCTGTGCGCCCGTCCGCGCCGTCCGCGCCCGACTTCCCCGGCCACCAAGCCGGGGCCTCATTGAAGCTGGCTCATCGGCGGCAAGGACACGGACACCTCTACCCAGACTTCCCCGGCCACCAAGCCGGGGCCTCATTGAAGCGACCGCGCAGTCGGCGTGACGGGCGCACAGTCGACACTTCCCCGGCCACCAAGCCGGGGCCTCATTGAAGCGACCGCGCAGTCGGCGTGACGGGCGCACAGTCGACACTTCCCCGGCCACCAAGCCGGGGCCTCATTGAAGCCGGAGGTTCGCCAATGCTGTTGCTAGGCTGTCCATCTTACTTCCCCGGCCACCAAGCCGGGGCCTCATTGAAGCCCATTTGGTGTGCCCGGTCAGCCATCACTCCAAAAAAGGACTTCCCCGGCCACCAAGCCGGGGCCTCATTGAAGCCGGCCATGATTCCTGCCCTGCCAACAGATGCAGATTCGACACTTCCCCGGCCACCAAGCCGGGGCCTCATTGAAGCTCCACTTTTGGTTCTCCAAAAGTGAGCTCTCGTATGAAACTTCCCCGGCCACCAAGCCGGGGCCTCATTGAAGCGCCTTGGCTTGCCGCAAGCTCGAAAGATTGTTGGCACTTCCCCGGCCACCAAGCCGGGGCCTCATTGAAGCAAGCGCACCAACCTTCCGTGTATGTGCCATACCCGAACTTCCCCGGCCACCAAGCCGGGGCCTCATTGAAGCGCTATGTTCGTTCCGGCGTACAAGGTCGAGAGAGTGAACTTCCCCGGCCACCAAGCCGGGGCCTCATTGAAGCCGCTCGAC
This sequence comes from Longimicrobiales bacterium, assembly GCA_965203485.1. Classification (GTDB taxonomy): domain Bacteria; phylum Gemmatimonadota; class Gemmatimonadetes; order Longimicrobiales; family Gaopeijiaceae. The sequence continues at coordinate 3,369,870 of OZ241892.1, forward strand.
CGGCGCGCCCCGGATCCGCACTGCGCTCGACTTCCCCGGCCACCAAGCCGGGGCCTCATTGAAGCGTGGCGCGGCTGGAAAGGGGGGACGAATAATGCAACAACTTCCCCGGCCACCAAGCCGGGGCCTCATTGAAGCCCGGGATTGTCGCCTAGGCTATGTCGCGCCGGTAGCTACTTCCCCGGCCACCAAGCCGGGGCCTCATTGAAGCACGGTGTCCCCTTGGCCCCGTGGGCCGATTTCGGAACTTCCCCGGCCACCAAGCCGGGGCCTCATTGAAGCACGTGGGGCGTAGGTCACTCGTCTTGACATTCTGCCTCACTTCCCCGGCCACCAAGCCGGGGCCTCATTGAAGCGATCACGCCTTGTAGCTTGTGTACGAGTGAGTCGCGGACTTCCCCGGCCACCAAGCCGGGGCCTCATTGAAGCGGAATGGCCCCATATTTGTGGACACCGGTCTACCATGAGAGGAGTATCCACAATGCCGAGGATGCGCAAGCAGTATCCGCTCGAATACCGACGGAGGATCGTGGAGCTTGCACGTGAGGGGCGGTCGTGCGAGGACTTGGCGCGCGAGTTTGAGCCGTCGGCGGCGGCGATTCGGGCGTGGGCCAAGGAGGCCGAACTCGACGAGTTGCGCCGAGGCGAGGGAATCGCGGCACAAATGCGGGTCGAGCATCGCCGCCTGAAGAGAGAGGTCCAACAGCTTCGGCGTGATCGGGCCATACTGGCACGTGCCATCGCCTGGCTTCAAGGAGGTGAGCGCATCGACCCTCGAAAGGTGTTCGAGTTTGTGAGCGCCAACGTGGATGACTTTCCGATACGGTCGATGTGCCGTGTTCTCGGCTCGTCGCCGAGCGGCTACTACGCTTGGCGGAGGCGGCCGCCTTCGGCCCGGGCCCGCCGGGATGCCGTGCTCCGGCGGCAAGTGCTTGCCTCTTGGGAAGAGAGTCGGAGGACATACGGGCGTCGGCGGATCCACGCTGACCTCAAGGCGCAAGGTGAGAAGGCGTCCTTGAAGCGAATCGCCAGACTCATGCACGAAGAAGGCATCGAGGGCGCTCGCAGACGGCCGAAGGGCAACAACTCGAGGGCGGAGCGGCGCGGTTCGGATCGTCGATCAGCGCCTGACCTCGTGAACCGGAACTTCCATGTGGACGGCCCCGACCGCCTCTGGGTCGCCGACATAACGCAGGTGTGGACGCGAGCTGGCTGGTCGTACGTGGCCGTCATTCTAGATGCATGGAGCCGGATGGTCGTCGGCTGGGCGGCGGAGACGTACGCTTGTGCAACGCTTGTCGAGCAGGCCCTGGCCATGGCTGTCCGCCGCCGTAGCCCGAACGGCGTCGTGCATCACTCCGACCGGGGCTCGCAGTACAGGTCTCGAGCTCTTGCCGAACGGTGCCGACGGGCGAGGGTGCGGCCATCCATGGGAGCGGCCGGCGACACCCTTGCCAACGCTTTGTGCGAGAGCTTCTTCGCAACGCTGGAGTGCGAGTTGCTCGACCGTAGCGACTTCGCGAACCAAGCCGAGGCCGAAACGGCCATCATCGAATTCATGGAGTGCTTCTACAATCTCCAGCGGCGGCATTCGGCGCTGGGCTATCTCGCCCCTGCCGAGCACGAACGTCGTCGGGGGTCGGCGACATCCGGCCCGTGCCCGTTGAAGTCGGCCGTCTACCGCGACGCTTCCCGGCTGTAGAAGACATTGGCATCGGTTGAACGGAGCACGCTGCTGTCGGGCGGCCGCAGGCCGGATCTCCGCACGTCGTGCAAGAAGTCGAACTCGGCCAGCACTTCGCCGTCTTCTATGCGCACTTCGACGGCCCGGCCGCGCGTCGTGTAGGACGCTAGCAACCGTTTGCCGTCGGGCGATATCGATATCCGGCCCCGGAATGCCACGCGCCAGTTCCAGTACTTCGAATCGTCCTTCGGGAAGACGACGGTTTCTTGGCCTGTCGCGAAGTTCACGACGAGCACACGCGAGTAGACGTAGCGCGCGCCGTCGCGACGCCCGTGTCCGCCGTCGTTGTCGAGCATGACGAATTCGGAGCCGCGCAGGTGCTTAACGCTGTGTTGCGCCCCGAACGTGCCCCTGACGTAGCGCTTGAGCGCGTGCGTGTTCCTGTCCAAGATCGCAACGGCACTCAGCGTTCTTAGCGATAGCACGATGTCTCCCGGTTGCACGTCTGCCAAGCCCGAGACGTCGCCGCGTACCAGCGAGACGGAATTCAGGTGGAACGGGTCGCAGGGGTCCGTCGTGAGCAGCACGGAAGCCCAGCGGGATTGCGCAAAGGCGGCGACCAGGGAGATCTGCTTGACGAGGGCACCTTCCGCGTCGAGCACTTTGACCACGTCGACGACCGTGGGGCCAGCGCCGCACGACCACGTGCCGAGATTGCCCGGCAAAACGATGTCTTCGGCGAGTTCGGCGCCCGGGACCCACACGGTGTCTCCCGCGGCAACATGCGGTTCGTGGTGGCTGTAGTCGCGGCGGTACCAGATCGGCTCGCCGACGCGCGTCACGCGCGCCACCCCCGCGTAGGACGGAAAATGGTAGTTCGCGTAACCGAAAACGGCAAGCAGGTCGCCGTTCGGGTACGACGTCATGTTGAAGATATAGGTCACGTCGTCGCTGTTTGCGCCGAACCCCTTCTCGTACGGAGACTCGGCGATTCGCGTTGCACCCAACAGCTCCGGCCGAAACGGTGTCCCCCCCCCCCCCCCCCCCCCACGGTATCCAGGATGGTACTCGACAGCCATGCAGCCCGTGCGGCAGTCTTCTTCATCGCTGAACTGCCACCGGCCCCCTTTGAGCACCACGGGGTCGCGCAGGCCATCTGAAGAGGCCACGTGAACCCGCCTCGCTTCGACGCTGTCCGCCGGAACGTCCGCCGACAACCATTTCGTCCCCAGATCGTCCGCCATGTGCGCCGCCGCCATGCTGATGAGCGGCCGGGCGCCTTGCCGGACCACCTGGTACGGGAACGATTCCGTCCAAGCCGCCAGCAGGCCGCCGCCCCATGCCAACAAGGCGACCAAGAGCCGGACGATCCAGCGCACGGCTATCCCGCTCGCTTTTCCCGCTCCGCGTCGCCCCGGACTCAACGGCTCCGGCTCGCCGGTTCGCGCCCGGCGGCGTCATCGCCGTCTTGGGCGCCGATGCCCCCCGAGTACAAGAAACTGCCGCCGTCCAAGAACCGCACCACGCCGCTGCCGCCGGCAAACACTTCCAGCGCCCGCACGTCGTGCACGGCGTCGAACTCGGCCATCACGGCTCCGTCGTCGATCCGGACTTCCACGGCCTTCGCGTGCCGCGAATAGGACGCCAACACTCGAAGGCCGTCCGGAGACACGGAGACGCGCCCGCCGTCGTACTGCTTCCAAAGTTCCGAGGCGGCGCGGGCCGTTGGGAAGACCGTGTTCTCCTCACCGGTCGCGGCGTCGACTACGAGTACGCGAGAAAAAGCCATGGGCGCTCCGTCGTGGCGTTGCCGCACGCCCAAGTTGTCGAACATGACGAACTTGGAGCCGTCCAGGTGCTTGACGCTCCCTTGGCGGCCGAACGTGCCTCGAACATAGCGCAACACTTTGGCGGAATGCCGGTGCAGGATTGCGAATGCACTGTAGTTTTCAATTGAAACGACCACATCGCCCGGACTCACGTCGTCCAGGCCCCAGACGCTGTTGCCCACGAGCGCCACCGAGTTGACGTGAAGCGGATTGCAACGGTCGAATTGTAACACCGCCACAGTGTTGATCACATGGGCGGCCCAAGGCGAGTCGAGAATCGCGTCGACGACGGATATTTCCCGTGCGAGCCTGCCGTCGCCGTCCAGAACGCTGATGACGGCGAGTTGCATGTCTTCCGGGCAGGAGTGGTTCACCATGGGCTGGGGACGGAGGCGAAAGGACTCGTCCGCCAGTCGGTGGCTCGGTACCCAGATCGTATCGCCGGGGCCGACGTGCGGCTCGCCGTGGCTGTAGTCGCGCCGGTACCAAAGAACGCGGCCGGATTGGTCGATGCGGGCAATCCCTCCGCCGGACGGATGAAAGTGGTCGCGGTGCCGAAACGTGGCAAACAAGTCGTCCGTCGACGAGGATGTCGCCACATAGTCGACGGCGAGAACGTCGCCGGCCTGGACGCCGGGAGTACGCTTGAACGGCAGGTCGACGACGGGTTCCACGGTTGCCAGGTCGTCGATCTCGAACGGCCACGCCCGCACCACGCGCCCGTCTCCCCAGTGCTCCACGGCAAGGCATCCGCCGTACCGAGGGCAGTGTTCCCGAAACTGCCACTTTCCCCCGACCGACAAGACCGGATCCGCGAGCGGTGCGTCTTCGGCCGTGCGAACGCGCGCGCCCGCGACGCTGTCGGCCGACATGTCCGCGAACTCCCAGCCTCCGGGGTCGGGTCGCTCCGCGAGACGCGCCTCCAGCATTCGCGACGCAGTCGTCGCCCACCGCCACGCCAAGGGCGCGGGGAACATCCACTTCGCCGCCCAGTACATCCCGGCGGCGAAAAACGCAAAGACCACGGCAACGCGGAACATCCACTTCGCGAGCCGGTCGGCCATCCCGCTCGGCCCGCCCCGTCTCGGGCGGCGAACGGGATGTCGTCCCCGGCGTCCGTTGCTCGGCGCCACCGGAGTCGTCCGCCTACCGCTCCGCGTCCGGCTGGTCGTGCCGAACTGGCCGCGCAAGCGCCGCGTGCGCCGCCATGCCCTCCAGTGCTCGCTCGAAGCTCACTAGCCGCCGCACCAAGGCATTGTACTTGGAATGCGCGTCATCCGGATGCTTGGCGGCAACTGCCCGGTACAGCGCGATTTCGGGCGGCTCTCCAGCCTCCTGCGCGGCGTCGGCTGGCCCGAACTCTCCGCTTCCCGACGCTCCCGGCACTTCCAATCCGGCCGCCCGCAAGCGCGGCGCGCCCACAAGCACCAGCAATGCCTCGACAGTTCGTTCGCCTTCGCGCAAGGCATCCAAGCCCCGGTTCACGAGGTTTGTCCCGGGCAACCCCTCCGGCGCCCGCGTCACGGCGCCATTCCAGCCAACGCCCGGTCGATCTTTCGGCGGAAGGATGCCGCGTCGAGCGCCGGATAGCGTACCAGAGCCGGACCAATCGCCTCGAAGTACGAACTCAACCGGGCCGGCTCAATCAATCCCAGCCGGTGCATCGCCGCCACGTCAGGCAGATCTTGCGCATGACCACGCTCGATCTTGGCCAGGGCCTGGCCGTAGAAGTCGTAGTGGAAGAACTCGACGCGCCCGGTTCTGTGCACGAACACGCTTCGGTCGCGCCAGTTCGGCAAAGCGGGAATGAAGTCGTCGGGCGCCGCCAGTTCGACGTTGATGTTCAGCGCCTCCTTGGCCTTCGCTATCGCCTCCAGCGCTCCGGCCGGCTCCGGGTCCAGCTTGAGGTCGACGTCCACGGTCGTTTCCCGCCAACCGAGCAACACCGCCGAGCTGCCGCCGACCAAGTAGACGCGGCCTCGGCCCCGCGACTCGGCGCCGATCCGCCGCAACAGCGTGCGCACGGCCGCGGCGCCCGCCAGTCCTCGCCCGCCGCCGGGCTCGCGGGTCCCAGTCACGGCCCCGCCGACATCGCCCGCCGACGCCTCGGGCTCACGTCGTTGCTTGCTCAATCATTCCTCGAAGGCCCTCCCGCGGCGTCTTCCCGTCGGCCGCAACCCATCTCTTCACCGCCTGCGACCCAGCGCGATCGCTTGCGTGACCGACGTCTTGCCGCAGTTGTTGGGGCCCACCAGCACCGTCGGATGGTCCAGCTCGATGCGCTGCCTCTCTCGGAATCGCTTGAAGTTCTCGACCTCCACGTATTCGAGCCGGCTCATCCGTCCTCCACCTTCTCGGCCAGCGTCTCGAGCACGCGATGCAACGTGCGCTCTTCTCGCCTGAACGCGTACTTCCACGGCCCGAACGCGGCCAATAGTCCTCCGGCCAGCGCGGCGGGCACGAACAGAAACGGGGTGGCGGCGCCGAGCGCCACGGCCAGCGCGCCCGTGCCCATGGTGGCGATGGGGCCGACGCCCAGGCACGCCACGAGCATGCCGTCGCGATAGTTGCCGAGGACCCGAATGCGAGTCCGGCCGTCCTCGGCGCGGATGGAGACGTAGCGCCCGCCCATGGCGCTGCGCGCGCGCCACTCGAATCCGCCGAGCACTTCTTCGACGATCCCCTGGCGGGCGAACTCGGAGCGAATGACGTGGAGCAGATCGGGGAGGCGCTGGGCGTCCAGTTCCGCGGGCACGACGCGCTCCAGTTGCACGGTCGTGGGCATTCCGAGGACTTCGCCCGTGATGGGCCGGGCCCGCCCGTCCGCGGCGACCGAACGCGCGGCCCTCTCGACGCGCGCCGGATCGATGCCCGCTTCGGCGCCGATCTCCTTGAGCTGCGCAAGCGTGAGGCCGTCGCCTCGCTCGGCGGCTGGATCATCAGGCGAAGGGACCGCGGCCCGGTGCAGAATCAAGGCGACTTCTTCGTCTCCGTAGCGGCGTTCCGTCATCGCGCGGCCACTGCGTCCTCGCGCGCCGGCGAGGTCGACGAGTCCCGTGCGTCCGGCCAGCGACTCCGGCACGTCCCAGACGAGCGTCGGCGAAGCGCTGCCGAGCGTTGCATCGGAAGCGGTCGGGCGACGATCATTTCGCCAACGATAAACCTGGAAAATCCTCATGTCCACTGCGGATTTTCCAGCGAGGCCACAATGGACGCTTCCTAGCCGCCTAGCCGAAACCGCGCCAGCACCGGCAGGTGGTCGCTGGTCGTCTCCCTGTACTGGGGCACGTGCTCGTCCACGCGGTGCACGAGGGCCGATCCCGCTTCGTACCAGGCCATCGACTCGTCCGAAGCCAGGATGTGGTCGATTACGTCGGCGAAGCCCAGGATGGAGGTTGCGCCGTCCGCCCCCAGCGCCTCCGTGGGGAAGACCCAGTCGGGCGCGCCGTCCAAGAGGATGCGGTAGGGAGTGTCGCGTCCGGGCGTGATCGACTCGTCCAGATCGTCGTTCCAATCGCCCGGAACGAACACGGCGCGGTCCGGCCACTCCGCGTCCAAGTACTCGCGCAGGCCGGTTGCCGCCGCGGCCCGGCGTTCCCACGAGGCCACCTCCTGGTTGGCCTTGGCGTGAAGGACGAGCGCGACGGCGTCGTGCTGGGCCGCGTCGACGGAGATGCGCACGCGGACCTCGAGCGGCGGCCGCCCCGCGAACTCGCTGTTGAGGTCCGTGAGCACGATCCGCGCACCCTGCACTTGGACGGCGGACCGCTTGTACACCAGCCCCACCTTGATTTCGCCCGCGTCGTAGAAGGCCGCCCCGTTCTCGACGGACGGATCGTTCGCGAGCAGGCCGCCGTAGCCCGGAAGTTGCGCCAGCAGTTCGTCGAAGGCCGTCGCGCTCGTCACCTCCTGCACTCCCCACAGGTCCGCGTCGGTGCCCAGGATCACGTCGCGCACGCGGGCGCGCTGGAGCCGTTCGTCGGCCGGCCCCGCGTTGGGGGCGCCGAAGTTGAGCAGGTTCCAGGTCGCCACGTCGAAGGTGGACGAGTCGCCGGCTGCGGGGACGGCGACCGGCTCCGGGTCGGGTCCGGGCTCGTCCGGCGGGCGGGTCGGCGTCGTTCGGTCCGATCCGCACGCGGCGGTTGCGAGGAGGAGGGCGAAGGGCGCGGGTCGGCCTGGACGGGAAACGCGGCGGCGGACGCGGCGGGCACGCGGGTTGCGTTCGGGACGGCCGAAGAAAGCCATGCGTGGAATATGGGGGTCGAGGCGGGCGCTGGCACGCGGAGCACGCGAAAGCACGTCGGCGCGACCCATCCAAGCATGAGGCCGCCCGATCGGCTACGTTCTAGTCGGCGGATGTCCTAGCATGACGGTTCGCGAGGCCAGGCGTAAGGAGCCCGGCCGCTGGAGACCAACGCAAGCCGTCGAACGCCGAGGGCGACGGGAGAGGAGGCAAGCAGGATGGAAATGCTGGGAAACGTCGTAGCGCTGGCCGTGGGCCTGATGGTGCTGGGGAGGTTCCTCGCCGGGCGCTTCGAAGGGAGCTTCGCCGCAATCGAGACGCGCTTCAAGGCATTGGACACGCGCTTCGACGCGGTGGACACGCGCTTCAAGGGGATGGAAGAGCGCTTCGAAGGGATGGAAGAGCGCTTCAAGGGGATCGACGCGCGTTTCGAGACCATGAGCGACGAGATGAACCGCCGGTTCGACCACGTAGACCTGCGGTTCGACCGAATGGACCAGCGGATCGACGCGTTGGGCACGAGGCTCGCCAAGGTCGAGCGAAGGATTGACGGCTTGGACCAGCGGATCGACGGCCTGGACCAGCGGATCGACGACATGGGCAATCGGATCGACGACATGGGCGCTCGGATCAACGACTTCAAGGACGTAACCGAGGCTCGCATAGAGGACCTCCGAGAGATCACGGCGGCGCGGATCACCGACATCAAGGAAGTGATGCTCGCAAGGGTCTGACCGGCGCCGGAACCGCACCCACGCGATGGAGGGCGATCTTCGGGCCCGTGCACGCGTCGGCCGCCCGTCGCAGAGCGCGTTGCAGGTCCGCCTCCAAGTCTTCGGCCGCTTCGATCCCCACCGAAATCCGCAACAGCCCGTCGCGGATTCCGGCGGCTCGGCGGGCAGGCTCGTCCATCGACGCGTGGGTCATCGTCCAAGGATGCGCCACCAAGCTCTCCACGCCTCCGAGCGATTCGGCCAGCACGAACTGGCGCAGGCCCGCCGCGAACGCTTCCGCCGCTCGTCGGCCTCCCCGCAGCTCGAACGACAAGAGGCTGCCCCAGCCCAGTTGCTGGCGCGCCGCGACCTCGTGCCCCGGGTGGCTGGCGAGGCTCGGATGGTTGACGCGGCTCACCGCCTCGCTCCCCGCCAGCGTCGCCACGACCGCCAACGCGTTCTCCGCGTGCACGCGGCTTCGAGCGTGCAGCGTGCGGATGCCTCGCAACGTCAGGTAGGAATCGAAGGGCGCGCCGGATGCGCCAAGCGCGTTCGTCCACCACTCCAACTCGTCCAGGACGGCCGGATCCGCCGCCACCGCCGCGCCGCCGACCACGTCGCTGTGGCCGTTCAGGAACTTCGTCGTCGAGTGGACCACGATATCCGCGCCGAGTTCGAGCGGACGCTGGTTGACGGGCGACAGGAAGGTGTTGTCCACCACGCAAAGCGCGCCGGCCTGCCGCGCCGCGCCAGACGCGCCCAGCGAGCGATGTCGGCGATGCGCATCAGCGGATTGCTTGGCGTCTCCATCCAGATCATGCGGGGCCGCAGCCGGCGGACTTCGGCCCGCGCCGCGGGATCGGTCTGGTCGACGAAGCGGACCCGGTAGGCCCCGCGTCGCTCGTCGGCCGTGAACAGGCGATGGCATCCGCCGTAGCAGTCGTGCGGGGCCACCAGCAAGTCGCCCGCCGAGAGCAGCCGCGTGACGACGGCCACCGCCGCCATCCCCGAAGACGTGACCACTGCGCCCGCGCCTCCCTCCAGTTCGGAGACCGCCCCGGCCGCCAAGTCGCGCGTCGGGTTGCCGGAGCGCGTGTAGTCGTACCGCCCGAAGACGCCCGGCGAGTCGAACACGAAGTTGGACGAGAGATGGAGGGGTGGCATGACCGCCCGGTGCGCCGCGTCCGAGCCGATGCCGGCGCGCACTGCCGACGTGACCGCCGATCGGCGCCGATCGGCCGCACAATCGGCGGGGACCTGCTCGCCGGCGCCCGCGGGCACGGCGGTCACTGCCGTTCCTCCTCGTCCCTCAGCCCGAGCCGCACCTGCGACGCCACCGCCGCAACCTCCTTCAAGAAGGCGTCGTGGCCGAACCGCGACGACAGCGTCGCATGCGCCGCCCGCCCGCCCGCCTTCGCCGCCAAGCGGTCCACCAGCCACGGCGGCACCAGCGTGTCGCTGTCCACCGAGACGAGAAGCGTGGAGGGCGGCGCCGAGTCCGGGCGCGTGCGGTGCAGGTCGATCGACTCCGAAAGCGCGAGAAAGCGTTCGGGGTCGAAGTCGCGCGCGAAAGCCGTTCCGCGCGCCTCCAAATAGTCCTCCACCGGGAAGCGTTGGGCGACCCGGCGACCTCTGGCCAGCTGGCGGCGGCCCGGTGGTCCTGGTGGGTCGGCGGCCGGGCGGCCCTGGCCAGCGGGCGGCCGGGCGCGCGCGCCGCCGCGTCCCCCGTCCGGCAACGCCGCCGAAGAGAAGCGGCCCTCGAACTCGCGGGCGCTGCGATACGTGGTCATCGCCAAGGCTCTGGCCAGCGCAAGCCCCTCGCCGTCGAGACCGGCGCGCGCGCCCAGCTGAACCGCCGCCCGCTGAAGCGACCGAAGCGCCGTCGCCATCGGGTGCGTGCGGTGCGCGGCGCACACGACGACCAGCCGCGACACACGCTCCGGAAACAGTTCGGCGAACGCCAGCGCGACCATGCCGCCGTAGGACGCTCCTACGAGGTCGGCCGGCCGGCCGTCGAGTTCGTCCAGGACGGCGGCCAGCGCGCGTGCTTGGTCGTGGGTCGTGACCGGCCGAAGCAGCCCGGCGCCCGACGGCCCGCCGAGAAAGTCGATGCCCACCAGCCTCCGCCGAGCCGGATCGAGCGCCCGGTGCCGCCCCACTAGCCCGGACCACCACCCCGGACGCGGATCGAAAGCGGTCGGCGCCAAGTGCCTGCCTGCCGAAATGCCGCCGAGGACGACCGTCGGCCGCGCGTAGGCGGGGCCATGCACCTCGAAGAAGACGGGCGTCCGGCGCCGCCCGAGATGGTCGAAGCGGATGCGCGGGCGGATCGTGCCGGCCTGCGCCTGGGCGGACGCAGGCACGAAGGAATCCCGCGCGGTCGCGGGACGATGCTGCTGGGGGGGCCGCGCGAGCGCGGCGGAATTGCGTGTCATGAGGCGTGTTCTCCCGGAGTTGGAGTGGCCTCATCGGACTCCCGGAGAATCGACGCCCCGAAGTGCTTCCGGCTGCCGCGCCATCGGCGCGGTGGGCGCTCATCTTTGCCAGCGAACGGCTTCCAGGTTCGCTGCAGGAGTTGGCACATCAGTGGAAGAAGCCACCTTCCACAGGTTGCCCCGGCGTCGTAGGGCCTGTCCCTCGACCGGTCTCGATGAGTTGTCGCAGGAAGAACGGTAACCAAAGGACGCGGAGCGCGTCAACCCCCGCTTGGGGCCGCAACGGCGGAGCGGCCCGCAGTCGGCGGACGCAACAAGTCCAAGGAAGGCCTGAACGCTGCCGCGTGGCTGGACCGAAGACGACCCGGGTCGCCCGCTCCCGGCTTTGACTAACGTCTGATCCGGAGGCGCGTCACATAGGGCGCAAGGTCGTCGCCGATGCCGGCCAGGAGCAGGTACCGGGGGGTGGCGTAAGCTGGCAACGAACCCAACAACTCGGTTGCCACGGGTTCGGGCAACGTCGCTCGCCCCAGATACTCGCCCGCGGGCCCGAATGCGTCGATCGCCGTCCCGCCGCGAACCGCGCTGGTCTCGGGCACCACGTACAAGGTCCCTGTCCCGTCAGCGAAAATGGCTCGGAGGATGGGCTTCTCGTCGGGCAGTCCGGCAAGGCGGTCTTCGGCTTCGGGGCTGTCGGCCAGGAGATCGCGAACCGCATCCGCGTCGGCTTGCGTCACCGGCGCCGGGGCTTCGTCCAACGAGACGGCAAGGAGCGTGTCGCCTTCCAGCGAACGCTTGTAGATGCGGTATTCGCGGGAATGGCCGAACCAGATGTCGCGCCCGTTCTCCAGGGCGTACAGGAAGGAGCCGGCGTAGAAGTTCCTGTAGGTTGCTCTGCCTCCGACCTGCACCATCTCCGCCGCGTACTCGAGCGGAGGAAACGAATCCGCCGGCTTCGCTCCGGCGTCGGCGTTCTCGGGAGGCGGGCTTCCGTCCTCGCCGCCGCCGAGAACGAAGGGCCAGACCTGCGTCTCGGCGGGAAGGCCGCCGTGCACCCGTCCGGGAAAATCAACTCTCCAGTCCGTGTAGCGACCGTCCCGGCCGACGGACCGGTCCCACTCTCCGGTCCCGGGATACCCTCGCCCACGCCGGGCCAAGGCGGCCACGAATTCGCCGCCGCGCTCGAAGACGGACACGCGAGCCGTCGCCGGGTCGGGCACCCAGATCCGGTTGCTGGGGCCGACGCTGACGCCGGAGGCTCTCGAGAACTCCCCCGGCCCCTCGCCGCTTCGCCCGATGGCATGGGAGTAGGCGCCGCTCGGGCCGAAGACGAACACCTGCTGGTCCGTCCGATCGAGAACGTAGATGTAGTCGTCGGCGTCGGCGGCAATCGCTTCGATTACGCCGAAGCCCTCGGGCGGGCCCACGATCCTGAATTCCTCTTCGAGAAACCATCCGGCGCCGGGACTCCGTGCGGAATTCGGGGCGGCGCGGTCGTCGCAGGCCGCGAGGGCCAGCAGGAGGGCGAAGGCGGTCGCCGGAGCAAGCGCCCCATGCGAAGCGACTGTTCTGCGCAAGGTTGTCATGCGTCTAGTTCCAGGCCCCGTGCTGTTCGCGACCGGCGCTGCTGCGGGTGAGGGCTGCCGCCGTGTCCGACACGCTCAAGGAAAAGAGGGCCGAAGCGGACAGCAGTCTCTTCCGACGACTTCCCCAAGGGAAAGGTAGGCGGAGCGCTTGGGTTCGCCAAACCCGTTTGCGCATCCCCCCCGGGCGTCCTATCGTGAAGCGCGGACGCGGACACGAGCAACCCGACAGCCGCGAGGCGCCGAATGCTTCAACCCGACTTCATCGAATTGAGGAGGGGCGGCTTCACCCGCCGCAAGTTCGTCAAGGGCGTGATCGCCGCGGGCGCGACCGTCTCGGCGGCGGGCTACTTGTTCCGGGAAGGAGGCTTGTCGGCCCTTGGGCTCACGGCCCAGGGCGCAGTAGAGCGCATGGTCGCGCTGACCGTCAACGGCCGCCAACGCCGCGTGGACGTGATGAAGCAGGAGACGCTGGCCATGACGCTCCGCTACAAGCTCGGTCTCACGGGCACCAAGCTGGGGTGCGACCGGGCCGAGTGCGGCGCCTGCACGGTGCTGATCGACGGCGTGGCCCACTACGGCTGCTCCATCCTGACCCACTCCGTGCGAGGGCGCGCCGTCACGACGATCGAGGGGCTGGAGCAGGAAGACGGGACGCTCCACCCGGTCCAGCAGGCCGTCATGGACGAGGGCGGCTTCCAGTGCGCCTTCTGCGCGCCGGGATTCGCGATGAGCATGACCGCCATGCTCGCCAAGAACCCGAACCCCACCCGCGACGAGGCCGCCATGGCGCTCTCGGGCAACCTCTGCCGCTGCGGCGACTACGACAAGATCCTGAACACGGCGATGCGGGCGGCGAAGCTGGCCCGCGCCCGCGCCTGACCCGGTGCGCGACCCGCAGAGCGCGCGACGACGCGAGGCCGAGTCGGCCCGCACGCGGACCTGACCCTACCGAAGAGGGGGAGCGAACCAATGGCCGAGAACCTGATCGGCGCCGACATCGCCCCGCCCGACCTGCGAGCCAAGATCACCGGCCGCGCCCGCTACGCCGAGGACTTCCGGGCCGAGGGCATGGTGTTCGCGAAGTTGCTGGCGAGCCCCATGCCTCACGCGCGGGTGCGCGGCGTGGACGCGCGCGCGGCCGAGGCGATGGAGGGCGTGCTGGGGATTCTTCGCGCCTCCGACTTGCCGGGCGACGACCCGGGCCGCGAGAAGGCGCTCACCGACGAGCCCAAGTACGAGGGCGAGCCGATTCTGGCGGTGGCGGCGGTGGACGAGACCACGGCGGCGGCGGCGGTCGAGGCGATCCGGGTGGACTTGGAGCCGTTGCCGTTCGTGCTGGACCCGCTGGACAGCCTGCGCGAGGGCGGGCCGGACGCGCGCTTGGACGGGAACGTGAGGCGCGGGCGCGAAGTCGAGACGCTCAAGTGGCCGGACGCGGTGTTCGAGGAGGCCGGGCCGGACACGTTGCCGATGGGCGAGGCGACGGTCGAATGGGCCGTGGGCGACGTGGAGGCGGGCTTCGCGGCGGCGGACGCCGTCGTGGAGGAGACGATCGTCCACCAGTCGGTCACGCACCATCCCATGGAGCCCCGTAGCTGCATGGCGTACTGGCAGAACGGCAAGCTCTTCCTGCACGGCTCCACGCAGAGCACGGCGCGCACCCGGCCCGCGGTCGCCGCCATGCTGGACATCGACGCGGACGACGTCGTGCTCGTGGCCGAGTACTGCGGCGGCGGCTTCGGCAGCAAGATCGCGGGCTCGCCGATCATGGCCGTGCCAGCGGCGCTCTCGCGCAAGATCGGCCGTCCGGTCATGCTGCGCGTCACCCGCTACGAGGAGAACTACATCGGCCGCGCCCGCGCCGGATTCCAGGGCTGGGCGCGCCTGGGCTTCCGCGCCGACGGGCGCATGACCGCGCTCGACCTCTACCTCGTCCAGGACAGCGGCCCCTACGGCGCTTCGGACTTCACGACCGCCGGGCTGGTCTCGTCCCTCTCCTACCAGCCCGAGAACATGCGCTTCCGCGGAGTGCCCGTGTACACCAACACGCCGCCCCGCTCGGCCCAGCGCGCTCCCGGCGGCGCCCAGATCGTGGCCATGCTCGAGCCCCTCGTCGACAAGGCGGCGCGCGAGCTGAACGTGGACCGGCTGGAGATTCGCAAGATCAACGCGGCGGGCCACGACGGCTGGGTCGGCGCCAACCAGGGCGGGCTCACCAGCGCGTACGTGCGCGAGGCGCTCGACCTGGGCGCGAGCGTGTTCGACTGGGACGCGAAGAAGGCCCTCTCAGGCCGCCGGGAAGGGACCCGCGTGACCGGCGTCGGCATCGGCCTGAGTCCGTTCGTCAGCGGCACCACCGGCTTCGACGGACTGCTCGTGGTGCGCCCGGACGGCAAGCTCCACGTCCACCAGGGCATCGGCAATCTGGGCACGCACTCCATCGCCGACACGGCCCGCGCCGCCGCGCAGGTTCTGGACCTCGCCTGGGACCAGGTGGCCGTCGTCTGGGGCGACACCAGCAAGCACCTGCCGTGGAGCTCCGTGCAGGCCGGCAGCCAGACCACGCACGCGCACACGCGGGCCAACCACGCGGCGGCCGAGGCGCTGGTGGGCCTGTTGCAGGAACTCGCGGCGCGGGACTTGGGCGGCTCGCCCGGCGACTACCGCGTGGCGGACGGGCGGGTCTTCCGGGCGCGCGACCGTTCCGTGGGGATGGACTTCGCGCGCGCGGCCCGGCGGGCGATCGAGCTGGGCGGCAAGTTCAGCGGCGGAGAGGCGCCCGACGACCTGCACGCCATGACCAAGGCGTCGGTGGCCGGCCTGGCGGGCTCCGGCCTCGTGGCCGCGGCCAAGGACAACTATCCCCGCGAAGGCGCCACGTTCTCGTGGGTGATCGGATTCTGCCAAGTGGAGCTGGACGTCGAGACGGGCCAAGTCGAGATCGTGGACTTGGCTTCGTCCGCCGACTGCGGCACCGTGCTGCACGCCCGCAGCCTGGCCGCGCAGACCAACGGCGGCCTGATCCAGGGCGTCGGCATGGCCATGAGCCAGCGCTGGGTGTTCGACCCCAAGTGGGGCATTCCCTTCACCAAGCGCTTCTACACGGCCCGCCCGCCCGGCATCCTGGACGTGCCCCGCAGCCTTCGCTTCGCCGCCGTGGACCAGCCCGACCCGCAGACTCCGGTCGGCGCCAAGGGCATCGGCGAGCCCCCGGTCGGCGCCGGCGAGGCCGCCTACGCCTGCGCCGTGGCCGACGCGATGGGAGGCCGCTGCCTCTGCCGCACGCCGCTCACGGCCGACATGATCCTGGCGGAGCTCGAGGGCCGGCCGAGGCCGTACGGGACGCTGGAGACCCATGTCTGAGCGCCGCGGCCCCCGCACACCGAAGAGGACCTGACCATGGCAGTCATCCGCGACATGATTCCGCCCTTCGAGCTCTACCAGCCGACGGACGTCGACGCCGCGCTGAGCCTCTTGCGGGAACATCGCGACGACGCCTGGGTGCTCGCGGGCGGGCTGGACAGCTTCGACTGGTTCAAGGACCGGATCAAGCGGCCCTCCACGGTGATCGACCTGGGCGGCGTGGAAGCGCTCAAGGGCATCCGCGAACGCGACGACGGCGGCCTGGCGATCGGCGCCATGACCAGCCTCGCGGACGTGGCCGAGGACGAGGCGGTGCGAGCGTCCTATCCCCTGCTGGCCGAATCCGCCGGCCTCGTCGCCACGCCCCAGATCCGCAACCAGGGCACGCTGGGCGGCAACATCGCCCAGGACACGCGTTGCTGGTACTACCGCAGTGGATGGCCCTGCTACCGCGCGGGCGGCAACATCTGCTACGCGGCCACGCCCCGCTCCATGAACCGCGAGCACTGCATCCTGGGCGCCAGCCGCTGCGTGGCGGTGAATCCGTCCGACACTGCGCCCGCCCTGGTCGCGCTGGACGCGCAGATGCTCGTTGCCCGCCGCGGCGGCGAACATCAACAAGGCTACGCCGCCGCCGACTTCTTCGTCGGCCCGGCCATCGACATCACCCGCATGACCGTCCTGGAGCCCGGCGATCTGCTGACGAGCATAGTCTTGCCCGCACCGCGCCCCGGCGTCCGCTGGTACTTCGAAAAGGTTCGCGACCGCAAGGCCTGGGACTTCTCGCTGGCCAGCGTCGCCTCCGTGCTGGAGATGGACGGCGGCCGCATGCGCGACGCGAGAATTTCCGTCAACGGCGTGGCGCCCGTCCCCGTGCGTTGCAAAGCCGCCGAAGCGATCGTGCGCGGCCAAGCGCCCGGCGACGAGATCGCCTTGGCGGCGGGCGAGGCGGCCGTGGAAGACGCCCATCCATTGCGCCACAACGACTACAAGATCGCGCTCATGCGCAATTTGGTGCGCAGGGCGGTGCGCGATGCGGCGTGAGGGGCGCTAGATGGATTTCCTCCGGCGCGCCCTGAACCCCTGGGGCGAGAGCGTCCTGATCGGCGTTTCGTGGGACTTGATCTGGGCGGCGGTGGCCGTGGGCGCGCTGTTCGTTGCCGTACACGCCTTGCTGGTGCCCAAGAAGAAGGGGACGGGGCCGGTGGATCCGGCGGAAGCCGCGGGCTTGCCCGAGAAGATCCTGCGTCACACGACAGGCGCGCGGGCGTTTCATTGGTCGATGACCGTGGCCATGTTCGTGCTTCTGATCACCGCCTTCTTTCCGTTGCTGGGCATTCGCTTTCCGTGGGTGACGATTCACTGGATCGCTGGCTTCGGGCTGATTCTGACGGTTGTCTATCACATCTACCACGTGTTCGCCAAGCAGGACATCCGCACGATGTGGATGGGACGGCGCGACGTGGAGGAGACGGCGCGCAACTTGAAGCGGGCCCTCCGGGCGACGGACGAGGACCCGCCCCGCCCCGGCAAGTATCCGGCGGACCAGAAGATGTTCCACCATGCGGCCACGGTCGTGACCTTGGGCGCCGTGGCGACGGGCGTGCTCATGATGTTCCGCATCGACCACGTTCTCTGGGAGCAGAACCCCTACATCCTGAGCGACGCGGCCTGGGGATGGGTGTACGTGATCCACGGCATCTGCGGCATCGGCCTCATCTTCCTGGTCATCGCGCACGTGTACTTCGCGATTCGGCCCGAGAAGCGTTGGATGACGTGGTCGATGATCAACGGCTGGATCGGACGCGACCGCTATCTGCAGAACCACGATCCGAAGCGGTGGGCGGTGGCGGAGGGCGGAGAAGGAGAACCGCGATCGCGGCATCGTCCGGCCAAGGGGAAACGGCGCCCCCGGCGGCCCTCGTGACGCGCGACGACCTCAAGGCGCGCATCGACCACATCGAGGAGGCGTACGAGTTCTGCTTGGCGTACGCCGCCCAAGGGCTGTCCGGCGACGCGGCGGACGCGAGCAGCGATCAGGCGCGCGACTTCCTGCAACGCTTCGACAGCGCGCTCGACGGCCTGGCGGACGGGTTCCGGGCGCTCCTGCCCGGCGCCGCCGATCATGAAGCGGCCGTCTCCGTGCTGGAGCGCGACGCGGCGGCCACCCGGGCGCTGGTTCGGCTTGCGCTGGCACAGCCGGGGCTTTCCTCGCAACTCGTGGACAACCTGAACGCTTCGATACACGTGCGCGCCCTGCTGACCGACGTCTTCTTCTTGGGCGACTTGGTCGGCTAGTCCGTTCTACCGGGTCTCGCTTCGACTTCCAGTGGGATTTACGGGCTGTTTGCTCCACTCCCGGAGTACCGCCATGATTTCTCGCATGACGCCGTTGACGCATTTCTTGAGTTCGTCGAGGTCGTCGCCGGCATGAACGGTCGCGATTCGTTGCTCAGGCTCCGGATCGCGGCTGTCGAGCTTGAATCTCCACGCGCCGTCACCTGTTCTTTCTGTTGACAGGATCATCCCCCGGCGAGTCGCCCGAAAGTCGTGGAAGAAAGCAACGGCATTCATTCGCAAGAACATTGCATCTTGAGGGAGGTCGCTTATCTCACCCGTGAAAGGCAATCCAACTTCCCTTTTTGCTCCATCGCTCCCGAGGAAGCTTAACGTCCCGGCGACTTCGATCTTGACAAAAAACGATGCCAGCGATTCTGCCTTGTCGTGAAGGTATCCGTACAAGGGGAGTACTGTGTCGATGGCCAGTGCCCTTGCGTGAATCGGCCCGCCTTCGCCCGAAGGCGCCGCCATCTCGCGCTTGAAGACGGCGATCTCCCGGTCGATGTCGCCGGGTTCCTCTATGGATTCTCCGCGCGCGGCTCGCAGGTGCAGTTCCAGGCTGTACCGGCAACACTCGGCGATATACTGAATGAATTCAGCCAGGCTCCCCGTCGCTTGCGCCTGCTCGATCTCGGCGATGTATCGGTCCCGTCCGTCTCGCTGGACCATGGCAATCGTGTACCCGTGCCTCATCAGGATCAGGTTCATCAGCAAGCGCGCCATTCGGCCGTTCCCGTCGTCGAAGGGATGAATCTGCACGAACCGGTAGTGAAACGTGGCCGCTATGACGATGGGGTGTTCGCCTTCGGCTTCCTTGGTGCGCTGCCAGTCCATCAGGTCGCTCATCATCGGCTGGACCTGTTCCGGAGGCGCGAAGTGGTGCATCTCGCCCGTCTGCGTCTGCACGTTGTTGGGGCTCTTCTTGTACTCGCCGACGGCGATGGTCCGCATGGCGCGTCGCCCGTCAGGAGTCTCGGCGGGCGCCTCGTAGGGCTCCTTCAGAAGGATCTTGTGCAGGTTGCGACTGAACGCTTGATTGAGCGCGTCGTCTTTTGCAACCGCTTCCTCGATTGCCTTCACGGCGTCGTCGTGCCCTTTGATGTCCAAGTGGTCCCGCAACGGCTTGCCGCGAGCGGTGAGGCCGTGGAGGATTAGCGATCGCGTCTCGCCCAAGGTCAGAACGTTGCCTTCAATGGCGTTGGAGTGGTAGTTCCACTCGATCCTCAGCTTCTGCGCCACGCGGCCCACGGCCTCCGCCGGCAAGGGACGGCAATCGTCCAGTTCGGCTTTCAGCCGGTCGATCTCGGCAATGGCGTCGGTGGCCATGGTGGTCTCCTTCTGGGGCGCGACAAGGCCAATATGCGTGTCCTCGTGTGGGCCGCAAGGCCGCGGCATGAACGTGCCGTCGCGCTCTTCGGTATCTTCGACCATGCGCAGAGCCGCCGCCGGCCGGCAGACGCGCGCGCTTCGGCGTCCCGCCGCGCTCGAGTTCGGAATGCCCTTGCACGCCCCCACGTCCGAGCCAGCCGAAAAGGAGTAGTATCATGATATCATTCACTTCACGAGGAAGCCTTGCCGTCCGTCGCGGGGCACGCTTCGCAGGACGGGCGCCGAGGTGATCCTGGAGCCTGCGCCCGGCAGCGGCTTGAGCGTCCACGAAGAGGCCGGCGTAGCCCCCTTGACCGGGCCGCTCGGACCGCGGCCGACCTGCGTTGGGCCTAAACCGCTAGGAGATAACGCTTGGCGTAGGTGGAGAGCGCCCCGATGCAGTGCCGCTGGCCCGCCGCGAAGAGCATGTCGAGCGCAAGCGTGGACTTGTCCGACCCCGACGGCGCGGTCAGCACGACCAGCGAGTCGCACGGAACATCGAGATCGACCCCCTTGAGGTTGTGCTGGCCCGCGAAAGCGGATGGCGTCCTTACGTCCGGGCGTCCCCGCCGAGGTCGCGTTCCCTTCGAGCCTTCGGTTCGACTGCGCCCGGTCCCCTGCGTGTAGCGCCGGTGTCGGGAAGCCGGCGGACTCGGCTTCACGGGTGGGTCGCTGGCGGTCCAGCGCCAGTGGCCGCGAAGGGCGGAGTTCTCTTCGAAACGCCTTGTGTCGCAAGGAGAATCGATGGTCGGTGGGGCCTCCTTCGGGCGTGGTGGCGCGATCCGGGATTGCCATTCCCCGGCGAGTTGCCCACCTTCAAGGCGAGTCCTCCGTGTCTTGGCGAGCGCTGGATGGATCCAGACAATTCCTTCGCCAAACAGGAGTTGCCCGCATGAACGGCAGATGCCGAATCCCTCTCGTGGTCGCCGGAATGCTTTCGGCGGCCTTCCACGCTGGCGTTGCCCCGGTGGCGGCTGGAGCCAGCCAATCCCCCCCCCCCCCCCCCCCCCCCGATTTCGCGGGTGGAAGTGACGGACGCGCCCAGTGACGCAGCGTCTAGTCGTGTAGCAACGGTCTCCCAGGACGATGGTGGCTTGGCCCGGATCGAGACCGTTGCGATTTTGGAGTCGGCGAGTGCCAAGTCGCCGACGAGCCTAGTGGAGACATCCGAGACGGAACGCGAACCGGTCGTAAGTTGGTTCCCCGGAATTGAACGGCTTGATTGAGCCGAAGACTCGGTGGTGCCAGAAGACTGCGGACTGCCGTCCCCCGGTTCGAAGGCGGATGATGATGGTTGCCCGGAGGAGATTGCCATAGGTTCTTCCACCCCAAGCTCCGGGGCACCGGGCGAGATCGACGGAAGAATGATCTCGGTATGCAGGCTCATAGACTCGGAAACTGTCAATAGCAACGTTACAATCGATCTTGTCATTGTCGAATTCGGCTTTGGGGGTGGAAGGAACATATGCCTCTATGCCGATGGATGTGGTACCGATGGTTGGATGACGATGGAGACGAGGACGGTGGACGGTCGGCGTGTCCCCGTGTTCAGCGGGGACCGGACGCACATCTTCGTGCGACCAGTGCGGGCCATAAGCGGGCGAGCCCTGCTCCTAGCGGAGCGTTCTTGAACGGACGCGGCCCGGGGGCATGGGTCGCGCCCGCTCACTCGGGCATCGGGGGGCCGAGCGCGTCTACGATACGGCCTATCGCGGCGAGCAACTGTTAGCCGAACCCGTCAAGAACCGTCTTGGCTCGATAAGACGGCATCTTCGAAGCGGTTTTTCTGCAACTGCTCGATACGGTCGGCTCGTTCATTGCCGCCGTGCCCGGAGCAGCGATACGTGGGTTCGGAAGGTTCAACACGCCACCGCAGGTAGACACAGTTGGACCAGCCGGCGAGCGCCGTGCGGTTTGCGCAGCCGTCGCCGAGACCGCCGCGCGGCCCGACCTCGGCACTGTACACGTTGCCGTGCCGGCCAGAACGGGCTTCGCAACTGGCCGCGATCCCCGTCGGCCGCTTTTGACGGCCGAGGCGCCGGTGTCCTCGTCCGCGCCCCTTCACGGCTTCACGCCGTCGCCCCCTTCGGTATCTTCGGACAGTACGCTGGGCCACCGCCGGGCGGCAGACATGCACGCTTTCGGCGTCCCCGTGCGCCCGCTTGCCCCGGACTCGGCAGCGCCATGCGCACTCAACGTCCGAGCCAGCCAAAGGATGGTATCATGATATCACTTCGTGCCGACGGATCAGCCGCCGAACGAGATGCGCGTGCCGCCGGGAGACCGGGCCGGGCGGCGTCGTTCTCGCGCAAGCTGCCTTTCCGCGTCGAGGATGCGTTCCCGACGACAAGCGTCGCCGCCCTTTCGCCGGCCTTCGGCCTCCTTGCTGTGCCGGTCCTGGCCGTTGCGGCTTGTTCCACCGGCCCCTGGCCGGAGCCGCCGCCTGTCACCGTCGAGGCCCTGGCCGCCGAACACGAGGAATGGCGCGTCTACCGCCAAGGCCGTCTGGTGGAGCCGCCGGGAGGCGCGGTGATCTGGATCGGGCTCTGGGAGCTTCGCGAGGGCGAGGTCCAGTTCGGATCCGATCCGGCCCTCGCGGTGGTGTTGCCCGAGGAAGATTCGCCGCCCGTCGCGGGCACGCTTCGCAGGACCGGCGACGAGGTGACTCTGGAGCCTGCCGCCGCCGACTTGCGCGTTCGCGGAGAGGACGGCGATGCCCTCGTGACCGGCCCGCTGACCATGCGCAACGACCGGGCCGACGATCCCACCTGGCTCGTGCTGGGCTCGCTGGGCCTGCGCATCCACGCCGAGATGGGCACCGACCGTCTCTGGCTGCGCGCCTGGGACGAGGACTCGCCCAAGCGCGAGACGTTCCGTCTGCCGCCGTTCTATCCCGTGGAGCCTTCGTGGCGGATGGTTGCGCGCATGGAGCCCTATGCCGAACCGCGCACGATGCCGCTGGCGGACGTCACCGACGGCACCGTGGCCAACGTCGCGCAGGGCGAGCTGGTCTTTCGGATCGAGGGCAGGGAGCATCGTCTCG
This sequence comes from Longimicrobiales bacterium, assembly GCA_965203485.1. Taxonomy (GTDB): domain Bacteria; phylum Gemmatimonadota; class Gemmatimonadetes; order Longimicrobiales; family Gaopeijiaceae. The sequence goes on from OZ241892.1 coordinate 3,392,474, forward strand.
TGGCCTTCGCGACGGAGAAGAGCAAGGACTACTTCGTCATGCTGTGGGACTCGACGGCGACGGTCGACACGTACCCGGGCGGCCGCTACATGAAAGTGCCCTTTCCGGACGACGACGGCTGGACCGTCATCGACTTCAACCGCGCCTACAATCCGCCGTGCGTCTTCACGCCCTACTCGGTCTGCAGCCTCCCGCCGCGCGAGAGCCGCCTCGAGGCCGCCGTCACGGCGGGCGAGAAGGCGCCGGGCGCGGAAGGGCGAGGCGAGACGCCTTGAACCGGGCTTCGGCGCCGGCGTCGAGCCTTCCGGCCCGCGTCCCGGCCAGTCGCCGAGGCGAGGCCCCTTGACCCATCGCTCGGCCCAGGCCGTTGCCGCGCGCGTCCGCCGCGGCGAGCTCGCCGCCGTCGAGAACGTGGCCCGGGCCGTGGCTCGTCACGAAGCGAGCGACTTGAACGCATACGTCTGCTTCGACGCCGAACGCGCCTTGGCCCAGGCCGCCGAAATCGACGCGAAGGTCGCCGCCGGCGAGGACCCCGGCCCGCTTGCGGGCGTCGCCGTGTCGGTCAAGGATTTGTACGGCGTGGAGGGACTGCCGACTCGCGCCGGCTCCAGGCGCGCCCTGCCCGAACGCTGGCAGCGCGAAGGGTTCCTGGTGAGGACGTTGCGCTCGCTGGGAGCCGTGATCGTCGGCAAGACCCACACGGTGGAATTCGCGTTCGGCGGCGTGGGCCTGAATCCGGGCGCGGGCACGCCGGTCAATCCTTGGGACGCCGGCGAGCACCGGGTGCCGGGAGGGTCGTCGTCCGGCGCCGGCGTGAGCCTCTGGGAGGGATCGGCGCAGCTGGCTCTGGGCTCCGACACGGGCGGCTCGATCCGCATCCCGGCGTCGGCTACGGGCGTGGTCGGCCTGCGCCAGAGCACGGGACGCTGGCCCGCCGACGGCGTGGTGCCCTTGAGTTCGACCTTGGACACGGTGGGCCTGCTGGCGCGCACCGCGGCCGACCTGCGCTGGGCCTGCGAGGCCATCGACGGGACGGCGGAGCTGGAAGCGGGGACGGCGGCCGGCACTGCGCGGTTCGGCGGAAACGGCGTGGCGGGCCTGCGGATCGGCGTCCCCGGATCGTCCTACGCCTGGGAGCGCTCGGAGCCCGGCGTCGTGGCGACGGTCCGCCGGGCGCTGGACGAGCTGGAGGCGGCCGGCGCGACCCTCCTCGACATGGACTTGCCCGAGTTCGACGAAGTCGGCCGGGAGTATCTGGCGGGCGCTATCGTCACGCCGGAGTGCGTCGAGTTCCTCGAGCGCGAGTTGCCGGAATGGCTCGCGATCTTGGACCCCGTGGTCGGCCAGCGCCTGAAGGACGGCAGGAACACGGCCGCGGCCGACTACGTGCGCGTTCGGCGGCTCCGGCGGCGCGCCTCGGCGGCGGTCCACGGCAGGATGGATTTCGCGCGCGCGGAGGTGTTGGCCGTGCCGACGCTTCCCGTCGCGCCGCCCACGGTCGAGTCCCTTTCGCAGTTGGACGCCTATCGCGAAGCCAACCGCCGGATGCTGTCGTGCACAAGCCCAGCCAGCATGTTGGACATGTGCGCCGTCAGCCTCCCGGCCGGCCTCGATCCCCAGGGGATGCCGGCAGGCTTGCAACTGGTGGGTCGCAATGGTGCGGACCGGGCCTTGCTGGCTGTGGCCGCGGCTGTGGAAGCGGCGCTGGGCGACGCGCCGGCGCGCTTGGGGACGCCGCCCCGCCTCGGCAGCGTTCCGCCCTCGGGCTGATCGCGGAGTTCGGGCGCGCCGGAGCATGGCGAACCGGGGGCGGCGGCGGTACGGCGACGGGTCGTCCGCGGGCGCCCCGGTGCCTCGCGACAGGTCGAGAGCGAGATGGCGTGCCGTTCGGCTTCGGCTCCGCTCGAGCATCCGCCGCCGGAAGAAGGCCGCCGGAGCGTTGCTGCGGTTGGCGATTGTCGTGGCGGTTGTCGCGTGGGCCGCGCTTTGGCTGGCCACGAGGTCGTCCCAGGAGTTGCGGGTCACCTTCTTGGACGTGGGGCAGGGAGACGCGGTGCTGATCCAGGCGCCGGGAGGAAAGACGGCGCTGGTGGACGCGGGGCGCGCGTCTTCAGTGGTGCCCGAGCTTCGCCGTCTCGGCGTGCGGCACATCGACCTTCTCGTCGCCACCCACGCCCACGCGGACCACATCGGCGGCATGGACGACGTGCTGGAGCGCTTCCGCGTGCGCAACTTCATGGACAACGGTCTGCCGTACACGACGCAGGCCTACGAGCGCCTGATGAAGGCGGTCGAGGACGAGCGCGGCATGGCCTATCTGCGCGCGGAGCCGCGCACGTTGGCGCTCGGCGGCGCGTCCGTCGAAGTGCTTCCGATGCCCGGCGGCTTCTCCGACCAGAACAACCGATCGGTCGCGCTGGTGGTTCGCTACGGCGACTTCTCGGTCTTCTTGAGCGGCGATTCGGAGACGGGCCAGTTGTGCTTCATGGAGAGACGCGGCCTAGTGCCGAACGTGACGGCGCTCAAGGCGCCGCACCACGGCTCCGGGAATGGGTTCACGCCGGGCTTTCTCGACGCGGCCCGGCCCGAGGTGATCGTCGTGTCGGTGGGGCGCAACGCCTACGGCCATCCCAGCGACGCGGCGATTTCGGCGTTCGAGGCGGTTGCCGCGACCGTGATCAGGACCGACCAAGCCGGCGCGGTCACGGTGGCGGGCCGCCGGAGCGGCGCCTACGAGGTCGAGCGGCGATGAGCGGCATGCGCGGCGGCGCCTGCTCCGGGCGCGTCTACGTGGTGGACCGGATCGAGGGAAGCGTCGCCGTTCTCGTGCCGGACGACGATGCGTTTCCGGACGAAGACGTGCCCGTCGCCGTTCTTCGGGTGCGTCCGTCGGAAGGCGACGTGCTGCGGGTTCCGTTGCGCGGCGATGCGCCCGTCTGGGCGGAGGCCGTGGCCGATCCGCAACTGCGCGCCGAGCGCCTGACCGCGGCCCGGCGACGGCTGGAGCGGCTGGCGAAGCGCGACCCGGGCGGCGACGTAGCGCTTTGACGATTCGGCACGGGCGACGCTGGTGCGGAAACCGGCGAGCGACCCTGCCGCGGTTGGTGCGACCGCCGTGATGGCCAGCCCCCGGCGACGACGCTAGTTCACCTCCGTCGGCAAACGCACCACCCGGATCATCTCCACGTCGTACTCGCCCAACTCGACGTATGCCGCCAGCCCTCCGGGGCCGAACGCGTCCGGGACGCGCGTGCTCGGCGGATAGGTGCCGACGTACCCGCCCTCGGACGAGAGCACGTCCAAGAAGCCGTCCGGGCTTCCGTCTTCTGCGCTTCGTCGCACCCAGATGCGCCCGTTCCACGTCGTGCGCAGACCACGCACGACGGACACTTCCTCGTAGAACTCGGCCTCCTCGATGAACTTCCTGCGTCGCTCGGGGTTCGGCCTGGCGTTGATGACTATCATGCCCCCGCTGAACCGTCGGTTCTCGCCGTCTTCCTCCTGGACGGCTTCGAGTTCCTGCAGCTGTCGCTCCCTCCAAGCTCGCTCGACGCGGCCGGTCACGGGGAGGGGCGGGATGGGCCGCGTAAGAGTGCGGATCACGCCTTCTCCCTCGCGGGCGATCTTGATCGCGTAGGTCGTGGAGTCCGCAAGCGCGACCGTCCCGTCGGGCAAGGGGCCAGCGTGGAGACGGGGCTCGAAGACGGGCGGACGCTGGCTTCGCAGGGAGCCGATGATCTGGTCGGCGCCCTGGATTTGAATGCCCGGCGGCAACTCGATCTTCCCAGCGTCGGTCATCGTGGTCTGCGGCGTCCATGCATGTGCGACCGTGGTCGTGCTCGCTTCGTCTCCGTCCAGAAGCACTCGTTCGACGAGACGCTCGGAACGGCCGGACTCCGCGGAGTTGCCACCAGCGCCAGCCGAAATGGTGACCGTCGCGCCGCGGTCTTCGACAGCGATCAACGCCAAACTGCTGGGGTCGGCCACTCCTTCCTTAAGGGCCGACAGTCGCGCCATGCCCGCGGCCATTTCCGTGCCTGTGTCCGTGCCCGTGCCCGTGCTCACCATGCGTTCGTATTCGCCGTCGGGGCCGAACACCACGTAGGCGCCGTGTCCGATGTCCGTGATCACCACGCGCCCGTCCCGCATCACGGCCATGGACCTGGCAAAGCGCAGCTCGCCGGGCCCGTCGCCCGGCCCGCCGAACCTTCGCACCAAGCGTCCCTCCGGGCTCACGACGACGATCTCCATCGTCTGCGAGTCGAAGACGTAGAGATTGCCCTCGCGGTCGAAGCCAGTGTAGCTGATGTCGCCGAATTGCTCCCAGTCGGCGCCGCCGATCGCGCCGACGCGGTACGCCTCCGCGAATTCCGATTCGAGCGCCACGTCTTCGCCAGGCAGTTCCATGACTTCCTGGGCCGTTGCCGGTGCGGCGACCGCTCCAAGGGACGCGGCCACCGCCGCCGCCGTTGCAAAGGTTGCTGGGCTCGTCATTGCGACTCCTCCGTCTTTGATGGATCGTGGTGCGAACATCGGGCTGTTTCGCCGACTCGCGAGACGCTGAGCGCTTTGATGCTGCTTTTCGTCGTACGGTTGCCCTGGCTCCTCGTCGTTCGGCTGTGCCGGTCACCGTTGCTCGCGCTCAACGCCTCGCGGCGCAGCAGGTCCTCACGTCGCCCGTCACCTTGGTCGGCCGAACCTCGACGCGCACCGACTTGTTGAACCGAAACGGCCCCTTCATTATCATCACCTCGGCGTTGCGTGCGACAGGTCGCCGGTTCTCGGCGTGGCACCTTCAACCTACTGGCCTTGCCGCCGCACGCCACCCCCTTCACCGCGCCCTTCGTAAATGCAACACCTCATTCCGGCTCTCGTGCTTTGAGACACGAAGCGGAGATTTCGTGAGCGAGGCCGATGCCGCCGAGGTTGGCCGGGATGATGACGGCGAGAGCACAGGCGGCGATGCCCGGCATCCGCGCTGAGGCCGGGGCCGTTCGGGCGGGGATGCTTTTCGCCGTCGTGCTGGCGTCGTCGCTTGTTGCGGCGTTGCCGGGCGGGGCGGGGGCGCAGTCGGCGGCGCCGGCGGTGCAGCGCATCGTGTTTCTCGGCTTGGAGGCGGGGGACAGCACGTACTTTCGGGGCGAAGCGGTCAAGGTGCGCGTCGTGTTCGACAAGCGTGTCGCGGTGGGGACCGCGAACGGGGCGCCGTACTTGGAGCTGGCGGTCGGGACGGCGACCCGGCGGGCGTCGTTCGTCAGGTCGAAGCGCAACGCGCTGGACTTTTCGTACATGGTGCAGCGCGCCGACGTGGACAGCGACGGCGTCGGCGTGCCTGCGGGCGCTCTGACGCCGAACGGGGCGACGATCAAGGCGGAGACGGACGCGGCGACCGACGCGAACGTAGCGCACGGCGCCGTGGCGGGCGGCTTGGGGCGCAAGGTGGACGGAAGCAAGGTTCGGCCGCCCGAGGTGCAGCGGGTCTTGTTCACGGGCCCGGTGGCCGAGGACAGCACGCACTATCGCGGGGAGACGATCGGCGTGCGGGTCCTGTTCAAGGAGGACGTGGTGGTGGAGACGGCGGGCGGGCGGCCGCGAGTGGCGCTGGCGGTCGGGTCGCGGACGAGGCACGCGGCGATGACGCAGTGGCGCCGGAACCGCATCGACTTCTCGTACACGGTTCAGACGGGCGACGCGGACGCGGACGGCGTGGAGATTGCGGCGAACGCCTTGGGGCTGAACGGGGGTACGGTCAAGTCGGCGCTGGACAGCGCGACGAGCGCGGTTCTGGCGCACGGGCGCGTGGCGGGCGGCTTGGCGCGCAAGGTGGACGGAAGCAAGGTTCGGCCGCCGAAGGCGAGCAGCGTGGCGTTCGACAACTTGCCGGCGGGCGGCGACACGTACGGGTACGGGGAGAGGATCGTGGTCCGGGTGGCGTTCGACCGTGCGGTGGTGGTGAGCACGGCGGGCGGGACGCCGCGCTTGGCGCTGAAGATCGGAGCGGTCGTGCGGCACGCGGTGCTGTCGGACACGGCTGGGACGTACACGCGGCTGCTGTTTTCGTACGCGGTGCAGGGAAGCGACGCGGCTCCGCGGGGAGCGAGCATCGGGGCGAACGCGCTGGAGTTGAACGGCGGGTCGGTCAAGGCGGGCGCGGACGGCGCGACGGACGCGGTTCTGGCGCACGGCGCCGTTGCGGCGGACGCGGCGCGCAAGGTGGACGGTCGCCGCGGGCGGCCGCCGAAGGTGGACGGGGTTTCGTTCGCGGGCTCGGCTCCCGGCGACAGCACGTACCGGCACGGGGACTCGATCGTCGTGCGGGTGGGCTTCGACGAGTCGGTCGCGGTGGACGTGGCGAACGGGAAGCCGCAAGTGGCGTTGGCGGTCGGGACGGTCGTGCGGCAGGCGGTCTTCTCGGCGCACTCGGGCAAGACGGTGGAGTTCGTGTACGTGGTGCAGTCGGCGGACCGGGACTTGGACGGAGCGAGCGTCGGGGCGAACGCGCTGGCGCTGAACGGCGGTTCCATCACGGGCGCGGCCGACGGCGCTGTTGCGGCGGAGGTGACCCACGACGCGGTGGCGGCGGACGCGACCCGCAAGGTGGACGGACGGCCCCGAATCGTGAGCCTGAAGTTCGTCGGCACGGAGCCGACGCAGGGCCTTTACAAGTTCGACGAGACGATGTTGATTCAGGTGCACTTCGATCAGAAGCTGACGTCGGAAAGAAGGATTTGGCTGTTGGCCGTAGTGGGAACGGACACCGTGCGAGTACCTTCCAGGCTACGACTTAGGCTGGGGGATAGTGCGATCGCCTTCTTCCATCGGGTTAAGCGCGAAGACCGGGACGCGGACGGCGTGAGCGTGCCGAAAGGCGCCCTGGTCCTGAACGGCAGCACGCTGAAGGCGGCGTCGGACGGCACGACGGACGCAAACCTGGAGCATGGAGGACTCGCAACCGACAGCAGTCGCAGAGTGGACGGCAGCTTGACGCCGACTCCTAGGCTTCGGATCAGGTTCGCCAACTCGCCTGCAAGAGGCGCCACGTATACGCGAAACGAAAGGATACGTGTCTTCGCCTCTTATCAAGTCGGCGTAGTCGTCAAAGGCAATCCACGGTTGAACTTGAACGTGGGAACTCGGACGTTGCAATTGGCGATCAACGCCACCGAGGGCAGCAACTTGATCTTCGAACACATCGTGCAGGCGGGAGACGTGGACGCGGACGGCATCAGCATACCGGCGAACGCGCTGTTCCTGCCGAGCGGGACGGCGATCCGGTCGGCGGCCGACACGACCATCGCAGCGCTTCTGTCGAACGACTCGGTGTCGGCCGATCCGCAACGGAAAGTGGACGGGCGAAGGGTCGACGCGGCGAACGTGCAGTCCATCGCCGTCGTTCCGAATCCGTCGCGCGACGACACGTACACGCGAGGCGAGATCTTCTACGTGTACGTGTCGTTCGACCGGGACGTGGCGGTGGACACGACGGCAGGCCGGCCGCGGATCGCGCTCGGCATCGGGAACTCGACACGCTATGCGGCGTATTCCAATCCCAAACCCGGAAAGCCTTGGCAACAGTCTTTCCGCTACGTGGTGCAGGCGGGAGACCGCGACACGGACGGCATCAGCATACCGGCGAACGCCTTGTCGGCGAACGGCGGCTCGATCACCTTGCCTGGCGACACGACGCGCGCGGCGCTGTCGCACGGCACGGCAAGCTTCCGGCACATGGTGAACGGCAATCGGGCGAGCGCTCCGCATGTGCGAGCATTGTCGATCAAGGCTCCGTTGAACGGGGACACGTACTTGCGGGGCGAGCGAATCCAAGTGTCGGCCGGCATGGACCGGGTGCCGTCAGTGGACACCGACAGAGGCACGCCCCAGATGGCGATCCAAGTCGGGGACTCGACACGGTACGCAAAGTACGTGAGCGGCCTGACCTATCTCCGTTTCGACTACGTGGTGCAACGGACGGATGTGGACACGGACGGCGTCAGCATCGCGGCCAACGCGCTGTCGGCGAACGGCGGCGCGATCACTTCGCCGGGCGACACGACGCGGGCTGTCCTGACGCACCACGCGGTGCAGGCGAACTGGGCGTACAAGGTGGACGGGCGACGCGTGGATCCGGCCAAGATACAGTCGATCGCCGTGATTCCGCATCCCTCGCGCGACAGCACCTACACGCGGGACGAACTGATCTACGTGTACGTGTCGTTCGACCGGGACGTGGCTGTGGCCACGACGGGCGGACGGCCCCGGATCGCGCTCGCCATCGGGGATTCGACACGGTACGCGACGTACTCGCATCTGTACGGACGATACCCATCGTCGCGACACGTATTCCGCTACGCAGTGCAGGCGGGAGACCAGGACGCGGACGGCATCAGCATCGCGGCGAACGCCTTGTCGGCGAACGGCGGTTCGGTCACTGCGCCGGACGACACGGTGGCGGCGGACCTGTCGCACGGACCGTTGGCGGCTGACTCGGCGTACAAGGTGAACGGCAGTCGCATCGGCGCTCCGCGCGTCCAGGCGATGTGGTCGCTCCCGCCAGCGAGCGGGAACACGTACGTGCGAGGCGAGCGGATCAGGATGAGGGTGTCCTTCGACCGGCGGACTTCGGCGGACACGGTCGGAGGTCGGCCCCGGTTGGCGATCCGCATAGGGGACTCGACGCGCTACGCGACGGGTTGGAACATGCCGGCCACGGGTATTGTCTTCGACTTCGTCTACGTGGTGCAGCGGACGGACGTGGACACGGACGGGATCAGCGTAGGAGCGAACGCGCTGTCGGCGAACGGCGGCTCGATCACCTTGCCGGGCAGCACGATGCCCGCCGTCCTGGCGCACGACTCCATGCCGGCGGACTTGTCGCGCAGGGTGGACGGGCGGCGGACGTCCATCCGGGCCGGCCGGAACCACGCGCCCACCGTCGTGGCGCCCATCCCCGCGAGGGTCGTTGAGGTCGCAAGCGATCCGGCGGCGGAGGAGCTGTCGGCGTACTTTCGGGACCCCGACGGCGACCCGCTGGCCTATTCCGCGGTCTCGGCCGCGCAACGAGTAGCGGACGTGGAGATTGCGGGCAGCGTCTTGACGATTCGGCCGCTGGCCGTGGGCCGGTCCGTCGTGACCGTCGGGGCGGCGGACCCGGGGGGCGGCGAAGCGGAGCAGAGCTTCTTGGTGACGGTGGAGGCGTCGCGGTCGGGCCGGGCCAGGATCCTGAAGCGATCGCTGGCGGCGTTCGGTCGAGCCGTGGGAACCGAGACGGTCGAAGCGATAGGCGGGCGGCTCGAGACGGCGGACGAACCGGGCGCAATGGGCGGACCGGATGTGCAGGTGGGGGGCCGCTCGCTCGCGTGCGTTGGCGCGTCGGGCTCTCGGGGTTGCGGGTTGCAGGAGCTGGCGCGCCAGGCGGCGGGTCTCGTTGGGTTGCGGGTCTCGCGGGGAGCGGGCAGTCTCGCGTCGTTGCTGCACGCCGTTGCGGAGGGCGGCCACGACGCCGGCGCCGTGCGCGGGCTGGTGGGGGCGTTCGGCCGGCCGGCGGACGCCGGCGCGGTCAACGGTCTCGGAACGCCGCACGGATTCGGCGCAGTCGGCGGTTCCGCAGCGCCGGGCGGATTCGGCGCTGTGGACGGTCGCGGCGTTGCTCATGGAGTCGCGGACGCCGGTGGTCGCGGCGACAGCCGTCGCTGGGGCCGGTTGGTCAGCATCGATCCGTTGTCGCGCAGACGAGCGCTGGCGCGGTCTTCCTTCCGGTTCTCGCCGGGCGCCGCCGGCCGAGCCGTGCCGGGCGGATGGACGTTCTGGGGCCAAGCCAATGCCGGCGGCTTCAAGGGCCGGCCCGACGACGATCTCGCGCTGGACGGAACGGTGCGGTCGGCCTACTTGGGCGCCGACTACCGGTTCGGGCGCGGGCCGCTGGTGGGCCTTGCGCTGTCCCGCGCGACGAGTTCGATCGGCTTCGAGAGCGGCGTCGCCGGGGCCGGCGCGGTGGATGCGCGCCTGACGGGCTTGTATCCGTACGTCCAGTGGTCTCCTCGCAAGGGCTTGAGCGCGTGGGGGTTGCTGGGAGCGGGCCGGGGAACGGCGAGCATGTCGGAGGACGCGACGGGCCGCCGGTTCGAGACGCGCATGAGGATGCTGATGACGGCGGCGGGCGCGCGCCGGAGGCTCGTGGGCGTGCTCGCGTTCAAGGCGGACGCGTTCGTGGTGCGCACCGATGCCGGGGAGTTGCCGGACTTGCCGGGCGTCGCCGCCACTGTGCACCGGTTGCGTCTCGCGCCGGAGATCGGCGGGCGCTGGGCCGTGTCGGAGCGGTCGTCGATCAGCTCGGAGGTCGAGTTGGGGGCGCGCTTCGACGGCGGGGACGCGGAGACGGGCGCCGGGGCCGAAGCCGGCGCGAGGCTCGCGTATGCGCACGAGGGCGCCGGGCTGAGCGTGGACGTGCGCGGGCGGGCGCTGGTGGCGCACCAGGCGGCAGGCTTCGAGGACTGGGGCGCCAGCGTGTCGGTTCGCCTGCGGCCGGGCCGCGACGAAGGGGGCCTGTCGTTCGCGCTCGAGCCGGCCTGGGGCAACGCTGCAAGCGGAACGGCGGCGTTGTGGCGCGACGGAGCAGTCGGCGGCGCGCTCGGCGCGTCGTTGGGACGCGCACCGGCTGGGGACGCAATGGAGGCGGCGATTCCAGGCTGGAAGGCAAGCCGAATCAACATGGAAACGGCCTATGCGATCGTGTTGCCGGACGGCGGCCGGGTCGCTCCGTTCGGCCGATTGGCGGTCGAGAACGGATCGGGGCGCCGCATCAACGTGGGAATCCGCCTGTCCACGCTCGGGGCGTCCGCCGATGCGGCGCCCAAGGTTCGGGCGACGATCGACCTGTTCGGCGAGCATGTGTCGCGCGGCGCCGAGCCCGCCGACCGCAGGCTGGGCGTGCAGGGCGCCGTTCGGCTCAGATAGGAGTTGCCGGACCCTGCGTTCTCGTTCCGCGCTCCTTTCGCCGACAACGGCACGGCTTCCTTATCCTGCGAAGCCGAGCCGCATCTCGCCAGTCTCGCCCATCGCCGACGTGCGCATTCCCGGCCGACGGACCTCCTCGTGAATGCGACGGCGCCTTCGCCGGTCACCGCTTCTCGTAGCGCCGCAACCTCCGCGGTCCGACCTCGGCACCGTACACGTTGCCGTGCCGGTCCACGGCCACGCCTTCCGCCGCGCTCGTGCCCGTGCCGTCCGGATCGGGCTCTGGATCGGGGATGAACGCGGTCACCCATCCGTCGCGCGCGCTTCCTATGTAGATGCCTCGCCGATAGCCGCGATTGCGCCGGGCGTTCGACTCGGAGTCGGCGGCGTAGAGCACGTCGTCGGCGTCGATGAACAGGCCGCTCGGGCGCCCGAACTGCGTCCACGTCTCCAGATGCGCGCCTTCCTGGTCGAAGATCTGGATGCGGCTGTTGCCCCGGTCGGCCACGAACAAGCGTCCCTGCGAGTCCATCGCCAGCGCGTGCGGGTCGCGGAACTGTCCCGTGCCCGCACCCGTCTCTCCCCAGGCCATGAGGAACGACCCGTCCGGGGCCAGCTTGACGATCCGGTTGTTGCCCCCGGCGTCGTGCCCGTCCGCCACGAAGATGCTTCCGTCAGGCGCCACCAGCACGTCGGAGGGCTTGTTGAAGATGCCCTCGCCCTCGCCGGCGACGCCCTCGACGCCCAGCGTCATCATCAGCTCGCCGTCCGGGCTGTACTTGAGGATCGTGTGGCCCACCCCGGCCGGAACCGGTGCATACCCCACCGCGTCGGTGATCCAGACGGCGCCGTCGGCGTCCACGAACATTCCGTGCGGCCACACGATCTGGCCCGCGCCGAAGCTGCGGATCAGGTTGCCGTCGGGGTCGAAGAGCATCACGGGGTCCAGGTCGCTGCCCACGCAGAGGTTCGCGCCGCACCGGTCCGCGACCCAGATGTTGCCGTTGCCGTCCGGGTAGACCGCGCTGGTGGCCCCCCACTCCCGGTCCAGCTTGGCCCATCCGTCTATTGCCTCGTACGGGTTGGGAAGGTGGTCTTGCGCGGCGGCCTGGGTTGCGAAGCCAGCGGCGAGGAGGAAGGTGAAGACGGGTCCGGCGACGGGGCGGCGGGACGATGTGCGGGGGGCGAGGCACGCTGCGCGGGAAGCGAAGGCGGCCGTCGCGAGCCATCTCGGCACAGTTGGCGTTGAGCCACCGGATCGGCGGCGTGGGAGTCCTTGCGTGATCATGGACATCGTGGCGTCCTCCTGGGGTTGATGACGTCGTTGCCGTTGCGGGCGATCGCGGACTTCGGCGACTTGGATGCGCGACCAACCCGTCGTGCGGCAGGGCCCGGCCCTGCCGGACCCTGTGTTCTCGTTCCGCGCTCCTTTCGCCGACAACGGCACGGCTTCCTTATCCTGCGAAGCCGAGCCGCATCTCGCCAGTCTCGCCCATCGCCGACGTGCGCATTCCCGGCCGACGGACCTCCGCGTGAACGCGACGGAGCCGATGACGGGAAGCCGACCGTGGCGGGCGGCGTTTCTGCGTGATAGCCGTCCGGCACTGCTGGGGGATGCGTCCTTGCTCTTGCGTGACCGAGTGCCTAGAACCTGTCTCGAAGACCGAGGCGCTTGAAGAAAAGGCAAACCGCGAACGGCTGAAGGAACGCCAGGAATGGTGCGGCGGGGAAGCTGAGACGCGGGAGTTGGCAACTTGCCGGGATGAGGGGAGCCGCGCTTCAATCGTCGCAGGCTTCGGGGTTCGCCTGCAAGTGCTCGAGCAGAGCTTCGGCCGCCCATCGGTGGCCTTGATGGTTCCAGTGAAAGTCGCTAGGCCATTGGGCATCTCTCGGGCGACGGCCTTGGCGCACGATGTAGTCGAACTGGTCTACGACGGGAATGCCGCGGTCCTCCGCCATCTGCATCAGCCGCTCGAACAGCTGTTCGTCATTCATGCGCACGTGGTGAGACGACAGTATGACAAGTCCCCCCCCCCCCCCCCCCCCCCCCTCTCTCTCTCTCTCTCCGTTCGCTTTTGCCATTCGTCCAACGCGAACGCCGTCAAGTCGAAGTCGATTTCGCGTTCGCGCAGCGGCTCGGCGAGGACACGGCCCCCCCGATCATCGTACCTCGCAGCAAACCAAGGCACCGAGTACGGGCGCAAGGCGCGCGGGATGCGATGCAACAACCGTGCGGCGCCGACCGGCGGCGGTAGTCGCACCCGGTCCGGCAAGCGCAAAGCGATCCTCCCGTCCTCGGCGCGCTCTGCCCAAGGGGACCATCTGTTGCTCGGCCCCCCCGGGCCATTGTCGTCAAAATCGTTGTTGAAGAAGACGAGAACGACCATCTTTGGACGACTATGCCGAATCCACTTGTCCCAGAACGGAAGTTGTTGCAGTTGGCCCGTGCCGGCATAACCGTAGGCCGCCGTGGAAACGTCTAGGCCCGGCAGGCTCTGGGCGGCCATCTCTTCGAGCAGAACGTGAAACTTTGCCGCAATCTCCACTTCCGTCGCCTCGACAAAGGAATCGCCGACGACGGCCACGTGACATCCGGCCTGCGCCAACGCGGCGCTCGGCGGCTCCCGGTCCAAGAAGCCCAAGCTGTTCGTGTGCGACACTGTCCAAAAGTCCTTGAGGTTCGTCGCCTCGACTGCGGCGCCGGCCGCAAGGTGCACGCCCACTTCAGGCACCATCACCATGGGGCGAGTTCCATGCCCGAACGGCAACGACAACCGCAGCCACGCTTCCGCGGCGACGGCGACGAGCCCCACGCCGCAGGCCATGAGAAGCACGTTCCAGCAGGCCACGCGAAGCACTGCCGACAGCGGGCGCGCAAGGATCAACGCTTTGGCCGCCGTGGCCGTGCCCGGCCCCGGTGTCGGCGGTTGCCCCGGAAGATCGTGGGACTCATGACTTCCGGATTGAAGGAAGCCAAAAGGGATCGGCGGCAACTTTCGGCAACAGCAGTCTCCGTACTTGCAAGTGCGACTGCCTTCAAGCACCTGCGACATGTCGTGCAGGCCCTAAAGTAACGAAACAAGAGACGCGGCGACACCTCTCCACCCCGTCGTGCCACGTCCCGGCTCGACTGGGCGACGGAAATGCGCCTTCGCGGCGACTGCTCCAGATTCGAACCAGAATCGCCGGGCGACGAGCACGCAAGGCGGCGACCACGCCACGAACTGAAAAGAGACGGATGCTAATGCCGACGGTTTGCGCACGGGTTCGCCTGTTTCGGTGGGGAAGGACATGGAACCGGGACGGAACGGAGGTGGCATGGGGGCACGGCGGGGGGTCAGAGCTGCCGCGCACGGAATGCGGCCGGCGTGCACCAAGGCGCAACTGGAAAGCACTCCATCCCCCAAGTTGGTTCTGCGATTCGCGTACGTGGATCGAATGTTCGATCGCTTCCCGCGAAGCCGAGCCGCGTCTCGCCAGTCTCGCCATCGCCGACATGCCCATTCCGGGTCGGCGGGTCGTCGTCGCGCCGTCTGTTGGGCGAGTTGCGCTTCCGCCGTGGCGACCGTACTTGGCGGGCCGCGTCTGCGTGGGGGGGGGGGGGGGGGGGGTAGCCGTCCGGCACCGCTGGGGGATGCGTCCTTGCTCTTGCGTGACCAAGTGCCTATTGTGCACCGTGCAAATGTCGTTCTCGACGAGGGAGGACGCGATGAAGGCGCGGAGCAGGCGGCTGGCGACCTTAAGGGCGGCAGGATTGCTCGCGATGGCGGGTTGCGTGAACCCGCTTGCGATGGACGACGCGGGGGACACGCAGACCCTGCGAGTCGCATCGAGGCCCTGCGGGCGAAGTGGGGCCGGTCCGCGCTGCGGATTGCGAAGGGCTGCTCCGCGGGCCTCGCGTTGACCAGCGGATACCGGTGCCCGCACGGAAACGCGTCGATCGCTGGCGCGTCGCGAAGCTCCTATCACATGGAGGGCAGGGCGGTGGACATTTCGACCAGAGCGATTGTCGGCGCGGCTGGGATACCTTACGCTCGGATGACCCCGGATCAGCAGGTCGAACTTGAAATCGTGTATTTAGAACTGTTGAGCCTCGGTGGCAATATCGATGAGCAACCGTGGAATCGATACAAGAACGACCGCCGTTTTCATTTCGCCAAGTAGCGGAGGCACGACGACATGAAGACTTCATTGTGGACTTGGGCCGCCGTCTCATTGACGGTTGCAACGCCGGCAGCGTCGCAGGAACGAGAGGCGTCGGCCAAGGAAATCGAGGCCCTGTGGCGAGCGGAGCGAACGACGGTCGAGAAGCTGAAGGCCGGCGACGCCGACGCGGAGCAAAGGATCGTCGACCTGCTGACGACGGGCGGTGACGCGAGTTGGCACGTCGGCGTGGCGGCGGCCCTAGCGGTGGCGCCGGAGCAGAGATCGCCGGCCTTGATCGCGGGCATGATCGAGGCATTGCGGCGAGGCGTGGAGTGGAGCACCCGCCGATACGCGGCCGACTTGGGAACCGCGAGCCGCGGAGAGACGCAGAGCTATCTTGCCCACCAACTCTTGCTGACGGGCGACCCGGCGATCCTGCCTCCGCTGGCGTGGCGCGCCGCAGGCTTGTCGGCGGCGGTGCTCTACGAGTTCGGGTTGCAGGCCGTGCCGCACCTGCTCGATGTCGCCCTGTCGCCGCGGGCGACCGGCTTCGAGGCCCACAATGCGCTGTCGGTGTTGGCCAGCATCGTTTCGACGCACGGTCCGGGATCCTACGCAAAGGAGTTGCACGAAGCGGTCATCCTTCACTTGGACGGGCCTCCGGAGGGTTACATGTCGGCCGGCAAGCACCGGTCAGGCGGGTTCCCGGACGCCCTGGAACCGGCGATCGCGCTTGCCGGAGCGTTGCGGACGCCCAATCTGTTGCAGCGGATTAGGGCCATCGCGGCGAGCACGCCCAAGCAGATCGTACAACGGACAGGCTACAGCATCGCCATCGCCGAAGAAGGACCGGCGTGCGCCAAGGCGCAACTGGAAAGCACGCCACCCCCCAGTCGGTTCTGCGATTCGCGCGCGTGGATCGACTGGTTCGATCGCTTCCCGGACTGGCGCGAGTACTCCTTGAAGGCGCAAAGCAAGAGGCCCGGCGGATGACGACGCGAGAACTGACCGCCCTTCGCCAGCGGGCGAGGCGCAAGAGCATGAAGGTTCTGTGTCCCGCGATTGGCCCGGCCCGGCGCATCGCGGCCCGGTTCGCTCTCGCCTTCGCACCGGTCGCGCTGGCCGTCGTCGCGATTCTTGCCTTCGCCACCCCGGTCGCGGTCGCCGCCCAGGACGCCGCCCCGTTGCGCGTGGCGCCCGCCGCGGCCGGGATGTCGGCCTCTGTTCTGGAGGGCGCGGCCGGGCTCTATAGAGAGGCCGTGGAACGCGGCGACTTGGTGGGCGCCGTGCTGCTGGTCGCGAAGGACGGCCAGATCGTGCTGCACGAAGCGATCGGCTGGCGCGACAAGGCCCGGGACCTCCCGATGGAGCCCAACACCATGTTCCGCATGGCGTCCAACACCAAGCCCGTGGTCGCGGCGGGCGTCGCCATGCTCGTGGAGGACGGCAAGCTCGGATACGACGACTTGGTGCGCGAACACATGCCCTCCTGGGACAACTACCGGGCCGGCTTCATCACCGTCGGCCATCTCCTCTCCCATTCCAGCGGCCTGCGAATCCCCACGCTCTTCCTCCAGCCGTACATGCAACCCACCGCCGAACACCCCGGCGCCCCCACGCTCCAACTCGAAGCCGCCCGCTTCGGCCAAGTCGGCGCCGAGGCCGTCCCCGGCGCCACCTACAGCTACAACAACCCCGGCTACAACACACTGGGCGCGCTGGTCGAAATCGCCTCCCGCACACCCCTCGACCAATACCTCGACGACGCGCTCTACACGCCCCTGGGAATGCACGACAGCTATCACCACGAGCTGCCCGAGAAGCTCGACGGCAAGCTCGACCGCATGTCCGTCGTCTACTACGAGCGCGGCCAGGACGGCGGGTGGGCCCCCGGCTGGACGCCCGGCGACTCGCCCCAAGTCCCCTTCGTGCGCGCGTCCGGCGGCATGATCTCGACCGCCCCCGACTACATGCTCTTCTGCCAGATGTTCCTCGACGGCGGCGAGCACGGCGGCGTCCGGTTCCTCTCGCCCGAGACGGTCGCCCTCATGACCTCTCCAAAGATCCGCACCACCCCCGCCTCGGAGGGTCCCCCCGCCTACTACGGCTACGGCTGGTCCATCTCCGCCGACGGCGCCTACTCCCACAGCGGCTCCGACGGCACCAGCGCCTGGATCGACCCGTCGAGCGGCCTGATCGTGCTCGTGTTCACGCAGACGCCGGGGGGCCGGAATCCCGTGAGGCGGTTCCGGGAGATGGTGAAGCTGGCGGTGGAGGGCTGAGGGGGGACTCGACCTTAGACGCGGCCGATCACCGCCGCCTCCACGCCTCGGTCTGTTCTTCCAAGCGTCCCACGAACGCGGCCATTCCGTCGTCGCCGAGACCTTGCGCACGGACGCGTGGGACGGACATTGGTCATTGCCTTCGGTAGCCAAACGAGCCACCTGATCTTTGGCCATGTCAGTTCACGTCCGTCGGCAAGCGCACCACGCGAACCGTCGCCACGTCGTACTCGCCCAACTCGACGTAGGCCGCCAGACCGCCGGGGCCGAACGCGTCCGGGACGACGATGCTCGGCGGATAAGTGCCCACGTACCGGCCCTCGGACGACAGCACGTCCAAGGGGCCGTTCGCGACTCCGTCTTCCGCGCGCCGGCGCACCCAGATGCGCCCGTTCCATGTCGTGTGCAGGTCCTGCACGACGGGCACTTCCTCGTAGAACTTGGCCTCCTCGATCTGCTTTCTGCGTTGCTCGACGCCCAGCCTGGAGACAATGGTCAGCATGTTGCCCCCGCCGCTGACTCTTCGGTCCTCGCCGTCTTCGTCCTCTGCGGCTTCGAGCGCTTTCAGTTGCCGCTCCCTCCAAGCTCGCTCGATGCGGCGGATGAACGCGGGATCAAAACGGAGAGAGAGGGGAGCGGGATCGCCTTCCTCTTCTTCCCGTTAAGTCGGCTGGCATGCGACTTGCTGTTCGTCGCGAAGCGCCGGGGAGGTCTCGACGCCACGGGCACTACGAATCGAAACATCGAGCGCGCGAAGACGTTGCTCGTCGAAGCGGCGGGCGAGGTGCATGGAGTGGCTGCGGGAGCTGGCGCGGTCGTCGGAGATCGAGACGCCAACGGGCGCGGAGTTGGCGAAGCAGGACCGGAAGCGTCCGAAGAAGGGGTCCTGGGTCACAAGTTGGAGCAGGCGGCGGACCTGGAGCTGGGAGTGGCTATTCCGGTGGCCCGCGCCCTTGTCCGTTAAGGTTTCCGCGTGCTCCGAGGCGACCAGCGCCTGGTTGGGGCTACACCGCGTTGGTCGGCAAGTCCGCCTCCCAGGTGCAAGGCGATCTTGAGACATCGTCATCGCGATCCATCTTGGCGTCTCTCGGATCCGCCGCGCACTGCCAAGAGGTGCGGGCCGCCGTCGCCGTCGTTCTCGGTTTCTCGGACATGTCGAGCTACCGGCGGCTTGCGAAGAACGTGCTCGGCATGCCGTCTTCGTCTGTCCGAGGTCGGGGTGGCCGCAACTACGTGGCGACGGTCATCGCCGAGACCTTTGCGCACGGCCGCGTGGGACGCGCCCCAATCCGGTAAGCGGTACTCCGTCGGCGTTCTTGGGCACGCCTGCTGCGGACGTGTCCGAAAACGTCTCGCCTCTTCGGATCTCCAAGCGTTAAGGGCATGCAGCGGGCCGCGCCAAATCCGGTAGCGGTCCGCGATTCCCATCCCACAACCCTTTAAGAGGATTCAATGGGACACGCATCGAGAACGATCTTCTCGGCCTTTGCGACGGCTGTCGTTGCTATGGCCTGGACCACGGAACCATCGGCTGGCGACGAGTTGCTGGAGACGGCGATGAGGCGCACGAGGCAACTGGCCGAGCACGAGAAGCCAACGGATCGGTGCTGAAGTATCGCAGGACGGCGGCCACGAACGTCGTCTTGGTGGCTTCCGCGGCCGTGGGGCTTTCCGCATGCGACCCGAGCGACTCCGACGTCGGAGGAGCGCTCCAAGTGGATACGCTGGCCAGCGGCCGAGTCCTGGTTTCGAATACGGACCATGGCTCGAACGCTGAAGCCAATAGCCTCCGCCTTGTCGAGAAGATGCGAATAGGGAGCGGTGTGACGGGTGATGGCCCGGATGCTTTGGGAACGGTCGGATCCCTGACAGCCGACATGGCCGGAAATGTGTATGTCGCCGATCCTCAAGTCCAAGAAGTAATTGTGTTCGACTCCGAAGGATCCTTTGCACGACGGTTGGGCCGGGCCGGACGTGGTCCGAGCGAGCTGATGTGGGCATTCGGCCACATCATGAGCGTCAAGCTCGCGTGGCAGTCGCCCGATCGGCTTTGGATCAGCGACACGCCGCTCCTGCAACTGCTCGACGCCGATGGATCGGTCATTGCCGTGATCAGAAGAGACGAAGCGTCGTTCACAAGGTTCAACATGCCGCCGCGGGTAGACACAATGGCATTTGCCTATTTTGGCGTGTCCTTGCCAGGACGTTATGATGCCGACTTCGTTGTCCGGTACGGCGTTTCCGCATCCGATTCGAGTCGGCTTGTTGCGCTCGACAGTCTGCGGTTGGAGCCACTGACAAGCACCGTGCGGTTTTCGACGCCGACGACCAACGACGGTGCTTCCGTGCAAAGCATGACGTATCTCCCGATGGAATCGCAAGCCGTGTGGACGGTCGGCCCAACCGGCAACGTGTGGCTAGCAAAGACGGCTGAATACCGGTTGCACGAGGTGACGTTGGCGGGCGACACGTTGCGCACGATTGAGTTGGCCCGCGAGCCGGATCGCCTCGGAAGCGCCGAGCGCGACAGCTTGGCCAAGGCCTCTGGATTTGATCTCAGCCAAATACCTGTCCATCGGCCATTGTTCGACCGCCTGGACGTGGCGCCCGACGGTGCCGTGTGGGTCCGCACGGCGCCCCCGAGAGCGGCATGGGACGTCTTCGACGCGTGCGGACGCTATTTGGGCAACGTGACCGCAGGGGCGCAACCGATACGGGAACCCTTCGTCGTGGTGGCCGGCGGCGCGCTGTTCGGCGTCGTTACGGACGAACTGGACTTGGAGTATGTCGTGCGGATGCAGCTGTCGCGTGCGGACGGGTCGCCGGTTCGACCGGCGTCCGAGTGTTGGCCGGAGCGATGACGGCGGGCGCTGGAGGCGGCCACGCCTGGCGTCCGCGCTGAGGCCGGAGTCGTTCGGACGAGAAACCTGTTCGCCGCCGTGCCGGCGTCAGCCCGCCGACAGGGCTACGGACATGCTTTCGGCGGCCACCGCTTCTCGTAGCGCCGCAACCTCCGGGGCCCGACCTCCGCGCCGTACACCGTACACGTTGCCGTGCCGGTCCCGCGCAACCCAGCCGCATCGCGCCAGTCTTGCCCATCGGGTCGCCCTGCGACCGTGGTCTTGCCCGATACCGGCATCGCCCGCCTCGTGCGCGAGGTTAAAGAGGCCCCAGACCTCCGTCCGCGCGCCGCCAGCACCGACCCGGCCATCGTGCCGCCGGCCAGTCTGATGTTCCCGACCCATGGAACCTTCAGGAGACGCCGAGCAAAGGATCGTCGAACTGCTGACCACGGGTGGCGATGCGAATTGGCACGTCGGCGTGGCGGCGGCTCTCTCGGTGGCGCCGGAAGAGAGATCGTCGGCCTTGATCGTAGGCATGATCGAGGCGTGGCGGCGAGACGTGGAATGGAGCACCAGCCGTTACGCGGCTGACCTGGGAACCGCGAGCCGCGGGGAGACGCCGAGCTATCTTGCCCACCAACTCGCGCTGACGGGCGACCCGGCGATCCTGCCTCCGCTGGCGTGGCGCGCCGCAGGCTTGTCGGCGGCGGTGGTCTACGAATTCGGGTTGCAGGCCGTGCCGCACACATGCCCTCCTGGGACGCCGGGGGGCCGGAATCCCGTGAGGCGGTTCCGGGAGATGGTGAAGCTGGCGGTGGAGGGCTGAGGGGGGGACTCGACCTTAGACGCGGCCGATCACCGCCGCCTGTTCTTCCAAGCGTCCCACGAACGCGGCCATTCCGCCGCCGCCGCGCTGGCCTCCTGCGCGCCACATCCGGCGCTGTGCGCTCCAGGTCGTTGCAGAACGCCTCCAGCATACCCTTGGCCGCGTCTGCGCGTTGCTGCACGTTGCCTTCGAACAGCTGCTCGATCTCGCGGAGGCTTGTGCGCATCGCCGATTCGGTCGTGCCCAGCGACTGATCGTCGTCTTCCGGCCCTCGCATGAGCATGCGCCACGTCCACGCCTCCGGCGGTCCGTCTCCCGGCAAGAACAGCGGCTTGATGGGGTGGCCGAAGTCCTCCGCCGCCTTGACGACCTGGGTCTCCTTGTCCCGGGAGTCTCCGTCCAGGACGATCACGAAGTCCCAAAGCTTGTCGAACTTGCCGAGCGTGCGCACGTGGGCCGGGAACTCGCGGCCGTGTCAGTTCACGTCCGTCGGCAAGCGCACCACGCGAACCGTCGCCACGTCGTACTCGCCCAACTCGACGTAGGCCGCCAGACCGCCGGGGCCGAACGCGTCCGGGACGACGATGCTCGGCGGATAAGTGCCCACGTACCGGCCCTCGGACGACAGCACGTCCAAGGGGCCGTTCGCGACTCCGTCTTCCGCGCGCCGGCGCACCCAGATGCGCCCGTTCCATGTCGTGTGCAGGTCCTGCACGACGGGCACTTCCTCGTAGAACTTGGCCTCCTCGATCTGCTTTCTGCGTTGCTCGACGCCCAGCCTGGAGACAATGGTCAGCATGTTGCCCCCGCCGCTGACTCTTCGGTCCTCGCCGTCTTCGTCCTCTGCGGCTTCGAGCGCTTTCAGTTGCCGCTCCCTCCAAGCTCGCTCGATGCGGCGGGTGACCGGCAAGGGCGGGATGGGCCGCGTGAGCGTGCGAATCACGCCTTCTCCCTCGCCAACGATCTTGATCGCGTAGGTCGTGGAGTCTGCAAGCGCGACGCTCCCGTCGGGAAGGGGGCCAGCGTGGAGACCGGGCTCGAAGGTGGGCGGCACCTGGCGCCGCAGGTCGAGACTGCTGAGCACGACGGCCGCGCCTCCTTCGCCACCGCTGAC
This sequence comes from Longimicrobiales bacterium, assembly GCA_965203485.1. GTDB lineage: Bacteria > Gemmatimonadota > Gemmatimonadetes > Longimicrobiales > Gaopeijiaceae. Next base: position 3,414,638 of record OZ241892.1, read on the forward strand.
TTGAAGGCCTGCCGGAAGCTCGATCTTCCCTCCGTCGCTCATCGTCGTCTGCGGCGCCCAGGCGTCTGCGATCGTGGTCGTGCTCGCCTCGTCTCCGTCCAGAAGCACTCGTTCGACCAGACGGTCGGAAGGGGCGGATTCCGAGGAGACGCCGGCAGGACCGGCCGATATCGTGAGCGCCGGAGCGCCTTCCTGGACGGCGATCAATGCAAGCCCGCTGGGGTCGGCCACTCCTCGCCTGAGCTCCGCCAATCGCGCCCCCATGCCACGGGCCGTGGTCGCGTCTACGTCGGGGTCGGCATCTGGACTCACCATGCGCTCGTATTCGCCGTCCGGGCCGAACACCACATAGGCCTGGTGTCCCATGTCCGTGATCACGACGCGCCCGTCCCGCATCACGGCCATGGACCTGGCAGAGCGCAATTCGCCGGGTCCGTCGCCCGGTCTGCCGAACCGTCGCACAAGACGCCCCTCCGGACTCACGACGATGGTCTCCGACGCTTGGGAGTCGAAGAAGTATAGATTGCCCTCGCCGTCGAAGCCCGCGTGGCCAATGTGGCCGAACTGCTCCCAGTCGGCGCCGGCGATGCCGCCGACGCGGTACACTTCCTCGAATTCCGCTTCAAGGGCCACGTCTCGGCTGGGCAGCTCCACGACTTCCTGGGCGCTCGCCGACGCAGTGACCGCTCCCAGCGCCGCGGTCATTGCCGCCGCCGTCGCAAGGGTTGTTGCGTTCGTCATTCGATTCCTCCATTGCTGATGGGCGTGGTGCGTGCATCCGGCTGTTCTGCCGACTGGCGGGGCATCGGGAGCTTTGATGTTGCCTCGCGTTGCAGGGTTGCCTCCGGCTTTGCTGGCCGGCGGGCGCCTCGTCGTGACCACGGCCGGCGCATCTGGCCAACCGGCCGTGCCCTGGGCGGGTTCCCCCTGGGGTTGCCCAGCATGGTGGACACGTCCGATCTTTCGGAAAGATGAAGTCCACGAGGCCGAGTCGCAAGCAGTCCCCGGTTGGAGTGTCAGCGGCAAACGGCGAGCCGGCCGGCTCGCGGCGACGGCTCCCTGCGTCAGCGCGCGATTTTCGAGGCGTCGGCGCGGACGCCATTGCGCGCCTCGGTCCGTGAACGTCATGTTTCACGTTACACCGCGTAAACCCAAGGCGTTCCTGGGCGCGCTTGCGACGGACGTGTCCGAAAATGGCTCGCCTCTTTCGCCCTCCAAGCGTTAAAATATTAAGATTATGGAGCGCGCCAAATTTCGATGCCGGTCCGACTTCCCATCCCGTCAAGCCACTAGGAGGCTTCAATGGCGCATCAAGAACCTGGCCCTTGCGACGGTTTTTGTTGCGATCGCCCGGACGACGGAGGGATACCCGACGGCCACGATGGGGCCTAGCCCGTAGCGTGCCAATGTGCCGCCCCCGCGCCACCCTTGCATGTTCGCATGTAGCGGCAGCTTTCGCTTCGAAAGGAGCCTCGTTGTCGTGACCGGCGAACATGACCCCAAGGATGCCGCGCAAACCGGTCAACCGCTGTGCCATGGCGCCCGAGATGTCGGGCTTCATCTGGAGTTGCTCCGGGACCGAGACGCTGTTGCGACGGAGAAGCTATTCGACGCCGCGTCGGCGGCCGTCGTCATGGCTGTCCGGCGCTTTGCCGAGGACGACGAGGACGCGCAGGAGCTGGCCCAAGGCGCTTGGCATCGGATCCTGAAGAAGTTGCCGCGCTTGGCGCATGACGGCAACCCCGTGGGTTGGTGCGTGATCGTCGCCCGCAACCATTGCAAGAGCATCTTGCGCCGACGAGCGGCGGAGCCGGAGCTGATGAACTTAGAGCAGGTGGGCGAAGTGGCCGCCGAGACGCCGCACGACCCGATCGGCCGCAGGGCAGCGATGCGGGCCGTTCGCGCGAGCGTGGCGGCCCTGTCGGAGTCAGAACGCCGTGCGGTGACCTTGCGGTTGTTGCAGGAACTCACCTGGGCCGAAACGGCTGGAGAGTTGGGAGTGCCTATTCCAGTGGCCCGCGCCCTTGTCCGCCAGGGTCTCCGCGTGCTCCAAGGCGACCAGTCCTTGGTTGAGGCCTACGCCGCGCTGGTCGGCAAACCCGCATCCCAGGTGCAAGACGATCTTGAGACATTCCCGCCGCGGCAGCCCATCTTGGCATTTCTTCGATCCGCGGCGCACCGCCACGAAGCACGGTCCGCCATCGAGTCGCGAGCGGACGTCTTCGGAACGGTGGTTTTTGCCAACGACCGCGGTGACTTTGAGAAACTGCTCCGAACTCATCGGGAGTCGCCCGTCCTGGTCGATCTTGACACATCGTTGGCGAGGGTGGGAGAGCGCGACTCCCTAGGCAGTGCCGTGCGATGGGATCGCGCTTACGCGGACAAAGACGTTTTCTTGTCTGCTTTAGCGCAAGCCATAGTCGCCAAACCGGTAACGTCCTTGGTTGACGGACTTGAAGGACGAGCGGATCCCAGGGCTTGCGAGATCATGAGTGTCATATTGGATCACGCCTGCGCGCCCTACGGGGTTGTCGCGCTTGCCGATGACCTGCATACCACGGCCAGAACGCTTGGCCGCCGATGTATTTCCATGCACATTCCTTCGCCCAAGACGCTGATCTCGCTGGGCCGTGTCTTCGTAACCGAGAGCATGATTGATTGGAGTGGCAGACCAGCGCAGGCTGTGGCGGACGTTTTCCGTTTCTCAGACGCGTCGAGCTACCGACGGCTTGTGAAGAACGTGCTCGGCATGTCGTCTTCGTCCATCCGCGATCGCGGGGGCGGTACCTACGTGGCGACGGTTATCGCCGAGACGTTGCGTACGGACGCGTGGGACGCGACGGTAAACTGACCCTGCCATGGCGCTACCCCCACCCACTATCAGGCGAATAGCCCGCGTCCCTCACACTGATGGATGTAGCGGCCGTGTCCGAAAATGTCTCGTCCATCCTGCCACATAAGCGTTATCGATATATGTTGCCAATTCGATGATGCGGTGGCGGGGGAGCGCGACCCTCTCGCCGGTGCCGTGCGATGTGATCGCGCGGCATACCCTGTCCGTCCGAGATCAAGGCTACGGCCGTGTCCGAAAATGGTCTTTGCGGCCTTTGCGACGGCCTTTCTGTGTGTGGCGGCATGTTTGTCGGCATGGGGTGCGTGGGACGCTCAGGCTCAGGAGAGTGTTTCGCCGTCATCCGGCGTGGGGCACCTCGGATTATCGTGGTCGTTGGGAGGATTCTCCCTGGCCCTGGTCGCGAACGATTCCACGCCCAGACGAGCAACGTCATATCCCGTGGTAGTGGGCGTCGCCGAGTGTTCGTCGGTCGTGGCCGCCGCCGGCGCGCTGTTCGGTGTCGTCACGGACGAACTGGATTTGGAGTACGTCGTGCGGATGCAACTGTCGCGTGCCGACGGCTCGCCGGTTCGGCCCGCGCCCGAGTGCTAGACGCGAGGAGGGATGCCATGGGCGTGACCCATGAGGTTCCGTGGTGGCGGTTGCCCTACGTATCGCCCGTATGGCGACTGATGGCTTCTCGCAGCAGTAACAGGAGCTGTCTATAGTGCCTACGTCGGTGCTTCGACAACACCGTTCTGGTTGTCGTGCTTTGGGTCACGAAGCGGGAATTTGTGAGTGCGTGATCCGTTGCGCGCAAGGACTGGCTGGGCATCGCATGTGCGCTCCAGGTCGTTGCAGAACGCCTCCAGCATGCCCTTGGCCGCGTCTGCGCGTTGCTTGCACGCTGCCTTCGAACAACTGCTCGATCTCGCGGAGGCTTGCGCGCATCGCCGATTCGGTCGTGCCCAACAGCGGAGCGCAATTCTCCGGCAACTCCTGCGCCGCTTTGACGATCGCTCTTTCCCTGTCCTGAGTAGCGGCTGAGCGTGCGGATGCAGGCCAGTTTCGACTTCGTCGATCAGAACAAGCGCCCGGTCGAGGAGGGAGAGGTCCTTGGAATCCGCAATATCGTCCGCTCGGCCGACGACATGTGTAGCTCCGAGTACTTCGCGGGCGGATCGCCCTTCACCTCGGCAAAAAGCAGGTCCCGGCCCTCTCTGGCGCCAGAGCCACGCGGGCGGTATTCCCAGGGAAGCACGCGATGGGCCAGCACGAGCACGCTGGGCGGCACCATCTCCTCCTTGAAGGACTCGCGGCCCATCCCCAGCAACGCGCGAGCCTCGGCCGAGCGGCTAGTCAGGTTGGCCAGAGTGCGCAGGTGGACGCCGCGCTCAGGCATGTCGCCGCGTGGGTTCTGGCCGCTCCAGGTTCTGCCGCGACGCGTCCAGGCCACGTCGAACCGCTTGCCATCGGCGGTCCCCCAAAGCTCCAGCTCCGTCTCCGCCGCCTCGTCGGCCAGCCTGGCCAGATGGCCTGTGAAGTCCGGAAAACACGTCGGCGGGCCCGAGACCCAGCCCTCCGCCCATGGGCGCGTCGTACGCGCAGGCGCGGGCAAAGAGCAACGTGGACTTGCCGCAACCGTTCGCCCCCACAAGGACGGACACCGGGTAGGGGAACCGCACCTCGAGTTCTCGAATCCCGCGAAGCTCGCGGATGCGAACGAAGTCCAGCGAGTCGCGCCTCGGGGCCGAGTCGGCCCGGAGAGCGTTCCAGACTTCCTCGAGTTGCTGGCGATCAGAGACACGACGGTTGCCCCGCCGCCGCGGCCTAGCGGATCGCGCTCGCCGTCGCGCCCGCGTCCTCGGCGGCAGCCTTGAGGAATTCGCGCTTGTTCATGAGCGGGCTCTCGTCTTGGGGGTGATGGCGTTGTCCCGGCGCTCGTGGATCGGGACGGTCGTCGGCAACCCGAGCCCTTGCTCGGTGGACGTGCGTCCGAAGAACGTGAGCTCGTGGCCGATTCGTGGCCGGATCGGCCGCCGCCAGCGCCTCGGGCGCCTGTGGCCTTGAGATACTGCTACGCGCCCGGCGCGCGGGGGCGGCGTTGCGGAGCCGAACGGGGCGGCCAACGATCTCGATCCGCGACCAAGCAGTGCTCGTGCTAGAGCGAATTCCTGCCAAAATGGCAGATCGAGTCGTGGCGCCGCCGACAATTCCTGCCTAAATGGCAGAAGAGGCTGTCAAAATGGCAGATCAGGGATGCTCCTTGGAACTGCTGCCTCTCCGTTTGCCGCTGTCGTCGGTCGTCGATAGGTTCCCCGGCGTCCCGTCACCAGTTTCACGTCGAGCACGCTGAACGAGCATGGCCAAGGCCCCGAAGTCGAAGAAGGACATCCAGAGCTACGCCCACAAGGACAAGGACCGCGCGAACAACCCGCCCGTCGGCCTCGTGACGCCCGAGACCGACCGGGACGCCGGCAAGAAGACCTACGCCCACGACCCCCACATCGACCCGGAGCTGTCGTGGGCGGGCAAGGCCGAGCGCACGTCCTTCGAGGTTCCGACCGTCTCGCTGCACGTCCACGAACGCATCGACCCGCGCACGATCGTCGAAGCCGTCCGGAAGCGCAACGGCGAGCCCTCGGGCCAGGCGTCTTTGTTCGAGGACGCCGAGGAAAACCCGCCCATCCGCCAGGCCATCGACTTCTACCGGCACCGGCACAACTGGACCAATCGCCTGATCGCCGGCGACAGCCTGCTGGTCATGAACAGCCTCCTGGAGAAGGAAGGCATGGGCGGGCAGGTGCAGATGGTGTACATGGATCCGCCCTATGGCATTCGCTATGGGTCGAACTTTCAGCCGTTCGTGGGCAAGCGCGACGTGACGGACAGAGAAGACGATCTCACTCGCGAGCCCGAGATGATCCGTGCTTTTCGTGACACCTGGGAACTCGGCATTCATTCCTATCTGACATATCTCCGCGATCGCCTGTTGTTGGTCAGGGAGCTTCTGACCGACAGCGGCAGTTGCTTTGTGCAAATCGGAAAGGACAATGTCCACGGCGTCGCGCTCATCATGGACGAGGTGTTCGGCAAGCACAACCGCCTGTCCACCATCTCCTACGCGGCGACGAGCGGCAGTTCCGCGAAGACATTGCCGGAAACAGCCAACTACCTGCTCTGGTACGCAAGGGATCGAGGTCGCGCGAAATACCGACAACTGTACGAATCGCTCACGCGCCCTGAGATAATTGATCTCTTTGCTTCCTACGTGATGGTCCAGATGCCAGATGGCACGTGTCGCGACCTCACCGACAAGGAGCGGCTTGATCCGAACAAGCATTTGCCCAAAGGGGCCAGAATATGTAAGCGCGTGGCTCTCGATTCTCAAGGCGTCTCCACGACGGGACGCTCCGATCCTTACGAATGGAACGGCGTAGTCTTTCGTTGCGCCCGAAACCGACACTGGAGCGTTTCCCAGCAAGGTATGGATCGCCTAGCAGAGTTGGGTCGTCTGGAAGCCAGGCGGTCATTGGCGTGGAAGCGATACGAAGACGAAGTGCCGGGACGGCGCATCAACAACATCTGGCACGCGCAGATGTCGCCGAACGACAAGCGATACGTTGTGCAAACCGACATCAAGACCGTCCGGCGTTGCATCCTCATGACCACGGATCCGGGAGATCTGGTTTTCGATCCGACATGCGGCTCCGGCACCACCGCCCACGTGGCCGAGCAGTGGGGGCGCCGCTGGGCGACGTGCGACACGTCCCGCGTGGCCGTCGCTGTTGCCCGTCAGCGATTGATGACCTCCAACTTCGACTACTACGCGCTTGCCCACCCCGAAGAGGGCGTGGGCTCCGGCCTCCGCTATCGCACTGTGGACACCGTGTCCGCCCGGACCTTAGCGTACGACGAGCCGGCGAAGCGAGTGTCGCTCTACGACCAGCCGAAGATTGACCGCAGCAAGGCACGCGTCACCGGGCCGTTCACCGTCGAGGCCGTTCCAGCTCCGGTGGTGAAGCCTATGGACCGAGGCGAGGAACCCGCACCGTGGGAAGCTGACGAATCCATTTCCCGGTCGGGCGCAACGATTCGACATAGCGATTGGCGCGACGAGCTGGTGAAGACCGGCATTCGTGGCAAGGCAGGCCAAAGGATTTCGTTCGCGCGGCTGGAGCCGTTGTCGGGGGTGCGGTGGCTCCACGCCGAAGGCGACACGCGGCCGGACGAGTCCGGACCAGCCAGCGTCCGCGAGGGTACGGCCACGGAAGTGCAACGGGTGGTAGTGTCGTTCGGGCCGGACCACGCGCCGCTGGAGCAACGCCAAGTCGCCCTTGCTGTCGAGGAGGCGCAAACGTTGGTCCCGCGCCCCAAGATCATTGTCTTCGCTGCATTTCAGTTCGATCCAGAGGCGGCGAAGGACATCGACGAGACCAGCTGGCCCGACGTCGAGTTTCTCAAGGCGCACATGAACGCCGACCTGCTTACCGACGACCTGAGACGCAAGCGGACAGGCAACGAGAGCTTCTGGCTGATCGGCCAGCCGGACGTTGAAGTCGAGATTGTTGGCGACGGCGAGCACGCCGGCAAATACCAAGTGTCGGTCAAGGGCTTCGACTACTACAATACCAAGACGGGCAAGCTCGAGTCCGGCGACGAGGACAAGGTGGCCGTCTGGATGCTCGACCCGGACTACGACGGACGAAGCCTCTTCCCTCGACAGGTGTTCTTTCCGGCCAGCAACGCGCGCCACGATTGGACGCGGCTAGCCAAGAGCCTCAAGGCTGAGATTGACACCAACCTGATCCAGGCCTACCGCGGTACAGTCTCGTTGCCGTTTGACGGAGGCAAGTACGGCCGCGCCGCAGTCAAGATCGTGGACGACCGAGGCATCGAAAGCCTCAAGATCGTGGACTTGAAGTGACGACGGGTTGACCGGAACATGCCCCAGTCCACCATCGACCGCCTCATCGTCAATTCCCCATACGACGAACCTGCCCAGCACTGGCGCTACGACCGCAACACACGTCTCTTCGACTTGGCGGAGGGCCGTCGCCCCGCCGGCTACGTCGTCGCGTCCCAGGACTCTCGCGCCTTCGACGATCCCGGCGCCTTCGTCGAAATCGCGCTGGTCAACCGAATTCGTCCACGGGTCAAGGCGTGGCGCAACGCAGGATATCCCGGTGCTTCCGCGACCACGCGCCGGTTGCTCGGGCATTGGACCGACCCGGAGGACTTCGACACGCGGCGCTTCTTCTTCTGCCAGATCGAAGCCATCGAAACGCTGATTTGGCTCGCGGAGGCGTCCAGCGAGGAACGGACCGGGATTGACGTCCCTTCCGACGGCGGGGAGTTTCAGCGACTGTGCGCGAAGATGGCGACGGGGGCGGGCAAGACGATCGTCATGGCGATGTTGATCGCCTGGCAGGTGCTCAACAAGGTGGAACGGCCTCGGGACAAGCGGTTTTCGCGAAACGTGCTGGTGGTCGCCCCTGGGTTGACCGTGAAGAGCCGCTTGGCGGTGCTGAAGCCGGAGCGCCCCGACAACTACTATGCGGCCTTTCGCATCGTGCCGCAGGCGTTCTTCGACAAGTTGCGGCAGGGACGCGTGATCGTTCGCAACTGGCACGCGCTGAACTGGGAGTCGGAGGAGAAGGTTGCTCGGCGCAGGAGCGTGGACAAGCGGGGCGTTCGCAGCGACGAGGCGTACGTGCGAGACGTGCTGGGCGACATGGCGACGGCGCGGGAAATTCTCGTCGTCAACGACGAAGCGCACCACGCTTGGCGCACGGGATCGGTGCGATTGCGGGGGGTTGCCAAGGCCCAGATCGAGGAAGCGACGAAGTGGATCGGCGGCCTCGACAGGATCGGCCGAACGCGCGGGATTCTGCGGTGCTACGACTTCTCGGCGACGCCGTTCGCGCCGTCGGGCGGCCGCAGTTCGGAGGAAGGGCTGTTCGGCTGGATCGTCAGCGACTTCGGATTGAACGACGCCATCGAAGCCGGCCTCGTGAAGACGCCCCGTGTGGTGGTGCGGGACGACGCCGTGCCCGATGCCAAGTCGTACAAGTCGCGCTTCTACCACATCTACAACGACCCCGAGGTGAAGCCCGACCTCAACAGGAAGGCGGCCGAGACCGATCCGCTTCCCGACCTCGTGGTCAACGGCTATCACCTGCTGGGATACGATTGGAGGGAGACCGCTAAGGCATGGCGAAAGGCCAAGATGGCCGCGCCTCCGACGATGATCACGGTGGCCAACCGCACCGAGACGGCGGCCAGAATCAAGCACGCCTTCGACAAGAACAGGATTCCCGTGCAAGAACTGTGCGATCCGGAACGGACGCTGCACATCGACTCGAAGGTGCTCGCCAAGGCTGAAGCCGCCGTCGAAGTGACCGGAATCGGCGACAACGGTGGCCAGGGGGAGTTGCCGTTTGCCGCCACGCGCCCGAGCGACGCGAAGAACGCCGCGGAGCGGGCCGAGCTGCTTCGGCGCCAAGTGGACACGGTGGGTCGGCCCGGAGAGCCGGGCGGACAGATTCAGAACGTCATCTCCGTGGGAATGCTTTCGGAAGGCTGGGACGCCAAGACCGTCACGCACGTCATGGGCCTGCGAGCCTTCGCCAGCCAGCTCCTGTGCGAACAGGTCGTGGGGCGAGGATTGCGCCGAACCGCGTACGAAATCAACGAGGAGACGGGACTGTTCGATCCCGAGTACGTCAACGTCTTCGGCGTGCCCTTCACCTTCCTGCCTTACGAGCGCCAGGAAGACGCAGTGCCGGCTCCGCCGTCTCCGAAGACGGCCGTGGAGCCCGTTCGCGAGAAGAGCGAGCACGAGATCAGCTGGCCCAACGTGACTCGGGTGGACCGCGCGATTCGCCAACGCTTGGTCGTGGACTGGTCCAAGCTGGAGCCGCTTCGCATTGACCTGGGCCAAGTCGCCTCGATTGCCGAGTTGGCGCCGGTCGTGGACGGCAAGCCGGACATGACCAAGATCAAGACCATCGACCTGGAGACGCTCGCGGGCGAACAGCGCCTGCAGACCATCGTCTTCAAGACGGCGGCGGAAGTCTACGACGCGATGGCTCTCGACTGGCCCGGCGACCGCACGACACTCCTCGTCCAGCTGGTCCGGCTGACCGAGGACTTCATGCGCTCCGGCCAGATACGCATCGAGCCCCCGTTCTTCGCGAAAGATCCGGCAAAGCGACGTTTGGTCCTAGCCCTCAACATGCGCAAGCTGGTTCGTCATTTGATCGAAGCCGTGCAGTGCCAGAACGCAGAGGAATTGGCGCCGGTGTTCGACAGCGACCGGCCCATCCGATCCACCGGCGACATGACGACCTGGTACACCGGCAAGCCCTGCGAGCGCACCGAGCGCAGTCACGTCAACGTCTGCGTCTACGACAGCGCATGGGAGAGTTCCGAAGCCTACGCCCTGGACGCCAGCCCGCTCGTCTCCTCCTGGGTCAAGAACGACCACCTCGGCTTCGAGATCTTCTACGTCCACGACGGCGTCGTACGAAAGTACCGCCCCGACTTCCTGGCACGCCTCGCGTCCGGCATCATGCTCGTGCTCGAGGTCAAGGGCCTGGAGCGGGACCAGGACCGCACCAAGCGGCACGCACTCGACGAGTGGGTCCAAGCCGTCAACGCGCACGGCGGCTTCGGTCGTTGGTCCCACGCGGTATCGAGAAGTCCGGGCGACGTGCATGCCATCCTGGTGGCGGCCAACGTCGAGCGTGGGGACCCGGAGCCCCAGGGCACCGGCTTCATGAAGGGCGAGCTTCAAGTCCCCTAGGATTTCGATCAGATGGGCCAGGAGGTCATCCTGGACGCTTTCGAAGGACGCGGGTGAGGATCCTCCTCGACACGCACGTCTTGCTGTGGGCCGCCGCGGGCGACGACCGGCCCCCAAGTCCCCTAGCGTGCGGCGCGTCCGGCGGAAGATCTCGACCGCCGCCGAGATGGCCAAGCGGGTGGTGAAGGATGAGGCATGGAGGCCAACGGGCCGTCCTCTCGGTCCGAAGTGCGAATCCCGACGTTGCGGACCGGTGATCCTGCGATAGATTTGTGGACCGACGATCGTGGTCTTTTGCCTCGCGTGCACTCGAAGCGCAAGACCGAATCCAAAGAAGGAACGGCTCTTCCCCTGTTTCGGTGGGCGTCGTAGGATGGACGGGAGTGGCGGCGTGACTCTGGGAGCGAGGAGAGCGGATGGAACTGCGGGAGTGGGTGAAGCGGCTGATGGGTTTGGGTCCGGAGTGGCGGATCGAGCGGGTGGACGAGGATTCGGAGCGGCAGGAAGCGCGGGTGGTGCTGGCGCGCAGGGCGGGTTCGGCGTTGCGGTGTCCAGAGTGCGGGCGTGCGTGTCCGGGCTACGACGCGCGGCGGCGGGAGTGGCGGGGCTGGACGCATGGGGATACAAGACGTTCGTGGTGTACGACGTGCCTCGGGTGGAATGTCCGGAGCACGGGGTGGTGACGACGCGGGTGCCGTGGGCGGAGGGGCGGTCGAGATACACGGCGGCGTTCGAGTCGCTGGCGATCGGTTGGCTTCGCGAGGCGAGCGTGCTGGCGGTCTCGCGGCGGCTGCGCTTGAGCTGGACGGCGGTCGACGGGATCATGGAGCGGGCGGTGCGGCGGGGCTTGGCGCGGCGCGAGACGCGCGTGGTGCGGCGGTTGAGCGTGGACGAGACGTCGTTCAAGCGGGGCCACCAGTACGTGACGGTGGTGTCGGACTCGGACACGAAGGACGTGTTGCACGTGGCGCCGGGCCGAAGCCGAGAAGCGCTGGAGGCGTTCTACCGCAAGGTGGGCAAGCGGCGGCTGGCGGCGGTCGAGAGCGTGTCGATGGACATGTGGCGGCCCTACGTGGCGGCGACGGAGGCGTGGGTGGCCGGCGCGCGCAGCAAGACGGCGTTCGACCGCTTTCACGTGGCCAAGCATCTGGGCGACGCGGTGGACAAGGTGCGGCGCGCCGAGCACAAGGAGCTGCAGGCCGAGGGCAACGCCGTGCTGGCGGGCACGCGCTGGCAGTGGCTCCGGGGCGCTCGCAAGAAGACGCGCGGCGAGAAGCTGGCGTTCGCCGAGTTGCGCAAGAGCGTCGAGCGCACGTCGGAGGCCTGGGCGCTCAAGGAAGCGGCGTCGAAGCTGTGGGGATACCGCAGCCGCGGCTGGGCGGAGTCGGCATGGCTGCGCTGGCTGCAATGGGCGTCGGCCTGCGGGCTCGCGCCGGTCAAGAAGGCGGCCGCGATGGTCCGGACGCACCTGTGGGGCATCGTCAACGCCGTCGTGCTCAACGCCACCAACGGCCCGGCCGAGGGCGTCAACAGCCGCATCCAAGCCGTCAAGGCCCGGTGCCGCGCCTTCCGCAACCAGGACCGCTTCGCCGCCGCCATCCTCTTCCACCTCGGCGGCCTCGACCTCTCTCCGCGCCCTGCCCAGCTGTGAGTTGCCGTGGCCGGCCCCCTGCCCGCTCCGATTCCACACCCCCCACCACATCAGGCGAAGAGCCGAAGGAACATTCCGAGTTGCACGCGCATCGGCTTCATGGAGCGCGAGATACGGATGCAAGCAAGCGATGGACAAAATGACCCAAGTTGCAAACACTGAATGGCTCTATCCGGGCGCGCGGTGGTGGAAATTTGATTTCCATGCCCATACACCGGCATCCAGTGACTACGGAAAAGGCTCCAACCAGGATTCCTTGAAACGCATCACGCCTAGGGATTGGCTCCTCGGCTTCATGCGCGCCGCCGTCGACTGCGTGGCGGTCACCGATCACAACTCGGGAGAATGGATTGATCTCCTGAAGAGGACATACGACGACTTGCAACAACAAGATGCGCCGGGTTACCGCCCTTTATTTCTGTTTCCGGGGGTAGAGATCACGGCCAATGGTGGCATCCATGTTCTCGCGGTGCTAGACGTCGACAAGGGCTCTGCCGACGTTGCCGCACTGCTTGGCTCGGTCGGATATGAGGGTGACCAGGGCAGGAGCGACCATGCGGCTAGAGAGTCGACCATTAAGGTTGTGGAACGTATCGCCGCCGCCGGTGGAATTCCTATTCTTGCACACGTCGACAAACCCTCCGGAGCTTGGCAACTACCCGGTAATACCGTGGCACCTCTGTTTGACGCCGACGACTTGTTTGCAATGGAAGTGTGTGACCCTGGAAGGACTTTCGAACTTTACCGTCAAAGAAAACTGGCGTGGGCCGAGGTTCTCGGATCCGATTCACATCATCCGGATGGACAAGCAGGCTCTCGGTTCCCCGGGTCTCATTATACTTGGGTGAAGATGGCAAAGCCATCGCTTGAAGGACTACGCTTGGCATTACTGGATGGTGGTGGCTTTTCGATTCGCCGAAGCGATCATCCAAAAACCTTCGACCCGTTCGACGTACCCAAGCATTACATCAAATCCATTAAAATTTCAAACGCGCGATACATGGGATGTGGCAACTCGGTCAGATTCGATTTCAACCCGTGGCTTAACGCTTTGGTCGGCGGTCGCGGTACCGGCAAGTCAACCGTGATCCATGCAATGAGACTCGTGGCAAGGCGTGAGCGTGAGCTGGAGGCTCTGGAAGAACACAGTGAGCCTCTCTCGACTTTTAGGAGATTCAAGCGGATACCTAGAGATCGCACCGACAAGGGTGGCTTGAAGGAATCAACGAAGATCGCGTCGTGTATGATGCGCGACGGTGTGCTCCATCGGTTGCATTGGCGCTGGGATGTTAGCGGTACGATCGTGGAAGAGCATACACGCGAAGGTTGGCAAGCGTCACCTGCCCAGACGGTCACGCCTCAGCGCTTTCCGCTTCGCATGTTCAGCCAGGGACAGATCGCGGCGCTGGCAGGAGACGATCAGCGCGCCTTGTTGCAGGTTATAGATGAGGCGGCGAACGCGATCACGCTTCGACAAGACCTGGCGATTGCTTGCACCGAATTCTATACGACCAGAGCACGAATCCGGGACATCGACGGCAAGTTACGTTGCCGCGATGATCTCGTGGTGCAGCAACGGGACGTGGAGCGAAAACTGAAACGCTTTGAGGAAACGGAGCATATCGAAGTCCTAAAGGATTACCGGCGTCGTGACCGACAGCGAGCCAAAGCAGATCAGCAGTTTGAGACGGCAGAGGCGGCAGCTAGTCGAATTGAGCAAACTGCAGAAGCGCTGGTACTAGATGATCTCCCTGAAGGGATGTTCACTGATGATTCGAAGGCAGATCAGCAGATAGCCGCCGCCATGACCGCTCTAGCTGTTGTCGTACGTGATGTAGCTCAGGACTTGCATCACGTCGCAGACCGTATGCGCGAGCTGCTTGCGACGCGACGTGAGGAGTTGGCCCAAGGCGCATGGCCAGCAGCAGTAGCAAGTGCCGAGAAAAAGTACCAAGATCTAATTGCGGCATTGCGCAAGGAAGGCGTTACCGATCCGAGAGAATACGGTCGTTTAGTGCAGGAGCGTCAACGGCTTGATAGCGAACTCGCTCGTCTGGATTCCGTACAGGCAGAGCGCGACAGATTGGTCGAAAAAGCTCGATTTTTGCTTGAAAATGTGACGAAGGCTCGTCGTGCATTGAGTCATGGACGTGATCAATTTCTAGAAGCCACGCTAGCCGATAACAGCTTCGTGCGTATCCGAAGCCTGCATTATGGGGACGACCCTCGAGCCATCGAACGCTCTCTGCGCGATGCATTGGGGGTGTCGGATCACTTCGAAGGCGACATTCTAGTTCTAGAGGATGATCGTGCAAGCAAAGGTTGCATCGCCGACCTTCTCAAGGAGTTGCCTGAAGAGTCGGATCGACGAAGCCAAGAAATGGAAGAGCGCATCAAACGGATTAGGGATCGAATCCACAAGGCTGGAAAAGGCAACGGTGACTTTGGTCAACGTTTCAACAAGCATTTGGCAATAAAATACGAAAAGAATCCAGAAATCTTTGACAAAATCCAGACTTGGTTTCCCGAAGACGGATTCCTCGTGGAATACAGTCGTCTAGGAGACGGAGAGGATTTTCAGCCGATTGGCCATGCCTCTGCAGGACAGCGGTCGGCGGCGATGCTTGCCTTTCTTCTCGCTCATGGCGAAGAACCGCTCGTGCTGGATCAGCCGGAGGACGATCTGGACAATCACCTGATCTATGATCTCGTGGTGCGGCAGATTCGAGAGAACAAGCTCAGGCGACAGATTATTGTAGTGACGCACAATCCTAATATCGTGGTGAACGGAGATGCGGAAATGGTATATGCACTCGATTTTCGGCGTGGCAACTGCATCATTGCTCAATCGGGATCGCTACAAGAGAAAGAAATGCGTGAAGAGGTTTGCCGGATCATGGAAGGTGGACGAGAAGCATTTGTGCGTCGCTACCGGAGGTTGGGGAAGGAACCGCGTAATGTTTGACAGCCGGAAGGAATTGCTGGACAAGATCCGCCTTGGGGAAGACACGTTCCTGGAATACAAGGAGGCTCGCTTTGCCGGCGGACGCATGACAGAACCTCGCCGCAGTTCGCTTGCGGACGAGCTTGCCGCGTTTGCCAACAGCCGCGGGGGTGTCTTTGTCCTTGGCGTGGACGACAAGACACGCGATATATTGGGTATTCCGATCGAACGCCTCGACGTGGCTGAACGCTTTGTCCATGAGCTGTGCCATGACTCCATTGATCCGCCCATTGCTCCCGTCATTGAGCGCCTAGAGTTGCCCACCATGACGGGTGACGAGGTAGCAGTCGTCAAGGTCGATGTGCCTCGTAGTCTGTTCGTGCATCGAAGCCCCGGCGGCTTCCTGCACCGTGTTGGCAGCGCCAAACGAACGATGTCTTCCGAATACCTTGCTCGCTTGTTTCAGCAACGAAGCCAATCCCGTCTCATTCGGTTTGATGAACAGGTCGTTGCTGGCGACGCTACATTGGACGAACTGGAGATGGAAATTTGGAGACGATTGCGTACGCCGCGATCTCCGAATGAGCGGGAGCGTTTTCTGACGAAACTTCACATGGCACGTATCGACGACGAGGGCACGCCCAGGCCCACGGTTGCGGGCGTGCTGATCGCTGCTGCGGATGGTCGACGTTGGTTGCCGAATGCGTACATTCAAGCGGTCGCCTACCGAGGCACGTCGATCACGGTCGACTCGTCAAGTAGTCCGTACCAATTGGACGCCGCGGACATCCATGGCCCGCTCGACGCCCAGGTTGTGGACGCTTGCCGGTTTGTCGCGAAGAACATGAAGACGGCGGGCTTCAAGGACCAGGGACGTCTGGATCGACCGCAGTTCGACATGTCCGCGGTCTTCGAAGCCGTCGTCAACGCCGTGGCGCACCGGGACTATTCGATCTACGGTTCGAAGATTCGGTTGCGGATGTTCGACGATCGTTTGGAGCTCTATTCTCCCGGCGCGATTCCGAATTCGATGGACATCGGCGATCTCGACGACCTGCAATCGACCAGAAACGATGTCATTGCCAGCTTGCTGGCCAAGATGCCGGTACCCGATCTGGCTTGGCTGACCACTCGTCGCCGGACGATGATGGACCGACGCGGCGAGGGCGTGCGGATCATCTTGGACAACAGCGAAAGACTTTCCGGCAGGACGCCCGATTATCGGCTGATCGGTAGCGAGGAGCTCCTGCTGACGATCTACGCGCCTTCCACGTGACGGCGGTGAAGAAGCGAAGACGTCTGCCGTTGTCGGCGCCCCACGGTACTTTTCATGACCTTCGTGACCCGACAATGAGCGTTGGCGAGAGCCTGCTGGTCATGAACAGCGTCCCGGAAAAGTTGCGTGGATTCACCGCCGCCTCCACGCCTCGATCTGTTCTTCCAAGCGTCCCACGAACGCGGCCATTCCGCCGCCGCCGCCGCGCTCCGCCTCCTGTCGTCCCACGAGGCGCGCCATGTCCGGTGCTGTGCGCTCCAGGTCGTTGCAGAACGCCTCCAGCATACCCTTGGCCGCGTCTGCGCTCTGCTGCACGCCGCCTTCGAACAGCGCCTCGATCTCGCGGAGGCTCGCGCGCATTGCCGATTCGGTCGTGCCCAACAACGGAGCGTAGTCCTCCGGCCTTCGCCTGAGCATGCGCCATGCCCACGCCTCCGGCGGTCCGTCTCCCGGCAAGAACAGCGGCTTGATGGGGTGGCCGAACTCCTCCGCCGCCTTGACGATCGCGCTCTCCTTGATCCGGGAGTCTCCGTCCAGAACGATCACGAAGTCCCATAGCTTGTCGAACTTGCCGAGCGTGCGCACGTGGGCCGGGAACTCGTCGCGCCCGGTGTTGCGGCCGATGACGAAGTCGTCGTGGCGCAGATCCATCCGAACTACCAGGACGTCCAGGATGCCCCGGATCACTCCCGCGGCGACGGCGTCCTCGCAGAGGATCGACAGCTGGGCACGGGACTGTCCGTAGAGCGCTTTCTGGAAGATGTCGCGATAGGGAGGCCCGACGGCGACTTCACCCGTGCGCTCGTCGCGCTCCAGAACGATCCGGCCCTCGAGCGGCACGCTCTCCAGCACGACGGGGCTGTGCGTCGCGACGACGATCTGGAGCTTCCGGCGCAAGGCCAGGCGCTGAAGTTCCAGCATGAGCAGCTGCTGGGCGTGCGGGTGCAGGCCGGCTTCGACTTCGTCGATCAGAACGAGCGCCCTGTCGAGAAGGGAAAGGTCCTTGGAGATACGCAATATCGTCCGTTCGCCCGACGACATGTGCAGCTCCGAGTACTTCGCGGGCGGATCGCCCTTCACCTCGGCAAAGAGCAGATCCCGGCCCTCTCTGGACGCCAGCGCCACGCGGCGGTATTCCCAGGGAAGCACGCGATGGGCCAGCACGAGCACGCTGGCCGGCACCATCTCCTCCTTGAAGGGCTCGCGGCCCATCCCCAGCAACGCGCGAGCCTCGGCCGAGCGGCTGGTCAGGTTGGCCAGAGTGCGCAGGTAGACGCCGCGCTCGGGCATTTCGCCATGTGAGTTCGGGCTGCTCCAGGCTCTGTCGCGGCGCGTCCAGGCCACGTCGAACCGCTTGCCTTTGGCGGTCCCCCCAAGCTCCAGCTCCGTCTCCGCCGCCTCGTCAGCCAGCCTGGCCAGATGGCCTGTGAAGTCCGGAAACACGTCGGCGGGCCCAAAGCCCGACGCTCCGCCCAGGGGCGCGTCGTATGCGCACGCGCAGGCGAACAGCAACGTGGACTTGCCGCAACCGTTCGCTCCCACGACGACGGACACGGGGTAGGGAAACCGCACCTCCAGTTCCCGAATCCCGCGAAGGCTGCGGATGCGGACGAAGTCCAGCGAGTCGGGCCTCTGGGCCGCGTCGGCCCGGAGAGCGTCCCAGACCTCCGCGAGTTGCTTGGCGATCAGAGACACGACGCCCGCCCCGTTGCCGCGGCCTCTCTTCTTGTCCTCGCCGCTGCGTCCACGCCCGTGGCGGCGGCCTTGAGGAATTCGTGCTTGTCCATGAGCGGGCTCTCGTCTTGTGGGTGATGGCGTTGATCAGGCGCTCGTGGAGGTGGAAGATCGTCGGCAACCCAAGCCTCTGCTCGGCGGACGTGCGGACGAAGAACGTGAGTTCGTGGCCGATCGTGATCGGATGGCCGCCGCCAGCATCTCGGGCACCTGCGGTAGCGGGTTGAAGATACTGCCGCGGCGCCCGGCCGGCTATGCGGGCGGCGGCGTTGCGGAGTCGAACGGGGCGGCCAACGATCTCGATCCACCCCATGTCGGGGGTCAAGGGGTCGGCGAGCACGCAGGCCGTGGAAGGTCCAGCGCACCGGCATGACGGGCACCAAGCGCCATGTTCGGTATCCGGAAACTGTGAGACGGATCTAAATCTATGGACAAAGATCCCGTGTCAACAAGCGTTTGTGGCTCGCGTTCTTGTATATGCTTCCGTTGGTCAGTCTCTTGAAGTCTTCTCCCAGATTCCTGTCTCTGGTGACAAGCACACGCACTCGGCTTGCGATCGCTAGAGCCAGAAGGTGCGGATCGTTTGATTTTATCTTTCCGAGAGTCTTCTCTTCCCTGTCAACCAAGGCTGACGGAACAGTCTTGACGCGGCCCGCTTGCAACAAAGCTGTGAATTTGCGACCGAATTTGGCATGCTTGCGAATCTCCTTCTTGATGGCCGTTGTTGGCGAATATACGAGCTTGCCTTTGGGCCTCATTCCTTTCGCTCCCTCAAGCCAACGAAGAACCGGTTGCATGTCGCTTGTTCCGTTCATATATTCGCTAAACACATTCGCGTCCAAGATGATGCACATTATTACTGTTCATCCAAACCAAGGAATGCATTCGTTTCCTTCAGAAAAAACTGCCGATAGCTAGCTGGCACGTTTTCCAAATTGCCCATTTCGTTCAGTCTTATGTTATGTGTCCTTGTTCCTTTGCGGGAACGCGGTTCAAAGTAGACAAAAGAAACGTCGTCCGGCGAAATGAGACCTTGGCGGATCGCGATTCGTGCACGATCCAGCATGTAATCGCTGTGAGTTTCGATTACGAACCGCAATGGCGATCGTCGGCGATCTCGGTTGAGCAAACTGATCAAAATCGACGACAGTTCCGCTTGCGCCCGAGGATGAAGATGAACTTCTGGTTGTTGAATGAGAAATGTGCCCGCACGTTGCGATTGCATAACATGAACAAGTATAGGGAGCGCCTGACTGACGCCATAGCCGACATCCTTGAGATTTACTCTCGGTCCACGAATTTTTACTTGAACCTGAAAAGGATCACTACCCGATTTCCCCATCTTCTTGATCATGAGTTCAGAAAAAAGCCCAGTATCCTTTCCTAAAGATTCTAGTCTTTCCTTCAGTTCCTGCCATCGCTTGCCTCCCTTGCGAGCAATGCTCGCAAGTTCTGCCGGTATGTCTGTGCCTTCGGCATCCGGTGCATCCAAAAACGGATCGTAAGTTCGCTTCGGCCGTGAACGAACTGGAGCGATACTCTTTGAAGGGACCAAGTCCAATGGCGACCTGTATGGCATCTTCCGATCGCCCTTCCTGAAGAACGGATGAAGCGCTTCGATGAACTCGCGTGCCTGCGTCTCAAGGTCCAGCCATGAGGGCAACATCCATGGACGGGCCTGAAACCTGCCGAAGAACGGTTCTGAAAGGTCCACATGAATAGACCGCCTGTCTTGCTTGGTGACGAGGCCACGACCCCTTCTGTTGCCATAGGATTCTGCAATGTTGCGATGAACTACGATGCTGGCATCTCCGAAAGTCCAAGTTACGTGCGCAACGTCGGCTCGTGCGCCGTCCCGCCGTTCACGCAATGTGGCAACGTAGGTAGTGCGGGTTGCCTTAGGGCCTCGAAACACAATTCCTATCTTGAACAACGGAAGCAACGGATTGCTTCGTCGCACGATCTCCCGAAAGGACCCCATTTCGTAGGGATGCCGGTTGAAACTAATTTCTGAATGACTCCACATATAATCCGCCAACGCCTGCATGCACCCCAACACCGTCGTCTTCCCGGTGCTGTTCTCCCCCACCAAGAACGTCAACGGCCGAATCCGCACATCCTGCGGCCCCGCAAAGCACCGCACGTCCTCGATCAGAAACCGATCCAGCTTCATCGCGCCCTCCCCCTACTCCGCCGCCGGCTTCCTGTGCGTCCCCCACTTCTCGAACCACTTGCGCAAGTACAGCTGGGTCCGCAAGAAGTTCGACGGTCGCGAACTCGTCCCGTGCCACTCGTCCTGGAAGCGGATCATGACCGTGGGCACCCCCTCGTACTGCAACGCTTGGTAGAACTCCTCCGTCTGGCCCATCGGCGTGCGGAGATCGTTTTCGCCGGTCAGGAGCATGGTGGGCGTGGTGACGTTGCCGACGTAGAAAATGGAGGAGCGGTCGATCCATTCGGCGGGATCTTCCCAGAAGGGCTTCTCGAAGGTGCGCAGGTAACTGATGGCGTCCGACGTGCCCATGGCGGACATCCAGTTGACGATGGGGCAGTTGGCGGATGCGGCGCGGAAGCGGTCGGTGTTGCCGACGATGTAGCTGGTCAGGATGCCGCCGCCGGAGCAGCCGTAGACGAACAGGTTGTCCTCGTCGACGTAGCCGCGCGCCAGCATCTCGTCGACGCCGTTCATGAGGTCGGGGAAGTCGGCGCCGGGATAGTCGTGGTTGATGGCGTTGGCGAACTCGGTTCCGTAGCCGGTGCTGCCTCGGGGGTTCGTGTACAGCACGACGTAGCCGTTGGCGGCGTGTTCCTGGAACGCGAAGTTGAAGCTGCCGTTGTACATGGCGTGGGGGCCGCCGTGGATGACGAGCATCAGCGGGTACTTGCCGGCCGGATCGAAGTCGGGCGGCTTGACGATCCATCCCTGCACGCGAAAGCCGTCGTCGGAGTCGTACCATATCTCCTCGACCTCGCCGAGTTGCACGCGGTCCAGCACGTCGGCGTTGACCGACGTCAGACGGACGGACTCGCTCGGATCGGCCACCGCGAAGCGATGCACGTCGGCCGGCTCGTGGGCGGTGGACACAGTGCCCACGGCCGTGCCGTCGTCCGCTAGCGAAGACATGGCGAAGAGGCGCTTGCCCGACGTGAGCGCGGTGACGCCGCCGCGCAACGAAACGAAGTGCAGTTGTCCGTATCCGTCTCGGCGGACGTTGAAGTAGAGGCCGCTGCCGTCGGGCGCCCAGGTCATCGCGCCGGTCTGCCGGTCGTAGTCGCCGGATATGACCCGGGAGCCCGAGCCGTCGCGGTTCATGACGTGGATCCGGCGGTTGCGGTAGGTGTCGTCGTGCGCGTCCTGGCCGGTGTAGGCGATCAGGGTTCCGTCGGGCGACGGGACCGGGCTGGAATCGGGACCTCGGCGGTTGGTGAGCCGGCGGATCTCGCCGGTGGCGACTTCGACGGCGTAGATCTCCGACTCCTGCCAGTGCTCGGGCCGGTGCGCGTCCTCGTGCCGAAACGATGTGAAGTAGATCTCGGCGCCGTCGGGGCTCCAGCGCGCGCCCGAGTGGTTCCAGTCGCCGTGCGTCAGCTGGCGCGCCGTGCCTCCGCTCGCGGGCGCCACGAACACGTGCGTCCAACCAGTGTCCACGTAGCCTGTCCGGTCTCGCTTGTACGCGGGCCGCTCCACGACCTTGGGTTCGGCCGTCCACTTGGCGCCGCTGGGCCGGTCCGGCAGGGACACGCCCGCGAAGTCCGCCTTGTCCTTCACTCTGCTCGTGAACGCGATCCACTGTCCGTCGGGCGACCAGCGCGCGCCGGAAGGACCGCGCTCGAGATGCGTGACTTGGGTGACCGCCCCTTCCGCATCCATCCATCGCACGAACAACTGCGCGCCCTCGGGCTCGCCGGGCGCCGTGAACAGGATGCGCGTTCCGTCGGGCGACCAAGCCGCGCCGCTTCCGTCCACGAGATGCCGGTCGCGCGTTCCGTCGGCGTTCATGAGACGCAGCGAAGACTTGCGGCGGTCGTTGGCCTTGTCGATCCAGCCGCGCGTGTAGACGACTCGCCGCCCGTCGGGCGATATGCGCGGATTCGACACGGTCTCCATGTCCAGGTACTGCGCGAGGGCGAGCGGCGATCGGGCCGCGTCCGCGACCGCGGAGGACTGCTGGGCCGAGGCGGGAAATGCGGAGAAGGCCATGGTCGCGAGCAGGGTCGTCGTGGCGAGAAGGCGGGTTGCGGAAACGAAGCTGGGGCGTGGAGTCATTGCGGCGACCTCTGGAGAAAGGGCGATGTCGGTGGAAATGCGCGAGCAGACCCGATGAACGAGCGCGCGTGTGCGGACGCCGCGCGAACCGAGCGGCGGCAGGCGTCAGACAAGGCGTTCGACCACCTGCAGCAGGCGGTTCACGTCGTCCTGGTTGTTGAACATCGCGATCGCGGCGCGCAGCAGTCTTCCGTCCTCCTGGAAGGTGACGGCGACGCCTTCGGCTTCGAGCGCCGCGGCCAGCGTCTCGTGATCCAGCCCGTGGTAGAAGCTCACGATTGGAGACGAATTGGCGGGCGGGGTGAAAAGCTCCATGCCGAGCGCCTCGGCGCCGTCGCGAAGCCGGGCGGCCAGCGCGTGCGTGTGTTCGGCGACGCGGTCCATTCCCACGTCGGCGACGAAGCGAAGCGCCGCGTCCATGGCGGCGACCGATCCGTGGGAGGCGTTGCCGTATTCAAACTTGGCCGCCGTCGTCTTGAGGCGGTAGCGGCGGCCCGAAAGCTCCTCGGCCACTTGGCGATGCCCGTAGCGGTCCGGCGTCATCCACTCCAAGTGCTCGCGGCGCACGTAGAACGGAGCGCATCCGAAGTCGGCGAACAGCCACTTGTAGCCGTTTCCGCAGGCGAAGTCGACTTGTTCGTCGTGCAGGTTGAGCGGGAAGGTTCCGAACGCCTGGATCGCGTCGGCGTACAAGAATGCGCCGTTGGAGTGGGCCAGCTCCGCCAAGGTCGGCAGATCGTGGCGGAAGCCGTTGCGGTTGGACACCCAGGCGACGCTGAGCAGACGGGTGCGCCGGTCGGCCCTCGCGGCAAAGTCTTCGGCCGACACTACTCCTTGCCGGGCGGGTACGATGCGCAGTTCCACGCCTTTTCGCCGCTCGAGTTCCTGGTACAGAACGAACGTGGTCGTGAAGTGCAGCTCGTCCACGACCACGTTGTCCCCCGGCTGCCAGTCCAGCGCTTGGGCGATCACGTTCTCGGCGTCGCTCGTCGAATAGAGCATCGCCACCTCGTCCTCGTCCGCGCCGAACACGCTTGCGAAGCCGCCCCGGGCCTGCTCCAGCATGGCCGCTCGCCGACTTGGATCGCGAAGAAGCGACTTCCCCTCCGCGTAGTCCCGAAGCGCGTCGCGCACCGGGGCCGGCAACGGACCCACCGAGGCCGTGTTCAGGTACGCCAGCTCGTCGGTGACCGGAAACGCCGGGCGAACGCCCAAGGGATCGTCCGGGGACGGGGTGGCCGAAGCCGGCCGTGGCTGGACGGCGCCGCGAACGCCCGCCAGGCCCGTCGCGGCCGTGGCTGTCAGGAAGTCTCGCCGGTTCCATGCTCGCATGGAAGCCTCCATGGGTAGTTGGATGTCCACGATATAGTACGCGCCGCGTGTTGCGACGGCCAGCGGCGGCGGCCGCTTGCGGGAGCACGTTACGCGTGACGACCGGCCGCGTGGTGCGCTTCTGCGCGGCGCGATCACGGGGTGGCGCAAGGCGGCGTCCTGGGGTAAATTCGACGTTCCTCAGCAGCCGTCTCGCGCGTTGCGTCGCGGCGGCTTGTTGCGCGCACCTTTCGCGGCGGTCCTTGGGCGTGAGCGCGTCCGATCCGGCGACAGGAGAACACGCTTGCTCGGATTCGACTTCGGTTGGTCCGACGTGGCCGAATGGTGGCGCGCCATGGTCGCCGTGGCCGTTCCGCGCCTAGCGCCGTCGGTCGGCATCCTGGTTGTGGCGGCGGTCGCCTACTTCGTCGCGCGCAAGTACGTGGTGCGGGCGGGCCAGCGCCTCGTCGCCCGCACCAAGACGGACCTCGACGACCGGATCCTGCACTCGGTGCGCCGCGCGCTGTCGTGGACCGTCGTGGCGTGGGCGCTTTGGCGGTTGGCGTTCATTTGGTTTCCGGCCGGCCCCGAGGGAGCGCCGCCCCGTGCCGCCGAATGGGTCGTCGGCTTGTGGATCGCCTTCCTCTTCTTCCCGTTGAGCCGGCTCGCATGCGACTTGCTGCTCGTCGTCGGCACGCAGTTCGCCGCCAAGCGCCGGGGCGGTCTCGACGCCACCGCGTTGCCGATGGCCACGCGCGTCCTGCGCTTCCTCCTGATCGCCTTGGGCGCGATGCTCGCCTTGGACCGCCTGGGCATCAACATCCAGCCGTTTCTGGCTGGCTCCGCCGTGATGGGGCTGGCGATATCCTTCGCCGCGCGCGACACCCTGTCCAACTTGATCGCAGGCGTCCTCCTGGTGCTGGACCGCCCCTTCCAAGTCGGCGACCGAATCGAGCTCTGGAGCGCCCCCACCGAGACCGGCACGTGGGGCGACGTCATTGACATCGGTCTGCGCGCCACCAAGATCCGCAATCCCGACAACTTGGTCGTGGTCGTGCCCAACAACGAGATCATGCGGCGCGACATCGTCAACTACACCATGTCGGGCTCGGACATACGCCTGCGCATTCCGTTCTCGATCGCCTACGAGTCCAACATCGAGCGCGCGAAGGCGTTGCTCGTCGAAGCGGCGGGCAACGTGGACGGCGTGAAGCTGCAGCCCGCGCCCGTGGTCATTGTGCGCGGCTTCGGAGCGTCCGAGGTGAACCTCGAGCTGCGTGTGTGGGTCACGGAAGCCCGCGCCCGCCGGAGGATCGCCGACGAGATCACTGCAAGGGTTCTCGTCGCCTTCGCGACGGAGGGCGTGGAGATTCCGTATCCCAAGCGCGAGTTGTACATCCGAGAACAAGGCGCCGCTCAAAGGCTTCTCCCAGGAAGAGACGCCAGCAACGGCGGCGGCGAGGGTGCTCCACATCCGCGCTGAGGCCGGGGTCGTTCGGGCGAGGATGCTTTTCGCCGTCGTGCTGGCGTCGTCGCTTGTTGCGGCGTTGCCGGGCGGGGCGGGGGCGCAGTCGGCGGCGCCGGCGGTGCAGCGCATCGTGTTTCTCGGCTTGGAGGCGGGGGACAGCACGTACTTTCGGGGCGAAGCGGTCAAGGTGCGCGTCGTGTTCGACAAGCGTGTCGCGGTGGGGACCGCGAACGGGGCGCCGTACTTGGAGCTGGCGGTCGGGACGGCGACCCGGCGGGCGTCGTTCGTCAGGTCGAAGCGCAACGCGCTGGACTTTTCGTACACGGTGCAGCGCGCCGACGTGGACAGCGACGGCGTCGGCGTGCCTGCGGGCGCTCTGACGCTGAACGGGGCGACGATCAAGGCGGAGACGGACGCGGCGACCGACGCGAACGTAGCGCACGGCGCCGTGGCGGGCGGCTTGGGGCGCAAGGTGGACGGAAGCAAGGTTCGGCCGCCCGAGGTGCAGCGGGTCTTGTTCACGGGCCCGGTGGCCGAGGACAGCACGCACTACCGCGGGGAGACGATCGGCGTGCGGGTCCTGTTCAAGGAGGACGTGGTGGTGGAGACGGCGGGCGGGCGGCCGCGAGTGGCGCTGGCGGTCGGGTCGCGGACGAGGCACGCGGCGATGACGCAGTGGCGCCGGAACCGCATCGACTTCTCGTACACGGTTCAGACGGGCGACGCGGACGCGGACGGCGTGGAGATTGCGGCGAACGCCTTGGGGCTGAACGGGGGTACGGTCAAGTCGGCGCTGGACAGCGCGACGAGCGCGGTTCTGGCGCACGAGCGCGTGGCGGGCGGCTTGGCGCGCAAGGTGGACGGAAGCAAGGTTCGGCCGCCCGAGGTGCAGCGGGTCTTGTTCACGGGCCCGGTGGCCGAGGACAGCACGCACTACCGCGGGGAGACGATCGGCGTGCGGGTCCTGTTCAAGGAGGACGTGGTGGTGGAGACGGCGGGCGGGCGGCCGCGAGTGGCGCTGGCGGTCGGGTCGCGGACGAGGCACGCGGCGATGACGCAGTGGCGCCGGAACCGCATCGACTTCTCGTACACGGTTCAGACGGGCGACGCGGACGCGGACGGCGTGGAGATTGCGGCGAACGCCTTGGGGCTGAACGGGGGTACGGTCAAGTCGGCGCTGGACAGCGCGACGAGCGCGGTTCTGGCGCACGGGCGCGTGGCGGGCGGCTTGGCGCGCAAGGTGGACGGAAGCAAGGTTCGGCCGCCGAAGGCGAGCGGCGTGGCGTTCGACAACTCGCCGGCGGGCGGCGACACGTACGGGTACGGGGAGAGGATCGTGGTCCGGGTGGCGTTCGACCGTGCGGTGGTGGTGAGCACGGCGGGCGGGACGCCGCGCTTGGCGCTGAAGATCGGAGCGGTCGTGCGGCACGCGGCGCTGTCGGACACGGCTGGGACGTACACGCGGCTGCTGTTTTCGTACGCGGTGCAGGGAAGCGACGCGGCTCCGCGGGGAGCGAGCATCGGGGCGAACGCGCTGGAGTTGAACGGCGGGTCGGTCAAGGCGGGCGCGGACGGCGCGACGGACGCGGTTCTGGCGCACGGCGCCGTTGCGGCGGACGCGGCGCGCAAGGTGGACGGTCGCCGCGGGCGGCCGCCGAAGGTGGACGGGGTTTCGTTCGCGGGCTCGGCTCCCGGCGACAGCACGTACCGGCACGGGGACTCGATCGTCGTGCGGGTGGGCTTCGACGAGTCGGTCGCGGTGGACGTGGCGAACGGGAAGCCGCAAGTGGCGTTGGCGGTCGGGACGGTCGTGCGGCAGGCGGTCTTCTCGGCGCACTCGGGCAAGACGGTGGAGTTCGTGTACGTGGTGCAGTCGGCGGACCGGGACTTGGACGGAGCGAGCGTCGGGGCGAACGCGCTGGCGCTGAACGGCGGCGTGATCACGGGCGCGGCCGACGGCGCTGTTGCGGCGGACGTGACCCACGACGCGGTGGCGGCGGACGCGACCCGCAAGGTGGACGGACGGCCTCGAATCGTGAGCCTGGAGTTTGTCGACACGCATGGAGCGATACAGGGTCTTTACAAGTTCGAAGAAAGGATATGGATTTGGGCGCGCTTCGATCAGAAGCTCGACGTGGGAGGAAGAGTGTCGATGGCGCTGGAAGTAGGAACGGACACTGTGCAAGCGACGTCCAGCTTGAGACTCCGCTCGGGGGATAGTGCGGTCGCCTTCTTCTACCGTGTGAAGCGCGAAGATCGAGACGCGGACGGTGTGAGCGTGCCGAAAGGCGCCCTGGTCCTGAACGGGAGCATTCTGAAGGCGGCGTCGGACGACGCCACGGACGCAAACCTGGAGCATGGAGGGCTCGCGGCCGACAGCAGTCGCAGAGTGGACGGCAGTTTGATACCGACTCCCAGGCTTCGCGTAGTGGTTCGCAACTCGCCGGCAAAAGGCGCCACGTTTACGTGGAAAGAAAGGATACATGTTGAAGCCTCCTTTCAAGTAGGCGTGATCATCACGGGCAACCCGCGCTTGACCTTGAACGTGGGCACAAAGACGCGGCAACTGGCGGCCAGTGTTGTCGATCCCCGCTCCTTCGAATACGTCGTGCAGGCGGGAGACGTGGACGCGGACGGCATCAGCATCCCGGCGAACGCGCTGTCCTTGCCGAACGGAGCGACGATTCGGTCGGCGGCCAACACCAGCATCCATGCGACCCTGTCGCACGATTCCGTGCCCGCTGATCCGCAACGAAAGGTGGACGGACGACTGGTTGAAGCCCCGAGAGCGCTGCGGATGGGCATCGAGCCGCCTCCGTCGCGCGGCGACACGTTTACGCGAGGCGAGATGTTCTACATTAAAATGTTCTTCGACAGGGACGTTGCAGTGGACACGACGCACGGCCGGCCCCGGATCGCCCTTTCGATAGGGGATTCGACCCGATACGCGACATACCGGCAACCCTCTCGCGGCAGACCGTGGATACAAATCTTCGGTTACGTGGTGCAGGCGGGAGACCGTGACGCGGACGGCATCAGCGTCGCGGCGAACGCGCTGTCGGCGAACGGCGGCTCGATCACCCTGCCGGGCGACACGACGCCCGCGGCGCTGTCGCACGTTCCAATGCCGGCGGGATGGAAGGTGGACGGAAGCCGCACGGCGCCTCCGAGCGTGCGCTGGGTCTGGTTCAACGCTCCGCTGAGCGAGGGCACGTACCTGCGGGGCGAGCGGATCCACGTGACGGCGGAATTCGACCGGCGGACCTCGGTGGATACGGCCGGAGGCACGCCTCGGATGGCGATCCGCGTGGGAAATTCGACACGCCACGCGACGTACGCGGGCGGGCCGGGCGCGTACAGGTACCTCAACTTCCATTACGTGGTGCAGGCGGGAGACCGTGACGCGGACGGCGTCAGCATCGCGGCGAACGCGCTGTCGGCGAACGGCGGCTCGATCACTGCGCCGGGCGACACGGCGGCGGCGGACCTGTCGCACGGGCCGGTGGCGGCGGACGGGGCGCACAGGGTGGACGGGCGGCGATCAGGAACGGCCAAGATACAGTCGATCGCCGTGATTCCGCATCCCTCGCGCGACAGCACCTACACGCGGGACGAACTGATCTACGTGTACGTGTCGTTCGACCGGGACGTGGCTGTGGCCACGACGGGCGGACGGCCCCGGATCGCGCTCGCCATCGGGGATTCGACACGGTACGCGACGTACTCGCATTTGTTCGGACGATACCCGTCGTCGCAACACGTATTCCACTACGCAGTGCAGGCGGGAGACCAGGACGCGGACGGCATCAGCATCGCGGCGAACGCCTTGTCGGCGAACGGCGGTTCGGTCACTGCGCCGGACGACACGGTGGCGGCGGACCTGTCGCACGGACCGTTGGCGGCTGACTCGGCGTACAAGGTGAACGGCAGTCGCATCGGCGCTCCGCGCGTCCAGGCGATGTGGTCGCTCCCGCCAGCGAGCGGGAACACGTACGTGCGAGGCGAGCGGATCAGGATGAGGGTGTCCTTCGACCGGCGGACTTCGGCGGACACGGTCGGAGGTCGGCCCCGGTTGGCGATCCGCATAGGGGACTCGACGCGCTACGCGACGGGTTGGAACATGCCGGCCACGGGTATTGTCTTCGACTTCGTCTACGTCGTGCAGCGGACGGACGTGGACACGGACGGGATCAGCGTAGGAGCGAACGCGCTGTCGGCGAACGGCGGCTCGATCACCTTGCCGGGCAGCACGATGCCCGCCGTCCTGGCGCACGACTCCATGCCGGCGGACTTGTCGCGCAGGGTGGACGGGCGGCGGACGTCCATCCGGGCCGGCCGGAACCACGCGCCCACCGTCGTGGCGCCCATCCCCGCGAGGGTCGTTGAGGTCGCAAGCGATCCGGCGGCGGAGGAGCTGTCGGCGTACTTTCGGGACCCCGACGGCGACCCGCTGGCCTATTCCGCGGTCTCGGCCGCGCAACGAGTAGCGGACGTGGAGATTGCGGGCAGCGTCTTGACGATCCGGCCGCTGGCCGTGGGCCGGTCCGTCGTGACCGTCGGGGCGGCGGACCCGGGGGGCGGCGAAGCGGAGCAGAGCTTCTTGGTGACGGTGGAGGCGTCGCGGTCGGACCGGGCCAGGATCCTGAAGCGATCGCTGGCGGCGTTCGGCCGAGCCGTGGGAACCGAGACGGTCGAAGCGATAGGCGGGCGGCTCGAGACGGCGGACGAACCGGGCGCAATGGGCGGACCGGATGTGCAGGTGGGGGGCCGCTCGCTCGCGTGCGTTGGCGCGTCGGGCTCTCGGGGTTGCGGGTTGCAGGAGCTGGCGCGCCAAGCGGCGGGTCTCGTTGGGTTGCGGGTCTCGCAGGGAGCGGGCAGTCTGGCGTCGTTGCTGCATGCGGTTGCGGAGGGCGGCCACGACGCCGGCGCCGTGCGCGGGCTGGTGGGGGCGTTCGGTCGGCCGGCGGACGCCGGCGCGGTCAACGGTCTCGAAACGCCGCACGGATTCGGCGCAGTCGGCGGTTCCGCAGCGCCGGGCGGATTCGGCGCTGTGGACGGTCGCGGCGTTGCTCATGGAGTCGCGGCCGCCGGTGGTCGCGGCGACAGCCGTCGCTGGGGCCGGTTGGTCAGCATCGATCCGTTGTCGCGCAGACGAGCGCTGGCGCGGTCTTCCTTCCGGTTCTCGCCGGGCGCCGCCGACCGAGCCGTGCCGGGCGGATGGACGTTCTGGGGCCAAGCCAATGCCGGCGGCTTCAAGGGCCGGCCCGACGACGATCTCGCGCTGGACGGAACGGTGCGGTCGGCCTACTTGGGCGCCGACTACCGGTTCGGGCGCGGGCCGCTGGTGGGCCTCGCGCTGTCCCGCGCGACGAGTTCGATCGGCTTCGAGAGCGGCGTCGCCGGGGCCGGCGCGGTGGATGCGCGCCTGACGGGCTTGTATCCGTACGTCCAGTGGTCTCCTCGCAAGGGCTTGAGCGCGTGGGGGTTGCTGGGAGCGGGCCGGGGAACGGCGAGCATGTCGGAGGACGCGACGGGCCGCCGGTTCGAGACGCGCATGAGGATGCTGATGACGGCGGCGGGCGCGCGCCGGAGGCTCGTGGGCGTGCTCGCGTTCAAAGCGGACGCGTTCGTGGTGCGCACCGATGCCGGGGAGTTGCCGGACTTGCCGGGCGTCGCCGCCACTGTGCACCGGTTGCGTCTCGCGCCGGAGATCGGCGGGCGCTGGGCCGTGTCGGAGCGGTCGTCGATCAGCTCGGAGGTCGAGCTGGGGGCGCGCTTCGACGGCGGGGACGCGGAGACGGGCGCCGGGGCCGAAGCCGGCGCGAGGCTCGCGTATGCGCACGAGGGCGCCGGGCTGAGCGTGGACGTGCGCGGGCGGGCGCTGGTGGCGCACCAGGCGGCAGGCTTCGAGGACTGGGGCGCCAGCGTGTCGGTTCGCCTGCGGCCGGGCCGCGACGAAGGGGGCCTGTCGTTCGCGCTCGAGCCGGCGTGGGGCAACGCTGCAAGCGGAGCGGCGGCGTTGTGGCGCGACGGGACGATCAGCGGCGCGCTCGGCGCGTCGTTGGGACGCGCACCGGCTGGGGACGCAATGGAGGCGGCGATTCCAGACTGGAAGGCAAGCCGAATCAACATGGAAACGGCCTACGCGATCGTGTTGCCGGACGGCGGCCGGGTCGCTCCGTTCGGCCGATTGGCGGTCGAGAACGGATCGGGGCGCCGCATCAACGTGGGAATCCGCCTGTCCACGCTCGGGGCGTCCGCCGATGCGGCGCACAAGGTCCGGGCGACGATCGACCTGTTCGGCGAGCATGTGTCGCGCGGCGCCGAGCCCGCCGACCGCAGGCTGGGCGTGCAGGGCGCCGTTCGGCTCAGGTAAGGCAACCCGCCGGGCCCGACGACGAGGAGAGACGCTTGCTGCAGCTTGAATGCGGCCTGAACCGACATCGCTCCGCGACGCGAACTGCATGTCGGCGAATCTCATGACGAACGCGGGAACCCGACGAGAAGTTCACCAAGCGCTGATCAGCGACCACTTCAGGCGGCCCCGCAACCGGGGCGCGCTGGACGGCGGAGCCGCCATGGGCCGGGCGGACAATCCAGCGTGCGGCGATGTCGTGCGGGTGTGGGCCAGCGTCCGCGACGGCAAGATCGACAAAGCGACGTTCGACGGCACCGGTTGCCTGCTTTCTCAAGCCGCGGCGTCAATGGTCACGGCGCTAGTGCGCGGCAAGACGCTGGACGCGGTCGCGAGGCTGCGAAGCGCGTTCGTCGAGGGCATGCAGCCGGACGCCGAAAGTCTGCCGGCGGAGTTCGGCGACCTGCGGGCGCTGGAAGGCGTGAGGCGTTTTCCGAGCCGAGCCCGTTGCGCCGTTCTGGCCTTCGACGCCTTGGCCGAGGCCCTGGCTGCCGGGCAAGACTGAACTAGACGGCCTGCCGGTCGGCCGCGTTGTCGATGGTTCGCCCGTCCGGGTCTCCCGTGGCGTGTCCGCCCGTCTCGCGCTACTATGGACTGGACCCGCCACCAGACTTCATCCCTGACTTGAGGAGCTTCGTGACCGTGGGCCGATTCGCCGTTTCTTTTCGCGCCGGTTCTCGCCGGTTCAAGCCGTCCGTCTTCCGCGCTCCGCTTCTCGCATTGGCCGTCGTTGCGGGCGGCGCAATGGCGCTTGGGGCCTCCGGAGCAGCCGCGCAGCTCACGTCGCCCGAGGAGCAGTTCGGGTACCGCCTGGGCACCGACTACCAGCTGGTGGACTACCAGGGCCTCTCCGACTACTGGCGCTTGCTGGCGGAGCAGTCGGACCGCATGACCGTCGAATCCATCGGCAAGACATCGGAAGGCCGCGACCAGTGGATGGCGGTGATCACGTCGCCGGCCAACCGCCCGGAGCTGGCGCGCTACCAGGAGATCGCCCGGCGGCTGGCCCTGGCGGACGGCGTGAGCGAGGACGAGGCGCGCGCGTTGGCCGCGGAGGGCAAGGCCGTAGTCTGGATCGACGGAGGACTCCACGCCACCGAGGTGCTGGGTGCCCAGCAACTGATGGAGCTGGTGTGGCAAATGGTGAGTCGCGACGACGACGAAACGCTGCGCTTCCTGGACGAAGTCGTCCTGCTCGCGGCCCACGCCAACCCGGACGGCCACGCCCTGGTCGCCAACTGGTACATGCGCAACGAAGACCCCCTTGAGCGCTCGACGCAGGGCGTGCCCGTCCTGTACCAAAAGTACGCGGGCCACGACAACAACCGCGACTTCTACATGGCCTCGCTTGCCGAGACCGAAAACATGAACCGGGTCGTCTACCGGGAGTGGTTTCCGCAGATCGTCTTCAACCATCATCAGACGGGACCGTCCGGCACCGTGATGTTCGCTCCGCCGTTCCGCGACCCGCCGAACCACAACCTCGATCCCATCATCATCACAAGCTTGGACCAAGTGGGCTCGGCGATGCACCACAGGATGGTGGTCGAAGGCAAGGGCGGCACGACCATGCGACGTGGCGCGAGCTATTCGACGTGGTGGAACGGCGGACTGCGCACGACGCCGTACTTCCACAACATGATCGGACTGCTCACCGAGACGATAGGCCATCCGACGCCGATCGAGATTCCGTTCTTGCCCGGGCGCCAGATTACGCACGGCGACCTGCCTCTGCCCGTCAATCCCGGCAAGTGGCACTTCCGGCAGTCCGTCGATTATTCGCAGACCGCCAACCGCGCTGTCCTCGACTATGCGGCGCGCAACCGCGAGCATCTGCTCTTCAACATCTGGCGCATGGGTGCGAACTCCATCGAGAGAGGCAGCCGCGATTCGTGGACGGTGTTGCCGAAGTGGATCGACCAAGTTGCCGACGCCGTAGGGTCAAGGGGCGCGATGGAGGACTACGAAGCGCACTTGCGCGATCCATCCAAGCGCGACGCGCGGGCGTACGTCTTGCCGTCCGACCAGCGAGACTTCCCGACGGCCACCAAGTTCGTCAACGCGCTCCTCAAGAACGGCGTAACCGTGCATGTTGCCGCCCGCGACTTCTCGCTAGGCGGAAAGGACTATCCCGAGGGCTCCTACGTGGTCGTGACGGCCCAGGCGTTTCGGCCGCACGTGCTGGACATGTTCGAGCCGCAGAATCATCCCAACGACTTCCAGTATCCGGGCGGGCCGCCGATCGCGCCCTACGACAACGCGGGTTGGACGCTGGCGCTTCAGATGGGCGTTGAGTTCGACCGCATTCTGGACCCGGTGAGCGGACCCTTCGAGTCCATCGACTGGCTGGCCGATCCCCGTGCCGGGCAGGTTACCGGTCCGGCGTCGGCAGCGGGCTATGCGACCGCCCACGTGAACGACGCGTTCGTCGCGGCCAACCGCGTCCTGCGATCCGGCGGCGAAGTATTCTGGCTGGAGGACGAGCACGTCGCCGGCGACGTTCGGCTTGCGGCGGGGACCTTCTACTTCCCCGCGGCTTCAGCGAGCCGGGAGACCCTCGAGGAATGGGCCGCAGAGCTGGGCGTCTCGTTCCACGGCTTGGAGGAGCCGCCCGCGGGCGGCGCAATGGCCCTTTCGGCCCCGCGGATCGGCTTGTGGGACCGTTACGGGGGGTCGATGCCGTCCGGATGGACGCGCTACGTGCTCGAGAACTTCGAGTTCGACTTCGACGTCGTCTATCCGCCCGAGGTGGACGCAGGCGGGCTCGCCGGACGGTTCGACGTGATTGTCCTGCCCGACGGCGCGATGAACGCAGGCGGCGGGCGCGGATTCCGGGGAGGCGCGAGCGAAGAGTTCCTGGCCAGCCTTCCGGACTCGTTGCGCTCCCGCGTGGGCTCGCTGACGGCCGAGGCCAGCGTGCCCCAGCTGCGCGCCTTCATGGAGCAGGGCGGCGCGGTCGTCGCGATCGGGTCGTCCACTGTGCTGGCCGGTCACCTGGGATTGCCGCTTGAGGACCACCTGCGCGACGAGCAAGGAAATCCGCCGAGCCGCGACGACTACTTCACTCCTGGGTCCGTTCACGAAGTGCGCGTTGACCACGGTAGCCCGGTCACGTACGGACTCGGCGAACGCGTGCACGTGCTCCACAGCCACAGCCCCGTGTTCGAGATCGGCGCGAACGCGGAAGGCGTGCGCCGCCTAGCGTGGTACGATTCGCCCGAGCCCTTGGTCAGCGGCTGGGCCTGGGGCCAAGCGCGCCTGGAGGGGGGCGCGAGCATGGTCGAAGCGGACGTGGGCGCGGGCAAGCTGTTCCTGTTCGGTCCCAAGATCACCTTCCGCTCGCAGGCCCACGGCACGTTCCCACTGCTGTTCAACAGCATCCACTACGGAGCTTCGCGGCGGCACCGCCCGGCAAGCTAGACCGGAAGCGGCGATTGCGCGTGTGCCAGTGCGCACCTGGACGGAACCCAGCCGCCACCGGCATTTGCGGTTACCATTTGGGGTCGCCGCCTTCGATCGGTTGGCCCGAGCCGGCGCAAGTACTCCCTGAAGGCGCGAGGCAACAAGCCTAGCGCGTAACTGGCCGGGCTGGCCTGCGAGTCGCCTAACGCCTCCGGTCCCAGAAGTCCACCGGCCGGTCGTCCTTGCGCCAAGCGCCGGGCTCCACCCACCAGTGCTCGCCGTAGGGCGTCTGCTTCGGCCAGATTTCGTCCAGGGTCGTCGCATCGCGCACGATTCCGCCCTGCACGACGTACAAGATGTCCGTCGTGTTGCGGATGTCGTCCAAGGGATTGGAGTTGAGCACCAGCAAGTCCGCCAGCTTGCCCGTTTCGATCGTTCCCAAGTCCTGGTCGGCGCCCAGGAACACAGCGCCATGCACGCTGGCGACCTCCAATGCGGTCATAGGGTCCGAAGCCGATTCGACCATCCATATCTCCCAGTGAGTGGCGATGCCGTGAGCCTGTCCGTGGGACCCGATCGCGCCCCATCCGCCCGCCTCCACCACGTCCATCATCCCCTGCGCGATGAACGGAAAGCTGTAGTCCGTATCGGGCCGAATCCAGCGGCGGCGCATATGGGGAATCACCTGTCGCCAGGGCATCCATCGTCTTTGCTTCTCGTCCAACCACACGTCGCTCTCGGCGAAGAAGTACTCTTCGTTCCACGGACCGATGCCTCCCACGACGAAGGTCGGCGAGTACGTGGCGCCGGCGCGTCCCAGGAACTGGCTCAAGTCCCGGTACATGGGCAGATACGTCATGGGGTGCTCGAATCCCGTCTGCCCGTCCATGATCATTCCGATCGTGTATGGGATGTCGTTGTTCTCCGACGTGACCATGAGGCCCTTGGCGCGGGCGATGTCCGACACCCACTGGCGTTGGTCCCGGCGCGGCTGCAAGTACTGCTTCACGGCAGTCGCGCCCCAGGAGGCCAGGCGGTTGATGTTCTGCTCCGCGACCTCGTAGCTCGCCAATTCGTTCTGCCTGGGTCCGTCTCCCCTGTACAATGGATCGCCCGTGGAGAAGGTGCGCGGCCCGGCGACCTGCCCCGCGCGGATCAGCTCGCCGCTGGCAAACACGTTCTGCGACCACATCGAGTTGTCCAAATTGGTCGTCACGCCGTAGGCCAGATAGACTGCCGACTCGAAGTCGCGCTTTGGGATCAGTCCCCTGTGCTCGCGATAGTGGTGTGCGTGCATGTCCACGAATCCGGGGACGATCGTTTTTCCGGTCATGTCCAGCACGCTATCCGCTGAAGACGCGTCGCACGCACCGGCGCACGCTATGCGGCTTCCGTCGACGATCACCGTCCCGCCTTCGACGATCTCCCGATCCTTCAGCGTCAAGATGCGCGCGTTGGCCAAGGCCAGCGTGCCTTCGGGGATGCGCCGGGGGACCTGCAGATCAATGGACACCGTGTCCGTCGAGCCGTTCGCCACGTCGTGCACGAAGAAGCGGACACCATTGCCGTACTCGAGCTCGTCGTCGTTGCGCCAGCGCGGGTAGAGGCCCCCTTCCGTCGTGAGCCGCGCGACGGGCACTGGCGCTCCGTCCTTCTTGAGCGCCACTGGCGTTCCCCCGGCGCCGCCGGGAGGCAACGGGGCCCAGAACACATTGTCGCCCTCCTGAAATGCCACGCGGCCGCCGCCCGGCGACACGACGAACTCGTCGCCGAACGGGATCGTGGCGTGTACGCGCAAGTCCGAGCCGTCTCCCCGCACCGACATGAGCGCGGTCGTGGTCTCGCCCGCCTCCGAAGCGTGGCGCGACGGAAAGTGGATGCGTCTTCCCCGGCCGAACGACGCGCGCACGATCTGCCTCCGGTTGCCGCCCAGGCCCGCCGTGCCCTCGGGCAAAGTCAAGACGCGCGTTTCGGCGTTGCCGTCGGCCGCCACCCGCCACAGCTCCCAGTACGGATTTTGGGTCGCCGACCTCGCCCGCGAGGCCGCTCCCGATCCCCGCGTCACCACAATCTCCGAGCCGTCGGGGCTCCACACCGGATGCACGTACTCCGACGGCGACCGGGTGAGTCGCTGGGGCGCATCCCCGCGTCCGTCCGCACGCGCCTTCCAGAGGTGGCCGCCCGTCTCGCCGTCCCATGTCGCATAGGCAATCCAGCTTCCGTCGGGCGACCACGCGGGGGAGTACTCGAACGGGCCGTCGCCCAAGGTCAAGCGCCGCGGCCGCACGCTACCGTCGGCCGAAGCGATCCATATGCGGCCCACGGCCTGGAAAGCGATCCGCGACCGGTCGGGCGAAGCGCCGTACCAACGCAGCATCTTGGCCTGGAAGGGCCCGTCGTCGATCCGGAAGCGGGCTCGGGCCATCTCCGACAACATCCGTTGCACGCGCGCTTTGAAGGGCACGGTGGTCACCTCGCCGCTGGCCACGTCCAGCCTGCGTATCTTGCCGCCCTGGGTGATCACGATGCCCGATCCGTCGGCGGTCCAGCCGTAGCCCGGCAGAATGCGCAGCGTCTTGATGCCCTCTGCGTTGTCAACCGTGACCGGGTCCATGGCGACCCGCTCGGCGCCGGTGTGCAAGTCGCGTATCCAGAGCGCCGTGCGGGGACCGAAGGTGTGGCCCCGATAGGAGATCGTGCCGTCGGCGACGCGACGCGCAAACGCCAGCCAGCGCCCGTCCGGCGACACTTCCGGCGCGTACGCGCTGCCGCTGGAAGCCCGCACTTGCTGGGCCGCCGTGCCGCGCGTGACGTGCACGACTTCGCCCGTCTCCAAGTTCATGCGCCGAACCTGCCAGTGGCCCGCCATGGCGTCGCGTCCCTGAAGACCCTGCGGCCCCGTGTACACGTGAAAGTACAAGTGCCGTCCGTCCTTGGACGGCGACGGCCAGGCCGCCTGGGGCTGAGAGTCGTCCACCACCTGCACGCCCTTGCCCCCGTCCCTGTGATACATCCAAATCCCGCCGCCGCCGCCGGGTGCCAAGTTGCGCCTTCGCACGAAGACGTAGCTCCCGTCCGCGGACCACGCCGGCTCCACTGCCCGCACCATGGGCTCCTCGAAGACCGCTCGCGCGTTCGAACCGTCTGCGTCCATCAGCCACAGGTTGTTCTGGCCGTTTCGGTCGCTTATGAAGGCGATCGCCGACCCGTCGGGCGAGTAGCGGGGATGATAGTGCGTGGCCACGCCGGTACCGCCCGTGAGGAGTTCGGCGACGCCTCCGCCGTCGGCGGGCACCCTGTAGACGTGGCCCAGAAGGTCGAAGGCGATCCACCGTCCGTCCGGCGACACGTCCAACGACATCCACGTCCCTTCCGCCGTGGTGAAGTCGATTTCGCGGGTCTCGCCCCTGGCCAGCGTGACGTCCCAGTCGTCTTGCGCAGCGGACTCGTCTTGGGCCGTTTCGTCCTGGGGTGCGGCGCGGTTGCCCGACGCGCTTTCCGGGGCTGTTGCCTTCGGGGCCGCCGGTTCGTGACGGCCTGCGGCCGCTTCCCGCGTCGCCGTCCCCTCCGTGGCCACAGCTTGGTTCGGCGCCGCTGGGCCTGCGAATGCGATGGCGGCGACGGCGGCGATGAAGCGGATCGCAATCGCGGGGAACCATGGGACGCATGCTCGCATGGGGGAACCGTCTCTTTCGTCGTCGGTGGGATTCCTGATGGTCCAGGGGAGGCAAGGCGGGGCGTCTCAACTTGCGCTTTCGCGGCGTGCGGATGCAAGCTTGATGCGCCAAGCCCGCCGGGTGGCGCGAGGTGCGGAATTTGCTCCAGCGCGAGCGTGACCTGCATGTTCCCGGATGCACCAACCCGCCCGCGGCGCCTGGTGCGCGGTTCCGGGCAACTTTCGTCGGGGGAACGGAGTGGGTGGGGTCGGCGAGCAGGCGGCGTGCGCTCATGGGCAAGGCTCCACGCGGTTTCCCCCTTAGCAATGGCCATCACCATAACCATGAAGGGAAGAGCCGTATGAAGGGAACATCATCAGTCGCGTTGCGCGGGTCGGTTGGTTGCGCGGCGCTTCCGGCCTTGATCGCGCTGGCCGTCGCAGGCCTGGGCCCCGAGCCTGCGCACGGCCAACAGGACATGTCGGAGGTCGTGATCGAGACGATCGAACTGGAGCCCGATCTGTTCATGCTGGTCGGCCGCGGCGGCAACATCGGCCTGTCCGTGGGCGACGACGGCGCGTTTCTGATCGACGACCAGTACGCCCCGCTGACCGAGAAGATCTTGGCGGCGGTCGCCGCCGTCACGAACGAGCCGGTGCGCTGGGTGCTCAACACCCACTGGCACGGCGACCACACCGGCGGCAACGAGAACCTGGGCAAGGCGGGCGCGATGATCGTCGCCCACGAGAACGTCTACCGCCGCATGAATCCCGCCGAGTTCGGCGACCTCGTGGGTCGCTCCAACCAAGCCCCGCCGACCGGATTGCCGGTGGTGTCCTTCGACCACTCGATCCGCTTCCACTGGAACGCCCGCCACATCCAAGTCGCGCACGTCCCCGCCGCGCACACGGACGGCGATGCCCTCGTGCACTTCCCGCGCGCCAACGTCTTCCACATGGGCGACACCTTCTTCCACGGACGCTACCCATTCGTGGACGTGGACAGCGGCGGCGACATCGACGGCGTCATCGCCGCGGCCAACTTCGTGCTGGAGCGCGCCGACGCCGACACGCGGATCATCCCCGGCCATGGTTCGTTAGCGGGCCCGGAAGATCTGCGAGCCTATCGCGACATGTTGGAGACCGTCCGCCTGCGCGTCGCCCGCCTCCGAGCCGCAGGCCGCACCGAAGACGAGACCGTGGCGGCCCAGCCCACCGCGGACCTCGACGAGACCTGGGGCGCCAACCCGGAACGCTTCGTGCGAGCGGTGTACCGGAGCGTGGG
This sequence comes from Longimicrobiales bacterium, assembly GCA_965203485.1. GTDB lineage: Bacteria > Gemmatimonadota > Gemmatimonadetes > Longimicrobiales > Gaopeijiaceae. Next base: position 3,454,686 of record OZ241892.1, read on the forward strand.
GGCTGGGTAGTGTGATCCCGCCGAGTGTATCTGTGGGCACTCAAGACCCGCTGACGCAGGTAGCCGAGTTTACCATGTCTTGCTTTTGTGTAGCAATCTCTTTCTGCGTCGGACATGTCGAACGTCCACGCCTTGATCGAATATCGTCCACCAGATTTCTAGATTTGGTTCGCAAGGATCAAATCAACCTCTGCACCCGTCCATTTCTCAATCCGGGCGACTGAATTCGTTAACGCAAGCTGGGTTGCCCCTGTGCGTCCCGCCTGAAAGGACACATAACTGACCATGGCCACATCGAATTCTAGAGAACCTGTCACGACGACGATGATCTCTAACCTCACTTTTGATCGCCAGAATCCTCGCCTCGCTGAGTTTGAGATGCCTCCGACGGATGACGATATAATCGCTTTGCTGTGGGAAACGATGGATGTGCGGGAGTTGGTGTTGTCACTCTCGACAAGCGGTTTTTTCCCGCACGAACCGGTAATGGTCACGAAAGAAGACGGTCGCCTAGTCGTGATTGAAGGAAATAGACGACTTGCTGCCGCAAAACTTCTTTGTGATCCACATCTCGCAGAAAGATTGGGTGCTGACGTACCGCCGATCGATTCAAAAACGAAAGCAAAAATTGAAAAAATTCCTACTGTATCTACTAGTCGTGAGAATGCTTGGCAGTATCTAGGCTTCAAGCATGTTAATGGACCTGCCAAGTGGAGTAGTTACGCCAAGTCGAAGTATGTCGCTACCGTACACAGGCAGTATGGCATACCTCTGACTTCCATAGCGAATCAGATCGGCGATACACATCGCACAGTGCAAAGATTGTATCGAGGACTGATGGTAATCGAACAAGCTGAGAAAGAAAGACTTTTTGACCGCAACGATCGATGGCGTAATCATTTTGCGTTTTCTCATCTGTATACCGGGCTGGATTATCGTGGCATCAGTGAGTTCATCGGCGTGAGCGATGCATCAGATGAAATCCCTGATCCAGTTCCGACGACGAGAAAATGCGAACTCCGTGAGTTATTTCTATGGATATATGGAAGCAAGAGAGAAGATCGAGAGCCTGTCGTTCAACGGCAGAATCCTGATCTTCGTCGCTTAGATGTGGTCGTGTCTCACGAAGTGTCCCTTGCGGCCCTGCGATCAAACGTCGATTTGGCAGTTGCATTCGAGATGACTGTACCAACAGCAAATCTTTTTATCGAGTCGTTGGCAAACGCAAGAAACAGTCTTCAAAAAGCCCGTGGGTTGCTCGAGAGCTATGGTGGTTCCGAAGAACAACTGAGAACCGCAGGCACGATCGCGGTCATTGCTGAAGAGATCTATGACGAAATGGATCGAAAACGCAACAGGACGGTCAAAAAGAGATTGACGGAAACCAATTATTAATGACGCTTTCCCGATTGATGGGCGTCGTCGGAGGGACGGCATGGACTCTTGGAGCGAGGAGAGCGGATGGAGATGCAGGGTGGCTGTGCGAAGTCGGCGTGGTTGTGCTGGTTGTAATGGGCGTCGGCCTCCGGGCTCGGGCTGGTCGAGAAGGCGGCGGCGATGCCCCGGATGCACCTGTGGAGCATCGTCACCACCGTCGTGTTGAATGCCGCCAACGGCTCGGCCGAGGGCGGCAACAGCCGCATCCAAGCGGTCAAGGCCCGGCACCGCGGCTTTCGCAATCAGGACAGCTTCGCCGCGGCCAGTCTCTTCCACCTCGGCGGCCCCGATCTCTGTTCGCGCCTCACCCAGCAATGATCCGTTGTTTTCCATGCCATTCCCGCTCGTTCCGGTTCCATGTCCCTCCCCACCACATCAGGCGAAGAACCTAAGATGTTTACATGGCCGAGACTTCCAGCGAGGTGCGCAAACGAACACGAAATAGCGGATTTTGCAGAACTAGTTTGTTGGCAACGGGGAAGTGTTTCATCTGTTCAACTCGTAGAGGATCTTGAACGCATGGATGATAACGATTATTCATCAACAGGAGTTCAAGAGGACGATGGCAGAAAAGAAGATGATATGGTTGCGATTTATCAGGAGCTTGAAGACAGGCAAAAAGCGTCTAGAGGAGGCTATCCTTTTGTTGTCGCCCAGCACGGTCATGCATTGCATCGAAGAGAAAAAATTAATGAAAGGATGATGATATATTTTTATCTCTTGCTAGCGACGCGCCTCAACATGAAGACTCAAAGGCGACATAATGATATTGACGGTACTCTATTGTTCGAACGACTTGCCGCGGATATAGCGCGTACATATTTCGGTGATCGAGCTAGTAGCTATATATTTGGTTCCGATAATAAATCGTCGTTTAGAAAAAAGATTGATTTATTGTGTAAGGAATATATTAACGAAGGTGATGGACTGTCGGAACAACAACGTGAACCAACGGAACGCGACGGAAAACTAGATGTCGTCGTTTGGAAGCATTTTTCTGACCGATCCTCGGGAAAACTAATTGGTTTTGGTCAATGCAAGACAGGAACACACTATCGCGAACAGCTCACGCAACTACAACCAGATGAATTTTGTCGAAAATGGATGAGAACACAACCGGTATTTACTCCGATCAGGATGTTTTTCGTAACCGAAGCTCTCTCGAGACGTCAATGGCGAAATATATCTATTGATAGTGGTTTGCTGTTTGATCGATGCCGAGTCGTAGATTTTGCCGATGAAATTCATCCGAAGGTACGCAAGGACATAGAACAATGGATTGAAGGAGCATCCTCAATCTTATAATAAGAATCAACATCAACTTGAGTTGGCCTGCCGCCGAACAAAACCAGAGGCCGATGCTTTCCTTGCATCCAGGTGAAGAACCACTCGACAATCCATCTCCGCTTCGCCTGCCGAAGACACCGACCGTCATGCGTCCGCGTTCGATTTGCGCTGGTGCGGCACGCGATCATTTCGACACCCCGTTCCTGCAATGCGATGTCCAACGGATCGCTATCGTACGCCTTGTCTCTTATCAGGTTCGCAGTCGTGTCCTGCGCGAACGCCAAGGCTCAGCCACTCCCCCAATCGTCCAACTCCCTTGCTATGCGATGACTTGTGAACCTTCCGACCACACTTCTCTCGGGTACTTCGGACTGGAGATCATTAAAACACATGTCGTCGAGTCACTATTAGTTCATCAACGCGCGCATGGTGTGTGGTCTTCATGGAGACTCTAACAGCGATAAAGCCATGACTGCGAATCATGTCAACGATGTCGGACGTCATGTTATAGGTCATCAGAAAATCAACATTTTTGTCTGCGAGAAGAGCGAACAAGCGTTTATGATTGATTTTGTGGTACTTGTATAGTCGTCGTCCGGGACGTTTTCCTCCAGCTGTGTAGGGAGGATCGATAAAAATCGCTATGTCGTCGGACGAAGGCATGGACTCAAGCAAAGACATACCGTCTCCGTGGTGAAATTCAAGTTTCTTGCGATCTACGTCATCCTTGATTGCGTGAAGACGATTAACCAACGTGTCGCGATACCATCGCGAGGCGACGCCCTTGCCATCTTCGCCCGCGCGTATGAATGACGTGCCTGCCGCCAGGATGCCGCCGCGACGTGTTCGATTCAACACGAGCGTTCGAAATCCACGGTCGATGTCATTCTTGGGCGAACTAGCAAGTATATCGGCTAGGTTCTGCGTCGTTGGCTCGAATTTTTCGATCTTGTTGCAAAGTTCTTCTGTATGATTGAAAGTTGCGCGCCAAAACGCGGCGACGTCTGGATCGAGTTCGGTGAGGAGGCATTGATCAGCGAGGTTTTCCGCAGCCGCGGTCAGAGAGACGATGCCGCCGCCGCAGAATGGTTCATATAGAGTATTGGTGCGACGGCGCAACCAGTGCTTGACATGAGGAACCAGCCAAGTCTTGCCACCGGGGTAGCGAAGAGGAGATCGGTGGGGCACGGATGACACGTTGTGGGCGGCAATCGACGACGACGGAATGTTGGTCTTCACTGTGCAATCCGCCCGCTACCCGCCCGCCGCCTGCCGCACCACCTGCACGGCTACCGACAGCCCCGCCAGCGTCGCCGTTTCCTCGGTGCGCATCTCGTCGAGCAGGGCGTGGAAGCGGTCCAGGGGGCTGCCGTTGCCGCCGAAGTCGAAGGCCTTGGCCAGGGTCTCGTCGCCTGCGAGGGCGACGCCGGTCAGCCGGCGGCGGATGGCCCCGATGTCGTCGATCAGGCCGAGGCTCCAACGGCGCTCCCAGCGGCCGCCCTCGACGGCGGCCTTCTCGATCGACGAGACGAGCCAGGGAATGCGGAGCTCCTCGGTGACCCAGTAGTAGGTGCGGGCGGCCTTGACGGGGTCGGTTCCGGCGGTGCGAGCGAGGCGCAGGATCTCCAAGAGGTGGTCGAAGTAGCGGAGGGCGAAGAGGTTGCGCGCGAAGGGCTCGTCCACGCCGAGGCGCACGGCCTGCTGGACGCTGGCGAGGAAGGCCTCGCGGTCCTCGCCGGCGACGAGTTCGTGGAACCGGGCGCGCAGGGCCTCGAGTTCCGCGAGGTTGCCTTCGACGAGGGACGTGGAGGAGTCCTCGGGGTCGCAGTTGGCGAGCACCCAGCGTGTCGTACGTTCCAGGACTTCGGCGAGGCCCATCACCCAGCGGTAGGCGGATCCGGTGCGGACTTGGGCTTCGCGGGCGCAGATTGCTTCAAGCGTTTTCCTGTGCTGCGTGAGTTGCGAGGCGACCAGCCACGCGCGGGCCACTTCGTCGGCGGTGCGCCCGGTCTCGCGCGAAACGCGGGTTGGGAAGGCGGCGCCCATCACGTCCACGAGGTCGTTGGTGAGTTGGCTGGCGACGATTTCGCGGCGCAGCCGGTGACTGCGGGCGCGATCGCGGCCCACCAAGTCCACGGCGGCGGACGGGAAATAGTCGAAGAAGTAGTCGGCGGCGGCGGGGTCGTCGGGCAACGAAGAGCCCAGCAGCTCGGACTTGAGGTGGAGCTTCCCGTAGGCCAGCAGCACGGCAAGCTCGGGGCGAGTCAAGGACTCGTTGGCTTCCTGCCGGGCGCGGAGCTCGTCCCATGAAGGGAGACCCTCGGCTTCCCGGTCCAGGAGTCCCGTGCGGACCAAGTCGCCCATGAGCGCCCAGAAGTGGTCGACGCCGCGGCGGGCGCGGTACTCGTCCAACGAGACGGCCAAGCTCTGGTACTCGTTGTCGCGCAGGACCTGGGCGGCGACCTCGTCGGTGAGCCGGTGGAGCAGCTGGTTGCGTTCCTCGCTGGTCGCGACCCCCGCCTTCAATGCCTCGTTGAGCAGGATCTTCAGGTTGACTTCGCGGTCCGACAGATCCACTCCGCCCGAGTTGTCCAGCGCGTCCGTGTTGATGCGCCCGCCTCCGAGGGCGTACTCCACCCGCGCGGCCTGCGTGAAGCCCAGGTTGCCGCCCTCGGCCACCACGCGAGCCTGCAAGTCGCCCACGTCGATGCGCACGGCGTCGTTGGACGGGTCGCCCACGTCGGCGTGCGATTCGTCTCCCGCCTTGACGTAGGTGCCGATTCCGCCGTTCCACAGCAGGTCCACTGGGGCCGCCAGCACGGCCCGGATGAGGCTCTCGCTGTCCAGCTTCCGCACGCCGTCCTCCACCCCGAGCGCCGCAGCGGCCTCCTCGGTGAGGTCCACCGACTTGACGTCGCGCGGCACGATCATCCCGCCCGCCGACAGCTTGCTTCGGTCGTAGTCGTCCCACGACGAACGCCCCAGGTCGAAGAGCCGCTTGCGCTCCTTGAACGATGTCTCCGGGTCGGGGCCGGGGTCGATGAATACGTGCCTGTGGTCGAAGGCCGCCACCAGCCGAATCGCCCTCGACAGCAGCATGCCGTTGCCGAACACGTCGCCGCTCATGTCGCCGATCCCCGCCACGGTGAAGGCGTCCTTCTGGATGTCCTTGCCCTTCTCGCGGAAGTGGCGCGTCACCGATTCCCACGCGCCGCCGGCGGTGATGCCGACCGCCTTGTGGTCGTAGCCGTTCGTGCCGCCGGACGCGAAGGCGTCGCCCAGCCAGAATCCGTGTTCGGCGGCCAGCTCGTTGGCCAAGTCCGAGAACGCGGCGGTCCCCTTGTCGGCGGCCACGACCAGATAGGGGTCGAAGCCGTCCCAGCAGACGACACGCCCAGGCCGCGCGGCCTCGCCGTCGATGTTGTCGGTGACGTCGAGCATCCCGCGGATGAGCGTGCGGTACTGGGCCTTGGCCTCCTCCGCCATTGCGTCGCGCCCGGGAAGCGAGCGCAGGCACACGAAGCCGCCCTTCGAGCCGCCGGGCACGATGACCGCGTTCTTGACCATCTGGGTATAGACGAGGCCCTGCACCTCCGTCCGGAAGTCGTCGTCGCGGTCGGAATGGCGGATTCCGCCCCGCGCGACCATGGCGCCGCGCAAGTGGACGCCCTCCATTCGCGACGACCGCACCCAGACCTCGTACTTGAGCCGGGTGGCGTGAATCTCGCGCAGGCGCGCGCACTCGAACTTGAACGAGACGTAGGGGACGCCGCCCGACCTGCGCGCGGGCGTCCGGCCGCCCGTCAGGAAGTAGTTGGTGCGCGCAGTCGCGTCGATCACTGCCTGGAGCGCGCGCAGCGCCCGGTCGAACGCCAGCGAGCGCACGCCGGCGAGCCCTGCCGCGATCTCCCGCTTGATCGTCGCGGCCCGAGCCCTGCGGGCCCGGCCGGGGCCATCACCCTCCTCGAACGCGTCCGGGTCGAAGCGGGCCTCGAAGAGACGGAACAGGCGAAGTCCCACGTCCGGGTGCGTAGCAAGCGCCGTGCGCACGACTTGGCGCGTCGGGACGACTCCGAGCTGGAACGCGAAGTGAGCATAGGCGCGCAGCACGTCCGCCTCGCGCCACGCCATTCCCGTCCTCTCCACGAGCCGGTTGAACGCGTCGTCCGTGGCGTCGCCGGCGCGCACCGCCAGGATGGCCTCGGACAGGACCACGCCCCTGCCCTCCACGTCCACCTTGGCGCCTCCCTCGGCCTGAACCTCGAACGAGTAGATCGCCAAGCCGCCTTCGCCGCCCTCGTCGCGGAGCTCGAACGGCGACACCGCGATGACCCGGAGGCCGCAGTTCTCCAGTACGGGCATGAAGTCCGACAGCACGATCCGGCTGCGCCGCACGTAGACCTTGAGCTCCGAGCTCGCTCCCGGTTCGCGCAGGTCGAAGAAGCGCACCGACTCCATCCGTTCGGCGGCCTTCATCGCCTCCAGCTCGGCGATGTCGCGAACCGCCACTTCGGGGTCGTTCGCGGCTTGGTAGTCCGCCGGGAAGACGGCGGCGTAGCGCTGCGCCAAGCGGCGGGCGTCCTCCGGGGGATGGACGGCGTCTAAGCGGTCGCGCAGTTCGTCGTCCCAGGATCGCGTCAGTTGCGCGACGGTCTCCTCGAGTTCGCCCGCGTCGATATCGGCGAGACGCTTTCGAGGACCGCCCACGTAGAAGTGGAGCCTCGCCTGGTCGCCCTCGCTCATCGCCAGGTGGTAGTTGAGGATCACCGCGTCGTAGCGGTCCACCAGCGTGCGCTCGAAGTCGCGGCGGAACCCTCCCGAGAAGCGAGCGCGCGGCAGCACCACCATGATCGAGAGCCCGCGGCCCAGCGCGTCGTGGCGCAGGGACACGATCACGCCCTCGGTGTTGTATCGCGTCAGGATCGTGCGGACGTCGCGCCGGATCTCCTCTTCGGAGGCCAGGAAGAGCTCTTCCTTGGGCAACGAGTCGAAGATCGTGATGATCTCCTTGTAGTCGTGCGATCCCTCCGCCACGCCCGACTGCTCCAGCACGCTGGCCAGCTTCTGGCGCAGGATGGGGATGTCCTGCGCGGCCTCGGCGTACGCCCGCGACGTGAACAAGCCGAGAAAGCGGTGCTCGCCCGCGACGGCGCCGTCCTGGCCCAGCTTCTTGACGCCGATGTAGTCCATTCGCGCCCGCCGGTGGACCGTGGACTCGGCATTGGTCTTGCTGATGATGAGCAGGGGGCCGGACGTGGCGCGCTCGAACATGCCTTCGGGCAGCTCGCTCAGCGGCACGGGCTTGGAGAACGCCGACCGGCTCTCGTCCTGCAGGATGCCCAAGCCGGAGCCGGGCTCGACGGCGGCGGCGGGGCCGCTCCCCGCTTCGATCTCGCCGATCGTGTACTCGCGGTAGCCCAGGAAGACGAAGCCGCCGTCGCGCAGCCAGCGCAGGAACGCCTGGATCTCGCGGAACTCTTCGCGCCGGTCCGGCACGTTGCGGATCTGGAAGCCGAGCTCGGACACCACGTCGGCGATCTTGTCCACCATGAGCCCGAAGTCGTCGGTGGCCCGGACCACGTCGCCGAGCCGGCGGACCGTGCCGTCGCGAAGTTCCTCGCGCTGGGCCGCGTCCGCAACCCGCTCCACCTCGGCATAGACGACGGACTCCTGCGCCTTGCCCGATCCCGGCGGCGCGAAGCCCGCGACGGCGCCGTCCTCGCCGCGCTCGACGGTCATCAGCGGATAGACGAGGGTCCTGATCTGCAGATCCCGCGACGAGATGAACTCGCGGATCGTGTCCACGATGAAGGGCCGTTCGGAGACGTTCGCGCGCACGACGGTGAACGGCGCCTGCCAGCCGTCGTCGCCCGGGCCCGGGTTCAGGACTTCGGCGTCGACCCGGCCCGGCTGGCTGCGGTCCAGGAAGAGAAGGGTGTCGAGGCAAACGTGCGCGAGTTCGGCCGGGCTGCGCTCCACCAGGCCCATGGGGGCCTTGCCGAGGAAGATCGGAACGAAGCTCTCGGCGAGGCCGGCCATCCGTTCGTCCGCCACGCCGCCGAGGGCGCGGAGCACGTCGGCGACGACCGGCGAGTTGGCGGCGAACTGGCCGGCCGGCCAGTCGCCCGACGACGCGCGCGGGGAAGACGCGGACGAAGCGTTCACGCGCGGGCGGCGCCCCGCTCGTCAGGTCGGCCCATCCGATTCTGCTCCGTTTGGGTTGTGCCTGCGCCCGGCCGCGCGCGTGAGGACGACAGCAATCCCCAAACTACGGCGCACTCGACAAAAATACGCCTTGCGCGACACTCCCGCTACGACCGCGTTGCGCCCGGCGGCCGGGGCGCCCGCCCGCCCGGATGCCCACGAACGCGGCGTGCCTTCCGGCGTCTCCGTGCCGGTGCGAGAACCAGCGCGCGTCGCACCGGGTGCACTCGGGGCTCCGCGAGACGTTCTCGGGCGCGAGTCCCGAGCGAGCCAACCGCTCGTGCAGGGCCGCGTGCAGATCGAGGAAGGCGCGGCCGCCGCCGGGGTGCGGCTCGGGCAAGTCCGGGCGGCGGCCGGGCGGACCGCTCTTGCGTCGCTCGCCGTGGTTCTCGAAGACAGCCGCGACCTCCACGCCGACCTCGTAGCAGCACGGGCCGATGGCGGGTCCCAGGTGCGCCAGCAGGTCGGCCGGGCCGCTTCCGAAGGCGTCGCGCAACGTCGCCACTCCCGCCTGAACCACGCCGGCCGCGGCGCCGCGCCAGCCCGCGTGCAGCAACGCGACGGCCCGCCGCACCGGATCGGCCAGGAACACGGGCGCGCAGTCGGCCGCCGTCACGGCCAGCAACGTTCCCGGGACGTCCGTCGCGTGCCCGTCGCCATCGCCCGCGAGCACGACGCCGTCACGCCCGTCCCGGTGGACCCGCACCAGGGCGCCGTGAACCTGCCGGGAGCGCACGACGGACGACCAGCCGCCCTGCGCCTGCAACGCGCGCCAATCTTCCAGCGCGTCGCCCGGCGGCAACCCGAAGTCGGGACGTCCGTCCGGCCCGCGCTGGGTCGTGCCCGCGTGCAACCAGGGGTGCATTGCGGCCCAGCCAGGCACGGGGGAGACGGGCAGATTCGGTGCTCGCGCGGACATGCTCCGTAGAGAATAGCTTATCGTTACACGTCATGAACGGAATTCGATTCGACGGCCCGAACGCCGCCTACGTGCAGGAACTGCTGGAGGAGTTCGCCCGCAATCCCCAGGGTGTGCCGCCCGAGTGGCAAGCCCTGTTCCGCAACGGTCGGGACGACGTGCGCGACGCTGGGCTCTTGCCTCCGGAGGCGTGGAACGGTCGGCGCGGCCGGGACGCCGCCCCGGCGCCTTCCCGTCGCGCCCCGGACGAGACCGCGAGAGCGTCCTCGCCGCCGCCCGTCCGCGCTTCGAGCGTCGTTGCGTCGCGCCCGCCGAGCGCCCCGTCGCCCGCGCCGGAGCCCCCGCTCGAGCCCTCGGCTCCGTCCCTCGCCGCCGAATCGGCCCCCGGCACGCCCCCCGCGCTGGACGGCCTTCTGCCGCTCGTCGCCCGCGCCGCCAACCTCCTGCAGGCGTTCCGCGAGCACGGCCACCAAGCCGCCCGCATCGACCCGCTCGGCAGCGAGCCGCCGGGCCACCCGCAGCTCGACCCCGCCTACTTCGGCACGACGATGGACGAGCTGGCGGCCATCCCGGCGTCCGTGCTCTTCCCCGGGGCCGGCGACGACTCTCTCGCCGCCACGCTCGGCCGCCTGAAGTCCACGTACAGCGGCGCGCTGGGCTACGAGTTCGAGCACCTGGAGGACCCGAAGAAGGTCGAGTGGCTGTGGGACCAGGTGGAACGCGGCACGCACTTCGCCGGCCTCGCGGACGAGGACCGGTTGCGCGCCCTGGAGCGCCTGACGCAGGTCGAAGGGCTGGAACAGTTCCTCCATCGCGCCTACCTGGGCCAGAAGCGCTTCTCCATCGAAGGCACCGACATGCTCGTGCCCATGCTCGACGAAGCGATCGAGCAGTCGGCCGAGAACGGCGCCGCGGAAGTGGTCATCGGCATGGCGCACAGGGGCCGCTTGAACGTCCTGGCGCACGTGCTCGGCGTCCCCTACGGCGAACTCCTGGGCGAGTTCGAGGGCCAGACCAGCCCCGGGAGCGCGCTCTGGGTGCCCGACCCGGGAACCGGCGACGTCAAGTACCACCACGGAGCCGCGCACGACTACGAGTTGCGAACCGGCCGGTCCGTGCGCGTGCGGCTCGCGCCCAACCCGAGCCACTTGGAGTACGTCAACCCGGTGATCCTGGGCATGACGCGCATCAGCCAGCATCCCGACGGCGAGAGCGACGCGTCCCGCGACCCCGATCGCGTCGTGCCCGTCCTGATTCACGGCGACGCGGCCTTCGCGGCCGAGGGGGTCGTGGCCGAGACGCTCAACCTGGCCCGCCTGCGGGGCTACGAAGTGGGCGGCGCTATCCATGTCATCGCCAACAACCAGATCGGGTTCACGACCAATCCGGCGGAGGGCCGCTCGACCCGCTATTCGAGCGACTTGGCGAAGGGCTACGACATCCCGGTCGTCCACGCCAACGGCGACAAGCCGGAGGAGTGCCTGGCCGCCGTGCGCTTGGCGATGGCGTACCGGGCGCGATTCCACGACGACATCGTGATCGACTTGGTCGGCTACCGGCGCCACGGACACAACGAGGGAGACGAGCCCGCCTACACGCAGCCCGAGCTCTACGCGCGGATCGCCGAACACGCGACGACGCGATCGCTTTGGGCCGACGAACTGGTCGAGCGCGGCCTGATCACGCGCGAGAAGGCGGACGAGCAGGCCGAGGAAATGCAGGCGCGTCTTCGGGACATCCAGGACGCGCGCAAGGAGTCGTCCGCGGACAGGACGCCGATGCCGTGGACGCATCCGGACTTCGGCGTGGTCGAGCAGGACAGCGAGCCCTACACCCAGGTGTCGCTCGAACGGATCGAGCGCCTCAACGCGACGCTGCTCGAACGCCCGGACGGCTTCACCGTGCATCCCAAGCTGAAGCGCCAGCTGGACAAGCGCGGCGGCGGATTCGGTCCCGACTTTCAGCTCGACTGGGGTCACGCCGAGGCGCTGGCGGTCGCCTCGCTGCTGGACGACGGAATTCCGGTCCGCCTGTCGGGACAGGACTCCGAGCGCGGCACCTTCAGCCATCGCCACTTCGTGCTCAACGACGCGCGCACCGGCGCCCGGTTCACGCCGCTCGCGAACGTGAGCGACACGCGCTTCGAGGTCCACAACTCGCCGCTCACCGAGGCGGCGGTGATCGGGTTCGAGTACGGGGCGGCGGTGGCGGCGGACCGCGACTTGGTGGTCTGGGAGGCGCAGTTCGGGGACTTCGTGAACGTCGCCCAGGTCATGATCGACCAGTTCCTGTCGGCGGGCTGGTCCAAGTGGGGACAGCGCTCCCGGCTCACGCTGCTGCTTCCGCACGGCTACGAGGGCCAGGGACCGGAGCACTCGAGCGCCAGGCTGGAGCGCTTCCTTCAGCTGTGCGCCGAAGACAACATGCGCGTCGTGTATCCCACCACGCCGGCCCAGCTCTTCCATCTGCTGCGCTTTCAGGCTTTGGTCGAGCCCGAGCGGCCGTTGATCGTCATGTCGCCCAAGAGCCTCCTGCGCCACCCCTCCGCCAAGTCGTCCGTGCGCGAACTGGCGGAGGCGGGCTTTCGCAGGGTCATCGACGACTCCGCCGTAGGGGTGAAGAACGCAGACCGGATTCGGCGGCTGCTCCTCTGTTCCGGCAAGGTGTACTACGACTTGGTGGGATCGGAGCTCCGGGGGCGGGCCGCGACCACCGCGATTGCGCGCGTCGAGTCGCTGTATCCCTTCCCGGACGACGAGATCCGGGCCCTCGACGACCGCTACCCGAACGTCGACGAAGTGATTTGGGTGCAGGAGGAGCCCGCGAACATGGGGGCGCTGTCGTATGCGAAGCCGCAGCTCGACGAGGCGTTCGGCACCGCCGTCCGGATCGGGTCCGTCTCTCGTCCGGGCCGCGCCAGCCCCGCGGCCGGCAACTTGGGGTCGCACGCCAAGGAACAAAGCCGCATCTTGCGGAACGCGCTGGGCGGCTGACGAAAAGAGCCGCGCGGGACGTTCGCGGGGTTGTTGCGCGGCGTGCGGCCCTCGGTGGGATGCGGTCGCTTGCCCATTTCCAAGGAGAAGAAAGATGCGCTCGTCGCTCGACTCGCGGCTCCCAGCGGCTGGGGCGGGATTCCGGTGGCCTTGGCGAAGAGGATGGATGCGCTCGCCGCTCAAGACGTGGCGGCCGCGGCCGGCTTCGTCGGTTGCGGTAGCGGCCTTGGCGGCTTGCTCGCCGGTGGTGCAGCCGGAGGCGATGCCGGTGGCGTGCACTCTGGCGAACGCTCCTCTCGACGTGGGCTTCTACGCGTTCTTCGCTCCGGTGAGCTACAGCGCGAGTCCCGATCCGTCGTTGGAGGGCTTCGACGTCCATGTCGGCTACGAGGCCGACTTGCTGACCGCGATGGAAGCGATGAACCCGGGCGAGACTTCGTTCGCGCGGCGAGCGATTCCGACGTGGCCCGGCATCTGGCTCCGGTCCTCGGACCTGTTCGACATCGTGGGCGGAGGCATCACGATCCTGCGTTCCCGCACGCTGGGCCCCGACGGATTGCGTGTGGTCAAGTTCACGGCTCCGCACATCGCCTTCCGGCAGTCGTTGCTGGCGCGCTCGTCGGACCAGTCCCGCTTCGACGGCTACGAGGACTTGACCAGCGACGTGCGCGTGGGCGTGCTCGCCGGGACGACGGGCGAGGCGCGGCTGCTCCGCATCACCGGAATCGCAGGCGAAGGTGGAACGCTGGCCGCCGGAACGCGCGTGGAGACCCCGCGCGGCACGGTCGTCGCCGACGGGACGGGGGCGTACTTCATCACCGCGGCGGGGGCGTCGGAGAACCTCCGGGGCCGCCGTCGGCTGGAACCGCCCGCCCGCGACATGCCGCGGGTCGTCTACCTGGGCGATGCGGAGGGCGAGGCCGAGCTGCTTGCCGCCCTGCGCTCGGGCGAGATCGACTTGGTGGCCCGGGGCGAGATCGGCAACACCGAAGCCGCGCGCGAGTCCGGCGGCGCCTTCGCGGTCGTGGCGCTCGACGACGAGGCCGAGCACGGGGGCTTCACGATCGATTCGGGCAAGCCCCGCCTGCTCGCGTGCTTCGACCACAAGATCGACTGGCTGACGGACGGCGGCGAGATCGGATACGCGGAGTGGCGCGAGGACGCCTCCGTGTTCATGAAGCGCGCCGAACTGGCCCGCTGAGGCCCGGCCACGATGCGCCGCCTGGATACGGGACCCGGGCCGCGACGATGAGGCTGGCCCGGCCCACCGCCGATCGGGCCGCCCCCGCGCTTGGGTCCGTTGCCTCGGTTGCGGCGAAACGGACCGGCCGGTTGCGGGCAGGGGCCGCCGCCGCCCTCGCGTTCGCGGGTCCCGCCTTCGTTGCGGCGATCTTGGTCGTTTCGGCGCCCCAGGGGTCCGCGAGCGCGCGGGAGGCGGACGGCGCCGTCGAGTCGCGCGGCTTGGCCGGCTTGGCCGTCGTGGGCCCCGACACGGCGGACGCCGGGCTCCGGCTGGTGGTCCTTGGCACGGGAACGCCCAACGCCGACCCGGAGCGTTCCGGCCCCGCGCTGGCCGTGATCGCCGGCGAACGGGCGTATTTGGTGGATGCCGGGCCGGGAATCGTCCGCAGGGCGGCGGCGGCCCGGGCGCGCCACGGGATCGAGGCCCTCGACGCGGCGCGGCTCGACCGGCTCTTCGTCACCCACCTGCACTCGGACCACACCGTCGGGCTCCCCGACGTGATCCTGTCGCCCTGGGTGCTCGACCGGCCCCGCCCCATTCGAATCCACGGTCCGCCCGGCACGGCCGCCATGGTCGCGGCGATTCACGACGCATGGCGCGAGGACATCCACATGCGCCTCTTCGGCTTGGAGCCCCGCGAGGCCAATCCGGACGCCTACCAGGCCGACGTCCACGAGTCGACGGGCGGTCCGGTCTACGAGGACGAGAACGTGAGCGTCACGGCGATTCCGGTGCGGCACGGCTCCTGGCCGCACGCGCTCGGCTACAAGTTCGAAGCGGCCGGGCGCTCGGTCGTCGTGTCCGGCGACGCGCGCCCGAGCCCGGTCTTGGCGGACGCCTGCGATGGGTGCGACATCTTGGTCCACGAGGTCTACTCGGCGCGCCGGTTCGAGACCCGTCCGCCCGAGTGGCAGCGCTACCACGCCCGCGCCCACACGTCCACCGCCGAGCTCGCCGAGCTGGCTGGGCAGGCCCGGCCCCGCTTGCTGGTGCTGTACCACCAGCTCTACTGGGGCGCCTCCGACGAAGATCTGCTGGCGGAGCTCCGCGAGGCCGGCTACGCGGGCGCGGCCGAGTCGGCGGCCGACCTGGACGTCTACTCGGCCGAACGGGCGGCGCGGGCGCGCCCGGAGCGCCGCGAAGCGCGGGAGCCCGGAGCAGATTCCGCCGCCGCCGAGCCTCCGGCCTTGCGACTGCGCCCGGGGCCGGTAGATTCATGACCCTGCTTCGTCCCCCGGGGACCGCTTCCGGCGGCCGGGCACGTTCCCCCTCGCAAGCAAGATGACGCGCTTCTCCCCTGCACGGGCCTTCTCGGCCTTTGCCTTCTCGGCCGCGCTCGCGGTGGCCGTCTCCGCTTGCGGATCCGACTCCGACGTCGCTCGCGGGAAGCTCGTCTTCGACGCGTGCTCGCCTTGTCACGGCGACGACGGAGCAGGCGACCAGCTCCTCGGAGCGCCCGCCATCGCCGGCGCCGATCCGTGGTACTTGAAGATGCAGCTGGAGCGCTTCCAGGGGGACGGACGGGTCTACCAGCGCGGCTACCACCACATGGACGAGGGCGGCCTGAGGATGCGCCCCATGGCCCGCGTGCTGCGCACCGAAGCGGACCTCGACGCCGTGGTTGCGTACGTCGCCGCCTTGCCGATGGCGGATCCGCCGCCGACGGGCCACGGCGACGCCGAGGCCGGCCGGGAAGAGTACGCCCGCCTGTGCGCGAACTGCCACGGCGACGACGGGCGGGGCGCGCAGGACCTGAGCGCGCCCTCGCTGCTGCACCTGAGCGACTGGTACGTCGCCTCGTCGCTGCGGAAGTACCGCGACCAAGTGCGCGGCGCCTCCCCCGGCGACGCGGCGGGCGCCACGATGCGGGCTCCCGTCGCCGCCTTCTCCGATGCGCAGATCGACGACGTGACGGCCTATGTCGTCAGCATGCCGAGGCTGCCCCGCAAGATCGCCGTCGCGGGCGCCGCCCCGCCGCCGTTGCCGCCGCTGGACGTGGACCCCGCCGTCCTCCCCGAAGGCGTCACCGCCGAGATGGTGGCGGAGGGCCAGGACATCTTCCACGGCGCTGGCATCTGCCTCACCTGCCACCTGCGCGGCGGCGTCGGCGGCCCCTTGGCGCCCAACCTCGCGGACGACGTCTGGCTCAACATCGACGGCGAGTACGAGTCGATCGTGGGCATCGTCGAGACCGGCGTTCCCCAGCCCGTCGAGCACCCCGGCATGATGTTGCCGCGGGCCGGCGCCGCGCTGACCGACGAGCAAGTGCGCTCCGTCGCCGCGTACGTGTTCGCCCTGAGCCGGTGACCGCCATGGACGCCAACCTGTCCCACCGCCCCACGCACGCCGAACTGGCCGCGCAGATTCCCGCCCCGCCGCCGGACGAGGAGAACGAGTCCATCCAGTTCGCCAAGAAGACGTTTCAGTGGACGGCGTTGCTCGTCGTCCTCTTCGTCGGCGCGGCGGTGGTGTACACGATGCTGATATGACCAAGAAATCGGCCTGCGCCCGCGCGGCGGCCGTTCGGGGGCCGGCAGCCCCCTCGACGAGCCCTTCATGATCGACACGAACTTCTTCGCGGGCCTCATCGACGCCGCATCGTCCTACGCGGGCGAGATCGACTTCCTGATTCTTGTCGTGCTGGTGTCCGTCGGCATATGGTTTATCGCCGCCGAGGCCATCTTCTTCGGGTTCATTCTCAAGTTCAGGGCCAAGCCCGGGCGGAAGGCCGAGTACATCGACGGCAAGAACAAGCGGCACAAGCGATGGGTGACGTATCCTCACTTGGCGGTTCTAGCGTTCGACGTCGGCATCATCGTGATCTCGTTTCAGGTGTGGCACCACGTCAAGCTGGACCTTCCCGACCACCCGGATTCCGAGATACGGATCATCGGCCAGCAGTGGGCCTGGACCTTCCAGCACCCCGGCGCCGACAACGTGCTGGACACGGACGACGACATCTTCAAGGTGGACGAGCTCCACGTCCAGAACGACAAGACGTACCTGTTCCAGCTCGAGGCCAAGGACGTGCTCCACAGCTTCTCCGTGCCGGTCTGGCGGATCAAGCAGGACGCGGTTCCCGGCCGCCGAATCACCGGCTGGTTTCAGCCGACGGAGACGGGCGTCTTCGATGTTCAATGCACCGAGATATGCGGCTTCGGCCATGGCGTGATGAAGGGGGAGGTGTACGTGGAAGACGCCGACGAACACGCTGCGTGGATTTCGGCCAACGCGCCGGCTGCCCCGTAGCTTAAGCGACTTAATGGAGGTGCCGACCCATGGCTGAACCCGCTGTCGCGCCGGTCTCGCCGGCCCCCGCCCACGAGGAGGACCACGCGCATCACGGTCCCACGGGGTGGCTGAAGTACGTCTGGTCCACGGACCACAAGGTCATCGCCATGCAGTACATGTTCACGGGCATGTTCATGGCGCTGGTGGGCGGGTTCATGGCGTACGTGTTCCGGATGCAGCTTGCGTTTCCCGGCGCGGAAGTCTTTCCCTTTGGGCTGGTGTCGCCGGGGGAGTACAACGCGCTGGTGACCAACCACGGAACGATCATGATCTTCTGGGTGGCCATGCCGGTGCTGCTGGCCGCCTTCGGGAACTACCTGATTCCGCTCATGATCGGAGCGGACGACATGGTCTTTCCGAAGATCAACCGGCTGTCGTTCCAGGTGTTCTTCGTCAGCACGATCGTCATCCTGGCGTCGCTGTTCGTGGAGGGAGGAGGGTTTGCGGGCGCGTGGACGGCCTATCCACCGTTGTCCGCCAGCGCCGAGTACAACCTCACGGACCTGGGCAGCACGCTGTGGCTGATCGGGGTGGGACTGGAGTTCGTGGCGTTCCTGCTGGGGGGCATCAACTTCATCACGACGCTCATGAACTCGCGGGCGCCCGGCATGCGCGCCTTCGACGTGCCCGTCGTGGTGTGGATGATCGTGATCGCCAGCATTCTGTTCATGCTGTCGGTGGGGCCGCTCCTGGCCGGCGCCGTCATGCTGCTCTTCGACCAGACGCTCGGCACGGGCTTCTTCGATCCGGCGGCGGGCGGCGACCCGATTCTTTGGCAGCACCTGTTCTGGTTCTTCGGGCATCCGGAAGTGTACGTGGTGCTGTTGCCCGCCATGGGCGTCGTGGCTGAGATCATGACCACGTTCGCTCGCAAGAAGCTGTTCGCCTACCGCACGGTGATCTTCACCGTCGTCGCGACCGGCGTGCTGAGCTTCTTCGTGTGGGCGCACCACCAGTTCATCGCTGGAATCGATCCGCGCATGGCGAACGTCTTCACGATCACGACGTTGCTCATCTCCGTGCCGATCGCCGAGCTCTGCTTCGTCTACATCGCCACGCTGTACGGCGGATCGATCACGCTCAACACGCCCATGCTCTGGGCGCTCGCCTTCATCGCGGAGTTCCTGATCGGCGGGGTGACGGGCATCTTCCTGGGCGCGGCGGGAGCGGACATCTACTTCCACGACACCTACTTCGTGCTGGCCCACTTCCACTACACGTTCTTCCCAATAGCCATCATAGGCACCTTCGCCGCGTTCACGTACTGGTTCCCGAAGATGTTCGGCAAGATGATGGACGACCGGTTGGGCAAGATCCACTTCTGGGGCACCATCATACCCTTCAACTTCATCTTCATCCCGCTGTTCGTGCTGGGCATGGGCGGACAGCACCGGCGCATCTACAACTACGACCACTTCCCGGAACTGGCCGGCGACAACTTCCAGTTGATGAGGGTGATCGCCACCATTTCACTGCTGGTGATGCTTGCATTCCAGCTCGTGTTCTTCTACAACTGCTGGAAGTCGTGGCGGGCCGGGAAGCGAGCGTCGAAGAACCCGTGGAAGGCCAACTCCCTGGAATGGACCACGGAATCTCCGCCGCCTCACGGCAACTGGCGTCCCGACGATATGCCGGTCGTCTACCGCGGGCCCTACGAGTACAGCGTTCCGGGCCGGGACGACGACTACTGGCCGCAGAACTCGCCCGCCTGAGCCCGAGACGAGACCGATGAGACCCATCGCAACCACCCGCGCGGCCACCGGCATCGCGACCGGGAAGCTGGCCGTCTGGTGGGTTCTGGCGTCCGAGGTAGTGATCTTCGGCGGCCTGCTGGCGTCCTACGTCATGTACCGCTTGGGCCACCCCGAATGGGCCGACGCGGCCGCCGTCACCAACATGCAGATCGGCGCCTTCAACACCTTCGTGCTGCTCACGTCGAGCCTCACGGCGGTCTTGGCCCACCAAGCGGCCGAAAGGGGCGACGGCAAGACGGCGGCCAAGTTCCTGTACTTCACTATCCTGGGGGCGGCCACGTTCATCGGCGTGAAGACGTACGAGTGGTGGTACGAGATTTCCCACGGATACACCATCACCAGCAACACGTTTTGGGCCTTCTACTACTCCGCGGCCGGACTGCACGCCTTTCACGTGATCGCCGGGGCGGTGATCATGGCGTTCGTGGCGCGAGACGCGAAGCGCGGTCTCGAGTTGCACCGCGTCGAGCTCATCGGCATCTACTGGCACTTCGTCGACATCGTCTGGATATTCCTCTTCCCCCTGCTCTACATCGCGAAGTAGACCATGTCCGCTCACTCCGATCCCAGCGCCGGCTGGCTGTCCAACCACTACGTCAAGGTCTACTTGGCGTTGCTGGTCTTGCTCGTCGTGAGCATCCTGGGCCCGGAAGTCGCGCCGCGGCTGGGCCAGGGCGAGATCCCCGGCGTGGGCATCCGCCTTTCAACGTTCGCCATGCTGGTCACCGCATTCGGGATCGCCGTGGTGAAGGCATGGCTGGTCGTGAAGAACTTCATGCACCTGTCGATCGAGCGACCCATCGCCAAGTGGTTCCTCGCTGCTTCCGTGCTGCTGCTCGCGCTGTTCTGGGGCGGCATCGCGCCGGACGTGCAGAGCCATGCGGGCGCCAACTGGGAAAACGTGGCCGCTCGGGCGGCGGTCGAGCGGGGCATCGCGTCGCCCGACGATCACGCGGACGATCACGCCGCCGAAGCCGGTCGCTCGGAAGAAGCGGCCCCGCCCAGCCTGGTGCCGACCTCCAAGTCCACCGGGCACCTGCTTCCCGGCGGCTATAACTTCACGCACTTGGCGTTCTGGACCGTCGTGGCGCTCGTGGCCGTCGGCACCAACGCCGTGGCGATCATGCTGACCGTAGGTGCGGGCCTGCTGGTCCTGGAGACCGTGAAGGGCCTGCGCCGCAAGCGCGAGGCGTAGGCCTCGAGGCCCCCGGCGCCCATGTCCGCCGACTCTTCGGTCATTCCGTTTCGGCCGCGTCCTAGTCGGGCCGACAGAGTCGCGTCGAACGGCGTGATGGGCATGGTCCTGTTCATCTTCGTCGAGGTCATGCTCTTCGCCGGCTTCATTTCGGCGTTCGTGATTGTGAAGGCGCGCGCCCCCGGCTCCGTGTGGCCGCCGCCGGGCCAGCCGCGCCTGCCCTTCGAGCGCACCGCGCTGAACACGACAGCGCTGGTCGCGAGCGGCGTCGTCCTGTTGCTGGCCCACCGCGCGTTTCAGCGAGGCAAGACGGACGTCGGCGGATGGTTGCTGCTCGCCACGGCGCTGGGCGGCGCCTTCGTCGCCCTTCAAGGCGCGGAGTGGGTCGCGTTGCTGGGCGAGGGCCTGACGCTCACGTCTTCCACCTACGGCAGTCTGTTCTACACGATCATCGGCGCCCACGCCCTGCACGCGGTCGTGGCGATCGGCGCGCTGGCGTGGGCTTGGACGCGGCTTCGGGCCGACCGCTTGACCAAGGAGACGCTGTCGACGGTGGCCTTGTTCTGGTACTTCGTCGTGCTGGTCTGGCCGTTCCTGTACTTCCAGGTGTACTTGTAGGGCGATGAGGGGACGCGGCTTCGCGGCGACCGTGGTTGCGACGGCGGCCTTGCTCGTGCTGGCTCCGGGCGAGGCGTGGGCGTGTCCCGTGTGCTTCGACCGGGACGACGAAGCGCGCATCGCCTTTCTGGCCACGACCGGACTGCTGACCCTGTTGCCGCTGGGCATGGTCGGCGGCGCCGTGGTATGGGTGCGGCGAAGGGCTCGGGGACAGGTAGGTGGTGATGGATGAGAAGAATGCCAACATGGGGGCGTACTGGCGAAGATCAGATGTCGTCTGATGCAACCACTTTGCGGCTTTTGGTATCGACGGAGATATCGGACTCGCGAATCCTAGTCAGCGGTCTCTATCGAGACTACACCGCAGCTGGTCGTAGAATGCAGATCGGCCGCTTGATTCGCAGGCGAGGATCGTCGCCGTGGACGCATTTTGAAAGTGTGAATAGCGACGATCTGAAGGAAGGCCGCAACGCGTAGATGCGCCCCTCGTTGTCCATGGCGCGCATGGCGGACGCACCAGCCGTGTGACGCGCTGAGTTTGCAAGCATGTTCGATTCGAGAAGCGCACTCTGGCATCAAGCAATCCGTGGATGTCGCTTTTCCGTGACCTACGCCGCTTAGGCGCCGAAACGCCGGCCTCACCGTCTCAAGGCGTCTTCCAGTCCGGCCAGGAACGCCGGGTCCCCTTCGGGCACGGGTCCGACCCAGCTGAAGTAGACTGCCTCGCGGCGGTCGATCAGGACGGTAGTGGGGAGGCCGCGAGCCCGGAAGACGTCCTGCGACTTGGCGTCCGGGTCCAAGACGATGTCGTACTCGACGCCCATCTCGGCGACGTATTCCTTCACGGCGTCCCGATCGGCGCGACGGTCCACCGACACGCCGAGGACGCGCAGGCCGTCTTCCCTGTGCTCGCGGTACAGCGCCTGCAAGTATGGCGTTTCTTCGCGGCACGGGTGGCACCAAGTGGCCCAGAGGTTCACGAGCAGCGCATCGCCCGCGTAGTCGTGCAAGGAAACGTGAGGCCCGCCGCCTAGGGGCTCCGCGACGAAGGCCGGCGCCGGGTCGCCGCGGCGAAGGGGCAAGCCGTCCGATTGGGCGCAACCCCATCCGGAGACGGCGAGAAGGAGACAGGCGGCTGTTGCATGGCACGCTCGCGACCGCGTTGGGCGAAGGTGCTTCGGCGGAGCGCAGGCGGTGCGGCGCATCACCGCGGGCTCACGAACTCCGTGGTGAACGGGCCGACGCCGTGGACCTGGATTGTCGTCTCGCCTTCGGCCCACATGAAGGCCGGCGTTCCAGCGGGAACGGCGATGTAGCTTCCCGGTCCGTATTCGCTGGCGGCCATGCGGTCCATTGTCTCGCCCAGCCCGACGAAGAAACGCCCCGAGAGGACCGTCATGTGCTCGGCGACGGGGTGAGTGTGCGGCGCCATCTCGAACCCGTCGCGGACTTGAAGGCGGAACGCGAAGGACTCGCCGGGCTCGGACGGCTCGCCGTACAAGGACACGATGCGCATTGCGTCGCCGTAGTCCTCCCAGTTCAGCGAGTCGCCGCGGTGGAAGACGGCGCCCGCGGGATCGTCGCCGGACTCGCCGTCGCCCGCGGTCTCCAATATCCAATCCGCGATGATCTCCATCGACTCGACGGACCACGTCTCGTCGATGGTCGCGTACTCGCTGGGCGCGCCGGTCTCGGCATGCTGGAACAAGTGGTTGTGGTCCGGCAGCATGTGGATTTCGTAGCGCGTGTTTCCGCCCCGCTCCAGCGCGGCCTCGATTTCGCCCAGGTTCTCCTCGCTGGGCACCTGCAAGTCCTTCTCGCCGCCGACCGCTAGGACCGGCACGGTCACGCGCTCGAGGAACTCCGCCGGCTCGTGCACGAGGAAGTAGCGGAACCAGGGCGAGTTGACCTGTCGCACTTCGGTGGCGACCGCGTGCTCGAACGATGCGCTGTCGGTGATGCCCGCCTGGGCGCGCTCCTCGGGCGTCGCCTCCTCCAGATGCGCGCGCACCAGCGCCTCCATCGCGGACGCGGACGATTCCGGGTCTTCGTTGGTCTTCAAGATGGCGAAGAGCTCGGCCTGCAGTTCGCGCGTCGCGGCGACCCGCGCTTCGGACATGCCTGCCGCCCGCCCGATCAGCTCGGCCTGGGCGTAGAGGATGCGCTCGCCGTTCACCCCCGGCCCCGCCATCAGCACGATGTAGGCGACGTCGTCCGAGGCGACCGCGGCCATCGGCGCGATCAGGCCCCCTTCCGAATGTCCGGCCAAGCCGATTCGGTCCGGCTCCACGTCGTCGCGGGTCTGCAGGTAGGCGACGCCAGCCAGCGCGTCCGAAGTGAAGTCCGCGGAAGTGGCGGTGGCGAAGTCGCCGGTGGACTTGCCGACGCCCCGGTCGTCGAAGCGAAGCACTGCTATTCCTCGCCGGGTCAGATGGTCGGACAGGACCAGGAACGGGCGATGGCCCAACAACGCTTCGTCGCGATCCTGCGGGCCGGAGCCGGAGACGAGGATCACCGCCGGGAACGGGCCGCCGTCGTTCGGCCGCGTGAAGGTGCCGGCAAGGCTGTGGCCGCCGTCCGGATTCGGATAAGCCACGTCTTCCGCCAGGTAGGGAAGCGGTTCCTCCGGGTCCTGGGGACGCCGCGCGGCCGCTTCGGCCTCTTCTTCGGACACCCGCTCCAGGCGCAAGGGCATTGGGGCGCCCATCTGGGTGAACGTGCCTTCGATCGCGCCGCCGTCGTCGGACAGGGTTCCCTCGAACGATGCGCCGACGGACGGCATCGTCATCGACAGCTGCGGTCCGTCCGTCTCCACGGTCTCGACCGCGATCTCGGCGTTGCCTTGGTCGATGGAGTAGAGCGTCGCCGCCAAGCCGTCGTCGTTGCGGGTCACGTCGAACCGCAATCGCAGCGTGACACCGGCGCCGGGCACGTCGAGGCTGCCCGACCAGTTGCCGACGAACGGGTCCGGCGCGTCCTGCGCTTGGAGGTCCGCAGCGCCGAGCGGGACCAGGACAAGAGACAGCAAGAGACTCCGCTTCATTCGGGCATCGCTCCTTCGCCAGTGGGGTTGCTCGTTCTTCGTGCGACTGAGGAATCTACGGCGAGCGTCGGCGTTTTCTTCTGTCGGGGGCCGATCTACTCCGGCGGACGGGCTTCGCGGCGGTGCACGAAACGCAAGGCGGACCAGTCGTCGTCGATGGCGCACACCTTGTTGTCGACGAGGCCGCCTTCCAGCCCCGCTCGTCGCACGTCGGAGTCCCGCACGTCGCTGGCGAGAGGACTGCTCCTCTTCGGCCACGCGAGCCAGAGTCCGCCCGTCCACTTGAGCAGAGGCCGAAGTTGCCCGACCAAGCCGGCCAGCGCGGCCAAGTCGGGAACGAACGCCACGACGACGTCGTAGCTTCTCGGCACGGCCAAGCGGTGATCCACGACCACCGCGGGGCCGAGCCTCAACGCTTCGGAGAAACTGTCGGGCGCCTGGCGCCAGCCCACGCGGTCGCCGCGAGCGATGCCGAGCTTCTTGGACAGCGGGGTATCCGAGTAGGCCGTCACAGGCTACTTTCCGGTAAAGCGTCTTCGTGCGCCGTCGTATTCGAGGCGGCGCATCCTGTGGGCGAGCGCGCCACCAATCGCGGCCGGTCGGCGCATTGGTCCGCAGGGCCGTTCGGGAGGTTGCCGCGGTTCTGGTCGGCACTACCACGATCCCAAGGAAGATAGGAGGTGGCCATGGGCCGCAGCGAGGCAGGTGCAGTCGCGCGGGAGGCGAACGCGATCCGGGCGAAGGCGGCCACGAGTCGCGCGCGTCTTGCGAATTGCGCGGGGCGGCGGACGGGTCGCGCCGCGCGGATCGTGGTTGCGGCTCCGGCGTGGACGCCGCGCCAGTGCGACGTGCAGGCCCCTTGCGCGCGTCGCGTCGTCCGGACGGCGGCATCGGCGCTGGCGTGTTCCACGTTAATGGCGGCCGTCGCGTGCGGCGGCGCCGAAGACTCCGGGGGCAACGCGGCAGCGGGCGGCCTGAACGGCCCCGACGTCATGCTGACCGCCGTGACCGAGCCGGTGTACACGGTGGGCAAGCCGGCGGGCGAGGACTGGGAGCTTCTGGGAAGAGTGGCGTCCCTTGCGTTCGACGACGGCGGCAGCCTGTACCTCTTCGACGCGGTGGCGCAACGAATCGTCGTGGTCGGACCGGACGGCCAGTTCGCGGGGTTCGCCGGAGGGCCGGGGGAGGGGCCGGGCGAGTTCGACAACGCCTCGGCGATGGCGTTGTTGCCGGGCGGGCGCATCGCGGTCTTCGAGTTCGGATTGCCGGGCACGTTCGAGATTCTCGAAGCGGACGGAACGTACGTCGAGTCCGTGCAGGTTGACATCACCAAGGCCGCCCCGGCCGCCAAGGCGGAGCCGTTGCCCGACGGCCGCTTGATCTCCACGGGCGGCCCTCGGGTGTCGATGGCGCGCGCGCCGGACCAGGACGGCGAGGTTGCGCCGCCCGGCCGCCGCGCCATGGACATCTTCCCGCTGGACGGCGCCGATCCCGGGGCCTTCTACTACGCGTGGGGGCCTCCGCCTGCGAAGGGGGACTCGACGACGGTCCAGCTGGAAGAGGGAATGATGTTCACGCTGCCCCCGCAGACCGCGTTGGAGCCCGGCCTGCATTGGGCGGTCTTGGCCGACGGCCGGATCGCGATTGCGGACTCCATCGGCTACCAAGTGAAGTTGGTGACGCCGGACGGGGCGGATGCCGGGCGCATCGAGCGGCCCATCGAGCCATTGACGGTGACCGAGGCCGTCAGGGATGCGGTGCGCGCCGCGGCCAGGGCGGATCTCGAGGGAGCCGCGAGCTTGGGTGTCACTGCGGCTTACGAGACGGCCATGCCGCCTGCGTTGCGCGAAGCGATGGAACGCGGGATCGAGGAGATGACGTTTCCGAACGAGATTCCTGTCGTCGCGGGCTTGGCGGCCGACCGGGAGGGCCGCCTGTGGATTGAGCGGTCGGGCCTCGACGGCGTTGCTGACGGACCCATCGACATCGTCACGCCGGACGGCGGCTACGTCGGCACGCTCGCGCCGGATGGACCCCGGCTTCCGAACGCGTTCGGCCCCGGCGGATTGATGGCGTATCTGGTCGAGGACGACATGGGCGCTCAAACCGTGCGCGTGGTCAGGCTGGCATCCTTGGACCGCTGATCCGTGCGCGCGCGCTCTCTTCTGGGCGGGCTGGCTCTCGCGGCAGGCGTGGCGTCCCCGGGGCTCGCGGGCGGTGGCGCACCGGCCGTTTGGGGCTTCACGGGCCACGAAATGGCCGCGCGGGCCGCGGCCCGTGCGTTGCCGCGCTCCATGCCGGCCTTCTTCCTGGATTCGGGCGACCAGCTGGTGTACTTGAATCCCGAGCCGGATCGGTGGCGCGTGCAGGAGTCCGTGGAGATGAACGAGGCCTTCGCGTACGACCACTACGTCGACCTTGAGAACCTTCCCGGCGGCGCCTTGGACGCGCCCGACCGGTTCGCCTATCTGAGGATGCTCTACGAGGCCGAACTCGAGCGCCCCGAGCGGGACGGCGGCTTCCTGCCCTACCGGATCGTGGAGCTTCACCAGCGTCTCACCAGCCTGTGGCGCCGCTGGCGAACCGAGCAGGACCCGCGCCGCCGCACATGGCTGGAACAGCGCATCGTCAACGACGCCGGCGTCTTGGGACACTACGTGACGGACGCGTCCCAACCGCACCACACGACCATCCACTTCAACGGATGGAACGCCCGAACGTCCAATCCCGAGGGCTACACCCGCGACAACAACTTCCATTCGCGCTTCGAGCGGCACTTTGTCGAGGCGCACGTGAGGCGGGCCGACGTCGAAGGGCACATGCGCGCTCGGAGGCCGGCTTGGCTTGCGGAACGTGCGGCCAAGGCGGAGGACGACGTCCCGCAAGCCGTTCAGGAACACATCGCCGAGTCGCACGCCGAGGTGGAGACGCTCTACCGGATCGAGCGGGACGCCGGCTTCGAACCCGATCAGCCGGTGCAAGCAGCCGCTCGGGACTTTGCCGCCAGCCGCTTGGCGGCCGGCGCCGACATGCTCGCCGTCCTTTGGCTCGCGGCGTGGAATGGCAGCGCCGAGGAGGAGAACGGGTCCGGCCCGCGCTGGGAGCGCTGATGGATTCCGGCGTAGTTTCGTGGCCGCGCGGCCGTGGTTGCGTCGCGCGCGCGAGGGCCGTCACCCGGCCATGGCTTCGCCCAGGACTTCGAGCAATGTGTCCACTGTCTCCTTCCGGGTTCGGAAAGCGAGGGCGGCGAAACGCAGCCAGACTTGCTGGTCCAGATAGGTCGACGAGATGAACACGCGGCCGTCGGCGTGGACGCGCTCGACGAGCGCTTGGTTGGCGGCGTTCGGGTTGCGGCCGGGCGGCACGTGGCGGAACAGCGAGACCGAGAGTTCGGGAGCCGGGCCGGTCTCGACGTGGGGCAAGGCCTGGACGCGCTCGTGGAAGTAGCGGGCCAGCCAGATCTTCTCGCTCAGGCAGGCGCGGAAGGCGGCGACGCCGAACAGTTGCAGGGGCAGCCATAGCCGCAGGGCGCGGAAATGGCGGCTGAGCTCGGGCGAGTGATATGCGGGAGAAGGGGACTCTTCGCTTTCCCAGGTGTCTCGCAGATACGGCGGGGCGTGCCAATGGGCGTTTCGCAGGGCATCGCGGTCGCGCACCAGCACGGCGCCGCTGCCGTAGGGGAGGAACAAGCCCTTGTGGGGGTCCAGGACGAGCGAGTCGGCCCGGTGGAGAGCCGCCAGCGACGGCGGGGCCTCCGGGCAGAGCGCGAAGAATCCGCCGTAGGCCGCGTCCACGTGGAACCACATGTCGTCTGCGGCAGTCGTGGCGGCCTCGGCGAGCTCGTCCACTGGGTCCACTGCGCCCGTGTCGGTCGTGCCCGCGGACGCGACGACCATGAAGGGACGCAGCCCGGCCTTCCGGTCGGCGGCGATCTTGCGTTGCAGGTCGCCGGGGATCATGCGAAAGCGGTCGTCCATCTCGACGTGCCGGACGGCGCATTCGCGCAACCCCGCGATGACGCGCGCCTTGCCGACGCTGTGATGCACGTGGCGCGTGGCGTAGATCACCGAGCGCGGCACGTCCGCCGCCCGAATCCCGAGGGCCTCCCGGGCCGTGACGATCGCGACCAGATTGGCGATCGATCCACCGCTCGTGAGGTCGCCTCCCGCCCCGGACGGATAGCCCACGAGCCCGGCCATCCAGTCGAGGAGCAGGTTGCCCATCCGCACCGCGCCCGGCGAAGCGAAGCAGATGCCCGCGAAGCGGTTGGCCGTCGCCGCCATGTAGTCGCCCAAGGCTGCGGGATAGATGCCGCCGCCGGGGATGTACCCCAGGTGTCCGCCCGAGGCCGGGTTCAGCCCGAAGCCGTCCACGGAGCGCTCGACCAGTCTCACCAGTTCCGAGATCGGACGGCCTTCCTCCGCAATCGGAAAGTCCAGGATCTCCGCGGCGCCGCTGTCCGGCGTCACGTACGTCTTGGCGGCGGGCAGCCGGTCCAGGAAGCGACGCCCGTAGCCCAGCGCTTCTTCCTCTAGCCGCCTGCGGTCCGCCGCTTCCGGATCGAGCCGCCGGGACAGCGGAGCTAGTTCGGCGATGCGCGCCTCGATCTCCTCGATCGTCACAGCGGCGCGCAGGGGCGCCGCGGCGTGCGCGGGCCCGCAACGGGAGGGGTCACGCCCATCCCGCGCGGAGGCGAAGCTGACGGCCCCGGCGGCCCCGGAGCCCGCCCGTCACGGTCACGCCCGTCCCGCGCGGAGGCGAAGCCGCCGGTACTCGCGAAACGAAATGAGCTTTCGGCGCGCCTCGTCCCAGAGCGCCAAGTTGAGCGTCTTGAAGCTGTCGAGAAGAGTCATTCGCTTCACGGACCAGAGTTCGCGGTTCTCGTCGTGGCAGCGTTGCAGCCTGTAGTTGGGAATGCGGCTGCTCAGGTGATGGACGTGGTGCAGTCCTATGTTCGCCGTCAACCACTGCAACGGCTTGGGAAGTTGCAGAAACGAGGAACCGTGAAGGCCGGCGTCGTAGTAGTTCCAGTCCTCGTGCCAGTGCCAGTAGGCTTCCTCGAACTGGTGCTGCACGTAGAACAGCCAGACGCCCAGCGCGCAAGCGAACAGCGTAACGGGAAGCTGAACGAGCAAGAAGCGGTCCAATCCGGTCGTCAGCCATGCCGCCAGCAGCAGACCGGCCAAGGCGGCGTTGGTCCACCACACGGAACGCCACTCCCGCCTCCAGCGCCAGGGAATGTCCCAAGGGAATCGGTGCTTGACCAGGAAGTGGAAGGCGGCGCCGGGGCCGAACAGCACGAAGGGATTGCGGTATATGCGATAACCCAGGCGCTGCAGGCGCGACATCGCCTCGTATTCCTCGACGGTCTTCGTGCTGATGTCGCCGAAGGTGCGCAGGTCCAAGTCGCCGGAGTGAGCGTGATGGATGGCGTGCGTCTTGCGCCAGTAGTGATAGGGCGTCAGCGCCAGGACTCCGATCACGGAACCCACTGCGTCGGCCAGCTTCTGGGAGCGGAAGTACGACCCGTGGCCGCAGTCGTGCTGAATCATGAAGAGCCGCATGAGCATGGCCGAGGTGGGCACGGCCAGAAGCACCGTGAGCCAATAGCCGACTTCGAGCGACGCGAACATGAGCGCCCAAAGTCCGGCGTAGAGACTCGCGGTGACTGCAAGTTGGGCGGCGCTGCGCCGGTGGTCGGGGCCGAAGTAGGGGGACAGGATCTTCTTCCACCGTTCGACTTGTTCGCGGTCGAGCTTCATGCTGCGGGTTGGTTGCGGGGATTGAAGGCGTTGCGGGGATCGAGGTTGGCGGAGAATGGGGGACGCGCGGAGGATGCGGGAGGAGCGCGGAGGCTGGAGCTGGCCGCAGGACTAACCGAAATCGGTTGCGGCGCCGCACAAATGTAGCCTCCGGCGGCTCGCCCGCCCGCCGCTTCGCCGCCCTCGCGCCGGAAGTGCGTCGCGCAATCCCGGCTCGGCTCCCGTCGTCGCTTGCGCGCCCCTTCGCAGCGGCCTGCCGGACCGCCCGTACCTAACGCCGCTCGGCCGGCGCGCCGTAGGGGTACAACGCGGCCAAGTCGACGTTCTCGTAGGGCAGGGCGTCGAGGAAGGTGGTGCCCACGAAGGGCTCGGGGGCTTCGACGACGACGATGGTGCGCGCGAAGCCCGTCTCGTCGAATCCTCTGCGAAAGTGGACGCGCGACTTGACCACGAACACGTCGTAGTCGTCCGGATTCACCGGCCCCAGCCTGAACGATTCCGGATGGAGGATTTGCGTGTAGGCGGGGGTCAGGAACGCCAAGTTGCCGGCGCCGAACGACACGGCCGCAACGGTGTCGTGGCCCAGGCCCCCGCCGAAGTGCTCCAACTTGCCCCGGATGCGGTGCGGCGCGCCGCCCGAGGGCGTGAAGCCGCCGATCTCGGCGTCGAAGGAATCGCCGGCACGCACGTCCGCCTCCGCCAGGGCCTCCAGCGTTGCGGGCGACGTGATCGCGCCGTAGAGGACCCTCTCGATGCCGGCGCGCTCGAACGCGGCCAGGACGTGAGTGGCGTCGCCCGGACGGTCGCTGTGGTCGCCGACCGCCACCGGCGCCTCGCCTCGGGCCAGAGCCTCCGCAACGACGCGGGCCGCTTCGTTCGGCGGCGGGTAGGCTCCCGTCGCGAACTCTTCGCGCACCCTCCACATGAAGTCGCTCATGTCGTCCGCGATGCGGTCTGCGAGCGCTTGGTCGTCGTTGGTCACGACATGGACGGTCGCCCCCACGTCGGGCACGTCGGACCAGGGATAGCCGTAGAAGACGCTCACGAAGGCGCCCGGCTCGCGGGCCTCCCAACGGCGCGCTCGCTCCATGATGTCCATGGACGGAGACGCGCCGGTCCACTGAAGCACGGTGGCGGTGACGATGCCGGGCTTGCGGGTGGCCGACGTGGCCGTGTACTCGCCCTTGGCGGCCAAGCGGAGGGCGCGCGCGGCCCGTTCGCCCTGGGCGCGGGCGTCGTAGTGCGGGTAGCGCTTGGTGACGAACGCGAAGTCGGCGTGCTCCAGGAAGGCGGCGTCCTCGTTGCCGTGCAGGTCGAAGGTGGCGGCGATGGGAACGCCGGGCCCGACCGCCTCCCGAAAGCGCCGGGCGATCTCGGCTTCGGGGCGCGCGACGTCGCGGACGGCCATCGCGCCGTGGAGAGCCAGGTAGACGGCATCGACCGGCGCCTGCGTCTCCAGGTCCGCCAGCATCGCGTCCAAGAAGTGGTCGAAGGTCGCCTTCGTGTTCCAGCTGCGCGACGAGCCGCCGAAGACCCCGTTCGGAGACTGAAGCGGGGCCAGTTCGACGTCGCCGAACTCCCCGGCCCGGCTGGCGAAGCCGCGGACGTAGGGATCCGACGCCAGAAGCGCGCCGCCCGTCAAGGGCTCGCTTTGCCGGAGCCAGTCCGCCACCTCGGTGTCGCCGCCGGGGCAGAAGGTGCACGTCTCGTGCTGGAACTTCGCGACGGCGAAGCGCAGGGGCGGCGGCGCGGCGGAAGCGCACGACGCGACGAGGAGCACGGCGGCCAGCGCGGTGGGGCGGGTCAATGGGCCGATGGGCTTGGGCGTTTGCATGGCGGTTGGCGTGGCTGGAAAGGAGCCGATCCGGGTCCGGGGCCGGGCGCGCCAAAGTTGCGGCGCCGGGCCTCCGTCCACCATACTACCGTCCGAATCCATCCACGACACCCCGGCCCTGCCTTTCGGCGGCGCCCCGACCCCCGGACGTCCCCCCATGGAATACAATCCCGACCTCCCCTGGTACCGGCGGCTTCACTGGCAGGTCGCCGCCGCCATGCTCCTCGGTGCGCTCGTCGGTGGCTTCGGCGGCGAGTCGGCGGCCGAAGCGCTGGGCTGGATCGGCGACCTCTTCATGCGCCTCCTGCGGATGATCATCGTGCCTCTGGTGCTCACGTCGATCGTGTCCGGCGTGGCGTCCGTGGGCGGAGGGCGGGCCATCGGGCGGCTCTTCAGCAAGACGCTGGGCTACTACGTCACGTCGAGCCTGCTGGCGGCGTGCGTGGGCGTGCTGATGTTCAACCTGTGGAGTCCGGGCAGCGGCGCCGACCTGAGCGCGGCGGCCCAGGAGGAGTTGCCGCAACTCGACACGCCGACCGGCATCGACCTGCTCCTGAACGTCGTGCCGCGCAACTTCATCGATGCGATGGCGTCCGGCGACATGCTGGCGATCATCTTCTTCTGCATCGTCTTCGGGGCCGCCGTCACGACCCTGCCCGAAAAGCCGCGCACGCTGGTCACCGACATCTTCGAGTCGTTCTTCAAGGTCATGATGAACCTCACGTCGGGGATCATCAAGTTCCTTCCCATCGGCGTGTTCGCGCTGATCACGCGGATGGTCGGCAACACGGGCTTGGACGCGTTCGCCCCGCTGCTCAAGTACGTGGGCACCCTGGGCTCGGGCTTGGCGATCCACTTCTTGGTCACTCTGCCGCTTCTGCTGATGTTCGTGGGCCGGATCAATCCGTGGATTCACCTGCGCAACATGCGCAACGCTCTAGTCACGGCGTTCTCGACGAGTTCGTCGGCGGCGACGCTCCCCGTGACGATCGACTCGGTCCGTTCGAAGGTCGGCGTGTCCAACAAGGTGTCGTCGTTCGTGTTGCCGATGGGCGCCACGGTGAACATGGACGGCACCGCGGTGTTCGAGTGCATCGGCGCATTGTTCATCGCGCAGGCGCTGGGCATCGAGATTACCGTCATGCAGCAGTTCCTGGTCGTCGCCACCGCGTTGCTGGCGTCCATCGGGGCCGCGGCGGTGCCGTCGGCGGGCTTGGTGATCATCTTCATCGTGCTGGACGTGATCGGCCTGGGCGACAATGCGAACGCCACGGCAATCGTGGGAATGATGCTGGCCATCGACCGCCCGCTCGACATGTGCCGCACCGCCGTCAACGTCTACAGCGATTCGTGCGGCGCGGCGATCATCGCGCGTTCGGAGGGCGAAGAGGGGGTGGACGCGGAAGTGCAGGGACAGGTGGCGTGACAAGAACGGGTGGCACGCAGGATTGTTCGCACCGCCCGTCGATGCTATCCGGCGTTAGCGTCGCTTGGCCAAGGCCAGTAGGTTGCTAGTCTCCTTCGCCGTTACGAACTGGGCCTGCTTCCGGGATCGGCAGGAACTCTCCGCCGAGGCCGTGGGCCGGACTGGCGACGCTTTCGCGTTCGACACGGGCGTACGCCGGATTCCTCGGCTCAATCGCGTGACCGCCGTCTACGGCGCCAACGGCAGCGGCAAGTCGCGCTTGTTGCAAGCGTTGGGATTTATGAAGGAATACGTCGTGGGTTCTGCGAAGAAGGGTCAGGCGGGAGACGACATCGGCGTCGTGCCATTTCTCTTCGACGCGAAGACGAGGAAGCAACCAACAGTCTTTGAAGCCTGTTTCATCACCAACGACGGGATCGTGTATGATTATGCGTTCTCAGTAGACGACAGGCGGGTCCACGAAGAACGACTGTCGTGTTGGATGCCTGGGAGCCGCAGACGCGGATTATTGCACCGCAAGTATGACACGGTAACCGCAGTAGAAGAATGGCGTTTCGGCGCAGCGGTTCGGGGCCCAAAATCTGTTTGGCGATCCAGCACGCGTGAGAATGCACTCCTTGTTTCGGTGGCCGCGCAACTGAACAGCGATACGTTTCGCCCGGTCGTCGATTGGTTTCAGCGTTTGGGTTTTGTCACGCCTAAATATCCAGGTCCTACGTACACGGCATCGAGAATTGCCGTTGAAGATGAATTCCGAATAAGAGTGATGAACCTACTTCGAGACGCAGACATTCACGGCGACGCTCTCGAAACTCGAAAAACGAGCGTTGCGGTAGATGATATCCGTCCTCATGTGGCACCAAGCTTGCTGAAGCAAGTGATTGAAAAAGGCAAATCCACATTCGACGTGATCGATACTAGCATCGTGCACCCCGTGGCTGGTGATGCCACGCCGTGTGCATTGGACATGACTGAAGAATCGGATGGAACTCAAAGACTCTTTTTGCTGGCTGGACCTTGGCTCGATGTGCTTGACAACGATCGCATCGTAATTGTTGATGAACTGGACAGCAGTCTGCATCCGTTGTTGGTGACGGCGTTGGTGAGAAAGATCAACGAAGGGAACGGAAGACCTGGCCGGGCACAGCTCGTGGCAACGCTTCACGACGTGTCGCTATTGCGCGGTGTTTTCCATAGAGGTCAAATTTGGCTTGCTGAGAAGACGAGGAACACTGGCGCGTGCAGGATTAAGGCGTTGTCCGATTATCGTCGCCGCCGTAAGGAGGAAGTCATGACTGACTACCTAGAAGGACGATTTGGAGGCGTACCAGTGATTGCCGGATCGAATTCGGCGGATTGAAATCACTGCTGAGGATATAAGTGAGCAAGAAGCGACGACGGTGGGGAAGACGAGCGGCGACCAAGGACGTTGCACCACGGATACTTATATTGTGCGAAGGAGCAAAAACGGAAATCACGTACTTCAACGCAATCAAGAGATCTCTTCAAATTCCAAGCATGGATATCAAGCACTGCAAAGGAGTGAAAGGTGTGGTGGCGTATGTGAGTGACGACAAGATAGGAAATTTTAATGAGATATGGTGCGTTGTGGATCACGATGAGAGATATGAAGATGTACGAGTTTTGATTGATCGCATAGAAATGATACGCAAACGACGCCGAAAGCGATACGAATTGAACAGAATAGAGACGATCATATCCATCCCATGCTTCGAATACTGGTTACTACTTCATTTCGAAAACATCACCAGAGCATATAGAGGACTCCCAGGCAGGTCCGCATGCAAACAAGTAACGAAGCAATTGGAAAAGCACTTGCCTGGCTACGATAAGGCGGATCCTCATATCTACGACGTTTGCTACGACTACTTGGAAACGGCAATTGAGCGTGCGAAGAAGAACCGCGAGCCTTCGCATTCCTCGACTGATGTGTGGAAGCTGATCGAACGGCTTCAGAATATGGTGCGTGATGACACGTGTGGCGTTGATCACTAATCCATGCATCGTCTCCGATGCTACTTGCTGGGCTTGGTTTGAGAGGACGGCGCCAGTTTCCGCTGAGCGATTCCATTAGGGAGCGCCTGCGCCTGGGCAGGACGCTCTTCGTTCATCGGTGGCACGCCGCGCAGACGATCGGGGAATGGTGCGGCAACGACTCGGTCGGCGAGCGCTTCGAGCACATCAACCACGCCCGGTCGCTGGCGGAGTACGTCTGGAGTTGCGGCCCATTCAAGGAAGACGCCGACGGTTCGGGGCGAGTCGCGCTTGACGGGGACGGCCTGAAGGCCATCGTCGCGCCGGTGGCCAGGAAGGGGCGGTCGGTTTTGTCGACCGCGGTGCGTCATGCGGCGACGCTCGGGAGCGACGCGCGGGCGGGCTCCGGTCCCTTGGACGCGGGCACGCAGCAGTTCGCAACCCGCCTGCTCGGCTTGCACCGGGCCATGCTTCCGTACTACGTCGAGATGCGGTACTTGACGCCGGCGCAGGCCGAGGGCTTTCGCCGTGGGCCGGTTCCGTTGTTCGAGCCGTTGCTGGCGGCGAACGGGCGGGCTCGCGAGGGAACCGACACCTCGGAGTTGCCGGAGGACTTGGTGGCGGCGCTTCAGCGCGCCTTCGCGGTGAACATCTACAGGGCATTGGCTTGCCGCGCACGGGCGGAACTGTTCGAGACCGTGGTCCGGAGTCATCCGCGGGGAGCGCGTTTCGCAACCGTGGCCACGGGACGCGCGTCGAGGTTCGTCGTCGCGGCGGGTGCGCTGGTGGACGGCGTGCACCGCCAGTTCGTGATCCGCGACAAGGCGCTGGCTTCGATGTTGCAGAGCATCGACGAGCCGCCGTTTCCCGCCGTGTTCCGCTGGCTCGCGGCCTTCAAGACGTTCGTGTCCACGACGATCACGGCGATGCCCGTGTTCATAGTCAAGAATTTCTTCCGCGACACGCTGGCCGGGTTCGTGGCGGGCCGGTACTTCCAGTGGCCGTTTCTTGGCACGCTTGCGGGCGGTTGCCACGCCTTGCACGACATGGCGACGAAACGGTCGCGCACCATGCGCGAGTACCTCCTCCAGGGTGGTTTCTACTCCGGGCTCGTGGAATCGGAGACGGACTTGGGCCCAACGCGGAACGAGAGGGGCGCGATCCGCCACGCCGTCGTGGCCAAGCGGAAGTGTGGCCTTCTCGTCCACGTATTGACTCGTCCCGCATGGCTCGCCGAGGCGGGGACCCGCGTCAACCAGTTTCAGCGAGCGCGGAGGGCCGGCGCGACCAACTACGCCGCGGCCCGGGCCGCGCGGATGGTGTCCTCGGACTTCGCCAACATCGGGGCATCGAGACCTTGGCGAATGTACGTCCACACGGTTCCGTTCCTGAACGCCGCCATCCAGGGAATCGACCAGCTCTACCAAATCGTTCGCTGTCGCTTCCGCGCGGAGCCGTCGGCGCGCAAGTGGAACCTCGAGCAGCGCCGCCACGTCCGCAAGATGATGCTGGCCGGCCTCTGTCTCGCCGGCGCCAGCTGGGCCGCGTGGAGGTACAACACGTCCGATCCCGCCCGCGTGGCCGCCTACGAAGCCGAGACGGAGTACGACAAGGCGTCGTGGGTGACCCTGTACGACATTGCCGGCGACGCCGATCTTCGAATCCCCGTGCCGTTCCAGATCGGCGCGGCTTTCGTCAAGGTGCCGGAGATCGCCTTCGACTTGGCGGCGGGAACCGAGACGCTCGCGGGGATCAGGTTCGCGTGGTCGCTGGTGCACGGCAATCTGTGGATGGGCTGGAAGCCGGCCGTGGTCCAACCCGTCATCGAAGTCTACACGAACCGCAACTTCTTCGGTTCGGAGATCATTCCGTCCTACATGAGAAACTGGCCGCCCGAGGACCAGTACTTTCATCGGTCGACGCCGCTCCCGTATCGTCACGCCGGCGAGCGGATCGGCGTCTCGCCGCTGCACGTGCAGACGTTTTGGCGAAGTTGGACGGGCCATCTGGGCAACGCAACGGTCGTCTTCCTGGACGAACAGCTGTGGGACGAGACTGAGAACGGACCCAAGCCGTTCTTGCGGACGAAGCGGTTGCTCACCGGCTTGTACAGCCTTCAGGCGCCCCTGCCGCGCACCTACACGCGCTACGGCGACGAGTTCTACGAAATCGCCGACTGGGCCGACGCCAACGT
Organism: Longimicrobiales bacterium; assembly: GCA_965203485.1. GTDB lineage: Bacteria > Gemmatimonadota > Gemmatimonadetes > Longimicrobiales > Gaopeijiaceae. Next base: position 3,491,881 of record OZ241892.1, read on the forward strand.
CCGGGGCCAGAACTGCCGCAACGCTTCCAGCCTGACGCCCGAAGCCGCGAGCGAGTGCCGGGCCAACACGCTGACCAACCGAGTGGCTAGAGAAGCCTCCCGCCTGCGCAGAGCAGGCGACGACGTGCGCACGGATCGCACCAGGAGTCGCGCAGCCAAGGAAGCCGCGCTGATCGCCATCTACGAGGAGATCGACGACGGCTTCCGCGCGATCCTGCCGGAGCTGAGGGAGTTGCGCCGCAACGGCGGCGGATGACCGTCGCGCAGATCGCGCCGGTGCTCAAGTCCTGCTATGGGCCGACGCGAACTCGCCGGGACTACGAGACTTCCCATCCAGCTCTGTACTCCCGCGTCAGCCACTGATTTGCCGCTTCCACGTTGGCAATGCGCATCGCCTCGCCGTCGTAGTGGATTTCCCGGCCTTGGCCCGCGCGCAACGCGACTATGCCCAGCAGCATGATTTCGGTGAGCCGGGAGCCGTAGTCGAACGGACAGGACGCGGCGCCGCCGGTCTTGCAGGCGTTCACCCAGTTCATCTGGTGCGACTCCCCTATGCGCGGCAGCGTCTGGGGCACGTCTTCGGCCTGGGCCGCCAGCCGCTCCGGGTATATCCTGGGGTCCTGGCCGTAGGTCTCGTGAAGCAGCAGGCCGTCGCGACCGGCGAAAATGACGCCGCCCGTCCGGTTCAGTTCGACGTCGGCGGGAAGCGCGGCCGGACGGGGAGGCATCAGGCCGCCGTCGTACCAGTGCAGGTCCACGGGCGGAGCGGCGCCGCGGGCGGGGAAGCGGAAGTGGGCGCGCATGGCGAGGGGGAACGTCGCGGGGTCTTCCTCCGGGCCGCCCCAGGGCGTCGACGTGGCTTCGACGCTCGTCGGATAGCCGAGGTCGAGCGCCCACACGGGATGATCGAACAGGTGCGCTCCCATGTCGCCCAGCGCGCTCACGCCGAAGTCCACCCAGCCGCGCCAGTTGAAGGGATGGTACACGGGATGGAACGGGACGTCCTTGGTCGTTGGGCCGAGATAGAGGTCCCAGTCCATGCCCGGGGCCTTTGGATAGTCGGCGTTCATTACGTCGGCGGCCAGCGACAGGATCGCGCCTTGGTGCCATTGCTGGTACCAGCCCGGATTCAGTCCTTCTTCCCATTGCGCCGGACGAAGGACGCCCTGCGGCCAGATGGGCCGGTTGGTCCAGATGTGGACCTCCGCGACCGGGCCGAGGACGCCTGCCTGAATCCACTCGACGACGCGGCGCCCGTCGTCCCAGGAATGCCCCATGGCGCCCATCTGCGTGACGACGCCCGTGCGGCGCGCGATGCGGTCCAGCGCGCGCGCCTCCTGTACCGTGAAGGTGAGCGGCTTCTCGAGATAGATGTGCTTGCCGGCCTCCATGACGGCCTTCGCGATCGGAGCGTGCAAGTGGTCCGGCGTGGCGACGACCACCGCGTCCAAATCGCTCTCCATGGCCAGCAGCTCCCGGAAGTCCACGTACTGGCGCGCTTGAAGGAACTGTTCGCGCCAACGGTGCGCCTTCGCCCGGCGTTCGGGATCGTCGTCCTCGAGGAACTCGGTGGAGCGCCGGTGCACGATGCCGAAGTCCACGTCGCATACCGCCACGATCCGCTCCGAGCCCAGCTCGAATCCGTTCTCCACTCCCTGGCCGCCGGTGCCGATCACGGCGATGTTGAGCTGGTCCGACGGGGCCTGCCGACTCGGGCCGCCCACGACGCGCGCCGGAACCACCATCGCGCCCATCGCCATCTTCGACCCGCGGTCGACGAAGCCCCGGCGGCTCAGTTGCTCGGACATGGTGCCCCTCCCGTGTTTGAGTGGCTTTAGTTGCGAGGCGCGCGGCGTCCCGTCCAAGCCTGGTCCGCCTGCGATTCAGCGTCGCGTCCACGCGGTCTTGCCCTGGGCTCCGCGGGCGCGAAAACTTACCAAACGACCCGTCCCGCACCAACCAAGGAACGATGATGCGCATTTCCAGTTCTCGGCAAGTTCAGCGGCTCCCGGCCCTGGCCGCACTACGCCTCCGGTTGCGGCCCGCGGCGGTGTTCGGATGGCGCCGAGTCGGTCGGCTCGCGGCGGTTGCCTTCGGTCTCGTCCTCGTGCCCTCATGGCTGTCGGCGACGTGGTCGGTCGTCGCAGTCGACACGCGAACCGGCCAAGTGGTCATTGCGTCCGCGACGTGCGTGGCGCAGGGACGCTTTGCGGGCTTTCCCGCGAAGGGGCTCATGGACATTCAGGCGATCGTGGTTCCGGGCGTCGGAGTGGCCGCGGCGCAGGCGGGGGTGGACGGGACGCGGGCGAACCAGCGACTCGTCCACGAGGAGATGAAGAAGGGCACTCCGCCGGACCGGATCATCGAGATGCTGTCCGCCGATCCGCAGTTCGAGCGGCGCCAGTTCGGGATCGTCGATCTGCAGGGACGTTGCGCGCATCACTCGGGCGCCGACAACGGAGCGGCGTCGCTGGCCGTGGCCGACAGCATTCCCGCCGAGGGCGTCTACTTCTCGGTGCAGGGAAACATCCTGGCGTCGGACGACGTGGTGCACCTGGCCGTGGCAGCCTTCCACGAGGCCGCGGGCGGAACCATGGCCGACCGGGTCATGGCCGCCATGGAGGCCGCCGACGCCGCCGGCGGCGACCGCCGTTGCACCTGCGAGACGGACCCGCAACCCCAAGGCGTCCCCTGCACGGCCAAGACCTCGCACGTGGCGTACCTGCTGGTGGCGGAGGCCGCCGATCCGGAAGGCGAGTCCTTCAACGACGGCGACCACTCGCTCTTCATCGACGTGACCGACGAGAACATCCGGCCGGGCGAGGACGCCAATCCAGTCGCGACCCTGCGCATGCGCTACGAACGGTGGAAGGCGGGCGGATAGGACCGCTCTCCCTTGGCCGAGCCGCCCGCTTCGCCTTACGTTGCTTGGCCTCGACCGGACCCGCCGCTTCCGCGAGTGACCGTTGCCGCGCGCCTCGTTCCTTCCCGAATGCCCACCCGAATCCGGCGATCTCGTCCAGTTGCGCTCGCGCCGCTGGCTGGTCGAGGCCGTCGAAGCGCCGACTCGCGCGGGGAACTCGGCCGTCGTGCGACTGGCGTGCGCGGACGACGACGCGCAGGGGCAGGAGTTGCAGGTATTTTGGGACTGCGAGCTCGACCGGAAGATCCTGAAGGACGAGGGCTGGGGCGATCTCGCCGGGCGCGGCTTCGATGATCCCCGCCAGTTCGCCGCCTTCTACCACACCCTGCGCTGGAACTGCGTGACGGCGACCGATCCGAAGCTCGTTCAGGCGCCGTTTCGCGCCGGCATCAAGCTCGACGCGTACCAGATGGAGCCCCTGCGCAAGGCGTTGTTGCTCCCCCGCGTCAATCTCTTCATCGCCGACGACACGGGCCTCGGCAAGACCATCGAGGCCGGCCTGATCGCGCGCGAGCTCCTGTTGCGCAAGAAGGTCGACAGAATCGTGGTGGCCGCGCCGCCGTCAGTGCTGGAGCAGTGGAAGAGCGAGCTGGAGGAGCGGTTCGGCCTGATCTTCGAAGTCCTCGACCGCGCCTATGTGGCCAAGATGCGCCGCGAAAGGGGATTCGGCGTGAATCCCTGGCGCACGCACAGCCGCTTCCTGGTGTCGCACCGGTTGCTGGCGAACGCGGCCTACGCGGATCCGATGCGCGAGTGGCTGGGCGACCTGCTGCCCGGAAGCCTTCTGATTCTGGACGAGGCTCACCACGCCGCTCCGTCGTCCGGCAGGCGCTACGGCATCGAGAGCAAGTTCACGCAAGCGGTGCGCGATCTGTCGGAGCGCTTCGAGCACAGGTTGTTCCTGTCGGCGACGCCTCACAACGGACACTCCAACAGCTTCTCCACGCTGCTGGAGCTCCTGGATCCGTACCGGTTCACGCGAGGCGTCAAGGTGCAGAGCCGAGCGCTGGAAAACGTCATGGTCCGCCGCCTCAAGGAGGACGTCCGAGAGGTGCAGGGCGCGTTCCCGAAGCGCAACGTCGTGGCCGTCAAGGTGGACGGGTTGCCGCCCGACGCTCCCGAGATCGTGCTGTCGCAGTTGCTCGACGAGTACCGGGCCGCTCGCGAGCGCCGTCACGCGACCGCCGCGCGGGGGGTCCAGGCCGCCGCTCAACTGCTGGTCGTGGGACTGCAGCAGCGGCTTCTGTCGTCGATCGAGGCGTTTGCGCGGAGCCTTCGCGTGCACCGGGAGACGGTGGAACGGCACTGGGCGAAGTGGGAGAAGGAAAGCAAGAAGTTGCCCCACGGGGATGAGCAGGAGAGTCCCGAGGGCATCGGAGGGGAACCGGGAAGCGAGGCCGCGACGGGGCGCGCGCCGCCGGGCCGGGCCGCCCAGATGGTTGCGAGCGATCCGGCCGGTGGCGCAGGAACGCATCCCTTCTTGCGGGCGCCGGACGCGGACGACGAGCGCGGCCAGTGGACCGAGAAGGAAACCGACGCGGAGGAACGCCGCCAGATCGAGGCGCTGACGACGGCCGCCCACAGCGACAACCCGGAACAGCAGTGGGCCCGCGAGCAGCGTCTCCTCGACCAAATGCAGGAAATCGCCGAGGAAAGCCGTGCCCGGCCCGACGCCAAGACGCACCGCCTGCTCGACTGGATCCGCGAGCGCCAGTGCCCGGACCTGCCGCCCTTCGACCATGCTCTGCCGCCCGACGCCCCGACTCCCCGCTGGAACGACCGCCGCGTTCTCATCTTCACGGAAAACCGCGAAGGCACCAAGCGCTATCTGCGCACCGTGCTTGAACACGCCGTCAAGCACACCGACCGGGCCGAAGACCGCATCGCAGTCATCGACGGCCATACCAGCGGCCCCATGCGCAAGGCCGTGCAGCGACGCTTCAACGCGCATCCCGCGGACGATCCCCTCCGCATCCTCCTCGCCACGGACGCCGCGCGCGAAGGACTCAACTTCCAAGCCCACTGCACCGACCTGTTCCACTTCGATCTACCGTGGAACCCCGGCCGCATCGAGCAGCGCAACGGCCGCATCGACCGCAAGCTCCAGCCGGCGCGCGAAGTCAACTGCCACTACTTCGTGCTGCCCCAGCGCGTGGAAGACCGCGTGCTGGAGGTGCTGGTGAAAAAAACCGAGACGATCAGGCGCGAGCTGGGCAGCCTGCCCACGGTGATCGACGACGTGGAGCGCCGGTTGGGCAAACGGGGAATCCGCCACGCCGACGCCGACGCATTGAAGCGCAGGATCGAAGACGCCGACCTGGAGCCCGCCAAGAAGCGCGCCGTTAAGGACGAGCTGGAAGCCGCTCGCGACCGGCACCAGGAGCTTGAAGCCCAGATAGACCGGTGCCGCGCTTTGCTGCAACGCTCGCGGCAAAGGACGGGCTTCGGAGCCGGCCCGTTCCGCAACGCCCTCTCGTGCTCGCTGGAATTCCTGGGCGCGCCGCCGCTGGCGCCGGCTGCCGACCCGGAAGGCAAGTCCGCGTGGGCGTTTCCGGCCTTGGACGGCAAGGTTGCCGCCGACGCCACCTGGACCGCCACGCTGGACTCGCTGCGCGCTCCGCAGAAGCTCGGCGAAAACACGGCCGACTGGCGGCGCGACGCTCCGATCCGCCCTGTCGTCTTTGAAGACGCCGGTGTCCTCACCGACGACGTGGTGCATCTGCACCTGGACCAGCGCGTGGCCCAGCGATTGCTGGCCAGGTTCAGGTCGCAGGGATTCGTGCACCACGACCTGTCCAGGGCTTGTTTGGCTCAGAGCCGGGATTCGATTCGCCGCGTGGTTCTGCTGGGCCGCCTCTCGCTGTACGGGCGGCGCGCCGAGCGCCTGCACGAGGAGCTGGTGCCCGTGGCCGCCCCCTGGTCCGACCCCCGCGAGCGCTCCGGGCCGCTCAAGCCCTACGGCCGCGACGGCGAAGCCCGCACGCTGGATCTTCTGAACGAAGCCATGGCAGACGGAAGCAGCGGGAACGGGCGCGCCGACTTCTTCCCGAACGATGTCGTGCGACAACGCCTGTTGCGCTCGGCCGCGGACGACATCGAGGATCTGAAGCCGTTGCTGGAAGCACGCGCGGCCGACTTGGCGGCCAACGCCGAGAAGCGCCTGACCGCGCGCGGCCAAACCGAAAGCCGCGCCCTGCACGAGACGTTGGAGGCCCAGCGATGCCGCGTCCGCGAGACGCTGGCCGAGCACGAGGGCCAGCGGCAGCTTGAACTGCAATCGGCCGCCGAGCAGCGCCAGCTCGAAGCGGACGTCCGCCACTGGCGCAAGCGCCTGAGCAAGTTCGACGACGACTTGGAGTGCGAGCCCGCCCGCGTCCAGACCTTCTACGAGGTGCGTGCCTGCCGCGTCGAGCCCGTGGGTTTGGTTTATCTTTGGCCGGAGACGAACTGATGCCATCATCCACCACACTCCGCCGAGGCGCGTCCGCATGCCGAACGGGATGGGCCTGTTGCCGCAGATGACCTGCAGGCTCGACTTCTACGCCGCTAGCGAGTGCGCACCCGGTCGATACCGGGTCGACGCTTTAGGGCTGTCATTCGCAGCCGAATTTGTCGACCCTCCAGAACCACCTCGGCGAACAGTAGTTTTCGCCCTTCGAGCACAACGCCACCGTTGCGCACTCCTTCCAGTTGCCACACCGGTAACCGGAGAACGACGCGTATCAACGACGGATTAAGCCCAATGAAGACATCCTCTTTTTCCGTTCGCCTGTTCTATAGCTATTCTCACAAGGACGCTCAATACCGAGATGCCATGGAAGATGCCCTCAGTTTGCTCAGAACCCAGGGGCATTTGACACAGTGGTCGGATAAAAACATTCTGCCCGGTCATAGAATCTCAACGACTATTGGGCAGGAAATGGAGCAAGTCGATATTGTCGTTTTCTTAATCAGCAATTCATTTTTGGCATCAGATGAATGCATGAAAGAATGGAAGCGAGCCAAAACGATGCACGTTGCTTCCCACCGACCACTTCGTGTTCCGATTATCGTCAGCACATGTGCGTGGAAGGATTTGCTTGTCGAAGACGATATAAAGGTGTTGCCGAATGACGGAAAGCCCGTGAAGACGTTTAGCGATTCTGATGCGGCATGGAGCCAAGTATATGAAGGCATTAAATCACTCATTGACAGCTTGCGAGCGGATTTTTCGCCAAAGACCCGATTTATGACACAACTGCGGAATATTGATGATGTCGTCGTTTCACAACGAACAAGTACGCTAGATGACCTCTTTGTATTTCTCCCGCTATCAAACTACCAGCCTAGCAAGATTGAAAGGCACGCAGTTGACGAAAAAACCATAACGAACTTAGACAATCTTTTGCGATTGGGTCACATCCTTATCCACGGCGACGACCAAAGTGGCAAGACGGCGCTTGGCCGGTACATCGTTTTGTCGCTGATCAATAAGGCGCAGCCTGTCCTTCTTGTCGATCTGCAAGTGGTTAAGATAGCTAGTGATATTCGATGATGTTCTAGCAAAGGTATATCATGATCAATTTCGTGGCGATTACATGAAGTGGCGCGACTACCAACACACAACCATTGTGCTCGACAATCTGTCGTCCAAGCCTGCATCGATACCCTTCCTGACTGCTGTCCTGAGCAGATTCGATAACGTTGTTGTGTTAGCATCCACCAACACATATGTGTCTTATTACCGCGATGACGCCCGCTTGGCGACGTGCACTATTTTGCAGATTTCTCCGCTCACACACGTCTTGCAAGAAGAATTGATTCGAAAACGACTTGCCTTGATGAGTAACAGCACGGTGTATGACGGTGCCGTTGATCAAATAGAAAAGCGAGTCAATGCTATCATTAACACTAGAATATTGCCACGATATCCGTTCTATGTTCTATCGATTCTTCAGACACTTGAAGCATTCATGCCACGAGATATGGCGGTTACATCACATGGTCATTGCTACTACATCTTTATTGTAGCAAGACTAATGAATGCAGGCATTTCCAGGGGTGATGAAGCCATCAATGTGTGCTTAAATTTTGCGGAACAATTGGCGTTTGCTATTTACAGTCATAACTCGACCGAGCAACATTCGTTTTCCCGATCGGCGTTTGATCGGTTTGTCGCTGACTATAAGAAGCAATATGTCTTGCCAGACTCTATTCGGCACAGATTGATTGGTCGAGATTATGGCATTTTGGCCGATGACGGCAGATTCCAGCATCCCTACATGTACTATTTCTTTCTCGGGCGGTACTTGGCCGCGCACGAAGACAATCAAATAATTGAGCAAATGTGTCGGGACAGCCATGTGTCGGAAAACCATTTGACGTTGCTTTTTATAATACATCACGCGACAAATGATGAAATAATTGAAGAAATCCTGATCAGAACGATGTGTTCATTGGACAACATTCCGCCAGCGCGTTTGAATCCGGAAGAAACAAAACGGTTTCGAAGTATCGTTGCGCGATTACCGACTGACATCCTTTCTGGTCGTTCAGTGGAGGACGAGCGAAAAGCCGACCGACGTACACGTGACGGTGACGACAACGAAAATGAAGTGGACAATAGATCCGATCATTCGGTTAATCGAATGATATACCAAATATTGAAGAACAACGAACTGTTGGGTCAGGTATTAAAGGTGAGATATGGCAAGCTCACCAAAGGACAAATATCAGATATTGTTGAATCGATTGCAGACAGTGGACTACGGCTCGTGAACGTGTTGCTGAGCGACGAAGACGATATATCCGAGTTAGCGCGATATTTGCACGCCCGTGTCCCCAATTTATCTGAATCGAGAATCAAGAAATTGTTGCAGGGAATGTCGTTCGTGTGGACAATGATCAATATTGAACTTGTGGTGAATGCCGTGTCACACAAGGATATCGCACCAATAGTTCGCGATCTGGTTGAGAAGAGAGCAAATCCAGCTTATGACGTGATCGGATTTTTCTGCGCCTTGGATAGTGCAAATGAATTGACGTCGAACTTGCGAAGAGAACTGAGGAAGCTACTGAAGCGGCACGACGATTCGTTTGTTCGAGGCGTATTGTCGCTCAGAGTACAACATTATATGAATACACATAGGAGTAGTGCAAAAATCGAACAAGGCATTTGCGCGGATCTTGGAATAAGATATCGACATCGCATTATGGCGGCACAATAGAATCGGGCTCTCCCAGAATGAACGTCAATACTGCCGAAGACACGATGGGCCATTGGTCCCGGGCCGTTGCGGGGTCGTATTCGGAGACGTGGTGTTCGCACGGCTTCAATGGAGGGTGGCGTTTAGCGGTGCCTAGCCGACCCAGGCGGGGTGCTAAGGTGTAACCATCATGGCCAAAGTCAACCCGGACATCGCGACCCACTTGGAGTGGCTCGGCTTCGTCCGGCCTACTGGCCTCGTGGTATCGCCGACGACATTGGTTCGTGCCGGCGCCATCCTTCAGCGTCGGGACAACGAAGGACAGGCTCGGCTGAAGGAATGCCTCGCGACCGAAGCGACGGGTGCTGGCGTTCTTGCCTTTTCCCGCTTCCGCGAGTTCGCCAACAAGGTCTTGGACTGGAGTTTCTCGCCCAAGGGCTACGCCGGAACCGCGGATGCACCCGTGCCCCGGGAACTGGAAGTCGTCATGCCGGACACCGGCAGGGCCGTCCGGCCCCACTATGCGGTCCGCATGGGACGGGACGAGGCCGAGTGGCAGCTCTTGGTCCTCGTGTGCGAGCGAGGACGCGACTTCGATGCCTCTCAAGCCAGGTCGGCCGCGGCTCAGGACACCATGGAGCGCCTGTTGCGCGGCACGGGCGCACCCGCCGGCATCCTCTTCAACGGCGAGGCGTTGCGGCTCGTCTCGGCGCCGAAGGGCGAGAGTTCGGGATGGCTGGACTTCCGCGTGGCGGACATGGTGGAGACGGCTGGACGGCCTATTTGCGCGGCCATGCGCCTTCTCTTGGGCGAGACGCGGTTGCTGTCCGTGGCCAAGGACAAGCGGCTGGCCGCGCTCATGGCCGAGAGCCGCAAGTTCCAGAACGAGGTCAGCCAGGATCTGTCGGGGCAGGTGCTGCACGCCCTGTATGAATTGTTGCGCGGATTTCAGGCCGCCCACGACGGATCCGGCCGCAAGCTCTTGGAGACGCCTCTGCGCGAGAACCCGGACGAAGTCTACCGGGGCCTGCTCACGCTGGTGCTGCGCCTGATCTTCCTGCTGTACGCGGAAGAGCGCGACATGCTGCCGCAGGACGAGGTGTTCCTCGGCGGCTATTCGGTAGCCGGACTGCACAAGCGCCTCCGAGAGGACGCGGCACTCCACCCCGACACCATGGACCAGCGCTACGGCGCCTACGCCCAGTTGCTGTTTCTGTTCCGCATGGTTCACGACGGAGTTCGGATTGATACCATGATACTACCACCTCGCCACGGCGTCCTGTTCGACCCCGACCGCTACCCGTTCCTGGAGGGCCGGGGCGCGCAGGTCGCCGGCGGACGCCAAGTCCACGAGCGCATCGAGCCGCCCCGGGTGTCCGACGGCGCCGTCTACCGCGTGCTCGAAAAGTTGCTGGTGCTCAACGGCGAACGCATCTCGTACCGAGCGCTGGACGTGGAGCACATCGGCTCCGTCTACGAGACGATGATGGGCTTCCGGCTGGAGACTGCGAAGGGCCGGTCCGTGGCGATCAAGGCGGAGGGGAAGCACGGTGCGCCGGCCACGGTCGACTTGGACGCGCTGCTCGCGCAACCGTCCGACAAACGCGTCGAGTGGGTCCGCGACCGCACCGATCGCAAGCTCACCGACAAGGTCGCGAACGCGGTCCGCCAAGCGGGCGCCATCGAGGCGTTGCACGCCGCTGTGGCGCCGGTCGTGGACTCCGTAGCCACGCCCGACCTGATCGCGCGCGGCTCCATGATTCTTCAGCCCAGCAAGGAACGTCGCAGTACCGGCTCGCACTATACGCCCCGCGAGCTGACTGAGCCGATCGTCCGCGACGCGCTGAAGCCCGTGCTGGACCGGTTGAGCGCCGAGACGGGCGGGTCGCCCACGCCCGACCAAGTGCTGGCCTTGAAGGTGTGCGATCCGGCGATGGGCTCGGGTGCGTTCTTGGTTGAAGCCTGCCGCCAGCTGGGCGCGGCGCTGGTCGATGCGTGGCACGCGGCCGACGCTGTGCCCGACGGCCTCGAGGGAGAGGACGAACTTGTATTCGCCCGCCGGGAGGTGGCGCGGCGGTGCTTGTACGGCGTGGACCGCAACCCCATTGCCGTGGACTTGGCCAAGATGTCGCTGTGGCTGGCGACGCTGGCCAAGGGCCTTCCCTTGACGTTCCTGGATCACGCCCTGCGCCACGGCGATTCGCTGGTGGGACTGACGAAGCGCCAGATCGGCGCGTTCCATTGGGACGAGAAGGCGCCTGCGCTCCAGTTGGGGTTCGAGGCGGACAGGGCCAAGGACGATCTGGATCGAGTCAGGGACATGCGCCGGCGCATTCGGGAAGCGGGCGACGGCGTCTCTGACCGGAAGTTGCGAGCCGTGCTGGGCGAAGCCATGTCGGCGACGGCCTCAGTCCGCAGAACCGGCGACTTGGTGCTTGCGGCATACTTCGACGAGGCGAAGCCGAAGAAACGCGAAGCAAGGAGAGTCGAGCTTGCAGCGTGCGTAGCCGAGGGCAGAGCGGAAGAGTACACAAGCTGGTTGGACGAGCAGCGCGACGCTGATCCGCCTCTGGCCCCGTTTCACTGGGAGATCGAGTTTCCCGAGGTCTTCGAACGAGACGCCCCGGGGTTCGACGCGATCGTCGGAAATCCGCCCTTCGCGGGAAAGAACTCGATGGCGAATGCCAACGTGAGGCACTATCCCCTTTGGCTGAAGCAGGCCCACCAGCAAAGCCACGGCAACGCCGACCTGGTCGCCCACTTCTTTCGCCGTTCGTTCGACTTGATCCGGCCCAACGGCACGTTCGGCCTGATCGCGACCAACACCATCGGCCAAGGCGACACCCGCTCCACCGGCCTGCGCTGGATATGCCAGCATGGCGGCGAGATCTTCAAGGCCACGACGCGGGTGAAGTGGCCGGGGATGGCAGCCGTGGTCGTGAGCGTGGTGCACGTGGCCAAGGGCCGGGCTTCCAGCCAGCGGTTCCTCGACAAGCGTCCGGTCGAACGGATCACGGCGTTTCTGTTTCATCGGGGCGGTCACGGCGACCCGGCACAACTCAAGGCGAACGCGAGAAAGAGCTTTGTAGGTAGCTACGTCCTAGGAATGGGCTTCACCTTCGATGACACCGACACGAATGGGGTCGCGACACCGATTGCCGAGTTGGACCAGCTGGTCGAGGAGAACCCGGGCAACAAGGACGTGATCTTTCCGTACATCGGCGGCAAGGAACTCAACACCAGCCCGACGCACGCGCACCATCGGTACGTCATTAACTTCCGCGACTGGCCGCTTCGCCGAGACGACATCGGCGAGACGTGGAAGGAAGCGGACGATCATCGACGCAAGGAGTTGCGACGCCAACCCGTAGTGCCGAGTGACTATCCCGATCCCGTGGCCGCGGACTGGCCGGAACTGCTGGACATTGTGAGGAACAAGGTCAAGCCACGACGCGCTCATTTGACGCGCAACCCTATCGGGAGAAGGCGGGCGACGTACTGGTGGCAGTATGGTTCATCAGCGACACAACTCTATGCGGCGACTGCACGCAAGCAACGCGTGCTGGCCATCAACTGCGGCGCAACCCCGCATCATGCCTTCACGTTTCTTCCGATCCGCATGGTCTTCGCCCACGTACTTGCCGTCTTCCCCCTCGACACCCACGCTGCCTTCTGCACCCTCCAGTCTCGCGTCCACGAGATTTGGGCGCGCTTCTTCGGCTCGTCCCTTGAGGATCGACTCCGCTACACCCCCTCCGACATCTTCGAGACCTTCCCGTTTCCAAATAAGTGGGAGACCCATCCGTCCCTCGAAGCCGCCGGCAAGGCGTACTCCGACTTCCGCGCCGACCTCATGGTCCGCAACGCCAAGGGTCTCACCAAGACCTACAACCACTTCCACGATCCCAACGAGGCCGCTCCGAAAATCGTCCAGCTCCGCGACCTCCACGCCGCCATGGACAGGGCGGTCCTCGACGCCTACGGCTGGACCGACGTCCCCACGGACTGCGATTTCGTGCTCGACTACGAGATCGACGAGGAGGAATGGGGCCGCAAGAAGAAGCCGTACCGCTACCGCTGGCCGGACAACGTGCGCGACGATGTCCTCGCACGCCTTCTCGAACTCAACGGCCAACGCGCCGCCGAGGAAGCCGCCGCCTGCAAGGCCGGACGCGACGAGGCCACCCGTTCGCGGCCCGGGAAGCGCCGATGAACGCGCCATCCGCCGACCGCCGCCTCGTAACCCGAGCAAGAGTCCGCAACTACCGCAACATCGCGGCCTGCGACGTGGAGCTGGCCCAACTGTCGTTGGTCGTGGGCCCCAACGGAGCCGGCAAGAGCAACTTCCTGGACGCGGTTGGCTTGGTGGGGGACTGTCTTCGCTCGTCGTTGAGCGACGCCCTTCGGCGGCGAGGCGGCGCCAGAGAGATTGCACGGCGGACGTCCGGTCGGGCAAAGCACTTCGGGATCCGTCTTGACTACAACCTTGGAGTCGGCACGGGGCATTACGCCGTTTCCTTGGGCGCGGGCCGAGACGGCAAGCTCGACGTCCGGAGAGAGGAATGCCGGCTGGTTCGCGGGGTCGAAGCCCACTTCTGCGCACTCGATCACGGTCGGGTAAGGGAGTGCACTGTTTCGCATCCTCCGCCCGCGCCCCAGGATGACCTTTACCTCGTGCGTCTGGCGTCCGTGCCCGAATTCCGCCCCGTCTACGATGCGTTGTCGGATGTGTGCGTCTATCGGCTCAATCCGGACGCGATCCGCGAGCTGCATGAACCCGAGCAGGGCCTTCTACGATCTGACGGACGCAATGTGGCAAGCGTATTGGAAGCCATCAAGCGTCGGTCTCCAAAGACCAAGGAACGACTGGATCGATACCTGCAAGCCGTGGTGCCGGAGTTGGCGGCCGTGGACAAGCTGGCCTTGGGTCCCTGGCGCACGCTTGCGTTCAAGAAGGTGGTGCGCGAGGGAGCGCGGCACCGACGATTCCTGGCACGAGACATGTCCGACGGCACGCTCAGGATCGTGGGCGTGCTGGCGGCCTTGCTCCAGGGCACCGGCGCAAACGTTGCTCGCCACGGCCTAGTATGCCTGGAAGAGCCGGAGGCGGCCCTTCATCCGGGCGCGCTCGAGGTTCTGTTGGACATGTTGGCGGACGGAGCGGAGAGGACACAGGTGGTCGTGACCAGCCAAAGCGCCGACCTGCTGGATCACAAGCAGATATCCGTGGACTCCATCGTGGTCGTCGGGTCGGACGAGGCCGGCGGGCGCCTCGGTCCCATCGACGAAGCCGGCAGATCGGTGATCGAGAACGGCAACTTCACCGCGGGCGAACTGATGAGAATGGAGCAACTTCTGCCGGACGAGAAGGCGTCGCGCCTGCGTCCGTCCCAGGTCTCCCTGTTCGGCGCACCAAGGTCGCGATGACTCTCGACGTCGCGGTCGTCGTCGAAGGGAAGGGCGAGACGTTGGCCGTGCCGGTGCTCTTGCGCAGGATCGCCGCTGTTGTGACGCCCGGCCTCGACCTGAGGATCGACGTTCTGAGACGAGGAAGGCAACAGGTCGTCAAGAAGCCGCACTTCGAGAAGTCCATCGACTTGGCCGCCCGGCGCGTCGGGCCGAAAGGGGTGATTCTGGTCCTGCTGGACGCCGACACCGATTGCCCGGCGGAGCTGGGGCCGCAGTTGGTCCGGCGCGCCGCGAGAGCCCGCCCTGATCGAGTCACGCGCGTGGTCCTCGCCAAGTCGGAGTACGAAGCGTGGTTTCTCGCGTCGGCCGGATCGCTGGCGGGAAAGCACGGAATGCGGGTGGACCTGACTGCTCCGGCAGATCCGGAGAGCATCCGGGATGCCAAGGGATGGCTGAGCCGCCATCAAGCAGACGAGCGATCGTATCGGCCCTCGGTGCACCAGACGTCGCTCACGGCGGCCTTCGACATGGCGGCCGCAAGATCCGCGCCGTCGTTCGACAAGCTGTGGCGCGACGTGGCAACCGAGTTGCGCTTGCGCTACCGCGGAGGCCCGAATCTGTAGGTTGCCGATGAGCCGGGGATGCTCGTCTTGCGAGAGCCGGAACCCGCTCGGGGCCGCCTCAGCGCTTCGCCAAGCTGTCGTGCCTGCGCGACTCGGGCTCTTGGATGGGTCCATGCGACGCAGCCTGCAATGCGGGGTCGCCCGCCTCGCCGGTGCACGCGGACCGCGTCCCAGAGCAGGCCGGGAGAGAATACGACCGCCGAATCAGCGTTCCTTCATCGTGCACGCTACCGTCGAGTCCGGCAGGCGTCGACCGTGGTATGTTCCTCCTTAAGCGGAAGTTCCGGGGGCAAACGGGGCGAGCGTCTGCTGGACCGCAGGCCGTCGAGGGGCCGCTCGCTGGCGGCGGCGATGGCGCTGGCGCGGATTCTCGAGCCCGGCTCGAAGCTGGCGACGGCGCGGGGGTTGAGTCGCGAGACGCTGGCCGGCACGCTGGGCGAGGAGCTCTGCCGCCCAATCGCCGCTCTCGAGCCGCTCCACGTCTCTTGGGGCCGCTCCAAGCCCAATTCCGCGAATTCCGCGCGTTCGCACCGTCGAGAGCCCGGTAAACCGCTGTGTCCCGCCAAGTTTCGTCGCGGATGCGCCAAATCCGTTTATCCACGGGCTGCTAGCCATCCGGTCAAGGCTCGCCCGCCGCACGGACGGCTTCGCTGTTTGCCAAGCCGTGTAGGAGTCACCATATTCGGGAACGTTCCGATCAATACTCCGTCCCCCCCCAGCCGTTCATTGGATTTGTACTCCCTGGACGGAACGCGAGAAACTTTCTATACCGCATGGAATATTCCCAGCGAGGCTGAAGATTTGATGTTGGAGGAAGCTCAAGGCTCCTACAGGGCCATCGTCAACGTCAAGACGCCACCCGAATTTGCGCCACCATTGTTGATCGATGTCTTGTCGGATGGCCTTGTGGCTCTAGTCGATTCCACGGGATATCGAATCAAATTGATATCCCCTGCTGGAACTATCGCAGGCACGCTGGACAGGTCGATCGAGCCTATGGACGTAACGCCGGCGATCAAGCAAGCAGCGCGAGACCGAAGAGCGGGCGCGAGCGTCTCAGTCCTTGGAGCTGACATATCCGAGCAGGCGCGTCGTGCGCTGATGCGCCAACTCCAGGACGACGCCGCGAGTCGAATGACGTTTGCAGAGCAGATTCCTGTGATCAACAGGATGGCCGTGGACTCGGAAGACCGCATTTGGGTCGAACGCACGGGAAGAGACGGTTTCTCCGACGGGCCGACAGACGTGTTTGACGCCGACGGTACCTACTTGGGCACGTTGTCCGCTGACGGCCTCCGCATTCCTCGCGCCTTCGGACCCGACGGGCTGATGGCGTACATCCAGCGAGACGAACTCGATTCTCCCTTCGTGCGCGTCATCAGATTGCTGGCGCTGGAGCGGTCCGGGGATCCGTCGAACTAGAACCGCCGATTGGCCAATCGGCCCGAGCCTGTACATCGCCCGCCTTCCGCGCTATCATGCCGGAACGGTATGGATCCCCATCGGCGTCCTGCCGCTCGTTGAGCGACGCCCTTCGGCGGCGAGGCGGCGCCAGAGAGATTGCACGGCGGACGTCCGGTAGGGCAAAGCACTTCGGGATCCGTCTTGACTACAACCTTGGAGTCGGCACGAGGCATTACGCCGTTTCCTTGGGCACGCACCCGGCCGGTGGCGGTCTCCAATGCGGGCGCGCGCACACGGTCGCTCGTCTTGGCAGGCGCCGATGGCGTCTCGAGAGCAGGCCGCGACAGAATGCGCGTTTTGCGGATTCTCCACATGGTGGCGCACAAGAATTGCCACACTCGCACCAGTCTGCGGCTCGATGAGCTAGGACTGGCCCGCCGGTTCGGCGTCGTCGAATTAGCCTCTGGAAGCAATCTATACCGAGCAACCGTCAAGAAGGACGACGCCAGCGCAGAAGCTGTGTTGCCGGATGTCGGCTTCGGCGTTTCCCAGGTCTTGCCCGCGCTCGTTCTCCTCTACTACGTTCCCCGTGGTTCCATCGTACTGATGGAGCAACCGGAGATTCATCTTCATCCCTCGGCTCAAGGGGGATTGGCCGATGCGATTCTGTCCGCCGCCAAGGCCCGAGACCTTCAGGTAATTGTAGAGAGCCACAGCGAGCACCTCTTGCGACGACTTCAACGTCGTGTCGCCGAAGAAGAAGCGTCGTCTGATGACGTGAAGCTGTACGCTACTAGCGTCATGGGCGGTAGGGGCGAAATCTCCGACTTGGAACTCACACCCCTTGGCGAAATTCGGAAATGGCCAGAAGAGTTCTTCGGCGACGAACTGGGCGAGATATTGGCGATCAGGCGAACCGCGCTTTCTCGCAGGTTACAACCTGGTGGCGAATAATCGACGGTGTGTGGTTGTCGACACGAACGTTCCGATTGCCGCCAACGGACGCGACATGCACGCCGATGTGGCGTGCCAACTTGCTTGCATAGAAGCAATCAAGGAGACATACAATAACCGGCTGGTCGTCCTCGATCACGGAGAGTTGATCTTGGACGAATACGCGAAGCACCTAAACCGAAGTGGCGAACCAGGCGCAGACGACGCATTCTTCGAGTATCTGTTTATGCACGGCTACACGCCCAGTCGCGTGCACCGGGTGTCGCTAACGCAGATCGGAGACGAGAGCCGTGGGTTTGCGGAGCTGCCGGTGAACGGCTTTGATCCTGGGGATCGGAAATTTCTGGTTGCCGCGCTGGTGGCCGATGCGGCGATTATCAACGCCACGGACGGCGACTGGCACGAGCAACGAGCATGTTTGAAACGTTGAGAGGTGGTTGTGGAACAGCTGTGCCCACAACACGCGGTCAAGTTGGCGATGGCTACATGACCGCAATCGAAGTTCGCGAGATGAATTGGTGCTATTGGGAACGTCGCCTGACAACCCTGCGTCCTGCGGCCTCCAACAGCTCGTCGCCGGTGTCGCAATCGACCACGGCGTCCCCGACCCGAGCCAGCTCGTCGGCGCCCATCCCCTCGACCAGTCCCTCTAGCTGTTGCGCCGTCTCCGCGCCGAACCGTCGCGAGGCCAGCCGCAACACCATCGCTTGGCGCTCCTCCGTCCGTCCCCGCTCCAGCCCCCTTTCCATGCCGCGCTCCATGCCACGCTTTATGCCGCGTTCCATGCCGCGCTTCATGCCCCGCTTCCATCCCCGCTGTTCGTGGCCTCTTGCCCAGTCGTCGTAGGTCTCGCTCATGTCGTCTTCTCCTCCCGGTTGGATGATCCACCGCACGGCTTGCCGCCGACGCTCCTCCGGTCCCCGTGCGGCTCGCAACCGCTCGCCGGTCCAGACGGCCAGCGCCTTGCGCAAGTCCGAGTGCTCGGGGCCGCCCCAGCGCTTCGCCAAGCTTCGGCGAACCCTCGGCAGGCTCGTCCAAGGAGCCGTCTCCATCGCCGCGATCCAGCCGAGCAGGCTGTCGCTGGGAAGCAAGTGTTGCGCGAAGGCCGACTGCAAGTCAAGCACGCGGTGGCCGTGGGCGTGCAGCCAGTCGCCCCTCAGGCAATGCGTTGCTTCCGCCAGCGAGGGCGCCCGTCTGCGGGCGAGTTCAGTCAATGTTGGGACGGCGCTCCAGGGCTGCCCGCCGGAGTGGACGACGATGGACATCGTGTGCGGCATGGCGCGGCCCGGGTCGAGCAGGCTGGGATAGCGATGAAACACGAGGTGCGCCGCTTGGCTGTAGCTCATGGTGCGGAAGACCATGTCGTGATCCACGGATGACTGGAACTCGACGAGAAAGACGACCGATGCTCGGCCGTCCTTGAACCAAGCCCGCCATGCGCAGTCGCCGAGCTGGCGCTTCAGGTCCGGGCTGACGGTCTCGGTGGCGAACGGCTCGACGGTCGAGAGGTCGAGCGCGTGGCTCCAGCCCTTGGCGGCGAAGTCGCGGATCAGGTCGGTGGCGGCCTGGGCGTGCGAGAACAGGAGCTTGTAGGTCTGGTCGTGCCTGCGCGACTCGGGCTCTTGGGCGGGGCGGTCCATGCGACGCGGCCTGCAATGCGGGGTCGCCCGCCTCGCCGGTGCGCGCGGACCGCGTCCCGGAGCGGGCCGGGAGAGAATGCGACCGCCGAATCAGCATTCCTTCATCGTGCACGCTACCGTCGGGTCCGGCAGGCGCCGACCGTGGTATGTTCCTCCTTGAGCCAACCGATCCCGCCTGCGATCCCACGATCTTGCCACGCACATCCGCGCAAGTCCGCGACCAGCTCGTCGAGTCCTTGCAACTCGACTTGATCGGTCCGTGGCCCGGCCACGCCTTCGAGGAAGAGCGGTTGCCGGGTTGGGAGCGACCCTCGGTGTGGTACTTGACCGGCTTCCTGGTCCCGTCGGGCGCCCCGCCGGAACACCGGGTGGACGCAGACGAAGACGACGAACTGGACGAGACGCCCGAAGTCGCAGGCCTCGGGGAGGAGTCCAACGAGGAGCGCAGGGCCGCGAAGAAGACGTTCTTTCCGTCGTCCATGGGGCTGAGCTTTCTGGTTCCGCCTGGAATTGGTTCGCTTGACGTAATCGTCTCCTGGGGCGACTACGAACGAGACAAGATCGAAGGGGGAGCCCAAGGGAGCGAAGGGAACCGCAAGCCCGTCGATGTCTGGCGGAGACGCCCGCGCAGCGAGACCGTGCCCGTGCTTCTTGGCCACGGGTTGGAGCCCGTCGTCGTTGGCGTGCCGGACTCGGGGGGTCTCGAGCTTCACTTGGTCTGCCGACCAACCGCCGCGAGCGGAGCCCTCGCGGGCAGGCTTCCCGCCGACACCCGGGCAACATCGGTGTTCTTGGTCAATCGCAGGGCGGCGGTGGACGCCCCGGAGGGCGACGGCGACACGGCCTTCGCCTTTCAGCCGTGCGTCGAAGTGCGTTGCGCCGCGCCCTTCGTGGCCCGGCCGGACCCTCGGCGCTCGGTGCTCGGCGACTGGGACGAGCAGGTGGCAGACCTTCACTACGCCGACTCGCCCGAGTACGCGGCCGGCCATGGCGTGTCCGCCGACTGGGATGTCGTGGACGGCCGGTGCCGCGTGGTCCGCACGGCCTGGATGCCGCGCGCTCAAGTCGAGAAGACCGAGACGATGGATGACGTGTCCGGTGCCGCGTTGGCGATGGACGATCTTGGTGCGCTGGCGGACGGCGACGCGGCGAAGGCCGTCCTGTCGCCGCTGGTGGATCGCTACCGCGGCTGGATCGAGGAACGCCGCCGGGAGCTGAAGGCGCCGGGCGGCCATGGGACATCCGGCGTCGGCGCCGGCCCCGCCGACCCTCGCAATCGCGCGGTTGCCGACACGCTCGACGCCCAGCGCCGCGAGACGGCGGAGTATCTCCTGGACTTGGCCGGACATGCGGCCGACCGCATGGAGCGCGGCATCGATGCCTTGGCTGGAGACGGCGACCTTCTGGACGCGTTCCGCATGGCCAACCGCGCGGTGGCCGCTGCGCTTCGCCGGCGTCCAGCGCCGATCGCGCCCCGCCCCTCGTCGTGCGCCGAATCGCCTCGCTGGAGGAGCTTCCAACTCGCTTTCGTCCTGCTGAACCTGTCCGGCTTGGCCGATCCGGCTCATGCGGACCGCAAGACGGTGGACTTGTTGTTCTTTCCCACAGGCGGAGGCAAGACCGAGGCGTACCTGGGGCTGGCGGCCGTCGCCATGGCGTTGCGGCGGTTGCGCGACCCGGGACCGGTCGAGCACCGGGGCGCGGGCGTGTCCGTCGTGATGCGCTACACGCTGCGCCTTCTCACGTTCGACCAGCTGGCGCGCGCCGCCGGACTCGTGTGCGCCCTGGAGTTGGAACGCGAGCGCGATCCGGACCGCTACGGCGAATGGCCCTTCGAGATCGGCTTGTGGGTCGGCAAGGCGGCGACTCCCAACGTTCTCGGCGCCAAGGGCGACACGCGCCGCGACACGGCCCGCGCGCGCACCATCCACTACAAGCAGGACCCCCGCAACAAGCCGTCGCCCATCCCCTTGGAAGATTGTCCTTGGTGCGGCACGCCGTTCAGCGCGGATTCCTTTCAGCTGGAGCCCGACGACGACAATCCTCGCAACTTGCGCATCGGGTGCGCGAACTTCGAGTGCGACTTCGCCGGCGACCGCCCGTTGCCGATCGTCGCGGTGGACGAACCCTTGTACCGCCGCCTGCCCGCGTTCGTCGTCGCGACCGTGGACAAGTTCGCTTCGTTGCCATGGACCGGTGCGTGCGGCGTGCTGCTGGGAGGCGCCGACCGTGCCGGTCGCGGTGGCTTCTACGGCGCTTCGGAGCCCGGGAAGGGAGACCGGCTGCCCGCGCCGCTGCCTCCGCCCGACCTCATCGTCCAGGACGAGCTGCACCTGATCTCGGGTCCCCTCGGCACCATGGCCGGCCTGTACGAGACCGCGATCGAAGAGCTGTGCGAGAGTGCCGGGCCGGCTCCGAAGATCGTGGCGTCCACGGCCACCGTCCGCCGGGCCCAGGACCAGATACAGGCGCTGTTCGCCCGCCCCGCGACGCAAGTGTTTCCGCCGCCCGGTCCCGCGCGCGGCGATTCCTTCTTTGCGCGCACCGCGCCTGCGTCCGGGACGCCCGCCCGCCTCTACTTGGGCCTCGCCGCCCAGGGTCGCAGTCCCAAGTTGGTGATGAGACGGGCCGTGCTGGCCCTCATGGGAGCGGCGGAGAAGGCGTACCGCGAGGCTGGCGGACATGCCGCCGAGCACAACCCGGCCGACCCCTACATGACGTTGCTGGGCTATTTCAACAGCCTGCGCGAACTGGGCAGCGCCCGGCGCATCTTGGAGGAGGAGGTGCGCAACACGCTTCAACGCATCGGCGCCCGGCGCCGGATTGCGGCGGGCCACGCATCCGGGACGGCGCCCGCCGGACTGTTCCGCAACCGTCGCACGGTCGGCGACGTGGTCGAACTCACGTCGCGGGTCTCGACCGGCAAGGTGGCCGAAGCCCGCCAGCGACTGGGCCGCGCGTCCCACGAACAGCGCTCGGTCGACTACGCCATTGCGACCAACATGATTTCGGTCGGCCTCGACATTCCCCGCCTGGGACTCATGTTCGTCGTTGGCCAGCCCAAGACGCACGCCGAGTACATCCAGGCCACGAGCCGCGTGGGCCGAGACAGCGCCCGGCCCGGCTTGGTCGTGACGCTGCTCAACGTCCACAGACCTCGCGACCGGTCGCACTACGAGACCTTCCGCAACTATCACGAGACGTTCTATCGCTCCGTCGAGGCGACCAGCGTAACGCCGTTCGCCGCGCGCGCGCTCGACCGCGGCCTGGCGGGCGCTCTCGTGGCGCTGGCCCGTCACGGCCGTGCCGCGCTCGCGCCGTTCACCGGCGTGGAGCGACTGGGCGACGAACGCAACGATGTCGAGCGTCTTCTGTTGCGGGCCTTTCTGGATCGGGTCGAGCACCAGCCGGGCGTGTCGGACGGGGAGCGCGATGAGCTTGCGCGTAGCGTCCGCAACCGGATAGTGGATTTGCTGGATTCCTGGCAGCACGTGGTGAGCGACTATCGACATGCGGGCGTGGGCGTCCAATACCAGAAGCACGAGAAGCGCGGACCGGCTCTGCGGCCTCTGCTTCGCGAGATGCTCGACCGGGAGTTCGAGTCGGAGCATCACGCCAAGTTCCGCGCCAACCGCTCGTTGCGGGACGTCGAGCCGGAAGTGAACGTTTACGTGAAGGAGCCTGGCGGGGCGAGCGGCGGCGGCTCGCCGGGAGGCGGACGATGAGCTCAAGAGCGCACGGCCAGATTCGGCGAGGCCAAGTGATCACCACATGGGGCCCGGGCTCCCTCATCGACATGCCGAACCACGCGGCCGTGATGGGCGGACTGGAAACGTGGCCCAGCCTGGACCATCTCAAGGAGATCGTGGAACCCCGGCTCTCCCGCAAGCTGGAGGCCATGACCAACTTGCCCTTCCCCCGGCTCTATGCGCCGCCCGCCGCGGAAGGACGCAAGCCTTGGGAAACGCAACTGGGAATTGGTGCTTGGCGGTTCCCCGAGTGGTTCTTGGTGCAGGAAGATCCCTACAAGGGAAGCGGATCCGGGCCGGACAAGCGTGGAAGGCGCGGCGGATCGCGCCGCTTGGTGCACCGCAAGGCGCTGGACGAAAGAGGCCGCTTCGACGGCCGCCCAGTCGTGCCTGCGGTTCACGTGCGCGCGTGTCCCCGCGGTCACCTGGACGACCTCGACTGGTCGGCGTTCGTGCACGCGGCGGACACGGCTGGCCCGCACGGCACGCCCAGCACGCAGGCGGGCAGCGGGGTCGGCGGCTCGTACTGCGGCCGCGCTCTGTGGCTGGACCAGACCGGGACGGCGGGCGACCTGGGCGAACTCGTGGTGCGTTGCGAATGCGGCAAGCGCCGCCGCCTGTACGAAGCGGCCGACGTGTCGCTGAAGACCCTCGGACAGTGCACGGGCGCCCGTCCATGGCTGGGCAGGAACGCCAACGAATCGTGCGGCCACCCGGCCCGGTTGCTGGTGCGCACTGCGTCCAACGCCTATTTTCCGCAGATCGTCGCCGTCTTGTCGCTTCCCGATCCGGGCTCCGAGATTCGGCGCGCTGTCGAGTCCCTCTGGAACGACTTGACAATCGTGGACGACGCCGCCGGTCTCGCGTTCATGAAGCGCAAGCCCGACGTAGCGGCGGCGCTGGCCCCGTTCGACGACGAGCGAGTGCTCGAGGCAATCGCGGAGAAGAAGGGGGGACGTGGAGGCGATCAGCCCGTGAAGCGGGTCGAGCTCGACGCCGTCTTGAATGTCCCGGAGGGATACGGCGACGACGTGCCCATCGATCCCAAGTTTCACGCCCGGCGCCTTCCGGACTCGGCGTGGCGGCGCGACGGACGGCTGCGCCCACCGCTCGACGAGGCTCAGCGGGATTCGCAGGGCGGGGGTCCGCACGCCGGAGCTTCCGCCGATGCACTGGCACCTGTCGCTGTCCCGCCATTCAGCTCGCCGGGAGCGGGGTCCCGCGCCGGAACTTCCGCGAGTTCGCGCATCGCGAGCGTTGTCCAGTTGCACCGCCTCCGCGAAGTGATGGCCCTGGTCGGCTTCACGCGCTTGGAGGCGACCACCCCCGACATTCACGGCGAGTACGACTCGGACGTGGAGCCCGCCGCCTTGGCGCGGGTCCCGGAATGGTTCCCGGCGGTGGAAAACCGGGGCGAGGGCGTGTTCGTGCAGCTGGACACGGGCGCCGTTTGCGAGTGGCTCGAGCGCGACGCCGTCCAGGACCGCTTGGCCGCTCTGGAGCGGGGCCACGAAGCGTGGTGCGAAGACCGCAATGCCACGCGCGCCTTCCCCGGTGGCCCCTACATCCTGCTCCACACTCTGTCGCACCTGCTCATTCAGTCGCTGGCGATGCGGTGCGGCTATCCCGCCACGTCAATCCGGGAGCGCGTGTACGTGGAAGGCGACCGCTACGGCATCCTCCTCTACACAGGCAGCCCCGACGCCGACGGAACCTTGGGCGGGCTCGTCCAGCAGGCACGCCGCATCGAGGACCACCTGGACCATGCCTGCGGGGCCGCCGTCCTGTGCTCCAACGACCCCATCTGCGCCCAGCACGCCCCCGAAACCGCGCTGGAAGGCCATCTGCTCCTCGGCGCCGCCTGCCACGCCTGCGCGCTGGTCGCCGAAACCTCGTGCGAAATGCGCAACGACTACCTGGACCGCGCGCTGGTCGTGCCTGTGATCGGCCATGAAGGCGCGGCCTTCTTCCCGGCCCCGTCCTGGTGAGGCCCGAGGCCTCGTCCCGGTTCCAGCGGCCGCCGCGGCCCTTCCGGCACCGGTTGCCTCTCGGCCGCGCACGTCTTGGCTGACCTGGCCCGTCTGGCTGATCTGCCGGCGCATGTTCGCCGCCGCTTGGAGGCCGCGCTGGAGTCCGGCTTGGTCACCGCGTCGTCGCCTCCGTCCGCACTGCGCGCCGCGCTGGGCTCGGAACTCGGCGCGAGTTCAGCGGATGTGGCGGCTGGCCTTCGCGAACTCCATGCCCTCGGGATCAGCGGCCGGGTTGCCGCCGCGTGGTTGCGGACGACTGCCCAAGGCGCCGGCCGGGCCCGCGCGGCGGACTTGGTGTGGTCCGGCCCGGAGGTCGCCGGACTCCACGCCAGGGACACCCGTCGCGTCTACGAGGAGCTGATGGGCGCCGCCCAGCGATCCCTATGGGCCAGCACCTTCGCCTTCTTCGACGGCCCGCAAGCCTTCGCCGTGCTGGCCCGCCGCATGGAGGAGAGCCCCGCCTTGTCCGTGACGCTGCTGCTCAACATCCAGCGCCGTCGCGGCGACACCACCGACCCCGCCCACCTCGTCCGGCGGTTCGCCGACCGCTTCTGGAGCGCTGACTGGCCCGGCGCCGCCCGTCCCGACGTCTACTACGACGCCCGTTCGCTCGATCCCGCCGGCCCCACCAGCGTCCTCCACGCCAAGGCCGTCGTGGCCGACGACGAATCGCTCTTCGTCACCTCCGCCAACCTCACCGAGGCCGCGCTCGACCGAAACATCGAACTCGGCTTGCTGGTCCGCGACCGCGCCCTCGCGCTCAACGTCGTCGGCCACTTCCAAGGGCTGATCGACCGCGGTCTCCTGGCGCGATTGCCGGAGTGACGGGCCACCTCGGGGCCACGAATGATATCATGATACTACCACCTGCCACGTCGGCGGTCGGCCGCCGTGCGTCGGCAACCTACGCGCGATGCTGCCGCCGCCCCAGTAGTCGCCTGCTCATCGCGGCCAGCGCCGCAACGCCCGCCGCGTAGCCGATCTGCGGGGGAACGGCCCCGCCGATCATCTTGGACACGTTGCTTCTCGACAACGGTTTGCCGTCGACCATCCGGAACTCGAACGTATCGGGAAAGCCTTGAATCCTGGCGGCCTCGCGCGGCGTGATCGTTCTTCGCAGTTCCGGATGGATGAATCGGCCGCGTCCGGGCGTATTGAAGCCGGTTGTTATCGTGCCTGCCGGCCGGTCCCAGCGCAACCGTCCGTAAATCGATGGATACGTGTGGCCGTTCCGGTGGCAGGCGGGACGCCAGTCGTTCGGCAAGTCGAATTCGTCGTGGCTGAACAAGTAGTCGATCCTGTCGCGATTGACGTCGGACAGCTCGGCCGGCACGTCCAGGAAATCCCGTGCCTCGCGCTGGACTAGGTCGCCAATCACCCACCGCAGGTCCCGCGCCGGACGTGCAGTGGCTTCAACGGCCGCAGACAAGTCCGGTTGCTTGTCGATGGACGCAACCAAGATGTGACGCTTCCTCGTTTGCGGCAATCCGAGACGGGTCGCGTCGATGACCGCCTCGTCCACGTGGTATCCCCTGGAGGAAAACAACGCCTTTGCTTCTTCGAGTATTTGCCGGCGATCGTGTCTGATGCCGGGAACATTCTCGACGATCACCGTCTTTGCCTTCAATGCGACAGCCAGCGCCGGCATCACGACGTAGTACATGTTGCGTGGATCCGAACGCCGGCTGACGTTGTTGGACGTCGAATGACCTTCGCACGGTGGCCCGCCCAACAAGACATCCAACTTGCCGACCGCCGCCAACAGCGTTTCGTCCACAATCCTGGGTTCGCCTACGAACCGGGCTCTTCCATTGCGATAGGAATAGCCGGTTGTCACCGACGTCCAGATGTTCCTCGACGACCAGTGTCGCGGATCAAGGTTTCTCCGGTAGACGTCCAGTGCAACCGGATTGTTGTCTCCAGCCAAGACAAATCGCGGAATCATCCCGGCCGCCAGCACCGCCTCCCGAACGCCGTACGACAGACCACCAGCGCCGCAGAACACATCTGCAATCGTTACATGGCGCCCGTCGTCGCGAGTCGCATGTTCCACTTGTCCCCTGAGCAAGGCGTGATCGAAGCACGACTGCAACGAGGTCGTCCCCACCTCGTCGCCCAGCTCGAGTCGGGTTCGACACGACGAACGGCCGACAAGGCCACACAGGTCCAGCGTCTTGACTACCCGCGAACGAGTTTGCGAAAACGACTCCAATACGCCGTCGTTCTTCGCGATTGCGCTCGATGCCTGTCGAGCTCCGGGCATGTTGATCACGCGCGCTTCAGGTCGCGGCTGTGACTCTCGAGCAACGACCGCAGCTCGCCGTCGCTCATGAACTCGAAGGCGTAGACGCTATGCAAGTGCCTCAATCGCTTGTATAGCTCCCTGATGCTACCGTCACCCGTGTTGCGAAGATAGGTCTTTTTGGTCGTCGGATCGGGATACTGAAACCTCACCAACGCACGTGCCAAGTTCCTGCACCATCCGTATCTGATCCGGATAAGTCCCGACTCGATGAAGTCGGTATGCAAGAATCTTTCTGCAAGGTGATACGCGTTCTGGGGATCGGCGTCAGGATCGTACAGCATGTCGGCTCGCAGCCACAATATCCCGAGCCGGCACTGTCCAATGTCGTGCCTGTCAATGCCGTAGTTGGTCAGATTGGCTTCTCGTCCCTTCGGACCGCCGTGGCGCGCTTCGATGATGTCGGCCAGCTGCTCCACCGCCAGCCATCTCCAAAAGTCCGCTGAAGCCGCAACGCTGGGCGGCAACTGGAGTTCCCTGTGGAGCATCGAACACGCCAGCCTGTCGAAGTTGAACGCATCGACCTTGCGACCGTGCTGGACGAGATTCTCACGTAGCTTGAGAATAGAAGCACACGCTCCGTCGACCACTGCAGCATCCCATTCCGACGCGAGTTCGATCGTGCCGAAGTCCCGCGCCAGAAGCTTCCATGGGCGGCCTCGGCGCCGGTTGGTGACCGCAACCCGCGCCTTTTCGCTGGAAAGCGTCCTGACTCTACTCGAGTCATCTACCATCATGAACCTCGCTCAAGCCCCACGTCACGCGACAACGCCGATGATCTTGGCGATATGCGACCGAAGCGCCAGCAAGTCCTCCTCCTGTCCCAAAGCGCGAATATCGGCGTACGCCATGCCGCTTGCGCTCGCGAGCTTGCCATAGACCTGTCCAACCAGGGTCTCATTGTCGGACGGATCGGGATCAACCGACGTTCCCCTAAGCACCTCGCTCCATATTTGGGCGATGATCTCGGACGCCAACATCTTCCACGCGAAATCGCTCTTTCCCGTCACCGCGTTCATCGAGTTGAGGCGTTCCTCCGCCTTGTTCATGTAGACAGTGAGGACATCGCCGATCGGATGCGAGAAGCGATTCTCGTCCGTCGCATCGTGCCACTTGATGGCCCACAGCAGCTCCGCAGGGTACTCCGTGTCCCCGCCGAACTCGCGCCAGCTAAACGGAAAGGCCGCCGCATGGACACGTTGCCGAATCGCAAATTCCCGCCTGCACAACACTTTTCCGAAGTCGAGCCCGTGCGCCGCGAGAATCGGATCGTCGGCGACGACGCGAACGGCCAAGACGAATTCCAACGGGCCGCCGGTCTGCACCGCGTCCATGTCGCTGGCCGCCGGCGACCACCGCGCAGGCACGTCGGCAACGGGCCAACTACCGAACGTCTTGTACATCTTCAACTGGCGACTGCGCACGGACACGCCGAGCGCCATCTGATCCGCAGACAACGAAAGGCGGCTCGCGACGTCGGCAAGGCCGTTGAGCGCAAGGACGAATCGCGGTTCCAATGGACGGTTCGCATCTGCCTGTTCAAGATAGTAAGGCAATTCGGTCTCGGGCCGATGAGAAAACGGAGAGAATCGGCAATCCTCGAGCACGCTGTCGAGCAGGTTGGACAACTTGTTCGGGTTGACTCCGTCTCCAAACGGCGGAAGCATCCGCCGTTCGGTTCGGCGACGCCCGGATGTGTTTGGCAAGACGCTCAAGCTGCGGGCTCCCCGTGCTCTGGCGAGGGGGCGGGCGCAAGGCCGTCCGTCGTGGGCGGGTCCGGCTGTGCCGTGACCTCGATGTCCACGCGAGCAAAATACTCACGACTGAACGGTTCAGATCTGGCGTCTACGACGGTCTCGCGGTTCTTGTGAACCATGATCATTGCGTCGTGCCGGCTGCCGGCAAGGTCAGCGTCCTCCCCGTCTACGAGCATCGACGCCAAAGCCAGCCGACCGGAGCCGTCCCTGCGCATGTTGTCGTCCAGCACGACGGCGGGCATGACCGCCATGAGAGCGCTGACTGCCTCTGCCGCGGCATCGTCTCTCAACGTGACCCGCACGCGAACCGTCGCGACGGAGGAGAGGCCGGCGTTCTCTCGTCCCTCTTGAATCCGCATTTCGAACGGATCGGCGACGGGCGGCGGCGACGGCGAGGGACGATCCAGCTCCCTCGTTGCCATCGCGCGCGCGAGAATGTGCTGGAGTCGTCGGGACCCTCCGGCGGCCGGAGGTTCCGGCACGGGATTCAGCTCCTTGAGAAACTTCTTCGCGTGCTTCTTGACGCGACGCACAATCCTTCGAACCAAATCTTGATACAGACCGCGCTTCTCCGTATCGTCGGGATAGGCATCCCGCAGTCGTTGGGAATTGGGATTCCACGTGTCGTGCGAGGGCGGCTCCGAAAGATGAAGCGCTTCGTCGGCGTCGTCATGGCCGACAAAAACGCCGACGCTCTTCTTGTCTCCGCCGCCCGAAATCTTCAGGTATTCCACGACCATCAGAGGTCCACTGCGAATCAAGGCGATCGTGTTGTCGAGCGATTCGTCCGGCGAGTCGTCGTCCGGAGTCGGCTGGTCCGGTGCCAAGCCCTTTAGCGCAAGCGTCCCGGGGCGAAGGCCGTTGAAGCGACGAAGTTTCTGTCGCGTCTCCAATGGCCCCTCGGGCGGAACGCCGTGTTCGATCATGGTGTAGCATCGCACGTACTCGTCCAACCTGGCGACGCCCCGAGGGTCCGGCGCGGGAAGCTGCTGTCCGTCCGCCCACAAGTCCACGGTCAGCTTGTTGGAAAGCAGACGCGGCCACCACCAGCGCTCGACGGCGTCACGGAATTGATCAAGATCAATTGACGATCCCACGATCATGATCGACGTGCCCAAGTCCTCGGGAGCCCGCGTAAAGCCGATGCGTTCGGCGATCTCATGCGCCATGTCGTCGACAATCGGCTTGCATTCCGGCTGGCCGGCCTCTCTTGCTTCATGAATGCCAAAGAGGGCGCGGCCCGTGCACTTCCGGCCCTCCCACGTGTGGCCGTCGAAGGTGGCACAGGCGAACAAGCGGGCATGGTGGCCGCCCGTGTCGTGGCTGGGTTCGAATATGGAATAGACGACGAACATGTTGCAGTTCGATGCCTCTTCGTAGACTGCCTTGCCCAGGCCGTATGATCCGCCCCTGCCCGAAGCGACGTTCGTGCGGTCTTGCCCGAGCGACAGGCACAGTTCCTCGAAGCGATCCGTCCGGTCCCGCGCGTCGTAGCCCAAGCCGCACGTGTTTCGGTCCTCGACGACGGTTACGGCTACCCGCTCACCGTCCTTCAGGCGAGTCAATGCATTGGGAGACGCCAAGCCTAGTTGCCTCAATCGCGCGACGGGGGAATCGTCGGCGTCGAAGCCGAGCAACTCTCGGAACGCCAAGGCCTCGTCTGGCAAGAGCGTCACGTTCAACACCACAACGTCGGTCTTTTGGTCGGGCAAAGTAGCGTCGACGCTGTTCTGAATCGCCTCACGCGCTACGCGCGAGGTCGTGTCGAGACGAGACCCCTCGAGCACGTGACGCCGGGCCGTAGCCCGGATTCGCTCGTTCGGGTTCTCCTCGACGAACAGCCACGCTGGCTGCGGAAGGGGGGGGGGGGGGGGGGGGGGGGGGGACATTCGGAAGGCTGGCGCTGGATCAGTGGAAGGGAACGAAGCGGCGCAAAAAAGCTACGAGACTCCGACGCGGCCCGCAAGTCGCCGCCGGACTCTCAAACCGCAATAGAAATGTCCGGTCATCGGGATGGTCGTGGGGGTGCTTCGGCTCTCTGCGGATGGGTCGAAGGACGTGCGAGGCGGGGCCGGTCACCTCATCGCTCCGGATGAGGCCGCGATGGCCGGGGTCGCTGGGCGTGTCGGACGCGGCGAGCCGTGCGAGGCGACCCTCCCGCCGGACGATGGCCGGCTCGACCTCGTCGCGGATCTGCTTGCGCCACGGATGGTTCGGTTCCGGCTTTCGGGGCCTTCGGATGCGAACGCGGCGGAGTCGGCGGCGGGACGGAAAGCGTAGCTCCCCCGACAGACGCCACTTGACGACGATCCGCAACCCGGGCTGCACGTCGGCCGCCCGGTGTAGAGCGACAATCAGGATGAGACGTCCGGGATCGCGACGGGAACGATGTCAGCGGAGTTGGACTGGGCCAAGGCGAAGGCTTGGGCATAGGACGAAGCGAGAACCACGACCCTGGCGTTCGCCGAGTTGCGCAAGCCTCGAGCGGCCGTCGCAGCCTTGGGTGCTCCAGGAAGCGGCGTCGAAGCTGTGGCGATACCGCAACCGGGGCCTGGCACAGTCCGCGTGGTTCCACTGCCTGCAATGGGCGCCGGCTCCGGGGCTCGGGCCGGTCAAGAAGGCGGCTTCAAATCCTTGAATGCGGCATTCCACCTGCCAATCGTTTTCTATATCGATCAAGGTCCGCGGCAGTAATGAATTCAGGCGACACCAACTGGTAGTGCTTCTCGGCAACGATGCTGATGTCGTTTCCAGACTTCTCGAATTCGAACATGGCAATCCGCTCGTCTGCCGCAAACTGCGTTCCGACGGATCGGCAGACAAGCGACGGCATCTTGTCCGCACAAAGTGCCATGTCCTGTTCGATTTGAACCCGGCTAAGCTTGTCTGTTCCGCCCTTGGCTTGCACCGGAACTACGTAATGGCAACCCATCTTGTCCACGCCCACATACACTTCGTCCGTCTCGACTTGACCAAGATCGGTCACGGTCGTACGCAGGTGATTCTGAAGTGACCAACAAGCAATCCCCAGAAAGATGTCGACCAGTCTGTTGTATCGAACGCGGGCCAACACGGCTTGCTCGTCGTTGAAAGCATACTTCCCGATCAGCCCAGGCGTCGAATCGGGAATCCGAGTGATCGAGAAATTGGGATTGGGCACCAACGGAGTGTCGGACACCAACACGAAGCGATACGTCGCACGTCCAGTTGCGCGAATGATCCACGTCTTGCCCTCGGGAGCGGAAGTGAGAATGCTAGAAGGCAGTTCGGTTCGGTAACGGAAGCTATATAAAATATCTCCTAAGTTCTTCGGCGGAGCGATGTCTAGTTGGCGTGCAAAATATGCAAGATCATCCCGTTTGAAATCGACCGTCTCATCACCCGGCGCGTGCTTGGCGGCGAACAGTGCTTCGATAATTGCAGCATAGCGATTCGGATAAGTCATCGTGTCCTTTTCTTTCCCGGCCACTCCAGCAAGACCACTTCCTCCCGAAGCTGATCGCCGGTGGCAGTGGAAAGCCTAGTTCTGAACAGATCAATGTCTATAACCTTGTAGCCTAAGGACGACGCCACTTCGGCGAGGAGTTGTCCCGTGCGGATCATGATTCTTAGATAAGATGCTTGATCGCCTACTACGTACGCAAGTTTGGCACCAGGCTTGAGCACCGAACGAAGAGAGGCGAAGTGTCGAGTCATTCCTCCGAAGTAGAGCTTCGTGACACGCGAATACATACGTTCGAAACCCGATGTCTTTCCAAGGTCTACACGTCGGCGTTCTATTGCGTCTGCTATGCATCGAACATTCGCATTGCCTTCGACTTCGCGATCGTCCGCATCCGCCTTGTACACGCCTCGCGTGTTCGATCGGATCATGCCCTGCTTGAGTTGTCGCAACTCCGCTTTGCTCCGTATCATTCCGAGGACTACCGACTCCAGGCGAGTGGTCCGCGTGTAGTCCTTCTCGTTGGGATACGGCGGAGACGTGATTACCGCGTCGACGGTTCCCGGCGCAAGTACGGTGTTCGCTGTTCGGGCGTCCGAATGAACGGCACGCGCATCGACCCGGGCGCGATCAACGAGGGATTGCAGGTCGCTCGCCATGGAGATCATGCGTCCGAACCATGCATCGACCACGGCTGCGTCTTCCTTGATGCGGCCGACGCCCACTTCCGGACCAAACTTCAGGTTGCTGATATCGCGAACCAAGGCGGTAGCTAGGGCCAATCTGCCGTACGACTGCAAGTTATCAGCGCCGCGGCGGTTGATTTCGCGCAGAAGCATCAAAGTCTTGTGGAGGGGCATCGGGCTGATGGAGTTTCTCAGCAGTAATGCCTCCTGTTCCGGCGGGAGGCTTGCTAGCGGCGAGTCGGAAGTCGTGGTTTTGTCAAAGAGAGGGAGCCTTGCGAAGTCCTCAATCCCCTGCTTTCGTAGAGACCTGCGAGTTGCGGTTGCGGCTTCCTCGGCATAGCGAAAGAGCTCGTCACGGCGTGCTCGCCAGTTCACCTTGACAGAACTGGCAAAATGCGCCATGGCGCTCGCTTCGACTCCCACGCTTCGAATCCCGAGCTTCTTGCATTCGACCAAAGTCGTGCCCGTACCGCAAAAAGGGTCCAGGACCGTGGCGCGCGCCCCGACGCCGAACCGATCAACGTAGTCGCGGACCAAGTGCGGCGGAAAGGATAGGACGAAGCGATACCAGTTGTGGACGGCCCGGTCGGCCGGCCGCAACTTGTTGGGATCGGTCGTTGGTCGCGGGTCGCTGGGAGTGGTTGCTTGCGGTTCCATGTGGAGTCTTCCTTCGCCTACCGCGCGGAAGCGGCTGGCACCTGGGACCTGCATGACTCCGCTGTCGGTGTGTCCAACCTCTCCCCGCTACTCCTCCGTCACCGCGCCGCCCCGCGAGTGCTTCTTGAACCACTCGCGCAGATAGATGTGGGTCCGCAGGAAGTTCGACGGCGTGGAGCTCGTGCCGTGCCACTCGTTCTTGAAGCGGATCATGGCCGTGGGCACCTTCAGCACACGCAGCGCCTGGTAGTACTCCTCGGTCTGCGGCATGGGCGTTCGGAGATCGCCCTCTCCCGTCATCAGCATCGTGGGCGTCTTGACGTTGCCGACGTACATGAGCGGGGAGCGCCGCAGGTGCTCGGAGGGGTCGTCCCAGGGGAACTCCTTGAAGTTGCG
Organism: Longimicrobiales bacterium; assembly: GCA_965203485.1. Taxonomy (GTDB): domain Bacteria; phylum Gemmatimonadota; class Gemmatimonadetes; order Longimicrobiales; family Gaopeijiaceae. Next base: position 3,526,038 of record OZ241892.1, read on the forward strand.
GTACCAGCTTGCGCCGTCCGTCGTTCCCACGAACGACAGCCAGTTGGTGACGGGGCAGTTGGCGGAGGCCGCGGCGAAGCGGTCCGTGTGGCCGACCACCCACGAGGTCAGCACGCCGCCGCCGGAGCAACCGTAGACGAACATGTTGCTGTCGTCCACGTAGCCCCGCGCGACGACCGAGTCCACGCCGGCCATGAGGTCGTCGAAGTCCTTGCCGGGGTAGGCGTTCTTGATCGAGTTGCCGAAGGCGCTGCCGTAGCCGGAGGAACCGCGGGGATTCGTGTACAGCACGACGTAGCCGTTCGCGGCGTGGTTCTGCCAGCCGAAGTTGAATCCCACGTTGTACATTCCGTGCGGGCCGCCGTGAATGGCCAGGATGAGGGGATACTGCTTTGCCGGATCGAAGTCGGGGGGCTTGATGATCCAGCCCTGGATGTCGTAGTCCTCGACGGACTTGTACCATATCTCCTCGACGTCGCCGAGCTCTACGCCCGCCAGCACGTCGGCGTTGACCCGCGTCAGGCGCGTGATTTCGCCGGGATCGCGCAACGAGAACGTCGCGACGTCGCCGGGCTCGTGATGGCTGCTCAGCGTGCCAACGGCCATGCCCCCTTCGACCGACGACAGCGACAGCATGTGATTGCCTTCGGTCATGGGCGTCACGCCGCCGTCCACGGACGCGAAGTGCACGTTGCTGGTTCCCTCGCTGCGGACCGTCATGTACAGGCCGCTGCCGTCGTCGGCCCAGATCAAGCCGGAGGGCTGGCGGTCGAATCCTTCGCTGATCATGCGGATGCCCGAGCCGTCCCGGTTCATGACGTACAGCTTGCGCGTGATGTAGGTGTCGGTGGTGAAGTCGTTGCCGGTGAACGCGACGAGGCGGCCGTCCGGCGAGGGCAACGGCGAGCCGTGCGGGCCGGGGCGGTCGGTGAGGCGCGTCACGTCCCCCGTCGCGACGCGCACGGAATACACGTCCGACTGCCGCCATTCGTGCTGGGCGTCCTCCACGCGCAGCGACGTGAACAGGATCTCCTCGCCGTCGGGCGTCCACGCGACTCCGTTGTGGTTCCAGTCGCCGTCGGTGAGCTGGCGGGCCGTGCCTCCGTCGGCGGGGACGACGAAGAGGTGCGTGTAGCCCTCGTCCACGTAGCCGCGCCGGTCCCTGCGGTACCAGAGCCGGTCAACGACCTTGGGTGCCTCGGTCCACTTGGCGCCGTCGGGCCGGCCCGGCAACGAGATCGGCCAGGGATGCTCCGAGTCGACCGTCATCGAAAACGCGATCTGACGTCCGTCCGGCGACCACTCGATGTTGGACGGGCTGTTCTCGACGTGCGTGATCTGCGTGGTCGCGCCCTCGGCGTCCATCCACCGCACGTGAATCTGGCTGCCGCCGGGCTCCCCGTCTGCAGTGTAGGCGATGCGGTCTCCGCTGGGCGACCAGCTGGGCGACGATCCGTCGAGCAGGAAGCGCATCCGGCTGCCGTCGGCGTTCATGATCCAGATGGACGACTTGCGACGGTCGTTGACCTTGTCCACCCACGTGCGCGTGAAGACGACTTGACCGCCGTCGGGCGACAGCTGCGGATTGCCCGCCCACTCCCAATCCAGATAGGTCTCGAGCTTGAGCGTCCCGTCGGGCTCGTTCTGGGCTTGGACGGCCGCGGGCGCGCCCAAGGCGAGCAATGCCGCCGGGAAGATGGCGAAGGTAGCGATTCGCGAGGAAAGCGGCGCGTGAGACGACGGCATGGACGGGCCTCCGATCTGCTGGTTGGTTCGACAGAACTCCGAAGCTGGGCCGGCGCTGCGCTGGAGAGCCGGACCGGCTTCTCGTCGGCAAGATACGGGCTCCGGCGGACGGCCGCCAGAAAACGGACCCGGCCATGCCGCGCGGCTCGGGCCCAACCGCGCCCGCGCTCGATTCACGACATCGCCGCCCGCGAAACGCACGCGCGTTGCGGCCTACGAAGTTGTCGCGCCGACCGGCTCGCGGTCCACCCGCTTGAACGTCCAGCCGCCGTACAGGAGGCTTTGGCAGAAGCGGCGGGGCGGTCCGAAGCCCGCCCGCCCGGCCAGGTCGGCGATGCGCTGGGCGGAAGCGAAGTGAATTCCCGTGGAGATGCGTTCCTCGAAGCGGGGGATCTCGTCCTCCGCGAGGTTCATGATGCGCCAGTAGCGGCGCCACGCCTCCATCGAGCGCTCGTGCTCCGGCGCGCCGGGCTCGCCGTGGAGGTCGAAGAGGACCAGCAGGCCGCCGGTCCGCAACCGGCCCGCTACGCCCTTCAGCAGCGCCGCCTTCTCGCCGTCGTCCGGCAGGAAGTGCAGCACGTTGATCACGGTGGCGGCATGGAAGCGGGGACGGACGGGCAGGTCGTGGACCAAGCCCAACCGGAGTTCGACGCTTCCCGATTCGGGCCGCGCCGGGGCAGCCGTTCCGTCGTCTTCTGCGGCCGAGTTGCGGCGGGATTCCCGAGAGCAGGCCGCCGGCCTCGCCTCCGCCCGCGCGTCGTCGTGCGCGGCCAGCCGCTGACGAGCCAGTGCCAGCATTTGTGCCGAAGGGTCCACTCCGGTCAGATGCAGGTCGGGCCGCGCGCGCCTGAACGTGGCCAGCTCGATTCCGGTCCCCGCGCCCACGACGAGCAGGCGGCCGCCCCGCGGCAGCACGGGATCGGCCAGGGCCGCCACCATCGAAAAGAGCGTGCGGTACCCGGGGATGACGCGGTGCGCCAAGTCCTCGTAGGCGCGGCCGTAGTCTCCGTCGAAGTCGAAGGGTCCCGTGTCCACGCCGCCCGCCGTTGGAGTCGCCGCCCGACCGAAGGGCGCCTGCCCACGGAGCCGTTCTTGGCGTATGATTGGCGTCGCCCTCCGAGACCAGCGCCTTTCGTCGCTCGAAACGGCCAGGATAGGCGAATGCCCCATCTTCCGCCACAGGACGCCCCGCCCCTCACCCGTCGGCGCTTCGTCGCGTCGGCGGCTGGTCTGGCTTCCGTGTTGGCGTCGTCCCGGCTCTCGGCGGACGGGCACGGGGACGGCGGGCCGGCTTCGTGCGGTGGCGATTCGTCGGACCTGCCTCGCGACGACGGTCGGCTGGACGGGTTCGCCCCCGGCAGCCCAACCGCGCCTGCGAACGCTCAGCTTCTCCGAGTGGACGGCGAGCGGCTGGCGGAGGTCTGGGCGGGCCTGCGCCGCTTCGGAGGCACGCCCGAGGGCGGCACGACGCGGCTCGCGTACAGTGAAGAGGACTTGGCGGCGCGCGAGTACGTGGCCGGAGTGATGGAGCAGGCCGGACTGGCCGTGTCGGTCGACGTGGCGGGCAATTTGATCGGCAGCCGAGCGGGCGCGGGCGCCGTCCCCGCTGCCTCCGATGCTGCCCTGATGACCGGTTCGCACATCGACACGGTGCCCGGCGGCGGCAGCTACGACGGCCAGATCGGCGTCGCGGGCGCTCTGGAGGCGGTGCTGACGTTGCGCGACCACGGCGTGGAGCTTCGCCGTCCGCTCGAGGTCGTCGTCTTCCAGAACGAGGAGGGCGGCAAGACGGGCAGCCGCGCGCTGGCAGGCCGAGTTCAGGCGATGGAACTCGACATCGTCACGGCTTCAGGCTACACGATCCGCGAGGGCATCGGCCGCTTGGGCGGAGACGCAACGCGGTTGCGGGCGGCAAGACGCGCGCCGGGAAGCGTGGCGGGCTTCGTGGAACTGCACATCGAGCAGGGCGGACTCCTTGCGGAGGAAGGCGTCCAGATCGGCGTGGTCGAGGGGATCGTCGGCATCCGCCGCTGGAACGTGGTGGTCCGCGGCACGACGAACCACGCGGGCACGACGCCGATGGCGCAGCGGCGGGACGCGCTCGTGGCCGCCGCCCGCCTGATCGAGGCCGTGAACGAGACCGCGCTTGAAACGGAGGGACGGCAGGTCGCGACCGTCGGCAAGATCGAAGCGGAGCCCGGCGTTCCGAACGTCGTTCCCGGCGTCGTCCGCGCGACGCTGGAGATCAGGGACCTGCGCATGAAGAAGATCGACGCGGTGTTTCGAGCGGTCGAGGCGCATGCGCGTGACATTGAAGAAGAGATGGACGTGTCCATCGACTTCTCGCGCTTCTACGAGAGCTTGGCCGCGCCGACGGCCCCGCGCTTTCGCGACATCGTCGAGGAGGCGGCGGAAGTGCTGGGATTTTCGCATGCGAGGATGCCGTCGGGCGCCGGCCACGACGCGCAGAGCATGGCCCAGATCGGCCCCGCCGGGATGATCTTCGTGCCGAGCCGCGACGGCGTCAGCCACTCGCCGCTGGAGTACACGTCGCCCGCCGACATCGAGCGAGGCGCCAACGTGCTGCTTCAGTCCCTCCTGGCGCTCGACCGAGAGTAGCGGAGACGTGGGCGACTGCGCACCTGCGGCCCGGTCTCCCTCCGCCCCAGGGCCGCTCTCCGACTCTGCCGCTGAATCGCTCTCCGGTCTTCCCACGGAGCCGCTCTCGGGCTCTCCTGCCGAGCCCCTCCCGGACTCTCCTGCCGACTCGGCTCGGGGCGCGGCCGGCCCGCGCGACCGCTTTTCCTCATCCCCCGAGTCCCTCGCAGGTCCTCTCACCTTCGAGCCGCGCTACCGAGACTACGTTTGGGGCGGACGGAACTTGGCGCGACTGCTGGGCCGCGACCTGCCCTCGGGCATCGTGGCCGAGAGCTGGGAGATATCGGCCCATCCGGCGGCCCCCACGTCAGCGGACAGCGAACCGTTCCGGGGGCGCACGCTCCTGGAGCTGGCGGCGGAGCACGGAGAGGCGCTTGTCGGCCGAAACGCGGAGAGCGCCTTCGGGCAGGGCCGCTTTCCGTTGCTGGTCAAGCTCTTGGACGCGGCGGAGCCCCTGTCGGTGCAGGTCCACCCCGACGACGCAAGAGCGGCCCGGCGACGCGACGGCGAACTCGGCAAGACCGAGATGTGGCACGTGCTGCACGCCGTTCCCGGCGCCGAGGTCGTGCTCGGCCTCCGCGAGGGGACGGACGAGCGGGCTCTGCGCCGAGCCTGGGCCGACGGACGAATCGAGGAATGCCTGAACCGAGCGGCCGTGCACGCGGGCGACTCGATCTTGGTCCCCGCCGGGACCGTGCACGCGATCCTGGGCGGGGCAGTTCTGCTGGAAGTGCAACAGAACTCGGACATCACCTACCGGCTGCACGACTGGGGACGGACGGACGCCGACGGGAATCCGCGCCAGCTTCACCTTGAGGAGGCCATCGATGCCATCGACTTCGCCGCGCCGACGCCGAGGGTTCGCCCGTTGGCCGACCGCGCGGACGCCAGCGACGGGACCGACCGCCAAGTCCTCGCGAACTGCCCGGCGTTCGTCGTCGAGCGGCTTCGGTTGCCCGGAGGCGTCGAAATCGAGAGGCGCGTGGCCCCAGGATCGTGCGAAGTCTGGGGGGTCCTGGAAGGACGCGCGTTGATCTCGCCAACCAACCCTGCGCGCGCCTTGGCTCTCCCCGCCGTCCGCTTCGCCCTGCTTCCGGCCGCCATGGGCGACTTCTCGTTGCGGACGGACGGCGGCGCCGTAGCTGTCCGAGCCTACGTGCCGCCACCGCCCCAGAAGTGCCCCGCCAGGGACTCGAACCCCGAACCTGCCGATTAAGAGTCGGATGCTCTACCAGTTGAGCTAGCAGGGCTGCGCCGCGGTGTCCGGCGGACTCCCGTCGCGCGCCGCAACCAGAAAGATAACGATCTTGTGGGCACGGCGCCACTTCCGAACCCAGAAAGGTAGCCGGTGCAACCGTAGGACGGACTATGGGCGGCCCTGCTGACAATCCCGTCGCGCCTGTCCGGTGGACCGCCGCCGAGCGAGGGCGACCGTCGGCCGCCCCCGAGCCAATGCCCCGCTCCTTGCTCTCCGGCTCAGCTTGTCGTCGCTACGCTGGCATGTGCGGATGCCTGCGAGTCCATCACTCAAACAGTCTTCCAAGCCATTGCGAGAACTTTCTGCAGAGTTGCCCGTCGGTACTCAAGTCGCGCTTCCCAATGGCTGCACCCATGGGACCCGGTTCCTTTCTCGTTGCAAGCCAGGCGTAGACCTCCGCTTTTCGCATCTTCTTGGCAGTGAACCGCCGACGCTCTTTCGGGATGCCCTGGATGTACTGTCGTGCCAAAGGCCAAACAGCGTCGTCCTCGGGGATCATCTGCGCTACGAAGTCTTCGAGTTCGCCTGTTGACGTGTTGTCCGGCATCAACCAAACTCCGACGCGGGGCTTGTTGCCGACAACGGTTCCGGACGGTCGTGGCTTCTCGGGCAAATCTATCGAAATGCTTCCGAGCCGGTTTCTGATTGAGTTCCACCGGCCGTCCAGGTCGTCGTTGGCATCCACAAGAAAACCAACAGCAGACCGTTCGGGTGCCTTGATCTCTCCGGTCATTGATTTGGTCACCTCAACAATACCGTCCTTGACCTTAACTTCGAATGGAGTGGCCAGGTCATGCCTTTGGCAAACGTGGCCTACAACATGCTTGTCGTCTTCACCTTCGACGATAAGAACTCGAGACGCTGTTCTTGTGGGCATTCTCACGTGCCTACCTGACTTCAATGCCTTGCTTGGCAGCCACTTCCAGTTCTTCCTCGACATAACTGACAGACGTCGTGTCGTCGTTATGACGCTCAATACGAACGAGTATCCCGTCGCTGTTCGATTCGACGGCGGCCTTGGCAAAGCCACGCACACAAGAAAAACTGTGCGTCGTAGCAAGCACCTGCACGTCGTTCTCTTCGGCGGCTTGCAACACCATACGCCAAAAATCGTAGTGCACCGAATGATGAAGACCGTTTTCGACTTCGTCAATAAGCAGAAAACCATGTCTGCTGTTGGATAACGACAACGACACGCCCAAGAGACGTGTCGCTCCGTCTCCGAGGCTCTTCAACGGAACTGGGTCGCGATGGCCCCGAAGCTTCACCACGAAACGCTGGCCCACAGAACGTCTGCCGTTGCCCACGGCGCGCAACGCTACGCGCTCCATGGCCTTGCCCGCTACCAATCGAAGCGCATCAACAGCCCGAGTCTCGTCGTCGGTAAGCACAACGCTGTCCCAGAGGTCCGCCAACACATGATTGGGTGTCACGCCTGGACCGAACAATCGGCATTCCAGTGCTTGGGGCAGATCGTCCTCGTCGTTCGCTCGCCGATATCTCCGATACATGCGGTAGCGATCGATGTCGATGCCTTGTGTCAACAAAGGCCACGGAACCTCCCTCTTGCCGCCACCATATCTTGCTTGAAGCATCAAGGATTCCGATGGTTCTTGAGGAAACGATTTGCCAAACAAGTCAACGTGCTCTTCCCTGAGAGGCACCAGCTCGACGGCCAAGACATCGTCGTCGCGACCGTCTGCTGGGCCGATTGCGATCTTGGAGCCCAAAGATGCTTCTCGGCCAAAAAAAAGGGCCGGCAAATCGGGAACCGGCACCTTGTCTGCATCGTCGTCTACTACCGTCGATAGTTCCTCCCTTCCACGCAACAGCGTCGACAGAACCGCTTCGCGACCTCGAGCCGCGAAGGCATGGACCGCTTCCAGGACGGTCGTTTTTCCCGAGGAGTTTCTGCCTGCCAGCAATGTGACCCGGCCAAGGCGTGGAATGCACATGTCGTTGATTCCCCGAAAGCCCTTGACGGACAAGCTGGCGAGGTGCAACTGGTTTGTCTCGGCTCTAGCCATGGTGTCCCGCCGGAGTCTTGTGGGTGCCGGACGCCTATCGTCAGAGGTTGAGTCTATCGCAGGCACCTTCACCGGTCAACCAAGTCGGCAAAGACGCGCAGCTGTAGTCCGCCTCGGCCTTGCCCTGCGCGAGTTGCTCCCCCATCGAGCCCTCATCGTCTCCGCGATCACGTAGCTCTTGGAGGGTGCGCTCCCGTACGCGGCTCCCCGACCACAGCGGCGCCGACGCCGACGCCGACGCCACAGCGAGGCCGAAATCCCCCTACCGCCCTCGCCGCCCGCCCCATCGACTCGGTCGGCGGTCGAACTCCCATCCGCGGCCGTCGCGCCCGCCGCGCCAGCCCCGCCGCGTCTCGCGGGCTGCTTCGCGTTGCCGCAACGCCGTGCGCACCCTCATGCGGCGGAATCGTTGCTGTTGCTCGTCCGTGAGGACCGCTTCGATCCGTTGCCGTTGTTCCTGGCGCAGGGCCGCCGCCTCTTCGCGGCGTTCGCGGACGATTTCGCGCAACCCCGATCGGTCTCGGAGGCCCGCCCTCGTCTCGGATGCGAGCTTCATCCATTCGGCGGCGCTGGCCGCCTGCCGCTCCACGGCCTCGGCGCGCATCGCGTTCAGCTGCTCCGTCTGCTCCTCCGACAGGCCGAGCTCCTCGCTCACCCGGAGAATTCGTTCCATGGTCGAAGCCGCAGTCCACCGCCCGGAGGCGGCTGTCCGCTCGACGACGTCCCGAACGGCCTGCCCTGCCTGCCCGCGAGGCTGCGCGGCCGCTTCCCGGCCCGCGAGTCCCAGCCCGGCCGCCAACATCGCGGCGAAGAGCGCGCCCGCTTGAAGCGAGCTTCCTCGTATCGTAATCATTCCAGTCTCCCCTTGTGCCTTGAAAGGATTGGATCGCGCGGGCCAAGAGCGCACCGTGCGCCCGCGCCCGTAGTTCAAGGGACAGACGAGAAGGCCATTTTGTTGACGGAGGCGAAGGATCGTGTTCTTCAAGCAAGTCGTGGACGGCGTGCTGGCCCAGCGTGCCTATCTCGTGGGATGCGAGGAGACGGGCGAAGCCTTGGTCGTCGATCCCGAGCGGGACGTGGATCGCTACCTGGACATCGCGCGCCATGCGGGTCTTCGGATCGTGGCGGCGGCGGAGACCCACATCCACGCCGACTTCCTGTCGGGGTGCCGCGAGCTCGTGGAACGCCACGGGTGCACGGGCTATCTGTCGGCGGAGGGAGGCGAGGACTGGCAGTACGAATGGGCGCGCGGACGCTCGGACGTGACTCTGCTCCGGCACGGCGACACGTTCTCCGTGGGCCGGGTGCGCGTGCGCGCGATTCACACGCCGGGCCACACGCCCGAGCATGTCAGCTTCGGGATCGCGGGCGGCGACGCGGACGAGGCGGACATGCTGTCGGGCGACTTCGTCTTCGTCGGCGATCTGGGGCGGCCGGACCTGCTCGAGTCCGCCGCCGGCGAGGCGGGCGCGATGGAGCCCTCGGCGCGGCGCCTCTACGGGTCGGTCCAAGGGCTCCTGGAGATGCCGGAGGACCTGCGCATCTGGCCGGGTCACGGCGCAGGCAGCGCGTGCGGCAAGGCGCTGGGTTCGGCGCCGTCCACGACGGTGGCCGCCGAGCGGTCCGGCAACGCCGCCCTGGCCGCCGCCCGTAACGGCCGGGACGCCTTCGTCGCGTTCATCTTGGACGGCCAGCCGGAGCCGCCCGCATACTTCGGACGGATGAAGCGGCAGAACCGCGCCGGCCCCGCCGTTCTCGGCGAACTGCCTCGTCCGCGCCGCCTCGGCCCTTCCGGCTTGGCGGCGGTCGCAACAACCCGAAGCCCCGTCGTGCTTGACATGCGCGCGGACCGGCGCGCCTTCTACGCGGATCACCTTCCCGACTCGCTCTGTGCGCCGCTCAACCCGTCGTTCGCGACTGTCGCCGGCTCCTACGTGGACCCCGGCCAGGAGATCGCCCTGGTCTGTCGGCCCGGCGACCTGGACGGCGCCGTCCGCGCTCTGGTGCGCATCGGCCTCGACCAGGTGGTTGCCTGGTGCACCCCCGACGACCTGCAGGAATACGCCGGCGAGGGCGGCGCCATGGCCAGCATCGAAGCGATCGCGTTCGACGAGTTGTTGCGGCGCAGCCGCGATCCCGGCACGCAGGTCGTGGACGTCCGGGGCGCGGCGGAGCACGCAGGCGGCAGCATCGCGGGCGCCTGCAACATCGCCCACACCCGGCTGGCCCCAAGGCTCGGCGAACTGCCCAAGGACAAGGAGCTCGTCGTCCACTGCATGAGCGGTGCGCGCGCGTCCTCGGCGGCTTCGTTTCTGGCCCGCTCCGGCTTTAGCGTCACGGCCGTCAACGACTTGCTGCGGCTTTGACCGGCGTGCTGGCGGCGCCGGCCCTGCTACTGGCGGCCGGACCGGCGGCAGTTGCCGCGACGGCCGCTCTGCCGTTGCCGTCGTCGGCAGCCCAGCAGCCTGCACGGCCTTGGCGGGCGTCCGCGGAGATGAGCTTCGTCCAGACCGGGGGGAACGCCGAGTCGTCCACGATCGGGATCGCGGGCTCGTTCAGTCGCTCGTGGACGCGGACCGAACTCCGGGTCGAGGCCGGGAGCATCCGCACCCGCACCACCCACCGCACCCGCGCCGCCGTCGGCTCCGCGGACGACTATCGAATCGAGACTGCCACGGACACGCGCGTTTCCGCCGAGAACTATCAGGCCCGGCTGACCGTGGATCGTTCCGTCTCGGACGGCACCGCCCTCTTCTTTCGATCGGAATGGGTCCGCAACACGTTCTCGGGCATCGACGGCCGCATCGTCAACGGCGGCGGCGTCTCCAACCGCTGGGTGGACGACGAGCGCCAGCGGTTCAACACGAGGTACGCGCTGACCCACACGACCCAATACGACGTGGTCGCCGCCACGGGAGGCCCGGACCGCTTCTTCGGCCTTCAGGTCTCCGCGGAATACCGCCGCCAGGTCGGCAAGGCCGAGTGGACGAGCACGCTCGTCGTCGACGAGAACGGCAAGGAGCTTGCGGACCTCCGAGCCGACTGGACCAACTCGGCGACGGTCGCCCTGAGCGGACGGCTGGCGTTGAAGACGACCCTCCGCCTCGTGTTCGACAACGAACCGTCGTTGCTGGAAATTCCGCTTCGCTCGGCGGCAGGCGAGGGCCTGGGCACAGTCCGCGTATCGAGGGAGCGCCTGGACCGCGTGACGACGATCGCGGTCGTGGTGACGCTTTGAGAGCCGTCTCGCCGACTAGGGCTTCCCGTCCAACAGACGAAAGTGCGACCGCGGAGCCGTCGTCAAGAATCGGCTCCCTGCACGCGATGCACCCCCGCCGCCCCCATCGCCCCCGCCACCGGCCCCACCCAATACAGCCACAGATCGCCCAGCGAACCCCCGCCGCCCAGAGCCACCAGTATCGGCCCCGTGCCCACCGCCGGATTGAAGGCGCCCCCCGAGATGCCGCCCACCGCAAAGGCGCCCGTCATCACCGTCGAGCCGATGGCCAGCCCATAGAACGAGTTGCCCTTGGTGCGCGCATCCGTCGCCACGTTGAGCACCACCAGCACGAGCGCGAACGCGAACAGCGCCTCGGCCAGCAACGCCAAGCCCGTCGGCACGCCCGCGCCCGGCGCGACCACGAGGTAGTCGCCGGCCAACGCCCGCACGGCGAAGGCCGCCGCCGCCGCTCCCGCCACCTGCGCCGCCACGTACGGCGGCAACTCCCTGCGGTCGAGCTTCCCGGCCAGCGCCAGCCCCGCGCTCACGGCGGGATTGTAGTGGGCGCCGGACACGTGGCCGCCCATGTAGACCATCACCGTCAACGCCGCGCCGATGGCCAGCGGGGCGAGCGGAACCTCCTGGACGACCGTGAGCCCGATCGTCAGAACGAGAAAGAACGCGCCGACGAACTCGGTGACGTACTTGGCCACGGCGCGCCCGCAGTCAGGCGACTCGGCCGACGCTCGCGCCGCGTGGCCGCGGCAAGGAGCTCAATTGCCTTCCCGCGGCAGGCTCTTCGGTCCGGCGGGGCCTCTGGAGGCGCGGAGGCTGAAGTCCTCGCCCTTCACGTAGGGCTCGCCGAAGCGGAGCAGGGAGACGACCGGCGAGGCGCCGGGCAGGATCGTGACCACGTAGAGCCGGTCGTACTCCATCTCGTGGATGGGGCTGGAAGGATCGCCGCCGAGGGCGGAGACGAGCGCGGGAGTCGTGTTGCTGTGGCCCACCACGAGGTGGCGGCCGGGAGTGCCGCGAATGGTCTGCGCCAGGCTGTCCAGCGCACCGGGGTCGTAGACGAAGGTTTCCAAGCCGGCGGTCTCGGCGATGGGCCCGGCCGTGTCTCGGGTGCGCCGCCAGTCCGTGGTGTGGACATGGGTCACGCCGGCGTCGGCCAGCAGGCCCTGGAGGATGCGGACCCGGATTTGGCCGGCGAGCGCCAGAGGCGGGTCGTCGGTGCCGTTGTCGGCCTTCTCGGCGTGCCGGACGGCGTAGACCACGACCGGTCCGCTCGGCGCGGGCGGTTCGGTGGAGGCGGATTGGGCCGTTCGGGCGGTTTGGGGGGAAAAGGCGGCGGCGGGTTCCGGAACCAGGGCCAGCACGACGGCCGGGACCAGGAACGAAAGCGCCGTGGCGCGGGAGGATGGCGAGGAAGGCGATCGGAGGGCGGCAGTCATGCGGGCCATCGGGTCGGGGGCTGGGGGCTGGCGCTGGGCAAGGCGGGCTTGGACGATAAAACATTTGTTTGCCGATGGCAAGCCGGGAGCGGTCGGGGCTTGAGGAGCGCGGCTCCCTTCGTTATCTGTCGATTGCCGGGAGGACGGGCGGAGGAATCGCTGCCGGGAGTCCGCGAGGGCTTGCCGGTGGAGGAAAGTCCGAGCTCCGCAGGGCAGGATGCCGGGTAACGCCCGGGCGCCGCGAGGCGACGGAAAGTGCCGCAGAGAGCAGACCGCCGATGGCCCCTTCGGGGCACAGGCAAGGGTGAAAGGGTGCGGTAAGAGCGCACCGGGCCGCTGGCAACAGGGGTCGCATGGCAAACCCCATCCGGAGCGAGGCCAAGCAGGGGACGAGGGACTGCCCGTCCCGTTCGAGTCCCGGGTGGGCCGCTAAAGGCTCGGAGCAATCCGCGCCTCAGACAAATGATTCCGCCCCGTCTGCCGCGGTTGCGGCGGGGAACAGAACTCGGCTTACGACGCCCGTCCTTCCGGCGCTCCGCCCCCGCTCCGCCCTTGCTCCGCTTCGCCCCGCCGACTCCCTCGACGGCAACGGACTTGACCGTGAACGCCCCGGCGCGGAGATTCCACGAGCTGTCGCGCCCGTAGCTCAGCTGGATAGAGCGCTGCCCTCCGGAGGCAGAGGCCAGAGGTTCGAATCCTCTCGGGCGTACTCGGGCGTGCCCGGATCGCTCCCGGGCCAACCCCGGGCGGCGGGCTCCGGTGCGTCCCCTCAATCGACGGACGGAACCTTGGGCGAGTCCCGAAGCTGGACCGGCCGCCCGCGCGCCCGCAGGTTGAGCGCCTCCACGAACACCGAGAAGGCCATCGCGAAGTAGATGTAGCCCTTCGGGATGTGTTGCCCCAAGCCCTCGGCGACCAGCGTCATGCCGAGGAGCAGCAGAAAGCTCAGGGCTAGCATCTTGACCGTGGGACGCCGGTTCACGAAGGCGGAGACGGCGTTGGCCGCCAGCATCATCACGACGACGGCCAGCACGATCGCGATGATCATCACGGCCAAGTGGTCCGCCAGCCCTACGGCCGTGATCACCGAGTCCAGCGAGAACACGACGTCCATGATCGCGATCTGCACCAGCACCGCCCCGTAGCCGGCTGCGCGGGCGGCGCCCTTCTTCTCGTCGTCTCCCTCGAGCCGGTGGTGAATCTCCCGCGTCGCCTTCGTGAGCAGGAAGACGCCTCCGCCGGCCAGGATGAGGTCGCGGCCCGAGAAGGCGTGGCCGAGCAGCGTCAAGAGGGGTTCCGTCAGCCCCATGATGGCCGAGATGACCCCGAGCAGCCCGATCCGGGTGCCCATCGCCAGCAACAGGCCGACCTGCCTCGCGCTGGCTTGGCGCCGCCGCGGCAACTTGTCGGCCAGGATCGAGATGAAGATGATGTTGTCGATGCCGAGGACGATCTCGAGGATCGTCAGGGTCGCCAACGCGATCCAGGCTTCGGGGCTCGACATCCATTCCATGGGACGGCGCTCGGTCGGACGGCGAGGGAGAGTCGGGCGGGCGGGCGAGAAAGTGGGGGGTGCCGGGTCGGCGGCAGGGTGTAAGTTATCACCTGAGCCGGACAGCCGTTCTCCCGGCCGAGAACCGAGTCTTCGCCGAGCGAGAGCGGGCGCGCGCGACCTTTGAGCGGCCGCAGAACGCAAGGAGGCAGTGGCAATGCGAACCCGCAGAGGACTCTCGGCCCCCTTGGGGCAGGCAAGCCGCCGTCACGGCCACGACGAGGCGGTGGCAATGCGAACCCGCAGTGGCTTCTCGTCCTTCCTCGCCCGCCGGACGGCGTCGGGACGCGGTCCAGTCGGCCGCGCCTTCCGGCCGCGGCCGATTCTGCTCGCCGCCGTGCTGGCGGGCGGCGCGTCGCCTGTCCCGCTCGCCGGGCAGCCCGGAGCGAGCGCTCGGGACGCGTATCTGCGGGCCGTCTCCGAGCACTTCGGGGCGCCGGAGCGCGAGGTCTCGGTCCTCGCCCAATGGGGCCTTTCGGCAGGGGAGATCCCGGTGGTCCTTCACTTGGCGGACCGGGCCGGCGTGTCGCCGGACGTGGTCGTGGCCCAAAGGCGGCGGGGCGGCGAATGGATGGACATCGCGCGCGGCCTGTCGGTGCACGCGGGCGACTTCCACGTGCGCATCGACGGTCCCGCGGGCTTCCTCTCGGCGGCCTACGAGCGCTTCGGCGGAGTGGCGGCCTCCGATTGGAGCGGCGTGGGCCTGACGGACGCGGAGGTGGTGGGTTTGGTGAACGTGCGCTTCATGTCGCGGTCGCTGGGGGTGTCGGCGGGCGAGGTGGCGCGCCGGTTGGGCGACGGGGGCGACATGGTTGCGGGGTTCGCTCGCCTGCGGGGAGGGGACGGGACGGCGGGTGCTTCGAACGCGTCGCCGAGTTGAGGGGTCCTCGCTTCGTGCCGCTGCGGGCCGTTGAGCATCCGCCGGAGGAGATGGCTCGCCGAGCGTCCACTTTCCGCCGCGAGGTCGCGCGCCGCCGCACGGTGAGGGACTTCAGCGACCGAGCCGTGCCGCGGCCGGTCGTCGAAGAGTGCGTGCGCGCGGCCGGAACCGCGCCCAGCGGGGCCAACCATCAGCCGTGGCGGTTCGTCGTCGTCTCCGACCCGCGGGTCAAGGCGCGCATTCGTGCCGCCGCGGAGGAAGAGGAGCGGGCGTTCTACAACGGCGGCGCGCCACAGGAGTGGCTGGACGCCCTCGCGGCGCTCGGCACGGACGAGCACAAGCCCTTCCTCGAGACGGCGCCCTATCTGATCGCCATCTTCGCCCAGCGCTACGAGCTTCGCCCCGACGGCACGAAGATCAAGAACTACTACGTGCAGGAGAGCGTGGGAATCGCCACGGGCATCCTCATCACCGCTCTGCATCACGCGGGCTTGGCCACGCTGACCCACACGCCGTCGCCGATGGCGTTCCTCAACGACATACTGGGCAGGCCCGAGAACGAGCGCCCGTATCTTCTGCTGGTGACCGGCTACCCAGCTTCGGGCGCGCGCGTGCCGGACGTGGGCCGCAAGCCGCTCGAGTCGATCGCCACGTTCGTATGACTTCCGTCGTCCGGGCAACCCGGCTTGCGACCGCCGCCGCGCGCCTCCCGCAAGGGCGGGACGAGTCTTCCTTCCGGCGAGTCGATCGCCCCGGGACGACGCGGGACCAATCCGTGCCGGACGAACCCAGCCAGCGCAACGCCGCTACAACGGGAATCAGCACATGGGCGTCGACCTAGTACCAGAACACTCCCCGGAAGCCGTCCGCGCCTTCACGCGCGCCCTGTTGCGGGATCTGCACGCCATGGAGCGCCTGCTGGCCGAGGACAGAATCGAATCGGGCATCCGCCGCTTCGGAGCCGAACAGGAGATGTTTCTCGTGGACGAGGCGTGGCGGCCGGCGCCGGTGGCGGTCGAGGTCCTGGAAGATCTGGACGACGACATCTTCACCACCGAGCTGGCCCGCTTCAACCTCGAGGCCAACCTCAGCCCGCGCGTGCTGGAGGGCGCGTGCTTCTCCGACATGCTCGCCGAGGTCGACGGATTGGTCGCCCGCGTCCGCGAAGCCGCGCACCGGCGCAACTGCGAGGTCGTGCTCACCGGCATCCTCCCGACGCTGACCAAGACCGACCTGTCGCTGGACAACATCACGCCGAAGGCCCGCTACTACGCGCTCAACGAGGCCATGCGCAAGGCGGGCGGCGGCGCGTTCAGGCTGCGGATGCGCGGCACCGACGAACTCATCATCGAGCACGATTCCGTGATGCTCGAGTCGTGCAACACCAGTTGCCAAGTGCACTTGCAGGTGTCGGCGGACGAGTTCGCGCACTTCTACAACGTGGCCCAGGCGGTGACGGGGCCGGTCCTGGCCGCGTCGGTGAACTCGCCGCTTCTCCTTGGGCGGCGGCTTTGGGCCGAGACGCGCATCGCGCTCTTCCAGCAGTCGATGGACACCAGGGCTTCGGGCCTTCACATGCGCGAGATGAGCCCGCGCGTCCGCTTCGGCGGCAGCTGGCTGAAGCGCTCGGTGACGGAGATCTTCCAGGACGACATTGCCCGCTACCCGGTTCTCCTGGCGCGCCAAGTGGACGAGGACCCCATGGCGGTCGTGGACGGCGGCGGCGTGCCCGAACTGCAGGCCCTGCAGCTCTACAACGGCACCGTCTACCGCTGGAACAGGCCCTGCTACGGAGTCTCCAAGGGCAAGCCGCACCTGCGCATCGAGTGCCGCGCGTTGCCCGCCGGCCCGACGACCGAGGACGAGGTGGCCAACGCCGCGCTCTGGATCGGCGCGGTCCTGGGCGTCGCCGCGGCGGTGCCCGATCTGGTCGAGCGAATGGACTTCGACGACGCCAAGGGCAACTTCCTGGCGGCCTCCCGGCTGGGCCTGCGCGCCGGCCTGACATGGCTGGACGGAGACTCCGGGCCTGCCGACCGGCTGATCCTCGAGCGCCTGCTGCCGCTCGCCGAGGAGGGTCTGCGGGGCTATCCGGTCGACTCGGCGGAGGTGGACCGCTACCTGGGCTTGGTGCGCGAGCGGGTCGAGGCGGGCGTCACGGGCGCCGGCTGGGCGCTTCGCTCGCTGGGCAACCTGAAGGGGGCCGGGACCCGCGGCGAGCAACTGGCGGCGCTCACGGCGGCAACCGCTCGCCAGCAGAGCGCGGGGACGCCCGTCGCGCGCTGGGCCCTTGCCGAGCTGCACGACGCCGGCGGCTGGAAGCACAACTACCTTCGCGTCGAGCAGTACATGACCACGTCGCTCACCACGGTGAAGGAGGACGAGCTGGTGCAGCTGGCGGCGTACCTGATGCACGTTCGCCGGATTCGCCACGTGCTGATCGAGGACGGCGGCCACCGGCTCGTGGGCATCGTGTCGTACCGTTCGATCCTGCGCCTGTTCGCCGAGGGCCGCACGCAGGCGGAGGCCGAGAACCTGCCGGTGAGCGAGGTGATGGAGCGCGATCCCGTTTCAGTTGCGCCCGAGACGCCCACGCTCGAGGCCATCGACAAGATGCGAAGCAACGGCGTGTCGGCCCTGCCCGTCGTCAGCGACGGCCAGCTCGTGGGGCTGGTGAGCGAGACGGACTTCATGCCGATGGCGTACCAGTTGCTCGAAGAGCGGCTCCGGAAAGAGTAGGCTTGGAAGGCGCGTCGGGGGCCGTGCCCGCTGGACGGTGGATCGAGGGCGCGTCGGACGGTCCGTTGCTGGTCTGCGTGGGCGGCCTGCACGGCAACGAGCCCGCGGGCGTGCACGCGATCGAGGAGGTCGCCGGGCGCCTGGCCGAGCGCAACGGCGAGATGGCGGGGGACTTCGTGGCGGCGGTCGGCAACGCGGCGGCGCTGGATGCTGGACGCCGCTTTCTGGCGTACGACCTGAACCGCGTGTGGACGCCGGACCGATTGGCGGCGCGGCACGGGGGCGGCGCTCCGGAAGACGGCGAGGTTGCGCGGCTGGACGCGCTGTTCCGGCGGATCGCGGCCCGGCGGCGCGGACCCGTGTACGTGCTCGACATCCACACTACGTCGAGCGGCGGCGGGGCCTTCACGACGGCGGCCGCGCTGGCGAGGAACCGCGCTTTTGCGCAAGAGATTCCCGCGCCATTGGTCCTGGGACTCGGAAAGCACGTCGAGGGCACGCTGATCACGCACCTCGACCAGTTCGGGTGGACGACGGCCGTCTTCGAGTGCGGTCAGCACGAAGAGGAAGCGGCGCGGACGAGGGCCGCGGCGGCGGTCTGGCTGGCCGCCCAGGCGGCGGGCCTGTTGCCAGGCGGCGACGCGCCCGAGGCTCGCCGGGGCTCTGCGATGCTGCGCGCCGACTGCCGCGGCCTGCCGCCCATCTTCGAGATGACGCACCGCCACGCCGTGACCGAAGCCGACGCCTACCGGTCGCGCCCCGGCCTGCGGAACTTTCAGCCCGTGCGCGCGGGCGACGTGGTGGGCCGCGACCGGCGCGGCGACGTGGCGTCTCCCGTGAGCGGGCGTCTGCTCATGCCCCTCTACCAGGAGCAGGGCGAAGACGGCTTCTTCGTGGTGAAGGTCAGCGAAGAGGCGCGTGCGGGCTCCGGCCGGCGCGGGGCAGAAGGCCATCCGGCAGGCCGCGGGGCAGCCGAGCTTGGCCAACCCCGTTACGTCCAAGCGCTGGGGACGGGGGCGGTCTCGTGAGAAGCCGGCCAGATCCGTACCGCGTCGTGCATGTGCGGCCCGAGTGGGCAATCAAGCCGGAACCCATGGGAACCAAGAGAAAGATTTGGTTCCTTGACCCGGACACGGACCGCCGGCGCCTCTTCAAGCATCCACGTTCCAATACAGGCGAGCATTGGGCGGAGAAGATCGCCGCCGAAGTGGCAGAAGCAATCGGTGTAGCGCACGCGCAAGTGGACTTTGCCGTCTACGAAGGAGCAAAGGGCTCTGCCTCAGAGGATTTTACCACCGACAACACAAGTCTCCGTCACGGCAACGAGTTGCTGAGCCGAACGATTGACGATTATCGTGCCGACCGGCCATATCGTCAGCCACGACATACATTGGCCAATATCTTCGACGCGCTGGATCGCGTGTCGGATGTGACCAGCCGGATGACGGCGCAGACGACGCTTGCAAGCTATCTGGTTCTGGACGCGCTCATCGGCAACACAGATCGCCATCACGAGAATTGGGGCGTCCTTGTGTCGTCGACAAATGATCGTGTCTCCACCGAGGTGTCAGTAGCTCCTTCGTTTGATCATGCGTCTTCGCTCGGCAGAGAACTCACGGACGCTCGTCGTGAACAACTGTTGAGCGAGGATCGCTTGAGCAACTACTTGTCCAAGGGACGTGGCGCGATCTATTGGTCAAGCAGTGACAATCGCGGGCCCAGCCCCATGGAGCTGGCACGAAGAGCAGCGAAAGCGCGTATGGACGTCTTTGCGCCTGCCGTGGGAGCCGTTGCCGCCGTGTCCGCCGACTCTTGGGAGCACATTGTTGCCAAGGTGCCACTATCTTGGATGACGCCCGCGGCTCGAGAGTTTGCATTTGCCATCTTGAGACGCAATCAAGATGAGCTAACAACGCTGTTGCCGTGAGCCAGCGAACGCTTTTCTTGGCGTGGCAGGACAAGCGCCCTGCTAGCCGACGCTGGTTTCCGGTGGGACGACTGGACATTGAATCAACGCCGATGCATCGGTTTCGATACGTTCACGGGGCGATACGTGCGAAGTCTGAGAGCGGTTTCTTGCCATTATTGGAATTTCCTGATTTTCGAGGGAAATACGAATCCACGGAATTGTTTGCACTTTTCAGAAACCGAGTCATGGCGCGAGGAAGACCCGATCGATTGGAGTATCTAGTGAGTCACGATCTTCGAGAAGGCGCAGATCCTTTTGAAGTATTGTCGGTCAACGGCGGCAGTAGAGTTACCGATACCTACGAAGTGTTTCCTAAGATCAAAACTGATGACGGTGGCGCGTTCATGTGTCGCTTTTTTCTTCGCGGCTGGCGGTACGTGTCCGGAGCTGATTCCCGGATTTCGGCACTGAAGCAGGACGAGAAACTCGACGCACGCATACAATTCGACAATCCAATAACTGGCAAGGCAGTGAAGATTCTTTCGAGAGATGGAACCTTGCTTGGATGGACTCCGCGGTATCTTGTCCATGACCTGATTGTGGGAAGTGATGTGGCCGAGAACGAGGACAAGTCTTGCGTGGATGTCAGCAACAAGTACTTGATTCGGGTCGTTCGCGTAAACGATGTACCGGCACCGTCTAGCCAGCGACTCCTGATTGAGCTACGCGGCCGTTGGGACGACTACGAGCCGATGAGCGGAGAGGACTTTGAGCTTCTTGCATGACAGAGGCGGCTGGACGTGACCTTCGAGCAAACAGGACGACGGTCGCGGTGTTGCAGGAGTCGAAGAGCGTCGGAGCAAGGCGCCCGCGGGCGGGCGGCCACCGAGAAGGCAGCCTGACCGTCGTGTGTGGCCGCTACACGCTGGCTGCGGAACTCGAAGCCGTGGTGGAGATGTTCTCGGTGGATGTCCACCGCATGGCCGGGAGCTACCGGCCCCGCTGGAACGTGGTGCCGGGGCAAGATGTGCTTGTGGTGACCGCCGACGCGCGCGGCCGGCGCATGGACTTCGTCCGTTGGGGCTTTTCGCCCGGGCCGGGCGCACCACGAGGGCGGGGGCCGTGGATCAACGCCCGGAGCGAGTCGGTGGGCGGACGCCCCGCCTTCCGCGACGCCTTTCTTCGACGGAGGTGTCTGGTGCCCGCCGACGGGTTCTTCGAGTGGGCGGCGCGGCGGCCGGTTCGGCAACCTTATTGGGTGCGGCCCCGAGGCGGTCTTTTCGCGATGGCCGGCATTTGGACGGACATGGGCAACGGCGCGGCGAGATGGAGCTTCGGCCGTTCCAGCGGCAGGGGGGCGACGGAGCCACGAAGAGCGTCCGTCGCAGCCGCGGCAAGCGCGAGGGGCGATCCGGGCGGCGGCGGCATGGCGGTGCTCACGCGGGTCGCGCCCGCAGGCTTGGAGTGGTTGCACGACCGCGTGCCGGTCATCCTTCCGCCGGACGCCTGGGACGCCTGGCTGTCGGAAGCCGCGTCCGAGGCCACGTTGCGGTCGGCGCTGGCGTCGGAGCCGACCTCGGAGTTGAGCGCGCGCCCCGTCTCTCGAGCGGTGAACGACGCCCGCGTGGACCAGCCGGAGTGCATCGAGCGCGTCGCCGAGGTCCGAGAAGAGCAGCCGTCGCTGTTCCAGGACGGGGCGACCGGCGACGGTTGACTCGAGCGGCTGGCCGCCGGTGGGCCGGAGGCGTCTCCCGCGTCTTCCCGTCCGTCCCGGTCAAGCCGCGACGGCCGCGAACGCCGAGTCCAGCCGGCCGAGCGCGCTGGCGAGTTCGGCCTCGGGGATGCCGAAGCCCAGCCGGATCGACGACTCCACGCCGAAGTGCTCGCCCGGAACCACCAGCAGGCTCTGTTCGACGCGCAGGCGCTCGGCCAAGTCGAGCGAATCCGGCCCCTCGCGATACCGAACCATGCAGATCGCGCCCGCGTCGGGCGGCGTGTAGGCGAAGATGTCGTCCCGGGCGTGCAGCCACTGGGCCAGCACGCCCAGGTTGTTGCGGATGATCCCCCGGGTCCGTTCCAGGACGCGGGGCCGCACTTCGGGCGAGAGCGCCACGCAGGCCAGGGCGTCCGACAGGGACGCGGGCGCGATCGTGGTGTAGTCCGTGCGTGCCCAGAGCTGGTCCGCCACGTCGGCGGGCGCAACCACCCAGCCGATGCGAACGCCCGGAAGTCCGTACGCCTTCGACAGCGAGTTGGTCACCACGACCTTGTCGTAGCGGCCCCAGAACGTCGGCGTCGTGTCCGCGCCCACCTCGGCGCCTCGATACACCTCGTCGGCGAGAATCCAGGCGCCGTGGCGGTCCGCGAGGCGCACGACTTCCGCCATCTCGCCATGCGTCAGCGTCTTGCCGGTCGGGTTGTTGGGATTCGTGATCAGAATCGTCCGGGCTCCGGCGGCCAGCGCCCCGGCAAGCTGCTCCAAGTCGGGACGCCATCCCTCTTCCTCTCGCAACTCGAACGGAAGGACCTCCGTGCCGAGGGTCGCCTCCAGGCCCGGTACCTGCATGTAGTTCGGAGTCATCGCCGCAAGCGGGCTTCCGGATCCCGCCCGTTGCCAGAACGAGGCGAAGTTGGCTTCGCTCCCGCCCGTGGTCACCACGACCGACTGCTCCGGCGCACCCTCGTATTGCGACGCGATCAACGCGCGCAACTCGTCCGAGCCGTTGGACTGGCCGTAGCTCAGCCGAATTGCCGCCAAGTCCGGTGGCGACTCGGCCATCGCGAGCAACTCGGCGGCCGTGAGCGGATGCACGCCGCTCTCGGTCAAGTTGAAGTCGACCCTGTGCTCGTAAGTGGACTGCCACCTCTCCATGCGAAACGGCGAGAACTTCACGTTGCTGCCTCCTATGGGCACAAGCGGATTGGCGCACCGGCAGAGGCTCCAAAGATGGCGAAGCCCCACGCCCGCCGGTAGCGGCGCTCGGCAACCCAACCGTTGCGACGCCCAGCGCTACGCTACTTTTCAGGCTCGGCTTTCTCACGCCAAGTCCATTGAGAGCGCCTCTTCGGCGCGCGATGGGTCACCTGCACCGCGAGTGGCGGCAGGCCCGGGCGCCGGGCGAACGGCCCTTGGCACGTCGGGGCATGCGACGCCTCGGGAGGCGACCTTCTCCAAGGAGCATGGTTGCATTGAAGAGGCGCGTGGAAGCTCTTGCGGGCATTTCGCAGGAACGGCTGGACAACGGCCTGGAACTTGTGCTTGCGCCCGATTCGAGCGTGCCCGTGGTCGCCGTCAACCTCTGGTACGCCGTAGGCTCGCGCGACGAAGCGCCCGGCCGCACCGGCTTCGCTCACTTGTTCGAGCACATGATGTTTCAGGGATCGGCCCACGTCGCCAAGAACGGACACTTCAAGCACGTCGAGAGGGCAGGTGGCTCCGCGAACGCGACGACTTGGTTCGACCGCACCAACTACTTCCAGACTCTGCCGTCCAACCATCTGGACCTTGCACTGTGGCTGGAGGCCGACCGGATGGGCTGGATGCTCCCTGCGCTGACCGAAGAAAAGCTGGAGAACCAGCGCAACGTCGTCCTCAACGAACGCCGCGAACGTTACGAGAACCAGCCGTACGGCGACTGGGACGAGCGCCTCCAGGCTCTGCTCTTCCCTCCGCAACATCCTTATCACCACACCGTGATCGGTTCGGCGGAAGACATCGAAGCCGCCACTCTGGACGACGTGCGCGCGTTCTTTCGCACCCATTACGCGCCCGACAACGCCGTGCTGACTCTTTGCGGCGACTTCAACCGGCACGACGCGCTCGCCCGCGTCCGGCGCTGGTTCGACGCGATCCCGCCCCGGACGGAGAAGGCGCCGCCGCCGGGCGCCGAGGACGCCGGATTCGCCACGGGGCGGACCGTGCGCGACGAGGTGCGCGCTCGGGTGCCGCTGCCGCGCGTCTACATGGCGTCGCGCGTGCCGCCGTTCACGACCGCGGAGTTCCATGCGGGCCGGGTTGTGTCGGCCTGCCTGGGCCGGGGCCGCTGCTCGAGGCTGCACGAGCGGCTGGTCCGGGGGGCTCGCGTCGCCAAGTCGGCGTCCTGCCATCTGCTGCCGCTCGTGGCGGGCGCGACGATGTTCCTGGTGGTCGTGACGGGACTGCCCGGGACGACAGCGGCCCAGCTGGAGGATGCGGCTGCGCGCGAGATGGAGGGGGCCGCCGCCTTGCGGGAAGAGGAAGTGGCGCGTTCGGTGGCGCTGTTGGAGACGCGGACGCTCCGAGGTCTGCAGAACGTGGGCGCGCGGGCAGACGTGCTTTCCATGCACGCCACGTTCTTCGGCTTGGCGGAGGCGGCAAAGTCCGAACTGGCGCGCGTGCGGGAAGTCGGCGTCGCGGACGCGGAGGCGTGGGCGGCGGCATACCTGAACGAGTCCAACCGGGCCGTGGTGCGGTACGTGCCCATGGAGGACGGATGAGGGATCGCGCGGCTCCGCCGCCGCCGAGTTCCGTTCGGCCGTTTCGCTTTCCGGACGCGGCGGAGGGCCGGCTCTCCAACGGCTTGACGGTGCGCGTGCTCCCTCGGTCCGGCCTTCCGCTCGCCACGGCCTTGGTGGCGCTGAAGGCTGGCGAGGCCAGCGCGCCCGCGAGAAGCGCCGGTCTTCCGTCGTTGTGCGCCGAGGCGCTGGAAGGCGGCACCGCGTCGTTGTCGGCTTCAGAGCTCGCGCTTGGCTTCGAGAGCATCGGGGCCGGGTTCGCCGCGGCGACGTCTTGGGACGCCACGACGGCGACGGCGACATGCCTGGCCGAGAAGCTCCCGCTCGCCATGGCCTTGCTGGCGGAGGCCGTCCGCGCCCCGGCCTTTCCCGAGGTCGAGTGGGACCGGGTCAAGGCGCGCCGCCTGGCCGCCGTTCGGCAACGCGCGATGAGCCCCGCCGCCCTTGCGGCCGACGAACACGCCCGCTTGGTGTTCGGCAGCGGCGCCGTCTACGGTCGGCCTCGGGACGGAACCGAGGCGAGCTTGGCCGGGACCGGGGCGGCCCGCGGGCGCTCGTTCGTCGAGGACTGCTACGGGCCGGACCAGGCGGCGCTCGTCGTGGCGGGCGACGTGGGCGTCGACGAGACGATGGCCCTCGCCGAGCGTTGCTGGGGCGACTGGCCCTCGGCGCGAGCCCCGGCGGCGGAGCCCTTCGGCGGGTCGGCTCCGGGGGGACGCCGAATCGTCGTCTTCCATCGCCCGGGCGCGGTGCAGTCCGAAATTCGCACCGGACACGTGGGCGTGTCCAGGTCCGCTCCCGGGTACGCCGCGTTGCAAGTGCTCAATCTGATCTTGGGCGGGTCGTTCTCGTCGCGACTCAACCTGAACCTGCGCGAGCGCCGCGGCCTCACCTACGGAGTGCGGTCCGGCTTCGCCGCGCGCCGAGCTCCAGGCCCGTTCCACGTGTCCACAGCGGTCTCGACCGCGTCCACCGGCGCCGCCCTCGCCGAGATCGTCCGCGAGATCGAAGAAATCGCCGCCACCGGACCCGAGCCGGACGAAGTCGAATCCGCCGTCGGCTATCTGGCCGGGGTTTTTCCCACGCGGTTCCAGAGCTTGGGCCAGGTGGCCGCGGGCGTCGCGCGGCTCTTCGTATACGATCTGCCGACCGACTACTACCGCACGTACCGCGGCCGGATCCGCTCGGTCGCGCTGGCGGACGTGGCCGAGGCGGCGCGTGGGCGCCTGCGCCCCGGCGACCTGCGCACGGTCGTGGTCGGCGACGCGGAGGTCGTCGTCCCCGCGCTGGAGGCGACGGGCGCGGGGCCGGTCGCGGTAGAACAGGAATCGGCCGAGCGGCAGACCGCCGACCGAACGGGCCCTTGACGCGCCCGACTGCGGTGAACTTGCCTGCCCCGACTTCGCCCCGGACCAACCGCCCCGAGTCGGCGCCGGTGAGCCACAGGCCACATGCGGCATCCGGCGCCGGGTCCGGACCCGGCCGAGGTGGTGAGGGGTCGCGGTCGCGGGCGGACGGGCGCGAAGCGGGCGCACAGGCTCCTCCCGCGTTGCCCGACGAGGTCGAGGCCGGCACGACGCTGGCGTCGGAAATCGTGCACGACGGTCGCGTCGTGCGGCTGAGCCTGGACACGGTCCGCCTGCCCGGAGGCGCGGTGTGCACCCTCGAGACGATCCGCCATGCGGGCGCGGCAGCCGTTCTCCCGCTGGCGGGCGAAGCCTCCGCGCCGGATCCCGTCGTTGTTCTTCTGCGGCAGTACCGGCACGCCGCCGGTGGTTTCCTCTACGAGATCCCGGCGGGCGTCCGCGAGCCCGGCGAGACCTTCGAGGCGTGCGCGCGCCGCGAGCTGGAAGAGGAGACGGGAATGCGCGCCGACTCCCTCCGCTTCCTCACGACGATCCTCACCACTCCGGGGTTCACGGACGAACGGATCGGCCTCTTCGTCGCGTCCGGCCTGCGTCCCGGACGCGCCTGCCCAGACCCCGACGAGGTCGCGCGGGTGGAGCGCCTGCCTCTCTCTCGCGCGCTTGAGCTTGCCCGGACCGGAGTCGTGTCCGACGCGAAGACCTTGGTGGCGCTCATGCACTTCGCGGGCTTCCTTCAGCCCCATGGACCGACCGAGAGCCGCATCGGCAGTTGATGCGGCCCTGCCGGCCTCTCTTGCCCATTCTCGCGTGTCCCGCTTCTGCGACAAGTGTCTCGCCACGACGACGCTTTCGGACCAACATCGCCCAGTTTTCTTGACGAAACGGCCTGGCACGGTTCATGCATGGGCATACGGGCACGCCGTCCCGGCGCGGGGCGGCGCGTTCCCACAACAGGACGGAAAGACATGCCCAGCACCGCAGTGCTTCAAGTCGCGAACGGAGGCGCCGCGCCGGTCGTCGTCCCGCTTCGGCCGTTGCGCGAAGAGGGCGACGCAGGCTTGGTGAGGCGCTTCCTCGGCGGAGAAGAGCCGGCCTTCGCCGAGCTCCACCGCCGGTACAGCGCGAACCTCCTCAACTACATGTACCGGATGATCGGCGACCGGGAGGAGGCCGAAGACCTCGTCCAGGAGGCATTCGTCCGCGTCTTCCGCAACCTCGACCGCTTCGACCAGCGCCGAAGCTTCTCTGCCTGGCTTCACGCGATTGCCCGCAACGTGGCCAAGAACGAGTTGCGACGGCATGGGAGGCGACGCGAGGTCGCCGCGAGCGTCGCGGCCGGCGAAGACGGAGACGATCCCGTGCTCTCGCTGGCGGACGATGCGGACGGACCGGACGAACTCCAACGGCGCCGTGCGCTGAAGGAAACGGTCCACAAGGCGATTCGGCAGATGGACGCGCACTACCGCAGCCCCTTCGTCCTCCGCGAACTCCACGACAAGACCTACGAGCAGATCGCGGAGATCGAGGGCATCCCGCTGGGGACGGTCAAGAGCCGCCTGAAGCGGGCGCGCGAGCAGTTCGCGACGATCGTCGCGCCGATGCTCGACTGATTGAATCTGCCCACGGCCGACGTCGGCTAGCCCGCGGCACCCACGGCGCGGTTCGCCGCCACCTGCGATGCGGAGCCGCCCGCAAGGTGCGCTGAGCTAGCTCGTCCCGCGGCCGGGGGCTTTCGCGACGTCCTGGAACCTCTTGCCTTCTTGCCTGTATACAGACTTGAATACGTCATTTGCGTCGCGGCGATGGCCCGCTTGGCTCCGTGCAGGCGACGCGACTCCAGGTGCCCACCCCCGTACCGCCAACCGCCGGAGGGGCGCCGCGGCCGCCCTAGGTCGAGAGCGCCTGGAACTTTCGGGCGGCGAGCGGTGTAGGAAGATCAGGGGGGAGCGCGGCCGAGCGGTCAGGCCGCCATGCTACTCAATCAACGAACCGCGCATCCAAAGGAGACGCGACGGTGATCGACTGCGGTGTTTTTCTCGACCGGCACTCCGACTACCGGGACGGACGGCTCGACACGGCGGCCCACGTTGCGATGAAGCAGCACATGGCGGAGTGCGACGACTGTCGGCG
Organism: Longimicrobiales bacterium; assembly: GCA_965203485.1. Taxonomy (GTDB): domain Bacteria; phylum Gemmatimonadota; class Gemmatimonadetes; order Longimicrobiales; family Gaopeijiaceae. The sequence goes on from OZ241892.1 coordinate 3,553,472, forward strand.
CCACGACGAAGCGATCCGCCGCGGCGTCGACATCCTGCGACGCGCCCAGATCGATCCGCCAGACCAGCCGCTCGACATGGACGCGTTGCGGAAGCGGGCCCTCAAGTCCCGCCCCCGAGACGACGACGGACCGGGGTTCCCGGGTGGGGACTTGGTCGCCGCGTTGCTGGTTGCGGCCCCGATCGCGCCCGTCTGGATGCCCGGCTAGCTGGCAAGCCGCCGCTCGGCGCGCCCACGCCGCGCGTCGGCGTGGCGGACAGCCGGAGCCCCGGACGTAGCCTCCAGCGTACGGTTGCCCCGGCGTCGTCCCATTGTACCCGGCCGTCGGCGCCAATCGTCCGCGTGCTGGGGCCCCGACCTACCGGCCCGGTTCTTCTTCGATCCATGCGGAAATCAGGCCCGCCAGCGACCCGATCAGGCCGAGCGACAGCGTGACCAGCCACAGAGCCACGAGTCGCCCGCCCACCGTTACCGGGTAGTGATTGCCGAAGCCCGCCGACTCCGCGCCGATCAGCGTCGAGACCGTCCAAAGAAACGCCGCTTCGGCAGTGCGGATGTTCGCGTCCGCGTTGGCGCTTTCCATCCCGAGGACGAGAAAGCTGCCGGCCACGACCGACACGACGATCAGCGCGAACACAATGGCCACGAGGGCCCGCGTTCGATCTACGCCGAACAACGCGACCGCCCCGCGCACGCTTCGGGTGGTGGAGCGCATGACGCGGACGATCATGATTGGGCGCAACGCCCGCAGAGCGCGGAGCGGCTCGATCTCGGGCACCGACGCCACCATGTCGGCCCAGCCCCACTTCCACCATCGCAAGCGGTTCGGCGCCTTCCAGAGGTCCCACGCCGCCTTGAGGAAGAAGAGAAGGCAGACGACGCGGTCGGCGATGACCGCAAGGCTGTCGAACTCTTGATCGAGGTCGAACCCCAGGCGGACGCCGAACAGGACGACGGAGCCAAGCCCCAAGAGAGCGTACAGCCCCTCCAGGACGACCTGCGCGCCGGTCGTCTGCCTGCCCGCGGTCCGAGCGACCGCTTCGCCGCCTCCGTGTCCGCCGTGTCCGCCTTTGCCCGAATCGGACGGAGAGGCGCTTACTCCGGCTGGGCCCATGCCAGGAAGTCGGCGACCGACACGACCGGCTTGCTCCAGCGACGGGCCGCGCGCGCCTTGGCGGACTGGCTTGCCGTGTCCGCGGCGACCAGCACGTCGTAGCCGTTCTTGGTGGGTCGCGCGACGGGAACGAGACCGGCGGCCCGCGCGATCGCTTCCAGGTCGGCCCGCTCCCAGTTCCGGCCGTGCACGAACGCTTCGCCCGTGAAGCACACTCTGTCGCCTTGGTTGATCTCCCCATCGCCCGCCGTGGGCGTGGGCGCCGGTATCTCGACGTCCGCCAGCTCCAACTCGGCGGCGATGCGCGCGATGACGTCGTGCTCGGCAGGGCTGACCACGCCGTCGCGCTTGGCCGCCGCGACGATGCAGTCGAAGTAGTCCCTGTGCGCCTTCATCCGCTCCTCGGCGGAGATGCCCCAGTCGCGGGCCAGGGCCTCGATTTCGGTGCGCTCGGCGTGGTCGATGACGCCGTCGTCGAGCACCCAGTCGAGCGCGTCCAAGTACGCGCAGACCAGCTCGTCGCTGTGCGGGTAGTGAGAGCGCGACACGACTCTGTGCATCGGGCTCGTGCCGGAGTCGACGAGGCCGCGGCGCACTGTTCGCTGGCTGGGCGCCTGGGCCACGTACCCGACGCTGACTGGATCGGAGCTCAAGCTCCCTCTGTCGCGCCAAAGCAACTTCGCAAGCTCCGCCGTCGCGCGGGCGTCGGCCAGGGCGCGGTGGGCGGACGACAAACGAATGTCTCGTTTCTCGCAGGCGATCTTGAGTCTCTGGCGCGTCTCGCGGAGCGTGCACAGCCCGCTTCCCATGTCGATCCTCACGTCGGCCCGGTTGAACTCGTAGCGCAGCATCCTCGAATCGAACGGCAAGTTGTGGGCCACCAGCACGGCTCCGTTGAGACGACGGGCCACGTCGCCGACCACCTCCTCGAAGACCGGGGCCACTTCTACCATCGAAGCGTTGATCCCGTGCACGCCCGTGGCGCCCACGTCCCTTTCTGGGTTCAGGAGCGTGTCGTACTCGTCCACCGTCTCCCAAGACGCCGGGTCCATGGCGACGATTGCGATTTCGACGATCTTGTCGTTCTTGCCGAATCCGGTCGTCTCTACGTCGACGACGGCGACGACTTGCGAGCCGCCGCCGGATGCGGGCGCGCGCACCTTGGGCGAGGCCCCGTTCATGGGCACGGCCAGGCCCGCCAGCCGCGCTCGCAGGCCAGGGCGAAGAGGGCGGCCGGATCGCGTTCCGCCACTGGTCCCTTCGTGCCTCGCAGGACGATCGGGAGTTCGCGCAGCTCAGGACTGCCTCGAGCGAAGGGCCCCGTGCTCATCCGGCCCAGCGCCGCCAAGTTGTCGCAACCGAGCGCGAAGCCCAGGCCGCAGGCGCGTCCGAACTCCTCGGCGGCGCCCCGGTAGTTGGCGTCGGCGTCGGCCAGGAACGCGCCGAACTCGTTGCAGCCCCAGCCGGAACCCTGGTCGCAAAAGCTCTGTTGCAGGACCCCCGTGTAGTTGCACGCGCGCGCGCTGCCCCGGTCGCAGGCGTCTCGCCAGAACGGATAGTACTGTCCGGGATGGTGATCGCCCACGACGGCGCCCAAGCTCATCGCGGCGAAGACGGCGGCCCACGCGCCCGTCAGCCCAAGCCGCGTGCGCAACGAGGGCATCGCCTGCATTCCCGCCCACGCGGCGCCCAGCTTCTCGGCCAGCGCGCCACCGACTCGGTCCAGGCGGCCCGACGCCAGGTTGAGCAGCGGCACCGGCAGAATCTTGTCGAAGAATACGGGTGCGCCGATCGCCTCCAGCAGATACACGCTGACGATCACTCCCGAGCCGTAGAGGACGCCGAACAACACGCGCCCAGCGTGGGAGCGAGGCGAAGTGGCCGGGTCGGTGAAGAGAAGGTGGAGCCCCAGGAAGACGGCGATGGGCACGTACGCGTCGTAGAAGAAATACTCGCCGGTCACTGCGAAGTACGCGGCTCCGTACCCGAAGATGACGAGCACCGCGGGCATCGTCATCGCGGCGACGCCGAACAGCAGTTGGCCCGGCAACGCAACCAGGAAGATCACCAAGAAGATGTGCGGCGGAACGAACTGGCTCCGGGCGATCTCCTCGCCCTGAGTGATGCCTGTCTGGCCAGTGACGATCAGCGCGACCGCCGCGATGGCCAGGGCGAACGCCGACGGATTGAAGATGTGCCGCGATATCCCGGCGACGTTCCGGCGAATGAACTCCTTGCCGACGTAAACCAGCAGCACCATCGCCATCTGGAAGAAGAACCACTGAAAGTGAAACCACAGGAACAAGTTGAGGCTCAAGACGACCGGAACCGGCCCAAAGCCCAGCGCGTAGCGGCCCCGGCGCGTCAGAGCGAAGAGCGCTTCCAGCGCGAACGCCAGCAGCAACTGCGCTGCGATGAACGGAACAAATTC